>OZ244621.1:1140000-4459497 GCA_965218425.1 uncultured Binatia bacterium (SeqCode)
TTTTTTCTTCCAGGGCACACGAATGCGCCGGATGCTCCTCGCCTTGCCGGAATCCTCGTCCACATCCAACAGGATTCCTTGTAAGACCACGTTATCCCGAGCCACCTCGAATCGAAGCGGGAGCTGGCTCAAGAAGCCCTCTATGATAATATCTTTTTCCACTCCGATAACAGAATCCAGGGGACCGCACATGCCGAGATCCGTGATATAGGCCGTCCCGCCTGGCAGGATTCGCTCATCCGCCGTCTGAACATGGGTGTGAGTGCCATAGACCAATGAGACCCTCCCATCCAAAAACCATCCCATGGCGATTTTCTCTGAAGTGGCTTCCGCGTGCATATCCACCAAGACCACTGGAGAGTACGGCCTGTGCTCTTGAAGGAGTTTGTCCACACAGCGGAACGGGTCCTCCAGGTTCCGCATGAAGACCCTCCCTTCGAGATTGATTACAAGGACACGCAGCCCACCGGGACCTTCCCACTCATACCAGCCACGACCCGGCGTACCAGGGGGATAGTTGGCAGGGCGAAGGAGCCGGGGGTTTTCTTCCATATAGGGAAAAATTTCCTTTTTCTTCCAAATATGGTTTCCCGAAGTGAGGACGTGGATTCCCCCCGAGAACAGCTCCTCGGCGCTCCTGACGTCCACACCCATGCCCCCGGAGGCATTCTCCGCGTTTGCCATGGCTAGATCGACGCTTTCGCTTGTGATGAGTGACGGTACAAGCTCTCGGATAGCGCTGCGTCCTGGCCGTCCAAACACATCTCCTAGAACCAATATACGCATAAACACTCGTGTTCGTTATTCGCGCCCCTGAACACTCTCCTGTTCGTGATCGTGTTGAAATACGTGCTTCAAGCACGGACCCGCTCCACGAACACGGTCGCGAGCACGTTGGCCGACTATCGTGCGTAATCTACGGTCCGAACCTCCCGAACGACTGTAACTTTGATCTGCCCCGGATAGGTCATTTCACTCTCAATTTTTTTGGCCACCTCGCGGGACATCTGAGCTGCTTGTTCATCGGTAACCACATTGCTCTGAACAATGATCCTCACTTCTCTGCCCGCCTGGACCGCGTATGACTTCTCCACTCCCTGGAATGAATTGCTGATACGTTCCAGCTCTTCCAGTCGCCGGACGTAGGTTTCAATCATCTCACGTCGCGCCCCGGGGCGAGCCCCTGAAATGGCATCTGCGGCATCCACCAGCGGTGCCAAGATGGTCTCCGCCTTGACCTCCTCGTGGTGGGCGGCAATGGCATTGATAATTTTGGGAGACTCTCCAAATCTGCGGGCCAATTCGGCGCCAATGATCGCGTGGGACCCCTCTACTTCGTGATCCACGGCTTTACCGATGTCGTGAAGCAAGGCAGCGCGTTTCGCCTGTTTCTCATTTAAACCCAGCTCCGCAGCCATCACGCCACAGATAAAAGCCGCTTCAATGGAGTGTAGGAGCACATTTTGAGCGTAGCTGTAACGGTATTTGAGCCTCCCTACTAACTTGATGAGCTCCGGGTGAATCCCGTGAATCCCCACATCGAATATGGCTTTTTGACCTGCCTCACGGATGTTCTCGTCCAACTCCTGTTCGGACTTTCGCACCACCTCCTCGATTCGGCCCGGATGAATACGCCCGTCGGAGATCAGTTTTTCCAGTGACAGGCGTGCTATTTCCCGCCTAATGGGATTGTGACCCGAAATAATGACCGACTCAGGGGTGTCGTCAACGATTAGGTCGATCCCGGTGGCCGCCTCCAGAGCTCGAATGTTCCTACCCTCACGGCCAATGATCCTCCCCTTCATATCATCGCTAGGCAAAGGGACCACGGAAACCGTACGCTCGGCGACAAAATCGCCCGCCAATCGTTCGATGGCGAGGGTGACAATTTTTTTCGATCTCTGGTCCGCCTCCTCTTTGGCTTCCTCTTCAATCACACGAATGCGCTTGGCGGCTTCATGCCTGGCTTCCTCTACTATCTGATCGACAAGGCCCTTCTTGGCTTCATCACGACTCATGCCCGCCAACCGTTCCATCTGGTTCCTCGCTTCATCAATGAGGCGTCTCAATTCGATCTCCTTTTCATCTACCGCCTTTTCTTTCCCTTGGATGAAACTCTCCCGTCTGCCGATTTCAGACTCTCGCTTCTCCACGGTATCGGCTCGTTTACTCAGCCCTCCCTCCCTTTGCGTCAGCTTCTTTTCCAGCGACTGAATTTCATTACGGGCCTCCCGAACCTCCTTCTCAAATTCAACCCTGGCCTGCAGGATTCCATCCTTGGCCTGGATCTCCCCCTCTCTTTTGATGGCAGAAGCCTCTTTTTTTGCCTCATCAACGATGCGAGTCGCAGTACTTTCCGCCAACTCCATCTGGGCCAAGCGCTGCCTCCTGCGGATCCAGAAAATACCCAGTGTCAATAATACGCCCAGGACAATACCTAAGCCGCCATACAACAGATTTATACTTTCCATAACCGATCACCCCCCTTCTTCCCTAAGGGATAAATTTAAAAAACGTAACCCGATTGGGACTCCAAATTCCCACAATCCACAACCCTCTTTTCCGTTACAATCTGGTGAACTTTCTGATCCCAGGCCTCCACGGGCAACCTTTCCATGATCTGGAATTCGTAGGCCAAGCCTACCCGCTTTACCGCTTTTCCAAGACCCGCAAGGACCCGGTCGTACCACCCGCCGCCCCGGCCCAAACGATTCCCCTCAAGGTCAAATGCAAGACCGGGAACAAACAACACCAACCCCTCATGATCATCTACCGTCAACCAACTCGTGCCCACAGGCTCGCGAAATCCCATTGGCCCATCTTGCAAGTCCTCACAGGATTCCACCTGTGCCAAGGGAGATTCTTCTCCATTCAATTTTGGGTAGAACACCCTCATCCCGTGACCCAGAGCATGATCACAGATCAATCTCGTATCAACTTCGTTACCAATGGGACTATAGAGGGCTACAGACTTCGACCGTAGGTAGACGGGGAGACATAGCACCCTATCGGCTATGGCTCGGTTCCAATGGAGAAGCTCGGAGCTTAAAAAGGCCTCTCTACGGAGACGCGCCCTCACTCTCAGACTCTGCTTTGTACCCTCCATGGACCCCGGTAGCGGCGAGTCCTCAAGGAGAGGGTGGTGGGTTGGCACTCGTGGGAGGTGACTGGCCTACTGGATTAGGCTGAACCTATATGTATCATGACCTGGCCCTCCCCTCTCCCTCTGCGGGAGACGTAACGCGCTTGCACGTGCAATCCTCACGCGGGGGAAAACCTGGTGTGGCTCATCATGCCCGTCAGGGCCATTTGCCGGTAAAACCTGGAAAACATGTGAATCAGAAATATTGATAAAAGTCATCCTTCCGCCTAATTTGCCAAAACTCTCATTCATCCACCCAAACCTATGATTTTGGTTTCCCCCGCCACATGCTGTGTCAATGGGCCAACTTGAACCCGGACACCAGGTGGACGCCATGTTACCGCTTGAGCCTTCCCCGCAAGTGGAGGGCTTGACTGCCACGGCAAGGGACAGCCCCCTTTACATTTCTTCGTTGGTTCTAAGTTGTCTCCTTGGATCACAAACAGAGCAGGGGAATGGAATCGCCTTTCTAACCCTCCTTGGTTAAAGTGATTGCTAGCCTTTTGGACCAACGATCCATGCGGTCTAGCACCTCATCGTATTTCTCTTTTAATCTGTGGTAATCATCGGCAATATTCAGCGCCGCTAACATGGCCACGTTTCTTTTGGCCACTGATTGAGTTCCCTTGATCACCTCTTGCATCTTGTCGTCCACATAATCAGCAACTCTCCGCACGTAACCCTCTTCATCCTCGCTACGGAGCACCAACTTCTGTCCCATAATTTCCACATCTACTGGTTTCTTCATAAAAACCTCCTGGCTCTCTAGGGAAAACCCAGACGTTCGAAATGACCTAGAATTTTCTCCAATCCCTGGCGAACCTCACTTCGTTCCCGTTCATACTGGCGAAGCTGTCCCTTTAGGTTATGGGATTCCGTTTCTTTTTGCTGTAACCGCTTCTCCGCCTCCTTCTTCTCTTTCTTGACCCTCTCGTGCGTCTCCAGGAGCTGTTCAATCTTTGCTTCTAGCTGTTCAAGATTTTCCACTTCCGGGGACCCATACCCGTAAAAACTTAATACTTTAGTTTAGTTTTGGCTAATTCCATTGTCAAGGGTTCCAAGATCGACAGAAAAGGCCAAGATGCTAGGAACTACGCAAACAGAGCCTCGGCAAAACGGTGTGCATCGAAGGGTTGCAAATCCTCCGATGTCTCTCCAACTCCGATATACTCCACTGGTAAATTGAGTTCCTCCTGGATTCCGATGACAACGCCTCCCTTGGCCGTTCCGTCCAATTTGGTAAGCACAATGCCTGTGACTTGCAGTGACTCCTTAAAAACCTTTGCTTGTTGCAAAGCGTTCTGACCTGTCGTGGCGTCTAGAACCAGGAGAGTCTCGTGGGGGGAACCGGAAAGTTCTCTGTCCAGAACCCGGCGTATTTTCTTGAGCTCCTCGAGCAACGGCATTTGAGTATGAAGCCGACCCGCCGTGTCTATGAGGACTACGTCAAATTGGTTTTTTTGGGCCGAACGGACGGCATCAAAAACCACCCCCGACGGATCCTGTCCCGGTTGATGCTTGATCACCTGGGCGCCCACCCGGCTTCCCCAAACCTCCAACTGTTCAATGGCACCCGCGCGGAAGGTATCCGCCGCCACCAAGAGTACCCTTTTTTTATCCCTCCGGTGCTGCTCAGCAAGCTTGCCGATTGTGGTGGTTTTTCCCACCCCGTTGACCCCAACGAACAGGATTACCCAGGGTTTAACTGAATACCGATGTGGCGCTTTCACCTCATGGGAGACATCAGTCAGGATTCGGGCAATTTCATTTTGCAAGCAAAGGGAAATCCCGTCCGGCTTGCGCCATTCAACGGATGATTGCCTCCCCACCGTCTCCAGCAGCCTCTGGGTCGCCTTCATGCCTACATCGGCTGAAATCAGTATCTCCTCTAAACCCTCCATCACATCCTCACGATCTGAACGTCCTTGAAAAAGGGCCTCCAGTTTCTGCCCCCAACCTTTGCGGGTGCGTGCAAGGCCCTGCCTCAAGCGCTGGAAAAATCCCGAACTCTGCGTACCTTTCATAATCCATTAATCAATGGGATTGACGTTGACCGTTCTTTACCGGTCTCCAGTTCATTGGAAGGTTGAGCGGCGGCGCACAAGTAACCTATCAGTTCATCCTGACAGAAACCACCTTAGAAACCCCCGGATCTGCCATGGTGATTCCGTACAAGACGTCGGCCGCCTGCATGGACCTTTTATTGTGGGTGATCATGACGAATTGAGAGGTCTCGCTCACCTCTTTCACCATATCGAGAAATCGCTCCACATTGGCATCGTCCAGCGATGCGTCCACCTCATCAAGGAAGCAAAAGGGACTGGGCTTGGTCAGAAAGATACTGAAAAGGAGGCTTATGGCCGTAAGGGCTTTCTCCCCTCCCGAGAGTAATGTAACGGACTGCAGCTTTTTTCCCGGGGGTTGAGCAATAATGTCCACACCGGTTCTCAAATAATCGTTTTCGTCGGTCAATACCAGCCGTGCCTTCCCTCCTCGGAATAGGCGCGTAAACATCACCTGGAATCTCTGGTTAATCTCGTCAAAGCTTTCTTTGAACCGAAGGCGACAGAAACGATTGAGCTTTGCGATGGTCCGTTGGAGGTCCGCCACCGACGTTTCCAGATCCTCTTTTTGGTGACTCAAAAATTCGAACCTGGTGTTGAGGTCTTCAAATTCACCAATGGCGGCGAGATTCACCTCACCCATGCGCTCGATCCTGCCCCTGAGTTCCTCGATTTCATCCGGCAAGCGATCCGGGAAGTTTTCATCATCTGGCCCACCGGTTGGAATGGGCACTTGGGAAAGATCCGAAGCGTATTTCTCCTGCAGGTTGTCTACGAGATGTTGCAGGCTCAAACGCTTCTCTGACAAGACCAGTTGGACCTGGTTTTTCTCATCTTGCGATTCCTGAACCAAACCACGGAGCTCCTTAATGGACTCCTCCATCTCGGCCAACCGGCGCGAAAGATCTCTGTAGGTCTCACGCTGCCGTTCCAATTTCTCCTCAACGCTCTCAAGGGCAGCCTGACCCTCCTTGCGTGATCCTTCAGCCAACTGGATCTGCTCATCGATCCTGACCCTTTTTTCCTTCATCTCGGCCAGCTGCGATTCCACGTTCCCCACCCGCTGATTCAGCTCGTCCCGTAGTGCGATGCGGTTTTCCAAATTAAGCCTGGTGTTTTCCTTTTTCTCGCCCAGAGTAGCCGTCCGGACCCGCGACTCCATGACTTCGGACTCAATGAGCCTCAAACCCTCACTCGTGCGCGAGAGGGACTCTTCTTTTCCCTCCAGTTCCCGTTCTCTGTCCGTTCGCTCCTGGCGTTGGCGCTGGATCTTTACCTCGCACTCCGACATACTCTCATTCAAGCGCTCCTTGCTTGAGGACAAATTCTCGCTCTCGTGCACAAGCCCCTTCAGGGCCTCTTCCAAACGGGCCACCTCTCGGTTCGCCTGCAAAAGCTCATGCTCCGACTGGACCCGCTCGATCTCAAGGCGGTGATTGTCCTCAATGAGTTCAGACTTTCTTGTCTCGGCAAGTTCGATCCGTCGCCCGATGGCTTCCACGTCGTTCTCTTTTTCCTTGAGCTGGGTCTCGAGGCTACCCAGCTGAGTCTCCAATTCTCTCATGCGTCGCTTTTGAAAGAGGAAATTTCCCTGGAGATTGCCCAAGCTACCACCCGTAATGACTCCCATGGGGTCGATGACTTCTCCCTCTGGAGTCACCAGGGTACTAACGAAACCGTTTCTGCCCCAGAGGCTCAGACCCGCCTTCAAGTCCCTCACCACCATCACATCCCCCAACAGATACTCAGCGACCTCCCGAAAACCGTCCTTGACAGAAATGAGTCCCAGGAGAGGAGAGACAACTTCGGGCTCGGTTAAAGGAACGGACTTCGCCCCCTTGGCGGTCAGCCGCCGCGGGATGAAGCTTCCCCGTCCGGCCGATTCACGTTTGAGGTAGTCGATGGCCTTCAGACCATCCTGGTGGCTCTGTACAATGATGTATTGCAATCGGTCTCCCAAGACAGCCGTCAGAGCCTTCTCAACGGTTTCGGGTGCCTCAATTACGTCCGCCACCAGACCATGGACACCCTCGAACCCCTCTTCCCGCTGCTGCTTGAACATGATGGCGCGGACCCCTTCTTGACACCCCTCATAGTTTTTCTGTAGGGCCTCCAACGAGGCCAGCTTCGACCGGGCCTCCTGTGTTTGTTCCTTTAGGTTTTCAAACTCCCTTTCGTATCCTGCCTTAACCCCCTTCCCCTCCTTGAGCTTTTCCGTCGCTTCTGCCAGCTCCGCCTCGATGCGTTTCGCCCTGCTGTCAAAACCTTCTAAGACCGCCCCCCTGTACACTTGCTTTTGCGTCCAGGACTCAAGAGACAACCGGACGTCGGCCTGCTCGTTTTGGACCCTCGACAGTTCCGCGTCACTTTCGTCGCGCTGCCTCTCAAGAACCAGCATCTCATTTTTCAGTTGAGACTCTAGGTTCATGGCCTCCAGGAGCAGACTCTTTTCTTGTTCCAACTCTAACCGGGCCCTGTCGACTTCGGCCGTGATTCTTTCCAACTCTTCCTCTTTTGCTCTAAGTTGATAACCTTCAAAGAGAGAAAGCTGAATGAACTCCTCGCCGGCTTTTTTGAGACCTTCGATTTCGGCGGATAGCTTTTGCAGCTTGTCTTGCATATCCTGGATCTCAACCCGGGCCCTTTCACTGGCGTTCACCAGATCGGATTGGTCCCTCTTGAAAAACTCCGTCTTCTGTTCTTCAGAGTTAATTAGTACCTTACTCTGGTACGCGCTTTCCTGAAGCGAACTGATCTCCCTTTCTCCATCCAACAGCATCCTCTTGGCCTCTTCGCCTTCCGCCTCTTTAGACCTGAGGGAGACAAGCAATTGCACGGAGCGATCTTCCATGGCACTTAGCTTCTCTTCATGACCGGAGATCTCCTCATTCAAGCCCTTTCGCCGCAGGGCCCCCCAAGCCAGTTCCTTCTCCTTGAGTGTTTTCTTTAAAGCCTTGTAACGTTCCGCCTTTTTCGCCTGCAGTTCCACGCTACGGATCTGGCGTTCAATCTCCCGAACGATATCGTTTAGCCTGAGCAGGTTGTGGTGCGTACGCTCCAGTTTTCGCTCCGCACCCTCTTTCCGGCTGATGTATTTACTGGTTCCTGCCGCTTCTTCAATCAGCGCCCTGCACTCTTCGGGCTTGGCATTGATCATCTCCTCCACACGTCCCTGCTCCATAATGGAATAGGCCTTGTTTCCCACTCCTGTGCCGAGGAAGAGCTCGATAATATCCTTGAGACGGCAGTGAATCTTGTTTATGGAGTATTCCGATTCACCGGAACGGAAAAGCTTGCGAGTAATCACGATCTCACTAAAGGTGTTGTACTGCGCTGGACCCCGCCCATCCTCATTGTCAAAAACCAAAGAAACCTCGGTCATACCGGTTGCCGGGTGAGTTTCATTTCCGTTAAAGATCACGTCTTCCATCAGATGACCACGCAGGTGGCGCGCGCTCTGCTCCCCCATGACCCAACGTAGGGCATCAACAATGTTGGATTTACCGCAGCCATTGGGGCCTACGATGGCGGAGACGGACGAAGGGAACTCAAAGACGGTCCGGTTGATGAAGGACTTAAAACCTATTAATTCCAGGCGACTGAGACGCATGGGACAATGTGTGCGGCGTTGAAAAAACCTTAATTAAGATAGGGAAAAACTTAATAAGACTATTTCACAAGCCAATAGGGGTGTCAAGAAATAATTACAATATACAGGGCACGCCCAAGCATGGACCACAATATATTGAACTTTAACAGGTAAAACTACTTTTCAATTAGCTCGACGTTCCAATAGGAAGCATCGATCATGGTGACAAAGGGGAGCCATTCTCGATAACGAGCCAGGCTAAAGGTTTGCTGCATAAAAGGGGTCCATTTTGGTTTGTAGGGCTTGCGCAATAGAGATATCTTAGCCTCCTGGGGGGTACGACCGCCTTTTCGTCGATTACAAGTCTGGCAGGAACAGACCACGTTCTCCCACGTGGAGGTCCCCCCCTTGGAGCGGGGAATCACATGGTCGAGGTTGAGATCATGGCGGGGAAATTTTCGTCCGCAGTACTGGCACGTGTTATTGTCCCTGGCGTAGATGTTAAATCGGCTAAACCGCACCTGGCGCTTCGGCACTCGATCATAGCCCACGAGGAGAATGACCCTCGGCACCTTTATCACCCGATTCACCAATCCGACATACTCGTCGTTTACAGAAACAGAGAGGTCACTCCAGCTTTCAAAATCGAAGGTTTGGTATTGCTCGTTTACCACCTGGGCCAAACCTTGATATAGAAGGGAGAATGCCCGGCGCACGGAGGTAACGTGAATCGGTAGATAAGACCGATTTAGCATTAAAACCTTAGTATTGAATACGGTGCTGCCCTCTGCCGGAGAGATGTAACTCAATTGAGTTTCCTTTCTGGAATGGACACGTCGGCGGCAAATTTCCCAGTCATCTAATTTCAAAATATCGAGTAGCATGATGGTTGTCAACAAGGAGCCTGGCGCAAAGTCTTGATATTGCCGGCATTTTAGACTAATTTATAATTTGCTGCCGAGTCCCATTCCGCTGCTGACTGATAAATGACCCCACTGTCTTCCCATCCTCTCTCAAGCCGAATCGAAACATTCGTTTACAATGAATAATCTCTATATCAATTCCATGCCACAGGAGACCCGAATCGCGATCGTGGAAGACGGCAACTTGGCCGAATTCATGATCGAAAGGAAACGCGACAGGGACATCGTCGGGGACATCTATAAAGGCAAGGTTGCGCGTGTGCTACCAGGGATACAGGCAGCCTTTGTGAACATCGGCTTGGAAAAGGCAGCCTTTCTCCACGCGTCTGACCTATCCACTGGTCCAGGTGACGTTTCCACCCTTCTGGGGGAAAGCGATGATGAAATTCTCTTTGAGCAAGCCAACCGTTCACCCCACCGACGAGTTCCCATCGAACGGCAGCTTTCCGCGGGACAAGAGATCGTGGTCCAGGTGGCTAAAGAACCCCTGGGGGTTAAGGGGGCCCGCGTTACCTGCAATATCTCACTACCCGGAAGGCACCTGGTATTCATGCCAAACGTTAGCCATTTAGGGGTTTCCCACAGGATTGAAGACGAAAAGGAACGAAAACGACTCAAGGAGATAATCCAATCGCTCCTCGGGAAAAACAAAGGCGGATTCATATTAAGGACCGCCTGTGAAGGGAGGAGCAAAAGAGAGATACGCAGTGATTTCCAGTTTCTGACCAAACTGTGGCAGCGAATTCAAAATAAGGCTAAATCCGCGGCAACCCCTTCTCTCATTCACCAGGACCTGGACGTTGTCTCCCGTACGATCCGCGATTTTGTAACCGGGGAAACCCAACAGGTCATGGTGGATCAAACCAAGGATTGCCGCCGCATTCTCGAATTCGTTGGGCACTTCATGCCCCGGCTCAAGTCCAGGATCAAGCTCTATAGCGAGTCCGAACCCATCATGAACCATTTTGGCATTGAAGAAAAAATTCAGAGGGCCCTGGAAGCCAAGGTCTGGCTCAACTCAGGGGGACATCTCGTCATCGAGCGTACCGAGGCCTTGTACGCCATCGATGTCAACACCGGCCGGTACGTGGGGAAGAAAAACCAGGAAGAGACGATCCTGAAGACTAACATGGAAGCTGCCCGAGAGATCGTGCGTCAGCTGAGGCTACGAAACATCGGCGGCATCATCATTATCGACTTCATAGACATGGAGAAGGCTGCCAATCGCAAAAAAGTGTATGAGGCTCTCAAAGACGCAGTGAAGAAAGATAAGGCGAGAATCAACATCTTACAAATCTCCGAACTGGGTCTCGTGGAGATGACCAGGCAACGGAGCCGGGAAAGCCTAAGCAACCAGCTCTTAGACGAATGTCCTTATTGTGAAGGACGAGGACGCATCAAATCCAATGCCACCTTGGCCTACGAAATCCTTCGAGAGGTAAAGAAACAGATGCCACAGCTGGAGGACGAAAAAAGGATCACCGTAAGGGCCCACCCGGAAATCGCGAACTATTTATATGATGATGCGAGACCCAGCCTGGAATCGCTGGAACGGGAAATAAACCACAAGGTCATCATCAAAGCCAGCCAGGAACTCCATCAGGACAAATACGAAATCTCCATCAACTAACCCCACAAAAATCAGTACTGAGTGCTGAGTAAGAAACGCAAAAAGACAATAGACTACGGACAATGGACTACAGACTCCCGGTCATCAATCCTCGGATCTGGTTCAAAAGTCGGTAGTCAGTGGTCCCGAATCCCAAGAACGCTTTGCGTCTAGCGCCATGCGCATTGCCGCAACCAATCTGCCTTACTCTGCGGGAAATGAAGCGTCCCTTCGGGGTATTGATTAATGTCGTGAAGCGCCATAAGATGGCGCAAAATTAACACTGGAGGAGATAGCTTACTATGGCATTACCAGCTGGACAGGTCGATTCATATAACTATGACACCTTCACCCGTTCGGAAGGCGCCGGCAAATCGGCCGATTTTAAGGTACGGCTTCGCGCTGGCGACGACGCGCCAGACTTTGAGCTTGCCACACTCCAGGGAGAAAGAGTCAGCCTCTCCCAATTCCGTGGCAAAAAGCATGTGCTCTTGGAATTCGGCAGTATCACATGACCACCGTTTGTGGGCGAGGTCTCGCCCCTCAACCAACTCTACAAGCACTACCGCGCGAAGGATTTCGAGTTCTTTACGGTCTATGTACGCGAACCCCATCCGGGTGAAAACTATGGACCACACACGAGCTGGGAGCAAAAGCTCCAGTATGCCCGTGATTGTCGGACCCAGGACGGGATTGAGAATCCTCTCCTGGTGGATGACTTGCAGGGGACCATGCACCGCCTTTACGGTTTGATGCCAAACATGGTCTTTCTAATCGACAGGGATGGGAAGATTGCCTACAAGTCCATGTGGACTGACCATGTGGAGATCGAAAACGTGTTGGCGAATATTGCGCAAGCCGACGAGCTTCGGGCCAAGGGACTCCGACTCAAACCCTCCTATACGGAGAAAATCAACTATATTCCGGCCGAGTACTCGGGTAGCCTACGCGACAAGGTATTTGGGCGCTCGGGGCAAAAATCCTGGGACGATTACCGAAACGCATTTACTCCGAGTTGGAAATAACACCCTTGCGGCAAGTCGCAAGGCGGCCCACAAAAAGGGGCATTCAACGATGGGGTGACATAGAGATTTTGATTCTCTGTGCCACCCCATCGTTGAACAGAGGGAATTCCTACCGAGCAAAGGAAATTTTACGATTTCTTCGCCGCTGCCAGGACTGCAGGCATGGGTAACTCAATACCGCCACCCTTTCGATAAGCCGCGGCAGCTTCACGAACAGATTTACGAATGGTCTCCAACGCCTCAGGGAGCTGAGCCCGGAGCGTCCCGGCTGTTCTTACCGTAGCCATTTGCATGACACCGAACAGTGAGTCAGGTGAAGGCAATCTCCAAGTCTGTGGGATTTGCACGACTTGCGGCATGACGAAACCTGCCTTGAGCAAAGCTTGAACGCATTCTTCCACGTCACTGAAACGAAAGAACGGAGGCCCCGGAGGGAGTGGGACATCCCTTTGACCATGGGCTTGAACCGCGTCAAGAACGATTTTAAAGCCTACCGCTTCCTCCGGCTTGCACCAAACGGTAAAGGCATATCGTCCTGCCTTACTGAGGACCCGGTGAGCCTCGGAGAACGCCTTTTCTGGATTTCCCAAGTGGAGCAGCCCAAAATTCATCACTACGGCATCGAAACAGCCATCAGGAAAAGAAAGGGATTCTGCATCGCCTTCCTGAAACTTGACGTTGGGATATTGTCGGTTGGCCTCCGCTACCATCACCGCCGAGAAATCAATTCCGATGACCTTGGCGCCACGCTGGGAAGCCGCGGCTGCCACGTAGCCTGGACCCGTCGCCACGTCCAGCAGACGCTTTCCCTCACCTGCCTCCACGGCATCCAAAAGAGGCTCGATTGCCTGAGAAGTAAGGCTTGCAAAGGCCTCATGGTATTGTTTGGAGACTTTCTCCCACCCTGCATGCTCGAATGATCGGAATGCATTGGGATCTTTTGTCCCTGAGAATTCCATAGCCAGTCTATCTTAACCTAAAATACTTGGCAATGATAATCGAAAGGCTTTGTTGAACCTTGGAAACTGGTATTGGGGAAAAGACGACCCGCCCAAAGGTGCAAAGCGCAAGTCAGCACGAGTAACGAGGACTGAGCACTGAGTGTGGATTAGGAGAAGGGGTAGGGGAAGATAATGTCCAATCCCTTAGCCTTGACACATTGTGGAATCATTGGATACAAATTGAAGCGACCACGGCGAGCGTTTTCCGAGGCCAAGACCAAGGGTTGGCGCATCCGGGTCTTGATGGGATCAATCGGGTGTCCTAAAAGACATGAAAACGAATCGAAGACGTCGATTCCATAGTGAGAGGAGCCAAATATGCTAGTCATAGACGCCGACGGGCATGTAGAAGAATCCGCTGCAATGTTCGATTCCCTTGAAGGAGAGTATCGCAAAAGGAGGCCCCTGCCCCTCGGATTTGATCGCGACACGGTTTACGGAGATGCCAATGCGGTATGGCTCATCGATGGTAAGACCTACCCAAAACTGTCGGGTAAGGGCGGGGTCACTTTTCTGACGCCAACAGTAATGGAATTGGCAAAGCGTAAGCCCATTGCGGTTGCGGCCCAGGAACTCAACGATGTCGAGGCTCGTCTGCGAGACCTGGACAAGATGCAGATCGAAAAGCAGGTGGTCTATCCGAGCCTTTTTCTGACCGCCACAACTGACGACTTGAAGCTCGAGGCGGCACTGTTCCGGGCCTACAACAGCTTCATGGCAAATGCCTGCAAACAATCCGGGAACAGAATAAGATTTGCCGCACAGGTACCCATCAGAGACATCGACGAATCCATTAAAGAGCTTCGTAGAGCCAGGGACCTGGGGGCCGTATCGGTGATGCTTTTGGGGATGGCTTGGGACAAGAAGCTGGGCGAAAAGGAATTACATCCCTTCTATGAGGAAGCGGCCGGCCTGGGTATACCCATCTGCGTCCACCTCGGTTGGGGTTGCCCGGCCATTACGGAGGTCTTTGATGCGTCGTCAAATTTCTACAGTGCCATTTTACCCGTCCTCATGGGGTTTCATAGCCTCATGCTCTCGGGGGTACTGGAGGCATTTCCTCGTCTCAGGCTCGCGTTTCTTGAGTCAGGTTCCCTTTGGGCTCCATACGTTATTCACGAACTGAATCGATCGGGGAAAGTAAAAAAAGACCCATCGAAATATTTTCGTGAAGGAAGGGTCTTCATCTCCTGCGAGGCGGACGAGAATATCAACTACCTCACCTCACTCCTGGGTGAGGATTCTTTAGTCCTTGCCTCAGACTACCCTCACGCTGACTCCTTTCGTGAGGAAAACATGGTTAAAGCAATCATGGAAAGAGAAGATGTGCCGCTCAGGGTTAGAGAAAAGCTTTTGTCCACCAATGCACAATCTTTGTACGGATTGTAGGCTCGATCATTTTTCTCTGTCGCCGCGTTCTCAGGCGGATCTCTGGCGTGTGGCCCATTCCAGACACTAGGCTTGGAGGTTATTATGCAGAAAACCGACGTTTACCTCTCCGGCGATTCTCATCTCGAGATAGACTCCAAATGGTGGGTTCATCGGGTGGCGGCGAAGTATCGTGACCGGGCGCCGCGGGTGGTCCGTCTCCCCAACGGTGGCGACGGGTGGGTAATCGAGGGGAAGCCGCCTCGCCAGGTGGCGGCGGATCTATACGGTGGTAAAGGTCGTGAGGCTTGGCAACCCTTCGGACAGACCTATGAGGAAACTCCTGGTACGGGCACTCCCCAACAGCGACTAAAGGAACAGGACAGAGACGGTATCTCCGCGGAGGTTCTCTTCCCCTGCCAGCAGGCAGGTCCCAAGTTGTGGCGCCAAATTCAAGATGACGACGCTTTCAAGGCAGTGGTCAGGGGGTATAACGATTGGCTTGCGGAGGAGTACTGCCGAGTGGCCCCTGACCGCCTCATCGGCATGGGGATCTTGCCGTGGACAAATGTCGAAGATGCCATCCATGAGATGGAGCATTGCGCGAGGATGGGGCTTAAGGGTGTGCTCATGACCGGCTACTCAAACAAGTATCCTTACCCCACGCCTGACTACGACAAATTCTGGGCTGCGGCACTTGATATGAATATGCCGGTGACCATTCACGTTGATCTGGATAGGCCGGGTGACCGTGCGGAACCGATGATGGATTACCCCCAGGAGTCACCAGAGGTAAGAGCGCTGCTGGGCCGTAACGGACTGGTGGAACAGGTATCCAGGTTTGGGCCCGCGCGTGGATCCGGCGCCATCCCTGCTGTTCAACTTACCCTAAGCGGTGTGTTCGACCGCTTCCCAAAGTTACGAGTGTTCCTGGCTGAGAACCAGATCGGATGGATACCGTTTTTTCTCCAGATGGCGGACGTACGGTACGACCGGCATTGCCATTGGTCTAAACGTCTCCTCGGCTTCCAGCCTCTAAGCCGTCCCCCCAGCGAAATTATCCGGGAGCACTGCTGGTGGGGTTTTCAATACGACCGGGTTGGGGTGGAGATGCGACACCATATGGGCGTTGAGCACCTTATCTGGGGCTCCGACTTTCCCCACCAGGAGTCGGACTGGCCCGACTCAAAGGACATCCTGGAGCGGAATTTTGCCGGCATCCCGGAAGAGGAAGCACACAAGATGTCGGCGGGAAACGTTATCGACTTTTTCCATTTGTAGCTCACTTACCTGCAAGAACTCACTTTTTCAGCGAGGGTTTGCACCACAATCGTAACACGCTCGCTCTTGCCAACCCGTTCCATTGCCGCCACACCATTCGGTAGAGAACTCTGCGTCCCTTAAGTTTTTCTCAAACTCTTGAACAGCAGCACATTGAAGATGATAAAAAGCGTTTCATGGCTGATTTGACCAAGCAACTCAACGGCCTTTGCCCACTCCGGTTTTGGTTGCACGAATCCAATCATCGAATCGCCCAACAGCACACCCACGAGCAATATGATCAACAATAGAGGTATCGAAATAATCAGGAAAAACAACACGCCGAATCCAAATACATAAATAAAAATATTCTTACCTTGCGTAAGAGCCCTGCTGGTGGAAAGTGCGGACGTCCCGCTCGTACCTTCGATAATCACCGCATAGGGAGCCAGTATGTAAATCACACTCCAAATAATTCCCGGTATGATAAAAAGGAAAAGGCCACCCAGGACAATGAGGGAATAGAGTATCCATGTCCACACATAGGGTACCAACAACCTGAGGGACATTAGATAACTTTCCACCACATCGATGGCCTCCCCATCAGAAGCCCTGTGGGCGGCCACGGTTATGGCAATGGTTGTGAGAGTCAAAGCGAAACCACGGATGACCAGAGTTGCAGCTTCCGGTAGCAAGCCCGCACCCAGTTCAAGCCCCTGATCCAGCACTGCGTAGATGGCGAAGAGAAGCAAAAACGTCTGCCACGCCACCCCATAGGTTCTCCAGCTATTTAGGAAGAACTCCTGGACTCCCATGTTGGCGAAGGAACGATAAATAGGCTTTGTACGAGTTAAATCGTAACCGCAGATACAGCGGGAGGCATCTTCAGTATTCACCGTTCCACAGGCTGGACACTTCATGGCATTGATGGATCCGAATATTGTTGTTGATGAAGGCTAGAGCCTTTCCGACCAAAGAAATACGCAACCCTCAGGTCCGGCGATGGCTGAATGCTCCACGTTGCCTGGTATGACGAACCGGTCACCCTTGCGACACTCATAGGAAATTTCACCCACGTTCACTGTCATCTCACCCTGAAGAAAAACCAGGAGTTTTGTCTCGGGATGACGATGAGGAGCGTAAACGCAACCGGGGGAGGCGGTAATGCAAAGTGGGTGAAACCCTTCCCCTCGAACCTCCTCAGAAATCAGACCCCGATCAATTCTTTTGTAGTAGTTGGGTTGATACATGGCAACTGATTCTAGTTTATCGACTTATTCGATTCAACGTTGAGTCAACAACCCGTGAGTTTGTGGGAGCTGCCTTTTGACCAATTCGATATATTAACTTCATTATCATCACTGACAAAAACTCCTGTTACGGCACAACCCCAAGGTACGATGAAATTAACTTGTACGCTGAAAACCGTCAGCGAAAAGAAGATGAAGGACCGTTCAATGCATCAACAAACGACAGATCCCTTTGCACAACGGTTAATCCGGTTGGAGCGGTTGAAGTAAAAAGCGACTGATGCTCAAAAGGCAAAAAAACCTGCGGAATCTCTCGGGTCCTATTTTACGATACGGGAACGTCTTTTGGAGCATACCCTGACGGCATAGCGCCCAGAGAAGCGAGCGGCAAGCAGTTGGCAGCAAGCAGCGGAGACAGTGTCGGGTGTTCAGCAGTCAATTTAGGGTGTAGAGAGTCGGGTATAGAGTCTGAATTTCTCCCCCTCCTACCCCTACACGCTCAACCCTTCACTCTCTCTTATTTCCCACTCAGTCCTCAGTACTCGTAACTCAGTACTGAGAGCGCGAAGTTTTCTCAGAAGTGACCCAGTTCCTGAGCGTGTTTGTATATCCCATCATGAAATAGTCCAACATAGTCGGCATTGGTGAGGCAGGAGTACTCAGGGCTCCAGCCGGGACGGGTCCACACCAGGCCATCCTGTAGCATCGTCTGAAACACGATTTGGGCCACCTGACCATGAGCCATCAAGTCATCCCCATGATCATGGAGGTCTGCCTCTTCGTGGACCTGAAAATAGTGGAGTTCTGCATCTTTGTACTTGTATTGGTTCAGCAGGGCCGCACGCCACTGTTTCGACCAGTGACCGAACATTTCCTCGTTGAGGGAGCGGGCCCACCACTCGATCATAGTGCCTTCGTACACAAGTCCCCTGGCATATTCCGTAAGGGCGCGGCACTCGGGATAGACCTGACAGTTGACCATCTCCTCTCGGGTCAAACCAAAGGTCACACCCTGTTCGAGCAATACCTGAATATGTCCTGGGATTTTGGGATTCACCAGCTCATCACTGATTTTACCAACGTAGGGACCCAACAGCTCCGGATGACGGGTAAAAAACCCCATGTGCCGCTGGTAGATGATCAGATGAAAATTGTTAATTTCCACTGGATAACTATAATAATGCCGCCAAAATAGCTGGAGTGTTTTCTTGGGAAGCTTCCCGGCTCTTAAATCCCGCATGAACGGACCGTCAAAAACCTTCTCCTTCCATCGCGTACGCATCTTTTCACAGATCTCAGCGGTGTAGGCCTGAGCCTGCTCGCGGCTATATTGCTGAGCCTGGCCTACCATTGATGATTCTGCCTGCAGTCCCATGTTTTTCCTCCCTCGACGATTAACAAACGCTTGTCATTAAACTAGAGCAGGCTACGGTAGAGCCAAAGAGACTCCAGTTTCCTGCAGCCCGTTTTTCAGCTCCGATCTTTCCTGTTCCGTGAACGGGAGACACTCCCACCGGGGAAAGCGTTTTACGGGAAGACCCCTGAGGCGCATGACCTCACAAAAAGTCCTGCGTCCATGGGCGCCCAGGTATCGCCCCATGACCTGCAAAACCGCCGCGATCTGGTCGTGGACCTTCCTTGCATCGTCATTGCGGCCCTCTTTTAGGGCACGCCACATTTTCACGCACAGGTCGGGAAACGGCGTCGTCGGCGGATGAATGGCCCCCCGGGCCCCAAGTTCATAACCAGAGAAAAGCGATAAGATAGAACCTGGAAATACACCGATAGAAGGAGGGAGCTTGAAAAGATACCCCAAAAGGGCATCGAAGGTCAAAAACGACACCTTGATGCCGGCTAGGGACGACTCGGGAGAGATGGCTTCCTGAATCTTCAGGGCCTTTTCCGGTGTGACATGAACCCGGGTCGTTTCAGTGTTGTCATAAATAAATAGTGGAACTCCGGGCACGGCTTGCGCAACCTTTTTATAATGAGCGATCACCTCATAGTCGTTGTGAGGATAATAGTAGGGTGTAATGAGTGCCAGGGCATCCACACCAAGTCCAGCACCGTGGCGGGCCAACTCGATGGAGGAGTAGGTGTTGGCCGTACCCACTTGAAGAACGATGGGCACCCTGCCGTTCACCCGCTTTACCAGCCGCTCGCCGAGTCGTTTGCGTTCGTCAAGCTCCATAACCATCCCCTGGCCATGGGTTCCCAGGGCGAAAAAACCCTGAACACCGCAAGCCAGGTTAAAATCGATCAGAGCATCCGTACCTGCCTCATCGATACTGCCGTCGTCGTTAAAGGCGGTAGCCATCGGGATAAGAATCCCTTCAATATCTCCCATGAAAAACCCCTCTCTGCCGGTAAAGTACTTTTATGTAGCTCTTATATTCATACAACGGCACTGTCAACCCCGATCCGACCAAACTCGAGACCGACATACGAAGGGCCCGACCCAAGCATCCGTATGGAATCCATTTAACCGCTTACACAAACGCAAGTACTTCGGATCGGGGTCAAGTGAAGTTAAACATCGCACCTTGACAGCATAACTCCCGGTTAGTTATGGTCCGATGCGAGCACAGAGACATCTCTAAGGACCGAAGAACTCTTTAATCCCTTTTGAGAGGCAATATGGCTTACTATCGTGATCTCAGAAACTGGCTGGAAACCCTTGAATCCCATGGATACCTTAACCGTATTTCCACATCCATCAACAAGGACTCTGAAATGCACCCTCTGGTGCGACTGCAGTTCCGTGGGCTGCCGGCAGATCAATGGAAGGGGTGGTTATTCGAAAAAGTCACCGATGCCTCGGCCAGAACCTATGACATCCCCGTGGCCCTGGCGGTGATGGCTCCCAACCGGTCCGTCTACGCGCTTGGCATGGGAGTCAATACGGCGCAGGAAATAGCCGGCAAGTGGACACAAGCCTTGGCCCACCCCATTCCTCCCCGGATGGTTTCCTCGGCCTCCTGTCAGGAGGTGGTCTACGAAGGGAAAACACTGGATGAGGCTGGCGGTGTCGGTATACTTCCTGTGCCCATCTCCACCCCAGGTTACGATTCCGCACCGTTCCTCAGCTCCGGCCACTGGGTAACCAATGATCCCGAAACGGGGGATAGTAACTTTGGCACCTACCGCGGCCAGATAAAGAGCCCCACGCGAATCGGGTTGTTTTCGTTTCCCTACCAAGACATCAGCCGGCACTGGACCAAAGCTCAAGCCATGGGTAAACCCCTGGAGGCAGCCATAGTCATTGGCTGCACACCCAACCTCTCCTATTGCTCCACTTCCCGTCTCACCGTGCCTGAGTACACCGTGGCAGGAGCCATCGCGGGGGCGCCGGTGGAGCTGGTGCGCTGCAAGACCGTTGATGTACTGGTGCCTGCCAATAGCGAAATAGTGATCGAGGGCATTATCCCTACGGATCAACTGGAGCCTGAGGGGTGCTTCGGTGAGTTTACGGGCTACATGGCGCACCGCGAAGCGGACAAGTTCATGAACGTCACTTGCATTACCCATAGACGAGCACCCATCTTTCAGGCCTTCCTGAGCCAGTTCCCCCCCAGTGAATCCAGCGTGCTCCGGGGCATAGGGCTGGAGAGCGTCATCACGAAGCTGCTCACGGTTGAGCACAGCATCAAAGGGATCCTGGAAGTGGCACTGCCGGATGCTGCGGGCAGCCACGGGGTCTGTGTCATCAGGATGAACACCAAAGAAAAGACCCTCAAACCAATGGAAGCGTTACGCGTGGTGGCCGAAATGCCCAGGGCTGCGCCAAAGATCGTTATAGCAGTGGACGAAGACGTTGACCCGCGCGACGCCGAAGCAGTCAATTGGGCCATGTCCTACCGGATGCAGCCCTATCGGGATATCGAGATCCGCGAGACCGCTTTGTCCCTGGGACTGGACTTTTCCATAGCCCCTCCTGATTCCCGAAGAGATGTGGCTTCCATGAAGAGCTCCGCCATCCTGATCGACGCCACATGCAAGTGGGCCTATCCTCCTACCTCCCTTCCCCAGAGACCGTTTATGGAGAAGGCACAGTCCATCTGGGAGGAGATGGGACTCCCTGAGCTCAAGCTTAAAAGCCCATGGTTCGGCGTTAACCTGGGGAGCTGGAGCCAGGAGGACATAGAGGATGCCCAACGGGCCCTCAAAGGAGAACATTACGCAACCGGGAAAATTAGAGAAGGACAACGGATAAATTTAAAAAAGCCGGAAAAGAAGTAGTCCCGGTTTTCCTATTTCGAACTTTAGATTCCTTCAGTCCACCCGCGGAAGCGGATCTTTTAAACCGGCCCCGGCAAACCCTTTTTTCCTGAGCAGACAGGAGTCGCAGGAACCGCAGGGGGTGCCCTCAGGGGAAGCCTCGTAACAAGACCAGGTTAAACCGAAATCAACTCCAAGGGCATTCCCCTGCCTAATAATTTCTGCCTTGGTCATCTGTATCAAGGGCGTGTGAACCCTGAATTTGCCGTTCCCTTCCACCCCGGCTTTCGTTGCCAGGTTCGCCATCCGCTCAAATGCGTCCACATACTCGCGCCGGCAGTCGGGATAGCCTGAATAGTCGTAGACGTTGGCACCGAAAAAAAGGTCATTGGCGCCTAGCACTTCCGCCCAACCCAGGGCATGGGAGAGAAAAATGGTGTTCCGTGCCGGAACGTACGTCACCGGGATCCCCGAACCGATCTCCTCGGAGGTTCGTCCTTTGGGCACGGGAATATCGGCCGTTAGGGCCGATCCTCCAATGAGACCGAGATCAAGGTTTAGAATAAGGTGCTCCACGGCCCCTTGGGAGACGGCTATCTTTTTTGCCGATTCCAGTTCTCGAAAGTGGCGCTGTCCGTAGTCGAAGGAAAGAGCATGGCAGGTATAGCCATCTCTTTTTGCAATGGCGAGGGTCGTGGCGGAATCCAGCCCCCCTGACAGCAAATCGACTGCCTTCGTCATCAAACTCGCCTTCGTGCGCCCCGGAGCGGAATGTGTAATTGTGAAAAACAACCGCAACCCTGTGGGAAAATCCAGGAACGAATCTAACCCAAGATCCGCCCAGGCCGGTCACCCTCTAATAGATCAACCGCAGATTCTCACCGGCTAGGGAACAGCAAAGCGCTCAGAGAAGTGAGCAGTTGGCAGCCCGCAGCAAAGCCGTGGTCGGATGTCAGCCTGCTTCCTGTCCTACTGCCTGCTCCCATTGCTCAGTCCAGTACTCGTTTCTCGTCACTCACTGGTCGCTGTTCACTCTACCTTAGCGCTGCAAGATTTCATTTTGGGCGAACCGATTCCAGCTGCGCCTCGCGGATAGCCTTGGCCTTAGCCTCAGTTTTCCTTGCCTCCTCCTCTCGATTGGTTTCCCGCAGAAGTTCCGCATAGTTCTCCAATCCCGTAGCCAAATAGGGGTGTTCTGCTCCCAGGGACCTTTCCACAATCACCAGCGATCGTCGGTAGAGTGGCTCCGCCTTGGCATACTGACCCTGGGCCTGGTAGAGCAACGCCAGGTTGTTGAGGTCCGTTGCCACATGGGGATGATTTTTTCCAAGGACCTTTTCATCGATGGCCAAGGCTCGCCTTTGAAGCAGCTCCGCCTCCTCATACCGTCCTTGATCACGATAGAGTTCCGCAAGGTTATTGAGATCTCTGGCCACATCCGGATGGATTTTTCCCAGGGCCTTCTCATCGATTTTCAGGGCCCGTTGCAAAAGAGACTCTGCTTCACCGTACTCTTGCAGTGCGAGGTGAAGCATCGCCAGATTATTGAGACTCGTGGCCACATGGGGGTGGTCGGGTCCCAGGGCTTTTTCCAAGATCGCCAGGGCTCGCCGGTGCAGCGGCTCCGCCTCATCGTACCTTTCCTGCTCTTGATAAAGCGAGGCCAAATTGTTGAGGTTCGTAGCGATATCAGGGTCGTCCGGGCCCAAGGCCTTCTCATCGATGGCAAGAACCCGTTTGTGCAGCGACTCGGCCTTTACGTACTTGCCCTGAACGTAGTAGAGCATTGCCAGATTGTAGAGACTCGGGACCACTTCCTCGTGTTCCGGGCCAAAGACTTCCTCTCGGATCGCCAATGCTTTTGTCAATAGAGGTTCGGCCTTGGAATACTTACCCCGCTCATAGTATTCTTGCGCCTTTTTGTTGAAGCTTGCGGCCAAACTCAGATCTTTGAGACCGTAGGTTTTTTTTTCTTGAGTTTCGGCAGCACTCGCTTGTTGGGTTGCGGACAGGAGCAAGAACAGGGCGGCACTCCCAAAAAGGCAGAATAAACCGTCCCTCAAATGCTTATGGCAATTGTTATTTAATTTCATCTTGCTCCTGGCCCGAGCCGACCAAAGAATTTACCATCAGCATGGTATCACTTTTCTCTTTGCTTGCGACGGGAGCTTTTCGTCTTCGGACGGGGAGCCCTTTTCTTTGGCGCCGGTTTGTGATTTTAGGTTTTTCGACCTTCCGAGGCCTGCTGATGAAATCCGGAACCAGCCCAACCTGTTCAGACCCTTTTTTCAATATGACTTTATATAGTCCGCGCCCCTTAATGCCACCGGCTTGCACTTTTAGTAAAGTATGAACTATGTGTCAATGAAGCCGGCTATTCTCAACCGTTACTCGAAATAGATAAGGTGCGGGGCAAAATGTCATATGACCAAAAAACACCGGATACACTAGACGACTCCGATGGACATTGACGGCCCCTCCCCATCCGCCGCCATTCCCCGGGCCTGGCCCTTTAAACATGTTTTCTACGGATGGGCAATCGTCATCGCAGCCCTGGTGGCTTCCTTTGGATCGGTGCCGGTTTTCGGTCCCGTGCTGGGCGTCTTTATCGTTCCCATGCAGCAGGAGCTGGGCTGGTCCCGGGCCACCATTTCTCTAGCCTTTACCATAGGGAGCATGACCGGCTCCGTTACCACTTTTATCATTGGTTCCCTCCTTGACCGTTACGGAGCTCGCATAATCGTCGCGTGCACAGGGATCATTATCGCGGGGGCAATGCTGGGCCTAGCGGTTATGGATCACCCCTGGCAGTTCTGGCTCTTTTTCGGCATAGGCCGAGGGGCGGCGCTTGCGGGCATTCAGGTAGGAACCTCAGTGGCCATTGCCAACTGGTTCATCCGAAGACGTGGCAGAGCCATGGCCATTAAAGGAATGGGACTCCGTATCGGGCAGGCAACGTTTCCCTTGATCATCTTTGCCATCATGGCTGTCTCCACCTGGCGGCACGCCTATGCCGCGCTGGCCGGACTGACCTTTTTGTGCATCGTCGTGCCCTCCACCCTGTACATTCGGCGACGGCCGGAGGATATGGGCCTTTACCCGGACGGCATGGCTCCCGTTGCTGAATCATCTAACGGAGCTTCGGGCACGTTGACTCCCACCCAAAGTCGGCAACAGGGCCACGAGGAGTCCTGGACCCTCGCCGAGGCGCGGAGGACCCCTGTATTTTGGATTATCGTGCTGTTCACGCTCCTTGCTCCCTTCGCCCTGGGATCCCTGAACCTCCACATGGTGGCCAACTTTCAGGACCAGGGGATTTCCGCAGGTGTAGCGGTCAGTATTCTGTCCATCTTCGCCGCCATCTCTTCATTAACCGTTTTACCCTGGGGTTTCCTAACAGAGCGCGTGCATGTCCGATACGCCTGCATGCTCATGTGTTTGTTTCAGGGGCTGTCCATTTTCCTGATCATCATGGCGAAGACCGCACCCGTTGCCGTGGCCTTCGGGCTAGCCTTCGGCATTGCCCAGGGAGGCTGGACCGTTATGCAGAACCTTGTCTTTACCGACTACTTTGGCCGCCGTCACGCCGGCGCCATCAGAGGATTTGCGTCACCCTTTAGGCTACTGGGACCGTTGGGGCCGGTTTTCACCGGATATATTCGCGATGCGACGGGAAGTTATATTCTCGCCTTTAAAATACTGGCAGGGGTCTTTATCGCCATGTTTATACTGATGCTCGTTGCCGTCCCTCCGACAAAGGGTTCCTCCACTGAGGAACAAAACGGCGCCCGATGAACGGGTAACCTCCGATACGTGACCCATGGGGGACGATTCAGTCCCCGACGGCAAACCGTAACATCTTGACCGGAAATAAAATCGACCGAGGGCTTGATGGTTAGCGAGTTATCGATGCACGGTACGGACAACCGTGAACAGCTCGCTGATGCCTGTCTCGCTCCATCTTAACTCGACCGTGGAGAAACGAGCTTGGCCCATGGCGGATCGTAAGGGATTTGCCGGCAATGATTCCCCGAACCGATCGAGCCGGACCGGGGTTAGAGATTGAAGCGACGAACATAGCTCCGCAGCAAAAACGCCCAGAGTTTCACCGCCATTTCGGCCGCGTAGTTCATTCCCCAATTGGGACGTACTTCGGTTAGCCCCTCCTCAAACACTCGCCGGAGCAAATAGGCGTTCTCGCTTCGGGTGCCGAAGGCGCCACCCCCATTTTTGTCTTGGCTCAACCGCGCGTTCAGCTCCCAGTACTGAATGTCTTCCTCACCCAGACCAAATTGTTCGGCAAGCGCTTTGCACCACAGGCGGGCGTAAGGCTCAAAGGCGCTACCAAACTGACCGGCCACTACTTCGGCAAAGGTTCCTTCCGAGTGTAATCGGCCAAAAAAAGCCACAAACCTTCTGAGATCCCCAATGGGCTGAGTTTGATTCATCTGTGCTTCCGCAATACCCAAGGTCAGCACCAATCGGCGAAGCAGCAGTGTGCGACCGCCCGCCTTAGGACGAGTGAGCTCGCAGGAAATCCTCTCGAGGTATTCCTCTTCTATATCCGTGTGGGCTCGACAGATTTGAATGAAGCGCTTGTAAAGTCGGCTAAAGCTGGCCGCCAGGGGTCTATGCAGGAGATACCAATCGAGGGTGGCCGCCTGCAGCGCCTCCTTGGGCAGGTCACGGGCCTCTAATCGCTTGGTGAACGGATGATCCAGGATATACGTACTGACAAGGTCATCGGTGAATTTCAAAAGGGTCGCGGCCCGCTCCTCCGCTTCGGCCGGCGCCATCCTGACCCTTTGGGGTTGGTTGATCTCTAGTTGACTCAAATCAGGCTGCTCCAATGACCGGATCTAAGGCTTGATACGGTTGGCCTTGGCCTTTTCCCCGGTAATGAAGTGATCTCCTTTCAACGCCAACTCCGCTTCTTCCTCGTCCTGCTCGCTCCATACCCCGAGACTGTATCCGTACCACGGCATGCGAGGTTTGAGTTGAGGCAATTTCAACTCTTCCCAGATCGCCTTGGCGTTTTCCATGAACTCTTTTCGCGGCAAAGACACGGGGAGATAAGGCCAAGGCCGAGTGGCATCGATCAACAGGGAGGTCATCTCCGCCGCCCTTCTCTCGGCAGTGGTGGCGGTGGGGGGAGCGGCCGAAGGATCCAACCCCGCGTATTTCCCCTTGGCAACCGCCACGTCTTTGTCAGGGACCACATTAAAGCAGATAGCCCAATTGATCATGGCCGGGTCAAAGATATCGATATCTTCATCCACGGCGACGGTGATTTTAGCGAAGGGCCCCACGAACCCGGCGGTGGCATGAAGTGCCCGCCACACCTCGGCGCTGCTTCTCTTCCTTGTTTTGATAACGCAGTAGGACTGACCGCTGCCGCTCACTTCATCATGCAGGGCCACGTCCAGCACACAGTCGTTGCCGCTGTCATACCTGAGGTACTTGTACAGGATCTTCTCCGTGCCCGTGTGTTTGATCTTGCTGCTTTCGCTGGGAGGAAACTGGCTAATGAGAGCGCTGTATATGGCGTCCCTTCGGTGCGTGATAGCGGTGACCTCCATATAGGGGGAGTTGCCGCGCGGACCTAAGTAACCCGTGTACTCACCGAAGGGCCCTTCCGGCTCAACCGTATCCGTCGGGATCACTCCTTCGATGACGATTTCCGCCGTAGCCGGCACCTCGATGTCCACCGTAACGCATTTGACCAGCTCGATGGGCTCGCCTGCCAGACCGCCTGCCAGTCGATACTCGTCGAAATCATAAGGGATCTTGGCGGTGGCGGCGTAGGCAACGGCAGGAACCGAACCGATGATAACGGCCGCCTCCAGGGGTTTCCCCATGGCCATGCACTTTCTCCAGTGCTGCCCCATGTGCTGTCCGGTAAAAAATCCTCCCGTCCGATCGGGCCCTTTGATCTGCCCCCGGTAGTTGCCGATGTTGTAAACACCCGATTCGGGATCCTTGGAAACCCAGTTCGCAGAGGTTAGATAGGGTGCATTGTCAAAACCGGGAGTCGAAATGGGTACGGGGAGCGTCTCCAAACCGTGGCCGTTCAACAGATCGCTGCCCTGCCGAACCACCTCATGAACTGGCCCGCTGCCGACCGTTACCGGCGGCTGCGCCCTCAACTGGGCATTGGTCCAGGTGTCGTGGATTTCTTCCGGCTTACACATGAGCCCCATGGCATAGATCTCCGTCGACGCGGCGAGGGTGCCCACGGAAACGGGCATGTCGTATTTTCTCCCCTTCACGTCCACGACGTTCTCAAAAAGAAAGGCCTTGCGCTGATCTTCTTCCAAACCGCGAAACTGCCACCTGACCAGCGGCATTAACTCGGTATCCTTATTGACCCGGCGTTGGATCCTCAACAATTTCCCTCTCTCCTCCAGAGCCGCCAGGTGTTCTCTCAAGTCGCTATAATATTTGCTCTTCACTGTGGTAACCCCATTGATATGAATTCGGCAGGAGACTCGACTCAGGTTTTCTTGATTTTCTCCTGCTTATAGACGTGGATTTGACCTGCTTAACATCGCGTTCTCATACAGTCAAGCCGGCCTTATGCACCCCTGAAATCCCGCCGCCTCACAACCCGTTTCCCCGCAACGATCGAGCCCGGTAAATCAGGGCGGTTGCCGGAGGCCGCGGAATAAAGTACTGGCACTCTGTGAATTCTTGAGATAAAAGGTGGAATGTGTCGGTTAGCCGTCACCCCGAGAAGGACAACGACGATACCGCAAGGAGAACAACCATGGCAAGCGTGAAATCCGTGATTGGTGCGCCCATCGGCCGTGTGGAGGGAACCGAGAAGGTGAGCGGCCATGCCACCTATGCGGCGGACGTACGGCTCCCCGGGACTCTATGGGCGAAAGTGCTCCGAAGCCCCCATCCCCACGCTCGAATTACCCGTATCGACGCCTCCCGCGCACGAAAGGCCGAGGGAGTCAGAGGGGTCGTCACGGGCAAGGACGTCACAGGCTCATACATGGGTAGAGTCATCCGGGACATCCCGGTGCTCTGCTGGGACAAGGTGCGTTTCGTCGGAGACCGCGTGGCGGCGGTGGCGGCGGATACGCTGGAGGCGGCAGAGGCGGCGCTGGAACTGATCGAGGTGCGGTACGAAGAGTTGCCGGCTGTATTCGACCCCCTGGAGGCCATGCAGCCCGGCGCCCCAAGGCTGCACGACGACGTGGCCGGTTACGATGGAGCTCCCGAAGACATTCTCATTCCTGACGTTCCCAACGGGTTGAACCGACTCACCTGGGGCAAAGGGGACATCGAACAGGGCTTTCGGGAAGCCGACCTGGTATTGGAACACACCTTTCGGATACCCATCCGGCACCAGGGGTACATTGAGCCGCAGACCGCGCTGGTGTCTATTGACGACGACGGCCGCGTGCAGGCCTGGGTATCCACCAAGAGCCCCTACTCCACGCGGAGTCAACTCGCCAAGGCCATTGACGTCCCGCAAGAGATGATCCGAATAAACGCCGTAGACGTGGGCGGGGACTTCGGCGGCAAGGGCGACGCAATGGAACTGCCCATCTGCTATTTCCTGGCCCGGCAGACAAAGCGGCCCGTGAAAATCGTGCACACCTACACGGAGGAGATAACCGCCGGCAACCCAAGCCATCCCACGGTCGTCACCGTCCGCTCGGGGATCAAGAGAGACGGGCGCATTGCGGCCCGCTATCTGAAAGCCGTGCATTCGAGCGGCGCTTACGGCGGACAAAAGTTTGTTCGGGCCACCCTCGGCGGGGCGGGAACCGCAGGCCCCTATCGCATTGACCATGCCTTCATGGAGGCCATCCAGGTATACACGAACATTTTGCCCTGCGGCTTTTGGAGGGCCCCCGGCGCCCTGCAAGCCATGTACGCCGTCGAGTCGCATATGGACCTGCTCGCTCGGGAGCTGAAGATGGACCCCGCCGGATTTCGTCTGAAAAACATGCTCCGAGAAGGGGAAGAGAACGCCATAGGGAGACAAATGGAAGGGGTCAAGGCGCGCGAAACCCTCCAGGCCGCCCTGGATGCGGCCGGCTGGCGGAAACGTAAAGCTAAACCCAATGTCGGCCGCGGCATCGGAATGTACGAGAGGTTCACAGGGGCCGGCCCCAGCTGGATCGGCCTGACCGCGGAGCCCGACGGCGCTTTGACGCTGTTAACCGTAAGCGGTGATCAAGGCTCGGGGCTTCGCACCGTTTTATGCCAAGCAGTGGCCGCGGAGATGGGCGTCCCCATGGAACGGGTGCGGGTCGTGACGGGCAATACCGACGCGGTTCCGTACAGTATCGACATCGGTTTCGGCGGCAGCCGCTCCACCAATATCGGCGGCCAGGCCGTGATCGGCGCCTGCGGCGAGCTCAAAGCGAAGCTATCGGCCCAGGCCGCTCGAATGTTGGAGTGCGCCGAAGAAGATATTGATTATAGCGGCGGTCGGTTCCGGCCGCGTCAGAAGCCGAAGCGGGCCGTAGGCCTGGCCGAAGTCGTCAAGAATATGAACGGCGGCGGTCCCGTTACGGTCACCACCAAAGTCGATGTGCCGAGGAAGTTCTCTTCCACCTCCTTTGTGGCTCAGGTGGCCGAGGTGGAGGTGGACCCTGAAACGGGCCAGGTGAGGCTTCACCGGTTCATCTCCGCCCACGACGTGGCAACCATTATCAATCCCATCGGCCATCAAGGGCAGATCGACGGCGGCTCGGTAATGGCCATCGGCACGGCTATGATGGAAGAGATCGTCGTCGAGGACGGGAAGGTCACCACCACGAACCTGGGCGAGTACAAGCTTCCCAACATCGCGGACATACCCAAGCTGGAAACGGTGCTGGTGCGGTCCGAAAGCGGCCCGGGCGCCTATCAGACAAAGGGCATCGGTGAAATGGCCAACGTCAGTCCGCCGGCGGCCATCGCCAACGCCGTGGCCGACGCGACGGGAGCGCGGCTGTTCGATCTACCCATCACGTCGGAAAAAGTATACAAGGCTCTCCGGGACGGGAAATCATGAAAGCCGGACTTCTGTCGCCCCGCGTCACCCCACCCGGCGGCCCGGAGACACACGATCATGCGCATGGACGGCCCGAACTCATAGCCGACCATGTGCGATTTATCCGCCCAAGAGCTTTATCCCCCGGAAAATAAGGAGACTGGATCATGTCGGCGTCAACGGAACTGTTCCCAAAACAACGAACGACGAGACTTCCCGGCGGTTACATGGGAAAAATCCTGCGGGTCAATCTCACCTCCGGTTCCACGAAGGATGAAAACCTGCCCGAGGAGCCTTTGTTGAGAAGATTGATCGGCGGCCAGGCGCTGGCATCGTACATCCTGCTCAATGAGCTGCCTCTGGACGCCACGCCCTTCGGGCCTGAAAGCAAGGTGGTGCTGATGACCGGGCCCATCACCGGCAACGGATTGACGCCGGGCGGCACCAAGTTCACGGCCGTCTATCTCAGTCCCCTCACGGGAAATACACTAGGGCGCGGAGCATCGAGCGGCTTCTGGGGGATCTATCTCAAGGCCGCCGGTTACGACGGGCTCATCATCGAAGGGGCGGCATCGAGACCTGCCTATTTATTCATTCATGACGGGAAGGCGGAGCTTCGCGACGCCACGAAGTTCTGGGGGCAAGGCACCAGGGCGACAGAGGACAACCTGCGCGCGGAAGTGGGGCTCAAGGATGCCAAGGTCCTCTGCATGGGGCCTGCGGGTGAGAATCTCAACCGCGCCGCCATGCTGTGCAACGACTACAACCATTTTGCCGCCCACAGCGGTGGAGCGGTCTTCGGATCGAAAAAGCTCAAGGCGATCGTCGTGAGCGGCTCCATGCGCCCCAGGATTTCCGACAAGGCACTCTTGCTGAACGCCGGGATGCGCTGGCGCAAGATCTTGGCCCCGCAGACCGTAGAAGAAAAAAAGACCAAGATGGGTCACGGGGAGTCATGGGGAGCCCTCAACAACCTCAACTGGCGCAGCACCGAGATCAGCGACCACAACCGCGGCTTCAATCAGAACCGCGTGGTGCTGCGGCCTTGCTTTCAATGCGCGAGGCTTTGCCCCTGGGACGTGGAGATCCAAGAGGGGCCCCACAAGGGAACCCTGGCTCACTTCAACGCCGGGGGCGAATGGCTGGACGCTTTCTTCAATCTCGGCATCAAGGGGAATTCCGTCCTCTACCTGTCGGAGCGCATCAATGATCTCGGCATAGAGTGCAGCCACTTTTCCTGCGGCGCGGGAGTCGCCTTCGAGGCCTGGGAGAAGGGCATGCTCAAGCCCGACCGGACCAACGGCCTGAAACTGGAGTGGGGAAACGTCGAGGCGGTGGACGGGCTCCTCGAAATGGCCGCGCGCCGCGAGGGCTGGTTGGGCAACCTGCTGGCGGACGGACCCAAGCAGTTGGCGGAGGCCATCGGCGGGGACGCGCCCAATTGGGCGGTGCACACCAAAGGCGGAACTCCCGCGATGCACGAATGGCGGCCGCTGTTGGGTCAGATGCTCAGGGAGCTGGTCGGCAGCGGGGGCATGAAACCTCAAGGGGGAGGCTCGGTAAGTCCTCCTCCGGACCTTCGCTTCCGGGAGAAGTGGGGCCCGCTGGACCGAGACGACCCGCAGGGCTGGCCGCGGTCTCAAGTCCTCTCCGAACAGTACCGGCAGTTCTGCGGCATCAGCGGCGGATGCTGGTTCGCCCAGGTGCCGCATAAACCCGACGGCCTCAACTGTATTACGGACACCGTCAATTCAACCACCGGGTGGGACTTCGACCTAGAGGAAGCCATGGCGGCCGGCCATAGAAGCATGATTCTTCAAAGCCTGTTCGGCACCCAGAGGGGCTGGTCCGCCGAACTGGACTGGAAAGACGTGGGCCCCAGATTCCTGGAACCCATTCCCGACGGCAAGTACAAAGGGTTCACCATCGCCAAATGGTTGCCCGGCATGGTCTACGAATACCACCGGCTCACCGAGCGCGACGAAAAAACCGGCCGTCCCTCGAAAAATGTCCTGACCCGACTCGGCCTCGAGGAATTCATGGACTGGAGCCAGCCCGACTCCATCTAGGATTATCGACCGCGGACGGCGCAGAGAATCAAATGGAAACCGGCCGGATTTTCCCGGGCGTTTAGGGCTCGAAAAACGGGCCTGAAACGTCAGTAAAATAGCGCCGGGCGGCGCCTCATGAATCCCCCCTTCATTAGAACGCGACCATCCCGAGTGGAAGAGGGCATGTCCTGTCATGCAACTGCAAGGGCAAGCTCAGGTCCTCGCCGACCTTGGCATGGCTATATGCTCTTCCCTGCTATGGACGGGCGGCTTCATCGTCAGGCCGGACCACGAGGTCAATCTCGACGAGGGCGTCGAGCGCCAACCCCGTAACACCGATGCAGGTGCGCCCCGGCATACGCCCCGGAGCAAAGTAGGCGGCGTATACTCCATTCATGGCGGCGTAGTCGGCGAAATTCAACAGGTAGACGCGGGCGAACACGGTGCGGTCGAGGGAAGTGCCCAGGCCGGTGAGCACGGTTTGCAGATTCCGCATCACTTGATGCGTCTGCTCGACAATGCCGCCCGGGACCAAGCGATCCCCAGTCTTCGGGTCGGACGGCAATTGCCCGGTGACGAAGAGAAATTCACCGGCCCGCACGGCATGGCTGTATGGCGCCGTAGGCGGCGGGGGCGGGGCTCCGGGCGCCATTAGAAATTCGAGAGCCACGGTTTGGGTTCCTTTCCGGTCACATCCCCTTGTCCCTGGCTGTGACCGCCGCATCATTAAATTTGTCGATCTCGGCGACCGGCTCGTTCATGTGCGTGCGGCTTGGATTGACGGCGGAACAGCGCCCAATCTTAGGCATCCTTGCCGCGTCTCCAAGACCTCTTTGCCTACGGTAAGATAAACGTCGCCGATAAACAACCTCTATGCCGTTTGCCGTTTCCCCAAAATGACCGGCGTTCTTAAAGCCTCACAACCTTGCCTTATAAAAGAGGCCTGTTCTCTTGGCAGACCAGGCTCGAACAGTGAGCGCCGAAAGCGCTATCGGCGCTTGACGACGCCATTCCGCGCGTTTTGTAAAGATCGGACTTCCGACACGGGCTGTCAGGCCGTGTCGTGAAGGTTCTTCGCATCCCGCGACCTCAACATGTGAATGGCAGTTATGCGGATGTCTCTGTTTTTATATTCTTTCCCCCTCCTGCATCGCTTTGCTTCCGATCGTTTCGCATCCCACTTGACAGCTCAAGGAACCGTACTTAACTTTTTAACATGTCAGGACACGGCGATATCGGCCGGTGAGGAAAAGAACGAGAAGGAGGGACAATACAATGAGAGACTTAACAAGGTGGAATCCCATTTCAGAGTTCACAAGCGGGCTCGGGGAATTTGACGATCTATACGATCGCTTTCTCGGCCATCCGTATCGCGCAAGCCAGGAGGTTGCCCAATGGCGCCCGACGCTGGAATCCTACACCAAGGACGGCAAGACTTTCGTGCGGCTGGACCTGCCCGGCATTGATCCGACGGACGTGGACATCGTCGCGGAAAACGGCTTCCTGACCATCAGCGGGGTGCGCAAAGGGGCAAAGGACGTGGAAGAGAAAAACTACCACTATCGTGAGACCTCCTTTGGAAAGTTCGAGCGGCGTCTGATCCTGCCTAAAGGTACGGACACCGGCCAGATTGCGGCACGCTACGACAAGGGCGTCCTGGAAGTTTCCGCGTCGCTGCCGATCCACCTTTCTCCCAGGAAGGTGGAGATCCAGGTCGATGGCGGCAAGAGCGATCCGAGCCAGGCGGCCTGAGCCGAGCGCTGGAGGCGTGGCAATTCGGGGGACCCTGGCCAAGCGAGGGTCCCCCTTTTTTTATCCGATTGTTTATCCGCCTTCGCCGAGGACAACGGGAACAATTCCATAGGAGGCGTCATCGACGGTCGGCCCTTGCTCTTGAAACTAAATCGACCACACAAGACGCGCCCTTTATCATGTTGCCTTACCCCGCTGCCGCTGCCGATCGGCTGGACAAAAAAACACTTTCGCACTGTTGGTGAGAACGCAAAGCAGGCAAGGTATCCGCGTCACCCCCTGCGGCCGCCGACTTCCGTCCCGGGCGCGTGTGCCTCAGTGATATTCAAGTGGCGGAGGCTCCGGTTGGGCAAGACCGCCAGGAAAACGAAGGCAAGCACCGCCACTCCTCCCGCGACCAGCGCGAAGGGCGCCGTCGTCAGCGCCGCCACAAGGGCAAACTGCACCTCGCCCACCGGCCGCACGCCGGAGTGCGTCATCGCCCACAGCGCCATGACCCGCCCTCGGAACTCGTCGGGCACCATGAGTTGCAGGCAGCTCTGGGAGGCCACGCCGAAGATGGAGCTGCCGACTCCGGAGATCCATAGAACCGCGAGCGTCACCAGGTACCACTGGGACAGCCCGAACAAAATCGCGGAAACGCCGAGCATGAGCGAGCCGATCACGGTCCACTTTCCCTGGTCCCGAGCGGCCATCCAACGGGCGCCGATCACCGCCCCGATAAGGCTGCCGACGCCCTGCGCGGTAAACATCATCCCCAGCGCCTCGGGGCCCATTCCCAATACGTCTTTCGCGACCACCGGGAACAGCACCTGCATGGCGAGCCCGAACAGCATGTTGACGTACACGACGCTGATGAGGGAAGTGTAGATGCGGTTGGTCCACACGAAGCGCATCCCTTCCACCGTGCTGGACAGCATGCTTCCACGGCGCACTCTTGCAATAGGCGGCACCTGCAAGAAGAGCAACACGAAGATATAGACGGCCAGGCCCGCCGCCGTGATGGTAAAGACCGTCCCCGCTGCCAGCATGGCGGACTGGGTTTCTCCCATGACGCCGGCCAGGACGAAACCCGTAACCACCGGTGAGAATACCCGCGTGCCGGGGTGGACGGTGGCATTCAGACCCACCGCGCTGGGCATTGCGGCCCGGTCAACCAGGTGCGGAAAGAGCGACTGGCGCGCCGGCTGCTCGAACACGCCCAGGCACGAGTGGAGAAAGCTCGCCAGGATGACATGCCAGACCTCCACCGTTTGGATGAAGCACAGCGCGGCCACTACGCAGAGGATGAGCATGTCGACCGTCTGGGCGGCGATGAGCAAACGACGCTGGTCCACCCGGTCCGCCAAGGCGCCCCCGAGCAGCGCCAAAGCGGTCGCCGGCACCGCCTGGGCCAGGCTGTTGGCCCCAAGCAGAAGCTTCGACCCGGAAAGCTCGTAGATGAGCCACCCCTCGGTGATCCACAGCATCTGCTTCCCGGCGATGGAAATAATGTGACCGGTCCACCACTGGCGGAAGGGGCGGGATCGTAAGGCGGGGAACGCCCCCAGCATGTCACGCAAGCCGTTTAGCAACAATGGCGCCTCTTTCCCTGCGGTACGCTTGAAAATGCGCGCTGAATATACGCCGTTTATCGTCCAAGGTACAATCCCGACCGGATTTATCCATCCCTCTCAACAAGCGGAGATCTCCCCGGCCGGGTTCAACCGACCGTAGCAACTATCCCGCCGGACGGTTGAAGGACGAATCGATAGGCCGCCGGACCCCGACGGACTTGAATCCGCTCGAGATCGATGCATCAAAAGCTTGACCCTCCGCCCGGCAGGAGGACGAAACGGCAGGAAGGCGAGCCTGACCGCACTCGCGGGCCGTTCGGGGTTGAGTTTCTTCAGAAGGCGACGCGGAAATGAGGACAGAGGCCGCTGACCCCGGGCTTTCACACCCTTTGCGCCGCCTCGGACGGGAAAAAACGGCAAGATGACACGCCCGGCCGCGCTCTCTATATAGTTCGTCCCCGCTTTGTCTTGGTTCTCTTCAGACCGTTTGACGCTTCCTGATCGAAGACAGCGGAGTCTAACTGGTCTTCTGAAGAAGCGGCATCCTCACCTCGGCGCCGTTCTTAGCGCACTCCTCCTCATACATCTCGCGGATTCGCGGATCTTCGTCTTCGTACTCGATCTGATGTCCGCCTTCCTTGGTGCTGGTAGCGAAGTTCTCGACGTGTTCGCCATGTCCTACCGCGATTCGGTATTTTTGTCCTCCGTACCTCAAAGCCAGATAACGCGCCGGCTCCGGGCCCGTATTGAAGTGCTGGTGAAACCACATATTCGGAGGCACCTCGACGCTTCCGGCCTGCCAGTCCACGCGTTTCGGCGCTTCCCCCTCGGGCCAAAGGGTGCTGTACCCGCTGCCGCTCAGGATCACCACGTGGGCGGCGGGTCCGTGGCGGTGAGCTTTCTTGTAGGTTCCGACCGGAAACTCGCTCACATGAGCGGCGAGAGTCCCTTCGGATATTTCGAGGGTCAGATTGCGGTCGTCCTTGCCCCGCCTCGGTCTTTCGTACAACCGGCAGGTCTTGACGTCCGGCATAAAGTTCGTCTCCCAGATTGTGCTGTAACCGGCGAGGAATCGCCCTTTGCCGGAAAAATAGTCGGGTTGCCCGTTATATCGATCCTTAAAGGCAAAGGGATTCTCAAATATGAAATCCAAGTTGTGAAAAAGGTTGATTACCAACGGCGCGTTCGTATAAGAGATAAATCGAACGGGGCCGTCTCCCTGCCCGTTAAACATCTGATACCAGGTGTTAAGGGGTGGAGCGAAGAGACTTCCCTCCTGCCACTCGAAAGTATGTTTCTCGCCATCGTCCCCCCACACTGTCGTAGCCCCCCGACCCTTGAGGATATAAATAATCTCTTCGATAAGGTGTCTCTGCGGCTTGATGCTGCCGCTCGGTGGAATCTCGCAAACATAGCAGTCCGCGACGCCGCCGGCGCCGTCCAGGCAGATGTAAGTTCCGAAAGCGCCTTTTCTATCCCAGCGTTCGAGCGCCACCGTATTCAGATCATCGATGTGGAAGCCCTTGATGACGGGAATTTTTTCGCGCTCCAAAAACTTTTCGTAAGTGCTGAGCGGGCTGATGGTTGCTTGAGGGGTCGGCTGGATCATGGAACACCTCGTTGTCAGTTTATTAAAACTCTCCTTGCACGGCGGAAACTCTAAAAGCCTTACACGATTTTGCGGCAAGGGGTCAAGTCCGCTCTTGGCTCCTTAGCTGTCGCGGAAAAAGTCCTCCACCGCACTCGAGTCGTTGGAAGGTCGAGTGTGAGCCCGGGTTTTCCCTTTCCCGTCGATTGCATTTACCCGGGCGTATCGTTCGTGATAGTCTATCCTGACGTAAAGCATAGGGTCTTCTCCTTTCAGATTTGACGGCCGTTGCAACCGCCATCCTGCTGGAGCTTGACCCCTTTTTTATGTTGCCTGACACCGTTTTCTGTGCAATTCCGTGAACGCGAAATCCATGACAAACCCGGTAAATGAACATACGTCGAAGAACACGCATAACGTCGTAGAGCGGTTCCTGCGCGGCTCCGAAAGCGTGAAGATGGTGCTCGACATTCCAGCTGGCGAAGGGTCTTTCACGCAGCGACTGATCTCAGATTACGAAGTCACGTCTGCCGACGTGCAGGACTTCCTGAAGGTCGAGGGCGGCACGTATGCCCGGGCTGACATGATCGAGCGGCTACCGTGGGATGACGGGACGTTCGACGCCGTCGTGAACATCGACGGCATTGAGCATATTGAACGACAATTTGACTTCATCCTGGAGTGCCACCGCGTCTTGCGCCCAGACGGTTACCTCATCATATCGACGCCCAATATCTCGGCGCTGCGTTCGCGCTGGCGTTACTTGATTACGGGGTTCCACAACAAGGGCAAGGTTCCGCTCGACGAGACACATATCACGCCCTGGCATCACATTGCGCTCCTCTCGTTCCCCCAGTTGCGTTACATGCTTCACCGCTCGGGATTCCGGATCACCGACGTGACGACGAACCGAGTCAAGACGGTCAGCTGGATTTATGCGCCCCTGGCACTCCTGGCGTATGTAGTGACGAAGTGGGTCTTCTACAAGGAAGAGAAGGACCCGGCTCAACGTGAGCGTAACCGCGAGATCATGAAGCAGATGTTCAGCTACGACGTCCTGTTCGGCGAGACGCTAATCCTTCGAGCTAGGTCACTTCCCGATTCCTGACTGCGCCGCGCTCCTTCGGAACATTGCTCGAAACCACTGTCATTCACGCCTTTTTGCTATTCCGGGTTCCCTTCCCCTTCGGATTCCGGCTTGTATCGTGCCAATTCTCTCTTGGAACATCCTGTCTTCTCCAGCCGAATGGCTGTCTCCGGTGACATGGCCGCATGGGACATTCGGCGCCCACGGCTGCCTCACATGCGGGGATTTACAGCAGCGACACACCCTCAAGCCGTGCCGCCTTCTGATCGAAGGTGTAAAGGGGATGTGCCCCGGATCGTTTCGCCGCCGCCAGGATTATCAGGTCGGAAAATCCGGAGCCACCCGCCCGGTATCGGAACGCTGCGCGGGCTACATCGTCGGCTGCCTCGACCACGAGACCATCGGTCGCCACCAGCTCTTCCAGTATCGTCGCAATCCGGTCGCAGGAATAGCCATAGGCCCTCTCCAACACCCAGGCGAGCTCAACCGTTACCTCCCGGCACACGTAGCCGGGCCGACCGGCGGTGAGCGATTCCAGGAGTGTCCGGGCGGCTTCAGCCTGTTCGGCGTCATCACGCACGAGGTAGCGGACAAGGACGTTGGTATCGAGTGCGATCATCCCTCACACGCCCCATCGGCGATGGCCCGCTCCATTTCCTCCACCGTGACGGCGGGGCCGTCATGCCGGAGGGCGCCGAACAGTCGGCTGATGGGGCGCACGGGCAGAATGCGCACTTCGCCGTCGGCGATAACGTAGCGTACCCGGTCCCCGGCCTGCAGGCCAAGCGACTCCCGCACGGGCTTGGGCAGGGTCGTTTGCCCCCTCTTTGTGACAGAAGATTCGATCATGACAACTCCTCCTATGGCCTTTCAATATACTGAACGGCCTTACTTTTGTCAATAAATAAGGGATTTCTTGTAATCTCCGCACCTTCGTGGCTCATCATCCGCCGGTCTCCCTTTCTCCTCGCCCCGCCCGACATCTTTCCCTGCGCGCCGGTAAGTAACCGCTGAAGACTGGAGTTAGCCCGATTCGACCCCGATTTCTAAAACCCGAGAGCTTCCCCGCAGCGGGGTCATCGGGCCTGGTCGATACCTTGGCGACGTGGGCCGCGCCCCTTTTTTCGTCGATGAGCACCAGATCGGTGAACGTGCCGCCGATGTCCATCCCCAGGCGGATTTGCAAGACTTTACGCATCCTTCCGCGTTCGACATTATTTTTTGCAATTCTTCCTGCCGGCCAATTTTTCCGAAGTCGTCATTCCGAAATTACATTCCCTGATGAATTCACCATCTCCGGAGCGGCCGTACACCACGTCGCCATTCTCGTCATAGATGGTCTGGGTGATCGACACGACTTCGCCCCGATGGTGCTGAACGATGAGCACCTGCTCGTTCCCCGGCTCCCCGACAAAAACATCGGTGAGGTATCTCTCCGTGCTCGTGCTCACGACGGGGACGGCGGCGTCTGCCAGGAAACTGACCTTTACGGTGTTGTCCCGATTCACCGTTACGGAACAGCTTTCCCCCGTCGTTTCAAAACCCACCATGAGTCTTTGCATGAAGCCCCTCGCGGGTATGTGGACGCAACCATGGCGTGTTCCCGCCTTCAATTTTTCCTGGCTTCGAGGCGGGTGCGATAGAAGCCGCTTCACATAGCTTTTGGTCAAGGGCTGCTCGGCGGCGCTATTGCAGATTATTGCAAAGAGAAAAAAAAGTGTGGAAATCAAAACGAATTTCATCTTTTTCATTCAACGCCCCTCATATGATATGCCAATCCACGTCACCATGTCATCGAAACGCCTGAAAATGGGCCGAAACGACTGTGCCCGGCTCCCTCACCCAAACCGCGCCGCGCGACCGAACCGGAGCAGCTCCCGATTTCCGGGCAAGTTGATAAGACTTTACGCATCATTCCGCGTTCGGCAGTATGTCGCCATCTTGAACGATGGGTTTTCCATCGAACCAGACCGAAGGCGCCCGCAACCGGTATCAGGTAACATGAAAAAGGGGTCAAGCTCCAGTAGGATGGCGGTTGTAGCGGCCGTCAAACCTGCAAGGAGCAGACCCCATGCCTTACGTCGGGATAGACTGTCTCAAACGATACACGCAGGTATATGCCATCGACGAGAAAGCACCGCATCCATTTCTTTGGTTGACCGCGTCCAACCGGACAGGACGTTCCAAAAGAGAATCGGCGCGATACAAGCCGGAATCCGAAAGGGAAGGAAACCCGGAACAGCAAAAAGGCAAGTATGACCCGGTTTTCAACGGGGAGCTGAGAAGGGACTCAATCGCAGTTGTAGAATTAGGGGCACGGTCAGTAAGGCACATACACAGAATAATTGAAGGAATTGACGGGAGTCTAAGGGTGCAACGCATTTTCAAGGAAAAGGCCCACCTCAGAACCTCGTTAAAAATGGACGAAGGATAGGTTATTCACCTGACAGGCCACACTCGCCGTTGCTCATGGTTCCTCCGGGGCCATGAGACCCGCCAGGTCGGCCGCCTACGACTTCCGCACCGCCTCGCGGCGCTTCTCGATGCCGGCGTATGGCATGGGGGTTTCTCCCGGATTACCGGGTTATCGTCGCCCGCTTTTCCTGACCGCCGGCGCCGGCGTGCCGTCGACGCAGTTCAGTTGCGCCTCTCCGCCCTCAAGCAGCGCCTCGAGCACATCCCGTTCAGCGGGATCGACGCTCAACCCGTATTCCAACTTTACCTGGATCACTCGTTGCGCAAACCATGCGCCGTGTCGGGCCGGCATCCATTCGGCTGCGTCCCGGTCACTTTTCTGCGACCGGTTCACCGCCCGATCCGCGATCGTGAGGTTATCGAGGTCGCGGGCGATAGCCCGGCGCCGACCGTCAGCGATTCCGCTATCGTGCGCCTCCGCCAGCGCAACGATGTGCTCTATGTCCGTCGCAGCGGTCCCGTTCGCCGTGATGTCGAACGCGATGCACGAGTACGGTGTGTGGACCTGCCCGTTCGCCTTCATCGTCGGCGGCAGCGCTGCGATGATCTCGTCCTCCAGGGTCCTGTAGCCCGTCCCGAAGGCGTCGCGGTCGTAGCCGTCCCGCGGCCGCTCTTCGCAGACCTTCACCCCACGCCAAGTCTCCGCGTCAGCCGGGCAGCCCTGCGTATCCAGCGGCGGCTGCGGCTGGACATTGGGGATATAGCCATTGGGGTTCGAAGCAGAGTCACAGGCGATACCATCGGTGTCCGTGTCGCTCGATCGGCTCCGCTCCAGCCATGCGTAGATGATGCCGGTGCCGTCACGGTCGTCCTGGTACGCAGGCAACCTCAGGCCCTCATCACGGCCTTCCGCTTCAGCGCATATCAGGTCGCCGTTCCCGTTAGCATCCCAGTATGAGAAGTCGTTGTGCGATTGCGCTGCCACTGGCGGTGCGGGGAGCAGCATCAGAACGCCGAGCAGGACGGCTGAGATTCCGTGGCTCCCGTGAGCTTGCAACTTGGGCGCCCTACCTAACAAGGCTTGAAGCTGGTTCCAATTTCGTGGGCAGCCTGGTCCTCTTGACATGGTGCGCAAGTCGGCCCTGCTGAGGAACACTTTTCGGCGGGCAGATCCTCGGTTCATCAAATGATAGACTGCACCCCGATATTCAATGCGTAAGGGCCGTGACATCGAAAGCCTTAATTACAGTTCACATTCCAATTATCGACAAAATACTTGGCCCCTTCGCCTTGCCGGCGCCCCGGTTGCGTCCGGTCGTTTGCAGGAAGACACGCGGGCCATCGACCGGGGAGAGGGCCGCATTAGCCCAAATTAAATTAGCTCATAGCCCATAATTTTTCCGTTTCACAAGCCGCGTGAGACTCGCGTATGTTTGAAGTCCCGGACCTAGGGTCGGCGCGCGGTGTCATTCGACACGTCGTCGAAGCCCGGTGTGGCGGTTTCATGGGGCGTTTCCTGAAACTAACGGAATGGGGGAACGAATGAGATTGCGGGGGTGCTCGCAGTTCGAACTGAGACAATACCAATATGAAGGAGGCAGTACGATGTTTATCCCCCAAATTGGGTTCTTAGCCAAATCAAAAAATGCAAGTGCTTCCAGTGTCTTGTGGGCGCTTGTTTGTGTTTTCATGCTGTCCGGTTGCGCAGGGGGGGGAGGGGGAGTCACCCTCATGCCACCGCCTACGACACCGCCTAAGCCGGTGGACCCAACGCCGGGCTTGCCGCTCCCTTCGGGGCATGGGTTGATGGCAGGCCAGATCACGGTGGCGGCGGGGGCATCGGAAGAGCACGGCAATGTTGTGGTGACGTGTCCCGCGGGCGGCGGTGCGTGCGCGGTGACGGTGGCGGCGGACGGCACGGCGGTTTACGACAGGACGGGCGGCACGCCCACTTTCATATTTGCACATTGGACATACGAGCGGGACAACCCTACAGCGGAGGACTTGCTGGATCACTGGAACAAACCGGAGCAGTTGCGCACAGCATTGGGGCTGTCAGTGGTTGATGCCGCGGACATCGCCGACCGAAAGAACGCTCTAACGGAGTTGCTCAATTCGGCCGGAGGCGATGCAGCCGAGACCGGGACCCGGCTCCGCAACGTTCGGCCGGAGGATGTCGAGATCATCGGCGAGCGGAACGGAATCACCTACGGGCGGTGGACGGGCGGTCCGGCCGGAACCTTCAACATCGATTTTGACTACAGATTCGCTCCCGAGGCCACTCAGGAACAGCGGGCGCGGATAGAACGGGCTGGCAAGTCCTGGTCTTGGCGTCTGGATGACGAATCGCGGAGATTTACGGTCGAAGCTGGTCAGCAGGTAGCGCGCAGCAGGACGATCGACGGGGTTCCGGTCGAAGAACTGCGAGTGGACGAAGACGTAACAACAGATGGCTTGGTGATCTTCGTTGACTTCCACGGTGGCACCCGGCGAAGCAGGGGCGGACCCAGCATCTCGAGCCGAAGCGCTCGGGAGCAAGGCGACTTCCACCCCTACGCCGGTAGCATAAGAATCGGGACACCCCGCTTCGATGAAGTTTCCGAGAGAGGCAACCTCCGGCTGACCGGCCTTCTCGCCCATGAGATCGGGCACGTGATGGGAATCGGGTCAACCCTGAGACGAGACCCCTTCGTTGCCCACGTAGACGAGGCGGCATATACCTTTACCGGGCCCAACGCCGTGGCAGAGCATGGCGGGCCTGTCCCGTTCCAATGGCTGGACAACAACCGTAATTCAGTTCCGCCACGCACCCCAGGAGCGAGCGTGGATTGGGTACATATAGGCCCATGCGGTTCCGTCATGTCCTACTGCCGTCACGAATACGACATATATGCTCCCACCGAGCTGGACTTCGCATTCCTCAAGGATATCGGCTACGAAGTCCTTGATCCAAGTGTCGCGGAAGAGCCGGAGATTTACGGGTATGGGGCTTGGGGCCGCTACAGCGCATGGGGCGCGGGCGTGGAGCGTACCATCACCCATGACGCAGACATCCGTGGCAGCTTCAAGGATCTCGATACCCGAGACGCCCTCCATGCCACAGCAGACGCCTTCGGCTCAGCTCCCACCACGCCACTAACCGACAGCATCCAAGGCACCGCCACCTGGTCCGGCTCCCTCTTAGGCGTGGACATCGGCCAACCCATGCTGCCGCCGGTGTTCGGCAACGCGGAGCTCAACGTGGACCTGGCCACTCTTAGGGGTTCCGCCCAGTTCCGTGACCTCACAGTGCACGTGGACAGCGTTTCCACCGCGTTCCGCGCTCCTGAGCTGCAATACAGCATCAACGTTAACGGCAACACTTTCTCCGACGCCGCGGGCCATGTCCAGGGCGGATTCTTTGGCCCCAATCATGAAGAGATGGCGGGTGTGTTGGATGACAGGGCTGCGGCTGTTAGCTTGCTGGCGGGATTTGGCGGGAGGCGGTAAAAATTGCAGGTGGCCGCTTTGGTTTGACGCGCCGCGGCCGGCGCCGGGCTCCGCGGCGCAGGACGAAAAAGCAGGGTTGCTCTTACTGATGGTATCTGGGGGCCGGCGTCATGCCTGCCTTCTTGCTGTTCTGGGTTCCCTTCCCTTTCGGATTCCAGCTTGTATTGTGCCAGCTCTCTTTTGCAATCTCCTGTCCGTTTGGACGCGGTCCACCAAAGCATGGATGCGGTTCTTTATCGTCGGCGTAGCGGATCAACAATAATTGAGAATGGCCTGGAAAATCCGAGAAATTCCGGGGCGAAACGACCCGTAAATCGCCCATGCAAAGCCCCTTAAAGGGGTGTGCATCGACCGCGCTCGATGCCGCCGGAAACAGAAAAACGTCATGCATGCTGGGAGTCGATACGGGCCGAAACGAGCGCGGTGGCGTGGTCGTTGGCGGGTTCAGATTCAGGATTACTTGATTGCCGTTGTGCAGAACATCGAGCTGATGATTGTTCATGCACGGCCAAAACCCAGAGCCGTATTGGCGGCAGCAACGAGGTCGGTCATTCGCTTTGCGGCCCCCCATCCAATGGTCTTGCAGCAAGCCGTCATAGCTTGAGCAAACAAACACGTTATAGCTCGATTGGATCTATTGCGCTATTGAACCGACGTTTGGGCAACAGACCGAAAAGATTTGACCCCTTCGCCGGAGGCCGCCATGCGGTCGGTCCACATCCTCTGCCCAGGTACCGGGACCATAACGGGCGCGTATCGATCACCCCAGCGGGTAGGAGCATTATCTCCCTGGGAGGCTCCGTCCCGCCGGGGATCTTGACGGCTGTGGCTACGCAGTAGAAAGGCATCCCCCCTTATACAATATGTGGTGGAGTGTACAAGGCCCAGGCACAATATCTATATGTCGTTGTCGGGTTCTTTGGGTGGGTTATCGGAGAGATGGGTGTCCGTTGTGGACGGCCGCTCGGGCGATGGCTCCTCTTGAGAGACCTTTTTCTTTGGCGTCCGTTTTTTTTTCGGGAGCGAAATCCTGACCTGCTCAAGTTCAGATAGCGCGGCATCGTTCAGCAAACGTCGTATCCCGGCGAGGATGTCTTCCGGGGGCAACGCGATCCGATAGTCTCGTCGGATCTTGTGCCGAATGGCACTGATGACGGGCTCGCAAAGTATCGCCCGGAGCAGGCTGCGGGGGTCGAGAACTTTTGTTTTGCGCCACAACTCGTCCAACGCTCCTCGTCGGATATTTCGATGGGACAGGAGTTCCAGTCCATCGGCAATCACGGACATCTCGGACGTTACAAAGTCCCACGAGTAGATGAGTTGGGTCTGCGGAGGCTGCTCGAATAAGATGTGATAGAGCCGCCACTCTTTAGAGTTCGTGAGGAGCATCCATTCGCAACCCGCGTTGATAGCATAGGACACGGCTTGACGAATGTGTTTCGATCCGAGCTCGACGTTAACCCTCTTGATCTCCACCACGATTGCCGGCTTCGCGTTGTCGGTGCCATCTACGCATATAGTGAAATCCATGTGCTCTGTTTCACCTGCGCCGCGCACCGCTTTTTCACGAGAGAGGTGCTTGAAGGGGTCGTACCCCATAAGGAGTTCGAAAACCCGCTCTACACGTCTCCTGGTTTCCGCCTCGTTGCAATCAAGTCGTTCCGCCTCTTGGATCATGTGCTGGGTGTCGACGATGTTACGCCGGAGAACCTTGTCCACAGACTTTCGTTCCATTTGGAATGCCTCCTTAAGCAGCATAAATTGACCGAATTTCAGGGCCGCTCATAAAACCATCCTCTGCATTGAATCGCTACTTATTTATTTTCTGAGATTGTACTCGCCAAGGAAGCGTCAGTAAAGAGGTCAAATCTTTTGTTGACAAATAACATCTTCCAGATTCTCCAGCCGCCTCCAAAATCTTCTATCTGCCTCACGCTTTAAGTGAATCCCATGGCACGCCCAGCCCACTGCACCGCAACTCTTCACTCCATACTCCCTGGCTGCTTCCACCAACGTCATGTCGCTTGGCCTCTTCATCTTTGACCTTGAAGAACGCCCGGGCTCTTCTTTGCGCGAAGCTGCCTCTGCCCGCACGGATCGGGATCTGGAACGCCTGAGAGAGATTGTCGATGATGTCCTGGCGTCTCTTTATCTGCCGCCCTTCGGCGGTGTTGGGGGGGTGGTAGTTATTTTTTAGCGGGGTGGAAGATTGGGGTATGTCGTCCTGCCTCATTTTGAAATCGGGCAGGCCGTAGGCGTGCGGGTCCTCTGCTATAGCGGGATTGGGGGTATATCCTTCGGGACTATCAACCCTTCCCGGTCCGCCTTGGTTTTGATCTTGATACACTCCTCCGCCCACTTCCTGTATCTTTCCGGTTGGGCTCCCTTCCTTGATTCCAAGGAACGATGGAACTCCTTCCATTCCTTCAAGGAAGAATACAGTGTTGGCGGGTCTATTGTTGAGATTAATTCCTCCTGGTTCGGTGTCATAGTATATACTCCCAAGCGTGTGAAAATACCTGAAGGAATCTTCTACGATATCCGCATGCCGGCTGTCAAGGGTCGTGGCGTAATCGACATAACCGAACCGGTGAGACACTCGCCACACTATGTCCTAGTGAATCCGTTGCGCGTCATCGGCCGTCAATTTTTTTTCGTTCACTCTCACTTGGATCGCCAGTCTCACGGCCTCGCTTACGTTATCCAGCATTCTCCTCAATCGCCTTACGCCTTTTTGTTGAGACTGCCAATCCTTAAGCTCCTTTGTCATCTTGGCCGCATATACGCTGCCATTGGAGCCAACGGCCACTATGGAATCCATGCCTATGTAAGTTAAGGCCAGTACGTCATCCGGGCTCAAGGGCCTCATTCTCGGATGATTGTGGTACAGGGTGATCTTGCGGTTGGCCTCGCTCATCGTTTTCTTTAGATCGGGGGTAAAGGATATCTCCGACTTCTGATGAACACTCCCGGCGTGGGAATTGCCGCTGATACTATCGACCAACACCATATGCTCGAAGCCGTCCTGCTCCCCTTTCCCTAAGACGTGTTCTATCGCTCGCTTCGGCGCTTCTGAGGTAATGCCTAAGGCACATCCCAACTTTCCTCCCCTCGTTCTCCTCTCCTCTGCAGCTCCTCACCGGATCTTCCACCCCCCATAGATCGTGTGCCTGTGAAACCGTCTTCAGAAATTCCCCATAGTCGGCCCTGCTGAGGAACACCTTTCGGCGGGCGGATCCCCGGGTTCATCAAATGATGGACTGCACCCCGATATTCAATGCGTAAGGGCCGAGACATTGAAAGCCTTAATTACAGCTCACATCCCAATTATCGACAAAAGACTTGACCCCATCGCCTCGCCGGCGCCCCGGTTGTGTCCGGTCGTTTGCAGGAAGACGCGCGGGCAATCGAACGCTGCAAGGGTCGTGCATTTGGCCAAATTATAATATCCCATAGGCCAAAATATTTCAGTTTGACAACCCGCCTGCGACTCATCGATCCTATAATGTGATCAAACCCTTGTGTAACGGTGATGATGAACTCCAATCAACAGAGCCTCCTGTGTCGGGTCTTGTGCCGAATACAATAACCCAACCAAGGTTCGGATTAGCTATCCGAGCTGGGTGAATAGGCAGAACTTCACACATTATCTCTGCGATAGTTGCAAATAGCCCGGCAATTTCGCCCGGTCATAATATTTCTCTAACTAGGAGGTTTCGATTCGAAATGAAAACGATATGTGGGATTTTTACAGGCATGATAGTGTTCGTGGCGCTGGGTTGTGGAGGCACAAGCTCTAGTTCCAATTCCAATTTGCTCAATCAGAGTCCCGCGCTTAGGTACCCTGGTCGGGATTATCGTAACACCGCGGGAGTGGATATTCGTGATACCTGGAAAGAGACGAGCCCTATAAAGTCCCATTTCGGCCTGGAGCCTGGGGGTACGCCAATCGGCGGTCTTATTGATCATGCCGATCTTCCACAATTCAAAACGTCCGCGTGGACAATCCTGGGGTCAAAGAACGGTATCACTTACGGACAACAAATGTCGGGTCCCACAGACACCATCGACATTGATTTCACCGGATACTTTGCGGAATTGCCCGACTACGTGCAGGGCGCGCTGGAGCGGGCGGGGAAGTCCTGGTCTTATAGGCTGACCGACAAACTGGGTTCGCATCTATCAACGGATTCGCCTGTGACTGGGGTTACTAGAGTGGACGGACGAATTCCACCACGCAGCGTCGATGGTATTCTGATTGATATCGATTCCGATTATAACAACCCCGCGTGGGATTATGTTTGGGGGTATTCTCGTGGGACTTATCGGACCACTCAGACGGTAGGGGGGGACTTTACGGTCAGGACTGGTTGGGTCGATTTGGCGGCAACTACTATCGAGCAGGGTGATAGTTGGCTGGCACATATCGCTTCTCATGAAGTTGGTCACGCCATCGGACATAGTGCGACACATAATACGTTGCCAGAGACCATTGCCCGTTATGTGGACTTTGACCGGGGAGTATGGACCGGACCGGCATTGACGGCGGCTAATCGAGGCAGGAACGTGCCTTTCCAGGACCTTGACGGCGAAACGGATTTTGGTCACTTGGGTGCTTGCGCCATGATTATGTCCTATTGCGGTAATCCGATTGAAATCCCGCATGAGTTGGATTTCGCTTTCATGAAGGACATTGGCTACACCGTGGAGGACTCCTATCCTACAGTGCCCGAACAATACAGTTACGGCGCATGGGCGGAACATTCGGCTTGGGGTGTGTTGGCGGCTAGAAGTTTGACTTTCGCTTCCTATGGTATAACCGATCATATTACGGTGCAGGCAGATGCCTTCGGGAACCCATCTAACACGGATTTTGCTGGTTCACATATCGGGACGCTACAGTGGAACGGTTCCTTATTGGCGACGGATTTGGAGAAATTCGCGCCGGTTTTTGGCGATACACGTATTGTGTTGTCAGGTGACACCTTGGACGGCACTGTCTCATTTACGAATCTCCGTACGGTAAAAGATGCGGAAGGCGAGGTAGCGCTCATGCCGTGGCGCAGAGCTAGTTTAGGGTACGGCGTCAAGGTGGAAGGGAATAGTTTCAGGGATGTCGGTGAAAAAGTCAGCGGGGATTTCTACGGCCCGCAACACGAGGAAGTGGCCGGTGTCTTGAACGATGGGCCTGCAAAAATTCTGGGGGCTTTTGGCGGCACCAGATGAGACTGTTCGCAATCCAGCATATCCTATCCCGCGAGAGAAGATGATGGCACCCGGTAAGGTAAGTGCAGCATCGCGGCGGCCCTGCGCAACCGGGTAGGGTGATCTACGTCAAGTGGCTACTCGGTACCGCGTTGCCTCAAGGGGCTGAAAGAGCTGCAATGGATCTTCATGTAATTGCCGGTGAGATCGAGTGTCTTTTGAGCTTCACTGGCGCATACGGCGAGCCCGCAATGTTTTCTAAGTAAGTCCCCGTTATGGACCTTCGCAAGTTAAGACGTACTTCAGTCTATCGATCCTGGCGATCATAATACTTAGCAGCCCATTGTGGGGGTCAGACCTTGACACTTGACATGATTCATCTCGCCTTCTCAAAAGTTATTGAACAAAGACAAAAGGGTCAAGCCCTGGCAGGGTGGCGGTTGCAGCGGCCGTCAAACCTGAAAGGAGAAGACCGTCGGCGTAGCGGATCGGAAATAATTGAGAATGGCCTGGAAAGTCCGAGAAATTCCGGGGCGGAACGACCCGGAAACCGCCCATGCAAAGCCCCTGAAAGGGCCGTGCATCGACCGTGCTTGACGCCAGCGATGCCCGAGCAATTTACTCACCAGGGCAGGTTCTTCCCGGACATGACAGCGTGGCGGGCTAACTTGCGGCTGAGGTCATGAATCCGCAGCTTATCCACCTAGGTGTCCGCATCGTTCTTCCGTTCCGCTCAGAGGCTAGGGCGTTACGAGCCGTTGAGCATCTGCCAGGCCGACGGCAACGTGCCTGTCGCTGGTTCCCTGTATGCATGGCGCCGTGTTACACTTGCCACCTTTACCCGCGGGACAGGTGACGACGACGGCGAAACGCGCAGCGACAACAAAGAGGATGACCGGAACGAACACGAAACTGACGGCGGCTGTCGAAACCTATTTCGCCGATCTCTTACGGGTGCGCTCCTCGGGCGGCGCGACCGTGGAGCGGTCGAGCTACGGGCCGCTCGCCAATCTGCTGAACGCGGCAGGCGCGACGCTCAAGCCGAAGGTGTGCTGCGTCGGCGAGCTTGCCGACCAGGGCGCGTGCGATGAATAGCCTTGTGAGATGCACCACTCTGGTGTAATATGGTGCTATAACTGATCGGAGGGTTAGCGGATGGTCGGAATGGAGGGACAGAAAGTGAGAAAAACGCTACCGCCACATCGTGTATCAGTGAGTTTCCCGCCGGAGTTATACGAGACTTTGGAAACGGTCGCGCGGCAGAAAAAAGTGTCGGTGGCGTGGGTCGTACGTGACGCGGCTGAGAGGTATGTCGCTGAGCAATGGCCCCTGTTCGCAACAGATGACAGGGACCGATATGAACGATACAGATGACGAATATTTGCGGATCGTACTTGATGCGATTCGAGTCTGTGCGCACTACAAGCCGAAATTCGGTCAGGGAGCGAAGGGCGGTGGTTTGACGTTGGAACAGTTCCGTGACCTCTATCAGGGAGACGCCTTCTATAGCTGGTTCGGGTTGGATAACCCGATGATGTACGCGGCACACAAGGCTGCCGGAGGCATGACGAGTGTGTACCGGCAGATCGGAATTGGGTGCGAGAGGTTGTTTCGCAGGGTGGTGAAAGATTCTTTCGAATTGTCAGAAGAAGATGTGACCTGGTCGTATCAGGTGACGTTGCCAAGTGGACGGAAGCGAACACTGTATCTAGACGGGCGGGTACCTCTTGAGAAGATCGGCAACAAAGACAAACGGGAGCGTTTCCGTGGGTGGATGAGGGATTCTGCGAAGATGCTGGATGTTGAACAGAAGGTATTCGAGAGCTTGACGGGCACGATTTTTGAGATCCGGCAGGGTTATAAGAGCAAGGACTCGAAACGGCAGAATGCCGATATCGCCAACGCTGCCACGGCCTACACGAAAGGGTATTTTCCTTGCGCAGTGATCTTGTCGGGACAAATCGACAGCGATGTGCTTTTGCGGTACCGTGCCGAGAAATGGTCGGTTGTGACAGGGATTGTCGGTGCAACAGACCCGCTGATATCGACATATGACTTCATGCGGAATGTCATTGGATATGACTTATCGGCGTTCTTTGAACGGAATAGTTCCACGCTTCGCGAGGAGATCGACACCATTCTGATAGCCCTTTTAGCCCCGGAGGCGACATGAGTGTAGTTGCCAGAGAAAAACTTCGCCAAAGAGCGGACTATACGCATAAGTTCAACGCAAAGACGGGGCGGCATGGCTGGTTACGGCTGACACCTGCGTACTCGGTGAAGATTGTTGAAGAGCTTATGGACCAGTACGAAGAACCGTTGCGCGTGCTGGACCCGTTTTGTGGAACGGCGACGACAGCGCTGAGTGCGGCGTATCACGGGCACGAAGGCGTGACGACGGATATCAACCCGTTCCTGGTCTGGCTCGGCCAAGCGAAGATGGCGCAATACTCTGGTGCCTCGATAGTTTCGACACGTCGGGCATGTGCACGGGTGGTTGAGTCGGTGAAACGGGGAGCGGTTGAGCCGGTGAAAGCGCCGCCTATTCATAACATTGAAAGATGGTGGTCGCCGGAAGCGCTGGAGTTTTTATGCACACTGAGGGCCGGTATCGAAGCAGAAAGTAGGTACAATTCGCCGGAAAGGGCGTTTCTGCTGGTAGCGTTCTGTAGAACTCTGATCGAACTTTCGAACGCGGCTTTCAATCACCAATCCTTGTCTTTTAAAGATGACGGGCAATTGCATCTCCAGCTCGATATCGACATGAGGCATGTGTTTAGCGAAGACGTGCAGTTCGTGTTGGAAGGTGCGGGGGAGAATCCGGAAGGAACGGGAAATGTAGTTTTCGGTGATTCCAGGAAGCTGCCGGGGGTAGTAGACGGCTCCTTCGATTTGGTGATTACGTCTCCGCCATATGTAAACCGGATGTCGTACATCCGTGAGCTGCGGCCGTACATGTATTGGCTCGGATTTCTGAATAACGGTCGGGATGCTGGCGAGCTTGACTGGACGGCAATCGGTGGCACATGGGGGGTAGCAACAAGCAGACTGATTGATATGGAACGTCCAGGGGAGCCGTTTAAGCACCCGCTGCTCGATGAGGCATTGAACGGGATAGCGCATCACGACAACAAGAGCGGGAAGATACTGGCAAGTTACGTGGCGAAGTATTTCGATGACATGTGGGAGCACTTTAATTCTCTAATCCCCGTGCTGAGCGAGGGCAGTGAGGTGCATTACATCGTGGGGAATTCCACGTTCTACGGTGTGCTCCTGTCGGTCGAGAGGCTATACGCGGCGATGCTTGAACGCTTGGGGTTTAAAGGGGTCGAGTGCCGCGCGATACGTAAGCGGAATTCAAAGAAAGAGTTGTTTGAGTTCGACGTTTCGGCGCGATGGATCGGGCGGAAGCCATGAAGACGACTACGGATATGTAGTGGGAACAGTTAACGGATGAAGTGAAAGCAAAGAGTGATAAGCGATGTATCTTTGATGAATAGGGAAGCGAGCAACGAAAAGAGAGGAAGCGCAACGGCTCAGCCGTACGGTAGGCAGGCCGCGTTGCTTACGCTCGGGATCGCTCCAGTGATTTTTTCCAGTGAGCGAGTGCGGATTGGGCGCCTCGATCCGGAAGAACACGGGCTCATCAGGGATCTTCGTCTCGAACATCGGGGAACACATGCATTTCGCTTCGATGCCAGGGACATGAGGATCGCGAATATCGGTCTCCGGCCGGATGTCGCGCCAATGGGGGAGATTGAAGAGGTTGCGGTCGGGAAGCACTTGTTGCTGCTGGCGGTGGCTATCGAACACCAGCTCTGGCACTGGCTGTCAGGCAGTCGGAAAATACTGCATCGCTTCCACCCGTTGATCTGTCTTGGCAACCGGGACCGGCTGTTGACGAAGGCGTTACAGGAAGTCGGCATACAGTCGCCGGATACGCGACTTGATGTTGTCGCCAAATGGTCATTCGGTTTGCGTTGTGGGGTCAGACCTTGACATTTGACATGATTCATCTCGCCTTCTCAAAAGTTATTGAGAGAGCGCTAAAGCTCTCCCGCCACCGTCGCCTCCCAGGTTGCACTGTCCCGACACCACGGGGCGGCGGCTGCTGCAATATGCGTCAAGACGCCGTCGCATGACGTGGAGCGGCTCGGCCATGTCGTCTTTTGAAACCGGCGTCAGGCACGCCTTATTGCTACTCCGGGTTCCCTTCCCTTTCGGATTCCGGCCTGTATTGCGCCAATTCTTTTGTGGAACGTCCTGTCCATTTGGACGCGGTCCACCAAGGCATGGATGCGGTTCTTTCCCGTCAATTGCATTTACCTGGGCGTATCGCTTGTGAGAGCATGGGGCCTTCTCCTTTCAGGTTTGATGGCCGTTACAACCACCACACTACTGGAGCTTGACCCCTTTTTCATGTTACCTGACCCATGTTTCTTTTTTAGTAGGCTGTCAGCCTAATGATGAGCAAACTCCTGTTTAGCGTTATTGGATCGTCAATCAGGGCGGCTTTGGCCAGCTCCCGGGTAGTGGGTCATCACTAATACCTTAAATTAGTAATGTGTTCATGGAGCAGGGGATTTTGGTAGTCTCTCAGTTTGAAATTCAGTGTGCCCCCAGCTTGAAGGTTGTCAACCAGTAATAGACGGAGTATTCTTGAGTTACAAGGAGGATCTAGAAGTGAAAACTTCAACTGCCGAGAGCAAAAACTATAAGTGTCCGAAGTGCGGTGACGATCTTACACAAGACCGGAAGGGTCAAGGCTTTGTAAGACACAAGAGTAATTCAGACTGCTATTATGAAAAAGGGGATAGAGATCACCCGACCCTGCGGTTGGGTAAATAAGTATTTAATTCCCTTTCAATGTAGTCGAGAGGGTCGAATGCATCGTTTTAGCTCCGGCGGATTGATGTGGCAGGCGGCATGAGTATTGGTAGAAACACGCAAACCGAGTGCAGACCGAGGGACGCTGTCTATCTGGACTATGCCGCAACGACGCCTGTCGACACGCAGGTCATTGCGGTGATGATAAGGTATCTGGGGTTAGAGGGGATCTTCGGTAACGCTGCGTCGCGGTCACACCGCTTTGGACGCGAAGCCGAAGAGGCAGTGGAGATGGCACGAGAGCAAGTAGCCGAACTCATCAATGCTGATCCATCTGAGATTGTTTGGACATCGGGGGCTACTGAGTCCGTCAATTTGGCGATCAAGGGCGTAGCGCATGGACATGCCGACCAGGGCAAACATCTTGTCACTTCGAGTCTGGAGCACCATGCTGTTCTGGATTCATGCGATCAATTGGCCCGCGAAGGATATGAAATCACTTATGTTGACCCTGACCGGGACGGCCTGATCTCCCCAGAGCATGTGGAACAGGCCCTGAGAGACGACACCATTCTTGTCTCCCTGATGCATGTGAACAATGAAGTCGGGACCATCACCGACATCAAAGCGATAAGCGAAATAACCCGTGCCCGCGGGATCGCATTCCATGTGGACGCCGCACAAGGCGCGGCGCGTCTATCCCTCGACTTGCGCTCGATTCACGCGGACCTTGTTTCCCTTAGCGGACACAAGATGTACGGGCCAAAAGGTATCGGAGCGTTGTACGTGCGTCACCGACCCCGCGTCCGGATCGAACCTCAGATACATGGCGGAGGTCAGGAACAGGGTATCCGCTCGGGGACGCTTGCGACACATCAAGTGGTCGGCATGGGCAAGGCCGCACAATTGACGTGTGAACGCCGAAAGCAAGATGTCGAAGCTGTCGCCGTGCTCGATCACCGCTTGCTGGAACGTCTTGCAGATATTGAGCACACCTTTATAAACGGCAACGAAACGCATCGTGTCTCAGGAATTGCAAACGTTGGCTTCGCATGCGTCGAGAGTGAGTCCCTCATGATGTCGTTGAAGGATGTTGCCATCTCATCCGGGTCGGCTTGCACCTCGTCCCACGTTGAGTCGTCCCACGTCTTGCGATCGCTAGGTTTGCCCGACGACCTTGCGAGTTGTTCAGTCCGCTTCAGCCTCGGACGATTCACGACCGAGCAGGAAGTCGACTTTGCTGCAGAGCGTGTGAGGGAATCCGTAAATGCGCTACGCCAATTGTCTCCCCAATGGAGATCGCTCCACCGAAACATTCGTAAAACTAAACCAAATCGCGTTCGTACTGATTAGTATGACATGAACGAGCACATCCAATTTAGAAACATCGCAAGCGGCGACCATGGTAACATCTTCCATGTTGTCAAGCGTCTTGACGTCGCCATGGACGCCATTCGAAGAGAATACCTGCGAAAGCACGTCGATCCGTGGGTGCTGGCCTATTCGGGCGGAAAGGACTCGACCCTGCTTCTTCAACTAACGTGGGAGGTGTTGGCATCGCTCCCTGTCCGTGATCGACGGCGTAAGATCTATGTCGTGGGCAACGACACGCTTGTCGAGTCGCCGTTGGTGATCCAGCATCTCAGAACCACTATGGCGACGATCAAGGATGCTGCTGCTGCGGACGGACTGCCAATCGAGACGCAGATCACGAGGCCGCACATCGACCAGACTTTCTGGGTAAACGTGATTGGGCGCGGTTACATTCCCCCGACGCGGAACTTTCGGTGGTGTACCGATCGGATGAAAATCCTTCCGACTACCCAGCTCCTTGACGGACTCGTTCGATCACACAAGCGCGTTGTGCTACTGGTGGGAACGCGAAAAAGCGAGTCCGAGAATCGGCGCCGCAACATGACGAAGCATGGCGTTTCTGCAACCAAGATGAATCCTCACAGTTCCGTGGAACGCTGTCGAATGTTCGCGCCGCTGGCCGAATTCGAAGACCAGGACGTTTGGCTAATCCTGATGCAGCGAAAGCCACCGTGGGGCGGCTCGCATCGAGATCTAATCACGCTGTATCGTAATGCTGGAGGTGGAGAGTGCCCGTTGGTGCTGTCCAAGGCCGATGCCCCGTCATGCGGAACGACCTCGCCCAGGTTCGGTTGCTGGACATGTACGGTCGTAAAGAAAGATCGGAGCTTGCGAGGCTTGATTGATTCCGGTCACGAACACGCAGAAGTCTTCGCACGTCTCTTCGACTTTCGTGAGTGGCTGGTCCAACTGCGTGAAGACAACGCAAATCGCCAGCGAGTGCGGAGGGACGGAAACTCCAAATCTCGTGCAGATGGAACCCTCGTGATGGGACCCTTCACGCTTGATGTTCGCGAACGTATCCTGCGCCGACTAAAGGTGCTCGAAGACGATACTAGGCAGCAACTCATTTCCGAATCTGAGCTTGATGTTATCAAAGACATCTGGCGTTGCGATCAGGTTCGAGAAGAGTGTCGCACTGCGTTACGCAACACGTTCGCCGACGGAGCCTCAGTTTGACAACTCAGCGCCAGACGGTCATTGAGGCGGAGGCGATGTTGTTTTCGGACCTTTTCCCCCAGGGCCGATTCGCCGTCCCGTGGCACCAGCGCTACTACGATTGGAAGCCGAGCGATGTCCGAGCACTTCTCTACGATATCGATGAAGCGATCAAGGAAAAGCGCGAGTGTTACTTTCTGGGTGCGGTGATGCTGGTTGAAGTCGAACCTAGAAAATGGGAGATCAACGACGGCCAACAACGAATGGTAACAATATCGCTGATCTGTGCCGCACTTTGCCGACGATTCGCTCGGGAAGAAAGGGGTTCGCAACGTGAAGGGCTCGCGCTGTGCATGCTGTTCGATCTGAACACTAATAGCGTCTCGACTTCAGACGACGTGGAACGCTACACTCCCCGGATTTCCCCACCGCAGAACGACGCGGCGCGGTATCACCAGTTGATCCGTGGCAACACGATTGGAACCAACGGCAAGCTCACCGCCGCATGGGCAGAGATTGAAAAATTCTTCACTCCGATGAGTCAGGAAAAGTCGAAGGAGTATTTCGACTTTCTTTACAAAAAGTTGGAAATTACCTGCTTGCAGGTTCCGTCAAACATAGATTCGAACGCGGTGTACGAGACGCTTAACTATAGAGGCAAGAAACTCGACGATTTGGACCTGATCCGTAATCATCTGTATTCGCACTTCAACGTGACCGGCGAATCCGAGAGAAGGCAATCGATACATGTGAATCTTGAGAGGATCCGCACAACGATTGCCAGCACCACAAAGGCATCCGAATACTTGCGTTGTCACCTGCAATGCCGGTTCGGCTTCCTTAGCAAGGACAACTTCTACCGCGACGTACGTTCTGCCATTAAAACACGGAGGAATAATGAGCGCGGGCCGACGGGTTCCCAGGCCGACTACGTCTTCCACCTAACGAAACAAATCTCTGCTCCTGAGTCTCTGCAACTCTTCCAGACGATGACGGCAAAAGGCCCAGAACCGGAATTTATCAGGGCGTTCGAAAAGGACTCTGGGACAACAAATTCACCGAGGAATCTAGAAGTTTTTTTTCGGGAGTTGGGTGCATATAAGGTCACTCAGCCCCTAATTTTCGCCATGTTGACCAGGTACATACGTGAATCGGACGGCGGAACAAAGAGGCAGATTGCAAGGTCCGTCAATAAAAACCTGAGTCGCTTGGCGACATTCGTCCTCAGAACGGCATTTGTTGCACCTAAGTTTGAGCCTTCGCATTTCGAAACAAAGTTTTCCAACTATGCCAAACACATCGCAACCGCCAACGTCCTTCCTAATGACAAATTTGCTGATTTTCTAAAGGAATGCGATGCTTCAGAACACGGAGTGCTAGATGACTCCAAGTTCCAAAACGCTATGGTCGAGGCGACGATGAAGGACAAAAAAAAGATCAAGCGGTTTCTGCTCGGGATTAATCGCAACATACAACACGGTGCACGGCTATTGAACGAGCAATCCTGTAACGTCGAGCACATACTGCCAGAATCTTCGCAACACTGGAGTGCTTGGACCAGCTTCAAGGATGTCGATGGGAGCGAGTGGGTTAATAGAATCGGGAATCTGACCCTGGTGGGACCGGCGGACAATCAGCCTGGACCGAAGTATAATGGTGATTTTGCGAAGAAGCGCGAGAGCTATCGAGGCAGTGAAGTCGCGCTTACCCGTGAGCTGAGCAAACACGTTGATTGGACCCCTACCACCGTCGAAGCGAGACAGCGGGAGTTGGCGAAACGAGCCGCGCGTGTTTGGACGTTCGTTTGATGCTTGATACACCACAACTTCGGCGTCTCGCCGAGGACCATCTCCACGTTCCCACGACGCTTCATAACTAAACAATGAGAAAGTATCAGGTCCTTGTCTTTGTTCAAATTCACGATTGAAATGAGACGTTGGGGAGTATGTTGTCATGAAAATATCAAAAGATGAAATTGAACTCATATCAAAGATCGCTGCCGATCACGAAATCAAAGGTGATGTGATCGTACAACTTCTTGAGCTTGAAGAGGAATTTCCAGATGTTCACGCGTGGGGAGCACGTGCAAATCTTAAACGTAAAATTGCTCAAACACTTGAGCAAGCAGCAAATCAGGCGAACCCGACCGATCCTAATCGATGATCTTCAAACGCATACGCCTTGAGAACCTGTTTGCCTATAAGGGTATTCAGGAAATTGATCTTACGGGGTGCGGTAAGGGAAGGAACATTATTCTTATTTCTGGCCGCAATGGTACAGGTAAAACAAGCTTTATCAATGCTGTCAAACTTCTATTCCTTGGCGCTAACGATCAGCGTCTGCGACGTGTTGGCTTCCCGCCTACGACTCTTGCCACAGGCCAATTTGTTCGGGGTGTTCCGGGCGTGTGGTCCGGTTTGTTCAACACTCAAGCGCGACGCGACGATTCTGAACGAGCGTCAATATCAATCATTTGGGAAGAAGAAGATGGAGTTGAGTTTGAGGCCCGACGAAGCTGGCGTTTGAATGGTCCTAGCTACGAAGAGAACCTCGATCTATACAAAAACGGAGAAGCGTCAAATCCAGACGACGTCTCCTTGCAGCTTGCAGAAAAACTGCCGCACGACTTTGTGCCGTTCTTCTTTTTTGACGGCGAACAAATTCGTGAACTTGCCGAAGCGGAGGAGGATATCACTGCAAATGAGATCGAACGCATATTGAACCTCTCCTTTGTGGGCGAAATAGAACAGGGCGTGTCGGAATTCGTACGGCAGCGTCGCCGTGAGGCGCTACCCGAAGAAACGCAGGTTCGAATACGACGTGCCGAGGGAGAACTTGCCACGAAACAGGCAGAAAAAGCGGTGGCGGAAAGACGGCTGATGAATTTTCAAGAGGCCATCCAGAAGACCGAGTCCCGCAAACGTGAACTGACGGTCGAGAGGGACGAATTACGTACCGGTGTTTCCGACGCGGACCGACTGCTTCTCGAACAACGCCTGGAGACGTTGGAATCGCAAAGATCGGATTTGGCCCGTAAGATCAGCGAGACTCTGCCGCCAGAGGCGCCGTTCCTCGCAAACCTTAAACTAACACTCCGCGCATACGGGGATGTAGAAACCGTCGTATCGGCACGAGCCGCTCAGGAACTTGGGAGGCTCGACACTCTACGTCGAGAACTGCCCCACCGGCTGCTGGATCAGGAGCCACACCCTGAAACGCCGCTCGACCCATCCCAGATTGAACACTTACGCGGGAAGCTCCTATCGCTCATAGAAGAATATACTACTCTGGAGACAGCAGATCAGTTGCCATCCTATCTCCGAACACTCGATCTTGCTAGCGCCCAGAGTTTGCGCGACCGTTACCTAATTTGGGTTCGCGAGGGCGTAAGACACAGACGTTCCATCGCCACAGAGTTACAACAGATACGCAAGCTTACTGTAGAGGCGGAACAAACGACGGAAGAACTAGCCCGGGTATCTGTCGCGTCGAAGGGCCACCTTCAACGCTTTCGCGAGATATCCAAGGAGCTTGACGAACTCGATAATGAATTAGCCGCTAAGCACGAGGATGTCGGAAAGGTTGAGGCCGAAATCTCTCAATGCGCGCGCACCATATCCGAAACCCGTAAGCAAGTCGCCGCGCTTGAAGAAGAACACGAACAAGCCAGAATGACTGGCCAGACTGTCCAATACGCAAGACATGTCGAGGCAGTTCTGCACGAATATAGAGCACGCCAAAGAGAGTTGAGGCGCACCTCTGTCGAAAAACGCATTAACGAGAAACTGGGTATTCTTCTAGCCGAACACGGACAAATCGGGCGCGTAAACCTCAGCAACCGGTTCATAATGACGTATTATGACAAACATGATCAAAAAATTGGGCGCGTAAGTATTTCTGCCGGCATGAAGCAGCTCGTCGCAACAGCATTACTGTGGGCACTAAAGGACGAATCCGGTAAGAAGATACCTCTGGTCATCGATACACCACTTGCTCGCATCGACCGCCGAAATCGCGCGCGTCTTTTGGACTCCTATTACCCTAATGCGGGGGAGCAGGTCATTGTGCTCCCCACAGACAGCGAGATTGATGACAGCCAGTTACTGCATCTCGCTCCACATATTGCCAAAAGGTACCGGATAGAGAATGTCGACGGCGAAAACGCCAAGATTGTTCTGGATCAAACCAATGTCTAAGGAATGACCATGGACAAATTTTATTTCGGACGAGATGAACGAGCTTTCATGTTCCGCGTGATAGAAAAAGGAATGCTGCAAAAGCCAGGCCAAGCTCCACAATGGTGGGTTGTACGCCTCGCCTTGGCAAAATCTTTACAATTCGAAGAGCCTCCCAACGATGATAAGTTTGCGCCGCCACCGCATGTCCAAGGCGGAAGCGAGTTGCACCTTGATCAGATTACCGGAAAAGATAAGGGCGGATTGGAAGATTATACACGCGCGTTGAAGCTTTTGCTGTCGGCACGTCATGGTGCCGACCTTATAAGCAATGATGCACTTTTTGAAGAGACACTACACAGACATATACGCAGAGGTCTTCATGAAATAAAAATTTCGTGGCGTGAAAATTCTGATTTCTTTGATTATTTGTATCAAGATTTGTTCTTTGAGAAGTTTACAAACGAATCCGGTGAGACAAGCCTCGGCGATATATCAAATGAAGACCTGACTTTAGCACTGCATAAGATAGGGGTACGCGTTGAGGTTGAACAAAAACTTGATGGCCCAAGATTGTCGCGCTTCAGACTTGTTTTATCCGGTGTCGACGATTACGACAAACTACGAAGAAACATCGACGATCTCAACTTTATTCTTGGTCTGAGTGCTAACAGCATATCGTTTGAATTGGGTGGGGGCGAACGCAGGATTGTCTTGGACATCCCGCGACCAATGTCCATCTGGCACTACATAAAATGGGCTGAGGCTCAGAAGGCTCTTCAGGAAACGTCCTACCGCTTGCCTGTCTGTTCGGCTACCGACGTTCTGGGCGTTCCCATTTCTTTTGATTTGGCCTCCGCGCCCCATCTCTTGATAGGCGGCACCACTGGTAGCGGGAAAAGCATCTGTGTCCACGCGATCATATTGTCGCTGATTGTGTGCGTTGAGCGCCCGGAGTTGGTTCTCGTTGACCCGAAGGCTGTCGAGTTGACGGCGTATACGAACTACGGAAATCTGAGAGGAGGCCGTGTCATTACAGATATGGCTGATGCGAGGGCTGTTTTTCAAGAACTTGTGAAGACGATGGACCAAAGGCAAAAGGACTATATGTCTATCGGCGTGCGCGACATCGACGAAGCTCGGAAAAAGGGTAGCGATGACCGCAGCATTGTGGTGGTCGTCGACGAACTGGCAGACCTTGTCCTAGGAAACCCAGAGGTTGTCGGTCCACTTGTCCGTCTTGCCCAAAAGGCGCGCGCTTTTGGCATTCATTTAGTGTTGGCCACACAGCGCCCAGAGGCAGGAACATTTCCCGGCCTGTTACGGTCCAACATACCAAGCCGTATCGCGCTGACTGTCCAGAAAAATTCCGAGTCACGGATCATCCTGGATGAGGGAGGCGCGGAGAACCTGCTCATGCGGGGCGACATGCTTGTACGCATGGTCGGTCAGAAGACAATCCGCGCGCATGGCGTCAGCGTGTCGCAGTCGGATATCGAAAGGGTTCTTGCCGAACATGGCTAACGAAGAGCGCAATATCCACATCCGCGACTTCCGTCTGGTTAAGCTCACACTCGTAGATGTTGGCCCATTTCGGGAGTATTATGAAATAGACTTTACTGGCGCACCGCTATCCACAGGTGCCGAGAAGGGCAGTGAAACCGCGTGCGAACCAGCAAATTTTTTCTTGTTACTTAGCAAGAATGGTTTCGGCAAAACCACGGCCCTTGAGGTGATCACGCTACTTTTTGATCTGCTCGGCAAATCTGAAGCTTCCCGTTTTGGCCATTACGACCTCGATGATGGCACGGGTAAGATACAGGCAGATTTTCGTGCTAACTGGTCTATCGACGACTCGCGCTCACCCGTCCTTCTTTCGATCTGGGCGGGAAGCGAAGGACCCGTTTATGTTTGGACCAAAAGTGATATCGAGTCTGTTGCGAATGCCTCTGAGTGGGCCAAGGTAGGCTTTGTACGTTCGCGATCATCAGACCGGATAGAGCTTGGGCCAGGAACAAACGAACTTGGCAAGATCCTCGCAACGGCTATCCGGCACGCGGTCGGCACACCGCCGCCAGCGCTGTTCGGAGAGGGTTTTGATCTGCCGACAGTGCTCTTCTTTCCAGCCGACCGCGCCGTAAGGCGCCCGCCACTTGCGGGCCGTGCAGTGTCGAGGCCGGAGCACTGGGGATATCGACCGTCCTTTCGGTTTGAAGTCGACGGGACTGAGTGGGCGAACTCCCTTGACAATTTGTTGGTTTGGCTCTCGTGGCTGGCGGACGACAGAGACCGTGTCTTGCGAGAATACGTTGAGAAAACCGTATTTATGGATGGCAGAAAAGGATTACTGGAAGTAGACCGTGAGCGACTATCCGCCAATGTCAAGACACCCGACGGGGTACATCCGCTCTACAACCTCAGCCACGGTGAAAGGCAGGTGTTGCAACTTCTTGTACGCACACCGGTCCACATGACGAACAGCACGATTTTGCTGATCGATGAAGTCGAAATGCACCTGCATCCAAAGTGGCGGGTCACACTATTGGAAACGCTCAAAGTGCTTGTCAAAGATTTTGAGGGCCTTTCAGTAATTGTGACAACCCATGAGCGCGAACTCATACAGGTGTTTCAACATGAAGTGCCCGAAGAGGGCTTAGTGAAAGGTGGATTCTTGATCGAGCAGGACTTGTAATGCCGAACTTAAGAGAGCTGGGGGACAGCAATGCTGTTGATAATAAGTATGTCGACCGGATCGTGTTTTATGTAGAAGGTGAGGATGATAAAAGTCTTCTGACTGTCTACTTGTTGAAGCATTACGTCTCTAAAGTTGAAGTCAAAACGCCATCAGCATTGGGAAGCGGTTACCTGGGGGTAATTCAACGGGTTAGCCAAGAGCGAGGTATGAACGGAAAAATCTTCGGCATAGTCGATGGTGAAGCGCTTTTGCCCTTGGGGCATGTTTCGATATACAAAGAGATGTTTGGAGGATGGAATTGGATCACCCTTCCTAAATTTGACGGCATTTACTTTATTCCGTGTTGGGAGATAGAAAACCTTCTCTATATTAGAGATATTTTGCCACAGACGCTTATTGCCCTTCAGCCTGTATCGAAGCTCTCGCGTTTGACTGAAAGATCTGTCGAAAACATCATCCTGACGGAGGCATTCCGACTTTCAGAGTTATCTTCGTTGAATTTAGCACTTTTAGCAGAGTCGTATGATACAATAAGAGCAGAAACAAAATCGAACATTGAGAAAAGACATGATTTACTTACGGAAATTGGGACGACGATCGCCTCGTTAGATAAGGCTCACTTAGTGAAAAATGGGTATGATAATTGGAGGCAATTTTTTCGCGAGCTCCTTCGAGGGAGCCGAACACGAGACAAAATATACGATGAATTTATTAGTCGTGTTGACGGGAAGGCATTATCTATAAGATTGAGTAAAAAATTAAATGTTCAACCCGACATTCGTTCAACACTCGCGTACAATTTTTCCAATAATAAGAAAACAATGAAAATTATTGACGCGCTATTGGAAACGGTCAATCGGCGCGTTCCGTGAATTGTGGCTAATCATCTGAAATTGAAGTATGCTTCAATAATCGTTACGCAAGCCGTTGCTCGTATTAACCTAAATTTTGCAGTTGATGCTGGTGCACAGCTATCGTTTGGAGGGTTTTTCAACCAGTTGGTGCAGTCTGAAGGGGCGTGAGCCATCGCTGTCGACCCGGTTGTCGACCTCCGGGATATTCTTTAACGCTTCGATCAGGAATTAGTGTCGGGCACACTTTTTTGCTATTCTGGGTTTCCTTCCCTTTCGGATTCCAGCTTGAATTGTACCAATTCTCTCTTGCAATGTCCTGTCCATTTGGACGCGGTGTTCTAATTGGCCCTCTCCGACAGAAAGAACATTACCGTGAGGCGGCAATTAGCTACCCCAAGCAAACGGGCCGGCCGTCCCGCGAGACTGTGCCGTTATTCCAATCACTTGACACTGGGGTAAGTGCAGAATCGTGGCAACACGTAACTGCAATCTGGACGGGCCGGAGATCCGAAAGCTAGTTTCACGACGTGGAGGCTAGGCTGCCTCACAGTGTTTAGGCTTTATCGATTAGCATTCCGAAGTTCGCGATGAATGATCCGGTGACAGTTTGCGCATAGGCACATCAGGTCTTGCAGTTGCGTATTGTGTCCGGGCGGCATGTCGGCTAACGGAAGTTTGTGATGCACATCGATGCACGCATCACCGATATCGATCCCATAGACTTCTGCCGGATCTAGTCCGCAGCGTTCGCATAGCAATCGGCCGTGTTCACTTATGAACGCCGCCTTTTTTGCCGGTGCAAGCCCCCATCCCCGCTCGCGTTGAAGGTGGATTACATACTTCGGGTGCCCTTCGATCCAATCGCGTTCGTCCGGGTTTGGCGGTACTTCAACGGGTTGGACCGGCCCGTCCTTCGGGACGATCCGGTATCCGGCGGCGGTGATCGCTTTGAAGCAGGGGGTTCCGATGCCACCCACAAAGTGATACGGCAAAACCTCGAAGCCGAGAGCTTCGGACACCGCTAGACCGAACACGGCCTTAGGTGCAAGGCGCGACCCGTCCTCGGTAATAACGTCATAGTCAGTGGATTCACCGAACGAATGCTCGCCTGAACCGAAAAGAAGCCGTTGCACCGCACGCCAGATGTGTTCGGCAGATACCGGCTGCAACTCTGCAGCCCGTAGCCTTTTGCGTCGGTTTGAGGCTGCGCCAGTCTCGCCCCAGCCTGCAATCCGGGCGATCCGCTCGCCGGGGGGATTTCCGGTAAATGCGAAACGAAGCCTTTTTGTGGAATTTCCACGGTTGTTTCGGTTGTTCGGATCACGACCGACCGCAGCCATTCTGTTCGAGAATCTGGTGAACAATTCAGACGGCGAAACCTGAGTGTCTTCGGGAAGGAGTATTTTTCTTTCCTCCATTGGCAAATTTTGGACACGACTGCTGTCTACCCACACTCCGACCAACGTCAGGTCCGATTGATCGATTCGCTCGAGAAGAATACGCAGTGCCTCACCATATTTAGTGTTTTGTGCGTTGGTGGTGTCTTTGGTTCCGCCGCGCGAATGCAAAATTAGTTTTCCTTCCTGTACTTCGAAATGAGCATCCATTGGAGTACCGGAATCATTGTGGAATTTGTATAAGGTTACCGACACAACCGGATCCTATCGTGTTTGTTGTCTGCGTCCCAGGCCTCGTGCATCATGAGCTGGGCCCGCGACAGCGCATTACCGCCGCCTACATTGACCCGGTCGGCCAATGAGACTCCAGTGATCTGCGTCATCACGCCCTCGATCGCGCATCGACCGGGCAAATGCAGAGGTGGCGTGGGGGCATGCGGCGCAGCATTCTTTGTACTGACGAGCAGCGGTTTTTTGCCGTTCTTACGGCAGTTCTTGCTGATACGCATAGGTGGAATACCAAGGGTGCTTCAAGGGGTGGTAGTTTAGCAAATTCCGCCTCGGATCGCTTGTGGTTTTTTTCGTCCTCTCGAGCGAAATTGGAGCCGATGTTGTGGGGGTCAGACCTTGACATTTGACATGATTCATCTCGCCTTCTCAAAAGTTATTGAGGGAGCACTAAAGCTCTCCCGCCACTGTCGCCCCCCAGGTTGCACTGTCCCGACACCACGAGGTGGCGGCTGCTGCAATATGCGTCAAGACCCCGTCGCATGACGTGGAGCGGCTCGGCCATGTCGTCTTTTGAAACCGGAGTCATGCCCGCCTTTTTGCTATTCTAGGTTTCCTTCCCTTTCGGATTCCCGCTTGTATCGTGCCGATTCTCTCTTGCAATGTCCTGTCCATTTGGACGCGGTGTTCTAACCAGCGCAACCCACGGCTCATCACTCCGTCATCACGGCTTGAATATCGGCGTAGGCGGACGGAAATAATTGGATATAGGCCGGAAACCGGCCGGATTTTCCGGGGCATTTAGGGCTCGAAAAAGGGCCCTGCAAGGGCCGTTAAATCGGGGCGGGCGGCGCCTCATGAATCCCCCCTCATTGGAACGCGACCACCGTGAGTAGAAGGAGTTACGTCTTGTGTGGTCGATAACGTGTTTCGATTATTTCTACGGTCATGGCTCTACCTCTCGGAGTCGAATTTGATGGTGCACTGTTGCAAAGTTGCTTTGGAGGTGTTTTCGGTGTCTGTAAGTCATCGATTCTGTGATACCTGATTTTCGGTTTTTACCTGGAAAACCCAACTTTGCGGCAGTGCCCCGCACGTTCCCTCTTTTCCCTGGTCATCAGGAAGTCTCGGTACGATCCACCCACTAAAACGAACGCCGGTTGATCCAAGTCGATGCTTCTATTTCCGTCCGCCATCGGTTATAACCATGACGGTAAAAGAGGACACATCGAAAACCTGTCAGGTTCACGGGAGACGCTATGGTCTTCTTCGGGATCAATGTATTCGCCGTCTTAACCGGCGCTGTTGCGAGCATGGCCGCCGGGTTCGTGTGGTACGCGGTTTTGTTTACGCAGCCATATCTCAAAGAGCTTGGAAAGTCTCCCGAAGAGCTGGCCGAAGGGCCAAGCATGCTCGCCGCTTCGTCGCTTCAGTTTCTGGGATGCATTGCGATAGCGGCCACGCTGGCATGGCTAATGTCCCGCACGGGAATGCAGAGTGTCAGCCAGGGAGCGGCTCTGGCGGTTCTGGTCTGGCTCGGCTTCGTCGCGGCGGTTGTAGGCCCCATGTATGCCTACCAGGCGTTCTCATTGAAATTATTCGGCATCGTCAGCGGAAACATGCTCGTGATCCTGGTGATCTCCGGGGCAATCATAGGGGCGTGGAAAACTTAACCGTTCGTTCACCGACTCGATCGGACGAATCCGGCGATTGAGACTCGTCCTCCCCGCAGGCAGGGATGCGCGGCGAGAGACGGAACCGCCGACTTGTGCAATCCGGTATGTAATCCCCCGTTTTTTGTGTATTATCTCAGCATGTGTTTCTTGGGAAGCTTCTTTTTTCTGTTGGTCATCCCTCTTGCTCAGGGAATGAACTTGCAAGGTAAAGACGACATCGCCGAGAAAAGTCCTTTCATCTCCGGTCTTTTGCCTTTAAGGCCGACTTCCGCGCTTGTGTCTCAAGCGGCCGGTGCAAGGAAACAGGGGGTAGAAACCCCTGTCGAAAAACCGGAAGATGCTGCCGTATCTCAAGAGCCTTGGTACGAGATGATGACGCAGGGAATCATCCTGGCTTTTCATGAGTGGCCTGATGAACGGGAAAAAACCTTGATCTTGCAGGCAACGGAAAAAGCGGGTCTGAAAAAATCGAAAGAAGAGCTTCCTTATACCAAAGTGTGGTTTTTCAGATGGACCGACAATGAATTGCGACATGTGATAGAGGCTCATATGACCTGTGTGAGAATCTCTAAGATTTTTTCCTTGAGATACTGTAGGCCGGAACGCATGCCCAGGCCTAGAGATATCGGGCCGACACCTCGATGAAAGTCCCATCATAAGACGTTTTCCTGCGATATTTATACATATCGACGCACATGCCGTCCCGACGTTAATCCGATAAAGGGGCGGTCCTTACGAGAAGCCGTACAGGCGTTTGGGATTATCGGCCAGGATCATCCGGATCGTGCTTTCGCTCAGGTCGCCGCGACTCTCCAGATCTTGAGCCAGGCGGTCTTCCCGGAACGCATCGCCGTGGGGAAAATCGGTCGCGGTTACGAGAAAATCGTCACCCAGCTTGTTCGTCACGTAGGCAAGGTCTTCTTTCGGAAGACAGCCGACGAACACGCGGTCTCCGAGCAACTCTTTCGCCCTGTTCTTCCTTTGCAGTCCCGACACGATACTCACGGTCCAATCACAACCAGCCTCGAGAAAGGCCACGCGCAACCTGGGGAACTCGTCGAGCAGGTCGGACTCGAGGATCTGCGTGAATCCGTATTTCACGTAAGGGCCGCTCACAAGGCCTTTTCCCAGCGGGTGAACGAAGGGGAAGGTCCGGGGCCCCGGTCGAGGCATGCCTTCGAACATCCGCGAGATGGTGGGGCTGCTCCCGTTCCCGGTGTGGACGGTGACGGGGATATCCTGACGTTCGGCCTCTTCATAGATCGCATAAAAGGACGGATGGGTTATGGGTATGTCCCACTCGATGCCGTGAACGAAAATGCCTGCAACGGAGCCGCGCCGCTTGAGCTGCTTCAATTCCTCGATTGCCAGGTCGGGCCTCCTCCAGGGAAGAACGGCCGCAAACCAAAGCCGTCCGCCCGATTGGTTGCACCGGTCGGCCATGAACCGGTTGTAGCTTCTGGCCAGTGCGGCTTCCAATTCCACGTTCTCGCTCGGGCAACCCAACCAGAGAGAAGGGAAGATCACCTGCTTTTCAACACCGAGGGTGTCGAGAAATCCCAATCTCCCCTGGACGTCGTTCAACTCTTGAACGGGGATCGGAACCCCTTTTTCCGACGCTTGCTTCATCAGAGTCGGGGTTGCGGCGTAAAGGCGCAGTTTATAATCGATAACCCAGGCGGCGTTTTGCCCCCCAAAGCAGGTGTCTTCGGGCAGTTGAATCGGCAGGGGCCGGTAAGGGTAAAACTCGGGCTCGAGGAATTGCCAGGTTTCAACGCTCTCTTCAACGTGGGCGTCGGAGTCGATGATCATCATGGGGCTGCCTCCGTAATCCTGCTTAACCGACTATGGCCTCGGACAATGGGGTCAAGAACCGCCATGGGCCGGAACGATCGCGCCATTGACGAAAGAAGCGGCATCGGACGCCAGGAAGAGGGCGACCCCGCCGATATCGTCCGCCACCCCTGCGCGACCCACGGCGATCCGTTCCACCGCCGCTGACAAGTCCCGCATGTCCCCTCCGACTCTCGGCGTATTGATAAAGCCGGGGGCGATGGCATTCACCCGGATCTCGGGCTTCCACTGGTGGGCCATGTTTACGGTGAGACTCATGACGGCGGCCTTGGCGGCGGCGTAGGCGGCCATATCGTCGCCCGTGGGATTGCCGAGTCCCGCCGTGGAACCGATGTTGATAATGACGCCTTTCCCCTGGGACTTCATAATGGGGACAACGGCCTTGGCGCAGAGAAATGCGCCCTTCACATTCACCTGGAAGGCTCCCATGAAATCCTCTTCACTCAACTCGAGGAGCGGACCGCGGGTAAATTTCGGGGTGTAGTCGCTGCGGCTATAGGAGCCGCCGGCTACATTGGCGAGAATATCGATGCGTCCGAATCTCCGCATGCTCTGCTTCACCATCTCCGCAACCTGGGCGGCGCTGGAAACGTCGACGGTCACCCCGATGGCCTGAGCGCCCAGGGCCTCCGCCTCCGCAATTGCCGGCGGGATCTCTTCGGGCGGCACCGAGGCGAGAACCAGGTTTGCCCCGGCTTTGGCGAAGGCCCGTGCGCATCCGCGCCCGATGCCCCCGCTCCCTCCCGTAATGACCGCCGTTCGTCCCTCAAGCGAAAAACGGGATAAATCCGTCATGGCTCCCCCTCATGCTTATACTTTGCGCCATGGGCTAGATACCGTAAAATGCCCTGGGATTGGCGGAAAGAACCTTCCGTTTCACATCGTCTCCAAGGTCTTCCATGGCCTTGAACCTCGAAATGGCGTTGAGCTCGCTGGATGTGTCTCCATGGCCGTAGTCCGTCCCTATGAGAAGATTCTCCTCCCCTACGTAGGACATGACGTAGGGAAAATCGTCGTCCGTCTGGGTGGTGGAGTAAATGTTGTATTCCCGAAATGGGTTGCCGGGAACGGGATGGGCGCTCCCCATGGACCGTCTTATGGTCTCGTGGATTATCCAGGGAACCCACTGACATGACACCTCGATGAAGCCCCACCGAAGTTTGGGAAAAACCCGCGGGATCTCGCTCATAATCAGGGCAAAGCAGGCGGTGACGGTGGGCACGCGAAATGTCGAAAACCCCCCACCGGCTTCGTTGGTCAGCATTTTCATCAATTCCGGGTTCCCGTTTGCAAGATGGACGGTTATGGGCAGGTCGAGGAGCTGGGCCTCGTCGTATATGGGGTAAAAAAACGGATCGGTCATGACCCGATCCCTTTCGAAGGGTCGCATGCAGACGCCGACGGCTCCGTGCTCCTTGGCGAAGCGAATCTGCGGCGCGGCTTCGGAGGGCGTCAACGACGGGATCACACAGGTCCAGCGCAGGCGCCCTTGCCCGCGCTTCCACACGTCGGCCATCCAACGGTTCCAGCCCCAACAAAGCGCCGTCTCCGCGTCCGGCCTGCTCGTGACGGGTGAGATCCACATGGAATTATACAACACCTGAACGGCGATCCCCAACTCGTCCATATGCTTCAGTCGCAGACTCACATCGTCAAGCTCTCGGGATTGGATGGGCGTTGCCACGACCCGACCGAACTTCTTCACGTGTTCCGCGGCCTGGGTCTCGTTGGGTGAAGGAAATTTATTGCCCAGGAATTCCCCGTCCAGGAACCATCGTCCCCTTTCCGAGTTGTCCGGCAGGGGGACAAAGGTTGGACGGTACTTCTTCTCAGACGGCTCGAGATAGTCCCACACCTGCTCGTTTTCCACCACGTGGGCGTCGGCGTCAACAATGCCCGTATTCGCCTGCGTCGTCGTCATACACGCCTCCTTTTGTCTTAAAACGGCAACAGTTTCCTCGAAACCTCACCCGGCCTGGACTCCGCCGTCCACCAGGATATCCGAGCCGGTGATCATATCCGAGTCCTTGGAAGCGAGGAATACGGCTGTCCGCGCCACATCTTCCGGCGTGCATTGGCGCCCCACCAGATTGGTGACTTTCCAGTCACGGGGCTTCTCACCCGGACCAACCACCGTCCTGACCCTGTTGGGCGTAATGCTGTTAACCCGGATATCGTAGGGAGCAAGCTGCATGGCCAGCGACCGGGTGAGGTTCAGGACGCCTCCTTTGGCCGAGGGGTAAGCAGTGGCGTCGGTTCGTCCTCGATGCCCAGAGGTGGAAGCGATATTGATAATCCTACCCCCCCGACCCGCCCCCGCCATACGCTTGGCCGCATACTTGGTGCAGAGAAAAACACTCTTCAAGCTAACGGCGATGACCCGGTCCCAGTCGCTCTCGTCAAGTTCCAGCACGTTCTTACGGTCCACCACCCCTACGTTGTTCACCAGTACATTCACGGCCCCCCATCTCGCCACCACCTGAGCCACCATCTGCTCCACCTGGGCGCCGGATGTAACGTCACACCTCATAGCCGCTGCCGTGTCGGGCCGACTCACGTTGATGGACTGCGCCACGGACCTGGCTCTTGCCTCCTCAACGTCCACCACGGCCACACGGGCGCCCTCCTCGGCGAAGGCCCGCGCAATCCCCTCTCCGATGTTGCGCCCCGCGCCGGTCACGATAGCAATACTATTTTCAAGCCTCACGGCGGCGCCTCCCGACGGACCCTCTAATCCCTTCCATTCCCTCCCCGGATCCTCCCTTTCACCCATAGCTTCGCCAACTCCAGAGCGCAAGAGTCGGCCTCCCGTTGCGAGTCGAAACTAGCCCTTCTTCGGCCAAAGATGGGTATGGATTTCACGCCTTTGCCATCTTCAACGATGATGGAGGCCCGGGGAACCCAGCCCCCGTTTTGAAGTTGATAGGATGTCAGCTCGATGGTATGATCTTGGTAAGACACCTTTTTCATTTTGTATTGCGCAGAGCCCCCCCCGAACCGAAATCCAGATCTCGAAGCTCGAAATCTCAAATAAACCGACGCGCCAGATCTAGAATCCGAAATCCGAAACAGGATCGTTTGGAATTTTACGTTGTTCGATCATTCGGATTTGCTTCGAATTTTGGATTTCGAGCCTCGAATCTGCAGTTTCATTTTAACCTGGCGTACGTTGCGCCTTTGCGCGAGCTGTCCTTTTCGTGACGGCGTCCGGGTTATGCACGCGAATGGGACTGCCGGCAATATATGCCGACACATTCTCTACCGTCATCTCCACCCACGGACCGTAGGACTCACGGGTCGTCCACCCTGCGTGCGGGGAAAGAAGAAGATTCTCCAGATGACGGATGGGCGAGTCGTGAGGAAGGGGTTCCTCCATAAACACGTCGAGGGCCGCTCCGGCTATACGCTTTGCAGCCACGGCCTCCAGCAAAGCCGGTTCATCGGTTATGGCCGCGCGTGCGGTATTCACAAGGTAAGCCGTCTGCTTCATCGAACCGATTCGCTCGCGACTCACCAGTCCTCGCGACAGGTCCGACAGGGGAAGATGGATTGACACGAAATCCGATTCCCGCATGACGTCGTCAAGCTCCAGGCGCTCTACGCCGCTTTGCAGGGCGCGCTCTTCAGTGAGGGTAGGCCCCCAGGCCGCAACGCGCATCTCCAGCGCGGACGCGGCCCTGGCCACTCGAGTTCCGATCTTGCCCATGCCGAGGATGCCGAGGGTCTTGCCTTGCACGGATCCAAAGAGCTCAATGGGCCAATGACCCCGGCGCACGGCAAGGTCGTTCTGGGGGATTCGGCGCGTGAGGGAGAGCATGAAAGCGATGGTGAGCTCCGCCACCGAGGGGGACGATCCCCCGGGCGCATTGGCGAGCAGAATCCCGCGACGGGTGGCCTCGGACACATCCACATGGTAAAAGTGGGACCCCGTATTGGAGACTAGGCGGAGGTCGGGGAGCCGGCCAAGCAATTCCGCGGTAAACCTGGTGCGCTCCCGGTTGGCGATGATGATCTCGACCCCGCCGAGCGCCTCCACCAGGGCATCCTGGGAGGGAAAAGGTTCCTCGCAAACGGTTACGTCACACCTCCGGCGCAAATGTTTTACCGCATCCGAAGGGCCGAAGACGCGGTGGTAGTCATCGATTACTGTAACCTTTTTCATGATTCCATCCGATTTCCATGAGACCGCCGCGGGTTTACACCCGTGGTATCCTCTGATTCTTCGGCGAAATCCACCGAGGCTCCTCCTTGCTTGCTCCGCCGAATCGGCCTCGGCTGCGAAGGCGGATGTTCTTATAGCACGGCCCTGGAACTGATTTCCACCGTAGCAAGTTGTTGCCTGCAGGGGGGTTGACCGGGAGACGAGGCATGGCAATATTCGGATTCACTGTTCAGAGCACCGCGTTGTCGGTTGAGCAATGAAAGCCTTTGGCATACGTTTATCATCGTCTTGATCTTTATCAGTCAGGCCGTCTCTCTCGCAGGGGCGCCGGACCCACAGGATCTCGCGAAACTTAAACCGCCCACTTTTTCACCTCCAGACAAAGCGCCGGCATTTGCCCTCAACAACCCTGAGGGTAGAGAGATAAGCCCTGCCATTTGATTCGAAAGAACCTCCAAGACCCGTTCCATTCCAATTCTAGCCTTGACCGCAGTGGATAGCACTAAAAGCCTTTTACCCCTTCACGCCCGGTGGCATCCATTGAGAAGTTATCGGTGTAATGAAACTCCATGGACCGACTTGTGCCTGTCATTTCATGATGTCGAGAACGATCAGTTCATAGGGCATGGGTATGCTCTTCCACTTTGGTCCGGCTTTCCTTTCAATCACATCAAGATTCAATCTCATAATGCCAAAGAGCACAACCTCGTCGTTGACCTCAAGACTTCCGGCGCTTTTATCCGCCGTCGTCCCCATGATGGTGAGCGCACGGAGGTTCCTTTCCATAAAGCCGTCTCGGTGCACCACCGCCACATCAAACACATGTCCATCTTTACGCTTTTCAGCGACGCTCATCACTACGGCAAGGAGGGTCCAGTGGCTGAAACCGGTCCTTGACCCTTTGACGGCAATATAGGGCTCTCCCTCCTTATCAACACGGCGAATCGAGATTTTTCTTCTGTTCAAGGTGGAGGGCAGCTTGCCCCCACGATGTCCGATAAAGGGAATGTCTCTCTTTTGGACCCCTCGGGTCATCTCCAGAAACGAGATGCCACCCAGGCGAGTCAGCGGATGGAGTTGCACCATATGATCCGGGGTCGAGCTGGTGTAACGGGCCAGCGGGTCACATTCGCATTGTCGTTTGCCCCCCTGGGGAGGGTGTTCCAGCCACACCCGTAGAACCCCTTCCGCCTCAAGGACTTGTCCCTCGAGGGGCTTGAGCTTGCGGGACCAGTAATTCGCAGGCGTCCTTTCCGGTTGAGAACAGGCATTTTTGATCCCTCCCAAGATAGCGACCCTGATGTCTTTGCTTCTGAGCGGAACGTGAAGATTGCAGTCCTTTTCAATGGGCCGCGCTTTTTCCCCGATGTGTTCGGGGGTCGCCCGGATGGTAACGAGAATATCATGTCGGTGCTTCTTGACCACACGCTCACGAAGCCAGATCTCCGCTGCTAAAAGACTGGAAGGAGCAACGAGCAATAATAATACGACGCTGAGGAAGCTTGTCATCTGATTCTCCAGGCCAAAGGCATAGCACGAATCACGTGATCATGAAGAGCATCAAAGCGGTTAAAATTCTTTGCGGGTTTGGTGTCGTGACGCGATAAACCTTGTTGAAGCGGGTCTGTAGCAGCTTCCATCGGTAAGATTCCATTGATATTGATTCAATTGCAGGCTATCTAATGTCCAGCTTATTTTTTTGAGACCGAGAATGCGAATCGCGGCGATATTTATTTTGCTTTTGGCTTTTGCTCCGCTAACGGCTTGCTCCCCCAAGGTCGGCGGCAAGGAGTGATGCGAAGAGATGAAGAAAAAATCCAAAGGGGATTGGACTGCAAACGAAGCCGCTGATTTTGCGAAGCACCGAGTGATGGGGTGGGCGCCTTCAATTAACCGACGGTCAACACTCGCGAATTGGCCGGTGTTTCCCTTTAGGGCGACACAGCAATGCTAAGGGTCTGGGGCAGGAAAGATTCATCCAACGTTCAAAAGGTGGTGTGGTGCTGTGACGAGCTGGGCGTTCCCTTCGAGCGCATGGACATTGCAGGGGCCTTTGGCGGAAACCGAGAGAAACCCTACCTTGATTTAAACCCCAACGGCCTCGTTCCCGCTATTGAAGATGAGGGATTCGTGCTGTGGGAATCCAACAGCATCCTTCGCTATCTGGTTGAAAAATACGGCCGGGGACGACTCCTGCCTGTCACCATGGAAGCACGGGCCAGCGCCAACCGCTGGATGGATTGGCAGCTGACGGCGATGAATCCCTTTATGGTAGCCCTGTTCCAGGGATTGATACGGCAATCCGAAGCCGAGCGAGATCCGGCGGCCGTTGAAAGGGCCCGGCAGCATGCCGCTGATAAGTGGAAGATGGTTGACGACTATCTCAAGGAAGATCCTTACCTGGCTGGGGATACTTTCAGCATGGGGGATATACCGCTGGGCGTTTGGGCCCATCGCTGGTTCAACCTGTCCATTGATCGACCTCAATTGCCCCGAGTGGAGCAGTGGTACGCCCGTCTCTGTGAACGCCCCGCCTATCAAAAAAATATTATGATCCCTCTCACGTGACTTCCCTCTTGAGTCGAGATCGCGGATTACGGCGGACTTCTAATTTCTCTACTAATAGATTCAGATGTTAAAGAATTGATCCGGTAGGTGGACTTTCCTTGCTGGCTCTGTCCTCACTTTTCATCCCGCATCATCCCGCATCATCCCACATCCCGCCGCCGCCACTCCTAGGACATAGAGTGGCACAAAACCACAGGCCCCCAGGCTCCCAAACCTTGGATCCAATCTCGAAGCTGCCCAAGGCGTTCCCCCACACCAAAAGCGGGCGCCGATAGGACTACAACTATTAGAAACACCAAAAAGAGAGCAGGTTTCAACCCCTTCCGAACACTTTCGCTAGACATAACTGCTTGCTCCACCCCTGTCTCAGATTATAACATACCCGAGGATTGAAAAGTTCCTCGGGACTTTCACCTCCAATCCACGCCCGAGACATTTGTGAGTCAGTCCAATTGCACTTTACCACGGTTCTAAGTATCAAAAAAATAATACTCGACACTCAAGAGGTGACACCATGGCGAAAGATGTCGCGTTGTTTGCGGCGCACGGGATGGGGAAGACCCCCCACCAATTTTGCCGACGAACTTGAGGAAGAACTTTTAAGTGAGTTGGGAAGCACGTATTGGGACCGAGTTCACTTTAAACCCATTTTTTACCAGGGGCTCCTGCAAAAGAAACAAGAAAAAGTCTTTAACACCATGAAAAACAGAGCCGAGTTGGACTGGCTTACCTTGCGCCGGTTTATCCTGTTCGGTTTTTCGGATGCGGCCGGCCCTGAGTATAGATCGGCTGAGCCCAATAGTCTCTACGAACAGGCGCAAAGGATCATTCTAGATGCGCTCAATGAAGCCTTCGATAAGCTGGGGCGGACAGCAAAACCCGTAGTGATCATCTGCCGATCCCTCGGCGGTCATGTACCATCCAACTACCTTTAGGATTCTCAAATGACAAACGCCACCCATGGCATCCGGAGCAACGGGCGGCAGTGGGAAGCGCCAAGGAGATCGGAAAAGGACAATTTTCGTCGCTTTAAAACCCTGAGGCACCTTTACACCACGGGTTGCAATATCCCATTTTTTGTCACAGGGCTGGGGCGCGACAACATAAAGGCTGTCAAAACTACGACATCGGGATACCACATTCAGTGGTTTAACTATTACGACGAAGACGACCCCACCAAGCGCTTCATTACTTAACTCCCTTGCCATATCTTCAAGACCGAGGCATCGTATCAACCAAAAACCCCTCCCGGTCTCATATGTACTGATCCACTACACGGGTTTGACACGTGCCCCATTATTCGGATACTTTCTTTGCAACGCCGTCAACGGCGTGCAATCAACCACCCACTGAGAACCAGATATTATTACGGATAAGCCGCCAAATTCACGTCATATGAACATGCCTCATAGAGCAGCCCTTGTTGGAGTAACCGACCAAAGAGTATCTGGCCGGAAACCTGGTGGAGTATGGGAAAAACCATACAAATAGGAGGACCTGATGGCCCGATTGGATAGCAAGGTAGCGGTGGTGTTCGGCGCTGGCCCAAATATAGGGGGAACCATAGCGCACTTCATGGCGAAGGAGGGAGCAAAGGTGGTGGTGAATGATCTTGCCCCGACTGCCGCCGAAGAGACACTGCAATTCCTCACCTCACGCGGTTATGAAGCCATTTCCGTTCCCGGAGACGCCACTAAAGAGGAGGACGTGAACAGGATCTTCGGCGAGGCGGCTAAGCGGTTCGGCCACGTGGACACGGTGGTGAACCTGGCGGGCAATGTGGTTTGGGGCGACGTAACCAAGATGACTCTAGAGGACTTCAGCAAGTGCGTGCTGAGCTTTCTCTCCGCCGGTTTCCTGACCACCAAGTACGGAGCCCGCGCCATGATCGAGCACGACCGCAAGGGCAGCATCATTCAATTACTCTCCACCGCCGCACATTTCGGGGAAGCGGGAAGCGTAGCCTACTGCTCGGCCAAAGCCGGCCTAATGAATTTGGCACGATCGGCGGCCATGGACCTCGCCCACATCGGCATCAGGGTAAACACCATCACCCCCTGCTCCGTGGAGCACCAGCTTTGGACCCGGATGAAGGACGAGGTGGTTAAGGAGCCGCCGCCGCGCACCCGCTCTTTTTATTCCCGAGATGACTATTTAAAAATGATCCCCATGGCCAGATTCACTCGCGCCTCCGATATCGCGACGGCGGCGGTGTTCCTGGCATCGGACGATGCCCAGTTCATGACAGGTGTGGACATACCGGTCGACGGCGGGCTACGTATAAAGTATCCTACCTGGAGGCCCGGCGACTACACAGGTGCTAACATCGAGGACTATCTCAAGTCCATACAGGTGACCCGCTACGGCGAGCCGGTGGGGGACTATTGGGACACAGTGAAAAACCGCTAGAAGAGGAGAACCGTCATGCAGCAGAAATCAACCCATAAGGAAGCAAAAGCCATAGGGCCGGAGCTGTTCACTCAAACGAGCAAGGGAACCCCCATGGGAGACTTTCTCCGTAGGTTCTGGCAACCGGTGGCGGCCGTGGCCGAAGTGCCAAAAGGTGGGGCGATCCCCGTGCGACTCCTGAGCGAGGATCTAACTCTGTACAGAGGAGAGAGTGGCAGTCCCCACTTGGTGGCCGCACGATGCGCCCACCGGTTGAACCTGCTCCACACGGGTTGGGTGGAGGATGAAAACATCCGCTGCATGTACCACGGTTGGATGTACGACGGCAAAGGCCAGTGCGTACAGATGCCCGCCGAAGACCCAAGCTTTCCACCGAAGATCAAGATCACTGGCTACCCCGCGCGGGAATATTGCGGCTTGATCTTCGTATACATGGGAGAGGGCGAGCCCCCCGAGTTCGACCTCCCGAGGAACGAGGAACTCGAACGTCCCGAAAACATCCGATGGGTCAATAACAACACCTGGCCGTGCAACTGGTTCCAGTCGGTTGAGAACTCACTGGACGCGGTGCATGTGAGCTTCGTGCACCGGTGGGGCAAGCTTGGAGCCTTCGGGGGTGCTGTGACCGATCTCCTGCCGAAGCTCGAATATGTCGAAACGGAAGCGGGCATCAGGCAGACGGCCACCCGATCCGAAACCAATGTCCGAATCAGCGACTGGACCTTCCCAAACCACAACCACATCGTTGTGCCGGGACTGAACGCTGAGGACCCGTGGACCCATACGTTTCCATGGATGGTCCCCATGGATGACGAACGTATGTTACGCATTGCTCTTCAGAGTTCTTCGGTCCAGGGAGCTGCCGCCAAACGGTTGAAGGAGTACTTGCTTACCCATGGCTACCAGGCTACGGACACGCCCAACGTATTCTTTGGCAGACATTCCTACAATCCAGCTGATCACAGAGAAGAGCTATTCAGGAAACGTGCGGTGCCGGAAGCGAAGACCAATGAGCTCACGGCTGCCCAGGATTACGTGGCCCAGACAGGTCAGGGCACCATCACCGCCAGGTCACAGGAGCACCTAGGGCAGTCAGATGCCGGCATTATCTTCCTCAGAAAAATCTTTGAGCGCGAGTTGAGCGCCATGCTCGACGGCCGACCTCTCAAACAATGGAAGCAACGAACAAACCCTCTGGATCTCCCTAGCCAACCGGGGGAAACACCAGGGAAGAAGGAGGGCTGGGATCGTAAAGGGGTCACGGCGACCACTTAAAGTCAGCACTGATAGCGCAAAACGGACAGGAATCTTCAGGGTGCGGCCAGCCTCTTCAGAGATGAAGCGGCTGGCCATGTCTTCGACCCTGAGGCTAAGCCTCAAGCTCAGACCCGAAGAGAGCGAGCAGCCGATCGGCCGCGAGTCGAATGGCGGTCGCAGCAGGACTCGAACCTGCGACCACTTGCATGTGGGCTAACTCCTAACAATATCTTCGAACGAAGGTTCGGGCATCCCCTGCTTCCAGATCGGATCCCGGAGCTCAAGCCTGTTCCCGGTTGGATCAAAAAAATAGAGCTCCCTACCCGTGAAATGACCTCTTGCCCGATAAACGAGCTCGATGACAGGAACCTTCCTTTCGTCAAAAACCTTACAAGCCTGCACGAAGGTCTGCGGGCTAACTGTAAAAGAATGATGGACCAGGTGATCTTCTTCAGACGGCTTCTCTACAGGCTGGTTGCGCGCGCAAAGCAGAATGCTGTGATCCCCGACGTTGAAGCACGACATGCCTGAAGTACCAAGCCGGCCTCCCGGAATAAGGCCGAGCAGATCGCCGTAGAATTTTTCCGACTCTTCCAGGTTGTTTACCGGAATGGACCAGTGCGTAACGCCCTCGATTTTTAGTAATCCCATGGTAGCCTCCTTTTGGGTATTCTAACTCTAGCGATATTGTTCTTCCAGGGGGAGCTTCTCCTTTGCGATATTGAGCAGGAAAGTAATTATCCATAAGGTGATCGCAGGAAAAAGAGCTGACCCGTGATATAGCGGGCAGCGTTCGACAGCAAATAACGAACCAGACCAGTGATCTCGTCTTTTTCGGTTAGGCCTCCTTGCAAAGGAGGAACCGATTTGACTTTCTGCCAATAGTCATCCGGGACACCGGCTCTGCCCATTGGGGTTTCGGTCCAGCCCGGCGCAATGGCGTTCACAAGAATGTTATCTGGAGCTACTTCTCTAGCCATGGATTGGGTAAACGCGATTACGCCTGCCTTGGACGCGGCATAGTGTGAAGCATTGGGCTCTCCTACCACGCCCCGGTTTGAGGCCGTGTTCAGAATGCGGCCTTGCTTCCTTTTGCGCATGGCTTCTGCAGCCGCCTGAGAGCACAAAAAAATACCCCTGAGATTGACATCCAACACCCGGTCCCATTCCTTGGCCGTCATGTCTTTGACGGACGCAATGCTCCTGACACCTGCCGTGTTGATTTGGAAGTCTAACTGCCCGTACTTTTTGAGGACCTGATCCATCATGCCAGCTACGCTATCTTTGTCCCCCACATCAACAGCAACGGCAAGTGCCTCGTTTCCAGCCCTCTGGAGGTGACTGGCTAGAAGTTCTGCATCGTCTTTTTTTAAGTCCGCGACGACGACCCTAAGACCGTCCTGGGCAAGTGCTGTACAAATGGCGGATCCAATTCCACCTGCTCCCCCTGTTACAATAGCGACGTCTGCCATTATTACCTCTAAACGTTTTGCTGTTTCATCCTTTTCTTTTCGCCGAGAACCAACAATCCACTAGGTTCTCACCTTTCGCTAAATTCCAGCCAACTGTTTTTGATATTTTCCACGAATTCCTTGAGTATGGCGTCGGCCTTTTTCCGGATGATGGGTTGTTCGAACTCGCCTATTTTGCCAAGGATACTGACATCGGTTTCGACGAGAAACTCCGTCTCACTAGAACTGATTTCCTTGAGCGACATCACGGTCTTACCCCTGACTGCCCCAGCGGCCATTCGATCGTTTGCCTCGGCCCGCAGAGCCGCACTCCAGCTCCCCCGGTCACGCTGCTCAAGAAAGATCTTATCATCGAGATTGAGTGAGATGGGTCCTATACGCACCTTCAGCTTCCCTTGGTAGGTTGTGTCGTCGATCTGAGTAACGGATTCCACCCCCGGAAGGGATTGTGCCACTTTCGGCACATCCATGAGAAAATCCCATAGAGGTTCACGAGCCGTAGGTATCACTGCTTGTCGATTAAACTTCACCTTTGCCTCCCTTTCAGTGGTCTCCATTGGAGACCAACGCCTATTGTATATCCGTCAATTTGATCGTTACACCGACATCGCCATCGGTGCCTAACTAGCGCGCAAACTACAGCTGACCGTAATTCTTTCCGCTCTGTAGAACTCCTTTAAGAAGTCTTCGGGGTTAGCATAGCTCCGTTTAGGGACGAGCCTTGCCGGGAACGAAACTACCAACGGGTCCAGATCGAACGGGTATGGTCGGACGGTCGCGTTTTTTTCATCTGCTGGATCTATTGTGAGCCTCACATGATCTCCACCCGGAGCTACGGGCACCGGAACATTGTTCAAATCACGATGCGGACCGCTCTTGCGCGCCTTGCTATCGTTCAGGGGATAGCGATTACAAACGAACTGCGCAAGCTGGTCAAAGATCGTCATTAATTCGTAGTTTGCCCAGAGCTTTTCTTCCGCCACGAATTCCCGGAACTCTTCTGAGCCACGGAGGTCGTTAAGCAATTTCACCCGCAGTTTTTCTTGATCATCAACGTATTCCTTTACCAGGGGATTATCCGTACGGTCAGGTGGATAGGTGAACCTGCCATAGCCACCATTCATCAGCCCAACTCCATGCATTAGCACCAGTAAACCGGCATAGGGGTCTCTCCGCACTACTTGATTCACCCCATCCTTGTAGAAATCAAGCCTGAACTTCCCAAGGTATTTGATACTGCCGTCGTGGTAATCGAGAGGGTATCCCTTATCGTTAAGGGTTGATGGTTTGATCTCCCACTCTTCCCAGCCGTTGTCATGCTCCTGTGCAGCCAACACGACTGATGAAAAAGGCTTGGGTTCGGAGAACATGGCGTTTCCCCAATGCGCGGCTAGGAAGCCTGCCACTCTGGAATGATCAACTTGTAGAGCGAGTAGCATACGGGAATCATCGTACGGATTAACCATCATTGGACTCACCTCCTAGGTACAGAATTGGATCTCACCTGCCGCGCCTCTTATTAGGTTCAAGAACGGGTCCTCCTAGCCTCGCCTGAGTGGAGTTACACTCCAAACATCAGGGCTTTCACCATAACAGGAACAGAATCTTTCTGTGGAACTGGTTTTCCAACTTCAACAAAGCGGATCGACTACATAAGCAATCCGCCCCATGGGAGTCGATCCAAACACCAGTTCCTCCCCTTTCGCTATAACCTTACCCGCCCGACGACGCTTCTCTTCCTCCCTCGCATAGGCCAGTTGGTCGTAATAGAGTTAGGCCACGGAGCCTGTTTCCTTCCCTTTCGGCTTCCATCTTTCCGGATCGAAATCGATGCGAGATCCCTCAGACGGCCCTCCCGCTCCGCCTGGAATGAGGGTCTGTATTGCCTCCTTGCCTTGTTGCGCAAAGACCCACTACTCCGGGTATTCTTCCTCTTCGTAAAGCGCGCCCCATGGCCATGGTAAACGGACCCGTTGTGGCTGCCACATACAGAAACTCCTCGCCGCTCTCGTTCACGTGCCGATGCCAAGCAAAAACGGGAACACAGATTGAATCACCCGCTTTCCACTCATATTTCACTCCATCGATGATACTGTAACCGTAGCCTTTAAGGATCGCGATCACAGCCCCTACCGTGTGACGATGACCTGGTTTCCTATTTCGTTGCATGGGCTCATCCTCAAGGGGCCAGCGATCAATCCAGAAACGAAAACTTCGTCGGTTAAAGCCCAAACGCGGATCCACAAGGTAGACATGAAAGTGCTCATCGAGCTGGGCCTCGATTTCCTCTGCCTCCACATTGACATCCGGTGTCTGCCGTGGTGAAGTTACCCCTTCAACGCAAGCGGTTGGATGTTCTTTTTCACCAACGAAAGAAGATAGTCTGGCTTCATAGGTAAGCGGGCCGTTTCAACTCCGAGGGCGTTCGACATAGCATTGGCAAGCGCGCCCCCAGCCGCCGCGATCCCTCCTTCACCCCCACCTTTAACTCCCAAAGGATTTAGCGGCGCGGGAGCATCCTCGGCGGCCAAGAAACCTATAGGAGGAACCTCCATTGCTGTAGGAATCAAATAATCCATAAAGCTCGTCGATAAAGGTTGACCATCAGAACCATAAACAAACTCCTCCAGCAAAGCTCCCCCGATTCCTTGAGCAAGTCCCCCAGCCATCTGTCCCTCAAGCGGCATCGGGTTGACTGCTCGACCCACATCCTGCGCAACGAGATATTTTACGACTTTCACGACGCCGGTCTCACGATCCACTTTACCACCGCTATATGAACACCATAAGGAAACGGGCGTTTGTCCGATGCAAAAAAGTCTTCCTCCGAAATCCCGGGTTCCGCGCCTTTTTTGATTGCTAAACTTGGAGTGGTTAGTTGAACGATATTCGCATAGTCGAGCGATTGCCTAGCGTCTCCTCTGACGACAACACGCCCCTCCTTCAATGCCAAATCACTGGGATCTATCTCCAAAGAATCCGATGCCACCCGCAAGAGCTTATCTTTGACTTTACCGGCCGCAATGAGGGCGGCACTGCCCGCCATCACCGTGGTGCGGCTTGCATTGCTTCCCATACCATAGGGCACTTTGGACGTATCCCCATGTATAACGCGCACGTCTTCCAATGTGACTTTTAATTCATCCGCCACAATTTGACTAAGAGCGGTTTCCGCTCCCTGACCGATGGATGCGCAGCCCGAATATAGGACAACTTGACCTTTGTTGTTAATTTCTACCCGAGCATACTCCCAAGGCCCCAAGCCACTTGTTTCGACAAAGCAACCTATTGAGAACCGCATAATATAGTAACATTGGATAAGAACTAATGTATAGTGGTGGTATGGGAAACCCACTTGGAGTGCGACGGGACTTTGAAGCATTGGAGCGGCGGCGGATGGAGGTGGGGAGGCTGTTGAAGCGAGGGCTGTCGGAGGCGGAGGTGGCGCGTTGGGTGGGAGTGCACCGCCAGTCGGTGAATCGATGGGCGCGGCAGTTGGCCGAGAGCGGCAGAGCCGGGCTCAAGCAGGCGGGGCGTGCCGGACGCAAGCCGCGACTGAGCCCGGCGGATCTGAAGAAGATCGAGGGCGGTTTGAAACGGGGACCCGAAGCGCTGGGGTACGACACGAGCCTGTGGACCGCAAGGCGAGTGGCCCACTTGATTGGGGAAGCCTGCGGAGTCACATACCATCCGGGCCATGTTTGGCGGATATTGCGGCAGTTGGGGTGGAGTTGCCAGCGGCCGACGGGACGTGCCTTGGAACGAGATGAAGAGGCGATCCGGCAGTGGAAGAAGAAGCGCTGGCCGGAGATTAAAAAAAAGCCCGAAACGAGGGGCGAACCATAGTGTTCGTGGACGAAAGCGGGCTGAGCGAGCGGCCGAATCGGTATCGTACGTGGTCGCCCCGAGGACAGACGCCAGTGCTGCAATATCACTTCAACTGGAAGAGTCTGTCGGCCATCGCCGGAGTCACCTGGTGGCGCTTGTACTTTCGAGTGTATCCGGGAGCCATCAAGAGCCCCCAGATCATCGAATTCCTGAAGCACTTGATGCGTCATGTTTCCGGGCCGCTGCTGGTAGTGTGGGACGGACTGCCCAGCCACCGGAGCCGGTTGGTTCGGGACTTTGTTGCCGCTACCGAAGGCGCGTTGGTGCTGGAACGGTTGCCGGCCTATGCACCGGAACTGAATCCCGTCGAATACCTCTGGGGATACTGGAAGCATCATGAACTGCCCAACTTCTGTGCCAAGGACTTCGCTCAACTCAGCCACCATGCTCGTCGCGCCCTTTGCCGAATGCGCCGCAGGCCTCGTCTCGTTACCGCCTTCTGGAAACAGTCCAGCCTTTTCTGATGTCATTATATTATACGAGGATCAATAATCCAATTCCCATTGCCCTACCCTCTTGCTTTGCTCTCTCGCAGTCTTGTTTTACTCTCGTATAGTCCATGCGAGACAATGCCTTTTCAAAGAGGCCTGGATAGTCGCCGCTGTCATAAACTGTGTAATGATAGGGATGCGGGCCTTGATCGTAAGGCATCTCCTCAGGTCGAATAAAATTTCGACGCCGCACCTCCACCGGATCAAGTCCCAATCGGAGCGCAACCAAATCCATAACGCGCCCGCGTACAAAAGCCGCTTCGTAACGTCCTGGGCTGCGGTAGGTCCCAACCGGTGTGGTGTTTGTCAATACGCAAAATACACTACTACGGTAATTCTTAATCCGGTACGGCCCCGTGGGTCCGGGTATAGGCACCCATATTGAAAACGATCTCATCTTCCACGGCGACAATAGAGCCGTCCAGCGCGGCTCCGACTTTGATTCGATGTCTCTGCTCTCGGGACTGGTTCGACGTCTTTAGATGTTCGCTCCTGTCTTCGATCCAACATACAGGCCGACGGAAGTAAATAGCCGCATGAGGAATCAAGAAATTCTCCGGATAAAATTCCCCACGTGCTCCAAAACCTCCTCCAACGTCTGGCTCAATAAAGTGAATGGAGCTTTCCGGTAGATCGAGTAGACCCGAAAGAATACCGCGATTAACGTGTGTTACCTTCGTTGGCCCCCACACTCTCAGAGTGTCACTTCCCCGGTTGAACTCAGCCACGAGCCCCCGGGTCTCCAGTGGTACGGCTCCGTGGCGCTGGGTAAAAAACTCGTCCTCCAATACAAGATCGGCCCCAGCCATGGCGCTATCTACATCTCCGTTATCAACGGCAAAGTGCGCCCCAATGTTATCCGACACCGTGTCGTGAAGCTTTGGAGCGCCCGACGTCATGGCCGCTCGCGGATCCGTAACGGTATCCAGTGGCTCGTACTTTACTTGACAAAACTCCATGGCATCCTCGGCCAAGTATCGATTCTGCGCGACTATTACGCCCACCGGCTCCCCTACGTATCGGACCTTGTCCCTCGCGATAGGATACTGTTGGGATCGTTCCAACCCGGGAACCTTTCCTGCACGCATGGGAATGGTTTTGAGCACCGGCATACGATCAGCGGTCAATACTCCTAGTACGCCAGGAGCCCTCTCAGCAGCGTCAGTATTGACACTCACTATCCGGGCGTGGGCAAGTGGGCTCCGCAAGATGACCGCGTGGACCATCCCAACGAGCTGGATATCCCCCACGAATCGTCCTATAGCCCGCAGGAGTCTGAGATCCTCAACTCGCTTAACCCTGGTTCCTATATAATCCATCGCATGTAACCTGTGCTCTGTACTGCTTCATTCCATTGCTAAAGATCCATGAACTGCCGAGCATCTTCCAAATTCCTTGATTCGCCAAAACATGAATCCACCACCACTTACCACTATTGCCTGTCCAGTCATATAGCCGCTAGCCTCGCCGACATCCTTTGTTCCTCCCGTACGCCCCGGGGGTATGGTTTTCTCCAGCAGAGCCCAATCGTCCGGGGAATAATTGCCGAGAACTTTTTGAGTCGCAGTCAGACCAGGGGCGATAACGTTAGCGCGTATCCCGTGGGGAGCTATCGACCGCTAGGGACTTTGCAAAAGCAATAACAGCGGCTTTAGATGCCGTATAGGCCGAGCGTGATATACTGCCGGTGAGCGCAAAGTTTGAAGAAGTATTTACAATGCTCCCTCTTTTGTGTCTTTTCATTATAGCGACGGCAGCCTGGCAGCAAAGAAAGGTAGACTTTAGATTCACGTTGACTACCTCCTGCCATTCCGATAAAGGAAAATCCTCTATAGGATGATTGTACAAAGACCCCCCAGCCAGGTTTACGAGCACGTCGATTCGGTCAAAAGTCGAGACGACCTTTGAAAAGGCGTTCTGGACCTCGGTGCATTTTGTTACGTCCAGACCGATAAACATCCCACCTTTGCCTTCCCGCTCGAGCACGGCCAGCACTTGTTGGCCACCCTCTTCATTGTGATCCAGGATGACTAGTAGAAAATCGGCTTGAGCTAGCCGCATGACCACAGCTCGACCGATACCTCCCGCACCTCCTGAAACCACGGCGATTCTAGTTGTGGTGTGATTTATGAGTCTTTTTCTACCAATGTTTGGAGAGTAATCGTAACGAGTGTTATTGATAACGCGACTCCTTGAAAATATTTAAGCTAGCTTGTCGTAAATTGCTGCGCGCGCAAATCTTCAAGTCAGGGCAAAATGTCCAGATTAGCGTTTACTACGCCGCCTATCTTCTCGATCTCCTCGGCGGCTGATCTTAGCTTTTTCACAAGATCAAGTTTTTCTTTCCAGCTTATAGTCCCCACCGGAAAGACGACATTGACAGCCGCTTCAATCTCACCTTTTGTGTTTTTTATAGGAACACCTAGAGCGGAAACACCGTCATCATTTTCCTCGTCGTTCTCACCAAATCCTCGTTGGCGCACTTTGGCAATGTCGGACAACAACCGATTCACAGTCGGAACTGTCTTCTGCGTTAGACGGTTAAACTTTACACCCTTGAACCTTGCCAAGATTTCCGAATCCTCGAGACCGGAGAGCATCACCTTTCCTGATGCACTTGCATACGCTGGCACTCTGGTCCCGGGTTGAACCATGACCCTCACTCTACCCGGCCCCTCATAGACTCCGATAAACAACACTGCATTTCCATCCAACACGCTCAACGTCGCGGTGAGTTTTGTCTCTATAGTCACTTCTTTAAGGATGTTTCTGATTCGCTCTCTAGTACCAGAGGTCATATATCCCTGACCCACGTACAGAGCGTTACGTCCAATCTTGTACTTGTCGGTTCCGTACTCTTTTTCAATAAATTCGAGCCGCTCCAACGACTTGAGAAGCCGATAGGCCGTCGCCTTGGCTAAACCTGTCTGCCGGTAGATATCGTTCAAGCCCATGCTTTTTTCTGACTCTCGAAGCCAGAGCATGAGTTCCAAGCCTTTGGTGAGTGAAGTTAACGGTTTAATTTGCTGATCCCCCTTTAACCAATTATTTTGCGGTGAAAAACCAACCAACTCAACTCAACGGTTTCGGCCAGTCTTGTAAGAGTGTTCCATAGTTCTTAACGGAGAATTTATGACCGAGAAGAGATGAAACATGCCACAACATTGCGGGATTACTCGCAACGAGTTGCTTTTTCAATATTCCGTTCATCTTCTCATCCCATGGGGTCATTACAATCAACTTTTTCGCTGACAAGGCCCTTACCGCCGCTATGACTGAAGGCATCGCCATAACCACAGGGATTCCCGCCGCCTGGGAAACCTTTGCCTCCAAGCCGGGGTTAAAACCCCCTAGGGGTGCACCGGCAATTATTAGACCATTCGGATCGTATCTTCTTGTAAACTCCAAGGCTCCAGTTATAACCTCGTCGGCTTTTCTTCCGACTTCGTAGCGCGAGCCGCGTAATAGGCCGAGATCCTCAAAAATTACATTGACTTCCGCTGGAATGAGTCGTTGAAAATTCTGCCCATAGGTCCCGCTAATGACTCCGGGATTTAAATGCACGATTCGCACCTTGGCGGATTGGTCTATCACTTTATCCCTTGCCAACGAGGTTTTCATTTTCTAAATCAACCCGTTTCCAGAGAGCCGTTCACCCCTTTCTGGCCATCACATATTCCAGTCGTTTCTCACCCGAGTTCCTCCTGACATGACACAACGCTGACCGTTCAATCTCCTCTTATTGAGCACCCCCGGGCTACGACCAAGAACTGATAAGCCATGGATCTGGCCAGACCACATACATAATTTGATCAAAGATAATCACAAGAAAGGCTTCTGCCAGAACGGCAAGAGAAATCGCTTGTTTCCATCCAGCGCGGTAGTTCCTTGCGTAGAGGATACAAAAAACGGGCAAGCTGAAGTGAAGTCCCACCAGAATGATTGACCCTACAAGACCCAGGATCCAGATAAATTCAACTAGTATTCGTTTTCGTACCTCGCGGGCTCCAGGGCCAACCGCAAGGAGGCTACGAGGTCCTTTTACAAGCGCGCAGACGGCCACACCTAAATGGACAAGTCCTAGCAGAATGCCCACTCCTGCAAGCGAATAGATCACAAGCGATGTGTGGAAAGGCCACCGAAGGGCATGGAAAGCCGCTGCGCCAAAGACAGAGACGAGACCAACTGTGGCTAGCGTGTCCCCAATTCTACCCCCTTGTGTCTCCGCTTCTTCTGAGAATGAGACCACCCTTTCTTCTTCTACTCCTCCTTCTCTCTTCTCTCTCCATCGCCGCAGGACGGGAAAGAAAAGGGTAAGTATAATCAGCACCATCAGCAGGATCACCCCCGGGAATAATAACCAACTGAAACCGTATCGGGCCATCGAAAGCCAGAGGTATCTCTCCAACTGAGGGCCGAGTACAAAAGCCATGAGAAGGGGTGGCCGGGGCCAACCAAAGAATTTCATCAGGGTGCCGATAATTCCAAATAATAGAAAGGTAAACAAATCCCCCCAGGCAAAGGAAACGGCAATAGAAGCTGCAACACAGAGGACCAATGACATGGGGACAACGACACTAAAGGGCAGAAGGGAAATGGCGGCAAACGGTTTGGAAAGACCCAGCGCAAGACCCGTTGCCAGGAGATTGGCGATGACCAGCACCCAGATCATAGCCATGGTAAGGTGGAGCTGTTCAGTGAGCAGCTTCGGCCCGGGTACGATGCCGAGAGAAAAAAAGGCAATGAGCACAAAGACATAGCTACCGCTTCCCGGAATACCAAAGGCGATGGTGGGAATAAGGGCACCGCCCTCCTTTGCATTGTTCGAGCTTTCCGGGGCAATGACACCACGAACATCTCCCTTGCCAAAATTCGCTGGATTTTTTTCGGTTTGAACGGCATGGGCATAGGCGAACCAGTCCGCCACGGTGCTTCCCAGACCTGGAAGGGCCCCTACCCAAACACCAACGATACTGCAGCGAACGACTAGCCACCAGTGCCGGAATACATCCGTGACACCCTCCCAAGTTCCACTGCCGAGCTTCTCAGTCTGGGCAATGCTGCTCCGGCGAACGGCAAGGTCAATCAGCTCGGGTACGGCAAAGATCCCCAGGGCCACAGCGACGATGTTCAGTCCATCCTGGAGATACAGCCCTCCGAAGGTAAACCGCAGAATAGCGGTCTTGTCGTCCAATCCCACCGTTGAGACCAACGCTCCAAGAAGTGCGGCCAAAAGCCCTTTAACGGGGGCCTTACCACTAAGGACACCAATCGCGCTCAACCCCCAAATAACAAGGACCAGGAACTCCGGTGAGCCTAAGAGGAGCACAAGTTGACGCAGGACCGGGAGCGACGCCAACAGAACGACAGCCCCAAGGATCCCCCCCATGGCAGAGGCCGTGAAGGCGGCGCCAAACGCCCGCTTTGCCTCTCCTCGCTTGGCCATAGGATAGCCATCCACAATGGTGGCTTGGGAACCGACATTACCGGGCACCGCAATTAATACGGAGGGGAAAGTATTCGCAGTGTTGGAGACCACTACAATTCCCAGAAGAAGAGCAATAGCCTGATACGGGGGGAGGGTTATACTATAGGGGAGAGCGATTGTTAGGGATAGATATCCGCCAAATCCGGGTATGGCCGCAACGGTGCTTGCAGCCAAAACCCCCACCACCATGAGGAACATGGCAAAAGGATCGAAAAGAATACCCACGAGCCCCTGATAAGCTGCCTCAAACATCTTATCTTACTTCTTTCCAAGAGCGGAGGTGTCCGATTGGCCGGCATACAGTCGGACACTTCCACTTTTCTATAATAGAGCTGACTAGTTTATTTTATCCCGCCCGGGAGGCCATACTTCACCCTTAGCTTTGCAGCGTATTTCACTGCCTCATCAGGGGTATTTACAAGGTCCCGGATCATCTTCGTAAGTTCTTTAGCGTATAGGGGCTGGATATCCACGCTCAACTGCTTCCTCGCCAGCTTGAGAAACTCGGGGTCTTTGACGAGCTTTTCGAAGGCCCGCCGGTATGTTTGGACAACTTCTTTTGGCGTACCAGGAGGTAGGCCGAGCCACTTATCAGCCCCGGCAACGCCATTCCAGGACGTATAAGCCCGCCACGCCAATTTCGATACATTTCCTTTTTTCAACAGCTCAGGGAAGACGGGCACGTCTCTATAAGAGCTACGCGGGATGTACTTGCCGCCGGAGAGTATCCCTTCCTGAGCAATCAGATCGACGACTTTATCGTCTTTCAGGCCATCGAGAAGATAGGCATTTCCTGTCGCTGACATGTCGGCCTCACCGGAGCGAATCGCTTTTATAAACGCTGTGGTCCCGGGATAGCCAAGGACCCACCGCGCGTTCCAACCCAGGAACTCCTGCCCCCATAGAATCACGGAACTCCAGCTCCACAACCCGCTTGCCGCCGCCACAACCACTGGCTCAGCTGACCGGTCGTACAAACGCTTGGTGAGACCCTTGCGTACAAAGAAAACGCTGCCGCCTCGGTTGAACCCACCAATTACCGGAAACTCAAGCGGGTTGAACCTGACATTTCCCATTCGCAAGATATTTGGATCAGCCATCGCTCCCATGGATTGCATAAGGCTCAAGCCGTCGGGCTTTACCCGTTGGTAAAAATAGTTGGTTCCTTTAACTCCACCAGCGCCTGGGATGCTCTGGTAAACGAGTCGCGGATTACCAGGCAGGTATTTGGGGAGGAATTGACCCACCAAACGGCCTGCGCGGTCAGTTCCCCCTCCAACACTTCCAGGCGAAATCATACGGACAGTCTTCCCTTTAAATGAGAACTCCGCCAATACCGGCTCCACCCAGAGAAAAATCCCCAAGAGCCAAATGAATACACTTGTCAAACTAATAAATCGCATGGGAACCTCCTTTTGCTGCTTAGTAGAGACAATCGACCGGTCTGTCGCTCTAAAAATAAATCGCATAGAAACCTCCTTTCGTTACTGCACGTCACAACGATCATCCAGCCCGCCCCTTCTCAAGGGTTGCTCCTACTGCTCCTGTTGGTAAAGCGAATCAATAAAGCCACTCCCGTCAATCTGACGTAGATAATGAGTATCCAAACCTCCATTGGATTTACTGCTCTTAATTGCTGATCCTTCACCAGGTCGGACTCGAATACATTCCACAAAGCCGCCGGATGCGGATATGGCTTGGTTAACGGCATCCACCTCATACTGGAAACCGTACTTTTCCGGAATTCCCGAGTCCCGCGGCGTAAGGTGAATAGGCAAGTGAGAGGCATCGCTACATAGCATCCTGATCCTATCGGGTTTCATTTCAATCTGCTCCCTAAGACTCCTATTGCGTGACCATAAACCGTTCTATAAGTGCTGGAGTTAACCTATTTACCACCACGGCTAATTCGTTGAGCAGCGCTCATTATTGCAGTGACGATATTCTGATAACCGGTACAGCGGCAGAGATGGCCACTCAACCACTCGCGAACCTCTCGTTCGCTCGGCTGCGGGCTCTCCCTTAGTAGTGCTTCGGCGGTCATAAGGATTCCCGGTGTGCAAAAGCCACACTGCAGCCCGTGTGATTCCCAGAATGCTTCTTGTAATGGATGAAGTTGTTCTCCGGTGTTCATGCTTTCAACCGTTTTTATCCGAGCTCCATCCGCTTGAACGGCAAACAGCGTGCAGGAACGTACCGGTTCGTTCTCCATGAGGATAGTACAGGACCCGCAAACGCCATGCTCACAACCAATGTGCGTTCCAGTGAGACCGAGGTCCTCGCGAATAAAGTCAACCAGGAGCTTCCGCGGTTCCACCTCGCCCCGGTATTCGCGATCATTGACGGTGATTGAGATTTCGCGTTTGCTCATAGACTGAAACCTTCCAATTCGTTTGCCTACTTTGTCGCTGCCCGTGCCAGGGCCTTCTGCAGAACCCTACGTGCGAGCACCTCTGCTACCTGTCGGCGATAATCGCCGCTGGCATGGATGTCTGAATCTGGATCGAGCTCTTGCACGGCCCGGGCTGCGGCCTCACGGAACAGACTCTCTTGCGGTCGCTCGCTTTCTAGGAGCTTTTCCGCGTTGGTTGAGCGATGCGGCTTTGCCCCGGTAAACCCAAGGCGTGCTTCCTGGATGGATCCACCCTTATCTAAACTTAAAAGCCCAGCCACACCCATCAGAGCAAAGTCGCCATGACGTCGACTAAGCTCTTCAAATGCCCATCCACTACCCGGCGGTAACGGCGGCACTTCAATTTCCACCAAGAGTTCGCCTGGCTGGAGCTCCGTTTCCATACAGCCGAAGAAAAAATCTTCAGCCCGCACCAGTCGCTCGGTTTTGCTGCTGCGGAGTTTTAGAATCGCATCGAGAACGATCATGACGAGAGGAAGTTCGGCTGAGGGAAAGGCGTGAGCCAGGCTTCCACCCACAGTCCCTCGCGTGCGAATCTGTACATGTCCAATATAACTTGTAGCCTCCGCCAGAAGAGACCAGCCACTTCCAACTGCGCTAGAGCGCTCCAGCTCCCGTTGTCGCGTCATAGCGCCGATTCGCAGTTTGTCTCCGTCCACCCGAATATAGCTCAGGCCGTTTACACGATTGAGATCAATGAGATGCGCTGGTCGTGCCAGTCGAAAGTTCATCATTGGGACGAGGCTCTGTCCCCCCGCCAAGGCTCTGCCGTCTTCCCCGTACTGTGCCAACAACTCCAGCGCCCCGGACAGAGTCGTGGGATTGTGATATTCAAAAACTGCCGGTTTCACTCGATCTGCTCCTTATTGATTACGGGGATCATACCCCCTCCGGATTCCATCTGTGCTCGACACCATTATCATCACACTACTCAACCTTTTATTCTTTCACCTGGGTGTTTTGCCATTTCCAAGACATACTCCGGTTTCAATGGTAGGCGCGTTACCTCGGTGCCCAGAGCGTCTGAGACAGCATTGGCGATGGCGCCCCCAACTGCCACGATGCCCCCTTCACCGGCTCCTTTTACCCCAAGCGGATTGAGTGGAGAGGGCGAATCTTCCGTCAAAAGCAGATCAAAATGGGGCACCTCCATAGCCGTTGGCAGCAGATAGTCCATGAAGCTCGTTGCCAACGCCTGGCCATCGTCTCCGTAGGCAAATTCTTCGAATAAGGCGCCCCCAATTCCTTGAGCGGCTCCTCCCACCATCTGCCCTGCCACGAGCATAGGGTTAATCACCCTCCCCACATCCTGCGCGACCAAATATTTTTTAAGCTGAACAAACCCGGTTTCTCGGTCCACTTCCACCATCGCGACATGGGCGCCGTAGGAAAAAGGCCGGTCACCGGTGCCAGAAAAATACGCTGTCTCGGAGATACCCGGGTCAACACCCTGCTTTAGAGCTAAGTTAGGCGCGGCAATGCGGGCGATTTCAGCGAGACTTATGGACTTTTCGGTTACGCCACGGACGGCAATCAAACCATGTTCGAGCACCAGATCATGGGACTCTATCTCAAAGTAAGTTGCCCCTAGGCTTAGGAGTTTTTCTTTGACTTTCCTTGCGGCAAGGAAAGCAGCGCTTCCAGCCATAACCACAGTCCGGCTAGCATGGGTTCCCATGCCAAAGGGTACCAAATCGGTATCGCCATGGACCACGCGAATTTCCTCAGGGGAGACCTTTAGTTCATCAGCAACAATTTGACTGAGGATGGTCTCTACACCCTGGCCCAGATTGGCGCACCCTGCGTAAATAAGGATTTTGCCCTTGGAGTCGATTTCAATCCGAGCGTACTCCCATGGGCTCCGGCCAACAGTCTCAACAAAACAGGCTAGACCAATCCCAAGGGCGCGACCCTCGCGCTTCGCAGCCTCACATGAATCCCTAAGCCCGTAATAGTCAAAGCGCGCCAGGGTCTTTTCAAAATGTTCAGGGAAGTTACCGCTATCGTACACTACTTTGTGAAAGGGGTGGGGACCCACATCGTAGGGCATCTGGTCAGCCTGTACAAAATTCCGCCGTCGCACCTCCGCTGGGTCAATCCCGAGCCGACGGGCAATTGAATCCATCACTCGTTCGCGGACAAAAGCACCTTCATATCGACCCGGGCCACGGTAGGTACCCACGGGTGTCTTGTTGGTTAACACACACGAAACCCGGCAGCGGTAGTTCCCAACCCGGTAAGGACCCCGCAACACGGCCGAGCCCGAGATTGCCGGGACACCCCCGTGGGTCCGAGTGTACGCGCCCATGTCAAAAAGCAGCTCGTCCTCAAGGGCCAAGATCGTACCGTCGCAATTGATCGCCACTTTTACACGATGCCATTGTTCCCGGGCCTGGTTCATAGCGATGAGATTCTCGCGGCGGTCTTCTATCCAGCAGACAGGCCTCTGCAAACGCACGGCAAGGAACGGAATAAGGTAATCTTCAGGATAAAACTCGCCGCGTGCGCCAAACCCGCCACCAATGTCGGGTTCGATTAAGTGAATTGAACTCTCGGGTAGATCCAGGAGCCCGGCCAGAATTTGGCGATTTTTATGAACGACTTTGGTCTGTCCCCATACGGTGAGCACCTGCAGGCCTTCATCAAACTGAGCCACAAGCCCCCTGGTCTCAAGCGGCACAGCACCGTGGCGCTGGATATAATACTCCTCATCAAAGACCTCATCCGCGTCGGCCATGGCACTATCCACATTCCCCACGTTCACTTCGAAATGTGCAGGCACATTGTTCTTGAGATCCTCGTGAAGAATTGGAGCACCCTCACTCATGGCATCTCGGGTATCAGTAGCCGCGCCTAGAGGCTCATACTCAAAATCGATCAGCTCAACCCCGTCTTCCGCTAAATAGCGATTCGCAGCCACCACAACGGCCACAGGCTCACCCACGTAACGGACTCTATCCTTGGCGAGAGGAGTTTGAAGGCAACGTTCAAGTCCCTCGATCTCTCCTGTCCGCATGGGGATTGGCTTTGCACCCGCAATATCATCACACGTCAGAACACAAACCACGCCCGAAAGTTTAGCGGCCCTTTCCGTATCGAGTTTCACTATTCGCGCGTGGGCACATGGACTTCGAAAGATGGCGGCGTGCAACATGTGCGGACGCTTGAGATCAGCTACAAACCTCGCGACTCCCCGCAGGAACCTAAGATCCTCACTGCGCTTGACTCTCGCACCAATATAAGCCATCGAACCGGCTCTTCTAATCAGCTCCCACTGGACAATGAGTCCCAGTCAAATTGAAATCATCTTGCATCTGACCCAATCCGCGCAAAGTCAACTTCCTCTCAGAACATAACTCACGCTAATCCGTTCGGCCTGATAAAAATGTTCAAGAAAATCGTCCGTGCTCGCATAACTCCGTCTAGGTACCAACCTCCCGGGAAAAGTGATATTTAGTGGGTCCTTGTTGAAGGGATACGGACGGACGATTGCACCTGTTCGGTCCAAAGCATCGAAAGTAATCGTCGTGTCATCTCGACCAGGACCCACTGGCACCGAAGCGTCGTTGAGAGTCACAGTGGGCCGATTGCGTCGACCCGATCTGTCCAAAGGATAGTGGTTGCATAAAAACTGTCCCATTAGGTCAAAGATTTCCATGAGTTCAAAATTGATGCCGATCTGCTCCTCGGTGGCGAATTCCGCATACATCTCGGATTGACGGAGCTCACTCAGTAAGCCCTGTCGCACCCCTTCTTGGTGGTGAATATACTCCCGCACGCGAGGATCATCGGTGCGATCGTGAAGATACTTGAACCGGCCATAGCCAGCATTCAATAGTCCCACATTGTGCATCAGGACTATCAGACCGGCATAGGGATCCAGCTCGGCCACACGCTGAACTCCGCGCTTTGTAGCGGTGAGCCGTTGTACACCCAAATATTTGAGAGTGCCATCGTGGTAGTCGAGGGGATAACCATCGCTATTCAACGTTGATGGCTTGACCTCCCATTCCCACCAACCATTGTCGTGCTCTTGAGCCGCCAGTACCATCGAGGCATACGGCCTGGGTCGTGAAAATAAATCGTTTCCCCATTGCGCAGCCAAATGGCCCGCCACACGCGAATGATCTATTTGGAGGACAAGCAAAAGTTGTGAACTGCCATACTCCGATACCATCATGGGCAGATCCCTCTTAAATTAATCATCCATCCTCGGTTATCCGCTTCAGAGGCATTTTCAAATTTGATTCGTTGTGCCTCACCTGGTGCACCCCACAGCACACTGGCGAAATCATACGGCCTTTTATGAGCGTTAATTGCCCTGCCCGGAACTAGGGACCCGACGCCGAGACATCAACGGCTCAGGAGCCACTCAAACCCGTGCTCTTTCCCGCCCATGCTTCGAAATTTGTAACACATATTCCGGTTTCAAGGGTAGCCGGGTCACCTCAGCCCCCAAAGCGTCCGAAACAGCGTTGGCGATAGCGCCCCCAACTGCCACGATGCCCCCTTCACCGGCTCCTTTTACCCCAAGCGGATTGAGGGGAGAAGGCGCATCCTCTGTCAACAGCAGCTCGATATTGGGCACCTCCATAGCCGTTGGTATCAGATAGTCCATAAAGCTCGTTGCCAACGCCTGGCCATCGGTACCATAAACAAATTCTTCCAATAAGGCTCCTCCGATTCCCTGAGCGGCTCCGCCAACCATCTGGCCCTCTACGAGCATTGGGTTAATTACCCGCCCAACATCCTGAGCAACCAGGTATTTTTTAATCTCCACAAACCCGGTCTCTCGGTCAACTTCCACGATTGCAATGTGGACACCGTAGGGAAAAGGCCTATCGTCAGGACCAGAAAAAAACGCGGCCTCCGAGATGCCGGGGTCAACACCATATTTTAGCGCCAGGTGCGGCACTGTCATACGGGCGATTTCTGCGAGGCTTATGGATCTTTCAATAGCGCCCCGAACTGTAACTGATCCGTGTGCGAGCATGAGGTCGCCGGGCTCTATCTCAAAATGGATAGCCCCCAGATGTAAGAGCTTATCTTTGACCTTCCTTGCGGCTAACGCAGCCGCGTTACCGGCCGTAATTGCAGTCCGGCTGGCATGTGTTCCCATTCCATAGGGCACCAAATCGGTATCACCATGGATCACACGAATGTCCTCAGGGGAAACCTGAAGCTCGTCGGCAACAATCTGACTGAGAACCGTTTCCACGCCCTGGCCCAGATTAGCGCACCCCGTGTATAAAAGAATCTTGCCCCAGGAGTCGATTTCGATCCGAGCGTATTCCCATGGGCTGCCACCAACCGACTCGACGTAGCAGGCCAGACCAATTCCTATGGCACGACCACTATGCTTCGCAGCCTCACATGAAGCCTTAGCCCCTGAATAGTCGACACGCGTCAGGGCAGTTTCAAATTGATGGGGGAAGTCACCGCTGTCGTATACGACTTTGTGTGTGGGGTGAGGACCAACATCATACGGCATCTGATCAGCCGGGACGAAATTCCGCCTGCGCACCTCCGCCGGATCGAGTCCGAGCCGACGGGCAACCGAGTCCATCACTCTTTCACGTACAAACGTACCTTCATATCTACCCGGACTACGGTAAGTGCCCACCGGCGTCTTGTTAGTTAACACACACGAAATCCGGCACTGGTAGTTCTTGATACGGTAAGGCCCTCGTAACACCGACGAGCCAGAAAGGATAGGCGTGGTCCCATTGGTCCGAGTGTATGCACCCATGTCAAAATGAAGCTCGTCCTCCAGCGCCAGAACCGTACCGTCGCGCTTGATGCCTATTTTTACTCGATGCCACTGCTCTCTTGACTGGTTCATGGCAATGAGATTTTCACGGCGGTCTTCTATCCAGCAGATCGGCCTCTGCAAGCGCATGGTAAGGAAGGGGATAAGGTAGTCTTCCGGATAGATTTCGCCGCGGGCGCCAAACCCGCCACCCACATCGGGTTCAATAAGGTGAATCGAACTCTCCGGCAAGTTTAAAAGGTCCGCCAAAATTTGGCGGTTGATATGGACAATTTTGGTAGGTCCCCAAACGTTAAGCACCTGCCGGCTGTCATCAAAATCAGCTATTAGCCCCCTGGTCTCAAGGGGGACACCACCGTGGCGTTGGATGTAATATTCCTCCTCGAACACCTCATCAGCCTCGGCCATTGCACTGTTCACATCCCCCACGTTCACTTCAAGATGTGCCGGCACATTGTTCTCGAGACTCTCGTGAAGAATCGGAGCGCCTTTCACCATCGCGTCCCGGGTATCATTAGCTACACCTAGAGGCTCATATTCAAAATCAATCAATTCCAGTCCATCTTCGGCTACATAGCGGTCCTCGGCCACCACTACGGCGACGGGCTCCCCCGCGTACCGAACCTTATCCTTTGCCAGAGGGGTTTGAAGACACCGCTCGAGTCCTTTGATCTCCCCTATTCGCATTGGGATCGGCTTCACACCGGCAATATCAGCGAAGGTGAGAATACAAACGACTCCGGGAAGCCTGGAGGCCTTGTCCGTATCGATTCTAATAATTCGCGCATGGGCACATGGGCTTCGAAAAATTGCAGCGTGCAACATCTGCGGGCGGCTGAGATCAGCCACAAACTTTGCCACGCCGCGCAGAAATCTAAGATCTTCACTCCGTTTGACTCTTGCACCGATATAAGCCATCAGGCCAACACCTCGAACTAACTCGAACGACCCTATGAACTCTAGTTAGTCTGCAGCAGCCCAGAGCACTCGGTCGGCCGCAAGCTGGATATCTAACTCCTGCCAGCTTTCACCTGTATCCCGGCTGACCAGAATCTTACCCGCGCCCCCAGCCCCAGCCGCCGGCCCACGAGCCACCTCACCAAGGCCAGCGAACACCGCGTTGGGATCGTGCGGGTGATGGACCAGAGCCCAAAACATGGGATCAAGATTCTCCGGCAGGCCATGAGTCACCCGTTGCCAAGAGTTGGCGCAGTCCAGACTTCGGAACAGAGCCGCCCGTGCCCCATGGCGGCCGTCACGGGCCCAGTATCCGGGCGACTTGTCGGCTGTTGCGAGCAGCATAGTCGGGTCCTTGCCCCCTTTGGATGGCGGCAAGAAGAGGAAGTCATGGAAGTAGTCCCTCGTGAGGCCATTTTCCGCGCGCCTCCAACCTTGCGCAGGATCGTTACTGGCCGAAGAAGCCGCGTGCGCTCGTTACAAAGTAGCGATCGAAGCGCCGTGGCAAGCTGGAGAGCACATGAATGTCGACGTAATCGATCCCTCCTGTTACATCCTCCCAAGTCTTGCCACGGTCCAAGCTACGAACGATCCCTCCATGCTCGATACAGAGATAGACCGTCTTCGGATCATCCGGATGAATAAACATGTTTCTCACGTGCCCGTGGTGAGGGGCTACAGGGTGCCACCACTTTTGACGCACCTCCTCAGATAGCTCATGTAGCGAATCGAGATCTTCCCAGCTACTGCCGCCATCCTCGCTGCGGTATACTCCCACCGGTTCAATTCCAGCATAGACCACATCTTCTGCTGTGGGGTCGAGGGTGACCGCCCGGATGTCGCCATTGAGCACTTTGCCCCAATTTTTGCCTCCATCATCAGTCCGGTAAAGACCATCATGGGTAAGCCCCACAAACACACGTTGCGGTCGGTGGCGGCAGCCGACAATCGAGTCAATGATACCGTCTCGAAAGCTTTGAGCGAATTCTCCCCAACCATCGTTTTTCGACTGCCAAACCATCAATCCGTGTTGAGTACCGGCGTAAAGACGGACGTTCTCGTTCATGGCGTGAATCCTCCTACAGGGACGATTTCAGCTTAAAAAGGCATCTCCCTGTCCCTAAATCTCTACTCATCAGTCCAGTTGACTCCACTCCTTGAATTCCTCCAGCCCTAACTTCGCCAAGGTGTCCATGAATGGACGCCCCGTTTTCTCATGTCTGCCGGACACGCGATGGTAGTCATGACCATGCCGGGAAGCCATTTGGCGATAGTAAAGCCCTTAAATTTGCCATCGGGGATGGGTTCCAGAAACCTGGGACCCACGTTCGTCCAATCCTGCTCCGCAATCCAACCTCTCTGGGTTTCGAACAGGCTCTGAAGAATCGCACTTCGGTGTCCTGCCTCCAAGGCCTCGTTCATATCAAAGTTCCAACCGGTGGTTGCATTGAACGAGCCAATAACGCTGTTTAGACCGTCAGGCTTATTTTGCATCTGGGCAAACCAGCATCCACCGATGATGCCGCAGAACTGCCGATATCGCTCTGAAAGGGTTTGCGACCATGCCCATCCAGTGGGGTCGTCCCGCTTCAACGGGCCCCATTTCTCTCTATCTTTCAGATCTGGAGGCGGATTTGAGTACCCACCCCCCTGGGGCTTCATTCCACCACTAGAAACAAGCTGGCGCAGCATTTGGCCGATATCGGACCGCCAATCATGCAGAGCAGGAGTCCCTCTTTTTGTATGAACCACTCAGGTCGGAGCGTCACCTCCTATGGCTTCGGCAACCTTCGTGGGACCGTCAGCCAACAGGTTTCCCCATCGACCTTCCCGACGAGCTGCCATATCCAGGAGTCGATCCACCGTATCAACATTGCCCCATTCAAGCTTGAGACCATCGGTTTGCCCGGGGCCGAGGGCCCCTTTCTCCCAGGCTTCAAACATCACCCCTGCTCCGCAGGAAAAATGGCTGCACTCGATTCCGAGATCATTGATTTTTTCCGCCAGGCACAGGACATCGTTGCCCTTGACCCCAAGATTAAAGAAAGTATCGAGCCATTCGCTCCCTGCATTAAAATGGCCCACCACGCCAGACCGTGAACCCTCTTTAATCTCCACATCCCATGGGCAAAGCCTGGTGCATTGGAAACAAGGCCTAAGGACGAACCGGTTCTGGTCAAAGCCACGACCATGATCCTCGACCAAAGAACTTCGGTAGTTGTCGTTGGGTATCGCACCCAGATCCACGCCGTGACCCGCTTGCTTCTTTTCTTCTACCCTACGTTGGACCAGAGTGGCCCTCCATCTAAGTCCAGCCTCGATCAGCCTCGCTTTGTCATAGAGCGGAGGCCGCTTTGTCCCGCAAACCACAATTGCTTTGAGCTTCTTGGCACCGAAAACCGCTCCCCCACTGTGGGCGGCATTGTGATTGTAGTCATTGACCAGCATGGCGGCATGGTTGAGATTCTCACCAGCGGGACCGATGCACATGACCTTTGCATCGTTTAACCCCACCTCCTCTCGCAGAAGATCCTCCGTAGCTCTCGCCCCTTTGCCCCATACCCTTTCAGCGTCTCTGAGTTCGGATTTTCCATCGTTGATGAAAAGGTAAGTCGGTCTACTAGCGACTCCTTCGATAATGATCCCGTCGTATCCTGCGGCTTTAAGTAGGTGGCCCAAAAGCCGCTCGCTGCCCCACGGCCCAGCGTGTTGTCCGTCAGGGAACTCAGGTAGACCGCTGTCATTTTCGTCCCCCCCCGGGGTAAGACCAGTTCCAGTGATGGGACCGGTCATCATGACCACCTTGTTCTCCGGTCCAAATGCCGTTGCGTCCAACGGCAATTCTCTGAGCAAGATGTAGCTTGCTAGGGATTGTCCCCCGATGAATTTTCGCAGTAACGGCTCCTCCGGCAGGTTTTCGTCCGTCAGAATCCCAGAGGTCAGATCGACCCGGAGAATCTTGCCCATATACCCGCCGGGCAAATTGGTTACCCGTTGACGAGGGAAAAGCTCATGGGAGTCTGCCATATGGGTTCCTCTTCTTGGGTTAAACCGAGTTGCACCACGGCCCGTTCTGACTCGTAACCCCCTTCGGACGGACGATGGCGAGATAAAGCACGAAAAGCTTTCCTTGAATGCCACAACGGCCACCGAGAATGCAGGTTACTGTGGGTAATTGAGTTTCCCCAGCGAACCTCGAAGCTTAGGGTCAGGCCTTCCAATCGTAGTTGAGTGCACCTAAGTCAAACATATATTCTCCACTTGCCCCTGCGCGCGCTACCGTGGCGACATCCTTGAAATCCTTCCCACAATAAAGTTCAAACAGATTGCCAGACGGGTCACGGAAGTACATCACAACTTTAACACCGTCACGCGACCACAGATGGTTAGTCGGCACCCCGTAGCTCTCCAGCCGTTCCTTCATCGGCACCAGGTCCTCTGCCTCAATGAAGAATGCATAGTGCGGATACTCGGCCGAATATCCGGTCCAACCATCTTTCTGCACAGAGAACCCAAAGTTGATCCCACCAATCCGCACCTCGGCAAATCCTGGATTGCTATGATGAAGAAGCTCGGCCCCCAGAACTTCTGTGAAAAAACGTACGGTTTCTTGGACATCGCGGCAAGGAATGCTCACGTGGCTGAAACCAGAAACTTTGGGCCTCTTTATCGTGGAGCTCTTCTCCGAGCCTGATCGACTTGAACTGGCATTCACCATAATTAAATGGCCCCTTTCCGGGTTTCTAGTCCCCCAACCAACCTCTTCCATCGTTTTTATGTTTGCCTCGACCCTTGCTAAGATTACATCACATCGCTTTTCACAGTCTTGAATTAACGTCTAAATCTGGCAGCTCCCCTCGCCTTCGAAAGGCAGCAAATTCAAAAATGCTGGCGCGGGATGAATGGTTCACCATAGTAACCAGAAGTTTCATTTTATAACTCCTGTAACAATCCACTCCAGGTTTGTCAAGTCAAATGTTGTTGGTCCTTAGTCGTTGGACGGAAATGATTTCAAGCTAATGTATAGGCATCAACCGAGGGGAGGGGGGCTCGAAGCCAGCGTACGCCGCCTGCCATCCCATGAAGACCTCAAATTTCCTACTTGTAAGAGCGCAGGGACGACCATGACTTCAGAGGTGAGCGCAAGGTGTGCGTTTGGTGGAGTATCCGCAGTTACAACGACGATTAGACTCCGTGTTCCGCGAATACTTTCGTCCCTAACGTCAACAACTATTTAAGAATCAAAATGCGATAGGATTTGCCATCTGACCCTCACTGTATTGAAGCTCTTCGAACAAGGACAGCCCCATACCAAAAATGTCGCCCCCTCATCCTGCCCCGCCAGAGTATTGGATTAATCATCTTGCCAGCGTCGGTAAGCGAGACGTACTTCTGGATCTTTACCTGCCCGGTCATTTCATCGATCTCTACTTTCACACCAACAATACTGGTTCCCCAAAAGGGTGTAGGGTATCCAATAGGCACCGCATCGTTGCGTGGAACTTTGAAAAACCCTTTCCCCATGATCTCGCCTTCCGCGTCACCATAGTAGGTGCGCATAACGTCCTTGAAGCTGAGAGTTTTGTCCCCGGCAACCACTTGCCCATCCTCCAGACGAACCTTGGTCCCGTCAATACCAAGCACGGAAGCTGCGGCCGCAAGGAGCTGCCGACGTGCATTAGCTGCAGCCAACTGCACCGCTTGCCCCATCACCGAGACAGCACTGGTCGCATTGGTACCCCTATCGAAAGGAGTGGATTGGGTATCGAGTTGCGTTACATAAACACTCTCAGGGGATAGGGAGAGCCCATCCGCCACCGCCTGGAGAAGAGCAGTACGGATTCCCTGTCCGAACTCCACGGAGCCAAATGAAAGTAGAGTGCCACCATCCATGAGAATCCTAACCGAACTATGAGCGGCTTTATTCGTTCCTCCGCCGTCAATGACACCGCATGCGATTCCTTTTCCCCTCTTGACTCCAGGCTGGATTTTCATTTGATCATTTTCTCTCCAACCGATGAGCTCCGCCACCTGTCTCAAGCCGGCCTTTAGATCACAGTCGATGGGAGTATTTCCGGGAGAATATTCCTCCCCCTTACCCAGGATATTCTGTAGCCTGAGATCCAAAGGATCCAATTTCAAACGATGGGCGACCATATCGAGATAAGACTCATAGGCATAGATTACCTGTGGCGCTCCAAAGCCCCGAAACGCACCACCCGGCACCGTGTTTGTGTAAACATAAGTATGCGTCTGTTTGTACGTGAGGAATCCCATAGGGCCCGTGGGCCTTATAACCGGACTTCGCAACACCTTCCCGTAAAGCATGCCAGGGAGTTTAAGGTCCCCCGTGTACACGGCCGCGCCAGTAACTTTTTCTTGAGCGTCGATGCGACGGAAATTCTGACCGAGCAGTGGACTCAAGTTGAACTCCTCATTCTTTTCGCCGCACATTGAATCGATTCCATGATCATCCGATATCCAGCACAGCGGCAGATATTGGCATCCATGTATTCGCGGATTCCTACGACAGTAGGACGTGGGTTTTCATCCGGCAGAGCCTTGGCCAGAAGTATCATTCCCGGCGCGCAAAATCCGCATTGAAAACCACCACATTCGATAAAAGCATCTTGCAGTAGTCGATAAAAAAGTCGGAGATATTTAGGGCTCTCTCCCCACTGTCACTTATTGCGCGGACAAAGACCTGTCTAGAATGCCTTTTAAAGTAAAGACAAAATCCATGTCAGGTGGGGCTTTAGTTGCAGGGGATGGGAGTAGGATTTGTTGTCGGACTTCGCTAGTCGAGTTGACATCATAGGTCATTAACCCAACACAATTGGAGCCTGTGCAGCGCTTTCGCTTTTAGCCCTGCTCGGACGACATCTGTTCGACGTCGGCAATGGTGGCACCGTCGAGACGAAAGGCTCGATGCGGGTCCCATTCCAAGACCTCCATTGTCCGAACGCCTCTTACATGATGGGGATCTTGGGCCGCGAGAGCTTTTGCCTCGCTCTTACTTGATGCGAGCATAATGTAGATTCCGTAAGCACGATCCGAAGTTGGACCGGAGAACAGAAGTCTTCCTGCGCGGTGCTGATCGTCCAACCACTGGCGATGCTCTTCGTAATTCTGTTGCTTGCTTTCCTCTTTTTCCGGCAACGAGCGGGACAGTATAATATACCACATAGCGATTTCTCCTTGACAATATTTAAGTAGCGTCTTCTCTACAAATTACAACGCCCCTTATCGCCAAGGCCGCACGGTGTCAAGGGACTTCTCAGGATACTATGAAAACGTCGTCCATTTGTAACATGGGTTGATCGGCAATCCTTGCGGGGTAGAAATGCGCCTTGTCCCCCTCGCCATGACATCAAACCATAGACTCCCACTCAACAGGCCATTCAGCCTTGGGGTCTATGGATGCAGCTTGATGAGAGAACACGGACGGATAGTGGACATCCTGGGAATAGGGGGTGTTTACTCGACGTGCAAGTGGCTGAAATTCAATGGTGGTCGCAGCAGGACTCGAACCTGCGACCTCTTGCATGTGAGGCAAGCGCTCTAACCAGCTGAGCTATGCGACCATCCGAGTTCTTCTTTTAGCACCTTCGCAGTGGGGCTTCAAGAAAGCCTGAACCCGGAGGGTATTCTACATCTTTTGGCCGCAGATCAAGGCGCAGCAAAAACGGCCCTTAACGTGAGTTTGGTCGTTGTTCTTCCAGTAGTGGAAATAGTTCTCTTCGAATCGCTGTTTCATCTCGGCGGGCTGTTTTTCCAATTCCTCCGCCACATCCAGCCAATGGCGTCCCGTGGGTATCCCATCCATACCGTCTTGATCGAACGAAAAGCTATGGACATCGCCTCGGGTCACGGTGAACTGTTCCCGCTCCAATAGCTTCTGGATCTCCTCAGCCGACTGAAAGTGAAATATGCCTCCATGAAAACGCCCAAATACCTGATTGATGAGATTGTTTAATGAACGATCCAATGAATCCTGAGCCTGCATCACCACAGGATCCAGGATGGTCAACATGCCGCCAGGTTTGAGGAGGCGCCGGGCCTCCCGTATCATGAGGGCCGGCTGCCCGAAGTGATGCAGGCTAAAAGCCACGAAGCCACGGTCGAAAATCTCGCTCCGAAAGGGCAAGGCTTCCGCATCACCGGCCGCTTGGTGATAGCATGTGAGGTATTCTCGCCGGGCCATGTCACGGGCCACGCTGAGCATGGCCATGGCCTGATCCAACCCGATGACTTTACCTGCTTTGAGGTGCTCGGAAACCGGTTTAGCAAAACGCCCGGTCCCGGTGGCAATGTCGAGTACCCATTCGCTGCCCTTGAGCTCAAGGGCATCAATCAAATGCTCGCCAAGCTTCGCACGAATATCCGACTTCCCTGCCCGCCGGTCGAAATCCAGGGCATGGGCGTGATCATGAAAGAAACCATTCCTTGTCTCTCGCTTCATTTATCTGCCAGCCCCGCAATAATTTTCCATTGTTCATCATTGACCGGCATCACCGAGAGCCGGGATATGCGAATGAGGTCGAACTTGGCGAGTTTGGGTTGCGCTTTCAGCTCTGCGAGGGTCACCGGCCGCGGTAGAGGTTTTGACACCTCGATATCAAACACTAGGAGCTTCGGGTCGTTCTTTGTGGGGTCCGGGTAGGCAGCGGTAGTGGCACGAGCGAAACCTATGACGGACTTTTCCTTTCCTGAATGGTAGACCAGGAACCAATCGCCTTTCCGAACGGCCGAGATATGTTTCAACGCGAGGTTGTTCTTTACCCCGTCCCAGGTGGTACGTTTGTCCTTTTGCAGTTGCTGGAACGAATAACTGCTTGGTTCAGTCTTGACTAGCCAACGGTTTGCCATGGATATTTCTCCCGCTGTTATTTAGCCTCATCCGCCCAACCATTGTCAATCGACAATAATCCCAATTTCAAAAAAGCATAGCTCCACGAGTTGACAGTCCAGCTCCTTATAGTGGATTGAGCTTGCTTATATGGGAGCGCCATCCCTTCGCTCCAGTGGTTTCTCGGCGGGAAGCGGAGTTCACCGTTGCAATGTCTGGCTCGGGGGCCTGTCCTTCAGCGGGAGCCGATAGGCCTCTGCCTCGAGGCGTCGTCATTTGATCCGGCATGCCAATATGAATTGAACCTCCAGTATCGGACGTCTCCCTTTCTTCGGGCCAGGCCTCCTGCGTCCTCAATCGAAAGGCGACGAGGGAAGCGAGGATGAAGGACGTGGGCATCGAGCGTGCAGCTTCAAATATTCACCGGCTTATTGCCCACGGCCTGAAGACTCGCTTCCTGAGGAGAGCTGAGCCGGTCTCAACAGGGTCGCTGGGGAGTCCCGTGCAGCGTGGTTCGACCTTGCCCACTACCCCGAGGAAGATCGAGGGGAAGCAAGCCCCACAAGCCCTACAGCAACAGAGATTCGAACACAGTCAAAGACACATCTCATACCACACTTTTGGCGGTAGAAGCTGACAAAATTGATCTCCCCATGGGAAAATGCTAAAGGGACACACCATGCCGACTTTTGAAAAATTTTGTGAAACTTATTTCCGAAAATACTTCGCCCTGCATCCCACCGACGCAATTCACTACGGGATCCCGGGGTACGATCACTTACTCACTGATTACGATGACCCAGCCTACCTCGAAGAAAAGGCTTTTTCGCAGGAATCCCTCATGGAAATCCGCCAGGTAACCGTCAAGGGACTGAGCAAAGACGAAACCATTGATTATGCCTTGCTGGAAGGTCAGCTGACCATCGAGAATTACGAATTCAACAAAGAAGACTACCGCCTGAGGCAGCCCGATCTCTACCTTCCCGTGTCCCATATCTATATTCTTACGGTTCGCCCCACAAAGGATCGGTTTGGAAGCATCGTCAGCCGGCTCGAACTCGCCCCGAGGATACTCAAGCAAGGAATAGAAAACCTCAGCCGCCCAGAGGCTAGCCCACCACGGCTATGGACGGAGATGGCCATCGAAGCCGCGGAAGGTGAAATTGCGTTTCTGGACCGGCTTGCCACCATCCCAGCGGTTCGCGAATGTGTGAAGGACACTAATCGATACAATACGGTCGTTAAAAAAGCCAAAGATGCCATCCAAGACTATAAAGAGTTTCTCGAACGGGATCTCCTTTCTCGGAGCCTTGGCTCCTATGCTGTTGGGGAAGAGCACTATCACATACTTCTAAAGAAGCGGCATTTTCTAAACCATGATGCGCAGAGCCTTCTCGCCCTCGGCGAACATCTCTTTGAAACCACGAAGCGGGAACTGGCGCAGGTTGCTGAGGAAATCCTCCCTGGAAAATCCATTCCGGAGGCGGCCTTTAATATTCAAGGGAGTCACCCGCCGGCCAGTGATGTCCTGTCGGCTTACCGAGCTGCCATGGAGAAGTCCCGTGCCTTCGTCCGGGAAAAAGAACTGGTTTCTTTCCCTGCCAGTGAAAAACTCCGGGTGGTTCCCACACCGGAATTCGAGCGCCACGAGATACCTTTTGCTGCTTATTTTCCACCTTCCCCAAAGGACCCCGAGCAGGTGGGTCATTACTATGTGACGCCGGTTACAGATGATGACCAGCTGAGGGAACACAACTGGGTGGGACTGCGAAATACCTCCGTCCACGAGAGTTACCCTGGCCATCACCTCCAATTTACCGTGGCGAACTCCATTGGAGAGAGTTCAACCCTGCCGCGGCTGATGAACGAGTCCTCGGTCTTTTATGAAGGATGGGCCCTCTACTGCGAGCAACTCATGCAGGAAGAAGGTTTTCTCGAGACGAAGGAGCATCGCTTCGTAATGCTCAAAGACCGAATCTGGCGCGCCCTCAGGATTATCATCGATGTAAAGACCCATATGGGAATGCTATCCTACAATGAGGCCACAGACCTGATGGTGCGCGAGCTTCACTTTCCCCGCAGCCAGGCACAGGGGGACCTCAATTGGTACAGTCAATCTCCCGCCACCCCCATGGGTTATGCCCTCGGGTGGTCCATAATCAACCGAATTCGCGAGGAACAGAAACAGAAATTGGGCGCACGCTTTAGCCTTCGTAATTTCCACGACCGCCTATTAAGTGCCGGTAGCATCGCGCTACCCCTGGTGGAAAAAAGGCGCTTTTCCGAATGACGCTAAAGAGCAAAACCTCGAAGAAAAAACCTCGTGGCCCCCTCCTCGGAGCCCATATGTCCATCGCCGGCGGAGTAGAAAATGCCCTGCTGGCGGGAGCAAGGGCCCAGTGCGATGCCATTCAGATGTTTACCAAATCATCGCGCCAGTGGGCGGCAGAACCCTACAGCACGGAGGCGATTCAAATATTTCAGCGAAGTCAACAAGAAACCGGCATTGTCAAAGTCATTGCCCATGATTCCTATCTTCTCAATCTGGGGTCACCTGATGAAGGGCTGAGAAAGAAATCCATTCGTGCCTTTATCGATGAGATGGAGCGCTGCGAGAGCTTGGCAATCTCCAACCTGATTGCGCATCCTGGGGCTCACATGGGGACGGGAGAAAAGGCCGGAATCAAAAGAATCACGCGCTCACTGGACCAGGTCCACAAGACGTGTTCCGGCTATCAGGTCAAAGTGACCCTGGAGATTACCGCCGGGCAGGGAACCACTTTGGGATACCGATTCGACCAAATTCACAGTATCATCGATGGCGTCAAACAAAGCGACCGTATGAGGGTCTGTTTCGACACGGAGCATGCTTTTGCCGCAGGGTACGATATCAGGACGAAGGCAAGCTACGAGAGGACCTTCACTGAGTTTGATGAAAGTATTGGGCTCGATCTCTTGGCCGCTTTTCATCTGAACGACTCGAAGAAAGAGTTTCACTCGCGAGTGGACCGACACGAACATATTGGCAAGGGGCATATCGGAGTGGAGGCCTTCCGGCTGTTGATGAACGACCAACGCTTTTGGGGTCTCCCCATGTGCTTGGAAACCCCCAAGGGGCTCGATCTCAAGGAGGACAAGGAAAACCTAGGGTTGCTGAGGAGCCTGATTCAGTAAGGAGCTATGGCAGATTTTGCCAGAGGGTGAAGGTCTCTTTTCCCTTGTCAGAGGCGGCGGAGGTAAACCAGGACTCTTGCGCCTTGGCCCCTTTGGGAAGGCCAAAAAAGTAGATCCTGAGCATTTGCTCAATTAGCTCTGGAAGAGGCGCGTCCCTTTTTGGGTTGTACCAGGTATAGATCCAGTTCATCATTCCAAAGAGGGAAAAGGCGGCCACCCTCGGGTCCAACCCCTTGCCACCTTCCCGTTTTTGCAGTTCCTCAATCAGGTCCGTGAGGATCTTGACGTAACGCCGCTTCAGTAGCCGGACCTTGTCTTGGAATTCACCTGTTAGGGATTCATCCTCGTGCGACATCACCTTCATCTCGCACATGTTGTGGAGGAAAAAGCCAAGATGGTTCTCCACAAATTTGCGCACCTTCACCCTTGCGTCCTCCCGCGAATTGACCGTCTTGTCCCATCTCTGAAGGAGGGTCAAAAAGCACTGCTCCTGAATCAGAAAAAGGAGCTCCTCTTTGGTGCGAAAATAATAGTAGAGACCCGCAAGGCTCATCTTCGTTGCACGGGCAATATCGCGGATGGACGTCCGGTGAAATCCCTTCTCCGCAAAAATGGTCGCAGAGGCCTTAAGGATTTGCTGGAGACGTCCGTCGTAGTGGCGAGTTGAGGGCTCTAAACGAGTGGCCATGAAGCGACTTTCATGTTTACAGATCAACCCTAAGGTGTCAACCCGTTGGCGTAAGGACCTCCAGTGTTGAGTGCCAAGTGTGATGTCTCAAGAGAAAAGGCATCTTTAACAGTGAATGCTGAATCCTTCTCTAGTTTCAACACTAAACACCGTCCCCTCGTCACACTATTCGCGCTGAATCCCGCTCACGCTTTGCGCTATGCTCTTTGCGCTTTGCCTCCACAAGGAGCAGGGCTCAAACTTAAAACTGCGGGAGCACCTCCCTAGCGAAACGTTCCATTTGTTCCAGCCTATCGGGCCAGCGGGGTGTCATAAACTGAAGTGACAGATGCTCCACCTCAACTCTTTCATAACCTCTCAGCGCATCAATGAGCTGCTCGGGATGACCCATCAAACGACCCTCTTTTTGAGGAACCGATGTCCGGGTAACTTCCACGGGTAGACAGCACGTGAGGCGGATGGAATCGGCATCTCTCCCCCCTGCCCGGGCCAGACGGCGAACGTTGTCGAATCGAGCGGCCAACTCCCTGGGTGTAATGGTTACGAAATAAGGAAACCAGGCATCCCCATAGGAGGCAGCCCGCCGCTGGGCATGCGCCCCTTCTCCCCCAACCCAAATGGGTAGACTAGGTTGCTGATAAGGTTTTGGATAAGAGGCCACTTCGTTAAATGCATAGTAACGTCCTTTGAAGCGGGGTCGATCCGTATCCCAAAGCGTTTTGAGGATATCAAGCTGCTCGTCGGAGACAGCTCCCCGTTCTTTGAATGGCACACCCAATGCCGCAAACTCTTCCATCATCCAACCAACGCCTACCCCGAGGATAAATCGCCCCTTCGAGAGGTGATCGATGGTTGCCACCACCTTGCTCCAGTAGAGGGGATGCCGATAGGGGAGAACGAGAACGCTGATGCCGAGGGAAATCTTCTCTGTACAGCCGGCAAGAAATGCCAGGCAGGTGAGAGGCTCCAGAAACGGCCTATCGGCGGGAACGATAAATTTATTGTCCGCGCTGTAGGGATAAGTGGTTTTTATTTCCCATGGAATGATAATGCGATCTGCCGCCCAAACGGCATCGTACCCCCATGCCTCCGCCTTGGAGGCGGCCTCCATCAAGGTGCTGGGACCGGCCGCCCGACCTGAAATCGGTAAAAATACTCCAAACTTCGTAGCTTTACCCTCCTAGAAAAGCTTCACTAATCCCTCTCATCTACCTGACTGGCCTGCTGTGTCAAGCTCGTACGGAATCGAGCAAGGAGTAACGATTGCTGAGGATTGAGCGAGGAGCGTAAAGAGACAACGGACTGCGGACTCCCGGTCGTTAATCTCTGGATTCGGGTCAAAGGTGAGCAGTCGGTAGTCAGTGGTCTCCAATCCGCAAGGACGCTAAGCACTCGACACTGAACACTCACTTAAGCGTCGAAAGACTCCTGACAAGCAGGCCTCAAGCCTTCAGCCTAGTTGGAAGGAGATGTTTACAGCCCTGCGAGTTTAAGCTGCCAGCTCTAGATTAGAACCACAATCCTTGCTAAAAGCATAGGACAACAATTTCCGTAAGCTGCTAAAGGAGGACTGAGCGATGGCCATTCGATTATACCAATTCCCAACATCTATGTTTTGTGAAAAGGCAAGGATTGTTCTGAAACACAAAAACATCCCCTATGAGATCGTCAATGCAAGGGATGACGAGCGCAAGGGTCTCATAGCATTTTCAGGTCAGAAGAAAGTTCCCGTGATGGACTACAATGGTCAATGCGTCATTGATTCCACTGTAATTTGCTCCTTCCTGGAGGAAAAACACCCCGAGCAAAGCATTTATCCGGATAACCCTGCAGACAAAGGTCTCTGCCTCATGTTGGAAGACTGGTCGGACGAGGTATTGTTCCATGGCGTGCATATGATGCGATCAAAAGAGCTCCCGGAAGTGCAAAAGGAAGGCGAGCGGAGACTGCATGTATACCTCAAAAGCCTGGAACTTCTTTTCGGTGGAAAGAAGGAATTTATTTTCGGCCGAATGACTCTTGCGGACATTTCGATTTTCACCCAACTTCACTACCTCTATACGTCTGTGAAGTCGGAGGTGCCGTCCAATTACAAAAATGTCCATGCCTGGATGGATCTGATGCGGCGGACTTTCAACCTATCCACCATTGACGACATTGCGGCATGAAGCAGCGCCTTCGCTTGATGTGCCACGTGGGCCAAACAAAGCCCTACGTTCCATGACCGGGAACAAACCGGAGACCATCTGGACCCGGACGTTCGTTTTTTTGTGCCTGGCGGAGTTCCTAGGTTACGCCCATAACGCGCTCCTCACCCCCACCATCCCTCTGTATGTGACCCACCTGGGCGGATCCCCATTTGTTGTGGGCGTTATGCTCGCTGCCTTTAGTGTAACGAGCGTCTTCCTTCGACCCTTCATTGGATACTGGGCGGACCACTGGAGTTACATCGGCGTTCTGGCCCTGGGCACATTCGTTATGGGCCTTAGCGTGCTCCTCTACCTCATCCCTCTCGTGGAGATGCTCATTGTCGCCAATGCGCTGCGCGGAATCGGTTGGGCTGGACTCAATACAGGGGGCTATTCCCTGCTCGCAAACAACGCGCCCAGTACCCGTCGCGGGGAAGCATCGGGATTTTACGGCGGCTTCCAAAGCTTGCCTCATGTCATATTCCCCGCCGTGGCCCTATGGATCATCAACCTACCCTCGGGCGGATTCAATCCCGTCATTTTCAGCTCAGCCGCTTTGGCATTTTTCGGCGCCGGATTCACACTGCTTCTCAAACACCCTGCGGTGCAGGCCAGCGCCAACACCCATCCTACCCTAGGAGTGAGACAAGGACCACTAAGGCTTTCCACCTTCGTGGATCGAAATGTCTTGCTCGCCTCGTCCTTGCTCCTTTGTCTACACCTTCCATTTCCTACGACCACCGGCTTTCTCGTGCTTTATACACATGAGATCGGGATCGCGGGAGTGGGCTGGTATTTCATTGCCACAGGCTCCACCCAAGTCCTGAGTCGACCTGTTCTGGGCCTGGTTTCGGATCGTTTCGGCCGTGCCCGGGCCGTGGCAGCGGCCTTCGCGTTGGAAATGATCGGTCTGACGCTCATCCTAGTTGCGCCTAGCCTAGCCATTATCATTTCGGGTGGTGTGTTCTATGCGGCGGGGACGGCCATGGGAACGGCCTCCACCATGGCAATGGCCATGGACCGAGCACAGCCCGAGCGACGTGGTGTGACTATGGCAACCTTTTCCACGGCTCTACCGGCGAGTTTCGGATTGGGGGCTCTCGTGGCCGGCACCATTGTAGCGATATCCAATTACGCCTGGATGTTTGTGGCTGCCATTGCCATGGTGGCCACTGGATTTCTGATTGCCCTGATCAATTGGTCCACTCTGGACAAGGCCACCCCGGCTCGCTGACGCCGCGCCAAGTACGCTGAGTCCGAAAAGTGTTGAGTAGCGGGTGCCGAGGGCTGAACCTAAACTGCCAAGCGCAAAAGGCATGGCGCAAAAGCTTAATAAGATTACGGATTACTCACGACGGGACTATTTAGATAAAAAGCAGTTGGCACATGGCGGCGGGCAGGAACGAGTGCGGAACTGATAGTATAAAAGTAACTGCTCGGCGCTGAACGCTTTGTTGCTAGCCGCTTTCGTCTTTTATTCGTGCTCAGAGCGTCCGGGGAGCGCCAAAAATCAACCTTGAAACGGCTGGTTCCATGGTGTATAGCTTTGATTTACAATGGGTTTTCAGAACATACTCATTTCGAGAGAAGAACCTGTTGGGATCGCAACACTGAACCGACCTCAGCAACTCAACGCGCTGTCCTACGACCTCATTAGAGAACTCTCCCTTGCCATGGAGGCCTTTGATCTCGAGCCGGAGATCAAAGTGATCGTCCTGACCGGTGGTGAAAAGGTCTTTGCGGCCGGAGCGGATATAAAAGAAATGGTGGATGCCACCCCATTTGATGAGCAAGTCCGGGGTCGAATGTCCTACCGGGACAAGATCAACCGGATCTCTAAACCCGTGATTGCAGCCGTTAGCGGATACGCCTTGGGTGGTGGATGTGAATTGGCCATGAGCTGTGACCTTATTATCGCATCTGAAACCGCTCGCTTTGGCCAACCAGAGATCAATATTGGAACGATTCCGGGAAGTGGCGGCACGCAGCGTCTGACTAGGACGGTGGGAAAATATCGCGCCATGGAATTGGTCCTCACCGGAGAGTTTCTGAGCGCCACCGACGCTGAACGGTTCGGCCTAGTGAATAGAGTTGTGCCCGTGGAACTATTGTTGGAAGAGGCCAAATCCATAGCGAAGAAGATCGCTGCTAAGTCCACCGTGAGCATCAGGCTGGCTAAAGAGGCCATTCTCAAATCCTTCAACGCTCCCCTGGATGAGGGATTAGAATTCGAAAGAAAGTGCTTTTATTTGCTCTTTGCCTCCCAGGACAGGAAAGAAGGAATGAGGGCCTTCATCGAAAAACGCAAGCCTGAGTTCAAGGGCAAGTAAGGAGAACAACCTTGAGTTACGAAACCATTCTTTACGAAAAAGGGAACGGGGTCGCCACCATCACTCTAAACCGTCCCCAGGCGCTGAACGCCTTCACGCCCCAAATGAACAGCGATCTGTTCGACGCCCTGAGGGATGCCGAACGAGACGAGAAGACAAGATGCGTAATGATCACGGGAGCCGGACGGGCCTTTTGTGCGGGTCAGGACCTCAAGGGTCGCTCGCGCGAACAGCGAGGATCCCTCGGACAGTCCCTGCGTGAAAGGTACAATCCCATTATTTTACGAATCCGAGGCATGGAAAAGATTGTTGTGGCTTCGGTGAACGGGGTGGCAGCTGGCGCAGGATGTAACCTGGCCCTCGCCTGCGATCTACGTATCGCTTCGGATGAGGCCCGATTTATCCAGGCCTTTGTCCGTGTGGGGCTCGCTCCCGACTGTGGCGGTAGTTATTTCCTGCCGCGCCTCATCGGGTTGAGCAAGGCCATGGAATTGTTGCTGCTCGGAGAACCCGTGGAGGCGAATGAAGCCCTCAGAATTGGCCTCGTAAGCAAGGTGGTTCCGGCCAAGTCACTCGTACAATCGGCTCGCGAAATGGCAGAAAAAATCGCTCGGGGACCGCGCAGTACGGGTCTCATCAAGCGGGCGGTGAACCGTAATCTGAAAGTGGAATTGGAAAACCAATTGGAATACGAAGCGCAACTCCAAGAGATTGCCGGCAGGACCACCGATTTCGACGAAGGGGTTCGGGCATTTCTCGAAAAAAGAACTCCCGTCTTTGTGGGAAAATAAGAATCGCACGTTAATGGTAGAACCATCCAAGATCGGCGTAATAGGTGCCGGTACCATGGGAGCAGGCATTGCGCAGGTGTCGGCCCAGGCCGGGTTCGACACGGTCATCTACGATGTTTCCCAGGAATTTGTCGACAAAGGGCTGGGAAGGATACGTGGCTTTATTCAAAGGAGTCGAGAGAGAGGCAAGCTAACGCCTGAACAGGAAAAGCAGATTCTCGCTCGCCTTAAGGGTTCCCTCAAGCTGGAAGACCTGGGTGGCGGCTGCCTGATCATTGAAGCGGCTCCGGAGAAAATCGAGTTAAAGCGAGATATATTTCAAAAACTTGATTCCCTCTGTGCTCCGCAGACCTTGCTCGCAACCAACACGTCGTCTCTCTCGGTGACCGCCATAGCCGCATCCATAAAGCACCCGGAACGGGCCATTGGCATGCATTTTTTTAACCCTCCGCCACTCATGGCCCTGGTTGAGGTGATCCAGGGAGCACAGACTCTCCCCGAGAACCTCCAAAAGGCCGTAGAACTGGTACGAAAGATGGGTAAGACGCCTGTTTCGGCCAAAGACACACCAGGATTCGTCGTGAATCGAATCGCGAGACCCTTTTATAATGAGGCACTGCGTATCCTCGGAGATGGAGACGCCACGGTTGAAACCATCGACCGAATCATGAAAGAGGCGGGCAAGTTCCGCATGGGCCCCTTTGAGCTTATGGATCTCATTGGCAACGATGTGAACTTCGCGGCAACCAGCTCACTCTACGAGGCCTTTTTCCATGACCCCCGTTTCCGTCCCAGCCCCATTCAGCACAGGATGTTTCAGGCAGGCCACTTGGGAAGGAAAACGGGCAAGGGCTTTTACACCTATGAGTCAAAGTAACGTCGCGATCATCGGAAAAAATCGTTTGGCGGAAGAGCTTCATCAATTATGCCGTGATAAAGGATTGACAACGGCACTCTATTCGGACGTTTCCAAGGTGCCCGCTTCCACCAGCATAGCGGTGGAGACTCTCCCCGGCGCCGAGGATGAAAAGAAAAAAGTCATCCGTCAACTCGACACCACACTGTCACCCTCAGTCGTTACGGTCACCTCCTGCTTAGGGTCATCCACCACACAAATAGCCGCTTGGACGAGGCGACCCGAAAGAGTCGTAGGCTTTGCCACATTTTCCCCCATTGAAAACAAAGGGGTGATAGAACTGGCCGGGGGAATCAGGACGGATGAGGCCGCTCTGGGTGAGGCTGAGAACTTTTTTCGTCAGCTGGGAAAGGAAACGGCAAGGGTCAAAGATGAGCCGGGACTTATCTTTCCTCGTATTCTGAGCCTCATTATTAACGAGGCCGTGAGAAGTCTCGATGAAGGCGTGGCGGTGGCGGAGGAGATCGACGTGGCCCTCCAGCTGGGCACCAACTATCCGCTGGGACCACTGCGCTGGGCTGACCAGGTTGGCCTGGACGAAGTGCTCACCGTGCTGGAAGGATTGCAACGAGAAACCGGAGACGACCGTTATCGGCCCAGTCCGCTGCTTAGGAAAATGGTCCTTGCGGGTCACCTGGGTGAGGCTAGCGGGCAGGGGTTCTATCGGTACGGCAAATAATCGGTAAGAGATAGTTTGTAAACTGTAAGCGCAGTCATGGATCCCTCGGAGAAGGAATGATGAAAGGGGCAGTGATCGTAGAGGCCATTCGGACCCCCATGGGACGCCATGGCGGTATTCTTAAGGACATCCGCCCGGACGATATGGCGGCGGACCTCATCGATAAAATCGTGCAACGGACCGGAATCAACCGTGAGGGAATAGAAGACGTTTACATTGGATGTACTAACCAAGCCGGGGAAGATTCCCGCAATATTGCCCGAAACGCCGCTCTGCTTGCAGGTCTTCCTCACACCATACCCGGTGCCACGGTTAATCGACTGTGTGGGTCCGGCCTTGAAGCAATCAACCAGGCTGGACGAGCCATCGAAACGGAGCATGGCGAACTCTTTATTGCCGGGGGTGTAGAAAGCATGACCCGCGGTCCACTGGTCATGCCAAAAGGAGGTAGGCCCTTTCAGTCGGGTAACGTCACCGTCTATGACAGCACATTGGGGTGGCGATTTCCCAATTCTCGACTAGGCGAACTCTACCCGCTGGTCAATAACGGGGTTACGGCAGAGAATGTGGCAGAAAGATACAAGATCAGTCGGAAAGATCAGGACGCATTCGCCTTAGAAAGCCACCACAAAGCCCTTAACGCTCACGAGAAGGGCTATCTCAAGGACGAAATCGTCCCCGTTGAGGTTCGTCAACCACGAAGCGGAACGGTTACTTATGATCGAGACGAGGGGCCCAGATCCGACACCTCTATGGAAAAACTGGCGGCTTTGAAGCCGGTCTTTAAGGAAAAGGGAACGGTAACCGCGGGAAATTCTTCTCCGTTGTCCGACGGAGCATCCATGCTCCTCATTACCACTGAAGAAAAGGCAAAATCACTAGGTCTGAAACCGTTGGCACGCATTGTCGCGTCAGCCGTCGCTGGTGTGGATCCATCTTACTTTGGCATTGGCCCGATTCCAGCCAGCCAAAAGGCCCTCAAAAGGGCCCGCCTCACTATGGATCAAATGGACTTGATCGAACTCAATGAGGCCTTTTCCTCACAATCCCTCGCCTGCATTAGGGAATTGGATATGGATCCGAAAAAGGTTAACGTCAACGGGGGCGCCATTGCCCTAGGTCATCCACTGGGTTGCAGCGGCGCCCGCATTATGACGACATTGATTCATGCCATGGGACAGCGCGGAGGCCGGTATGGCCTGGCAACCATGTGCATTGGAGTAGGCCAAGGGATTACCACCATTGTGGAAAGTATGAACTCATAGGCTCTAAGGCCTCAGGGCACAACATGATACAAAAGTCCCTCAGGGCTCTCACATTTTTTTTCTTGGCATTTGTTCTCCTTGTGGTCGTTCTCATGATGTTCCTCAACGCCCTGGTAGACGGAAATCGAGAAAGCATTCGCGAGGAGATCCACAAAGCACTCGGCAGGTCCATCTCCTTTGATGAAGTCCGCCCCTATCCGTGGAGCGGTCTCGGGCTGATTGCCAAAAATCTCCGCATAGCAGACGACCACCGCTTTGCGGCGACCCCGCTGCTTCAGACCAAAGAGGTCAGGATGCAGGTGCGTTGGTTGCCGCTGCTGCTGGGGAATATTCAGATTAAGAAGTTTATCCTGGGTGAGCCCGAAATCCAGCTTATCAAGGACGAAAAAGGGAAATTTAATCTCTTCGCTCTGGGGACATCCCAGAAACGCCCAAGGGACACAGGAGGACCTCCAGTTGCCAAGGAAAAAGCCCCAGTGGGATTTTCCCTATCTGGGGTGGAGGTGAAGAACGGGAAGATCCACTACGTGGACCGTTCCTCAAAGGATCCGGTGGAGATTCGATTGCACAACCTGGACTTGGATCTGAATGCCTCTGCCCTCACGCAAACCGTGAAGATCAAACTGAAGGCCGCTTTATTGGATGGGAACACGCAAAACGTCACCATGGAGGGATGGGTGGGACCCCTGACGTCCGTAAAGGAGTGGACCGAATACCACCTAGATCTCCAAATGGGCATCGATTCTTTGCTCGTGCCCCAATTGACAAGCGCGGTTCCATTCCTGAACGATAAGATTCCATCCTATATCGACATATCGGGCCCCCTCACCATCAGGACAAAAGTCTTGGGCACCGTCCGGCAACCCCGCATCACAGGATTGACTCTGGAGGGCGCCATATTTGGCTCCCAGACCAACAACCTACAGATAACGGCAGATGCGGACCTGACCAACGGTCATTCGAACCATGACACGAAGTTCAAAGGAAAATTGGTCCTTGAACCGGTGACTCTAGAGCGACTGAAGAAGATCCCCTTTGTGGCAGGCTTCCTTCCCGCCTCACTCACCTCAAAAGGTCCAATTGGTATCGTCAGCAATGTTGAGGGAACTCTCCAAGACCTCCGAGTCGACACCTTGATCAAGGCTGACGGTAGCGAGCTCGGATACGGGACATGGTTCAACAAACCAAGAGGGGTCCCGGCAAAGATGCGGCTTCGGGTTGCACGGACCAACAACCAATTATCCCTGCACCCGTCGAGCTTATCCATTCATAACATTAATCTCGACTTTGCCGGCTCCCTGGAAGAATCTCCGGAGCGGCTCTTCCGGCTCCGAGTTCGGACAGATGCAGTAGAACTAGCAGGCTGGGAGAAGCTATTGCCCCCGGTCGCTCCCTACGACCTTGCCGGAGAAGTAGGGTTCAATCTCTCCATTAAGAAGATGTTTTCTCCTCAAGGAAATGACTTGAATGTTCAGGGTTTTCTGAACCTAGGGAATCTCCGTATCAAAGATAGAAAAACCGGGCGGCGCATGGAGAAAATCACCTCGCAGATTATCTTTAAGGGTAAGGAGGCAGAAGTAGAAAATCTACAGCTGCGTCTGGGGTCCTCGGACTTCTCCATTCAGGGTGTGCTTGATAATCTCTCGAATCCCACCTTCCGTTACCGTTTACACTCTCCCAAACTCAACATCGTGGATCTCACCGACCTTCCTGAGTACAAATCCGACTGGATGAAAGATTTCACAAGCGAGGGAGAAGTCCAGCTAAAGAACGGCATCCCATCAGTGGAAGCTGAAATTAGTATGCGTGAAGGCATCCTACAAGAGCTAACGTACCAAAACCTCAATGGAGCAATCCTATGGCGTCCAGGTAGTTTAACAGTGAAGGACCTTATCGCCCAAGCCCTCGGGGGAGATTTCAAAGTAAATGGAACCTGGGAACAGGTGGATGGGCGGAAACCCAATTTCACTTTTACTCCTGACATCAGAGGCATGGACCTAAAGGCGTTGCTGCCCCGCGTCTCCCCTGAGTTTGGGGACGGCGTGGAGGGATCATTATACCTGGAGGCAAAGCTGGAAGGATCCGGAGACAACTGGGAAAGCGTCAAGCGCACTCTGCAAGGGCAGGGCCATGCGGAGATCATAAAGGGCAAGCTCAAGGACCTCAACTTGGTCAAGCGAGTGCTCTCCCGAGTGACGGGCCTGCCAGGTATTGGCAACATGATATCATCGAGTTTGTCGCCACGATACGCAACGATCTTTGAGAGACAGGACACTCCCTTTGATTCATTGGAGGCCAATTTCAACGTCAAGGAGGGCCGCATTGGCACAAAGGATCTTCTCATGGCAACCCCTGACTATTTGATTGAAGCGAAGGGGTGGACTGGCCTCGATAGCTCCATGCGATGGGACGCAACACTGGCCCTTTCACCTCTCCTGAGCCAGGAACTCATGCAGAAACATAAAAACGTCCGCTATCTCGTGGACAGTCGGGGCAGGTTGGGAGTGCCGTTTCGCCTGGCGGGGAACCTTCCCCGTGTCCAGCCTAAACCCGACATTAAACTCCTGGCGGAAATAATTAAAAGAGGTCTGTTGCAAAAAAGCGGGCAAGTTTCCATGGGAGGTAAAAAATCGGACAACAGCGGAACGGATCAACACTGGATCAGAAGAGGCATCGAGCAACTCTTAGGGGAATAGGATCCCAAGCAACCTCCAGTTAGGAATCCCAGACTGGGAATGCCGCGTTACCGATTCCAATGAATCTTCACGAAATCTTTCTCGAGATCCTCCCCAAAGACATTGCATACCTCAAATTCGTCATCGAATCCTACGAAGGGGTGGGCATCGTTCGAACTGTGGATCAGAAAATGGCTGTTGTGGACTTGCTCGTGATTGAAGACTCTATGCAAATTGCCCGTTCCATCCTGGCCTCCCTCCAGCAAGAAGTGTCCCTCACGGAGATTTTTCGTCCCCCGGACATAGGAGAGGATTGGCTCCTTCAAGAACTGGCCACGGAAGAAATTTCCACCTGATGGATTCGGATCCAAAGGCCATTAAACAGACAATCCTTACCTTCTTCTCATCCAAACCACGGCACCGCTTTAGCCTAAATGAGATAACTAAAGCCCTTGGTTCATCGGACAACGGGTCTGCAAAGTTCCTATCGGCGCTGGGGGAACTGACCAAGGAGGGAGTCCTGGTACGGTTCAAAAAAAACCAATACGCCCTCCCTCGGGGCCAGAACATTGTGGTGGGGAGGGTCCAGGGTCATCCAGACGGCTTTGGATTTCTCATCCCGGAAGAAAAGGGCATGGAGGACGTCTACCTGAACCGCCGAGAGATGCGTCGAGTGATGCATGGCGATCGTGTTACCGTCCGTGTCGAGAAAAAGAAGAGAGGCGGAACCGAGACCCATATCATCCAAGTGCTAGAGCGTGGCCAGCGGAAGTTAGTAGGCACCTATCTGTCCCAGTACGGCAAAGGATTTATCGTACCCATGGACCCAAGGGCAGGTGGTCCCCTGGAGCTTACGGGAGCAAGCACGGCCATGGAAGAAGGCCAGGTCATCGCCGCGGAAATCGTTCGCTACGGCACCGCTCTTTCTCGCCCCGGCGCAAAGTTCGTTGAACGGTTAGGCGACCCTGATAATCCTGAAGTACAGGCTGGAGCCATCATTTTCCGCTACGGTCTTCCTTCCACCTTCGCAACTGAGTCACAAAAACAGGCGGACCTATGCCCGTCTACAATAGACTTCCATGTGATCGCCTCGCGTACCGACCTACGCTGGCTGCCCACGGTAACCATTGACGGGGAACAGGCGCGTGATTTCGACGACTCGGTAAGCGTCCAAAGGAAAAACGACCACTATCAGCTCTATGTTTCCATTGCCGATGTGGCCCATTATGTAAAGCCTGAAACCCCTATGGATCAAGAGGCCTATGAAAGAGGGACCAGCGTTTACTTTCCCGACCGGGCTATCCCTATGCTGCCCGAAACGCTCTCCAATGGAATTTGCAGCCTCAATCCGGATGTGGACCGCCTCACCAAAACGGCGCTGCTAGAAATCAACTCGAAGGGTGAGGTAGTACAAGCCGACTTCTTCTCTGCGGTCATTCGCAGTCGCAAACGCCTCACTTACACACAAGTAGCACGGGTCCTGGTGGACAAGGATCCGGAAGAAAGAGAACATTGCAAGGAACTACTGGAGCAGTTGCACCTCATGGAGGAACTGGCACTGATCCTCCTGGAGAGTCGGACGGCGCGTGGAAATCTAGACTTCGACCTCCCTGAAGCCGAGATCGTCCTGGACCTTCAGGGCATGCCAGAAAACATCGTGCGTGCGGAACGCAACATTGCGCACAGAATCATCGAGGAGTTCATGATCGCTGCCAATGAAACCGTGGCGCGCCATCTGACGCAAAAAGATTTTCCCCTTCTCTATCGAGTACACGAAGAGCCGGAGCAAGGTGTCCTTGAGGCACTGGACCCTTTTCTCTTGAGTCTAGGATACCGCCTCCCTCTAAAACGTGAAAAACCCACACCCAAGGACCTGCAAAAGCTTTTGGAATTGTGCCGCGGGAAACCCGAAGAACGGGTATTGAACCGGGTTGTACTGAGATCCATGAAACAGGCTTGTTACGCGCCTGAAAATACCGGTCATTTCGGCCTCGCCTCCAGTTGTTACACCCACTTCACATCACCCATTCGTCGCTACCCCGACCTCCTCGTGCACCGCGCCCTAGAGGAAACCATGGCAGGGAAGAAATTAAGCTCAAGGGAAAAGGACGACCTGCTGCGAAACCTCGTAGAGTTAGGAAGACACACCTCCGAACGTGAGCGCATCGCCATGGACGCGGAACGGGAGATGGTGGGCCTCAAAAAGGCGCAGTTCATGATGGACAAAACGGGGGAGAAATTTACCGGATTCATCAATGATCTCGCCCCCTTCGGTTTTTTTGTGGAGCTGGAAATCTATTTTGTGGAAGGTCTGGTCCACTTGAACTCCCTCCTCGACGACTCCTACCACTACTACGAACGCGAGTACATCATCAAAGGCCGCAGACACGGTCGCACCTTTCGGCTTGGAGATGCCGTTCACGTCAAGCTAACGCGCATCAACGCCTTTCGCGGTGAGCTCACTTTCGAATTGGTTCATGATCTATAAAAATTCTGCCGTACCGTGAAAGCTACACAGGATTAAGCAGAAGGTGAATTTAATTCACGGAGGCTATCACTGCTTTCCCGAAAACGGTCCAAGAAAAGATCAATGAGAAAATAACGACAGGAAGATTACCGAAAGCACATCGATGGGAGCGGCCTCCCACCCACCGCGAAGCGATCTAGTCCAACAACGCAATAGTCCAGCCTCGCACGGGAGTTGTTTGACCGGTCTGAAATTCAACGACTGCAAAGTCCTCTATTTCAGAGGACATGGGCTTATGCTTAACCATGACAAAGTCAAAACTGCCTATATCCTGAAGCCTGACCTCGGACAAGACAAGGATATCGTTTACCGACTGAAAGTGGTACCGGGCGATGTCCGTAAAAATAGCGTGGCTGTCCAGGAACCTCCGTGGACAAAGCGCCACTTCTTCGCCGTTGACATGCGCCGAACAGACTCCAAAGGGATAATCAATAAGCCTGCTTTGCTTATAACAGACCTTCTCAACGAATGGGCACGAATGATTTCGTCTTGCCTCTTCAGCCTTGCTAGTCGTGTTCGAGAATGGAAAACCAAAGATCTCGGACGGATATTTTGCCATCTCTCAATTGCCTAATGCACTTCGCCAGAGTCGGTCTATTTCGGAATCGATGTTCTCACTATCCAGGCAGCAGCCTAATAATTGGGCGCAATCGCGACAAAAGCTAAAACTGTCGTTACAATTAATTGTCGGTTGTTGTCCGCAAATTGTTCCACCGATGAGCATTCAGAGCCACCGTCGACTTCACCAAGCACAGCGATCTTACGCCACCCCGCCGAGGTTGGCTTACGTTCAATCGGAGCAACTGCCCAATTCCCTGCATCTCGTATTCGGTCGTCAAATAGACGTCGGAGTGTCCCTGAGGTCTTCTGCGAAAATATGGGATTATTCTCCAAGGAAGTGTAAGGAAACGAGTAAGCATGATGCGAAAAGACATGGCGAATTGCCCCCGGTCTTCTCTTTTCCGACCCTTTATACCCGCATAGGAGCGAGTTAAATTCCAGCGACGTAGAAACGAGCAAGCCCAACCATAATCGATGTCTGGGATCTACCGAATCGAGCAATGTTTTGACAGCACTGACGTACAGCAACTGCCTTGGCGTGAACAGATCCAAGTAATTTGTGATGTTTTTCCCCAGTAAATCAGATGACTTGGGCCCGCCAAAAATTCTAAGAGATTCTTTGTCTGGTAGACGAGTCCGGGTGCATGTCTTCTTGGCCTTCGCAATTAAGTCGAGATCGCGTTTATCGACCGCCTTAAAAAAATTGGCCATCAGTTGGACAGAAGCCTGCGTTGATGAGTGGTACGTAGCGCTCAGGAAAAGATAACTCTGTCATGTTCCCCAGGGATTTCCCGCAAATCTGACAGCCAGTCTCGCCTTTCTCCAAGAGGGTCCATTGATGTCGCCCATGTTTCACTTGCCCCGATGGATAATAATCCTCGATTCGCTTGTTGTCCCCATTTGGCTCTTCTCTCAGAAGACTCGAATCGAGGACCAATGCTTCACCACAGCTACAAGATTTTCGCACGCCATAAAGAACAAACTGGAGTTCAGACGCTTGACGGCACGTTACGCATTGTGTTTGGAAATACGGGCGGAGCTTCTTTTCAAGTTCTCCTAAAAAACGTAGAAAAACTGGTTCCTTCTCTTCAATTGGAATCTGCAGTAATGACGCACGAACTTGCAACACGGGCACAGGGTCAAGGTCATACCCGATTACACTTGCCCCAAGACGGATAGCTTCGTGAACAGTTGTACCACCCCCCATCATCGGATCGAGGACGGTAATACCCTCCAATCCCCCAGGAGCATAGTAATCCCGAAGTTTCTCATCCGGGACTAGCTGTTTTAGGATGTAGCGAAATATAGTTCCTGACCTTCGCGCCCACCATTTGTGGAGGTAAGTATTCGGTCGGAAGAGGTTCTTATTGAACGACTCCAAATGAGCTAGGCCATTTGCATCTTTTTCAGGAAATGACTCATTGATTGGAGCAGAAGCCAGCGGCTTTTGTTGCTTTCGCTCGTAAAACTGGATTTCAACCTGTTGCCGTGCCATGCCGGTAAACTACCTGCGCGAATGGGTGCTTGCAAGCTAAAAAACGACCTCAGTTTCCCTCAGAGAAAAATCCGCGTTTGGTCTATAACGGCTCCTCCCGAACGGCCTGGAAGACTTTTTCCGCAACCTCGCTGTACTCCGTCTTCTCAGGACGGACAAATGTCAGTCCGCTGGTGATGGGAGACCCTGGCTCCTGGTCTTCCAGAAGCTGAGCCACCTCCACCCGAAAGAGTGACATGAAGGGGACCGACCCGAGGGATTCTTGAATCTCCTGTGCCATTCCCTTGATGTAGTAATTGATCCCGGCGTCGGTAACTAAAAGCGTGATTTTCCCCGCCCGCCTCAAGTTCTTGCCCGTGGTGCTGGTCTTTCCCACCGCTATATGGATTTGCTTCTCGCTCTTGGCCACGATCTCGCAATAGGACAGCACGGCGGGATGGCACCATCCCTGCTCGTCCACGGTAACAATGATAATGGCCTTCCCTTCCTTCGACCCAATATCGTTACCACTGAGTCGACCCAGCAACTCCTCGTTAATAACCTTACCCAAAAGCTTGGACATCATTTCCCCCCTAAGGGATTATCATCTCATTGCCGTAAAGATCTCCGATCCGATTGACGAATCACTATTGACCGATGACCCATTCCTGCCTCTTACCGAATCCCTGTTCGTTGTCGATATAAAATACACGAGTCGGCTTGACGCAGTAGAATTTCACCTTGAGAAAGGCTCGATTGAGGATACCACTGCTGGGATCACTGAATATCTTAATAATCCCAGGGTACTTACGTGCATAGACCGCCATGGCCTTTGCCTTTGAAATGACCGCTCCAACCTCCACCACCTCGCCTTCCATCTGAATGCCTTTGATCTTGCGCCAATCGCTGTAATCTTCCTGAATCGTTACCGCGACTTTCGAATTATCCTGCAAATTCTGACAGTGGCGTGATTGAGGATCAGAAAAGAAATAGAGATCCAACCCATCGCTTGCATAAAACACGGTGGCTGCCCAAGGGATATTTTCCCCGCAGGTGCCCAAGGTCATGGTGTTATGGCCTTCCACGTAACTCAGGATCCGTCGCTTTAAATCTTCAGCCATAGAACCAGCTATGAGCTATCAGTCGTCAGCTTTCAGCTTCGATCCCCCGCCACCCATAGCTGACGGCTGAGCGCTGATCGCATTATTTAACCTTCTGCCAACCATAGGGAGACCTCCGCATAAGCGGAACTTTACGCAAGGAGGCCAAATTCTCAGCCCCAACGCAGAGCATCGCTACCTTCAGTTCACGAGTAATCCGCGACAAAAAATCTACCACATGGTCCGATGATTCCAAGGCCGGATTCAGAAGGGGCTGTCCGATACCCACGACATTGGCACCCAAGGCAACGGCCTTAGCCACATCAAGGCCACTGCGGATTCCGCCTGATGCCACCAACTCCATCTCCGGCACCGCGCCCCTCACCACAACCAGCGCCTCGTCCGTGGGAATACCCCAGGTCGCAAAGGTGTCATCGGCGGGCAGTCCCTGCCGCGCTGCTCGCTTAGCCTCCACCGCGTACCAAGAGGTCCCCCCCGAACCTGCAACGTCAATGGCTCGGACTCCCGCCCCCCTGAGTCGAATGGCCACGTCCGCAGAAATACCACTGCCCACCTCCTTCGCCACGACTGGCACCTCCAACTGAGCACAAACCTCCCCAATTTTTTTCGTGAGTCCCCTGAAATTTCGATTCCCTTCGGGTTGGATCGCTTCCTGTAGAACGTTGAGATGCAAGACGAGGCCGTCTGCCTGAATCATGCGAACTGCTTGACGGCACTGCTCGATATCGTACCCATAATTCAACTGGACCGCTCCCAGGTTACCGAGCAGCAAAATATCCGGCGCAACATCTCGAACCTGAAAAGACCTGGCCGCGCGAGGCTCCTCCAGGGCGACCCTTTGAGACCCCAGACCCATGGCTAGGCCCAAGTGCTGCGCCGCCTTGGCCAGATTTCGGTTCACTTTTTGTGCAAGATCAAATCCCCCCGTCATGGAAGAAATCAACAGAGGGGCTTTCAGTCCCTTCTCGACAAAATTCGTCCCGAGGTCGATATCATCGATATTCAATTCCGGTAAGGCGTTATGGACAAACGTGTATTGGTCCAAGCCCGTACTATGAGGGGATGCGACGGCCTCGTCATCCAGACAGAGTTCGAGGTGCTCCTTTTTTCTCTTCTGCGTTTTCGAGAGGGACTTTTTAGCCTTTTTGGCTGGCATGGTATGGCGGAGATGAGCTCATCGGCGCCGCTTTACGGCTGGCCTACGCTTGCTACCGCTAGCCACAGGAACGGACTTTCCGGCCCCCTGCGGTTCAGTGGGGCTCGATACCTTTGGACTGGAATCCGTCACCTTCGTAGCATCGGGATGGCGCTTCATCTGATGATCGTCCCATCGCTGAAAGAGGTCAAGGCCAATATCGAACTGGTCCAGGACCCGAGCAACGGTTTGGTTGATCACATCGTCCAGGGTCTTGGGCCGGTGGTAAAAGGCAGGCACCGGCGGAAAGATAATCGCCCCAATGCGGGTCAGAGTAACCATACTTTCCAAATGACCTAGATGTAGGGGGGTTTCGCGCGTGACCAGGACAAGCTTTTTCCTCTCCTTGAGCACTACATCGGCTGCGCGGACTAACAGGTCTCCCCCCACGGAAAGGGCAATTCCTCCTAGCGACTTCATGGAACAAGGGGCGATGACCATGCCCTCGGTGCGAAAAGAACCGCTGGCGATGCTTGCTCCTACGTTGTTGATATCGTGCACAAAGTCCGCCATGGCTTCCACATCTTTTACAGAATACAGTGTCTCCACCTGAATGGTCATCTTGGCCGCACGGGTCAATACCAGGTGTGTTTCCACGTCATCCACCTTGGAGAGAACGTCAAGAATGCGAATACCAAAAATGGCCCCGGTGGCACCCGAGAGACCGACGATAAGACGACGCACAGAGATCCTCCTTCTACTCCTACGATTCGATAAACTCTAAAATCAACCGGTCCCCATCCTTAACATTAAGCGTATCCTTCACATGAAAAGGAGCAATGACCTCGAGTTTATCCGGCGGATAATTATCCACTTCGGGGACTAGGACGGCAACCGTCTCGTTATCCTTTGGACCCACGGAGGGTCCACCAATGCGGGCTGTGAAGCAGCGGGCATTACAAAAAGAAGCTTCCGCAGGTGGAACATCAACTCCCCTCATGGATTTTTGCAGATCCTTCCATTGCTCCATCGCTTCGGTGGACTCAAGACGCAAATTGAGTGTCCCCGGATGAGGGGCAAAACCCACCCTTTCTCGGATGACTCGTTGGACCCACTCGAGGGCCATAAAGGAAGCCCCCTGTCCTAAATCGGTAAACACCACACCGGTGATCCTTTTGCTGGCGGCCATCTTCCTTGGATAATATCGATGTACTCTGCCAGATCCTTAAACCGGGTTTCACGAATTACTCGTAGGGCCTTTATCTTTTCGTGAAAGAGACAGAGACCCGCCCTTTCCTCCTCGTCGAGCGAGAATGATCTCCGCGATGATCGCCACGGCAATCTCCTCGGGGGTCTCCGCGTGGAGATCCAAACCGATGGGGGCATAGACTCTTTGAATGATCTCGTCGGCGATCTTCTCCTCTTCCTTAAACCGATGGAAGCATGCCTTTACGCGTCTTCTGCTACCGATCATTCCAACGTATTTGGCCGGACTATGCACGATCTCTCGGAGACAGGGCTCATCATACTTATGACCTCGGGTGACAAGCACAATATAGGTGGAAGGAGTGATGGCCATTCCCTTGAGGGTTTCCGCCATATCCCCCACCGTAACTTCGTCCACATCCGGAAACCTCTCTCGGTTGGCGAACAGGATGCGATCGTCGATGACGGTAACATGGAAATCCAATAGTCTGGCAATCTTCGCCAGCGGTACGGCAATGTGGCCTGCGCCCACCACGATGAGTTTTGGGGGCGAAAGCATCACGTCAAAGTAGATTTCCGCTTTGCCGCCGGTTGATGGGAGATCCAATGATACAAGCTTGGATCTCTCTTCCTTCAACCGTGTCTCGGCCTCCTTGAGGATCGCCGCCTTAAGCTCTTGATCTCGGATGGTTGCGGCTTTAACCTGCCCGTCACTAATGAGGCATTTCGCTCCGGATTGCACCTGGCCGCCTTCCCCCGCATTCACCACCGTTGCCAACACCGCAGAGGCACGCGCTTTCTGGACGCTGATTAGCTCTTCAATCAACTCGCTCATTCTTTTGTTGGAGTCTCTTCCGCGCCCTTCCACCAAGGATCGATGAAGACGTTCATTATGCCACCGCAGACAGCGGGGCTATCCGAAGAGATATCGTCAAGGAGATCCACCCGCACTACCTTGGGCTTCCGCGTCCGGATGACTTCAATGGCCTCACGACGCACATCCGCCTCACCGCAACCACCACCAATGGTCCCTAAGATTTCCCCCCAGGCGGTCACGGCCATCTTTGCTCCCACCTCCCTAGGAGTGGACCCACGAGTGGAGACGATGGTGGCCACGGCTAGGGTTTCCCCTTTATCCAAGAATTCTTTGATTTGGTCATAAATCTCATCCATTGCACGACCTCCTAAGCAACCAGTCGTTGCATCGTGGAGCCTAACGCAACAAGGCTCTGAACATTGTGAACTGACAAAAAGTAATCCAAATGAGGAAGCACCGCTTGCATTCCTTTACACAAGGGCTGGTAGTCCTTGCTGGCCAAAAGGGGATTGAGCCATATCACCTTATGGCACCGTCTCTTTAAGTTTATCATTTCCTGCTCCAGCAAAGCCACATTCCCCCGGTCCCAACCATCACTGATGACCACCACAACGGTCCGATGGGTCACCAGACTAGGGGCAAATTCCCTATTGAAGGCGGAAAGGGAACGGCCGATATTGGTCCCCCCTGACCAGCCCAGCACATCACCCGAGATTCTCTCCAGTGCGTTCACGATGTCCCGGGTACGAATCATATGAGTGATACGGGTTAGGGAGGTGCTGAACACGAAGGTCTCCACACCCCAGAGTTCGTTCTGCAGGCCATACATAAACTGGATTAAAAAGCGGCTATAACAGTCCATGGAACCGCTCACGTCACAAAGCAGAATCACGCGGGTTTTCTTGATTCTGCGCTTGCGCGAGACGAGGTCAATTAACTCTCCCCCGTATTTAATGTTCTTTCGCATGGTCCAGCGTGGATCTATCTCATCTCCTTTGACGGACCGCTTTTTCCGACGGCTCACCTGTGTGGCGATCTTCGAAGCAATGAGGAGGATCGCACGGCTAATGGCCCGACTCTCTTCGATCCCCATTTCACTGAAGTCTTTTTGGTTCAATACTTCCTGGGGGCTGTAGGTGGGAAGCGACAAGGGATCCCCCTCCTCGTTCTGATCCTCTTCGCCGTTGGCCACCTCTGTGGTTTCCTCTTGAACTTCTCCCGGCTCATCCCAGCCTTCACGGGATAATGAAGATGGCATCACCAATTCTTCGGACTCCCCTTGCTCCTCGGCTTCAGACATTCCTTTCCAAAAACATTCAAAGACGCGGTCGAACAGGGGCATCTGCTCCCTTTCAGAGACTAAGTTCGAACGAAGGACTGAGTAAAAGTCTTCTCGACGTCCGATATCCACGAATTCAAGGGAGCGGCTGGCATCCATCACCTGGCTCAGCCCCACCCTGAGGCCCAGATCTTTCATCACTCGCCCAAAGGCCAGCAGGTTCGGCAACAGTCCCGTTCCGCGCACTTTGGCGAAAGACTGAACCGTCTTGATAATATCTTGATCGGTGGGCTCTTCAGTGCTCATCTTAGGATTGAAACCTCGCTGGTTCTTTGAGAATGCCGCCCAAATCCAGTTTCTTGTTGGTCACCTCTTCCTGCAGGTGGTGAAGGTCCTCTTTGTATTTAAAGACACATCCCATGGTTTCCTCCAGGGTCTTTTCGTCCAGTTGCTCGCGATGGAGGGCCATCAGGGCGCAGGCCCAATCGAGGGTCTCCGCCACACCGGGGCGTTTGTAGAAATTCATCTGTCGAACCTGTTGCATAAAGGCACAAATCTGCTTTGCCAAAAGCTCCCCCACTTGGTCGTACTTCGTGATGACAATCTCATATTCCTTTTCAAAGGTGGGGTATTCGATCCAATGGTAAAGGCACCGCCGCTTGAGCGCGTCATGAATCTCTCGAGTCCGGTTGGAGGTGAGAAAAACATAGGGTCGCTGTTTGGCGCGGATGGTCCCAATCTCAGGTATGGTGATTTGAAAATCAGAAAGCACCTCTAAAAGAAAGGCCTCAAACTCCATATCCGCGCGATCGATTTCGTCGATCAAGAGGACCGGTGGCGTGGAGCCCTCACTCTGTATGGCCTCCAATAGCGGCCGTTTAACGATGTACTCCTCTGTAAAGATCTCGGTTTCCAGATTCTTCCGGTCACCTTGCCCCACCTCCTCTAACTTGATGCGCAGCATCTGCTTGGGATAGTTCCATTCGTAAAGAGCCGTGTTCGCATCCAATCCCTCATAACACTGGAGACGGATCAGGCGCGACTCCATGACCTCGGCAAGGACCTTGGCGATCTCCGTCTTGCCAACTCCAGCCTCCCCCTCTAGGAGCACAGGCTTGCCCATTTGAACGGAGAGAAAGACCACGGTGGCCAGGCTCCTGTCGCAGATATATTGTTGTTTTCTCAATACTTCCTGAATCTTTTCAATGGTGAGTTTTTTCGGAATCATCGCCACCTCTCCCTTATGATATAAAGACGATTACCATACTCTGTTTCCCCCTGGGGATCAATGTCTTCAGACCGCCCGGACCGCCTCCCCATGACACCCCAAACTTAATGTACTTTACGCCGACCGCCCCAAGCAAGAGGTGAAAACCCCGCACTTCCATGGGCTCAGTCCGGCTTTTGATTTCCTTGCAGTCGCCCCTGGTATTTTTGCCATGCCCCATCCCACCTTCGACGGATCTCGTCTACTGGGGCTTGAAATTCATCAATCCTCCGGAGGGTTTGAACTAGAAGTCGTACGCTACCTTCAACATCCTTCAAGTGGACCCCCTCTGGGGCGATCACTCTTGCACCCTGGTTATGGTAATTTCTGAGCGGAACGGCCATTCCCCCAGCCATGTAGCCCTTTAGCTGAAAGGGCGTCGCCTCGCATGTGCCCCCATCCATCACTCTGCGTTGAAACGAATAATCTTGATCTTTTTTCTTTTCCTCACGTGCCACGTGATCCATAAAAAGAACCATCTCATGATGAAACATGCTGGTCCGATCACCCAAGCGAATTACGGGCCCGCAACCCAAACGAACTCCAGGCAAGGCCTTACTGGTTTCAATGGAGATCATTTTAGTGGCGGGCGAAATGCACCCATCTTCAAGGATACCCAGAGTACCGACGAACCCTATTTCTTCAGCCCGTGTAAAAATAGCTAGGACCCCCTTTTTGAGGCCCCTTTGTTTGATCTCATTCAGGGCAGCAATCATCACCGCGCAGCCCACCAAATCGTCGGCCCCCTTTGTGTAGATCAATTCCCCCCGGCGGCGAAACGGCACAAGATCCCAGGTGCCGAAATCTCCTACATCCACAGCCCCATCCACTCTCAGTGTCATCTTGTCGACCCGCCCCTGATCGTTTTTTGAGATTTTTTCCACCCGGCCTTTGGCACTGACGTCGCCCGACGAATGCCGGTAAATCACCACCTTGGCACCCATGAAGTATTTCGGATCCACGCCTCCAAACCACTGGGCTTGTGCCCGGGTTCCCCTGGCCTCGATAATTTCAAATCCCGGATGGTCCATATGGGCGACCCAGGCCACGTGACTTTCCCCCTCCCCCCAGCGAACCAAAATATTGCCATAACGATCCATCTGTGGGGCGAGGCCCAATCCTTTTAATTCCTCGCAAATAAAGGAGCTCACAAAGCCTTCATGGAACGAGGCGGTGGGAAGAGGAAGAAGTCTTTCCAAAAGACGGATCAATGTCGTGCGTACCGACATAAGGTCTCTCATTCCTTGGGCCCTACGGCCCTGCTCACTTCTCTTCCCTTTTCTTTTCCTGAAGCTCCCTCTTCCAACCCAAAGTTCTAGCTTTGGCGGCAACTTCCTCTGCCTCCGCTATCATTCCCTTACGCTGATAAAAAATCGAAAGGCTGGTATGGGCCAGTTCATCTTCCGGGCTGACCTGGATCAGCTTCTTGCCAACCTCAACGGCCTCATCAAGCCTGTCAAGGTTGGCATAGGCCATGGCCAGGGCGTGCAATGCGTCCCCATAGCCTGGATCCAACTCCAAGGCCTTCTTATAGATTTCCAAAGCCTCTTCCATTTTGTCCTCGGCCAAGAGGTCCATGCCCTGGTTAAACAAATCTTCCTTGGTCATTTTCGGTCCTCCCTAGGCAACCGTGGCCAACCCGTCCCGTAATCAGTTGGGGAAGTCTAGCCCACACTGTAAGGGTCGGCAACTCCCCCAAAGGCGTTGATTGAAAAATCATCGAGTGTTTGACACAAATGAATTGAGACCCATTGATATAACTTTAACTGGGAAGCCTCGTTCGCTATGTTGATGCGCACTTATTGATCCTCGTATAATATAATGACATCAGAAAAGGCTGGACTGTTTCCAGAAGGCGGTAACGAGACGAGGCCTGCGGCGCATTCGGCAAAGGGCCCGACGAGCATGGTGGCTGAGTTGAGCGAAGTCCTTGGCACAGAAGTTGGGCAGTTCATGATGCTTCCAGTATCCCCAGAGGTATTCGACGGGATTCAGTTCCGGTGCATAGGCCGGCAACCGTTCCAGCACCAACGCGCCTTCGGTAGCGGCAACAAAGTCCCGAACCAACCGGCTCCGGTGGCTGGGCAGTCCGTCCCACACTACCAGCAGCGGCCCGGAAACATGACGCATCAAGTGCTTCAGGAATTCGATGATCTGGGGGCTCTTGATGGCTCCCGGATACACTCGAAAGTACAAGCGCCACCAGGTGACTCCGGCGATGGCCGACAGACTCTTCCAGTTGAAGTGATATTGCAGCACTGGCGTCTGTCCTCGGGGCGACCACGTACGATACCGATTCGGCCGCTCGCTCAGCCCGCTTTCGTCCACGAACACTATGGTTCGCCCCTCGTTTCGGGCTTTTTTTTAATCTCCGGCCAGCGCTTCTTCTTCCACTGCCGGATCGCCTCTTCATCTCGTTCCAAGGCACGTCCCGTCGGCCGCTGGCAACTCCACCCCAACTGCCGCAATATCCGCCAAACATGGCCCGGATGGTATGTGACTCCGCAGGCTTCCCCAATCAAGTGGGCCACTCGCCTTGCGGTCCACAGGCTCGTGTCGTACCCCAGCGCTTCGGGTCCCCGTTTCAAACCGCCCTCGATCTTCTTCAGATCCGCCGGGCTCAGTCGCGGCTTGCGTCCGGCACGCCCCGCCTGCTTGAGCCCGGCTCTGCCGCTCTCGGCCAACTGCCGCGCCCATCGATTCACCGACTGGCGGTGCACTCCCACCCAACGCGCCACCTCCGCCTCCGACAGCCCTCGCTTCAACAGCCTCCCCGCCTCCATCCACCGCCGCTCCAATGCTTCAAAGTCCCGTCGCACTCCAAGTGGGTTTCCCATACCACCACTATACATTAAGTTCTTATCCAATGTTACTATATTATGCGGTTCTCAATAGTGCTGCCGGCTAGACGCGGGGGCCTCTAATTTTTGTATCCATAAATATCGTCGGCACCAGGGAAAGCGCCACGGTTATCTTATCCTTTGACAGACCCGATTAAAAAGCCTGTAATAGAGACAGAGCAGAAGACGGTTATGAAGTTTATCCCCAGCGATCTAACATATTTCTTCAATGAGCCGGGCACACGCCAAAATACCTGGGCTCTGATCAAGTACCTCATCTTTTTGTTCTGTGTCATTGCGGTCTATTCAGTGCTTTTCCACTTGATCATGCTGCACGTGGAGGGGCAGACGCACTCTTGGATCACAGGAGTCTATTGGACCCTAACGGTGATGACTACCCTTGGATTTGGAGACATCACGTTCCATAGCGACATGGGACGGGCGTTCAGTATCCTAGTGTTGCTGTCGGGCATCGTGCTCCTCTTGATTGTGCTTCCCTTTACGTTTATCCGCTTTTTCTATGCACCCTGGCTCGAAGCGCGGGTACGGCAGCAGGCGCCGCGCAAAGCTCGAGAGGATACAACAGGGCACGTGGTGATTTGCACCTACGACACCATCGCCCCCGGACTCATTGACAGACTCCAGGTCTACGGCATCCCATATTACGTGATCGAACCCAACCCCACACAAGCCGCAGGCATGCACAGAGACGGCATCTCGGTGATCGCAGGTGAGGTGGACAGCCGATCTACCTACCAGGCACTTCAGACATCGAAAGCCCGGCTGATATTTGCCAATGGCGCGGATACCATCAACACCAATATTACCCTAACGGTCCGGGAGGTGGCACCCGATGTGCCCATCATCGCCATTATTGAGGCTGAAGACTCCACAGATATCCTGGAATTGAGCGGCTGCACGCATGTACTGCCTCTAAAGCAGAGATTGGGGGAGCGTTTGGCCAATCGGGTGAACACCGGGCATGCTCAATCCCATGTCATTGGCAGCTTCAGAGACTTAAAGATCGCTGAGTTTCCAGTCCACAATACTCCCCTGGCAGGCCACACCATCCGGGAGACGCAGATAAGGGAGGCCACCGGCGTCAACATCGTCGCCGTCTGGGAACGCGGGCGACTCAACCCGGCTTACCCCGACACCTACCTTTCAAACTACAGCGTCCCGGTGGTGGTGGGCACCGAGAACCAAATTCTCGAATTAGACGCCCTGCTGGTCATCTACGACACAAACTACAACCCGGTGCTGGTCATTGGGGGAGGCAAGGTGGGCCGGGCGACGGCACGCGAAATAAAAAGGAAGGGCATCCCGGTATATGTAGTGGAACGTAATGAGTCGCTTCGAGATCGGATCGGTGACATCCCGGATCGCCTGTTTATCGGCGACGCGGCCGATCGGGAAGTCCTCATGGGAGCTGGCTTGAGGGAGGCCCCTTCCGTGATCCTCACAACCAACGATGATGCCGTGAACATCTACCTGGCCGTTTACCTGCGCCGCCTCAACCCGGATCTTCGCATCGTCAGTCGGATCACCCATGAGAGAAACATCGAAGCCATCCACCGTGCGGGCGCAGACTTTGTCCTCAGCTACGACTCCCTGGGAGCCGAATACGTTCTTTCCTTGGTGCAAGGGCACGAACTAGTGATGCTAGGTGAAGGAGTGGAACTGTTTGCCGTTCCCCTCCCTGCGGCTCTGGATGGCCAGACACTGGCAGCAAGTGAAATTGCCTCCCGAACAGGACTCAATGTCATCGGGATCCAGCAAAACGGTCGCGTGGTGACGAACCCGCCCCCCACGACGACCCTCCTCAACGGGAGTGAACTGTTGATGCTGGGCAGCACCCGGCAGCGGCAAACCTTCTCCGAGGCATTTAGTTAACCCTGATCCAATTGGCCGCCGGTAGCAACGCACAAAGCGGACTCAGTGCTGAGCCCTGAAAGTGGAGGGGGTTGGGTATAAAGTGTAGGAAAGAATGTTTGCAGTGAAGAGAGCTGTCAGCGATCAACCCTCAGCTAAAAAGTTTTGAGTGTTAAGTCCCCAGTGTTAAGAATCGATCATCCTCGAGTTTTAAAGGTATTTTTTCTCCCCAGCTTAAAACTTTACACTTAACACTGTCTTCACTATTTTCCGCTAACTGCCTACTGTCTTTCCAAATTCTGCAGTCAGTGGTCCCGAATTCGCAAGGGGACTTTACGCCATGGGCATAGCGCTTTGCACAATTTCTCAGTACTCAGAACACGGTACTTTCCACTAGATTGCTATCGGCGTGCAGAACCTATGCCGCCCGGCCCACCAGCCCCCGGTAGTGACCACCCTTGGAAATGGGTGCCAGGCCTTTGATAACGGTTTGCCAATGCTCGCCGCCGTCCCCACTCCAGAGAATACTACCGCCCGTGGTACCGGCAAACACCTGCACCTTGTCAACTGATTCCTCGATACACATGGCTTCGATGCTGTGGGGCATACGATCCTTCAGGCCGCTCCCCATGATCTCCCAGGTTGCACCCCCGTCGCGGCTTCTAGAGATCCTCGTCTGAGCTGTCTCCTCCCGCCAGGTGGGAGGACTCTTGCGTCCCGCGGAAATTATCATGTATTTTGGATCAGTGGGCTTGAAGACAAGCTGGTCCGGATAACCGCCGTATGGGCTGCCCCGGGTAAAGGTGTTTTCCCAACTGGCTCCACCGTCATGGCTTTGCCACAACCCCATTCCACCCGTAACATAGAGTTGATTAGGGTTGCTGGGACTTACGATGCATCGATGCACATCCTCGTAAATACCCGTTAACTCATTCCAGGTCACTCCATCATCGGTGCTCTTTAGCAGCGCACCCACCTCAATGCTGCCGTAAATGGTGTGAGGATTGCCTGGTTCGAAATTGATGTGCTTGAGATGGGCTATGTGGGGCGGTCCGGGAAATTTCCAATTCCCATGACTCGGCACGTCCTTTAGGCCTGGCCTTGGAAAGGCAATAGACATCCTTCTCCGTTAGCCCATGGTCGCTCGGCTCCCAGCTTTTGCCTCCATCGGTGCTAACCATAATGCCACCGTGACGGATGCCTGCAAACCAGGTTTCACTACCTTCTTCGAAAACCAGCGCGTGGATATGTTTACCCTGGAGGGCCTGGTATGCAATACCCCAACCAGCGCCACTGCGCTCGATCATTGTCACGCCATCGAGGGTGCCTACCAGGACCTGGTTGCTGTTTGAGGACGAAGAGTAAACGGTCTCTCCGCCCCCGTGGGAAAGAGAAAGAGCCATCGGCTACCCCCTTTCGGTTGGCCAACCACGGAGCATTGACCGCCTCAATCCCAGAGACACTAAAGTGAATTTCTTTGCCTAAACTGCCTGGGCTTGCTCGGTCAGCGGCCGGTAGTGGCCTCCCTTGGAAAGGGGAGCTAGGTCCTTGATGATGGTCTCCCAATGCTCGCCACCATCTTTGCTCCAAAGGACTGTACCCCCAGTGGTACCGGCGAATACCTGTACCTGGCCCCCCGCCTCTTCGAGGCACATGGCCTCCACGCTGGCCTGCATCTTGTCCTGCAGACCACCGCTCAAAATTTCCCAAGTGGTGCCACCGTCCCGGCTCCTCGAGATCCTTGAATTGGCCCTGTGTTCAGTACGCCATGCGCCGGGACTCTTCTCTCCGGCAGAAATCAGCATGTAATTGGGGTCGCTGGGCTTGAAGACCAACTGGTCCGGATAACCGCCGTATGGGCTGCCGGGGCTGAATGTGTTTTCCCAGGTGGAGCCATCGTCTTTGCTCCGCCACAGTCCCATGCCACCGGTGACATAGAGTTGCTTCGGGTCATTGGGGTTAATGATGCAACGATGCACGTCCTCATACACACCCGTGATTGACTGCCAGGTCTCCCCGTCGTCAGTGCTCTTTAACAGCGCACCCACCTCAATGCTGCCGTAAATGGTGTGGGGATTGCCTGGCTGGAAATTGATGTGCTTGAGGTGCGGAACGTGAGGAGGAGCAGGAAAGCTCCATTTCTCATGACCCGGTACACCCTTTAGCCTGGGCCTTTCCGTCCAGCTCTTGCCTAGATCGTCACTCACAAAGAGACACGCCGGCTCGGTGCCGGCGAAGAGCCTAATTTTGCCATTGATACGGGTCTTGGAAAGGCTATAGACGTCTTTCTCGGTCAACCCGTTGTCGCGCTGCTCCCAGGTCTTGCCGCCGTCGGAGCTTGCAAAGATGCCCCCCTTGGTCACGCCGGCAAACCATTGTCCGCTTTGCTCTTCAAAGAGGAGCGCGTGAATATGCTTGCCCTGGAGTGACCGGTTAGTGATGCGCCAGCCAGGGTCATCACGCTCGATGTTGATCACACCGTCAAGGGTCCCCACCAAGACATCATGAGTGAGTGATCCCGAGGAATAGATGGTTTCTCCGCCGCCGTGGGATAGTGAAATGGCCATACAATGACTCCTTTCGGGGCGCCGATCAGAGGGGCGACCCATTACGTTAATAGCTGTAACCCTAGACTCCTAACGATACTATTATCTCGTATCCGATGAGTGGCTATCATGTCAAGCCTTACCTAGGCTAATTCTGGGTCCGTGGTGATACTATTTTATTTAGCTGAAAGACCTATGAGCCAAGGCTGCAAATTGCAGCCGGCAACTTCAACGCTTTGGCGCCATGGTGCAAGAGAGCAACGATTCAACAGAGGCCTCGGTATCAGTAAAATCCGGCAGCGCAGCATCGGGCTCGAAAAGTCTCAATTCCTCCACCGGGTATCGGCCAGTGCCCACCAGCAGACATTTCATCTGATTCTCCCTTGCCGCGGCGAGGTCCTTCGGGGTATCTCCAACGATGACACATTGCTGAGGGTCCAGGGAGATCCCAAGGGCCCGCTCCCATCTGTCCTTGGCAATTCTCGGCAGATCGCCGCGGTGCCGGGAGTCGCTACCATAGGCCCCTAGGCTCAAGAAGGGAGTTAAGCCCACGGATTTAAGTTTCAATTTACTGGTCACTTCCAGGTTGCCGGTAACGACACCTTGATGGACCCCTTCCATCTGGTCTAATTCCTGTAGCAGTCTTAAAACCCCGGGAAGCGACATGAGCTTAGTCATCCCCTGTTGCATGGTCTGGGCATAGCTCTGGCGCAGGTTCTGCGCAAAGTTCCCCCAATGCTCCTCTGTGATATCAACTTTTACATTGGCTGCAGAGAAAATATCCTCTAGAATCACCGGATCGGTGTTTCCGTCGGGGATCACGGTGCGGATATCCCCACGGATGCCAAAGGTTTTTTCGATGGCCTGATTGAAGGGGATATATCCGTTGTGGGAACGGATCAAAGTGCCATCGAGATCAAATAGAACGAGCCGTGCCATCCTTTGTCTACCTATCAAAAATTATTGGCACAGATTGGAACCGCTGACAAATATCCCTGGCCGTCAAATCATGATCTTAACGGGATCTTAACAAGGGTAGTGAAACGAAACAGCGGCATTTTGGGCTCGGTGACCCGCCTTTCAGCGGGAACCCAACGGATAGCTATCAGCCGTCAGCCATTAGCTCCGGACTTATAATTGCTAACTGTACCAAGTCCTTCCGCTCCTCTTCTCAGGCTGCCAATTGCCTCTTGCTTCCTGTTTTGCGCGCTTTGCGCCCTGCCCTATGCGTGTTGCTGCTTAGTCCAGTCCTCAGCACTCGTTACTCGTTGCCGACTTCGCATTGGCTTATTATCCACGGCCCCGCCTCCACAGTGAGCTCGGTCGGACCGAAAACTCGTTCCCGAGGAGCAAGGAGAGTCTTAGCCGAGATCACCTTGAACTGGGCGCGAACGACCTCCAACATTCCGCTGTACGATCGGGAGCTTTGCATCCTGCAAGTCGGGTTGCGACAGTTGTTCTAAGGACGGGACCCAAGGCACCCACACCACAAGAATACCGGCAACACGGATAAACGGTTGCTGGTGCTCGCCTAATCCGAGATCGCCAATATCGGCCGCGAGGGCAAGGCGAAACGGCTGATCGACCAACGCTATCAAAGCTAGTAGTAGAACGGGTTCAGCCTGACTGAAAGAGCTCGATTACGTTTCCTGACGGATCCTCGCACAGAATCTGTTTTCTGTCCGCATTGGTCTCAATTTCGTTGCGAAATTTGACGTCTTGTGCGCGAAGTTCGGCGACAGTTTTGTCTAGATCTTGAACGATAATGACAAATCGATTCCAGCTGCCGGGTTCAGGCTTTGATCCGTCGGGCATAGGTCTCAACGCCGATGCCGCTGGGCCGGCGAGCCATAGCGTCAAATCTTCACGCTGCAATATAGCCATTGCCCGTCCAAACTGGTTCACTAAGTCGAAGCCGAGATAGGATGTATAGAATGCGACAGAATCGGCCACATCATTAACGATATATCGAACCTGTGCCATTTTTCCTCCCTTTTTATTCTATTTAGCCGGGATTCCCCACGTGGAGCCTTCCAGCGGTTTGAGCTTAACTCGAAACCGCCCGCGAGGCAATTCTCAGGCCTATTGCAGGGCATCATTGAGCGGGTTCCATGCAACGAAGGTCCAATCGGCGACGCTGGTTGGCGAAACTGAACGTCCCGGCCGTTTTCCAGACACACCCGTGCTGTCATCTTGGAGGATGAGCAGTATCCCCTCGGTCATGCCGGGCCTGGCTTGGGTCTGAGCCGGTCGATACGGCTCAGGATGTCGGCGAACAGCTCTCTCGGGATAGCGACCTCGGCCACCTGGAAGATGACGTACCGGCCGTGGCGGATGATCTTCGCACCGATCTTGATGAGTTTCTCTCGGAGCGTTATCAGCGACCACTGTTCCACGGCATCGGGCAAAGCGAGTGTGCGCATGAAATTGCCGAGGTTGTAGGCGAGCGCGTGAAGCTGTAGCCGGACGGCATTGTGGTCGAACCTGCGGCACGACAGCCGGGTCCATTTGATGGCATTCTTGCCTTCCTTGATGCACTGTTCCGCCGTGCCGCGTTGATTGTAGAAGGCGACGACGCGCTCGGCCGGTCGAGACAAGTTGGTGACGATGAAGCCGACGCGGGGATACAGTTCCCCGGGATGCCACTCCACCTTGGCGACAACCCGGCGCTTCCTGTCCCACGAGCCTGCATGATAGCTGAAGCTGGCATGGAAGCGGCGAACATGGTTCGGCGGGCGACCGACGGGACGGGAGAGCAAATGGGCGATGCTTTCCTGAAGAACCGCGTTGGCTTTGATACGGATGGCGTAGGTGTAGCCTTCGGCTTCCAGGAATTCATAGATGTCCGGTGAGGCAAAGGCGGCATCCCCTCGGAAATAACGCCGCAGCTTTCGCAATGGCACGACCGCCGACAATCCAGCGCATCGCCGGATCACGACCCAGGCGGTCAGCGTCGTTCACGTCTTCGTAGCCACCGAGGCGGCCGAAGACCGACTGATGAAACAATCCCGTCAGCGCGTGCTGGCCGTTCTTGCCGGTGCGCGGATCAACCAGTTCATCGCCAACCATGTCCGTCAACCCGAGTGCGTCATCGAGTTCACGGTAGGTAAGCAATCCAGCGTCGGTGGTGATCCTGGAACCATGAAACTCAAGCTTCAGGCGGCGGTCGAAATCAAGCCGCAAAGGCTCGTTCCCAGATGCATCCAACACATTGATTCTTACAGTAGAATCAGCATAAATCCGTACCCATTAATGGTGCCATATGGGAAATGCGGGCTTAGGATTGTTGAGAGCAACATCAACGGAGCTGTGGGATTGGAAACTGAACTCCAAGTTGTTCAGGACGCATAATCCCCCAAAGAGTTGACAAAATCCACCGTCTGGGCTAGGAACGGTATTAGTTTTGTCGGCTTTTGCGCAACTGGCGTCTAAGTGGAAGAAACCACGGAGGAGCGCTAAGCTTCAAGATGGCCGAACGCCTGGGTCTCTTATATAAAGAGGTTCAGGCTTTTTTATTGGTGCAACATGATTAAACAGTACCTGTTCACACCCGGACCGACCCCCATCCCCGATGAAGTGGTGGCGGCCATGTCCCAACCCATCATTCATCATCGGACCCCAAAGTTCAGTAAAATCTTTACCGAAGTGCGTCAGGGACTAAAGAACCTCTTTGGAACGAAAAATGACGTCCTCATGCTTGCCTCCTCAGGGACTGGGGCCATGGAGGCCGCAATTACAAACCTCTTTTCGCCCGGTGAAAAAGTCCTAGTCGTAAATGGCGGTAAATTCGGTGAGCGGTGGCTGCGGATCTGCCAGTCATTTGGCGTAGATCCGATTGAAATCAAGGTGGAATGGGGCAAGGCCGTCAAGCCACAGGTCATGGAGAAACACCTACAGGTCTACCCAGATATCCAGGCGATCCTGATCCAGGCCAGTGAGACCTCCACCACCGCTCTGCATCCCATACGCGAGATCTCGAAGATCACACGCAATGGACCGCTGCTCATCGTGGACGGGATTACGGCCGTGGGTGTTTTACCTCTGCCACAGGACGAATTGGAAATCGATGTGTTGCTGACAGGGTCGCAAAAGGCGCTGATGCTTCCGCCCGGCCTCGGCTTTATCTCCCTAGGCGACCGGGCATGGAAAAGAACAGAAGCTGCAAAGTGCTCAAAGTTCTATTATGACCTAAAGCTCGAGAAAAAAAGCCAGGACAAGGGGGAAACAGCGTTCACTCCGGCCATCTCCCTCATTCTTGGACTCGGCGCAGCGCTCAAATTGATCCAGGATGAAGGGCTGGAGCGAGTTTACGTGCGCCACGAACGTTTGGCCCGGGCCACCCGTGCCGCGGCAACTGCCATGGGGCTTGAGCTCCTTGCCCCTGAGAACCCGAGTCCTGCGGCAACCGGGATTTTCGTCCCAGACGGCATTGACGGAAACAAATTTGTCGATTACCTCCTTGGTCCCATGGGAGTAGCCTTCGCCGGAGGGCAAGACCACCTGGTGGGAAAGATTATCCGCATCGCCCACGTGGGATATATGGGGGCATTCGACGTATTGGTGGCCATCGGCGCACTGGAGATGGCTTTGAGAAAGTTTGGTTTCGTGGTCAAGCTCGGCCAGGGAGTAGGTGCGGCGGAAGAGGTCCTCATGGAAGCCCTGGAAGAAGAACCGGTCTGAGGAAAAAAATGAAGGTTTTGGTAACCGACCCCCTCCCAGACGAGGGCATTGAAGCATTCAAACGGGTTCTAGGATTTGAAGTCGATCTACGGCCCGGAATTAAACCAGCTGAGCTCAAATCCATCATCAAGGACTACGACGGATTGGTCATTCGCAGCGGCACCAAGGTTACCGCCGACATTGTGGAGGCGGCAGGCAAGCTCAAGGTCATAGGGAGGGCCGGTGTTGGTGTGGAAAACATCGACATCGATGCCGCCAGTAAGAGGGGAATCGTGGTCATGAACACCCCCGGTGGAAACAACGTGACCACTGCGGAACATGCCATATCTCTCATGATGTCCCTTGCCCGCCATATCCCCCAGGCGGTGAACTCCCTCAAGGAAGGTAAATGGACGCGTCAGAAGTTTACAGGGGTCGAACTCTGCAATAAGACACTGGGCATCATCGGCCTCGGTAATGTCGGTCGCATCGTTGCCGAGCGAGCGCTTGGCTTGCGGATGAAGGTGCTCGGCAATGATCCGTTTCTTACCGCTGAAGGTGCCGCCCGATTGGGAGTGTCTTTGGTCAGCCTGGATGAGATTTATGAGAAATCAGATTTCATAACCGTTCACACGCCGTTGACCGACGAGACCAGAGGTCTAATTAATCGGAATGCCTTCGCCAAGATGAAAAAGGGCGTGCGAATCATCAACTGCGCCCGTGGCGGTATCGTGGATGAAGAGGACCTTGCCCAAAGCCTTCGGGACGGGAAAGTGGCCGGGGCCGCCCTGGACGTATTCGTAGATGAACCACCGCCACCTGACCATCCCCTTCTCCAGATGGACCAGGTCATCGCGACCCCCCATCTGGGGGCTTCCACGGATGAAGCACAGCTCAATGTGGGCATAGCGGTTGCCGAGCAGGTGGTGGACTTCTTGAGCGGTGAAGTTATCCGCTTTGCAGTGAATGTTCCCTCCGTAAACCCCGAGCTCCTCAACACGCTTCGCCCTTATCTGCTTTTGGGAGAAAAACTGGGAAGCTTCCAGGTACAGATGTTGGCCAAGGTCCCCGAGGAGGTGCAGGTGGAATACGGCGGAGAGGTGGCCCAATACGACGTGGCCCCGCTGACCCTAGCCGTCTTGAAGGGGATTCTCACTCCGGTAATGGAAACCAGCATTAATTACGTCAACGCCCCCCTTGTGGCCCGCGATCGAGGGATCAGGATCGTAGAATCAAAGAGCAGCCGTGCCAGTGATTTTGCCAGCTCCATCATAGTGAGGGTCAAGACCAGAGACAAAGAGGCGGAGGTGGAAGGGGCCATCTTCGGTAACAACAACCCGCGGATCGTTAGGATCAACAACTTCTATCTTGAGGCAGTCCCCGAAGGCAACGTTCTGATCCTTAACAACAAAGATGTGCCCGGTGTAGTTGGAACTCTGGGAAACTTCCTGGGGGAAAAGGGAATCAATATTGCTGGGCTGGAGTTGGGCAGAGAAAAAGTGGGCGGCATGGCTATTTCCCTCATTCATGTGGACAACCCCATTCCTAAAGAGGTCCTTACGGCCTTACGTCGCCTTCCCAATATTGTATCCGCCGTACTGGTGAAACTCTAGACCCGATCCAGAGAAAGTTTTTTGCAATGGGTAACGTAGCCGTCATCGGCGCTCAATGGGGAGACGAGGGGAAAGGCAAGATCGTCGATCTCTTCGCCGAACATGCAGACGTGGTGGTGCGCTTCCAGGGAGGCAACAATGCTGGCCATACCCTGGTTGTGAACGGGGAAAAGACGGTCCTGCACCTCATTCCCTCAGGGGCCCTTCACGCCAACAAGGTCTGCGTCATCGGGAATGGAGTCGTAGTGGACCCCGAGGTTCTTTTGGAGGAGATCCAGAACCTCAAGAAGAGGGGTTATCTTTTAGACGATTCTTTGTTCCGAATAAGCGAAGAGGCCCACCTGATCATGCCCTATCACAAGGCCATCGACCAGGCCAGGGAGCGGCTCAGGGGAAAAGGAAAGATCGGCACCACGGGACGTGGAATCGGACCTGCCTACGAGGACAAGGTGGCCCGCATTGGAATCCGTTTCGTTGACCTCCTGGAGCAAGAGACTTTTCGCGACAAGCTCAAAAGCAATCTCAAGGAGAAAAACATATATCTCAAGGCCATCCTGAAGGAGAAGACCCTCGACTTCAACGAGATCTACGAAACCTACTGTAGTTACCGGGAACACCTTCAAGGGTATGTTACCAATACGGGGATCTACCTCGAAGGCGCCATCAAAGGGAATAAACAGGTCCTCTTTGAGGGGGCGCAGGGAACCCTGCTCGACGTGGATCATGGCACCTACCCCTATGTAACTTCTTCCAATACGGTCATCGGCGAGGCCTGCACAGGAGCTGGCGTGGGGCCACAATACATTCACCAGATTGTGGGTATTACGAAGGCCTACACCACTCGTGTGGGAAGCGGTCCGTTCCCCACGGAGCTGGAGGGTCCCGAGGGAGACAAACTCATGCTGGAGGGGAACGAGTACGGGGCGACTACTGGACGGCCCCGCCGTTGCGGATGGCTGGATGCGGTGGGGGTGCGCCACGGTGTGCGCGTCAACGGCATGACGGGTTTAGCCCTGACTAAACTCGACATCCTCACCGGATTCAAGAAAATCAAAATATGTACGGCCTACCGCAGTGACGGCGACCTCTATCACGAATTCCCTGCCAGCCTGAGGGTCATGGAAAAGGCGCAGCCCGTGTTGGAAGAATTGGATGGGTGGGATGAACCTCTCTCCGAGGCCAGAAAATTTGCTGACCTACCCCTTAACGCACAAAAATATATGCGACGGCTTGAAGAGATCCTCGGAACTGAAATGATTCTTGCTTCTGTTGGCCCGGGTCGTGAACAGACCATGCTATTTAAAGATCCCTTCTCGTCTTCCCATTGAACTGTAGTCTCAAAGGGATCATGTCCCTTTTCGCTTGCGAGGCTGCTTATTTCCTCGGGGATCGGCCTGCCCGCTGATAGCACCCTCTTGAACCAGGACACCCTGTACGGTTCCTACGGAACGACTTTCCTTGATTCGATGTCCGCGCCGTTTCAGGGGAGCACGGGCTTCTTGAGGTATATCTCTCTCAACTCTCAGCTCATCGGGTTTCCATTGGTGATGGATCCGGGGAGCCGATACTGCTTCCTTGATGGGCATCCCGAAATCCAACGTGTTGAGAATGGTCTGAACTGTGGCGCTAATGATTCTAGGGCCTCCCGAAGCACCCACAATTAGAATCGGGCGGTCCCCTTCGAGAACGATGGTTGGAGTCATGCTGCTCAAGGGGGTCTTTTTGGGCGCAACGGAGTTGGCCCGCCCGCCGATCAAGCCATAGGTATTCGGCACCCCGGGCTTGATGGAGAAGTCATCCATCTCATTATTGAGAATGATACCCGTCTCCCTCACCATTACTTTCGAACCAAAGGTCGTGTTGATAGTTAAGCTGCATGAGACTGCATTTCCGTTGGCGTCTAACACTCCGAAATGAGTCGTTCCACCATCCTTGGGACCAAAGGAGGCGAGACCATAGAAAGCAGGAGGTTGGGTCTTCACCGGGGAAATTCTTGAGCGAATCCAGGTGGCGTATTCCTTTGACAAGAGTTTTTGGGTGGGAATCTCAACAAAATCCGGATCCCCCAGGTACTGAGCACGGTCAGCAAAAGCAAACTTTGAAGCCTCCGTCAGGAGGTGAAGATAGGTGGCTGAGTTATGACCGAATTCATCGAGTTGGTAACCTTCCAGGACATTTAAGATCTGAAGGAGGGCAATCCCTCCCGAACTCGGAGGAGGCATGGTAACCACCGACCGATTCCGGTAGTTTCCCAGAATGGGTCCCCTCCAAACCGGTTTATACGCCTTGAGATCCTCAAGGGTTAATATTCCACCTGACTTTTTGAGGTGGTCAGCGATGGCAGCAGCAATCCACCCTTGGTAAAACACCTTTGGTCCTTCACGAGAAATAGCCTTTAACGTTTCACCTAACTCCGGCTGGCGGACCATTTCCCCTTTCTTATAAGGTGTCCCATCAGCCTTGAGAAAGATTCGGGCAAAATTTGGATCCTTCCGAATAGTGGGAAGCTGACGATTCACTGCGCGGTAAAGTTTTGACTCGATCGGGAATCCTTTCTTTGCATAGCCAATGGCCGGAGAGATGACCGTCTCAAGCGGTAGGCTGCCAAATCGTTTGAGTACCTCCACTAGCCCGGCAACTTCTCCAGGCACTGCGACGGCAAGGGCGCCCCTTCGGCTGAGCTTCGGTAGGGCGCGACCGTTTTTCACATAAGTATCCTTACCGGCCGCTGCAGGTGCCCTCTCACGAAAATCCAAGGCATGGGCTTTCCTTTCCTTGGATTGATAAATTACCATGAAGCCGCCGCCACCCAATCCCGAGGCGGCAGGACTCACCACCCCAAGGGCAAAGGCCGTAGCCACAGCGGCATCCACCGCGTTGCCTCCTTGCTCGAGGATCTTCATTCCAGCCTGCGACGCCAGTGAATTGTCCGCGACAACGATCCCCTTCGACCCCTGCTGAGCGAATAGAGGGTTTACGGGTGCAAAATGGAGGAATAGAATAAAAAGAAAAACCGAAAGGCCCAGGAACTTACGTGTTAAAGGCATGGAGGGACACTCACCTTCCTCTCGGATAAAATTCTTTGCGGGATTCTCACTAACGTATGAAGCCATGGCGGGCGTACACTCGTGGTATCGATCATTTCTCCGACGAAACCAGGCCAAGTAGCCTCCCAAGATCGAACAGAGACGGAGGGTCCACCATGGGCACATAGCTCGTGGTCTTGTGCGAAGGCGGATAGAACACCATTTCTTATTTAAATCTTTATCCGTAGATTTGCAACCGCGATGGTTTTGACATAAACGCAGCCGGAGTTGTAAGGTATCACTGCAAAAAGACTTAGAAAGGAGTGTCGATAAGTCGTATGGGTTTGTATAAATTTTCCGGCTTCATTTTGGCCTTAACGATGGCGCTCTTAACCTTAGATCGAGTTAGCGCCGGTTTTTAGGAGGAGAAGGAGCGCAAAGCAACTCACGATGAGGTGACGTATGAATTCGGCAAGCCACTACTGTCAGCCATCCTCACGATAGTCAAACATCCTCTTCCGTGGACTCTTCTGCATTTCAGACGTGGAGACGGGCACTATCGCCATGGGGGCAAGCGCGGGACGAAGATACTCTCAGGTCGCGGACTTCATTGGGCAAGGTTGCCGACGTCCCTGAATTCTCGCACCCTGTACTACAAGGGAAGAACAACAAAAGGTAGAGAAACTCAGGGGGGGCTGCATTCACCGATTATGATCAATGGTGAGCCCCGCCAATTCCACGTTTTTCAAAGTACTGCTGATGGTAGTCTTCGGCCGGGTAGAATTCAGCGACAGGCGCAATATCTGTTACAACTGGATTTCTATAACGGCCGCTTTTCCCAAGCTTCTCCTTTGAAGTCTCCGCCCGAACCTTCTGTTGGTGATCGTGATAAAAAATAACGGACCTGTACTGCTCCCCAACGTCCGGGCCCTGTCGGTTCATGGTAGTTGGATCGTGAACCTCCCAAAAAACCGCTAACAGATCATCGTAGGAAACCATGGCGGGGTCAAATTCCACCTGAACCACTTCCGCATGTCCGGTTTCACCAGAGCACACATGCTCATAGGTAGGGTTTTGGAAAGAACCCCCGCAATAACCCACAGTGGTGCTGATAACTCCGTTGACCCGACGAAACGCGGACTCAACCCCCCAAAAACATCCGGCTCCGAAAGTAGCCTTTTGACCTATCATATCCGCTCCTCCTTGGCTTTTAATCTGCACAAACAGGTATTATCCCCTGCCCTGGCAAATTTGTCACTCTTTACCTTGGACTTCAAATCAACAGAAATCACCATGGAATAGATCCTCCCTTTCAACGCCGGCTCTAATACAACCAAGGTAGCTCCGTGAATGGAGAGCCCTAATCCTAGCAGTGGATCCGGCATGCTTTTTGGGGAAGCCCAACGGATGGCTATCAGCTCTCAGCCTTCAGCCATCAGCTCCGAACCCATTTCTGCCCGGCGCTAATTGTTTTGTTCTCGTAGTTTCGTCGTCATTAATCCGTTATCTTATTACGCTCTGCGCTATGCCCTTTGCGCTTAGCGGTTTTGGCTCAGTCTCAGAACCCGTTACCCGTTGCTAACTTCGCACTGCTCTATTGCCCACGGCCTGAAAACTCGCTGCCCGAGGAGAGCAACAGCTCGAGATCCCGCCCATGTTGCCCCCGCGCAGGGAAGCGGGTGAATAACAACACGGCTCGTGGCTGAAGGCGCTCACCGAGCGGAACTGGACGGAGCGACGGGATACCCACCGAGGTCGGCGCCGCATGAAAGCCGCAGTCCGCCCACGTCAAATCTGAGATCCGGAAGGTTCGTGCGTGCGCCGGCCCGGTGGGTCGTTGCGTGAGTCCCGTGAAGCGAGGAGAGTGCCGAAGCCCTTTAAGGCAGAACTCAATTGCCCACTGACTAGCTTCGACGGTGAGCTCCCTTCAGGTCTGAGCCTCAGGGTCGAAGAGAGCCGAACCGAGAACTCGTTCCCCGAGGAAGATGCGGGCTCGGGGTGCCGCCCTTGAGCTGTTAGCAAGTCAATGCAATTATCAGCGTTATTATGCCCGAACTCCCTGATGTGGTTATATACATCGAAGCTCTTAAGTCCCGGATTGTCTCCCAGCCCCTGGAGGGTATCCGATTGGCGAGTCCTTTTTTGCTTCGCTCGGTGGATCCGCCCATCCATGAAGCGCAAGGGAAAAGAGTCCTCGGTCTTCGCAGACTGGGCAAGAGAATTGTGTTCCACCTCCAGGGGGATCTATTCCTAGTATTTCATCTGATGATCGCAGGACGCTTTCACTGGAAAAGTGCTGGCGCCAAAGTTCCCGGGCGACTTGGTCTCGCGGCCTTCGACTTCCCCTCCGGAACATTGATTCTAACCGAGGCTGGGACACGCAAACGGGCCTCCCTTCATCTCGTGGGGGGCCATGAGGCGTTGCGAAAGCAAGATCCAGGTGGAGTGGAGGTGCTTGAATCGGATCTCGCGACGTTTCGAAACGCGCTGACCCGGGAGAACCATACCCTAAAGCGAGCGTTAACGGATCCCCGTCTCTTCAGCGGAATAGGGAACGCCTACTCCGACGAGATCCTCCACCGGGCACGACTCTCACCCGTACGGCTAACCCGGCAACTTGGGGATATGGAGATCGAATCCCTTTACCAGGCTGTGCGTAGCACTCTACAGGAGTGGACGGAGCGGCTCCGGATCCAAGCAGCCGAAGGCTTTCCTGAGAAGGTTATCGCGTTCCGGGACGGCATGGCAGTACACGGCCGACACCGCAAGCCCTGTCCCGTTTGCGGTTCTGCGGTACAGCGGATTGTTTACGCGGAAAACGAGACTAACTACTGCGCGCCGTGCCAGTCAGGGGGCAAACTCTTAGCCGACAGAGCCCTGTCACGGCTCCTCAGGGAGGATTGGCCCAGGACCCTCGAGGAGTGGGAGGACATTAAAGCAGTCCGGGCACTGGGCTCGGCTACCACGAATCATGAAGGCAACGTGAAACAGAGGCGCCGCCGACCCGGCGACTAACTCTACTTTGCTTCCCTGATCATATTCAGGACTTGATCCGTGGTTCGAACGCGGGCCATGCGGGGAAAGACCAAGTCCATCAGAGCGTCAAGGGCGCGCTGGTCGTGGGAGGTGGTGCACGCATCGCGTACGATGACCATGTTGTAATCTGCATCCCTGCCGGAATAGACAGTGGACGCTACGCCCACCTCAGTGGAGCCACCCGAGATGATGATGGTGTCGATCCCGCGAGCCCGCAAGGACAAGTCCAGGCATGTCTGGTAAAAGGCGCTCCAACGGTACTTGGGGATGTAGTAGTCCTCGGGGCGGGGGTCAAGCTCAGATGGGATCTCGGAGCTACTGTGCCCTGCCATGATACTCGGCTTGTTTTTTGTAATGATACCATCGGGCCATGGTTGGAGACCCATGGTGGTATCGGTGATAATGGTGGCAGAGGAGGCACCATCCGGTCGGTGGTTACCCTTGGCAAAGAAAATCGGGATACGAGCCGCCCGTGCGGCTTTCATGAGGCGTATGGAATTGTCTGCCATTGGCCTTATGGCCGGTTTGATGGCGCCCTCAGGGGTGTACCAGTAGCCTTTTAAGGTATCGAAATAGAGAATCGCTGTTTTTTCCAGCTCCATGTCATTGAGACCCATTGATCTATACCTCCTTAGATTAGCGTATTTTGACTCCTTGCCTTTTTTTTCCTCCGCCACTTTCCATCCTCCTTCTGCGTACCATTCTACTTGACGAAAGAGGCCCATGAGAATTCGGACGTCTTTTTCCTCTAGACCGGCTCGGCCGAGGATACGGCGCAGGGCTAAAAGAATATGATCGGGATTGTGGGAGTCCAGGAAGCCGATTTTAAGTAGAGAGCTCCTCATCTTGTCAAATAGCCGCTCGACGTTTTCCGCACGAGCACGGTGTAGCGCCTCATGGGAGACGCTTTCCATGGAGGCTAGGAACAGCTCGTAGAGGCAAACCATGACCGCCTGAGCCATGTTGAGGGAAGGATAGTCGGGGTGGGTGGGGATCGTGATTAGACCCTGGCAGTACCTGAGGTCCCGTCTGTCCAGACCGTGGTCCTCCGGTCCAAAGACCAGTGCCACGGGGGGCGAATTGCCGTCGGCGGCTGCGACCATTTTCGGAGCGACATCCCTCAGAGGTCGGCTGTGGCTTCGATAGAGCCCGCCCCGGCAGGTGGTGCCCATGACCAAACCGCAATCGGCCACCGCTTCACGCAAGGTGTCGAACCTCCGAGTCTCCTTGAGCAACTCCTTAGCGTGAACGGCCATGGCCCTGGCCCAGAAACTCTGAGTCCGTCCCTTACCCACGATGGCCAGGTCTCTGAGCCCTGTGTTTTTCATGGACCGAGCCACCGCTCCAATGTTGCCGGAGCCCCTAGGTCTGACCAGTACAATACGAATGTTCTCTAACATATTCTGTCCCTGTCCGTTCCCCTACTGCCTGGCGAAGGGACATAGCCTGTTTTTGAGGATCACTTCACGGCTACGCTGATCAAACTCTGTCCTGTAAGCGAAATTGCGGTTCATGATGGATGTGGGATCGTCGTTATGTTCGGCGCCAAAGACATGCCCCATTTCATGGATCACCGCCAAGACGTCCCATTCGATGTCAGGGGATTGGGACCGGTAACGAAAGGGATCCGTCACGGCGCTCACCATGTAACTGGCTAATCCCTCCTGACAGTCTCCTAGACGATCGACCCGTGCCCTGCCACTTCCGATTCGGTCCACACTTTCCCCGGTAAAGCCAATGATCATGTCAAACTCTTCCTTCCTCTCCTTTAGAGGAAACTTTTCTTTAAGCCGAGCGAGCAAAACCCGGGTGGACTTACTCCTTTCCACCAGCGGCCATGGGGAGACTTTCGCCACCATAAAGCTAATTCTAAATTCCCTTTCAAAGTAATCCGAGGTTGCCTGAACCAATCCCTTCACGGTATTTGTCCAATTGCGATCGGCCTGTTGCAAGGAGGAATCACCCAACACCTCCACACGAACCACCCGCAGGGGTTTCCCTTGCGGCGTTGGGCCCACGGCGCAAGATGACCCCAGCAGAAGAACCAAACCAACCCCTACTCGACAAATGTTTGCCAATTCAATTGGTTTGTGGCTAGTAATTTTGCAAAAGGCTATCCGTGGGTGCGTAGTCATCCGTGAGTTCAGGGACATCATCAGCGGGAATGGGTCCGTCGTAGTAGGAATCGGTGATATCCTTCAGGGAATCGGGAAACAATCCACGCCCCAGGGATGCGGCCCGTTTCATGATCTCCTGGATACTCACTCTCGTGGGATCTTTACTGGCCACGATGATGACGTTTTGAGAATTCCACAGACTATCTTCGTCCGACCCGAGAGTTGGAAAGATGTAAATCTGTGGGAAAATACCCCTAATGGTCTTAATCATGGAACGCACAATCTTACTCCTCGGGCCAGTCACGGAACCAATCATATTGACCACTACGGCTCCATTTGAAGTGAGCTTGCCGTGTGCAATCTGAAAGAACTCCCGCGTGGTGAGATGAAACGGCACGGCGTCCGCATAATAGGCGTCAAGCAGGATAATGTCGTAAAGCCGAGGTGCACGCATCAAAAAAAGGCGGCCGTCCTGGGCGTGGACCCTTACGTTCTTGCTTTCTTTGAAATGAAAATATTTCTTTGCCACATGGATGACCTCCGGGTCGATCTCTGCCACGTCGAGATCCATGGAGGGGAACTCGTGGCTGTATTTTTTGGCAATGGAACCGCCCCCCAGACCAATGATCAGTACCTTTTGGGGGACAGGCTTTAGCGTGAGTCCCACAGAGGTGAAGCGCGGGTAACTCAGCCGCAATGAAGTGGGATCGTCCAAATTCATGGCGCTCTGAAGCGTGCGGTCGAAATAGAGGTATCGGGCCTCGGAGTCCTGCTCGACCCGGATCCTGTGATAGAAGGTGTCCTTCTCAAAGATGATCTTTGCCCTAGCCAAGCCCGTGGAGGCCATAAATCCAGATACCATAGCCAGCCAGAAAATTGTAACAGCTCTCCTGGAGCGGTGCAGGTAAAAGACCGCACCGGTGAGCAGGGTCAGACACAGGAGGGTCAGGCCTAGGGAGTGGACGATCCCAGTAACACCGAGAATAGGGATCAGATAAAAGGCGGTGAACAGGGTTCCAAAGATACTTCCCGCGGTGGACAGGGCGTAAAGAGTGCCGACGGTACTTCCAACGGTGGTGAGGGCCGTGGCGCTAAGGCGAACGGCGTAAGGTGAAACGGTACCCAAAAAAATGCTGGGGGGTAGGAAATAGATCATGCTGGCTATGAGGGGGTTCATTCTATTACCGAAATTTACATTGGCAATCCAGTAATTGACATGGGGATAAATGAAAGGGAGGAAAAAAATGAGTACGCCGGGGATCACGAGCAGTACGAGAAGCCCCAGAAAGGAAGGACTACGGGTGGAAAGCCAACCACCCCAGTAATAACCGAGGCTCAGAGCCGCCAGTACTACGGAGATCAAGCTCCCCCAGACAAAAATAGAATTACCGAAGTAAGGGGCAAGGACCCGGCTACCAATAATTTCGAGACCCATGAGCACGGCTCCGCTAATAAAGACAATAAAATGTAGTAGACATTGATTTTTCATGGATGTGCATCCTTGGCCTTTGAACAATCAGATTCCCCATGTTTCTTGCTCACCTTCTTCCACTAGAGAGACCGGCTCCAATAGTTCCTCGGGAATGTCCTCGATAAACTGAGACGGGCGGGAGAGTACCGTGGACATGGAACGGTCGTAAACCTTGATGGGGTAGCTAATGTAAAGATTCTCTTTTGCCCTAGTGGCTGCCACGTAGAGCAGCCTTCTTTCTTCCTCCAACTCTTCCTCCGTGTTGACGTTGTAAAAGGATGGGAATCGACCCTCTAAAGCCCAAATGATAAAGACGGAATTCCATTCCAATCCTTTAGCGGAATGGATGGTGGAAAGCACTAGGGGACCTTCGTCGGGGTCCACGGCCAGCACACCCCCCACGCTATCCGAAGGAGGTTCTAGAGCCATGTCGCTGAGGAGCCGTTCGAGGCTGGCGTACCGCTCGGTCATGCTCAGGAAATGTTCGAGATCTCTGGCACGTTTGGGGTGGTCATCGGGGTATTTCCGCTTGAGGATGGGCAGATAGTACTGGGTCAAGTATTGGGCTTGTTGAGGCGGACGAGTCCACTCCTCGCAAGCCTCCAGAACCTGAGCCAATGTCTTTAAACCCACGGCAACCTTTCCTTTGGCATTAAAAGAACGGAGTCTCTCCCAGGGAAGTTCTCCCTCTGACATCCATTGGATCACCTTCTGGCACAACTGCGGTCCGACACCTTCCAGTAACAAAAGCGCGCGGCCCCACGAAACGGTGTCCCGCGGATTATAGGTGATCCTGAGATGGGCAAGAAGGTCCTTGATGTGAGCGCTCTCCATAAATTGAAAACCTCCGCGCTTGACGAAGGGTATATTGTGCCGGGTCAACTCGATCTCCAAGTCAAAGGAATGGAAACTGGAACGAAACAACACCGCAATATCCCAAAGGGGGACCCCTTCTTCTCTCAGCTCCAGCACCTTCTGGCAAACGAAGCGGGACTGCATCTGCTCATTCTCTGCTCGGACCAACAATGGGACCTCTCCATTACTCTTGCGGGTAAAGAGGTTCTTGTCATATCTTTCCTTTGCCCGACGTATGATTTCGTTAGTAAAACTGAGGACAGGTTGTGTGCTGCGATAGTTCTCTTCCAGATAGATGAGTTTGGTGCCGGGAAAATCCGTTGGGAAATCCATAATATTACGGAAATTGGCCCCCCGGAAAGAGTAGATGCTCTGGGCGTCGTCTCCCACCACCATGACGTTATTGTGGGTGGCAGCCAATAGGCGGATGATCTGGGACTGAAGGCGATTGGTGTCCTGGTATTCGTCCACCAGAATATAGCGGTAACGGTCGGACAGATGGCAGCGCACCTCCTCGTGGTCCGAGAGGAGATCTCTGAGCTGGATCAACAGGTCATCATAGTCCAGCAGGATTCTTCCCCGCTTATAGTCTGTGTAGCGTTGGCATAGGGTGAGGAGGTCGTCGAGGAACTCGAAGAGGTGGGGGTAGTCCTTCTCGATGAGATCCGAGATGGACGACTGCTTGTTGAGGGCCATGCTGTGAATCTCCGCCACTGTCTGCTTTCGGGGAAATCTTTTCTCCTTGGTATTGAGTCCCATTGTTGTGCGCAGGTGCTGTATGACATCCTCGCTGTCCGTTCGGTCCATGATGCTGAAGGCACCCGCAAGGCCAAGTTTTCGTCCGTACTGACGCAAGACCATATTGGCAAAGGAATGAAAGGTTCCACCGGCCACTTTCTCGCAACGGTTATCCATGAGGAGGCTGGCCCTCCTGAGCATTTCTTCAGCAGCTCGACGGGTAAAGGTCAGCAGCAAGATGGATTGGGGGTCGACTCCCAGGTCCACCAGACGTGCCACGCGGTATACGAGAGTCCGGGTCTTGCCTGTGCCAGCACCGGCAATCACCAGGAGTGGTCCGTCCATGGTGGTCACTGCGGCGTGTTGTCCATCGTTTAGTTCCTCCCGGTAATCAATGCCCGAGGGACTGCGGGGCGGTTCGCCACTTCTCTTTAAAAGATACTTTCGCTCCAAATGAACTCCTCCAATTGCCACTAAACCTACTAATTTTCCGTAACAGGGGCAAGGTGCCGTGCAACTCGGTAACCGAGGCTAGGGGTAGTGGGTTGCATGGATCTGTTGCTTTTCTGTGGTATTTTTTCTACAAGGGCGAAATATGAAAATTCTTCGACTTTACACAGGCACCGATGGGGAGTCGCATTTCCAGGAGCAGGAGATGGACTTTAAGCCAAGGGGGAACGCTACGGAAACAACCCCGGTGCAAGATGCCACCGACATCGCCTTTCGCAGTGCCCCTCCCGGCCACGCGCAGGACTGGCACCCGGCGCCGCGCCGCCAATATGTGATCACTTTGTCTGGACAGGGTGAGATCGAAATCGGTGACGGGACCATTCGACGCTTTGGGCCAGGCGACGTTATGCTAGCCGACGATTTAACCGGACGGGGTCACATCACGCGCTCTGTGGGGTCCGAACCGCGGGTCTATGCCACCATCCCGCTGAAATGAAGCCACAACGGGTTTACACCTATGGTGTCCTTCATTTCATAAGGTTAAGAGTCAATGAGAATGGTGAGGATCTTTACCGGGACAGACGATCAGTCCCATTTCGAGGATCTAGAGTTTGAGTTTGCCCCTCGGGGCGATGCCACAGTCACCACCCCCCCCAAGGCGCGACCGAAGTCTTTTTTCGCCGTGCCGCTCCCGGCTACGTCAACGATTGGTACCAGGCTCCAAGACGCCAATATGTCATCACGCTTTCGGGCCGGTGGGAAGTCGAAGTGGGTGACGGATCGAAACGGAGCTTCAGTGCCGGAGGCATCCTCCTGGCAGAGGATGTGACCGGACAAGGCCACAAGTCAAAGGTCCTGGGATCTCAACCTCGAATTTACGCCTTCGTTCCATTGAAATAATTGATCAATCCCTCAAGACCACGCTCCTCCGACATCAGGTTCTGCGCATTTTCCCCTGGCGCGGGTCAGCCACCTCGAGTTGAATTTGACCGGTGCCTATGTAAACCTAGGTTTTGACCCGTGCCGATGCAACCGATTTTGATTAGGCACAAATATCAACCTTTCACGATTTCGTAATAACAAAGATATGGAACAGGCCAAAAATCTCCTAAGAGAGATACCCTCGGTGGACCGCCTGCTAAAGCATACCCGAAGCGTGCGTCTCCTGGAGCGTTACAATCGCGAATATGTCACTCGAAAATGCAGAGAATGCGTGGATGAGATACGGAAGGCACTGCGACAAGGCAAAACGCTAAAGCATGAGGCATTAGAGGAAGAGTCGATCCTAGATCGAATTGAAGTAAAGATTGCCTCGGAGAGCGAGCCAAAACTCAAGCAGGTCGTTAATGCCACAGGCACAGTACTGCACACGAATCTCGGACGTGCGGTCTTGCCCCAGGCGGCTATGGATGCCCTTAGCACCATCGGTCGCCATCCCGTAAATCTAGAATATGACCTCTCCAAGGGAAAACGCGGCAAGAGGGAAGAACCCATTGAGAATGCCCTCCTTGAGCTCACGGGTGCACCGGCCGCCACGGTTGTGAACAATAATGCCGCGGCGGTGTTGCTGGGCTTGAATACCCTCGCATTTGGCAGGGAGGTAATCGTGTCCCGCGGAGAACTAATCGAGATTGGCGGCTCTTTCCGGATTCCAGAGATCATGGAAAAAAGCGGTGCTATTCTCAAGGAGGTGGGGAGCACCAATCGCACCCACCCCGGGGACTATGAGAAGGCCATCACCAAAAGGACAGCCTTACTACTTAAAGTGCACACGAGTAACTACCGGATCGTCGGATTCTCCTCCGAGGTAGATCTCCATGACCTCGTGGCCATAGGGAAGAAACACAAGGTCCCCGTCATGGAGGACCTAGGCAGCGGTGCCTTCGTAGACCTGGGTCAATACGGGCTACCAAAGGAACCATTAGTGGCGGAACGGATCGCCCTGGGCGCAGATGTGGTAACCTTTAGCGGCGACAAAATACTGGGGGGGCCCCAGGCAGGGCTCATCGTTGGCAAGGAGCTCTGGATCAACCGCATGAACCGCAACCCCCTCAAGAGGGCGCTACGCTGTGGCAAGCTCACATTGGGTGTATTGGAAGCGGTCCTGAGGCTCTATCAACAATCTCTCGATGTCACCCAATCGATCCCCACACTGAAGGCCTTCACACGCCCTCTTGAAGAGATCGAAGAGATGGGGAAACGTCTCCTGCCCCTCCTTGAAAAGACCCTCGGAGAAGGGTTCCTGGTAAGCCTAGAGGATTCTGGTTCTGAGATCGGCAGCGGTTCGCTCCCCACGGAAGAGATTCCTACCAAGGTCATCGCTATTCACCATGGAGGCATAGGGGCTCAAAAGATCGCTCGGTTGTTCCGTGTGTCAGATCCGCCGATACTGGGTCGGGTCAAGGACGGCCGCTTTCTGCTGGATTTGAGGGCAATCTTCAATCCTGAAGACTTGATCCCTCGACCAACGACTTATACCTCCTAATGAGGCCCCCCTTTTCGGCAAAATCCTGCAAGGCAATCTCGAGCATCCGGCGACCACGGAATACCCTTGATCGCAATGGGGCATTTCATTACGCTTGCGGCCTCCTCATAGCTCAATTCATTTATATCCACCGGATTCACTGCCCTGCGGTAGTCGAGGGGCAACTCATTCAAAGCCTCTTCCACTCCCTCATGCATAAGATACCATAAGAACAAGTTCTCGGGGTCCCCTCTTTCCATCGTTTCCTCCTGCTCCACAGCGAAACCGGACACCTCATCCAAACACCCACAGTCAACCATTTCTGGCTGTTTTTTCATGTGACGATACCGATTAACGAAAAGGCGCCGTAAAATGGACACAAGCCAAGCTTTGCAGTTGGATCCCATCTCAAATTTATCAAAAAAGCGAAAGGCACGAAGATACGTTTCTTGGACAAGGTCCTCTGCCCTTGCCTTCTTCTTTGTCAGGTAGGAAGCGACCTTATACGGATAGGAATGCTGGGCAAGGCAACCCTTTCAAATTCCGTCTCTAACGCCCGCTTGCGTTCCATGGATTGGCCGTGCCATTGTGCCAACCTCCCTTCGGTCCGAGCCCCAGGGTTTGAGTACCACCGAGCCGTTTACCCCGAACCACCCGTCGAGAGCCTCTGGGTCGAACGACACAATGCCCCGGACGTGAGTCCGGGGATGGACGCGTACCAACTCCATCAAGGAAAGACAAATTGTCCCCTATCCAGCACTGTTGGAGGGGTTAATGCTCCAAATGATGAGACTGCAAGGGGAACGTTTACCATGCGGTTCGGATGTTCCACATCATACCGTCGGGTAAAGTGGGGCGCAGAATGGAATTGACTTTTCTGAAATCCACCTCGGCCGTGGCTTTGGGCGGGTCTGGATGGGATAGCTTGAACCGTTTCTCGTTCAAGACATGCAATTTGATGCCGAAGTCGACGTATTCGAAGGGACCGTGCCTTTCGTCATTGCGAAGCATGATGAATCCCTGCTGCATATTTTCGCTGAATTCAGTTAGGTACTCGGTAATTTCATCCTCCTGTCCCTCTTCGGGGTTAACCTGATCCTCCGGGATGGTAAGCATTTCATGGGCGTCGGGGTTGTTGACTTCAAGGATCGAGTAGAAAGGTAAAATGGTCTTGAAGCCGGCCAATCGCATGGTGTTGGAATGGACTGCCCAATCGCCGTAGTGTTTCGGCGGGGTACGGCCGGCTTCATCCGGTACGCCGAAATGTACCCCTGGTGCGTCGAGGGCAGCGAACCCATCATCGGCAAGCCTTTTCTTGACGAAATGGTAGAACTCGCGGCTATAAAGCTTGGAGAGGTTGTAGTCCTTGACATCGGGAAAATCCATGTAGATGGCGTCGAAGGTCTCGTTCCCGTGATTGCGTAGGTATTGAAATGCATCGCCAAAGACCGTGTGTACGCGAGGATTGAGGAGGGAATGCTTATTCAAGGCGGTGAGGACGGGATGGCTCTTTGCCAGCCCCACCAGGTAGTGATCGATGTCCACGTGTACGATACTTTTGACTCCTTGGTATTTGAGAAGTTCACGATGAATCAGGCCGTCACCGCCTCCCAGGACCAGGACCCGTTTGGGTACTTTGCCGTTGATGATGATGGGAACATGTGCGAACCACTCGTGATAGAGTTCCTCGTAATTGGATGCAAACTGAAAATCTCCGTTGAGAAAGAGATAGCGATTTTCCGGCGTGAAATCCCCTTCGTTGAACTTCGTCGAGTAGGATTTAATGACATCACCGGTGAGGTCGGGGGTATGGACGATATCGATTTTTTGGTAGGGTGAGCTCTCACGAAATACGGGTGGAATGTCCTGCATCGGATCGAACAAGTTACCTAAGCTCAACGTCAATGCAGGGGCAAAATAGTATTTTTTCAGGAAAAACTGTTCAATCTGCGGACCGGAGAAATAGGCGAAGGCGAGCACCGCGCCGAAGGCAGCGCTGCCCAGTGTCTTCAAGGCTGTTCCCGGCGCTGGGGCGAGAAATCGGCGTAAGATAAAGATCGCCACCAGTAGGTTGAGGCCGGCGATCATGAATCCAATGGTGTGCAACGCGAAGAACGGAACCATATAGAGTGGAAATAAAACACCCCCCGCCAGGGAACCGATATAATCCCAACCGAGCACCCGGTTTGTCACATTCCCTCCTGCCGCAACTTCATTGCCGAGGTTGATGAGAAGTGGCAGCTCCATTCCCGTGAGGATACCAATCAGAAAAGTGAGCATGAAGGAAAAGCCAAAGAAGACAAAGGTGCCCAGAGCCTCGGCGGCCGGCGAGGTCTCAAGGTAGAGGTACAGAGAGTGGGCAAAATTCAGTAATAATACCGAAGAAGCACCGATCAGGCTGAGCATTATTTCGACCCGATAGAGGCGGTTCCAGTCCCGAGCCTTGGATGGTGACCCGTAAAGGATCGCACCCACTCCCATGGCCGCGAGATAAATGCCCACCGTGAGGCTATACCAGATCACCATATTTCCAGCGATCAGGGATAAGGTCTGCGCAATGAGCAGTTCATACAACAAACTGCATGCAGAAAGAACCAGTGACAGGAGGTAAATGACCGCCACGGGTGCGGTCAACGGCGTGGGGATGGAATGAGTCTCATCCGTTTTCATGGAGCAGTTTTTTCACGTCGATTTTTTTAAGTGCCTCATTCCAAGGGGATTTTAGCTCCGGACAGCAATCACTTTAATCTGAGGCGGGAAACGAGCCTTGCGCTAGGCATATAAATTGTAGGTCAATTTGTGTGTTTTCACCTGGCTGTGCAAGAAAGAAGTGGCGCTATAAGCTTCGCGGGTTAAAAGAGAACGGAATTAGGCCAGGGTACATGCAGGGCGCGCTCAAATACACCGTATATGAATGCCCATGCAACAATTGTTAGACAGATTGATGTAATCCAGTGCGACCCATAGAATTTTGAGTATGCAAAAACCCATAGCGGTACGGCAATGGGAAAACCCACCAGCCAGATGGCGGCATATAAACCGATGAGCCAGGTCCAGATCTCCAGGGCGCCCCAGCGGGTGTCACTGGCCTCGGGCATGGGGGCATCAAAAGACAGACCCTCGGCCTTGGCGGGTTGATGAAAAATGGCCCTGAGGTCCATACCCAATTGGAATAAAGCCAAAACCAAACCTATTCCACCCAATAACAATATGAGGATTGAGGCTCGAAGTGGCCAGTCCAGTGACGATTGCAGGGCAAATATTAAAATGCAGGCAATGAAGAGGGTAAAAAGGACTCCCTCGAGTTTAAATTTTGACTCTTGTTCCATAGTTGCCTCAAGCTGGCTTAACAACGACGGCTGCTTTTTGCCTCCTTTCCCTACGTTCTTTGATGTAGGGAAGGAGAAATGAAGCGAAGACTAGACCGAAAAGGATAATGACCGCTGGGCGCAATAGCCACTCTAAACCAAAACGGGCGTAGGATAGCCAGAGGTACTTCTCCATCTTGTTCCCCAACACTACGCCCAGAAGCAATGGAGGCCGGGGCCATCCATGCCTCCTCATCATGAATCCAAGCAACGAAAAGATAAACAAGGTCACAAGGTCATAGGCGCTAAAATTAGCCGCAAAAGCTCCCACGAAGACGAATACGGAAACCAGGGGAACGATGGTGTTAAAGGGTAAAAAACAGGCTTTGGCCAAGGGCTTGGTAAGGATCATGCACACGGCCACCGCAAGAACGTTTGACAGGACCAAGGTCCAAATGACGGCAAAGGTAAGATTCAGTTGAGTGGTGAGCATCGCAGGTCCCGGTTTTATTCCCACTGTGATGAATGCAATCAGGATCAGGGCCGTGGAGGTTCCGCCCGGAATGCCAAAGGCGAGGGTGGGGATATAGCTTCCTGCTTCCTTGGCATTATTCGACGATTCAGGCGCAATGACCCCTCGGATATCGCCCTTACCAAAATTCTCCGTGTTTTTCTCTGTCTGAGCGGCATTAGCATAGGCAAACCAGTCGGCTACGGAACTTCCCAGGCCGGGGAGGAACCCTACCCACGCGCCTATAATCGCGGACCTGATCACGAGCCACCAATTGCTCAAAGTATCCCGAATACCCTGCATAAAACCTTGGCCTAACTCCCGATCCTGAGCGATGCTAGTCTTCTGGGTCGCTAGGGCGATCACTTCAGGAACGCCAAACATGCCAAGGGCCACGATAATTAGGCTGACTCCGGTCCATAAATAAGCTGAATCAAAGGCGAAACGCTCGACTCCCGATTTCGGATCTGACCCTACTGTAGCGATGAGTACTCCCAAAACAGCGGCAGTCAAACCCTTGATGGGAGCGTTCCCGCTTAAGACGGCCACCATTGTGAGGCCCCAAAGCGTCAGCACAAAGAATTCAGGAGAGCCAAAGGCGAGGACCAGGGGACGTAGGATTGGCAGAGAGGCAATGAGAATCAGGGGCCCAATAAATCCACCTAAAAGGGAAGACATGAATGCTGCGCTCAGGGCCCTGGCTGCCTGACCCTGTTTGGCTAAAGGATAGCCGTCAAGGATCGTAGCCTGGGAACCGGCCCCTCCGGGAACGGAGATCAAGACAGAAGTAAAACTGTTGGCCGTGTTGCCTACGGCGTCCATTCCTACAAGGATCGCGATGACCAGCATGGGATCCTTCATGGTCATGACGAAGGGCAGCATGATAGCCAAGGTCGTAGGTCCACCTACGCCTGGCAAAAACCCAACCACACTACCAATCAATACTCCAAGGGCCATAAAGGCGAGGGATTTTAGAGTAAGAATGCCTAAGAGACCGTCAATCGCTGCTTCCATACCTACCTCTGAGCTGCGTCACCTGTCAGACCACTCAATAGGCTAGATCTGTTCGTCCCGACCAGTGGGTGGCCCGTTCTCATCCCTGATAGTGCCGAATATTTGTTACTTTTTTGGGAAATTCAGTAGATGGATGTGCCATAGCCGCAGTAACCATCCCGATGGCGGTTAAAAAAAGATGCGCATGAGAATATTGTCACTAAGAATAATTCCTGTAGCAACGGCCCATCTGAAGTCTTCATGAAAGTGTCTCAGGAGCGGGAGTAAGACCATTGACCCTAGGCAACCCCGTTCCAGCAAAACGCACATTAAACATGACTTAATTGCTGGCGTCAAGGGCGGAAAGGGGAATCGTTCAGGCTAGACGGACCCAGGCCTTTTGCAGGGGAACTGCGTAGCCGATGTTGGTGGCATGCTCGACCCCATTGGAAAGTAAGTCGTCTACAAGCTTGGCCGCATGTCTTTGGGGCAGAGCAATCAAGAGGCCTCCCGAAGTTTGGGGGTCGTAGGCCGCCTCAACTAGACCTGCATTGATTTTTGGACCAATGGTGACTTTGTCTTTCAGGTAATCCCGGTTTCTCTTACTTCCGCCGGTGAGATAACCTTTCTCGGCGAGTCTCTCGCTGTGATGAAGCATCGGCAACTTTTCTGATTCCACCACCAGGGTAACGCCGCTTCCGGTGGCCATCTCCAGCGCATGGCCCAACAGTCCGTATCCTGTAACGTCAGAGCAGGCGTGGACGCGATGCTTCCGGATCACGGTGGAGGCGTTCTTGTTGAGGGTGGTCATGGATGTGACGGCTGCATCGACGCTTTCCTTAGAGGCTTTCCCTTTTTTCAGCGCGGTAGAGATAATCCCCGTTCCCAGAGCTTTGGTCAGGATGAGGGCGTCCCCCTCTTGCACTCCAACGTTTCGTAGAACGCGGTCCGGATGGATCACACCGGTGACGGCCATGCCGTATTTGATTTCATCGTCGATAATGCTGTGGCCCCCAATGATAACCGCCCCGGCCTCATGGACCTTCTCTGCCCCTCCCTTGAGGATTTTTCCCAGCACCTGGATGTCCATTTTGTCTTTGGGAAAACACACGATATTCATGGCAGTGGCGGGTTCACCACCCATGGCGTAAACGTCGCTCAAGGAGTTGGTAGCCGCCACTTGCCCAAAGAGATAGGGGTCGTCCACGATAGGTGTGAAAAAGTCGACGGTGTTAACGATGGCCAGGTCGGAACGTAGCCGAAAAACCCCCGCATCGTCGGAGGTCTCCGTACCGACGATAACACCGGGATGTTCAGTCTTGGGTAGGCTGTGCAAAACTTGCACAAGGTCGGCGGGGCCGAGCTTGGCAGCTCAACCAGAGGCCTTGACGTGATGGGTCAGCCGAATTGCTTTTTGGCTCATGTTGCTCCTGCTCCCAGGGGGTTTATTGTGATCGGGTTATACCTGCAGGCTTTCGTGTTTACGCAGGTGGTGGCGATTTAAGCCTTCTTGTGTCTCCAATCCTGAGGGTGATCCCTTCGCGGTCAAAATGTTCAAGAAGGGCAATGGTAAACTTGCGACTGGAGCTTAGAAGGTCGCGAAACGTAGCCGCGTTGATCTCCTTATGCTCCGAGAGGTACTTATATAAGACTGCTTTTACCCTGTCAACGGATTCCGCAAGAAAGTAGAGGTCTGTGGTGATTCGCACAACACTCCCTTCCCGTTCCATTACCCGAATTACTTCCATGAGCTTTCCCCGTCCAATTCCGATCTCCTTTTCTATTTCTTTCAAGTCCGGCGGGGCGAGGGGACTTCGACGGAGAACTCCCCTGATTTTCTCCGTAATGGATCGCTCTTCATCCTGCAGCTGGATCTTGTGTTCCGGCAAGCGCAGAAAGTTGCCCTCTCGCGCCAATGCCTTTAGGCCAGCAAACTGGTCCAAGAGATTGCGAAACAGTCTGGGCGGTATCTCGTAGGGGAGCTTGGCCCGTAGCTCCTCCATGTCCATGCCAGGGGCTAAAGGATGAGAGCCATGGAAAATCTTTAAAGTCGCCAGGATCTTGTCCCTGAGTGTGTGCCACTTTTTGTCTGTTGTGTAGACCTTCTCACCCTCGGAGGTATAACTCAAAACACCTTTCGTCTGATTGAGCCATTCAAGGGTTCTCTCTTCCATGAAATTGAGAAACTGACAGGTGGTCGCAAAAGGGGTGGCGAAATCGGTGCTTTCGTTCAGAAAAGTTTCTATCAATTCTAGACTGCTCTCGTTGGCAAGAGACTCCAGCCTTTGTTGAAGATCCTTCTCGCCCCGTTTGTGCCTCTTCGCCCAGGGGTGAATCACCCTCCCGCCTCCCAAGGTGCGTTGGGCGGTTTCGTCCCGGATGATGAATCGGTCCCCACGCATCACCAAGAGGGGGGAAGATAGCGCCACCTGACAACAGGCCGTTTCCTTGGGCTCGACCTTTTCCATGGGTCCCAGGATTACGAGTTTGCCCAGCCGCTCTGCGGTTCCCAAATGGACCCTCACCCGCTGATGATTTTTAATTCCTTTTGTGGCAGCGGGCCGTACCTCAAGATGGGCATCGAATAGATCTGAAGTGCGGGTGAGTTTCTCGTGACAGATGACGTGGCCGCGCTCGATGGAGGACCTTTCAGGCCCGGTGAGATTGAGGGCGACCCGCTGCCCCCAACCGGCCGAATCAACTGACTGATTGTGGACCTGCAAACTACGCACGCGAAAGGTCTGGTCCCCTGGCAAACAGTGAACCTTGTCCCCAACATTAATGGCGCCACTCAGCGCGGTGCCCGTGACAATTACGCCGTGGCCTGTAAGGGCAAACACCCGGTCTACGGGGAGACGGAAATAGCTGCTGGGAGGTCTTTGGTCTGCGTTTTGCAGCATCTGCACGATCTGGCTGCTGAGTTCCGTCAAGCCCTGCCCAGTCACTGCGGAAAAAGTGAGGATAGGTGAGTCTTCCAAGGTGGTGCCGACGGTGAGGATACGGATTTCCTCCTCAACGTCTGGAATCCTTGTCGCCGGGACGAGGTCCGTCTTGGTGATGAGGAAAATGACCAGCTTGACACCAAGTAGGTGCACGATGTCGAGGTGTTCCTCGGTCTGGGGCATTACCCCGTCGTCGGCAGCCACCGTAAACAAAACGAGGTCCATACCATGGGCGCCGGCGAGCATATTGCGGATGAACCGCTCGTGACCGGGTACGTCGACGATACCAGCCTGGCTACCGTCCGGTAAGTCCATATGGGCAAAGCCGAGGTCAATGGAGATTCCTCGCTCTTTTTCTTCTTTGAGACGATCGGTGTCATGGCCTGTCAAGGCCTTGATGAGGCTGGTTTTGCCGTGGTCGATGTGACCGGCCGTTCCGATGATGTATGGCATGATACTCGGGCCTAGTCGGGCAGCAAGATCCTAACAGAAAATCCCATGGAATGCAGCTCGCCTCGATGCCTTTTGGGGCATTGAACTCCCGAGTCACAGAGGCTTCATTCTCCTCGTGGCAGGGTCTGCCGCGCAGAAATTGGCGCTGATAATTTGACAAGAATTCTCATAATGTTGTGAGGTTGGCAATAATTTGCGAATAAATCCCTTCGTCAATGGTCGATCTAAAATCCTTTTACCGTGTTTTCCCTTGTCTTCTTAGGTGGCTACGTGTCCATGATGGAATTCTGTCTCTGACATGGGACTGGCAAAATTCCCAGGCAGGCTTTTTCCGCGAAAGTTCGATGGTTGCACCTGTTATGTCCCAGGAGTGGCTCGTCAGTGGATGCGGAAAGCATATCAATGGTCGTCAAAACGGGAGGAATGCAATGAACGAGGCCACCGATGAGGAGTCCGAGGAGGGTCACTAACCCAAACCAGTGGGAAGGCGGGCTTACTTGCGACGCTTGTTTATTGTGCCAATTAGATGCCAGGTGAAGAGAAATTGCGAAACCTGGGCAAAATGCCGCGGCACCCCACGTTCAGGACCGGCTGCGTTTAGGCAGTCGGCCCCGACACGGTTCACTTCCGGCCAGCTAACGCCCCCGTGAAATTTTCGGCGTGACAGCCGTCCGAGAAAGGGTAGCGGCGATTTCCGGCAGGACCCTAGTTATAACCTGCTTGTATATGAGAATCTCCACCCGTCTATTCTTCACCCGGCCCTGACGGGTGGTATTGTCCACAGCTGGATTTCTATCTCTACCCGAGACCATAAATAACGCGCATTGGATGGATCGCCTTTTTAACAATCAGGTAGCGCCCGACACTGTTTGCCCGCTTTCGCCCCAACTCGTAGTTCCGGTCACTAGAGCCCCATGCTGTCCGTGTGTCCGGCAACAAAAATAATGGCCACGGACAGGCTGCCGCTTTTTAGGCATACCCCCCTTTCTTCAAGCGAACTTGCCCTTACTCGTGAGACCTCTCTAATGAAGGTGGATGCTCCGTAAGAAAGCGGCTGGAAGCAATTAAATACCATCTGCAGGAAAATATCGTATGATCCTGCGATAGTTGTAACTATGAAGAGCATGGGAAAGGAGTGTGCAGATTCGCATCGTTTTCAAAAAAGGTGCCGAGATATCAAAATTTCTAAGGAGGCCGCGTGGTAGGGACACTCTCATCCTCAACAAGTCGCAACTTTGCAGGCCGGGCCCGGTCGTAAGGATGAGCCAAAAGCAAACCCGGTGCGCTTACTTTCACAACACCCCTGACTTGTGGGGACCACCAAAAGACGCTAAGTTGTTGGATTTACAGTCGTGGAGAAGGAAGGTGCCCGGTGGTGCCGCTGGTCTTCAAAACCAGTCTGGGGGTCGTAAGGCTCCCGGAGGGTTCGACTCCCTCCCTTCTCCGCCAAGACTGATTTTTTAAGAATTTAACCGCAGATTTAGGCAGATGGACGCAGACCGGCAATCGCTAAGCGCTGGGCGCAAAGCATAAAGAGTACCGCAAGGCAGTATGTAGCTAGCAGAAAACAAAGGATTCGCCAAAAAAAGAGGGGTGCTCAACCGCCCAAGTGGAGGCTTTAGTAAATTCTCTTGGCCATGTAACAGGGTTTTGGGGCAAGACATGAACCACCATTGCGATCTAATGGCGGGGATCAATTTGTGGCAACGGAGGTGTAGATTAACGGCCTCTTTACAGCGGGCTAGCTAAAGTGGAGCGTGATTAACCCTGGCTTTTCCAGGCACGAATGAACTGCTCGGCGTCTTTCACAACAGGTTCGGTGACCGGCACATAGGGGATCACCAACCGGGTAGCGCCCGCCTCGCTAAACGGGGCCAGCTTTTCTTTTATCTCAGAAATGGAAGTTCCAGGAACCACTGGAAGCTTATCCATATAGGAATCGGTCAGGGCCGCCATGGCGGCTTTGAAGCCCCCCCTCTGAAACTCCTCCTGAATGGCATTGACCTCCGGTTCAAACCCCAACCCCTTTAGCATGTCGTTATAGTGGTCGGCTAAATTATAAAACGTTAACACCTGACGTAGGCGCGAGCGTGCTATTGAACGATCCGCGTTCAGCGAAACACGGCACTTCGCGATAATTTCAATCTCTCCCGGATCACGACCGGCCTCCTGTGCGGAATTTCGCACTCGTTCAGCGATTTCCCGGATCTTCGCCGGGGTCGCCATGTTTATGAACACCCCGTCCGCTATCTTACCCACAAGCCGGGTCATCTGCGGACCCAGGCCCGCCATGTAAATGGGAAATTTCGGATAGCCCGGTTTCCAGGACAGCTGGAAGCGTTTGCCAGTCTGATAAATCTCCCCATCGTACTCCACCCGTTCACCTGCGGCGGTCTTGCGGACAACCTCCAAGTACTCACGGGCCCGCCTGAGGGGACGGTCAAACACACCTCCATGCCAGGCCGCGATGGCCTTATTCGCCACTCCTAGGCCAAGCAGAAAACGTCCTCCTGAAAGGTCTTGAAGCGTAGCCGACTGAATTCCCAACGTAACAGGACTGCGACCATAAATGTGGTAGATTGCTGTTCCGAGCTTGACGCTCCTGGTACGGCTTGCGACTGCAGAAAGCAACACGATGGGGTCAGTACTATTTGACTCCCCCTTCCAGAATGCCCCAAAGCCCGCATCTTCTGCCATCTCCACCAACCCCACCACTCCATCGGCTGGATAATGGGCTGCTGAATTCAGCTCGATATCATAGATCATTCTCATTCTCCTTTTGCTTAACTAGCGGGTTTTAACCACACCCTGCTGGTTCAGTTTCTTCACGGTAGCCATAGTGTAACCTAGTTCCGAGAGAATGGCCTGGGTATGCTCGCCTAACAGCGGTGGTGGACTTGCCGATCCCTTGGGTAGATCAGAAAAGTTGACTGGAGATCCCACAAATTTATATGTTCCCGCCTTGGGATGTTTCACCTCGTGGAGCAACCCTAAATGGATTACCTGCGGATCGGTCAGGACCTCCGCCATATTATAGAGCGGTCCCGCCGGCACGTCGTTTTGTTCCAACCTTTCAAGCCATGCTTTCCTCGTTCGAGTGGCAAAGACCAAAGACAATTCTGTATGGAGCTCTTCATAATTTTTCCGGCGGCCGTCCCGGGTTCTGAACCTCTGGTCCTGCCCAAGTTCTCTCCGACCCACAGCCTTCAAAAGACCTAGCCAAAATTTCTCTGGAACCGAGCAGTGAATCACTAAAGGTAGCTTGTCCTTGGTCAGGAAGGCAAAAGCCTGAGCGTTTCTCACCCGTGCCGTGCGGTCGGGTATTTTACCCGATTTCAAATAACCTGCGGCGGACTCCCCGATAAACGAGAGGGTGGCCCGCAGAAGTGAAGTCTCCACCCTTGTGCCAGAGCCCGTCCTAGATCGATTTAGCAGCGCTCCCAGGATTCCGTATCCGGCTGACAGACCTGTGACATAGTCCGACAGGGCAATTCCCATCACCTTGGGCTGATTTAAATCTGTCAGCATGCTCAAAAGGCCAGCCATGGACTGACCCAAGGTGTCAAATCCGGGTTTATCTACATAAGGACCTGTTTGCCCGAAGGCAGAAATAGAGCAATAAACCAGCTTGGGGTTAATAGCTTTTAGGGCCTCATAACCCAGGCCAAGCCGATGGGCTGTCTCTGGACGAAAATTCTCTACGAAGACATCGGCCTGTTTAATTAACTTGGTTGTGATCTCTTTGCCGTTCTTTGTTTTGAGATCCAGGGCTAGACTCTCTTTGTTACAGTTCAAATGGGCGAAGTTAGGGCTAAAAAATGGGTCCGGTGCAAAATAACGGTAAGGGTCTCCCTCCCCAGGGGACTCAATTTTAATCACACGGGAACCAAGATCTCCTAGGAGACGGGTCGCGTAGGGACCCGTAACGAAGGTAGAGCATTCAACCACGGTAATTCCTTCGAGGACACCAGCTTGCATTAGATGTTCCTATAGATAAGCGGCGTTTCCTTTGTGACGAGAGGAGAATAGCAAGGTGGCTCTAACCCCGATCCGAATAGGGTTTTACCCTTGGAAATTTTCCCGGAGGTGAATCATAATCCCCGGCCATTTAACCTTGCAGCCATGGTTCAAAAGCTCCCCCTAGGAACCCCTCCACACAAGAGTTCTCGGATCGGGGCCAACACTTGCCCCCCCAATTACAAATCTAGACTGTCCTCCGAGAACAGCTCCATTGATTGGGTTGGATATTGGAGTGCGAACCCGGAAATATTTAGCCGGAAAGCTATAGTGAAACCTCTTTACCTAAGCCGGCGTCCTTTGCCCGCGCTAAAACTCTTTTAGCCAAGGCTAAATCTCCCCACCCCCCTTGGGAATCCCTGAACACCATCACCTCATCATCGCTTCCCCTCCCCACCCGACCACACACAACATCACCCAACTGCCGAACCCCATCCCAAAAACCCTTGTCCTCCTTGAGTCCCAGCAAAGGGTTGGTAAACCCGCCGGTTAGGTCCAGGTTCAATTCCTGTTTTTTATCACCCACTACGGTCAGATTTGCACGTCCATACACGGCGGGGTCCATCTCACAGGGCCGCCCCATGCTGGCGATCAGCAACCCGTCCGCAATGCCGGCAGGTTCAAATACCGGAACTTTTGAATCCGTCGCCACGAGCAGAATGTGGCTCTCTTTAATAACCTCGGCTGGGCTAGACGACGGCGTCACATCAACGTCCAACATGCCGGCCGCTTTCTCCGCAAAACTCTCCCTGTGACCAGGACCCCGGCTGTAAACTTTTATCCGTTTCACGTGGCGAGCGCACATGACACCTCTAAGCAAGTCCATGGCGCTGCGACCCGTGCCAATGATGGCTACGTTTTCCGCGTCCTTGCGGGCTAGATACTTGGTTGCCACACCAAATGTGGCACCGGTTCGCATTGAACCATAAGAATAAGACATCACGGTCAGGAGATCCCCGCTCTCAGAATCACAAAGGACAGCGATGGTCGTCCCTCTTTTGAAACCAGAGGCTTTCCCCAGCCGGTAACCAATGAGTTGACTTCCAAGCAGAGCCCCCTGAACGACTCTCATGGACCTGTTCTCCAAAATAAGCCTGACCGGGGCATGGGACAATACCTTTCCCTCCCCCTGTTCTTTAAAGGCGGCCTCTGTGGCTTCAATGGCCTCATTCATGTCTAGCAGCCTTTCAACTTCGTGCCGTTCAAGAAGTAGTGTCATAGCGGATTTTTACTCGCTACCTCCGTGCTATCTTGATCGCGTTTTTCTCATGGTGTCTCGAATCAATGCTCGAATGGGTTTGAAATCCATCCAATCAGGCCGGTTAATGAAAATGTATTCCCTGTCTTCCCTTCTTTTTGCCATGTCAGGGACAATACCAGGAGGAAGGTCCTCCCGCAGTGAAGTTTTCAGATCATTGGATGGGTTGGCCCGTCTGAAAGCCGTTTGCCCCTCACGTGATAAGTACCAGTTGGCGAACACTCTAGCCGCGTTAGGATGAGGCGCAAGGGTCGGTAAAGAGAGGGCTCCATTGGCCGCGCCAATTCCAGGTTTTTCCTTTAGATCATAAGGATCGATTCGAGTGACGGGGAGACCCTGCTCCCGGGCCAGCTGCTCCCCCCGACACAGAATGCAAATAGCGAATCGGCCTCTAGCCAGCCGATCGGTTGCCTGCTCGAAATTACGGAAAAATGAAGCATCCATTTCTGAGTATACCTTCTCTATAAACTTAGGTCCGACCTCAGGATGGTAATACATAAAAATAAGTGCCGTTGAGCCCCTTTGGCCAGTTCCTACAATATCGAGAGCTTCAAACTTGCCCTTCCATTTCGGGTTAAAAATATCCCACACAGACCTAATCTCACCCGGCTTTACCAGTTTTGTGTTGTAAGCGATTGGCGGGCCGTAAAGCGACCCCTCGTACATAAATATAAACTCACTTTCCGGGTCTACATAGCGGTGTTTATCTTGCCACCATCTTGATGGGTCTGTCACCTCTGGAAGGATCAATGCTGAAGAAACTGGCCGCAGTATTTTAGCCTGATAGAAGGTCCCGTAGATGGCCGTCGGTGCTGCGAGAAAAACATCCGCCAAGTGTTTGCCCGCTCTGCGTTCCGCAAAAATCAATGATATCAGTCGTGCCGAACCACGTCCCGGCATCACCCCCCTAATTTTGATCTTAGGGTACTTTTCCTGAAAGGCCTTCCACACAACTCGGAGATCACCCACGGAAGTAGAAGCGTAGACTCTTACCTCTCCTTCCTCCTGCGCAGCTTTCACTGTCTTCTCCCACTCCGTCTGCCAATTCGCATTCCCCTCCACGACCTGCAAACCAAGGGCTACGAGCACCACAATTGCGAAAATTCCAATCTGTCGCAGTCTTCCTTCCATAGAAGTCTCACCAAGGTTTTGAGCCATGATCCGTCCTTTTTTCTCCGCAATCACTATCTGACTATTGGATCTGAATTACATCCATGGACCGTTTCCCGAGTCTTCTTGGGCCCCGAGCAGTCGCTGCCATAACGTCAATGGACTTTTCCACCAGCTCCACCGCCTTTGCGAGGACGTGGATTTCTTCCTGGCTTTTGACGTACCCGGCTTTCTCCAACAGGTCCGTACCGTCTACGTCGGAATCAAACAGCACCGCCGCGTGCCCCTCACCGGCCAACTGCTCGGCAGAACCTACCCGGATTCCCATTCGTTGAGATTGGACCAAGGCTCCGCTGACGATGCGCAGTAGTGCCCCTCTGGGCACAGGGATATGTCGGGGCGGGAGGCCAACGACGCCACCAGCGGACTGTTCACGGAAGGCCTCCGGGGTGAGTGTCATGGCCTGCTCGAGGTTGAGCAGTGACTCCACCCCAGCCTTAGATATCAACAGAGTCATCCTGGCCCAACAAGGCCACTACGCTGAAACGAGGAGTTCTACCTTTCGATCTCCAAGCTCACGATGGCCGTTTTCCGTAACCACCAGCGATGTTCCGCCCAGCAAGGTGCCTTCACCGCCTTTGCCCACCAAGGTAGGTGAGATGCTGTAAATCATCCCTTTGACAAGGGTAAAATTCCCGGCACTGCCCAACCCGGCCTTTGGACCATCATCAGTGATCCTATATTCCGCGCCGGGAAACTCGGGGACATCGATCCCGTACTGGTGTATCTGTGAATGGACCGATGATTTGAAACCGGTTCCTTCGCACGCCTTGCGGTATGCCTCGATCAAATCCCGCTGCGTGGCTCCCTGTTTCACCTTATCGAGCACTTCCCCTCTCACCTTTAAAATGGATTTGAACATCTCTTGGTAAACCGGCTTGGGATCGCCAAAGGCGATTTCCTGATCGCTGTGTCCGCCATAGCCGCCGTAATGAGCATGGGCTGTCAAGGTTCCGACATCCCCTTCCTGAATCTTGCGCGTCATGCACAGCCCTCCAAGGATCGGGTTCTGCGCTGGGACCGGTCCAAAGTTAAATCCAACGGTGGATTCCATGTCGCCGCCCGCATCCCACATCCCCTTGATGGCTTCCTGCACGACCTCCTTACCAAGCATGCCAGGGCGTGCCATCTCATGGACCCTCTTAACACCCGCATCGAAGACCCGGTTGGCAAAATCGATCATGGCGATCTCTTCCTCGCTCTTGATGGTCCTGATATTGGCGAAGATCGCGGATACGTCCACAAACTTGGCCGACTCGAGGCCCGATTGCAGCTCGGCATAAAACCCGTGGCTCAGGCCGCCCGCGGTGGACTTCGTTTCGGTAACCCCGATGGTTCCCTTATCCAGCCCCATTTTTTTAATTCGCTCGATGAAAGGAACGGCCCCATTTTCCGACTGCAAATCCTTGACCCAATCCTGGGAATCCGCCAGCACCTGAGCTGAGAGGTCAGCCAAGTGCCGACGGTGGATTAAAACCAGAAACGTCGCCTCTTCCTCCGTCGGGAAGAGTCCGTACCTCTCACCCGTTAGCCCATTGGTGAGATAAAAAAGATTGCTGTCCTTCACAATGACGCAATCCACCCCTTTTTCCTTTAACTTCGCTCTAACCGCAGCATACCTGCGATCCCGCTCTTTCAGTGAAAGTTTTGGACCTTGATTGCTCTGAGCCATGATAGATTCTCCTTTCTGAATTAAGACTCTTCATCCGCTAATTAACGGACCCGATACCCGGTCCCATTTTCAACCCTTTGAGCCCCATAGCAAATTTCTCATCAGAAGCCCAACGCAAGCCTCCTTCTCCCAAAAGTGAAATAGAGAATTAGGAGGGGTGACATCAATAGAATGAGCAACACCGAGATGGAGGCCGCTTGGGTCAGTGAGCCGCCGCTCCAAACACCCCATACAAATACCGGCAGTGTGATATTTCTCTGCGACACGAGCAGTGCGGCCACCGTCAGCTCCCGATAGGTGAGCAGCGCCATCCAGAGCCAGGAGTATAGAAATGCCGGGGCCAGTAATGGGAATAGGATCTTCCTAACCACCGTAACCGCCTTTAAACCGAATACGTACCCGGCCTCATCAAGCTCACGATGGATCTGTATTAGGGCGCTATTGTAAACTCTTGTGGCAAAGCTCATCCGTTCGATCACGTAGACGGCGATGAGTATGAAAATTGTTCCGTAGAAGGGGATAAAAGTTGGCAACCAAAATAGCGCAAATATCAATGCCCCGACCGCGAAGACAATCCCGGGGACCGCATGGGGAAGGAAGGCAAGGATATCAAAGAATCCCGACATCTTTGATCCAGAGCGGATGACGACCCAAGAGATGGCGATCCCGATGACCGCCGTGAAGGTAGGAACCAATGCAACCAGAATCATACTGTTCGTGGCCGCCGACCAAAATCCCTCCCACGGGATGTTGCGAAAGTTATCCAATGAGACACGGGCCGCAGCCTCCATTGAGAAAGGCTCAAAAAACGGTATCAAGGAGGACCAATCCGGGAAGAACCAAGCTCAAAAGCACTTTGAGCCCGATAAAAGACCACCCAAGGATCCACCACCGTCCCAACTCAATGGGCTTCGGCCGGTACCCCTGGCCCCTAACCACCTGGTAGCGGTGAGATCGTTTAACGACTCGCAGATACCACCAGGACAACAAGAGGGCTACTGCGATCATTATGGCACTCGAGGCGGCGGCAATCCCATAGTTCGGCAGGGCTTCCTGGGGATTGGTCTGGTTAAAGACAAAGGTGCTGAAGGTAAATATTCGGTTGGACATGCCAATGACAGCGGGGACATCGAAGGCAGCCAGACCAATGGTAAAAGTGTAAATGCCAGTGGCCAAGATACTGGGCCACACCAGGGGAAGCGTGATGATTCTGAGCCGGCGCAGAGTTTTTAAACCGTGGATCTGAGCGCTCTCTTCTAGAGCCGGATCCAGGGCACGAAACGAGCTTGCAACCATCACAAAGGCCAGCGAGGAAATGCCCAATCCCTGGACAAAACCCATCCCCACAACACTAGCGACGTTGAATGGAGATTGCTCGATGGGAAGCACCGATACGAGCCAGGTATTGACCATGCCAATGCGGGGATGCAATAGAAACAACCACCCCATGGCCGTGAAAAAACCGGGGATGAGTACTCCTATGGTCATCAGCGGATACACGGCTCCTCGAGCGGGGAGGTCCGTCCGCTCGGCAAGCCACGCCGTGGGAACGGCAAAGATAAGCGCCGTAACAACAGTCGTAGCCGCAAACCCCAACGTGTTAAGCAAACTCTTGTAGGCGAAGGGGTCCCCATAGAGATCAAGGAAGTTCTGAAAGGTATAGACGTCTCCCCTATCCTCGACGCGAAAGGCAATATCCACGGTCACGAGGAGAAGGACCACGACGGCGGTGAGCAAGATGGCGCCTAGCGCGATTAATGAGCCCCGTCCCGCCCACAAGGCCGGTTTAGGCCGAGGCCAGCGGACAGAGTCGCTCAAAACTCCACTGGACGAGGGTTCGCCCATCTATTGACCCTTCAGGATCTTCTGGTACTTCCTTCGCATTCCTGAAATTTTCTTTTGATTGGCAAGCACCTCTTTCACGCCAAAGACCCTCGGCTCAATGCCCCTTTTTTGCAAACCGCGCACCAACCGAGAGGTGTTTGTACCCTAGAGCATGTGCATGTCATAACCTTCGCCCTCCCACAGGATTTTCTGGGCCACCTTGGTGGTCATAAAGACAGTAAACAATTTAGCCATATTGGGATGGGCCGATCCCTTGGGCACACCCAAGTAGAAGTAACTGACAAGCGGGACGTCTTCCAGGATCGTATGTTCAATGGGCGCTCCCTTGGCTTTGAGCAGCTCAATGGCGCCACCGCCGCAGGTAAGAGCCAGCAGGTTAAATTCGCCGCTAATGATTCGCTCATCCTCACCACACCGGATCAGCCCAGCAAGATTTTCACGGCTTAGATTCTTGAGAAAATTGGTAACCCGTTCATCGCCAAGGATCATGGCAGCCCGGTCAAAGCTCGCAGCATAGGGAGTGGAAGCGATCTTGCCCTTCCACCTGGGGTTGAGCAGGTCTTCGAGCTTGCGGGGCACTTGATCTTTTGGAACCAGTTTCGTGTTATAGGTGACCCCGGGCATCCGGCTCGCAATCACTACCGCGACATTACCGGGGGCCAAAGCCTCTGCGGGGATGGTTGGTGCAAATTCCTTCCAATTGGGCGTGTCCAGAGCCTTGCTCTTTAAAATTCTCGACACATGACTTTCACTCCCAATGTAAATATCCGTAGTGGGAGTTCGGCCCGCCTTATGCTCCTTGGCAAGCCGGGAGGCCATGCGCGGCATGGAAGGGCCTCGGGTGAATTTGAGGTCTACCTTGATGCCGTACATGGCGTTTAGAGCCTTTTCCCATTTTGCCCAGGCTTTTGCATCATCAATGCCGCTCCCCAACATGTTCAGTTGACCTTCCGCAGCAGCCGCTTTGATGAGTTTCTTCATGGCAGGAGTCCTATCGGTCTCAGCCCCCACCATCTGCAACGGCAGATGCAATAAGACGATCCCCAATAGAAGCGCCACTGCGCTGATATATAGCTTATTCATTTTTCCACCCCCTTAATTTTTTAACTCACTTCTTGAACTAAACTGCTCAATCATTTGGGTTTTAGATTTTTGCTGTCAGGTATTCGGAAAGACCATCATCTCCTCGCGTGGGAATTGGATATAGTAGTCTTTTTGTTCGGGAGATAAATTTTCCGTTCTCATTTTTTTTATCATGAATACCTCAGAATCCACGCGAACCTTGAATTGTTGATGATCGCCAAGGAAGGTCCTTTCCACCAGCTTGCCCGGAAACTCGTTGAGCCCTTTCAGTGGATTATTAGTCAGTCTCAAGCCTTCCGGTCGGATCCCAATACGCACAGCGCCCATTTCATTGGTGGTATTGGCATGAATGACGCCGATGCTGGTCGTAATCTGACCTTTCTCCCGAACCTCGCCTCCCAACCAGTTAATGGAACCAAAGAACTCGGCCACTCTGGGATTGGCCGGGTTGTCGTACAACGTGGATGGGGAGCCAATTTGAATAATTTGCCCACTATCCATGACCGCGATACGATCCGCCAAGGCCATGGCCTCGCTTTGATCATGAGTCACGTAAAGAACAGCTACTCCCACCTTTTTCGCGACGGCTCTGATTTCAGAACGTACCTCCTCCCGCAAACGCGCGTCCAGGTTACTCAAGGGCTCATCCATCAGAAGCGCCGCGGGCTCCACGGCTAAGGCCCGTGCTAGGGCCACCCTCTGCTGCTGGCCTCCGCTGAGTAGGGGGACAGGCCTTTCCTCCAATCCCTCCAGTTGAACCTGCACCAAAGCGTTCCTAACCCTCTCCTTGACCACATGATTAGGAAACTTCCTTGCACCATGGGTAAGGGGGAGAGCCACGTTCTCAAAAACGTTCATGTGGGGCCACACCGCATAGGATTGAAAAACCATTCCGAGTCCCCGTTCTTCCGGAGGTACAAATACTCCTTGAGCGCCGGAATACATGAGCTTTGTTCCCAGGAGGATTTCCCCGCCATCGGGTCGTTCCAGACCCGCAACGCAACGTAGAAGGGTCGTCTTTCCCGATCCACTTGGTCCTAAAAGGACAAAGAACTCTTCCCGGTCCATTTGAAGACGGACCCCTCTCAAAGCCGCAACTCCGCCCTCTGCCACATGGAATACCTTCTCTAGTTGATGAACAGCGATCACAGCCGGTCCACGCGTTCAAGTTTCAGGACATCGCCTAATGTAAAAAATAAAGAAAGCATGCCCTCCTCCAGGCTTCTATATTTTTTGGCTCCTACTTGTCAATGACACTTACCCGGAAACCGATGGGTAGGGGAGCGGGACTACAGGGCAATATAAACAAACGTTATTATATGGAGGGCAAGGAACGAACCGACACTTGGAAACGCAATTACGAATCAACGGTCCCATCGCTGTGAGCCGAACTCAAGGGATTCCAAGCCACTCATCCGTGATCCACGCACGAGCCCTGAGGCCCACATCGACATCTGGCCACAGTGTCAGGTAATGGAAATCATGCCATAAGAACGTTTAAATAGACGTTCCCCGCCATTCTCTGTCACTACAACATCGCCTCCCCACACGAATTGATTCTTCTCATCGGCACTCATAGCGTAGGGTTTCCACACAAAAGCGTTGCCCTTTTCAATGCGCACGTCTCGTATGGACTCCCCCTTAGAGCGTGGAGAAATCAAAGGACCGTCATCGCCGTATCCCCGGCCGTGCATCAGTGTCAAGGTTTTCATGCCACCCTTTTGGCCGAATCCATTGACAAAATCAATCAGTTCACCAAAGGAGGTCCCCGGCCTCATTATTTTCAGGCCGGCTTCAAACACTTCCCGCTGAAGCTCTATGACAGGCTTCCATGCATCCGGAATGGGACCCAACACAATCGGCTGGTCCTCCTGTGACACCTGCGCTCCCCAAACCGCACTCACCTCATTGGTCAAAAGGTCATTTTGCTGCAGCCGCTGGCCGATGGGTGGATTGGTCTGACGCGGGGGATCCGGTCCCCCGATGGGACCGATGTTCATGGCAAGCGGGTAGTATTCGCTGCCAAGCTCCAACATACGTCCCATCACCCGCGCATAGAGGTCTGCCGCGTCGGTCCCGGGCCGGGCGGCTTGCGCCATCTCATGGATTCCCGCCTCGGCGATTTCCGCCGCGCGCCGCAGGTGCTCGATTTCCTCGTCGCTCTTGACGTAGCGGACAAAGCCCACGATGTCCGTGGCGTCCTCGAATTTTGCATTTGGCAGGCGTCTAACAACCTCGGCGAACGCCGTGTGATTCACCACTCCATCTATGGAACGGACATGGCTAACCCGTCCACCCCTTAAGCCCACGACACCGATTCGGCCATGATTCATTCCCGATTCGAGCAACGCTTGAGCCATTGGGTCAGTCCATTCCCTGCTGGTCTGCCAGGGATCGGGAGCCCAGGTGTTGCTCGAGGACCGATCGGCTATGATAATCGGCGTCCTGCCATTCGTGGGAAGAACCATGGCCGAGCATCTGAGCTGCGTGAGGTAGCGGCCATCAATACCGTTACCTAAAGGTACGAACACGCAGTCCAAGCCAGCCTTCGCGGCGTTCTCACTTACTGCTTTCCAGCGCCGGTCTCGCTCGGCCAGGGAATACTCGGCCCAAATGGGAACATTGGCTCCCGCACTTGCTGGTGGTTTTGGCGGCACGTGAAATCCCCCTTGACGGTTTTTGACCAACTCGACGATACCTTTTTATTGAATGGACACCATGCCATGGTTACGTTGGACCAACGGTTGGCCTCCGTTCTCGGTGACCACGACGCAACCACCCCAGCTGAACTGAAACTTCCGATCCGCGCTGGACGCTATGGGCTTCCAGACAAAAGTGTTTCCTCTCTCAAACACCACATCCCGGCTCCGCTCACCTCTATGCTGGGGCGTCAGAAGAGGACCGTCATCACCATAGCCCCGGCCATGCATGAGGATGAGGCTATTGAACCCACGCTTGGGACCGAGGCCATTAACGTAATCGATAAAATCACCAAAGGATCGGCCTGGCTTCATGCGCTCGAGGCCGCCCTCGTAGATTTCCCGGTGTAGCTCGATGACGGGCTTCCATTCTTCGGGGGTTGGTCCCAAATAGATAGGTTGAACCTCTTGGGCGATGAGTCCTCCCCAAACGGCGTCAGTTTCATTGTTAATTCGATAACCCGGTTGCAGGCGGCGGCCAATGGGCGGATTCTCGAATCGGGGCAGCCGATCACCGGTCATGGCCCCGGTATAGAGTGCCATCGCATAGTACTCACTGCCCAGCTCCAACATCCGCTGCATGACACGAGCGTACAGAACGGTCTCCTCCACCCCGGGTTTTGCCACTTCCGCCATCTTCTCGATCCCGGCAGTTACAATGGCAGCGCCCCTGCGCAGACAAGCAATCTCTTCATCGCTCTTAACGTAGCGGGCGTAGCCCACCACGTCCGTGGCGTCTTCAAAGGTGGCGTTGGGAAGCCGCCGCAATACTTCGGCATAGGAACTATGGTTGATGACACCGGCAATGGCACGACCGTGGGTTACCTTCCCTAGCCGTAGCCCAGAAACGCCAACCCGCGCGCGCTCCATCCCAAGGTCAATCAACGCCTCAGCCATGGGCGCGCCCCATGAGCCACGCAAACCACGGTTTGCAGCTCGCACTTCCGAGAACCGGGAGTTACGGCTGCCGCGATCATTAACCACAATGGGAGAGCGGCCATCAGTGGGCAGGACTATGGCTGAGTTCTCCATCTGGGTGAGATAGCGACAATCCGAGCGGGTGCCGCGGGCTTGCTCGAGAGATAAGTGCAGGTTTCGCCCGTCTACGCAGAGGGGCACGAAAATACAATCAAAGCCCGCCTTGGCGGCGTTGTCCCGTACGCGTTGCCAACGACGGTCACGCTCGGCGAGGAAATATCCCTTCCAAGTTGTTTCCGCGGGCGATTCCATCCTTACGGCTCCTTCTTGCATGCCCTTTATCTTTTATAGCGACCGTTTAGGGCGGCCTGGAAATACTGTCAATGGGCAACCCGGATACTCATGACTGGAGGTAGGTCCCCTAGAATCCGTCGAAAGGATTGACCGCCGTCGCCGCTCGTCCATATGGAACCGTCGGTCATGCCTACAAATAACGCATCCGGGTCTTCTGGGTCGCCCACAACGGCACGGGGGGCCGCCTTGAAATGCCCGGGGAGGCCTCCCGACAGCCTTTCCCAGGAGGCCCCTTGATCCTCGCTTCGATAAAAGGCAGAATCCGCTCCTTGCGGTCGGCGCCACGATGGCGGCGGAACAGCCGCTGCGGCCGTGAAGATCACCCTAGGTCTGGCCGGATGCACCACCAGTTGCGCCATGTAACGACGGTCGAGGCCATTGCACGACTCGACAAAGCGGTCACCGCCATCCGAACTACGATAGACCCCTGTGCCCGAGGTTGAGACAATGATCGTCGGATCATCGGGCATGATGGTGACCGAGTGCGAATCAAATTCCGTTCCCTCTTTGATGTTTTGCCAGGTCTTACCGCCGTCCTTACTCCGTATAATCCAGCCTTCCTCAACAGCACCAAAGATCAGCATGGGGTCATTGTCAAACAGCGCAAGCCCTTTAACATGGCTAACATGGGGCGGGTTGGGAAAGGTCCACTCTTTGGTTTCGGGCAGGGTCCTGAGCTGCTCGCAGTCCATCCAGCTGTCGCCGCGATCGGTACTCTTGAATACAGAGGAAGGTCCGGTTCCCACAAACAGATCACCGGTCCTTGGGTGTTGCACCAGGGACCAGGTTTCTTTGTAGAGGATTCCATCGTTGATCTCCCGCCAGTTCGTGCCTCCGTCTTCACTGCGAAGCATTCCTCTTTTGCTAGTGGCCGCATAAAGACACCGCGGATCCATACGGTCGATTACGATCGGGCACCGCAATGTCCCAGACCCCTTCAGACCCAACCGGCTGGCTTTGGTATCAGGACCTTTGGATCTCGCCTGAAATAGTCCGTCCGCCGTACCCACGTAGAGAATACGATCTGCTCCTGTAGCCATGATTCCTCCTATTCTAACGAACCTCTTACACTAAATTAAACGGGACCTTGCACAGACTCAGTTACTGCTCAATATCACAGGTATTTGAGCTGTCAATAAGGAAGGAACAAACGTAGGATCAGGTAAGAAAATCAACCGCAGGGGCCAAGGGGCGCAGGGGGCCTGCACCCCAATGAGTATTGAGTAGGGAAGACTGAAAACCGGGAATCGAGGGTAGTAAATCTTTCAGGATTACAAATCCCCAATTTACGCTTCCGCTCCCTCCCTTATCCCCACACCTGACGCGCCGTCTCCACTACGACTTCCAGCTTTCTCTTCTGGTCATCCTCGGTAATAAGGTTACCCACCACATCGGAGGCAAACCCACACTGTGGACTTACGGCCAACTGGTCTAAAGGCACATATCTGCTTGCCTCATGGATGCGACGAATGAGATCGTCGGGGGTCTCCATCTGGGGCACTTTGGTGCTCACCAGCCCCAACACGACAACTTTACCTTTCGGCACAAACCTCAAAGGCTCAAAATTTCCAGCCCGCTCGGTGTCGTATTCCAACAGGAAACGATGGTAATTTAACTCGGTGAAGAGTCGCTCCGCAATGGCATCGTAGCTCCCTTCCCGATGCCACATACTCCGTTGGTTTCCCCTACAGAGGTGAATCCCAAAGGTCACCCCCTCAAAACCTTGAATAATCTCATTGTCAGCCCTAAGGGAGCGGTTAAAGTTCTCCACGGGATCTTCCCCCCTTTGGCGCATCTCCTGAAGAGAGGGTGGGTCCACGTAGGCGGTATAACCAGGGGCATCCATTTGAACGTACCTACAACCAGCGTCCCTCAACCCGCCTACCATTTCCCGCTCGATTTTCACCACATGGGCCATGAAATCGTCCATAGTGGAGTAGATGGAAGTGGAGGCATTGAGATCAAAACGCTGGCTGATTCGGTCCGGCCCTATAAGCGTTACCTTGGCCGGTCTTTTTGCCACACGGCTGACGAAGAGATACTCTTGCAGGGGAGCGTTCCGCACAAGTCGTAAGGGCATTACGACAGGTCGACGTTGGGTCACTGCGGTTCCCTTGGCCTCACGGTTCGGAATTTCCCAGCGTTGAAGGGGACTGGAGCCCTCCACCCTTTTTTCATAGAATTTGACATCCACTCGAGCCGTGTCAAAGCCTGTCACAGAGATTCCAAAGCTGTCCTGGAAGTTAAGGCGACGGAACTCGCCATCGGTGATCACCTCCAGCCCTACACCCTCTTGAAGCCTCACAGCCTCTTGAATGGCCTTATCCTCAATTCGACCCAATTCATCGGCGCCAATTTCCCCCAGATCGTAGCGACGACGAGCCTCCTTGAGATAAGCGGGACGGAGAAGACTCCCTACGATATCAGTCCTTTTTGTTGACACGTCACTCACATCGCCGTCTCATATCAATCAATTGAAGTTACACGCGGTCTTTACCTGACGAAGGTTTCCGCTTCGCAACAGCTGTGAGATTCAATCTTTTCCTTTACGGATACCCTCGAAGGAAGGGTTATGTCGGTAATGTCGATGGCCACTACAAATTTACTTTTTCAGCGTAGAGGTTCTCGATAAAACCACTGGCTTTGAGCTCGTTTAAAAACCGCAGATCAAACAGTTTACCCGGTTTTAACTTCCTTGCTTTCCGGTCGATCACAGCGGCCGCATCGATGACCGCCTGTACGGATTCCGGATGAGGGACAGGCCAGGGATCCAGTTGTGCCGCGAGGGACGCATACATGGTCTCCAGGGCAGCGGGATCGGCCACAGAAACATGTTCTCCCAAAATCTTCATGCTTTCGCTCGGACGGGTCAAAAAATAGTGAATGGCGGTCAGGTACCCTTTCAGAAAGCGTCTGAAGGCCTCTTCATCTCTTTTGACGATGGAACGGGTTGTCATCAAAAGGGACGAAACGATGGGGACCTCTTTCACATCAAGCACCTTGATGCCAAGCTTTTCCGCTTCGGATGCGACATTGGGGCTCAAGGGGGCGCCTTGGATGAGATTCTTCGAGAGGGCGGCTGCCCGGGCCGGAGAGTACCCTACAGTCACCATCTCCACCTCTTGTACCGGATCGATTCCAACACGTCGCAGCACCACCCTGGCAATGAGATCCGATCTCCCCCCCAACCTTGACATACCGATCTTTTTGCCCTTGAGCTGTTTAATGGAATTAATTTCGGGCGAAACACCAAACCGGTAATTCGTTATGTATACATGGGCACCAAGGAAAACAATATCCTGTCCTCCGATGATAGGCTGCACGGCAAGGACGGGATTACCCGAAGCTAGAAAAAGATCAATGCCAAGCAACGCTTGAATCCCGCCAATGGACGGGTCCTGGATAAAGATCTCTTCTACTTCAATTTTATGCTGCTTAAATAGGTTGGCACCGTTACCTACCCAAGCGACCGCCGTCGCAGCACCCACGCCATCATAGGCCAGTCTTATCTTTTTCCGTTCGTCCTCACCAAAGGCTTGGGCAGTACACAACAGCAATGCACACATGCTCGCGGCAAAAAGCCTGACACCTTCTTTGAGTAAGCGCATTGCCAAAGATCCCCAACTCTCTTATATAGGAGACCAGCACCCCTTCCAACCCCCCCCAGGTTTCCAGTCACCTCCCCACAGCCCCAGCCTTCAATTCTTTTTTTACCAGAGCTGCGAGCATCTCCACGAAACTGGGGTGGTCGTTGACTACGGCGGCACGGTGGAGACGAAACCCAAACTCGTGTGCCAAACTTCGTGCCTCCACATCCAGGTCGTACAGTACCTCTACATGCTCACAAACAAACCCGATGGGGACCACCACGATGTCTTTGCAACCTTTGCTGCCCAGACTCCGCAGCACATCACAGACGTCCGGTTCCAGCCAGGGCACACTGGGCGATCCGCTGCGGCTCTGATAGGCCACCAACCAATTAGTATGACCGATCCTTTCCGCCACGGCCCGGGATGCCGCGGTAAACTGGGACACATAGGGAGAACCCTCTGCCATGGACTTTGGAATGCTGTGGGCGGTAAAGACAAGCGGAGTCTCATCCTGCTTGGCTAGTGAAACCTGGGACAGAGCATCGGCCGCTGTAGCCATTACTGCATCGATAAAAAGGGGATGATTGGCCCAACCTGAGGTGAGGGAGACTTCTGGTGCTCCTTTTCCTATCTTACCGCAGGCGTCGTCAACATCGTTCATGTAGCGGTCCCAGGATGCCTCGGTCTGAAATGCCGACAGGATGATTCCCAGCGCACGGCGCCTTTCTTTGTTTTTCATCTCGATCAACGTCTCATGAAGGAAGGGATGCCAGTTGCGCATTCCAACATAAACAGGCAGGGGAATACCATGATCCTCTAGATGGCGGGACAGGGCATCAGCCTGACGAAACGTAAGTTCATTGAAGGGCGAGCAACCACCCACCAGCTCGTAATGGTGAGCAACCTCTTCGATACGGCGTGGCGGAATGTTCCGCCCTTTAGTAACGACTTGAAGAAAGGGCCGAATGTCTTCCGGCTTTTCGGGCCCTCCAAAGGCGATCAAAAGGATCGAGTCAATGGCACCCATAGACAGTCGGGATCATATACCCTTCCGTAATATATATGAACAGGCACACGTTCCCTTGCCAAGCGTACACGAGGAAAGTGATTAGGATAGTGAACTCAATGAGGGGGGAAGTCATACCCCCCTCAGCTTAAGTTCAATTTAAAGGAAAGGAAAAAGAGAGCGCTCGAAAGCGGTTACTTCTTTTTCTTCTTTGACCTGACCTTCTTGAAGGTCAGCTTGGCGGTTGCGAGCTCGTTTCCGTTCTCGTCCACCGCAGTCAGGTCATGGGCACCGACGGTCAGAAGCTTCCTGCGGATTTCCCGGTTCAGTGTCCATACGCTGGCGAAAGCTCCATTCGCATTGGCAACGGGTCGAGGCTTTACGAGATAACTAATATCCGAAAGCACGCCACCCATCATGATCCGGAGACCGACCTCCTGATTGGGCTTGAAACCTGAACCAGAGATGAAGGCCTGGACCCTTCTCTTGTACTCAACTTTTGCCGGTAGGACCTTGACTTCGGGCCCCATCGCAATGGCCACCGAGTCCTGCGCGCCACTCAACCAGGCAACTGGAGCTGCGCTGCTCAGAACGGAAAGAAAGAAGGCCGCACCAAGGATTGCTGAAATCCTGGTTAGTCTTGCTTTATTTTTCATTGACGTACCTCCCCAAAATTTTTTTTGAAGCGAAACGGAGTATAGTAACACAACGTATTCCTTGTCAAGGGGGGGCAGCTATACCCCCGTCTTTTTTATACTGGACTCATCCGGACCCCTAAACATATACCCGCGGGCCCTCCATCTGAGGTGTACTTGATTTCCTACCGCACATTAATATAGAGTGAAATTATGATGGAAGTGTGGTTTTTTGAAGCGTTGAAAGGAGGAGCGGAGATGGAGCTGCCGAAATGCCAGAAGTGTAATGACGGTTTGTTGATCCCCTTATCCGACTATGGGCAGGAGGGAGCCTCCGTAATGTACAAGGCCTGGGCTTGCACCAACCCCGAATGTGGATTCTCTCTCAGAGTCGACAAAGGCGAGGTCACCTACGGGAAGAAGATCGAGTACAAGCATTAACGGGAGTCCCCCTCAAATACAAAGCACAGAAGCGGAGATGGTGAATGAAGCGTCTTCTTACCCCGTACTGATGCCCGGACCATTAACCCACGGTTAAATTCACCACCCCCGTATCAACTTTCCTGGACTCGTATCCACTTGGCATCCTCTCCTAGGTATTAACCTCCCGTGAATGAACCGCTCGACCCTTCAAGCCAGACCATCACAGGACTCAATTGGGGCCGGGGTCTACTCTGGTACGTCACCCACCATTCCTCTTTAATATTTTCATACGATCCAGCGACTGCCCGATCCAAGACAGAACTCGAAATACCCTACTACCCAGCGGTGGATGTCTGCCCTTCCAATGAGGGACTCTGGGTCATTGCAGGCGGGGGAAAACTCGGGCGACGGCTCATGCTTTGGTCGCTAGACGAAGGCACGGAGATAAGAGAATTTGACTGTCCAGACGGAGCAGCCTCGGGCATTGCCATTGATGGACAACAGGTTTGGTTACCGCACCGTAATAATCGTAAGCTCTTCTGTTTGGATACCCGAGACGGAAAAACCCGATGGGTGATCAAAACCGATAAGGAAACCCATAGTCCAGCCTCATGTAATGGAGAGCTTTGGTTGATTGAATGTGACCCTGGTCCCCTGGGTCACTGGAGCCGTGCGGGACAGGCAAAGCGCTCGTTTATCCGTTACGACACCATAAGGGAAAGAGTAGCCGAATCCCTTCCGATTTCTTTTATTCCCAGCTGTATGGCCTTTGACGGGGAGCGGTTTTGGTTTTCAGAAACGGGCAAAAAAGGCTTCTCGTCAATCTTCCGAAAAGACCTCACCAAAACATGAATGAGTCAAACCACCCTGTCGAAAACACCTTACCGATATGCGACTGAAAGCAGACCTCGTTATTCCTTCAGGTCCTTAGGCGGCACAAAACCACGGCGTAGGGTATTCTCACTGACGGCACGAGGCTCGAGAAACTGGAGGAGATAGTCTGGACCGCCCGCCTTGGACCCAATACCTGAGAGCTTGAGCCCTCCGAAGGGTTGGCGCTCTACGACGGCACCTGTAATTCCACGGTTGATATAGAGGTTTCCCACTCGGAATTGATTGCAGGCCTTTGCGATGTGAGCCGGTGAGCGAGAAAACACCCCTCCAGTTAGGGCATAGGAAGTACCGTTGGCTATCTCCAGGGCGTGATCAAAATTTCGGGCCTTCATTATGCTGAGAACCGGGCCGAAGATTTCCTCCTGGGCCATCCGATGCTGAGGTTCGATCCCGGTGAAGATCGCTGGACCAACGAAGTACCCTTCTTTGGGTCCATCCGATTCAATCACGCAAGTTCCCTCGCTCTTCCCCAATTCGATGTAATCCCTGACCCTTTTACATGCCGACTCGTCAATCAGGGGCCCAAGGAAACTCCCTCGATCTTCCGCGGAGCCGATTTTGAGGCTTTTGACGGCCTGCACCAGACGGTTCACCAGGCGATCATGAATTTCGTCCACTAAAATCAGCCGGGAGGCGGCCGAACATTTTTGGCCCTGGTATCCAAAGGCAGATTCTATGGTATAGGCTACAGCCTCATCCAGGTCTGCATCCTCATCCACAATGATGGCGTTCTTGCCGCCCATCTCACACACCACTCGTTTGACTTCCTCCTGACCGGGTCGTAACACTGTGGCTTCACGCAATATTTCCAGACCCACGTCACGGGAACCGGTAAAGGCAATAAGGTTCACTCCGGGATGGCGGACCAAACAGGCTCCCAAGTCGCCACCCCCCTCAAGGAGCTGACATGCCCTGGGCGGGAGACCGGCTTCGTGCAGAATAGTCATGAGATGCATCCCCAGTATTGGAGACTGCTCCGCCGGCTTCAATATGACACAGTTGCCGGTAACCAGAGCTGCGGTGGTCATCCCCGTTGGTATAGCTAAGGGGAAATTCCACGGCGCGATGACCACGGCAACCCCTCTGGGTTGATAGAGGTGTAGATTGCTCTCACCTGGTATACGTTGGATGGCCTGTGGCTCACTCAGACGAAGCATCTCTCGACCATAATATTCAAGGTAATCAATAGCCTCCACCACGTCCGCATCCGCCTCACGCCATCCCTTTCCCACCTCAAGGGTCTCCCAAGCTGCAAGCTCCAACCGCCTCTCACGCATGATGGATGCCGCACGAAAGAGGACTGAAGCGCGTTGCTTGGCGGGGGTAGCCTGCCATTCGGCAAAGAAATCTCGAGCCACATCAAGAGCTTCATCCGCCTCCTCGCGACCCGCCACGGGTACCCTGCCGACGATCTCCTCGGGTGAGGCCGGATTCACCGATGTCATCTCCTCTCCCGTTTTCCTTTCCTGTCCACCCACCCAAAGGGGATAGAACCGCCCCAATCTGGTCCTCACGGTACTCAGGGCCTGAACGTACCGGGAGCGAACCTCCGAACGTGAAAAGTCCAGCAACGGATCATTCTGGAATGGGGAAGGATCCTCGGGATCAGTCACATCGTGAGCTGGAATTTGAAGTTCGGATGATGCGCCCCTCTCCGGCGAGGGGGCGCGGATGAGCGTTTCCACATCTCGCACTTCAGCAAAGGTCTGGCGCAAGAAAGAGGCGTTGGATGTGTTCTCCATGAGACGTCGAATCAGATAAGACATCCCTGGAATGAGCTCTCCCACTGGAACATAGACACGGACACGAAAACCGCTTTGGACAATTGCCTGACGAATGGGCTCAGCCATTCCGTATAGCATCTGCATCTCATAACCATTATCTGGAATCCCCAACTCCCTGGCTGTGGCGATGCCATGGGCGATGCTACGGATATTGTGACTCCCCAATGCAAGGTCCACGATATCCCTATGCTCGAACAGCAGTCGCGTGGATCGTTCAAAGTTGGCATCGGTGGCAGCTTTGTCCAAATACACGGGAATAGGCCAGCTCTTCTGTTTGGCCCAGGCAATTTCACTGTCCCAGTAAGCGCCTTTGACGAGACGGACGCCGATCCTGCGCCGGCGCCTTTTAGCCCAGTCGAGGAGCTCCTTGAGATCTCCCTCGCTGTCCAGGAGATAGGTCTGAAGCGCAATGGCGACCTGGGGTAGGTCCTTGAATTCATCCTCCTCCAGGAGTTCACGAAATATGGCTAGGGTAAGATCCTTGTAGGCATATTTTTCCATATCGACGGTGAGGGAAGCTCCAAGCAGGGTCCCTTCCCTGAAGATGGACCTGAGCCTGTTTTTCACCATCGTGCACGTGTCGGGATCCAGAGGATCGAAACGGGGACAGAGGGAAGAGAGCTTTACGGATACATTGACCACCGGGAGAGGGCCCTGCCAACCCGAATCGATCTGGGCGATGGAAGGCCATTTTTTCACCTCCGGTGCCAGACTTTGCATAAGGTTGAGGTAGCGCCCCTGCATGGCGTCCGCTTCTTTGTCGCTTAACGTCGTCTCACCCACTACATCCAAAGTGAAGGCGGAAGGTTCTTGCCGTAATTTCATTAATACAGGAACCAACGAGTCGTTTCCTTCCTCGACGATGAACCTGCGGGCAAGGCGAACCACGTTTTGGCGCACCACCGGCGCTACCAACCATCCCGCGTGCAGGGTCTGGGCAAGAAAAACCAATCCGCTCAAGGCATGGTCCACCCGGCCAAAGTACTCACGTAGATGGCGGCCGATTTCTGCTGCCGAATCCAGGCTCGGAAGGACATCCACGAAGCGAAAAAGAGCAACCCGCAAATCCTCATCCTTGAGAGACCAGTCAATCATTCGACCCATCCAGTCCTGGGGATCAAAAAGGAAGGGCTTCTGCTCCGCCGCCTTCGTATAAAGGGAGCGCGCTAATTCCTGGATCTCTTTTTCCCGACCAGCTAAATCTTCCATAAAAAGAACACCCGTTGATAGATATTTTAGTACTATTTGGCGGGATCCGTAAGAGGAAAATTTGGTCCTGCAAGTGCCCACACCGCTCAGTCGTATGCCATTCGTCAGTTTGCAGTTTTGGGCGAAGGGGGCCCGGCCTGAAAAAAGCGCGGCGTCCCACAGGATGCCTGGTTTCGGCCTTGACAATACCGGGGCTTCGATTATTACATCCTATTTAATTCATAATTCCTTAATTCAGACGAAAGAGGAGGGTCAGCCATGGAAGCTGCTACATTCAAAATCAAAACACCCCGTCTGACAGGAGGACGCAGCCACACGCCTCTGGCTCGAACCAAGCTAGCTGTAATCGGGCTCAACTATTACGTACCCGGACGCAAAAACACTCTACACACCCATCCCGGGGAGGATCACGCCTTTGTGGTCCTGGAGGGTGAAGCGACGTTCCACGATAAGGCTGGCAACGAAACGCTGCTAACAAAGGGCGAGGGAGTCATGCTCCCAGAGGGATGGCATTACTGGTTTCAAAATACGGGTAATACACCCCTGGCCTTGCTCCGTTTCAGCGCCCTCAAAGGTGATCCGAAGGTTAAGCGGATTGACGCGAAGGGCAGAACAAGAGAAGATCACGAACAAGACTACGCCGCTGTGGATGGAGAGCCTATGGAGGGCCAGTATTGGGAATTTTCCTGATCTTTTCACTGATTTTCCTGGGGGCGATCGGAATCATCTCACTGCCACGGGTGATAACCGGTGAAGATCACTGACGTTAAAACCTTCCGACTCCGAGCGTCCCTTCCTTTGGATAAGCAATTCCGGCCTCGTAGCGGGCAGAGACGTTACCGGTCGGCGTTTTTGCTTCAAGTGGAAACCGATGAAGGAGTCACGGGACTCGGCTCCTGTTCCGGTAATGGAACTATCCTGGAAGCCATCGTTTCAAGGGTGTTGAAGCCTATCCTGCTGGGTAGAGACCCCTGTTCCCTAGCAGAGCTTTGGGAAAGGTGCTGGGGTATGGCTATTCGGTTCTAGAGGCATCGGCGTGGCGGCGCTGAGCGGCGTCGACATCGCCCTGTGGGACATCCTTGGCAAAGTGAACAATGCCCCCATCCATAAGCTGCTCAGCAACTCGCCTCGGGAGAGGATCGAACTCTATGCAACGGCCCTGTACCCTGATCGAAGTGGGGGAGACGTTGAGAAAGCATTGTCCTTGGCGGCGAAGGGATTTCGGGGTGTAAAAATCAAACTGGGCTTCGACCTGAACTCGGATCTAGAGAGGGTTCGTGCTGTCCGCGCCGCGGTGGGAGAGGAGTTTCCCCTGATGACCGATGCCAACATGGGCTACGACCTCAACATGGCTCTGAGAGCCGCGCCTATCCTCCAAGAGTGCAGCGTCGACTGGCTCGAGGAACCCCTCTTCGTAGAGGATCTTGACGGACACGCCCAGCTACGGTCCAGTTCCCCGGTTCCCATTGCATTGGGAGAGAACCTTCACACACAGTTTGCGTTTCAAGAATATATCGTCAGAGGAGCGGTGGACATCTTGCAACCTGATGTGGCCCGCGCTGGAGGTATTAGCGAACTGAAAGAAATTGGGGCTCTAGGGGAAAAACACGGACTGCCTATCTCTCTACATACCTACGGCGATGCGGCGGGTCTCGCCGCGAGTGCCCATGTGGCTGCGGCGCTAAAAAACAGCACGGTCATGGAACTGGACTGTACCTATAACCCGTTGCAGACAGCTCTTCTAACGGAGCCGTTCAAGATTCAAGATGGGACCCTTATTCCTCCTCAGGGTCCCGGCCTGGGGATCGAATTGGACCCGGACAAATTAGAGAAATTTCAGTGCACAGGCGAGGATGACGTGAGTTTGAGAGAAGCGCCCCTGCGGACCCTTTAGATCTTGCAATTAAAGCAAATGATATTGGGAGTGATTCGTTTTACGCTGAAAGGAGCAGACAGTGTCTGATTACCGGATCATTGATGCAGACGGCCACGTAATGGAGTTGGACGAGCAACTGCGTGACTATATCGGAAGCCCCTACAAGGATCTCGAATGGCATCGCAGTTATTCCTTTTGGCCCGGCTTAAATATGGACGGTTATCTTCGGGCGCTCAGGAAGTCAGGCGGCTGGGCCGGAGGGGGCTCCGGCCCCAACGCCCAGCATTGGCTTGATTTTCTGGATAAAAATAACATTGAGGTGACGGTTCTCTATCCCACCCAAGGGCTAACCCATGGTGCCATCCAGGACAGAGATTGGGCGGTTACATTGGCTCGGGCTTACAACGATTGGCTACACGAAAGGTTCATGAGTGCCAGCGAACGTCTGGTGGGAGTTGCCCTTCTCCCGGTACAGGATATCAGCGAGGCAGTTAAGGAGCTTCGGCGTTGCGTCACCCGGTTGGGAATGGTGGGCGGGGTGTTGCCCTCGGTAACTGCAACGGGACTGTTATTCGGCGCGCCGGAATTTTACCCCCTATGGGAAGAGGCTGAGCGACTCGACGTCCCCATATCGCCCCACGGTGGACTTAGCTTTCCCAACCTTGGTCTCGATCTCGCGAGCAACTTTACGGTTGCGCACTGTCTCGAGCACCCCTTTGCCCAAATGCGCCAGATGGTCAGCGCCATTTTTGAGGGAGTCTTCGAGCTCTACCCCAAGCTCCGCTTCGGCGTTCTCGAGTGCGGCATTGGCTGGGTCCCCTATATGATGGATCGAATGGATGAGGAAATGGAACGCAAGGGACAGTACTCCCCTCGTTGCACGTCAAAACCTAGTGAATACCTGCGCCGTGGAAACATCTTCTTTGCCGCTGAGGTGGAAGAAATCGCATTGCCCCTGGCAGCAAAAGTGCTTCCCGAGGAAATCATCATCTGGGCATCGGACTATCCCCATGAGCGAGACCAGAGGGACTTCAGTCAAGACATCCCAAAACTGAAGGGCCGGAAAGATATCAGTGAACGCTTAAAGCAGAAGATTCTTTTCGACAACGCCCTGCGTTTCTATCCGCGGCTAAGCAGGCGAATTGAAGCAAACCGCTCCGAGATCCGCCCTAGGGTCCCTTCTCCCGCTCACTAAGCGGGACCTGAGACTACACAGCTATTCAATCACTCTTTTGGATGGGATCTCAGTGTGGGAATTCACGAAGTCCCGAGCGTTGTCCAGGATGGTGGCATAGGGATGGGAACTTCGATGTGATCAAAACTTTTGCTTTGGCGCGCCCCTCACGGGGATCTGATCAAAGGTTCCTTATGCAAGGCGCGGCAACGGTCTCCTCGAGTATGTTGGCGACATTATAAGCGGGCATGATAGCCACACGCCTCATTGGACATCACATACAATGAGCAATCGAAAAACCGTCGGCCATTGGGGGCTGGATGTAAGATTCCGTCGGTAAAATTCAACTATAAAGGACCTTGGCAAGTTCCGAGCGGTACCGATCCGTTAACTGGTGTTGATGGCCCAGGACCTCAAAGATTTGCAGCATTGCCTTTCGGGCCCCGCCGTCTTGGAAGTCCTTTTGTTGCTTCATAACGGTCAAAAATTCTGACAGCGCCTCGTCGTACCTCTCGAAAGCTGCCAGGACAGAGCCGAGTTTAAATCGCGTATTCAAGTCGTTTGGATTCGCCTCTAGTGTAGCGCGAAGGGTGGATTCATCCTCTCCAATACCTTCTCTGAGTTTTTGACGCGCAATGAGTCTGTCGGCCTCCTCTCGCTCTGGTGCCGTCAGGGGTACCCTCTCAAGAAAACCCTTCCCCTCCCCGTCATCCCTCGCAATCACCAGGCGGCCCACGGCCAATAGGGCCCCAGCGTGTTGGGGTATCGCCTGGAGAACCTCTTCGTACACGGCCTGGGCTTCGTCCTGCTTGCCTTGATCCTCCAAGGATTTACCCTCACGGACACGAATGTCCGCCTCTGAAGGCAGGACCCGGGAAAGCATTTCTCGTACGGCATCTTCGGGCAACGCGCCGGTGAACTCATCGGCGATCTTCCCGTCCTTGAAGAGCTTCACCGCCGGAATCCCCTGAATCCGAAACAGACTAGCCAGGCCCTGGTTCTCGTCCACATTCACTTTGGCCAGGACGAAGGCTCCCATGTGCTCCTCCGCCAGGCCCTCTAATACCGGTCCCAGGACTCGACAGGGCCCGCACCACGAAGCCCAGAAATCAACCATCACAGGTATTTCACGGGATCGATCCAGCACTTCCGCTTCAAAATCGGATTCACCAACCTCTATGGTCCACTGGTTCATGATTTATGAATGTCCTTGGAAAATTAAGGTTAGCCTCGCTTCTCCTTTCTCGGAAAACCCTCGGGGTCAAAACTGGCGCCGTTCAGGGCAAAGGTCCGTTCCACCGGCGTCGGTTGGAGAATGGTCTGCATCACATAGCAGCCCTTCTCCGAATTTCGTACTAGTGCGGCTACCCGCTCCGGCGCCTCCTGGGAATCCAGCTCCAGGTGGGTTTCAAATCCCACCCCGTTTGCCTGTACTGTTTCGGCCAGCACAGAGCCTTCACTCTTGAACCTGGCTTTCACGGAAACACGGGCCCTTTCAATCTTTGTCTTCATCATTTCCCCGTACCGGGAAATTTGGGTGAGTAGTCAAAAGGCCAGTGCCAACCCAAAATAGGCCAGCGGAGGAGGTGCCGTATTTTCGCCCCCGATCCGTTCCCCCTCGTCACAGTAAACGGTAAACCCCCTGGCGTGACCCTCTTTGCGCATTTTCTCAAGGGTCTCCGCGTCCGCTTCCATCTGGATCTCTCGCTTGACGGCAATATCCTCTGTCATTGGTTGTTACCTCCCTTGGTTCAAGATTTCGAAGGGAAGCCTAGCGCAAAGGTCGGATGGGGTCAATTGCGTAGCGTCACTCCAAGTGTTATAAATCGCGGGACTTTGCTGGAACTTTGGATTATGGAAGGCAGCACTCAGCCAAACGCAAAGCGCATGGCGCAAAGCGTTAAATGCAATGTGCCAAGAGTAAATAACCGCAGGTTTTCACTGATTGACACAGATCAAAAGAACTGGTTTTTGGCCAGATGGGCCAGAAAATGATCTGTGGAAGTCTGCGTGAATCTGCGATTAGTTTCTTAAAGAGTCTTTTGTCTCTCTCCATCTGCGGTCAGATTAGTTAGAGTCCATGGCTAAACGCCACCCAAGCCTAGCACCCCTTTCCCACGACCATCATCACGCGCTGGCGTTGGCCATTCGCTGCCGCAAGCATGGTCTGGGTCAACTCAAACCGGGGGATCCAGAGGCCGTGAAAGGGCTTGCCATAGAAGTTAAAAACTTTTTTCGGCAAAGTCTCAAGCCGCACTTTGAAGCGGAAGAAAAGGTCCTCTTCCCGCTGATAAAACTACACTCCAGTGATGACGGTGAATCATTGATTTCAGCACTGCTAAGCGATCATGAACGGATCGGCGCCACTATAACCGCGTTGGAAAAGGAGTCCGCATTGTCCAAGACCCTATTCGACCTGGGGGATCTCCTGGATCGTCACATCCGCCAGGAAGAGCGTGTCCTCTTTCCCATCTTCGAGCAAGCCGTCCCCGACGGTCCCGCAGAACAAGCCGGCCTGGAGCTGAAGAGAATTCTTCGACCCATACGGAAAGGACGGTAGGAACCGACGAGGGGAAATCAGGACGCTATGCGATCTGCTCCCCGCAGTCCTCGATCTTCTATCCTCGAATCTCAATCTTCCCGCTCAGTCCTCAGCACTCGTTACTGACTTCGCATTGGCCCATTGCCCACGGCTTGAGAACTCGCTGATCGAGGAGGGAAAGCGCTCGGCCCGAGGGCGCCTGGTTGTGTCGCTTGTCTAGGCCCTCACATAATCCTTCATGTAAAGATCCAGTAGAGCCATTAGGAGGGTAACAATCATCGGACCTAGAATCAGCCCAATGATACCGAACAATTTTAGACCGCCCAAAATGCTGAAGAATAAAATCAGGATGGGCAGTCGAAGGCGGTTGCCAATCAACAGGGGCTTGAGGAAGTTATCGATGGACCCCACAATGAGCCAGCCCCAGAAGAATAGGGCGACACCTCTCCACAAAGGGCCATCAACAAAACCCAGATAGATGGAAGTGGGCAACCACACAAGCAAAGAGCCACCGATGGGAAAAAGGGCGGCAAAGGCGGTGGTCACTGCCAGGACGATATAAAAGGGAACCTCCAAAAACCAGTATCCCAAGCCAGCGAGCAGACCCTGAATCATGGCCGTAATCAGGGCACCATGAATCACCGCAAAAAGGGCGTTGGCGATATTTTGAAAGAGATGGTCCTTATGTTCCTGATCCATGGGCAAGAGGGAATGGATCCTATTGACAAGGGCCTGGCCATCCCGCAGCATAAAAAAGAGTGTGAAAAGAGCAGTGATAAAGTTAACGGTGAACAGGAAAACGTTCTGCGCAACGGCTTTGACCTGGGAGGCCAGAAACGCAGAGGCGGATTGGGCCCCTTGGGCGATGGATTGTCTGAGATCAATATCGAAGAACTCGAGTTCGGCGGAGACCGATTCCCACCCACTGATCACTCTCTGGACCCAGGGGGTTCCTCTCCAAGCCTCAATTTCAGCACTCTCAACAGAGGACCGCATGGTCTTGGCTAATTCCACTGTCTCCTGTGTTAAGAATACGGAGACCCTCAGGGCGGGGACAACGATGAGGAATATAATAAGAACGGTAAGTATGAGGGCAGCCAATGTTGCCCGCCCCTTCAGAATTTTCAACAGCCATTTATAAAAGGGATAAACGATCATCGCGAGTATGGCTGCCCAGGCGACGGCTTGGAGAAAGGGGCTAAAGATTAAATAGGCCAGGTAGAGGATCACCAGCAACAGTACAAAGAAAAAGACAGTAACAAGCCAATTCTGATTCACGAGATGCTTCTCCTAGACTTTTATTTCTTTCTTATTGCAAAGACACGCCGTATTTGCCAAATACAGGTTGAATGCAAATGAACCCCTTACCACGGGCCTACACCTTTGGTTTTGGGGCGCTGCTGCGGTGAACCATTATACACGACTGACACGAGCGGTCTCTAGCGAGAAATTACTCTTCTGGGGAATTCCAAAACATTCATGCCTTCGCTCACGCGTGGGGCTTTAGGTGGTACGGGGTGAAAACGAAGACTGCCATTATTTCTATTGATGACCTAGATTCTGAGTCTGCTCCAAAGTTGACCGCATTGCTCAACGGCGTTCCCGGAGTCGAAACCGTCAATCTCAGCTTGGAGCGAAAGGTGGCGGTCGTTGAATTTGACCCGGAGCAAACTCAAGTGGATGACCTGCTTCGAGCCGTACTAAAAGAAGGATACCACGTATCGTAAGTTGCTTCACTAAAAGAATTAGTCCCCTGCCACGGTGAGGCGGGAAATCTTGACGGTGGGGGATGAAACCCGGTACCTCATATCAAGGTCTTTTCCCACCATCTCGATATTCATAAGCATATCCTTGAGGTTCCCAGCGATGGTCACCTCCTGCACCGGGTAGGCCAATTGCCCTCCCTCGATCCAGAGACCCGCCGCCCCGCGAGAGTAATCACCTGAGACCAGATTGACCCCAAAGCCAATCAATTCAGTTACATAAAATCCCTCGTCCACGGATCCGATGATTTCCTCGGGACTGTGGGTCCCGGGGGAAAGGTAAAAATTGGTGGGTGCCACTCCAGGGGGGGCCCCCACGGATCGGGAGGCGTTTCCCGTGGACGGATAGCCAAGCTTTTTACCGCTGTAGGTATCCAGGAGGTAGCTCTGCAGAACACCTTTTTCCACGACTCTTTTTTCCGTAACGGGAAGCCCCTCACCGTCAAAGGGCTTGGACCCGAGGGCCCCATGGATAGTCCCGTCATCCACCACCGTTACACAGTTGGATGCTATTTGATTCCCAATCTTTCCCATTAGAAAAGAGGCGCCCTTATAGAGAGCATCGCCGGAGAGTCCCCGAGAAAGGTGACGCAAGAGGGAGGCGGCAGTTTCTGGATCAAAAATGACCGGCACCCCGCGGGTCTTGATCTTCCGTGCCCCCAAACGCCTCAGCACGCGCTCGGCTGCCTTCTGTCCCACCGCCTGAGGGGATTCGAGACGGGAAAACTTGCGCCGTGAAGAAAACCAAAAATCGCGCTGCATGGATCCATTGAACTTAGCCACCGGCGCAGCGGACAGACTGAAAGCCGAATCCTCATACTCGCCAGAAAAGCCGTTGCTATTGGCATAGATGAGGCGGCTAAATTGATTTGAGAATTCACCTCCCTCGGAATTGGTAATGCGCGGATCATAACCAAGGGCTTTTTCCTCCGCTTCCCGGGCAAGACGGATTCTTTCCTCCACAGAAAGGGAACGGGCTTGGCCATCAAGCAGGTCTAGATCATCTATACCTTTTGCCAGTTCCTCCGGGCGGGGCAACCCACTGAACCGGTCAGGCACCGTGGCACGAGCCATCACGCAAGTATCATGAACGAGGTTATCCAAGGAGTCCCGGGAGATGTCAGAGGTGGAACCCGTGGCAGAACTTTGACTGAAGAAGAGCCTTAGACCCAACCTTTTTTCCTGGGCCTGACTGATCTTTTCCACTTCTCCGAGCCGTACGGTCACGAAGAATGAATCACTTTCCACCATGACCACATCCCCTTCGGTGGCCCCCTTCTTCTTTGCCTGAGCTAGGATTTCCCTGGCCAATTCCTGACTCAATTCTAAACGATCCATCAAATCACCTTTTTTCGTTCACCTTGTCTATCTGATCCGTTTTATTGTTCCGGTCTGTTTAGTTCATTTTGTCCATTGCGTTTTTTTATTCTATTTCTTCGCTCTCGTTGATATTGTTGATCTCCTGGATCCGGCCTACTTCATCAAACTCTAACGACCGAATGGACCGGATAGACTGAATGGACTAAAAACCGGGTTATTTAGAAGCTTTCGTTCCTCCTACCGTGATCCCATCGATTTTGATGGTGGGAAGTCCGACTCCCACTGGAACCGATTGACCATCCTTGCCACAGGTCCCCACGCCTTCGTCCAGGCTCAAATCCGTCCCAACCATGGAGACGCGTTTCAAGACATCTGGCCCGCTCCCAATCAGAGTAGCCCCTCTGATGGGTCGAGTCCTCTTTCCGTCCTCAATGAGATAGGCCTCACTGGCCGAAAAGACAAATTTTCCGTTGGTAATATCCACCTGCCCTCCGCCAAAGTTTACCGCATAAATCCCCTTCTTGACGCAGCGTAAGATATCCTCGGGGGAAGAATCCCCTGCCAACATAAAGGTATTGGTCATCCGCGGCATTGGAATATGGGCATAGCTTTCACGGCGTCCGTTCCCGGTGAGGGGCATCCCCATCAGGGAGGCGTTGAGGCGATCCTGAAGATAACCCGTTAACACACCCTTCTCAATCAGCACGGTTCGATGGGTGGGGGTACCTTCGTCATCGTGATTCAAGGATCCCCGGCGGGAGGGTATCGTTCCATCGTCAACCACGGTGCAGTGCTCGGAAGCGACTTTTTCCCCAATACGATCCGAAAATGCGGAGATCTTTTTCCGGTTAAAGTCCCCTTCCAAGCCATGCCCTATGGCCTCATGGAGAAGGATACCAGGCCATCCCGGACCCAGAACCACATCCATCTCACCAGCCGGGGCATCTTCGGCCTCGAGGTTTAAAAGGGCCTGCCGCACCGCTTCACGCGTGTAACGCTCGTAGTCTTTCTTCTCGGTGAGAAACGAAAATCCTACCCTTCCTCCCCCGCCAAAACCCCCCATCTGTCGATTGTCTCCATCCTCTGCGATACAGGTCACGTTGAGTCGGATGAGGGGCTGCACATCGCCGACAACCCAGCCATCTGAGGAGGCCACGAGAACGATTTTACGCTGGGTGACAAGGCTGACAAATACGTTCTTAACCCGCTGGTCGATACTCCGGGCCAAACGGTCCATATCATGAAGCAGAGCAATTCTTTCCTCTAGCTTGACCTCGGCAGCGTCGCTCTCCACCGGATAGAGATTGTGCGGCACGCCTTGTGCTCCGCCCACGGGTACGGGCACATGGGCTCCCTTGTTTTGGGCGATGTAGCGGGCCGTACGGGCGGCCAATTCCAGATTTTCAATGGTAATGTCGTCGGTAAAGGCATATCCGGTTTTTGCCTCCGCCAAAACTCTAACCCCTACTCCATTGGCCGCGGAACCGGAGGCGTTTTTGACCATGCCCTCTTCCAGGCTGATGGCCTCATTGCTTCGATATTCGAAATAGAGGTCCGCATAATCAGCCTTGCTTTCCAAGGCCCTGGAAAGGACTTTATCTAAATCCCGCGACGTGACGCCAAATCGCCGGTCGAAAAACGATGTGGCGGGTATCACTTCTTGAGCCATGGCTTTTCTCCTCTCTCATACACCCACGGGCAGCATTTCTGCCCCTTGAAAATGAGTATAGTATATGATTAGGGTAATGGACAGTCCAATAACCCATCGTATATCGATTGGTAAAGGTACTAAATGGGAAAAACCGTTGTTCATGTAGTGGGTACAGGGACCATAGGGGAGCCGTTGATCGGCATTCTTTCCACCTTCCGCAAGGAATTTGGTGTGGATGAAGTCACCTTCCATAAGCGAACCCCACGCGAAAACGACCGGTCAAAAGTTACAGCCCTGGGCCAGAAGGGAGCCAGTCTCTGCGTGGACAAGGAGCGCTGGAGCAGATTCAAGGCAATGGGAATGGAGCCCCGCTACGAGGCTGAAGAGGCCATAGAGAGGGCCAAGGTGATCATTGACTGCACCCCGGTGGGGAACGACAACAAGGAAAAATATTACCAGCGCTATGCCAATAACGGTCGAGGATTCATCGCCCAGGGAAGTGAGTTTGGTTTTGGCAAGATGTATGCCCGGGGAATTAACGATAAGGCCTTGACCAAAGGGACCGACCAATTCATCCAAGTGGTTAGTTGTAACACCCACAACATGGCAGCCATCATCGACACCGTCGCCTTGGGTCCGGAAAAAGGAAACAACCTCGAAGAGGGTCGCTTTGTCTGCATGCGACGCGCCAACGACCTGAGTGAGGAAGGTGGCTACATACCCGCCCCCGAGATCGGCAGGCACGATGATTCCCAGTATGGCACTCACCAGGGGAGAGACGCATACCACCTCTTTAAAACTCTGGACTTCGACCTTAACATCTTTTCGTCGGTCCTTAAGTTGAATACCCAATACATGCACACCCTTTACTTCGACTTGAAGCTCCTTCGGCGTGTAACCATGGAGGAGGTGATGCGCCGCATCACAGGTAACGCAAGAGTTGCCATGACGAACAAAAGCTCCATGGCTTCAGTTTTTTCCTTCGGGCGGGATCATGGACTTTTCGGTCGAATCCTCAACCAAACCGTCATTCCCACCAGTAGTCTAGCCCTCAGGGGAGACAGAGAAGTGGTTGGAATGTGCTTTACTCCCCAGGATGGAAATTCCCTCTTGAGCAGCATCGCCGCCACCTTGTGGTTCCTCCATCCGGACACCTACGAGGATCGCATTGAACCCTTAAGGGGTTATTTTTTCAGCGAAATTTAGCCAAAATCATTTGATCTCTCCCTTTGAATTTGCGCGTTTTGGGATTTGGATATACGACGACTCGCGCAAAGGACGCCAAGTATCAATGAATTTGCAAATTGGTAACTCGAAATTCGGAACTAATCCAAACGATCAAAAAACATCAAATTCTAAACAATCTCGTTTCGGATTTTGATTTTTTTTGAATTTGACGGCGTCGGTTTGCTTGAGATTTGGTGCTTCGAAATTTAGTTCGGGGGTATCTTGCCGGAGGAATCTTTGTTGAAGTCGTTCTGTCAAACAATCTATCGGTAAGTATCTGGCTCTCATGAGTATTTTCGGCGTATGATATGAGTGACTTCCACCGTGACGCTATTCTACGGAACGGAGGTCAATTTCCTCAAAGCGCACCCTATCGCCAACCTTTATATGGTGTTGGATGGCGACACCTCCTTTGACTTCCAGAACAAACTGGCTTGGGTATCGCACGGCCAGGGATGCTGTGGAGAAAGGCACGGCCCGGTGGACAATTCCAACGATCTTTTTATGACGGTTAACGAAAATGAGATCCAGAGAGATGGGAGTGTTTTTCATCCAGAAGGTTTGGACTCTCTCCTCCGTGAAGAGAAAGAGCATCCCTTGGTCCTCCGCCAATTCCTGACGGTATTGTAAACCCAACGTTCTCTTGGTGGGGGTATCGGCGATCTCTACTTTAATGGGAATTTCCTTATCCCGGCCCTGCAAGAGCACGCGAGGACCGGTGCGACAGGAAATCAGACCACTCACGAGACACAGACTCAAAACAAGCTTGCCGTTGAGTCTCATACACTGCCACACGACAACAACCCCTACGATTTCGCTGAATCTTTCGCTGCGGGACTCTCTCGATTCTCGCGCAGATCCATGGCCACCAGCTCGGCAATATCCAACACCTCGGGAGTTGAGTCTGTATCTTCCTTCGCTCCCTCATCGGAGAACATCCGCATGCAAAACGGGCACCCGGTGGCGATGGTTTTTGCTCCCGTACCCTTCAATTCCCGGAAGCGATTGGCGCTGACCCGTTCGGCCCCTTTCTCCTCTTCCTTGAAGAACTGGCCCCCCCCCGCACCACAGCAAAAACTGTCGCTACGGTTTCGGGGTGGTTCGTTTAGTTGGAAGCCCATGGAGCGAATGACTTCCCGGGGCTGGTTATAAATCCCGTTGTGGCGTCCCAGATAACAAGGATCATGGTAGGTAACGGAACTTTTCGACGTCGTGGGGACAGCCAGTTTGCCCGCTTGCACCAGCTCCGCTATGAATTCAGTATGATGCTTGACCACATAGTTTCCGCCAAACTGTGAGTACTCGTTCCCCACGGTGTGAAAACAGTGGGCACAGGTTGTCACGATGACTTTAGGTGCAACGGAATTCAAAGTTTCCACGTTGGCGGTTGCCATCTCGGCGAATAGATACTCGTTTCCGGCGCGGCGGGCGGAATCTCCTGTACACTTTTCCTGTGAGCCAAGCACCGCCCAGTTGAGCCCTGCAGCGTGCAGGATTTCGGCCATACTCACTGCGATCTTCTGAGCCCGCGAATCGTAGGAGGGAACACAGCCCACCCAGTAAAGTATATCTGGATTCGGGTGTTGCTCTACCGTCGGCACGGGGAAGGGCAAAGTGGCCGCCCAGTCCAACCTCTGCTCCGGAGGAAGGACCCATGGGTTTCCCGAGTTTTCCATCCCATTGAAGGCCTGCTTTAACTGGTTGGGAAAGTCAGCTTCCATTAAGACACGCTCTCGGCGCACGTCCAAAATATGGAGCATCTGCTCGTTGCCCACCGGGCAGACTTCAACGCAGGCGTTGCATGTGGTGCATGACCAGGCGGCTTCCTTATTGAGGGCAAAATCCAAAAGGGCGCGTGGTTCTGCATCCTCCTTACCAAAGATGCCCAAGGTTCGATTCATTTCGTAACGCTCATTGATCAGGATCGCCGCGGGGCTCAAGGGCTTGCCAGTGGCATAGGCCGGGCAAACATCCTGGCAACGATTGCACATGATGCAACTATAGGCATCCATCAGTCGCGGCCAGGCAAAGTCCTTGAGGGTCGCTGCTCCAAAAGACTCTTCATTCTCGAAATCCATGGGTTCCAACACGCCAGGTTTGTGCTTCTTCAGTGCGAGATTCAACGGGGCCAGCATGATGTGGATATGTTTGGACCTGGGAAAGTAAGGCAGAAACAGAAAGATCGAGCCGAGTGCGCCCCACCAGAAAAAGTGTTGCAGTCCTTCCAGCAGACCCGGGCTCAGCCCCGAGAAAAGGCCGGTAAAAACTCCTGCAACCGGCTGAAAGGGGTCCAGGCCCTCATGGGCCAGTTGGGTGCTCTTGGATAGAAGGCGGCTGCCCACGTGAAAGACGATAAAGCCTCCCACAATGGCGGAATCCCATGGAATCCCACTTCTGACATTTTCGTGAAGGGGCACATTGGAGGCAATTTTAAAATCGGATGGCTTTGCCAAGAAGCGTCGGATCATCAAACCCACAATGCCAACCAGCACGCTGGCCGTCAGGAGATCCGCCAACAGGTTAAAGGGATTCCAGATCCCTCCACGGGCAACCCAAGGGAAAAATCCCTCCAAGACATCCACCAGGTTAACCAGAAAGTAATAAACAAACCCATAAAAAACCATGGCATGGAGAAAGGAAACCAGGGGACGTTTTTTGAAAAGAGACTGCTGGGTCAGAACAATCCACAATGCACGAAGGATACGCTGAAGGGGGCGATCAAAGCGTGGGCTAGACTTTCCTGACGCGATGGCCTGGTAGACACCATAAAAGCCCGTACTCGCATAGGACAGGCACAAGAGGGCCAAGAGCAGGAAGGCTATCTTTTCTACAGATGTGAGCATGGGCTCTCCCTAAAAGATGTTGTTACTCTTCAACCAATGGATGCTTATGATAGAGACAATTTGCGAGTCAAGAACATAACAAATGAATCGGTAAGGGACTGTTCGGATTCGGGAGTCTGAGCTCAGAGGGAGCCAATGGGCCGATGCCTCGATGCCACGTCAAATTAATCTGGCATATCAGTAGGCCTGAAGCACACGTATGGGACGTCTCCCCTTCTTCGATGCAGGCCTGTTCATCCCATGGAGTAAGCGAAGAATTTGCGAGCAGTGGATCAATGGATCGCATTTCCCTCTACTGCTCCAATTTCCAACGCTCCAAGGCGCAAAGCGCCTTCCAGGCTCGCTTCCTGAGAAGCATACGGGATCGTGGCTCAAGACATCCAGGGACCAACCAGAAATCTTTTCTACCACCCTACTGATGATAACCGAGACGTTGGGAGAGATCATTGCCGCCTTTGAGGGTTAGGGGAATAATCTCTTCCTCAATTTTTTCCCGACTCAAGCGATGTCCAGGCCCTATGACCGAGAGACTCCCCACCAAAACTCGGGTGTGATCACGAACGGGCACTGCCACGCATCGTACATCTTCAATAAATTCACCAAGATCCGTTGCAAATCCTCCTTCGCTGATCTCCTGGATCTGTTTGAGAAGAAGCTGGCGGTCTACGATGGTTTTTTCGGTGTAGCGCACCAAGGATTCTGGAATGCCACTTCGAAGCTCATCGCCAAACGCAAAGGCCAAGTGAATTTTGCCAGGAGCAGTGCAGTACAAGGGGAGGGTCTCCCCTACAATGGATGCCACCCTCACAGGACTCTTAGACTCGACAAAGTCCAACGGCACGATTCCGGTTCCCTTTCTCAATGCCACAAAGGTGCTCTCTCCTGACTCTTGAGCCAATGTGGTCAGTGTCGCCTGTGCCTGGTGCAAGAATCCTATTTGACGGACATAGGCCTGACCTAGCTGATGGCACTTTAACCCAAGGCGATAATTTTCCGTTGCCTTATTCTGCTCAATGTAACCCCGCGCCTCCAGGGTTGCCAGTAGGCGAAAAACATTGTTTTTATGAAGTTTCAATCTCTTGCTCAATTCCGTAACACCAATTTCATCCCCCGCCCCAGGAAATTGCTCCAGCACATCAAGAGCATGAGATACAGAGTGAATAACGTAATTAGACTTCTCTCTCCGAACCATATCCCCTCCATGCAAGAAGACCTGTGGCCTAGATGCCCCTGGGCAAAATTGGCCATAACAAAAAGGCGTTTTAATCTATACTGGGGCACTACGGGTTGTCAAACGGTGGGGGGAGGTGGGGGCGGAGCAACCTATCCCGAGGGCTGACCCCGATCCGACATTAAATAGGTCCAAGAATTCATTGCCTGCAAGCATCAGATCACGGTCCGGAGCCGTTTGTTCCAAAAATCGACAACTCACCTTTAGCGCACCTGGGAGTCTGCGACCAAAATGTCAACGGTTATTGAAACGTCTGGCCCAGGATCATATAGGGTCGCTATTTTTTGCCGGATCGGGGCTAAAATTTTTCTGGAACCTTTTCCCAATCCTTTAAAAATCGCTCTATGCCAATATCGGTCAAAGGATGCTGTGTCAATTGTTTGAGTACAGCGAAAGGTATGGTGGCGACATGGGCACCAATCAAAGCGGCCGACAGTACATGGACTGGATTGCGGACACTGGCAACTAGAACTTCCGTGGTCATTTGATAATTTTTATAGATCTTAACGATCTGCTCGATGATATCCATACCGGTCTGCGAAATGTCATCCAGGCGACCGATAAATGGGCTGATGTAGGCCGCTCCCGCCTTGGCAGCCAGTAGTGCCTGAACCGGAGTAAAGCAAAGGGTCACGTTGCATTGAATCCCCTTTTCCTTAAGGGCTCTCACGGCCTTGAGTCCTTCCGTGGTCAAAGGTACCTTGACCACCACGTTTTTTCCGTAGCGTATGAGCTTTTCCCCCTCCTGGATCATCCCCTCCGCGTCTCGACTAACCGTTTCGAGACTCACGGGTCCAGTCACCAGTGAACAGATGTCTTTCACCACCTCATCGAATCCCCTGCCAATCTTGGAGACTAATGTGGGATTCGTAGTAACTCCATCGATAAGCCCCATGCTGTGAGCCTCGGAAATTTCACGTATGTCCGCGGTATCGAGAAAAAACTTCATAATTCCTCCTGTTTTCTATCTAGCACTCCTATTATGAAATGCCAATAATCCCCGATCCAAATGATGATGAGTCAGCGCGGTTATCGATATAGCGCTGGAGAATGTACGGGCTGTGTAAAGGGTTTGCCGGAGGACCAAACGGGTAAGGACTTATTTCGACGTTAGACTTTGCAACCTTTTTTCAAACGGTTATGCTGGACGACTGTCGGCGGAAATCGCTTTGAACCGGGGAAAATTTTGCGATTTCCGCCTCGTCATTCGGGTCAATAGTTGTCCCCAAGGGTAATTTTCAGCTAGAATAAATAGATTTTTGGTGAGTTCCATGAAGATGGGCACAAAAGGATTATACGGTCTCCTCGCCATGGGGGAACTCGTTCAAAACTATAAGACCAATCGTCCAATTCAGGTGAAGGATATCGCCCAGCGACAGAAGATTCCCGAAGAATACTTGGGGCAAATCATGGTTTTCCTCAAACGAGCGAATCTCGTGCGCGGAACAAGAGGACCGGGAGGTGGCTATCAGTTGGCTCGTTCGCCTGAATCCATCACAGTGGGACAGGTGGTGAAATGCCTGGAGGGACGTCCTCTGGCCTTCGATTTAAAAGATCAGAAAAACCCTTCAGCCCAATCCGTCATCCAACGCAGACTTATGGAGACTTGGGAGAAAGCAATGGAGGCGTCAGAAAAAGTCCTCGAAGAGGTATCTCTCGCTGATCTCTGTAAGCCAGAAGAACGAAGCCAAATGTACTACATTTGAACGAACCGTTGCCTTGGCCGTGGAGGAGCAGAATCGGCTTCCTCTGGCACTCCGATTTTCAAATCAAATGATCCAACCTTCGTTCCAAGAATTTACCCGCCTTTCCAGGCAAGGGAATCTGGTTCCTGTTTACCAGGAACTGCTCATGGATTTGGAAACTCCGCTTTCCTTTTTTAAAAGATTAAAAAGGGACTGCTATTCCTTTCTCCTGGAAAGCGTTGAAGGAAGTGAACGTTGGGCACGCCATTCGTTTTTAGGGACCAACCCCTACCTCGTCTTTAAGGCGAGGGGAGAGCAAATTGAGACGATCGAAAACGGGAAGCGCAAGACCTTTGCTTCGACTGGCCCGCTCCAGGTATTGGAGGAACTTCTTGGAACCTATCGTCCCGTTCCCGTGGAGGGAATGCCTCCGTTTTTCGGCGGTGCGCTCGGTTACGTTTCCTACGACGCGGTGGAGCAACTCCACGAAATCTCCAATGTCAAAAAAGAGCATCTCGAGCTGCCCACCATCTATTTCATCTTTGTCCAAACCCTGGTGGCCTTTGATAACCTCAAGCACACCATAAAGGTGATCGACAATGTGAGGCTGGACGGAAAGGAAAGCCTACGGGACGCCTATAAAGGGGCCGCCAATCGCATCCAAAAACTGGTGTCGTCCCTGCAGAAAAAGACGAGCAGCCTGGAGGCCAGGGAAATCGAAGAAGGGACTGAGATAAAAAAGCCAAGCTCCAATGTAACTCCAGCGACGTTCCGTAGGATGGTCCAAAAGGCCAAGGATTACATCCGGGCAGGCGATATCATCCAGGTGGTGCTGTCCCACAGGCTTGAGACCGAGACGAGGGCCGATCCCTTCGAGGTTTACCGAGCGCTGAGATTTATCAACCCCTCTCCATATATGTTCTACCTTGAACTGGACAAGTTAAGGGTGATCGGCTCGTCACCTGAAACAATGGTGCGTCTCAACGAGGATACCATCGAGCTCCGGCCCATTGCAGGAACACGGCCAAGAGGCAAAAACCTGATGGAGGAAAAAGAGCTGGAGGCAGATCTCCTGTCCGACCCCAAGGAGAGGGCGGAGCATATCATGCTGGTTGATCTGGGACGAAACGACGTAGGTCGGGTTGCCGAAATAGGATCCGTCCACGTCAACGAGCTCATGGCCATCGAGAAATATTCCCACGTGATTCATATCGTGTCCAATATCCGTGGAAAAATGTCAGCCGGTGAACGTCCCTCGGGTCTCTTTGTCTCCTGTTTTCCAGCGGGAACAGTCTCAGGGGCACCCAAGATCAGGGCCATGCAGATCATTAGTGAGCTGGAGACCGAAAAAAGAGGACTGTATGCAGGCGCAATTGGATACTTCGGCTTCAACGGCAATATGGATACTTGCATCGTTATCCGAACCATTCTCATGCACGGTAGAAAGGTGTGCATCCATGCCGGTGCCGGAATTGTAGCGGACTCCGATCCCCACAAGGAATATCAGGAGACCTTGAACAAGGCAGGGGCAATGCTCAAGGCTGTTAACCTGGCGGAAACGTGGAGCAGGAAAGCCGGTAAAAAATGATCCTCCTTATCGACAACTACGATTCCTTCACCTATAACCTCTATCATTACCTGGGCGAATTGGGGGCGCAGGTTCGGGTCTTTCGAAACGATAAAATTACCCTTAAGGAAATTGAGGACCTCGGCCCGAAAAAGATCGTTATTTCCCCTGGTCCCTGCACCCCAAAGGAGGCCGGCATATCATGTGACGTGGTTCGCCAATTTGCCCAGAGGACACCTATTCTCGGCGTTTGCCTAGGACACCAGTGCATCGGGGCGGCCTTCGGGGGCAGAATTATCCAGGCCCCACGGATCATGCACGGAAAGTTGTCGGACATTTTCCATGATTCTCAGACTATTTTCCAATCCGTGAAAAACCCCATGCTTGGCATGCGCTACCATTCTTTGGTCGTCGACCCTCGCCAGTTGCCCTCGGAGCTCAGCGTCAGCGCACAGACCGCTGACGAAATCATTATGGGTGTGAGGCATCGAACCTACCCGGTGGAAGGAGTCCAATTCCACCCGGAGTCTATTCTCACAGACGCCGGCAAGGCGGTGCTGAAGAACTTTTTAGACTACTACTAGCAGTGATTAGTGACAAGTTACGGGTGCTGAGGACTGAGTGCGGAGGGATCAGAATCGAGGATAGAAGATTGACGATCAAAAAAAAGGCTGAAAGAAAGATCTGGACGCTATGCACTTTGCGCTCTGCTCTATGCGGTCTTCCCTTAACACTGGTTTCACTATTTTCTGCTAGCTGCTCATTGCAACCTGCCTACTGGTTGTCGCTTCTAGGACCCACCTTGCACGGGACGGTTCCGAAGGCCGGGATACAACCGGTGACGAAGTCTCTGGCTATAAGAGTTGACAGTCTTTACCGATAGTGAACGACGCCTTAGCAGTTCCAGGTGAATAACCTTTTGTTCGATGTCTTTCATCATACCCTTGCGCTGCCCCTCGTCTTGCACCACTTTCAATAGGTCCCAAAGGGAGTGGATATCCCTACAAAGCTCCATCTCGGGCGGCAGCATGTGGGCGTTCTTGAGGAGATGGTACGCCATGCGAAGATCTTCAGGCACTGAACTTAGGTCCTCCTTTTCCAAGGGTTTACCCTTACCCGGAAGGTTATCAAAGGCGCCAGATCTCTGTGCCTCCCTAATTTTCTCTTCCGCCATTCGCTGGATAAAAGAAAGTGCCAGAACTCTCTCCCGTGACCGCGCGGCTATTAACCTCGACCGAGATTATAGATTCTTACCGATAAGACATTCAACAATACGACTTTAACAATATTTTCCGCGCCAAGACGCCAAGAGGAGAATTTTTGCCCAATCGGGAGACGATTATGGGTCAAATCCTAAGGGCTTCAAAAGAGACATGTTTTTGTTTGTCGTCGTCTCCCGACAAACAAAAAGTTAATTCTCTGCGCCATCTGGTGGCCTCGCGGTGAAATGTCCGAACTCCTGTCTGCGAAAACCTATGTGAATCTGCGGTTCATATGTCTTGTTTTGTCCCCTTTTTTCCCTTGGCGCCCTTTGGGTCGTCGCGCGAGTCCTCTTCCTTTCGATTCCGGTATCCAAACTCAACCAGAAATTTCAAAATAACTGCGCCTCGTTTCTGACTGCAACGTTACATTAAAGGGCTAGTAACTACGAACTTCAATCTCGTTCCCATCAGGATCCAAGAAATAAATGGAAGTGGCTCTGCCCCTGGCCCCCCAACGGGATATGGGCCCCGTCACAATTTGTACCCCGTGATTCTTCATATAATCCACGATCCCGATAAAGTCACTTTGGTCCACAACCAGGCAGAAGTGGCTTAGATTAACACTGGGTTTATCCTGCTGGGAGCCCTCTTGTCTCACTGGACTGAAATCAATGAGTGTGTGCTCGTTAATTCGCACAGACGGGAACCCCACCTTACCTTCTTTGAACTCTTGAATACGCTCTCCCTCAAGTCCTAACACACCCGTATAGAACTCTAGGGTCTTATCAATGTCCCTAACATTCAAGACGATGTGATCTAGCTCAGTGACCTTGATTGGTTTCATTTTCCCTCTTTCTGGGACCCGTTCCCCTAGCCCACCAGCACCAGAGAAATCCCCTCGAGGTTCTATACACCGGTGGCATGGCAAACCGCCGGCCTATCCGGACAGAAAAGCACTAGCGCATTCCTCACTGCAAAAATAATGGCCGTTTCGCTGCAGGGCGTCGGTTTTAGGGACATAGCTCTGACATTGGGGATCTAGAACCATCTCCTCCCCAGAACCGGAAGGACCCTGCTGGGAAGTCCGCCGTTTCCCGCCTCCGAATACAATATAATTGATTAGGAGTATAACGAGAAAGACTAGGAGAATAAATATAAACAGCCGGAAGACCAAATCTTCGCCCTCTCAGGCCCTTGCCCCGGCAATTAAAGTCTCGACAGGCTCACCCTTTTGTTATCTTTGACATTCACCAGGAGCTGCGAGATGGTCATTCCCAACACCGGATGAATGATCTGAGGAGCGATCTCGCTTAAAGGAATGAGAACAAATTTCCTGTTCTGCATTTCGGGATGGGGAATGGTGAACCCCCTACGATCCAATTTAAGATTATTATAGAGAAGTATGTCCAGGTCAATGATGCGAGCGCCCCACCGCTTCTTTGCTTTTTTGCGCCCCATGGCCCGCTCAATACTCTTGCACTTGCTAAGCAACACCTCCGGCCCCAACTCGGTGTCCACCTCAATCACCGCATTGACGTACCACTCCTTAGAATCTCCCCAAGGCTCGCTTTCATAGCAAGAGGAGGCTTTGGTGATACGTGTTTTTGGTATATTTCTGATTCGATCAAGGGCTTCAAGGTAGTTTCCCTTTTTTTTACCCTGATTGGAACCAATTCCGATGTAAACTTGATGTGCCACAATTCTCCACGGAACCCAGGCGTGCCCCGTCCGAGGTTACTTTTCTTCTTGATGAGTTCCGGGTAGAAGTGAAGAAATGTGGATAGCGTGTATCAGCAACTCACCAGGAGTGGGCTAAGACCTGCGATGTCGTCAGTAACTGCTCCAGATATCGCCCTAATCAGCGTATCTCCTAAAAGTTATTCGGACCGGTATTAAAATTTCATCTGCTGGATTCTATTCACAACCTCCTTTAGACGTTCTTTGTCCACACACAGTGTGAAACGGATGTAGCCTTCACCTGATGCACCGAACCCGTTACCTGGTGTACAGACGATGCCTGCCTCCTCCAGCAGCCGGGTGGCCAGTTGGGCTGATGTGACTCCCTTCGGGACTGCCACCCAAACATAAAAGGTAGCGCGGGGGTTTTCACATTGAAGACCAGCTTTGTGAAGGGCAGAAACCAGGACGTCGCGCCTCTCCTGGTAGAGCCTTCTCAAGGGTTGCACCAACTCTTCTGAACGGCCCAGGGCTTCAATGGCCGCTTCCTGCACTGCCTGAAATGCACCGGAATCGACGTTGGACTTGACCTGTGCCAATCCAGCCACGAGATCCGTGTTCCCAACAGCCATCCCGATTCGCCAGCCAGTCATGTTAAAGGTCTTGGAAAGCGAGTGGAATTCGATCCCCACTTCCCTGGCCCCATCCACCTGAAACAGACTTAAGGGTCGGTAACCGTCGAAGCAAACCTCCGTGTAGGCGGCGTCGTGACAGAGAATAATCTGGTGGCGGTGGGCAAATCCTACAATCTCTTGGAAAAATTCCTTATCCGCCACCGCGGCGGTGGGATTATTGGGATAGCCAAACCATAGCATTTTGGCCTGCCGGGCAACTTCCGTGGGGATTGCCTTTAGATCGGGGAGGAAACGGTTCTCCTTCCGAAGGGGGAGGTGATAGATCTTTCCGCCGTTAAACTGGGTCCCGATCTGATATACAGGGTAGGCAGGGTCAGTGGCCAGTACGAGGTCGCCCGGATCAACATAGGCCACCGCCATATTGGCGATGCCCTCCTTGGATCCTATAAGGGAAGTGACTTCCTTCGCCGCGTCTAGCTTTACTCCGAAGCGCCCCTGATACCAATCCGCCACAGCCCGCCGAAAACTCATCATGCCAGAGCTGCTAGGATAACGGTGATTCTCCGGATTTCCCACAGCCTGCTTGAGTTTTTCGATGATAGGAGTTGGTGTCGGCGTATCCGGATCGCCCACTCCCAAGTCTATCAGATCAACTCCCTTGGCCTTTGCCTCGTTTTTCTTGCGATCTATTTCGGCAAAGAGGTAAGGTGGTAACTCTTTAATTCTTTTAGCTTTTTCAAATTCAATAGCCAACTCCGCGTCCCCCGTGATGGAAAATGGCATTTTTTTACCTGTTTTTTGCGATTTTGACAACCGATTCCGTTATTATTAATTGGGTCATGCCTAGCTGAGTGGGTTTTCGCATAGGTACTGTAGCAGGGTTCGATACTTGTTGGAACCTCGACGGTTGTATCGCCATTCGGTTTCCTTGAGATGGAGGTGCAAGGTGTGTTTGGGCAGGCCTTTGAACCTTGCCAGCCTGACCTTCGCCAGAGCCCACAAGCCCTAGATGCCGTTGATATGGACGGCCCCCTTGGTGAACTCCTCCTTGCAATGATCGACGCGGAAGTGACCATAGCCGAGATCGACTAGGGCGTTGTAGCCACGCCAGCCATCGGAATGGATGACGGTGCTGGCGTCCACCCGGCCCCGGATAATGCCCTGTAACGTCGGCTTCGAGCAATCCGAGACGATCTCGGTGTAGACTTGCCCCTGGCGCTCGAAGATGCCGAAGACGGCTGTTTTGCCGTAGGCACCGCGCCCCAAACAAGCTCTCATCGACCTCGACGACACCAAACAAGGGACGCTGCGTTTCACAACCAAGCACAATACGCTCCCTCAAGCCACGGTAGAGCCGGTTCACGGTGTGGCGGTTCAGACCGCTCAGAGCCGCCGCCTGGAGTGCGGTCAAATCAGCGGCAAAACAGCGCACGACCCCCCGGATCTTGGCCTCAGAAGTCCTTGAACGCTTCGCATGCTTGTTTTTCATTGCCATGTATAGCCTTATGCATCATTCTATATTCCTCAGCTAGGCATGACCCTAATTTTTATTTTAGAAGCTTATCATGGCCATTCAAATAATAGTGGACGGTTATAACCTGATTGGGAGCCAAAGAGGATTACGGGGAGACCTCGAGGGCAAAAGGTACAGGCTCATCCAAAGGCTTCAGAAGTACCGGGAAAAAAAGGGATTTGGTGTAATTCTGGTGTTTGATGGATGGCGCTCAGGGCGATCCACCGAGGTTCAACGGCAATCGGGGGGAATAACCGTAATTTTCTCTCAGCAAGGGGAGAAGGCGGACGACGTCATCATAAAGCTAGCTAAACAACTTGGCAGCGGTTGCGTTGTTGTGACATCAGACCGAGAGGTCCGCAGATCCGCTGAGGGAAGCAGCGCAGTGGCCGTCTACGCGGGAGAGTTCACTACCATTCTTCACAATATTGACGATGATGCACCGGACGAAATCCGCCGATCCACTAAGAAGGGCAACCCACGCAAGCTCTCAAAAATCGAGAGGAAGAGGCAGGAGGTCCTCAAAAAACTATAGCAAACCATGGCAACCCAAGGCCTGTGACAGCGGCCAAAACATGGACTGCAACCATAGTTTTTTTACCCTTCCGCCTTTCAATCCGGATATAAACCCCATCGTGCACCGGGTCTTCTAGTGACCGCAGTCACCGAGGGCAATTTCCAGGGGTTCCCACCAACGTGCAATTTGCCCATTGGGAATCACGGGGGTATCATAAAAAGGTCACAGAAACCACTCGTTCTTAGGCAGATGGAACATCCTTGATTCCGATTCACGACAACAATCCCACGGTGCTCCGGCCCATAGTGACTGTGATCTTTATTATGGCCAATGTGGCGGTATTTCTCTTTGAACTCTCCCTCGGCCCACGGTATCTCGACAATTTTATCAATCAAATGGGCATGGTGCCGGCGTCACTCACCCAGGGCCCAGCCCAGGTGAGCAGTGCCTATTGGACTCCTGTGAGCTCCATGTTCTTACACGGCGGTTGGATGCACCTGCTCGGCAACATGCTTTATTTGTGGATCTTCGGCAATAACATTGAGGACAGCATGGGACACCTTAGGTTTATCTGTTTCTACCTGATTGTTGGGATAGCAGCCGCCGCTACCCATGTGGTTTTGAATCCTACCTCGACCGTTCCAACCATTGGTGCCTCAGGGGCGGTTTCGGGAGTCCTGGGGGCTTATCTCGTTCTGTTTCCACGTGCGCGTGTCAGGACCTTGGTTACCCTTGGATGGTTCATTCACATCACCTATCTTCCCGCATGGATCCTTCTGCTTGTCTGGATTGGGTTTCAATTTCTGTCCCATACCATGCAACCCGTGGACCCAAACGCCGCAGGGGTAGCTTACGCAGCTCACATCGGTGGTTTCGTTGCAGGACTTGTACTGATCCTACCCTTCAGAAAGTACCGACGTAGGGTCTATTCTCGCTACACCTAAGGCGAATTGATAAGTGCACGAATGAAGGGAATGAAGGGGGACAGGTTACCGGCGTCTGCCCGTGATCGATCTTCTGTGGAAATGTCGGCGCCCCGCGAATCCCCTCCTATGGGAGGGCCTAGGCTGTCTAAAAGCTTCGGAGTGAACATACTGACGGCGTCTGCCACTGTGGGTTTCAGGGTGGATGTATTGGAGACCCTTGAAATTCCTCTTGAAAGACCGTCCATAGCGTCGGTGAACAGGAAAATGTCTTTTCCTAACACGTCTGATACCGGAGTTGACCACGATAATATTCGTGGCGGCTTGAGGATTATACTCTACGGGATAAGGCTGCGGCTCGGTCGGTTCGATACTCCTTGCCTGAGAGTAGTATTTTAGGGCAGCTGGATCCGGGGGGGTGATTTGACCTGCCCCTGCGCATGCGTCCCCCTCCTCTTGGGTCAAAGACTACCCTCCAGGTGAGGACAATCAAGGGGAGCAGGTCAGTTGTGCGCCGCCGCGCGCCTGTGACGCCAAATGCTCCTTTACAACTCGCCGTAAAGGATCGCGCAAATGAGGACGGCCGCCGCGACACCGGCGAAATCGGCGCAGAGCGCGGCAACAAGGGCATGCCGTATTCGGCGAATTTGTACCGCCCCGAAATAGACCGCCAGCACGTAGAATGTCGTTTCCGTCGACCCTTGAAGCGTACTCACCAGATATCCGGCATAGGAGTCCGGTCCGATCGATGGGTCCTGTATGATCGACGCCAGAACGCCATAGGCACCCGATCCGGAAAGCGGTCGCAGCAGTGCCATGGGCAGCGCTTCGGGCGGCATGCCGAACAGGGTTGTGATTGGGCCAATCCACGATATGAAAACCTCAAACGCACCACTTGATCGGAACATGCCGACAGCCACCAGGATGGCAATTAGGTAGGGTATGATCCGCAGCGCAACGTTGAAACCGTCCTTCGCGCCTTCCACGAAAGCCTCGTAAACCCGCACTTTTCGCGCCACGCCAAAACCAAGCAGGGCAACCATTAGGCCGGGAATGATCCACGGCGAGATCGTCTTGCCATAGAGAACCGTCAGGGGGATCAGCGCCGCAATTCCCGCGAGCGTCAGCGCCGAGACCCAGGCCGGGTAGGCATCATCCGCGGCATCGGGAAGATCCTCACCGGCCATCTCTGGCCCGTCGAAGTCAAGCGCTACGATGTCTTGCGGCGGCGTCACGGCTTGCGCCGATTTCCATCTCCGCTGCAGGAACAGACACATCAGAATCGCCACCGCCGTCGAACACACGGTTGCGAACAGCGTCGTCGGCAGAACACCCGCAGGATCGTTCGATCCGGCGACTGCTCGCAACGCGATGACACCGGTCGGCAACAGCGTCACGCTGGAGGTGTTGACGGCGAGAAAAAGCGCCATTGCATTGGTCGCCGTTCCCTTATGGGCGTTGAGCTTGTCCAGTTCCTGCATGGCGCGGATGCCGAATGGCGTCGCGGCGTTGCCGAGACCGAGCGCATTGGCGGACAGGTTGAGGATCATCGCGCCCATCGCAGGGTGGTTCGCGGGCACCTCCGGAAATAAGCGCACCATGAGGGGACGGATCGTCTTGGCGATCACCGTCAGCATGCCGCCTTCTTCGGCAACCTTCATCAACCCGAGGAAAAGTGCCATCACGCCGACAAGGCCGATTGCGAGGGTGACCGACGCGCCGGCGGTCTCGACCATCCCGTTGGCCAATCCCTGCATCGGCGATATCGCGTCGCCGGTCGCGGGCGGACGCCATGTCACCTCACGCCAGCCGGCAACCACAAATGCAATCAGCACAATAGCGAAAAAGATGCCATTCACGTCAGGTCAACTCTCGGGTTGCGCAGGAACGCTCCTTGCGGCCATATAGACCGAAACCGCAACAGCCATGATGAGCGCACCGGACAGGTAAAACGGCCGCGCTCACCGGGGCGAATTGATGTAACGCTTTGTCAGGTTCCCGGTCCGGCCGTTATGCATTTCCGAATCAGTGGCCAGACAGGAGTTTGACGGTAATCATTAGCGTCACGGAACCCGCACCTTTGAACGTATTGAGGTTGGTCAAATCGGGGTCCCGCTCATGAAACGGGTGAAGCGAGTATCCGCCTTTGTCTTTGAAGTCGTCCAGCATTGAATAGGTTAGCTTCAGTCCCAACAGGGCCCTGTCGTTCAGGCGGTAGTCAGCGCCGGTGTGCAGGTGCCAGGCGAAAACCGTGTCGGACAGATTGACGTTCTGTCGCGAGTTATAGAACGACAGCGGAGGATCGTACGCTTGGGAAGCACCCGAAGCGTCCTGGTATTCAGCGGAGAACTTCAAACCGGACACCTCGACAAACGCGATACCCAGCCCAACGCCAACGTATGGAGAAACCCCGCGGTACATCCATGGAAAATCATAGTACCCATTGAGCGAAAGGGTGCGTATGGTCAGGTCGTTGATCGAGGCGTGGGTATCGGACACGACGGTATCGTCGCTTCTTTCCTTGATGGGCGTCCCGTCATAATAGGTGATGCCACGGAAACTCTGGTTGATGTCGTTATTACTCTGCGCGAATGAAAGTTCCAGGCGCGCGCGGTCAAAAATGCGGCCGATTGTAAGCTCAAACGCGGGGCCGACATTCGTATCGATGTCGTAGCGCCAGCGGTATCCAGAGACTTCCGGAACCGGGTCCGCATCGAAACAATTGCTTGTCGGATAGCAGGTCTGCTCCCGATTCCAGCCTTCCTGATCCAGGTTGGGTGCCCAGTTCACTCCGATACCTGCGCCGATGTACCACCGAGGGTCCAGCGCCGGTGGCTCCCGGCTCTCACCGGCCAGGCTTGAGGGGACAGAGATCGCCAGGATTACACCCAAGGCGAACGGGGTGAATAATGCCAGCGCCCCCAAGCGCTCTGGACACGTCCCGGGTGTTTGGAATTGGCTGTGGTCGCGGAACTGTAGCTGAGTAATTCGTATAATCATTCACAATAATGACAATTATCAGGTATATCAAGGGGCCTTGTTGCACGGATCGGGGCGGAGAAGGAATTCGCCCGTTCCCAAGCTGTAGCGTCATGAGATGCGTTCGAACACCCGCGCCCCCCTGACGGCACCCCGCCGACAGCGTCTGCCGATTTCACCGGCATAGCCCGGACACCATCGAGAGGACGAGGCCGGCGGCGGCTTCTGCCACGGCTACGATGTGGTGAGGCGCACCGACAGCATGGGCGAGCCGGTCCAGGGGGAGCGGCGGATCAACGAGGCCAAGGCCGGGATCGTGCGCCGCGTCTTCAAAGTTCGCCGGCGGCGTCAGCCCGCGCGCCATGGCGAGCCGTTTCAACGCCGAGAGCGTTCCCGGCCCGCCCGGCGCCTTGTGGACCGACTCCACCTTACGCGGCCACGCCAGGCGCTGCACCGGCATCCTCAACAACGAGCTTTACATTGGGCGTCTGGTTTGGAACCGCCTGCACTATGTCAAGAACCCGGAGACCAGCAAGCGCGTCTCCCGGATCAATCCGCCCGAGGACTGGATCACGGTGGAGGTGCCCGAGATCCGCATTGTCGATGAGTTGTGGCAGGCCGCGAAGGATCGGCAGAGGGAGCTTTCCATCAAGCTATGCCCACGTCATCGAAGCCACCCGCGCCGCTCATGCCAATCGCCAGAATCGCACCCATTGGCTCCGCTCGCCGCTCCACGGCTTGCTGGAGTGCGGGATTTGCAACGGTTCCTACGCCCTGCGCGGCCAGATCAACGCCACCCTTCATGGCGACCCCGGCACGATCCTTGAATGGACGGCGAGCAAGGAACAAAACCGACACACCCGCCGCAGGAATGTCGGTCTCGGTGGTTGCGGGGGGTGGATTTGAACCACCGACCTCAAGGTTATGAGCCTTGCGAGCTACCGGACTGCTCCACCCCGCGACAATCGATTTTCGTATACCTTTTTATTTATATTGTGCCTCCGGCAAAGTCAAGGTGCAGTGCGACAATGAAACGCGAACGACTCACTCCTCGAGTGAGCGTGGACATCATTATTGAGATGGATCAGAGCCGAATTGTGTTAATTGAAAGAAAGAATCCGCCCCACGGATGGGCCCTGCCGGGGGGATTTGCAGATTACGGTGAGAGTCTAGAAACAGCGAGCGTGAGAGAGGCCAAGGAAGAAACCTGCCTGGATGTCCAACTCTTGGAGCAGTTTCATTCCTATTCCAATCCTCAGCGTGACCCGCGCGATCACACAATCACAACAGTATTTATTGCCCGGGCAAGCGGCGTGCCGAAGGGAAGCGACGACGCCAGGCGGGCGGAGTCCTTTACCGAAAAGGACTTGCCTTCTCCACTGGTTTTCGATCATGCCCAAATCCTAGAGGACTATTTCAATTATAAGAGAACGGGCCGGAGGTTGTGCGGGGACGGTGATCTGGACGGGATGGGCCATCTTTGCATACCATCTGTGGCAGCAGAGGTAAAAGATGGGGGTAAGGACTGCTCCTTCTCGACAATGAAATGCCTGATGTGATTGCCAGGGCCATAGAGTCATCTACAGACGGTAGTTTTTCAGTGAGAACTAATCAGTGAAAAATTAATAAGTTGAACGTTTTTCCAAGTACTCTTTTTCATCGAAGCCATCATTGAGCTTGACTGGAGAAAGGCATGTGATAGAGGTAACTGTTTAGTTTATGGAACAAAATAAGAGTGCACTAAACCTTGAGGAGGCCAAGCTTCAAAAACTAAGGGGCATTACCAATCTCACGGTGACCCTCCTCTATCAGGCCGACCTTACCCTGGCGGATGCGCAGGAACTCATTGCTCAAACCAAGTCGAAGGCTCTGGAGCTCTTTCCGGACAAAGGAGACACCTTTGACCTGATCTACGGTTCCCGTTTTCGCCGCATCCTGGCAGAGAGGTATCGCCTCCAGTAACCGGTATCGTATAACGTCGCCTTAGTTTCCTATCCCGGGTCTCTATTTTAGATCTATGAAACAGAATTGGATACGTATTCGAGGGGCTAAACAGAATAATCTGAAGAACCTCGATCTCGAGATTCCCCTGAATTCCCTTACGGTGGTCACCGGTGTGAGCGGTTCGGGGAAATCGACTCTCGCCTTCAACGTCCTATACGCGGAGGGGCAAAGGCGCTATGTGGAAAGCTTCTCCGCCTACGCCCGTCAGTTCCTTGACCGCATGGAAAAACCCAACGTAGAGAGCATTGAAGGGATTCCTCCAACCATCGCCATCGATCAGAGCCGTCCGGTCAAGACCTCTCGCTCCACCATCGGAACCATGACGGAGCTTCACGACCACTTCAAGCTGCTATTTTCTAAAATTGCCGTGCTCCACTGCACAGGTTGCGACCGGGTGGTTGAAAAAGACACCCCACTTTCCGTTTTCAAAACCCTATCCCCGTTACCGGAAGGGTCTCCTCTTGTACTGACTTTCCCCATGGCACTACCCCCCTCGCTTCCCTGGAACGAGGTCAGGGGAGGGCTCATCAATGCCGGTTTCCATCGCTTGCTCGAAAATCGATCCATTCGTGAATTGGAGGAGGTAACAAAACCTCCAAAGGGGGGCCTCGAAATCGTGGTGGATCGTTTCGCCTATCGTCCGCAATCGAGGAAAAGGATCATGGATTCCCTGGAGCAGGCGTTCCACTTCGGCAAGGGCAAACTAAACCTGTATCAAGCAGAACAGGATTGGAAACGAGAACCCTTCAGCAACCTATTTCATTGTCCTCACTGCGAGCTGTCCTACAACAATCCAATGTCCAATCTCTTTTCCTTTAACAGCCCCCTTGGGGCCTGTGATCATTGTCGTGGATTTGGTCGTGTTATCGATATCGACATGGACCTGGTCATCCCGGATCCAGCAAAATCTCTTAACGACGGGGCCATTAAACCCTGGGCCACCAAGAAGAGGCGAATGCGCAGGCTCATGGAGTTCTGTGAGCGAAAGCGAATCCCCACGGACAAGCCTTTCCACCTGCTAAAAGAAAAACAAAAAGACATGATCCTGAACGGGAACGGGACGTTCAGGGGGGTGCGGGGCTGGTTCCAGCGCATGGAGCGTCGAAGCTATAGGATGCATGTGCGCGTCTTTCTCGCGCGCTACCGCAAATATCTCCTTTGTCCCCAGTGCCAAGGGACGCGGATGAAACCCGAAGCCCTTACCTTTCGTGTCCAGGGGAAAAACATCGCCGCCGTCAACGGCATGAGCATCGGCGAGGCCACCCGTTTCTTCGAGCGGTTCAAACTCACAGACCAAAACGATCAGGTGGCCGGCCTCATCCTCGACGAGATCCGAAGGAGACTCGAGTACCTGGTTGGCGTTGGATTGGAATACCTCACCTTGGATCGACAATCGCGCACCCTCTCTGGAGGCGAGCTGGAACGTGTGGACCTCACCACAGCCATTGGTTCGTCTCTGGTGAACACCCTTTACGTCCTCGACGAGCCCTCCATCGGCCTGCACCCTCGGGATAGCCACCGTCTCGTGGAAATTCTCCACCATTTGAGGGCCAACAAAAACACCGTGGTGGTTGTGGAGCACGACCCTGAGATTATCAAAGAGAGCGATTACGTCATCGACCTTGGACCGAAGGCGGGTGAAGAAGGAGGCCGGACCATCTATGCCGGCCCCTATGAAGGTTTACTCAAGAGTCGGACCTCCCTCACCGCCGCCTACCTTACCCGGCGCAAGACCATTGCGTTCCCCTCAAGTCATCGTCACCCTAAGGTCAACCGGGTGGTGAAGATACTGGGCGCAGAGGTCAACAATCTCAAAAATATCGATGTAGAAATTCCCCTGGGGCTTTTTACCTGTATCACAGGCGTATCGGGCTCCGGCAAATCAAGCCTCGTGGATGAGGTCATTTACCGCAACATTCGAAAGCTCAAGACCTCCCCCTTGGCCACACTGACCCATTGCAGCTCCATCCAGGGAGCAGAGAAGGTTTCCGAAATTATCATGGTGGACCAATCTCCCTTGAGTACAACTCCGCGCTCCAACCCGGCCACCTACATGAAGGCCTTCGATGCGGTCCGCCGCCTCTTCGCCTCCGCCGAGATCTCACGCCTTAGGGGGTATACGCCTTCCACCTTTTCGTTCAACGTCGAGGGGGGAAGATGCGACTCCTGCCAGGGCGAGGGGTTCGAAAAGATCGAGATGCAGTTCCTTTCAGACGTCTACACCCCTTGTTCCGAGTGTAACGGGGCGCGTTTCAGGGGGGAGATCCTCGAGGTTTTCTTTCGGGGTCGAAATATTCAACAGATTCTGGAAATGACCGTTGCCGAAGCCTTGGAGTTCTTCCACGACTCCTCCGAAGTCCAAGACCGCCTTCGCCCCCTGCGCCTGGTGGGTCTCGACTACCTTCGCTTGGGCCAACCCTTGACAACCCTATCCGGTGGCGAGTCCCAGCGGCTGAAACTCGCGGCCCACATATCCCGGGCAAAGAAGGCCGCTGCCCTATTTATCTTCGATGAGCCCACCACTGGCCTTCACTTCCACGACATTGAAAAGCTCCTCTTCGCCTTTAACGAGCTCATGGACGAAGGGCATACCGTCGTGGTCATCGAACACAACATGGAAGTGATCAAATGTGCCGACCGCATCATCGATCTTGGTCCAGAGGGTGGTGACCGCGGCGGGGAGATCGTGGCCGTGGGGACCCCCGAAGAAGTTGTAAAGGTAGAAAGGTCCCATACCGGCCGTTACCTGAAGTCCCATCTGGAACAGGAAAAAGGATCCCCATTCACGCCCCTTCTCGAGAAAACACTGAAGGTGAATGGGAACGGCTCCGGGCCGGAGCAACATTCCATTGCGGTGGTGGGAGCAAAGGAACACAACCTGAAGAATATTAATCTGGAGATTGCTCGTGACCGCTTCGTTGTGATCACCGGTTTGAGCGGTTCGGGTAAATCCTCTTTGGCCTTTGATATCATTTACGCCGAGGGACAACGGCGTTACATTGACAGTCTTTCCACCTATGCGCGCCAATTTATAAAGGTCATGGCCCGGCCCAATGTAGACCTGCTGCTGGGGATTCCGCCCACCGTGGCCATCGAGCAGCGCCTCAGCCGGGGGGGAAAGAAATCCACCGTGGCCACGGTCACCGAGATCTACCATTACTTACGTCTGCTCTATTCAAAAGTAGGTAAGCAGCATTGTTTGCAGTGCGATCGTCCCATCACTTCCCTCACCAAGAGTCAGATCTTGGACCGCATCTCCCGAGCCCATAGAGGGGAAGATGTAACCATAATCAGTCCCATCGTAAGGGGACGTAAGGGGTTTCATAAGGAGGTGATGGCCAGCGCCAAGAAACTCGGCTACCGCAGGGCGCGGATCGACGGCGAGATGATCGACCTTAGGTCCCCCACGCTCTTGGCTGGACTGCAACGTTACCAGGAGCACGACGTGGATGTGGTGATTGGAACCGTTAAGGCCGGAGGGCGAGGCATGGAGACCCTGGTGGACCAAGGGCTACGCCTTGGCAACGGTGTGATCCATCTCCTCTCCGGACAGAGCGAGCGGATTTTTAACCAGCGTCATTTTTGCCTTCGTTGTGGCATCGGCTATGAACCGCTGGACCCCAGACTATTTTCCTTTAACAGTCGCCATGGATGGTGCCCCCAATGTACAGGGATGGGGTACGATTGGGATTTTGATCCAGATCTGATGGTGCCCGACCCCCAAAGACCCGTTGCAGAGATTTTCTCATCCCTATGGTCCGCATCGGCGCAGCATGGGGCATTGAAACCAGGGTTATCTCGGCTACTGCGCGAGGCCAAAGAGAAGCACCGAATCGACATCAGTTCACCCTTCTCACGGCTTTCAAAGAAAGACAGGGAGGTCCTTGTTCACGGTAAGGCAAAGCCTTCTTCTTTCCTAGGCCTTATCCCTCACCTGAGAAAACTCAGGGAAAAAGTAGAGGAGGGGACTCCCGGACCCCTGGCCGATTTTATGAGTGAATACTCATGTGCCACCTGCAAAGGCAGCAGGCTCAACCAGCGGGCCCAAGCCGTCAAGATAAACGGGAAATCCATTTCGCAGGTGGCTGCACTTCCGGTCAAAGAAGGGCTGGGATATTTCCAATCCCTGCAGACGGCTGGGACCAGTGAGAAATCACGGTCAGAACGGGATCAAACCATTACCGAGAAGGTCCTCAGGGAAATTCATCACCGGTTAAAGTTTCTCCATGAGGTGGGACTTTCCTACCTGACTCTGGACCGCCGTGCGGACACCCTTTCCGGAGGAGAAGCCCAACGTGTCCGTCTGGCTGCCCAATTGGGATCCAACCTCCGGGGGGTTTGCTATATTCTCGACGAGCCGACCATAGGGCTCCACGCCAGGGATAATGGAATGCTTCTGCGCACCTTGGAACGGCTGGTGGAGGGAGGGAACACAGTCCTGGTGGTGGAGCATGATGAAGCGACCATTGACTCGGCTGAGCTGGTGGTGGACCTGGGACCTGGAGCGGGAATTCATGGGGGACGAGTGGTGGCCATGGGCAGCCCCAAACAGATCAAGGAAAATCCCAACTCACTGACTGGTGCATTTTTAAGAGCAACCCGAAAGAGAAATTGGCCCGAACGCCTGCTATCCAACTACCCGTGGCTGACCGTCCATGGGGCCAAAGCCAACAACCTTAAAAATATTGACGCCCGTTTCCCTCTCGGAGCCTGGAGCTGTGTCACGGGAGTTTCAGGTTCGGGAAAGAGCACCTTGGTGAAGGAGGTTCTTTATAAAGGCCTCAAATTGAACCGGGGACAGACGGCTGGCCGCCCGGGAAAGTATCGGAAAATCACCGGAGGCGAACACCTCCAGAGGATCGTCGAAGTCGATCAAAGCCCCATTGGCAAAACTCCCCGGTCAGTTCCCGCTTCATACGTGGGATTCCTCGATGAAATCCGCAGGATCTTCTCTCTCACCCCTGAGTCCAGGGTGCGCGGCTATGCCCCGAGCCGGTTCTCTTTCAACGTGCGTGGAGGCCGCTGCGAGGAATGCGCCGGGCAGGGAAAAATCAAGAAAGAGATGAGCTTTTTGCCCGATGTCTTTATCGAATGCGAGACATGTGGGGGAGACCGCTTCAATGAAGAGACACTGGCAATCCGATACAATGACAAGAACATAGCTCAAGTTCTGAACATGACTGTTGAAGAAGGGGTGGAATACTTTCGCCCCTTCCCCCATGTCCATCGCCCCTTGCAAATCCTCGAGCAAGTGGGGATGGGCTATATGACTCTTGGTCAATCCAGCAATACACTCTCCGGCGGTGAGGCTCAGAGGATCAAGCTGGCCTACGAGCTGGGTAAGGAGTCGCGCGGGAGAACGCTTTACGTCCTGGATGAGCCCACCACCGGGCTTCACTTCGTGGACGTGGAGAAACTCATCAACATTCTCCACCGCCTTGTTGAAGCCGGGAATACGGTGATCACCATTGAGCACAATCTCGAGATTATTAAAGAGGCCGACTATTTGTTGGACCTTGGTCCTGAGGGGGGTCACGAGGGAGGCCAGGTGGTGGCGTGCGGCCCCCCCATCGAGGTTATCAAGAACGGGAAACGCTCCCACACATCCCGTTTTTTGAAGGACTATCTCAAAGGCCAATCTCAGCAGGCAAAACGCAACGGACTTCATTCAGAGTCCGCCCGCGCAGTTTGATTGGTTCCGAGGTTTGGCGTGATCCTCAAGTCACTGGGATCAACTGGAATCAAAGTTCCTGAAATTGGACTTGGCACCTGGCAATACGGCGGGGGTGTGGAACCTCTCCGAAAAGGTCTATCCCTGGGAGCTTTTCTGATTGATACAGCCGAGCTGTACGGAACTGAAGGAGTAGTCGGGGAGGCGGTGAAGGGATGGCGGGACAAAGTCTTTATCGCCACCAAAGTCTCCGGCGCCCACCTCAGACATGACGATGTCCTGAGGGCGGCGGAGAATAGTCTCAAGATGCTCCGGACGAACACCATTGACCTTTACCAAATCCACTACCCGAATCCGCGAGTGCCCATCAAAGAAACCATGCGCGCCATGGAGACCCTCGTGGACAGAAAATTCGTCAGATTCATCGGCGTCAGCAACTTTTCGGTCGGAGAGCTTCAGGAAGCCAGTAACTCCATGGAAAAGTACGGTATCGTTTCCAATCAGGTGCAATACCACCTGATGGACAGAGAAATTGAGGAGAGCCTGCTACCCTACTGCGAAAAGAATGACATCACGATTCTTGCTTACAGCCCTCTCGCCCGAGGACGGCTGACATCAAAATCCATGATCAGGCACCGAAGCGCCATGGGCGTCCTTCAGGCAATCGCGAACGAGACCGGCAAGACCATGGCCCAGGTGGCACTCAACTGGTGCAACGCCAAGCCCAACGTCGTTTCAATTCCTAAGTCCGACAAAGTGGAGCGTGTCGTCGAAAACTGCCAGGCCTCCGGCTGGAGGCTGTCGAGTGAACAATCAGCTTCTTTGGATAAAGCCTTTGGCTGAAGCAAGGGATTAGGCCCTGATAGAAACGTGAAACCTTCTTAGCGCCAGATCACCTAGAAAGAATAAGAGACTCAATCCAGACAAGGCCCACCAGGTCTCTTGGGCGGATTGTCTGCTGGTTTTACGCGGGGTAAACAGTCGTTCAAGCCCTTCTCTTAGACCGTCCGGCCGTAATACCTCCCCACCCGTCTGCTCGGCCAAGTGGCTCAGCAATGGCGTATTCGGCCTGACCTCGCGGTATTCCTTCGAATAGGGAGCAACATAGGGGACCGTGGTTGCCGTCGAAGAAGGGTCTCCTCTTTCCCCTTGTTGGAAAATTGTGAGGAAGTAGGTCCCGTCGGTGGGGGCGGTAAATCGGGTTTCATAACGTCCGGGCGCAACCTGGTAAAACGGCCTCTCTTGACTGGCTTTGTTGGGACCTGTCAGAATCCCCTTAGGCGTGAGCTGATTTATAAAACGACCGTCAGCTGAGAAAAAATCCACCTGGGTCCTGATCTCTTCTCCCTCCTGGCGAAACTGGGTCTGCACTTTGTTTTCCGATACTCTCTTCATGGCGCTCCGGGCAAGCTGACTCACCCAACGAGGGAACCCCTCCCACTTCACCCAGTCCTTTCCCCACCTACCGGTCAGATCTGAAGTGAAGGCGACGACCTTTCCCAAACCATATCGCCAGGAGATCAACAGGGGATCATCATCCACTTTCATATGAATCTCCGAAACGGGTTTGGGGTGAGTCAAAACATACCCCTGCACGGCAGGAATGCCCTTGGTTGAAAGTCCCCTCATGGGACCCGTAAATTGAATGACTTCGGGCCGGACAACTTTCTCCACTAAGAGGTCCTGCGAGATCAAAAGGGTTTCCGTGGTAAAAATCTGCGGAATGGTTCTGGGATCAACCGTCGCGTAGCCTCTTCCTTTTCCGATCCTGGCAATTTGAGCCATGAGGGCACGGTCTGCATCCCCGCCCACGGAAACCGTCGATACCGTCGTCGCCTCACCCGCCAACTTCTTCACCAGAGCCTGAAAATCACTTTTATCCGTGAGCCCGTCTGAAAGGACCAGCACGTGCTTGACGGCGGCCTCCTTGCTGGAAAAGGCTCGCTGGGCTTCGATCAGAGCCTTGTAGAGATCCGTTCCTCCATCGGATTGTAACGAAGCAATACGCTCGGAGATCCATTCTCCCCTCTCAACCCGGGTAAAGGGGATCACCCACTCCCATTCCGCGTCAAAGGCTAAAATGCCCACTTCATCCGAAGGGTTGAGCAACTCCGCAGAAGCGATGGCCGCCGCCTTGGCCAAATCCAACTTCGTCGCACCCCTTTCCCCCTCGCCCATGCTTCCCGATTTATCTAGAACAAATAGAAGGGCCACCTGGGGAAGCTCCAGACGTGCGGGAGGCCTCATTTCCACGGGAAGGACCCTTTCCAGGGGAGTCCGGTAATAGCCCCCTGCCCCATAGCTTTTCGGACCGCCAATGACAACCAATCCACCCCCCAGATCTCTGACATATTTTTCGATCACCTCCATCTTTGCCTGGGACAGATGATAGGCGGGTAGGTTATCAAGCACCACGAGATCAAAGGCCGAGAGCTCTGCCAGGCTCAGGCGCCTTCTGGAGGCAGAGGCCTCAACCAATTCGTATCCCTGGACTTTCAAAGCGCCGGCCATAATACGCTGAGTGTTTTCCGGAGAATGTAAATAAAGAATCCTAGGCGGTCCCTTGACCTCGATGACACCTTGGAGGAGATTGTTCTCGGCAAGGGTATCGTCGCGAGATTCCACCAAGAGTTCCAGTGTGTGATTTCCCCTTTCCCTCAACACTTCTCTAAAACTAATCCAATTGGTCCCGGGTTTTAATGTGGCTTCGGTTTGTCTTCTAACGACACCGTCGCGCATGAGTTGGACGTTAACCGTGGTGTCACGGAGGCTTTGAATGGCCCCGCGGATCTCAAAGGTCTCCACGCTGTCCACTCGATGAGGAAGCACCAGATCCTTCACATAAACCTCATTTCGACCCTGAAAGAAACTCACTGGATAAGCCCAAACTTGGACGCCATGGGACTTGAGTAGCGGGATCAAGGCCGAAACCTTTCCGTGATTCTCATTGCCATCAGAAACAAGGAGTATCCTTCCCTCCCGGTCTCCGCCCAACTGAGCGTGGGCGGCCTGTAGAGCAGCCGCAATGTCAGTCTGCTCGCGGCCGCCGGGAAGCGAAAAGTCAAATTGAGGAAAATCCCCGCGGGGGAAAAATTCCCAAGCGGGGTGTTTAGCGAATGTCAGCAACCCGACCCTTGTCTTTGGGCCTTTGAGCCGTTGGGCTTCATCCAAGATGGGAAGAGACTCCTCCTTTGCCTGTTGTCCCACGCTGCGAGAATAATCCACCGTAAGGACCACATCCAGATCGTCCACAACTTTGGAAAATAAATTTGGGTTGACCAGGGCGATGATCACTGCCATGAGGGCAGGGATTCGAACCAGCAATGGATAGTAAGACCCACCCCCGCGAAATGCCATAAACCCCTCGGCCAGCAACAGAAATAAAACAAAGGCCAACAGATACGGCCATAGGGACATCCCCTTCGGAGTTGTCTCCATACTCACCGTCTCCGTTCGGGGCACCGGGGACACGGTGAAGGTCGAACGTATTTGCGACTCGCTTTCACTAAATAGATTGACGGCGAACTGACCTGCACTCTCTCCCGCCCAGAAATTATAGAATCCCACCTCGAAGGTGTTAGGAAAAACCAGTGTTCTAGAGTTCTGCTCCAGGGTTTCCTCCTGGCGAGAAGGCGTTCTAACTTGAACCTGACCATAGGCCTCCTTGAGGCGAAGGGTATGGGAGGTCCCGGCTTGAACCTGAACCGCAGGAAACTCGGCCTTTCCCGGACGGAACCAGGAGAAGGCATTTCCAAAGAGAATGGGAAAGGACACTCTGAATGGGAGATCCGAATTTAACAGATCGAAGCCGAAGATCAAGGTCTTGAGCCGATCCGTCTCCACGGCGTAAACGAGTGGGGTCTCCTCAGATCGAGCCAGGATCACCCCATCGCCAAGGGGAACCAAACGCAACGCCTCTTTGACAAACAACCGCTCGAGCCGAAGTCCTTCTGCCAGGGGATGATTTTCAGTCCACGGAACGGGCCGGGGCAAAACCACTTTCCCTTCCACTCTCAAAGGGATGCCTTCACCCACCGTATTGATGAGAATAAAATTCCCCTCCACAAGACGCGGGGATTCAATCCCATTGAGGACGATCACATCGTACTGTTTAACCTGTTCTGCCAAGGATTCACTGTCCAATTGGTCCGTGCGGGTAACGCGAACCTGCGGAAAAGAACGAAAGAGGTGCTCTAAAAATATATTTTTCTTCCCCGCATAGAGGACGCGAAGCAGTGGAGACTCGGACAGTGCAAGGAAGGCCCGGTTGTCGGTCGGAAAGTCGTCAGCCACTGCCAGAAGCGCCGTGGCACGCTCCTTCAAGGATCCGCGGTAGGGATAGATCAAAACTCGTCTTTCCTGCGCGCCGACTTCCACAACCTCGCGCACCGGATTTTCATTTCCAATCATCACCGTCAACGGGGCACGGACCGGGCGAGAGGTAAAGTTTCTGATGCTTAGCATGATTTCATATTCGGCGGCGTTGGCCGAAACCCGTCTGAGTTCAAACCCGGTGATGGCTACGTTTTCACTTCCGCCCGTAACTCTTACCCACTGAAGGGATGGGGACTGCCAGGGGAGTTCCTCGATGCCCTCGAAGGCGCCATCGCTGATCACAACCACCCGATCGCCGCTCCCCTGACGGAGAAATGAATGGGCGAAGAGAACCGCCTCTTTAACTTTGGCCGGAGTATCGGTGGCGCGAACGCTTCGCGCAAAATCCCTCATCCTATTCTTGTCCGACGTGAAGGGCATTAAAACTCGGGGCGATGGACCCGCCTCGATGATCATCATGCGCTGGCCTGAAGTCTGGCTGTTGATCAAGGAACGTAATTCCCCACGGGCGGCTCGAAAGCGGCTGCCGGCGGATCCTTTCGCCTTCATGCTCGCGCTGGTATCCAATACCACCACCGTGTCGCCTCCCCTACGACCGTATCCCAGTAGAGACGGATCCGCCAAGGCCGATACGAGGATAATGGCAATGATAATTTGCAGCAGGAGGAGGAGATTCTTCTTCAAGAGCCACCCCAGCCGTTTTCCCACGGGCTGTTCCTGCAGGATCCTCTCCAGGAGAAACAGAGTCGTGGTCCTGAGTCTGTTCCCCTTGGGTCGAAGGCTATGAAGAAAAACAATGAGCGGAATCGCACCTAGAAGGAGAAAGAAGGTGAAGGGAGCTCCCCATTGCATGGCCGCTACCTGACCGTTCTCCCTTGCCGCAGGGTGCGCAGGACAAAGTCCTCGAAGGGCGTCTCCGTGGTGGTTCGGAGATAGTCCATTGAGTGGTTCCGACAAAAAGTGGCGGTTTCCTCGAGGTAACGCTGAACCTCTTCGTGGAAGCGTTGAACCATCGTGTTATCGAGAAAAAGCCTCTTCTCTCTTTCGCTCTCCACATCATAGATGGACGTATCCCCCACGGGCTCCAGCCGGATTTCCGATTCGTCCAGGATATGGACAACCAATACCTCGTATCCCTTCCTCATAAGTTCTTCGAATCCGGCTCTGCATCCTTGGGGATCGAACAGATCGCTGACCAGCACCACCAACCCGCGACTGGGAAAACGAAGGGAAAAGGACTTGGCGGAAGCCCTCAAGTCCGTCTCCCCATGGCACGTGAGTTCCCGCAGATATTTAAACAGGGCGAGGATCTGTTTTCTTCCCCTCCCTAGGAACAATTGAGACTCCACATTTTCGGAGAAGCTCGCTGCCCCAACCCTATCGTGATTGGCGAGTCCAATGTACCCAAGGGCGGCGGCCACGCTTTTGGCGTAGTCAATCTTCGGCGGGGCTCCCTCCGTCATGGACCGGCTCGCATCCAGGAAAAGATAGATATTCATCTCCTCTTCCCCAATGAAGACCTTTAGCAAGAGTCTTTCCAGGCGACGGTAAACGTTCCAATCCACGTACCGGAAATCGTCTCCTTTGTGGTATCTTTTGTAGTCGGAAAATTCGAGACTGGAACCCTTCCTCGCGGACAGGTGCTCTCCTTTTCCTCTGGCCGAGGAGATCCTTTTCGCCACCAGCCGCAGACGCTCCAACTTTTTAAGGAACTCTGGCTCGAGAAAGGTCGGTTGGAATTCAGCCGCCATGGCTTACAGCGCCTCCGGTACCTTCTCCAGGACTTCCTCCAACACCTTTTCCGCCGTCATCCCCTCGGCATCCGCCGCCAGGTTGAGAAGGATCCGATGGAGTAGGCTTGGCATAAGAACCGCCCGAATATCCTCAAAGGAGACATTGGGGCGTTCGGAAAAGAAAGCCCGCGCCTTGGCAGCCAGTATGATGCTTTGGAGACCCCGCGGGCTCGATCCGTACAGGACAAATTTTTGTGCCAGGGGGGCACTCCACTCCCCCTGGGGGTGAGTGGCCATCACCAGGCGGACGGCATAATCCTTGACCACATCAGCCAGGGGCATTTCCCGTACCGCAGACCTGATGGTCAGAACCCCCTCCCCATCGAGGATCTTGCTGATGGGTGCGGGCGGAGCGGCCGTGGTGAGATCCGCAATTCGCCCCATCTCAGCGTGGCTCGGGTAGAGAACCAACAACTTGAAAAAGAATCGATCGATCTGTGCTTCGGGCAGGGGGTAGGTGCCTTCCATCTCGATGGGATTTTGCGTCGCAAGGACCATAAAGGGGTCCTTCAGCAAGTGTACTTTACCCGCCACCGTAACGCTCTGTTCCTGCATGGCCTCCAACAACGCGGACTGGGTCTTTGGCGTCGCACGATTGATCTCATCGGCCAGGACGATATTGGCAAAGACGGGACCAGGCTGAAAATCAAACACCTTCCTGCCGGAAGAGTCCTCATTGAGGACGTTCGTCCCTGTGATATCTGCAGGCATAAGATCCGGAGTAAACTGCACTCGAGAGAAGGTAAGATTCGAGAGCTCACCCAAGCTGCGAACCAGCAAGGTCTTACCTAAACCGGGGACCCCCTCGAGGAGACAGTGTCCTCCACAAATAAGGGCAATGAAAACCTCTTCAATCAACTTCTCATGGCCCACCACGACTCGACTCATCTCAGCCTTGACGTTATCGAAAACACTACGTGATTGGGCGATCCTTTCTCGAAGTTCACTTGAAGCTTCCAAAGTTAACCCTCCTCTAGATTCGCGTCCAACAGAACGAATTGAACAAAGTTTTTCGTGCCAAGACACTCCCAGGGTAAAATCCTAATTCCGAAGCACGAAATCCTAAACAATTCCGAAATCTCCAATTGTTAATGATCAAAACATTTCACAAATGCTCTCGCATTTCTCACAACAACGAAAATCTGGACTCCTACGACAACCGATTTGATACTCTTGTTTTTCATCTTGGTTATTCGAAATTGTTTCGAACTTCGGAATTCGAGTTTCGAATTTATAAATTGTTTGTGATTGGCGTCCTTTGCGTCTTTGCCCCTCGATTACCCTCGGGGTCCTGAGGTTCTCGAAGGACGCGAGTCATCTTATTCCGAATTCCGAGAACCAAAATCCCAACCGTCCTTATTATTGATCTCCGCTTATCCCAAGGGACAGGAAATAACTCTTTACGGTTTCCTTCATGTCGGGGGGAATTTGCTCAGAGGAGAGTTCTCCCTCCACCTGTCGTTGGTATGACGTCACTATCCCTTCCTGCGGGACCTCGCTTTCTCGTCCTTTGAATTCTCCCCTCAACGTCACGCCCGCGCTGGATCCTTTCCCGAACAGCCCCTTCAGGTGGGTTTCCGCCTGTGCCCTGAACTGGGGATATTGGACCTTGGGTCCCTTTTTCCCCGGTTGATCTCCCGGCAGACTCCCCTTTGCGGAGTCGTCCTTGGAGGGCGAAGAGGAACCCATGCGCGACTGTTTCTCCATAGGTCGCGTGGCGTCCCCTTCCATCCCATCGAGCATAAGGAGAACGAATTGCTGGGCTTCCGTGAGATTGCGACGGTCCATCTCAGTGGCCGCTCGGCGATTCAATTGTTCGATGAACTCTCGCGCCTGATTCGGGTCCATGTTTTCCCCGGACGAGGGCTTGTTGCCCATTTCTCCTTTGAATGGCGACAGGCTATCCAGTTTCTTGAGAACATCACTTCCCTGCATGCCTTTGCCCGGCAGCGCATTGGCGCGACTCAGTGCATCCTTGAGCTTTCCCACATCTCCCTTGAGTTTGTTTAAAGCCTCCTTGGAGAGTTTGGGTAGCGAGCCGGCGCCGCCTTGAAAGGCCTTGAGTCGGTCCCCAATTCCCTGAGCCACATCGGTCAGATCGTTCCGTAACTCTTCATCATCCACCTTGCCCTTTAGACCCTTATCGGCCACTTCCTCCAAGGCGCGGGCCACATCAAGACTCTCGGTTAACTCGTCCTCTTTTGCCCGGTGGAGTAGCCCCACGGAATAGTCCTTGAGTTTTCTGGCCATGGACAGCTCCCGAGATTCCCTACCCCAGTCCAGGTGAAACTGCACCCCGAACCATGCCACCAACGCCCAGAGAAGCAGTATGGGAGGAGCCACAAAGACGTGCCAGGAAAGTCGGCGTTCAAAGAGGCCCTTTACGTCGACTGCCTTGAGGCGAACCGCGGTATCCTCCAGCACCAACAGTTCGGCCGGCGTCCTCCCGCCGCGCTTGAGTATCTCCCACGCGGTCAGGGCTCTCTCCTGAAGGTGCAGTTTCCTGTCCAGTTGCAGGATGGCACCAAGGGATTCCTTGCTACCCCATGGGCGCCAGAGCATGAAGGCCAAGCTCAAGATGAGAAACAGGATCGGTGTCAGATAAAGGGGCGGGGCCCATGAGGGAAACAGGTCACTGAGTGGAAGGATCAGCAGGGAGGCCAAAATCGAGTACACGAGGGCCGAAACCAGTATATGCTCTCTTCTCTTAGCCTTCTCCCAGCGGAGCAATTGAAAGAGCTTATCCTGTACGAGCGCCTGGTCTCTGATCAAGAGTAACCCTCCCTAAGCCTCTTCAGCGCCACCCCGTAAAATAGCAATCCGGCAACCAACAACGAGAAGTGAAAGGCAAAATGAACGGTTGCTGCGTCCCATTGCCATCGCCAGAGCCTCAATGGGCTCAGTTGCAGGCCCTCCAGGTGATGCAGAAGGAAGGCAACCGGGTTGAGGGGAAGATACAGGAGCCCTGAAACCAAAAGCAAGCATACCAAAAGACACCTGATAAATACCCGTCGGCTATCCTCCCTATGGTCCCACAATGCCAGTGCAAACAGTCCCCACATACTATATGTGAAGGAATAAAAAAATAGCAGTAACAGGGTCGACAGGATAGCCCCCACCGGCGCGTGTTCGATGGCTCCCGCCCAGCCCAGGAGAGGAAAGGAAAGGAGGAGAAAAACCAGCAAATGAAGGCATAGGAGAGAGATCTGACCCAGGGCCACCCCGGTGAAATTCATCTTTCCTTGGACGAACCAGTGCTTGGTAAGTTGGAACCTTGGGGTCAAAAACTCCTGGTTGGTGATCCTAAGGCTAAAATAGACCAACAACAACAATGCGGCCACGGATGATAATTTGAAAAGATAGGCAGGGCCCATCCAGAAACGGGGATCCCCCGTGGGAAGCACCAGGATCAGGAACTGAACGAGGGCGAGGACGATAAGATAAAAGAAGTAGACCATGAACCCTCGTCCCTCTGTGAAATAGGCATCAATTCCTTCGTGGAGGACTGGGTTGTTGATTTTTCTCACAGGTCCTCCTCCTCTTCTGCTTCCAGAGGCAAGGGGGCCCTAAAAAGCGTATAGCTATGGGATAGGATGCGTTTGTCGTTGGCCCACACCCTTCGAGAGTCTCTCTCCACCCAGCCGATAATGAACGCCGAATTCTCTCCCCAGCGAGTGAGTATCTGATCCTGAGGGAAAACCGAATTTCTAAGCAGCGCCACGCGGATCCTATCGATAAACGGGATTTCTCGTATATCCAACTTCTCTCCCGGTCCGTCCAGTTGCTTGCCATCCGGCGAAAGCGCGAACTTCCGGCTCAAGCTAGATCCCAGGGGGATATCACCCAGGGGGTAGCCCTTCCCATAATAAACCAGCCAACATTCAGTAAGATCCCTTGAACTCAGATTGGCTAGCTCCAGGTGAATTTCGTTCTCCTGTCTTGTGGCATCAATACGAAAAGGGAAAGGCCTCACGGAATGAATCCGAAACAGCTTGAAGTCCCATTCCTTTGACGGAAAACTAATCGATGTGAAGCGAACCCCATCTTCGATCTCTATGGGGGAACCCTTCGTTTTTATCGCCCGAGGTTGAACCAATTCCAGATGGCTCCACCCCCTCTGCATCCGAAACCCATAATATTTTCTCCGAGTAGAGAAGAGACCCACATTGGACTGGACCTCTGCATACCCGTCGGGTTGGCCGTCCAGCAGGGTTGAAGAGAAAAGAACACCGTCTATGATTTGAGACCCACGATCAAAAAATACGTACCCCCCTACCGTAAAGAGGCAAACAAGGACTAGAAAAGCGACAGAAAGGACGGTGTGGGAGAGCTTCTGACGGTACCAAAGCCAAACCAAGACCAACAACCCACTCAAGTAGGCGAGGAGAGCAACCAAGAACGGCACCAGCGGGATACGGGTGGAAAAGAAGGTGGAATCGGACAGGAGGATGGAGAAAACAGATGGATCCCACCTGGTCCAAAGGCCGGGCCTTCTATCCGGAGGCACACCTAAAAGATCCGAAAAGAGACGGGAGAGCCCATCCCATTGGGAAAGCGGTGGACGCCCGACATCTAACGCGAGATACAAGACCTTTCCTCGTCCCCTGACCAACTCTACGAGAATGGGGATTTTCTCCTCTTCCAACAGGACGCGACCTCCGGCAACTTCAGACTCCTGTACCAGGAAGTTTCCCAGGGGGGACACCCTCGTACCGTAATACCGCTCAACGCTTGGCAGAGCACCCATCCGTTTGATCCCGAGCACTCTAACCGGAAGAAATACCTCAATGGACGGCTCCTGATATAAAGCATAATGCAATCCCCCTAGGAAAAGAATCCTTCCTCCCGACGAGAGCCAGCCCTGCAGGGCCGACTTTTGGGCACTGGAGAGATCCCTCAGGGACTGTTCATAGAACACAACTGCCCACACACCATGGTAGGCCCTCTGATCGGTGGGGAGCTCATGGGCTGAAATGGATACCACCGGCACCGGCGAATCCACGGCTATGGGAATGGAAAGTAGACCACTGTTCCCCGTGAGCAATAGGATCAATGGCGAGGGAGAAAAATGACCCCGGAGATCCACCTCCAGGGAAACCTTTCCTGTGTTAGTTGAAAAACTGACGTTGAGGGGTCGGGCCATGGAGTCAGGATCCGCAGTAATCTGGACCTGTCTCCGGGATTGCCGAGCGAGGAAAACCGCCCTCCTGTAGTGAAAGGGATAGGGCGCCACCACCTTGGAGGGTCCCCCTTTCCAAACCTTCACATCGAGAATCCCTTCCACGGCTCTCCCTAAATTGGTAAGGGTTATGGTCACCGGAAAGGGTTGCCCCAACTTGAAGACACCGTGGAAACCCGGTTCGACTTCCAGCCTAACCTCAGCGGCGGCAAGGACCGTGGTTAAGAAGAGGGGAAGAAAGAATAATGCGGGAAGCGTAGCCCTTCTGATACTAAGAGACATGATCCCCTCACAAGAAGAGCCCTGGCAGGAAACAAGCTAATCTTTAAAATCTACATCTAGGATTTCAATGTTGCGAGTCCCAGTGGGGATTTGGACCTGGACCTCGTCCCCGACATTTTTGCCGATAATGGACCTAGCGATGGGAGAGCTGACCGAAATTTTTCCGTTTTTTGGTTCCGCTTCATGATCGCCCACGATCTGATACACGACTTCATCGCCCGAATCCACATCGGCCAGAGTCACCGTTGCTCCAAATACGATTTTATCTCCAGAAAGTTTCGAAACGTCAATCACCTGGGCACGGGCCAAGGTATCCTCAATTTCCGAAATCTGCGCTTCAAGCAGGGATTGCTTCTCTTTAGCCGCATGAAACTCTGCATTCTCAGAGAGATCACCGTGATCTCGAGCTTCTTCAATTTCGCGAACAATTTTCGGTCTTTCCACAGATCTCAAACGCCTGAGATCGTCCAAGAGGCGCTGCTTGCCCTTCTGGGTCATAGGAGCGCTGGCACCCTGATCTGCCATAGCTCAACTCCCTTCTTTATCCAATCACCAAAAACCAACTTCAAGAACCGTCAGTTTTACCATTCCTCCTCAGTAAATCAACCTCGCCGGGCACCTTTCACGCCACCCTACCTTACGCTAGGACGAGGTTCTATCCAGCCAACTTCTTGCCGGGTCCGAAGACATGACAGGCCAGCCCATGACCATCGGAAGAATATTCTAGCTCCGGCTCCACCTCAGAGCAGATTTTTTCGCTGAATGGACATCGGGGATGAAAACTACAACCCTTGGGCGGGTGCAATGGGCTAGGCACGTCACCCTGGAGAACCATTCGGTCCTTTCTTTGCTTCGGGTCGGTCACGGGCACTGAGGAGAGCAGGGCCCGGGTATAGGGGTGCTTTGCTCCCTCATAAATGGTCTCACTTTTGGCAATCTCTACGATTTTGCCTAAATACATGATGGCCACCCGATGGCTCACCTGTTCCACCATCCTCAAATCATGGGAGATAAAAAAATAGGTGAGATCCATGGTTTCCTGTAGCTCTTGAAGGAGGTTGATGATCTGGGCTTGAATGGAAACATCCAGCGAGGAAACGGGCTCATCGGCCACCACGAACTTCGGCTTTACCGCCAGGGCTCGGGCGATACCGATCCTCTGCCGCTGGCCACCGCTAAACTCGTGCGGGTAACGATCGAAATGGTCATCCCGGAGTCCCACCCTACGGAGCAACTCAATGACCCGGTCCCTTTTCATATTGCCCGTGGCGAGACCATGAATCTCCATCCCTTCACCCACGATATCCCCCACACGCATGCGTGGATTCAAAGAGCTATAAGGATCCTGGAATATGATCTGCATCTGCCTGCGCATCTCACGCATCTCTCTGTGAGACAATCTGAGAATTTCCTTACCAGTAAATACGACCTCGCCATCCGTGGGCTCCACCAACCTGAGGATACTTCTACCCAGAGTGGACTTCCCGCAACCCGATTCCCCCACCACGCCCAGGGTCTCTCCACCCTCCATCGTGAGGCTTACCCCGTCCACGGCCTTGACCTCCCCCATGCGGCGGGAGAACAGTCCACTGCCCATGGGGAAATACTTTTTCAAATTACGAACTTCGAGTAGACTCATGTCACTTAGCAGTCTTCAGCTTTCAACGATTAGCTCTCAGCCGGAAAGCAGGCAGCAATTTCACACCGTGCGATTGCCGCAGTTCCCACGGCATCCTAATGATAGCTAATCCCCATAAATCTGCGGTTAATGGCTCTTGACGCTTTGCGCTCTGCGATTAGCGCTTTGCTAACAATGGCTTGTTATGCCATAAAACATGCGACCCAATGACCTTTTTCCTTCTCGATTAGCTCGGGCTCGCGTTCAGCACATTCCTCCACCACCCTGGGGCAACGATCCCGGAAACGGCACCCGCTGGGCAGGTCCAGAGGACCGGGAACCACCCCTGGTATCGCCTCTAGCCGTTTTTTCTTCTCACCGCTGATGCCCGGGACGGAATTTAAAAGTCCCAGTGTATAGGGATGCAAAGGCCGTGAGAAGATGGTTTCGGGATTTGCCTTCTCCACAATTTTTCCTGCATACATGATAGCCACTTCATCCGCCTGTTCGGCCACCACACCCAAGTCATGGGTAATCAGCAGCAATGCCATACCGAGACTTTCCTGCAATTCTTTCATGAGCTCCAGGATTTGAGCCTGAATGGTGACATCCAAAGCGGTGGTGGGTTCGTCCGCAATAAGCAAGCTTGGATTACAGGAAAGGGCCATGGCAATCATCACCCTCTGCCGCATCCCACCGCTCAACTGGTGCGGATAAACATCGATTCGCGCCTCGGGGTCTGCAATCTTCACCAGGCGAAGCATGTCAATGGCCTTTTGTCTCGCTTCGCCCTTGGCCAAACCCTGGTGGAGACGAATGGCCTCCACGATCTGATCGCCAATGGTAAAAACCGGATTGAGTGAGGTCATGGGTTCTTGAAATACCATGGAAATCTCATTGCCCCTAACCTTGCGCATCTCCTCCCCATTCAATTTGAGCAAATCCTCGCCCCGAAACAGGACCTGTCCGCTCACCACTTTGCCAGGAGGCATAGGGATGAGACGCAGGATGGATAGGGCCGTCACGCTCTTCCCGCAACCTGACTCTCCCACCAGTCCCATGGTTTTTCCCTCTTCGATACTAAAGCTCACACCATCCACAGCCCGCATCTCTCCTTCGGGTGTGAAAAATGAAGTTCGAAGGTCGTTAATCTCTATCAGGCCTGCCATAGCAATAAGCGTTCAGCGATCATGCCAGACTCTAACCTTTGAAATATTCCACAGAACAACTTCACAAACATTTTTTGCACCAAGACGCCCCCAAGTTAAAATCCGAAGCAGGAAATCCTAAACAACCCCCAAACTTCAAACCATCAATGCTCAAAACATCTAAGCAAGCAGCCCGGCATTTCTCGCAAAGGCGAAAATTCGAGACCTAAAGACGGATCGGTTAATGCTGTTGTTTCGCATTCCGGTTATTCGAAATTGTTTCGAATTTGTAATTCTATTTATACTTGGCGTGCTTAGCGTCTTTGCGCGAGCCGTCATTTCTTCGATTCTTTAATCTAAATTTCAACTGAGTCAAAATCTCCTCAGGAGCCCCTGAGTCTCGGATCCAGGGCATCTCGGAGCCCTTCTCCGACTAAATAATATGCGAGCACAGTGATAAAGATAGCCGCCCCGGGGAACACTGCCAACCACCAGGCAAAAGAATTACCACGCGCCTCGTTGAGGATGGACCCCCAGGTCACTAAATCCGCCGGGACACCGATACCGAGAAAACTCAAACTGGATTCCACCAAGATGGCCGCAGCAATGCCAAGGACTACGGAGACCATCACCGGAGCCAAGGCGTTGGGCAGGATATGATGAAACATCACCTTGCGGCTCGAAACTCCCAAGGCGATGGCAGCCGTTACGTAATCCAGATTTCTAATTCTCAAGAACTCGTTGCGCGTAAACCTTGCAATCCCTACCCAGCTGGTGAGTCCAATAACCGCCATGGTTAGAAAGATACTCGGCGGCAAGAGAGCCGCAATGGTAATCAACAGGAAAAAGGTAGGTATCGCCAGCATGAGTTCGAAAAGTCTTGAAATGATCAGATCTACCCAAGAGCCAAAGAATCCGGCCAGTGCCCCTAGAACGATCCCGATAACGAGCGAGATACCCACAGCCACAAATCCAATGGAGAGGGAGATCCGAGAACCGTGGATAATGCCTGCCATCAAATCGCGTCCCAGTTTATCGGTGCCCAACCAATGGGTCCGTGAAGGGTCGCTGAAGGGAACTGTGAGATCAATGCCATTGGACCGATAAGGGATGGGAGGAAAAACGTTCCTCTGGCTGTCGAGCTCTTTAAAGTTAACATTGAGAAGTTGGGGAGGCCAGCTGACCAAACCCATCTGCACAAGATAACTACGGAAGATGGGGAAATAGGTCCTGTCCTGATACCGCAAATAGTAAGGCTTATCGTTGGCCAAGAAGTCGGCAAAGATGGCCACCGCGAAAAGCGTTGCAACCACATAGAGCCCTATGACTGCAAGACGATTACGCTTGAACTGCTTCCAGACAAAGGACCGGTAGCTCCGACCGGGACCGTTACTCACAGCCACGGCTCACCGCCGTCGGACAACCCCACAAATAGACTTTAAACATGCTTCTTTTCATTTTCATTCCCGGCGACCAAAGGCAATCCGGGGATCAACCATGGTTAGCAGTATATCAGACAGAAGGATGCCGATCAGGGCCAGAATAGAACTCACCGTAAACAGTGCCATGATGGTGGGATAATCCCTCGCCAAGACGGCCTGGTACCCCAATTGTCCCAACCCGGGAATGGAAAAAATCGTCTCTATGATAATGCTTCCACCGATCAACCCTGGAAGAATAGATGCCAAGATGGTGACCATAGGTATCAGCGAGTTCTTTAAAACATGTTTGAATATTACCTTATACTCCGAAAGCCCCTTTGCCCTGGCCGTTCGAACGTAGTCCTGGCCCAGCACCTCCCGCATACCTGTGCGCATATAACGTGATAGGCCCGCGAAGCCCGAGTATGAAAGTAGGAGCACTGGAAGAAACAGGTGCCACGTCTGATCCGCCAATCGCTGCCATAGAGGCCAGTTGGAGGAATAATCAATAGAGGTAAGCCCAGCAGGGGGAAATAAATAGAGGAAATCCCCTCCACAGAGAAACACCAGGGCCATGGTACCAGCCCAGACCACGGGCAAGGAAAACAAGACAAAGGCGGATAAGGTCGTGATCTGATCACCGATGGAATAGGAGTGAGTGGCAGAATAGATTCCCAAAGGAATGGCAACAATGTAAACAACAAGGATGGACAACAGGTTTAGTTTTACTGTTACGGGGAGTCGATCGAGTATTTTACCGAATACGGGTTGATTGTCTTTGAGTGAATCGCCGAAATTCAGGGTAAATAGGTTTTTCACCCATACCCCGTATTGAACGTATAAGGGCCGGTCGAGACCGTATTGCGCCCGCCACTGAGCCAGGGCTTGATCCACGGCACCTCGCTTCTCGGTGGAAATCCCCACCTCCCCTGCGGCTCCAAGACCACCACCGGCCAGGAGCTCTGCTGGATCCCCCGGGGCAAGGCGCATGATCAGGAAGCTGATCAACGTGATACCTATAAAGGTCGGGAGAAAAAGGAGGATGCGCTGAAAAATATAGCGCCACATCTTCTGGGTTCACTAAGCGGATGGTTTACCGGTATATTTTTGAGCACCGAGGGGGACCCACCATTCCAGAGGCCGGAGCCCGCCGATGGGTAGCACCTCCACGCCTTGGAAGCGCCGCTGCACCGCAGAAACCGCTTTCGGCATAAAGAGAAAGGTGTAGGGCTGGTCCTCGTGAACAATGCGCTGAAACTCTCGGTAGAGCTCCACACGCTTGTTGAAGTCAAACTCCCGCCGGTAGATCTCCAGGATTTCATCCACCCGTTGGTTCTTATAGCTTATCATGTTGGAGCCCTTGTTGGCGGATTGGGAAGAATGCCAGACCTGAAAGGCGTCCGGATCGTTGACGCTCATGCCCCATCCGAGAATCATGGCATCGAAACGATGATTTCTAACGTCATCTAAATAGATGGTCCAATCCAGCTGGCGTACCTTAGCCACAATTCCATGCTTTTCAAGCTCGTCTTGAAGGATGAGCGCGATGCTCTTGCGCGTGGGGTTCCCCGAGTTGAACTTGATTTCAAAGCGGAAGGGTACCTTCTTGCCATCAATGACCTTGTCCAACACCCCGTCTCCATCCGCGTCCTTCCAGCCAGCCTCCTTGAGAAGTCCCAAGGCCTTTTTGGGGTCATAGGGAGTGCTGTTGAGGGTTTTGTCATATTCCGGGCGGAAATAATAAATGGGGCTATCCACCACCTGACCCAGACCGGACAGAATGGTTTTCACCATCTGATTGCGGTTGGTCAGATAAGTCATTGCCTTTCGGACCCGCTTGTCCCGGAAAATCGGGTGATTGTTATTCCATCCTATATAGGTGTACCCCGGCGAGAAATAAGTGAACTTTTGGAATTGTTCGTGGAAACGACCGCTGCCGGTCTGTTTCAGGTGTTGCAAAGGCTGCAAGCTCATGGTGTCCAAGCCGCCGCTTTTGAGGCTCACGAGGGCCGCGTCCATGTTATTGATTACTCGGAATCTGAACAGGTACAGAAAGGTCTGATCGATTCCAGGCTTCCCCTTCCCCCAATATCGATCATCTCGCTCCAACAGAACCTCTTGCCCGGTTTCCCACTTCAGGAACTTGTAGGGACCGCTCCCCATGGGATTTCGGCTGAAGTTCTTGTTGAAATCATTGGCAAACCGCTTGACCTCCTCTGACAACCCTGTACCTCCCTGGTTGAGTTCCTGAACGGTCACATTATTTAAAAGATCCTCTGGATCGTAGTAGTGACGTGGCAGGACATCGATACCGCCAAGCACGCTTTCGTTCAGAAAGTAAGGCTCTTTGGTCACAAACTGGATCGTGAAGTCATCCACGAGCCGAGCATCCACCACCGAGTTGTAGTACACGCGGAGAAAAGGCGCGTTGACCAGAGGACACTTAATGGCCTTGATGCTGAACAGCACGTCCTCCCCTGTCACAGGATGACCGTCCTGGAATGTGGCATCCTTGCGAATCTTAAAGGTGTAACTCAGCTTGTCATCCGAAATGGCAGGCCGGGACTCTGCCAACAGGGGCTTTAGCTCAAGGGAGCGGGGATCACGGGTAAGGAGCCCCTGAAAGACATATTGTAGGATGGCACTTGCCCCGGAGTCATTGCTGGTGAGGGGATTGAGCTGCTCTGGATCACTCAGCATGTGCATCAGTAGCCAGTCACCTACGGCCGGTCCCGTGGCGCCCTTAGGCTCATCCTTGGTCTTGCACCCAACCAGCGAAAGTAACACCACGAGAACGAGCACCATGAAAGGTCTTCTGGAGGACATGAATCGTATCCCCTTAACCACCAAACGATTCAAGGGAGATTTCTCTGACCTGCCTCGGTCGTTGCTGCACGAAGAGAGGCACGGGAATTTCAACATTGATCTCCGGTTCCCGGTAGCGTATCTGCCATGTCTTGTCCTCGGTGCTGGACTCCAAGGAGATCTTCAACGGGAAGGGACCAGCGGAGGTGGAAACAAAATCGGAGAAGACCGCACTTAGCTCGCTGTATCCATCGGAGTCCAGACGATCCCATCCGATGGGAACACCCGATGCCGGATCAAAATCGATCCTTTCGCTGCCGCCATTGGGAAGAGCTCGCTCAATGGCGTGCCCCCCCCCTTGCCAAGCTCCCCCTCCTTTTACCGGAGGTAATCCTAGAAGAAGGGAGGTCAACTCCGCCAACTCCAGAGGAATTTGGGTAAAGCGGATGAGATTTCGCTTGGAGCTCACACCGCGATAGAGGATCCTCTTTCGGGGCAGAAACCCTACAACCTCGTCTCCATTGGCCGTTAACACCAAGATGGCGCCCAAAGGAGAGAGAGTTTCCAGCCGAAGACGGTCCGGGCGGTCAACCAGGAGGGCCACACGGAACCCTCCTCTTTCATCTTTGTACTGATAATTGATGGAGGATAAACTCCTCAGTGAAAGAACCTGGTCCGCCTTTTTTAACAGGCCGCGAACTAATTCTTGTGTTGCTGGGCTCTGGGGGGGGACAGCATCCGGCAGGCTGATGAAAGGACCAACTAGGGCACAACTCCCAAGGGTTAATCCTGCCGTAATCATGAGAGTTGCTCCACATAAAATAAAAAGGCCTTTCCGACCCCACTGAAAAAACCTCAAATTTCTCTCTCCAGGCGTTGGATTTTTTCTTGGATTCTTCGCAACCGATCTTTTTCCTTGGCACTCCTCTCGGCTTCGCGATAATGCTGGAGGGCCTGCTGTGGTTTACCAAGCTTCTCATAGGCGTCTCCTAGGTGTTCGATGATCGTGGGATCATCCACCACCAACCCCACTGCCCGCTCTAGTTGTTCCACAGCCTTGTCATATTTACCCTTCTGGTAGTAGACCCACCCTAGACTATCGATATAAAACCCGTCATTGGGCTCAAGCTTGAGTGCCCTCACAACCAAATCCTCGGCTTCGTCCAGAAGAACTCCCATCTCTGCATAGGTGTAACCCAGATAATTCAAAGCGGCCGAGTTTTTAGGATCCAGCTCGATGGCTTTTTTCATGTGCTCGATGGTCTTGGTCTTGTTCTTATTCTCATCGTAGAGGGCTCCCAGTCGAAAGTGCGCCTGGTCGCTTTTGGGGTCCAAATCGAGGACTTCTTGTAAGGTTTGAATGGCCATGGGGTAGTCTTTGGCCTTATGGTAGAGCGAGGCAAGTAAGTCAAGCAGCTCTTTTCTATCCTTGCCCTTCTGTTTTGCCAAAGCTGCCTGAACCGCTTTGATGGCCTTGGAAACATCACCACGGCGGTCATAGATGGAAGCGAGTTGGAGGCGAGACTCGGAATAGTATTCGCTCTTTTCCGGGATGCGGGAAAATTCCTCAATAGCCCTTACATCGTCCTTCAGCTGCGCGTAGCTGGCGCCCAGAAAATACCGCACCCGGTGGCTCTGCGGGTTTCCCGCCAGGACGAGGTTGAATTCTGTGGTTGCCCGGGCAAAATCACGCTTCCCATAGTAAATGAGACCGATTTTGGTCCTTGTCTCACTGGGATCGGCCTGGTCCGCCTGTAACTTCTGGAATTGCTCTAAAGCCTCGTCCAGTTTGTTTTGTCCAACGTATATCTCGCCCAGCCTCTTTCTCGCCCACTCATTCTTAGGGCGAGTACCGAGAAGTGATTGATAGGTCCGAATGGCTTCCTCCGTCTTCCCCTGGAGCTCATAAACCAAAGCAAGGTCCATCAGCGCGGCTTCGGACTTGGGATGCAGTTCAAGGGCCTTTCGGTAACTCTCCTCGGCGTCCAGCAATTTCTTGGTCTCGGCCTGGACCCTCCCCAAGTAGTAATATCCAAGAACCGACGAGGGATTGAGGGCGATGAGTTTTTCGAGATACTGGACGGCCTTTTCGAAATCTTTTCCTTTGAGATAGAGCGCCCCCAGATAGAGAAAGGCCTCCTGACTCTTGGGATTTAACTGGAGAACCTTTTGATACTCTTCGATGCCCTTGGAGTCCCGTCCGATGGAGGTATAGAGGCCAGCTAAAAGTCGACGGGTTTGTAATTCTTCCGGATCCAGCCTGGATGCCTCTTCCGCCTCCTTCAAGGCACGACCTAGCTTCCCCTGGCGCAGGTAAAGGGTGGCCAGGCGCAACCGCAAAAAGGCATTTGACGGATCGGCCCGAACGGCTGACCCATACTCTTTAAGAGCCGCGGACAAATTTCCTTCCGTAAGGTAAAGTTGACCCTGAATGAAATGGGCATGGGCCTTGGCCCTAACCGGAACTTTAGTCTTTTCTTTTCCTGCAAAGGGGGCCGGCATCTCCGTAACCGTTTTCCCGGGCGTGCCTTCGGGAGTCGAAACGGCAGGGGTACAGCTCGGTAGGAGGGCAAACCACAGAATCGCAAAAATGGTCAGAAAGCCCATATAAACAAATAATTAACACACCGCCCAAGGAGGGTCAACGACGTCTGAGTCCTAATACTCTAAAGTGTAGTGCGGCGGGACCCGGTGAATAGTGAGTAGAGGCCAAGGGAGGCGGCAACAGACTCGGGTCCATTGCTACCGTTACAATGGCTATGGTACGTGATGAGTAAGACCGTTGAGACAGGATATCTGGTTACAAAGGAAGTTATTTTACGGGGTTATGAGCATTCATCCGGCGATTCAAGGGATCACCCAGGACAATCTTTCCGGATCGCAAGAAATAACCAACAAAGCAAGCCTACTGATCCTTCAACTGTTACGGGACAGAAAACACCCCTCGCCGGAACTGTTGGGAAGGGACCTGCTCAAAGTCGGCAGCAGGCTTCTCCATGCCCAACCGGTCATGGCCTCCCTCCTTAACCTGTTTAATACGGCCCTTTCCGCACTCAATGATGTCCCTAGTGGGTCCACTGGAGTTCGGGAGATCCGTTTCACCACAAAAACGTTCATCCGTGAAATGAATGAACACAACGAGAACATATCCAACCATCTCTTTCGTCAGGTAAGAACAAAGGACACCATTCTAACCTATTCAAGCAGCCGTTCAGTTCGGGAGGCCCTTCTCCGCTGTTGGAAGAAAGGCAAACGGTTTTCAGTTATCTGTAGCGAGTCCCGCCCAGCCGGCGAAGGTACCCTCCTGGCACGCCGTCTTGTCGCCGGGGGAATTCCCACTTCCCTTACCACCGACGCCCTCGCCCTGTCCCTTTTGTCCGCCTCCCATGGCAGCGAAGACAGGGTAAACATGATTCTGGTGAGTGCTGACTCGGTTTCCCCTCGGGGACTTACCAACAAGGCAGGAACACACCCCTTGGCCCTGGTTGCCAATCACACCTCTGTTCCATTTTATGCCCTGGCTGGAAGTGAGAAGTTCTTCCCTTGGAATTTTCCCGTGGAGAGGATGATTCCGGATGCCCCGCAGAAAGAAGTCCTTGCCCATGCTCCCAGAAAGTTGAAAATCATCAATCGTATCTTCGACGTTACCCCCTTAACCAACGTAACCGGTATCATCACTGAAAAAGGGCTATTTACCTCTCAGGAAATGAGAACTCACCTCAAAAAGCTCCATGTTCATCCCGGACTCATGGCGGCGCTAAAGAAGGTCTATATTCAAAAATAATTAGGCCCTATCCAATGTTCAACACAACGACATCGGCAATGTGTATCGCGCCAAGACGCCAATCGCCCTCTCTTAATTTCCCACTCAGTCCTCACTACTCGTTGCTCGTCACCTAGTTAGTCGCCTTACTGCCGGCGGGTTTTGGTTCGAACCCTTCCCCTCGCTTTCCACCCCCGGGCATTTTATGGTAATTTTTTGCATCCAAGAAAAAAGGTTTGCGTAAGAGCTATGGCGTCGTCTCAAGAACGGACAAAGCGCGAAATTCTAAGTCTACGCGCACAGCTAGAAAAACATAACTACCATTACTACGTGCTGGACGATCCGGTCATCAGTGATGCGGAGTACGATCGCCTCTTTCGTCGCTTGTTGGATCTGGAAAAGACCCATCCTGCTTTCGCTTCACCCGAATCCCCAACTCAAAAGGTGGGGGCTCCTCCGCTAGAAAAATTCACCACGGTCCGTCACAACATTCCCATGCTTTCCCTCATCAACGCCGCCAACGAAGAAGAAATGAGGGAATTTGAAGAGAGGATTCAGCGATTTCTCAAGAGCTCCGAACCCATCCGATACGTCGTGGAACCTAAGATCGACGGTGTTGCAGTGGAGCTGGTATATGAAAACGGACGCTTCAAGGTTGGCTCCACTCGAGGAGATGGCGTCAACGGGGAAGACATTTCCCTCAATCTCAAAACCATACGCTCCATACCCCTTACCCTAAGAAGCAACGGCAGGGATCTTCCCTCACGTCTCGAGATCAGGGGAGAGGTCTTTCTGTCCCACGAGGCGTTTCAGAAACTCAACCGTGAACGGGAAGAGGAGGGGCAGCCCGTCTTCGCCAACCCACGTAACTCTGCCGCCGGATCCCTGAAACAGTTGGATTCAACGGCCACGGCAAAACGCCCTCTGGATATTTTCTGCCATGGGGCAGGAGAAGTGACGGGAACGACGTTCACGAGCCATAAAGAATTCCTTCAAGCCCTGAAGGAATGGGGGCTAAAGCCAGTCCCCTACCATACCTGCGAAAGTTTGGAGGATATATTTGCCTACTTTGGGAAGATGGAAAGACAGCGCGAAGACCTCCCCTACGAAATCGACGGCCTCGTTATCAAAGTGGACAGCCTGGACCTTCAGCGACGCCTTGGAGAAATCTCCCGCTCCCCGCGATGGGCCATCGCCTATAAGTTCAAACCCCGCCAGGCAACCACTCAGATCCTAAATATTCAGGCCCAGGTGGGCCGCACCGGCACCCTCACCCCGGTGGCCAGCCTGGAGCCGGTCCAGGTGGGTGGGGTTACGGTCAAGAGCGCCTCTCTCCACAACATGGATGAGGTGGAACGCAAGGATATTCGAATCGGCGACACGGTTATCGTTGAGCGGGCAGGCGACGTGATTCCCTACGTGGTCCAGGTCATTGAAGAAAAGAGGAACGGTCAAGAGCAAAAATTTGCAATGCCCGAGAAATGTCCGGTGTGCGGCTCCTCGGTCTACCGGGAGGAAGGAGAAGTCGCGTACCGATGCGTGGGGCTATCCTGTCCTGCCAAACTCAAAGAGAGCCTCAAGTTTTTTGGCTCCCGAGGGGCTATGGATATCGAAGGGCTCGGCGAAAAACTGATTGACCAACTGGTGAACCGTGAGTTGGTTAAAGACATCGCAGACTTATATAGCCTGGAAAAAGAAACCCTCGCCGCCTTGGATCGAATGGGTGAGAAGTCGGCGCACAATCTCATTGATTCCCTGGTTCGAAGCAAGGGATCCACCCTGGTGCGATTTGTAACGGCCTTGGGGATCCGCCATGTGGGCGAGGCCACCGCGATGCTCCTAGCGGATCACTTCGTCAGCCTGAACAATCTCATGGAGGCATCCGAGGACCAGTTAAAAGAGGTCCGCGACATCGGGCCGGAGATGGCCAAGAGCATCGAACGTTTCTTCAAACAAAAAGATAACCGTGGGGTGATCGAAAAACTCTTCAAAGCCGGCATCCAACCAAGGGCGGAGACAAAGAAGGATAGAAAATTAACTGGAATGACCTTTGTCCTCACGGGGGGACTCAATACCTTGTCACGTATGGAGGCCAAAAAACGGATCGAAGCCCTGGGGGGAAAGGTCACCTCCAGTGTAAGCCGCTCTACGAACTATGTCGTCATCGGTACTGACCCCGGTTCTAAACACAACAAGGCAAAAGAGCTGGACATTAACATCCTGGATGAAACAGCCTTCCTAAGGCTCATCGAGCCCTAATGGACAAAACCAAGGCCCCGACATTCGGCGAGGGATCCGGGGCATACTCCAACTCCTTTCTCTCGCTGGCACGGTGGATCGACAGCCTAAACGATCGGGTGGGTCGGACCATCTCTTGGCTCACGGCTATTATGGTGGTGGTCACAACTGCGGACGTGACCATGCGCTATGCTTTTAATACTGGCTTTGTATTCGTCCAAGAACTTGAATGGCATCTGTTCGCCGTGATTTTCTTGTGCGCCGCCGGCTTTACGCTCTTAAAGGACAGCCATGTTCGGGTGGACATCTTCTATTCGCGGCTTTCGCTACGTAACAAAGCCTTTGTCAACTTCGCCTTCGCGCTCCTTTTTCTTTTCCCGACATGTTTTCTCCTCATCAAAACTTCGCTTCCTTTCATTGAACGTTCCTGGGCGGTCCTGGAAGGCTCACCGGACCCTGGAGGCCTCCCCGCCAGGTACCTTCTGAAGGGAGCCATTCCGGTGGGATTTCTTCTCCTGGCGCTTCAGGGACTTTCAGAGACCATCAAGAACGCCCATGTGCTCATCCGGCAAAATTCAGTCACCAACCCGAGAAAGAACCCATGACGGAACTCCTTCCGGTATTGATGTTTCTCGTCTTCACTCTCCTGATCTTGGTAGGTTATCCCATCGCTTTCACTATCTGTGGCACCGCACTTGGTTTTGGACTCTACGCTTTCGGCATGAGTTTTTTCGATCTTCTCCCGCTGCGGGTCTGGGGAATCATGACGAATTCCACGCTCATCGCCGTGCCCTTATTTATATTCATGGGAGTCATGCTGGAACGATCGGGATTGGCCCAGGAACTACTTGAAACCATGGGGCAGATTTTCGGACGCTTTCCCGGAGGGCTGGCCATATCGGTGGTTGTGGTGGGCGCGCTTCTGGCGGCTTCAACGGGAATCGTAGGGGCAACCGTGACCACCATGGGGCTCATTGCCCTACCAACAATGATCAGGCGCGGCTACCAAAAGGAACTGGCCTCCGGTGTGGTCTGCGCTTCGGGTACCCTGGGCCAGATTATTCCGCCCAGCATCGTCCTGGTTCTGGTGGGAGACATACTTGGGGTATCCGTGGGGGAACTGTTTCTTGGAGCCCTCATACCTGGTGTGGGTCTGGCCGGCATGTACATCGTTTACCTGCTCGTAGTACCCATCGTCCGTCCCGGATTTATGCCGCCCATTTTCCCCACAGGACATCCAACCCTCAACACAGCCCAACTCTGGATCGGCGCAGCCAAGGCCGTCGTCCCTGCTCTCGCTTTAATGGTTGCCATCCTCGGCTCCATCTTTTTCGGTATTGCCGCTCCCACTGAGGCCGCTGCCATCGGCGCCTCTGGAGCAGTATGCCTTACCATGATAAACGGGAGATTCAACTTCACAATGCTTAGGGAGGTCATGCAAACCACCACTCGTCTCACCAGCATGGTCTTCATCATCCTGGTTGGAGCCACGGCCTTTGGCCTGGCCTTTCGAGGAATGGGAGGAGACTCACTGGTGCGAAACTTCATCTCCCATCTATCGATTCCACCCTGGGCGGTTTTTGCCAGCATCATGGGAATCGTCTTCGTGCTAGGATTTTTCCTCGATTTCATCGAGATCGCGTTCATTCACCTCCCCGTGATTGCTCCCATCCTCGGCGAGATGGGATTCGACCCCCTCTGGTACGGGGTCCTGCTCGGCATCAACCTGCAGACCTCTTTTCTCACTCCGCCCTTTGGTTTCGCCCTCTTTTACTTGAGGGGAGTGGCACCCCCCGAGCTGACCACAGGCCATATCTACCGTGGAATTTTACCTTTCGTCATCATTCAGATCATTGGGCTCACCTTGGTCGCCTGTTTCCCCGCTCTGGCCACTTGGCTCCCCAGGCTTTTGGCCCATTAAGACTCCCCCGATCTCGAATTTACCGGGTGGGGAACTTGCAGAAACGGACTCGCCGGGATAGGGAAGATCCCATGAGCGACGAAAAAACGCAGGGCAAAGTCCGCGCCCGTCTTATGATTCGAGGGCGGGTTCAAGGGGTCTTCTTTCGTGCCTCTACGGTCGAATTGGCCCTCCGCCTAGGACTCGGGGGATGGGTGAGAAATTGTCGCGATGGCTCCGTCGAGGTGGTGGCGGAAGGGCAAGATAAGAAGGTCGAAGAATTGATCCAATGGTGCCGCCAGGGGCCGGCTGGAGCCCAGGTCCGAAACGTCCAGCTCCATTGGGAAGAACACCAGGGGGTCTTTGACAGCTTCTCCATCAAGAGATAGGAATGCTCCCTGACTCATCTATCCGCAAAGGCAACGCTCCGCAAGGGTGTATGCCTGGCGCCTGAGCCATCGCCGCGCCGGATTTATCCACGCCAGCGTCGGCTCTGCCTTGGAACCCCCCAAGCACAAGCTAATCCGCCACTTTGAGCTCTTGTCGCCGACCCTGTAGTGGATGGCAAGGCAGTGACTCAGGAGGGACACCTCACATCATTGGACGACCCTGAGGTGCGCCGCATAGCCCAAAATCACGGGGTGGCGGACGACGTCCCACAAGAGGACTAGATACCGAATCCAGAAATTGCAATCTAGTCGAATTGAAGATTCTACCCTTTGGCAAGGGCCTGGCGAAAAGCATCCCTGAACTTCACGTTGTATAGACGGCGGAAATCTTCCGGGTACGTTTCGCCGGGCTCAACTTTTAGATCCACGAGGATGGGGCCGTCCGACCTCAATATTTGATCGAGATTTCGGTCCCAATCCTCCAGGGAGCTGAATTCATAGGTACGCGGATATCCCGCCTCCCTGGCCAATCCCGTGAAGCTTAGTCTTCCAACTCCTGGTATGGGCACGCTTCCATTAGTTTCGTAGGTGCCGTTTTCACAAACACAGTGAACAAAATTACGGGGCTGAGCGTTGGCGATGGTCACCAGGGAGCCAAGGTTCATCAGCAAACTACCGTCCCCGTCCAGAACAATCACCCTTTTGTCGGGTCGACCGAGGGCAATCCCCAGGCCGTGCGAGGAACCCTGGCCCATGGCCCCGGTAAAGGTATAGTTGAGCTCGCTTGGAGATATACGGATCCACTCCTGCGCAGCCATGTAGACGGCCACGACGATTTCACCCTGGCGGTGCCGAGCAAGGACCTTCAAACACTCATCCCGTTTCATCATGGTTACCGAGGCTCCCTTCCGATCAACATCACCACAGGCTTGGTTTCAGAGTAGGCCTTTTTTATAGCCGGCCCAATCTTGGTGGCGTCTTCAGTCGTTTCAATGAGGTGATGTTCGATCTCCATAACATCGAGGAGCGGCTCCACGATCCGTAGCCCATATCGAGCCGACTGGGCGGGCGGGACACCCGGTTCCTTGCCCAGCAATCCTACCATCATACACACGGGGTTTTGCCCCTCCACGGCCACACCGCGCAGCGCATTCACCGAATCCAACAGTCCCGTGTACTGGATTAGAAGGAGCGCCTTATGACCGGTACTGTAAAGCCCGCTACAAATGGAAACTCCCTCGTCTTCCTTGCACACTTGCACGAAACGAAGGGCCCGGTTCTGGGAGAGGCCCTTCAGCAGGTGATGACTGGTGGTACGGTCCGGCAGCGCCACAATGAACTCGATCCCCGCAGCCTTTATCTCCCCAATGATGTTCCTTGCCTTGAGTGATTCCGTTGCTTGAGCCAAGCCAATTCTCCTCAATTTTTCAGAGGTTCGTCTCTGATGATCCTGGGGTCAATTCCAAGGATCCGACTAGGGTTGCCGTGTGAAAGAGAAAACCTTTTCCCCGTTTAGGCGCACCTCGGTGGTAATGGGGATAACCTTCGACAGCGTGTTTTCCACAAAACAGCGGTCACTGGCCTGCCGTGCCAAGGTCTCCGCAGCCGCCTCTGACAGGGAACCGGTGAGATCCACCTGGTAAATGATATCCTTGAAATCCCGTGCCTCACGATCGTTGTGGGCCCGCGCCAGCAACTTCATGCTGTCAACAGGCATGGGGTTTTCCTTGAGGACGTTGGTGTACTGCATCATCAAACAGGTGGCCGCTCCGCTTATGAAGTAGCCAAGGGGGGAAGGCCCCTCCCCTTTTCCCCCACGACTTTGGGGTTCGTCGGCTACCATCACAAAGGACTTGTCTTCCGATTTGTAGACCGCCTCCTGGGTCTTTTTTCCCTTGTGGGTCACGTCGATACGCACCGTTCCCAACTTTGCCCCTTCCTGTTTGCGTTTATCCTTCTCAGCGGCCGAGTCTTGCGCCATTTAATATACCTCCCTCCTTTGATTCTTACCCTTACAAATCGCAGACAAAACGATTCCCTCACTTTTTATCGCGCCAAGGCACCCCGAATCAATATCCGAAATCCCAAACTCGAAATCCCAATCAAACCGAATCACTCAAATCTGAATATCAAAATCCAGACCTAGGTGGATCGAAATTTAATGTTTTCGATCATTTGGATTTGTTTCGAATTTCAGATTTCGGGTTTCGAATCCATAATTCTACTTATCCTTGGCGCCCTTTGCGTCTTTGCCCCTCGATTCCCCTCGCAGTCCTGAGGTTCTCGAAGGACGCGAGTCATCTTTATTCGAGCCGGACCGGCTCAAGCGAGCGAAAGATCGCTTCCAACCTTTTTCTCCCGTGCCCATTGATAGGCCCAGAAGGCGGCAGTCACGTCCCACAAGGGCACACCCGCCAACTCGAAGAGAACCGTTTCATTGGTTTCTCGACGCGCGGGCACCTTCTTGAGAATGACATCTCCGAGCTCACCGATAATATCATCCGCAGACCAGGTCCCTGAAGCGATCATCGTCGTATAGGGCTCACGCGCCGGCTTTCCTTCCAGAACTTCCTTCTTCCACGATACGATCACCCGCGACGAGGAAACGAGTTCCACAGGAATCTGGCCGCTCGCGATGGAGATAACCAACGCTCCCGGAGCGACCCAATGGGGTTCGAGCACAGGACTCCGACAGTTGGTCGCCACGTCGACGATTTGCACCCCTTGCACCGCAGCCCGTGCGCTTTCTACCGCCACCACGTCGAGATTCATCCAAGAGCTCATTTCCCCTGCAAAGCGATTTCTATGGTCTTGCGTCGGGCTATAAACCCGTACGCGCTGGAGTGAGGGCAGCGCCCTGCGAATGGCTAGGAGTTGCCCCCTCGCCTGCCGTCCGCTTCCAAGAAGACCTAACTCTTTGCCGTTGGTTGGCGCAAGATGTCGGCACGCGACCCCGGCGGGGGCACCGGTACGCCATACGTTGAGCTCACCGCCCGGTACCAGGGCCAGGAAGTGACCGTTTTCCGCATCGAAGAGAAGGATATAGTTGGCGTCCTTGGCTCCCGAAAAGAGCGGGAATAACCGTACTCCCACGCCAAACTCCGGCGCCGTCGCGGAAAGGACCCGAAGGTTTCGTTTCCGGTCTTTAAGCGAGAGCCGAAGATCGGGGTGGTTGACTCCTTCCCCCCTCTGTTGGCTTCGAAAAGTCTCCGTGATCATCTCAAGGAGCCCGTCCATAGAGGACGGCGAGTCAAACAAGGACCGAAGTTCGCTTTCCTTGATAAAGAGGGCCACGAGCCCTTGTCTATTCCGTTGACATTGCAATTGCAAGGCCACGCTGGCCGGGAGCAGCGAAGCGCTAAACGCAACGCGGACTCAGTACTGAGTAACGAGCGCTGAGGGCTGAGTCTCCGGAAAAGCGTTGAGTGCCAGGTGGGAAGCCTTGGCGGGAAAGAATCGCCACCGATTTCTTCTCTTGTTTTAACACTATACAGAATAATCGTCTGCGTTAATCCGCGCGGGTCTGCGGTTAAGTTTATGCTGAAATTAGCCGCGGGGAATCAGGTGGATGGCGGGGGCCTTGATTAACACGGTGAGTATAGCTCCCGGTTGTATGCCCAATTCTTCGCAGGCGGGATGGGTAACTAGAGCGGTGAGGGGGAATCCCGCTTCCAGGGCGACCCTAACCAAGGCTCCATCCGAGACCACGGATTGGACGCGAACGTCCAATCGATTGCGGGCGCTCGCGGAGTAAGAGCCGCCTTTTTGCAGGATCACGTCCGCTGCACGGATGCACGCCTCCACTTCGTCTCCCACCCCAGCAGAGGAAACGGCAACCAGTTCCTTGTCACCAATGACTACCGTAGCTAGCCCGTCTTGAGACCGCGCGACTCTTCCGGGGACCACTGTTTCCATACCCACAATCCGTGCCACCGACATGTCCGCGGGCCGATTAAAAACCTCATGCACCGCTCCCGTCTGTCGGATTTGTCCCTCATCCACGACAATCACGCCATCACCCAATGCAATGACCTCGTTGCGATCATGAGTAACCAGCAGAACCGGGATGTTAAACTGTTTGAGGATACGTCTTAGCTCGGGGCGAATCTCCTCTCTGAGCGGCGCATCCAGGGCCGAGAAGGGCTCATCCAACAAAAGGAGACGAGGACGGCGTACCAGTACTCGTGCGAGGGCAACCCGCTGCTGCTGCCCACCGGAAATCTGATGGGGGAAACGCTGCTCCGTACCCCTTAACCCGAACAGATCGAGCATCTCAGCGACTTTCTTGCGTTTATCCTCTTTCGAAAGGCCATTCAGCCCATAGGCAATGTTGCTTTTCACTCTCATGTGCGGGAAAAGCGCGTGATCCTGAAAGAGGTATCCGATATCTCTCTTTTGCGGGGTCAAAAAAATCCGTTTCTTTGCCTCGAACCAACTCTCGTCGCCAAATCGTATCATTCCTTCATCAGGCCGCTCCAGCCCTGCCAAACATCTCAGGATCGTCGACTTCCCTCCCCCGGACGGGCCGAAGAGCACGCTTATGAAAGATCCCTCAGCCGGCTGTTGGAAGGAGGCCTGAATTACGGGCCCCCTGGAAAACCTTCTCCTAAAGTCAACAATCAGCTCAGAGGTTATACCGACCACCTCCTTCCACCCAAGTTGTAGGTCACGCTGAGCGCCGCGAAGGATAGAACCACCAACAGGAGTGCAGTCCAGCCGGCCGATTCGTAGTTCAGGGCCTGAACATCATCATAGATGGCAATGGACAGGGTCCGGGTCACACCGGGGATATTTCCTCCCACCATGAGAACGACGCCAAACTCACCGACGGTGTGGGTGAAGGACAGGACCAGGCCAGTTAGGATACCGGACCAGGATAGCGGGAGGACAATGCGAAAGAAGGTTTGCACCTTCGAAACCCCCAGGCACCAGGAGGCTTCCACAGTTTTCTGCTCCACTGACGCGATGGCAATGGTAAAGGGACGGACTGCGAAGGGGAGATTGAAGAGCACCGAAGCAAGCAAAATTCCCTGGAAGCTAAAGGGAAGCAGGTGACCGGTCAGGGACCGATAGCCTCCACCCATCCATGTGTCTGGTCCGGCAGCTAACAAGAAGTAAAAGCCGGCAACCGTAGGAGGTAGCACCATGGGCAAAGCAACCACGGTCTCCACCACGGGTCCCACCCTGCTCCTGGTTGTGGCCAACCAGTAGGCCAAGGGAACACCGATGAGCACGAGGATCATGGTGGTTGCGGCAGCCAACTTCAATGTCAGCCCTAGTGCGGTCCAGTCCACCGGTTCATCCCCCTGGCAGAAAAAACCCGTATCTTTTGAAAGTTTTTCTTCCCCTGGGTCCTAATAGAAAGTCACGGAAATGCTCTGCCGCCTCCCTTTGCAGCGTCCATTGGAGAATCACTCCTACCTGATCAATACCCGCGTAAGCGGCAGGAGGTATTGGCCATCGGCGACCCCCATCATTGATTGAGGGTGCCATCAGTAGAGACAATGCCAGGATGCCAACATCAGCAACTCCTGAGTGTACGAACTGGGCCGCCTGGGCGACGTTTTCACCAAAGACCAATCTCTCCCGCGTTTGTTCGTATACACCCACGTTTTTCAGGACCTCTACCGCCGCCCGTCCATAGGGGGCGTGGCGAGGATTGGCAACGGCGATTTTTTTCACAGAAGGATCCAGCAACGAGCGAAGCCCCATTGACTCCACTTGAATGGGTGAATCCATGGGAGCCCACAGGACCAGGCGCCCAACGGCATAGAGAAATTCAGAATCATTAAGCCCCTCTCCCTGATCCACCAATCGACGCGGGTAGACCGCATCCGCCGAAAGGAAGATGTCAAAGGGAGCCTGCTGCGCAAGCTGGGCAAAGAAGTTACCGCTGGAACCATAGGTCACCCTCACTTTAATCCCTCTGTTCTCCTGCTGGAAAACCCGAACCAACTCATCCATGACGAACCTCAGGCTAGAAGCGGCTGCCACAGTGAGTTGCCGCGGCTCCTGCGGGACGGCTTGTGACCGGACCCCAAATCCGAGCAGCAAAGCCAACCAAACCGCCCCGACAGACCACCCGACACCCGCCACCGTCCTAACGATGGGGTCAGACCTTGACATTCGACAGATCTTTCTCCAACTTGCCGACCAAACTTCTCAATGCGGAACTTTTTTTCAATTTCTCCTCAAATCGCTTTGCCGCCTGACTGACCCGAGAGTAATGACCGCCACCGAAACGGTCATTGATTTCTCGCAGAGTCAGGTCCGTATATCGACGCAGAAAATAGATAAGCAACTGAGTTTTGGATACTCTTGCCAGTCGTCTTTGACGGATTAAACCAATTAATCGATCGGCATCGTAGGCCTGTAAGCTTTTTCTACGACTAACCTCAGGACCGGGATCGTGGATTCCTAGCTTAATACTTTCTATGAACCGGTCGGTACCGAGCACGCACTGATGCCACACATCACTAAGTGGGTTGTCCGCGAGTTTCTCCGGCAGTCCATCTTCCACAAAGTCCCTGTAACCCTGAATCGCCGTCTTATGGGTTGAAGAGAACCTATTTAGTACCTCTTCCGTCACCAGCCAGTCCTGTTTCTGTTCCAGTCGCAGGTATGACCTGTAGCTACTCCACCGATACTTACCAGGGAATTTGGCAATCTCATCCGCCACCGGGTTTAGATGAATATATCTTGTGAGCTCTAAGAGATAACTGTCTTTCTCCACCAGGAGCGATTTGAATCTTCCTTGAAAGACATGTCCCGTACAACCATGTGTGTGATTAAAAAAGGCGGTATACGTACTATTCAGATACTGCACGGCTTTGCTTAAATTCGCTAGGGGAGTTTCCAAAAGCAAATGGAAATGGTTCGGCATTAAACAATAGGCGTAAATCTTGACAGCGAATTTTTCTTTTAGCCGGCCTAGAAGGTCTATGAATCTAAGACGATCACGATCCGTCAGATAGATCGTGCTCCGGTTATTCCCCCGTGAGAAGACATGATACGTGGCGCCGGGGAACTGGAGTCGAAGCGGCCTTGCCATAGGTCGGTCGTTACCACCGACCTCCGTCACGTGTCAAGGTCTGACCCCTACGCTTCTTCTTTGGGGGGGAGGGCGAGTTGGTAGATTTCCCTCTTGGATGTGGAATACTTTTCACCCAAGATCTCGGCGATTTCTTTCACTCTCATTCCCTGTGCCCTGAGCCTTTGGATCTCCGATCTTATTTCACCGCCTCTATCCCTGTCTCCCCCTTTCTGAGCGTCGGGGTCTCTCCCCGCTCCCGCAATCACTAGAGTGATCTCACCCCGCCACTCCCTCGGACCCCTGTGGGAAAGTACTTCACTCACCCGACCACGAAGAATTTCCTCGTGCATTTTGGTTAGCTCTCGTCCCACAACGACCTCGCGGTCCCCCATAACCTCAAAAATGTCCTGCAATGACTCCTCTACTCGGTGTGGCACCTCATAAAACACCAGGGTCCTCGATTCTTCGCGAAGCCCGGTTAATCGTTTCCGTCGTGCGGCCTTTTTGACGGTGAGAAACCCTTCAAAGGCAAAGGAGTCGGTAGGAAGTCCGCCAGCGCTCAGGATTGCCGTCAACGCCGAGGGGCCGGGCACAGGTATGACCGGGAGAGAGGCATGAACCGCTTCCTGGACCAATCTGAATCCGGGGTCAGACAAGAGCGGTGTCCCGGCATCCGATACCAGTGCAATGCGGCACCCCTCCTTGAGCCGATGAATCAAATGGCTCGATTGGGCCTTTTCATTGTGCTCGTGGTAACTGGTTAGGGGGTTTTGAATCCCGTAATGGGTAAGTAGCTTCTTGGTATGCCGGGTATCTTCCGCCGCGATAAGGTCCACCTCTTTAAGAATCCGCAGCGCACGGAGAGTAATGTCCTCAAGATTACCGATGGGAGTCGCGACGATGTATAGAGTCCCCTCCATCGGCCCTAACCACCCGGTGTGCAGCTAGCAGCATGCAGCCATTTCTCCCCGCCTGTTGTTCCCCCCGTTACAATCAAAGCAACAACTAGGGACTGGATTCGATCATCTCTCATTCTTATGACTGCCTACTGTTTTCCGCCCCCTGCCTACTTCCTATTTCCCCCAATCCCTGGCGTAGCGGAAATCCCTATCGATGGTTCGGTAAGAGACCTTGGCGATGACTGGCAAACGCCGCTTGAATTGCGAACTCATGATCCGGCGCGTTATCTCGTCTACAAAAGGTTCAGAAAAACCCGTCTCAATTAGCTCCTCTCGCGAATAACGCTCGTCCACCATAAGATAGAGAAGCCCGTCCACCTCAGGATAGCTAAATCCAAGTTCTTCCTCGTCGGTCTGCCCTTCCCATAGGTCTGCCGACGGCCTCTTGCGGATGACGACCTGCGGGACACCCACATATTCGGCCAGCGCCCAGACCTGAGTCTTATAAAGGTCTCCCAGGGGATTCAGGGCAGATGCCATGTCGCCGTACAGTGTCCCGTAACCCAGTAGCAACTCAGTTTTGTTGCTCGTCCCTATCACCAAAGCGTTCCATCTTGCAGAGTGATCGTACAGGACGGTCATGCGTTCACGAGCCATCTTGTTGCCCCGTCTTTTTTGATCCGCCTCGGGAGTCCTCTCAAAATACGCATCGATTTGGGGCGTAATGTCCACTACAACAGAGTTGATACCGCTCTTTTGCACCACTAACTCAGCATGGGCACGGCTCTCTGGACTGGAGCTCTTGTAGGGCATCAGCACGGCCAGGACATTATTCGGCCCCAGAGCATCCGCCGCCAACACGGCACTCAGGCTGGAATCCACCCCACCGGAGAGCCCCACCACCACACGCTCTACCCCAATTTTCCTAACCTCATTGCGAATGAAAGAGACAAGGACGGGTTTGAGAAAACCGACATTGGTGGGAATTTGAACCATAACAGCAGCTTTTGACCCATCAACTCTTCAACAGAACGACTTCAACGATGCGTATCGCGCCAAGACGCCCCGAACCAAAATCCGAATCTCGAAATCTCAAACAAACCGAAACACTCAAATCTAAAAATCGAAACCCAAAACGAGGTTATCAGGAATTTTATGTCTTTTGATTATTTGGATTTGTTTCGGATTTCGAGTTTCGAATTTGTAATTTTATTTATACTCGGCGTGCTTTGCGTCTTCGCGCGAGTCATCTCTTTCCCGATTTCATCTTCGTCTTCGAAACTTTTTTCCCCCGCTTCGCAGGCTTTCCGCCCTTCCGTCGAGCGGCTGGAACTCTGAGAGGTTGAGCAGCCGTTGGGCGTTCTCTGATCCGCATCAACTCGTTAATGGTAAGATCGAGGTCTTCATCTCGCAGTAAGGGTGAAATGGTTCTCTTGCGCCGGACGGTCTCAAGGACTATCTCTCCCACAACCAGATCCTCATCGTAGTACTTGGCCTTAACAAGGACATTGCCAAAGGGATTCAAGATCTCCGACCCGCCCCAAAATCCCACGCCGTCCTCAAAACCCGCCCGGTTCCCGTAAACCATATATAGACTGAACGTTTCAGCGTAACTCCGGTTGATGAGCTCCCAGTAACGGGCGTTGTCGTCCTGGAGTTGGCCCTCCGTGATGCCGCGCAGCGGACTGGACGAGGGGCAAATGATGGCCAGGGCTCCATCCAGAGCCGCCAGGTAGACAGTGGATGGATGCCAAAGATCTTCACAGATGAGCAGTCCCATGCGGCCAAATTTCGAGTCAAATGCCCGGATTCGATCCCCCCGGGCAAAATAGCGTTGTTCATCAAACATGCCGTAGGTGGGTAAATAGGCCTTTCGATGCACATGGCGAATCTCCCCGCCTTCGAAATAGACCGCCGCATTATAGAAACGGTAGTCGGAACTCTCTTCCACCAATCCCGCAACGAACGCCACGTCACGACTCAGCTCCCTCAGATGCTTCATCTCTCGAGAAGAGAGCTTGAGGGCAACATTGGGCACCATATCCCTCAGGAAATAGCCGGTGAGCGACAACTCGGGAAAAATGAGCAAGTCTACTCCATTTCCTCGGGCCTCCCGGATCTTTTCTTCGTAGAGGACAAGGTTGGCCCCAAGGTCTCCCAGCTTAGGATTGATCTGAGCGATACCTGTATTGAACGTCATAACACTTCAATGATGAGAAGTAACACAGGGGATGGGCTCCTTGCAATTTCCCTGGTTGTTCCCTTTCCGGTCTCTATTGCAACACCCTCGGAACCCTTCACGAAAGTGGCCGATGGCCGCGTTGATGCTGTCCCGCTCGGCTGGTGCAATCCCCGGTTGTCGCGCAACACAGAAAAAGAATAGGCAGGATTGATCCACACGGCGACGGGAGAGAAGAAACCCGACACGACATCCCTTAATCCTGCGGCCCACACCACCGGTTCGACCTGAACCGGATGGACTGCAAACAACAAGGTTCCAACGCGCGCGGCCCAATCATTTCGAACAAGCAGGCTCAATACAGCAAATACCACCAGCACGCCTAGAAGATGAAAAAGGAAAAAGCATGAAAGGACGACGATTCCTCTGGGAAAATCCACTGAATCGGTTATTATACTCCCCAGACTTACCCTTCACAACTTGCGGACTCCAATGGTGCAAACAGCGCTTGAAGCTCTCGTCTCAGAAAAAATTCAGGCAACCTGGGGCAAACACTCTCGCCTCCAGCGTCTCGAACCACTGTCTGGCGACGCCTCAAGCCGATCCTATTATCGAGCCTTTCTAACGGGTCCCGGTGCTCCCCCCACGGTGGTTGTCATGAAACTCGCCGGAGAGGTTCTGCCCCTTTCCTCAGAGGAGCTAGTCGTTTTCAGCGAGCCCCCAGGGGAACTCCCTTTTCTCAATCTTCACCGTTTCCTCACCAAGCTGGGAGCACGTATCCCCGCATTGTACGGTCAGTGGGCCGATCAGGGGGTCCTCTTGTTGGAAGATCTCGGGAACTTCTCCCTCTGGGACTCGGTGCAGGGGCTGGAACCCCGAGACACCGTGAGTTGGTATAAGAAGGCCATCGACGGGCTGCTATCGCTCCAGCTCAACGGCACCAAAGCGCGGGACCAGTCGTGCATTGCGTTCAAGCAGCGATTCGACTTTCGCTTGTACATGTGGGAGTTCCAACACTTCATGGAATTCGGCATGGAACGCAGCGGGAAAGGAACCCTGGGAAAGAAAGAAAGGGACTTGATAATCGAATTCTTTTCTTCCATCTCGCGACAACTGGAGCGACAGCCCTCCTACCTGAACCACAGGGACTATCACAGTTGGAACCTCATGGTTCACGACGAAGAGCTGGTCATGATTGACTTCCAAGACGCTCTGATGGCGCCCATCCAGTATGACCTGGCCTCGCTGCTAAACGACCGGGATACGGACAGCATCATTCAACCTGAACTGGAAAGCCGGTTGCTCGATTATTACCTCAGCCGGGCGGAAGATATGGGGGAGAAGATGCCCTCACGCGACGAATTTATGAAGAACTATCTCCTTTCAGCCCTGCAAAGAGACCTTAAAGTGGTGGGACGGTTCCATTACCTTGATCTGGTAAAGGGAAAGCCTCGCTACAAGCAGTACATCCCAATAACCTTAAAGCGAGTAAAGCGCCATTTATCGAGGCTTCCCAAGTTGGAAAAGCTATTGCCTCTCCTGGCCTCCCAGTTCACGGAGTTGCAATGAAGGCCATGGTCTTTGCCGCCGGCTATGGCCGGCGTCTTCGTCCGCTGACCGAAAAACTCCCCAAGGCCCTGATACCGGTTTGGGGCCGGCCAATGATCGAATACCCCCTCCGACTCCTGAGAGAAGCCGGGATTACCGAGGTCATTATCAACCTCCACCATTTAGGGAAAAAGATCGAAGATGCGCTGGGCAAGGGGGAATGGCTCGGCATACGTATTCAATATTTAAGGGAAGAAGAACTCCTCGACACCGGAGGCGGGCTATTGAGAGCCAAGCCTCTACTCGATAAAGGAACCTTCATCGTCATCAATAGCGATGTGATGATCGATCTTCCCCTGAAGGACCTGGTTGCATTTCACCGGCAGAAGAGAGCTACGGCCACATTGGTTCTACGCAAAGACGACATGGCGGATCGGTATGGGGCCATCGGAACCGCATCAGACGGCAGAATCCACTCATTTCTCGGCCAACGACCCGTCCAATGGCCCGACGTTCCTTTGAGCAAGGTCATGTTCACCGGCGTTCAGATCATGGAGCCAAAGGTTTTTGACTACATGGAGGGGCCAAGCCCCTTTAGCCTTACCAGGGTGACCTATCCGAGAATACTGCTGCGTGGGGAACCTCTTTATGGCTTTACCTTTGGCGGATACTGGCAAGACCTGGGCACCCGGGAGAGAATCAAAGAGGCGGAAGGCAAGTTAATGAGTGGAGAAGTGAAACTGCATTACCTCGAAAAGACAGAGTAAGAAAGGCGGGGGGCTCCGTGTCAAAGCTCTGTCTCTGTCTTCCTACCCCTGTCACTATCTCTGTCGCTTCCCCAATTTTGTCCCCAAATAATTTTTTCCCGGAACAATCTTGCCCAGGACTGCTCCGTGACCTGCCCCGGTGACCCGGGGAAGATTACCGGCATTACCCTCTACGGCCTCGTTGGCCAGGATGGCAAAGGCTTGGGCCTCCAGGGCGTCGCCATCAAAACCCAACTCCTCAAGCACCGACACTTTAGCGAATGGAAGTTCCCCCTGTAGCATTTCCATTAAAGTTCGATTTTTTCGACCTCCACCGGTAAAGTAAATCTCCTCCACCTTGCCGAAGCGGCGGAGAATAGACTCCCGATAGGCCTTTGCAATGGATGAGGCGGTCAGAGCGGTGGCGGTCGCCATCAGGTCCAAGGGACGAATACCTTTTTTCCTTGCCCGTTGACGAAGGGCGGACACATATTCACCGCCGAACTCCTCACGGCCCGCGGACTTCGGTGGAGACGCCGCGAAAAAGGGGTGTCGCATCAGTTCTCTCAGGAGACCTGCATGCACCCGGCCTTTTTTTGCCAGCGCGCCCCCTCGGTCGAAACCCATCTTTCCTCTGGTAACCCACCGGGCGAGTCCATCCATAATCATGTTGCCCGGCCCCGTATCAAAAGCTACGACATCTTTGATTCGACCTCCGGCAGGAAGGTAGGTCAGATTCGAGATCCCGCCCAGATTGTGGATCGCCCGTGACCTCCTCTCGTTCCTGAAGAGCAAATAATGAACATAGGGTGTCAACGGCGCCCCCTCGCCTCCAGAAGCAACGTCAGCCGGACGGAACTCTGCAACCGTTGTCACACCGGTCCGTTGCGCAATGACGGCAGGCTCTCCAAGTTGGAGGGTGGACTTCCCACTGCCCTTGGGATGATGGTAAACCGTCTGGCCGTGCGAACCGATGAGATCCACGGAGCGCAGGGAGCGACCCATCTTTTGCACGACACGCGCTGCGGCCTGGGCAAAAAGCTTTCCGAGTCTAAAGTTCAGGGAAGCGATTTGGGAAACGTCCGATGGACGATTTTTCCCGTGCCCTATTTCCAACAGCTCGTCGCGAATGCGTTTTGGATAGGGGATGCTAACAAATCCCAGCGGGCGGAAACGACACCTTTCACCCGAACCGTTGATCTTACCAACGGCCGCATCGATACCGTCCATGGAAGTCCCCGACATGAGGCCAATAACAAAGCGCTTCATGGAACTCAGCGGGGCTCAAAGATTGAGGCGTGAAAAGTCTTATTCGTAGCGGAGTGCTTCAATAGGATTGAGCGTAGCTGCTTTCTCCGCAGGATGGTAGCCAAAAAAGATGCCAATGGCGGCAGAAAAACCGCAGGCTAGCAGAATGGATCCAGCCGACACCAGCGTCTCCCAGCCGCCAAAGTAGGAGATGACGTAGGACGCACCGATCCCGAGGAGGATGCCAATCATTCCACCCAGGAGGCTAAGCACCATGGTCTCGGTTAGAAACTGCCTGCGAATGTCGCGCCTCCTCGCCCCTACGGCCAGCCGGACCCCGATTTCTCGAGTCCGCTCCGTTACCGAGACCAGCATGATGTTCATGATCCCGATCCCACCCACGATCAGAGCGACAGAAGCAATCCCTGCCAGCAGGTAGGAGAGCGTGTTGGTCGCCTCATTGGCAGCCTCCACGATTTCGGCGCGATTACGGATCCTGAAGTCGTCCGGCTTTCCCGGTGTAATTCTGTGGCGCCGGCGCAGGAGCTCCGCCATGTCTTTTTCGGCTTGATAAGTTGCCTGCTGACTTGTGGCGGCAACTTCGATTCTCTGGACGTAATGGATACCAAGGAGCTTTCTCTGGGCAGTACGTAGCGGCACGAACACGATATCATCCAGATCCCTGCCACTTCCGGATGTTCCTCGCTCCTGGAGCACGCCAATAACCTCAAAGGGAATATGCTTGATCCTGACCACCTGTCCCACGGCGTATTGCTCTCCAAACAGTTCCTTCGCTACCGTTTTTCCCAGCAGCGCCACCTTCCGGTTCAAGAGCATATCCTCCTCGCTAAAGATGGACCCCGATTCGATGGGCCAGTTTCTGATGCTGAGATAATCCGGCGTTGTACCGGTGAAGCGCGTCAACCAGTTCTGGTTGCCGTATACGACGGGGGCCGAGCCTCGTACCATGGGCGCCGCCATATGGACTCTATTCACCTCATTCACCAGTGCCCCGGCATCGGCGGCCGTCAAAGTGGTGATCGTGCCGCTGCCGGCGCTTCGCCCGCCACGCCTGGAGCTCCCCGAGTAAACCGTCAAGCGGCTGCTGCCGAGCCTCTCCATCTGGCTGGCGATCTTGGCCTTAGTACCTTGGCCGATGGCCACCATGGCAATCACGGCCGCCACCCCAATGACGACTCCGAGCATGGTGAGCGCTGAACGCATCTTGTTGACCCGCAGGGCCTTCAGGGCGGTGCGAACGTTCTCCAACAGGTCTGACCTCAAGCCTTTCGTTTCCTCGGACGACGGCTCCTCCACCTTCCAGGTGCCGACCGCAGAGCTATCGCCCCCTTTCTCTTCCCCTTCAATGACACCGTCCTTAAAATGAATAACGCGTTGGCAATGGGAGGCCACCTCCGGGTCATGGGTCACGAGGATCAGCGTGATGCCTTTTTCGCGGTTAAGCTGCTTGAAGAGCTCTATGATCTCTTCACCGGTCTTGGTATCCAGGTTGCCGGTGGGCTCATCGCCCAAAATGATCTGAGGCCCGTTCAACAGCGCCCTCGCTATTGCAACCCTCTGCTGCTGCCCTCCCGACAACTGCGCGGGCTGGTGTTCCTCCCGGCTCGCGAGTCCTACCAACTCCAGCGCCGCCTTGGCCCTTTCCACACGCATCCGGGGTGAGGCCCCATTGTAAAGCATGGGGAGCTCCACGTTCTCCAGCGCACTGGTTCTGGCCATGAGGTTGTAGTTCTGGAAGACAAAGCCGATGGCGTGGTTGCGAATGTAGGCTTTCTCGTCCGGAGAGAGGCTTCCCACTTCCTTACCCAACAATCGATATTCACCTGAAGTGGGCTGATCGAGGCAGCCCAGGATGTTCATGAGGGTTGATTTTCCTGAGCCTGAGGGGCCCATGAGGGCCACGGTCTCTCCAGGGAAAATTCTTAGAGAAACCCGCTTCAGGGCCTCCACCTTCTGTTCGCCAAGATCATAGACCTTGGTCAAGTTTTCAACTTCGACGATTGGAGGGCGTTCCATAAACCGACTTCCATCGGACATCATTCCATTGCAATGAACAATCCATGACTCTAATCAGAAAATACTCCAGAGAGAATCGTCCCGTGTGGTAACGGTCGCATTCCGTCCCCGATGTTTAAGGGACCAACTCCCCGGCGACCTTGAGAGACACGGATCGGGACTAGAACCCACCCAAGATCCGCCGACGCACCCATTGGGCCCGCCTTCCTCTCGGCCGTGTCTGGGCGGTCTGCACGGCGTCGGCGCGGATACCCACGATCACCCGATCCCCTTCTTTCAGGCCCTCTAAGATTTCAACATTCTTTGCGTCCCTGGCACCGTATCGAACGCGCGCCCTCTCAGGTTTTCCGTCGAGGTATACCCAGAGCCTGCCCCGCCCCCTGGGTCTCTCCCCACGGGACCGCCCGGCCCTTCTTCCTTTTCGACCCTTACGTCCTCCCCTCCCACTCCCGATTTCAGGATAAACCTTACGAATATCCCTCCTCTGAATCCGCAATCCCGCATGGGGCGCGAGCAGGACATCGCTTTTTCGAACCAATATGATGGTAACATTGGCGGTCATGCCCGGCTTCAAGGCCAGATCTTCATTATCCACATGGATCTCAGTGTCATACGTGACGACGTTGCTCTGTATCTGCGGTGACGGGTATATTTTTACTACCTCACCCCTGAAGATACGGCCCGGGTAGGAGTCCACCTGGAACTCCACCTCCTGCCCCGTGCGGACCCTCCCTATATCCGCCTCGTCCACCCAGGCATCAACCTTCATCCTGGTCAGTTCAGCGATCGTGACTATGGGTGGCGAGGAGAGACTTGCAGCCACTGTCTGGCCCGCCTCTACGTTTTTCGCGATGACAATACCCGAGACGGGCGCGCGAACCACGCTCCGCTTCAGTTTCACCTGGGCCAGGCGCAGCGCGGCTCGAGCAATTTTCACCTTGGCTTCAGCGGCCTGAATATTGGCCTGTTTGACCTTCGTCTCGTCCACGCGCGCGGAGCTTTCCTTAAAGCGGGAGGCGGCCATCTCCCATTCGGCCTTCACACCGTCGAATTCCTCCTTTGAGATAAGGTCGCGGCGAAACAGCTCGGCAGCCCTCTTGTATTTCTTCTCGAGATTTTGATAGGACACCCTGGTTCCTGAAATGCTCGCGGCGATCTGGTCTTTCTGCATTTTGACCCCGGCCTTTTCTTTGGCCAGGTTGGCAAAGGCGTCTTCAAGCTTGGCTTGCGCCTGAAGCACTTCAGCCCGGAAGAGATCCTGATCCAGTCTTGCGATGAGCTGCCCCACTTTGACGCGGGAGTTGACATCCACCACAAGGTCCTTGATGGTGCCGGAGACCTGGGTGCTGACCGTAACCGAGAGGACCGGATTCACCGAGCCCGTAGTTGTCACCCGGGAATAAATCTCCCCTTTTTTTACCTCGGCCAGTTGGAACGGGACGGGCGCATCTTCCTCCACCGGGAAGATGGTCGGTCCGGCCCACAAAAATCCGCCCAAAAGAACAACGGTCGTGAGGCTTCCCCAGAAAAGATATCGCTTCATTCAAAACGTCTCCGTCGGCCCTGAAATTAAACCAAATCCTCCCGGCTTGCAACAGAGAAGGGGGGGTTGTTTTGCCCCCCCTGATTGTGATAAGAATCCGACCCCCGGAACCGATCGGGGCGAAAAAAAATTGGACTATCCGTTAGACGGCCCAGGGTTCCACAAGGTTGAGCATTGAAACTCGTTCACAGAGGTAAACAAGGGAGGTCTTATGGCGGAAGACGTCAAAGAGCTGGTTAGGAAATACGATGAGGGAAAGATCGGCCGGCGGGATTTCATACGCCAGTCGGTGTTCCTCACCGGCAGCCTGGCCGTTGCCACAAGCTTAATCGAGTCGCTGATTCCTGCCCCGGTCCACGCGGCAATGACGGACGCAAACGATCCGGACCTGGTCTCGGAAGATGTCAAATACACGGGAAAGGCGGGCACCCTTTTTGGATACGTCAGCCGCCCGAAGGGGTCGGGACGTCATCCCGCGATTATCATAATCCATGCGAATAAAGGCCTGACTCCTCATATTAAAGACGTCGCCCGTCGTTTTGCCAAGCAGGGATACGTGGCCCTCGCGCCGGACTATTTCTCGCGTCATGGGGGGACCAAAAAAGTAAATCCCGAATACGGACGAATCAAGGGGTACCGCAAGCTCGTACCCGAGGACAATGTCCTGGAGGACACCGAGTCCGGTTTTACGTATCTCCGCGGCCTCTCTTCCGTACGCGACGACCGCCTAGGAGTAACCGGCTTTTGTTGGGGCGGCGGTATGGCCTTTTCCAGCGCGGCACGCATCCGCGGGCTGAAGGCCGCCGTGGTCTTTTATGGCAGCAGCCCCAAACCCCTCGATCAGATCCGGGATATAGAGGCGCCGGTGATGGCCCATTACGGCGGAGAGGACAAAAGGATCAACAAGGGTATCGACGCCACCGCAGCCGCCATGAAGAAGCACAATAAACCCTTCGACTATAAGATCTACCCGGGGGCGAAACACGCCTTCATGAGCGACAACCGAAAGTCGCGCTTCCACCCTAAGGCGGCGAAGGAGGCCTGGAGCCGAACCCTGGAATTTTTCGGCAAGCATCTGAAGGGCTAGCCCGGATCCGACCTCAGTGGATCAAGGAACTCCTTCATGCGGAGCACCGGCCCTGCCGAAGGTGGATTTGCGCCGTGCAATTCGAAATCAGGCGTGAGAGTTGTTGCGGAACAACCTTCGGTTCGGCTGTAGCCCTTGCTGCATAGATTCCACTTGCGCGTGTTTCTCGGTTTTCTGTCGGCTTGGGGACGGTTGCTTGCACCTTACGTTTCTTTCCCCTGCCTGCCAACCCGGTCTTGGGGCGCAGGGGGCCTGTCACGAAGAGAGGGAGACGTCCGATACCTGAGGCTTAAGCCATTTCGGACTGACGGATCAAATGACGGGGCCTCGAGGCATAAGCCCATCGGCTCCCGCTGAGGGGCAGGCCCCCGGGTCCAGATTACCCTCGGGGAACGAGCCTACGGCAGGCTGCTCGTTCAATGCCCACCTTCTTCATCCTCAATCCCTTCGTCGCCCCAAAGATATTGGAGGATCTCGTTTGACATTCCAACTCCCCGGGAATAATAGTTTTAACAACTGAAGCCGGCTATTTTCCGCAGCCTTCAGCCGAGGAGACACAAGATGGCAAATCCTGAACTAACCCTGGCGTTGTCCCACTACGACCGGCATATTCCCCTGTTTGACGGGAGCGTCCAGGCGGAAGGCATTGAACTCGATGTCTTGCAGGTTGGCCAGAGCAGTCCCCTGAAGCATGGAGCGGACCGCCACGCCCGCATGCTGCAGAATGAAGAATTCGATATCTGCGAACTTTCACTTTCGTCCTACCTCATGGCTAGAAATCGGGGGTTGCCCTTCACCGCCATCCCGGTTTTTCCACGGAGGCTTTTCAGCCAATCGCAGATGTGGGTCAATATCGGTTCGGGGATCAGGTCTCCCAAAGACCTGATCGGGCGGAAAGTGGGGCTCAGCACGTTCCAAACGACCCTATCGGTACTCGCCAAGGGGGACCTCCAATCCGAGTACGGAGTTCCCTGGCGTGAGATCAAATGGATGGTTGCCAACGAAGAGACCGTTCCATTTAAACCTGAAGAGGGGGTAACCATCGAGCGCATTGGGCCGGATAAACGCATCGGTACGATGCTGAAGGACGGCGAGATCGACGCTTTGATGGTGCCGCACCCGGCTCGGGAAGTGGTCGCGAACCCGGACAAGATCCGGCGCCTGTTCTCCGACGCCAAGGCCGCGGAAGTCTCCTATTTTCGTAAAAACGGATTCTACCCGATCATGCACCTGGTGGCTTTCAAGGATGAGGTCCTCGACCGGCACCCCTTTGCCGCGTGCAGCGTCCTGGATGCCTTCGAGAAGGCAAAGGAAACCTCCGACGGCTACTACCAGGACCCCAACTGGTCCCGCCTGGCCTGGGGCCGCCACCTCTTCGAAGAAGAGCGCCGACTTCTGGGCGTGGACCCGTGGCCCTGCGGCGTCAGGCGAAACCGGGACAACCTGGAGCGCTTCATGGGCTACTCCCTCGATCAAGGATTGATGGATAAGAGCCTCTCCGTGGAAGAGCTGTTTTTCGAATCCACTATTGACACGTGAGGCCGAAACGCTGCCGGGAATCCAGGTCGATCGGCCGGAAAGGAATAGCCGCTTCACGTCTCCCGGGGCAAGCCCAGTGGCCGTGCGGATAAGCCCGCTCCATGGACAGCTTCAGACTTCATATTTTTACCGAGTCTGATGGTCCGGCTCATGGCTCCAAAGCCGCGCAACGGCGATTACCGCAGCAAGGTGAGGAAAAGAATCGAGTCGTGCCCCGGTACAACGGCCCTGAGCCGCCAACTACGGCAATCGTTATTGGAAATGCTAAAAAGTATTTAGGGAAAGGGGTTGGAAGGATTCCGGAAGCTACGGCAGCCCATGGAGGCTCTATCGATAACACCCCACTGCAACGAACACCCATACCCGACGCGCAAGGGAGAGGATAGCGGCACTACAAAAACAGCGAATCGCCCTGCCGGGTTCAACTCACCGGCCGTCCTGTCACGGGTTCTGCTCTCTTGACTCTTCAACGAACCGATCGCCTTCCTGAAGCATCACTTCGTCGTCAATGCGGTACAGGATGATTTCTCCGGAGCTGATGAGTTTCCGCTTGTTGCCCAGACCCTCCTTTTGGACTTGGAATATCGCCTTGCGGATCGAGCTCCGGACGAGCTTGTTTACGTCCCAGCGTTCGTGCCCCCGATAGCCGTGCTTGGTCGCCTTCTGGTACAACAGGGAAAGGCCTCCCTTCAAACTCGCCAGCCCTTTCTCATCCCTGTCCAATCTGAGCCGGGTCAAGCCCAAGACAAGCCATGCGATCTCGTCGTCCCGATTGACTCGAACCCCCCTCTCGAGAATCTGCCGGGCGTCCTCATACCTGCCGAGCTGGTAATACGCCCGCCCGAGCAGAGTCAGGCCGTCCAGATAGAAAGGGTCCTCCCTGACAAGGGCCTCAAGCAGCGGAACGGCCTGCCTCACGCCGGCGCCTCCCGGTCTCATCAGGTCGCGCGAGGCGGTGGTATACTTTCCCGCCTTCCCGATAGGGGGCAGGCGAAAGTCCAAAACGCTGCAGCCCGCCGCGAACAGCAGAACCGCGAGCCCCAGGGCGAAGCCCGCTCCAACAAATCTTTCTCTTCCGTAAGCCATCGGGATTGATACTCGCCTATCGAGTCCTAAACGGCATGACGCCGATAACGGTTGTCGAGCCGGAACGCCACGGCATGAAAATCCGAAGCTCAAAGCCCGACACGCCGAACAGCGCGGAACCCTCGAACCCTGAACCTGAGATCCTAAAAGAGACCGTTCAGAACCCTATGCTCTTTGATAACGGGGCGGGAAAAAAGAAGGGGCGCTAATTGCGCCCCTTCCAGATCCCGTTACGCTGACGTGCAAGACGCCTAGAACTGCCACATCGTGGCCACGGTAAAGACCTGATGGCGTCCCCCTTCTGCAGGGTCGTCTACGCCAAGGTTCGCGTTTGCGCGCTCCAACCTGTTAACGTGGTTATTCTGATACTCGAGGGAGTAGGTAAGGTTTCTCTGATGATACCACCGCAGCATGATGATGTTCTCCGAGTAGGTGTTCTCAAAACCCTCTTTCTCCGAGTCGGTCCGGCCGTGGCTGTAGGTGAGCCGCCAGCCGCGGTTCCTGCTGCCGCTCAGGAAACCCTTGGGCCCCCATACGTAGACCCCGACCTCGATGTTGTGGGTGTTGATGACCGTGTCGTCGCCGGCTGTGTTTTCGCCGGTGTGGAGGCCCCAGGTGTAACCGAGGTGCCATGGCCCGGCATTCCAATCTATCCAGGGCTCGACAAAGGTGAACTTACCAACACCCCTTTGGTCGAAGATCGTATCTCTGTTGAATCTGCTCCTGGATCTAACCCGCATCCTGGTTCCCGTGGGAAGCTCGTTGAGGAAAGTAAAGCCGACCCTTATGCCCTTGGCGTACATGTCCTTGTGCTTGAAGAACGGATCGACGACAATGCCTCCGACAAAGCCCTTCTTTCTCCGGTTCCCATCTGAGAAGTCGCGGTAATCATCGTCAGCCATGCTGCCGTTCGACAGATAGCTTAACGATAACGTCTGGATCCTCATGTTTCCAACAGGCACCCTTGACCACGTCAAGCCCACTCCCTTGCCGCCGAACGTCGAGAATCTGTTGTCGAAAGCCGGCGCCCTCTCCAAAGTGGCCCCGCCGGTGGAGCTCACCCGGGTATGCGGGCTTTGCGTGCCGTTGCATAGCACGAGGACGCAAACCGTCGGGTAGTGCGGACTCCATCTGCTCAAGTGGATTCTAAATCTTTCGCTTTTGACATTCGGGTTGTCCCGGGTGAAGGCAAAATCCCCGGTAAGCCCAAACTCGTAGAGGCCGTTGAGCAGCCGGAAATAAGTGTCGTGCTCCATGTGGCGCAGGCCCATTGTTCCTTGGGCCAGATCACTATCGTCTGAGAGACCGGGATGGAACCCCATCTGGGCTTGGACCTGGGCTCCCATCGAGAATTGCCAACTCCGGTCCGCCGCACGAAACGTCAGCCCCCGTCCGTTCCTGTAACGGATGCTCGGCGCCTTCATCTTGGCCGCCAGGGCGTCGGCTTGCACCTGGGACTGCTCCTTCTCGACCCGCCGCTGGTCCGCCTTCAACTGCTGGAGCTCCGCCTCCAGAGCCTTGATCCGCTCATCGGTGCCGGCCGCCCCCGCCGGAGCCGCGACAACGAAGAGTCCTGCCATGGCGACGGCGCTGGCCGCACCAAATATTTTTCTTAAAGTCTCCTGCATCTTCTCCTCCTTTGGTAATTTCCGAATATTTTTTGACGATTTAATTGTGCCGTATTTGCGCTTGCAGCATTCGGTTTCTGTTTTTCTAGCCAATGGCGCTTGCCTTGTCAAGCAAAAAAAATATTTTTTTTCCAAGGCGGGCGAGGGGGCCGTCGGCAGGAACCCACGCCTCTTACTGAAGTGAGAACACGCGAGATCCCAAATCCCTGCAAGCGCTTCGTTCAATGAAGACTTCATTTATCACAAAGGGGGGCTTTGGGCAAGCCCCATTATCCCTATTGACTTGCTCTTGGAATCCTTGATATTTATTTTTGCGATAAGGACGTTAGTTTGAACGGAGGTGCCTGCCTTGGCGATCAAATCAACCAATATGTTGTGGGGCGCGAAGATCCGTCCGAAGAGCTGCAAGGTGCTCGTCCTCTCTTCTATCCTCATAATAATAACGGCATCGGCCGGCTGCTCCGTGCCTTTTCTCTCTAAGTCGTCAAGGGCCACCGCCAAATCCGATGCCGGCGCGGCGGCCCTGTTCAGACAAGGCTCGGAGTATCTCGAAAAGAAGAAATATTCCAAGGCGATCCTCGAATTCGAGAAGATCAGGGAAGAGTATCCTTTCAGCGCCGAGGCGGCTGAGACGGAGCTCAGGATCGGCGAAGCCTACCATCGCAGCAAGAAGTATTCCGAAGCCGAGTCCGCATACAAGGGTTTTCTGTCGTTGCGCCCCACCAATGAGAACGTGCCGATGGTCGTCTATCGGCTCGGTCTCCTCCACTTTGACCAGTTCACCACCATCGACCGCGACCAAAAGAATATTGAGGCGGCCAGGGGTTATTTCGAAACGGTTATAAAGGATCACCCCAAGTCTCCCTATGTGGCGGATGCGCGGAAAAAGCTGACCAAATGCCGCCGGTACCTTGCCGAACGGGAATACTACATCGGCTCCTTTTACCTCAAGGAAGAAAAATACGCCGCTGCGAAGGAACGCTTCGAGAGAATTGTACGGCTCTACCTCGACACCCCGGTCGGGACCAAAGCTCTCTTTCAACTGGGCGATGCCTATCGGCTGCAAAACAACAGCGTCAAAGCGGCCCTGGCCTACGAGGCCCTGATCAAGCACTACCCAAAAAGCCTTCAGGCGAAACAGGCGCAGGTCCAGTTGTCGCGGTTGAGCAAGGTCCGGCACGACCCGTTGGCGCAGCTCCTGATGCGCGACGGCCGGCCCGTATTCGCCGCCGATCCGGGAGCCGACGGGCGGCAGGGGGTATCCGATGATGGCGCCGGTGACGTCCAAAGGACGGCTATGAGATCGCCGGATCTGTCGGCGCTTAACCTGGCGACCAAGACAGAGACGGCCTTTGAAGAGAGCGGAGTCAACCGTAAGAAAAAAGGCTTTTTCAGCCGCATGGTCAGCGCCATCAATCCGTTCAGCTCCTCCGATGAAAAGAAAGAGGGGCACCAAACATCGAGCAATGGCGCGGAGGTGGCCAAAGCGGATAGTAATAAAGGAGAGAAGCGCACCGAATCAAAGAATGGTCGGGGAGCGCCGACCAGTGAAATCGATGCCGCCTTGAAGGGAAAGGGGATTAACACTGAAAAATATGACGTGGCTTCTCAGCCGCCAACCTCAGAGCTCCCTGAGATCACTGAAGAGCCTGTGCCTCCACCTAGCAACTCGAAGGAAGTACTGGGCAAAGTCGACGCAAGGCTCAAGGAGGAAGGAGTGAACGTTACCGCAACGCCCAATCCCCCGAAGCTGATCGTCAAGCGCCGCTCTGAGGCAAAGAAGAAACCCGCGCGGTCGAGAGTGGTCTCGTCGGGAGTGCTGGCGGACATCGACAGGAAACTGATGAAAAAAGGAATCGACGTCCCCACTGAGAGTCAATCAAGCTCCAATGTGAACCTCCAGGCATCAAATCCCGTTGTTCAACCGGTCCCACAGCCTACCGTGGAACTCAGCCCCCGGCTCAGCAGAGAGACGACGCCGTTTCTTTTGGACCCGGGAGAGTTCCGGCTAGAGGAAAAACCCGAAACGACGGAGAAGGCTAAAGACCCGCAAGGCGCAGAAGCCCCCCAATCCGCAAGTACACAAGAGACCGCACCTGTCTTCCGGCTACCCGCATCGGTAACTGAGGTCCCGACAACCACATTGCCCGAGAAACGGGACGAGGAAGCGGCATCGGAAGACGCCATGGAACAGATGAAAGAAGAGTTCGGCAGGTTCAAGTCGATCGTGGGACCCATGTTAGGACAGTGATCGGGACCTACTTGTTTGGAACCCGAACTTCGAAACTCGAGATCCGTTTGCCGGTAGTGAGAAAAGAACTGCTCGCGCCAAGACGCCGAGAAATTTGTTTCTTTTCTCCGGGCTTACGGTGCCTTGTCTCTTTGCGGGAAAAATTTCTTGCGGTGTTTCCGTAATCTCCTTACTTCCTCGCCATCCTTCCATTGGCCAAACGCAAACGGCTGAGCGCCCATTGACCGGACCATGCCGCCTGCTTTTCCTTGACGAGCGAGTAAAGGACCGGTATCAGGACCAGCGTGATCAGTGTTGACGTGGCCAGGCCGCCGATGACAACCCTGGCCAGTGGGGCCTGGACCTCACCCCCGTCGCCTATGCCCACCGCCAGAGGTATCATGGCGAGCATAGTGGTTAGGCTGGTCATCAATATGGGACGCAACCGGGTTCTTCCGCCGAGGATCACCGCCTCGCGCACCGATAACCCATCTTCTTTGATCTTCAGATTGATATAGTCCACGAGGACGATGGCATTATTGACCACGATCCCTGTCAGCATGATGATCCCGATAAAGGAGTTCACGTTCAAGGTAGTCCCGGTAAACAGCAATATCAGGAGAATCCCGATGGCGGCAAAGGGGACCGAGAACATGATAACCAGCGGGTCCAGGAACTTCTCGAACAGAGCGGCCATGACGATGTAGACCAGCAGCAGAGCGAGGAGAAGCCCCCAGCGGAGCTCTTGAAAGGCCTCCCGCTGCTCCTCGTAGTCTCCCCCTATGTTCAGGGAGAAGCCCGGCGGGAGATCCAGTCTTCTCAGACTCGCCCTCAGCTCCTCCGCTACCTCTCCCATGTCACGACCCGTTACCTCCCCTGTGATGCTCACCACTCTTTCCTGGTTCAACCGATGGATCTCCATGGGTCCCCGCCGCTCTTCCAATCTTACGAGACTCCTCAGTGGCACTCCCTGCCCCGTTCTCGTGGGGATCACCAGATCCGGGAGTTCTTCGAGGGAGCTGCGGTGCTTCTCCGCCAGGCGAACCACCACATCGAATTCATCCCCCTGTTCGCGGTACAGGGTGGCCCGGGTGCCGCCGATGCTGGTCTTCACGGCCTGTGCAAGTGAGGCCACGGAAATCCCCAGGTTCGCCGCTCGCTCACGATCGATATGAAGGCCTATCTCAGGCTGTCCGCCCTGGCGGTTTATCCGTATTCCCGCGATACCGTCGATTCTCTCCATCTTGGCCTTGATCTCGCGGGCAAGGCGCTGGGCCGCCCCGAGGTCGTGCCCGCGGACATCGATCTCAAGATTGTCGTTGTCGGCCAGGCCGAGCCGGCGAAAGATATAAAGACCCGACCGCGTGCGTACTCGGGTAGACACCCCTGGGACAGACCTCGCCTCGCGCCGCAGGAGCCGGGCAATATCTTCGTCCGAACGCTCCCTGGTGCTCCTGGGTCCAAGCCAGATATGGACGTGACCCCGGTTTTTACCCCGCGCGCGAAAGCCGAACTGACCGAAATGGCTAAAAACGTTTTCCGTCTCCGGTACTTCCCTGCGCACCAGGGCCTCGAAGGCGATTGAAACCCCGTCCATCTCTTCGATCCTGGCTCCCTCCTCCATGTTCGCATATATGGTGATGGACCCCTCATCGGCCTTTGGCATGAACTCCCTTCCAATCTTCGGCACCAGGGTCAGGCTGAGGCCTAGAAGGGCAAATATCGACGCCAGGACCACCGCCCGATGGCGCAGGGACCAGCTGAGCAATGACTGGTAGTGTTCGTCTAAAAAGATCAGGCACTTCTCTCCCACGTTGTAAAATTTTCCCAGGGCGCCCCCGCTGTTCGTCTTTTGCAATCGGCCCAGCAGTTGATGGGCCATGACTGGAACCAAGGTCAAGGCAACGACCAACGAAGTCGCCAGGGAGAAAAAAACCACCCAGGCAAGCTGCTTGAAGATGATCCCGGCGGACCCGGGAACGAATAACAAGGGGAGAAAAACCACTACTGTCGTAAGTGTAGACGCGGTAATCGCCCCCGCAACTTCCCAGGTTCCTCTCAACACCGCCTCTTTCCTCTCCGCCCCCTGCTCTCGATGTCGGAAGATGTTTTCCAGGACCACGATGGAGTTGTCCACCAGAAGTCCCATCCCAAGGGCGAGACCTCCAAAGGACATGATGTTGACGGAAAAGCCCTGGAAATACATCAGGGAGAAGGTGGCAATGACGGAAACAGGCACGGCGGCGGCGATGATAAAGGTGCTGGGCATATTGCGGAGGAAAAAGAGAAGGATCACGATGGCCAATACGGCCCCCCACATGGCCGCCCTTCTGACGTTGTAAATGGAGTCCCTGATATAGCGGGCGTTATCCCTCAAGGCAGTGACGGTGACGTCGGGGAAATCCCGGTTGATGCTCAGAATCTCTTCCTTGACCCGCTCCACCACCTCCACCGTGTTGGCCAGGGGCTGCCTTATCAGCGAGATGATCACGGCGCTCCGGCCGTTGATCTTCACCACGTGGTCGATTTCCTTATAGGAGTCCTCGATGGCGGCCAACTCTTCCAAATGTATAGGGACGCCGCCCCGACGGGTAACGACGGTATTACGGATCTGATCGAGGCTGGTATATTCCCCGAGGGTACGGACCATGACCTCCAGGTGCGCCCGATCCATGTTGCCGGCTGGAAGAGTAACGTTCTCCGCTCTCAAGGCGTTAATCACATCGGCAGGCGAAAGTTTGAGCGCCCTCATCTTGTCGGGGTTCAGATGAACGTGAATCTCCCGCTCCAAACCTCCGCGGATATCGGCAGAGGCCACTCCGCGCCGGCGTTCAAGGCGGTATTGGATCTGATTTTCCACGAACCTGCGTAGCGACACGGGATCCATGTTACCGTATATGCCGATGAACATGATTGGACTGGCGTTGGCGTCAAATTTCCGAATGACCGGGGCTTCCGCATCCTCCGGCAGGTCGTCGCGCAAGCGATCGAGTTTCTCACGCACATCGCTGACGGCTTCGTCCAGGTCCGTTCCCCAACTGAAGCCCACCCTCACCTGGCTTCGCCCTTCGACGGAAACGGAGGTAACGTCCTCAACGCCGGATACCGAACTCACGGCCTTTTCCACAGGTTCAGTGACGAGGGTCTCAATCTCCGAGGGGCCTACGTTTTCGTATCTCGTATTGATGGTCACACGGGGGAAAGTGACCTCGGGCATGAGGTCCACAGGTATCCTCAGGAACGAGATAACGCCGAGGATCAAGACCACTAGAACCACCATATACGTGGTCACGGGTCTATTCACGGATGTTGACGTCAAACTCATGATTGCCCTTCGTTACCCGGACTCCCCTTCCTCCCCTTGCCTTTCTTACCCCTTCTCCCTTTTTTCTCGCCGGCGACACTAGCCCCGCTGCTATCTATGATGTTCACTCTCTGCCCGTCACGCAAGAGGTTGCTCCCCAGGATCACGATCCGGTCGCCCTCCTTGAGACCCCCCTGGACCTCAACCCAGCCGTTACGGCCCAAACCGGGCTTGATGGGAACCAGCCCTACCCTGTCACCATCCTCCAGGATTCTAAAAACTCCGTAACCTTCTCGTGTTTTGACCTGGGCGCCCTTCGGCACCAGCAGCACGCCGGAGCGACGCTGGGCTACAATCTCCGCCCTGGCGAACATGCCCGGCTTTAAGTCGCCTCGCGGATTCGGTAGCTCTATCTCCACTTCTCCGGTGCGCGACTCCGCGTCCAGCACCGGCGCCATGCGAGCCACTTTTCCCTGGAAGCGCTTGCCCGGGTAGGCGTCCGCGGTGACGGCAGCCATCTGCCCCGGGGATATCTTCCGATAATCGCCTTCCACCACCGCAACGTTCACCTTCACCGAGCTGATATCGACTACGGTGACCAACGGCGTAGTGGAATTGACCAGGGCGCCCCGATCTACGAAGCGTTTGGCCACGTACCCAGCAAAGGGGGAGATGACGTCCGCCGACCTAAGACGGATGCGGGCATTGATCAGTCGAGACTTCATCTGAGTCATCTGCGCATTTGTGAGCTCAACCTGGGCTTGGGCGCTGAGGACCTGGGTCTCCAGGGTGTCCACCTCTTCACGAGCAATGAGGGTTCTTTCCAAGAGGATCTTGGCCCTGTCCAACTTCCTTTTCAGGTCTTTAAGTTCCGCTTCCTTCCCGATAAGAGTCGCCTCGTACACTTTTAAGGACGCCTTGGCTTCATTGAATTCTTCAGTCAATTCGTCCTTTTCCAGTACAGCCAGAACCTGCCCCTCCTTGACCCGATCCCCCACTTCCACGAGGACCTTCTCCACCCGGCCGGAAATCTTCGGAGCCAACGTAACCGATGCATCCGGGAGGAGAGAGCCCACATAGCTGAGTTTTTCCTCCACGTCACCGACCTTTACCCTGGCCACTTCAACGGCAACGCTCCTGTTTCTCCTGCCCCTTCTTTCTCCCTGTTTGCCCTTGGCGTCCCCCTCCTGGAAAGGACCGATACCCAATCCGTAGAGGAGCCCGCCAACTGCAAACAGGAAAATTACGGCCGCCAAAAATTTCTTCAACGAGGTATCCCTTGACCCATGGCCCTGGCCAGGTCGGCTTCGAATATCTTATAAGCGGCGATAGTCTGGATGTGGTCGGTTTGGGCCTGGGTGCTGATCACCTGGGCCTCGGTGATTTCTATAATGGAACCGACCCCCACACGGTAACGCCCGTTGGCCAGGGCCAGATTTTCCCGAGCCGCTCTGACGGCCGCATCCGTGGCCTTGAGCCGTCCCACCGCTCCAACCAGACTCAAATAGCTCTGCTCCACCTCCAACGCAATCCGCTGCCGGACCTCCTCTTCCCGAGCCTTGATTTCATAGAAATTTCTCGATTCCTCCTGGACTTCATAGGTGGTCTGAAACCCGCTGAAAATGGGAACGTTGAACTGCAGCCCGATCTCCCAGTTCGGCTGCAGTGGAAATTCATCCGCACTTCTCCCATAGGAAGAGTTGAAATTAAAGTCGGGCAGATGCCCCCTGCGCGCGGTATCGATGGCCGCACCCTTCGCCCTTAACTGGGCCTCGAAATCCTTCAGCTCAGGCCGCAAACCGAAGGCCGTCTCGCGGGCAGACTCCAGGGACACCGGCGGCTCCCGTATGCCGAGCTCTTTGGCAAGGTCCTCTACCGGTCTTTCGAGCAGGGCTTCTTCGGCCAAAGGGCGTTGGGGAAATTTTCTCGCCCCGACGGCATTTTTGAGGCCCGCCCATGCGACTCTGACCGCGTTCTGGGCGGTAATGAGATCAGCATGGGCAAGGAACAGGTTGGATTCGGCGCGCACCACATCGATCTTCGGACGGGTCCCCACCTCAAAAAAACCCTTGGCCTGGCGCACCAGAAGCTGCCGGTCCTTGACCGTATCCTCCCTGACTCCCACCAGAACAATAGCTTGGAGGTAGCGGTAGTAGGCCTGCTTGACGCCGAGGACCACGTCTTCGGCGGAGGTGCGCTGGGCATACCGTGTAGAATCGAGGGTATCTATCTCTTCTCGGACACTCCCTTTACGTTTGCCGAAGTCATAGATGGTCCATTTCATAGCGGTTGAAACAGTATAAGTGCGGCTATTTGTGGAATCGGACCTCCTATAACCGGAGTTGAAGTCAATGGTCGGGTAGTAAGCGGACCTGGCCTGCCCCACCACCGCCCGCTGTGCTTTGACCCGTTCCAGGGCCGCTCTGAGCCTCGGTTGCCGGTCCAAGGCGAGCAATATGGCGTCTTCAAGGGTCAGAGGCTTTTCAGCCGCTCCCGGAGCGGACTTGCCAGCGGAAATCGCCGGCGGGGAAGGAGCTTGACTCTGGGGCCAGGCCGTCATCGGATGCATGAAAAGGCCAACTGCCAATAGTAAGGTGATCCTCGAAGTCCGATCCAGCCTTTGGATGAAATGAGTCATATCGGTTGTGCCTCCCTTTCGATCAAAAAAACAGGAGGGGGAGTATATTGCTTTCGGCCGGGCAAAGCAAAAGCGGAATTTTCCTCCGGACTGGGAGTTGATGTTTCACGGAACAAATTGCATCGTTTAGGTACGGCCTGGTCTTTTGACTTCAGTTTTTTTGATTCCTTGGTATGCTTTAGGGAAGTGAATTCGTTATGGTTTGAACCGGCCTATTATTAAAGATAAGACGATGGAGGGTTCCATTTAAAGTTCGTTATTTGTGGATATCTCGCTATGGGGGCTCTCCCGATCAATGAATATACGAATCTCCGATAACGATTATAGGATTTTCCATGGAGGATAGTGTGAGGCACTCAGATTTCATATTCGAGGTGGATGAAGGTGTTGCAACCGTTCGTTTGGATAATCCGGATAAGCTCAATGCCTTGTCATTTCAGACCTATGAAGGATTGGAACGGCTGACCAAGGATCTGGCCCATGACGACACGGTAAAGGTACTGGTGTTGACGGGAACAGGCAGGGGATTTTGCACCGGTGGAAGCGTGCAGGACATCATCGGCGCATTGGTGAATATGGACCCCGAGTCCCTCTATCGATTTACCCGCATGAGCTGCAACTTGATGCAAAACCTGCGTAATCTGAAAAAACCCATCATCGCCGCCGTCAATGGCATCGCCGCCGGCGGAGGGGCAATGCTGGCTCTGGGTTGCGATCTCCGCATCCTTTCGGACCGGGCCAAATTTTCCTTTCTCTTTACCAAGGTTGGCCTCGCCGGTTCGGATATGGGGGCCCTTTACCTCTTGCCTCGGATCATCGGCCAAGGGAGGGCCGCCGAGCTGTTGTTGTTGGGAGACACCATAGATGCGCAGGAGTCCTATCGCATCGGCCTCGCCAACCGTGTGGTTCCCCATGAGAGCCTCATGGAAGAGGTCTGTCAACTTGCCCATAGGCTAAAGGAAGGTCCTCTCTACGCCACTGGGGTAACCAAGGAACTGCTCAACCTGGAAGCGGATCTGGACATGAATGCCGCATTTGAGATGGAGGCCAAGGCCCAGGCGAAGTGCATGCAGAAACCGGATTTCCGCGAGGCCTATCGGGCATTTCTGGAAAAACGTCCGCCGCGATTCAATCGTTAACACAGTGGTCCATCGGAGTATATTCGGCGGTTGATAGCGGTTGATATAGGTCATCTCAATCGGGTAGTCTCTCCACGGGTTGGCGCAGGATCGACCCTCTATTGAAGTCCAGAATGGGCGGTCAATTCACGGAGTCGAGAATTATCCACCGGTGAGATTTGACTTCACGGGTGGGAGCACGGACATGGATCCTTATTTTAAACTCGAGCAATTCCGGCTCCGCGACCACGTTCGTGCCTGGGTGAACCAACACCTCCTTTCCCGCAAGAAAATCGTTGCCGATGTGGACCAGGAAGCCGGGGACCTCCTAAATGACCTCGGACGGGCAGGATTTTTAAGCTACACGGTTCCAAAGAAATACGCCGGCGTCCGCCCTGCCGTGTCGGCCCAAGACCTCTGCATCTTGCGTGAAGAGTTGGCCCGCGGCTCGTCCTTGGCCGACACCATGTTCGCCGTACAGGCTTTGGGGAGTTATCCCATCACACTTGCAGGCAATGATCATCAAAAGCTCAGTTATCTGCCTCCAATGGCAAAGGGAGAAGCCATCGCGGCTTTTGCCCTAACTGAGCCCCAGGCAGGATCGGACGTTGCGGCCATAGAATCGCGCGCGGTCAAGCGAGGAGAGGAATACCTCCTCACGGGAACCAAGAGCCTCATCTCCAATGCCGGATTGGCCCATACCTACGTAGTCTTCGCCCTAACCGATCCGAAGCGGAGGAAGAAGGGAGTGAGCGCCTTCGTGGTTGAGTCCGACACACCTGGTGTAGTCGTCAAAGAGAGAGTCTCTCTTATGTCTCCCCACCCCATTGGGACGGTTGCCTTTGAAGACTGCCTTATTCCGCAGGGCCGACTATTAGGAAGAGAAGGAGAGGGTCTGAAAATAGCCTTGACCACGCTGGACCTCCTCCGTTGCAGCGTGGGAGCCGCCGCTTTAGGCCTGGCACAAAGGGCCATGGAGGAGGCAATTGACCATAGCCAAACTCGCCGCCAGTTCGGCAAAAGGCTAGCCGAATTTCAGAGCATCCAGTTCCAATTGGCTGACATGGCCACGGAGTTAGAAGCATCCCGCCTGCTGGTTCACCATGCGGCCTGGACCCGGGATCACAGCGGCGAGGGCTTCACACAAAGGTCTTCCATGGCAAAGCTTTTCGCCACCGAGGCGGCACAGAGAGTCATCGACCAGGCGCTTCAAATTCACGGCGGGCTGGGTCTGGTATCAGGAAATCCGGTAGAGCAGCTCTACCGGGATGTGCGCGCCCTGAGAATTTACGAGGGGACGTCGGAGATTCAGAAACTCATCATCGCGAGAAACCTATTAGGGAAAAAATGAAACTTGGATTTCAGATCAACGAACGACTTCTAAAACATTTTCTAAGATTCTTCCCGCAAAGACGCAAAGGACACATAACTTGCAAATTCGGAACTCGAAATCCGAAACCCGAAACAATTTCGAATAATCTAAATTCAAAACCAACGCATGCACCTGTTAGTCTTAGGAGTTCGGATTTCCGTCCTTGCGGGACACGCCATAGCGTTTGTTAAACGTTTTGAGAATTAATAATTTGAAGTTTTGGAATTATTTAGGATTTCGTGCTTCGGATTTAGGATTTTTACTCGGACGAGTCTTGGCCCGAGTTGTCTTCGCACGAATTTTGGGTCTTCCAAATTGAAGAATAATGGGAGGGGTGTCATGGATTTCAATCTATCGGAGGAGTTGGTAGCCGTTAGGAATCTGGCACGCGAGTTTGCCGAGAAGGAGATTCAGCCTAACGCAGTCAAGGACGACCAGGAGCACTTTTTTCGTAGAGAGCTGGTGACCAGGATGGGAGAGTTGGGATTTTTCGGCTGCGTGATACCGGAAGAATACGGCGGCGCCGACCTCGGCTGGATGGCTCTGGCGTTAATCTCTGAGGAGATCGCCCGTATCCACAGCGCCATTCGCGTTCATATCAACATGCAAATGGGGCCCTCCCTGGCCCTCCTGCGATTCGGCACCGAGGCACAAAAAAAGAAATGGATTCCACCTCTGGTCACGGGAGAAATCTTGGGTTGCTTCGCTATCACCGAACCCAACGCAGGCTCCGACGTGGCCGCCATGGCCGCAACGGCCAAAAAAAACAAACAGGGCTACGTTCTTCAAGGAACCAAAACCTGGATCTCCAACGCCCCGGTGGCTGACGTTGCCTTAGTCTACGCCTATACGGATCGATCCCAACGACATCAAGGAATGTCGGCATTTATCGTGGAGCTAAACAAAGACCGCGTGGGGCGCAGAACTCTGGAAAAGCTTGGGGCCCACGCCTCGCCCACAGGAGAGCTTACCTTCGATGGGGTAAACGTTCCCACGGAACAACGAATCGGCCCGGAGGGAGAAGGATTCAGCATCTGCATGTGGCAACTCAACCAGACGCGGTTGAACTGTGCCGCAGGCGCCCTTGGAGTCGCTCGAGCGGCACGCGAAGCGGCCGTGAGCTATGCGAACCAGAGGGAACAGTTCGGAGAAAAGATCGGTCGGTATCAGATGATCCAGGACCAAATTGCCCAAATGGTGATGGAGGAGGAAGCGGCTCGATTGCTGGTCCACCGTGCGGCGTGGCTGGCGGATGAGAACAAATCCAATAACCTCGAAGTCTCCATGGGCAAGTTTGCCGCAGCGGAGGCTGCGGCGCATGCGGCGGATAGCGCGTTGAAGATCCTCGGCGCCTATGGTTATTCCACGGAATTCCCCGTGGAGAGGTACTTGCGAGATGCGAAATCATACCAGATCGTTGAAGGATCATCGAACATCCAAAAATTGATTATCGGTCAAGACGCGCTGGGCTACAGGAAGGCAAACCGCTGAAAGCAAAGCGCTAAGCGCAAGAACAAGGGGAGACAACCCATGGCCCAGATAAGGCCGAAATTCCTCTTCATGGACCTTGAGATTTGGCAAGATTCGATCGAAGTCGACGACCGATTGTTTGATCCGGCGGACGGCTTAGGGGTAAAAAGACCATGCCGATTTGCCGACCAATTGCGTGGTGGTGGAATGTCCATGAGCAACAACATCGTTGAAGGATCCGGTAGGACATCGAAGCGAGAATTCTTGAATTTCCTGAATATCGCACGTCGGCCAACGTTTGAAAATGCGAACCTGCTTCTTGTGTTGGAAAAGCGCCAATTATCGGGGCCAAACATGGTCACGGAGATTCTAGACCGTTTAGATCACTTGTGCCGAAAGATCACAAACTTTCAGTGGAGTCTATGTACGTGATTTCTTACCCATTTGACTTCGCATTATACGCTATGCGCCATGCGCTTTGCTGTTCTCCAGTGGGCGAAAATCTACGGTTAAATCATGAGAGTTTGGTAGGTAAATACCTTAAGAAAACCCCCAAGTTTTCAGTAGACATTTCGATTCGAAGTACGGTACATAACGTGACTCCATGATGGCTTTGATAGGCAAATCGGGGATACTCTTCCTGTCTTTCTGCTTTCTGGTCTGGTCCCCCACCCCCATAAACTCTTTACACGCCGCGTCTCTTGGACCATCCAACGGCAACGGCGCGCAGGAAAAATCCGCCCAAAACGGGCTGACACCATCGATTAACGGTTTCGAACGGGTTACACACCGGATCCGGCGTGGTGACACCCTTGGAAATCTCTTAAGACGGTACGGTTTGTCCGGTAAAGAACAAGACACCTGGGTCCGTTCTATCCGCAAGCAGTTCTCTCCAAGAAGACTTCGCCCCGGGCGGGAGATTTATTTTTATTTCTCCACCAACGGCCACGCCAGTGACGTTCATTCCAATAACGGTCACTCGCAAACAGGTGAAAAGGACAAAACTCAGAGCTACGGCAGGAAACATCTTAATGCCCTGGCATTAGAACTGGACAAAGATTGGGTATTGAATTGGGAACTGGGAGACGAAGGGATCGTCTTTCGAAAGGTTCAGAAACCCTACGAGGTGGAAGTGAAAACGGTGGCAGGAACCATTACGGACACCCTGCATGAGAGCGGTGAGAGATTTGGCCTACATCTCGATGTCGTCTCGCAGCTTGTTGATATCTTCGGCTGGGAGATCAATTTTCAAAATGACCTTAGAGAAGGAGATTCCTTTAGGGTTCTCTATGAGAGAAAGTACCGAAAGGAAGGAACGAAAAAAGAAAGCTTCCGTGTCCTGGCGGCAGAACTCAGTGCCGGTGGAGGAAAACGATTTGCCTTTTATTTTGAAAAGGAAAACGGCGACGGCGGATATTTCGACCGCCAGGGGAAGTCCCTCTCCCGCACCTTCCTCCGCTATCCCGTTCAGTTCAGCCGCATCAGTTCCAGTTTTTCCCATCGACGCCTGCATCCGATCCTCAAGGTAAAGCGCCCCCACCGTGGCATCGACTTCGTGGCAAAACGGGGAACTCCTGTCCGAGCGGTGGGAGACGGGCGAGTCACCTATGCCGGATGGAAAAGGGGCGGTTACGGCAGGTTCATTGAGATCCGACACGGCTCCGCCTTTAGGACCCGCTACGCCCACCTGAACGGGTACGCACGCGGCATACGAAAGGGGATGAAAGTCAAAAAAGGCCAGATCATCGGTTACGTGGGTTGCTCAGGCAGATGCACCGGTTCTCACCTGCATTTTGAAATGTACCAAAATCAAAGATACGTCAATCCTCTCAAGACCGGGCTCCCACGGGAAGAGAAAATTGAACCTGCCCTTTGGGGAGTATTTGAAAGCGCCAGGGAACTCATCCTCACGCAGTTGAACCCAAACTCACGCTCCGGCTCCCTTAACGGTTCCCAACCCAGCCACCGGCATTAGCTCCTTTGTCATTTTTCAGACGGCAAATTTCATAATTCATTTACTATCCCCCGTGGTCTCACGGGTATCGACTCACATCACAAGATTGACAAGCTTAAAGCGACGAGACTAAACTCCTCCCCCATATGAACCGCTTCGTCCAAGCTCAAACCATTGACGATCATATCGAAATTCCTGAACGTCACTTGTATTTTACAGCTCCAAGAGCTTTTTTGGGGAATTATATACCATATTACACGGAGGCCCGCGGTAAACTTTTGTCATGCTCAGTTGAATATAGGAGTATGGCACAGATAGTTGGGAAGAGTTATCGGAAGGGAATGACGTTGGTAGAGGCGATTGAGCGGTTTCTTGTGTAATTTGGTATGTAATTCCATTTTTATGCCCCAGTGGTTCCGAAAGACGCGACCCTTTGCCCTGGTTTTGGGAATCGGCTTTTATATCATACTGTATCTTGCCATGGACATCTTGAGTTTCTCCCTCGCCATGATAGGCACGTACCTCCTTTTCGTGGGGCCGGAAACTCTCGTCTCCTGCGTGCGGTCCATTCTAATTCAGGACCACGCCGAGTTTGAATTAAAAGCCCAGGCTTAAGAGACAAACCGAGATGATTCGCGCAAAGGCGCAAAGCGTAAGGACAAGGGAAGAGAACCAGTAGGGCGGAAAAGACCGAAATTCCTCTTCATGGACCTTGAGATTTGGCAAGATTCGATCGAAGTCGGTGACCGATTGTTTGATCCGGAGGCAAAAAGACTACACCGGTTTGGCGACCCATGTGCCGAAAGATCGCAAACTTTCAGCGGAGTCTACGTACGTGATTTCTTACGCATCTGACTTCGCATTATACGCTATGCTCTTTGCCGTTAAGTAATGGACAAAGCGGTCATACTCAGTACAGGGGAAGAGTTGGTTGCCGGGAAGGTAGTGGACACCAACTCGTCTTACATCGCGGACAAGCTCTTTTATCTCGGCGTAGAGGTAGTCGCCATCCTGAAAGTGGGTGATGATCGGGAGAGGCTCTGCTGGGCGTTTCAACATGCCGCAGAGCTGGGAGACCTCATCATTGGAACCGGGGGGCTTGGCCCCACGGTGGACGACCTCACCACTGAAACTGTGGCCCAGTTCTTCGGCAGACCCACAGCGCTCCATGAAGATGTAGCCACGGCCTTGAAACGCAGATTTGAGGACAGGGGTCGCCCTTGGACGGAAAACAACCTGAAGCAGGCCCGGTTTCCCAAAAGAGCCGAAGTGATTCCAAACCATCGGGGAACGGCTCCGGGTTTTCGCATCCACATCGGTGAACGCAAGTGGTTGATTTGGCTCTCCGGGGTACCCAGAGAGATGGTGGAGATGATGCAGCAAAGCGTGCTTCCCTGGATTTCTCAGACGCTAGAGACAGACGATGTAGCCTCCTCCACTTTCAAGATCTATGGCTTGACGGAGTCCAGGCTAGATGACATATTGAAGCCGGTTCATCTCCCCGACGGTGCGCAGCTTTCCTTTCGGGCCCATTATCCTGACCTTTCGCTGCGGTTAATCTACAGAGGAGGCAAAGAGCATTCAAAACAATTCCAGGGACTCAAGGGCCGTATCAGGGAACTCATCGGACCCTATGTTTACGGTGAAGGCGATGAAACCCTGGAGGAGATTGTGGGCGGGTTGCTACGAAATCATGGATGGACTCTCGCTTTAGCCGAGTCCTGCACGGGAGGTTATATCAGCCATCGAATCACTCGGGTGCCCGGGAGCTCGGACTATTTCAAGGGTTCGGCCGTCACCTATTCCAATGAGGCAAAAACAGCCGTCTTGGGCGTCAAAAAGCCTACCCTCGGGCGATTCGGCCCGGTGAGCCGTGAGACGGCCATGGAGATGGCCAGGGGGATTAGAAAGAAGACGGAGGCCAATGTCGGAATGAGCGTTACGGGAATCGCCGGACCTGAAGGGGGAACTCCTGACATTGCAGTGGGCACAGTATGGATTGGAATGGCTCAGCCCGAGAGTGTCGAGGCACAAATACTCCACCTTCAAGGGGACCGGGAGCGTGTGATTCAAGGCGCCTCGCAGGCAGCACTCCACTGGTTAAGAAAGGTCTTGCTCTAGGCAAACCACAGGGGCAGTGATACGTGCATTTGTTGCAGTCCGGATTGAACCGGCCATGCTCCAAAAAATATCCGAGGTTCGATCCCAGTTTCAGAAGAGCTTGACAGGACTCCGATGGGTCGCACAGGAAAATCTCCATCTCACCCTCAAATTTTTGGGATCGGTGGACGAAAATAGTGTTACACCCATGATGCATGCCCTGGAAAACGCGCTGGGACCTATCCCATGCTTTTTATTAGGTGGGAAAGGAATCGGAGTTTTCCCAAATATAAAGCGAGCCCGCGTGCTGTGGACCGGACTCGAAGGTCAAGGGCTACTTCGGTTAGCTGATGCAGTGGAAACCGCCCTCGAGCCTCTGGGCTTTCCCCGGGAGAAAAGGAATTTCACCCCCCATTTGACTCTTGGTCGGTGGCGGGACCCCGGGTTTCAACCGGAAAAGCTTAAAGAGCAGCTTTCAATATGGCGAAATCACGATTTCGGGCGATCCAGAGTAAATAATGTGGTCCTATTCCAAAGTGTCCTTATGCCGCAGGGGGCCGCGTACACCTCCCTCGGTGAGATACCTCTCAAGGAGCAGTAAACCTGGTAACTATAACTATGTAGGAGAAATACCATGGAAGTAAATCGAAGCAAGGCCATCGATCTGGCGGTCAGTCAAATCGAGAAGCAATTTGGCAAAGGGGCCATCATGAAGCTGGGAGAGGGAGGCATCATTAGCGATATCGCCGTCATCCCCACCGGCTCCATCGGCCTGGATATCGCCCTCAGTATAGGGGGCGTTCCCCGGGGAAGGGTGGTTGAGATCTACGGCCCCGAGTCCTCGGGAAAAACGACCCTGGCCCTTCATATCGTTTCGGAGACGCAAAAGCAGGGGGGAATGGGAGCCTATATCGACGCAGAGCATGCCCTGGATCTCTCCTACGCCAAAAGGCTGGGGGTCAATACGGATGACCTGCTGATCTCTCAGCCCGACCATGGGGAGCAGGCATTAGAGATTGCCGACACCCTGGTGCGCAGCGGTGCCATTGATGTGATCGTCATTGACTCCGTAGCCGCCTTGGTGCCCAGGGCGGAAATCGAGGGGGAAATGGGCGATTCCCATATGGGGCTTCAGGCCAGGCTCATGTCACAGGCCCTACGCAAACTGACCGGAACTATCTCTCGCTCTCATGCTGTGGTGATTTTTATTAACCAGATCCGAATGAAGATCGGTGTCATGTTTGGAAACCCCGAAACCACCACGGGAGGCAATGCGCTAAAGTTCTATGCCTCCCTGAGAATGGATATTCGGCGCATTGGGGCAATAAAGGACGGGGACTCGGTGGTGGGCGGACGGACACGAGTGAAAGTGGTCAAGAACAAACTCGCGCCGCCTTTCAAGGAGGCGGAATTCGACATCCTATACGGAACGGGTATCTCCCGCGAAGGAGAAATCGTGGACTTGGGCAGTGGAACCGGCATCGTGGAGAAGAGCGGGGCATGGTATTCTTTCAACAATGAACGGATTGGACAGGGGCGCGAGAGCGCAAAGGAGTTCCTTAGACAACATCCGGAAACTGCGCGAGAGCTGGCGGCGCTGATCGCCGAAAAGACTGGTACCAAGCGTGCCCCCGCGGACCCTCATGCTCAGGAAAAGAAGGAAAAGACCAAAGGGAAATCAGCATCGGACATCAAGGACTGAGTGGGCTCAGCCTACCACAAGCTGAGACTATGGCTAGGAACGTAGAGGGGGAATTGGCAAAGGCACTGAATCGCGCCCTCAAATTCCTCGGTTATCGAGCCCGGACGGAAGAACAAGTCAGGATCAAACTCATCCAGCTGGGCTACCCCCAAATCACCGTAGAAACCACCCTGGAAAGACTCGGTTCCTTAAACCTCCTGAACGATGAGACCTACGCCCGAGATTGGGCCCTGACTCGCGCGGCCAACCACGGGTATGGACTCAAGCGCATCGAGAGGGAACTGCGACAGAAGGGCATCTCGGAGCCTCTCATCGATACGATCCTACGGGAGACCTTTGCCGAACAGGATGAGCGGAAACGGGCAAGGGCTCTGCTCGATAAAAAGTTCAAAGACCAGGATCTGAGCGACCTGAAGGTTCTGCGACGAGCCAGCAACTACCTGCATCGACGCGGCTATAGCGAATCCATAATTCTTGAGTTATTGAAAGGGCATACGGACCCTGACTGAACTACCGGAACAAGGGAATTTATTGACTCGATGACCTCTGGTATGATGGTAATGGCCATATGATCACCGGGAACGAGATCCGCAGCAGCTTTCTCGACCACTTTCGCAAGCTCGACCATAGTGTGGTGAGGAGCTCCTCATTGATTCCAGAAAAAGACCCAACCCTCCTTTTCACCAACGCGGGAATGGTGCAGTTTAAAAATGTCTTTCTGGGGACAGAACGGCTCCCCTTCGTGCGAGCCGCTAGTTCCCAGAAGTGTTTACGCATCAGCGGCAAACACAATGACCTGGAGGCCGTGGGACAAGACACCTACCACCATACCTTTTTTGAGATGTTAGGAAACTGGTCCTTCGGCGATTACTATAAGGAACAGGCGATCCTTTGGGCCTGGGACCTGCTCACCCGGGAATGGGGACTGCCCAAGGACAAGCTATGGGTCACCGTCTACAAGGACGACGACGAAGCTGAAGAACTCTGGCACAAGGTCACAGGGATTCCCAAAAACCGTATCCAACGCTTTGGCGAGGAGGACAATTTTTGGGAGATGGGAGAGGTGGGCCCTTGCGGGCCTTGCAGTGAGATCCACATTGATCGTGGCGCTCAGGCCTGTGATCGAAAGCGGGAAAAAGGACACCGCTGTCAGGTGAACGCCGGCTGCGCCCGTTTCATCGAACTATGGAACCTGGTCTTTATTCAGTACAACAGGGACGAAGACGGGAAACTCTCGGAATTACCGGCGAAGCATGTGGACACCGGCATGGGACTCGAACGGGTGGCCGCTGTGCTCCAGGGGGTCCTTTCCAATTACGACGTGGATCTACTACGAAACCTTATGGGCGCCACCGAAAGACTTTCAGGCAAGAAGTATGGCGACAACCTGGAGTCGGACGTATCCTTTCGGGTGATCGCCGACCACGCGAGGGCGGTGAGCTTTTTGACCGCCGATGGTGTCTTCCCCAGCAACGATGGCCGCGGCTACGTGCTGAGAAGACTCCTCAGGCGTGCGAGCCGACATGGGCGAATGATCGGTCTTGAGGAGCCGTTTCTTCACCGTCTGGTGGAAACGGCGGCCGGGATCATGGGCAAAGCCTATCCCGAGCTTCAGACCGAACAGGTGCGGGTCCGCGCCACGATCCTGAGCGAGGAGGAACGATTCGCCGAGACTCTAGACAAGGGACTGGTTCATCTAGAGGGCGCCCTGAAAGAAATGCGCAGGCAAAAGAAAAAGGTCCTTTCCGGTGAGACGGCCTTTCGGCTCTATGATACCTTCGGGTTCCCCCTGGATCTCACGCAAGACATTCTCCGAAACGAAAAGGTAACCGTCGACCACGAGAGGTTTGAAAAACTCATGGAGGAACAGAAGAACCGTGGCCGAGAGGCCAGGGAGACCCTCCAAAGCGGTATTAAAATCCGGTTGGACCAGGAAACCCGATTCGTGGGGTATGACCGACTCGACCTCGAATCATCCGTCATCGCCCTCTACGCCGAAGGGGAAAGCAAAAGAGAAGTGGGAGAGGGAACTCAAGTGGATCTCATCACCGCGGAGACCTCGTTTTATGGGGAAGCGGGAGGACAGGTGGGAGACCGGGGCACCATGGAAACTTCCCGTGGTGACACTTTGGAAATTCTGGACACCCAACACCTGACACCCCAGGTCATCGTGCACAGGGGACGGGTAACAAAGGGTCGAATCCAGGTGGGAGATAAGGTTCACCTGGTTGTGGACTCCAGACATCGGCAAAGAACCGGGCTCAACCATTCGGCAACCCATATCCTCCACTCCGTGCTCCGTCAGGAGCTGGGCGATCATGTACGCCAGGCTGGGTCTTTAGTGGCTCCGGATCGTTTGCGATTTGATTTCAACCACACGGGTTCCATCTCCGCGGAAACTCTTCAGGCGGTGGAGGAAAAGGTCAACGAGAGAATCCGTTGGGATGCCGAGGTGAGGATTGAAGAGTCCAGTTACGAAGAAGCCCTTAAAAACGGCGCCCTCGCCTTCTTCGGCGAGAAGTACGGCGACCGGGTCCGCGTGATCAGCATCGGAGATTTTTCCCGGGAGCTCTGTGGGGGAACCCATGTGTACCGGTCGGGCGAAATTGGCCTGTTCAAGCTCCAAAGCGAGGCGGGTGTGTCTGCAGGGGTGAGACGCGTTGAGGCCTTAACCGGAGAGGGGGCCCTGGACTTGATCCACCGCTATGAGCAAGACCTGAAGGCCGTTGCGGAATTGATCCGCTCCAATGCCGATGAAACTGTGGAAAGGATCAAGAAGCTGCTGGAACAGCAAAAGGCCATGGAGAAAGAGATCGCACGCCTCCAGGGACAACTGGGGAAGAACCAGATCCCTGACTTGCTGGCTAAAAGAAGGGATATCAACGGCACAAGCGTGCTCATCACCGAGGTGGAAAAGGTGGACGCCAAACAACTCAGGGAAATTGCCGACCAGCTGAGAGACAAGATGGGATCGGGTCTGGTGATCCTTTTAAGCACCGGAGACAAGAACGTCCAGTTGGTTTCCTCGGTAAGCAAGGATTTAATCCAGCGCTACCATGCCGGAGAGATTATTAAGCGGCTGGCCCCGGTGGTGGGGGGGGGCGGCGGGGGACGCGCGGACTTCGCCCAGGCCGGAGGGAAAGACCCCACGAAATTGGCTGACGCATTGAAAAAGGCGGATGAGATCGTCAGGCAACTCAAATAGAAGGCCAACGTCGCAATGAGGATTCACGCGGATCGGTTGAAGGAAGAGACCCAAGGGTTCTGTGACATCATCAACATCACCGAGAAGGTGCAGGACCGGGTGGAAAGGGAGAGGTTCCAGCAGGGTCTGGTCTCACTATTCGTTTCCGGTTCCACCGCAGCTCTCACCACCATGGAATACGAGCCGGGTCTCATTCAGGATCTGAAGGACTTTCTGGAAACGACAATTCCGTCCAACAGAAGATATCGCCACGACGACCGTTGGGGGGATGACAACGGCTTTTCACACCTCCGAGCTTCACTGTTGGGTCCTTCCCTGCAGATCCCCGTTGGGGCTGGAAAATTACAGCTCGGAACTTGGCGGCAAATCGTGCTGTTGGATTTTGACAACCGGCCGCGACGGCGTGAAATCCTTATTCAGATGATGGGAGAGACCACGTGAAATCAAGTAGAATCAGAAAAGAAATCCCTCTGGAGGGAGAGGCCATCCATCTCTCTTTCAACGACCCGCGCATCTTCCGCGACCTGCTCGGGCACCACGACGAACACGTTAAAATCATCCAGCGCACCTTGGGAGTGCGGATCCAAATCAGGGGCAACGAGATAGATGTGTCAGGAGATCCCTTGGAATCTGAACTGGCGGCCAAAGTCATGCAACAACTCTACGGCCTATTGGAAAAGGGTTATCCGGTCTACGGCAGCGACGTGGACTATAGCATCCGCATCCTAAGCGGCAACGGTCGGGCCAATCTACAGGATATTTTTCTCGACACCATATATATCTCTTCCCACAAACGGACCATTACGCCCAAGAGCGTAGCCCAAAAGGTCTATATCGACGCCATTCGTCGGTACGATATCGTCTTCGGCGTTGGGCCCGCCGGCACCGGCAAGACCTACCTGGCCATGGCCATGGCGGTGGCGGAGCTGATGAAAAACAATTACGTGCGTATCATCCTGACCCGTCCGGCGGTGGAGGCGGGGGAAAGACTCGGCTTTTTACCCGGTGATCTTGCGGAAAAAGTGAACCCCTATTTACGCCCCCTTTACGATGCCCTCCATGACATGGTGGACTTCGACAAGGCCCACCGACTGGTGGAACGGGGAACCATCGAGGTGGCCCCCCTGGCCTTTATGAGAGGGCGGACCCTCAACGACTCCTTTGTCATCCTGGACGAAGCCCAAAATACCACACCCGAGCAGATGAAGATGTTTCTGACCCGTCTCGGTTACGGTTCCAAGGCTGTCATCACGGGAGATGTGACCCAGATCGACTTACCCGCCGGAAAGCCGTCCGGGCTCAAGGAGGCGTCACGAATTTTGCAGAGGATTGATGACATCAGGTTTGTTTCCTTTACCGAAAAGGACGTGGCACGCCACCGCCTCGTACAGAATATCATCGCCGCCTACGAATCCGACACAAGTCGAACCGAGGTTCAGGAAATAAAACCCGAAAAAACCGAACCCTGAGCCGGCCTCCCTCTGCCCCGGCCCAATTGGAAAGATCTCTAATACTATTAACCGCAGGTTCTCGCAGATGTACGCAGACGAAGATTCGGAAATCGCACCGCACAGACGCAGAGTGCGCTGAGGAAATCCGTTTTGCCCAACCGGGAGACGACGATTGGGCAAGAAACTTTGAGCCCTAATTTTTGTTTGTCGCCGTCTCCCGACAAACAAAAAGCCAATTCTCTACGGTGAAGTTCTTAACGAGATCTAATTCTGTCCGTGGCTGCGCTTCGCGCCTAGCGATCTTATGAGCGTTGATATCGTAAACCTGAGCGAAGGGAGAAAAGTCTCCGCACGAAAGATCAAGGCCAAGGCCATTCGGATCCTTCAACTCCTGAAGAAAAATCAATCGGAGTTGAGTCTCGCGCTAGTAGGTAACGGAGAGATTCAGAGGTTAAATTCCCAATACCGCAACAAGAACGAGCCCACGGATGTGTTGTCTTTCTCCCTGGAAGGGGACCTCTCAAAGGGGGAAAAGCTCCTCGGAGATGTGGTTATTTCAGTGGAGCAGGCGGAAAAGCAGGCCAAGGAGGGAATGAAAACTCTGGATATGGAGATTGAGATCCTGCTGATCCACGGTATCCTTCACCTTTTAGGATACGATCATGAAGTCTCCCCAAAAGAGGCCCGCCGAATGAAAGGGATGGAAACGAAGATCCAACGCGCACTTTGTGACCCGAGGAATTTGAGGATATAATAGTTAAAAGCCTGCGAACTCAGGGGATGGAGAAGACAAATGCTAGACGACACCAAAGAGCAATTAACCCAACTGGAAGAGAGACTGGATCTCCTCCGGAGGCGTCTTTGACCTCGATACGAAGGAGAAGCGACTACAGGAAATCAACCGGATAAGCTCCCGCTCCGATTTCTGGAACGATTCGGATAAGGCCCAGACCCTTCTTAAAGAACAAGCCGGCATCAAACAGACCCTGGAAGTTTGGCAAAGGAACAGGACCCACCTCGACGAAGCCCAAATTTATCTTGAGCTGGCAGCCGTCGAAAACAGTGAAGAGGCCCTGGCAGAAGCGGCAGCCAAGGTAGCCCTTGTGGCCTCGGAACTTCCTGAGATTGAGCTCAGCCGGATCCTGGGCGGTGTCGACGATCCGAGGAACGCCATTGTGAGCCTGCATCCGGGAGCTGGAGGCACTGAAGCTCAAGACTGGGCTGAGATGTTGCTCCGGATGTATCTCCGTTGGGCCGACCGTGGAGGGTACAAGACGGAGATTTTGGAATATCAGCCCGGCGAGGAGGCGGGCACCAAGAGCGTGACCTTCACGGTGGAAGGGAACTATGCCTACGGCCACTTGAAGGCCGAGGCGGGTATCCACCGTCTGGTGCGGATCTCGCCCTTCGATGCCAATTCCCGCCGCCACACTTCCTTTGCCTCGGTTTTCGTTTACCCAGAAGTGGATGAAACTATTAAAGTGGATATCAATGAGGCCGAGCTGCGCATTGACACCTATCGGTCCAGCGGCGCTGGCGGACAACATGTTAACAAAACTGATTCGGCGGTTCGCATCACCCATCTCCCCACGAACATCGTGGTGGCTTGCCAAAACGAGCGTTCCCAGCACAAGAACAAGGCAATGGCCCTAAAGATCCTTCGATCGCGTCTCTACGAACTGGAATCAGAAAAGCAAAAGGAAAAGATGGAGTCGTTTCATAAAACCAAAAAGGATATTGCCTGGGGAAGTCAAATCCGGTCCTATGTCCTCCATCCCTATCGAATGGTGAAAGATCACCGTACGAACGTCGAGGCGGGCAATGCGGATGGGGTCCTGGATGGCGACATCGACCGCTTCATCCAGGCCTATCTTCTTCAGGCAAGCGAGGACTGAGGGCAAAGCGGACTCAGTACTGAGTCACGAGTGCCGAGGACTGAGTCTTGGACACCGCAATAACGAAAAGACAGCAGTCAGTGGGCAGCGAGGAACTCAAAATGGGAGGCATTCTCTAGGGAGAAAAACCGTGAACACTACTGTAGTACAGGCCAGGGGTCGGCCGCCGGAGCGAAGCTCCGGATTTGTCGCCATTGTGGGCCGGCCCAACGTGGGAAAGTCTACCCTATTCAACCGACTCACCGGGGGAAAGACCGCCATCGTAGATAACTTTCCGGGGGTCACCCGGGACCGAAACTATGGAGAAGCCAAGTGGCTTGGAAGAACCTTTTCCCTCATCGATACGGGTGGATTCGAACCGGACCCCACCGCAGGATTAAAAAAGCAGATTCAGGAGCAAAGCCGTCTAGCCATAGAGGAAGCCGACATTATCGTCTTCTTGTTTGACGGGAAAATGGGATTGAATCCATTGGATCGGGAGGCTGCGGGCCTGCTGAGACGGGTGAAGAAACCGGTCCTCTTCGCGGTTAACAAAATTGACACGAAATCGAAAGAAAACCTCCTATACGAATTCTACGCTTTGGGTTTGAGTGAGATCTTTCCGCTTTCAGCAGAGCATGGAATAGGAGTTTCCGAGCTGATGGATCGCATAATGTCAACGCTTTCCAAACCAGACGAAGAAAGCGTCAAGGAAGAAACGCCAGGGCCCCGCCTTGCCATTGTGGGTAGACCCAATGTAGGGAAATCCACATTGGTGAACCGTCTTCTTGGTTACGAGCGCTCCGTGGTGGATGCCCATCCTGGCACTACACGGGACGCTTTGGAGTGCTCCTTGACCTGGATGAAGGAACAGTACACGTTAGTGGATACCGCCGGAATCCGGCGCCGGGCCAGGATCGTGGATCGGGTCGAGCGCTATAGCGTGGTACGTTCCCTTCGGTCGGTGGATCGGGGAGATGTGATTATTCACCTTCTGGACGGACCGGAAGGGATCACCTCTCAGGACGCTCAGATCATGGCCTATACGCTCCAGCGCGGCAAGGGAAGCGTCTTGGCCGTAAACAAATGGGACCTGATTCCAAAGAATCCACCGAACAAACGAGATCTCACCAATCGGGACAACTGGAAGCCCGACTTTTTAAATTTTGCGCCCGTTGTATTCATCTCGGCGTTGACTGGATACGGCCTATCAGAGTTAATGGAACGAGTACACCAGGTTTCATTGGAACAGCAACAGTGGTTTCGAACTTCCACCTTGAACCAGACGCTACGGGAAACGGTCGGCAGGCATACCCCGCCTCAGTATCGAGGACGCGAGGTGAAATTTTACTACGGGACACAGACCGACATCTGTCCACCCACATTTACTCTTTTTGTCAACTACGTGAAAGGAGTCCCGACGAGCTATGAACGCTACCTCATTCATCGGCTCCGTTCGAATTTGAAATTGGCAAACTCACCCATCCGGCTCCTATTACGAGCCCGAAGGGAAAGGAGAGACCCTTGAAACAATCAAAGGGAAATGAATCTCTGGCGTTGTTCATTGCAGCGACGCAAGACGGGGTGGAGGAAGTCCGGCTCGGGAGCGGCGCTCGAAACACGGTGGTGCGCCAACGTTCAAAGAAGAGCCCTCCATCGGCCCGTCGTTGGAGGATGAAGGCCCAAAAGGAATTGCGGTCTTACCTGAGCGGGGGCACGAGGAATTTTTCCACTCCCTGCGACTTACGGGGATTACCGGCATTCACCCATGCAGTCCTTAAGGCTGCAACTCGAATCCCCTACGGGGAAGTGAGAAGCTATGGATGGCTGGCCCAACGTTTGGGAAACCCCAAGGCTGCACGGGCCGTAGGGAACGCCCTGGCCAGAAATCCAATTCCCATTATCATTCCTTGCCATCGCGTAGTGAGGAGCAATGGAGCGCTTGGCGGCTATGCTCTCGGTACGGCATTGAAAAAAAGATTGTTGAAGTTGGAAGAAAGACACTCTCGGCTTCGAGGTAAGGTCCGAGGATGACAAAAAAAGTTAGTCTTTAGGGGGCGGTTGGATTTTCTCCTTTTGCAGCAACCCCGGTAAGCAGCTAGAATCATCTACCTGACAAACCATTAAGGATTGCGGTAGACTACCATTTGCAGGTGAAGTCTAGGAGGGCTCTCCTACGCCATCGTTGGACGAAAAAGAATATCTCCCATGGCTTGCGCTCAGGCATGTTAAGGGGTTGGGCTCCGTAGCGTTCAAAACCATTGTCGAGCACCTGGGGGATCCCATCTTGGCATTTGGGAAATCGGATGCGGAACTGGCTCAAATCCCCGGCCTTGAGAGCCAGGCTATCCAGAGCCTGCGTGGTTTCTCCGAATGGGGACTGGCCAGGCTGGAGATGGAACGGGTCGCCGCGGCGGGGGCAAAGATTATTCCTTATAATGACGGGAACTATCCTCGCCGGCTACGGACCATCGCCGATCCCCCTCCCCTCCTTTATATGTTGGGAGAGCTCGGAGAAAGTATCGAAAAGGCAGTGGCTGTGGTGGGATCCCGAAGCGCCAGCGAGTACGGATTGAAGATGACCCGAGATCTCTGTTATGGCTTATCTTCCTCAGGTTTTGCAGTGATAAGCGGAATGGCCCGAGGAATCGACGGTCAAGCCCATGAGGCCGCACTGCAAGCTGGCGGCATGACGGCGGCTGTCCTCGGATCCGGCGTGGATGTCGCTTATCCTCCGGAACATAAGGAGCTTTATCAAAGGATTTGCAAACATGGAGCCGTATTTTCCGAACTCCCCATGGGAACTCGCCCGTTCCCCTTTAATTTCCCCTCCCGTAACCGTCTCATCAGCGGCCTGTCACTGGGGGTAGTGGTGGTGGAAGCGACGGAAAAAAGTGGCTCTTTGATCACCGCCGGCCTGGCCAACGAGCAGGGAAGAGAAGTCTTCGCAGTGCCTGGTCAGGCCGGAGCGAGCCGGAGCCGCGGGACACACCAATTAATACGGCAGGGGGCGAAGTTGGTCGAGCGTATCGAGGACATTTTGGAAGAGATCGCTCCGCAACTCCATTCACAAGGCCGGGCGGTCATAGAACCTCCTCGTCCATCGTTGCCTCCCAATGCCAGCCTTGAGGCGAAGAATGTGTTTGAACTCGTAAAGGATTCTCCGCGCCAGATTGACGAGATCATCCAAGCAAGCGGGCTGTCATCGGCCAAGGTTTCGGAGATTCTATTAGATTTAGAAATAAAAGGGCTGTTAAAGCAGCTACCTGGGAAAAGATTCAGGTCCGTTTGATTGGGATAGGTGGATTGTAATATCATCGAATGTGAGAACAAAACATGGCAGCAAAAAATCTAGTGATCGTTGAATCTCCGGCCAAGGCAAAAACTTTGGAAAAGTACCTGGGAAGAGACTTCCAGGTAAAGGCCTCCGTGGGCCATGTGGTGGATCTACCCAAGAGCAAATTAGGAGTCGATATCAAGGGTGGGTTCACACCTGACTTCTGCGTCATTCAGGGAAAGAAAAAAATAATCGACGATCTCAAGCGCACCTCCAAGGGTAAAGAAAACATTTATCTAGCATCCGATCCTGACCGTGAGGGTGAAGCCATTGCTTGGCATCTTGCGGAGCAGCTTGGAAAGAATGGCAGCCAATTCCATCGCCTCTTAATAAACGAAATCACTCGTAAGGCAGTTCAAGAGGCCATCAACCACCCGCAGAAGCTAGACCGAAAGAAGTTTGAAGCTCAGGTGGCCCGGCGAATTCTGGACCGTCTGGTGGGTTATCAGATCAGCCCGATCCTGTGGAAAAAAGTCCGCAGGGGTCTCAGCGCAGGACGGGTGCAGTCGGTGGCTGTACGGTTGGTCTGTGAACGTGAAAAAGAAATTCGCGCTTTCACCCCTCTCGAATACTGGTCCCTTACAGCCCTTCTAAAGGGACATGAGGGGCCCGAGTTTGAAGCCAAGCTGGTTCAGTGGCGCGGCTACAAATTCGACAATAAGAAGGTAAGGATCGCGAGCGAAAGTCAGGTTCAAGACATTACCGGATCTTTATATGGCGCATCCTGGGTCATTGGGCAGGTGGAAAAGAAAGAGCGCCGTCGATTTCCAGCCCCACCGTTTGTGACCAGTAAGCTCCAACAAGAGGCGGCCCGAAAGCTAGGGTTCCAACCCCAGCGTACCATGCAAGCAGCCCAAAGATTATACGAAGGTATTGAATTGGGCAGCGAGGGATCCGTTGGGTTGATCACTTACATGCGAACCGATTCCACTCGTGTCTCTCCAGATGCCATTCAAAATGTACGTGGCTTTATCAAGGGTCAATACGGAGACAGTTACTTGCCGGATAAACCGGTCGCCTATAGATCCAAGAGAGGAAGCCAAGACGCACACGAAGCCATCCGACCCACTTCCATGGATTATCGCCCCGATCGTGTGCGGAGTTTTCTGCGTCGCGATCTCTTTTCGCTCTACTGTTTGATATGGGATCGATTTGTCGCGAGCCAGATGCGGCCTGCCGTCTATGACCAGACAGCCTTTGACATTCAGGTGAGCGAAGGGATTTTCCGTGCCACCGGCCAGCAGCTGAAATTCGACGGTTTCATGAAGCTTTACATCGAAGGGAAAGACGATGAGGATGAGGAAAAGGATTCCACCCTCCCGGACTTGCAGGTGGGAGAAAACCTGACCTTACTTTCCCTCGAGCCACGTCAACACTTTACTCAACCCCCCCCCCGCTTCTCTCAGGCTTCCCTGATCAAGGAGTTGGACGAGAAAGGAATTGGAAGACCCTCCACCTATGCCGTCATCGTTTCCAACATCCTTACCAGAGAATACGTCGCCCAGGATGAGCGGAGAACCCTCGTACCCACAGAGTTAGGGATGCTCATCACCGATCTTTTGGTGGATTGCTTTCCCGATATTCTAAACGTTGAGTTCACCGCAGGGATGGAAAATAATTTAGACAAAATCGAGGCAGGTAGCGAGGACTGGACCAAGGTCATGAAACGCTTCTACACCTCTTTCTCCCGTGACCTCAAAATGGCTGAGGCCGAAATGAGAGATGTGAAGCGAGAAGAGGTCCCCACGGATATCGCCTGCGAGAAGTGTGGGGCCATGATGGTTGTGAAATGGGGGCGAAACGGCGAGTTCCTTGCCTGCCCAAAGTATCCTGACTGTAAAAACACCAAGAACTTTACCCGCGACGAAGAGGGTAAGATCACGGTTGAGGACGGCGAAACCGGAGAAATCTGTGAGAAGTGTGGACGGCCCCTGGAAATCCGCTGGGGGAAATACGGTCGGTTTTTGGGATGCGGCGGCTATCCAGAATGCAAAAACATGCGCCCGTTGACGAAACCTGTGGAGCTTGGGATTAGCTGTCCGTCCTGTGGAGAAGGCAATCTCCACGAGAAAAAATCCCGGCGCGGCAAGATCTTTTTTGCCTGCGATCGCTATCCTGATTGTCGCTTTGCCAGCTGGGACCGCCCCGTGGGAGAGCCCTGTCCTAAATGCAGCACCCCCATCCTTCTGGAGAAGGTCACCAAGAAAGCAGGTAGGGTTCGCCGGTGTCATAAAGAAGACTGCGACTATACGATTCAGATGACAGAGTAAGGTATGGATCGAACGGTTCGGATCATCGGTGGAGGTCTGGCCGGATCGGAGGCGGCGTGGCAAATAGCCCGACGCGGGGTAGCTGTGGAGCTCTACGAAATGAGGCCTCACAGGAGAACAGATGCCCATTGCACCCGGTTTCTCGCCGAGCTTGTCTGTAGCAATTCCTTTCGTTCCCAAACTTTAACCACGGGCGCCGGGATATTAAAAGAAGAGATGAAACGCCTGGGCTCGCTGGTCATCCGCATCGGCGAGGCGAATCGTGTCCCCGCAGGTTCCGCCCTGGCGGTTGATCGGGAGCGGTTTTCCCAGGCCATCACGGAGGCGCTTGAATCTTTACCTGGGGTCAAAATCATTCGGCGGGAAGTGAAGGAAATACCAGCGGGCCCGGTGATCTTGGCCACTGGCCCCCTCACCGCCCCGACCCTATCGGATCAGCTTGCCTCCCTCCTCGGCTCTAGCCACCTCTATTTTTATGACGCCATTTCTCCGATTGTCACTGCCGAGTCCATCGATAGGGAAGTTGCCTTCCGTGCCTCGCGCTACGATCAGGGATCCGGCGATTATTTGAACCTCCCCCTCACGCGCGAGGAATATGGCCGTTTTGTGGACGCCATACTGGCGGCGGAAAAGATCCCCACCCGCAGCTTCGAACGATTCATCGTCTTCGAGGGCTGTCAGCCCATAGAGGAGATTGCCAGGAGGGGCAGGGATAGCCTGGCCTTTGGTCCCATGAGACCCACCGGGTTGACGGATCCGCGCACAGGGAAAAGACCCTATGCAGCCATCCAGCTGAGACAGGAAAACCGTCAGGGGAACCTCTACAACATGGTGGGATTCCAGACGAAGATGACCTACCCGGAGCAGAGGCGAGTTTTTTCTCTGATCCCGGGTCTAGAGAAAGCAGAGTTCGTTCGCCTGGGGAGCCTGCATCGCAATACCTTCATTGACTCCCCCCACCATCTCCGACCCACCCTCCAATGGCGGTGGCGCAATGATCTTTTCTTTGCGGGACAGATGACCGGAGTTGAGGGGTACATTGAATCCGCGGCTTCGGGGCTGCTAGCCGGAATCAACGGAGCTCGAATGGCGGCTGGATTGGAACCGGTGTTTCCACCTCCCACCACCGCCCTGGGATCGTTGCTAAGGTACATCACCGACCAATCGTCCCAAGCGTTTCAGCCCATGAACGCGAACTTCGGCCTGTTCCCTCCCCTTCCCTTTCCCAACTCCGCCAAAGGAAGAGCCAAAAAAGAACTCATGGCCCATAGGGCCTTGGAGGAGTTGGAACTCTGGCAGACACGAGTCAATGAGGCCCATCCATTCCCCCTAGCTCAAGAGGCATAGACATGGACACGTGGCGCCTTGCCACCATCGATGTCGGCACCAACACCGTTCTTTTTCTGATCGTCGAGATCGATCACAAAGGAAACTTTCGAGTTCTCGAGGACCATGCAGAGATTACGAGACTCGGTGAAGGAGTGCAACATAGCGGCGTGATCGGGCGGGGAGGACGGCAGCGGACACTGGATATACTGCGTGTTTATTGTGAGAGGTGCCGGAGTTGGAACGTTCAAGAGATAATGGTTGCAGGCACCAGCGCCCTCAGGGAAGCCGCCAATGCAAGCGACTTTAAAACATGTTTGAAGCAGGATCTGGGCTTGGATCTGCGCATTCTAACAACGCGTGAAGAGGCGTGGTACTCCTACCTGTCAGTTCAAAAAGGGCTTACGGGGCTGGCCCCTGAGCTGTTGGTGGTGGACATAGGAGGAGGAAGTACAGAATTTGTATGGGGAAAGGGCGGTGAGTTGCAGCGTTGGGTAAGCTACCCTATGGGCACCGTCAAGCTAACGGAGCGGTTCCTAACTTCCGACCCGGCTCGAAAAGAAGAATGTGATCTCTTGATAAGGGCTGTGGATAGTGATTTGTCTGAGCAACTGGCGGATTGGGGAACCGAAACGAACTTCAGCTCCATGGTAGGGATAGCCGGGACTTTCACAACTCTCTCAGCGGTGGAAAAAGCACTGGTTCCCTACAGGGCAGAGGAGGTTCATGGAAGTCCCCTCAAACGGAAAGAAGTCCGACGTCAGATTCGACTCTTCCAAAGTAAAACCGTAGCTAAGCGGACGCTGATCCCCGGCTTGGAACCAAAGAGAGCCGATGTGATTCTGGCGGGGGCCCTTCTCATTGACAGGATCATGGACCGCTTCCGAATGGACCAGGCCATCGTGAGTGATCAAGGGATCAGGTATGGCCTTCTTTTCCACCGGCTCACCGGGGCTCAGGATTAGCCCAAACGTCATCACCCTCAACCAAGTTAGCCAGCGACTTCTCGCAGGATTGTATCCTGTAGTCTCTCCCCCGAACTTGCCCCTAGGAAAAGGGGAAGTTCGGTCATTTTGTGCGGTGGATCGGCTAAGATGACGACCGTTCGACGGCAGTACTAGCAGCGACTTGACTCGCCGAGTCCTTTATAGATATTGTGGCTTGTCTCGAATTCTGATCAGTCGAAGCGGCCTTACTAAACCAACGAAGTCCGAAGGAGGCCAGTATGGACGAAAGAACGGTATCCCAGGGGGGGAATCAACCCTCAGATGGCTTGAAGCCGGGGTATTTTGAAATTCTTGGCGGCTTCAGCCGCAATGCCAAGCTTTTCATCGTTCACTTCATGATGATGGCCTTCCGGTTTGGAATGTACGGAGGAATCTTCAATCTCTACCTCCTTGCATTGGGGTATTCACCCGGATTCGCCGGGATGAGGATATTTGTCCTGTGGGGCTCCATGGCGTTGGGCGCCGTCTTTATGGGCAGGGTTGTTGATAGGATTGGCCGTAGAGCGGGTTTCATCTTCTCGGACGGTATGGGGGCTATTCTGGTCTTCATTATGGTGACTTTCCCTACCGCAGAGGTGCTCATAATTCTGAGTGTTGTCTCAGGGCTTATTGACGGTCTTCACAGCAGTTCTGAATCGCCCTGGATCATGGAGAACAGCGAAAAGAAAGACAGGGTTTATCTGTTCAGTGTGACGCAGGGCATGGGGAGGATTGCCATGATGTTCGGGCAGGGGCTCCCCTTTCTGTTTGTTGGAAACCTACCCAACGTCAGTCTCCCGACATATAGAGTATTTTTGTACATTGGCGCTGTCGTATGGATGCTTTCCTTGGTTCCCGCGTTCATGTTCAGGGAGAAAAAAGAAATTCTTGATACGCTTGAAAGAGCATCTAAAAGCTCCGGGTCCCTATTCTCCTTCAAGAATGTCGAGAGTTGGTCGTTTGTTAAGAGAATTGTACCCCTTTATGCCCTCGTTTGGTTGGGTGTTGGGATGGTCCATCCACTTCATACGGTATTTTTCGTTAACAAGCTCGGTGCACCACCCATGACGGCATCGCTCATCTTGGCCATTGGGGGAATTTCCATGTCCTTTGGTTCATTTCTGATCCCCCTCGTAGCAGAGCGAATCGGAAGGGTAAGAACCATAGGGTACACCATGCTTGTTTCTATCCCGTTCACTTTCGCTGTAGGTGTAGCCCCGACGCTCATCGCTGCCGGGATCTTTTTTCTGTTCCACGAACTCACCATCCACGTGAGTGAACCCATTATCAGAACATTCTACACAGAGTCCGTGCAGACAAAGGAGCGAGGCACAGTCGCGGGAATGATGAGCGCAGCCCACGCCCTGGCTCAGGGCTTCGGTACATTTGTGGCCAGTAGGATGATGGATTCTAATTACTATACTCAAACATATCTTATCATGGCTGTGGTTTTTGCTTTTGCCGCACTGCTGTTTTTGACTACTTTCCGCCCCAAAGAACCAGAGACTGCGGTGGAGTTGGCGCCCTCGGTAAAACAGGGTTGATACTCGCAGGGTAAGGATAGAAACCCTTAGGAAGTCCGCATTGAAGCTATTGTTCGGAATTTGGTTTGCCCTTCTGCTTTTTTTAACGCCGCCCATATGGACGACCGTGGTTTCGCCGGCTTTCGCCAATGGAGACCATTCAGATCAGCATCCGCATGCTGAACAAAGCTTTAATCCCATAGCTTTTGCTCTTGTGACTGGTGGATTGGTGGTGGTGGCCTACTTCATGTACAGAATTTTTTCCGGCAGCAACAAGAAGAATAAGGACACGGAGAAAGAAGGTTAGCCTGCCCGGAAAATTCTGAACCCACCTGTTCAATTTTTTTCCAATCATAATGGGATCGTCACAATTTCCGCGTAAAGGCATTTCATTGTCTATCTTTTCTGAATGTAAATCTTTCCATTGGAGCAACCGCCGCCCGGGAGCTAATTCCCCATGAAGCGGAACCAACGGTCCTCCGGCATCCTGGTGCTCTATGGCAGCGCCGCCCTCTGGTGTACTTCCATCGGCATGTCACATGTATTGATCCCCCTCTACGCCATTCATCTCGGCTTTTCGATTTTGAAGATTGCCAGTGTTGTTTCATTACCGGTTGTAGCCACCCTGGGCCTTCGGTTTATGGGGGGTGCCCTTTCGGATCGTTTCGGAGAACGATTGGTTCTTCATGCCTGTTACCTATTAAATACCCTGGCGGCGGTGGTGGTGTATCAAGCCGAGGGGTTCTTTTCTCTGTTCATAGCCCAGACCATCTCCAACATGTCTCGGAGTCTCTTCTGGACTCCCGCTCAATCCATCGCCAGCCAACTCCCAGGATCCATTCCGGGGAAAAGGCTTGGACAGCTCTCAGCCTGCAATGCCGCAGGGAATCTAGCCGGCCTGGGCTTGGGCGGTGTTCTTGCAGCCGCCGCAGGATATCCCGGCGCCTTCTTGATTTTGATAGTGGCCACCCTTGCCTCCTCCGTTCTAGGATTCTTGCTCCCTCACGTAGAAGCGAAGCCCAAGGGGCGCTCCGTATGGCAAATCTTCGCAGGCATTGGAAAATATCTCTGTCACCGACCCACCTGGCTAACCATATCTGCCTCCTTTGCCGCGGGGTTGGCTCCGGCCCTAACCCAATCCATCTATCCAGTTTACCTAGCCCAGCTAGGTTACGGGGAGCAATGGATAGGATTCACGGTTGCGTCACGGGCCATAGGACCCATCGCAAGCGGCTTGATGCTGGCCCCACTGATCACACCACGTCGCCAGGTGGTTATGTACGCTGCGGCCATCGCAGGTTTGGGCATTTTTGCAATTATCAGTGGGCTCGTGGAGCACCTCATTCTTTTGGCTCTTTGTATGGCCGCCTTGGGGACCGCCAGTGGCCTGATGGATGTCTGGTACCAGGTTCGCGCGACCCAACTCAGTTCGGCCAGCGACCGTTCCGCGTCCATGGCCAGTATGGGATTGGGTTGGAACCTTGCCTATATTGTAACTCCGGTTACCGTGGGATGGCTGGCAGAGCTGTTCGGAATCAAATCGGCCCTCTTATCCACCGGTTGTTTTCTCCTTCTGGCGTCATCGGGGACCCGGCTATGGCATCGACTTCTCGGACCCGCTGGAGCCACCCAAAGGGATATCTCAAGTGATGTAAAAAATGTAACCGTGGGAACTCCGAGGAATGGTTAACCATTACTCACACTATTGACATGGTTTGTTCATTCCAGTAATTCCAAAGCATGTCCGAATTGAACGCTAAGGTCGCTCAGTTAAGAAACCTGTTGCAAGAAATGGAGCGGGTGATCGTCTGCTTCTCTGGTGGAGTAGATTCGAGCTATCTACTAGCCGAGTCGGTGAGATGGCTAGGGGATAAGGCCCTGGCATTGACGGCAGTGTCACCAAGCCTGGCCCCGGAAGAGGGGGTTGAAGCAAAGGGTTTGGCCGAGCGGCTGGGGGCGCGTCACTTGCTGATCGCGACTCACGAAGTGGATGATCCGCGCTACGCCGCAAACCCCTTTAACCGCTGTTACTTTTGCAAAACCGAACTGTACGGTGTCGCCGTCAAGGAAGCGCTGACTCTAGGGATCCCAAACATCCTCGATGGCTTTAACCTTGATGATCGCGGGGACCACCGACCCGGACGCCAGGCTGCCCGCGAACATGGCGTGCGCTCCCCTCTGGACGAACTCGCATTTTCCAAGGCTGACATCCGTGAGGCTGCTCGGCGGATCGATTTGCCCGTCTGGGACAAGCCGGCGCTGGCGTGCCTTTCCAGTCGTTTCCCCTACGGCACTCAAATTACGCCTCAACGCCTGACTCAGGTGGCACGCTGCGAAAGCGTGCTACGGGAGTTGGGGTTTCGGGTTTTCCGGGTCCGTTATCATGACACCGTGGCGCGAATTGAAGTGGCCCCGGAGGATCTTCCCCGATTGTTGTCTTCGGAGATACGCGACGAGATTACACGACGCTTTCGGGAAACAGGGTTTGCCTACGTGAGCGTTGACTTACAGGGTTACCGGCAGGGCGCCCTGAACGAAGGTATTCATACGAAATCCAAAATAGACTAAGAAAAACAATTTATGAAGATCGAACAGGCAACTCAAGCTAAGGTGACTGAACTCCGCTCAAAGGTAGAGCCAAGGTTCAGAAATCCAAGAGCCTAGAAAAGACCGCACAGGAGCCGGCCAATGTACTTCACACCGAGTTCAGCGATTCTGTAGCCCTTGCCCGGGTTTTTATTACGGTTCCCTTTGGGACCCTACCGGCAAAGAACAAAGAGTTCGTGCAGAAACTGGCCGATTCGGCCGGGGCCGGTTCTCAATTGAAGACGAATACACCCGTACTCTCTCTCTCATGGGAACCCACGGCCAGGAAGGCAACTGGAATGACAGGCACAAGTCTCAAGGGCATGTAGGGATGCCGCTAATCTCCTCGGCCTTTGTTGGTGCCATTCCGATGATTTCCCGTCTCCTCAAGGAACCGGGTGTCCCTTTGGACTGGATCGACAGCCATGACTCACAAATCATCAAGAAGGCAGTGGGCAAATCTGCGGGTCTGTCCCTTGTCGACAATGCCGCCCAGGCAACAGACAACGAAGGCAGGAAAATCATTGCGGTCCAGGATTTCGCGTCAAAGTACGATGTGAAGAGCGTTTTGGAACCGCAGAGGCATTGGCCTGCGGCCAGATCGTGGTTGTGGCCGCGTTTTGCCGTGATGCCTTTTCACGATCCTCTGCAAAGCATTTTCCGGCACTCACAAATTCATTCGAAGGCAAAACGGCTTCCCTCGTCGACGGGCAAAAAATCTTCTCCTAACAGTAGCGGATTACATTGACAGTTCCTTTGAACCGCGCCGTTGTTCTACAACCCATTAAACGAACGAGCGCAGACCCTTTTTCGGACGAGACGGGAAATAGCCAGGGATTTTCTGTCCACAGGGGCAACGACCGTCAACCAGACGATTCTCCAGCACCTCATGCCAGGAGCGGCGGACTAGGACGGTGCCGCAGCTGGGACAGGTAGTATTCTGCCCCTCATCGTCATGAACGTTGCCCAGGTAACAGTACTTCACGCCTGCACAGAGGGCGATCTCACGTGCCCGCTTTAGAGTCAAAGCAGGGGTCCTCGGCTTGTCCATCATCTTGAAATCGGGATGGAAAGCCGTGAAATGAATGGGGATAGAATCCCCGAGGTGATTTAGCACCCAATCGCACAATCGCTTAGTTTCCTCTGGTTCATCGTTCTCGCCGGGGATCATCAGGTTCGTGATCTCAAACCACACCTCAGTTTCGTGTTTTAGCCATCTCAAGGTGTCCAACACCGGATCCAGATGAGAAAATGTCAGCTTATGGTAAAACCGCTCGGTAAACCCCTTGAGGTCAACGTTGGCTGCGTCAATGAATTGAAAGACGTCACGGCGGGCCTGTGGTGTAATGTAACCAGCCGTTACCATAACGTTCTTCAGACCCCCTTCGCGCGCAAGTCGTGACGTATCCATAACATATTCGCCAAAGATTACTGGATCATTGTAGGTATAGGCGATGCTGGGAAGACGATGCTTCAAGGCAATCTCCACCACTTCCTTGGGACTTGCGCGGACGCTCCCTGCTTCGTCCAATTTCGCCTTGCTGATGCTCCAGTTCTGACAAAATCGACAGCCCAGATTGCAACCCGCGGTACCAAAACTCACAATTGAGGTACCGGGCAGGAAGTGATTGAGAGGTTTTTTCTCGATAGGATCCACGGCAAATCCTGTAGGCCTACCGTACCCGAGGGAGTAGAGTTTCCCGTCTATATTTTTCCGGATATAGCAAAACCCCGGCTGATCCTTCCCCATGCGGCAGAATCTTGGGCAGAGGGTGCACAGGACGCGTCCATCCGGCTCGGTTTCCCACCAAATGGCTTCCTTCATGACTTAGATTATCCCCCTTTTCGTACCCGCCCGCAAGGGTACTTTGTCCCCGGTTCGAATATATGATAAATGTGACGTGATGAGCGGGACCAAGGGACTCAAGGGCATGCACCACCTGGCCCTTCAGGTCAAAGACCTGGAGCGATCCAAGGCATTTTACCAGGAGATGTTTGGGATGGAGGTGGTCTGGGAACCGGATGAAAAGAACGTCTATTTATCTTCCGGAACCGATAATTTGGCCCTACATGAAGTTGACTTCGCCGCGGAACCGTCGCCTGCGGCACAATATCTGGATCATTTTGGGTTCATTATCGATCGCGTTGAAACGGTTAAAGACCTGGAAAGGGAATTTCGTGCAAAAGAGGTAAAGATTATCCATCCATTCAAAAATCATCGAGATGGTAGTGCTTCCTTTTACTGTGCGGATCCCGATGGTGTCGTTATCCAACTACTTTACGAGCCGCACCTAAGCCGCTAGCAAGAAAACAGCAAAGCGCACGGTGCAGAGCGCATAGCGTCCGCACTAGTGATGCGCGTTAAAGAATCGATGGTCGGTTTAGGGTGCAGGGAGCTGGTATAGGGTCTGGATTCCGCCTTCCCCTACCCCCACGCGTTACACCTTTCACCCTTTGTTAATCTCGACTCAGTACTGAGTCCACTTTGCGCCTAGCGATTTTCCCTTGGTATCCATTCGTCCAATAACGCCTCGGCCGCGCTCTCGCCGCTGTGGATACAATCCGCGATTCCAACCCCGCCATAAGCATTCCCCGCAAGTGCGAGCCCCTTATGTTTGGCCAACCGCTCCTTGATGCGCCCAACCCGCTCCGAATGCCCGACTCGGTACTGGGGCATTGAGTTCGGGTGCCTGTGAATGCGGCAGAATAGGGGTTCTGACCTGATTTCCAACAGGGCGGCGAGTTCCTCGCGTACACTGCGCTCCATTGCTTCGTCGCTCTGTTTGAACAGCTCAAGTTGCAACGTCCCTCCAACGAACGCCCTTAACAAATGATTCTCCGCAGGCGCCCTGCCCGAATACTTCACGCTGCTAAAGCTACAGGCAATGATCTGACGACCTTCCCTCACAGGGACCACGACGCCAAAACCGTCCAGGCCGTTCGGAATGTCTGCGCGCCTGTAGCCCAGGGTCACCGTTGCTGTGGAAGTGTAAGGAATAGCGGCCAGTTCCATGGCAAGTTCGGGGTCAACCGATGAAAGATTACCCGCGGCAGCATAAGCCGGAATAGCGAGGATTACACCATCGGCTTCCAACTGCCGGTCTCCGTCCGTGGTGATGCCCCATATTTTTTTTTCGGCGTTCCATGCTAAGGCAACGACCCTGGTCCCGTGGCGCACTGTGCCGGTAGGAAGTCGCCCCGCGAGGGTCTCAACCAACCGCTGCATTCCATCGGGGAAAGAGACGAAGAGACCCCAACGCGCACCACTTCCCGTACGCCGGGAACGAGCCCGACGCCGCTGTTCCAACCAGCTGGCCCAAATGATACTGCGCCTTGTCCGCTCCAGCTCTAAAAAACGCGGCATGGTTGATTTGAGACTGAGCTCTTCGGGATTGGCCGCGTAAATCCCGCCCATGAGCGGCTGAGCTACACGCTCCAGTAGCTCTTGACCGAAACGACGCCGGACAAAAGATCCCATACTCTCATCTTCCACCCGTCTGCCCCGGGGGAGAAATAGCTCAAGCAATACACGGAGTTTAGCCGGCCAGGAAAATAGCGGAGTCCGTAGCAAGGGCCACAGGCGCGTGGGCGCCATAAGAATAAATCCTTCCGGCAGTGCAACCAGAGATCCTTGATGCACCACGTAGATGTTTCGGCGAGCGGAATTCAGCGAAATGAGGTTAGACGCGATTCCTAAACGCTCACAGAGCTGAATACCCCACGGCTTTTCCGTGATGAAAGCGTCGGGACCGGATTCCACTAAAAAGCCACCGAGGTGCTCGGTTCCGATGGTTCCACCCAAACGCTCACTTGCCTCCAAAAGAGTGACCTCCATGTTATGGGGCACTTCTCCACTGAGTTCCATCAAGCGGTGGGCAGCCGCCAGGCCTGAAATCCCACCACCCACGACAACGACTCGATAGCTCATTTAGATTCTTACCGGAAAGGGTTTTAACCGCAGATTTTCGCCGATTCTCGTAGATAAGGATTCGGACATTTCACCGCACGGACGCAGAGTACGCGGAGGAAATCAGCTTTGCCCAATCGGGAGACGACGATTGGGGGAAAGACTTGGCCTTTAGGAGAGCCATGTTTTTGTTTGTCGTCGTCTCCCGACAAACAAAAATCTAATTTTCCGCGCCCTCTGTGTCTCTGCGCTTATATTCTTGAAAGGATTTCTTCCTGTGTCCATCTGCGTCAATCTACAGTTAATGGCTATTCAATGAAAAATTTCAATTCAATCTGGTTAGCCCTTAAAGATAGTTTAGGAAGCGCATTTGGTAAAAATTCTAACGTGCGCTGAGTTCATGGACCGCTTCCACCATGGCCATCACATTTTCCACGGGTGTCTCGGGAAGAACGCCATGGCCCAAGTTAAAGATGTGTCCTGGTCTTCCTTTGGCTCGCTTTAATATTTCGGAAACTCGGGCTCGAATCTCGGCCTGAGGCGCAAAGAGTACGGTCGGATCAAGGTTCCCTTGGACCCCAACATCGTAGCCCACGCGTTTCCATCCCTCCGCCAAATCCACACGCCAGTCCAGACCGATGACGTCACCTCCGGCATCTCGTATGTGCTTGAGCAACCCTGCGGTTCCCGTACCAAAGTGAATGACGGGAGTCCCCGGGGTCAACCCAGAGATCAATGCGCGCATGTGAGGGAAAACAAACTTCTGATAGTCATCCGGGGCCATGCATCCGACCCAGCTATCGAAGATCTGGAGCACCTCTGCACCCGCCGTAATCTGCGCGTTCAGGTGCTTAATCAACGCGCGCGATAGGCGCTCCATCAGTGCATGCCACGCTCCTGGATCAGAATAGAGAAGTTGCTTCGTGTAAACATAATTCCGCGAACCACCCCCTTCAATTAAATAGGACGCCAGTGTAAAGGGAGCACCGGCAAAACCAATCAATGGCACCCGGCCATCGAGTGCTTTACGAATCTTCTTGACCGCCTCGAAAACAAAAGGAAGGGATTGCTCCGGATCCACTTCATTCAGACGATCTACATCGGCGCCAGTGCGAACCGGTCTGTGGATTACGGGTCCGTCGTTCTCGGAATACTCCAGTCCCACTCCCATGGGTTCAAGGAGCAAAAGAATATCACTAAACAAAATGGCCGCGTCCACCCCCAGGCGCTCCACCGGTAAGAGGGCGATCTCCGCAGCCAGCTCCGGGTTTTTACATAGCTCCAGAAACTCAAATTCCGCCCTAACGTCTCGATACTCTTTCATATATCGCCCTGCCTGTCGCATGAGCCAAACGGGTGTGTAAGCTGTCTTTTCCCGACGGCAGGCTGCAAGAAACGGGTGATTTGATTTGGTCATGGGCTTCTTGTGAGATCTAGGTTCCATTGCGGCGGCTGATGCAGACTATGACAGTGTCAACCCCGATCCAAAAAACTATGGGGAATGAGGCGGCGAAAACCATCTACCATTACCATCCACCATTTATTATGTACACGTCATGCGCGTCGCACATATATTTCGATCGGGGTTCAAACGTCTTGCATACGATCGCGCAGAGCATCGCCATTTTTCTTGGATCGGGGTCAATCGACGACAGCTCCTCGATTGCATTAACGACCTGAGTTGTGAGGTTTCGCCGTACCGATGGCCTCGTCTCCATATTTTTCTCGAATCCGGTCGATGCCACGGTACAATTTTTCCAGTGTTTGGCGTTTCTGATGATCGAAAATGGACTCCTGCCAGCCTTTGCTTTGCAGATTACTCGCACTTACGCCCAATAGACGAATGGATCCACCTCGTGTGATATTTTTCTTCAAAAGATGGCGCGCCACCTCGAAGATTTCTCGATCAAAACAGGTCGGAGCTTGGAGAGTTTGGGAACGGGTGATGGTTTTGAAATTGGTATAACGAATCTTCACGGTAATACGCCGTGCGTAGGAACCGTGATGGCGCAACCGTCCGCCAACTTCCTCGATCAACCTCCACAACACCTCCTCCATTTCCTCTACTTTCTGGATTGGTTTATCCAAGGTGGTTTCGTTCCCAATGGAATGATCGTGAACCCTTTCTTCCTGTTCATTATCATCAAGGCCAAGATGACGGTTTCTGAAATCAGGGTGCTTCAGGAGATCGGCAATGGTTTTGATTCCCATCTGAGACAATTCTTTATGGGTCTTTGGGCCGACTCCTGGAATAGCCTTGACCGGCAACGGTGAGAGAAAACTACGTTCTGCTTGAGCAGGCACATAGATTAGCCCATGTGGTTTGGCATAGGTTGCAGCCATCTTTGCCAAGACACGGCTGGTGGAAAGCCCTCCCGAGCATGGGAGACCCAGCTCCGCGTTTACGCGGTTGATTATGTCATGGGAGGTCTTTAGTGGTGCACCCAGAAGCCTCTCGGTCCCTGTGAGGTCCACGAGCCCTTCGTCGATGGAAATGGCGTGCACTTCGGGTGAATATTCATCCAGAAGGGCGAAGACCTTCTCAGAATACTCGCTATAAACCCGCCGGCGGCTTGGCAAGAAGATCCCCTGGGGACAGAGTTTTCTCGCCTGGAAACCCGGCATGGCTGAATGAACTCCGTATTTTCTAGCCTCGTATGAGGCAGAGGTAACAACTCCTCGACCACTGGCACCTCCCACAATGACGGGCTTGCCCTCCAAGGCAGGATCCAGCACCCGCTCTACAGAGACGTAGAATGAATCCATATCAACGTGAAGATACCAGCGCACAGCTCCCCGAGATTAGGTGAGGCTGTGACATATGTCAAATTGCCACCCAAACGCGCTAAGCGTATAGCGCAATGCGACTAACTAAGTGACGAGCAACAAGTGCTGAGGACCGAGTGAGAAGTGTAAAGAGACAACGGACTACGAAAAACCGACTACAGACTCCCAGTCGTCAACCCCTGGATCTGGGTCATAGGTTAGTCGTCGGTGGTCAGCGGTCTCGAATCCGAAAGGACGCTATGCGTCTGGCGCTATGCCTTTTGCTCTGACCGATCCGTGGTCAGGCTTGACCTAAGAAATACTTAGGTTAAGAATTCTAGAGGAAACGATTTCATAGGAGGCAAGCCATATGGTTACGACGATTCCCGAAAAGTTCAAAGACCTTGTCACGAAACAGGCCTTTGCCCACCTTGCTACATTAATGCCAGACGGTAGTCCCCAGGTTACCCCTGTATGGTTTGACTACGATGGAACCCACATCCTCATCAACACAGCCAAGGCAAGGATCAAAGATAAAAACATGCGAGATCAAAAACAAGTGGCTCTTTCCATCCTGGACCCGGATAACCCGTACCGTCACATGGCCGTGCGCGGTGAGGTGGTGGAAATCACCGAGGAGGGCGCCGACGCTCATATTGACAAGATGGCCAAGAAGTACCTGGGGAAGAACAAGTACCCCTTTCGACAGCCTGGTGAGGTGCGCGTTCTCTACAAGATCCGCCCCGAGAAAATCGCAACCATGGGATAGGGAGCGGCGCCGACGCCAAAAACGCAAAGCGCATGGAGCATAGTGCAAAGCGTGGGGAACAGCGGGCGGTATGCAGTTAGCGGCAGACAGCGGGACGCACATCGTGATAGATCTCCAGTGTAAAACGTTACGCTACGCCCTCTATTCAGTTTTTTGCTGCCCTCTGTACACTGCCTTCTATCTTTCTGTTATTCTGTGGTCCGAGACCCAGTCCCCAGCACTCGGAACTCAGTACCAAATAGGAGTTGTTCTGAACCGTCTGAACGCTATGCGCTTTGCGCCATGCACTATGCCCTTTGCTGTTAAGTATTTGTGTTAATCTGCGAAAATCTGCGGTTGTTTGCAGTTAGGATTCGGCCTAGACCGCGGCGTTGGCTTCATCAATGGCTCTGCGAATCTCCGCCTTGGCTCATTGCGGTATGGCCGGGACGGGCCAGCGTGGGTACTGTTTCAATGGGAACCCCATGTAGCGTAGACCTTCCGTGTACGCAGCCCGACCACAGCTCTGTCCTAGACGAATAAAAACCGCATGAAAGCGGATCACGGCCTCCTGCAAACGACCCGCCTCAACGTCCTTCCTCTGCTCCACAGCACGCACCAAGGCCACTCCAACGTCCGGTGCCAACGTGAGAGGCGGACTGACGGTGCCGGTAATGCCACAACGAAGGCCCGGGTAGAGGGAACTGGCCAATACAAACAATCCAAAATCCGGTCCCAATGCTTCCCGGTACTCCATCGCATCGTCGATGGACCCCATGGCCAGCTTAGCCCCAAACAATCTGGGGGCTACCTCACGCATCCTGCGGAGTCTGGCAGGGATCACCGGGTACCCCTGGTATTTGGGATTGTTGTAGAAAAAGAGTGGCATCTTGAGGGCGTCATCAAGAAACCTAACATGTTCCAATATCTCCGCCTCTGAGCGGTCACTATAATAGTAGGGTCCAACAATACCCACGGCATCCGCGCCCTCCGCTCGGGCATGGAGCCCTAGCTCCCTGGATGTATAAGGATCCACCGCACCGATATGAACCACAATAGGAACCTTCCCATGCACTCGCGCCATAATCACTTCGAGTCCTCGCTTCCGTTGTTCCACCGACATTGCTGGACCTTGGCCATAGGAACCAAATACGAACAGCGACTCTACTCTCCGTTCCACATAATAACCCGCCATTTCAGCGAGTAGTTTCTCGTCCAAGCCCCCATCTCCGTCGAAAGGAGTGGGCAATGGAAGAAGCATGCCTTTCACACCTTCGTGTCCCATGGGTCTATACCCCTTTCCCTGTCAAGTTCACTGCTTGAAGTCTCGTTTTAACTCGTATGATACAGAGAGAAAGTTCCCAAGTCCAAATTGGTTTCAATCAGGCGGATTCGAAATCGCTCACTTAGTCCTTGGAATCTTTCAAGAGAGAAATCGCGGGATCACTTCTTTCCCCAAGAGGCGAAGCGCCTCTGGAATATCTGGACCCAGAGGAACGCCGATTACCAACTGATCGAAATCTAACTCCGCAAGGTGTCCTTTTAATTCGGAGCATCTTTCAATACATTCTTCCGGGGTTCCTGCGAAAACAAACCCTGCTTTTTTCACCAAGTCGTCCGATACTCGTCGGGCCGCCTCGTCTACGCCTAGACCCTTGAGATAGGCCTCAGCAACGCGGCCTACTTCTTCGCGGTCCAGTCCAAGAGTATCCAGAACCTCGGGATAGCGGATGAATGTCCCAGACAAACCATAGGAGCTGTTCCTCTTTGCCCAATCCATGGCGCGCTTTCCATCTCGAGACACCGAGATGTGAATGTTATAGATTTTCTTAAACGAACGCCCGGTGTCTGAGCGGCCGCGTGCTGATTCGACGGCCTCTGCAGCCTGCTTCAACAGGCCTCTCTGAACACCGCGGAAAGACGTGCGAGCCACCAATTGAGAAAAGATTACACCATCTGCAAACTTCCCAGCCACCTCGTACATCTTCGGACCCCCGGCGGCAAGGTAGACGGGAACTTGATCTGGGGGAGGAAAATAAAGGCGCGCGCTGGATTTCGTATTGTAACGAAACCGACCCGCAAGCTGGGGGAACCCTCCCAGTTCAACCGACCCACCCGCTAGAAGCCCCCTTATCAGTTGGACGCTTTCTGCCATCACCGATACGGGATTCCGTTTCTCAGCCGTCACCTGAACCTGTACTGCTCCGCCCACGCCCAGTCCGATCGCAACCCCCCGTCCCGGATGAGCAAGCTTGGCAATGGAAGCGTATCGCTGAGCCAAGTCCAACGGGTTGCGCCAGGGAAAGGTCACCATGGGTCCAACAGAGACGTCTAGACTCATGGCCATGGCGGCCAGGATCGTGCTGCAGTCCTCATACTGGAACTCGTCACACATCCAGATGGAATGAAACGGGTACTCTTGGAGTGCCTGCTTACCGTAGGTAACGAGGCTTTTAATGGAATCCCAGGGCCAAAATTGAGTTCCCACTTCTAATGCCATGGTGTCGTCTCCTCTAACGAAGCTCTCGACTTGCTTGTAACTGCGCTTCTTCGGGGGTCTTGTCCACTAAAACAACAATCCCCAGCGCTCCTCACGTTATCGCATCGTTGGCCTTAACCTCTTCGATACTCCTCTAACCCAGCTCTAAGCATCTGTGCGTGCAGATCTACCGAAGTCTTAGCACAGTACTCCATGCCGTATCCGGGTCTCTCCTCCGCCATGCCATCCTCCAAGAGACGGCGCAGCACAGCTCGGTTAAACGAACCGTGCGCCATAATACCCTCCTCATGCTCCTCCAGATCAGCCTCCTCGTGGGTACCGAAATACGTGGCCTCCTGATCACTAAAACCGTATTTCTGAGTCAGTGCGGCACGGAAATCTTTGGACCAGTGACCGATCATCTCCTCGGTACAGATGGAAGACCACCATTCAGCTACCGTCCCTTCATAGAGCAGAGTCCGAACAAAATCGATCTTTCCACGGAACATGGGCAATAGCGGCTGCATAAAGATCTCCTCTTCGGCGATACCAAGCGCCTTGGCGGTCTGCAGCATGACCAGGTAGTGACCCGGCGGCTTCGGATGAATAAATTCGTCGGCAATCTTCACCCCTAACGGAGCCATCAAATCCCTGTGCTTTTTGAAAAAAGGCAAATGCTTCTGGTAGGTGGAAGCCACGATGGTATTGATTTCGATGGTATACGCCCCCCAATTGCGGAAGAAGAGTTTGATGGCGCCTTTCGGCAGCTCACCCTTTATCAGCGAGGCCATAAATTCACCTTGGGTTACCACTTCCCCCCATCGTTTCGCTACGATGCTATATAGATTGTCAACAGCGGCCTTGGCCGCCTCGGACGACAGTTTCTCCGCCATCAGATTCTCCCCCTTAGTTTCATTGTTTTAAAATTCGGCTAGCTCACCTTGCTGGGTGATCATGAGCCCGATATTCTCCATGGCTGGACGACCCGTATGGACCAGGATTCGGGCCGGCTCTTTTCCCGTGTTGAAGTGCTGGTGCCACGAGAAGACCGGGATCGCTAAACTATCACCTTTTTTCCATTCATAGCGCTTGTCTTCAATGATGCTGTATCCCTCTCCTGACAGAATGTGGTTGACCTCTTCGTAGTGATGCCGATGGGCACCTGAGCGTTTTCCCGGCCCGATTTCAGCCACCAGAGTAGACATAACCTTCACATGGAAGCCGATCTTAGGGTCCACCACAGGTGCCACCCATCCCATGGGAGTTTTCTCAAACTTGAGGTCCTTCCCTTTTACCAGGACTTTTCCCTTCCTCCTCTCTTCTTCCTCCATTTCGGCAAACTTTAACTGATCAAAATAAAGTCTCGCCGCAGTCGAATTATTGAACTGCGAGAGTTCCATTCCAGAGGGCACACCCCGCTGTGCGTCGGGGATTTCCGTTGCCCCGGGGATGAGGCTTTTCATTGCATCATCGCCCTTCTGAGCAAATACCCAATATTCCGGGTATCGTTCGTCCTCGTATATGGCAACCCCGATCCCCATAGATAAGGGTCCCGTGGTGGAGGCCACATAGACCATATCATCGTCCGAGAGATTGACATGCCGGTGCCAGGCAAAGACCGGAACACACAGGAAATCGCCCTCTTCCCAGTCGTAGCGAACGCCATCGATGATACTGTATCCATGACCTTTGACAATATAAATGACCGCCTCCACAGTATGGCGATGGCCCATGGTCTTCCACTCATTGTTCTCTTCCCCTGGCTGAAAACCGTTGATCCAGAAGCGAATGATCCTCGCATTGAAACCGAGCCTCGGATCCACAAGCAGAACCCAGTTGTGCCCATGGAAATCACGGTCAATCTTCTCCCTTGGAATATGAACGGGGGCTTTTTCCCGCCTCTTCAACTCTTCCTTCGCGAAGGTCACCTGCTCCATGTACATTTTTAAATATTCTTCATAACTTGGGCCGGCCATGTTTGAGGATCCTCCTTGAATAATTAGGATTGTATCTAATCACACGCCCTCCCTGAGGGTCAAGAGACTGATCCTTCCCTGCTCTAGAGCCCCTGTGGAGGCCCACGTCTGACCATGAGCTTGCATTACGGCATTGCAGGGAGGAAAATAATTATAGTACCACCGAATTCTAGGAGCCAACTGCAACCATGCCCAAGGCCTTTCTCGCTGTATCATGTGACGATGTACGGGAGGAGATGAGAGGAAAAGTCAGCCTGATGGGTATCTTTAGTCAGTTCATGGTCGCTGATTTTTCTAAACCTCTTCCTCGTTTCCGCCTTTTCGCAAAGATAGGATTTGAGAGCGACGGAAACCACCCGTTTATCATCAGACTCCGAAGCGTCGAAGGGCAGACCATCTTTGAGCTCCGTGGCGCCGTGTCGCCAGCACAGATCTGAGGTCTTTACCCCCGCCTCCGCTTCCTTCAACACCCCTATTATCTGCTCCTCGCTGAATCGCTTCCCCTTCATTCTGTCCTCCTTTCGCTCCCTAAACCGCAGGAGGACTAACTTTCAAAATGGTCTAGTTTTTGGGGGGCAGGTCATCTGGGGTATCAACTTTAAGTGGGAATTCGGCACCGGCTCTCTCGCTTCCTGGATGAAAGCTAAAAAGAGCTAAGCCGCAAAAAACTAGCCGCAGACTTACGCAGATTATCGCAGACACAATTTTTTATGCCCTGCGGGGAATTTTCAGCCGTTTCGGCTGAAAGCAAATCTGTGTCAGTCTGCGTCCATAAAGTGTTACCAATCAGATATTGACTCATAGATATGAGTCATATGGGATCCTAGCGGGATGGAAAAGGGACGGAACATTGAACCGCGTGCTCAAACGGTGGTTGCCGTACATGGATTTTTTCAAATCAGTCTTAGGATAATGCTCCTCTATGGCTCAAACCCGTCCTGGGGACTCGTAAACTTCTCTTTCAAAATCTGCGGTTTTAGGACAATTTGGACGAGCTGAGGTAGACATTCCCTCCAGGGTGAGGTAAGAGCCGTCAGGTTGGGCGATTAGGGCAATGGAAACTCAAGTCAAGTTCGTATCCGACGGCCTAAACTTATGCGGCGTCGTACAAACCCCACTTGATTTACCGCCGAATGAACGCCGCCCAGCTTTCCTGGTGCTGCACGGATTCGGCGGGAATAAAGAGGGTTCAGGCCAGACGGCCATTGCCAATCAGCTGGTCCAGTGGGGTTATGTAACCATGCGCTTTGACTTTCGCGGCTGCGGCGATAGCGAAGGCGAACAGGGCCGCATTATTTGCCTCGATCAGGTGTCTGACACGTCAAACGCAGTGACCTACATTGCCAGCCGCACGGAGGTGGATCCTAAACGTATTGGTTTGGTGGGAAGCAGCTTTGGGGCGGCGGTGTCTGTTTACACGGCCGGAGTGGATGAGCGGGTGGCAGCCGTCATCTCCTGTGGCGGCTGGGGCGATGGCGAACGCAAGTTCCGCGGCCAGCACCCAACTCCCGAGGCTTGGGCTCGCTTCACAAACATGTTGGCGCAAGGGCGGCGCCATCGGGAACAGACCGGCAAGTCTCTTATGGTCCCACGCTTCGACATTGTCCCCATTCCAGAGCACCTGCGAAATCGCATGAGCAAAAGATCCATTATGGAGTTCCCGGCGGAAACGGCGCAGAGCATGTACGACTTCCGCGCGGACGACATGGTGGGAAAAATCGCGCCACGTCCCTTATTACTACTGCACAGCGCCCGTGACTCCGTCACACCCACTGAGCAATCCATCGAAATGTTCAAGAGGGCAAAACAGCCGACAGAATTGCACCTGCTTTCGGAAGTGGACCATTTTACGTTCAGTGAGGAGGACCCACGAGTGTCACATATCGTCTCAGACTGGTTGGGACGGTTTTTCCCCGTGTAATCCCCACCCTACTTACATGAAGGCTTTCTTGGATTCGCGTCGATATAATGTTCGACAGAATGACTTCAATAATATTTTTCGCGCCAAGACGCCACCAAATCAAAATCCTAGAGACAAAGCACGAAATCCTAAACAATTCCAAAACCTCAAATTATTAATGATCAAAACATTTAACTAACGACATGGCATTCCTTGCAAAGACGAAAAGCCGAGCCATCGAGACAGACTAGCTGATGCTATTGTTTTGTATTTTGATGATTCGAAATTGTTTCGAGCTTCGAATTGCCAGTTTCGAATTTATGATTTAGTTATATTTGGCGTCCTTTGCGTCTTCGCGCGAGTCTTTTTCTCCCGGGTTCCCTCATGCAAAAGCCCACGGAAAACTCCAAATATGATCGGTCAACTTTAGGAGGAAGTGTTAGTGAAATTTAACCACGGCGAGCTCATGGAGTTCGGCGGGCAAATCCTCTCTGCCGCCGGGGTGACCAAAAAGGAATCGCACCTGGTGGCGGAACTGCTTGTTAAGGCGGACCTCCAGGGTTATCCGGGCCACGGCATTAGCCGTATCCTCTCTTACGTGTCAAGGATCAAAATCGGATTGATCAACCTCAGCGAAAGGCATGAGATCATCCATGAAGGTAGAACCACGGCCGTTATTAATGGCAACCATTACGCAGGCCAGGTGGTTGCTTATGACGGGATGAAACTTGCCATCAAAAAAGCCAAAGAACATGGAGTGGGACTGGTTTGTTTGCGCCAGGCGGCTCACGTAGGGCGCCTGGCGGACTACATGGAGCTTGCCGCCAATGAAGGAATGATTGGCATGGCGGCCGTGAGCGTCGGGGCAGGAAATATTGCACCGTGGGGTGCAATGCAAGCAGTCACCGGAACGAACCCCATGGCCTTCGGGGTCCCGGCGGCAAACGGCCAGCACATCATTTTTGACTTTGCTACGGCTGCAACGAGCATGGGAGAGCTCCATAAAAAGGTGTCCCGAGGCGACGCGATTCCCTCCGGCGTTATGCTCGATGGATACGGCAACCCCACGTCGGAATACAGTTCATTTATTGGCCCACCCCGGGGTGCCATTCTTTCCTTCGGGAGTTACAAAGGCTCGGGTATCAATCTAATGACGGAGATTTTAGGTGGAATACTCTCTGGAACCGGGTTGGGGAGGGAGTGGTGGGATCACGGCGGGGCCGCAACAAATGGAGTTTTCCTTCAGGCCTTCGATGTGGAAGAGTTTCAACCTCTTCCCGAGTTTCACAAAAAAGTAGGGGAGCTTGTGGCCTTCACCAAATCGAGGAAGCCTGCCCCGGGCTTTAGCGAGATTCTCCTGCCAGGTGAGATGTCTAGAAGCAGAGCTGAGGTTAACCGCAGAGAAGGAGTAGAAATCGATGAGGGTGACTGGGCCAAACTCCTCAAGTGTGCATCCGATCTCGGTGTCAAAGCCTCACCGAACCCTCTATAAAGCCGTGAGCTCTTTGCACATCTGATCGCTAACCCTATTTTTCTAAAAATTTAAGCTCACGACTACGCGCGAACCCGCCCGCCGTCGCGTATTCTGTCTCTCTCTTCCGGGCTCAGCTCTTTTATATCCTTACGTAGTTCGAAATTAATATGTTTTACATCCTCGGACTTGCCGGACCGGTGCCCGATAAGATACATGGGGCCATCCCCGGTATTTTCCAGCTGGTAAAAGTCTCCGCCATGAATGAGGGCTATCATACCCGGCTTCATGACGGACTTTCCACCATCGGGGAAGTGCATTGTGCACTCGCCCTCTAAGCAAAAGAAAGTCTGATCGCCGTTGTGGCAGTGCATATCATCCTTGTCTCCCGGGTTGGGATAGCAGTGGAGCCAGGTATGGAACCTCGGGGTGTTGTGAATAACCTCTCTTTTCTTGGTCTCGTGAAGCCTGTCAAGAGCGTGCAAAACCGTGATTGCCATAGTTCCCTCCCTGTTTGGAATTGGTCACCGGCTATACAATACGGTTGCACCTTATCACAGCTACTGCATGAACTTCAATCGAGTATGAAGTCAACCCGCAATTGCAAAAGTCGTCGTGAGCATTGCCAAATCCTTCCAGTACAGGTTTTATGCTTAAGTTAATTAGGATGGGCCTCAGTGGTCGTAATCCGAGCTCGAAATCTCCTATTTCGGAGATCACATCAGTGTATAAGGAACTTACAACACGACAGCTTCCTGAGGATCGGAAGTCACTGAGCTTTAACACCTTTTTTACCTAAGTCAACGCTCCTATCCGCCATGAATCTCGCGCCCAGACGGACTCAAGGAAACTACCATGTCTTCCGGTCTTGATTAAGCTTCAAACGGAAAACTGAGTTGCGAAGGCCGCCAAAAGGAGCTAATTTGTTGCTCAATGGCATGCCGGAGTGGTGGAACTGGTAGACGCGCTGGACTCAAAATCCAGTAGGGGCAACCCTGTGGGGGTTCGAGTCCCCCCTCCGGCACCACCTGAAATCAACCCCTTATACAGTGCGACTAACACCTGTATCCTTCCCCTGATAGATGCTCTTACAAGGCCGCTCATGGCGTGTACGATTCGATGATCCCAGTCCGCTCGGTATATGCCAATACCCCTGGCATGTGACAACCATTAGATTGACGGGGTCCTCTGATAGTGGCAAAATTTCTTTTCCATCGCCAAAATCCTGGTTTGCAGCGCTGCTTCCGCCAGTATCGTCCTTGCTCTCTTCATACTCTCTGCCGACATGGTCCATGCGTGGGGAAATACAGCCCACAAAATCATCTGTGAGATTGCATTCAAAGAGTTAAATTCTCACGCCAGGGCTGAGGTCAAGCGTCTCATTCGGCTTGATCCCGAATTCTCCACCTTAGAGACCTCCGCCTTCTGCGTCGGATGCAATTCGCCTGACGGGTAGAGGGGTATTTTTCTATAATGAAACCACATAGCCGCAGGTATTGAATATTGAATAAGGATTCTGCCAATGAGTAAGGTAGACCCATGCTGACCAAGGAAGAGAACGAAATCCTAACCCGGGTTGGGCACGGTACCCCCGGAGGAGAGTTGCTGAGGCGATACTGGTGGCCAGTGGGTTTTTCCGAAGAGGTCAAGGAAAAAGACCGACCGAGACGCGTTCAACTCTTGTGCGAAGATCTGGTCTTATTCCGTGATGGGAACGGCCAATTGGGTGTTTTACAAATAAGCTGTTCCCACCGCGGTGCCTCCTTGGAGTTCGGGAGGGTTGAGGATCGGGGTATCCGCTGCTGCTACCATGGTTGGCTCTACGCGCCGGACGGTCGGTGCTTGCAACAGCCCGCCGAGCCCGAGACAAGCACCTATTGGGATCGCGTCCGGCAGCCCCCCCCAGGGCGGAGGAGTTGGGAGGGCTCATCTTTGCTTATCTTGGGCCAGAACCTGCACCCTTATTGCCGCGATATGACCTTCTCGTGCTGGAGAACGGTGGCCGTGCGGTGGGCGGCGGTGTGGAACACTGCAATTGGCTGCAACAGGCCGAGAACTCCGTTGATCAGTCGCATCTCATTGCCCTTCACGCCAGCGCCTATCCGCATCTAGCGCTTAAAAGACCGACACTGGATTGGCAAGAAACCTGGTATGGGATTCGAATCCGTACACAAATTGACAGCACCAAACCGCCCAAGATTTCTCACTGGGTATTTCCGGCTCACACTCGCCACACCACTGCCCGTAAGGATCGAAAGCCAGACCATGCTCTGCGATTTCGCGTGCCTACTAACGACACGAAAACAACCACCTATTGGGTGAAGTTTTATCCTCAGGATCCGCCCGGACTTGAAACCAAAGGTTTAGCAATGCGGGAAGCCGGGGTTTACAACCGCATTGATGATGGTTGGTGGGGCATCGAATCAGAAGAGCAAGATCGAATGGCACAGGAAAGCCAAGGAGCAATTTACGACAGGAGCAACGAACATCTAGCGGCATCGGATCGCGGAATCATCATGGCCCGGGAGATGCTCGCTCAATGCATTGACAGGGTAAGAGAGGGTAAAGACCCTATCGGTGTCCTACGAGATCCATCCCGAAACGACATCCTAACCTTCGACGCGAGCATGCCAGAAGTGGCAGCGCTCACCTAGGGTTCTTCTCGACCTCCCGATGAATGACTTGCGGTTGACGGCGTGCCTAATGCATAGGCAGCATGGCGCATAAACTTTAAGCAATCATCTCTAGTCTCATAGTCAACCCGTTCTTCGCCAACGGCCGGATTTTTATCCGCCAGCCGTATGTATGGCATGTGTAATTAACCAGCCGGAACGGTTTGGCTACATGGCATCAAACTTGCTCTGCCAGCATACTCGTCGGTTAGACCCGTTTTAAATTTGCAAGCCAAGGAGTAATGGCAAAGAGCCATCACATGAAACGACGTGTTCTGTTAATAGACGACCATGCACCTTCAAGGTCTCTACTGGCCCAGGCTTTGAACGAAGAAGGGTTCGAAATTGTGGGTGAGGGGTCAAGCGGCCTGTCTTTTTCGTTCTTGGCTAAAGCCACGAAACCCGACGCCATCCTGATGGCGGTGGGTCTTGCCGATATGGATGGAATCAGCGCGGCTCGAAAAATTATGGAAGAGAACCCTTTCCCTGTCATATTGCTTACCAGCCATTACGAGGAAGAGACCGTTGAGCGAGCCAAAGCGGCAGGGGTAATGGCCTATCTCATTAAACCATTAAGACAAGAGGAACTCCGTCCCAGCATCGAGATGGCAACATCACGCTACGACGAGTTCCTGTCCCTTAGAAGACAAAATGAAGGCTTGAAGAAAACCTTAGAGGCTCGCAAGGATATCGATCGGGCGAAGGGCATCTTGATGAAAAGCCGGGGACTTTCCGAGGCAGAGGCCTTTGCCCTAATTCAGAAGCGGAGCATGGATACCCGCAAGTCCATGGCCGAAATCGCTCGAGCACTGGTTCTGACAGAGGACATGGCTAGAGACTAGGGAGTCTCTCATCGTGATTGAAACTGCGTCACAATCAGTCGGAGGGAATTAATTTCAAGAAACGCCTAACGATTAGGCAAGCCGTTAAAAAATAGGCAGCAATTGAAAGACGCTTACAGTTAAAACTCCCACCGTTGCTAGCTTTTGGTCATCCGGAGTTATGGCATAACGATTGCATTTGGACATTTGAGAGTTGACTGAAGGCAATGAAGCCTTCCTGGAATGCGAAAGCCCCCACTAACCCAGCGGTTAGAGCGCTTTTTGGAGATTCTCGGGATCGTTTATCGACGGATTTACGACCGGGATGATCCATGGGCTAGAGGATTTCGAGTCCAATAGTGTTTAAAGAGCCTTTCGGTTTCATCGTTGCAACCGACGACTGGGCAAAGGCGCCTATATTCTTGAGGATAGGGCGCTTTTTTTATTTCAAAATTTCAGTACGGAGGTAAGAACGATGTCAAAAATAGGTTTAGGCGATCCCTTTGATCCCAAAAGCGATCTAACACATGCGGAGCATCATGGTGAGTATGAATCGTCGGATTCCCCGGAGAACGGGCCTCAGAGTACGGAGGCGATCATTGATCGAGCCGTGGAGAGCGCCGTTGTGCGTGAGGTCTTTGGTCATGATGAATTGGCCCGACGACAATTTCTCAAACTTGTTGGCTCCGGCAGTGCCGCGGCAATACTGAGTTCCGTGTTCCCTCTGGCCACAGCAAAGTCCATGGCCCAGGACAAGGTGAAGGGGATCGAGAAAAAAGACCTGACGGTCGGTTTTATTCCCATTACCTGTGCGACGCCGATCATCATGGCCGAGCCAATGGGTTTCTATAAGAAACACGGGCTCAATGCAAAAGTACGCAGGGCCGCCGGTTGGGCAATGGTACGCGACTGGGCGATCAATAAAGACGTGGATGCTGCCCATATGCTAAGCCCCATGCCTCTATCCATCACCTTGGGCGCAGGATCAAAGCAGGTTCCCTACTTCATGCCTGCGGTGGAAAACATCAACGGTCAGGCCATTACGCTCCACAACAAACACAAGGGCGTGAAAAGCGCCAAGGATATGAAGGGATTTCGCTTCTGCGTCCCCTTTCGCTATTCCATGCATAACTACCTGTTGCGCTACTACCTTGCCGAGGGCGGGATCCACCCCGATAAAGACGTCCAGATTCGCGTGGTCCCTCCGCCGGAGATGGTGGCAAACTTGAAAGCCGGCAACGTGGACGGCTACCTGGCCCCTGATCCTTTCAATCAACGGGCCGTGTACGAAAACGCCGGATACATATACCTGCTCTCCAAGGAGATATGGGAAGGGCACCCCTGCTGCGCCTTTGCCATCTCGAAGGAGTTTGCCTCCACCTATCCCAACACTTTCCAGGCGCTGTTCAAGTCCATTGTCGACGCCACGCATTTCGCTTCCAAACCGGAGAACCGCAAAAGCATCGCCAAGGCCATCGCACCAAAGAACTACTTAAATCAGCCTGTAATCGTTTTGGAGCAGGTGCTGACCGGTCGCTACACGGATGGGCTAGGTAATATCAAGAATGTTCCCAATCGCATTGATTTCGATCCATTCCCTTGGCACTCCATGGCCGTCTGGATCCTGACCCAGATGAAACGCTGGAAACACGTTGACAGCAACTTTGACTATAGGAAAGTGGCCGAGCAGGTGTATCTGGCTGCCGAGTGCGACCAAATCTCAAAAGAACAAGGATACGACACCCATGGGAGTACCTACATGAAACACACCCTGATGGGTGGCAAGGTGTTTGATCCAACGAAGCCGGAACAATATCTCTCGAGCTTCTCCATAAGCAACATATAGGTGTAGTGTAATCATGGCCCAGGGGATCCTATCGAGGCTCAAAGGGAGAACCAATTCCCTGCTCATCTCTTTCCTGGTAGCGAGTGTGTTCCTGCTCGTGTGGCACCTCGCTACCGTCCGTCCCTCCTTCAACGCCAAAGGCCTGACGGAGGAGCAGTTAACGACCATGGAGTTTAACGGCGACATCATCCGTAATGCGGATGGGGGCTATGTATACAACCCGGACAAGGCCAAGGGGCTCGCAGGACCATGGGACGTGGTGAAGAAAGTCGGGGAGGAGTTGTCCAACCCCTTTCACAAGAAGGGAACCAACGATCACGGTATCGGCCACTTGGTCCGCTACACCGTGACTCGATTTGCCATAGGTTTTCTATCGGCATCGGTACTGGCAGTACTGCTCGGAATGGTGATCGGTCTGTCACCAACCTTATTCCAGGCGCTGAATCCCTTCATCCAGCTGCTCAAACCCATATCCCCATTGGCTTGGATGCCACTGCTGTTATACACCGTGCAGAACCCAACCATGACGGCGGTTCTTGTTGTATTCATGGCGTCGTTGTGGCCCACCGTGGCCAACACCGCCTTCGGCGTGAACTCCATACGAAAGGACTATCTGCAGGTGGCCAGCCTGCTGCAGTTGTCCTGGTTCCGGCGGGTCATAACCATTGTTCTTCCGGCGACAGCCCCAGCCATTGTGGCCGGGCTTCGCATCTCCTTCGGGAGCGCTTTGGTTGCCGTCGTCCCTGCCGAGATGCTCTTGGGAGAGCTAGGGGTGGGTTACTTGAGTTGGATTGAATGGAACAACCTGGACATCTCCGGGGTAATGTTTACGATTCTGGTGGTTGGTGTTGTTGGAGTCATTCTCGACAGTGGTTTTAACCGGCTAGCCAAACTCGTCACCTACGCGGAGTAACAATACCCATGAGTGAATTTCTCGAAATCGATCACGTTAGCAAGTTCTTTTTCAACCCCAACGGGTCCGCCACTTGGTCCGGTCGGCTGGAATCCTTTTGGGTTCTCAAAGACGTAAACCTGAATATTGCGCGAGGGGAATTCATCACCACCATTGGCCACTCCGGGTGCGGCAAGAGCACTCTGCTCAATATCATGGCAGGCTTCGAAAAGGCCTCGGGTGGGGGCATCATCCTCGACGGTAGGGAGGTCAACGACCCGGGTCTGGACCGCATGGTGGTGTTCCAGAGTTTCGCCCTTATGCCGTGGTTGACGGCCCAGGACAACATAAAGATCGCGGTAAAAGCATCTCGCCCTACATGGGGCAAAGCCCAAATTTTTGAGCACACCCAAAAATACATCGACATGATGGGTCTGAAGGGAGCTGAGACCAAGAAGCCGGCTTTTCTTTCGGGTGGCATGCGCCAGCGCGTGGGGCTGGCACGTGCCTTCGCCGTAGAGCCGAAGATTCTTCTGCTGGACGAGCCCTTCGCACAAATTGACGCCCTTACCCGGGGGGTCATTCAAGAAGAGCTGGTCCGCATGTGGGATGCAACTCAGAATACCATCTTCATGGTGACGCACGACGTGGACGAGGCCATTTTGCTCTCGGACCGAATCGCCCTAATGACAAACAGTCCCGAGGCTCATATTGCCGAATGTATTGAGGTCAATATCCCGAGGCCCCGCACCCGGGAGTCCATTATTGACATGCCCGAGTATACGAAGCTACGAAACCATGTGCTCCGTTTCCTCATTAGCGGCTCACAGAACGGTCGCGCAAAAAATCTAAACTAGCGTAAACCCGATGAACCAGCCACAAAGTATTGAGCTAATTTTTATTTTATTATTAGGAGGTATTCGTTATGGCATTACAAAAACTCATGACTAGGGAGGAGGCCAAGGATACAATTTTGGCGGCCAAGAAACAGAAGGGGGTTACCTTTCAAGAAATCGCCAAGGCCGTTGGCAGGGATAAGGTCTGGGTTACAGCAGCCCTGATGGGTCAGGCGAGTATGGATAAGGCGGAGGCGGAAAAGGCTATCGGCGTCTTGGGCCGGGGTGAGGGCACGGCCTCGGAGGTTTCTTCGGCCCTGCAGGAAATGCCCATGAAAGGCTCCCTCGACAACACTGTCCCTGTGGATCCTCTTATCTACCGGTTCCACGAAATCACACAAGTCTATGGTACCTCAATGAAGACTATCATACACGAGATGTTCGGCGACGGTATTATGAGCGCCATTGACTTTGAAATCGATATCCAGAAGAAGGAAGACCCCAAAGGAGACCGGGTGGTTGTGAGTTACAGCGGCAAGTTCCTACCCTATAGGAAGTGGTGACCGTCAGCTCCCATGTTTTCGTCATGTTCCTATGGTCGAGCCTAACCTGGTCTCCCAAACCATTGGGGGCGGAAATCTAAATCGGTGCGTGTGCCGGATTGACGTACATAAAGCCTGAAGGGTCCTATATGAAAATGGTCGAGGCTGTTATCAAACCGTTTAAACTTGACGAGGTGAAAAAAGCTCTCATCACAGCCGCCATTCAAGGGATGACGGTGACCGAAGTCAAAGGGTTTGGACGACAGAAGGGACACTCGGAGCTGTATCGTGGCACCGAATACGCAGTGGATTTTATCCCCAAGATCAAGATTCAAGTTCTCATAACGGATGAGAACGCTCCAACGATCCTGGACGTTATCGCTGAAGCTGCCCGTACGGGTAAGACCGGAGACGGAAAGATTTCAGTTTCTGATGTAGAGGATGCTATTCGCATCCGCACCGGGGAGAAGGGACCCAGTGCTATCTGAAGCGGCATTGAGAATAAAAGGTGTGTTTGGAACAATGCCAGGATGTGCCGATAAAGGATCGCTGTTAGAATGACTGGATTCTGGGCGCTGGGTTAATAATAGGCATTTGTGAGTTTAGTTTTCAGTCCAAGATGATCGTGGCATAGAGTTTGCTCTCGTAAAATTACCGCAACCAAAGACGGTCTCGATGTTCTCAAAGACATCCCCTTTACGCCAGCGAAGGATGGGAAACCATCCCGGACGGCGATCGGGACAACGTCGCTTCGGCAGGAATTTCTTCGCCGCCAGCGCATAGGGCCTTAAGACCACCGGGGATTCCAACGAAGGTATTTCCCCCGTCTTAATGAGTCTTGTAAGCTTTTCGCGTCCACCATCCGAAAGGAACCGTGCAAAGTCCTTCCCCAGTACCTCTGCCCCAGAACACTTAAAGACCTTCTCCCCGGCCCTGTTCATCCTCGTTACCCTAAGATCACGGTCCGGTTCCATAATAGCGTCCATGGCACTGTCCACGAGCCGGCCGAGTTTTTCCTCACGCTCGCGGACCTCGGACTCCGCACGAAGACGTCGCAACTCAGCAGCTGCTCGTGCGGCAAAAATTCGGATGACGGCTAAAGCTCGATGGTTTTCAGGCATGGGCCGCTGATCCAAAACTGTCAGGTGGCCGAGTACCTTTCCGTCCACACCCAAAAGCGGCGTCCCCATAAAGCTCACCGCCCCAGTCTCCTCCAGGTCATGATCGTCCGGGTAATGAATAATACCGGTGCTTTCAACGACTCTCTCGCAAAGCGAGGGCTCGTAGTCGTCGGCGCCCCCATCGAACTCCGTGATCCAGGCCCCATGGGTATTCAAGGCCTTGGTCAGATTTTCCACCAAGGCAGTAAAGAATCGCTCTTCTGTCTCGGTTGCGGTGCCCTCCAAGACGGTGCGCAGGGCGGCATTTTCATCAATGGCGCGTGAAGGGACGTGATCTGGTTTTGCCATGATTTATACCCTGCACGACATAAGCCGGGTCAAAATATTCTCAAGGCCTTTTTATGGTATCCTCGCCGCCTCGCGTCGTTATTGGGATTGGACGGTGCGCGGACGCTTGCGTGGGATGGAAGATCCCCGGCCCTTGCGACGGCCGTCCATGAGCGGATAAACCCTACGTGCATGGAAGTGAGGAGAAGGCTCCCTGAGTGTCCGGAAAACAAGAATTCCCTTGATTTCCGAAGGACAAATGCCTAGGTAACCCTTAGAGACAACCAAAAATATTGAATGGAGGTAGCGCCTATGTACGCGAGAGTCGTTTGGGGCAAGATCAATCCAGGTATGTGGGATGAGTACGAGCGAGGTTATGATAAAACCGTTGTGCCAAAGAGCCAGCAAATCAAAGGTTTCCGTGGGCGACGGCTGATGCGAGGGATGGAAGATCTCAACGAGGGTATTTCCATCACCCTGTGGGAAACCAAGGAGGACATGGAAAACTACGCGAAAAGCCCCGAGCGGCAGCAAAGGGCGAAAGAAGCCGAAAAACTATATGCCGGCGACTACTGGGTAAAGCATTTTGAAATAAAAGTGTCCACCATTTGAATTGAGGTCGCCCGGCGCTTCTTTCCTGTCTGCCGACGGTGGGACAGTTCTGTTGGTCAGGAAGGCTCCGGATGAGGTCGTCCAACTAAATGAGGGCGTCAGGGACACCACTCAATTGGTGGTGAGATGAAACCTATGAGCGAGCAGAGGAAAGGATTTACCGTTTGGATCGTGGGCCTTGGCAGCGCCGGCAAAAGCACCTTGGCTCAGCTGCTGGAGAAAAGACTGCGGGAAGACGGATTCCCAGCTATCCTCCTGGAGCCAAGCAGCAGGGATGAGCTCAAATCGAGGCTCATGCCGGATCTAGGCTTTGACAGAGACGGCAAGATGGAGATCACTCGTCGGCTCGGCTACATCGCCCGGTTAATTACACAGTGTGGGGGAGTCGCCATTGTTCCCTGGATTGCCCCTGAGCGGTGGGCGCTCGACGAGGTGCGCAAAGAGATCGGCCGTTTTATCGAAGTCTATATAGAGTGTCCCTTAGAAGTCTGCAAGGAGCGGGACCACAGAGGCATTTATGTCAGGGCTGTGACGGAGGGCCATCCAGTTCCAGGTGTCACTGAACTTTGGGAGCCGCCAGTAAGCCCCGAGGTCACAGTCGACTCCACGAAGCAGACTCCCGAGCAAGAGCTTGCCGTCATCATGGAACGTCTCAAAGGCCTGAGCTATCTATAAAGCTAACCGCTGCAACTGATCTTTAGCACTGCAACCCCTTTAACCAGTCAGCGGGCATGATCCGTCCAATAACCCGCTTCTTCCCACGGTTATAAACGCAGCGCAACTGTAGCAGCATGCTGCTCCCCCAATCGTTATTGAAACAATGGAAATGATCCGCCCATGCCTAAAAAACGACTTTGCGACCATCTATGAGATCATTAATGATGCCGCCCGTGCCTACGAGGGAGTGATTCCCGTGGATTGTTGGAAGGATCCTTCTATGTCGAAAGGCGAACTTCAACGGGAGATCAACGAAACCGTTCGATGCTGGGGGGATGAAAAAGAGGGCGCACCGGTCGGGGTCATGGGGATACAGCATGTTCAGAACGCAACTTCGATTCGCCATGCTTACGTTCTCACGGTCAGACGGAATCAAGGCATCGGCGGGAAGCTATTGAATTATCTTCTGACCCAGACAGAGCGGCCAATCCTAGTGGGCATCTGGGCGGACGCCACCCGGGGCCATCCACTTTTATGAAAAGTACGGTTTTCATCAGGTTGCCGCAGAGGAAAAAGACCGGCTGCTGAAAAGATACTGGTCAGTCCCTGAGCGACAGATCCGTTCCTCGGTGGTTCTGGTGGATAGGAAGTCTGAAGTCCAGCCTAGGCTCTAATGTTGAGCTGCCCTCCCAGAAACCGCACGATCAAGGACAAGACCACAACCAAGAGCACGGTTATAGCTGCCACCACTGTTGCCCTCTCGAGTTCAGCCCCAGCAGCGAAGTCCAGCATGAGAAGGGAAAGGGTCCTGGTTTCGCCTGTCGCCAACAGGATGACAGTGCTAATGTTCCTTGCCGCCCTGATGAAATCCAACAGACCCACAACCGCGAGAGCAGGCAAGAGCAGCGGCAGCAGAATCCGACGGTATGTAGAGAACCATGAGGCCCCGGACACTCTCGATGCCTCCTCCAGTTCATCACTGAGTTGCAAAAGGAAACTCTTAATGACCTGGACACTTAAGGGCAACCCGGCGATGGTCATGGCAATGGCCAGGGCCAACGTGGTCCCGTAGATTGGCACAAATCTATGAACCAAAAGCAGGCTCCACAGCAGTGCCATACCCAACAAGATGCCTGGGATGGACCAAGGAAGCCAGGTAAGGAAATCCAGCACACCCCGAGCCTTAAATCGAGTCTTCACGATGACGTAAGCTACCAGAGAGCTTAGGGACACGTTCAGACCGGCGGTCATCAATCCCAACATCAGCGTATTCTTTATGGAGCGCAACATAATGGGATCCGCCAGTACATATCTCCAGTTCTCCAGGGTCCAAGGATCTTTGATGTTGAAAAAGCCGAACAGCTTCATAAAGGTACCCAGCACGAGGAAGAAGGTGGGGACCACTGTAATGGTAAGGACAATAATCAGCACCACGATAAACGCCGGCATTCTCCACCGTTCCAATGCCGTGGGTCTCGCACTAAAGCTTCTGCCCGTAACGGTAGTAAACGTCTTGCGCCGCACATAGAGCTGCTGCAACGCCACCATCACGAGCAAAAACGCCAAGAAGAAAGTTGCCAATGCGGTGGCCGGGGGAAATTGAGGCGGCTCGTGTGTCACGAACGCGTGAATCGTTGTAGAGAACACCTGCAGCCCAATGGGCACGCCTAAGATCAGCTCGATTTCAAAGGCTTCCAGGGACCGAATAAACCCTAGAATCGTCGCCACCAAAATGGCGGGCATCATGACGGGTATGATGATCCGTAATAGCGTTTGAATGGTTCCTGCGCCCAACACCCGGGAGCTCTCTTCCAAGGAAGCATCCAGATTGCGAAAGGCAGGCGTCAACAGCATGACCTTCACCCCAATGGTTGTGGCCGTGAGATGAACCCAGACGATCCCCCAATAGGAGTAAATGTCAAAGGGAGGATTACTGATAAAAGGGAGCATCATGAGCCATTCATTGAGCAACCCGTATTTGGGATCCAGGAGTAGAATCCACCCCAAAGTGACCGGCAGGGCCGGAAGAAAAAAGGAAAGCCAGAAACCAAACTCTAACCAACCCCGTTTGGGAATGTCGGTGCGTGCCAAAAGCCACGCTAAAAAAATTCCCAGAACGGAGGCAATGGTCTGACGCGCTATGGACAATGAAAAGGTGTTGTATACGGCCTCCCTTATACCTGGACTTGCGAAAGCCTCCCGCCAGCCATCCAGCCCGTAGACTACCCCCTCGCCTGGTCTCCCAACTTGGAAACTGTTGAAGAACAACAAAAAGAGAGGAGTGAGAACTAAGATAGCGACAAAGACCATGAACAAAGTTAATAATAAGGTCTGGCCATCCAAATGAGACCGCGAGGAATGAGCTTGAAGTTCTGAGGCCTCTTCCGCGTTCATGGGTTTGTCGAGAGAAGGTTGATCGGATTCTCCCCAACGGGAATTGCTTAGCCTATACCAGAGAACGGATCCCTACAGCCACTCTAAGGCCTAGGATCATTTTGAGGATTGGAATAACACATCGAGTCATTGTGCAGGTGCAAAGTCTTCGTCTTTACCCCTGCACTTGACCTGGCTTGCCAGAAGCAATCTATTTTACAATTTTGCGAGCAAATTTTGCCGCCGGATACCTAACGCTTTTAACCTTATCTTCCAGGTGATTCCGTGCCTTATTATACTCATCGACAGTCAGGCTGTCCTTGGCGGCTCTTTTCCCTACCTTCGACAACCACCTGGTATCCACGTCAAAACGGCGGGTGGCCTGGCGCATGGCCTTGGTGAAGAGATCCTGGCCCTCTTTACTCAAAAGCCAATTAACAAAAATGATCGCAGCGTTGGGGTGAGGTGAGTCCTTAATGATGCCGATAACACCATGCCCGTTACTCGAGGGCAGGCCTTCTTTCGGTGTAGGGATTTGTTTCACGGGAAGACCCGCATCAATGTAGCGTTTATAATCTACGTAGCTGGCACCAAGGGTCAAAGCGAGCTTGCCCTTTGCCAGGGTATCTGCCAACTGACGTATATTCCGGGTGATAAATAGGTCTTGTTTGACTATCCGCCTAAGATACTCTTGTCCTTTGACATCCCACATCCAGGACCAGATGGACCGGCCTGCACCACCGATGCGCGGATCGCTCCAGCCAATCTTTCCTTTCCATTTAGGGTTGAGATAATCGTCAAAGGAACGAATCTCTCCTTCCTTGACCAAGGCGGTATTGCGAAAAAGACCACCGGTCTGCGCGTCGGCGATAAAGGAATAGAGATATCTGTTGGTTTTCACATTATCGTTCCAGACATGGCCCGCAAACCATTTTTGGGGGTTTTTCACCTCAGGAAGGATCAATCGGGAGGGGAGAGGTTCCAAGAAACCCTCATTGAATACGGCTAAAATAGAGCTTGATCCGCCATTGATGACATCAAAGTTGTTCACACCGGCCTTGATTTCCGTAACGATCCTTTTGGTGAGCTTTGAGCCCCTGCCCACGATGAGTTCCAACTCGATGCCGTAGCGCTCTTTGAAGATCTTGGACCAGGTCTTTCGCAAATCGGCATTCGGTACGGCAGTACCAATGACAACCTTCCCCTCCTTCCTGGCCGCCGCCAGGGTCGTGTCCCAATCAGCAGCAAAACTACCCGCCGGCAAGGTGAAAAAAATCACCGCCATAACGGCAGCGAGAAAAAGCCCACCCGATTTCTTGCCTGTAGTTTCATTCAACATAGCTAATTCCCCCTTTAATAAATTTTGCCCGGAGGCCGCCAACAGCATTAAGCATTAGGCAATACAACCGCCACCATGGCCTCCAATGTCTCATGGGATTTAAAGGCGTTGTTCACGTCGTTCAAGGGAAATCGGTGAGTAATGAGTTTTTCCACCGGGTATTTGACCACCCGATCCATCATTTGCACCGTCCGAATAATATGGTGTGGCTTGGAGGAGATAACCCCGTTCAGGCGGAGTACTTTTCTTGTAATCAGGAAGGGTGTTACGGGGGGTGGTTGGGGTCCGTGATCCCTCAGCTGACCCACCACCAGAAACTTTCCAGCGACTCGAACCATCTCGAGACCTTCTTGGAAAGCGGTATTTGCACCTGAGCATTCAATCACTACGTCGGGGCCGCGCCCATCGGTGAGCTCCTGCACCTTGGCCACCCTCTGTTTCGGTTCGCGATACTCTTCAATATCGATGGTTTCATCGGCCCCCATCTCCCTCGCAAGATCGAGCCGTGAGGCCGGAGCACCGATGACGATGACTTTATTGGCGCCTGCAACCCTGGCCTGGGTCAGCGCACCCATGCCGATGGGACCGGAGCCTTGCACCACAACCGTGTCCGACAGGCTGATGCCCCCTATTCTTTCAATACCGTTGAGCACGGTATGATTTCCTATGACGCTCATGAGGGCCCTGTCGTTAGACATGGTGTCGGGAATTCGAAGCAGCCAAGGTGTCGGGTCGAGGTAGAGATACTGGCCGAAACCTCCCCTCAGATGTGGTGGATTGTCGGATGGGATAAAACCGTAGTTCTTAACCACCTGGCAATTCTCGCCAATGGAACAATTGAAACACCTTCCGCAGGGGGTGGACCGGAAAATGACTCGATCCCCCTCTTTTAAAGGATGACCGAGGACGTCTCGATCCACCCCCTTTCCCAAACGGTCGATCATTCCAATATTTTCATGGCCAAAGATCATCGGATGGGGCCAAGATGGGTTGTGACGGTTATGAACATCTGTGGCACACACCGCCGCCATATCCATCTTCACCAGCACGCCGCCGAGCTCCACATCAGGCACCGGGAACTCCTGGACCTCCAGGGGCTCACCTGCTTTTACAAAAACCGCCGCTTTGCATGTTGCCATAATCAATCCTCCACTGAATAACCGTAAAACCGCCTCGCGTTTTGCCTCAGGATACCCTGTTTGGCCTCATCGGTGAGGCCATCGCATTCCTCGATCTCCGCCGCCTCCCGGCGACAGTCTTCGGGGCCGATCTCGTGGGGGTAGTCGGAAGCAAAGACGAATGCTTGACCGCCCACTCTTTCCACCTGGTAGGAAAGGCCGGTCTCGTTTCCCTCACAACCGATGAAGATCCTACCGCTCTTGAGGTAATCGCTGGGATTGCGCTCCGCGGTGGGAAAGCCATAGGTCCCCCTGGGATCCAATTCAAAATGGTATTGATTGGACCGATCCATCCTGTCGATCCAGAAGGTGGCCCAGCTCGCCCCTCCTTCCAGGAATCCAAGCCTGAGTTGCGGATACTTATCCAGCACGCCGTTAAAGACAAAACCGGAAAGCGCAATCATGAGAGAAACCGGATGCCCCAGTCCGGCTATGGGCGCATAGACGGTAAAAGAGTCGAAGCCCATTCCGCTGTGACTACCCCCGTGAACCGCCAGAGCACAGTCCAGCCGCTCCGCCTCCTCGTATACGGGCCAATACTCCTGTGCGCCTAAGTGTTTCGCCAGACCCCGAGATGGAAGCATGGCGCCAAGCATACCCAGCTCGGTAACGGCTCTGCGGAGCTCTTCCACCGCCGCCGGCACGTCCTGCATGGGAAGGAGGGCCATGCCCTTAAGCCGAGGACTTCTTTTCTGATAGTTTTCATGCAGCCAGTTGTTATAGGCCCGGGCCACCGCTATAGCCCAACCCGGCGAGGAGATCAGACCCATGGCCAACCCGGCTGTCGGATAAAGCACGCTGTACTCGATCTCGGCTTCGTCCAGGAAGTTTACCCATTCATTTGGACCTACGGGTTTTCCCCCGCCAAAGGCACCCGGACTCCTGAAGCCAAGACCGTAATGATGACCGTCCAGGGTAGGCCATAACCGCGCCAAACCTCCCCTGAAGTTACCCCGGCTGCGATAGGGCTCCTCAATGAAGTCTGCAATGGTGGGATCTTCAAAAACATGACCATCGGCGTCGATGACTCGTTTTTTCAATGGTATTCCCCCCTACTTTTCCAGCGTGAACGCAGGGAGGATCTTAGGTTTTGCCGTTCCTGGTGTCAAGGGTTTCCAGCGGTCATAATGTTGCAATGGCAATCGGGATTACATATCCTGAAAAATTACAAGCTCGAAGTTTAATGACGGAGTACCATCATGCTGGATTTTTTACGCAAGAGAAAGCGGTCCTGGACGATTTTACTAATCGTCGGGGTGATCTCCTTTGTTTTTGTCCTGTATTTTGGGTCCAGCGGCTTAGTGGAGGATCCAACCCTTGGACCAGTGGCAAAGGTTAACGGCGAAGCCATCGGTTCCATGGAGTTGAATACCTTGGTCGCGAGAGCGCTCCGGTCCAATCGCGGCAGGCAACGACTTGACGAGCTAAACCTCCGGCTTGCACTCTTGCAGGACTTGATTCAAACCCGTCTCCTCCTCCAGGAGGCTCGCAGCCTTGGACTTGAGGTGACCGATGAGGAGCTCACGAGGGTAATTGCCCAGAATCCAACGTTCCAAACCAACGGCCAATTTGATAAGCCCCTTTACCTGCGTATCCTCAGCGCAAACAGCGTAACCCCCGGACAATTTGAAAAGGAGCGAAAGGATGATCTCCTCATTAATAAACTCCTTGACATCACTCGGGACTCGATCCACGTGAGCGAGGCTGAAGTGAGACAGCAGTACCAGCTAGAAAGGGAAAAAATCAATCTTAACTTCATCCGTTTGGCGAGAAAAGATTTCGTACAAAAGGCTGCGGTCTCAGCGCAAGAGCTAAAGAGTTACTACGACCAAAACCAGGAAGAGCTAAAGGAACCCCTAAAAGTTAGCGTCGAATACATTGCCTACCCCCACGCCCGTTTCTCCTCCAAAATCGAGGTGAGTGAAAAGGATATTGAAGAGTATTACAACCTGAACCGAGATAAGAAATTCCTTCAACCCTACGCTGTCAGGTTGCGCCACATCTTTTTCCTAATGCCTCCCGCAATGGATGCAAAAGAAAAAGAGGCCGTCCGGGCCAAGGCGCAACAAGTTCTGGGTCAGGCCCGGGCCGGAAAGGACTTCGCCGAACTGGCCAAGGAACACTCTGAGGACTCCACCGCCTCACGCGGCGGCGATGTGGGGTTTTTATCGCGGGGGAGCCTTCTTCCTGCACTGGAGGAAGCCGTCTTTGCCTTGAAGAAGGGAGAGATTACTACCGTTGTGGAAAGCCCCACCGGACTCCATATACTCAAAGCAGAGGAAATCAGGGAAGAAAAAACCAAGACCCTGAACGAAGCAAAAAATGAGATCATACGCTCCATCAAAGAGGAGCGAGGGAAGGAGCAGGCGCTCCGAGCGGCGGAGACAGACCGAGCAAAGGCCCTGGAAGGAAAAAGCCTATCGGCTATTGCACGGGAAAGGGGGCTATCCGCAAAGGTCACACCCTTGTTCCGGGAGGAAGAGGGTTTAAAAGACGTTGGGCCCGTGGATACGTTCTATACGACATCCTTTGCTCTCACCCCCCAGGAGATAAGTCCTGCGGTGGAGGGACGGAAAGCCGACTATTTGATCAAGCTGCGGGATAGGAAAGAGCGACATTTACCGACCCTGGAGGCCATTCGAGGAGATGTCACCAGAATGGTTAAGGAAAAGAAAGCCATGGGAATGGCCGCTGAAAAGGCGGCGGCCCTCCTTGCAGAGCTCAAAGAAAAAAAAGATATTCAACAACTCGCAAAGCAGCACGACCTTCCCGTGGAAGAGACGGGTTTGTTTTTCCGCGCCACTACGCGGTTCCCGAAAATCGGTGTCTTGGATGGAATCCCAGCAGGCGGGTTACCCCTTTCGCCTCAAGTACCCTTTGCTAACGAAGTATACGGAGGGAAAGATTCGGTTTACATCCTTGCCTTCAAGGACAAGCAACCGGCGGACATGAAAAATTTCGATAAGCAAAAGGACTCCCTTCTGGGGGCCGCCTTGAGAACAAGACAGGAGACTGCAGTGATTCAATTCGTGGAAGGACTCAAGTCCCGGGCCCGCATAGAGGTGGAAACCCAATCCCTCTCATCCGGTTGATCAGACCGCACTTTCAACGCAACTCCCGGGACAGTTAGATGGAAATTTTTCTACTACGGCATGGAGAGACCCTTTGGAATTTTGAGAAGCGGTGCCAAGGCCTAACAGACCTGGAATTGAACGAGACTGGGCTCGAGCAGGCAAGGGATGTGGCTCAGCACCTCAAAAAAGAGAAAATTCATGCTGTATTTTCAAGCAATTTAAGAAGGGCCCTGCAAACGGCCAACGCCATCAGTGAAATGCATGACTTGGAAGTTATCACTGACAGAGATTTCCGTGAATTGGACCATGGAGAATTTGAGGGACTCACCTTCACGGAGATCCAGGCTACCTACGCCGATTTTATTCGGGCCTGGCGAGAAAAACCGGCCAACCTCGCCATTCCCGGCGGAGAGAGCATCGCCGATGTGGATAAGCGGGCATGGAGAGCAATTGAGAAGATAAAACGTCACTACCCCCACAAAACGGTAGTGATTGTGAGCCATCAATTCCCCATGGTGTCTATCCTATGCCGTATTACAGGAACTCCCCTCAATAGATACCGCTCATTCCACGTGGATCCCTGCGGCCTAATCCGAATCAGCTACAGCGAAAAACAAGGCTGGAAGCTTGCCCAGGCCAATGACCGCAGTTTCGCGAATCCTTCCATCGGGTAAAAATCGCTCAATCCGGGGAACATTTTTGTACATGAATGCACACATCGGCATTCTTTTGCCCTTTAAAGAACACAAGGGCACTGATTTCCCTACAATCTCGGCATATCGGTCTTTGGTATGATGTTCGCTAGAACCATTCTCCTACAACTCCTTTCAATAGCGCCTGGAACTCCCTTACCGTTGTATCAATAATGGGTAAATGGTTGGAATTATTTAGTTTATGAGGTTCATAAATTGAGCAATTGGCTCCGGTAAGCCATTTTTAGCCTCCTGATAATACGGAATCCGAAGTTATCAACAGCTTTTACACATGAGGAGTGAATTTCTCTGTCTTAACCACCGTGGGGGACAATAATTTGATCGTAGGGTCGGCTCATGGTCATAGAGTAAACCCTTGCTCGACACACAGCCTCGTTATAAGCTCTGTGCACTTCAACCTATAAGGAGGCCGACCATGATTCGCCATACAATGATTCGTGTCAATGACTTGGATGAATCCATCAAATTCTATTGTGACCTACTGAAAATGAAACTGTTCAGGAAAAAAGAGTATCCCACAGGACGGTTCACCCTGGCCTTTGTTGGTTACGGCTCCGAGGCGGAACACACTGCCCTGGAGCTGACATACAACTGGGATACCCACGAATACGATCTGGGAAACGGGTTTGGACATATCGCCATCGGCGTGGACGACATTTACAAGACCTGCGACGAGCTGCGAAGCAAGGGAGCGAAGGTCGTGCGCGAGCCGGGTCCCATGAAACACGGGCAAACCAATATCGCCTTTATCGAAGACCCAAACGGCTACAAAATCGAGCTAGTTCATAATGGCCCCAGGACCTAAATGGACTGCCCTGGGGTGTTCGTTTCCCCCTGATTTGGAGAAGTTGACAGGATAAAAGAGGAGGTGTAACTTTTTATGTACGGACCAAAAAAAGCAGATCCTAGCGGCGGATGACGAGCCCGACATTATTAACATTGCAAGTATAACGTTAGAAAAAGAGGGCTTCTGCGTTTCATCGGCGGCTAATGACGTTGAGGCCATGTCCAGCATCAAAGAAAGCAAACCCGACGTGGTCATTCTCGATCGGAATATGCCAGAAATAGGGGGGGATGAGGTGACGACACGGCTTTAGGAATCACCCGATACCTCGTCTATTCCCATCATCTTGCTAACCTCCCTAGACAAATACGAGGATGTATCGGGGGGCTATGGGATAGGAGCCGATGGGTATGTCACTAAACCCTTTACCCCTAGTCAGATCAGCAATTAAAAAAGAACAAAACCACTCCGGGAACCTCAAAAAATCCCCGGACTGGATGGATGCCTTCCGTGGCTGGGGTGTTGACTTCTACAACTCAAAATCAGGTGAACAGTCGAGCATGGCCATTGGCCCGGATGGTCGCTCTGACAGCTTCGATGAGTGGCGAATTCAAAACTACATCGAGACGGAGACTCAATGGCGCGGGCGCTTCGCTGACCTCAACTCTCTGATTAAAAACCACAGTGATGCCACCGAGAGATTCATCGAATATTCGAGCTCCAAAGGATGGATTGAACGGGCCAAGAGGGAAGGAAACAATTCATTTAACGGCTCCATGGAAACCCAACTGCAAGATCGCTGGATCGTCACCAGCGGTGGGGTTCAGATGGTGCCTACCACTCAGACCAAAGAAATCAAATCGCAGACTCACGCAGATTGACGCAGTGGAATAGTCATAAGCGCACGGCGTCCACTTTTAAGCCATCAGCTCCGGACTCATTCCTGCCAACTGCTTCCTGTCTTACTAAATCCTGTTGTCCGTAGTCCTGTGGTCGGTGGTCCCTAGTTTTGCTGCCATCTGCGTTCTGCCTGCATTTTTCGCACGCTTTGCTACCAACTCAGGATTCCCCAATCCCTGTGATTTTTACGCTCGCGTGCTTGGATTTGTATTTGCGGTTAAGCTGAATTAACACGCCTGTGAGCCCCTCGATAACATAGGCGTTGCTTGCCGGTCCAGCATCAAGGGCCCTTGCGCCGATTTCCAGGAGAAATTCTATTGTTTTCCGTTTACTCTGTTGGTCATCCCCACATACTAATACGTCACCTAAAGGGGCCTCAGGTTGCTGTAGGTCCACGGCGGAGATGTTATGCAGTGCACCCACCAGGTAAGCCTCCCGACCCAATATTCCCTGCGCCTCCATGAGAGCGGAGCCTGCAGGCGGGATAAAGGGCCTACCTTTTTTTAGCGGCACCACAGCGTCAATAATGATCTTTGCCCGAAGTTCCTCCCTTAACTCCGAGAGCATCGGGGCATGACCTTCATAGGGGACAGCGATAACCACCAGTTCTGCCTCCCTGACGGCCTCCAGATTGCTCTTTCCGTCGAATCTGCCCTTTCCAATGGAATTTTTAAGGCTTTCAACCACTGTGTCCGCTTTTTCCTGATCGCGCGAACCAATGAGAAGTTTTATCCCTGGAAATGCCAACCGGTGGGCTAATGCTTGCCCGAGATTGCCGGTTCCTCCCACAATGGCAATGGAGATCTCTTTTTCCATAAGTACTGCCTCAAAAACCGCGGAACAAATCCTGTTCTTCGGGACGGAGGAGTTCACGGGCTGACCCCGGCCCCTGGGCCGCCGCCAAACCTCGAATCAAAGCTACAGGAACGCGATCTCTCTTGCCCATGGTTAGACTAGCGGCCGAGGCCAGTTCGTCGCCAATGGCCTCCACCGATGCTTTGAGTTCATATCCGTAGCCATCAGTCTTGCCGCGGTCGTCTTTCAGCGGACTGAGACCCGCCACCCCAAGGGCAACCTCCGTAGTTCCTAATCTCCACGGACGGCCAAAGCTGTCACTGATTATCACACCGGGGGCCACTCCGGTTAACCCCATTATCTCGTCTCTAATTTTTTTCGCTGATTCATCCGGATCCTGGGGTAAAAGGACTGCCTGATCCAGCCCCACGTTGGAAAGATCCACACCCCCATTGGCGCAAATAAAGCCATGATGAGTCTCAACGATAATAACCCCCCTTCCCATCTTGATAATCCTTCGGCTTTCTCCAAGGATCACCTCCAGCAACCGCGGGTCCTTGTCGAGTTTGATCGAAAGCTCCATTGCCCGTGCTGAAGGAACAATTTCACTTAAACGGGCAACCCTTCCTTCCGCCTTAGAGACAATCTTCTGGGCAATTACCAGGATGTCTCCACTAACCAATGAAAGTCCCTGACAAGAGCACGCGTCCTGAATCATCTGGCCTATGGGGCTCCTCACCACCACTTCACCGATTCCCTCAAGGCCTGTGACTTCCAACGTTTTCATCGATCAGCGTATGGCTCAATTAGGCCCTTGCGGGACGCTCCTCCAACCCCTGAAGAGAGGAAAACTTCCAGATCTTGCAGGTGGTCGATATCAAGTGCAACCCGCTGGTTCTCTAAAACCCGGAGTGGCAGCCTTTTGGCACAGGCCTGGCTCAAGTGGTAACAGAAGCTGTCAAAACCGAATCGAGGTATGATGGCATCCGGTGGAGACAGCAGGAGAGCATTGGTCCCCATGCGATTCCGAGAAGGCACCAGCACCACAAAGGGAGAGCCGACCTGGTCCCTTGGGGCTAGTTCAAGAATTAATTCGACATCTTTTGAACGCAACAACGGAAGATCTCCGGGAAGAATAAGGATAGTCTCGATTCCTTTCTGTTTTAACCGTTCCGTCGCAAAGGTCACAGCTTCCGTCTCTCCCCTTTCATCTTTTTCTCGGATCACCTGGGCCCCTGCAGAGCGAGCTATCCGGGTTACTGCGTCGTCCGCTGTGACCACATAGGTTGCTTGAATTCCCTGTGCGGTCCTCACCTGATCCAGCACGTGTCGTAGCATGGACTCGGCCAGGACCTCCCGCTCAACCACACTGAAGTGCGGTGTGAGCCGTTGCTTCGCGTTGGCAAATCCTTTTGCGGGAATTAGGACCGATGTATTCATCTGGGGGTCACTAGTTTACGTGCCAGTTGTCTTTTATCAAGCGGCGAGTCCAGTCGGATCGATGTGACCACGGTCTTGACCCCCAAATCCTCAACTCGAGGGATAAGCTCGCGATCCTCGTGCCCAAGGAACATGAAATCAAGAAACTCCCGATAGGCCTCGGCAACACCAAAGGCCGATACCTCCATGCCCAGGCACGCCATGAACTTATGCGCGGGACCGCTAAACGGCCTCCCTCCAACCACAGGGCTTACCGCAGCCACGGTCGCTCGGGTTTCCCTCAACGCATCCCGTATCCCGGGAACCGCGAGGATGGGGCCAATGCTGGTCACGGGATTGCTCGGACAGAGGATCACGGCAGATGCCCCCTGAATGGACTCCAACACTCCGGGCGCCGGCCGACTCCCTTGTGCTCCTTCATAGGAGATCCCTTCACATGGATCCGCCCATCCATCCCTTACGAAATACTCCTGAAATGACATTACCCCTTTGGGAGTCCGGATTCTTGTCTCCACCCTGTCATCGGACATGGGAGCTACTGCGGTGCGAATACCGAATGCCTTGCAGATCTGCTCGGTTACCTGGGATAGACTGAAACCCTCCCGCAAAAGGCGAGACCGGGTAAGATGGGTTGCCAGATCCCTATCCCCGAGCTGAAACCAGGTGTCCTCACCAATTCTCCCAAGCCACTCCAACACAGTGAAAGTTTCGTTCTGAATTCCCCACCCTCTGGCGGCGTCCGCTACTCCGGCCAGTGTGTAAGTTATGGTGTCAACGTCCGGTGAGACATGGAGTCCGTGCACGACGCAATCGTCGGCGGTATTGCAAACCACGAACAGCCTTTCCGGCTCCACCTCCAGGCTCAGTCCCTGAACGAGTTTTGCACCTCCGGTTCCTCCCGTAAGGAGTACAAACATTCTCTACGACTCACATGGCCGTTGAGGTTTCAATCCTGGTTTGAAGTCCGTCATGGGGGCTAGGCGGTTGGAGATCGAGGGCCTTTTGCCAGCTTCGAATAATTTTGTATGTGGTCGATCGCTCAGCAGGAATACGATGGATCTCTGAGATCAGATTTCGAAATTCATAGGGCCACGTCATCTGTCCCTCTTGAGAACCAGCGAGGCGGGAGATGCTTTCCTCCATGAGGGTTCCGCCAAAGTCATTGGCTCCAGACCGAAGGCAGAACTGGGACATTCTACGCCCCATCTTGACCCAGGAAACCTGAATGTTGGGAATGAAATCGTTGAGCAGGACCCTTGCCAAGGCGTGGACACGGATACTTTCCTCAGGGGTCGGTCCGGGCCGGGCAAGCCCCTGCTGATAGAGAGCGGTATTGGCATGAACGAAACCCAAGGGGACAAACTCGGTGAATCCGCCCGTCTCCTTCTGGATTTCTCTTAGCAAAAGAATGTGCCTTACCCAGTGGCGCCCTGTTTCCCGATGGCCGTACATCATGGTTGACGTGGTGGGTATCCCGAGACGATGGGCCGCGGTTATGACTCTCACCCACTGGGCGACGCTGAGTTTATTTTTCGACAGCACTCTGCGAACATCATCGTCCAAGATCTCTGCCGCTGTCCCCGGTAGGCTGTCGAGCCCTGCCTCGCGGAGAGTCTTGAGATAATCTTCTACCGGGAGACGAGTCAACTCAACGCCGTAGGTAATCTCCATGGGTGAATAGGCATGGATATGGATCCTCGGGACCTGCGATCTAATGGCACCCAGAAGATCCCGGTAATAATGGGGCGGCATGCCTCGAGGCAGTCCACCTTGCATGCAAATTTCAGTCGCCCCTTTTTCCCAGGCCTCTTCCGCGCGCCGTCCCACTTCGTCCAAGGAGTAATCCCAGGCATCTTGATGATTAGGGCCCGTACTAAACGCGCAGAACTTACAACCCACATAGCAAACGTTAGTAAAGTTGATATTTCGACAGACCACATAGGTCACACGGTCTCCTACTCTTTTTTGACGTAGCAGATCGGCGGTGGCCACCAGTGCACCGAGCTCGTTTCCCATGACGTCACACAGCTCCATGCCCTCCCCTTCTGTGATTTCAAATCCCGTCACCGCCTTCTCCAGAATTTGCGCCACTTTTGGTTTTATCAGTGGAAGAAGCTCGCTCAGCCTCTCCGCTGAGTCATCGAAATCAAACAGGGCTTCCAATGGCAGCATGAAATTCACCGTTCCTAACCTCGATCCGAGATTAATAGACCAAAGAAATTAACCCTACCGGGCACCGGATGGTAGCTAAGAGCTGTTTTCATCCTGGATCAGCAACTTACCATTTGTGCGCTTACGAACCCAAACTCAAATTACAGCATTCATGTAGTATCAGCTTAAGATCGGATACGCTCGGTCATCATTGTCGGATCGGGGCTAACCAATCCGTCCGTACCACAGAGGCTCTCCACATAGGGGAGCAACATGGGCGATATATATTTTTCACTTTGAAAAACGAATTCCGGATAGAGGGGAAGTCGTGGTTTCAACACGTACCCCGCCTCAGCGGTTTTACGACCGAGCATCTCCAGCTCGGGCCACGGAGCTTCTGGATTGATAAAATCAGGAGTAAGAGGAGAAACCCCACCCCAGTCGTTAATCCCTGCGCCGATGTAGCTTTCATAGTTTGCTGGCGTGAGATTGGGCGGAGCCTGGACATTCATCTCGCCACCCAGAATGAGTCTGGCCAAGGCAATGGATTTCAACATTTCTTCATGAGACGGTTCGGCGCGACCGAACATGGGCGTTCCAGGCTTTGAGCGAAAGTTTTGTACGATCACTTCTTGAATATGGCCATGGCGTAGGTGCAGATCTCTGATGGCAAACAGAGAGTCAATCCTTTCCCGCCAGTCTTCACCAATCCCTATGAGAATCCCTGTGGTAAATGGAATATGGAACTCTCCCGCCTGTTGGATAGTTTTTAGACGCAGCTCCGGCTTCTTATCCGGCGCGTTAAAATGAGGACCCGAAGGCCACATGAGACGAGGGCTGGCGCTCTCCAGCATAAGGCCAAGGCTAAGATTGACCTCTCTAAGCCTCAGGAGGTCCTTTCGTCCCATGAGCCCCGCATTGGAGTGAGGCAGCGTCTCTGTCTCTTCGAGCACCACCCTGCACACCTCGTAGAGATAATCGAGGGTGCGCCGATGCCCCAGCCGACCCAGAAACTCCCCCATCTCAGGGTAAATGGCCTCTGGCTTGTCCCCCAGACTAAACAGGACCTCCGTGCAACCCAAAAGTTTTCCCCGGTTAACGATCCGCAGGACCTCATCCAGTGTCAGGGTCTTTGCCCCTGTGTCATGGGGAGCCTTTCGAAAGGTACAGTAACCACAGAAATCGCGACAGAGGTTTGTCAAAGGAATGAAAACCTTGGGAGAAAAGGTGATGGTCTTGCCTTTGTGGAGGTCGCGCAATTCCGATGCTGCCAGAAGCAGTTCTGTGAAATCCTCGCCTTTAGCGGATGAAAGGACGAGGGATTCGCTTTTGCTCAACGGCTTTCCGCTGCGACACTCTTCAAGAATACGCTCTACCATCCTAGCTTGCATAGCCGATAAGACACCTGGGGTCAACCTGCCTACACTGTCGCTGCAAAAGGGTTTTCCATTGCAAAATTCAGCATCACTGCCGTAAGCGTCAATTGATATGGTCGGAAAATTTGGTATATTCGAACGAGGTTTTACCCGCCATCCAAATGTGTGTCATTGAGTTGATTTTATAATTAGGATTGCCACTGTGCAGCCTGTATTACTTCTACTTAACCTCAGTGTAATGAACTCACTCTAGGGAGGGTCTAGGCTATGAAGTACCGTTTAGCTTTTATGTTGTAGACGCCTTTAGCCCTGACGGCAGTCCTGCTGGTATCCGTGCCGCCAATCCTTGCGCAGCAATCGAGAGATCTAACCAAGGTTTTTGGAAGCAGGCCGGTGAAGATCATCGTCGGCTCATCTCCAGGCGGGGGTTATGACACTTTCTCCCGAATGGTGGCGCGTTTCGCAGGAAAATATTTGCCAGGAAATCCGTCCTTTGTCGTGAAAAACATACCGGGGGGCGGCCAGCTGCGCGGTTTGCGGGCTGCGATGAGATCCAAACCCGATGGATTGACCATCGGATTGCTGCACCCTCGATTCGCACAGCAGGAACTCACCGGCATTGATGTTCCTGACTTCGATCTCAAGACCGTCCGCGTTCTGGGTAGTCCGAGCGCAAACAGTGTGCCGCGTATTTGGTGCGCCCGCCGTAGCCTCGCATCAACATGGAGCGAAATCAAAAAACTGGGACGGCCCCTCACGAACGGGGATTCCGCCCCCGGGGCAGCTTTCGGGATGGACCCGCAGTTCGTATCAGAACTCGGGGGACCAATAAAAATGGTCTATGGCTACGGAGGGACATCGGAGATTATGGCTGCATTCGACCGGGGCGAAACTGACAGCATCGACCGCTGTACCCATGAGCATGTGCTGCGCCTGTTTCCCGGATGGATAACAAATCAAACCGTCGCTCCCATTTTTTGGTGGGAGAAGGAGCCTTCAAGGGACTGGTTGGGTCGAATAGGGTCGGGCAAGATCCCCCACATATTCGAGATCGTAAAACCCAACGATGACCAGCGTAACGCTTTTCAGGTCGCAACACAGTTCAACGTTTTCAGCCGGATCTTCATTACACCTCCGGGCGTGCCCGACGATATGTACAACGCGTGGAAAAAAGCTTTCGAAGTCACAGTAAAGGATCCCGGTTTTCTAAAGGCGGCGGAGGCAGCCGGCTTGGAGGTCGGGTTAGGAACGGCGAATGATTTTAATGAATTGCTCAAGTCTTATCAAAGGCTGACGCCCGCGGGAACAAAGTTATTGAAAAGGCTCATCGGCCAAGGATCGTAAGCTAACAAATGCGCGGCTGGCTGTGAGCCCACCGCGCTCGTGAGAGATCGAACCCGGGTCGAGTACAACATGATTAGGTAAAATCAATGCTTGAAGCAGCGGTAGAGGCCGCGGGTCGGCTATTTTCTCCGGGACCCTTACTGGTGATGCTTATCATGCTGCCGATCTCTCTGATATCAGGCATGATGCCGGGCGGGAGTCTGCCCATTGCCGTCATCGTTTTGGGGTTTGCCGGCTATCTGGATCCTTGGATCACCGTGACGGCGGTGGTCTTTTTCCTGGCGGCAAGCGATATCACCGAGCCGGTTCCATCCATCCTCATGGGTATTCCTGGCGCTCGATCGGCGCAGGCAACCATTCTCGATGGCTACCCCATGGCCTAAAAGGGACTCGCCGGCGTCGCCCTTGGCGCCAGCTATACTTGTACGCTTGTGGGCGGAATCATTGGTGCCATAGCACTCCTTGTGGCTCTGCCAATCTCACGTGAACTACTCAGATTATTCGGTTCGGCCGAGTTTTTCCTCCTGTCGCTCTTGGGCCTTTTGTGTGTGGCCGTTGTCAGCTCCGGAGCGTTTGTCAAAGGGGTTCTTACGGCTTCCTTTGGACTCGCCATCGCTATGATCGGCTTCTCTCCCGTCACCGGCGTAGTGCGGGCTAACTTCGGAATCGATTATCTATGGGAGGGAGTCCCCCTGGTACCCATTGTTGTCGGACTCTTTGCACTGCCCGAAGCCATCGACCTGGTTGCCGCCAACACGCCCATTGCCCGTGAGCGTCTGGACACGATGCTTAAAGAGGCCAATCGGGACGTTTACCGTGGCATGCGCGAGGCGTTCAATCACAAATTGCTTCTTCTGCGTTCGTCATTGATCGGCACCTTCGTGGGTATGATGCCCGGTGTCGGGTCGTCCGGAGCCCATTGGATCGCTTACGCCCAGGCTCGTCATACCGAGAAGGGAGGCCTGGACAGCTTTGGCAAGGGTAATGTTCGCGGTGTCATCGCGGCCGACTCGGCCAACAACTCCGTGGACGGTGGTACGCTGATACCAACAGTGGTGTTCGGTATTCCCGGCAGCAGCGGCATGGCCATTCTTCTAACCATACTGGTGATCTCCGGGGTTCAACCCGGCCCCGCCATGCTAACCCGCCACTTGGACCTCACCGTGAGTCTCGTATACATAATCGCGCTGGCAAATATCATTGTCGTTCCCATCATGCTTTACGCCGCACCGCTCATCACCAGAATCGCGGCAATCCCACCGAACGTGTTAGCACCCATCGTAATCGGCATCGTAACCCTGGCCGCCTACCAGGCGTCATACTCCATCGGAGACCTGGTTCTAGTGCTGGGATTTGGCGTGCTTGGAATCTTCATGAAACAGTATGGCTGGCCCCGCCCGCCGATTCTGATTGCGGTCGTTCTAGCGGAAATCGTTGAAAAGTATCTATGGTTATCGGTCAACACCTATGGATTCTCCATGTTTCAGCGGCCGCAGTTTCTAGCGATTATCGCCATTATGGTCTTGGTCATGGTGGTGAGTCTACGAATCCAAGCCAGCGCAAATAGGACGTTGTTCGAATCAGGTAGCGCGGCGTCATAGCCAGTCAGAACGAGCGAGAATAAAGTGGAGACTTCTACAGCAGAACCGGAAATGAACCAGAAGCAAGCGCGCCCACGAATCTCCCTCGAGGTGTTGGGAGAAATCGTTTTGCTGCTACTGGTGGGTGGTTTTTTCCTTTATCTCTTTATCGAGTCGTTCCGATGGCCCCTCGGCTCGGCCCTTATGCCGTGGATCACGGTCGGTATCGGTGCTCCCTTCTGGTTGTATCGGCTAATGGCGCTTTGTGTTCAGGCCAAGGATGTGCCGAAACAGATCATGGACATCGGATTCTGCACCGGGGGTGATCCCACTGGGGAGAGAGCGCGCTTTGTTCGAATTTGTTTCTTCATCGTAGCTCTTTATCTGGCCATCTGGTTATTTGGTTTTCACATCGCGCTACCAGTGGGGATGCTCTTTTACCTACGTGTCTATGGTCACGTCAGTTGGTGGGGGTCACTTTGCGTCGGCTTAATGTTTCTTGCCTTGATAGTGGGCGTCTATGATCGACTGTTGGGTGCTACCTGGCACAATCCCCCTGTTCTAGAGCTGCTGAATTTCATTTTGTAGCTCATGATTCTAACCCTGCGCCAGTTTATCTTTTAGACCGGTAAACCGATGGTCTTCACGAACGTTCCTGATGGCCATCCAAAGGGCCTTCTTGCTCCCCACCAAGACCACCAGCTCTTTTCCTCGGGTTACGGCGGTGTATAGGATGCTTCGGTGTAACATTGGATAGTGAGAATTGTGCAGGGGGATCACAATGCCAGGGTACTCGCTTCCCTGACTCTTGTGGACTGAGGTTGCGTAGGCCAGGGCAATCTCGTCCAGCTCGTCGAAATCGTAGGAAACCAACGTCCCGTCAAAGTTGATTCTGAGTTTTTCCCCTTCCCTGTTAATATCCTCGATTCGTCCCAAGTCACCGTTGAACACGCTTTTCTCGTAGTTGTTTCTGAGCTGCATCACCTTGTCACCAGTCCGAAAAACCCATTTACCTCTCTCTATGGAGTCCCCAGTAGGATTGAGGAGATCTTGGAGTTGCTGGTTGAGATTGATGGTTCCCAGCAGCCCTCGGTTCATGGGGCTCAAGACCTGTACCGCACGCTCTGGTCGGTCGCGAAACAACCGGGGGATGCGTTCTTTGACCAACTCTTTTAGGGTTTCCAGGATCTCTTCCGGGTTTTCCCGTTGGACGAAAACAAAATCAGGTGTCCCTTGATCATTTTCCAGCAGCAAAGTTTCCCCTTGAAGGATTCGATGTGCGTTGACAACGATCAGGCTTTCCCCCGATTGGCGGAAGATATGCTGCAACACCACGACTGGGACGACCCTGGATTCGATGAGGTCTTTGAGTACATTTCCAGGCCCCACCGAGGGGAGCTGATCCACGTCACCGATGAGGATGAGATGGCTGTGAGATCGCACCGCCCTCAGCAGATGGTCCATGAGAGGAAGATCCACCATGGAGGCTTCGTCGATGATGACCACGTCCACGTCCAGTGGACTTTTCTCACTGCGTTGGAACCCACCATCCCGAGGGCTGAACTCGAGAAGACGGTGGATGGTCTTGGCTTGTACCCTTGCCATTTCCCCCATCTTCTTGGCCGCCCTACCCGTGGGCGCCGCAAGGACAAAAGAAACATCACCATGCCGAAACAGGGTCAAGAGGTGGCTGAGCAGCGTCGTTTTTCCAGTTCCCGGTCCACCGGTGATGATGGAGACCTTATGCCTCAATGCCTGGAGGATCGCCTTTTGTTGTTTATCCTCCAGCAATAGCTCCACGGACCCATGGCTTTGTTCCAGGCTCCTCATTCTGGTCGACGACAAGAAGGACTGATTCGAGATTAGACGATGTATGGCCGCAGCAACGTTCTGCTCCGCTTGAAAGAGAAGGCGGGGATAAATTCTACTGGATTCCTCTGTGCCGGGCTCCTTGACAACTTTTCGTTCTGCCACAAGTTCCCGGATGGCGCCGTCAATGACCGCCTCGTCCAAACTTAAGAGGGACATCGTATTGGACTTGAGAGAGGCCAGGGGCACAAAGCAATGCCCCTGTTCGGACAGCTTTGACAGGATGTGGAGGATACCTGCCCGCACCCTCAGTGGCGAATCTCCTTTTATACCCAATCCCTCGGCAATCCGGTCCGCGATGATAAAGCCAATCCCATAGATTTCATCGGCTAGGCTGTAGGGATTCCCCTTCACCTTAGCGACCGTCTCAGGCCCCAGGGCACGATAGATTCTAATGGCGAGGGAACTGCCCACCCCATGGCCTTGCAGGAAAACCATGGCCTCCTGCATGCCTTTTTGCTTCGCCCATGCCTGCATGATCTTGTGCCAGCGGCCTCTACCGATTCCCTCCACCTCGAGTATACGGTGGGGTTGCTGTGAAAGGACCCTCAAGGTATCAAGCCCAAAGGAGGAAACCAGGCGTCGGGCATAGGTGGGGCCCAGTCCTTTAATCAAGCCCGATCCCAGGTATCTTTCGATCCCTTCCAATGTGGCGGGCTCGATCTTCTGCCAATGCTCCGCCTGAAATTGGAGACCGTAACGAGGGTGCATTTTCCATAGACCGCTAACCCGCACTTCCTCTCCTTCACTGATGGGAAAGATTTCCCCCACCACAGTCACATCATGAAAACCTTTTACCTCCAAGCGAAGCACCGTATAGCGCCCATCCGGGTTCTGGAAAGTGACCTTGGCGACGGTACCCTGGAGGGTTGAACTCTCACCAGGGCTGGGAAGGGGGCCTTTTCGTTCGGGAAAGAGCCCATCCATGGAATTTTTGCTCGAACTCACCCGCTCATCCTACTTCATCAGGATAGAGTCTGGAAAGAGGGACTTGTAATTTTTCGTCTATGGTCATAGATTCTAAGAATAGGGGTTAGACCCCAGAAGAGGTATGTCGTATGCCAAATGATGAGTATCGGTGCGCCGAATTTCACAGGAAGCATCCACTCGAATTGAGCACGAAGCAGCAAGACTCCAACAGGGTCAAGGGTCCCAAACGCGGCTTCGGGAGGCTGAATCAGCTTATTACCTCCGTCTATGCTCGAATTTCTTCTGAAACCTAACGGTTGTCCCGCACCAACCTCTAGTGACTTCCGACGAAACGTCTCTCTCTGTTTATCCCGAACCACAGAACGCCCCACGCGTAAGTGCGGAGGTGTTTTTTGGACTCCGAGCAAGGGCAGTGCCACAAAGTCACGGGGAAGAGTCCGTGGTACGGGGATTACCTTCTAAGAATGTAGGGAAAGGGCAGGATAGCGATTTATGTTCCTAGAAAGTTTTTGGTATGAAGTGGTCCTTATTTTCGGCCTCATCTTGGCCAACGGATTTTTCGCCGCCTCGGAGATCGCCATAATTGCAACTCGCAAGACCCGTATTGACGCCCTCTTGGATAAGGGAGTCCGGGCTGCTGCCGCCGTGGCCCGCTTGAAAAACGATCCGGACCGTTTCCTTGCCACCGTGCAGATCGGCATTACCATGGTTGGAACCCTCGCATCCGCCATTGGCGGCGCCGCCGCCGTGCAATACCTCACACCATTGTTCAAGTCCCAAGACCTACCATGGATTGCGGAGTGGGGGGAATCCTTGGCAATCCTCTCGGTGGCACTCCCCATTGCCTATTTTTCTCTGGTGTTAGGGGAGCTTTTTCCTAAGTCCTTGGCGCTGAGGTTTTCCGAACGGATCGCCTTTTTTGTGGCACGGCCCATCGACTTGCTTTCCCGACTCACTTCTATACTTGTCAAAATTCTAACCGGCTCCAGTAACCTGCTTCTATGGATTTTCGGCGGGGGAAAGAATGCTCAAGGGGCCAGTTTCATCTCTGAAGAGGAAGTGAAGTCCTTGATCCGGGAAGGCGCCGCCAAGGGTATCTTTGATGAGACGGAAAAGGAACTGATCCACAGCGTCTTTGAGTTTGTGGACACCCCGGTCAAGGCGGTGATGGTGCCCAGAACGGAGATCCATGCCATCGATATCAAGATCCCCCCCGAGGAGGTCATGCGGAGTTTCGTGGAAAGCGGGTTCTCACGTATTCCGGTCTTTGAAGAGTCAATGGATCGAGTGGTGGGCATCCTGTACAACAAAGATCTCTTCCGCGCCTTGCAAGAGAAAGAACCTTTTCAAATACGCAATCACTTGCATCCTCCTTTTTTTGTCCCTGGCTCACTTCCCATTAGCCAATTTCTTAAGGACCTACAGAGACGAAGGATTGCCATGGCTATCGTGGTCAACGAGTTCGGCGAGGTGGAGGGTCTTGCCACCATTGAAGACTTACTCGAAGAAATCGTCGGGGAAATTCGCGATGAGTATGATCGCGAAGAAAAAGGACCTGTGGAGCGGCTACCGGACGGTTCCATGGTCATTCAGGGTTCGGCATTGCTAAAGGACCTCAGGTCGGATTACGGCGTCCCGTTGGAAGACTCACCTGACTACCGAACCCTTGCGGGTTTCGTCTTATCCAAATTAAAACGAATTCCGAGGGGAGGAGAGAGGGTGGAACACGAAAGTTACAGGCTTACCATTGTGGATATGGAGGGGCAGCGGATTGTAAAGATCAGGTTGGAGGAGGCGCGAAAAAGCTAAAGATCACTGACCCTTACATAGACTCCAATATGGCCGTCATCTCACGAACAAAGGCGTCAGTCTCCTGCGGGGTTCCCACTGTGATCCGCAGCGTGTCACGGAGCTGTGGAACATCGAAGTAACGGACCAAGATTTTACGCCTTTTCAACTCTTCGTAGATTCCCCTCAGATTTTCCCCTCGCTTTCGTACCAGCACAAAGTTCGCCTGTGAAGGATAGACTGTAAAGCCTAATCCCTTTAACGATTGGGACAGTTTCTTACGTGTCCTCTGCACCCTTTTCACATTCCTGAGCATCCAGGGAAGATCATTCAGTGCGGCCATAGCCGAGACAAGACTCAAGCTGTTCAAATTGTAAGAGTCTTTGATCTTGATCATGGCTTGAATGATCTCTTCAGGGGCAAAGGCAAGCCCCACCCGCATGCCCGCAAGGGAAAATGCCTTCGAAAAACTCCTGAGCACCACGAGGTTAGAATGGCGGGGAATCAATTGTACGGCGGAGGCATCCTTGCGTTCGGCGAAATCAATATAGGCCTCATCCACCATCAACACACCAGAGACGGAACGCGCCAATCGTTCAACCTCGTCCAAGGGGACCAGGGTACCGGATGGTGAGTTAGGATTTGCGAGGATAGTGAGCGAACCTGCCTCAGAAAAGAGTTTCTCAGGAAGAGTAAAGTCGGGTTGATAATCCACGGTGATTTTTTCTCCCTCCTGAATGGCTATAAGGGTATCATAGAGGGTGTAGGTTGGTACGGGAAAGACCACTCGATCTCCCTTTCCTACCAGGCAGCGGGCTAAGATCGCCAAGAGCTCGTCTGAGCCATTGCCGACAAGCACATTCACTGCCCCCCCCCCGTAAATACTGGCTGCCAGGTCCCTCAGCCCATAGGAAAGAGGGTCCGGATATAGGCGCAGGGAGGGGTTTACGGCCTTACGTAAGGCCCTAAGGACACGGGGAGACGGAGGGTAGGGATTCTCGTTGGTATTAAGTTTAACGAATTCACCAGCTTGCGGCTGTTCCCCGGGACTGTAACCTGCCATAGCGGCGATATTTTTTCTTAACGGAAATGGCACCATCCGTGATTTTAGCCTCACCCGCGAGCCGTTGCAACATAAACTTTGCAACGGAGGCGTGATTTTGGTAACTTATTAATAAATGGAGAAAAAACGGATCTCCACGGGTATTCCTCACCCTGATCCTCTGATTGGAGGAGGGTCCCCTTCATACCAATCCTATCCGGTCACTGGAAAGCCTGGGACGGTGAAGAGTATTTTCCGCGTCCAGTTTGTGCTTAACGGCCTAATGAACGGAGAAAAGGCCGTATATGTCGGGGTGGACGAAAAACCCGCAGGCTATCCACCCAACGTCGGGTGGAGAAAGCTGAGGACGGAAAACCAGTACTACCAGGACGAAAAACGATGGCTCGCGGCGGCTTTGTTGGAATCCCCAGAAGGCATATTCGTAGCCGACCAGGATGGCCGAATCGTTTTTACGAACCCTGAACTGGAAGGCTTTCTCGGTTATGCAGATGAAGAGTTCGTTGGAGAGTCCATTGAGCGGGTACTCTCCTCTTTTCAAACCAACGAATCCTTTTGGACGGAAGTCTCCGAACCGTTTCCACATAAACCATGGCAGGGAACGTGATCCTGAGGAAAAAAGATGGCTCAGATTCCACGGTCAAGACAAAAATGACCCAATTCCTCGATGAGGCAGGTGAAACCACCACCTTGATAGGTTTCTGCCTGAACTCAACAGAGGATAAATCAGAACCTAAAACGGCAGCTTCGCCTTTGGTTCAATCTTCACAGACGTCCGCCGATGAGGTCCTAGGCGCGATTACTGGGAATCTGAAGTCTCCTTTAGCTGCGATGCTCGGCTACCTCGAGATGGCACTCACCATCGGTGCAGGCCGGGCTGAAGCCCATCAACTTTTTTCCACCAAACGGGTTGAGGTCTTGGCCAAACGCCTATACGACCTTGTGAACAACCACACCGAAGCTATCGACATAGAAGAGGGTAAGTTTGAAGTCCAAAAGGCGCCCATGCAAATGGCTCGTATCGTGGACCAGGCGGTAAAAGATCGAGAGCGTGAGGCTAACGTTAACAAGATTACGATTGTTCAAGAGATAGCGACGGACCCATAATCCCGACGCCCTTCAATCCAGACTCGGGATTTACCGCCCGCTCCTTGCTTTTTCCCGTTTTCATTCAGATCAAACCTTAAAACCATTGATAATCCCATCCGCGTATAATAAGTGAAAAAGATGCCCACAGATTTCATTGCCACAGAGTTGACCGAGATCAAGCACCAGGGGCTGTACCGACAGATGCGTCAAGTGGATGGGGAACAGGGACCCTCCATCCTTCTCGACGGTCGAGAGGTCTTGAATTTCTCCTCCAATAATTACCTCGGTCTAGCCAATCACCCCGCGTTACAAACGGCGGCCAAGGAAGCCTTGGAGCGATACGGCTGCGGCGCCGGAGCCTCCCGGTTGATTTCAGGAAACATGACTCTCCATCTGGAGTTGGAGGAAAGCATTGCCAAACTCAAGGGCACGGAATCGGCGCTCGTCTTTAACTCCGGTTTTCAGGCAAACGTCGGTATCCTTTCAACCCTGCTGGGAGAGGGGGATATGATATTCAGTGACGCCCTGAATCATGCAAGCATCATTGACGGTTGCCGTCTTTCACGGGCGAAGGTTGTAGTTTATCCCCATTGTAATCTAACCCACCTCGAGGCCGCCCTTAAGAAAGCACCTCAAAAGGCCAGGAAGTTGATCGTTACTGAGACGGTCTTCAGCATGGATGGAGACATCGCACCCATGGAAGAGATCGTGAATCTGGCGGAGCATCACGGCGCCATGATCATGGTAGATGAGGCCCATGCCACTGGGGTCTATGGTCCCAATGGAGCAGGGGTTGTGGCAGAAATGGGTTTAAGGGATAGAGTGCTGGTTCAAATGGGAACTTTGGGAAAAGCCTTGGGGGGATTCGGGGCCTATGTGGCAGGTAAACGAAACCTGCGGGAGCTACTAATCAATCGTTGCCGGAGTTTTATTTTTACCACGGCTCTCCCACCGGTCATGATGGCGGTGGCAATCACGGCCATTGATCTTCTAGAGAAAGAGCCTGAGAGGTCCTTTACCCTTTGGCGCAACAGCCAATACATGAGAAACGAACTTAAAGACCTCGGTTTTTCGCTGGGAAAGAGCAGCAGCCAGATTCTTCCCTTGATCATTGGCGACGCTGAGGACTGTATGAGTTTCTCCGAGTGCTTGCTCGCAAAGGGAGTCTATGCCCAAGGGATCCGACCGCCTACGGTTCAACCGGGGTCGGCGCGTCTACGCATTACTCCCATGGCGACCCATACCGATGAGCATCTCAAACACGCTATTCAGGCCTTCAAAGAGGTCAAGGAAGAAAATGAGCCCAGATTATGATGTGCTAAAAAGGCTGGACCACACCTATTTATGGCATCCATTTACCCAGATGCAGGAATGGATGGAGGAGGAACCTTGCATTATCGCAACTGGGGATGGGTGTACTTTGACAGACATCCAGGGTAAAAAATACATCGACGGCGTCTCCTCCCTATGGTGCAATCTCCATGGCCATGGCAGGCGGGAGCTGAATGCGGCCCTGAAAACCCAGCTCGACGCAATCGCTCATTCTACCTTTCTCGGTCTCTCTCACGTTCCGGGCATCAGGCTCGCTGAAAGTTTGATCAAAGTTGCCCCGCCAGGGCTGCAACGGGTCTTCTACTTAGACGACGGTGCCACAGCGGTGGAAGCCGCTCTCAAAATCGCCGTCCAATACTGGCAACTCAAGGGGGAGAAGAACCGTACTCGGCTCGCTACCCTCGCAGAAGCCTATCATGGAGACACTTTGGGTGCTGTGAGCCTCGGGTATTCTGAAATCTTTCACCGCTTTTACCGTCCGCTCCTTTTCTCCTCCCTGCGACTCACCCCCCCCCACATCTTTCGCTACTTCCAGAGGATGAATGAGCAAGAGGCCTTGCAAGCCGCCATTGAGGAAGCGGAGGAAAAAATCTCCGAGGAGAAGGACAATCTCGCGGCCTTGATCATGGAACCGCTGATGCAGGGAGCCGCGGGAATGTGGGCGCAACCGTTGGGCTACGTTAAATCCATCAGTGACATCTGCCGCAGAAACGGAGTCCTTCTGATTGTGGACGAGGTGGCCACGGGTTTTGGCCACACCGGTCGGATGTTCGCCTGTGAGCATGAAGGGGTAAGCCCCGATCTCCTCTGTGTAGCGAAGGGATTGACCGGAGGCTATCTACCCTTAGCTGCGACTCTCGTCACGGAAGATATATTTTCAGCATTTCTTGGCGAGCACGGAGAGTTTAAAAGCTTTTTTCATGGACATACCTACACGGGGAACCCCCTGGGTTGCGCCGTGGCACTGGCCAGTCTGGAGCTCTTCCGAAGTGAGACGATTTTGGAAAGGATGCAGCCCAAGATCGGGATTCTCAAGAACCGGTTAGAAAATGATTTTTTACCCTTGCCTCATGTGGGTGATATCCGTCAATGGGGTTTCATGGTAGGCATCCAACTGGTGGCGGAAAAGGAAACCTTGAAGGAATATTCGCCAGAATCACGAACGGCTCACCGGGTCATCCTGGAAGCAAGGAAGCGGGGGGCGATTGTGCGTCCCTTGGGAGACGTCATTATATTAATGCCGCCACTGAGCATCACCGAAGGCGAAATGAAAGCACTCCTCGACGTGGTCCACGAATCCATCCGGCACGTCACCGAGGGTTAATGGGAAAAGGACTCTTCATCACTGGAACAGACACGGGCGTTGGCAAAACCCTCGTCGCCTGTGGGCTAGCCAGCGCATTGCGGGAGCTGGGTTACAAGATCGGTGTCATGAAACCAGCGGAAACGGGTTGTCAAAACATAGAAGGGGAGCTATTTCCACAGGACGCCTTTTATCTAAAAGAGGCCTCAGGAAGCGAGGAGCCCCTCCATCGCATCTGCCCCTATCGCCTGTCCTCCCCCCTGGCCCCCAGTGTGGCCGCAGAGGAAGCCGGGATTGAAATCCATTTTTCCCTCCTCAACCGGTTATACAAAGAGATGAGTAGATCAAATGATTTAACTCTTGTGGAGGGAGCCGGGGGACTATCGGTTCCCCTCCATTCGCGTTCCACCTATACGGACCTGGTGCGTCGGCTGGACCTCCCCGTGATTGTAGTGGTGGCGAATCGTCTCGGGGCCATTAATCATACCCTGCTCACCTTAGAGCATGCTTCGCGCAATGGCATTGAGGTGGTAGGATATATCGTTAATAACCTCGAAAGCCATCCCTCCCCTGCCGCGAAGACAAACACCAGATCGCTTAAAGCGCTAACCTCCATCACGTGCCTGGGAGAGATTCCGCACCTAACAGCGGCACAACTAAAGGGCGCCGGTACTGGCATCAAACCATCATTCCTGTCAACGATTTTCCAAGAGAATATCCAACGCGCGCTTTTGGACCCTTTGTTGAAAGCCAAAGACCCTCCCTAACAGGTGAGACGAGTGGCCTCCACATAGAAGTCACTCCCTGGGGTCTAGTCACCTCTCGGCCGGACTTCGAGAGAGTCCCGGTCAATTTCTAGGAGTTCCGTGGAAAAGACGTAAGTCTGGGGTTGCGGCTTTCTTACCCTTTGAAAACTTTGAAGACCTCATCGTAGAGCACCTTCAATGGAATCCGTTTCCTTTCGGCAAGCATTTTTATCTCGTCGTATTCAGGAGTGGCCCTTTTCCTCTCGCCTGGCAAATCAACGATTTTGACGTTAATGGTCCCATACTTTGTTTTAACCCGTTGGGAAGACCGCTTTAGGACGACTCGACCGACCGGGTAATATCGGATCCCTATGGTGGAGGTCTCCTTGAATACAATTTCCGCGAGTTTGTCCTTGGTTGAGGGCTCAGCAATGATCCGGAGTAAAATACCAGGACGGTTCTTCTTCATCTGAATGGGCGAAAGAGAGATATCACGAGCCCCCGCCGCAAATAAACGATCCAAGACATAGTCGTAGATCTCGGGATTCATATCGTCGATGTTCGTCTCCATGACCAGCATCTCGTCCTCAACCCAGGTGGAAGTCTGTTCACCCAAGAGGACACGTACCAGATTGGGTCGGTCCGGGAACTCTCTTGCTCCCGCCCCATAACCGATTCTTTGGATGGTCATCTGCGGAATATCACCAACATGAGAAGCCAGGGCGCAAACGATAGCCGCACCTGTGGGAGTTATGGTTTCGCCATCCAGTTGGGTCCATTGAACGGGAAGCCCTTTCAATAGTTCAAGTGTGGCGGGGGCCGGTAAGGGTAGAGGGCCGTGTCTAGAGCGAGTCAGACCTCGGCCGAGGGGGATACGAGAGAACACAAAGGAATCGATCTTCAGGTAATGGGTCCCTATGGCCACCGCCATAATATCGACAATCGAATCAACGGCACCCACCTCATGAAAGTGGACTTTTTCAGGTCGGACTCCGTGAATCTTTCCCTCCACCTCTGCAAGCTTGGCAAATATATCCAGCCCGCGCTCCTTAATCTCGGACTTGATGGAACTGCCTTTAATGAGCCCGTGAATTTCCTTCCAGCTCCGCTCATGATCTTTATCTGGGACCCCAACCCGAAAGCGCGTCGCTTGTATTCCATGGACAAGTTTTTTACTGACCTTGACGCTATATTTTACACCCCGCAGCTTGCCCAACTCTTGAGCTAGTTTTTGTCGGGAAAGACCCAGGTGGAGCAGGGCACCTACGGTCATGTCTCCACTCAACCCCGATATCAGATCAAAATAGGCTATTCTCATAGGGCGCAATATGCAGGGTTCTAACTATGCCGTATTGGTAACAAGGATACTTCTACTCCGCGGGAAGTGAAGGTGTTAGCCCCGATCCAAGGGGCCCTGTCAACGGGTGGAATACTATCTAGCACCGGGACGAGTGGTCTTTGCCGGGGAGAATTCCACAGGGTCTCGTTCCATAATTTCCGGCACATGATTCAATGGGGGGCCCTGGCGCTTCACACGTTTCCTAATTGAGGCATCACCTCTTTTTTGAAGAGATCCAGGGAGGCGAGAACCTTTTTGTGACTTAAATTACCGACATGAAACATTCCCATAAAATGATCGGCCCCCACCTGAACCATCTGTCCGTTGAGTTTTCGTGCTACGGTGTCTGGATTACCCGCTATCACGAACCCCGCCTCATCGAGCTCTTCCCAGCTAAGTTTCGAAAAGTCGATGCGTTCACGGTTCCCCTCCCGGAAATAGCTGAAGGAACGATCGGTGTAAAGCGCCGCTCTGATCTCTTGCCGCGCGTCGACCTCTTTGTTTGAGCCCTGGTTGAATCCACGATTTAGCAAGGTAAAAAAGTAGCGCAGAGCAGGTTCGGCCAACTGACGAGCCTTTTCATCTGTTTCATCAACGTAAATGTGACGCGTGAGTATGAACTGTTCGGGGCCCACCTGCCAATTTTCCTCCGACGCCACCTTGCGATAATAGTTGAACGTGTCCTCGATCTGGCTAGTGGTCTGGTAGACTTGAGCCACCGCCTTACGCTGCTTGACGCACCATTCGATGGACTCCGAGCTACGCGCGGCAATCCAAACCGGCGGATGGGGTTGCTGAAGGGGCCGCGGCCAGAGAGCACAATTTTCCAGCTGAAAATACTTGCCATGGTAACTCCAAACGGGCTGACTCCACGCAGTCATGATGAGCTCATAGGCCTCTTCAAAACGACCCCGAGATTCATTGGGGTCGATATGATACCATAGATACTCTGCAGGTATACCCCGAACGAATCCGGCGATGAGCCGACCACCCGTCAGGCAGTCGAGCATGGCGTACTCTTCAGCCACACGCACCGGGTGGTGACGTAGCGGCAGGACATTTCCCAAAACACCGATCTTGATTCGACTGGTTCTTCGACTGAGGGCGGCGGCGATCAGGTTAGGCGAAGGCATCATGCCATAGCCGCTGTAGTGATGCTCATTGAAAACAACACCCTCGAAACCAAGCTCTTCACAGTATTCCATCTCATCGAGATGCTCCTGATAGTTTTGAATGCCGACACCAGGCTCAAAGTAACTGTTGGGAACCGGGGTGCCGGGGGCGTCCGTTGGAACCTGTGGATACGCGAGGAGGTCAAAGTTATAGATCTTCAATGGTTTCCCTTTCCCAGATCGACGATTTAGTGGAGATGCTAGCACTGGGCCCTTGAAAGGGTCAAGAGGGATTCACCGAGGCCACTTCGGCTCTGCTCGGGGGGCGAGCCTCGGTCCGGCAGAGCTCACCGTCGAGGCCCGGCCGCGGGCAAAAGGTCAATGAATATTTGAACGGCCACGTTCGATGCCCACGGCCGCACGTCTCACTTCCCTCGTCGAACTGTGGGGATTGAGGGCCTGCACCGAAATAAGCATTGAGTAACGAGTACTGAGTAGGGTGGAGTGGAAACGGAGGATGGAAGATCACGGAGGCGGGAAGCAGAGCGCAAAGAATCCTGATATCTGCTGGTCGCTTTCTGCCATCCGTTCCCGCTTTGGGTTAAATTCTATGCGCTTCGCAATCCTCGCTAAACACTCAACACTGAGCACAAATTATCAACCATCGGCCCTCGCTGAGGGCTTCAACCTATGCTCAGCCGAACAGGTGGGCCTGCGAGCCTTCAATCACACGGGTGACTGGGGCCAACTGTAAGCTATCTTTGCCCCTTGGCCACCTGTCCAGTTGGAACCGTAGTTTTTTCTTGTTCTTTCTTTTTCCGGTCACCTTCAGGGATGATGAGCAGACGGCGGTAATCACCTCGACCTAGGCTCTTGGTGGTGAGCCAAGGGTCGTCTTCCAAGGCCAGGTGAATGACACGGCGATCACGTGCGCTCAGGGAATCGACGCTCACTGCTGTTCTTTTCCTCTTGGCCTTCTCCCCCAATCTCAACGCCATATCCTCAAGAGTCTTTCTGCGCCGTTCGCGATAGTTTTCTGTATCGATGATCAATTGAGCACCATCGAGACCGCACCGGTCGTTTACCGCCCGCGTGAGAACGTACTGCAAAGCCTCCAGGGTCTGCCCCCGGCGCCCGATTAGAAGTCCGCCTCCCCCCGCCTGAATGTTGAGCAATACCTCCTGCGGACTGTCACCGGGCTTGATCTCAATCGTCGCCTCAATCCCCATTAGCTTGATGATTTCGGCCAAGACCCCTCTCCCATTGTCCCTCAGAGCCTCTAGCTTTGCCTCCGTGAGTCCTTCATCTTTAGGTTCTTGCTCGTTCTGCCGACCTTCCTTTTCAAGGGCCAAAGTCTCGCGCAGGGAAGCTCGAACCCGGGCCTTGCGGCTTCCAATTCCCAGCACTCCCTTTTTTGACTCCGCGAGGATCTCCACCGTCACGCGGTCACGTTCCACTCCAAGAACTTTCAGGGCATTGGCAATGGCCCCATCGATGGTTTCGCCTTCGGCTTCCACATGCTCCATGAAAAAGATACCTCCAACACAGAGTGTTCTACTTTACCATACGGTTGATAATGTACTGTTGCCCAATGGTCAGAATATTGTTGATCAGCCAGTAAATCGTTAGGCCAGCGGGAAAGGTGACAAACAGAACCGTGAAGACCACTGGCATCATCATCATCATTCTTCTTTGATTCGGGTCGCCAACGGATGGTGTCATCCACTGCTGCACGAACATACTAGCACCCATAAGAAGCACGAGTACAGGGAGTCCCACATTCCAGCCCAACAGAGTGAAAGGCAGGGACTCGTAATCGGGGCGTGAGAGGTCCTGGATCCACAGAAAAGAAGCGTGCCGCAGCTCGATGGGAGTACGCAACGCATTGTATAGACCGATGAAGACCGGAAACTGGAGCAACATGGGAAGACACCCCCCCAAAGGATTCACCTTGTTGCGCTTGTAGAGATCCATGATCTCTCGATTCATTTTTTCCTTGTCGTTTTTATATCGGTCGCGGATACGCTGCATCTGCGGCTGCAGCTTTTGCATCTGTTTCATAGAGACAAAACTCTTATGGGTCAGGGGAGCAAGGAGAAGTTTGATTAGGATAGTGAGGAGGATGATATCCATGCCATAGCTCCCGGTGAAACGGTGGGAGAAGCGTAAGACTTGGAGGAGCGGAGCAGCTACAAGGGTAAACCATCCAAAATCGATGGACCGCTCCAATCCTTTTCCCAATGCTTTCAATGCATCCACGTCCTTGGGGCCGATGAAAAGGGTGGTACTGGCCCTTTGCCCTGAACCTTTGGGAGCCTGGGTCGCAAGATTCATTTGAAGTCCGGGTCCCGCCTGTTTCACTTCGAGGGTGCTCTGGGCCGGGCCATCCGGCACTATGGCAAATAAAAAGTAGGTATATCCAAATCCGGCCCAATCAATCTGGCCGCTTATCTTTTTACCCTCTTTGAGGTCCTCACCACCTTCCCGGGTCAGTTTCCCGCCCACCAGGGTTACGAGCCCCTCAAAGACTGCATCCTGGGCAACGGTCTGGTGGTTTCCCCCCGTGGTCAGGAGTAGGCTCGGTGGAGCCCCCCGATTTGCCCCTCCGGTAGTGACCTCCAAATCGATTGTGTAAAGGGAGCCTGTGAAAGTGAACTTCTTGATCAGGGTGGCGCCCCAGGGAGTCCGGCCCTGAAATGTAAGCACCCCTTTGCCGTCACCGCTAAGCATGAGGCTTCTACCCCGGCCTTTATAAACCATGGATTCGTCGTTGAAGGGCTCGGGTTCCTGGAACTGCAACCCAAGCGGATAGGGGACACCCCGCGTCGCAGAGACCATCTCAAAGTTAGGACTGTCCTTGCCAATTGAAGTACGGTATTGCTTCAACAGTAGACTCTTCAGTCGCCCGCCCCGGTTGGTGAAAACAGCAATATAGTGATCCGTCTCCACCCTGAACTCTTTCACCGGTTGCTGGACCTTTTGTTCCCCCTGTGCGGGAATCGTTGGGGTGACCCTTTGAGCCTCTTCAATGGGCTTGGGTAAAGGCCTCGGTTGAGGAGTGACTCCCCGAGATGGTCGGTTCTCCTGAGGAGTCTCATAGTAACGACTCACCCACTCTTGGTAGAGGATGAGAATGGCAATGGAGAGAACGATGGCTATAAGGGCATTTTTTTCCATGGTGGGTGTTTTAAGGAACTGGGTCAACACCACCCTGATGAAGTGGGTGGCAACGGAGAAGCCTAAGCAGCCCGAGCCATATACCCTTTAGGCACCCGTGGCGAGACACGGCTTCAAGGGTATAAGCCGAACAGCTTGGGAAAAAACGGCAGGATGGGGGGAGGAGCGGAGACAAGAACAAACGATACCCTGAAAGAATAAGAATGAGCCCTCTGCTGCTTAAACCAGCCATACCTCCTACCTTCACAGGGAAGAACAGGCCTTCCCGAGTTCCCTCACCACCTGCTGGTGAGACAGATCTCCTGCCCCTTTCCTGGCGATGATTAGCAGATCCCGGTGGGCAGACAAGGAGATTTGCCGCCTGCGGAAATATTCCCGCAGAAATCTCTTAATCCGATTACGGACCACTGCTCCCCCTATTCTCGCGCTAACCGTGATGCCCAGTCGATGGACTTCCTTAGCGTTGGCCCTGCTAATGACTATAAAATGTGGGGCGTAGACCTTCTTCTCCCCGCGTGAAAGGCTGAGAAACTCGGAGCGTCTGGTGAGACGGGCACTCTTTGGGAACCCTTCCCGGCCCTGCGCCAACTCTATGCCCCGTCCTAAGAACGAGCCTGTTTAGGCGGTATCGTAACAGACAGTTTCCTTCGCCCCTTCGCCCTTCTCCGTTTCAGAACCTTGCGTCCCCCAGGGGTAGCCATCCGTGCCAGGAAACCGTGGGTCCTCTTCCGCCTGATATTACTTGGTTGATATGTCCGTTTCATGTGAGATCCTTAAGCCAATCTAGCCATGCGTCCTCTATTTCAAGCATAGAGCGCCACCCTTGTCAATTTTGACCTTCGGTTTTAACGAGGAAATCGATCGTCGAATCAAGGGAGTTCACGCTTAAGACTGCGTTGCATGAGATCGCGGACAGCGCCCATGGGGTCTTTATTCTCGTATAAAACCTGGCACATTTGGTCGACAATTGGCATCTCGACCTCCAGCTTTTGGGCCAGGAGATGCACGGAACGAGTATTACGGACACCTTCCGCCACCATACGGGTGCCGGCCAGGATTTCACTGGTCTTTCGCCCTTTGGCAATCTCCAGACCCACTCTCCGATTTCGGCTCAACTCTCCCGTACAGGTCAATATCAGGTCTCCCAGACCTGGGAGCCCTGACAGGGTGAGCGGCTCTGCCCCCATGCGTACCGCCAGGCGTGTCATCTCAGCCAATCCGCGGGTCATTAATGCGGCACGCGCATTGTCACCCAGGGCCAATCCGTCACTGATGCCTGCTGCTATGGCGATCACATTCTTCACCACCCCACCCATTTGCACCCCGACTACATCGTGCGACGTATAAACCCTAAAGTTTTGGGTGCTTAGGGTCTTTTGAACCTCACTGCCCACCTTATCGTCGTAGGCTGCGAGAGTGATGGCCGCGGGAAGTCCCCGAGCCACCTCAAGGGCAAAGCTTGGACCGGAAAGGAAGGTCTGTTGTTTCCTCTTTGGCTCACCCACGAGATCAATGAGAACCTCGCCCATGGTTAAAAGGCTTCCTTCTTCAATCCCCTTAGTCCCACAAACCAAGGTTGCCTGGGGCGACATATGGGACACAACCCCTTGCAAGACCCCGCGTACGAAATGGGAGGGTACTGCGAAGAGCAAAATATCTTTCTCGGCAACCGTCCTTTTCAGGGAACCGGTGATTTTGAGTTGTGGAGGCAGGGAAATCCCGGGGAGATAGGTAACGTTTTCACCCTTCGTCTTTACCTCCCGAAGGGTCTCCTCCCCGTGACACCACAGGGTGACCTCATCGCCTTTGTCGGAGAGCAGTTTGGCAAGGGCCGTCCCCCAGCCCCCAGCCCCGATAATCCCGATTGCCCGTCCCATGGCTCTCGTAAACCGTTATGGTTAATCGCTTACTCGCAAACCGAAAAGTGGGTCCCGGTTACTCGATAATCGTTATTCGTTACTGGTTATTCCTTAATAGTTTATCGTTATGGGTGAATTGATGACTCGCTTATGGATGAGGGTAAATGAAGGCAACAATTTATACGATTAACGAAATTATTCTTCCTGTTCCTGACCTTCAACTTCGTCCTCGTCGTCTTTTTCCGCCAATCGCGCTACGGCAACGACTCGTTCTCCGTCTTCCATCTCAATGAGACGCACCCCCTGGGTATTTCGGCCGATGGTGCTGATGTCTTTTACCCTCAGACGAATGATTTTGCCATTGTTCGTTACCATCATGAGCTGGTCATCATCGGTGACTTGATGGACCCCGATAACCCGTCCGGTCTTTTCGGTGGTTTTCATGGTAATGACGCCCTTACCGCCGCGGGATTGGAGACGGTACTCATCCATGGCCGTGCGCTTCCCATAGCCATTCTCCGCCACGGTGAGCAGGCTCGCGCCCCGGCTAAGCATTTCCATGCTCACCACGCGGTCGTCCTTCTCCAGGCTGATCCCGCTCACTCCAAAGGTTCCTCTCCCGGTGGGCCGGACCTGACCTTCCTTGAAGCGAATGGACTGTCCGTTGAGGGTTGAGAGGAGCACCTCTTGCTGTCCATCGGTTAAACGGACTCCAATGACTTCGTCCCCTGCATCTAGTCCGATGGCACGAATCCCCGTGGAGCGAGGATTGGAATAGGCCATGAGCTCGGTCTTCTTGACAACTCCACCTTTGGTGGCAAACACCACAAAGCGTCCCTCCTGAAACTCACGAACCGGGAGGAAGGCGGAAATTTTTTCTCCTTCTTCCAGACGGAGCAGGTTCACAATGGCCCTTCCCCTTGCCGCCCTCCCTGCCTGTGGTAACTCGTGAACTTTGATCCAATAGACTTTACCAGTAGTGGTAAAAAAGAGGATATAGGAATGAGTAGAAGCCACAAAGAGGTGCTCAAGAAAGTCCTCGTCTCGCGTCGTTGCCCCCATTTTTCCCTTTCCACCGCGGCGTTGGGCACGGTAGAGGGTCACGGGGTTACGTTTGATATAGCCCTCATGCGACACGGTGACCGCCATATCTTCTTCGACGATGAGATCTTCCACGGAAATCGCCTCAGACTGATCGATGATCTCGGTTCGGCGCGGGTCAGCGTATTCCTTCTTCATCTCCTGAAGCTCTTCGACGATGATGCGGTAGACCTCTTTCTCATCGGCCAGAATCCCTCGCAACCTGGCGATGAGTTCCGTAGTTTCTTTGTGCTCGCTCAACACCTTATCTCTCTCCAGACCTGTGAGCCTCTGAAGCCGCATGTCCAAAATGGCCCGGGCCTGGATCTCAGACAAACCAAAGCCGGCCATAAGACCTTCCTTGGCCGTTGCGGGATCCTTGGACTCGCGAATCAGTTGGATCACCTGATCCAGGTGGTCCAGAGCGATTCTCAGCCCTGCCAGGATGTGTAAACGCTCCTCGGCTTTGCGCAGGTCATAGGCGGTACGACGTGTGACCACCTCTTTGCGGTGGTCCAGGAAGGCCTTTAGGGCATCCTTCAGGCCAAGGATCTTGGGTCGCCCGTCTGCGATGGCCAGCATGTTGACGCCAAAAGACTCCTGCAAGGCGGTGTGTTTGTAAAGCTGGTTGATCACCACCTCGGGAACTGCGTCTCGTTTAAGCTCCACCACAATGCGCATCCCATCGCGATCGGATTCGTCCCTCAGATCTGAGATCCCCTCCACTTTTTTATCCTGTACCAGTACCGCCATTTGCTCGATGAGACGTGCCTTGTTCACCAAAAATGGAATCTCACGGATGATAATCTGCTCTTTGCCCGTACGCTTCATTGTCTCGGTAAAGAGTTTGGCTCGCATCTGGAGGGTCCCCCGTCCTTCCCTGTACGCTTGGCGGATGGTTTCCCTACCATAAATGAATCCTCCCGTAGGAAAGTCAGGGCCCGGTATGAAGGTCATGAGCTCGTCCACAGAAATTTCTGGATTTTCAACCATGGCCACCAAACCGTCCACCACCTCTCCCAGGTTGTGTGGGGGGATATTGGTAGCCATGCCCACCGCAATGCCAGCGCCACCGTTAATCAGGAGGTTGGGAATTCGGGAGGGGAGAACCGCGGGTTCTTTGGTGGAATCATCGTAGTTGGGAATGAAATCAACGGTCTCTTTATCAATGTCCGCTAAGATTTCCTCGGCGATTCGGGTCATGCGGATTTCCGTGTACCGCATGGCCGCGGGAGGGTCGCCGTCTACGGAGCCAAAATTTCCCTGCCCATCCACCAGTAGGTAGCGCATGGAGAAATCCTGGGCCATACGTACAATGGTGTCATAGACCGCCACATCCCCATGTGGATGATATTTCCCGATGACATCGCCCACCACGCGGGCGGATTTTTTATAAGGGGCGTTCCAGGAATTGCTGATATCGTACATGGCATAAAGGACCCGTCGATGAACCGGCTTGAGCCCGTCGCACACATTGGGCACCGCCCGGCCGATGATGACGCTCATGGCATAGTCCATATAGGACTGCCGCATCTCATCTTCGATATAAACGGGAACCTTTTGCTGCTTAAGGGTGGCTTCCATTTCCATTAACAAAGTTCAAAACGTTCAAGTGGTTCAAACGGTATTGAACTTACTTAAGCGCATTGGACTGCTTGAACGGTCTTCAGTATTAAATGTCCAGGTTCTTTACCGTGAGGGCATAATCTTCAATGAACTTGCGCCGCGGCTCCACCTCATCCCCCATCAGCGTGGAGAAGACCTCATCAGCCTCCACTGCGTCTTCAACTCGAACCTGCAGGAGAACCCGGGTTTCTGGGTTCATGGTTGTCTCCCAGAGTTGCTCGGGGTTCATCTCTCCCAGTCCTTTGTAACGCTGGATGTACTGACCCTTCTTTCCCCGCTCCATGATGTATTCCAAGAGTTCTTTGAAGGATTGTAGCTTCCTCTCAGGATCCCCGTTCTCCACCCGGAAGGGAGGCGAGCCGGATCCTGTGAGCTCAGTATGAAGCCGCTTGATCTCTTTGTACTCGGGGCTTTGCAAAAATTCACGGTCGATCACCGTCTGCATGCCGGTACCGTTAGACCTGGTGGAACACACAAGCTTAAAACAGTTGTGCTCCGGATCCTCCTGGATTGTTGAGGATAAGGGGGCCCGTTCCGGGGCCAGGAGATTGATATAGGAAGCCAATTGTACCGTGATCTGGCCAAGCTTGTCGGAGTCCTTGAGGGTATCCTCATTAAAATCCTGATCCAGCAATATGGCCTCGATAACCGCCCGATCTTTTTTCTTACGGCCCACCATGTCCATACGTTTGTCCCAACGGCTGATCTTCTTGATGAATCCCTGGAGAGGCTGCCCTGTGATTCCATTGCCGCTTCCGTTCAAACGAACTCGCGTATTTTCCGTTCCCACCTCAATCAGATAATCTTCCAGGGCATTTTCATCCTTTAGATATCGTTCTTGCTTGCCACGTTTCACCTTGTACAGGGGGGGCTGTGCGATGAACAGGTGTCCCTTCTCCAGCAGTCCAGGCATCTGGCGATAGAAAAATGTCAGGAGCAAAGTGCGAATATGGGAACCGTCCACGTCCGCATCCGTCATGATGATAATACTGTGGTAGCGGAGCTTTTCCTGTTCGTAGTCATCCTTGACCCCCGACCCCAAAGCAGTGATCATAAGACGAATTTCCTGGGAGGAGAGCATTTTGTCGAAGCGAGCCTTTTCAACGTTCAGGATCTTGCCCTTGAGGGGAAGGATGGCCTGATTCCGTCGGTCTCTCCCCTGTTTGGCCGACCCTCCGGCGGAATCCCCCTCCACAAGATACAGTTCACTTAATGATGGATCCCGCTCCTGACAATCTGCCAACTTGCCGGGGAGAAAACCCGAATCCAAGGCTCCCTTACGCCGGGCCAGATCCTTGGCCTTACGTGTGGCCTCGCGGACCCGTGCCGCGTCGACTCCCTTCATTACCACCTTCTTCGCATCTGCGGGATGCTCGGCTAGGTGTGTCGCCAGCTTATCGTTGATCAGCGCCTCGACGATCCCTTTAATCTCGCTATTTCCCAGCCGGGTCTTGGTCTGCCCTTCGAATTGGGGCTCGGGCACTTTGACGCTAATGACTGCGGTCAACCCCTCACGGACATCCTCACCCTGAAGGTTTTCTTCTCCTTTTTTCAGCAAGCTCTTGTCGGTGGCGTAGCTATTGATGGTTCGGGTCAGTGCAGACTTAAAACCAATGAGATGAGTTCCGCCCTCCATGGTGTTGATATTATTAGCGAAGGAAAAAACGTTTTCTACATAACCGTCATTCCACTGCATGGCAATCTCGATATCGATTCCTTCTCTTTCGCCTTGCAGATAGATGACCTTGGGGTGGATGGGCCTCTTGGCGCGATTGAGATGTTCCACAAAGGAGATGATCCCCCCCTCGTAAAAAAGCTCGTGCTTTTTTTGGTTCCTCTCTTCCTCCACGATGATTTTGACACCCCTGTTGAGAAAGGCTAGTTCTCTGAGTCTCTGGGAGAGGGCGTCAAAACTAAATTCGAGGGTCTCAAAGATTTGCGCGTCGGGCTTAAAAGTGACCCGGGTTCCCCTCTCCTTTGAGGTCCCCACCTCCTTCAGCTCTCCCGAGGGAGCCCCACGTTGGTAGTGCTGTTGATAGACTTTACCATCCCGTTTGATTTGTATTTCCAGGTCCTCCGCCAGAGCGTTAACCACGGACAGTCCAACACCATGAAGTCCACCGGATACTTTGTATGCGCCCTTATCGAACTTGCCCCCGGCATGCAATTTGGTGAGAACCACCTCCGCGGCAGGTTTGTTTTCGGTAGCGTGCATGTCCACAGGAATGCCCCTGCCGTTGTCGATAACCGTGACACTATTGTCGATATGAAGAGTCACATGGACAAAATCACACTGACCGGCCATGGCCTCGTCGATGGAGTTGTCCACGACCTCGTAGACGAGATGGTGGAGGCCTCGCTCGCCGGTATCTCCAATGTACATACCGGGCCGTTTTCTTACAGCCTCCAGCCCCTCAAGCACTCTAATTTTATCCGCTTTATAGTCGGACTGGGGTTGCGGTATTGATGCTGCCATTTTGTGTTGGAATAATTTTAAAAACTGTCGGTGAGTCTTGCACTTACGCTATTTTTTTACCGTCTAAATTATAGTGAGAATGCAATAAAAAGTAAAGAGAAATAGATAGTTTTTAGCAATCAGACTTAGGAGAAATAGAATTTATAAAACCGTGTTCTAATATAAAGCTCTACGCTGATCTGTATTGGGATTAGCGTGTATCGCGGTAAAATCGCTTGAGATAAATTGGTGATACCCCAGCCAGGAAGAGTACCCTCATCGCCCACATCTTCAAAACCGTCAGCAAAACCCCTTCCATTTCCCACCTTCGCGATGACGTAACAACTTCGGACCTCAAGCAGGCCACCTTACCTTGTCGTTTGAGAGCCCGAGAAAAGGCAATGTCTTCCATCAAGGGGATGTCAGGAAACCCCCCCATGCCGTCAAAGACCTCACGGCGCACAAAAATTGCCTGGTCCCCCGTACCAACTTTGGTCCATCGGGAACGGAGATTGATGAGCCTGCCGATCATTTGAAATCTCCAACCAGCGGAATCCAGCTTGACATCAAAGCGCCCGCCTACGCACTGGGGATCTCGCAACGCCAAGCAAATATCATTTACGGCGCTCGAAGGGAGCCGTGTATCAGCGTGGAGAAACAGGAGGATCTCTCCGCTTGCCAAATTGGCGCCGTGGTTCATCTGCCGGGATCTAGGACTCGGAGATGAGGCGAGTGTGGCCGGGGTCCGTGCTACTGTCTCACGTGTGCGGTCTGAGCTACCGCCATCCACCACGATCACTTCCCGGACGGCAAGGGACGCCAGGGATTTTAGGGTCGCGGCAATGGTCCTTTCTTCATTGAGCACCGGTACAATGATCGAGATTCGCACCCTCTGTTGTCTTATCGTCTCCACGCGAACCATTTCTTGAACAGAGTTTTCAAAGTCGGCGTTAGCCTCTGCCTCATGTACTGGTCGCCGATTTTCTTTAAAACCTCGGCCTGAGTTGGATAGGGATGAATAGTTGCAGAAAGCGCCGATACCTTAAGGCCCGACGTGATGGCCAGGGTGAGTTCGCTGATCATCTCACCGGCATGACGGGCAACAATTGTACCGCCAAGAAGCTTTCCGTTTTTTCTATCGTAGTGGACCCGTGCGAAACCCTCCTCTTCACCGTCCAAGAGGGCACGATCAACATGGCTAAATCGCTCTGTCAGGGTTGCCACTTCAACACCCGGTAAGCCATCGGTCCCATAGACTCCCACGTGGGCCACTTCGGGGTCGGTGTAAGTGCACCGGGGATCACAAGACCGCTTGCCTTTCGCCGTCCGAAGAAAAGGGAGCTGGCCAGGACAATCCGGGCCATGGCCTCGGAAAAAGTAACGGACGGTTTTGAGCCGGACCGCGCCCCGTATTGCCACTGCCCATTACGTCAAAGGCTGCTCGTGAGGCCCGAATAACTCCCTTGAACGGGACACAATCCATGTTCAGGCAGTCACCCCCCATCAAATTGCGCTCCACAAGGGCCACCTTAGCACCTAAACGCGGCTCCTGCAGCGCTCACCAACCCGGCGGTACTGGCGCCTATTACCACGAGATTGTATTTTCCTACAGGGCTAGGGCTGGTCCAATTGGAAGGGTGGCAGTTCTCCACCAGTTGCTGATCGCAACGATCCTCAACCAGTATCGACCGATGGAACGATGGTGAAAAAGGCTCGCTTAGATCAGGCATGTATTAACCCCGTGTCCTTCCCCCGTTAAATCCTTGTTAATGGAAGACCGTTGGACGATGATTAAAAATAATTCTCTCCGCCGCCTTATGGGCAGCAGGCGCCTCCGGGACCGCAGATATTTGGAGAAGTCTGGGTAACTTTGTAGTCTTTTCCCTTAGTCTCACTGGGTTGGCGCCTGACGTCCCGGCTACAGTCAAATGGCCCCGCCATTTCCATGGGGATCTCTTCCCTGGGTGGAATCAGAATAAACTGATCCTGGTAGGGTGGCTTGGAGCAAATCCCATAGGTCTTGTCACACACCGCGATTCGCACGCCCCGTGGGAAGGTATGCTGGTCGTCATCCACCACCTGTTTCCATGGGCCGCGGTAGATCACCGTGTGGTTTCTCTCTATACAAGGACCTTCCTTCCCCTTGTAGGCGGTGAGGGTAACGGAGCGAAATTCAATTCCATGGACGGTCTGATAGGGTTCCGACGGCATTTCCTCCACCCGAATTCCATAAAAGCCAGCCGCTTCAAATGCATTCACCAATTCCTCTTCCTGAAAGGCTCCGGAAACGCACCCGCTCCACAGTTCCGGGTCCTCCTTCATGGATTCTGGCACCCGCTCATCGCTCACAATGTCAGATATGGCGATCCTTCCCCCGCGCTTCAAGACACGGTGCATCTCGGAAAAGAGTTGCTTCTTATCTTCGGATCGCACGAGATTGAGAACGCAGTTCGAGACAGCGACATCAATGGAGCCGTCAGGGATCATGGGCTGCTCGCGGGAGAGCTTCTCTTCGAATTCCCTCAGTTTGACCAGCTCAGTCAGAGAGCGAACTGGGTTTGATCGCAAATATCGATCCACCAGCTCCAGGTCTAACCTGAGGTTCTGAATTTTTCCGCGGCGAAACTCCACATTGTGAAACCCCAATCGTTCCCCAATGGAGACCCGATGACTTTCGGCCAGGGCCAGCATTTCTTCGGTGAAGTCCACCCCGATCACCCGACCTTGCCCGCCCACGATCTGGGAAATCATGTAACAGGCCTTTCCACTGCCCGAACCGAGATCGAGGACCGTCTCCCCTTGCCGTACGTGTCGCGAGGGGTCACCACAACCGTAGTCCTTCTCTATGATCTCTTCAGGGATGGCCTCCAGAAGCAAAGTATCGTATTGGACGGGGACACACAGACCCATCTCTGCTTCATGGGCGGCCCCGCCGTATCGCTGTCGAACCACGCGCTCCACATCCAGGCTCCCAACATTACTCCCATTGGAATTGATCATTGTTTCATACCTTTCTTCCGCCATAGGACCTCCTGGAAAGTTTTTAGCACACGCCCGCTAAAAAACCATCCGATCAGCGGCAACTTGCCGGGGAATCACCCTAATCTTTCCAGGTCAATAAAACCTCTCCCTTGGCCAAGGCTTCGGGGGATTCTCCGAAGCTTAAGCGCAGGGGGATTTTCTGCCAAGACACCACCAGGTGAAAATCCAAAATCCGCAGCATGGGATCCTACAACGATACCAAAACTTTAAATTGTTAACGTTCAAAACATCCAACAAACGCTCTGGAGTTTCTCGAAATGACGAAAATTCTTTCCACGACAATAAACCGATTGATGCTCTTGACTTTCATCTTGGTTATTTGAAATTGCTTCAGATTTCGAGTTTCGATATTGCTATTTTATTTAAACATGGCGCGCTATATGGTTCGACCGTTCCGACAGGCTCACTGCCCCGAGGCTTTCGATGGACGTTTTCGCGCGAGTCATCCTGTCCCGAATTCTGTAATCCGAAGCTGAACGGGAAATTGCAAATAGGATTGGTTTGTCCTCAGTTAAGATGACTTCCAACCGTTGATTCCCTCCAGAACTGCATGACCTCCCAATCAATGGGACCACAGTGAATACATGTCTCCATGGGGATGGTCACAGACACGGCCTCAAGAAGACCCCCCACTGGAAATCTCTCAGAACCCTCCCCACAGATATCGCAGGTAGGAATGATTTGTCTATGCTCGTTCATTATGATTTTACCCATGACGGCTAGACCTATGCCCGTGGAGAGCCTCCAGGTGGAACAAGAGGCCCTTAACAGGTGGTACGGAGTATAAACATTCCATCCCCGGCAAAAGTTCCATGTTTGTAAGAACTTTTCCGATCTGTAGAACGTCATCTGTGGGAACTTTTCATACCGTGCGATTGTTGAAGCAACAGTATCGGATACCCAAGCGAAATATGGATCCCCGAGACCTCTGCATAACACCATAATTTGAAGGGATTGGCCCACAGAAGGGTTTAGGGGAAGGATTTTCTCGGGCTGTTGCCCCCTCAACTCAACACGGCAAAACCCGCCAAACAAAAGGTCCCGCTACGGCCATTGCGCCAACCGCTCATCCCACAGCCCATACCACACCCCCAGCAACAGCCCCCGAAACAGCCTCAGAACACGATAGCTCCGACGCCCTGTCCGTGAGGCGCATATCCCGGACACAACACTCTCGATCTTGTGCCAGTTCAACAAAGCCTCAGTGTCATCAAGGGCTGGCAACGCCGGGGGCTCTAATTCCGTGGCGGATACAAAAATGATGGTTGGGTTGAAAACGGCTTCTGCATACCTCACTCTATCCTATCTGATCACGTCTTGAAGTTATGCAGAGGGCTCATATAAAAACCGGACCTGGATTGACATAGGAATCTCTAATCGGATAAGCTCAGTGGAAGGTTATAGCGCACTGGATTTATTGCATAGAGATGGAGAACCTGGGTGAATTTGCACATTCCTCTGATACTGTTCATTGCTTTCCTTACCTTTACTCCGTCCTCGTCGGTTGCCCAGTCTTCGGGCCGTCCGAGCTTATCGACACAGGTATATACCCCGCGTAGCACCGGCGTTGGTTACCCGCTGCAGAACAAAGATGCGATCAAGGAGGAGGATCTCCAAGAGAGGCCTCCGATCACTCCGTCCCGGGTGACTTCGCCGGAACCGGGAAAATTTACCGTCCTCCCTGGAATTCAGGAAGAGACGGCACCGGCAGAGGCCATGGGTGAAAGTGAAACCTCTAAGGAATTGGAATTAGGGAGCGTGCCCGGATCGAGGGGAGAAAACGAAGAGGAAGTAATCCCAGGCACGATGGATGAAATCGCTTTCCAACCGGCAGTTCAAGCTTCCTTGATTGCAAAAATCACTCCGAAGACGGCACCCCGACGTGCAGCCTCACTACGCCTTACCGAGGAAGGAAGACTACTTATCGATTCTGGAGAGTATGAAAAGGCATTGCAGGGATTTGAAAAGACCATTGCAATCGATTCCACCAACCCCTACAGTTACTTTTATCTGGCTTTGGCCCACCACCACCTGACCCACTACCAGCAATCGACCAATTTTTTAGATGTGGCAGAATCCCTTTTGAGCGAGGAGCCCTATTGGCTCGCAAGGGTGTTCGCCCTGAAGGGGAAAAACCTCGAGGCCTTGGGTTCATTGGGGCAGGCCGATGCCAGCTATGCCCAGGCCCTTCAGCTTGATCCTAATAATCAATCTGCCTTTGAAGCCATCACTGAGATAAAATTCGAATAGTGTAAGTTTGACAGATGGAGTAGAGGGGCAAACTGCTACCTAGACCCCTGCCCCTTCTCGAGGGTGTAGTTGAAGATGAAGCGGATACTAAGCTGTTCTAGAGCAATCTGCTTTGGGATGGGTGTGAATGGGGAAGCCGCCCCAACGGCCCGAATGGCTTCCCGATCCAGCGCAGAGAATCCCGATGACTGTAAAATCCGCACATTTAGTAAGCGACCATCTTTGAGGATGGTAAATTCCACATCCACCTTCCCCTCCTCTCCTTGTTCGCTGGCCTGCTCCGGGTAATGCCACGCGTGAACGATGTTCTCTTTCACCCCCTTGAGATAAGCATGGTAGTCCATCTGATTGTTAATACCGGTCGGTTCTAACTTGGCGCTTTGTTGTAGAGGTTGTTGAGGTGGTGTAACTTTGGGCTTGGGAGCCTCAATACCAACGGTTTCACTGGCACCTTGCAGCGCTTGACGATCTCTGATCCGATCCCTTACGCGTTTAATGGCCTCATCAATGAGTTGTTCTCTCGTGACGTTGGGACTGATTTCCTCCGGAGTGAGAGGTGCCACTGGTGGGGTTGTCTCCACTGTTTCTGGTGTTTGGACTGTTATTGGATTTTGGACAGTTTCTGGTAATGCAACAGTCTTTGTCTTCTTTGATCGGCCCAGGATTTTGTCGATCTTTTGTCCTGTACTAGTGATACCATTGCGGTGGCCCATTTCATGATAGACTTGCAAGGCCTGAGAATAAGATTCCAAGGCATCAATGGTGTTTCCCTGTAAACGGTGGATTTCGGCTACGTTATTGAAGGCAATGGCCAAGGCCAGTTCCTCCTCATTTTCATCGGCCAAGACGATAGCCTCTTGAAGTTTGTCTAATGCCTCAGCGTAATTACCTGTTCTGGCTATGGTACGGGCTTCGTTTATCATGTCAAAAGCCTCACCCCGCTCGACGGCAAGTCCAATGGATCCCCCAAAGAAAGTAATTAGGAGAAAGACAATGATCGGTATGGGATGGAAATATGACCTGCTCAATCTGTAAGCTGCGCGACTCATAGTCCCTTTAAATCTTAGGATTGTTGTGAGTTGGGGTCAAGGGTTAATATCTTGAGCCCTGGGCATTGGGCCTTTTTTGAATTTCTTGATGGCAGTAATGATATAAGGCCCATTGTAAATGGCTAGTGAGCAGCTTCAACAATTCGGCTCCCGTTGGAGTTTACTTATCTCCATGGTTGGCCTTGCCGTGGGGACGGGCAATATCTGGCGGTTTCCCCGTATTGCGGCAAAGCATGGAGGTAGGACTTTTTTACTCCCCTGGCTGATTTTTCTTTTTCTTTGGTCCATTCCCATCATCCTAATGGAGTATGCCATGGAGAAAGGGGCCCGAAAGGGGACCGTGGGTTCCTTTGCCAAGCTGATGGGGGGCTGACTATGCGTGGATGGGTGCCTTCGCTACCTGGCAGCGGCGCTCAACGGAGAACTACAGGGTTTGGATTCCAGTGGGTCCCTCGCTCTTTGGAACCGGTTCATTAATGGCTACCAGCCGATTCTATTTCATTTCTTCTCCATGGCCATCGGCACCTTTATCCTCCTCAGGGGAGTGGTCCGGGGGATTGAAAAGGCCAACCGGGTGTCTATTCCCTCTCTGGCGGTTTTATTGCTGATCTTACTTAGTGCGCGCAGTCACCCTCCCCGGCACCTGGGGAGGAATCGAGCGGTTTTTCACCGTGAGGTGGACCTGTTGTTAAACCACCGAGTCTGGTTGGATGGATTGACTTAGAATGCGTGGAGCACGGGTGCCGGGTGGGGACTTATTTTAACCTATGCCGTGTATATGAAAAAGAGAGAAGATACCGGGCTTAACTCAAGCGTGACCGCCTTTGCCAACCACTCGCTATCGCTGGTTTCGGGGATTATGGTCTTTGCCACGGTTTATGCTTTGATCCCGCTGCAGGCCGGTGAGGTGATTTCTGAGCCAGGTCCGCACTTCTTGTTTGTCCGTAGTCCCGTAGTCAATGGTCAGTAGTCCCTACTCTTGCTGCCAACCGCCTGCCGCTCTCTGGTAGCTGATTTCTCTTCTAGGATTCCCCCCGCCCCAGTGCCCGGGAACGCTCGGTGGCCTTTAGGATAGCGTCCATTACGGTTCCCCGCATCCCACCTTTCTCAAGTGCATAGAGGCCAGCGATGGTGGTTCCCCCGGGGGAGGTGATTTCATCTCGCCCTTGTGCCAGGTGCTTGCCGCTTTCCAAGGCCAGTTTGGCCGAGCCGTAAACGGTTTGGAGGGCCAATTTCAGAGCCACCTCCCGACTGAGGCCCACCTGAACTCCACCATCGGCGAGGGATTCGAGGAAGAGGAAAACATAGGCCGGCCCACTTCCGCTGAGGGCGGTCACGGCATCAAGGTGTTTTTCCTCCAGGGGTAACGCTATCCCCACACTTTCCAATACGCTCTTCACACGCTCCAAGTCGGTTGAAGTGGCGTGGCTTCCCAGGGCGTATCCAGACGCGGCCGCTCCAATGACGCAGGGGGCGTTGGTCATGACGCGGACTAGCCGGGCCCCCTTCTCAAGGTAGGACTCCATCTTGGCAATGGGAACGCCTGCGGCAACGGAAACCAGGAGCCTGGTTTTGCCAAGCTGCTTGGAAATGCTTCCGAGAACCGAAGACACCTGAGGCGGTTTGACTGTGAGAATGACTATATCCGCAAATTCACAAACTGCGCCGTTGTCCGAGGTGACTTTGATGCCAGTTTCCTGAGAGAGGGCTTTTCGCGCGGTCTCTCGCGGAGCACTGGCCATGACCTGATCTTTGCCCACCAGTTCATTGTTTAGGATGCCGCGTATGACGGCGGAACCTATTTTGCCCGCTCCGATAATGCCAATCTTTTCCTTGAGCATGGATCCCTCCCTCTCTGACGTCCCCTTGGTAGTCAAACCCGATCTCAAAATGATACCACAGGACCCGCTTGAGCTTTCAATAGCGATGAAATTTTCTTCAAATAGGGTTGAACTATGATCGGCGAGGATTCCATGTACGGGTGAGAAAGGCAAGTGCAGTCCTTGAGGGCCTGCAGGACGACTAAACCGGCTTCCCAATGAAAATATCAACTGGATTCCAGCAAAGCGGCCATCGCTACCCTCTGCGCGGTCCTGGTGACCACGGCAATCATCTTTTTTGTTCCGGGGGAGGGACGGATTCGTCATCCCATTTTCTAAAAAAGCAAAGGGCTAAGCGCAATTGAGTGCTGAGTGGTGATTAAGAGAGGGTGAAGGGTGTAGCGTGTAGGGGGCAGAGGGTATGGGACTAAGCGTTAAGTGTAATGTGTCAAGCGGGAGGTAAAATCCAACTCGGAAATTCGCTGCAGGTCCATTCTCAACCCTGAAAACTTAACACTTGTTAGCTGATAGCCGAAGGCCTAAAGGGGGACGCCATGCGATTTACGCTACGATGTTACCAAGATGACTGATAGGGCCGAGGGTCGGTTCGAATTACGTATTGTCGTCCTCGACATCCGTGGTGGCGAGTCTTCGATAGGTTCGTTCTTCCTCGATCTTTTTGAGGATCTTTGATTCCTTTTCGGTTTCCTCTTGGCACCTCACGCAAAGGCGAGTAAAGGGAAGAACTTTGAGCCGGCCCATGCCGATTTCTTCTTCGCAGTTGTCACACCCGCACTCGCACATGCCATAGCTTTTGTCTTCAATCCGTTCCAAGGCATCGTCAATGGCCAACAGTTTGTCCCTCTCGCGGTCACTCAGGATTATATTGATCTCGCGATCCCTCTCGTCACTAGCTAGGTCGTAGGTGTCACGGCCTTCATCCTTCAATCCCTCGCTCTCTTCCTTGAGACGATCCTGAATTTCGCGCAGGAGTTGCTTCTTCATCTCCGTTAAGGAGTCCTTAGATTTTTTGAGAAAGTCTTTTCTCATGGTTTTTGCTCCCATAGCGATCAATCGTTTAGTACCTCAATAGTTTAAAGCAAGTGTCAAGAGCAATTTACGTTCCCAACTCGATTACGTCAACCCCCTCGGGCACCTCGAGACGGAATATGGAGTCTGCAAACCCCACCTCTCTTTGCATGCCGGAAAAACGAATGGTGGTAACGTTCCCCACCGCGTCCTCGATCCGGGCCCAGACGATGTCGAAATCCCCCTTCTCAATACCCAGACGAAGCTCACCAACCCCCCCCAGTTCCTCTTTTGGGGTCAGCCGAATGATGAAATGGTCCGTCTCAGTTCCTATTAACGTCCCGTTAAAGTCCCGTTTGAGGTCGCCGATGCCGAGCATGAAGGACAAAGGGGTGTCCGAGAGAAACGCCTTGCTGAGACGGCTCTTGATGACCTGTTTTTCTTCCGGCTGGTAATAGTAGAGATACTCCCCGTCCGCCAGTATCAACTGCCCCTTTGGATCCTCGTACCGCCACAGCATCTTTCCAGGTCTCCTAAAATAAACCATTCCTGATGCCTCGATGATGCGGTTCAGTGTCTTCAATTCCGTTACCTGTTGGAAATCGGCCATAAAATCGATGGTAGATTCGTACTTTTTCTGGAGGCCACGAAGGATGGACTCGGCATTCTTGGTTCCTTCCGCGGAGACCACAAGGCCAAAAGTTAAGACGGCCACGTTCAAGAAGCACCAAATGGAGAGGGAAACTATTAATAACCTTTTAGTCATCGATTTTTCTTGCAAAAACCTCCCGGGGTTTTGCGCCGTCCGCGGGTCCGATGACCCCATCCTTTTCCATTTGTTCCACCATTCGGGCCGCCCGGTTGTATCCAACCCTAAGCCTGCGTTGGATCATAGAAATGGACGCTTGCTGGGTCTCGGAGACGATGTCCACTGCCTGGTCGTACATCTCGTCGTAATCATCCTCCCCGTTCACTCCCTCTACTTCCTTCTTTCCTTCCAGTACTTCGGGTCGGTAACGGGGCTTTGCCTGCTGGTTGATAAATTCCACAACCTTACCAATCTCTCGATCGGAGACATAAGCCCCGTGGAGCCGAATTGGGCGTGCTGTGCCGGGGGGGAGAAAGAGCATGTCGCCGTCTCCCAGAAGACGTTCCGCACCGATGGAGTCAATAATGGTGCGGGAATCCACTCGAGATGTTACCTGAAAAGAAATACGCGCCGGGAAATTTGCCTTTATCAGGCCCGTCAAGACATCCACCGAGGGTCGCTGGGTTGCTAGAATCATATGGATTCCTGCGGCCCTTGCCTTTTGAGCAAGACGCGTGATGTACTCCTCCACCTCCCGACCTCCCGTCATCATGAGATCGGCCAACTCGTCCACCACGATAACAATGCGAGAAAGCCTCTCGTGTACGAGGGGCGGACCCTCTTCCAGGCTGCCGCCCATTTCTGCCTCCTCCGCCGTGGACTCGTCAACCTCCGCAAGCTCGATCACCTTTTCCGGGGCGGTTTCCCTGGCCAATAGCCGGTTGTAATGATCGAGGTCTCTGGCCCCCTTATCGCGCATGAGACGATACCGGCGATCCATTTCTTCCATGGCCCAGAACAGGGCAGCCGTGGCCCTTTTAGGTTCAACCACCACAGGGACCAAGAGGTGGGGCAGATTCTCGTACACAGAGAGTTCCAGCATTTTGGGATCAATCATAAGAAACTGAACGTCCTGCGGGGTCGCCCTGAACAGCATGCTCAATATCATTGCGTTAATGGACACAGACTTTCCGGTTCCCGTGGCTCCGGCCACGAGCAAATGCGGCATTCGGGCCAGGTCTGTAATAAAAGGGTGACCGGAAGTATCCTTTCCTATGGCCAGGTTCAGCTTGGACTCGGCGTTCTGATAAAGTTGGCTCTCAAGGAGTTGTTTTAGGAACACCTTCTCACGCTTCGGGTTGGGAATCTCAATTCCGACCACCGATTCACCGGGAATTGGGGCCAGTATCCGCACGCTTACGGCCCGGAGCACCATGGAGAGGTCATCCGCTAGAGTAACGATGCGCCTCACTTTTACCCCTGAAGCCGGCTTGAATTCGAACATGGTAATGACCGGTCCGGGCCGCACCGCCACCACCTCTCCCGCAACGCCAAAATCGTTGAGTTTCTTTTGCAAGATCAGCGAATTGGCCTGCAGCGCGTCCTTGTCGATCTTGATCTGTCCCCCGTTTGGGGTATCCAAAAAGCCGACAGACGGAAAGTTATAGCCATGTCGGATTTCGGGAAGCTCAAACTGCTCCGGCTTTGGTGGTGTTCTTTTCTTTACCTTCTTTGACGGATCCTCAGCATGGGTTTCTTCTTTTAGAACGATGGGTGGGGCTTTGAACTCCCGGCGATCCTTTTTTTTATTCTCCGCCGTTAATTTTTCTTTTCGCTCCTTGAAATACAGGTAGAGTCTTTTGATTCCACTCTGGGCTTGGAGGAGGAGTTCCTTGGTGAGATTAAGGATTGCCTCGAAGGTACTTACCAGTGAGATTTGGGACACTAGCGCCGTGGCGAGGACCAAAAGAGACAGGGCGATGAGAATTGTTCCTCCAAAACCCAACAAAGAGATGAGGACTTCCTTTGAATATCCTCCGACAATCCCTCCCGTTTCTCTTGCGGTTTCCGACACGCGCGAAAGACTCAGGAAAATTGTGCCGCTCCAAAGAAAAAGCAGATAACCAATAGCCTTAGGCAGTTGGAGTCCTTTAGGAGTTTCACGGAACAGATGGAAGGAGACCGCGAACAGAAAAAGTGGGAGAAGATAGGCGGTTAATCCTAGACCCTGAAGCAGGAAATCCGCCAGATAGGTCCCTACCACCCCACCCCAATTGCTGGTATTCACGTTCCCCGATGGGGTATTAAAGGAGCGGTCACTTGGATCATAGGAGGCGAGGCTTATGAGGAGCAGGATGGCAATGACCGCAATCGCCATCCCCCAGATTTCCCGCATAAGCTTGGAACCTCTCATAATCATGGGTTGTCCTTCGCATTGGCAAACATCGATCTTGTTTCAAAGCCTGTTTGAGTTTCCCGTAACGGCCCTCTAAGGCCCTCAGCTACATCTCCATGATGAGTGGGACGATGACAGGCCGTCTCCCCAAGATCTTATTGAAGTACCGGCGCAGTGTTTTGCGCACCTCTTCCTTTAGCTCCAAGGGATCCGTACGAATCTCCCGGCTAACCCCCCCCAAACTCTCCAACACCAGTGTCTTTGCCTGTTCCAGGATCTCCTCCCCTTCCTCTGCCCCCGCGAAACCCCGTGAGATAATATCGGGACCTGCCACGAGTTCCCCCGTTTGCTGATGGATGGCCATTACCACCAGGACCATCCCTTGTTCTGAAAGGTGACGGCGGTCACGGATGACCACGTCTGCCACATCACCGACACCTTTTCCATCAACAAAGACCTTGCCCACCGGGACGGAATCCGCCCGTGCGGCGCCGCGGTCGGTTAACTCCAGGACTTCACCGTCCTCCAACAGGAAGCAGCTCTCCTCGGGAATCCCAACTCCTTGGGCCAGATGGATATGTCGGACTAAATTTCGGTATTCCCCGTGGATAGGGATGAAGTAACGCGGGCGGGTCAATTCAATCATGGTTTTCAATTCGTCTTGGCTCGCGTGACCCGACACGTGGACGTCCGAGACTGTTTCGTAATGGACCTCTGCGCCGCGACGGTAGAGGTGATCGATCACATTCGCAATGGTCTTCTCGTTTCCCGGGATCACCCTTGCCGAAAGAATCACCGTGTCACCGCGCTCCACCTTGATCCACTTGTGATCGTCTAAGGCAACCCTATGGAGCACCGATAGCGGCTCCCCCTGACTCCCTGTGGTCAGAAACACAACCTGGTCCCTGGCGAGATCCTGCCACTTCTCCGTTTCGGTCATGACATCATCAGGGAGACTGAGGCATCCCAAATCCGACGCAATTCGCGCGTTGTTTAGCATACTTCGGCCGCTGAGAATCAGCGTGCGCTCGAAGCGCTCCGAGACGTCCGCCACCTGTTGGATGCGCGGAATATTGGATGAGAATGTTGATATGAAGATTCTACCTTCGCAACCCGAAAAGAGCCCCTCTAGATTTTTTCCCACCTCTCGTTCCGAGCGGGTACGACCCCAGCGTTCCACGTTGGTGGAGTCAGACAGGAGTAGCAAAACTCCCTTCTCCCCGTAGGCGGCAAAACTGTTGGCATCGAATAGCTCACCGTCCATGGGAGTGAGATCGATCTTGAAGTCTCCGGTATGGATTACGACGCCGACAGGTGTCTCAATGGCCAAGGCCAGACAGTGGAGTAGGCTATGGGTGACGCGGATCCCTTCCAACTGAAAAGGGCCCAGCTCCCACCGGCGCCCCGCAGAGATCTCACGGAGCGTGGCTGTCTTTTCAAGATTGTGTTCCCTGAGCTTATTCCGTAGTAGTCCAAGGGTCAGCGTGGAGCCATAAATGGGAACGAGTAATTGCTTGAGGATATAGGGGAGGGCTCCGATATGGTCTTCATGGGCATGGGTCAGGACGATCCCATGGAGTTTCTTCTTGCCATCCACGAGATAGCTGATATCGGGAATCACCAGATCGATACCCAAAAGGTCCGTTCCAGGAAACATCAATCCGCAATCGACGGCGATGACAGAATCGCCATATTCGATGAGCATCATGTTTGCCCCAAACTCACCCAGTCCTCCTAAGGGAATGATTCTCAGCGGATCCAAGAGATACCTTTCCTCTCGACACCGGTTTGTGCGGGAAAAAACTCTACTGATTGATTTGGCAGATCGCCGGCAGAGGCGGCTTGGCAATGGTCGTTTGGCTCCATCGCCTCTCGCACCCGGGTCATAAGTTTTCCTAAGTTCTCCACACGATACTGATCAACGGGAATAGGTTCACTTACAATCACTTCTATCTGTCCTCCCTTAATGCGCCACACCCCTTTGGGCAAAATGGCTCCTGATCCGCGAATGGTCACAGGCACTATGGGCCTATGAGTCTGTACGGCAAGGAGAAATCCACCTCTCTTGAAGGGAAGAAGGCTTTCCCCCATGCCGCGCGTGCCTTCGGGAAAGATCACCATGGAGATCCCCCTGTTGATTTTTTCCTTTGCCTTCCTGAGGCTAACCCTGGCTTGCGAAAGGTTCTGTCGATTCACAATCACATGCTTGGAACTCCACATGGCCCAACCGAAAAGGGGAATCCACAATAGCTCTCTCTTAGCTATCCAACGCAGTTGAAATCCCAGTAAAGCTTGCATCAACGCGGGAATATCGATATAGCTCCGATGGTTGGCGATAAAGATATAGGGGCGATTCGGGTCGAGCCGTTCCAGCCCTTGTACCTTAAGTTGAATGCCAAATACCTTTAAAATGGACCAGGTCCAGAATCGGGAAATGTGGTAGGCCAGCCTCCCATCTCGATCAAATGGTGCCAAAAAGATTATCAGGGTGCCTGTAGGAAGAGTGAGGAGGCCTAGAAGCAGCAGCTTGAGGCTATAAGGCATCAAAAGGTAATTAATTTAGTATAAATTTCAAATAATACAAACAAGTTAGTGTAAGTCATCGTTGAGAAAAAAGCAATAAAACAGTGATTTTTTTGTTGACTCGGAAATTGGCCGGGACTAATGTCGTTGCTCCAATAACGAGCAGGGAATCGAGATTTCGCCATGTCAGTCAATAAGGTTATGCTCATAGGAAATCTGGGTAAAGACCCAGAAGTCCGTTTTACTGCCAGTGGGCGGGCAATGGCCCGCTTTCCCATTGCCACCTCCGAGTTCTGGATGGATGCCGAAGGCCAACGTCAAGAGAGGACGGAGTGGCATAACATTGTGGTCTGGGGTAAGCAGGGAGAAACCTGCGGGCAGTATTTGGCTAAAGGGAGGCAGGTTTTTGTGGAAGGGAGCATCCGAAGTCGCTCCTACGACGACAAGAGCGGGAACAAACGTTATGTGACCGAGATTATAGCCCAGAGGGTTCGCTTTCTTGGAGGTGGAGGCGGAGGACGCATGGCCCCTGAGGCCGGAGGCCCGGTTGAGGATCCCGCCGCCGGTGGAGACACCCCACCCATGGATGATGATATCCCCTTCTAGCGCATCACGATCCTCGATCCTACCCCCATCTTAAGGGCCGTATGCCACACAACGACTCTTGATTCGTTCCTTGCCGCGAGAACCCAACTAACGGTCATGTGGCCCGAGTTCATCGCCATTATGTCGGCCATGGGATGGGCGACAGACGCCATCTTGGTGCGCAAAGGCGCGCGCACCTCAAACGTTTACGCCGCGGCTCTCATTAGTTTTATTATCACCGCCATTCTCCTGTGGACCATCGTTATCCTCTTTTTCCCGCTCCATCTCCTCTGGACTCCCGCCACGGTTTATTTTGTCCTCAGCGGGTTGATCCAACCCTTTTTAGCCCGGTTGCTGCATTACATCGGCCTCACCAGGCTTGGGGTTGCCCGCTCGGGTTCATTGCGCGGCGCAAGCCCTCTATTTGCCGTTGTCCTTGCAGTGGCCTTTCTGGGGGAGCGGCCCAACTTGTTTGTCTATGGAGGGACGCTCTTCACGGTGGCGGGGGTATGGGTCATTTTATATCGTGACGAGGGCGGGAGCCAATGGAAACTCTTCGACGTTATCTTTCCCCTTGGTGCATCCTTTGTGGCCGCCATATCCCAAAACCTGCGCAAAAAGGGACTCCTTTTGCTTCCCAATCCCTTCGTGGGCGGGGCCATCACCACCACAACGTCCCTAACCCTGTATATAATATCCATCATCATCTCTGGGAAATACCGCCTTGTTAGGCCTGATCGAACGAGCCTGCCTTATTTTGTAACCTCCGCTTTTGTTGCAGCGTCATCGCAGTTTTTGGTCTTCTTGGCACTCAGCAAAGGAGATGTCTCCGCTATGGTTCCGTTGATCAATACGACACCTTTCTTTTCAGTCCTGTTCAGCGCCATCTTTTTACGGGATTTGGAGCAGGTAACCTCCAAGTTATTCTTTGGTTCTATACTTTTGGTGACAGGTATGGTCCTGATTACCACCCGGTAGAATAGGCCGGTCTGAAGGCGTACTCACGAAACGCAATTTTTTTTGTCACCCTGGTGGAAGGCCTTGATATTCTCTTCCACTTCCGCCAGCAACCGTTGGCGGGCCTCCTTGGCGGTCCAGGCGCAGTGGGGGGTGACGAGGAGGTTGTCCAATTCATGGGTTGCCCTTACGAGCAGGTGGTTTTCAGAAGGGGGCTCCTCCGTTAGTACGTCCACTGCTGCTCCACTTAGACGCTTTTTCTTGAGGGCGTCAACTAGGGCAAGCTCATTGACCAGACCCCCTCTGGCCGTATTGATGAGAAAGGCTGTGGGTTTCATCAGTCGAATTGTGCGTTGGTCCAACAAGGACTTTGTTTCTGATGTCAGCGGACAGTGAAGCGTGACGAAATCTGCTGTGGCCAATAAATCAGCAAAGGGAATGCGACCACTTGGAACGGGACCCGAAGAACCGGGACGGGCTGAGACCAAAACCTCCATACCAAGCCCCCGGGCGATTTGAGCCACGGCTTGTCCGATGCTGCCATAGCCTATAATTCCCAACGTTTTGCCGGTGAGCTCTACGGATGGGAAATCCAATCGGGTGAATGTCGCGCTCTTTTGCCACGCCCCGGAGCGTACTAACTGAGCGTACCGCCCCGCGTGAGTTGCCAGCTCGAGGATGAGGGCCATGGTAAACTGGGCCACCGCGTTGGTGGCGTATCCCGGGACGTTGACCACTGTAATCCCTCGCTCATTGGCAGCCTTCAAGTCCACTTTGTCTGTCCCTGTGGCTGCCACGGCAATCAGTTCAAGGCCTTCGGCCTCGGGAGACGCGAGTACCGTGCGGTCCATGATGATCTTATTAATCACCACGGCCTGTGCCCCCTTCAGTCGATTTACCACCTCAGCCGGGGTAGATGTTCCATGGAGTGTGCAATCCCAATGGGACGTAAAACTTCCGAGGGAGACATCGCCGAAAGTGGCAGCATCCAGGAAAACGAGTCGGAAAGGGCTTTTTTTCATGGCGTTGTCCGTTCATGGATCTTAGTGCAAATGAATCGAAACTGTCCAGCCCCAAGATCACCTCGCGCCCTGGATCAATCGACGATTAGACGGTGAAACAATGGATAATTCTGAGATTGCAGTCTACTTGACTGCTTTCATTGCACCCGTTAATCCACTGCCCCCATTCCCAAAGCTCCACGGTGCGAAGCGTCTTTCAGGCCCCTCTCACGTACACTCGCGGGTCCACGAGGGGAATGAGGATGAAGGGCGTGGGCATCGAACGAGCGGCTTCAGATATTCAACGGTGGGCGTAATTTTTATAAGACAAGGTTTCGAAAAAAACGGACCCTCCGGAGCGCTGCTTTTTCCCCTGGGATTTTGGCTTGGGGCGGGCACCTTGAATCTCTTGGTGGTTTACCTGGCGGCTCGTGGGAGGCGGATGCTGCCACCTCGCCTGGAACCCTATTTGCATCGCCTCTCCGGAGTCCTTTTGATTGGAAGCGGGGCGTTGGTGGCTCTCAGGACCTGGTGGACTTTTTTTTGATAGCCGGCTTCGAACTTGGGGGGCTGCCCAAGTCTTTTTGGCTCAGCTTTTTTTTGCCTCCTCCCAAATAACGTCCAACTCTTCCATGGAGGTCTCAGCAAAGGATTTTCCGCGTTCCTGTAGTTGCTTTGCAATATAATCGAAGCGCCTGCCGAATCGGTTGACGCATTGGGTTAATGATTCTTCCGCTTCGATATGGAGAAAGCGACATAGGTTCACCAAAGAAAAAAAGACATCGCCCATCTCGTCCGCAATCCGGTCTTTGTGCTGAGTTGAGGCGACCGATTTGAGTTCGGCTAGCTCCTCTTCGATTTTAAGCCACACCGGATTGGGTCCTGACCAGTCGAGACCAAAGTGGGATGCCCTCTCACCGGCTCGCTGGGCCCGTGCCAGGGCGGGCATGGCCTTTGGGAGGTCGCCCAGTGGGTGAGCTACCGCGTCCGTTGCCTTTTCTTTGGCTTTTGCCCTGACCCAATGTTTTAGAACGGCTTCGGAATCGGGCAAATGGTGGTCCGAGAAAACATGCGGATGACGGCGAATCAGTTTATCTTTCAGTCGCGATAGGACCTGTTCCGCGTTAAAACGACCTTGTTCTGAAGCGATCTGGCAGTGAAAGAGAAACTGCAGCAAAAGATCACCCAACTCTTCTTCCATATCCTCTGTTTGGTTTTTCTCGATGGCCTCCAGGAGTTCGTAGGTCTCCTCCAAAAGGAATCTTTTAAGCGAACTATGGGTTTGCTCTTTGTCCCAGGGACAACCATCGTTGCCACGAAGCCGGGCCATAATGCCGGTGAGCTCAGTAAACCTCTTGCCTGGGTCCGGTTTTTTTTTCATAGCACCTCCCAACATAATTTCACCAACACTCCCATTCCCGGCTCCGTTGCTGTGCGCTCCCAATCACCCTTGAAGTCAACGGTATCTAAGCAGGCCCAAACCAGACGGCCTGTTTGTAGGCAATCTCAGTAAGGCTGAGCGAGACAGTATAGTTGGCCGTGCGGTGGATGGTTACGGGTACAGCCGGACAGAGGTGGCCGATTATCTAGGCCTGCACTACGCTACGGTCAGCCGGTCGGCAAACAAGGAGTGATACAAGATACATGACGTGCCCCCGGTGTTACTATTCGCCGGACGCCTGCGACGGTGCGTTAGGGCAATGAGAACCGGATGCTGGCGCCGAGGTGATGCCCTCCGTATTCACTGTCGAAGTTGCGGTCGCTCAACTTACCCTTCAGGGCTGGATCCTGGGTGCCGAAGTACCGATAGTCCAGGCTCAGGGTCGTGGCCGGGGTGATCTCGTACCCGATCCCCCCTCCCACCTGATACGCGAACACGGCGTCGTTGTCGTCGAGAAGTTTCCGGCCGGTAGTCGGAGACGTCGACTCACCCGAAAGGAAGGCAACTCCGACACCGCCGCCGACATAGGGTTTCCAGCCGGATCCTACATCGATGTCGTAGTACCCATTGAACATGAGGGTAACCGTCGAGACAGCGCCACTGGTGTCCTGTTTTCCCAACAGGCTTTGACGGGCCTGAGGGTTGTCCCGCTGGGAGGGCGGTAGGAGGTCGATGAGGGCGCCGGGACTCTTGACGTTAATTTTATCCAAGTCATTCCTACGGTAGCCGACTTCACCTTCGACTCGTAAGCCATTGGTAAAAGCGTACCCGACCGCGCCGTTCACGGCGAAACCCGTATCGCTGCTGCTGTCGACGTCGAGTGCGGGATAGTCGTCTACGGCTCGGCGGGTGTTGCTGGCGCCGTTCGGAAAGGTGGCCCCACCACCGACCCCAATATACACCCCGCCATCGGCCCCTACCTCACCAACCGTCAGCAAGCCTGCTACGGCGAGGGAAAAGATCAATGCAAAGAATGTTCTCCGCATACCCGACCTCCTTGATCTCAAACGGCCAGAGGCACAGGCACCCTCACACATAAAGGGGCACCTGACCCCGTGGTTAGTATAACCAACTGTTATCTCAGCAATCCGGTGTAATCAAGAGATCGTAGACCTGCCGCCGGATCAGCGCCGCTGATTAGGATGGACTCGCGTGCGTTGAGGAAAGGTTCGGTTCGCACGTAGCCCAGCCGTGCCAGCTCCGCCACGCCCGCCGCCGTCGCCCGATCCAATTCATTTCGCTCGTTTTCATTCATTTTATTTTATCCTGTTCGGCCTTTCTACAAAACCTTCTCGGCCTGGTGAGCACGACAAGCGTCGTCAGGCGCGGCTATTTCCACAAGCTCCGCCTTGGTCCGCGCGTTACGCTCCGCCCGCGCCGCATCGTCCGGTGCCTGGCCCGGTATGTAGTCTCCGCCGCCGGTCACATTTCCATCCCCGCCGCGCGAGTCTTCCCTATTTTGCCGCCCCTTCCGCCCGAGAGCCGGCGCGAGGGCCCTGCGCATGGCCTCCTTCCCGCGGGCGCGGACCAAGTGGTTGAAGTCGGTCATGCCCTTGGCCCTTTCCTCCGCCGTGAACGGCGGCTCAGCGGAGTCTCTGCGTCAGCGGGCGGCAAACATGTTCAGCCCGCTTTTGCCCGGGCCCGCTCTTTGCCAGCTTCCTCGTCAACCCGACGCAATAGCACGAAGCCGGCAACGAACAAGACCACGACTACGGCCATGCCGGCCCGTTGCGAGGTGAAAATGCGCGTCAATTCGCCCAGCAGGAACGGACCCAGAAAGGCGGTGGCCTTGCCCGAGAAGGCGAACAGGCCGTAGAACTCGTTCCCTTTATCGGGCGGCACAAAGCGGCCCATTAGGGAACGGCTGGCCGCCTGGTTGGGTCCCGCGCACAGGCCGATAAGGATGCCGGCGGCCCAAAAAAGCATCCGCTCCTGGGTGAGCAGGGCCAGCACGGAGGCCGCAACAAAGCCGATCAAGCTGATCTGGATTGTACGCTTGCCACCCAGCCAATCGTCGACAAAGCCCAGGGTAAAGGCGCCGATGCCGGCGGCCATATTGAGAACGAGGCCAAAGACCAGGAGATCCTTAAAGGTGAAGCCAAAGGTGCCGGCCGCGTAAATGCCCCCAAAGGCAAAAACCGTGTTCAGGCCGTCGTTGTAGAGCAGCCGGGCCACCAATAGGCGGAAAACATCGGGGTAGCTCCGCACTTGGCGGAAGGTCGAAACCAACTGGCCGAAGGAGACGGACAAGAGCCGTCGAGAGGTGGCGAAGGGCGGCGGTTTTTCCTTGACCCACAAAAACAGCGGCAGGCTGAACAGAGCAAACCAGCAGGCCACCAACAGGTTGGTCGCCCTGATGTGCTGATGGTCTTCCCTGCCGAAACCGAGCCATGGAATCTCGGCATCGACAAAGCCCACCAGGGCCAGGCCCAGAGCCGCCAGACCGCCGACGTAGCCCAGAGCCCAGCCGTAGCCCGAAATGCGCCCTATTCTGTCCGGCGGTGCGACGTCGGGCAGAAAGGCATTGTAGAACACCAGGCCCATCTCGAAGGCGATATTGCCCACCGTGAACCAGAGCAGCGCTTTGACGACCTGGCCGGGCAGGGCGGTGTAGAGAAGGGTCGAGCCCACTATGGCCAGAAACGTGAAAAAACCGAGGAAGCGTTTGCGATAGCCGCCGCGGTCGGCTAGGGCGCCCAACAGCGGCGATAACAAGGCCACGGCTATGGCGCTCAGGCTGACGCTTTTGGACCACAGCCAGGTGCCAGTCACCTCGTCGGGGGCGATGACCTTGATGAAGAAAGCAGCGTAGATGAAGGTGACGACAAGGGTCGTGAAGGCCGAATTGGCAAAGTCATAAAAGCACCAGGCGACGATGGCGCGGCGGTTTGTCGGCATAGGGGCTCCGAGGGCTGCAGCGACGCTCAGGCATGCTCAGGCACGCCAGACCCCCTGCCGCTCCACGCAATCCTGGTTTGATTCGAGCTGCGTTGGCGAGGCCATGGTGCGTGTTGCAAACTCTCTTGGAATGAGATGAAATAAAATAGCACATGGATAGCACGGCGGAGCGCCCGAAGCTAGATGCGAAAGCATATACCCGTGAGAATACCGGCGGGAGAGACTCTGGATACCGCGCCGGTTCATGGAGCTGGACGGATGGGAGAGCTTTGGGTGACTTCATGGGAGGAGGGATTCATGAATCGCGGAAAAAACATCGGGCGTGTGGTGATTCCGATGCTTTTCATCATAGCCTTGACGGTCGCCGTGAGCACGGCGTTGGCCATTGAGCCGGTGTTCTCGACCTATCTCGGCGGCGCCATCCGGGGATATGACCCCGTGGCATATTTCACCGAGGGCCGGCCGGTTCGGGGAAAGAGCGCCCATCGGCTCGAGTGGATGGGGGCGACCTGGTACTTTGCCAGCGCTAAGAATCGGGAATCGTTCGAGGCGAAGCCGGAAAAGTACGCCCCCCGGTACGGCGGCTACTGCGCCTGGGCGGTAAGCCAGGGGTATACCGCCAGCACCGACCCGGACGCCTGGAGTATCGTGGAGGGCGCGCTCTACCTCAACTACAGCCTGGGTGTCAAGAAGCAGTGGGAGCAGGACATCCCCGGCAACATCGCCAAAGCGGACGTGAACTGGCCCAAGATCCTGCAACGGAAATAAGCGGCTTCGGCATTGCACGGACCCTTTCCGCGCTTTTGTCAATCCCGGCTTGCCCGGGCTCTACAGGGTCCACAGGATAATGCAACCAGCCCCGGGGAGTCATCGGCGAGTCTGAGACGGGAATAGGACCATGCGATACTCGAAGCTCGATGCGAAGGATTACGCGTGCGGGAACTGGAAGGTGTGCCACGGAAGATGAAATTCATCTAAAAAACCATGTCAGGTTTACGGAGGCATCCCGTGTTTGTTCGTGTCTCACGCGCTTGTTCGCGCTTCGGAAATGTCGTAAGCCCCACCCTCCAGGAGCCAAGGCATGAGCGCGCGGGGGCTGCCGAGCCCATCGCCCTGTGGTTGACCGCCGCCGCGTTCATACCGTAGTGGACGTGACATTCATGGCACTCACTACGGCCAAGTTATCGCCGTTGAAATATTGCGTAAACCGAAAAACATGGACTTGACCTCTCAAACTGGCATCCTCCAGGATGACCGGTACGTCAAAGTGGCCCTGTAAGGACCGGTGTCGACCTGGGCTGAAAGGCGATTTTCAGCCATTCCTGCTAGTCTCTCTCCGGCGTCTTGCCACTCCAGACCAACGGAACCGATAACTTTTCATGGACCGCAGCGCTCTTTCCCGACGTCGCCCTTGAGGAAGTCAAGTGATGTCCGAGTTGGACGGCAGAGTTATCCTTCACCCCCTCGCGGCGGTTCTTCACGGTGCAAACCGGTTGCGAGTGTTACCAGGATGGCGATGAGCGGGGACAACGCGGAAATCCCGAAGGTCGCGGGTAAGCTGAACCTTTGAGCGATAAAGCCCGACACCAGCGGACCCGTGGCGTGACCGAGGTCGTAGAGGACTAGGCTGGTTGCGTTGGCCGAACCCCAGCGGTTGCGCGGCACACGGTCGAGGATCATGGCGCGTATGGTCGGTTGAGCCGTACCGAAACCGACCGCCCAGAATATCGCCGCCAGCGGCAGTGTCCAGACCTTCTCGGTGAAAGCGAGCGTCAGCGCGGCCAGCGCCACAGAAACGAGCCCGGGGATGAGGAGCGCTCCACGCCGCGGGAGACGGTCGCTCAGACGTCCCATAACGGGGCGCATGATCATAAGCATCAGGGAAATAGCGACGAAAAAGACGATGGCGCTGCCGATGTCCCGCTCCTTGGCATCGAGGGGAACAAAGGTGATCATCCCGCTCACGACGAAATTCATCAGCGCGCTGATGCAGGCGGGCGCCAAGGCACGGGGTTCTATGAGTCCCCGCACCGACCATGTCCTGGGACCGGCGGCCGGCGCATAAGGGCTCCGTACCCTCGACGCGACACCCAACCCTGCGAAGGCCAGAAACGTTGAAAGCGTAAACGAAGACCAGAAGCTGACCTCGTCTGCGAGGTAGAGCCCTATGGCCGGCCCGAAGGCGGTCCCAAGGTTACGGATCGTGCTTGAATATCCCAACCCCTCGCCACGACGGGACGCCGGGATCAGTTCCGACGTAATGGTATCGGTTGCAGGAGGCAGGCCGCTCCACGCGGCGCCCTGCAACATACGGACCCCGATCAGGGCCGATATCGTCAAGCCAAAGGGCAGCGCGGCTCCACCCACCGCAAACAGGGCGATGGAGGTCACGAGGACCGTTTTGCGGCCGAGGCCGTCCATGGCCAGTCCCGATAGTGGCCGCAGGATAATCGCAGTGATCACAAACACGCCAGCCACGATTCCCACCATGGTTTTGTTACCGCCGATGGAGGCGACGTACAGAGAAATAACCGGCCTCAGCATCTGAGAGCTGGCGAAGACAATGAAATCGGTGGCCAGAATCTGTAATAGGGCTGAGGTCCAGAGAGGTTGCTGAGTTTTAGAAGTCTCGGTAGCGTTCAAATTGCTCATGTATCCCGTGTGACCCGGACTGTGTAAAGCAATTGTTTGTCTCTGTTCGGGCCGATTAAGGTTTACAATGAGTTGGAATGGAAAGGAATACTTGGACACAATCGCGTGGATGCGCTCGTATCATCCCGCGTCTTGGCCTTATGCGGCAACCAGTCTTAAAGCTGGTTCATCGAACCCCCAACAAGAGCGCTCCATGGAGTAAGAATTGAGGCCAGGAACTGAAGATCCGGATACTCAGGTGAGCGTAACAGTAGCCTCCCCAGGAGCAAAACTTGGAAGAACAACATACTGGCTGTCCAGACCGCCGGCCTGCCGCCGAACCAGGGGAGGGTGTATTTGGTAAAGACTTGCTTCGGGGAAATTCTCGGCGGGCAACTATGGCGTCAGGAGATGTTTTTGATCTCACGATTCTGACAATTGAGGGATACCAATGAGCAACAGAAACCGAGAGCAGCATCCTATCCTTTTAATAGGTCCGGTTCTCGATGAAGTCCGCCATCTCACGGAGCAAGCGGGCATCGTTCCCGAAGGCGAGGATCGTCTCTTTTGCCTCATCGATAAGCTTTTTAGCTCGTTCGCGGGAGACCTCGACGCCGAGGACCGAAGCGAATGTGGATTTGCCGTGGCGCGAGTCGCTGCCCTGCGGCTTGCCGTGTTTCTCCGTCGGGGCGGTGACGTCCAGAATATCATCAACGATTTGAAAGGCGAGGCCAATACACTCGCCGTAAATCGAAAGCTTCTCTAGCTGTTCGTCGGTTGCGCCTCCGGCGATACCACCCGCCACAACAGATGCGCGCAGAAGTGCCGCGGTCTTCATTTGGTGCAAGCGAATGAGGGCGTCAGAATCGAGCCTTAGCCCTTCGGAAAGGATGTCGATGACCTGCCCGCCGACCATGCCGTGGGCTCCCACCGCAGATGAGATTTCATGAACGAGACGAATGGCTCGCTCGGCTCCGATGCGCTCCGTTAGCGTCGGATCCCCAAGCAGCTCGAAAGCGCGGGTCAACAATGCATCCCCGACGAGAATCGCCATCGCTTCGCCATAAACCTTGTGTGTCGTTGGTTTGCCCCGACGCAGATCGTCATTGTCCAAGGCCGGGAGATCGTCGTGGACCAGCGAATAGGTGTGAATGAACTCAACGGCCAGCGCCGGCAACATCGCGTCGTTGGCCGTGGCCCCCACGGACTCCGCAGCCGCAAGCGTCAGGACCGGGCGAAGTCGCTTCCCGCCTGTAAGCACCGAATACCGGACCGCATCCGCGAGTTGGTGAGGGATGGACCCCTTGGGGAGCAACCTGTCCAAGGCCTTTTCAACGATCTCTCGCCTGGAAGTCATATAGCGGTTCAACAAATCGGCTGATCTCTCAGCAACGGGCGTGCTTTGGTGCTGCGGCGTGTTGGTCTGAGATCCACGGTTCAGGGAGCGAAAACTGGTCCGTAGCGCCTCGTCGTTGTCTGCGTGCTCGATGCAATCCTGGATCAACTGCTCGACTTCCCCACGGGAGATCTTCACCTCTTCACCGTGGATGAGTTGCGCGTCATTTCCCCGCGCCAAGGCAAGGGTGCGCACTGCCATCCATAACGGCAGGAGACAGAAAACCCTCATGTCGCGCTCCTCAGCCGGGATCGCCATACAGTATGTCAACGCGTGCCCGAACCCGTGCTGGGCTCGCCCGAACAGTGGTTCCAGAGCCGCATGGGCCCGCTCTTTCGCGTCCGGTTGCAACAGTTCGGCGACTTCCAACCCCGCATCCTGGCACACCGTGCGCGGGACATAGCAGACTCCGCGATCCCAGTCGTCAGTGATGTTCTTGAGGATGTTGGTCAGCTGCAGACCGATGGCAAACTCCTCTGCGTTGGCGTTTAGGGTATGAGTCCGCGAGGCATTGAGATCGCAAGAGGTCGTAAACAAGTCGGTGAGCATATGCCCAACCGTTCCCGCGGCAAAGTAGCAGTACCGTTCAAGGTCCGCCATTGTTGTCAACGCCACGATACCATCCCTGCAGGCCGGGCGATGGCGGTAGATGGTCATCCCGCGGGCCATCTCGCAAACGCTCCGTCGAATCGCTAGCTTTGTGGCGTCGGTGAACTCGGTGTAGACACTGAGGACCCGCGGAAGATTTTGCATGAGCCGATGCTCGGCGCTCGTCGGTCTTTTGCAGCTGTCAGGCAACCGGCCAGCGAAGGCGAAAGGCGAAGCGTCCTGCTCCAAGCAGGCGAGGAAGGACGAAAAGAGTCCGTCCCGCTCTGCCAGTGCGAGGTTGGGCTCGTCTTCGATTGTATCGGCAATTCGGCATAGCAGGTAACCGCAGGTAACCGCACGTTCGAGCGGTTCGCGTAACATCGCAATGGGAAGACTGAAGGACCGCGAGACCTCCTTCAGCGACTGCTGGCAGAAACCCCAATCGGTGAGGTTTAAGGCTTCATCGGCTGACATAGTTTCCTCCCACACTCTGCTCTTGTCATCCTATTCCAAAATGACATAGAGTCAACAAAAATCCAAATTATGGCGGAGGAACAATGTTTATAGTTGACTGTACATCAACTTGGGCCGATATGTCAACCACCCTAAAATCACGAACAAATTCCTCCCCGCACACAGGTCTCCTAGAAACTGTAAGTCAGGTCCAGCGCGATGAAGCTGTCCCGCCGCGTCTGATGGTGGATTCGGTCCGCTTTGTCGACACCGAGAATGACCAGCGCCTCCAGGTGCAGAGACCACTGGTCCGAAAGGCGGCGGCCCAATTCGAAAGTCATTGAGCGTGTAGAATGATCCGCGTCTCCCAGAATGCTCGCGACGATTTCGGTGCTGTCGACATCGTTGAATGCCAGGCGCGCGGCAAGGAAGAAATCATCGTTGAAGATATTGGTCGCATTTCGCCCCCGCCCGTCATAGTTCCATTCGCCGAGCAGGCTTAGATCGGCAGCCGAGCCGAATACGGAATTGAACGTGTATTCGCCGCCGAGAACGAAGGCGCCGTAATTCTGTTCCCTGCCGATCTGGTTTCGAGCGCCGGCTCGGTGAATGGCCTCGATCTTGAACAACCAGGATTCGATGGTGAGCTGGGCGTCCAGCCCGAACTGGCGGATCTGCTCGTAGTACGGAACCAGGACCTGCGCGCCGCTGCGGTCCAGCCTCGGCGGCAGACAAACCAGACAAGGCTCCCGGCTGGTGCCGTCGAATACGCTGACACCCATATCGAGGGGTCCGAAGCTCTGACTGTACCGGGCGGCAACATCCACGTGCCACTCCGCGGCCGGGCTCTCATACGAGACACGCTCCGCGTCCACGATGAGCTGGGTGCGCAGGCGGCCGGATCGGCCCGGAAAGGTACGCTCCCGGTGATATGGCAAAGCAAAGATTTCCGCTGCGCCCCAATCGCCGGACCACGTGATATGGACCATGGGTTGTCCCAGCTTGGCTTCTTCGTTCGGATGCTCGACGAGGTCGGTCTGGTTGATGATATCCACCAAGTGGCGCGATTCCGTGACTCCCCAGAACACCCGGTCGGCCCCAAGGCGCACCTCCCACTCGTCATCGCCGATTTTACCGAACAGTAGAAGATAGGCTTCACGCAGATCGAGATGGGTACGGCGCGGATCCGCGCCGTCGTATCGAAAGAACGGCGCCACGGTGAGGCTTCTACCCTCGACGTCTTCAACGTAGAGTTTCGGCTCCATGACGAAGCCGGTGGCATGCGACCTCTGGCCGGGATGAGCGCCGGTCTCGTAATACCACCGGCCTTCAAGAGCTAGGCGCCCGGACAGCTCGTGGTCGGCAATCTCGATCGCGGCGCGCGCTCCGGCGGCAAAGACCGAGCCCAGGATCAGGACAACGCCGAGGGCCGCGACGCAAAGAGCGGCACGGACCAGCATCAACGCGCCCGTTTCAGGCCGGTTCGAGTGAAGTCGCGATCCTTGAGGTTGGTTCGGAACTTGAAATCCGTCCAGGTCAGAACGGTGCTTTTCCCCGTGAGATAATTGACCATGGTCATCTCGCTGGCGTACCAGTAACGGCCCAGGTGCTTCTCGTACTTCTCCAGGGTGAGGGTCTTCAGATGCGCGTCCTTGCGGTCGTAGTACTGCACTTTCCGGACGCGAAGCTCGTCCTGGTCGTGCCACACCAGTTGGCGGCGGTAGCCCGATTTCTTATCCAGCGGGACGCGTTCGGAGACCGTGCACGTCGAGTCGCCGCAAGGCTCGTCACGCAGATACCGGTAGGTGAATCGCTCCACCTCCTGGACGCTCATGTCCTCATAGGCGAATTCGCTGCCCATGAAGGAGCCGGAACGGTTCGACGAGCTGATGCGCTTGACACGTTTCAGAGCGGGCAGGTAGAGCCATTGATCATCCGCGCTGTCCCTGTGGGCGTGGATGAGCAGTGCTGTCCCCTTGACGTCCCGCGGCTGGTCGAACACGAACATGCTCTTGTCGCCGTCTCCGGCCACCTCGAGAACCTTGACACGAAGCTGGCGGCGGCTTTTCTGTCCCTGCTTGTTGCGCAGCACCATCGTCTGGAGAGCCGTGAGATTGCCGAAGCCCTCCTTGCGCACGCGGGCTTCGGTGGCGATCTTCAGACCTTTTTCTTCGGGCGTCGCGCCCTCCGCGCGCGGTGGCGCGTGGAGATGAGCCAGAACATGAAGGCAGATCACGAGAAACAAGAGCGCCGATCGGGCGGGATAGACGTGGGGCATCATTTCCTCCGGTCAATGGCCATCAAGAGAGTCGGGAGAAGCAAGAAATCGCCTACCAGCGCGAAGATGAGCGTGATCGTCACCAGAAGGCCGAGGGCCCAACTGAGCTCGAACCCCGATGAAGAGAACACGAGCAGCCCCGCCGACAAGACCGCGGTGGTGGTCCATAGCGCGTGACCGACGGTGCGAAAGACGGAGCGCACGGCCTCGGGCGCCGGGAGCCCCTGGCGGCGGGCCTTCAGATATTCGGTGAGAAAATGAATCGTGTCGTCCACGATGATCCCGAAGGAGATCGCAACCACCACCGAGGAGGCAATGCCCACGCGGCCGACGAGATAGCCCCACAGGCCGAAGCTCATGGCCGCGGGAATGAAATTCGGCAACAGACTGACGAGACCGAGGCGCACGCTCCTGAATACCCCGATCAGAATGAACGAAATGAGGGCCATGGCGATGATGGTGCCGCGCAGCATGCCGTGGATGTTTCGCAGGGAAAGGTGTGCGAAGACGATGCTGAGGCCCGTCGCCTCGGCGGCGAACCGAGGGGCATTGGCGCGGAGCCAGTCCTGCGCCCGCGCATCGAGCTCGCGCTGCTCCCGAGACGACGTGCTGTTGACCACGACGGTCATGCGCGTGGCGGACTTGGCGACGTCGATGCGGTCGTTGAGGTCGCTGCCGAAGGGAAGCGAAAGCTCGTAGAGCAACAGGTACTGCGCGGCGAGCTTCGGATCGTCCGGCAACCGGTAGAAGGCCGGGTCATCGCCGTGCATGTTCTTGTTCAGCCGTTTCATGATGTCCGGAAAGGCCTGGACGTGGCTCACCTCGGGCTGGCCCCGGTACCATTCGGCGAACGCATCCACAGCGCGCAGGTACTCGGGGTCGGTGATGCCGCCTTCGCGTCCCGCCTTGAGCGAGTACTCCAGCGTGATCAGGCTGGTCAGGTTTTCGATGACGAAGTCCGTATGGCGCCGAAACTCGTAGCGGTCGTCGAAATACTTCGTCCAGTTGTCGGTCAGTTCGTTGCGGGGAATGCCGATGGCAAGGGCCACCGCCAGAAGGGTGACGAACCAGAGCAGGAATCTGCGGCGCGCGACCACGAGGGAGCCGAAGCGGTCGAAGAAGGCAGGCCGTTCGGCGCGGACACGACGCGCGCGCAACGGCAGGATCGAAAGCATCGCCGGCAGGAGGGTCATGGAGTAGACGAAGGCGCACAACACGCCGAAGGCCACGAGATTGCCCAGGAGGTGAAACGGCGGCGAATCCGAGGCATTCAGGCTGAGAAACCCGATGGCCGTGGTGATAGCGGTGAGAAAAACCGGATAGGCGTTGAGGTGGAGCGATTCGGCGATGGCCGCATTCCTGTCCAGCCCGCGGCTCATGCCCGACAAGGTGGTGGTGACGACGTGGACCGAATGCGCCACGGCCACCGTCATGACGATGATCGGTACGCCGGAACTGGTGGGGCTCAACACCGCGCCGAGCCAGCCCGCGAACCCCATGGTGGTGCTGATGGCGAACGCAAGCACGAAAACGATGGACACGGTGCCCCATATCGAGCGCAGGAGAAGGGCCGCGGCGGCTACGATGATCAGGAACACGAGAGGTGTGAGGGTTTCGATATCGTCCTTCGTGGTGTCGGCGAAGGCGCGGTTCATGACCACGAGGCCGGTCAGGTAGTAGGCGATGTCCGGATGGCTCGCCCGGGCCTTGTCGAGGACGGCGTTGAGATAATCGGTAATCTCGACCACCGCGAGGTCCGGATTCTCGGGCAGGACGAAGTTGATCACCAACCCGCCCACGCGTCCGTCACGGGAGACCAGACGCCCGGCGATGTCGACCGCGTTCAGCGCGATCTTCTCGATCCGCGCCACGTCGGCATCGCTGAGCGACTGCGCGTCATCGACCAGCGGCTCGACGACCAGGTCGTCACCGCGCGCCTCGCTATGGGTATAGTTGGTGAGGGAGTCGACCCGACTGGAATGGGGCGCGCGCCACGCGGCTTCGGTGAGCTCCTCGATGGCGCCGAGCGCCTCGCGGGTGAACACCGAGCCCTCTCGGGGCGCGACGGCGATCAGTGCCGAATTGGATGCCGAGTAGGTGCTCTCCAGGGCGTCGAAAGCGGCCAGTTGCGGATTGCCTTCGCCGAACATGATACGGTAATCGTTCGTGACGCCGAGGAAGCGGGCGCCCGCCGTCATGGCCAGCATGAGCAAGGTTGCGAGCGCAACTACCCACCATCGACGACGCAGAACGGCGGCGACGTAACGGTCCAATGGCACGGGAGTCATCGACTCGACTATCCAGGGCCGGGAGCGAGCTCAAGCATCTTTACCATTCGCCTGATTTCGATGTGTAGACGTGGTCGGGCATCCTGTAACTCAGTCCACCCTCGTCGTACACCGAGATTTGGAGAAGCTGAGTAAAATTTCCTGATCTGATTAACTGGTCGCTCTTCAGAAATCGCTGTAGGCGTTGTTTCATCCGGTAAGTGAACAGTGTTGGCAGCAGGTCAAAGGTCTTTGGAAACTGGAACGAGTCAGCGAGCTTGTTTCCTATGAGCGCTCGTGAAAGGCGGTGAGCCAGAGCTACCAAATTTTTCCGTTCAACCGGATCTTGTATGTCCGCCACTGACGGAATGGACTCGATCAACAGATTCGCCACGGCTATCGAATCGGCGTCCGCCGGCGGCTCGCACATATAGCCGATCTTGTACATTCTTTCTGCCGTCGCGCCGTCTGTATAGAGGATCGTTTCAGGTATCCCCATGAGATAGCCGGCGTAGCGCCAGACGGCGAGGACACTCTCATATTCTTCCTTGCTGAACTTCGCGCCCAACATCAACGAGTATTCCAATAGACGCTTGGAGAAGACGGAGATGGCAAAACCCAGGTGCGCTGCGCTTACCGGCGCGCCCCAAAGTTCGTGATTCCAATCGTCGGATTTCGCCAGCAGGCCCCTTATACGAGTATGAACGAAGCGAATGCGTGTGGACAGCTTCCATCCATCGCCGTCTCTGAGCAAGCCACCGGGAAAAAATATGTCCATCATGTGGCGGTTATTCTGCTGGAGGCGTCTTTTGGTCGACGCCACTCGCCCGGTAATCTTGAAAGATTTGGCGATAAGCGTCGAAAAACCTTCCACCAGCACCCCCGTAACGAATGCGACGAGCATGAGGTCTACGTTTGCGTGGAAGGCGCGAATCCCTGGACGAAAGGCTTCGTAGTCGAGCCAGGGAGGATCTTCAAGATTTTTGAAGAAATCGCGCAGGGGTTGCGGCGCCTCGCGTAGAATCTCATCCCGCTGCTCTATGCCGGCCCCGATGAACCGGTGCAGGTCGCTTGGACTCATCGAGGAGGAGAGTTCCTCCATGATCGGGTCCAACTCAGGGTCGCCGATGGTGGTGTGCCGGATATAGTTGTCGACCAATGCCTCGTCATAGAGACGGGCCTTCGCATAACTTTCGGCGTATGCCCGTGGAGGCTGTTCCATTTTGAATCTCCTTACAGCCTGTCCGACAAGTGCCCGAGAAGGATTTCAGAAATCGGGCGTCGGACTCGGCGAGAATCACCGCATAATCCTCCTCACGCAACCACTGATTCGCGGGACACATGAGCGAACAGATGTTTGGCTTGTTGACAAATACCGTCGGCCGTCAAGCCGTACTTCTCGCGAAACAGACCCTGGGGGCCTTGCTCGATGAACCAGTCGGGCTACCCCAGATACTTTACTAGCCTGATAATACTCTTAATCGGAAAATAGTTCAAGAACCGCAGACCCGAATCCGCCCATGGCCGTGGATTCCTCCACCGTATTATCAATTATCGCCGGGGACGAGTTGCGGTCAACTTTTGGGCGACCTGGTGTCCGCCCTGTATTATCGAGATGCCCCGGATGGAAATGCTTCATCGGGAATTCCATAGCAACGGCTTGGTCATTCTGCCGGTTTCCACATTTCTCAATCAGCTTCCCTTGCTACTTTTCACACCCCAAAAACGTTTTTAAGACCAACCGGCTCTGACAAGATGAGAGTTGACATCGGTCAACATTGTGTAATAGAGTCCTCTCCGATTCCGGAAAGACCCGGTCAGGCAAGGCGTGCGGTGACTGGTGAGGACAAACTCCCGGGGACCGCGTACATGCGAATGGGTAAAAACAGGACGATCAGGAGGTTGGACCGATGTTCAAAAGGTATGTTCTAGCCGGCGTGCTGACGGCGGGGCTGCTTATGGCGGCTTATGGGGCTCCCGAGCCCGTGGCGGCGCAGTCTACCGATTTCAAGGAAAAGTGGGCGGCTCTGAAGGCCGCGGCGCAGAAAGAAGGGCGGGTCGTGTTTCGCATTGGCTCATCCGAGGCGCGGGCCTTTCGCCAGCACCGACGAGAGTTTGAGAAAATCCTAGGCATCAAGCTGGAGATCATCACAGGTAGCTCTCGGCGACTGATTCCGAAGCTCGTCGCGGAACGCGGCGCGGGCAGGTATACCATGGACCTGTGGCTGAGCGGTCCATCGTCGGTGTACTCGCTGCTCATACCCGCGGGTGGCGTGGCGAAGTTGCAGCCGAACTTCCTGTTTCACCCCGAGGTGGTGGGAGATCCAGGTGTCTGGTTTGGGGATGGATTCCCCTATGCCGACCCCGAGCAAGAGCGGCAGTGGGCTTACGGGGCGGACCCGGACCCTCAGATCTGGTACAACACCAAGCGGGTGAATCCCGACGAATTCAATTCCTTTCAGGACCTGCTGAACCCCAAGTGGAAGGGGAAGATCGTAGCGAGGGACCCTCGGCTATCAGGTGTAACCGGTCCGGCGGGGTTCCTCGTCGAAGTGGTGGGTAAGGAATGGGTCCGCAAGCTATGGAGTACGCAGAAGATTGTCATTGCGCCTGATGCCCGCACAGGCGCGGAGTGGCTGGCGCAGGGGCGGTACCTCGTGGGAATCTACGGATTACAAAGGGCGGTGAACGCCGCGATGCGAGACGGCCTACCCGTGAAGCCGCTGGAGAAGCCCTTCCCGGAAGGTGTGCAGGTGGGTATGGGTGGCCGAGGCTTTCAGGCGTTGACAAAGGCTCCTCACCCTAACGCTGCAAGGTACTTCGGTAACTGGTTCCTGAGCCGGGAGGGCCAGATTTTGTACCAGAGGATCACCGGTGACAACTCCCTGCGGACGGACATCCCCAAGGACGACGTGTCCCTGGACGACCGGATCGACCCCAAGGGCAAGAACTGGTACGACTGGAAGAAGACGATCGAGCGTGACGCAGCACAAGAGTGGCACCGCAAGCTACTGAAAGAGATCGGCGGATATTAAGGTAAGCAGCTGGAGCTGGGCTGCTCGTGCCTTGCATTGCTCCGCTCCAGCGCGCCTCCATTTCTTCAAGGCGGGTCCCAGTTAGTTCAAAAATAATTCTAGCACCGGAAATTAGCTAGGTGGATGTCCGCTCAAACCGCTGTAGCCCGAATCTCGAGCTCACCTTCCGAGCGACCAACGCCAGTGCAACGGATATGAGAACAATGAACAAGCTGATGATCCCCGCCTCCTCCAGCTTTGCCCCTGAGTCGTCCGTCATGAACTCCAACGCCAGGATCGACAACGTCAACGTCTCGCGGGTCGCCAACAAGATGATGCTGGAGGTGGTGTTCGCCGCCAGGACGAAGTTGAAGATTCCAATCATGATCATCATCGGCAGAAGCAGCGGCAACCAGATCTTCAAATAGGTGCGGAGCCATCCTGCGCCGCTGACCCGCGCTGACTCCTCCAAGTCGGCGCCCAACTGTAAGATTACCCCCTTGCTCATCTGTGTGCTGAGCAGTTTCCCCTGCAAGACGACCACCAGCATAAGCGCGTAGATCGTGCCGTAAATCATCGTCAGTACGGGGGTCTTCAGGAACAGGGCCACCAGGGCCAGGCCCGCAACCATCCCCGGAATCGCACTGGATGTCCAGAAGACAGAATCAAGGACCCCCTTTCCAGGCCAATTCGTCCGCACCAGGACGAAGGCCACCAGCGAAAAGATGATGGGCGATAGTATCGCCGTGGTACTCGCCAGGACCAGAGTCGTCTTCAATGCCCGCTGGAATCCCGGGTCTCCCAGGATTAACCCCCAGTGTCTTGTGGTGAACAGAGGCGTTGCGTCAAAGAAGCCCACGCGGGTCATGAAGCTGCCGCCCAACAGCGTCAGGACGGGTATGACCGTCAGCATTGCCAGCAAGGTCACGATGGCCGCAAAAACGAAGGGTCTGGCCTTCCCTAGATCAATGAAGCCGGGCTTGTACTGTCCCGTCACTGTGGTGTACCGCCGGCGGGTGGTGAGCCACCGCTGCACCGGAATGACGATTAATAACACCGCCATGGTCAAAATGCCCAGCGCGGATGCAGGTCCGTACGCCGGGGGCTCGAAGAACCTGATAAAGTCGAAAATCCGCGTCGAGTAGATAAAGAACCCGACGGGCCTCCCCAGAATCTGCTCGATCTCGAAGGACTGGAACATGCGCACCATCATCAGCATGAAGACCAGCACCATCGGTGGCGTCATCAGGGGCAACGTGATCCGAAACGCCGTTCCCATCTTCGAAGCCCCCGACGTTCTCCCGGCCTCTTCCAGGGAGACGTCCATGTTCCGAAAGGCAGGCGTCAGCAGCATGACGCTCTGCGATATGGCGTTGGCCATCAGATGGGCGAAGATGATGCCCGGGAGACTGAAGATATTGAAGACGGGCTTGTCGATGAAAGGCACCCACCGCATCAAGGCGATGTTCAGCATACCCACGTTATCGGCCAGGAGGAACGTCCAGCCGATGGTAACCGATAGGGTGGGCATCATGAAGGATATCCAGAACCCGAACTCCAGGTTCCTGCTGAAGGGGATATTTGTTCGAGCGAGGGTCCACGCGATGAGCACTGCCGTGGGGTACCCTATGGCCATGTAGAGCGCGAACACCAGGATACTGTTGCCCAAGGCCCCGAAGATGCGGGCATCAGAAAAAGCGAGTTGCCAGTTCGCCAGGGTCCACACGGTAGGCTGGCCGATGGCAGCACCATTGAAGCTCTGAAGGACGATCAGCGCGAGCGGGTAGAAAACCCAGGCGCCGAAGATAAAAATCAGGATAGCCATCACAAGGAGGCCCCTGTGATCGCCCATGCGTGAAAACAGAGAGCGATTCCGGACGGAAATCAAGGGTGGCGCCAGCGGGACTGCCATGGTTACAAAAAGGGGACGTTGCGTCTTTTATGGCTTTTCATTTCACCGGGGTTGTCACTCGGATCGCGCCTCATCGGGGTCAAGTCGCTCCGAGCTGTTGCCCAAACATCGGTTAAATAGCGCAATAGATCCAACCGAACTATAACCCGCCGTGTTTGTTTCTTCAAACCCCCGCCGCTTGCTGCAAGGCCATGGGATGGCGGCGGATCATCCGGGGCCGTCCTTAAGCCATCTCACCAGCGCCATGATGGACAATCAGACCTTCAAAGCCCTGGGGGGGGAGAGAAAGGGGGAGCATGCGAATTTGGAGGAACAACCCCATACAAAGGAGATTGCCCATGCACTGCCGCGCTCAAGCATGGGCGCGACACGCATCCGTCTGCCTGTCTCAATAATCTTCTTCGCCCCGATACGGAAAGTTTACCCACGGCGTGAGAGTCTCGGTTCAGATCGGAATTGATCGCATCCGCAGGGAAAGGCCGGGGTCAGGTAACATGAAAGAGGGGTCAAGCTCCAGCAGGATGGCGGTTGTAGCGGCCGTCAAACCTGAAAGGAGAAGACCCCATGCTTTACGTCGGGTTAGACTATCACAAACGATACGCTCAGCTAAATGCAATCGACGAGAAAGGATCGCATCCATGCTTTGGTGGACCGCGTCCAGATGTTCAGGATATTCCACAAGAGAATCGGCGCGATACAAGCTGGAATCCGAAGGGGAAGGGAACCCGGAATAGCAATAAGGCAAGCATGAACCCGACCCAGCCTGGGCACGGTCTTGCTCCTCGGATTCTCGTTTCGCCTGCAGAACCCGAATGGCCTCTTCGATGACCTCGGGATGTTCGAGCAGGTATTCCCTGACGATCCTCCGGACCGCATCCCTGTCGGGCATCGGGGCGGCTGCCGACCCGGTGCGGCCATTCGGGACGAATGACGTGCCGGCAATGACTGCCAGCAGTGGCAGCAATATTCGGTTTCTCACGAGTGGTATCCCTTGCGGTATTGCAATTTCAGAAGTCGTTTGTTCGCGAACAGCCCGGTCATTGCGCGTGGGTCGGGTTTCTCCCGGCCTGGATCTTCCGGATCCTGTCCGGCCAGGTGGAGCGGATATACGCCAGAATGTCCCATATCTTGTCGTCGGACAGAACATCGCCGAACCCAGGCATGCCGCTCTTGAACCCGGTCATGCCCCGCGCCTCCATCAGGCCCTTGCCGCCGAGTTTCGTGTAGTCGAAGAGCAGCCGGTTGTCGTGGTGCCAGGTATGGCCAGTCCGGTCATGCGGCGGCGCGCGCAAGACCCTGTCCGGCCCGATGCTCCGCCAGTCGGGCTGACCTTCGAGTTTGGCCCCGTGACAGGAAGCGCATTCCCTTGCGTAGAGCATCCGTCCGTTGCGGAGATCCCGGTTTTCAAGCTCATGGTCTGCGAATGCCACGGCGGGAAGCAGCAACAAGACGGATGCCAGGACGTGCTTCACACAACCTCGACCCATGTTTTCATGCCCGGCGCCTGGCGCCCGAGCGTACGGCAGTGCGGAAGCCATTTGCCGGGATTGCCGAACAAGCAGAGGATATCCCGGCTCTGCTGCGGCATGACCATCGTCGTGTCCCGGATGGATTAATCATCCTCAGGTCTCGTCTACTTACAGAGCCACGTATTCGGTGAGAATATGGCATCATCCCGGTCGACCCCTCGGATGATCCAGGAGACGGAGGCGGCATTTCAGGCATAGGTGAGCCTGAATGAACAGGCCACTGACCCCAGGAGCCGCACCTCCGTCAGGACTCTTGTACTATATGCCCTCTTGTCCTGTCACCTGCAAAATCCTATGGTAGACTCTGGTTTCGTTCGCCTACACCGATATTCAAGCCGTGGTGCCGGAGTGATGAGCCGTGGGTTGCGGCAATTAGAAGACCGTCTTCAAAAGGACAGAAATTTATACAAGAGAATTGGCGCGATACAAGCCGGAATCCGAAAGGGAAGGAAACCTGAAATAGCAATAAGGCAAGTAAGACGCCGGTTTCAAAAGACGACATGGCCGAGCCGCTCCACGTCATGCGACGGCGTGTTGACGCATATTGCGGCAGCCGCCACCCCGTGGTGTCGGGACAGTGCAACCTGGGAGGCGACAGTGGCGGGAGACCTTTAGTGCTCTCTCAATAACTTTTGAGAAGGCGAGATGAATCATGTCAAATGTCAAGGTCTGACCCCTACACGCGTCGGCATCAGGGAGTCCCAGGTCCGCTGGCACGTTGCCGCTGGAGCGTTCGATCTGCATCGATTCACACCGTCGGCTGCGGCTGGTATCTCTCGACTTTGATCCGGTGTTCTTCCTTCCGCGCTTGCACGAGATCGTAGGTGGTCTGTCGGCGCAGCCAGAACTCGGCATTGGACCAGCCCGCCTTCTCCAGCCGAATGGCCATCTCTGGAGAAATGGCCGCGTGGCCGTTGAGGACCCGCGAGAGGGTGTGACGGGCAACGCCCAGGACCCGCGCCGCTTCGGTCACGTTCAAACCGAGCGGGTCCAGGCAGTTCTCGCGGATGCTGCATCCGGGATGCGGGGGATTGTTCATCGCCATGTTGCTGCCTCCTGCTAGTGGTAGTCGATCAGGTCGACGTCGTAGGCATCGCCATCTTCGAAGCGGAAGATCACCCGCCAGTTTCCGGAAATCGATATGCTCCAGTACCCCTTCAGGTCGCCCTTCAGCGGGTGAAGCCGGTAGCCGGGCAAGTCGAGGTCCGAGGGCTTGCAGGCATCGTCGAGGTCCGCCAAGGCGAGCGCGGCGCGGCCCGCCAAGTCCGGACCCACTCGGCTCGGATCGCCGCGCTCGTACATGCGCTTCAGGCCGCGATGACGAAACCTTCGAATCATGAGGCAGTGTATCGCATACCGGTACGCATGTCAATTGGACAAGGGAACCCAAATAGCAAGAAGGCGTGCCTGACGCCGGTTTCAAAAGACGACATGGCCGAGCCGCTCCACGTCATGCGACGGCGTGTTGACGCATATTGCGGCAGCCGCCGCCCCGTGGTGTCGGGACAGTGCAACCTGGGAGGCGATATTGGCGGGAGACCTTTAGTGCTCTCTCAATAACTTTTGAGAAGGCGAGATGAATCATGTCAAATGTCAACGGTCTGACCCCATAAACGCATTAAAAATATCGATTTGGGCAACAGACCGAATAGATCACAGCCTAACCCATCCTCTTCGCACTACTCTGCGGTAATCGGCGTAAATCTGCGGTTAGTATACCTTCTCTGAACCTGGCGCCCTTTGCGACTTTGCGCGAGGTAATCCGATTTTTGTCCGCAATAGAGACATTTTTGTTTGTCGTCGTCTCCCGACAAACAAAAAATGAGTTCTCTGCGCTCTCTGCGCCTCTGCGGTGAATGGCCGAGTCCTAATCTTCAACTTTTATCCGGGGCGCTTTGCTGTTTGCTGGTCTGCGTGGGTCTACGGTTAAGTATCTTTTGACTTTGAAGTTTGGCTTACACCGGCTCCAGCCACTCCTCGGTCAGGTCCACTAGGATCTTGTCCTTCGACGCCTTACCGCTGATCTCGCTCACGTCGAACGCCACCGTGTACAGGTAGGGGTAGACCCCTCGGTGATCGTGCGGAGCGTACGTCGCCCCGTGGAGCTCCGCTATCACGCCTGTCTTGCCAAATAAATAAGTGGGCGTGCGCGGGTTGGCCCCCGTGCGGCTCATCCGCACTCTCACTTGCTCGCCCTTCTTGAACCGGTGTTCCATACCCTCTTTCCTCGCGCCCGGCCCCGACCAGGTAGTGTTCTTGGGCTCGCTATTCATTCGCTTACTCACGTCTTATGATCGGCTTTACTCACCCCGACCAGACTCTCAATGGTTACCAGCTCCGCCAGTTTCTCCTCACTCCACCCCTCTGTCCAGGCCGGACGCTGCGGCAGGACTATCCAACGCAGGTCCGCCGTGCTGTCGTGCACCTGGATCGTCACCTCCTCCGGAACATTTAGACCGAACGTCTCCCTCAGCATCCCTCTCGGGTCCATCACGATCTGCTGCTTGTAGCTGTCGTGCCGGTACCACCAAGGCGGGTCACCGAACAGGTTGCGCGGGTAGCAGGAGCAGAGCGTGCACACCACAACGTTGTGCACCGAGTCGGTGTTCTCCGCTACCCCCAGCTTGGCCAGCAGGCCCGGCGGGATGTCCAGCTCCCGCACCGCCTCCCGACCGTTGGCTTTCAGCCTCTCTTTGAAATCCGGATCAACCCACGCCCGCGCCACGATCCTCGCGCCGTTCTTGGCCCCAAGGTTCTCCTGCTGGGCGCGCCGCTTCGCTAACGTCTCCTCGGTGAGCAGCCCGTTCTCCATCAGAGAGCGGGTGAACGTCTCCAGCACCTGCATGTTCTGCTTGAGCTCTCGGTCGAGCTGCGCAAGCCGCTCCTCCAACGAGCCCCCGTGCGCGCGCTTGGTGAACTTGAAGAAGGGGTCGTAGGCCCCGCTCTCCGTGCGCGAGTCGTCGATCACGAAGTCCACCTTGCCTGAGTCCGTGGCTGAGAGCGCAATGGACGACACGTAGTCGTCCAGCCGATCCTCTAGACTTCGGATGCGCTCCTCCAGCTCCTCGTGCTTGTGGTCGTGTTCATGGTTGTGCTCCTCTTCGCCCGTTTTCCCGTCAGATCGGATCAAGATGGGCTTGCCGGCTCCATTTGTCCCCATCCTCGCGGCCGTCGCGAACAGCGCGTGCAGCGGTAAGATGTTGCGCCGCACGAAGTGCAGCATCCGCGGCTCGCAGCGTTTGGCCCTCCAGTACTCCAAATCCGCCTCGATCGCCGTCACGTGGGCCTCGAAATCTTTCATGTTCGGGTCGGAACTCACCTGTTCAATTACGTCTAGCATGATTTACCCTCTCAGCGTCTGCAGTGAGACGCGCGGCCAACCTCGCGGACACCTGCATCCCCGCCCCCCTACAATCGCCTGCCAACATGGCTTTTAAGAACCGGAAGGGGCCTGCCGGAAAGAGCGACTAGCCTAAGACCTCTGTTTATGGGGGGTAAATTATCCGATAATGGGATGTGATGTCAACCGGATGTAGCAGTAGAAGCAGTTGGGGGCTGAACATGGCGGTCAGAACTTGGGAGTCAGGCTGACCCAACTTTCGTTTTGATGAGTATCAATCAACAAACGTAAACTTGACTCTCTCACTAAAATAGCAAGAAGCAAGCATGAATTTTTTACGCTAACGCAGAAATTCAAGATTCAACGGTCTGTTGCCCAAACGTCGGTTCAATAGCGCAATGTGAGCCATTACCCCACGGTCATAGCACTCCAGAAAATTAGCTGTAGTCCCGTACTTGCTGTCGGCTACCACCACCTGGGCACTGCGTTGGGTATGGGCCTGATGATCCTTAAGGAGATCTGTCATGCGATGTGCTTCATTCTCATCCCCAGGGCCAACCATCGTCGCGGTAATCACCCCATACGCACCGTCAATCCCTCGGTGGGTCTGATAACGCAAATTAGAGTTCCCTTTCTTTCCCTTGCGTAGCACCGAGGCATCTGGATCGGTCGCCGACACGTAGCGCTGGTTGACAACGTTTTGCCGGGCAGGGTTCTGCGGTGGATCCTCATGCTTGTCCTCTCTTGCCTGTTCCCGCTCCTCCAATCGCCCCTCCAACTCCTTGTATGCTGGCCTCAGGTAACGTTTAAGCCCCTGGGTGTCTATGATCGAGTGGCTCGATGCATCCGCAGCAATCAAACTGGAGTCGCAAAATAGCTTGCTCCCGTCTACTAACCCGCTCTCCACACACTGCCACACTACTCGTTCGAAAAAGGAGCGAAACAACTCTACCCCCCAACGCCTCCTCGCCTTGCTCAGAACGCTGTGCTCGGGTATCTCCGAATCCAACTCCAATCCCAGAAACCACAACCAGTCCAGCCGCTCCGGTAATGTCGCCATCAACTCCCGCTCGCTACCAACGTTGTACAGCACCAAAAGCATCATCAGCTTTAATATCATTGGCGGTGCAATCGATACGTTGCCGTTGTATCCATATCGATCCTTGACTTCTTGGTACACAAAATCAAAATCCACCATCCGTGCTACTTTGCGTAACACGTGGTCCGCTCGTATTCGTTTCTCCAGATTGATCCCTGTGTAGAACAGTGAAGGCTGAGGGGGGGGTGATGACCCATCATAGCTTTGCTCCCTAAGTACCGAAATAACTGAGAGCATTATAACCAGAGGGCTCTCTTAACGCATTAAAAATATCGATTTGGGCAACAGACCGTTCTGTTGATAATTGGGATGTGAACTGTAATTTAGGCTATCAATGTCACGGCCATTACGCATTGAATATCGGGGTGCAGTCCATCGTTTGATGAAACGAGGATCTGCCCGCCGAAAGGCGTTCCTAAGCAGGGGCGACTATGGGGAATGTCTGAAGGCGGTTTCACAGGCACACGATCTATGGGGGGTACAAGATCTGGTGAGGAGCCGCAGAGGAGGGGAGAACGAGGGGAGGAAAGTTGGGATGTGCCTAATGAGAGGCTAAGCGATATGACGTTGGTGGAAGTAGCCAGGGAGTTTGGAGTGAGGAGTTGGGGTGCGGCGGGCCGGGCGTGCCACGGGATTCAATTGAAGCGTGAGGCGGATAGAAGATTTCGGAGGCGGCTGGAGAATCCGGAAGATGTTGTTCGTCAACAATAGATTTGATCCCTTTGTTTTAGCGCTCTCTCAATAACTTTTGGGAAGGCGAGATGAATCATGTCAAATGTCAAGGTCTGACCCCATAAAATCGCTCCGGTCGCGTGCTGAACCTGGGGGATGCGCTCATCGCCGGAACCGCCAAGCCCATGACCTCTCCGTCGCAACGAGGAATGTCGCGGACCTCGAGGGCCTGGACCTGGACGTGGCCAATCCCTGGGAGCCGCCGTGACCACCATATATATCACCCCTACGCAGGCTGAGATTGTCAAGTCCAAAAGCGCACGATTCCTCCCCTTTTCGACCTATCAGAAAGATTTCGCACAGTTCCCTTTTTTGCGGATTTAGGTGTATAATTTCCTAATCAAACGATATCGCCGCCGAGGTCGATCTGTAGCCGGCCGGGCGGCGGGCGCGACAACCGCCCAGGGAGCATCTACCCATGGCAAAGAGGAAATCCGAGAAGGGGGACGAACCGACGAAAGTCGACGTCACCAAACCGCGGGAAAACAGGGGCAAGTTGAAGGCCGTCGGCGGCTCGCAGTCCGACCCCTGGAACTACACGCTCGCCACTCAGGCCCTGAGTGTGCTCTTGATCAACAACCCCGACGCCGAGCTCCGTAAGGAGCAATTGGACGGCAACGTCGCCGCTCTGAAAAGCATCGGTCCCAAGGACGAGCTCGAAGGCATGATGGCGGCGCAGTTGATCGCCGCCCACAACGTCGCGATGGAGTGCTACCGCCGCGCCATGATAGACGAACAGACCCTTGAGGGATTGCGCGAGTACCTGAACCAGGCGAACAAGCTCTCCCGCACCTGGACGACCCTGCTTGAAGCGCTGAACAAGCACCGCGGCAAAGGCGGGCAGAAGGTGACGGTCGAGCATGTCCACGTCCATGCCGGCGGACAGGCGGTGGTCGGCGCCTTCAAGGGAGCGGGGAATGGTAAGCGCGCGAATTCGGAGAAACAAACCAGTGCAGAGCAGAATGCCCATGCACCTCAGCCCGCGCTGCGGAGCCCGGACACGAAAAAGGAGGCCATGCCGGTCGCCCGCGATGGCGAACGGCCGCTGCCGGATGCATGGGGGAACCTCGCCCGGCGCACCGATCGGTAACACCAATGCGCTCAAGCATGGGCGCTACACCGCCAAGGCGATCGCCGATCGCCGGGAGCTGGCGACGCTGCTGCGCACGATGCGCGTGCTTGTGAAAAAGGCGACGGGCAAGACCAGATTCTAGCGGCTTCGCCGCCGGTCGCCACGCTTTGCCAGAGGAACGATAGCGGCGCGCTCAGCTATCCTACTCGCGAGCATGGGTAGGCGTTCTTTATGTAAAGATGCAGGAATCTTCCTTTAGACGCCGCCCTCATCAACTGATCGTATATATTTCCAGGGCAATTATAGTATCGATAGATCGATCCACTTCGAAACTCGACCTCCAAAGTTTGTGTCGGCGCATCGTATCCGATCGACGCAACATTCGATGACGTTACCAAGTATCGTTTCATTCGAGTCACTCGTTCGTCCTTTGGCTCATCAGTCACCGCTTCGCGACTGATATTGACCTCTTTAGCCACGGCACGAAACCGGGGTCAGGCAACATGAAAAAGGGGGCAAGCTCCAGCAGGACGGCGGTTGTAACGGCCATTAAACCTGAAAGGAGCAGATCCCATGCCTTACGTCGGGATAGACTATCACAAACGATACGCCCGGCTAAATGCCATCGACGAGAAAGAACCGCATCCATGCTTTAGAACACCGCGTCCAAATGGACAGGACATTCCAAGGGAGAATTGGCGCAATACAAGCCGGAATCCGAAAGGGAAGGAAACCCAAAATAGCAAGAAGGCAAGCCTGATACCGGTTACTTGACAAAAACCATTGAGGTAGCCATCCGTGTTTTTTGCATCACGTCTTCGATCGTGGAAAGAGGGGCATCCACTGGGCACCTCCCTTGCCGGACCCGTGCAAGATGGGCAACGAGTTGTTTGGACAATTGCGTGAAAACGTGAGTAAAAGTCCTTGGTCCTTGAACCCTAAGGGGGTGCGCTTTTGCACTCGGACTCCGAGGTCTCTAAGCAGAGTCTTAGCAGCGCTCATCTCCTCTTTCGACTCCCAGAAGCCAATGGAGCTAGTGAACGCAAAATGCTTGCTCTCCAGTGTTTCGCAAATCTCCAGGTCGGCATTTGGCATGGATTTGTTCAAATGCGCTCTGACTCGATACTCGCCCTCCACGGTGCTACAAAGTACGATCACTGACAAAGGTACTTCCGTTCCAACCTTTACCTGTTGGAACAAGTCCGAAAGTTCCGTTAGCTTCTCCACAAGGTTGTGTCCCGTACCAATCATATCATCTACGATGACCAAGCCGATATGTTTCCCGTCGTACTTGTTACCGACGACGTCATCAAGTTGAAGAGGTGTGACCACGTTCTCTGAACGAATCTCATTCGTGCGCGCATAGAGTTCTGCATAGAGTGCGCCACTCTTTCCAGGTCCATCGACGTAGGAGACCAAGATATCGTCCCGATGTTGTGAACGACTCTTTTGCACAGGCACCGGCAGTTTGCCACGGATCCATCTATGCGCCTCCGAAAGTTTCTTTCTGGTCTCGAGGTCACTAACAAAACGAACATTTTGCAGCAACTTGAGCAACCACCTCCGTTCAATGTTTGACTCTACTTGTTCAATCCATGCTCTTATCTTGTCTTCTGTGATCTGGCGTCCCTGGTAAAGGTCCCATTTATTTGCAACATCGACGATTTCCGTTGCTCGGACGTACGCTATGTCTTCACGATGTTGTTTAGCCTCAGCTAGTTCGTCACCCAACTGGTCACTAACAAGCATTGAAAACCCACTTTCCCTTAGCCAAACGGCGAACAAATCAACGGCAGGCAGATACGCGCCGTTCTTCTCTCTAAACACTCTACGTCGGCATAAGTCTTCCAAGAGGGGCAAGACTTCAGTAGTATTGAATACGCCAGAAAGTACATTTGCGCCAATGGACTCGTGAGTCAACGGCTTCTTTGATCGTGCGGTGCGTGCCCAGGCCATAAACAAGCGACACCGCTTAATCGAAACAATCTCAATGTCATTAGAGTCACCGCGTATGCCGTCTCTCCAGTAGTGCGCGAATGCATTTGTGTCGAGAGTTGCAACGACTTGTTCCGCGGCCTTCTCGACTTCAGCACTTGATATTTCAGCGTCCTTGGTCTCAACTGCGCACTCATAGACTTTTGCACATAGCATCTTGGTAAAATACGGGTGCCCGTCCGTAAGTTCGAACAATTTGCGGAGGGCAGGTTCGTGCAATTTAATCACATTCTCCACAGGAGTCTGGATCAAGGCGCGATAATCTCCCCACTCAGTCTGTAGACTGAAGCTGTCAAGTGATTCGCGATTAAATTTATTTAGTTTCTCTCCTTGAGATGCCATCACATAAGGCATCCGTTCAGCGCCTACCAGCACGAATGCGATGTTACTCTTGGACGAAAGCGTTCGCAGATTTAGGAAGAACGTGTTCGCTAACTCTCCGTACCTGTACAGAGACTCGTTGATTTCGTCGAACTCATCTAAAATCACAACAAAACGCGATTCCGGCTTTTGAGTTCTTAGTTGGTCTAGAAGACTGTTTAGAGGTATTAGAGACGATGAAAAGTCCTCCGATAGCCAACCAGCGGACTGTGGCAAATTTTCCGCGAGAAATCTCTCCAATTGTGTTCCGAGCTCCTTCAACGTGTCCTCGCCCGACGAATGCCGGATTTCACCACACTCAAGATATAGAACGTTATAGTCACCTGGATGTATGTTATTTTTGATTTTAGTCTCGACGGCACGAGCAAGAGAGCTCTTTCCTACGCGCTTTTGACCGGTGATGTAACAGGACTGCATCGAGTCGGAAGCCAAGCGGCGTAGAATTCTTTGCACAGCGTCTTTACGCCCGTAAAACTCCTGGTCATGAGCGACTTCGAGGCTATAAGGCTGTTGGCGCGAGAGGTCATCCCAATTGAGGTCGTTACGCTGGCCCTTAGCCGTCACAGAGAATGTTCGGGTATGATTCGAGGGGTCACCGATCACGCCCCACTGGATTTCTACTTCTAGCTCCAGGCTTTCACGTGGCTCGGTCACGTTGACGATCAGTGTCAGCACAAACGAGCCGGGTTCTACATCGCCTAAGCTCGTCTCCTCGCTTTGTATCTCGCAGTGGTCTGCAACACAGGTAGCCCGAACATTTTGTGCCACGCCTGGGCCTTCGTTGGTAAGTGGTATAAAAATCTGAATCTCAGAGTCGGTTACGTGAAGTGGATATTTCTTTTCGATTTCAAACGGACTGACAGGCACAGAAATTATGCAAGCAAACTTATCAGCCATGGTTTCTTGCTGCGCCCGTGCAGCAGTCTGGGCTTGTAGAAGGAAAGGAAGCATGTACTCTTGCACAATGAAGGTCGGAGTATTCGCGTATTGATTTAGTTCGTCAGCGATGCTCTCTAGCAGACACTGCATGCTTGCCTGTAGCTTGTGTCCCTGAGACTGCGCAAGACCATCAACAAGTTTGAGTAGGCTACTAACAGATGACCGCACAGGGTCGAATCCAAAAGCGTTCAGATAGCTCTTCGTCGGTCCGTGATTAAGTTCCGTCAGAATTGTCTGACGGCGACCCCATAAATCCTGTACGCTAGTGAACGGTTGCTGTAGATAACTCAAATGTTTACAAGCTGTATGGTGTATCGTTTTAGCCCATTGGATCTTTTTGTGATTTGGAGCATTCTTGTCCGGGAAAACCTTCGAGATCAGGTCAGGGCAACCTTCTTCGATTAGCCGCACAATGTGGCGTCGACCTTTATTGATGTCGTCCGTAGTCAGAACGTCCGTACAACTGACCAGTCGAATGGAGATTAAACCCATGTCTCTCTTCATGTTATCGTTGCAACCTTTCGCGATTGCTTCGAATGTGTCGGCCAGAGAAAGGGAAGAGTCTGGCGCGATCTGAGCTAGATTCTGGAGCGAATCGCTAATGATGCGACGTGCGTTGGAAAGGTTGGAAGGATCGGTATTCAATTCGTAGAGTACAGATTCGATTCGAAGAATATCGTCATGCAAGTCATTCATTTTGTACACATCCTCATTCCTAATCTTCCCTCTTAGCCTTCTTGACTAACAAACGATTTGACGGGTTCAATTGGCCTATGAGCGGCTTGCACATTGGCTGCTTCCGATCCGTATCGTCCATCGGACTCTGGCGTTTTCAAGGTAAAACATCAAGAGCCAGTATTACCAGACATTATGGGTCCAGCCCCGAGCGCAGCAGCGAGAGGTTCAATGCGTTTTCTGAGTTTCTTGGCCAGAGCCTCGTCACCCTGAACTCGGGAGATCAACGTTTGCTCATACGTCTTTCTACCTTTAAGTTCGAGGGCTTCAGTAATAGCTTTAAAAACGCTGCTCTCGCGGAGCGGATAGCGAGCAACGAGTTCGTCCAGTTTCTTCTCAGCAACAAGTTTCTTGAAGCGCACCAACTCATCTTGATAGGGAGAATCGGCAGACAGGTCGAATTTTGGCTTGGTTTTGATACATTTCCAATCGGGGACTTGCCGTAGTATCATATCACGTACTCGACCTTCGCAACGCCGCGCCGCCATCTTTTCGGCAAGGCTGTCCTGATTCAGGGCATCAAGTGCTTTCCGTGTCGCAGACTTTATCATATCGTTTGCGTCGCAACCCAGTGACTCTGCTTGTCGGTGGGCGACCGCGGCAATGGCATCTGAGCAATAGTAGAGTGCTTCGACCGAGTACACGTCCAAGGCAAACACGCCCTCCTTTGCAAGCTCCTGTATTTTGTCTTCCGCTTGATTGTCCCCATCGATAAGCCCAAACGCCTCGACGTGATGGAGATATCGGGATCCTCGCAGGCCGCTCACCGCTCTATGGACATCGATGCAACTTCCCTTCGGCACCACCGAGATATCCGGAAATAGCGTGTGATAAAGTGGAAGGTCCAAACTTTGGGGCTCGCCTTCAACAAAGAGAATTCTTTTCCGGGAACCCAAGATAGCCCGTTTAAGATCCTCCGGCAGGTGTGCGTTCGCTTCAAGGAGTTTGACATCCCAAGCTTTTGCTGCGTCGCCGCTCCATTCGCATGAGCGAACCATCAGGACGCGTGCTTCCGGGTTGGCGACCGGCAGGTCGACCTCATGCGTTGAGACGACAAATGCGCAATCCGTGCGACGATCAAACAGTGCCGACAGAAATGGCTCGATGATGGACCGATGAAGATGCCGTTCCGGCTCATCAATCAACAACACGGTTCCCGGATCGACGGTTAGCATGGTGGCCGCTATTATTGCGGCGTTCCGCTCCCCATCCGACATCTGAGCGATACTGTACGGCGCACTGCCGTCTCGATGCTGCGCGAGTATCTCTTCGTCATTGGAATTTTTGAGAGTGACCGCCAGCGTTCCGAGCGCGAGCAATTCGTTGAGTTGATCAAACGGAGAGGGCGATTTATCAAATTCCGCCTGTGCCTGTGATGGGTTTCGAGCAGCATGATGCTTGATGATGGACCGAGCCCGGGTGTTCTCCTTGGCAACCAAGTCAAATAGAACGGCCGATTGTCTTTCTTGTGCGTTATCATCTCGCCAACGAGATTGGTTTTGTATTTCGCGCGGCGTGTTACTCTGATCAAACCATTTGCGCTGCTGCGGCGTGAGGTTGATGCTCCCGGACTGAAACCATGTCTGTCGATGCGCCGAAATGCGCCTGATTTTCTTACCTGGATTCGATGAAACAAGGTGTTGAATCAATGCCGATTTTCCAGAGCCATTGGCGCCAACAATGAAGAGCCGGTCGTTGTCATCGAGAGATATTTGGAGCGGTTGGCCTGAAATTTGAGGAATATTCCAATTCATCAGATATTCTCCTAGTGGATTAACCGCCCCACACTCGCCCGATGGCCGCGCTGATCTTCTTCTCGAAACGTTCGATCAACTCGCGGTTGGCGGCGACGAGGGCTTGCTCGGCTTCGATTTCGGCGACGATTGCTTGCTGCGTGTCAGGAGGCGGCAGAGGTATTTCTGTATGGAATAGTTGGGATCTGTTGATCTTTGGAATGCTCGCACGCTCGTAGTGGTGGCAAATACGCTGGTTAAATGATTCTGACAACATGTATACGGACAAATAGTGAATTTTAATCTTCGAACTGTTCGTTATCAGCGGATAGATGTCGGAACTGCAATAGCCATGAATGTCAACAATTCCGAGTTTGTTCAGGTAAGGTCGGATTTTACTGTACAAAAGGCGCTCGCCGGAGAACTCGTAGACTGGTCCGCTGACTCCTTGATTCTGAGCTGTCTCCACTTTTAAAAATTTACCGGTATGTGATTCAATGCTGTCAGAGCCGAAGTAAGGTAGTGTAGGATTCACTGTCTTCGTAATTGATCCACCCATTGTGCAGATCTTTCCCAACTCCACCATCGGCCACTCGGGGTCAATTGCGATATGCGGCCGGTAGTTGTCTACCACCGCCCGCGCCCCGTCTATCACACGCTGGTAGCCCTCTATCTCCGCCACGATCTCCCGCTGCACCTCCGGCGGGGGCAGGGGGATTTCCAGATTTGCGAACGACTGCCAGCCTATACGAGGAAGCTGTGCACCTTTGAGTTGGCTCAAGACTTCATCATTAAAGTGACCACTTCGAAAGACATAGGCGTACAAGGCTGGTAAGACGCGTCCATCCAAGGATCGGACAACGAATATATCAGTCGAGCAGATGCCCTTCCGATCCGAGAGCCACACCTTGTTGAGGTTCGGCCGTAACTTTCCATAGAGAATATCGCCGGGACAGAAGACATTCTTAAGACTCTTGATCCCTGCTGGATTATCGGTCGCGACATTCCCCGATAGTTGCCCGCTGGTCTGAGTGATGTTTTCCAGCCCTATGCAATTCACGGGACCACGGAGCGACATCGGCAAGACAGTTTCCTCCGCCTTCTTGAATACATCTCTCACTCTCACGGAAGGCCACTCGGATAGGATGGAGTGTTCAGTCCGATACCTTTCCCCGCTCAGGTTGTAGTCCCCGCCCGCCGCTATCTTCTCCTTCTCGGCGATCAGACCGAATGCGGGTCGATAGTCGTCCGTTGTGTACCGCGCCCCAGGTTCCGCTACACGATCCGTCGGCGTCGGCTGAATTGCGTCCACGGATTCGCCCGCCCGCAACCGGCGCAGATATTCGCCAAGCTCGGCCCGCACGTGAGGCAGGTCGTTCCTGTCGATGGGCCGGCGCTGGGCGCCGAGGTCGTAGCCGTCGTTTGCCACCTTGAAGAAACCTATGCGGCCGGTCTTCTTCGCCAGCGACTTGTCGAGGATCAGGATCGAGGTCTTGACGCCGGAGTAGGGATTGAACACCCCGGCGGGCAGCGAGACGACGGCGACGAGGCACTCCTCCACCAGCATCCTGCGCAGTCCCTTGTGGGCGGTCTGGCTCTGGAAGACGATGCCTTCGGGCACGATGATGCCGGCGCGGCCGGAAGGCGTCAGGTGCTCGGCCATGTAGTCCACGAACAGCACCTCGCTCCGCTTGGACTGGACGGAGAAGCGGTTGTGCGGCCTGATGCCGCCCTTGGGCGACATGAACGGAGGGTTGGCGAGGATCACGTCGGCGTACTCGTTCCAGCGGTCCTGGCTGGTGAGGGTGTCGTATTCGGATATGTGCGGATCGGCGAAGCCGTGCAGGTACAGGTTCACCAGCGACAGGCGCACCATGTCGGGCGAGATGTCGTAGCCGTTGAAGTCGGCGGCAAGCTTCCCTTTTTCGTCGGGTGTCAGCGTGCTGTGCCTCTCGTCGTCGGTGTTGGCTTCGAGGATGTGCTTGTAGGACGAGATCAGGAATCCGGCGGTGCCGCAGGCGGGGTCGAGTACGGCCTCGTCCTTCTTCGGGTCGACGACGGCGACGATGAAGTCGATGATATGGCGCGGGGTGCGGAACTGTCCGGCGTCGCCCTGCGAGCCGAGGACGGACAGCAGGTACTCGAAGGCGTCGCCGAGCCGTTCGGAGTGGTCGTAGGCGAACTCGTCGATGACCTTGAGAAAGGCGCGCAGGGTCTCGGGGTCGCGGTAGGGCAGGAAGGCGTTCTTGAAGATCTCGCGGAACAGCGGCGGGATGCCGGGGTTCTCCGGCATCCTGGCGATAGCCTCGGCGTAGAGGTCGAGAACCTCGTGTCCCCCCAGCCCCGAGCGCATCAGCTTGGCCCAGCCGTAGCGGGCGAACCCGCCGGCGAAAAATCTCCGCGCGCCCCCGAGTTCCTCGCTCCCGGCGTCCATGTCGTCCATGAACTTGTAGATCAGCGCGATGGTGATCTGCTCGACCTGGCTCTTGGGGTCGGGCACCTTGCCCACGAGAACGTCGCGGGCGGTGTCGATGCGGCGCTTGGTGTCGGTGTCCAGCATGGAGAGACTCTATGGGGCGAACTGGTTCAGGGAGACGTAATCCTTGACGTATTCCGGAATGAGACTGCGGTATTTCTCCGGCACGGCGCGGAAGTCGCGGGTGGAGAAAACCGGGTTGGTTGCCAGGTCGGTGAAGCGCTTGCCGTCGATGATCTCGCGGATCCGGTTGCTGGCGGCATAAGCCTTGAAGTAGCTCTTGATGGCCGGGATGGACCTGAACTCTTCGGGCTTGTAGTCGGCGACGAACTTGGCGAACTCCTCTTCCAGCAGCTCGTCCTTGGACTTGAAGCGGGGGATAAGGCCGAAGACCTTCTCCAGGATCTCGCGCAAGGTCAGGCGGCGGTCCACGGCCGCGGCCCGGCGCAGCTTGGCGAGGGTGTAGTACTCCTCGGGCTTGTCGAAGACCTCGCGGTTGACGTAGTCGATGACCCGGTCCCACTGGCCGGCTTCGATGGCCGTCGCGATGATTTCGTCCTTACGCACGGCGTCTTCGAACTTCTCGAAGAACATGCGGTCGATCTTCATCCCTTCGAATCCGATTTCTTCCTCCTTGATGAGCGACAGGATGTCGGGTCCCAAGTGCTCGTATGCGCCGCCGACGACCACGGGGCCATCGCCCCCGTCGCCGTTGCCGTCCCCGGGCGGCGGCAGCGTCAGCACCTCGTCGTAGTTGAACTCGGTCTCGAAGTACTCGCAGTTGCCGAAGAAATCGAAGAGCTTGAAGGCCGTCTTGTCCGGCCTGGCGACGGCGGCCTTGAGGCTGTCGTCGAAAAGCTGTTCGAGGAAGTCGTGCCTGCGGGTGCCGCGTCCCTTGATCTGGATGAAGTCGGTGGGTGAGAAGATGGGCCGGAACATGCCGAGATTGAGGATATCGGTGCAGTCGTAGCCGGTGGTCATCATGCCGACCGTCACGCAGATACGGGCCTTGCCGGTCCTGTAGCCGGGCAGGAAGTTGCCCGAGCCGAGCAGGTTGTTGTTGGCGAAGTTGATGGTGAGCCGTTGGGCGTCCGGTATCTCGGAGGTGACCTGCACGGCGAAGTCCGACTGGTACTTGCCGGGGAACATGCGGTCGGCCATCCGGTTGAGGATCTGCGCCAGCTTGGCCGCGTGGTTCTGGCTGACGGCGAAGACGATGGATTTGCCGATCTCGCCGCTGACGGGGTCGCGCAGCGCATTCTCGAGAAAGGTCTTGCAGAAGAGCCGGTTGGTGGCTTCGGAAAAGAAGCGCTTCTCGAACTCGCGCTGCCCGTACGCCTCCTGCTCATCCTCGCCGCCGTTATCGGTGAACGGGACGATAAAGCCTTCTTGGGAGAGGAGTCGGGTGGTTACTTCCGTACGCGCGTCCACCACGGTCGGGTTGACCAGAAAACCGTCTTTCACGCCGTCGAGCAGTGAGTAGCGAAAGGTCGGCTCACCGCTCTCGCAGCCGAAGGTGCGGTAGGTGTCCATCAGCAGCCGGCGCTCGGCTTCGCGCGGGTCCGTCGCCGCGGGGACGGCATGGTCGAAGCCCTTCAGGTAGTCGCGGGGCGTCGCGGTGAGGCCGAGCTTGTAGCCGACGAAGTAATCGAACACCGCCCGGGCGTTGCCGCCGATGGAGCGGTGCGCTTCATCCGAGATGACGAGGTCGAAGTCGGTGGGCGAGAAGAGCTTTTGGTACTTGTTGTTGAACAGCAGGGACTGCACGGTGGCGACGACGATCTCCGCGCGACGCCAGTCGTCCCGCTTCTCCTTGTAGATGACCGTCTGGAAGTCGGCGGAAAGCAGCGCGGTGAAGACCTTGCGGGCCTGGTCCTCCAGCTCCAGGCGGTCCACCAGGAAAAGCGCGCGGCGGGCGTTGCGGGAGCGCAGGAACAGCTTGACGACGGCGGCGGCCGTGAGCGTCTTGCCCGTGCCGGTGGCCATCTCGAACAGGAACCGGTCCCCGCCGTCCTTTACGCTGCGTTGAAGGGCATGGACGGCTTTAAGCTGATAAGGGCGCAGAAAGCGCAGCTTGTCGGCCTGGATAAAGCCGGGGCGCTCGGCTTCGTTCTTCCAGGCCGCCTCGGAGGCGTAGTTCGGACGCTGGGTCAGGACGATATAGTCACCGGCGACCGGCTCATCGATCAAGCGCTTCGGGTCGGGCGTGACCTTTCGGTAGCCGTCCGCCGAGTCGGGCGCAGGGAACGAGGTGATGACGTAGGGGTTGCCGCGTTCGAGATCCCAAAAGTAGTGCAGGTTGCCGTTCGAGAGGATCACGAAGCGGCAGTTCTGCGACCGGGCGTACTTGCGGGCCTGCTCTTTACCCGCCAGCGGACTCTTGTCCTCGGCCTTGGCCTCAAGAACGATGAGCGGGAATCCCTTGCCGTCGAGCAGCAGGAAGTCGATGAAACCCTTGGAGGTCTTCTCGAAATCGTGACCCAGCGCGTCGAGGTCGGATTGCTCGATCGTGACGCTTAGTTCGAGGCAGACGTTGGCGGGGCCGTCTCCCTCCGGGAAGAAACGCCAGCCGGCTGCTTCCAGCAGCTTGTTGATCTTGATACGCGCTGCGGCTTCGCTCATGGGCACGAAGCCTCTTTGCCGACGCCTCGGGTCGAGGCCGGCGCTTCTCGCAATACCCTTTTCCCCATGAACAAATCCCTCTGCTTACCGGAGCTTATCGCCTATCGAACGGTGTGGATCTTCAGGTGAAGCCCCTCGCGTTTCTGGAGGTAGCCGATGATCTTAAACAGGTTGCGGGCCTGAGGATTGCCGTTGGGGCCGAACATGCGCATCAGGCTCTTGGGCGACTTCGCGATCAACCCGCCAAGCTCCTGGAAGCCGATGGTGGCGTTGATGTAGTCGTGCAGTACCGCCTTGCCGGTGTCCAGGTCGCCGGAGAGCAGGCACTCGACTCCTTCTTTGAGCAACTCCTCGCGGAAGGCAGGGTCGCGCTCAATACGCGCCAGAATCGTTTCCTTGAAGTTTCGTGTCAAAGACATGGTTCTCAAGTCTCCCGCCGCTTGCGCCGCCTGTATTCCCGCCAGAGGTCGTGGGCGGCCTTGGGTGTCAAAGTACTCCCTGATTTCAATCATTGCCGTCAGGTAACCGATACGTTACCATCCAGCGAGCCTCGGCTGCAAGTGTCTGTATTGGGCCTCCACATTTTGCACTTTCGTATCCGGGGTCAGGCAACATGAAAAAGGGGTCAAGCTCCAGCAAGATGGCGGTTGTACCGGCCGTCAAACCTGAAAGGAGAAGACCCCATGCTTTACGTCGGGTTAGACTGTCACAAACGATGCGCCCGGGTAAATGCCATCGACGAGGCGCCCGTCGGCGCAGCGGTTCGGAAATAATTGAGAACGGCCGGGAAAATCGGAGAAATTCCCGGGCAAGATAACCCAAAAATCGCCCATGCAAAGCCCCTAAAAGGGGCGTGCATCGACCGCGCTCGATGCCGCCGGAAACAGAAAAACGTCATGCATGCAGGAAGTCGATACGGACTGAAACGGTCACGGTGGCGTGGTCGTCGGCGGGCACCGATTCGGGATTGCTTGACAGCGATAGTGCAGAACATCGAGCTGTTGATTGATCATGCACGGCCAAAACCCGGAGCGGTTATGACTCGGTTGGATCTATTGCGCTATTTAACCGACGCTTGGGCAACAGCCCGACAAGACGTGACCCCGATGCGTAGAGCTTGCAGCCGAATCGGGTCGGCAGACCTTTAAGATAAGAATCGTAAGGTGATGTTCCCGGTCATCGTCATCGCGGAAGATGAGCCGGCGGCGGATACGAAGTTCCATTGTAGTTCCGAATGGGAGGGGGACGGTCGGATGATTCGTCAGAGATGGCGGTTCAGGAAATCTATGGTCCGCTGGTGGGCGAGACGTGCCGCCGGCGCATCGAACGCCGCCCCGTCCTCGACGTCAAAACGGTCGCCGGCGCCTTTGTAGATGTGGACTTCCGTATTCTTATTCCGCGCCATAACTCGTTCGGCGAGCTCCTTCACGGCGTCCAGATCGCTGTCGGCCGCTTTTTCCGGATAGTGCGCGATAAGCGGCGCTTCCATTTTGTCCAGCCGGTAGGCGGCCGGGGCCGTGATGGCCCCGCTATCGCTATAGTAGACAACGGATGCGCCGATGTCGAACCCGGCCACCGCCATGTGAAATGACCAGGCGGCCCCGTATCCCCAGCCTGCTACCGCGACGCGCCCGCCATCGACCTGAGGCAGGGAGCGGAGGTAGGAGAGTCCGCTTCTCATGTTTCTAAACACCACACGGTGATTGCTTTTCTTTATCTGCTCGCCAATGACGGGTCGGACCTCTTCTGCCGAGGCATAGGTCTTGCCGTCGAAAGCGTCCAGCGCCAAAGTGACGAACCCGGCGGCGGCAAAGGCCCTCGCCCTTTTCCGCATCTCGTTATTCAGCCCCCCGAAATCATGCATGAGGATCAACGTCGGCGCTTTCCCGGCGTTGTCGGGCGTAGCGAGAAACCCCCTTACGTCCCCGTAATAGGCAACCGTTTTTTCCTGAACCGCATGGGCACCGAACGGCGCAAGGAGCGTAGCCGCAACGGCCAGCGCCGCCTTGCAGATCAGCCTTCGTGCTCGATGTTTCATCGAATGCATGCTCGTTCCCTCCAGTCGTCACATGTTCGCAGCACCCCGCCGTGCGTCTGGCCCGAACACCTCGGTTTCCCACCCATGCTACGATAATAGACTCTATCCGGTTCCATGCCGCCCGGTTCAGCAACCGGACCCGCGTCATCGGCGCCTCCCCAGGCGGTCCCGCCGCTACACCGAAGCGAGAGAGGTGGCGAACTATCTAACGGGGTGGTACAGTTCAATGGGGCGAGTGGAGACGGGCGGGCCGGCCGGGCTGGATCATGGAACGGTAAGCAATGCGGTCGGCCGAGCCGCCGAGAGCAAGGACCGGGGCCTGGGCGCGGCTTTGAACGAAGCCGTGGCAGAAACCGAGAATCCATAGACACGGGCCCCGGGGCGGGAGACAACGAAATGAGATCGTCATCGTGGAAACTAAGCGCCATCGGAGCCGCACTGGGAATATGCGCCGTGATCGGCGCGGCGGGACAGAGCGCGGCCGGAGAGGCGAAGCGTTCGGGGTGGTACATAGGCGCGGGCGTCGGGATGAACTGGACATCCGAGATGGAGCAGGCGGGCCGCAACCGGGACACCATCTGTTACCCGAACAACGATTGCACCGGCGCCGCGCCCGGGGGCTATCGATGGCACTACGACCTCTCTGCGGACGGCGGCGCCGCGTTCGAAATCTCAGCCGGCCGCATGTTCGACAGAGCGCGCCTGGAATTGTCTTTGACCGAGCGAAGAAACGACGTTGAACAAAAATTCACCGGCATCACCTACCTTGACGGATCCGCCATCGTACCCGACCCGGCGAGCAACTATACGGAGTCCGCCGCGACCGAGATCGATCGTCTGACGGTGCGCACCGTTTCGCTCAACGTCTACTACGACTTCCCCCTTGCGAAGAGCCGGCTCACGCCTTACCTGGGCGCCGGAGTGGGTGTCTCTTTCGTCAAATTGTCGGGGCTGTATTACCACAGCCGATACTCGTGCAAGGATCCCTCATCGAATTGCGAGAGACCCGAGCAGTACAACGGCCGGCAGGATGTCGACCTGTCCGATACCGTCCTCTCCAAGAGCCTCTACGCCGGCGTCGACTACCGCCTGAATGACAGTTTTCTGCTGGGCCTGAAGCTATCTTACGGCCTGGTGGACGACATGGAGGACAAAAGCGGTTACTCCGAGCATGCGGTTCCCGGCCTCACCAGCCTCACCAAAATAAGCGACATGGACCACCTGTCTCTGATGCTCGCCCTGAAGTACCGGTTCGGCGACTGACGCCGCTCAACGTTCCCCTCGCCTGCGGCCGAGCCGCTAGACAACGGGGGCGCCTTCCGTTGGCTTTGCCGTCTTCGGCCTCACCAGCCACGCGCCGAGCGCCGGCAGGAGCACGATGGCCGCGACCATGTTGACGAGAAACATGAACATCAGCACCGTGCCCATATCGGCCTGGAACTTGAGCGGCGCGAAGATCCACGTCGCGACCCCCGCCGCCAGAGTGAGGCCGGTGAGCACCACGCCGGCGCCGGTGGTGGAGAGCGTCCGCTCGTACGCCGCGGCGAAGTCGAGCCCCTGCGCGAGATGGACGCGAAGCCGCCCGTAGATGTAGATCCCATAGTCCACCCCGATGCCCACCCCGAGGGCGACCACCGGCAGGGTGGAGATCTTGAGTCCGATCTCCAGCAGAGCCATGAGCGCGTAGGCGAGCAGGGAGACCATGGCGAGCGGCGCGGTGATGCAGACCGTTGCCGCCACCGAGCGGAAGGATAGCAGGCACAGGACGATGACCGCGGCGAACACGTAGCCGAGGATCGGGAACTGCGACGCCTCGACCTCCTCGTTGGTCGCCGCCATCACCCCGACGTTGCCGGCGGCGAGCCGGAAGGCGATGCGGTCGTCGGCGCCGGGGTACGCGGCGCGGAAGCCCTTCACGGCGTTGACGATGCGCTCGATGGTCTCGGCCTTGTGGTCGGCTGTGAAGATCAACACCGGCATCACGCTGCAATCGGTGTTGAGCAGGCCGGTGCTCGTGGCCACGGGGGACACTGCCTGCACGAGCGTATACCGATTGCGCGGCAGGGTCCGCCACTTGAGACTTCCCTCGTTCCAGTTCGCGTTGACGTTACGGGCGACGCCGGCGAGCCCGATCACCGACTGGACGCCGTCCACGTTGCGCATGTGCCATTCGAAGTCGTCGAGAGTGCTCATCACCTTGTAGTCGACGCAGCCCTCCTTCACGGCTTCCGCGATCACCGTCAGCACGTCCACGCCGACCTCGAAGCGCTCGGTGATGACGGCGCTGTCGCGGTTGTATTTGGAATCGGCGCGCAACTCCGGCACGCCGCGGCGCTCGTCGCCCACCCGGACCTCCGTCGCATGGCGCGCCCCCACCGCGAGCAGCAACACTGCCGCGCCGATCACCACCGCGGCAGGACCCCGCAGCGCCACCCGCGCGACCCGCGACCACACCGGGCGCAGGAAGTCGTCGCGCGCGCGCGCGGCGCTGCGCTCGTCGTCGTCCACCTCGAAGTACGAGAGCCACACCGGCAGCAGCGCCAGATTGGTGAGGATGATCGCGGCGACCCCGAGGCTCGCGGTGACGGCGATCTCCTGGATGACCTGCACCTCGATGAGCGAGATGGTGATGAAGCCGACGGAGTCGGAAGCGAGCGCCACCGAACCCGGCAGCAGCAGGCGGCGGAAGCTCGCCCGCGCGGCATCGAGGCCGCCGGCACCGGCGACCGCCTCCGCGCGAACCGCGCTCACCATCTGAACCCCGTGGCTGACTCCGATGGCGAACACCAGGAACGGCACCAGGATGGACATCGGATCAACGCCGAAGCCCAGCGCCGTGAGCCCGCCGAGCTGCCACACCACCGCCACCAGGGAGCAGGCCAACGGAGGCACGGTCATACGGATCGACCGGGTGTAGACATACACGAACAGGGCGGTGATGAGGAAGGTGAGCCCGAAGAACGCCATCACCCGGGTCGCACCCGCCGCGATGTCCCCCACCAGCTTGGCGAACCCGATGACGTGCATGTCTATGTGCACGTCCACGTCGGCGCGGGCCTGCGCCTCGCTGCGTATGCGTTCCAGCTCGCTCGCCACCTCGATGTAGTCGAGCCGCTCGCCGGTGTTGGGATGAAACTCCTGGAGCTTGCCGCTCACAATGGCGCCGGTGAAATCGTTAGCCACCAGACGGCCGACGATGCCCGCCTTGATGATGTTCTCACGCACCCGCGCGAAGCCGGCCTCGGTAGGCTGGAAGTCCGCCGGCAACACGTCGCCGGCAGTGATGCCGTCCTCCACCACCTCGATGAAGCGCACGTTCGGGGTGAGGACGGAGTAAACCTGAGTCCGGTCGATGCCGGGCAGGAAGAACATCGCATCGGTCACCTGGCGCAACGCGGCGAAGAATTCGGGGGTGAACATGTCGCCCTTGCGCGCCACCAGCGCGACCAACACGCGGTCCGCGCCGCCGAACTCGTCCCGGTACTTGAGGAAGGTCCGCATGTACTCGTGCTCGAGGGGAACCAGCTTGGTGAAGCCGGCGTCGATCCGGAGCCCCGTCGCGCTCCACGCCATCGCCAGGGTGATGAGCGCGAACGCCGCGAGCACGAGGCCGCGGCGGGCGAACAGCAGCTTCTCCGAGAGGGCCGTGAACGAAGCCCGCGAGGGAGGGGGAGAAGGGGGTATGGCGGCAGGCACGGGCGGCCTACTCCGCCGGGGGCACGGAAAGGCGCCGCACCCCGAACTCGCCGATCAGCAGCGCGCCGCCACCGGCGAGCGCTACCGCTGCCGAGATCCCTCGGCGCGACGGGAGCTGCACGGACGACACGCTGCGCCCATCGTCCCGGCTGGTGAGCAGAGTCCCTTCGAGGCCGGTAATCAGGACCACGTCGCCCTTCAACCTAACGGCATCGGTCAGGGTCGCGGTGGTCGCGGTGGCCACCCGTGTCCAGCTATCGCCCGCGTCCTCGGAGCGGAATAGATGACCCCGGAGCCCGAGCAGCAGCACCCGATCCACGTCGAGCGCGAGGGCGCCGAACCACGAGCCGCGGTAAGGAGAGGACAGCGCGCGCCAGGTCTCGCCGCCGTCGTCGGAACGGTACGCGACCCCCGCCTCCGCCGCGATGAACAGCCGCCGGGCCCCGGCAGGCACGAGCTTGTTCAGGTGAAAATCGTCTTTGCTGATGGCGCGCGAGGTCCAGGTGCCGCCGCCGTCCCGTGTGACCAGGAAATAGCCGTAGGCCCCAACCGCGAAGCCGTTGCGCTCGTCGCGGAACCAGACGTCGAGCAGGGGGCGCTCCTCTTCGGGGGCGCGGTGCATCAGCCGCCAAGTGTCGCCGCCGTCGTCGGTGCGCAGGATCACCGCGTCGTGGCCCACCGCCCAGCCAGTGCTTGGATCGTGCATGTGCACCGCGGTGAGCAGGGCCCTGGCGGGCACCCGCGCCTGCTTCCAGCTCGCGCCGCTGTCGGTGGAGATCAGGATATGGCCGCGCTCACCGACCACCACCAGCCGCGAACCGGCCAGCGCCCCGTCGAGCAGCAAGGACTTGATGGCGAGTGGGGCCTCGACGGCCCGTTCAGCGCTTGCGCCGTCCGGTATGAGGAGAATCGACCAGGCGATAAAAGCGAAAGTTAGTGGCCTGTGCCACGTATAGGCGCGCCAGAATGCGCAGGGCTTCATCGCCTGCCCGCGCGGCGCAGGGCCGCCGGCGTGAAGTCCCTGGAGGTGAACTTGACATCGTAGGAGCACATCGGGAACTCGTTGTCGAGTCCGAGGGCGAGATAGCGTCCCGCCTGCAAGTCGGTATGCACCTCGAGCGTCGGCCATAGCAGCGGCTTCTCGTAGTAGTTGATGACGTGACCTTCCGACACCCGCCAGAGCTGGTCGCGGTTGTCGTAGATGTCGACGAGAAGGATCTGCCAGGAGTCCTCGTCCACGTACAGGGTGCGCCGCTTGTAGATGTGGCGCGCGCCCTCCTTGAGCGTCGCCTCCACCACCCACAGCCGATGCAGCTCGTAGCGCAGATGCTTCGGGTTGACGTGCAACGGCGTAAGGATGTCGTCGAAGGCAAGCTCGCTGCTGTGCAGCTTGTAGGAGTTGTAGGGCACGACCATCTCGCGCTTGCCGACGAGCTTCCAGTCGTAGCGGTCGACGGCGCCGTTGAACATGTCGAACTGATCGGCGGTGCGCAGCCCGTCCGATGTGGTACCCGGGTTGTCATAGGCGACGTTCGGGGCGCGCCGCACCCGGCGCTGGCCGGGGTTGTAGGTCCATGCGTTGCGGGGCTGCCGGACCTGGTTCATGGTCTCGTGAACCAGCAGGAGATCGCCCGCGAGCCGCGCCGGCGCCAGCACCTTCTGCTTGAACAGCACCATCGTGTTGCCGAGCCGCTCCTCGGTCATGCCCGGGAGCGAGTAACGGACCTCGATCTCGAGCCCGTACTTGACCATCGTGTAGGCGCCGCCGCGGGTGACCGCAGCCTGGCCCATGTTGCATTTCACCGATTCGCCCCGGTAGCGCAGCAGGTGGTTCCAGACCACCTCCAGAGCGTTCTTCGGGATCGGGAACGGGATGCCGACCACCGCGCCGCCTACGCCGTTACCGTTGTCAACCAGCTTCGCGGTGGCGGCCACTCTCCGGGTAGCGTCGTAGATCCGCTGCGGAGCAGAGGCGCTGCGCCGGGTCGCGTAGACCGAGATCTCGAACGTCGGGTAGGTCTCCAGCATGCGCTGGTGGCCGATGGAGAGCTTGTCGCGGTGCTTATCGAGGTTGGCGGCGTTGATGACGTAAAGCGGCCGATCACCCGCGTACGGATCGCGATGGTGCTCGCCTAGCCGGTAGCCCGCGGGCGGCTCGGTGATGCCGCCGGTCCACTCGGGGATAGTGCCTTCGGCGTTGCCGGCCCGTTCCCCTCCAAGGGGGGTGAGGTCGCGGCCGAGCCGCGCGATGTCGCCCGCGGAGGTCTCCGCGGCGGCAGGCCGGGTTAGAGCGCTCGCAAGAACGAGCGCCGTGGCGAGTCGAATAGTGAGTGTTTTCATGTTCATGGCTCTCAGAAGGAGTATTTGACCGTGGCGGTGATGAAGTCGCGGTCTCTCAATTTGTTTCTGCGGCCGGCGAACTGGGTGTAGCCGAGGTTGGCCTCCCAGCGGCTGAGATAGCCAGCGCGCAAGCCGAGAGTCAGCGCGGTCCGGCCCTCCACGAACGAACCGCTCGGTGAGGGGCTGTTGCCGCTGACGCCGTGTCCGAGCTGAAGATACGGGAACAGGTTCACCGCGCCGACCGCGTTGTTGTAGTCGAGCCGAGCCGCCAGCCGGTAGCCCCAGGAGGTGGCATCGGCGTCGTTGAAGTCGTCCCCTACGCCACCGGCGGGGCTTTCCAGGGGCAGGTCGCTCGGAGTCAGGGACGCGGAGGCTACGCCCTTGCCGTCCGGCATGCTGTGCACGTGCATCAGCGCCACTTCGGTCACGAACGCCCCGCTGTCCGATCCCAGGACGGGGCCGAACACCTTGGTGGCGGTGGCCTGGACCTGGCTCACGTCGCGCAGGACGTAGCCGACGGTGTCCGCGTCGTATAGACCGTCCGCGATGTTCCCGCCGATGCAGGCGGGGCCGTCCGCGGGGTTCGCGGCGCTGCGGCGGAGACAGCCGGTGAACGGCCCGAGGGCGTCAGCGAACACTTTGCGTTCCGCGAGCTGTAGCGGCGCATCGCGGCGATAGGAATACTCGCCCTGCAGCGCCCAGCCCGTCGTTCCGATCACAGTGTTGAAGCTGACGCCGTAGAGCTGGATGTTCTCGGGATACTCGATGAAGTAGTGCCCGTTCTCGGCGTATCTGTCGATGCCGGCGGCTTGAGCGGCGGCTCCGGCGGCGGCTTTAGCCCGGGTTGCAGCCACGGTCTGAACGCTGCTTGCGATGGCGCCGCACTGCGGGCTGTGAGCCGGGGAGGGACACTGCGCCGCAGTCAAGGCGGCGGTCACGGCGGCCTGCACGATCTCCGGGACGGCCGTGCCGGCAGCGGCGAACATATCCCCGGCGGCCCTCAAGCCGGCCACGGCGTCAGCCGCCGTCCCGGTATGCGCGCTGACGACCGGCAGGCGGCTGTGGTAGTTCATGTAGTAGAAGCCGAACTCGGTGTTGTTCAATCCCTCGGCGAGATAACGGAACGCGATGCCCCATTGGCCCGAGTCGCGGGGGTCGTGATCCGCTTCACGGCCTGCTATCAGGAAGTCGGGATCCTCCTCGGTGACGGCGCTGAAAGCGCCGGCGACAGAGGTCCGGGAGAAGATGGTGAAGGGATTGTTTTCCGTGGTCAGGCCCATGTCGCCGAGGTCCAGGCCGGGGAGGGCGATCACCGCTTGTTCCGCGCCCGGACCAACGTAGTCGACGGTCGAGAAGTAGCTGCCGACCGGGTCGATCTCGGTCTTCTCCCAGTCGAGCTGGTAGAAGCCCTCCACCGACAGGTTGGGGGTCGGCGCCACTGACGCCGAAACCATCGGGATCGCCAGCAACGCCTCTCGCAACTCTGCGCCCGGAACCCTGAGCTTGCTCACGTCGAACGGGTTGATGGCGTTGACGCCGTTCTGGATGAACGTGCTCTCTCCCCAGTTGAGCACGTGCTTACCGAGCCGCACATCGACCGCGGCGTCACCGACATCGAACGCTCCGGTAAGGTAGGCGTCGAGCACATCGATGTCTTTCCCCACCCCGGCCTTCGCCTGCGGGGACAGGGGGGTGCGCTCCCGCGAGCCGTTTTCGTTTTCGAAGTCGAAGAATCCGCTGGCGCGAACGAACAACCCGAAGTTGCGGTAGTCGAGATCGAGGTCGCTGGTGAGCTTGAAGGCATTGCTGACGATGCCGCGCTTGTAGTTGAGATCGCCGTCGTTGTCGTTGACGTCGGCGGCCAATATTTTGTCGCGCTTGTCGACACGGAAAGTCAGGCCGTACGAGATCGTGGTGTCGAGGCTCGCCTCGAGCTCACCGGAACCGAACTCCACCGCCTGCGCCTGCGTTCCGCACAGGAACCAGCCGAGCGCAAGTACGCAGGCCGACATGAAGACGAACTCACGGACGGATTCGAGCTTCATGCGCCGACATTAACGCCCGACAGCTGAGGTTGTCAAGATGTTTCTGGCCTTATGCGGATGTCTGTCAGCGTAAAGCGGCAATATCCCCTTTTGAGAATAAGGGGAGGGGAAATGATAGAGAGAGACCGCTGCATAACTGCCGTGAACATGTTAAGACAAGTCATGCAAAAGTCATTCACGACGCAACCCGAGATGTTTGTATCGAGCAGGGAAGTGGATCGGAGGTCTCATATTGTAGTTGTAGCCGGTCAAACTGCAGTTTTTGGGCGAAGGGGGCCTGCACCGAAGTGAGCGATGAGTTGCGAGGGCTGCGGACTGAGCAGGTTAGAGAAGAAATTGAGAACAGAAGATTGCGGGGAGCAGAGCGCAAAGCAACCGTGGAGTGCAGGTTTAACATCCATCTCTCACCGTCACAGAACTTGGATGAGAGGAACCTTCACGTAGTCGGTACGGCAAGGCGCCCCAGCCGCATGGTAATAGTGGAATTGCCCCTCATCTTTTCCGTATAGGATTATGGTTGAGGAAACCGTGCCGTAACCTTCAGCGTGGACGCATATGGCGTCTCTCGAGCCTCTGTCACCATGAACCCTATGATTGCTCAAGATCCCCTTAAACGAACCTACAAAAGAAGATCGATCACCCTGATTCATATGGTCTACGGCCTTTGAAAACAGACCATGGGCGCCACTCGCTTTACCCGTAGGGGGATCATAAACGGCGACGTTACCTAGGACATGGAGGCCTTTATCCAGGGTCACGCAGTCGATATCTCTCTCAGTGTTAAAAGCCACAACCGCCTTGGTGGTGTCGGCAAAGAGCAAATTGAACGGCCGATATGCGGCGGCCTTTTCCCGCCGCAAGATCGCAATCGCTTTATCCGGCGCACTGGCCTTCAGAACCTCCAGACAAAGCGTGCCTCTAGATTTGATCCCTGCCCCTTCTCGGTTCACCTCAGATCTGCGATTCAAAATTCCAACCAACAAACCGTGTCTATTGACCCCCAGCCAGGTCCCCCCGGCTAAAAGGTCTTTCCCTCCAAAAATCCTGGGCTCGTCCATCAACACTTGAGGCGGGCCGGAGGGACGACCGAACTGTTCATCCCTGTTGGCGGCAACCACGAGCGGATATTCCGAGAACTGCTGGAAGTATAGGGCCAGGGTACACATGAAAGGGTCAGGGCAATGATAGCCTGAAAAAGGTCGGAGCCAAACCGTCGATCCCGGATTCGGTTGTCACATCCTGGTCCAGAAGCTTCCCAAGCCTTGCAAATTTATTCGATTTATGGTTTAATTTCAATAGCTTACGCCTTTAAAGAAACGCCTGTAATGGACCAAAAGCCCCCGCTCCAGCGGCTACGCCATGATCGAGCTGCCGGTCAATCTCGCGATCATGGGGATCTTAACGGCTATATCCGTGTCCACCTCCATGAGCCACAAGAAGCAGGCGCACGTCACCAGCGCCAAGGCCGATTTTAAAAATGTTCACCTGGCCGTAGAGGCACTTGCAGCCGACACGGAGAAACGGCCCGGACCCAATGGGCAAGGTCAAAACGATTATGATCCCGATGACGTCTACCGGATCCTTCCCTTTCCAGTTCAAGCCGCCGTTTTACGCATCGGCCCGAAGCACCTCTAGGGGCGGACGGTCACAGATTCCACGGCTATTGAGCAAGCCCACCAGGACGGTCAGACCCGTGACAATGAACAGCGCAATGAAAATGGGCTCCCGGCCGGGTTGATAAAAGACGTCAAAAACAAAATAGGCCAGCGCCCAACTGGCAGCCAACGCCAGAAGGATCCCGCTCAATGCCGCCATTCCTCCCAAACATAAGTACTCGACGAGCATAATTTTTCTAACCTGTGCATGAGAGGCGCCCAGGGTGCGCAATAGAACGCTCTCCCTGAGCCGTTGGTATCGACTGGTCATAACCGCCCCGGCCAAAACCATGAGACCCGTCAGGATACTGAAAAGCGCAATGAAGCGGATGGCAAAAGATACTTTTCCAAGAACCGAGTCTACCGTATCTAAAATCAGGGTCAGGTCGATAGTGGACACATTGGGAAATTTTTGCACCACGGCCCGCTGCAACTGAGCGGAGACGGCGTTGGAAGGAACTCTAATGACTTGAACGTAGTACTGTGGCGTCCCCTCCAGGACTCCCTTCGGAAACACCATGAAGAAATTCGGCCGGAAGCGCTGCCAGTCCACCTCACGGATGCTTCCCACGGTGGCGGCGAGCGGCACTCCATGGATATCAAATACCAGCTCATCGCCAAGGGTAACCTGGAGATCCTCTGCAATTCCCTTTTCCACGGAAATGGAAATCGTGCCGGATACCTGCTTGCGACCTCCGTGCCAAGATCCAGCCACGAGGGTCTCGGTATCGACCAAGTCATTTCGGTAGGTGGATCGGTACTGTCGACCTATGGCCCAGTTGGGGCTGCCCGAGTTTGGATCCTCGCGTATATCGTCCACATGTTTTCCCTTAATGGAGAGAAGGCGCATGGTGACAACCGGCGTTTCTTGAATGACGTTGAGTTGGAAGGTCTTCAATAAATCTACCAACCCCTTCCTTTGGTCCGCTTGAATCTCAAATAGGACCATGTTGGGTCGATCATCGCCGCCGGCCAGTGAAACCTTCTCCAACAGCATGCCCTGGGATTGATGGAGGGTCATGATCAGAAATGTCCCCAGTCCCAGAGACAACAGAAGAACCCGGGTTTGATTGTTCGGACGGTAGAGATTGGCTAACCCTTGGCGCCAGACATAGTTCCACGAGCCGGGAGTATACCTCTTCACCAGGGTGATCATCAGATTGGCAACCCCCACCAGGAGACCAAAGGCGAGACCCAGTCCCGCAGCAAATCCCAATCCATGAAGCCAATTTTCGGTTTGCAACAAAGCAAACAGGATGATCCCCAGGGCGATTAACCCGATTAACACGCTACGCAAGGGGTCCTTTGAGACTGCGTGAGTTTCCGGCAACGAGGCTCGAAGGGTGAGCAGCGGCGACGTATGCCGTAAGGAAACCAAAGGGAGTAGCGCAAAGAGCAGTGCTACGCCGAGTCCAATCACGAGGCCGAGAATAAGCGCCGGCCAATAAATGGATTGTTCGATCCTGACGGGTAAAAAATCGCCGAGAACGGCGGGCAATAGACGCTGGATCAAGACGCCCGCCCCCACACCAAAGATTGCACCCGGAATGCCCATGAGCAGGGCTTGGATTGCATACAGGTTCAGAGATTGGCTCGCCTTGGCGCCTAAACACCGGAGGATTGCCACAGTAGGGACTTTCTGTTTCACGTAAATATGAATACCGCTGGCTACACCCACCCCCCCGAGCACCAAGGCAATAAACCCAACCAGGTTGAGAAAGCGCGTGAGGTTGCCCATGATCCCACCGAGGCGTTCTTTCCGTTCTTCCACCGTGTCCATCCGGAGCCCGTGATTTCGAAGATGAGGTTCAAGGGTCTCGATCAATCGCTCCATATCCCGCTCGGGCTCAAACTTGAAGAAGACTCGATATCGAACGATGCTCCCCTTCTTGATGAGTTTGGTTTCAGCCAATGTGCCCATGGGGATATAGACCCGAGGATGAATCATACCAATGGCAAGGGCCTCACCCGGTATTTTTTTGAGCCTTCCAACGACTTCATAGATCCGGGCACCGATCTTGATGGGATCCCCCACATGGGCGTCAAATTGAAGCAAAAGACTGTCGTCCACCAATGCAACGGGACGCTTTTTTAATAGGTTTGCAGCGCCCGGGGGCTCGGTTGCCAATTTACCGTAGTATGGAAAATCTCCTTCCAGCGCCCTGATCCGCGCCAACCTTGTAGATCGACTCTTGGGAAAATATACCATGGAGGAAAAGCTGACTTGCCGGGACTGTTCCCCTCCCAGGGATTTCATCAGCTGCACCGTGTCCTGGGCAAAGGGCCGCCGGCTCTTGATGACCAAGTCCGCACCCAGCAATGCCTTGGACTGGCGATCAATGGTCCGTTCGAGATTGTTCTGAAAGGAGGTGATGGCTACCAATACGGCCACCCCCAGGGTCGCTGACCCCATGGCCAAAAGTAGTCTTCGCCGGCTCCTACGGCTGTCCCGCCAGGCCATTTTCCATACCCAAGGGTCAAAGAAAAAGAGCTTCGATCTCATGATGACAGTGGACTAACCCTACCTATTTGAAGATTCGCTATTTCCTAATCGGGGGAAAAATGGCTCGCGTCCCTAGAAAGCCTCAGGACCCCGGAGGGGAATCGAGGGGCAAAGACGTAAAGTACGCCAAGCAAAACAAATTAAAAATCCGAAATTCGAAACAAATCCAATTGGCCAAAAAACGTAAAATTCCAAATAAGCTCGTTTTGGATTCCGATTTTTTGATTTGAACATTTCGGTTGGTTTGAGATTCCGAGCTTCGGAATCAGGATTTTAATTCGTGGGGGTCCTGGCATGAAAAACTCTATTGAAGCCGCTCCGTTGAACATTTTATCGGTAAGAATCCGAACCTGGGGTTGGCACAAACCGACTCACAGGGGCAAAGATTTCTGACGCTCGGGTTCAAACACCCCATCGTCGTTCAGAGTATCAGAGCAAATGCTCCCATCCTTCAATTGGATTACACGGACGGTATGTTGGGTGAGCTCAGGATCATGGGTTGCCAGGATCAACGTTGTACCCGCAACCGTGTTCAACTCAAAAAGCAGAGTAATGATCCGCTTGCCGGTTTCCCCGTCAAGATTGCCGGTGGGCTCGTCGGCAAACAGGATGCGGGGTCGGTTAATGAAGCTCCGCGCTATGGCCACCCGCTGCTGCTCGCCGCCTGAAAGCTGTGAGGGGTAATGATTCACCCGATCCCTTAAACCCACGCAGTCCAAAAGTTCCATGGCATGACTTTTGGCCTTCGTCTCGCCACAGAGTTCAGCAGGAACCATCACGTTCTCCAGCGCAGTGAGGGTAGGGATCAATTGGAAAGTCTGAAAAACGAATCCCGTGTATTTGTTTCGCACCTCGGCAAGCTCGTCTTCATTTAATTGATTCAGCTCGATATGATTCAAGGTCACCACCCCGGTGGTGGGCCGGTCTAGACCTGCGCAAAGACCAAGGAGGGTCGTTTTGCCACTACCCGAGGGGCCCACGATGGCACAGGTGGTTCCTTTTTCCACGCTGAAGGCGAGATTTTTCAAGACCCTAATGGTACGATCAACGCTTTGGTAGGATTGACTGAGGCCGTTGACATTCAAGATAGTGGAATTCGTCATAGTCTCAAATCGTTCTTAAACTGACGTTGCACGCTTGAAAAAAAGAATTCTTGAGCACTCGGGTTTGCTTGACAGAAACTAATTAAACCATAATAGATACACGATTCAGCGCAAGATGAAAGATGTTTTTCTTCTTCTTTTCTGGTTTTTTTTGTGTTCGCTAATGGGGGGGCTGAAAGTACCCGACGCGGCTTATGAATCTAAGGCCATTCTATTCCTGGGCAACAGCCTGACGGCGGGATACGGCCTGGATGCCACACAGGCGTTTCCCGCCCTGATCCAGAATCGGATCGATTCCATGGGGTGGAAATTTGAGGTTATCAATGCGGGGCAGAGCGGCGACACTTCGTCGGGCGGGCTTAGCCGGATCCAATGGTTGCTACGACGCGAGATCCATGTTTTGGTCTTAGAGCTGGGGATTAATGATGGGTTTCGCGGTATCCACGTGGAGGTCATTCGAAAAAACCTTCAAGCCATCATCAATAGGACTAAGAGCAAATATCCGGAGGTCGAGGTGGTCCTTGCCGGAATGCAGGTGCCCCCGAATATGGGAAGTAGCTACGCTTCTAGCTTTAAGGCTATCTTTCCTCAATTGGCGAAGAAAAATGGAGCCCATCTCATACCATTTCTGCTGGAAGGGGTGGGCGGGAATCCCAACCTCAACCTCCCCGACGGCATCCATCCTTCGGCCGAAGGTCACAAAATCGTTGCGGAAAACGTGTGGAAGGTGATGGAACCGCTGTTGAGATCCATGAAGGCTAACTCATTGCCTCAATGAATGAATCATATATAGGATCACCTCGGTTGCAAATCGAGTTGGAGGCCTGTCGGCCTTCCCGGGAAGGGCAAATGGCATGGATGAAGGCGGCCATGGAAAACGGTTACGACTATGCCACCTTGAGAGAGGACCTACCTGCGGAAAGGATACCTGCCGGTCGGCGGAAGATAAGGAGTCCAGCATATCTATACGGCAAATCCTGACTTGGGCAACATGACGCCCATAAAGGATCTCCTGAAAAAGGCCCGCCCCAAAGCCAAACGCAGGTAAGGCTTCTACCGAAAGTAAGGAGGCGAAGGATGCTTTCCCGAGAGGAAAACGAACTGCTCACAAAAACAGGACCGGGCACCTCCATGGGCGAGATGATGAGACGGTATTGGATACCCGCCCTGCTGTCCGAAGAAATCCTCGAACCGGACTGCGAACCCAAGCATGTAAGATTGCTCGGTGAGGACCTGGTGGCCTTTCGGGATACCCATGGAAAAATTGGACTACTGGAAGAGTACTGTCCACACCGAGGGGTTTCCCTCGCCTATGGCCGTAACGAAGAGGGTGGACTACGCTGCATCTACCATGGCTGGAAAATGGACGTGGAGGGCAATGTGCTGGAGACCCCCGCAGAGCCCTCCGGCAGTAGCTTCAAAGAGCGCATCAAACACAGGGCCTACGCCACTCGAGAAGTGGCCGATGTCGTGTGGGCCTACATGGGCCCCCCGGACAAGATGCCAGCCTTTCCGGAGTTCCAGTGGACCCAGGCACCAAAACCCCAGCGTAGCGTTTGTAAAGTATTCTCTGATTGTAATTATCTGCAAGGGGTGGAGGGAAGCATCGATTCCTCCCATTTGAATTATCTCCATTCCTCTGAATTCAGCTCCCGATCCAGGGACCGCGCGCCACAATTAACAGACCCGGAGGATACTCCCTACGGTTTTCGGTATGCAGCCATCAGGAAGGCCGATAAGGAGTCCTACGTCCGCGTTACCCATTTCGTCGCCCCTTTTCACGTTATTATCCCGCCCGCCAGGGCGGGCGGCGAAGACGTGAGGGCACACCAGACCTGGGTACCCGCCGACGATGACCACCACTACTTTTTCAACTTCCAGTTTAACAACAACGGACCCTTCACAAGGGATTACGCCGCCCAGTTTGAACTTGATGCCGATTATCACCCGGCTCGTAACCGTCAAAACAAGCACCGGCAGGACCGGGCCGCCATGAGGGCTGGAAATTTTACCGGCATTGAGGGAATACGGTCCCAGGACATCGCCATTGTGGAGAGCATGCTTCCCGTAGTGGACCGGACCAAGGAGCACCTGGGGACTGCGGACGTTGCCATCATTCGGGCGCGCCGCCGCTTGATTAACGCAGTGCGCAGCTTTATGGCTGGAGGCGAGCCCTTAGGCCTCCACCCATCGATTGAGTACCATCGAATAAGGAGTGAGGAAAAGATCGTTCCTCCCAACACCCCCTGGCAGGAGGTGTTAGACCAGACGTAGGGCGCGGGTTAGTCGAACGCAGCAAGGCGCCAGGCAATCACTGAGTGACGAGGACTGAGTGGAGAGGGATAAGAGCCGAGGATAGAGAATCAAAGACAGCAACATGAAAGAAGAAAATTAACCGCAGACTCACGCAGATCATGGTCTGGCCATACCGGCTAGAAACTCGTTTTCCCTGCGCTTTGTTTTTTCCAATCCCTTTCCGAGGCTGATAGCTGACGGTTGACAGCCTATTTCCCCTAACACTGAACCCTGGCTTCGCCGATTCCTGCTAGCTGCTTACTGCTATCCGCCTACTTTTTTCCCTTGGCGTCCTTTGCCCGACGGGCCTAACCGGCCACGGCCTTTTTCTTTTGAGTCTGTTGCCAGGTTTGAACAATCTCCTCAGAAGATGCCACCAGTCCAAAGTGTTGCCGGATATTTTCGAGGGTCGACTGATGAAGCGCCTGATTGTAGGCCGCCGAGCAGTCACTCACCATAGTAACGTAGTAGTCATACATGAAGGCGTCTCTAGCGGTGGTCTCCACACAGACATTAGTGGCGACACCCATGGCCAAGACACTCTCTACCCCCCTGGCCTTGAGAACAGTATTGAGGTCCGTATTGATAAAGGAACTGTAGCGGTGCTTGACCACCACCCGCTCATGGGGAAGGGGTGCAATTCCTTCGTAGAACTCTGCCCCCCAAGTCCCTTCGCGACAGGTCTGAACATCCTTACCTTCCGGCTTGCGATAGAGCCAGGCAGGGGTGTCGGTCCATTCACTGTGGGTGGTCTTGATGTAAACAACCGGCAGGAACACCTTGCGTGCCTCTTCAATGAGATGCACCAACCTGGGAACCATCTCCATGGCCGCAGTGACATCGCTGCCCCTGCGGGCGGCAGCCCCCTTGGGGCTACAGAAGTCATTCTGGACATCCACCACGATCAGGCACCCCACCTCAGGGCTGCATCTCTCTTGCAGGCTTCTTAGAATCTTCATCTTATCCTCCGACATCCGTTGTGAGCTATATTGTATCTGGAGGAGAAATGGACCAAGGCAATCTAACTCTCGATTAGGGCCCTTAGGATATCTCTTCCGGTCACCAGGCCCTGCAATTTATCTCCCTCCACCACCGGCAAAAAGCCGATTCGTTCATCTAATAATAGGCGGCCAGCCTCTTGGACGGAGGCATCCGGTGAAATGGTGATGGCGGGTTGATTGATCACCCCCTTGATCGAAACCGTATCGAGGAATGCCTTCTCTTGCCTCTCTCCGTAATTGACGAGAGACGAGAAAGAAGCCCGTAACAGGTCACGTTCACTGACTACTCCAACTACCTTTTCGCCTTCCAGAACTGGAAAATGGCGGATATGACCCTGTTTCATAATGTCCTTAGCAAGTTGTAAGCTGTCGCTCCGACGCAGAGTCCGTACTTTAAGAACCATAATATCCCGTACCTTTTTTGTAGCCATGATCGTGCCTCCTCTTATGATAACAGAAGTTGGGTCCTGATTTCGGCCTTCGCAAGGAATCCAATAGCTCCCTTATCAAGCGGGTAAGTCGTCGTCAATAGGCCCCTTCAAGAAACTGCTGGCTCCCAAGGCAATGTTCAGCACGGATCTCAGACGTCCAAGTAAGCAGATTTTATGTTTTCATTGTTGAGAAGGTCTCGGGCGTCCCCGTGAAAGGCCCGGTGCCCATGTTCCAACACATAGCCACGATGGGAACACTACTCTTCTCGAACTGCACGTCCTCGGAGGCAAACGCGGCAACGTCTTCGATAATCAGTGCCGCCCCAGGGCTGACCAGCACTGCCGAGGCTAGCCGGACATGCTCTTTGTGATAGCCCAAGGGTTTGATGAACCCCTTCTCGAAGAAATATCCTACGAGAAAAAAAAGCGACGCCACAAGGCCTACCAGAACAAACGGATTCCACCCCCAGTAGTCCAATAAAAGGTAAACTATGAAACCTGAAACCATCAGGAACTCGCCGTGGGCGAGGCTCAACGCACCGCTCACGCCGAAGATGAGCGAGAGACCAAAGGCCGCCAGGGCGCAGACACCACCCAGCAAAATCCCGTCGATGATCAACTGCGCAAGGACAGCGGGTTCCATTACCACTTGCCGCTCTTGAATCGTCGGACCTTGAGCCCTTTGTCCAAAGGCCAGAGTGACACCTGCTTTCCTCCCTGGATCTGTGTGGGCTAGGGGTGAAGCGTGCCATAGCCTCGCGAATCATGTTGCTCAACCATCTTCCCGCCAAACAGAGGAAGGTTTGTCTCCCACATGGCCCGGCGGATCGCCTCCTTATCCAGACTGCCCGCCCGTTTCAGAGCATCTTCTATGCGCCTGTAAGAATTGTATCGAATCCCGGACTCCGAAAACTGCCATGGCTCGAACCCCGCTGCGCGGCAGATGGCCAGGTATTCCCTGTGATCGGGTGTCTCACCCGTAGATGTTTTGTTTACCATGGCTTGCGCTCACTGCCCATTTGCCGTGGGGAGAGACTATCTGATATGAAGCTGGCATATCAACTTGAGGCGGGTTTCGTAGCGTTCATGAACTAATGAACACGGCCAGAGGAGGAAATCCCCATGTTAAAGACTGATAAGGGAGAAACCATAGACGTAGATGGTATTAAGACCTATTACATTAAGGTAGGCACTGGTGAACCACTGTTGCTGATCCACGGTGCATCCCCTGGCGCCTGTGCCCTGGTGAACTGGGGACTGAATATCGAACCCCTCGCCGCCTCGGGTTTCACCGTAATCGCCTTTGATCAGCCTGGATTTGGTTACAGCGATCAACCAAAGGACTATTCCTTAGAGTATCGGGTGGCCCACGCGAAAGCCTTCATTGATCGGATGAATCTTCAAAGCTTTTATGTAATGGGCAATTCTCAGGGAGCTTACATCGCAGCGCGAATCGCGTTGGAGGACCCAAGAACAAAAAAGTTAGTATTGGTGTCCAGCGGCACTTTGGCGCCTCCAGGCTCCCCACAATCTCAGGCCTTGTCCAAGGAACACTCGGAAAGACTGAGACAGTACTCACCCAGTCTGGACAACTCTCGGCTGCTCACCCGCGGCACCCTGTACCATGAAGAATTAGTGACGGACGAGCTGGTTCAGCTCCGCTATGAGATGGGCCTTGGAAAGAATCTCGCGGCTCAAGCGGAACGACGTAAAGCCTCTTCCCCCAGGCCTCTTCGTAACGAGATGCCCAACTTGAAGGTCAAGACACTGATCCTTTGGGGGAAAAATGATGGTGGGGCTTCAGTGGAGCGAGGCCTCGCCCTATTTCAATCCATTCCCGGGGCAGAACTTCACATCTTTGATGAGTGCGCTCATTGGGTACAGTGGGATCAGGCCCCAAGGTTTCATAAACTCGTCGCGGATTTCCTTGCTAATTAGGCTTTATGCGTCATGAGCCGGCCTCGTTGACATAAAAACCTACCTATAGAATACTCATAAGAAGGCACGTGGATCTTCGAAGAACGAGGAGGTCCTCATCGGCGCTCTTCCAGCAGGACCCATTCAAATCGAAATGTTCCCGCCGGGCCGGGACTAAGAATTCTACAACCAGAGGATCCATCCATGAAAACGATGAAAGCCATCGTCAAAAAGTCCCCCGGCCCGGGTCTCGAATTACAATCTGCCGAGGTTCCCGTATGCGGCACCAATGACGTCTTGATCAAGGTCCAGAAAACCGCCGTCTGCGGCACCGACCTTCACATTTATAACTGGGACGAATGGGCCCAACGCGCCATTCGCACCCCTCTCATCATCGGTCACGAGTTCGTCGGTGAGATTGTCAACATGGGACAGGGGGTCAAGGGTTTTTCCGTTGGCCATCGGGTCACGGGAGAGGGTCACCTGACCTGTGGTACTTGCAGAAACTGCCGTGCGGGGAAGCGTCACCTCTGTCACCGAACGGCGGCTCTGGGCATTCACAGGAACGGGTCCTTCGCCGAGTACCTGGTCCTGCCCGAGTTCAACGTCTGGCCGGTTCATCCCAATATCCCTTCCGAAATTGCCACTATCTTTGATCCCCTGGGAAATGCCGCCCACTGTGCTCTTTCCTACGACATGGTGGGAGAGGACGTCCTCATCACCGGCGCGGGTCCGGTGGGGCTGATGGCCGTTGCCATTTGCCGTTTTGTGGGAGCGCGGCACATCGCAATAACCGATATCAACGACTACCGCTTGAACCTGGCAAGACTCATGGGTGCATCACGAGCCATCAACGTAAGCAAAACCACTTTAGAGCAAGGGATTGAAGACCTTCAGATGTCCAACGGCTTTGATATCGGGTTGGAGATGTCTGGAAACCCCCAGGCTTTCAATGACATGATAAGAAACATGTATCATGGGGGACGCATCGCCCTTTTGGGGTTCTTACCGAAATCCACCCGAATCAATTGGGATGAAGTCATATACAAAGGGCTGTTGATCAAAGGGATATTCGGCAGGGAGCTGTTTGAAACCTGGTACAAGATGGCTCAGATGCTCAGAAGCGGTCTCAATATTTCTAACGTCCTCACCCACAGGTACTATGTGGACGATTTTCAGATGGCTTTCGAGGCCATGCAATCCGGCAACTGCGGGAAAGTCATCCTGGGTTGGGAATAGGCCCATGCCCTGCTCAAACATTGTTAGCCGTCGGGCAAGTTGAAAATGCAGACCAAAGAACACTTTTTCTCCCAACTGGACCAGATCCGGTCCGAGGGCCTGTATAAGGAAGAGCGGCTCATCACCACCCCACAGAGTGTCGAGATTGGAGTGAACCCCGGGGGAGAGGTACTCAACTTCTGCGCCAATAACTATCTCGGCTTGGCGAACCATCCCGATATCATCACTGCCGCAACCAAGGCCCTCAAGCAATTCGGCTTCGGCATGGCCTCCGTCAGGTTTATCTGTGGCACCCAGAGCCAGCACCGGGATCTGGAAAAGTCCATTGCAGAATTCCTCGGCACGGACGATGCCATTCTGTACACCTCTTGCTTTGACGCTAACGGCGGACTGTTTGAAACACTCCTGGGAGAGAAAGATACCGTCTTGAGCGATGCCCTCAACCATGCCTCCATCATCGATGGAATCCGTCTATCAAAGGCCGCTCGTTCTCGTTATGCCCACGGTGATATGTCAGATCTCAAAAAACATCTTGAAGCGGCCAAGGACCATGAAATTAAACTCGTTGCCACAGACGGCGTCTTTAGCATGGACGGAGATATCGCCAAGCTCAATGAAATCGTCCCCCTGGCAAAAAGATTCAATGCCATGATTGTTGTGGACGACTCCCACGCCACCGGTGTCATCGGGAAGACCGGCCGCGGTTCGGCGGAGTATCATAAAGTGCTGGGAGATATCGATCTTTTTACTTCAACTCTGGGTAAGGCGCTAGGAGGGGCTTGCGGAGGATTCACCGCGGGTAGACAGGAACTCATCGACATGCTCCGTCAACGGTCCCGGCCCTATCTATTTTCCAACTCTCTCCCACCTCCCTTGGTGGCGTCGGGTATCAAGGTCCTGGAACTTTTATCCAGCACCACGGAGTTACGCGACAAACTCGAGGAAAACACCCGCTATTTTCGGGGGAGGATCACGGCTGCCGGTTTTGAAATCAAACCCGGGATTCACCCGATCGTCCCTATTATGCTCTACGATGCCAAGCTGGCTAAGACCATGGCCGATGAACTCTTGAAAGAGGGGGTTTATGTGGTGGGCTTTTCCTACCCCGTGGTCCCCGAGGGGGAGGCCCGCATTCGGATCCAGTTGTCCGCCGCCCACGAGAGGAAACACTTGGACCTTGCAGTGGCAGCCTTCTCCAAGGTGGGAAAGAAACTAGGAGTCATTAATTGAAAGGAAATCCAAATTATGGGCGGAATCACGGCGGGAGAACTGTTTCCCAGCGCAAGTCTTAGAGACATCGATGGCCAATTAGTGGCGTTTCCTTTCGTTTTCGCCAGCGTTACCTCTTTCTATCGAGGTCGTTTCTGACCCTGGTGTCGGGCCCAGGTGACGGCTTTTGTCTACGACATCGAAAAGTTCACCCGTAACGGAGTTCAGATCCTCGGTATCAGCGCGCAGCCCGCGGAAGAAGGAAAAAAGTTCAGCGACCGCGTCATTGAGGATTCAAGTGAGGACCGCCCAGGTATGCCTTGAGTCCTTTTCCGGTAGGCCTCATCTGCGATCCTTATAATAGAGAACTCATTCAAAGGGCTGGCGCAGGAGGCCAGGAAAGCGAGGATTGATTTCCGGCCCATGAGCACGGTGGTTGACCGCTCCGGTACAGTTCGGTGGCTTTACACGGGAGACGGGAGCCCCTCGGATAGGCTGGGACCGAGCAAGCACGCAACGGTGGCAGCCGCGGTTAGCCACGGGAGAGAAATCCCGCTAAACATCCCGGGCAACCGGTAGCGGTTGTTTCCGCAACAGCGAGTTACGCTGACGTTTCTATCGACGTCACCTGGTCACCAGGAGTCAGCCCCACACGCTCTTCCCGCCAAAGCGGCTTTCCCACTGCTGAATCACTTCCTTATTAAAAACGTTGTCCGGCACCTTGCCCTCCAGGGCTGCCAGTACCGAATCGGTAGCCCAATGGATTCCCGGACCGATACCACTTCCCAGATTGGCAGAGACCATATGGGGAGAGAGAAGGACCTTGTCTCCCATTTTACGCAGCGGGCTGTTCAACCCCAGTGGTTCCTCCTCGAATACATCCAGCGCCGCCCCCGCAATCTGACTCTTTTCCAGAGCACTCACCATGTCGTTTTCATTTACACAGTATCCCCGCGAGGTGTTGATGAGGATCGCGTTTGGTTTCATCTGGGCCAGCTGACCGGCGCCTATCATATGTCGCGTCTCCCGGTTGAGAACCACGTGAAGACTCACCACATCAGATTCCTTGAGGAGGGTGGGTAGATCCACGCGCTTCACGCCATGCTCCGAAAACTTGGTCTCAGGAACATAAGGATCGCAGGCCAGTATGTTAGCGTTCCAGGGCCGCATGAGGTCCGCCACCCGGCTTCCAATTCTACCGAGACCGATGAGCCCAATGGTAATCCCCCGGTAGCCGTCTGCACGGGTTCCAATGTAAGTCCCTTCGAACTCCTTCCGTCTCCATGGCCCCCCGTCCTTGAGGTGCCGGTCCCGCTCGCGAACTTTCTTGAGCAGGGTCAGCAACGCGGTGATGGTGCCCTCGGCAACGCCACCCCAGTTCGATTCCGTAGGGCAGTGGGTCACCAGAATCCCCAATTCCGTGGCCGCCTCCACGTCCACGTCGTCCACTCCGATGGTGTATTTGGCAACGATGCGTATCTTATTCGAACTCTGCATGATCTTCTTTGTGATAGGGGAGCTACGTATGGAGGTCCCTGTCAGGGCATCACACCCCGTGGCCATCTTGGCCATCTCCTCCTCGTTGTTCCCCTGGGGGGTTTCCCAGGAGGCCTTTCCCAAAACCAGTTCGCATCCTTTCCCCTCAAGCTTTCGATGTGTCTCTTCCGTTGGGTCCGCCGGGGCAAAAATGAATACCTTTGATGATGCTGCCATGAACTTATTCTCCCTTTTTATAATGTAAATTTGCCGGGCAAAGAAATTGCCTTTCGCGCCCAAACGCCAAGCCCGCCAAGAGTTATTAACCGCAGATTAACGCCGACGGGCACCGATAAGGATTATTTTAAGAATCGCACCGCAGAGACGCAAAGTTCGCTGAGGAAAGACCTTTGCCCCCTTCTGCGCTAATCTGCGGTTAGTTGCTGGTGATTCACTTGCGCCCTGTGCTTTTCTATTCCCTTTACGCGGCTGATAGCTGATTTTCCGAGGTCGTTCTGTCAAATATTCTATAGAACTGAGCGCTTATATCATCCGATCAAAGAGGGGTCAAATTTAGCGCCCATTGCAGCTTGACAGTTATAAGGGCGATGTCTAGCATAGGCACGCCCAGCGATTAAGCGCTTGAGACTCAAAGCGAGAACTCAACCTTAATGAGAAGCGGAGGTTTAATTTCATGGCTGACAACCTATCTTCCATCACAGAGAAGTACATAGAACTGAGTCATGGTAGAACACGCTACCTGGAGGCAGGGACTGGTTATCCTACCATCCTTATCCACGGCGTGGGCTTCGGTGGTGGCGCGGACAACTGGCGCCTGAATATTGAACCCCTTTCCAAAAAGCTCCGGGTCTTGGCTATCGACTGCCTCGGTTGGGGCAAGGGAGACCCGTTCGATCGCGAATATTCATTCGCCTACCTGGTGGATCATGTGCGCGAATTCCAAGATGCCCTAAATCTAGAAAGGACTAACATTGTGGGCCATTCCATGGGGGGATGGATCGCCTCGGTCTTTGCCTACGAGAGTCCGAACCGGGTGAACAAACTGGTGCTCGTGGCCAGTGGCGGTGCGAGGCCCCGAACCCTTGCCAGTATGACCGAGTTCAAACCACCCACTAAAGAGACCATACAAAAGCAAATGACAGAGCGTACGGATCCGGCATACCACGGAGAACTGGACAAGTGGGTCGAGGAGGACTACGCCAAGACACAGATCCCCGGGGCCCTTGATGCCTACCGGAAGATCCTTGCGCACATGAACGATAACCCGAACCGCGTCCGTTACAACACGGTCCGCCGTTTGCCCCATATCACCGCCCCAACCCTGGTGCTCTGGGGTAGAAACGATCAGACCAACGCTCTCGAGATGGGAGAGGAGACCCACAGACTCGTCAAAGGTTCGAAAATGGTGGTTTTCGATGCCGGTCACTTCCTACCCTCCCAGGTCCCCGGGCCACTTAACCAAGCCTTGCTGGATTTTCTATAACACCGGACCTAGGACACGCGTGTTCTGGAATGGAAGGCAGGGAGCTGTTCAAGCAAAACGACGGATGGAATCAAGAAACGGCCAGGTCGTGCGTTCTCTTACCCAGCCGCCGTGCTCCGTGGGCCGTTGCAACCACCGTATCGCCCCAAGTGCACTTGTAATTTCCCTCTGACAATACAACCGACGGCTTGCAAATGAAAGCTATATTTTCCAGGAGCTCGACACTGAACTGTCGCGCGCTGCTGGCGTTGTGAATGATAATGGGTCCATCGTCTCCAGCCCCACGATCGTGCATGGTAAGCGCCGCTTCTTTGCCCGCCCTCTCCGTGATTTCCGCAAGCTCCTTGCTAGAAACACCAGGTTTCATGCTTGAGCAGACCCGATTAAAAACCTCCTCACCCAGACCGGTAATTCCAATACGTCCTCGCTCCACATTCAGTTCCTTTAGCCGCTCCACGACGACCTGCCCGTAACGTCGATTGGCCTCGCGCACATCCTTGGTCCAGTCTTGCACTGGGGGCCAGCGGAGCTTCGCGGAGGTGGCGATGGCAGTCACCTCGCCCTCCAAGGGCAAAACCGCGGCGATGCCAGAGTCCCCTCCACCTCCGCAGTGGGTCAGGTAGCGTGTGTCCGCCTGAAAATCCGTAGAATTCCCTGTGTTGTTGAGTGTAACAATCACATCGATACCCTGTTGAGCCATGAGCTCGCGCACGGCCTTCCACCGGCGGTCGCTTTCGGCAAAGGAAAATCCGGGATAAGGATATAAGTCGGACATCTTCTCTATCGCCCGCTTATTTCTTTCTCGCTCCGGCTAAAGCATTAGCGGCGAGTTTATTGATGTTGCTCATGTCCATCCACTCCGGACGGGCGGTAAAAAGATACTTGAGGTAGCCCGGGTTTGACGGACACCTAAAAAGGGGACAAGATCCCCGAAGGAGGTGTTCGATGGTCAAGCGAAGGCGATTCACCCAAGAGTTTAAGTTGGAAGCTGTTCGACTACTGGAGGCGGGTGCGCGGCCGGCAGCGGGGATTGCACGGGAACTGGGAGTCCCTCGCAATCGGCTGTACAAGTGGCAGGAACAGGTGAAAAACAAAGGGTCCGTAGCGTTTCCAGGAACAGGCCGAGGAAGGGACAACGATGAGGTATCGCGGTTAAAGCGAGAGCTGGAACGGGTAACGCAAGAACGAGATATATTAAAAAAGGCCGCAGCGTACTTTGCCAAGGAGCTCAACTAAAGTACGCGTTTATACGAGCTCACAGCAAAGAGTTTAGGGTGGTGAGGATGTGCGGGGTGTTAGAGGTTAGTCGAAGTGGGCACTATGACTGGAGCGGTCGAGGGGTGTCTCAGCGTAGCATACAGAATAAGGTTTTGATCACAAAGATCCGTAAAGTGCACGAAACACACAAGGAGGGGTACGGAGCAGTCAAGACATGGCTGACGCTGAAAGAGGCGGGAGTGGCTTGTGGAAAGCATGGGGTGGCGAGGCTGAGGAGTTTAGTGGGGATAGAGACGCGTCGGGTGCAAAGGTTTCGATTGGCCTACAAGGCTCGTCACAGTGCGCCACCGGCACCGAACTTGTTGCGTCAACGCTTCGAAGCGTCAGGCCCCGACCAGGTATGGATGGCCGATATTACCTTCATTGGTACCCGATCTGGGTGGTTATACCTGGCGGTAGTGGTGGACCTTTACTCTCGGCTGGTGGTGGGATGGTCAATGAAGCAACGTCGCACACAGGAGTTGGTCAGTGAAGCTTTACTGATGGCTATCGAACAGCGCCAGCCTATGGCGGGGCTGATTCACCATAGCGACCAAGGAATCCAATACGCTAGCAATCACTACGTTGAGTTGCTCAAACGCCATGGGGTGGTGCGCAGCATGAGCCGCAAAGGGAATTGCTACGACAATGCAGTGGTCGAGAGTTTGTTCAGCTCACTAAAGAATGAACTTGTACACCATCAGGATTATAAGACGAGGCAGGACGCTAGGTCGGATATCTTCGACTACATTGAACTGTTTTATAACCGACGGCGCAAGCACGAGTCGCTGGGATACCACACCCCAACGGCATACGACTCGATCAAACGTGTGGCTTAATTAACTGTCCGTGAAACCCGGGTCGGTTCAACTCGACCCCTTTGACCCGTCTCAGAGAGAAATGAACATCGTCCTTGGAAATATCCTCCCGCATGGAGTTTGACCCCCTGCCGCCAACAAAGGTGACTTTGATCTCCGGGTATTCCTTGTTAAACAAGCGAAATAGTCTCTCATGCGCGCTGCTGCCGTAAACCGTCAACCGCCCTTCCTCCTCAGCAGCCCGAACCGTTCTGTCCCATGCGTCTTTTCGGTTGGACTGGGCTTCGGCCTTCCCAAGCAGCACCAGAACGATGATGATGCCGAAACTGATTCCGATAGAGTCGAGGCTTGTTCTCCAAAGAACCATATGACACCTCCTCGGTACGATGGATAGCGGTTCAGACCACCTTCCATATTACGGCGCCATGGTGCTGTCAATCGCGTATTTGTTCGGAACCTTGACACCAAACCGATGCGCATGCTATTGCCAAGCCAATTCCCCGAGTTTTTAATCACAACCCGCAAGCACACCATCGCATTATCATAAGGAGAGAAGGTGTCCCCGGCTTTCGTTCTATCTCCAACTTCCGTTACCGCAGGCCAACAACAGAGTTGAGGTACCGCTGACACAAACGCACCTCAAAGGAGAGCCCAATGCTGACTGCAGAAGAGAACGAGCAATTAACCCGAGTCGGCCCCGGCACGCCCATGGGCGAACTCATGCGCCGCTATTGGCACCCCGTGGCCACATGTCACGAGCTTGAAGAAAATCCCGTCAAGGCCATCCGTATCCTCGGTGAATCCCTCACCCTCTTCAGGGATCGCCAGGGCAAGTTGGGCCTCATCGCACAGAAGTGCGCCCACCGAAGCGTTGATCTGAAGTACGGTATCCCCGAGCAAGAAGGGCTTCGCTGTCCCTATCACGGTTGGATGTACGACACCACCGGCCAGTGCATCGATCAACCGGCGGAGACCGCTGAGACCACCTTCAAACAGAGGGTGAGGCTCAAGTCCTATCCGGTGCAGGAGCTTGGCGGGTTGATCTGGACCTACCTGGGGCCGAAGCCTGAACCGTTGCTGCCGCGCTGGGACCTGTTCGTGATGGACAATGCGTTTCGTCAGATTGGCACCACGGTGATTCCGTGCAACTGGCTTCAGTGTCAAGAGAACTCCGTAGACTCGGTGCACACCACTTACTGTCATGGCCGACTTGGCCAATACGTATTGGAACGCACGGGTTCTAAGGACCCCAAAAAGATCAACACCTATCAACGAATGAGCGCGCCCCATACGATCATTGCCTTCGAGCGGGTTGAGGTGGGGATCCAGAAGTACCGTCGCCGGGAAGGGCAACCTGAGGACGTGGAGAGTTGGCGCACCGGGCACCCGCTGGTGTTCCCAAATTACGTGCACATTGGGGGTCAGGCTCGGCGAGAGTTCCAGATCCGGGTTCCCATGGATGACACTCACACCTGGCACTTGGGTTACCATGTCTATTTCCCAGGCAGCGGGGTAAAAGTGCCGAAACAAAATCCCGTGCCGTCATTCGAAGTGCCCATAGACGAGCTTCCCGATTTTGTGCTGGGTCAGGACATGCTCTGTTGGGTTGCGCAAGGGGAGATTACCGACCGGACGGTGGAGAGGTTAGCCGAGACAGACAAAGGGCTCGTTATGTTCCGTAAGATGCTCCAGGAGCAGATCCAAGCGGTTCAAGACGGCGGCGACCCCATCAACACCTTCCGTGACCCCGCCAAGAACCAGCGTATTAACTTGGAAATGGAGGACTACGGCGGCGTCCGTAACTACCAAAAGGATGGTGTCCGTCACAGCAACCTGGGAACTTTTAGCCCGGTACTCGACGAATTGGACCAGCTGATGCTCAAGGGGGCGGAGGCGGCAAAGCGCGCCGGACAATGACGCCACCACGGGCGTGAGCCCGTGGTGCAATGCGAGAACAGATAACTCAAAATTCTTTTGCTTCTAACTGGCCGCTAGTGCGTCATAGGAAAAAGATTTGTCTTCCCATATTTCAGGCCCGCCCAGACCGTGCTCGATGTTCCACTGCATGGTGTCAAACATCTTACCGGTGATTCCACCGCCATCCTGCGAAGCGAGGTATTGCACCAGGGGCGCTACATGCTCGGGTACCATGGGCTGAGGGCCCCTTCTCGTAGATCCTGCTGCCATGCGCGCACGGTTTTGTTCATCAAATCCAGTGGTTCGAGTGTGGCCGGGAATAATGATATTGACGGCCACATTGTGTTCTTTCACTTCATCCGCCAGATAGAAGCTTAGGGTTGCCAGGGCTGCCTTGGATGACATATATGGCATCTCCCGGCTGTTGGGGCGCAGCGCCATGTAGCCTCCACCGTGGGAATGATGAAGGACACCACTGCTGACGACACTAATAATGCTTCCCTTTCGCTTTTCGATCATGGGCTGAATAAAACGTCTGATAACCTTCAAAACACCAAACACGTTTACTCCAAACAGTCTTTCCCAGTCAGAGTCCTTCGTCTGCAGGGTCGTGGTGCGACCCGCAGGCGGAAAAAGGTCTCGCTGGCGCATGGCCGCGTTGTTGATTAGAATATCCACGGTTCCGAACTTATCCAGAGTGGCCTTATAGGTCTGGTCGATCTGGGCGTCGTTGGTCACATCCATATCCGCCATCAACACGTTTTTTTCTTGCGCTTGCAATTCTGCCTGAAAATCTTCCGCACCGGCCCATGATCTATCCGTGGCCACCACTTTGGCGCCGTCGGACAGAAAGGCTCGCACATAGGCACGTCCCATTCCCCTCGCTCCACCTGTGACCACCACCACTCGATCTCGAAAGTCGGCTGTAACCTTTAGTTCCATCTCAATTTCTCCTTTTGGTTTAAATTTGCTTGCTCCTTTTCTCCTAGTCTCCCTGTCTCTATCTATGTCCTAATTCCTCTTTGTGTACTCACTGCTTACTGCCTCTAATCAGTACTGAGGGCTGAGTACTTAGAACTGGAAATTGCTCAGACGCTTTGCGCTTAGCGCCATGCGCTTTGCTGCTTCCTGGCCGGCGATAATCCGCGGTTAATTTGCCCCGTTCAGATTTCTACCTATCTTCTGTTCTCGTTTCCGTCGCAATCTCGATGCTTTTATCCCCAATCTAAAATCCAAAATCACAAATCTAAAATGACTTTGTCCCCGTCCCTGTCTGTTTCTTTACCTGAGACCCATGCGGAGACCCAAGAATCGAGCCGTTAAAGCCACACCGGTGCTGATGATAATCATAACCACCGCTACTACTGTGGCACTCTCCCAGTCCGGTGCCACCATATAGTCTAGCTGGAGCAAGGCCAAAGTCCGCGTCTCCCCCGCGGTCAGCAGGATTATGTTGCTAACGTCCCGCGATGCACCTACGAAGTTCATCGTTGCAATCAACGCAAGAACGGGTGCTAACAAAGGTATCATCACTCTCCGCATGGTATAGAACCACGACGCCCCTGACAGCCAGGAGGCTTCCTCCAGTTCGGCTCCTAGCTGTAGCATATTGCTCTTGATAATCTGCACGCCAACGGTCATACCGCTGGTCACGGTAACGAGGATTAGCAGGGAGATGGTCCCGTACAAGGGTTTGAACAGGGTGAGAACGACCCAGAGAACGCCGAGGCCCATGAGCATCCCGGGGAGGGACTGCGGTAGCCAGGTCATGACATCGAGGATTGCCCTGACACGAAACTGGGTGCGAACTAGAATATAGGCTATCAAGGACTTGATAATAACACCCACCACCGCCGCCCCCCCTGCTATAAGAAAAGTATTCTTTACGGAAAGCAAAAAGACGGGGTCGTGGAGGATACGCTTCCAGTGGGCGAGGGTCCAGGGGTGTTCCATATTGACGTAACCAAAGACCTTCATAAAGGTGCCCACGGTCACGGAGATTATCGGCAGTATCGCCACAAACAACGCAATCCCCATCACTATTGCAAATACCGGCCACTTTGCGCGGCCGAGAGGCGTCGGTTGGGCTTTGTAGCGTCCCGTGACCGTCTCATAACTCCTACGAACCGAGAACTGTCGCTGCAGGATCATGAAGGGGAGCGTGATAAAGAGAACCGATGACGCCAACACTGTGGCCGCACCGTATTCAGGAATCTCCGCGTTGACGAGGTCGTAGATCTTGGTCCCATAGACATAAAACCCTTGGGGAATACCCAGGACCAACTCGGTCTCAAAGCTCTGCCACAGCCGGACGAACCCCAGGAGCGCCGTGATGATAATGGACGGAACCATCAGAGGGACCACCACGTGGCGCAGCGTACCCTTGACTCCTGCGCCGGAAAGACGAGACGCTTCTTCCATGGTGGCGTCCAGGTTACGAAACGCAGGGATCAAGAGAATGGTTTTGATAGCGATAGCGTTCTGCCCCAGGTGAACCCAGACCAGACCCCAGAACGTGTAGATATTGAGAGGCCCTGTGGCCGTGTTGATGAAGGGAAGCTTCCTAAGCGCTTGATTGAGCAGGCCAAAGGACGGGTCTATAAGAACGATCCAGCCCATAACAACCGATAGGCTTGGCAGGAAGAAAGAGAGCCAAAATTGAAACTCGATCCAGTTCTTCTTAGGGATATCCGTTCGCCCGAGTATCCACGCTAAAAGGATAGCGGTGGGCCAGCTGATCATGCTAGTGGCGAAGTACAGACGGATGGAATTCCACATGGATAGCCAAACTTCAGAATTATTGAGAGTCGTTCGCCAAGCGTCCAGCCCCCAGACCGGTGCCTGCCCCGGTCCAGCCAGCTGGAAACTGCTAACGATAAGGAACAGGATGGGCGCCACAACCAGGGCCGCCACCAGAACAAACGCCACACTGTACAGGGTGGACAGCCCGGGCGTCTCCAGACGCAGGCGCCATGGGAAGAAGTGTTGAACTGCCGTCGCGTTAGGCATGGTCACCGATATGAGTTGAACCGTTAACGGTCGCCCTTAACTCTATCGCTAAGATTCTATACCAGGACCTGCACGTCGTAAGCCGAGAACTCAATTCTCACTGTATTGCCACGCCTAGCCGTAACCGAATTCGGGGCCGACACCTTAAGGGAATAATCCTCGGTCACAACGTTCAGCTCACGGTGGTCGCCTAAGTAGGTGTTCATCTCCACCTGAGCCTCAACCCTATTCACAACACATGGCTCTCGGTCCTGCGGTTGACTGTCCGTGGAGTTTACCGTGATCTTTTCGGGGCGAATGACAAGCAGCGCCTTATCACCGGCCACAAGGGACCGATTCCCGTCTACCGTGCACGCAACTTTCTCGCTTCCAGTCGAAACATAAACCAAATTTTGGGACGGCTTAGCATCGACAATTTCTCCCCGGATAAAGTTAATGGCGCCTACGAAATCAGCAACAAACTCGCTTTGAGGCCGCTCATACACCTCCCCGGGCGAACCCACTTGCTCGATCACCCCTGAATTCATAACGATAATACGGTCAGACAGTGCCATGGCCTCAGCCTGATCGTGGGTTACGTAGACTGTCGTTAGACCCGTCCGTTCCTGTAGCTGTTTGATCTCTGTTCGCATCTGCCCCCGGAGCTTGGCATCCAGGTTGCTCAGTGGCTCATCCAACAGCAGCACTGACGGTTCCATGACTATGGCTCGGGCCAAGGCCACCCGCTGCTGCTGCCCGCCGCTGAGACGCGTTGCCAATCGGTCCTCGAAACCGTTCATCTCCACCAGTTCCAGCACATCGCGAACACGGCGGCGCATTTCGGACTTCCCAACCTTACGGTAACGGAGAGGGTAAGCGACGTTTTCGAACACCGTCATATGGGGCCAGATCGCATAGGACTGGAAGACCATACCCACGTCGCGCTTTTCCGGGGCCACATGCAATTCGCTCGGCACCGAACTCACCAAGCGCCCGCCTAGATAAATCTCCCCGCCCTGAATTTTCTCCAGGCCGGCAATGGAGCGCATGGTGGTGGTCTTACCGCAGCCGCTGGGACCCAGCAGAGTAAGCAACTCACCCTGCTCCACGTCAAAGGTGACGTTGTTAACTGCCGCGACGTTGTCGTAGCGCTTCGTGATGCCCTGCACCCTCACCGCTGGCGTACCGGTGTCCACTGGTCTTCCCCCCTGAAGCTATCTCCTTCGCAATACTCCCCACTTTTTTATCTTCGCCTGTAGCGCCTTTACTCCTAAGGTGGACGATTCTGTGCTCTGATTGAAATACTTGCCGTCGCGCTTCAGGAGCCTGGTGGGGTCAGGATCACGGGGCTTGGTATCGAGCCGCCGACTGTTGGTTTCAACGATATCCGCGTACATCTGCTGAAAATCCTTGGACAGGTACCAATTGACGAAGACCTTGGCAGCGTTGGGGTGCGGGGCCTTCCTGTACCATCCAATACTGGCGTTGCCACTGCCCCCGCCAGGGTTAATCTTACCGAAGAAGGCAGGACCGCCAATGACCTTCACATTGGTACCCATCCCCTCTTTCTGCATCAGCTGCAGGGTATTATTGCTCATCCCTATGGAAATGGGTTTCGTGCACGAGACCACCCAGTCGGTCATCTGCCGGTAATCCCGCGAAAAGGTAACGGCCTGCTTTGTGAACACGTTCTTCAGCCACTCCTCCCCTTGGGCCAAACTTAAGACCCAGGTGCTTCGACTGCTGCTCCCGGGCCTGGTGGGGTCGTACCACACGATTTTTCCCTTGAACTCGGGATTTATGAAATCTTTGGCGCTGTTGAACTTCCTTTTCGGCACGCATTCCCGGTTCGCATAACCCAGGGTGGCTCCGGCAGTCCCAATGGCGGCATAGAAGATACTCTTTGCGTCATCCATGAAGCCGGCATCAAAGCCATGGATCCAATACTTATCCTCGAAACTTTCTGGAATGATCAGCGCATCGCGCAGCGGCGCCAGAGCATTGATGGCCTTGAATACGAAGACGGTGGGATTGGTGGAGGCCAAAATGATATCCCAGTTGAATATGCCCACGCGCCGCTCCCTTGCTACCTTGGAAACGATCGTGCTTCCCCGGGCACCGGTGTACCTCAACTTGATGTCCGGGAAGGCCTTCGCCCAACCCTCAGTGATGGCCCTTCTTTGATAGGCCCCTGGAGGGCCGGAAACGAAGACCGTACCTTCCTTACGGGCTCCAGCAAGAACCTTGTCCCATTCCTCCTGCCACCCCGACTTGGCGGGTGAAGCCGTGAACAGGATCAGGGCCATTAGAATCATTAGGTTCAACCACCGTGTGTCATTCTTCATTTTAACCCCCTCTTGTTTCTTCTGATCATCCTTACGGCAAGCCGAACTCCTTCCAGCGACTGGCGGCTTTGTCCGTAAGCTCCTTGCGGACCTTATTGACCGGTGGAAACTTGGCTTCCTTGAAACGCATGGTTGCGTCGATACCCATCCCGCGGCTTGGCAGGTCAAAGTCCACCTCACCCCTGGAATGCTCGGCCCGGGGAAAGACCTTACCCATGAAGACGTCCTTCTCAGGCTCTGCAGCGGAAACAACTCTCCACATGACCTCTCCCCAGTCCCGGACGTTACATTCCTCATCCACAACGATTATCCATCGCCATGCTTCCGTGTTCCAAATGGCATCCATAATGCGCTTTGGGTCGTCTTTATCGCGTATCTCGGCCGAGACGATCAACATCCCATGACGCCCAACCTCAGGGAAATAGACCTCCTTGATGTTGGTCATCCCGCTCTTTTGTATGACTCGAGCCTGGATGGAACCCGATCTGAGTAACTGGCGCGGATAGTCTTCCACGCGCTGACAGATCAACCCGTAGTTGATGGGATTCTTGCGGTGGGTTATGCATTTGATCTTGATAACAAAGGCCGTTTTGTTCTCCCCGTAAAACCCCGTGGATTCTCCATGAGGCCCTTCTTCGGTCCTCACGTTTGGGAGCACCTCCCCTTCGATGATCATTTCAGCGTGGGCTGGGACCAGCAGGTCGCTGGTCTCACACCGCACGAGCTCCGTAGGAGTACCCCTCCATCCAGCCGCCGCTTCATATTCCATGGACCCCTCCACGCCGTCAGCACCGGGACGCACCGGACTCCCCGAGGCCAAGGTGAGCAGTGGGTCCATTCCCATAACAATGGCAACGGGGGTTGCTCGCCCCTCCTTCTCATTGTCCAAGATATGGTCGCCGCCACCCGGGCCCGTTGATGAATTGCGACCGCGGGTCCCACCCGACAAGGAGAGGGTCTGCTTGTCCTTGAGCATGGCCCGGTACGAGCCCATGTTCAAAAATCCGGTGATGGGGTCCCGCGTGATAATGCCGGCGGTAGTGCCGAGGTATTGGCCACCGTCCAACTCATGCCAGTGGGGCGTGGGAATAAAATAGATGTCAATCTCGTCGCCCTTGATGACCACCTCTTTACACGGCCCCGTGGACCCAACCACCGAGGCGATGCGTTGGTTCATTCCTTCCACCACCCGCTCATGGATCCTCTCTTCATCCGGCTCAGTGTTAAAGGTGATGCCAAGCTGTTTGGTGGAGGAGATGATGTTGGACACCAGCGGCTTACCGGGGTAGCCCTTGATGTTTTCAAAGAACAAAGCAGGACCGCCCCTTTCTAGGGACCTAGCAGTAATGGCCCCAATCTCGTCGTTGAGATCCACCTCAGCCTTAATTCGATGGAGCAGACCGGCTGACTCCAGTAGTTTTAGGTAGTCACGCAAATCCTTATACTGTACCCGCGGTTTATTAGAAGCCATGGCCTTGGACATGTTTCACTCTCCCTCTGGATTAATCACCGGCACGCTATCTCCCCCGACCTTGGCTGTCAAGCTCTTTGAGACTGGGGTTTTTTCAAACCGACCCCTCCGAACGAGCGAGTACGGTCTCAAAACAATTTAGGGTCAGGCCTGGATATCATGAGGGGCACGATGCGGCTCGCGACTTTTCCAATGCGTTGAATCCCGCAATAATTACCCCGCCAACGGTTAGCATACAGATCACTGCGGTCCAGCCCTGGCCCAATCCGTAGGAGCTCTCCAGAACTTCCGCTAATTGATTAGCCTGAAACAGAGACAGGCAACCCACGAGTCCGCAAACGAAAAACAAAATCGAGAGGATCCGAAAGGGTCGGCCGAGACCCGCCTCGATAAATACATGGGTCCCCCTTGAACCACGCCGTTTTCGTCCCTTATGCGGTACACACACGCAAGGGTGCAGGTGAAAAATCTGGTGGCCATGCCGACCGATGCCGAGACCCACATCCAGAATACGGCTCCCGGTCCACCTTGGGTGATGACCACCGCCACACCGGCAATGTTGCCCATACCGACGGTGGAGGAAAGGGCTGAAAGTGAGTGACCTCTCCCGGATCGTCTGGATCGTCCCATTTACCAGGCAGGATTTGCCAGGAATGACGAGCAAAACGAAATGGGGTCGATCGGGAGTACAAGGTGAGGAATAGACCGCCGCCAATCACGAGCAGGATTAGCGGCCAACCCCAGGCGTAGCCCACTGTTACGGACAAGAGGTGATCAAGGCTGATAAGCCAGGTGGTCAAAATTCAACCGACATGATTTGAAATTTTCCGTCTAATTTCGGATTACCAATCGGAAAAACAACGACTCGTACAAAGGCGCAAAACACGCCAAATTCGGAAAAATTATACTAACCGCAGATTTCCGCAGATAAGAGTTCGGACATTTCACCGCAGCGGCGCAGAGAGTTAATTTTTTGTTTGTCGGGAGACGACGACAAACAAAAACATGTCTCCTTTGAAGCCCTTAGGATCTGACCAACAGCCGTCTCCCGATTGGGCAAAAATTCTCCTCTTAGCGTACTTGGCGCCTTGGCATTTCGGTCCGTAGGGCCCCCAGCCCGGCGAACACGAAAAACCTCATTGAAGTAGTTCTGTTCGACATTCTATCGGCGAGAACCTGAGATTATACACCCCCATAATGGAGGGGTTATTGAATTGCATTCTGGACTGATTTAGGCTCTGCATGCAAGCGACGCTGCTGACGCATTCCATGTTCGAGAGATAAGTCGTAGGAAACATGCGATTCAATATTCAGGCCCTTTTGCTGCTTCTTCTCGCCCCCTGCATGCCGGCATGCCAAACTCTGCGTCTAAACCAGGAACGCGCAAATATTCCGACCAGCCAACTTCCCCGAATCGTGATACCCAAACACTACGACCTGGCACTTACCGTATTACCCGACCAGGAGCGTTTTCAGGGCAGGGTTGCCATCCATGTGGAGACCCAAAAACCGACGAGTATTATCTGGCTGCACGGTTGGGAATTAAATGTCACCCGGGCCTCACTATCACTGGCCGACGGTTGCACCGTCAAGGTGAGGTACAAACAACTCAATGACGACGGGGTTGCCAAGGTAGAGCTACCTGAAGAGGTCAAATCGCAGAGGGCGCGCCTAAAATTTGATTACGACGCTTGGTTCATGGCCACCGACCTCGAGGGTCTTTACCGCGTTCAACAAGATGACCATTGGTACGCCTTCACACAGTTCCAGGCCATCGCGGCCCGTCACTGCTTCGTCTCCTTTGATGAACCCGTGTGCAAGGCAACCTTTGCCGTTTCCCTTACAGTGCAAAGGGAGCACACCGCGCTGGCAAACACGCCGCAGATTGGCGAGGTAGAACTTCCTAACGGAACCAAGCGGGTACAATTTGCCACCACGAAGAAAATTCTTAACTACCTGGTGGCAATGGCGGTGGGTCCCCTCGACGTAGTTGAGGCGGAACCCATTCCTCCAAACTCCGTTCGGAAAGTCCCGCTACAATTACGAGGCATTGCCGCTCGTGGCCAGGGGCATCGTTTGACCTACGCTCTCAAGCACACGGGGCGGGTACTGCAGATTCTAGAGGAGTACGTTGGCGTCCCCTATCCTTTTCGCAAACTCGACATTGTGGCGGTGCCAAGATTCGGCGGTGGCGCGATGGAGAACGTGGGTCTCATAACCTTCAGAGATCTGGTGCTCATGGTGGAGCAAGAAACCATCATGGAAGTTTCGACTCGCGGTTGTCCGGACTGGATTCTCCCAAACGCAGACGGTGCAGGTTACTATCGCTGGAGCTTACCCCCCAAGTATCTCCGCCGTTTGAAGAAGACTTCCAATGACAGACTACCAACCCGCGAGCTTTTGTCAGTAGGTGACAGCTCGTGGGCTGGCTTTGCTAGGGGTACGGTTTCCGCTGCTGCCGCTCTGGAGCTGGCACCGTGGTTCACGCGACACCCAGAGCGTGAGGTGGCAACCATACCTATGCGATTTGTCCGTTTTACCCGAGACCGCCTGGTGGAGGAGGGGCAGCGTAAGAGGGTCGAGAGGTTTGCCCGGGACCTTTTTCGCGGGCCTCCCTGCGGCAAATGCGAAGTAGCAGGTGGCATCGTTTTGTCGGGCCCTAGGAAGGAATCTAGAAATGGACTTTGAACTGACCCCAGAGCAGAGACGATTAGTCCAACAGGTGAAGCGACTCGTAAAGGAGCGAATTTCTCCCCGTGCCGCGCAGTATGACCAGCCCATTGAATTGCCCGTGGAAGATATTGAGGATCTTCATCGCCAGGGGTGGCTGTTGGCAAATCTAGCACGGGAGCATGGTGGTTTGGGCTATGGCTTGGATGGAGACGATCCGTTGGCCTTCTTCCTTTTGATTGAGCACCTGGCCCATGGCAATCCTTCCACGGCCCACTGCTTTCAAGTACACAACAACACCTTGATGATGATCAACGCCATGGCAACTGAGCAACAAAGAAAACGATGGCTTGAGCCCACCATCGAGCACGGCGCATTGTTGGTGGGCTCCGGTGCCGAGCCCCAGGGTGCTCCCACCACCACCGCTCGACGGGTGGACGGTGGATTTGTCGTCAACGGCCAGAAACATTACGCCACCAATGCCACACAGGCGGAGTGGCTTTGGATCGGAAGAATCGCCTTTGAAGGCAAGCCTGGAGTCCTCGGGTTAATGGTCCGTCGAGACACCCCAGGTTTGATCATAGACGCTTCCGCGTGGCGTCCCATGGGAATGAAGGCTTGTGTGAGCCCATGGCTCCAGCTCAAGGATTGCTTTGTCCCTGAGGAGGACATGATCGGCGCGCTGGGCCAGTTTCGAGTTGAGAACTGGTTGGGAAAGATCAATTTCGCCTTCTCGGCCAACTATCTTGGCTCAGCTCAGGCCATGTACGAATGGGCACTGGCCTATGTCCGGGAACGCGGCGGTGGGAAGGATCCTTATCGGCAGCTCCGTGCCGGGGAACTCAAAAGCCTATTAGACGCTTCCAGGTTGCTACTCTACCAGGCAGTTAACATGTACAAGCGCGACGCTAAAATGGCCATGGTGCGCGCCCATGCGGCGAAATGGATGGTTAAAGAAACTCTCTATAAGGTCACAGCGGGGGTTGGAGAACTGGCAGGCTCCACCTCTCTGTTTGAAAAGCATCCCCTGGAACGATTTTGCCGTGACATGCATGTCCATATGCTCCATGGTCGTCATGACATCGCGGCGCAAATTGTGGGGGCCTCGGAGTTTGGGGAGCCCTACGATGTCAATCGCACCCACTGAGGCATAACAAACTCTTTGTGAATCAAAGTTCAAGCCTCAATGCGTTTAAGATAAAACACCATCGATCCGTAAATTAACACCATTCTCGCTGGCAATCATTTCTCTCCTCCTTTTAGAATCGAGCGCGCAGCCGGCTGCCTAGCCGTCTAGACGGCTAGTTTATAGAACTGCCTAAAAGCTTAGGCACTGCTTGCCTTTGCATCCCCGACTCTTTATCATACAGGACCCATTTTTTTGCTCAATGGAAACCATGGCACCCGGCGCCAAACGAATTCTTCCATAAGATTTGACGCCGATCAGAATTTCGACGTCGGTAATCGACGATCGGATTTTGACTCAGAGGAAACCTGCGTGACGGACCAAGACACGTAACTTCCAGTCCTTCACACGAGACACAGCGGCGGTCCGTTTTGGGCCGCCGCTTGATAAGTAATCAACAAACTATTGATTGAATAGGCGAGTTAGGAAATGGCGCTGACCTCTTGGAATGGCTGTTCCATAAGGCGGCTGATACTTGCCACCGATACGCGACCGGCTTCCGAAAGAGGTTCAACTTTCCAAAAAAGTGAAAGAAAATGTTCCCAGCGGTCTAAGATATCCTGTGCCCTTTTGCTCTTGGTAAATTCCAAATGATTGAGAATGAGGTGGCGCAGTAACTCCGTGTCTTCTTCCTCCTCTATTTCGGCCAGGCCCACCAGCTGCGGGTTGTACTTCAACTTAAATTCCCGGCTTTCGTCCAGGATGTATGCCAATCCGCCAGTCATTCCAGCTCCAAAGTTCCGTCCGGTCTCACCCAACACCACCACAACTCCGCTGGTCATGTACTCGGAGCCATGGTCTCCTACACCTTCAACGACTCCGACACCGCCGCTGTTGCGCACACAAAAGCGTTCGCCGGCCCTGCCCGCAGCGTATAGAAATCCGCCGGTGGAACCATACATCACTGTGTTACCCACAATGGCATTCTCCTGGGTCTGGTACCGCGCGCCTTTACCCGGACGAATGATGATCTCACCTCCACCCATCCCTTTGGCCACATAATCGTTGGCCTCACCATTGAGGTAGAGACGCAAACCACGAATCAGGAATGCTCCGAAGCTTTGCCCTGCGGTGCCCTCAAAGTGGCACTGGATGGTCCTTGGAGGAAGGCCTGTATCCCCGTAACGGCGCGCTATCTCTCCCGCAACACGGGTTCCAACGGCCCGGTGAATATTGCGGATCTTATAATAGAGTTCGATTGGACCGTCTCCCTCTAAAGCGCCTTTGGCGTCCTTGATAATCTTCTCGTCGAGAGGTTTATCCTTGCGATCGTTTCTCGCCCAGGTGTGGTATCTAGGCCGATCCCAGGTTGGATCCACTGGAGTCAGGACACGGCTTAAATCAAGGTTAATGGCTTTAGGGTTATCTATGGTTTTTTGTTCTAAGAGATCCACTCGACCGACGATGTCGTCAATCTTTCGAAAACCGATCTCAGCAAGTATACGTCGAACGTCGTGCGCAAGGAGGCTAAAATAATTTACCACCATGTCGGGTGTCCCGATAAATTTTTCCCTGAGCTCAGGCTTCTGCGTAGCGACACCCACGGGACAAGTGTTGAGATGGCACTGACGCGCCATCACACAGCCCACCGCAACCATGGCTGCGGTACCAAAACCATACTGCTCAGCGCCCAGCATGGCCCCGATGATCACGTCTCGAGCGGTTCTAAAACCGCCGTCGGTCCGGAGAATTACGCGTTCGCGCAGGTTGTTCAGCACCAAGGTCTGTTGTGTTTCGGCCAGTCCCAGTTCCCAAGAGACGCCCGCGTTTTTCACCGAACTCACCGGAGAAGCGCCCGTCCCGCCATCATGACCGGAGATCTGGATCACATCAGCGTAGGCCTTAGCCACCCCGGCGGCGATGGTACCGACGCCCGCCTCGGCCACGAGTTTCACCGCTACTTTGGCCCTGGGGTTGGACTGTTTCAGGTCATAAATAAGCTGGGCGAGATCCTCAATGCTGTAAATATCATGGTGAGGTGGTGGCGAGATGAGGGTAACCCCGGGAACGGAGTGACGAATGGTGGCAATTTCAACGGAGACCTTGTGTCCCGGGAGCTGGCCCCCTTCGCCCGGCTTCGATCCCTGAGCCATTTTGATTTCCAGTTCCATGGCGGCGGACAGGTACTCGGGTGTGACTCCGAAACGTGCCGAGGCCACTTGCTTGAGGGCGCTGTTCGCCCAGTCGTCGTTAGGTCGGCGATGGAAGCGTGATGAATCCTCTCCCCCTTCACCGCTACCGCTCTTGGCCCCCAATCGGTTCATACCGATGGCTATGGTCTCATGCGCCTCGCGGCTAAGGGCCCCGTAGGACATGGACCCGGTTGTGAAACGTTTGGTTATCTCTTCAACCGCCTCCACCTCCTCGATGGATACGGGTCTCGTTGGCTTGAAGCTTAAAAGATCACGAACAGCCGTGGGGGGACGCTCATCCACAGCTTTGGCAAAGGTCTGATAATCTTTCTCCGCTCCACTGTTGATCAACTTGTGCATTCCCTTGAAGACGTCAGGGTTAAACGCGTGATACTCACCCGTCTTACGGTACCGGTAGATGCCCTCCTGGTGGAGCCTCGGTTTTTCCTCGTTAAAGGCGGCTTGATGAAAACTCAGAACATCTTTGGCAATATCCTCCAATCCAACTCCGTCCAGCCGCGACGTGGTGCCGGTGAAATACTTGTCGATGACTGACCGGTTGATTCCCACTGCTTCGAACACCTGGGCTCCCCGGTAGCTGGAAAGTGTGGAGATCCCCATCTTGGACATGATTTTCAAGATCCCGTGCTCCACCGCCTTTTTGTAATTTTGCAGCGCTTTGTGCTCGGTCATTCCATCGAGTCCATGTTTAGCGCCGTTACTCAGCAGACGGAGGATGGTCTCAAAAGTGATGTAAGGATGGATCATGCTGGCACCGTAGCCCAGTAGAGCGGCAAAGTGGTGTTCCTCTCTAGGCTCCCCACTCTCAGCCACGAGGCTTGCTCTCATCCTCTTTCCCTGCTGTATCAAATAGTGGTGGACGGCGCTGACGGCGAGCAGCATTGGGATGGGGGCGTGAGTCGGACTCACTCCTCGGTCACTGATAATAAGGACGTTTTCTCCCTTGTCCACAGCACAGGTGGCTTTCTGACAGAGTTTTTCCAGGGCGCTCTCCAGGCCAGAGGCACCATCGGAAACGGGAAACAGGGCGGACAGAACGATTGAACTGAAACCGGAGCGGACCTCGCCGCCGTCGGTCATGGTCTGCGGTAAACCTTTCAACCATTCCATCTCTTCCTGGCTCAGAATCGGACTCGAAAACTTGATCAGCTTTGCATGCTCCGGGGTCTCTTCCAACAGGCTCCGTCTGTAGCCGAGGGCCGTATTTAGGGACATGACCAGTTCCTCCCGCAACGAATCGATGGGAGGATTGGTAACCTGGGCAAACATCTGCTTGAAGTAGGTATAAAGCAGGTGCGAATTTTTCGATAAGACAGAAAGCGGCGTATCATCGCCCATGGAGCCAACGGCCTCCTTGGCCTCGATCAACATGGGAGCGATAAAGACGTCAAGCTCTTCTTCCGAATAACCAAAGGTCCTTTGCAAGCGAATCAGCTCCACTGGGTCTATGGAACTCGAAAACTTATCCCATTTGAGTCCCAGGGAATCCACGCGGAACAGATTTTCCTTCAACCACCGGCCATAGGGTTTTTGCCGTGCGATCTCTTTCTTGAATTCATCATTCCTCAACAACTTCCCTTTAGCAGTATCCACCGCAATCATCTGTCCTGGACCAAGCCTCCCCTTCTCTATGATTTCCGAATCAGGGATTTCTAGGACTCCCACCTCGGACGCCATAATGAGGACACCGTCCCGGGTGATTTTATACCGGGCGGGTCTCAGACCATTGCGGTCTAGAACCGCGCCCACCGTCACCCCGTCTGAAAAGGCCACTGCTGCGGGTCCATCCCATGGCTCACCGATGCAGGCGAGGTATTCGTAGAGACCGTGCAGTTCCGGGTCCATGTGAGGCATCCTTTGGTAAGCCTCGGGGATAAGCATGACCATGGATTCCAGGACGCTTTTCTTGGACAGGGTGAGCAACTCGAGAGCGTTGTCGAGGCTTGCGGAATCGCTTCCCCCGTCGGTAATAATAGGCTTTAGTTTTTCAATCTCCTTGCCCCAGACTTCGGATCGCATCTCCGCCTCTCGGGCCCGCATCCAGTTGCGGTTCCCGTTAAGCGTATTGATCTCACCGTTGTGCCCCAGCATCCGAAACGGTTGCGCCAGCGGCCAGGTGGGAAAGGTATTGGTGCTGTAACGCTGGTGGAACACGCATAGAGACGTGTCATAGTCAGGATTTTTAAGATCAAGATAAAAACGCTCCAGCTGGGGAGCCACCACCAAGGCCTTATAGACCAAGGTCCGATGTGAAAAAGACGGGATGTACAGATCGTTCAACCCCTTGTCTTTGGCTTCCTTCTCAATGACTTTTCGCGTGAGATAGAGAGCCCTTTCGAATTGGTCGCCGTCCAGCCCGCTGGTTTTCCCAATGAGCACCTGTTCAATCTCAGGTCTCGTCTCCTTCGCCGTATCACCCAGTGCGTCAGGGTCAAGGGGGACTTTTCGCCACCCCAGAAAGGCCATCCCCCGCCCCTGAATGGCCTGTTCGATTATTTTCCGAGCCAATTTACGCCCCGCCGGATCCTTGCCGGGGAAAAAGATCATTCCCACTCCAAGGTCGTCGAGGCCATTGAGATGAGCCCCTAGCTTTGTCACCTCTTTGGCAAATAGGCTTGCTGGGACCTGGGTGAGGATACCCGCTCCGTCACCGGTTTTTGCGTCTGCATCCACTGCACCCCGATGGGTCAGGTTGATGACCGCACGTAGTCCGTGAACGAGAATACTATGACTTTTATTCCCGCCAACGTCGGCCACAAAACCGGTTCCGCAACCGTCGTGTTCAAAGTTAGCCTGATAGAGAGTGTTTCCTGCAGCAGACAGCATGGTTACTTATTTTTCCTCGAACCTACTGCCCATTTCTTTTTTTCCGAGTGCCCAATCATTTCCTTACCCAAATCTGTTGACTCCGGGGTGCTGGCTTGTTCAAGTTCCAGGACCTGACTCTCCTTGGGAGTCGACAGCACAACCTTTGTCACCGTCCGGGTGACTCCCTCCATGGAGCGAATCTCTCCCAGAAGTCGCTCCAGGGAATCCGTGTTCGCCGTTTTAACTTTAAGTATAAAGCTCTCGTCTCCCGTGACATGGTGGCACTCAAGCACGTCGTGCTGCCGAACCATGTGAGAGGCAAAGGGGATAATGTGGCGCTGATGGCCAACTGAAACCCCTATGAACGCCACAATGTCCTTGCCCAGCGTCTTGGCGTCCAAAAGGGCATGGTAACCCTTGATAATTCCATGTGATTCTAACTTTTTGACCCTTTCCATTACCGCGGGCGGGGAGAGATCCACCTCCTTCGCTATCTCAGCGAGGTGGCGCCGGCCATGATGCTGGAGAATGGAGAGGATATTTTTGTCTATTTCATCCAACATATGCTTAAGTTCCTTAGGGAGAGGCGACCAAAGGCTTGAGATTTTTATGTGATTTCACGAAAAATGTCAAGGTCCGTACTGGAAATAAAATTTTAACCTAATTTTATAAGGTATGGCAAGATTAAACGACCTATCAAGAGATAGGGATGGGCCTTAAGGACGTTTCCTTTTTAATTTCAGCTAGATGACTTTGATTACCGCTCTTCCAAGCAGTTTCAAGGCTTCTTTATACGGTCAGGTATCCTGAATGCGGTGTTCGGGCGGGAGGCTACTTGAGCGGAACCGGGATAAGGGCACCCTCCTGAGCGTCACGCAACATTTCTCTCATGCGGCGCAGGTCCACCGATAATCCCAGCTTTCGCACCGCCTGAATGAGCTCAACAAGTAAAATTCCATCCTCTGCGTCTTGGTAGCGATAAATTTGAAAATAAGGCTTGCCCTCTCTGAACCCCACCTTCGCGCGCTTGTACATGATCTCCACAGGTGTTTTAGAGGAAACCTTAGGAAATAGATAGACAATGTCCTCGGGATAGAGTCGCAGGCAGCCGTGAGTCACCTTGCGGCCCACCGCCCACGGATTATTTGTTCCGTGAATTCCGTAGGAAGTTTCCGACAGTCGCATCCAGTGGCTACCGAGGGGGTTCCCTGGACCTGGAGGAATCACCTTACGTGGTTGTTCCATCTCCTCTTGAATGGACTTGGGGACATACCAGAACGGATTTTTCCTCTTTTCCCCAATCCTATACTTTCCCGCAGGGGTATCCCAACCCTCCATCCCGATTCCGAGAGGAAACGTCATTACCTCGGTGGAAGACATATAGTAGTAGAGTCTCATCTCTGGAATATTCAGGACAAAGCCCCGAGCCTTCTGTTGGGGTAGGATCCAGGTGGAAGGAATGTTGATTGCCAGACCTACCGGCGGAACCCAGGGATCAACCCCTGGATTGGCTTGAATCAATTCGAGATATCCGAGGTGATGGAGACGAGCGATGTCCAGAAGGGTTTCACCTTGCTGGACCTTGTGGGTCACGGCCTCTCCGATGACGGTCTCAGCTTGAGGGGAATCTACCCCATCCTGCGGGGCGCCATAGTTATAAACCTTCGTACTGGCTTGCCATATCCCTGGCTTTTCTTGCAGGGCTTCGGTGTGGTGGGCACTTAACACCAACAGGACAAAGAGAGAAGGAACTATTTTTACCGTCAATTTCATCGGCCCGCTTTCTCTCCTATATAGATCCTCCTCGGCCCGAGTCAAGTAGTTGATTTTTATTCAGGTGGGTTATAGGATTCGAACCCTAGAAGAAGGAGGGTTTTGAACCCATGCCCCTGGTAAATGCACTGGCCGCCAGCCACGCACCCAATATCCTAATGGAACCTGGTGTTGAGTGGGACGATTTCATGAAACTCCACTACCGTATGGCTCCCCATACGACAGGCTCCGGGCCCTCCCTAGAAATCCAGAAACAACTTCGCGCAGATGCAGAAAGGGCCTTCAGCGAACTCCAGGCAGAGTTGATGGCTTCCCGTCCCGATGTCCTGATCGTCGTGGCCAATGATCAGTTTGTCAATTTCTTCTACAACAACATTCCAACTTTTTATGTGACCTTAGCGGACGAAGTGCAAGGACAGTTCACCCGGCATCATTTTCATTACCAGAACCACAAGGAGCTTGGACAAGCCATCCTCAGGTCTGGGCTCGATAAAGGAATTGACCTGTCCTTTGGTCGCTTCGTGGAGTTGCAACACACCCAGGTTGTCCCGCTCTATTTTCTCCTTCCCGAACCCGCGATACCAATCCTCCCTATTTATGTGAATACTTGGGTAAGCCCTTTGCCGACACCTCAACGATGTCACCGCTTGGGAGAAGTCATCCGAGAGGTTGCCGTGGAGCGCACGGAACGAGTGGCGGTATTGGCCACAGGCGGCCTATCTCACTTTCCAGGTTCGCCAAAGATCGGAGAAATCGACACGGAATTCGACCACAGGCTATTGCAGATCATGCGCGAGGGTAAGGGTAGAGCCCTAACGAAACACTCGGCAGATTATTTCTTTCAGGCTGGGAATTCGGAGTTTCTGAACTGGATGGTTGTTTTAGGAGCGGTGGGGGAAACTAAGGCCACGACCACCCATTACATGCCTGACCATGTGGCCACGGGTTGGGGGTTCGCAAGCTGGAAACTCTAAAGACGTGAATCGTTACTCGTCAACAGTCAATCGTGGCTTTGGAGGGTTAAGCTCTAGGACTAAACCATTAACTAATGACTAAATAACTTTGTCAGGGCCGCTTATGAGTAGTTACCATCTGAATCGATTTCTATTTGACTTAAAAATGAACGAAGCCACGTTGAAGCAGGCAAAGGCCGATCTCAGCGCGGCCATGAGCCCGTACGATCTCAGCGGCGAAGAAAAAGACGCACTGACCGCTGGAGACCCTAAGCGGTTGAGCCAACTTGGGGCTCACGGCATGCTTGCCATTTGGATTATGCGGCTGGATCCTGACTTTCAAACCAATACTTATTGGACGCAAAAGTAGAACAATGACAGAGATCGAAACAGGGACAGACGAAGAAAGACGGTAAACAGCGCGCAGTAAGCAGTAAAAACAGTGTAAAGTGTTAAGGGGACACGCAAGGCGCAAAGGGATAACAGACCGAATTCACGTAACACTCGACCCAATTCTGCTGAAGGCATCGAGGAGGAACTAAGAACATGGATCTTGGACTGAAGGGGAAGGTGGCGTTAGTAGCCGGATCAAGTAAAGGTATAGGGCGGGCGATTGCCCTGGGGTTTGCCCGTGAGGGGGTCAAAGTAGGAATCTGTGCAAGGGGTGAGGAGGGGGTCCGGGAGGCGGCTGAATCGATCCGCCGCGAGACCGCTACGGAGGTTCTTGCTGTGGTCGCCGACATGACTCGCTCTGATGATATTAAAAACTTTGTCGCCAAGACGGCGGAGAAATTCGGCCGGATCGATGTCGTGTTGACCAATGCCGGTGGACCACCGCCGGGGGAGTTCATGAAGTTTACGGACACCGACTGGGAAAAAGCCTTTGAGCTAAGCTTTCTCAGTACGCTCCGGCTCACCCGCGAGGCGGTGCCACACTTACGCAAGGTCGGGGGTGGCCGCATCATTAATATCAGCTCTTATGCAATCAAAGAGCCTATCGCCGGTCTGGTTCTGTCAAACGCAATTCGCAATGGGGTCATCGGTCTGGCCAAGACACTCTCCCGCGAGTTGTCGAAGGACAAAATTCTCATCAACAATGTTTGCCCGGGCAGAATCGATACCGAACGTCACCGCAAGCTCAATGAGGATCGCGCCAAACGCTGGAATCGACCATTGGAAGAAGTCAATAAAGAAATGAAGGGAGAAGTCCCCTTGGGTCGCTATGGGGAACCTGCAGAGGTGGCGGATCTGGTGGTCTTTCTCGCCTCCGAAAGGGCAAGCTACATGACTGGCAACACCATCCAGATCGACGGAGGTTTGGTCAAGTCCACTTACTAAACGGTGGGGTTAGGAGAGTTATGGTGCTCTATTTTATCCAGTGGGACCTTCCGGATCAAAAAGCAAATCTCACCATCTACGAAAACAAGGCAAAAAACGATTGGTTGCCCTTGACTCTGAGCCATGAGGGTGTGCGAGAGGTTCGCAACTACCGCAATCCTCTGGAAGTAACACCCCAGGTCGCCATCAGCATCGAATTCGAATCCATCGATACCTGGCGGAGCTTTATTAATTCTCAGGACTATATTCGCATCATGCGCGAGCTCCGGATCCTTGGCTGCCACAATTTCACCGCTCGTCTGTGGGCTCCCTCGAAATACTTTCCCGAATCACTTACCCCTAAAGACAAGTAGGGGATAGGCCGCGACTGTCATAATTCCATCGTCGTGATTGGCGGTGCCTCTCTCGCCGCAATCGCTATGGAACAAGCCAGCTTGATGACCATCGGCATCAGGTCGGCACTGGAGATTGCCGTTAGCACCCACGGGGCACTGCACTACACCTTTGTGCGCATATGCCCTTGCCGCCCGTATCGGGATGCGAGGAATGCTTATCACTGCACCTTTTCCCGCGGTGGGCGCTGGAATCGTCGCAGTCCTACTCACGGGGGCCGACATCAACTACTATCTCTCCCAGCGTCCGCCCGTCTTCTGGGTTGCCGTCTTCCTGCTCGGCATCGTAGCCGCCGCACTCTCGATATAAGCCGTTGCAGTGGAAGTGCCAAGCATGGCGCCCACCATGGTCGAGCCGCTGTCAGCGATGAGCGTCTTCTTGAGTCGGGGAAAGTGTCCCTCGGCATCGAGGAAGCCGGCTCTCTGGGCAATCCCAATCAGAGTTCCTGTGGAGTCGAAGACGTCAAGCGGCAGAAAGGTGAAGACGATGGTCACCAGACATGCAATGCCGTTAACCCGGGGTATCAATTGTAGTAATGCTCGATCCCGCCGATTGTTCGTGGTCGGCCTGCAATTGAACGGACACGATCTCCCCCCTAACGAGGTGGCGTATGAGAATTTATCATGCACACAGGAATTCAATGGTGACGTTCTGTGGTGCCCTTCTCTTTTTTCTTTTCGTCTTGACCCTTCACGAAGTAGCGGCGGCCCCTTATTATGAGGGCAAAACCATCACCATTGTCCGAGGGGGAACACCGGGAGGAACCGGTGAAAGGCAGGCCAGGACCGTCGTCCCGTTTCTTAAGAAATATATTCCGGGTAGCCCCTCCATCGTTGTGCTACACATGCCGGGTGCTGCCGGGAGGAAGGCCGCCAACTATGTCTACAATATACGGCGTAAAGACGTTACCCTCGCGGCTATTGGAGGCGGGCTCGCCATCGGCCCCATCCTGGAACTCCCAGGGGTCAAATACGATCTAAACAATCTCAATTATCTGGGCTCCACGGAAAGCGGAACTCCCTACCTCTTTTACACAAGAAAGGAGGCAGGTTTAGATTCGCTGGATAAACTTCGCGCGGCCCCCGTGGTCAAGGTGGGCGGCCAGACGGCAGGTCATCCCATCTATTACAGTGCCAGAATGATCGCCTATATTCTTAATTTGAAAAACCAGAAATACGTTACCGGGTACTCGGGGAGAGAGATGGATCTCGCTGTGCTCCGGGGGGAGATCGACGGCAGAACGAACAATGCCACCACTTTACTCAGGAGAAACCCGGAGTGGGTGCAAAGAGGGATGATCAACCTGCACGTGACCATCACTGTCCCCAAAGGGAAGTTTCACCCGCGCTTCAAGAATGTTCCCGCCTTGGACTCCTTTGCCAAGACGGACATGGATCGCAAGCTGCTCGGTATGTTCCGCGCGCTCCTGTATCCGCGGTGGCCATTCTTCCTGGCGCCGGGGGCTCCCAAGGAGAGCGTTAAAACACTCAAAGAGGCCTTCCGCAAAACCTTTCAGGACCCTGAATTTAAGAAGCATTTCAAGAAACTGATGGGAACCGATGCTTCGCCCCTCAATGCAGAAGATGTGAAACGGGCCATTGCAGCCATTCCCCGCGATCCTGAGGTGCTGACTCTTTTCAAGGCCCTCGCGGGACCAGGGCCACTACCGTCACGCTGAGGGGCGCTGGTGATTCAATTGGAATTCTATTCCTAGGATAGTTGGGGGAGAGTTCGATATACAGGCCTAGCGGTGAGCCTTGACCCCCACCCTGTCGCAATACTTTTCCACCGGGCATTGAGTGCAAACCGGCGAGATGGGTCGACAGAGATGCTGGCCAAAAGTAACCAGCAGGTCATTGTACTCAATCCAATATTTGGGGGGCAGTTTCTCCCTCAAGGCGAATTCGGTCTTCTCAGGAGTCGTCGTTTTCACATATCCCCAGCGGTTGGAGATGCGATGCACGTGGGTATCCACACAAATCCCAGGTTTACGAAACCCCAAGGTAACCACAAGATTAGCAGTCTTCCGACCTACACCCTTGAGTTTGAGTAACTCATCGATGTCAGCGGGGACCTTCCCGGAATAATCTTCCTTAATGACCTTGCATATCTCGCGAATGTTTTGTGCCTTGACTCGGTAAAAGCCAACCGGGAAAATCGCTTTTTCGATGGTTTTTACGGGCAGCTCCAACATCTTTTCAGGTGTTTGGGCGAGGGCAAACAACCGGCGACAGGCTTGGGAGGTGGTGTTATCCTGGGTCCGCAGGCTCAAGACACAGGAAATAAGAATATGAAAGGGGCTATGTCGTGACTCGGCCATGAGTGTAACAATGGGCGTTTCCCATTTGGGCACTTCACGCCGAAGATTTCGAATTGCGTGGTGAATCTCTCTCTCAGTCACTGTGGTGGATTTTTCAACCTCAATTAGATAGATTGGCTAGAGTTCTTTTTTCTAGCATAGATTTCAGTCAAGAGAAACTTTTTTTGGCCCGGTTATGGCACCTGATACGATTTCATCTATCCTGCAATCGCGGGAACCCAAAATTCTCGCCGCAGACAACTATCGTCCCGCTGCAGTGTTGATCCCCCTCCAAGAAAGGGCAGATGGAAACCACTTGATTCTGACGCAAAGGGCCGAGGGGCTCAATTCCCATAGCGGCCAGGTGGCCTTTCCTGGAGGTAGTTTAGAACCGGGGGATCCAGGACCCGTCGACGCGGCCCTACGTGAAAGCCAGGAGGAAGTTGGAATCGACCCTCGTCACGTGCGCATTTTAGGGCAGCTTGACCAGGTCACTGCGGCTTCAAGCTTTCTGGTGACTCCATTCGTTGGGGTGATCCCCTTCCCCTACGAATTTGCCTTGAACCCCAGCGAGACCGCTGCGGTCTTTTCCGTACCGGTATCCGCCCTCCTGAAACCCAATTGTATGACGGTTGGCCCGCGTCCCCTTAATCCGCGGGGCCCCACCTACCACTTTCAATACCAGCAATGGGATATCTGGGGAGCCACGGCAAAGATGATCAAACAACTTTTGGAGCTGGCCTATGACTTTAAAGCTGAATACCACTAGCGCGTCAGTTTGGCTGTTGTTTCTTTCCCTCAATTTCCTTGCCTGTATCCCTTCCGCTCATTTGCACATGCAGGACAAGGGCTAACTGACCCACGCTCATTTAGAGCAACTCCTCTCAGCATGCCCTTTATCTCCGGATAAGAATATCCGGGCGACCTCCTTGGGCAAGGGCAAAGGGTGAGTCACCACCTGGTGCAAATGACCGTGAGACACCCCACGTCCACAGGACCCACGACCTGACAGTGTTGATGCCAAAAGGAAAGGGCTATCTCGCGTTGGAACAAAAGCGGTTGGAACTGAGGAGGGGAGACGTCCTTTTTATTCCATAGGGCTCGGTCCATTACTTCGTCAACACCTCCTCTGAACCGTCGGTTGGATTGGCCGTCTTTTCTCCGGTTTTTAAGGGAAAGGATTCCATCCCTGTGGGTGAAGCTCCCACTCGCTAAAGGGTCTTGCCGCTTCAACGGTACAATTGTGAAACCTCGCCCCTTAACGCACGCCTTTTCTCCCGTATCCGGTGTATAGTATTCCGATCTCGGGAGTCAGGCTGAACCCTTCCACTGGTTGTTTCGTCAATTTATTCCACAAGATGACTGAATAGGACCGGCGCCGGCCCACCCCCTTGGTCTCCACATTTTGGATCCCATTGGCCCTCAATGCAGCTTGCAGCTCTTGAGGGCGACGAAACCGTTTCCAGTTCAGCGTGCCCGGGGGTATCTTTTTGAGTACGTATTGAAAGCCAATGCTGATGATCGCCAAGGATTTCAAGGTGCGATTGATTCCGCTGTAGAGGTAAAACCCCTCCGGCTTGAGCACCCGAGCCACATTTGCAATGGCCCTGTGAAGGTCAGAAACATGTTCGAGCACGAATGAGGTTAACACAACGTCAAATGACGCCTCCGGCAATTGTAGATCCTCCACCGATCCCACGCGATAGTCGATGGAGAGTCCCACTCTCACGGCGTGCTCCCTAGCGGTCTCAATGGCTCCCGCCCGCACATCGACTCCCGTCACCAGTGCTCCGGCCCTGGCAAAATCCTCCGACAACAATCCTCCTCCACAACCCGCGTCGAGTATCCTCTTACCCTTAATATCCCCACCCATGGCCTCCATGAAATAACGCATTGTCACCGGATGGGCGGCATGAAGCGAGCTGAGGGCTGCATTCTTGTCTCTCCATTCTTCCCCCAGTTTTCCATACCAGTCACGGTTCATGGCCTGTGCACTCACTTTGATCTCCTTTTTACCTTTAGCTGAATTCCATAGCTAAGATGTGTCCGGACCGCCCGCGCAACCGGATTTTTATAGTTCCGCTTCTCTGTGACAGTTCGATAGGCAGGGAAAGGAAACGCGAGAACTCTGGAGCGATATCTAACCAAAGGCAGGCACCACTATGCATCACCGCCAACCCGCTGTCAAATCAGGACTAAGGGTCTCTGCGTCGGCGTCCCCACGGGGGAGTGGGTAAAGGATCTTCATGGATTGGCGGAACGAGTGCCTCCAATGCTATAATTTTACAAATGCCTCTAGACGAGTAAAAATTCAGGCCATTCCTACCTTGCAACACGAGAACCTTAAGAGACGATCCATTTATTATTTGCTTGCGCTATGCTCCGCCATACTGTTAGCAGCGCCGTTTCTTTTTCCCGTTCTGTTTCCAGTAACCTGGGTATCCCTCATCCCCCTTCTTTGGCTGCTTCAGCGGGTGTCCGTGCGGCAAGCCTTGCTGTTTGGCCTAGGGGTAGGCGGGGTGATGAATCTTTTGGGATTTTATTGGCTGAATTACACCATTCGAGTCTTCGGCGGTTTTCCCCACGGTCTAAGTGAGATTATCTGGCTTGGCTTTGCCGTTTACGCGGCCCTACCCGTGGCTCTCTTCTCCCTGCTCGTTAGATTCTACGGATTGGGTCCACTGGGTCTCTTTCCGGCGCTCTTTTGGGTCACCATTGAATTCTGGTTTCCATTACTTTTTCCCTGGCACCTGGCCAACAGTCAATCTTACTTCCTAACTCTCATCCAATCCGCCGACCTGATTGGGCCCTACGGCACCAGCTTCGTTCTCGTATGGGTCAATTCCGTGCTCTATCAAATTGGAGAGGGCGTATTCGTTTCAAAAAGCCGGAAACGGATTCCTGTAACAGAAACGACCATTGTGGGAGCGGTGTTGGCAGGGTTCCTCGTATACGGCCACGCGAGATTGGCGGCCGTCTCAACGGAAATGGAGGCTGCACCTGCCATCACCGTAGCTGCTGTACAGGGCAATATTAGTATTCGCACCAAAGGGAACCTTACCTACCTGCAAAGCAACCTGGCCTCTTACAAGGATCTTACCAGCAAAATCCAAGGAGCCCAGTTAGTGGTCTGGCCGGAATCCGCTGTAGAGGCTTGGGTTCCGCAGAACATGAAGCGGCTCCCACCGCAACTCCCCCTGCCACTTCCTCCTGGTGTCTCATTTTTAATTTTCGGTGTGAGGAGCCTGGAACGGGATGCGGCCACTTCCAAGACGAAAGTATTCAACAGCGCTTTTCTAGTGGATCGTGAAGGTCAAGTGGTGAGCCGCTATCACAAACAGACGCTCCTCGCCTTTGGGGAGTATGTCCCGCTAACGTCAGTACTCTCCCTTCTCCCAGGAATGCCCCCCATTGGCCAGGGATTCAGTCGGGGTGATGGCCCGCGCACCCTTGACCTGTCCTCCACCATCCGGTTGGCCCCTCTCATATGCTACGAAGATTTGATGCCGTGGTTATCACGCAGATTTGTGGCCGCAAGCCATGCCAATCTTCTGGTGAATCTCACCAACGACGGTTGGTTCGGTAACACGGTTGCACCATGGCAACACGCCCGGCTTTCCCAGTGGCGGGCCATCGAGACCCGTCGGAGCCTGGTGCGGGCCACCAATACCGGCGTGACCACCGTCATCAATCCCAGGGGAGAAATTCTCGAATCCTTGCCGGTGTATTCCACCGGGGTGTTAAACGTAAAAGTTCCCCTCATGAAGAGCAAAACTTTCTACGTCCGATTTGGCGATTGGTTTACCTGGGTCGCCACAGCGGCGTCACTCAGCATCGTCATCATACGTCAGCTTTTCCACCACTAATCCATCTCTTTCTTCACGTTCGTTCTGCGAGCCGACTTCTGTTTTCTCGTTACAAGAACAGTCCACCTGTCCGGCCACGCCACGACCATTCGATACCCGAGTAGAATCGTGAGGATGCTGCCATATATCAAGGGTTCCCGTTGGTCCGCCTTTACCAACCAGATGTAATGGATCACTCCTCCTATGGCGGCCAGATAGACCAGACGGTGCAATTGCTGCCAGCGACGCCCGCCGAGCCTTCGAATCATCCCGCTGGTGGAGGTAAGCGCCAAAGGGACGAGGAGTAAAAAGCTGACAAATCCCACGGTGATAAAGGGACGCTTCATTACGTCCCCCACCATTTCCGTAAACTCAAAAAATTGATCCAGCCAGACGTAGGTGGTGACATGCAGGCAGACGTGAAAGAACGCGAACAGGCCCAGCATCCGCCTGAGCCGTATAAGCCAGTGGAGACCCGTTAGTCTACGCAGCGGCGTCACGCTGAGTACGATCAAAAGAAACACCAAGGTCCATGTTCCCGTTGACCGTGTAATGACCTCAACAGGATTGGCACCCAGGTTATTGGTATAAGTATTCCAACCCAGGCGGACCATGGGAACAAGGCAGAGCAAGAAAACCGCCACCTTGATTGGGGTCACATAATTCACAGTTGTGCTTTGAAGGTGGACTAATAGTACGCTGTCAGATCCATGCCTTGATACAAAGACGCCACCTGATCCGCATACTCATTGAACATGAGAGTCTTACGCTTGCGAAATTCACCGATACGGCGCTCCCGTGCTTGACTCCAGCGGGGATGATCCACGTTAGGATTTACATTGGAATAAAAGCCATACTCCCTGGGCGCCGCCTTTTCCCACGAAGTCATGGGTTGCTTCTCCACAAAACGAATTCGCACAATAGACTTGATGCTCTTGAATCCGTACTTCCAGGGAACCACTAAACGGATGGGCGCCCCGTTCTGGTTGGGAAGAACCTGGCCGTATAGGCCGATGGCAAAGATGGTCAACGGGTGCATGGCCTCATCCAATCGGAGCCCCTCCACATAGGGCCAATCCAGGACCCTCCTTTTCTGACCCGGCATCTGTTCAGGGTCATGGAGAGTCGTGAATTCCACATACTTGGCTTTAGAGGTTGGTTCTACCTTTTTGATCAACGCGTTCAGCGGGAAACCCACCCACGGGATCACCATGGACCAACCCTCCACGCAGCGCAACCGGTAGATGCGTTCTTGCAGTGGACTCATTTTCATCAGCTCATCGATGTCATATTCCTTCTCCCGCCTGACCTCCCCCTCCACCACCACGGTCCAGGGACGGGTCACGAGTCTTTTTGCCTGTTTCGCGGGAGAATATTTATCGGTACCGAATTCATAGAAGTTATTATAGCTGGTGATGTCCTTGTATGGTGTCTTTAGTTCATCTGTGCTGAATGGGCTCTTTTGCGCCCCTTGGAGCTTCACGCCGCCGACCCCTTTTTCGGACTGCACACCCACCGCGGGGAGAACCAATCCAGCGCCCACTGCCACCGCGGTCACGGAGGCGCCCATTAGGAATTGACGGCGATTGAGATAGACCTTCTTATCGGTAATCTCGCTTCCCTTGATATCGCTAGGCTTTTTAATCAACATAGTCTCCCCTTTCAATGGCTCTCATTTCAGTCCGCTTCCTAGTTTTCATCTAGCAGATGACGAATCAACGACTCCGTCTCGCGGTATCCTCCTTCACCAAATCTGGTGTGACGGACAATTCCTTTCTTATCAATCACATGTAACGTCGGCCAGTAGCGTGTCCCATAACGGTTCCAGGTGGCGAAATCGTTGTCGATGGCCACGGGATACTTAATCCCGAGTTGGGCACTGGCTGCTTGCACTTTCTCCCGAGGCTTTTCCCAGAAAAATTCCGGCGAGTGAATACCTATGACCACTAGCCCCTGAGAACCGAAACGCTCATACCAATCCGCCAACCTGGGGATCGTACGTTTGCAATTGATTCAGCCATAGGTCCAAAACTGCAAAAGGACCACCTTGCCGCGAAGATCCGCCATCTTCAGTGCTGGAGAGTTAATCCAAACTTTGTTTCGGATCTCCGGAGCGGGCTGACCGATCAACCTCGCTTCGGCATCAAGTTTTGCAAAATGGAGACTCAGTAAAATAAACAAAACTACTGCAAATCGCATGCTATGTGTCTTCATCCCGCTTACCTCCATTGAACCGTGTTTCATTGCTTGTCCTTAAGAGCGGGCCAGTTTTTATTGGCCTTAACCATATAATCGGGAATATCCTTTTCCCATATTCTCGCCACCCCCGGACTCAAGTTGAGATAGAGCTTGCCATCGATGATTTCCCAAGCTGTCGGGTCAATGTCCGCGGTGATTCCCTGGCTTACCGCGGAGTCCATGGGACGAACCTTATTGCGCAGTGCCGCCTGCAGCATCCGCCGTGCCCCGCAGACCCTGGAGCGGAACCTGCTGATGGAACATTCCATTACCCGGGCGCCGTCGCGGTAACTCAGCTCTTCGATGTCCACCAGGATGAGCGCCAAGCGGTGCGCCTCAGGGAGCATTTTGACAGCCTTCTCCACCTCCCCCTGGCTGCATTGTGAGACGGATAGATTGTGGATGGATCCACCGTTTTGCTGTGGAGGATCCCAATCAATAGTTGCCTGAACACCCACTCTTTTCCGATAGCGGCGGTTGAAGATTCTTCGCAAGATGCACAGGAGCCACACCCGGGCGTTGGTATCCGCATTATAAGAACTGAAACGTCCGTGGGCCTGTAGGTAGGTTTCTTGAACCAAGCCTTCCGCCATCTCACTGTCCTGTGCGAGGTAAACAGCACAGGTATAGAGCCAGGGGAGCTGGGAGAGGCTCGCCGCCTCAAACTCTGCCCCGGTTACCTTTTTCCCCTGATCCCCAATAAACGGCCATAGTCGTTCTTTGTAGATCACAGCACAGGCCCATCTCATCGATTTAAGATCTCCCATTTCATTCGAAAGTCGGCCTTGAATTTCACGCTTACATGTCCAGATTATAAAAGAAGGAGATAAAGAACCAATAAAGCGATTGTAAAGATACGGTAAAGATCGAGGACCTGGGGGAAGGGGCTAAAGGGGGACGGTAAACCCTATGCGGGTCTCGGCCAGAGAACTTTCGGCACTCACCTGGCCACCATGGGCTTCCACCAACTCCTTAACGATGGCAAGGCCTATACCGGCCCCACCATGTTGACGGGAACGAGACTTTTCGCCTCGGTAGAAACGTTCGAAGACAAACGGAAGATCCTCATTGGTGATACCTTCTCCAGTATTGGCGAAGACCCACTTGACGGAAGCCGTGGACCTTTCGGCATAGATCCTGACCTTGCCGCCTGAGGGGGTGTACTGCCAGGCGTTGTGTAGGAGGTTCCTGAAAACCTGCGCAAGTTTTTCGGGGTCCACGAGCACCTCATAGTTTCCATCAGGAAAAATTTTCTCAATTTGAATTCCTTTTTCCGCAAACTTGTGCCGGAAGAGTTCCAGGCTGCGTGACCCCATCTCCAGTAGATCCGTTGGCTTTCGTCTCAGGCTTCCCCTGGATCCCTCCGCATGGGCCAGTTGGAGGAGATCTTCTACCAGTTGGGCCAACCGGACGGTTTCCTCCTGGAGGGACTCCATGGTTTCTTTCGAGGGTGCCACCACTCCATCGCTCAATGCCTCTAGATATCCCCGGATGTTTGTCAGAGGGGTGCGTAGCTCATGGGCCACATCGATTACCATAGTCTTCCTCAGTTGCTCGATCCTCTGGAGACTTTCGGCCATTTGATTGAAGGCGGAGGCCAACTGACCGGTCTCGTCGTTGGAAGAGATCCGGACACGGGCGGAATAATCCCCCGAGGCGATTTTCCTCGTAATCCCTGTCATTTGAGAAAGGGGATTCAATACCTTTCGGGTCAGAAGAAAGCTTAGGAACACCGCAAGGGCCAGGGTAGCAAGGCTCGCCCATATGAGGGAACGATGGGTGGCTTCCAGAAACATCCTGTGAACGGAGGACGGAGAGATGTTGTACTCATCCATCAACGTCATGAAATAATCCGAGGCTAGATAGTCGATGGCAAGCCAAACGATGAGAATGACCACGCCGATGACGAGGATGTTGATCCCCAAAAGTTTCCAGAGAAGGCGGCTTTTCATTTTCAGTCTAATCATCCCACTCGGCTAATTGGTAGCCGATACCCCTCACGGTTAACAGGTATCTAGGTTTTGATATGTCAGGCTCGATCTTCTGCCTGAGCTTTCCGATGTGAACATCGATGACGCGATCGATGACCGCCTCACCGTGGGGATAGAGGTGATTGAGTAGTTCCTCCCGTGAGAAGACACGCCCTGGAGACTCCATTAGGATTTGGAGGAGCTTGAACTCGAAACTCGTGAGTGAAATCGGCCGGCCCTTCAGGGTTACTCTCCGCTTTTCAGGATCCAGGGCAAGCCCCCCTTGAGACCCCAACTCTTTTCCCTGGGACACATCTGGACTCACTCGCCGTAGTATGGCTTTTACCCTGGCTGTCAACTCCCTGGGGCTAAAAGGCTTCACAACGTAATCATCGGCGCCCAGGGATAAGCCCAGGACCCGGTCCATCTCTTCTTCCCTGGCTGTGAGAATCAGGATGGGGACATTGGAGGACTGCCTCAGCTCCTTGCAGATCTCCCACCCATCCACATTCGGAAGCATTAAATCCAGGATCACAAACTTTGGGTGGTGCCGTTTTGCCAGGTCCAGACCCTTGTGGCCATCGTAGGCCGTGACGGTCTTGAACCCCTCCCTCTCAAGGTAAAGGGCCACCAGGGAGGCCGTCTTTTTATCGTCCTCTACGATCAAAATGGGTCCTGATTTACCCGGGCGATCCATGGTCGATATGAGTGTAGCGGACGGGTGTCGATTATGCACACTCAACCCCAAGGGGGGAAGGCACTTGAATGCCCATTACACTACCCTACGGCAAACAGTAGGGAGGGAGTGTTTTTTTAACCACATCCAATTGGGGGAGATGATCGTTACACTATTTTCATTCCTGTTACTTTGGGCTTCGGCAATTTCCTTCGCTCCCCGGGGAGCGAGCCCCCGGCCGCGCGGGCAACAGGCCAGTGAATATCTGAAGCTGTACCTTCGATGCCCACGGCCTTCCGTCTCACTCCACTTCGTCGCTTTTCCGATTTGGAGCCAGAGGGCTTGCACCGAAGAAAGGGAGACGTCCGATACTAGAGGTCAGGCCATACTGGCATGCCAGATCAAATGACGGAGCCTCGATGCACAGGCCCACCGGCTCCCGCTGAGGGCAGGCCTCCGAGCCCCAAATCGCATGGGCGAATGAACGTTCCCGCGCCGGGGTAACTGGAGCGAAGGGATGGCAGCTATTGAAAAAACCAGGCTTAACGCCGGGGAGGATGGGATTAGCACCCCAGGGGACTACACTCTTCGCACTAGAGGCTTTTACGGCTTGACTTGCGAGAAAGGCCCCACCTAAACTCCAATAGATATGGACCCTACGGCTCACCATTCGGAAAGGTGCCCGGACTGCAAGGAACGGGTCCGCCGGTTGCTCACCGCCATATACGGAGAGTGCCGCCTCAACCATACATTCCCATGGCCCACCAGGCCGCACCATTACAGCGGTACTTCCATGGGAAATGCATTGGATGAAATTCAGCAGCACCTCGACCAACTAAGGGGCTACACCGATTACATCAAAGCGGAATGGATGCCCCCCTGCGATTATTATCTCCCCACGGCAGGCTTCATCGTAGAGTTTGATGAGAGCCAACACTTCACGGAGCCCCGGCGGCTAGCCCTCGAACACTACCCCCAAGAGTGGGACGCGGGGTTTCCCCTAACGCGTTGGATTGACCTCTGTCATCAGATCAACGCAAAGGATGATGAGCCCCCGGACCGCGATGAAAGGCGCGCCTGGTACGACACCTTACGGGATCTATTGGCTCCGTTTCACGGGATGAAACCCACCGTTCGGATTTACGCTGACGATTTTCGTTGGTGCTCCCTCAGTGACGATTCGGCAAAGGATGTGGAAAGGTTTCGCTCTCTCGTGAAACACCTGCCCTCGTGAGTCGTTAAGTCAGTTTCCAATAAGCTGCCGCCAATTGCGCCAAGTGACTCTTTCATAGAGGAGATGGAAGGCTCGGGGTCTCGCCCCGAAGTGAGGAACGGGTGAAAAGCGCTGAGTTCCGAGTAAGACAGACTCTAAGTCCACGAAGGGAGTGTCGAAGCCCTGGCTGGATTGCCGCCGGAAGCGTGGAGCGATCATTCGGCATGCTCTTTCTTGGGGCGGCCGAATCGGCTATCTTGAAAACAGCGATGCCAAATCAAGCGGGAGAGTGACTATGTCAGAATTGACGGAAGAGAAGTGTACCGCGTGTCGGGTTGATTCTCCCCATGTGACCGACTCAGAGATCAACCAACTCCAGCCCGGGATTCCAGAGTGGAAACTCATAGAGGAGGCAGGAATCCGAAAGCTTGAGCGTGCCTTTCGTTTTCCAAATTTTGTGAAAGCCCTCGCGTTTACCAATGGGATCGGAGAACTCGCTGAAGCTCAAGGCCATCACCCCCGGCTAACCACCGAATGGGGGAGAGTAAACGTCACCTGGTGGACACACAAGATTCGGGATCTGCACCGCAACGACTTTATCATGGCCGCCAAAACGGATCGGCTTTACAGTGACACGTCCCCTTCCAGCTAAAAGGGATAACGCCGGGGTATTGAATCGCTCATACAAACTACACCAGCCCAAGGAGAACCGTTATTCAGCTCAATTTACCCATAGGAAATCGGGCCAGTGGAACGAAGCTGACCCTCCCGGACCTCCTCCAACGTGCTACGGGCGGGCAGAAGCTCAATCGGCGCACAACCTTTCGCCCTTCCTTGGCGTACCAGCTCCTCCACGACCCATTCTGGATATGGTGTGAGTATCACGCCCCGCGCTCAGAGGCAGTTGACGAAACTACTCGCTACCAAAAGATACGGATGCAGCAAGGAGTGGAATTTGAGCATGCCTGGATTCAAGCAAATTACCCAGAGGCGGTGACCATCAAACCGGCTTTCGGATTCGAGGCCTTGAAAAACACCTTGGAGGCGATCCTGGCGGGGGTCCCCGTCATTGCCCAACCACAACTGTGGGACTTGCAGGGAGGAACTTACGGGAAGGCGGATCTTTTAATCCGTGACGACTCCCGCGCCTCAGAGCTGGGTCCGTATCACTATTATCCGGTGGAGGTGAAAAGGTCCAAGTCTTTGCGGGAGTACCACGTCCTTCAAACAGCTTCCTACAACAGAATGATGGCACGAATCCAAGGGTATACCCCCGAAAGGCTCACGGTGGCTTTACCCGAAAGGGAAGAGAAGGTTTTATACTCTGAAGCTGAGAAGCAATTGGATGAAAACCTTACCAGGTGGAAGGCCCTGCGCGATGGCCGGTGGGTCCCTGAGCCTGGACGGCCACCGGATGTCACAGACTCACCCTGGCGTCAATACGGTAACAGCCTGGTGGAGGCAAAAAAGGATCTCGTCCTCGTTGCCGGGCTTGGTGCACGGGAACGTGAGAAACTTCGCCGGGCGGGGATTGATCGCCTCGACCAACTGTGGAGCCTTCGGCTGGAAGAAACTCGTGAGATCCTTGGCGAGGGCCATGGGATGACGGCTTACTACGTCGCGCAGGCTTACAGAACTAACGGTCCCATCGCAAAGCCGGGGGCAAACCTCGTCATCCCCCGAGCCAAACGGCATCTCTACTTTGATTTCGAGACTTCAGACGGGGTTCATCCCACAGAACCTCCACATGTCTATCTCATCGGATGTTGGGACGCCGAGCGGGACCGGTTCGTCAAATTTCTTGCTCGCGGGGCACAGGACGAAGCAAGAATCTTTACAGAGTTCCTTGATTATGTGGGTGAGGTGGAAACGACTCGCCTCTACCACTGGACCGATTTCGAGATCAGGCAAATGTCCGCCGCCATGGACCGCTGTCCTACCCTGAGGGGGTCTATACAGGCGTTGCTCTCCTCCTGCGTTGACTTGAAGCCGTTGATCCAATCGGCGGCATACCTTCCGGTGCCGACATTTTCAATCAAAAGTGTGGCGCCGGCGCTGGGATTTCACTGGCGACAGAAGGCCTTCGGGGCTTTCGAATCCATGGTTTGCTATTGGGATTACCTTGAAGACAGAGAAAAAGGCGAGATCAATAAAGCGGTCCTCTACAACGAAGACGACTGCGTGGCCATGTGGCACATCGACCAGGAGCTTTCGAAACGGCTACCCCAACCGTAAGTTGAGTTGGTAAGGAATCACTGCTGTAAGACCTTCAGCTTGGTATCAATGAATAGCTTGTGGGGAAAATCCAGCATGTAAGCGATTTTCCGGATCGCCTCTACTTCTTCGTGTGACATCTTTCCCTCGGCTTTGGACAGGGCAAAGATTCCCTCAATGAGAAGTTTCCGTTCAGCCATGGGCATGATGCGTTTCACTTCCTGAACTAACCGGTGAAGATCCACTCCCTGGCGGACAGTCTCCAGGGCCACCTCAATTACCGCTCCAACCGCTGCTTCCGAGATTCCCCAAATCTCAAAAAGGATTTTTTTCATATAGGCTTCTTCCTGAGGCAAAAAGTCATTGTCCACATAACCTACTCGGGCCAAAAGCGCTGCGCTCAGGGTCAGTCTTTTGAGTTTATCCGGGGTTCCCTCTTTCTCCAGCAGTTTCGAACCCAGTCGGCGACGCAATTTAAACAGAACACGATTGTGGATAAAGTCATGAAGATCCGCTTCGCGGCTACCGTCCTGAGCTTCTTGGGTCGTGCCGCCGACCCTGAGAAGGCTCTTCAGCCCGTCCAAAAGAAACGCGGCCCCTTTGCTTTCAGCTACCACCTCCTCCAGAGCGCTCAGCCACTCCTTTTCCTGAGGTGTAAAACGTTCATTGCCCTGAAGAAGATCCTTCACGGCCTTCATAAGGATTTCACGTTCTTTCTTGCGGCGGGCGCTTGAAAGGAAACGCCGCGTCACCTCTTTCATCTCCGCCAATGGAACTTTCTCAACTAAATACATTTCCATCTGCGCCCAATCGTCCCCGCTCAAATCAAACTTTCGCACAAACTGCTTGATGAAGTTCATTTCCTCCGCTGTCACTTCTTCGTCCGCCCACGCCACGCACGCGAGGACCTTCAAAAATTCCACCTCTGTTGATGATGCCATAACCCTCAGACCTCTCCGTCTAATTCCGTAAGGTTACCTACCGCTCCTTGGGGAGGCGGCCCGTTTTAATAGAGGACTTATCCACCTATTGAGAACCGCATAATATAGTAACATTGGATAAGAACTAATGTATAGTGGTGGTATGGGAAACCCACTTGGAGTGCGACGGGACTTTGAAGCATTGGAGCGGCGGCGGATGGAGGTGGGGAGGCTGTTGAAGCGAGGGCTGTCGGAGGCGGAGGTGGCGCGTTGGGTGGGAGTGCACCGCCAGTCGGTGAATCGATGGGCGCGGCAGTTGGCCGAGAGCGGCAGAGCCGGGCTCAAGCAGGCGGGGCGTGCCGGACGCAAGCCGCGACTGAGCCCGGCGGATCTGAAGAAGATCGAGGGCGGTTTGAAACGGGGACCCGAAGCGCTGGGGTACGACACGAGCCTGTGGACCGCAAGGCGAGTGGCCCACTTGATTGGGGAAGCCTGCGGAGTCACATACCATCCGGGCCATGTTTGGCGGATATTGCGGCAGTTGGGGTGGAGTTGCCAGCGGCCGACGGGACGTGCCTTGGAACGAGATGAAGAGGCGATCCGGCAGTGGAAGAAGAAGCGCTGGCCGGAGATTAAAAAAAAGCCCGAAACGAGGGGCGAACCATAGTGTTCGTGGACGAAAGCGGGCTGAGCGAGCGGCCGAATCGGTATCGTACGTGGTCGCCCCGAGGACAGACGCCAGTGCTGCAATATCACTTCAACTGGAAGAGTCTGTCGGCCATCGCCGGAGTCACCTGGTGGCGCTTGTACTTTCGAGTGTATCCGGGAGCCATCAAGAGCCCCCAGATCATCGAATTCCTGAAGCACTTGATGCGTCATGTTTCCGGGCCGCTGCTGGTAGTGTGGGACGGACTGCCCAGCCACCGGAGCCGGTTGGTTCGGGACTTTGTTGCCGCTACCGAAGGCGCGTTGGTGCTGGAACGGTTGCCGGCCTATGCACCGGAACTGAATCCCGTCGAATACCTCTGGGGATACTGGAAGCATCATGAACTGCCCAACTTCTGTGCCAAGGACTTCGCTCAACTCAGCCACCATGCTCGTCGCGCCCTTTGCCGAATGCGCCGCAGGCCTCGTCTCGTTACCGCCTTCTGGAAACAGTCCAGCCTTTTCTGATGTCATTATATTATACGAGGATCAATAAGAACCGGTAAATTCAGGAAAGGACTTACCCATAGAAAATAAGTGGGTCGCTTTCTTAACAGATGGCGGGCACTCCCTTGGGAAGGTAGGATTCTCGCAAGCCCTTCCTCCGCTTTTCCTTCGTAACAGGTTATCCCCAAAATACTCAATGTTATCCTAAACACGAGAAAGAGCAACAAAGTGGAAGAAAATCAGGCACTCAGATTTTCGTCCGCGCAGGACAGGCCGGAGCGTTTGTTAAGCGTTTGGAACATTAATAATTTATGGTTTCGGTATTGCCTAGGCTTTCGTGTTTCGTATTTAGGATTTTCACTTGGGTTCGTCGCGGCGCGATGAACCTTGCTAAAGTCTTTCTTCTGAGCACGTTTTTGGTAAGAATCAACTAGAGACAAGAAGCGTTCGTAAATCTTCCAAGATGACCTTGGCGTCAGGGGCCGTACCATCGTAGGTAATCCGGACAATTCCCTCTTTGTCCACCAGCGCGGTCAGTGAGGTATGACTTACCAGTCCGCGAGCCTTCCTTAGCACCTTGATCCCGAAGGCCTTCCAAACAAAGGCGAGCTGCCGGGCGTTTCCGGTGAGCAATGACCAGTTGGTGAAATTCACCTGGTGGCGTTCGGCGTAGGACTTTAGAACCTCTGGTTTATCCACCTCAGGATCCGTAGTGACTGAAAGTAGATAAACGGATTTTCGCTCTTTTCCACTCAACTCTTTTTGCACCGATGTCATACTAATCGTAGCCAGAGAACAAACGTCCGGGCAAGTGGTGTAGACGAATGACAAAAGGACCACCTTACCCCTGAGGGTCTTGAACTCAAAGATCTCTCCCCTTTGGTTCGTCAGGGAAAAACCCGGGATAGGCAAATTGACCTTGCGCCGCACGGCCTCATGCGCGCTGGAGCCCGACGCGGGGTGGTGAGCCTTCACCACCAACCAACCCCCAAGGACCAAACATCCCGTGGCCCAAAGGATCATAAGGACTGTGAACTCTTTCCTTTGTCTCATCCGTCTTTCCCGTTTTTGGACGGATCGTAACCGTACACGTACTGCCAAGGCACACTACAGTGGGCCCATAGGAGGGGCTCAAATTTCTCCCACCAATCAGGGTTACGACCCTCCAGGCTTAGAATCCGTACGAAGCGCACCATGTCCTGAATTTCATAATTCTGTAGCGCGGGCCCAAAGGCAGGCATAACACCCTTCCCGCTTCTGATCACGCTGCGAATTTGAATCACGCTTTTCTGCTTTACCGTGTCCCTGAAATCTGGAACGGGATCTGGCAGGGATGCGGCAACGGGGCCATCCCCCCTTCCGGACGGACCATGACAACCCAGACAGCGTTGGCCATAATTGAGCTGCATTTCCTCTTTACGCAGACAGCCGGCCAGAAAGAATGCGATCCCGCATAACATGAGGATTCGAACGATCACATAACGCATCTTCACCCAGCACCCTGCCTTTTCTACCATAGGCCCCGTACCCTTGCCAGGAACGCGCTCCAAGGGAGAATTATTGGCTATCATAAGAAATGTGCATCGCTTAACGGACACCAACCATAAGAGCTGGAAGGATCGTTCCGAGATAAACCCCGAACCACGGATTTACGTCCGTGACTTGAGGCACTTCCCTTCGGGGAAGTTCGCAACATTCATCCCCGGACTCAGGTCCCGGACGTTGTGTGGTTCGGGGCAAAAAGCAGCAGATGGTGTTGGGGACAAGTCCAGCTTGAATGCTACCAGACCATTATATGGCCTGGTACTCAAAGCGGCGGACCTTTTCCGTATTTTTCCCCTCGATTCGTACGAGCTTCGTGGCGGCTTCACGCCTGGGCGAGTGCAGGTCACCCTCATTGTACAAATGCGCCATGCCGGGTTTGAGCAGGTATGTCCCGGCCATGCGCACCTTACCTGCTTTACCTTCCGCTGCCGGCTCCACAAGCTCCCAGTCGGTCATTTCCGTCTGGCCTGCCGCTTGACCGTAAATCGCCCACACGGGGCCATGGTCGTGAGGGTTACTCGCCTTAGCGCCCTTGTTGTAATGGGCCAGGATACAGAAACCCAATTCTGGATCTTCATAAATAATCTTGCGGTCCGGCGCGTCTTCACCGAACTGCTTGGCAATAAACTCTTGATCCTGCAACACCTCCTCCAACAGGGCGCACACCTTTTTCCGTCCTTGCGGGCCGGGTTCGGATTTAAGAATTCGATGACATTCTTCGGCAAACTGTTCCAGCGTACAGACCATAATTGAACCTCCGTGAAATGGTACCATTTTTTACGTCATGACACAGGAATAGTAAAGGGCAAATCCCTTCGAGACGGATTAATGGGCACAGTATACTTGAAGGCGATTATACCCTCAGCATAAGGGTGGCGCTGGGTGTCGGGCGGGTAGAGGGACCTTCGCAACTCATACGCCGTGGGTCAGATCGGCTGCTTGAGAAACATTACACTAGGCCGTAGAATCAGTTTGGTTGAAATCTGCAGCTACGGCTTTGAGGAGACCAAAAATGATTATGGAACCTGAGCAGGAACAGTTTCTTTACAAGCATCGCTTCGGTGTGCTCTCCACCCTCAAGAGGAACGGCGCCCCCCAAGCGACACCGGTCTACTACCTTTACGAGGACGGGAAGATCCTCATCTCGGCCAATCAGTGGAAGTACAAGACCCGCAACGTCCAGCGCGACCCCAGAGTTACCCTGTGCGTCCTGGACGAAGGGCCTAGGAACCGCTACCTTCAGGTTTCGGGAAGGGCTGTCGTCACGGAGAGGGATCTGGTGGAAACCAGCACCCGCATCTTCAGCCGCTTCCGCTCCGAGATCCGTGAAGACTTCCCGGAGTGGCTCTAAGGAGCAACAGCGGGTCATCCTGGTGCTTACCCCACAACAGGTGGCTCCACGCCCTCGGTAACGACAAACTAAATCCATCTCCTTTTCTCAGAAACCATCTAGATGATCAGCTGCTTGACAGAAAGGGCCCGGAGGCTTTATATTATGCTACACAGCATTATGTGTTTCTACATAATGCTCTTCTACTGCCCCTGGAGACCTCCATGCAAAACCCGTTCAAATTCGGTTCCGTGGTAACCGGCAGCGATTTTGCCGATCGCCGGCGAGAACGGGCTGAGCTGGCAAAGGAACTTACCGATGGACAGCACCTGTTTCTTCTTTCGCCGCGCAGGTTCGGCAAGACTTCTCTGATATTGACCGTGCTCGATTCCCTGGATTCTCGGGGCATGACGGTCGCCTATCTGGACACCTTTCGCACCACCACCCCAGTGCAGATGCTTGAACTGATGGCTCGAACCCTCCTCAGGGCGGCGGAGTCTCGGCCCGAGCGTTTGTTGCGTCTTGCCATGAATCTTCTAGGGCGACTTCGTCCACAGGTGGGCACGGACTCCGAGGGCAACTCCACCCTCTCTTTCGACATTGGCGCTTCGCCTCGTAGCGTCCTGGCCCTTCAGGAGGAAGTGTTGACCCTGCCGGAACGGTTGGCTACGGAGCGCAAGAAGCACCTGGTGCTCTGCATCGACGAGTTCCAGGAGATCCAACGCTTCCCCGGTGGCGGGCTGGAAAAGGCCATGCGGTCCCATTTCCAGCGGCATCGCCACGTGAGCTACCTTTTTGCCGGTTCCAAGGAGAGTGCCCTGAGGGAAATGGCCACCCGCGAGCGTAGTCCCTTCTACAAATTCGGCCGGCTACTCTCCCTCGGTGCCATCCCGCAGGACGAATTCCTGCCTTTCATGGAAACGCGCTTCAAACGGGGTCGATTGAACACCACGAGTGAGGTACTGGAGGCGATCCTGGCCGCAGCGGATGATGTTCCATACAATGTCCAGCGGCTGTGCCACCAAATATGGGCTGACCATGCCGGGCAGTCCAAGCGCATCACGGAGAAAGATATCGGCGACGCCCTAGCAACCATATTGGATCAAGACAATTCCTACTTCAGCGCCCTTTGGGATGGTCTTTCTCTACACCAACGACAGGTTCTCCAAGCCATCACCAGGGCCGGTGGCCGGAATGTGTTTGCGAGCGAATTTCTCACTGCCCACCGACTGGGCTCCCATTCCTCCGTCCAAACATCGTTAAAGAAAATGCTCAAAGAGCAAATTGTGATTAAAGTGGACGGCGAGTACCGCATTGCCGACGCATTTTTCCGAGAGTGGATTGGAACCCGACTCCCCTAGATTTCTTCCCAGAGGTACCACAAGGGAGACATTGGCAAAATTCCTTTGTTGCGTGAAAAGAGCTTGACCTGGCACCATGGGGATTCTAATAGGACCTCACAGGCAAACTTCATTCGAAGGCTGCCTATAACAGTGAAGGGACGGACCTATGAAAGACTTCGGACTCGACGGAAAGGTTGTGCTCATTACCGGCGGTGGCGGCGTTCTGGGAACTGCCTTCGCCCAGGGCTTTGCGGACTTCGGGGCAAAGTTGGCGGTCAATGATTTAAAGCGACACAGGGCGGTGGAGGCCATACAAAAACTCGTGGGGAAAGATAATCACGCCCTGCCCCTGCAAGCCGACATGTCCAAGGACGATGAAGTGGCACACATGGTGGCGGAGGTGATTGAACACTACGGGACCATCGATATCTTGGTGAACGCCGCTGCCGTGCAGATCTATCCCGGGAAAGAGATCACCGAACTGGAACCAAAGGAATGGGATTTTGTGTTAAACATCGGACTCAAGGCGGCCTACCTTAGCACTCGCCATGTGATCCCGATCTTCAAATCCAACGGTGGTGGAAAGATTGTCAACATCGCCTCCATTGCGGGCCATCGCGGATCGCCGGGCGGCTCTGCCTACACGGCCGCGAAAGGCGGTGTCATTGCCCTGACACGCCAGATGGCGGTGGAGCTTGGTCCTCACCATATCAATGTCAACTCCGTCAGTCCGGGTTTCACGCCGAATCGTTTGACCACCGTTTACGAGTATCAGGCAATGATGGGAGGGACCGATCAGCCGCCGGCCCCTTCTACGGGGACCTCGGCAATGAGCCCGCCACCACTGGGAAGAAAGGGAGCCATCGATGATTTTGTCGGGCCGGTGCTGTTCCTAGCGTCCCGCTGGGCTGATTTTATCACTGGCGTTGATCTGCCGGTCGAGGGGGGCAGGCTCGCCGCTAGATAGCGCTTCTTGCCAATTACCAGGGACTTGATCTCACAACGTTGCACTCACAACGGGTTTGCCACAGTGAGCCCCTTCGTACTTGAACGCTTTTCCATAGGGTTTTGGCCTGCGTTCAAAATAGACCAAGTGGGATGGGCATCGACAATCCGAGGAACCGAAGCCAGGGATCAACGTCTTCGCTCCTGGCAAGGCCGCGTCTAGCGCTTCCTGTGTGTACGTAATACCCGGACGGGTAGCCTCTTGGGCCTAGACTACCGGCTCGGAGCCTTCTAGCCCTAGGCATATTTAAGCACGAGACGATAGAGCCCCCCGGTGTTTCTCTCGCATGAGCTGTGACATTGAATGGACTTTCATGAAGCCTCCACGGGCTTACGCCCGTGGTATCCTTCATGTCTTCGGCGGAATCCGCCGAAGCGGCTTAGGCTGCGAAGGCGGATAAAACCTGAGCGGGAGAGGTTACCATTGCAGATCAGAACGTTAAACTGTTAAAGAAACATGAAACACGGCTAAGAATTTTTCGCAGGTCATTTCCCTTGTTGCACCGACGAAGTTTCAACCTCTGATGCAACCTACCGAACTCAAGAGAGAGCTTGGTGTCTTTGACTCCGTCATGCTTATCGCGGGGAGCACCATTGGCATCGGCATCTTTGTCACCACGGGCTTCATCGCCCAACAGATTTCCTCCCCTGGGATCATCCTCTTTATCTGGCTCATGGGCGGCCTCCTGCCCATAGCCGGCGCGCTGAGCTGCGCAGAGCTCGGCGCCAGTCTCCCCTATGCGGGGGGAGACTACGTCTACCTCAGAGAGGCCTACGGACCCCTGATGGGTTTCCTATCCGGATGGGCCAGCTTTTTTGTTACCTTTTCGGGTTCCGCCGCTTCTTTGGCGGTGGGTTTCACCCAATTCATCGCCTTTTTTGTTCCCCCACTTGAACGCACACGAACTTTACTTACCGTGGAGTTATGGGGCTTTTCGTACCACCTCACCTTGGCTTCGATATTTTCCATCGGTATCGTTCTGTTTCTCTCGGGGATTCAGGTGGTGGGGATCAGGCAGGGAAGTCGGGTGCAGAATCTCTTGACGCTGTTAAAAATTGGATCTCTGCTGTTTATTATTCTTCTAGGTCTCAGTCTGGGAAACGGGCGCATGGCTCATTTCTCTCCTTTCCTAGATTTCTCACAAATCAATCATTGGAGCTCCCTTGGAGCCGCCTTCATTCCAGTCATCTTCACCTATGCGGGATGGAACGCGGTGATCTATGTGGCCGGTGAGGTCAAGAGGCCCGCAACGGATCTTCCTCGGTCCCTCATCCTGGCTAATCTCGTGGTGATCTCACTTTACCTGGTCATCAATGCCGTCTACCTTTACGGCGTTCCAACGGAAAGCATGCAAGGAGTTGTGCGGGTGGCCGAAGTGGCTACCACGGCACTATTCGGTTACGGCACTTCCGCATGGATTACCGCACTCATTGCCCTTTCTATCCTGGGTGCCATGAACGCCATTATCATGACCGGGCCAAGGATTTACTATGCCATGGCCCGGGACCGTACCTTCTTCTACCGTCTGGCAAAGATCCACCCTCGATTTTACACTCCTTCCAACGCGATACTCTTACAAGCGCTCTGGACTTCCATCCTCGTACTTACAGGGACCTTCGAAACCTTATTGACCTATGTGACCGTTGTCATCGTGCTGTTCTCCGCCCTTACGGTGGGGTCGGTTCTAGTACTTAGAATCGCGCAACCGCAACTCCCGCGCCCTTACCGCAGTTGGGGCTATCCGTGGGTCCCCACTTTTTTCATCCTTGCCAACTTGGCTATCGCCATGGCCACCCTTTGGGAAAAGCCTCTGGAGTCTCTGCTGGGCGCGGGCATCGTGGCTCTCGGCATTCCAGCCTATTGCCTCTGGTCCAGGCGCCGTGAGCCAGAACGTCCCTGAGCAATCATTTGCCGTCTAATCTATTGGCCAGAGCCTTATTTAGTGTTATTAAAATGAATTGGTTTCATCGAGATTTGTGTGCGGGATTTAAATCATCCACAACGGATCGCTGGAGACGGACCGCCGGCATCCGAATTTCTCAAGCACCATGGCCATAAGAATCAACCGCGTTTACACCCGTACGGGAGACAAAGGGGAAACTGGTTTAGTGGGTGGGAAGCGGGTCCCCAAGGACTCCCCAAGAATAGAAGCCTACGGGACCGTGGACGAACTCAATTCCATCGTCGGGTTGGCCAGGGTATTCAACGAGGAGAGAATTGAGGAAGGGGAAGCACATCGCTTTCTCGATCAAGTGCTACGCGATATCCAGGAAGAACTTTTCAACCTCGGCAGCGAACTGGCGACTCCACCGGATTCCCGTCACAAGGGAACCACCTCCATAGACGAAGAACAGGTCAAGAAAATCGAAGGCATCATTGACGAGTGCCAGAAAACAATGGATCCCCTGAAATCCTTCATCCTTCCTGGTGGAGGTAGAATCGGAGGGTATCTCCATCAATGCAGAACGGTGTGCAGGAGAGCCGAGCGGGAGGTCCTTAGGCTATCCAAGATGGAGGAAACCAGTGAGTGGGGGATCAAATATATCAATCGATTGAGCGATCTCTTTTTCGTGCTCTCCCGTTGGGTCGGGAAACATCTGGGCGAACAGGAATATCTGTGGCAGAGAGGTCTAGTGGAAACATCTAGAGGGAAAAAATAGCAAGGGGACCCATGGAGATACTCAAAGGGAAAAAGGGAGCCATCTTTGGCGTTGCGAACGATAAGAGCATTGCATGGGGGATTGCCCACATGCTCCACCAAGAGGGGGCAGATCTGGCCTTCACCTACGCGGGTGAAATATTGGAAAAACGGGTGCGCCCCCTAGCTGAAAAAGTAGGTTCCAAAATAGTTCTCCCCTGTGACGTCACAAAAGACGAGGACATCGTCAAGGTGTTCCAGAACATCAGACGGGAATGGGGTGGGTTGGACTTCCTGGTCCATGCCATTGCGTATGCCAACAAAGACGATCTCGCCAATCCTTACATCGAGACGAGCCGTGAAGGATTTCATCTGGCGCTGGATATTAGCAGCTATTCGCTGGTGGCCCTGGCACGTCACGCGGCTCAGCTCATGGAGGGTCGCCAGGGTGCAATCCTCACCATGACTTATATGGGATCGGAAAAGGTGATTCCCAACTACAACGTCATGGGCGTCGCCAAAGCCGCCCTGGAGGCCAGCGTAAAGTATCTGGCCTACGACCTGGGACCTAGAGGGACAAGGATCAACGCCATCTCCGCCGGACCCATACGGACTCTTGCAGCATCAGGAATCAGCGGCTTCAAGGAGATGCTTCACTTTAGTAGTGAGCGCGCTCCTCTGAAGCGAAACATCGACCAGGACGAAGTGGGACGCACGGCTCTATATCTTCTGAGCGATATGGCAAGCGCGGTGACCGGAGAAATTCTCCACGTTGATGCCGGTTACAATATTATGGGGATGTGACCGGACAGGCGGGCCGCAATAAGTGTAAAGTGTTAAGAGGGGTAAAATAAATCAAAAACTCGCGGATGACTGACCTTAACACTGGAGACACAACGCTATTTAGCTGAAGGCCCACTGCTGAAAGCTGACAGCTAAAGAAAGGATTTTCTTATGGCGGTAAAACAGATAACCCCTCAGCAAGCCTATGATATGCTCACATCTGAAGACGGCTACATATATATCGACGTTCGAACAGAGCATGAATTTTCTTCAGGTCATCCTGAGGGAGCAATTAATATTCCCATTGCCATTGCGGACCCGGCTCAGGGAATGGTGATCAACGGGGAATTTGTTCGGGTGGTTGAGGCCAATTTCGTCAAGGAAAAGAAAATCATCTTGGGATGTCAGGCAGGTCCACGTTCTAATCGAGCCGCTGAACTCCTGCAAGGGACCGGGTTTCAGGAGGTTTCCAGCGTTCGTGGAGGATTTGGCGGCATGCGTGACCCGTCCGGACAAGTCATCGCCCCAGGTTGGTCCAGTCTTGGCTTACCAGTCAGCCAGGAGAACGGCGATGGCGTGAGCTACGAATCCTTAGCCTCTAAGGCAAAGTGACTGACAATCTTCACCCCGTACCATAAGAACCCGTCGCACCCGGGTGTGACCGCAAGTGTCATGAAACTACCCGAAGGGCGACGCCCTAAAGCCACAGACGCCAAACCATGGAACGGGGTTTACTTCGAACAAATTGAAAGCTTGCCAAGTTGAAGGTGGAGCAAAAAAGACAGGATTGTAACCGGGCCTTTCAGGACTCTGAGAAGGCTCAAGTGGCGGCCAACCGTGATCAAGCCATCGCCCTTTACCGAAAGGGGCTCAGTCTCTGTCCGGACGATGGTGTGGCCCGGTATAAGTTGAGAAAGATTTTCCTAACCGTTGGACAGCACGCGAAGGCAAAGCAGGAGTTCGAAGCAGCCCTGAGAATTAACCCCGACTTCGAATCCGCTGGACGCGAGTTGAAAGCCTTACAGGACGCCGATAAATAAAGAATTGTTTTATTCGTTGCTTAACGCCTTGATTGTCACCCCGTTAACCTTCCAAGATAATATATTCACCCAACCGCGAGGGGGGGGGTTGACTCTACCCTCATTCCATCCTTTAATATGTCCACTTTATCTTGAGGGGGGAACCTATGCACAGGAAAATCACTTATATAGTTGCACTAGTCATTGGGCTGGCGATTGTTGCTGGCGGCTCATCCAATGCTTCGGCTAATGACTTCTATAAGGGTAAGAACATCCGCTTCGTTGTCGGTTATGCACCCGGTGGCGGGTACGATACCTACACCCGGGCCGTGGTGCGCCATTTGGGCAAACATATCCCAGGAAATCCTACCCCTATCGTGCAGAATATGACCGGCGGCGGTAGCCTGATCGCTGCGAATTACGTTTACAGAAGGGCTAAACCGGATGGGTTAACCGTGGGGATCTGGAATAGCGGAATCATTTTGCAGCAGGTGCTGGGCGAAAAAAAGGTTAAATTCGAAGCTAATAAGTTCGGCTGGGTTGGCGCCCCTGTTAAGGGATGGCCCACCTGCGCCATCATGGGCCATACCGGCCTAAAGACACTGAAGGAGGTCGTAAACTCCAACCAAAGAATTAAGGTGGGAGCTACGAGGGCGGGATCGACCACTGACGACCTGCCGAAGATCCTAAACAGAACTCTGGGAACGAAATTCGATGTGATCTCCGGCTACACAGGAACAGCCACGATCCGCATCGCCATGCAGAAACAAGAAGTGGACGCCGCCTGCTGGGGATGGGAGTCAATGGGTATTACTGCCCGGGCTATGCTGGACGCAACAGGAGACGGCAGATTGATCCCGTTTCTTATTCACGGGACGATTGATGACCCAGAGGTCAAGGATCTTCCCCGGATTCTCGATGCCATCAAGGGCGACAACAATCTCGCCACTTTCAGGGCGTGGGCGTCGACATACGATTTTCAGCGGCCGCTCTCACTGCCGCCCGGGACACCTAAAGACCGGCTAGCGATTTTACGGAAGGCCTACAGGGCTACTATGCAAGATCCGGCATTCTTAGCCGATGCCGAGAAATCCAAGCTCATCCTCAGCTACGTGTCTGGGGAAGACATTGAGAAACACATTGCTACTATCCTTGGAACTCCTGCGGCGGCGAAAGAGAGGCTCGGTTTCCTTGTGAGGAAGAAAAAGAAAAAATAGCAGTGTAGTCTCTTGCAGTGGATTATCTCACCGCGTTCTATACAGGCCTGACCAGCATCCTGCCGTTCTCGGCGGCGGGCACACATCCCTTCCTGATGATGCTGATCGGGATCGCCATTGGGTTCGTGGTGGGCATCCTGCCAGGGTTGGGTGGAGCCACTACCCTGGCCCTCATGCTTCCGTTCATCTACGGTATGGATCCCACGGCAGCCTTTGCTTTCCTGCTGGGCTCCAATGCTGTCACGGCCACCACGGGCGACATCACCTCAGTACTCTTCGGCGTGCCCGGCGAAGGGATTACGGCCGCAACCATTGTGGACGGGCATCCCATGGCCAAGAGAGGCGAAGCAGGGCGCGCCTTGGGAGCTGCCTTGATGAGCTCGCTGGTAGGCGCGATCTTCGGCGCCTTCGCCCTCGCATTGGCCATCCCTATTGTTCAGCCTCTAGTCCTGTCCATCGGCTCAGCAGAGTTTTTCATGCTTGCCATGCTGGGAATCACCTTTGTCGCTGCCCTAAGCGGGGACAACATTTTCAAGGGTCTCACGGCTGGGGCCTTTGGCCTTGCCCTGGCAACTATTGGACTTGACCCTATAGATAGCGTGGCACGATTTACCCTTGATCCGATCATCGGGGACGATGGTGCGCTTTTCTTGTGGGACGGCATGTCCCTTGTGGCGGTGACCGTGGGACTCTTTGCCATTCCAGAGATCGTTGAGTTGGCCGTTCAGGGCTCCAGCATCGCCAAAGAAGGAATGGGCAAACTGGGGGGGGTCATGGAGGGCGTCAAGGACACCTTTCGTCACTGGAAGCTAGTCCTTCGATGCAGTGGCATCGGCGCGTACATAGGTCTGCTCCCTGGGCTGGGGGGTGGCCCGGCCCAGTGGATGGCTTACGCCCATGCGGTGCAGAGCTCTCCCGATAAGGAGCGTTTTGGCAAAGGTGCCATCGAGGGGGTTCTCGGACCGGGGGCGGCCAACAACTCCAAAGAGGGAGGGGCCCTGGTTCCAACCATTGCCTTTGGAGTTCCCGGCAGTGTCTCAATGGCGATCCTGCTGGGAGCCTTCATCATTCAAGGCATCGTGCCGGGCCCGGATCTCTTGGACCCCGCCAAGCACCTTACCCTGACCTTCTCCTTTGTTTGGATCATTGTGGTCTCTAACATCATCACGGTTGCGGTTTGTCTTCTCTTTATCAACCAGATCGCAAAGATTACCTTCGTGAAAGGGACCTATCTGATCCCGTTTCTCCTCCTCTTGATTTATCTGGGCGGCTTCGCGGTTAAAAACAGCTTTGGAGATATGGTGATGGTCCTCTTATTCGGGGCCCTGGGATGGCTAATGGTCCGCTATAACTGGCAGCGGCCGCCCTTGCTTATAGGGTTGGTTTTGGGAGGGATCGCAGAAAACAACCTTTTTATCGCCACAAAGATCTACGGAGCTAGCTGGCTCCTTCGCCCCGGGGTTATTGTCATTATTCTGCTGATCGCCGGTGCCCTCCTTTGGCCCATGTTCCAGAAGTTTCGAGAGAGACGCCGGAGGGGTGAAGCCGATCCTTCTACGGCAACTTCGAATCCGCTCCCAGAGGGTGAAGAGCACAAAAACACAGCAAGCCGCGTCCCCAATGTTATGTTTGCCCTCTTCTTTGTGCTCATTTTCGTCTACGTACTGAGAGAGGTATTCTTTGGTTTTGGCGCGGGAGAGGAACGGGCCGCCCTTTTCCCCATAATCATCGGCATACCTGGTATGGGCCTGTCCCTTCTCGCCTTTGGTAAGGAGTTCTCATCTACCGGCCAGGTGGTGACCACCAGTGAAGAACCAACCAATGTAGCACCTGATGTGGCTCGCCGTCGAATGATTTCGATTATCGGCTGGATCGTGGGTTTCTTTATCTCCATCTGGCTGCTGGGCTTCGTCATCAGCTCTGCCGTGGTCACCTTTCTTTACCTCAAGTTCGGCGCGGGAGAGAAGTGGCAAATAAGCATTATCTTAACTCTAGTCGCCTGGGGCTTCTTCTACGGCGTTTTCGACTACGCCCTACACCTTCCCTTCCCCTCAGGTGAACTGCTAATCTGGCTTGGATTGGATTAGTGGTGAATCCCTCGTTCATGGCACCCCCTGTAGCCAGCTTTGATCGGGTGGGCATCAGTAACGATTTCCAGTGCCAATGAGTGTCGGATCGGGGCTAACGGCCCGATAAAGCCTCTATTGCGCCATCCCAGGAGTCCATCTATAATTTTGTCTCCATGTTGCGAAGCGTTTTTTACCTCTTAATGTTCAGCACACTTCTGACCGGATGCGGAACTTCCATCCCCACGCCGTTGGGTGCGTTTAAACCCCTTACCGAAGAGGATGAGATCAAGATCACCCGGCAATTCCGTCGGGATGCCAGGAGAACGTTCAAGCTGGTGGACCAACCTGAAGTGCAGCAATATATCGACCAGGTGGGCCGAAAGATTCTATCGGTCATGGGACCCCAGCCCTTTGAGTATAAATTCTACGTAGTGGAAAATCCCCAGTTAAACGCTTTTGCGGTGCCAGGCGGGTCCATCTACATTCACACAGGCATCATTGAGAACGCTAAGAGCACGGATGAAGTAGCCTCGGTTATTGGCCATGAAATCATCCACGTAAAGGGGCGCCATCTCGCGCGCATGTCAGGACTAGACATGGGCAGTTTAATTGGAATGGTGGGTACGCTCCTAGGTGCAGTGGGCGGCAAGGCCGGGGCCGCCGGAGTGATGGGGCAGGCCCTTGCAACACAGCGTCAGCTTGCATTTACCCGCATAGTTGAACAGGAAGCTGACACTCTTGGCGTCAAATATATGACCGAAGCTGGTTACGATCCGAGAGGGGCTCTGGGCTTTTTCCGAACCCTTTCCAGGAAAAGGGCATTGAACCCCGTCAATGTTCCTCCATATTTGCTGACCCATCCCCTGACGGATGATCGTATAGCGTCCGTTAAAATCGTCCTTCGATCCTTGAATCTCAGGGACGTCGGTCCAACGGGTCCTGACCCGATAAAAAGGGTCCAGACCATACTGCGCCTGGAAAAACAAAGGGCCAATCCCGGGGATAATATCGTGCGCGATTTGTCTGTTCAGCATTTTCAGGAAAGAGGTGAAATCGCTCATCTGCGAGGTTTAAAATATTTTTACCGAGGAGACTGGACCCGGGCTCTGGAGAGCTATGAACAGGCAAGGACCACGACCCCGAACAGTCCAGGACTCGAGCGAGATTTTGGCCGTCTGTATACGCAGATCGGACAGTACGAGCTGGCTCACCAGGCCTTCGAGCGGTCCTTGAGCCGGGAACCCAAGATGTCTGTCACTTACCTTTATCTTGCGGAGCTACTGGAACGGGAGTCCCAATACGGAGAGGCCGCGCTGGCTTATCGAAGGGCCCTTCAACTCTCACCCCTTTGGCCCGAAGCAGCACGCCGACTGGGTGAAGTCTACAGCAAAATGGATCGTTTAGGAGATGCCTATTACTATTTGGGACGTTCCCACCAGTTGGCCGACGAGGACGAGAAGGCCATTGCCGACCTGGAACGGGCAGTGAAAATTTTTGGCCTGCACTCGCCACGCGGGCAATTGATCTACGATGAGCTGCAAGCCATCAAAGCGAGGATCTAACCTAACCCTTCGTCAGTGGTAGAGTTCCAGCAGCTCTACCATGCCCAGATTTCGCATCTGACTGAAAAAGTATCCTTTAATCTCACCCACGGTGTCCATGTTCAAGGCAATCTGTACTGAGGTCTTTGCGGTTTGATAGCTCATGGAACGAATGACTTTTTTTATAACGGGGATGAACAGAGACTCCATGCTAAATTCCTCCAACCCCATGCCCACTAGAAGCAACGTAGCAATGGGATCGCCTGCCATCTCACCACACATGGCCACAGGCTTGCCTTCTTTTTTGGCGGCCTGGATGATCTGCATGAGAGCTGAAAGAACGGCTGGATGCAGGGGTTCGTAAAGACCCGCCACCTTCCTATTCCCCCGATCCACCGCCAAGAGGTACTGGATAAGATCGTTGGTTCCAATGCTGAGGAAATCCACTTCACGCAATAGCCGATCCACCATTTGAACAGCGGAGGGAACCTCGATCATAATGCCGAGTTCCATCTGACGGTCGAAGTGAGCTCCCTCCTCTTCCAGCTCTTCCTTAACCTCTGCCAATATTTCTTTGATCCGTATTATTTCCTCCATCCTCGACACCATTGGAATAAGCAGTCGCACTTTACCCAAAGTGCCCACCTTCAAGATGGCTCGGAGTTGAGTCTTGAAAATATCTACCAATTCGAGGGAGACACGGATGGAACGCCACCCTAAAAACGGGTTATCTTCCGGGGTAGCCCTACGAGCGTAGGGCGGATACTTGTCTGCCCCGATGTCCAAAGTACGTATCGTTACGGGTCCTCCCTCCATCCCTTCCACTACCCGGCGGTAAAGAGCGTACTGCTGCTCTTCACTGGGGAAATCATGGTGCGCCAAAAAGGGAATCTCAGTTCGGTAAAGACCAATGCCCTGCGCACCGTGGTTATGAGCAAATGTAATGTCTGTTAGTAGACCGACGTTTGCGTAAAGGGATACGCGGTGGCCGTCTACGGTTTCCGCGGGTAGTTCCCGAATTTCATCGAGTTGCCGATTGAAAGCGAGGTAATCTCCTTCTAGCCGGTCGTATTCCTGAAGGATCTCACGGCTCGGATTGATGTAAACCACTCCTGAATTTCCATCCACGATGAGCGACTCCCCCTCGCGAACGTTTTCCAGTAGTCCGTTCACTCCCACCACGGTTGGAATCTCGAAAGACTTGGCCAAAAGCGAAGCATGAGAGGTGACCCCGCCTGTGGACAGCACCACCCCCCGGAAACGATCTCCCTCGATGAGACTCACATCCGCAGGGGAAAGATCCTCCGCTACCAGAATTGCCTCTTTTGGCAGCTCTACTTTCCTTCCTACCCGACCGGAAATGTTTTCCAAAACTCTCTGGGCTGCGTCCCGGACATCCGCCCCCCGCTCTTTTAGGTAACTATCCCCAATTTGAGTAAAGGACTGCAGGTGCTCATGAAAAACGCTACTCACCGCGTATTCCGCGTCACAGCGATCGTAACGGATCTTAGACTCGATCTGACCTCGTAGCGTCGGATCCAAAAGAATTAACCGGTGAACCTCGAAAATGGCCCCTGCGTCGTTTGAAATCAGCTCATTCATACGTTGCTTGAGCTCATTGACCTGGCGGATGGACTTCTCCACCGCGGAGCGAAATTTTTCCAGCTCCTTTGCGGGATTTTTTGCTCGCCGCCTTCTCACGGAATTCAAATCGATCATAGGTCGCATAATATAGGCCGTGCCGTGACCGAATCCCGGTGAGGCAGTGAGACCCGTCAACCGACCTCGCCATTTATGAGTCACCCCCCGACTAACCCGCCCTTTGCCCCTCCCTTCATAGGATTGCAGTCTCTTTAAAGCACCCATCAAGCGTTTGCGGTATTCCCTACCCTGTCGATCTCGAGTCTCCAGGGACTCCGCCATTCGAGCTTGGATAATGATGCTGGAAACTTGACTCGATATGGCGTTGAGTAGACGAATTTCATCAGGAGAAAACTCTCGCCTGCGCGAAGTCTGAACCACAAGCACGCCAACGGGGGTTCTTTTCTCCGTCAAAGGAATTCCCAGGAAGGAGTGGAAACGTTCTTCCCCGGTCTCGGGAAAATATTTGTACCTGGGGTGTGTTTGTGCATCCACCACCGTCACCGGTTTCATCTTCTCTATGACCAGACCCGTCAGACCCTCATCAATGCCCATGGAGACTTTACCCACTGCATCTTCATCCAATCCCATGGTGGCGCATAGGGTCAATCTCGTGCTCTGGCGATCGAGGAGGTAGATAGAACACACCTCGCTCTCCATTCGCTGGACGATAATCGTTACAATGCTCCTAAAAGCCTCTTGAAGGTTCTCGGAGTGACTGATGAGTGTGCTGATATCTTCCAGGGTCTCCAGGTGGGGTACGACCTTGCCGCCGGTCTTATGAACTCGTGCCATATGCCTGATCTTATACTATGCGGACCTATATCGGAAATTCAAATGATACTCATTTATCCATCTCCTTAATTTTATCCTTCAACGGAGGATCGTTCCCCACATTGAGGTGATCAATCGAGTTGAATTCGTCTGGGCTAGATGGTATTTTTTTGATTCTACTATTGAGCCTGCCAGATGGAGACGATGATGGAAGAACATGTGCGGGCCCTACTAAGGTCCGTGGGAGAAAACCCAGACCGGGAGGGGTTAAATAAAACACCGTCACGGGTGGTTGAGGTGCTCAAATACCTCACCCATGGATACGACCTTGACCCAGAAAAAGTACTTAACGGGGCGCTTTTCTCTGAAGACTACCAGGAGATGATCGTCCAAAAGGACGTCGACTTCTTTTCCTTGTGTGAACACCACCTACTCCCCTTCTTTGGCAAGGCGCACGTGGCCTATATTCCCCAACACAAGATCGTTGGAGTTTCTAAGTTGGCCCGGCTGGTGGACGTCTATGCCCGTAGACTCCAGGTCCAGGAACGCCTAACGAACCAGATTGCCCAGACCATCATGGATACGATCAGGCCCCTCGGAGCCGGGGTGGTAGTGGAAGCTGAGCATCTATGCATGAGGATGCGGGGCGTGGAAAAGCAAAATTCACTCATTATTACGAGCACCCTTCTTGGCGTGTTTCGGACTCGCCAGGAAACCCGTGCTGAATTCATGAACCTCATTCGCAAAGGGTCCTAGACCGTCTCCATGGATATCAAACTCAAGGACCAAAGTCCTGAGAGACTCAAAACGCCTCTCTTAGCCATCCCCGTCAAAGAACAAGGCCTGAAGGATCCGGTGATCCGAGTCCTGGACCGCCAGCTCAGGGGAAGACTATCTGAGCGAATGGAAAGAAGCCGCTTTAACGGTGCTCTGGGAAATGTACTGCTTCAGGCCACTGACGGAAGGCTTCCGGCTTCTCATTTGCTCCTTCTGGGAATGGGCAAAGAACATGAAATGGAGAGCCACGCCTGGCGAAGATCCGCAGCACGTGCCTCAAAGGAGGCAGCCGGTCTCTGGGCGCAAGAAATCGATTTTTTTCTCCCTCCCTTTGGGGATGTAAGCAAAATCGCGGGGCCTATTGCTGAGGGTGCTTTGTTGTCTTCCTACCAGTTCCAAAAGTACCGATCCGATGACAGAAGACCGCTACCATTGCAAACCTTCAACCTGGTCAAACCTGGCTTGCGCAGAAGTTCAGAAACGGGCAGCGCCCTCCGATTGGCTCAACAACTCATTCCTGGTGTGTTCCTGGCCCGGGACTTGATCAATGAACCTCCATCCATATCCACTGCCACCTATCTGGCAGAACAGGCTTTGCGGCACTGTCGCAGCCAACGGGTGAAAGTGGAGGTCTGGGGCAAGAAAAAAATTGAAGCGATGAACCTGGCAGGCCTCCTGGCAGTCAACCGGGGTAGCCAGGAAGAGCCCAAATTTGTCACGATCCGCTACCAACCCCAGGGCAAATCCCAAAAGAAGGTGGCTCTGATTGGAAAGGGAATTACCTTTGACTCCGGTGGACTCTCTTTGAAACCTTCAAAGGCCATGGAGACCATGAAGCTCGATATGTCTGGCGCCGCCGCCATCATAGGAACCATGAGCGTCATTGCAAATCTCCAACCAAAGGCCGATGTCATTGGATACATCCCTACCACGGATAATCTTCCCAGTGCCACCGCCCAGAAACCGGGAGACATTATCCGCTACCTGAACAACAAAACGGTGGAGGTCCTCAATACCGATGCAGAGGGAAGGCTGATTCTAGCCGACGCCCTGGCACTGGCCGCCAAGGAAAAGCCTGACTGCATTGTCAACCTGGCGACCTTGACCGGCGCTTGTATGGTGGCGCTAGGAACCGAGGTGGCTGGTATTTTTGGTAACGATCAACCCCTGGTAGACCAATTGATTCGTTGCGGTCGAGAGACTGGGGAAAAGCTTTGGCAGCTCCCCCTGGTGAAAGAGTACCGGGAAGACATCAAAAGCAGCGTGGCGGATATCAAGAACATAGGCGGATCCCATGGAGGGGCCATAACCGCTGCACTGTTCTTACAGGAATTCGTCGCCAACAGGCCCTGGGCCCATTTGGATATCGCGGGGCCTGCCTTCGCAGAGAAAGAAACTCCGCTTTCCACCAAGGGGGGCACGGGTTTCGGCGTTCTCACACTACTGAAGTTTCTTGACAATCTTTGAGCTCAGTACAGGGGACACAAGCACCCCTAAAATCCAAATTTGCAGGGGAGGAAGCAACAATGGCAGATATTGTACAGGTGGAAGATGCCAATTTCGACGCCGACGTGGTGGGTTCTCAAGTGCCGGTGTTAGTGGATTTCTGGGCCCCCTGGTGTGGTCCCTGTCGTACCGTCGCACCCATTGTGGAATCACTGGCCAAGGAATATGAGGGAAAAATTAAAGTGGCCAAGATCAACGTGGATGATAATCCCCTGATCCCTTCTCGATACGGGGTGCGGGGTATCCCCAACCTGATGATCTTTAAGGACGGAACCGTAAAAGAGCAGATTGTAGGTGCAGCCTCTAAGAGTCGCCTGGTTCAGGCCATTGAGAACGTGCTGGCCAAAATATAAAACGTCTCATGCCGACGTTGATGATGATCCCCACAGCAACCATGGTAACCACCAGAGAGGACCCCCCATAGCTCAAAAGGGGTAACGGAATCCCGGCCACTGGCAGAACACCGCTGACCATGGCCACGTTGATCATCGCCTGCCAAGCAATAATCACGATTGCGCCAAAGGCCAGGAGGGCCCCCAATCGATCCCTAGCACGAGTCACCACCCTGAAGGCTAAAAGAATCAGCGTCAGATAGAGACCCAGCAGCACAACGCATCCCAAAAAACCCCATTCCTCCGCAAACACCGAAAAGACAAAATCCGTATGCCGCGCAGGTAAAAAATCCAGCTGGTTTTGAGTCCCTCCAAGGTATCCTTTGCCAAACCACCTTCCCGAGCCAATGGCAATTTTTGACTGAATGATATGGTATCCGGCTCCTAACCGGTCGGTATCGGGACTGAGAAACATCAGCAGTCGCGCCTCCTGGTAGGGTTTTAGGAATAGCCAACCCAAGGGGAGGAGTGCGATTCCTCCAAGTGCTAAAAGTAAAAGCGAACGGATGCGAAGCCCTCCCATCACAATGACCGTGAAAAAGATAAGAAAAAAGATAACCGCAGTGCCCAGGTCCGGCTGCATCAGGATAAGAAAAAAGAGCGGGGCTGCGAACACAAAGGGGATCAAAAGATCGCGCAGGCGGTATCCACCTACGGGCTCGTCCTCCTGTAGCGCCTTAGCCAGAACGACTACGATGGCCAGCTTGGCCAACTCAGAAGGTTGAAGCGCAAAGAATCCAAGGTTAAGCCAACGTTGGGAGCCCCCGCTTACTACGCCATAGAAGAAAACCACGAGTAGCAGTAGCAGCACGCCCCCATAAAACGGGTAGGCGTACCGATCGATGAGGTGGTAGTCAAAGGTGAAGGATGCCACCATCAGGGAAACACCAATGATCAGCCAATAGAGCTGCCTTACGGCCAAAGGGTTCACCCCGTTGCCGGCAAGATCCTGGGTGGCACTATGGATGGTGAGGACACCGATTAACGCCAGCCCCATGGTCAACCCGAAGATTGGCCAATCGAAATGGGAAGCGAGCCTTCGGTCGATTCTCATATCCTTGTCCCTACCCTAGGCTATCATTCCAAACGGTCGGCTGAACCCGCTGTCTCTTCAGCGAAAAGTATTGCTCGATGAGTTTCTTAGCCACTGGCGCAGCCTCTACCCCCCCATAGCCCCCGTGCTGTATCAAAACCACCACGACGATTTCGGGCTGTCCCGCCGGCGCGTAGGCAACAAACCAAGCATGATCTCGGATGAGATAGGGTAGATCCTCGTTCTTGACTATTGCACTCGTCATCCCCGCAACCTGCGCAGTTCCTGTTTTTCCTGCAATTTTGACCAGATCCGAGTGGGAATTCTTCCCGGTTCCCTCCTGGGTGTTCACCACATCCTCCAGCGCCTTGTGAAGATGTTTCAAGGTGCTTGCTTTCAAGGGAACAGAGCCTATTTTTTCCGGCCCATACTCTTGTATGGGCTTCCCATCAAGGGATTCAACCTTGCTCACGAACCATGGCCGATAGAGGAATCCCCCATTGACCACAGCCGCCATGAGGGAGGCGATTTGGACGGGTGTGACACTCACATATCCTTGTCCTATGGCTACGGAAGGTGTCTCCCCGGGATACCAAGGCTGTCCGAACCGTCTAAACTTCCATTTTCGATCGGGGATCAATCCACCTTTCTCACCATCCAGGGCAATGCCGGTTTTTTCCCCAAGTCCCAGCTTGCGAGCGTACCGGGCAATTCTATCAATACCCAGTTGCTGACCCACCTGATAAAAATAGACATCACAGGACTCCACCAGGGCCTTGTGGAGGTTTACGACTCCGTGCCCCCCAGCTTTCCAATCCCGAAAGACTTTCCTGCCAACGGTCAAAAAGCCCGGGCAGAAGTGCGGGGTCCGGGGTGTAACCACCCCTTCTTCAAGCGCCGCAATGGTTAGAACAATTTTGAAAATGGAACCAGGAGGGTAGACGCCTTGGATGGCCTTGTTATGCAGAGGGCGCGCCCTGTCCTGCAGGAGGTTGTTCCACGCTTGCGTGCTTATCCCACGAGCAAAAGCGTTGGGATCAAAGGAAGGGGTGCTCACCAGCGCTAGGATCGCACCACTGTTTGCCTCCATAACCACAATGGCCCCTTCTTTTCCCTTAAGAGACTGGTAAGAACTCTTCTGCAGGTCTCCATCCACGGTCAAGAACACGTTGTTGCCTGGAACATCTTTCTCTTGATCAAGGATTTTGACTCGGCGACCCAGGGCATCCACTTCTACCTGCTGTTTTCCACTCCTACCTCGCAGGTACCGCTCCCATTTCTTTTCAAGGCCGAATTGCCCAATCTTATCCCCCATACTGTAACCCTCTTGCCGCAGGGTCTTGAGCTGTGCGGGACCGATCTCACCTAGATATCCAACGAGGTGCGCATTCATGCCGTTATGCAGATAGCTCCGCTTGGGACGAACCCGCAGTGTCACTCCCGGGAGGTCCCGCTCATGGGTTTCCAGCGCCACCACGGTGCGCCAGTTTACGTCCCTATCCAACACCACCTCTCCAAAAGGAAGGCGGTCTTTTTTCTTGTCCAGCGCCTTGAGAAATTGCCCATCATCCATACCAAGCAGACGGGCCAAGTGGCGCAACGTGAATTTTGGATCTTGGGAGTCCTCGGGCACAAAGAGAAGATCAAAGGAAGGCCGGCTATCCACCAGCAGTCTACCCTTGCGATCAAACACCATACCCCGTATGCCTGGTATGGTCTTGATCCGGATACGGTTGCTCTTTGAAAGATAGGTGAAGCGCTCCCCCTGCAAAACCTGCAGCACCCAAAGCCTTCCAGTAAGCAGAAAAAAGACCACCGACACGGCGATCATCACCAGCCGAGTGCGACGGCAAAACTGTAGAGCAAGTTCTGTTCTCGACGGGTGAGGAATCATGGTAAGGCTAGGGCACGCTACGGACCTTTTGTACCTGGCTCTCTCCCCATCTTAGGAGATAAAAAAACGCCGGCGCCAGTAACGCCACCGTTAAGGCCTCGATAAAAACGTACCGGAGCACTCCCGTCCAAGGTGCTTTGCTTGCAAAAAATATCGCCCAGATCAGGGACATGGCAATAACCTTCACCCAAGCGGCGACGAAGACTATGGCCGCGCTCAAAAGCGGGCTGCGAGCCCAAATCTGGCGGGAGATGAGATAGGTGACGAGAAACACCAGGGACATGGCAAAGGCATGAATGCCTAAAATGGGGCTTGAAAAGACGTCCACGGTATAACCCATGAGGAAGGATCCCAAAACGGTGCCCACGGTGGGTCGATTGAAGGCCCAATACACACAAAGGACTAACGTCAAATCGGGGGCCACGGGGCCCAGTGGTAGCATATGGAGAAGCGAGGTCTGTAACAGGACAAGGAGAAATCCAACAGAAAAATACAGTAGGAACAGTTTCATTGAGGGATTCAGGAGAAAGCTAGTGGGTAGAATCCCGTTATTTCTTCTGATGAGCCTGTCTGATGGATACAACCAGCACCTCTTCGATTCGTCCTGGGTCCACCGCCAATCGGACGCTCACATTCTGAAAAAGGCCGTAACCGTTCTCTTGCACCTTGCCTACCGTTCCCACCAGTTGTCCCTTAGGAAAGATGTTGTCTAAACCCGAAGTGACCAATCTGTCCCCTTCGAGGATGTTCTCGTTTCGAGTCACATACTCTATCACAGGGCCTTTATCGAGGGACCCGGAAACAATGCCTCGGGCCCGGGTGCGCTGGGCGATTACATCTACTCCACTGTTATGGTCGGTCACCAGCAAAACCTTTGAACTGTTGGGCGCCACCGACCAGATCTGACCGACAATTCCGCCGGGAGAGATGACAGCCATCCCTTTTCGGACACCCTGCTTCGTCCCTTTATCAATGGTCAGGCTTTTGAACCACTTGCTGGCACTCGTCCCGATGATGGTGGCACTCACTAACCGCTGAAAAGCTTTTTTCTTGAGATCCAGCAGTTTTCGCAAACGAAGGTTTGTAGCTTCAGCCTCTCGGAAATTATTGACTTGAGCCTCCAGCTCCAAAACCTGCTCCTTAAGGTCCTGGTTCTCCAACCATAGGTCATTGACAGCGATGTACCTATCCTTGATGTTACCTATTGCAGTTAACATGCTAGTGAGCCCACGCTGAAACGGGCGCATGGCTTCCAATAGAAAAGGGCCCACCGGGTCCCCTCGCAGACTCCCCGAAGAGGAGGAACCGAGGATGTAGATTGCAAATGACAGACAGAAAAAGGAGCTTAGTAAGACCTTATATCGCCGAAAAAATTCAATCACGAATGGCTATCAATCTCCTTGAGGCGGGACCGTAGCCCCTATTTTGCTAGTTAACGGCTACATCTCTGAGTAAGGAAATTTCGTCCAGAGTCTTCCCCGCACCCATCACCACCGAAGTTAAGGGGTCATCAGCGAGCATAACCGGTAAGCCGGTTTCCTCTTTCAACAAGGAGTCCAAGCTTCTCAGCAGCGCACCTCCTCCTGCAAGGATGATCCCCCGGTCAACGATATCAGAGGCCAGTTCCGGCGGGGTTCGCTCAAGAGAAACGTGTACCGCCTCAACAATTTGATTGACGGGATCCAACAGAGAATCACGAATCTCCTCATCAGTAATCATCACGGTTTTGGGAATCCCCGCCACCAGATCTCGTCCTTTGATTTCCATGGTTTGGATATCATCGCCCGGATGGGCAGACCCAATGGTAATCTTGATGAGTTCGGCGGTCCTCTCCCCAACCAGGAGGTTGTGCTTTCTCTTTATATACTGAGAGATGGCCTCGTCCATCTTGTCTCCACCCACCCGCACTGATCGGGAGAATACGATTCCGGAAAGGGAAATGACGGCAACTTCCGTGGTCCCGCCACCAATGTCCACAATCATATTTCCTGTGGGTTCCGTGATGGGAAGTCCGGCTCCAATAGCAGCGGCCATTGGCTGCTCTATAAGGTAAACTTCCCTGGCACCGGCCGACTCCGCGGATTCGCGCACGGCCCTTTTTTCCACCTCTGTAATTCCGAATGGGACCCCGATAATAATTCGCGGACGGACTAGGGTATTTCGGTTATGTACTTTGCGAATAAAGTATCGAAGCATGGCCTCTGTAATCTCAAAGTCCGCAATGACGCCATCCTTCAAAGGCCGGATGGCCACGATACTACCCGGCGTTCGTCCCAGCATTTTCTTGGCCTCGGCCCCCACGGCTAGAACCCGCTTCCCTCCACGATCATTTTTTTGCACGGCAACCACTGAAGGCTCATTGGATACAATACCTTCACGTTTGACGTAGATAAGGGTGTTCGCGGTGCCAAGATCAATGGCGAGATCGTTAGAGAAAAGGCCGAATAGAGAATTGAGAAACATGTCTACGCTCCTTGTCGATTTCCAGTGTACACCCTCACCACGAATAAATTACCAAATTTTACTAGGTTGTTCAAGCTCTTGCGCTAAAGCGCCTAAGGAGACCTTGCCGTCATTAATTGGGTCGTAAAAGGCTTCAAGGCTCCCCGGTGCTTGTGGTCAGACCGTGGAGAACCCTCAGATTTTGTATCCTTTTTTGGTTATCTGGGGGATCGCTCCATGACTTACCGCACCACCCATGAAAAGAAGTTCGCATCCTCTCGTGCCGGGACGGGAGAATCGGGGTGAAAGACACATTGCGCGGTTTTCGGTTCTTACATTGTGGCCCTGGCCAGTCCAACTCGAAACCCGATCAAACGAGCCACAATAGCCACCCCTACGGTCATGAGCACTACGATGACCCCAACCACAGAACTCGGCTCAGCGTGACCCGCAAGGACGTATTCCAATTGGAGCAGGGCCAAGGGTTTGCTGGAATAACTTGCCAGGAGTGCCGGCATAATGGCACTGGCTGCGGAGGTTACGAAATGAAAAACCCAAAGCACCAGCATCGTGGGCATCATAAGCGGAAGGACCACCTTTCGTAGCGTGGTCCACCAACCGCCACCGGATGTGTAGGAGGCCTCTTCTAGTTCATTCCCCAGTTGCATCATGTTGGCCTTGATAATCTGCACACCTAGGGTTAGGCCGCTCAAGCTCGAAACCAGGATAAGGGCCCAGATGGTGCCAAACAGAGGTCGTAGGAACGGAGTCTGAAGGATGATCCAAAACCAGGCGAGAACCAGGATGATGCCCGGTAGCGCATGGGGTATCCAGGTAAGGGTATCTGCGATTTGCCTGAAGCGAAAGCGAACCCGCACTAAAATGTAACCAATTAGGGCGAAGAACACCGCTGAGATGGTCGAGCCGCCCACGGCCAAATACAAGGTGTTCGCCACCGCTCTGCGGAAGGATGGGTCGTTTAATATTTCTCTCCAGTGCTCGGTGGTCCAGGGACCCTCCGGTACATCAAAGAAGCCATACAGTTTCATAAAGGTCCCCATGACAAGAAAGATGAATGGGACTACGGTAATCAAAAGGCCGAATCCGAGCACGATGCTCAATGCCGGCCACTTCCATCCCCGCAAATCTATGACCTGGGGCTTAAAGCGGCTGGTTACCACGGTGAAGTCACGGCGCGCCGTCATGCGCCGATGAAAATAGATAAAGGGCACCATGGCCAGCACAATGTACAGGCTCATGGCGGTGGCCGCACCGTACATGGGGGGCTCAATGCGGGTTAAATCATAGATCTTGGAACCAAACACAAAGAAGTTGATGGGAAGGCCCAGGACCAATTCGATTTCCACTGACTGGAATGCACGAACAAAGGCAAGAACAAAAATGGTAACGATCGTAGGCGTCAAGACCGGCACCGTAACCCTTACTAGGGTTCCCAGTGAGCTTGCTCCGGCCACCATGGAGGCCTCCTCCATTGAAGCGTCCATATTGCGAAAGGCCGGAGTGAGCAGCATGACCTTGATGGCCACTGTGTTTGTAACCAGGTGAAGCCAGACAATACCCCAGAATGAATAGATGTTGAACGGCCCATTCTCGACAAACGGAAGCTTCATTAGGGCTTTATTCACTAGCCCATAGCCCGGGTCCAAAAGCAGAATCCAGGCCTGAGCGGCGGGAATGCTTGGAAAGAAAAAGGCGATCCAGAATAAAAACTCAATAACCCGTCCACCTGGCATATTGGTGCGTGCGATCAGCCAGCCGAAAAATATGGCAATCGGAAGCGCCACACCTTGACGGGCCACGGCAACCAGAAGGGTGTTCCACATTGACCTAAGCATGCTCGGGTCGGTGACGGCGAAACGCCACGCGCTGAGTCCATACTCGGTGGCCTCGTGGGGTTTACTGATGATGAAACTGTTGATCAGGAGGAGGGCTATGGGATAGAGGACCACCAGGGCAAGCAACAGTACCGTGAAGGTGGCGACTATAGTCTTTACTTCGACGGAGACTCTTCTGGAACGGAGAGTTCTTGCGGTGACCTCCATACCCAATACAGCCCCGCTAACCTTATTTCGTCTCCAGGCCTAAGCGCATTACCCTCACCAGGCCGGGCATCTAACGGCCAAACACCTCTGTCCCTATACGGTGGGAGGTATAACGATGCTGCACATTGCTGGTGGTGTGCAAAGATATGTAAGTCCCATTTTCCTTTAATGGGAGGAATTGGGTGGGGTCCTTTTTATTCAAATAGTCCGGGCACCACGAACTGTGGAGATCCGCCCGTCGGCTGCACTGGGTTTCATCATCCTTCATCCAGGCCATTTGACCCTCCTTGCTGAGGAGCCAATTGACGAAGACTTTAGCGGCGTTGGGATGGGGCGCCCTGCTTGCCATGGAAAGCATATTGTGGGCACTCCCACCGGCAAAGAAACCATCGAGGTTTTTCTCTCTCTTTCCCTCGCCGCAGCAGGTAAACACCACTACATCTTTAAACTCGGGAGCTATGGTGGGAGAAAAGGCGTAGAACCTCTTAATATGGAGACCCACGCCCCGTTTGTGAAAACTGGTAATTCGTCCTCCAACGGCGATCAGGCAGCGGCCGCGGACAGTATCCTCTGTTAGCTTTCGGTAATTCCTGATGATAACCATGTTGGTTTCTTTGAAAAGACGCCGGAGATACTCTTTCCCGTACATCACGGCGATCATTCCGAACTGTGCATCGGCTGCACCCTCCACTCGGGGATCAAAGGTGCATATTTTCCCCTTGAACTCGGACCTAAACAGGTCCTCCGTCTTATTCAACTTGGATTCAGGGACCTTCTTGCGGTTGACCCAAAAAGAAGCCCCCTGGCCAAGGCCGGCCTTGTGGTGGATCTTAAACTTCTTGCGGTGATTATCCACCCAGATGTCCCCGAAGTCCCCCACCCACGTCTCATCTTTCTTAAACTCCGGGTTGATTAACGCTTCATTCAGGTCGGCAAATATCCCCGCGGGGACGAAGTCGGTGACTCCGGCGCTACCTCCCATCACAATAATATCCCATTGGTAAACCCCCGCGCGGCGCTCCGTGGGTATCCTAACCTGCAGATCCGAAGCGCGCATTTCGAGGAACTCCACCTGGATATCGGGAAACGCTTTGCGGAACTTTCCGATGTAATCACGACTGCTGGAGCCGCTCACGAAAGCCAGCTTCCCTTCCTTCTTGGCCGCGGCTAGGGTTTTTTTCCATTCAGCCTTCCAGCCCGATCCCGCTTCCTGTCCTAACAAATTGGGTACACGGGAAAAAATGACTGCAACTGCAAAGAAAAGGATAAACCCAACTGTCCGGTGTGTTTTCATTTTTGACTCCCTCCTATTCGGATCCTTTGCCACCTGGCGCGTGTGAGGTTACCCCTTGCACAATTAAGCCTCCACGGGCTTACGCCCGTGGTATCCTTCATTATCTCCGGCGGAATCCGCTGAAGCGCTTACCTTCGCCAAGGCTACGGCAGATCCGTCATGCGCTTTCATCCACGGCCTTACGGCCGTGGTCTTTTGCGAAGGCGGATCACACTGCCCGGGAGGGCTCTAATACCACACCCCGCCCGCCTGTCAAGGGCGGAAAATTTCCGGTAGTGTCTCAGTTTGAATTATTGATAGTGGAGCAGGTCGAATCGTGAAGGCCTGAACCCCGCCGTTACCGCGCCAGCTTGTTCGCAAAGTCGCCGGCGCGGAATATCGACATCTTCTCCGGGTCGATGTGCCGGCGCATTGCCGCGAGGAGGTCGTCGGGCGTCAGCGCCTTGATGGCCGCTTCCCGCTGCGCGACGAACTCCATGGTTCGGTCGTTAAACAGGTTGTAGTTGAGTATCGACGCGACCGCCCGATCGTCCGACCGTCGGCGTTGAGCGCCGTCCAGATAGCCGCGCTTGGCCGCCTCCACCTCCCCGGCGGTGAAGCCCCATATCAGCGCCCTGTCGACTTCCTCTCTGAACGCAGACACCACCCGGTCGGCGTTTTCCGGCGCGAAAATCGCGTAGCCGAGGAAGGTGGCGGTCTCGTCGATGGGGTAGGCGCTGAATTTCGAACCCACGGCATACGAGAGCCCTTCCTGCTGGCGGATGCGGCTGCCGAGCCGGGCATCCAGGATGTGGTTGACGAGGACCAGCGCCGGGTAGTCCGCGTGGTCGTCGCGCATCCGGATCTTCAAGTACGCGACCATCATGGCATTCACCTTGTCGGGCATCTCGATGTCGACGGAGACGGCGGCGATGTCCGCGTAAGGCCGGTCGACCCGGCCGTAGGGTTCCCTGGCGCTCCAGCCGCCCAGAGCCTCTTCGAGGACCGGGACGATCTCGTCGGGATCGAAGTCGCCGACGATCGATACCGTTCCTCCTTCCGCGCCGTAGAACGACGCCCAGAAGTCCCGCGCCTGCTCGACCGTGACCGCCTCGTAGCGGGCGATCAGCTCGTCGAAGGTCGGCGTGTAGAACACATGGCTCTCGTCGTAGCCGCCGTTGAAGTGGCGGTCGACGGCGTTCTCGATGCGCTCCTTGACATCGGATCGCCGCGCTTCGACGTTTGCCAGGAACGCCTCGCGCAGCAGTTCGAACTCCGCCGGGTCGAAGGCCGGTTCGCGCAGCGTCTCGGCGATAAGGCGTAGCACGTCGGGCAGGTTCTCGCGCACCGTGGTCACCGAGCCTTGGGCGCCGTTCAGGTCGCCCTGGACCTTGAGACGAGCGAACTCGTCGATGAGCTCCTGCCGTGATCGCCGGGTAGTGCCGCGCGGCAGCATGCGACCGGCAAACTCCGCCGCGATCCTCCGGCCCATCAAGGCGTTCTCTGTGCCATACGGGAACGAGAAGCTGACGCTCACCGCATCGCCCCGGCTCTCCTTCGGCAAGAGCGCGACCTCGACGCCGCTCGCGAGGGTGAGCCTCGTGGTGCGGCTCTCGATGTTCCCGGGCGTCGGTTCGAACCCTTCGCCCCTGGCCGCCGCCTTGCCCCCGGTGTGTCCCGAAAACAGCGCCGCGACATCGGGCGGCGCGGGGATCTCGGCCCGCGGCGGCGTTTCGTCCGTCGGATAGAAGTAGCCGACCGTGCGGTTCGAAGTCTTCAGATACGCCTTCGCCACGGCCAGGACATCGGCGGGCGTCACCTCCGCCACACGGTCCCGATGCAGGAACATGAGCCGCCAGTCGCCCATCGACGCCCCTTTGCTCAAGTTCCCGCCGATGGCGCTCGGGTCGTTGAACGCGCGCTCGAAACCTGCCGCGAATGCCGTCTTGGCGCGGTCCACCTCCTCTGCCGTCGGAGGCTCATCGTCGAGGCCCTGCAAGGTTGCCAGCATGGCCTCGACGGCTTCGCTCAGGTCGCCTTCCCGGCGCACTTCGGCGCTGGCAATCAGCACGCCGGGTTCCTTCAGCCGGTAGGTGGAAATCGACGTACCCGCGGCGAGGCCGGTCTCAACCACGTTCTTGTAGAGTCGCCCCGCTGGCTGCGTGCCCAACAGATGCGCCAGCACATCGACCGCGGCGAATTGTTAGTGGGAACCGCTCGGCACGTGATAAGCGGCAATGGCGTACTGAACGCTGCCCACCCGCCGCAGCGTCACCGTGCGCTCCCCGTCCTGGGTGGGCTCGGCGGTGTAGGTCTCGAACAGCCGGTTGGCGCCGCTGCGATCCGGGCGCGGGATCGGGCCGAACTTCTCCTCGATGAGATCCACCGCCCGCTCAGGGTCGAAACGGCCCGTGACCACGAGGACCGCGTTGTCGGGCTGGTAGTATTTCCGGTAGAACGCCCGCAGGCGTTCGATGGGCACGTTCTCGATGTCGGCACGGGCGCCGCCGGTAGAGTTGCCGTAGTTGTGCCACAGGAATGCCGTGGACAGGACGCGCTCCTTCAGAGTCGCAAAGGGATTGTCTTCGTGGCGCTCCCACTCGTTGCGGACAACGGTCATCTCGGAGGCGAGGTCTTCGGCGGAGATGCGCGAATTGACCATGCGGTCCGCTTCGATGTCGAGCGCCCTGGCGAGGTTGTCTTCCTCGACCGGGAACGTCTCGTAGTAGCTGGTGCGGTCGAACCACGTCGTCGCGTTGAAAGACACGCCTCGCTCGGAGAGTTCGTTGGAGATACTGGGATGGTTCGGCGTGCCTTTGAAGACGAGGTGTTCGAGCAGGTGGGCCATCCCGGTTTCGCCGTAGCCTTCGTGCCGCGAACCCACGAGGTAGGTGATGTTGACGGTGATCCGCTGCCGGCTCCGATCGGGAAAGAGCAGGAACCGAAGGCCGTTGTCGAGTCGGTACTCGGTGATGCCTTCCACGGTCGCCACCCTGGTTGCGGCGGCCGGGGCGATCCAGAGGGCAAACGCACCGAGAATGAGGACCCGCATCATTGTCGTGATGTGTTTTCGCATGGACATTGTGATCCTTGTCACGGTGTCGGGGCCGTCATCACCCCTGTAGTGGTTGGGAACCGGTGTCCGGCTTGCCTGTTTGCTATTCTGGGTTTCCTTCCTTTTCGGATTCCAGCTTGTATTGTACCAAATTCTCTTCTGGAATGTCCTGTCCATTTGGACGCGGTGTTCAAAAGCATGGGGTCTGCTCCTTTCAGGTTCGATGGCCGCTGCAACCACCGTCCTGCTGGAGCTTGACGCCTTTTTTCATGTTACCTGACCACCATTTCAGGTAAATTGGAGTGAGGAGTTACGGTGCAGTGGGCCGGGCGTGCCATGGGATTCACTTAGAGCGTGAGGCGGATGGAAGATTTCGCAGGCGGCTGGAAAATCCGGAAGATGTTATCTGTCAACAAAAGATTTGAACCCTTTACCAAGTTTGATCTTACATGAAGGAGGGCAAATATCATGGCGCAGCACATTCACGGACCGCTTTATTATGAAAGGATGGGGCGTACGGGACCGGTAATCGCCTTTATCCATCCAAACCCGATGGATCAGTCGTGCTGGATTTTTCAGATGACGCACCTGTCGACCTGGTACCGGTGCATTGCAATCGACATCCCGGGTTACGGCCGCTCGCCCAAGGCCGACCCCGGCCTGACCATCGCCGACATGGCCCAGGCCTGTTGGGAAGCGATAGATGACGCGCTGCCCGGCGAGACCGCGATCCTGGTCGGCTGTTCGGTCGGATCTTCGATTGCTCCCTACATGTACCACCACCGCCCGGATAAGACGGCGGCGCTCATATTGTCGGGCACCGGCTACAACCCTTTAAAGGAATTTGCCCAGCGGCGGATAGATGCCTACACCGCCAACGGGATAGACTATCGCTGGGCGTACACGTTCGAGGACCTGAGCCCAACGTTTCGCGCGACGCCGCTCGCGCATTTCTTCGCCGACCTCTTCACCGAACGCAACAAATTTGCCGATTTACAGACGATCCTCTACCAGTTCAAAGCTCTCCAGAAGCCCGTGCCGGATGGCCATCATGAGCGCATCGCGTGTCCAACAGTGATCCTGACCGGGAGCGAGGACAGCGCCCATCAGACAGTCTACGCGCTCAAGGCACGCATACCCAATTGCGAGTTGAAGGTCTTGCCGGGAGCAGGCCACGCGTGTCAACTAGAGCAGCCCTGGCTTTATGATCGTTTTATGATCGAATTCCTCACCAGGCATGGCCTGTTCCCCGGTGAAACAAAGCCGGCCACCGGGATAGCCTGAGTTTCTAAGGAGACGTTGTTGACCGGATTAACTTAAACAGATAAAAGGGCGTCAATTTAGCGAAGAGGTCAAGTCTTTTGTCGATCATTGGGATGTGAACTGTAATTAAAGCTTTCCATGTCACTGACCTGCCCCCAGGAGTGGTACCACCCTTTAAGTTAGAGCCGGAATTATCTGGAGTCCAGCCCATGGGGATGAATTCCCAGCCTGCGCTCTGGGCAGAAAGGCCTCCGGTGCCGGAGGACGATAGCCCAGGGCGCTGTGAGGCCGCCTCTGGTTATACTCTCTTCTCCATCTTTCGATCAGCACCTGAGCTTCCCTCAGGGTTTCAAACACCTCCCGGTTGAGCAGCTCATCCCTGAGTTTTCCGTTAAAACTCTCCACGTAGCCATTCTCCCAAGGACTGCCAGGCTCGATGTAGAGTGTCCTGACACCAATGGCCTTGAGCCAGTCCCGGATAGCCTGAGCCGTAAACTCGGGGCCATTGTCGGACCGAAGGGACTGCGGCACGCCCCGTTCCACGAATAGCTCCGCTAACCGTTCCAGCACATCCCGGTGATTCATCCGTCTGGCCACATCAATCGCCAAGCACTCCCGGGTGTATTCATCCACGATGCTCAACAGCCGAAAGGCCCGACCGTCTTCGGTTCGCTCGTGCACGAAGTCATAACTCCACACATGGTTTCGATGCGCCGGTCTCAGGCGAATGCAGGAGCCATCAGTCAACCGGAGCCTCCCTCGCTTAGGCTGACGGCTGAGGACTTTCAGCCCTTCCTGCCTCCAGAGCCTCTCCACTCGCTTGTGGTTGACCTTCCACCCCTGCCCACGCAGCATGGCCGTAATCCTCCGGTAGCCGTATCGCCCGTATTCGCTGGCCAGCTCCATCATCCGAGCCACTAGTCTTGCTTCCTCTTCCGGGATCTCTCGGACTCTTCGTTGCGTCGATCGCGGCTGTCCCAACACTTGGCAAGCCCGGCGTTCGGAGACTCGATCAGGTCCCAATCTTTCTCTGGCCCATATCACCGCTCGTCTCCTCTTCGCCGGGCCTAGAAGTTTCCCGAGGACACTTCCTTCAGGATCTGGTTGTCCAGCGATAGATCCGCCACCAGCTTCTTCAACCGCGCATTCTCCTTGTCCAAGGCCTTGAGCCTCTTGGCCTGATCCATCTTCAGGCCTCCATATTCCTTCCTCCACCGGTAGTAGGTCTGCACGGTTACCCCCACCTGCTTGCACACCTGGCCCACCGCCTTCCCTTGGGCCAAGCTCACCTCCGCCTCACGCAGCTTGAGGATAATCTGCTCGGCCGTAAATCGCTTTCTTGCCATCCTTGCCTCCTTCCTAAAATCAAAATCCCTAACATTTCACCTGGACTCGTTTTAGGGGGCAAGGTCATCACGGCCCTTGCGCATTGAATATCGGGGTGCGGTCCATCATTTGATGAACCGAGGATCCGCCCGCCGAAAGGTGTTCCTCAGCAGGGCCGACTATGGGGAATCTCTGAAAACGGTTTTACAGGCACACGATCTATGGGGGGTAGAAGATCCGGTGAGGAGCCGCAGAGGGGAGGAAAGTCGGGATGTGCCTGATGAAGAGGCTAAGCGACATGACGTTGGCGGAAGCAGCCGGGGAGTTTTGGAGTGAAGAGTCGCGGTGCGGCGGGCCGGGCGCGCCATGGGATTCGCTTAAAGCGTGGGGCGGATAGAGGAATTCGGAGGCGGCCGGAAAATCCGGAAGATGTTATTTGTCAATAAAAGATTTGACCTCTTTGTCGATCACCCAGACCATCTATGACGAAAATGGTGACGTGGTGTATGGCCGCTCCGGAGTTGGTGAATTCATCAGGGAATGTAGTTTTGGAATGACGACTTCGGAAAATTGGCCGGCAGGAAGAATTGCAATTTCGCTTAGGGATAGACATCGGGGGCACGGACCGCCGACAGCATCGCGGCCGACATCCTGAAAGAGTGACGGGGCTTGCGCCCCGCCTCCATCTTTCACGCCTTTTGTTTAGCAAACCTTCTCAAAAATATGGTAATGCTCACCCGGGGTCATCCGGTTATGGCTTGTCCCGTTGTCCCAGGCACGTTACGGCTATCGGCGCGCGGCCGGGCAAAGAGATGGGCTCGCACGGTTATAGGAGTTAGAGTGATGGAATTACACCGAATCACCGGCAATATGACGGCCCGGTTTGGCGGGCCGGTGGTTGTCGGCGTCTTGTTCCTCGCCCTCGGCGCATGGGGCCGTTCGTCCATTGCGGCGGATTGCGGGGACTGGAACACAGAGGAGTTCTTCAAGACGGCGACGCCCATGACGGTCAGGGATTGTCTGGCATCCGGAGCCGACATCAAGGCGAGGGACAAGAACGGCGAGACCCCCCTGCACCTGGCGGCAGGGTTCAACAAAGATCCTGCCGTCGTCGCCAAATTGATCGACGGCGGAGCCGACATCAAGGCGAGGGAAAAGAACGGCGAGACCCCCCTGCACTTTGCGGCAGGGTTCAACGAAAATCCTACCGTTTTCGCCAAGCTGATCGGCAGCGGAGCCGACATCAAGGCGAGGGACAAGTACAGCTGGACGCCCCTGCACTTTGCGGCAAGGGACAACGACAATCCCGCCGTCGTCGCCAAATTGATCGACGGCGGAGCCGACATCAAGGCTAGAACCAAGAACGGCGAGACCCCCCTGCACCTGGCAGTAGGGTTCAACAAAGATCCTGCCGTCGTCGCCAAATTGATCGACGGCGGAGCCGACATCAAGGCTAGAACCAAGAACGGCGAGACCCCCCTGCACTTTGCAGCAGGGGACAACGACAATCCCGCCGTCGTCGCCAAATTGATCGACGGCGGAGCCGACATCAAGGCTAGAACCAAGAACGGCGAGACCCCCCTGCACTTTGCAGCAGGGGACAACGACAATCCCGCCGTCGTCGCCAAATTGATCGACGGCGGAGCCGACATCGAGGCGAGGGACAAGTACAGCTGGACGCCCCTGCACCTGGCAGCAGGGTTCAACAAAAATCCTGCCATGATCGCCGCGCTGATCGACGGCGGAGCCGACATCGAGGCTAGAACCAAGAACGGCGAGACCCCCCTGCACCTGGCAGTAGGGTTCAATAAAAAAAATCCTGCCATGATCGCCGCACTGATCGACGGCGGAGCCGACATCGAGGCGAGGAACAAGAACGGCAAGACGCCTTGGGATTGGGCGCAAGGAAACGCGGCCCTCAAGGGAACCGACGTTTGGTGGCGGCTGAACGAGGGGCGCTTCTGACTCAACGAAGAAAAAAAGGCGCATCGCGTCCCGAGTAGGTCGTCTCCGGGGTTGGGGCGGCAAGTATATGGGGGGCACGTCTTGTCGGATTGTTGCCCAAACGTCGGTTAAATAGCGCAATAGATCCAACCGATCTATAACCGCTCCGAGTTTGTTTGCTCAAACCCCCACTGCTTGCTGGAAGGCCGTGGCCCCGTTCGTTGCTGCAGCCAATACGGCTCTGGGTTTTGGCCGTGCATGATCAATCGACGGCTCGATGTTGTGCGCTATCGCCATCAAGTAATCCTGAATCCGCGCCCGCCGACGACCACGCCGGCACGGTCGATGCACGGCCCTTTCAGGGTCTTTGCATGGGCGATTTACGGGTCATTTTGTCTCGGATTTTCCCGGCCATTTTCAATTATTTCTGATCCGCTACGCTGCCGAGCACCTCGTCGATTGCATTTACCTGGGCGTATCGCTTGTAATAGTCTAACCCGACGTAAAGCTTGGGGCCTGCTCCTTTTACTTGCCCCCGGCCCAGAGACAGACAAATTCACGGAGATAAAAGATATGGATAGATTTGCCTTGGCCGTACTTCTATGGTTCTCGATTTGTTCCGTCTCTCACGCAAAACCAATCTCGATCATAGCTTTCAACGCCGAAAACCTTTTCGATACCATCGATGACGCCGGCAATCCCCACGATGACACCTACCTCCCGCTATCCGTCAAGCAGCAAAGACCGGAGCACGATCAACGTTGCGAGAAGTTCACTCGCAGCAAGTTCTATGAAAAACAATGCAAGGAATTGAATTGGGATGAAGCGACATACGGCATGAAGTTGCAGCGCTATGCCGACGTCGTCAAAGCCATGCCGCTGATGCCCGATGTCCTGGTGATTCCGGAAACTGAAAACAAGCAGGTATTGGAGGACCTGACCGCCCGCCATTTAAGCTCTGAAAATTTCCATATCGTGCAGCTTGACACCAGTGATCAGCCGGACAACCGAGGTATCGACGTCGGCATTCTTACCAAACTCCCGATTGTGGGAAAACCGGAAGCGTTTGTCGTGGACATCAAGCGCGATAGCCAAACCTGCGGGAAGACAAGAGACATTGTGCAGGTTGGACTGGAGCTACCCAACGGCGAGACTCTCTTCGTGTTCGGTGTCCATTTCCCGTCAGGCGGAAACCCGTTCAGTTGCCGGATACGCGCTTTTAAGAAACTCAACGAGCTTGCCAAGAAACTGCCGAAGGAGAGTTTGGCGGTGGCGGCAGGTGATTTTAATATCAACTGCAAGGAAGGACCGTCCGATGCATTTGCGCGTTTGCTGGAACGGGGAAATTGGCATGCATCTCCGTTGGTGAAGAGCGGTTGCGGAGCGCCGGGGTCAAGAAAGCATTTCGATCACACATGGTCGTTCCTTGACATGATATTGGTGTCGGCACATCTAAGCCCATCCCGGCCCTCAACCAAGAACTGGTTCGCGGATCTTGGCAGCTTCAGCACTTTGGTAGTGAGTCAGGAGCAGGTGATGACTGATGGAAAGGATCGCGGCTACATGGAACCGCGCCGCTTTGATCCGAATAGTCGCCGCGGTGTGTCTGACCATTTTCCGGTCGGCATGCGGTTGTTGCTTCGACGAGAATAGTTGGGTGACTCCTCTCACCCCTGATTTTTGAATGTTTCGTAATGCGGGTCAGGCTTTCCCCTTTGCCATCTGAAGCACTCGATGACACAGGCACAACGTGGCAAGAAAACCCCGCGTCCATTTTCCCGGCGCCCTTTATCACGCCACTTGTCTGCCGACAAGGCAGGTCAGTCGGGGCAACCTAGGCCGGCTCATCTTGCGCGATGACGATGACCGGGAACTCTACCTAACGATTCTTCAAGGGCTGCCAACCCGATTCGGCTGTGAACTCTACGGTTACGTGTAGAGAGACAAGTCAGATACGTTGGATTATAGCTAGGATAGCGGTTGAAGAAGCCGGATACCGACTCATGGAGGTTGCCCGGTATTCAAGCCGTGATGCCGGGGTGATGAACCGTGGGTTGGGCCGGTTAGAAGACAGTCTTCAAAAGGACAGGACGTTCCAAGAGAGAATTGGCACGATACAAGCCGGAATGTGAAAGGGAAAGAAACCCAGAATAGAAAAGGGGCAAGCCTGACGCCGGTTTCAAAAGACGACATGGCCGAGCCGCTCCACGTCATGCGGCGGCGTCTTGACGCATATTGCAGCAGCCGCCACCTCGTGGTGTCGGGACAGTTCAACCTGGGAGGCGACGGTGGCGGGAGAGCTTTAGTGCTCCCTCAATAACTTTTGAGAAGGCGAGATGAATCATGTCAAATGTCAAGGTCTGACCCCGAACATAGTGGCCGTTGGTTCCAATGGCAGCGTATACGCGGCCAAGATGACAAAGGAACTTAAGGATTGGCAGTCTCAACAAAAAGGCCTAAAGCGACTGAGGAGAATGCTGGATAACGTAAGCGAGGCCGTGAGACTGGCAATAACAGTGAGATTGAACGAAAAAAAATTGACGGCCGATGACGCGCAACGGATTCACTGGGACATAGTGTGGCGATTGTCTCACCGGTTCGGGTATGTCGATTACGCGACGACCCTTGACAACCTGTATGCGGATATCGTAGAAGATTCCTACAAATATTTTCACACCCTTGGGAGCATATACTATGACACCGAACCAGGAGGAATTAATCTCAATAATCGACCCGCCAACACCGTTTTCTTCCTTGAAGGAGTGGAGGGAGTTCCAGCATTCATTGGACTCAAAGACTCCCCGGGACCAGAGGTTCAAGGAGTGGGCGGGGGAGGTAATCAAACTCAAGATCCAGGCTCAGAAGGAGGGCCTGGCAGCGCCCAAGAAGTTTCCCCCACAACCGGCATAGCAGAGGACCCACGCACTTACGGCCTGCCCGACTTCCGCATGAGGCAGGACGACATACCCCAATCTTCCACCCCGATAAAGAATAACTACCACCCCCCAAACACCGCCGAAGGGCGGCAGATAAAGAGACGCCAGGACATCATCGACAATCTCTCCCAGGCCTTCCAGATCCCGATCCGCACGGGCAAGGGCAGTTTCGCGCAAAGGAAAGCCCGGGCGTTCTTCAAAGTCAAAGATGAAGAGGCTAAGCGACATGACTTTGGTGGAAGCAGCCGGGGAGTCTGGAGTGAGGAGTCGCGGTGCGGCGGGCCGGGCGCGCCATGGGATTCACTTAAAGCGCGAGGCGGCTGGAGAATCCGGAAGATGTTATCTGTCAACAAAAGATTTGATCCCTTTGTTAAGGTTTTTGTGCGCCTGTCTCCATCTGTCGGCCACGCCGATTACAAATGTTCGAGCAAGTTGGTAACGGCCCCTAACCTCATCAAAGGTAATTGAGCGCCCCTTTACTCTCAGCCCTTGTCCTTGCTTTCGCGAGATCGGGGATAGACCACCTGACGATAAAAACCTGTCTTCGCTCAGGAAATACTGTGAATGGCTCACAGCGTTTCGGAGATAGGGGTCCCAAAGCCGCTCTAGCACACCGCCAATCTTGATGCACAAGCTTTTCGACAAACGGCAAATTTCCTCGATCTTCTCACCTGGGTACTCGCAGATCTGAGTGCAGCCTGCATTTGAAACTCTTGTAAATGTCCATGACTCAGGACTTCCAGAGGCGGCTCGTAACAGATTCCAAACAATTGCGAGTGGAAGATCTGATTCCATGATTCGACAATAGCCGGCTAGCATTAGACGAATCTTGTCCTTTTCGGGCAATGATGTACGTTTTACTAGTAAATCAACAAGTGCAATGAAATCCTCGAGTTCAAAATATTCGTAGCTCGGAATATGAGTCACAATTTTCTGGCCAGGTAGAAGTTCTCCTGGGAGTTCGGCGTCGGTAGGTACAACCGCATTCCAAAGTGCTTTTCGATCGATGCTCGCACAGATTTTAAAAACTTCCGCAAGTGATTCGATAATCTCTTGCTCAGTCAACGAGCCATTCCCCAATTTCATTTAATAGTGCCTAACCTCTACAAGACAGCTTCCAAATGGAGAGGACGTTCCAAAAGAGAACTGGTACGATACAAACTGGAATCCGAAAGGGAATCAAACTTAGAATATCAGAAAGGCAATCCTGACTCCGGCCCCTGGAGATGTGTCTCAATGGGTAGTTCATCACGTTCCCTCTCCGAGAACCTCGACGACCTCAGCGATCACCTGCAGCGGCCCCTCGTCCGTGCCGGTTAGGATGATCGGCTCGAAGTCCGCGTTGACAGGGTTGAGTATGATTCTCGTATGGTGCCATGAGTCTCCGTCGCCGGCCTTCTCGCTTTTGTAACGCTTGACGGTGTAGCGCTCGCCGCTTTCCGGATCGGCGGCGTCGCGCATCTGCACGAGCACCGTCTTGCCCTGGCGCGTGCCCTCGACGGGCGCCGCGAAGAGGCAGTACGCGCCGTCGGGGATGGCCGGCTCCATGGACTTGCCGACCACCTGGGCGACGAACATGCCACGACGGAGGCGGCGCTTGGTCTCGACTGCCGCCCATTCATAGTCATCGTCATCGATGTACTGGAGGTCGCTGAATGCGCCCGCGGCGGCCTTGAGAGGGACGAGCGGCACGCAGGTCACGTAGCGCTCCTCCGGCTGGGGCTCGACGATACGCAGGCGTGCCGGAAGCGCGCTGGGTCCCGCGTGCTCCTCTCCTCCGCGAGTGTCGTCGCTTCTCAGCCGCCGATACGCCTGCGACGCCATCCATGTCGTCACGAGCTTCTGGAAGGGCGCGTCGTTCATGAACCGGACGAAGATCTCCTCGTTCTGATCCATGCGCTCGACGAACAGATTCTCCAACAGGCTCTTGAACACCAGCTCGAACTTGTCGCCCGGATTGACCGCGGCCGCCTGTCGCAGACCGTCGTCGGCCATGGCCGCTTCGACAATCTGATCGAAGAAGAGCTGATCGGCCTGGTTGAAGTCCGTGCCGAAGCGTTCGTTGACGATGTCGATGAGCTGGGAGAGCGGCACCGACTGCTCGTTCGCAGCGCCGCTACCGACCTCGGTGGGCCCATCCAGGGCGCCCGCAACGCCGTCCCGGAGCGAGATAGAGCCTTCGCTGATCTTCTGCAGGCGGTAGTACTCGATCCGCACCTCGTCATCGAACTGGTACGCCGGGCCACTCTTGCGACGTGGCAGCTTCGCCACGAGATGGCGGAGGAACACGTACAGTTGCTCGAGATCCGAGTCCTGGTACGGAATCACCTGGCTCAGGAACCCATACAGATTCAAAAACGCCTGCACCTTGCCGCGCCAGTCTTCCGCCCCCTCCTCGTTGTCGTCCCGGCGGACCGTGAATCGCGACACCGCCGGATCGAGAGCGGCGTTCATGGTCCGGTGATCCAGCGCACTCTGCCGACGCTTCGGCTTGAAGTAGACGTCTCTGAACCGCTCAACCTCCTCATCGAGGTAGATTCCCGAGGCATCCAGCTCGCCCTTGATCGCGTACATGCGGGCGGGGTCGACTTCCTCGCCCATCTCGGAACCTTCGTAGTAGGTCTTGAAGGCCTCGCGAATCTCCTCCCTGTCGTTCACGAAGTCGAGAACGAATGTGTCTTCCTTGAGCGGGTGAATGCGGTTCAGCCGGGAGAGGGTCTGAACGGCCTGAATGCCCGCGAGCCGCTTGTCCACGAACATCGTGTGCAGCAGCGGTTGATCGAACCCGGTCTGGTACTTCTCCGCCACGAGCAGGACCTGATACTCCTGCGTCGCGAACTTCTCAGGCAGCTCTTTCTCGGAGATGCCCTGGTTCATGCCCGGTTCGGTATAGGTGACGCCTGCGAGCTTGTCGTCCACCACCGTGCCGGAAAACGCCACCAGCGACTTGATGGCGTAGCCCTTCTTCCGGATATAGCGATCGAAGCTCTGCTTGTAGCGGACCGCTTCGAGGCGCGACCCCGTCACCACCATCGCCTTGGCCCGGCCGCCGATCTTGTGCCGCGTGACGGCCTGGAAGTGCTCGACCATCACCTCGGTCTTCTGCGCGATATTGTGCGGATGCAGCCTCATGAAACGCGCCAGCGCCTGCGCGGCCTTCTTGCGCTTTACGTTGGGATCGTCCTCGCACGCCTTGAGCAGCCTGAAGTACGTCGCGTACGTGGTGTATTGATTCAGCACGTCGAGGATGAACTCTTCTTCGATCGCTTGCCGCATGGTGTAGCGGTGCGCCGGCTGCCCATCGCGGCCGAACACGGCGAGCGTCTTGTGCTTGGGCGTGGCGGTGAAGGCGAAGAAGCTCAGGTTCGCCTGCTTGCCGCGCTTGGCCATGCTGCGGAAGAGCTCTTCCATGTCTTCCCGGCCTTCCTCGGACGCGCGCTTCTTGGCTTCGTCCCGAAGCCCCTCTCCGCCCAGCACTTCCTTGAGATCGGTCGCCGTCTCGCCGCTCTGAGAGCTGTGCGCCTCGTCGACGACGACGGCGCAACGCCGGGTGGCGAGCGTGCCCGTGCCTGTCGTCCCGCGTTCCTCGGCCATCTTGAGCAAGTGGCGCGAGACGAAAGGGAATTTCTGCAGTGTTGTGATGATCACCGGCACCGCATTCTCGAGCGCTTCGGCGAGTTGTCGCGAGCTCTCGTCGATCCGCTGCACGACGCCCCGCTTGTGCTCGAACTGGTAGATCGTGTCCTGGAGCTGCTGGTCGAGCACGACGCGATCCGTGACCACGATAACGCTGTCGAAAACGCGCTGGTTGGCGGCATCGTGCAGGGATGCGAGCCGATGCGTCAGCCAACCTATGGTGTTGCTCTTGCCGCTGCCTGCCGAATGCTCGACGAGGTAGTTGTGCCCCACGCCCTCGCTGCGGGCGGCGTCCACCAGCATGCGCACCGCCTGGAGTTGGTGGTAGCGGGGGAAGATCATGGCCTCCGTCTTGACCTTGCGGCCCCGGTCGTCGCGCTTCTCGTCCATCTGCAAGTGGATGAAGCGGGCGAGGAGGTCGAGCAGGCTGTCACGCCGCAGCACCTCTTCCCATAGGTATGCCGTGCGGTAGGTCCGGCCCGCCGGATCAGGCGGGTTCCCGGCCGCTCCGTCGCAGCCTTTGTCGAACGGAAGAAAATGTGTCGCCGCGCCGGCGAGCCGCGTGGTCATGAGCACGGACTCGGTATCCACGGCAAAGTGCACCAACGTGCGCCGCTTGAACTCGAAGATCGGCTCGCGCGGGTCGCGGTCCTGCTTGTACTGTCGGCGTGCATCCTCAACGGTCTGTCCGGTGAGCGGGTTCTTCAGTTCCAGCGTAGCCACGGGAATGCCGTTCAGGCTCAGCGTGACATCCAGCGACTTCTCGGAGCGTGGCGAGAAGCGGAGCTGGCGGGTAAGCCCCAGACGGTTGGCGGCGTAGCGGGATTCAAGCTCCGGATTCAACTCGTGCGCCGCCTTGAAGTACGCCGCATGGAGCGTTCGCCCGTAACACTTGAACCCGTGTCGCAGCGTCGCAAGCGCGCCGTTGCCGTCCATCCACTTGCACAGATCGCCGAGGATCTGCTCTCCGGTCTTGTCGCCGTGCAGCGACTCTAGCTTGGCCCATTCCTTCGGTTGGGTCTCGCGGATGAAGGCGAGGACCGTCTCGGGAAAGATCGCGCGCTCGCGGTCGAAGCCCTCGCGCGCGACCGTCACATACCCGTTCTCAAGCAGGTGCGCTTCGATGACGGTCTCGAAGGCGGTTTCGGAGTGACGACCTTGGCTCATGCCCCCATCCTTGCGAGCTTTTGGCCCAACAGCCAGACCGCGACCTGAACATATGGAGCGAGTTCCCCGACTCCTGCGTCACGTCTGGTTCGCTCGCGTTCGAGCCGTTCACGAGGCACACGGCCGTGATTCCGTTTCTTCTGGTTCTCCCACCATTCGAGTACCGCGTCGTAGACGCCCTTCCGATTGTTCTTCAGTTTGGCGAGGTTCAGATTCAACACGTTGTTGAGCTGGCCATCGAAACCTGCCTCATCCGCGTGGATCGAGCCATCCGGCTCGTACCGGATGCGGGTCTCGATGCGATGCGCCTGGTTGGCGGGATTCCACTCAAGGTCCCTGTCCCCCTTCCTCGTGTCGCAGTGCTGGAGGTGAGCCGGTTGTCCATGCCCGCCGAGACAGGCGCCGAGGAGATTCCGGTAGTTGAGTTGTTCGTCTTGGTGGTCTTTTTGGTCCCTCCAGTGCTCGATCTTCATGGACGCTCGCTCGGGGCGGATGCGACCCATGCAGTAGCAGCACAGCCCGTGCTGCTCGATAACAAGGGCGTGTCGAAGATCGTTCTTCGGCACGTAGTTGTCATAATCGCAGTGCGGTGTCTGGCGATGCGACCTGAGGCTTGCTGGTTCGCGACCCTTGGTGATCGCCCTCATTCCTCGCCCTCCATAAAATCGAGGAGGGTTCGGATTCGGGTGACTTCGGGATCATTCTCGCCAAGCCGGTCGACGAGTTGTGCCAGCAATTCACGTGCGCTCTCGTACCGCTGATTACTAACTTCGTGGGACACCTGCGAGAGTAGCACGTCGACTTTCTGAGTGCGGGGGTCTGCACCCATGATTTCTTCCAGGACCCGGCTCGAGTCCACCCCGAAGGAATGGGGAGGCGAATAAACCTCGCCTTTCGAGATGATCTGGATGTGATCGTGCTCGACCTCGCCAATGACTTGCGGCGAATGGGTCGTGGCGATGAACTGGCAGCGCGGGAACGTCGTCGTGAGTTTGTGAACGATCTGCCGCTGCCAAGACGGATGGAGGTGCAAGTCCAGTTCATCGATTAGGACTACAGCCTCGCCCTCCTGCAGCGGATCGTCAAGATTCGGATTTGCCTGGGACAACCGCTTTGCAAGGTCGAGGACCATGCCAAGTACGCCTCGCTCTCCATCAGACAGCTGGCTCACATCGAGCGTGGTGCCATGGCTGTCAATCAAGAGGCTAGAGGCATCTTCATTGTGTCGGATGTTCTGACAACTCGGGAGGAATCGGGTTGCTGAGACCTGGAGGACTTCTAGATGCCGAGCGGCAACTGGTAACTCGGCAGCCAAGGTGGATTGCGTGCGCATCCACTCGGCGAACTGCCTAACCTGCCATGGTCTTGAAACTAGCGCTTCGGCATATGCAGCTGCTCTGCCACCCGAGGTCTTGCTTTTTGGAGCCTTCGCCCCAGCGACGACGGAGCGATTCGTCGCGAAAAAGACGCAGTTTGGGGCCATTTTGAGCGCCCGTGCCGTTCGGGAGAGTTCGCCCTTCCCAGGGAACAGCGTATCGGAATCCGAGACTCCGTGCGAATCTTCAAGGTCCCTTAGCAGATTTCGCGCACGATCCCGTAGACGTTCTGACTCCAAAATTTCCCTGCGAAGACGTTCGATGTTCTCTTCATCATCGGCTGCGAATTTCGTTTTCCACTGCCGTCGAGTCAAACGGAATTCCTTGTCGCCTAAATTGGCGTCCAGCGAAACGTCCAAAAAAGGGAATCCGGCCCGTATGTCGTCGACGACAAAAGACATCGCCCTTGACCGGCTATTAGAAATCGAAGGAAGGACCCGTGACATGCAAATGCGAATCGCGTCCAAAATTGTGCTCTTGCCGACACCGTTGACTCCCACAATTAAGTTCAGTCCAGTTTTAAACGAGAACTCCGCAAACTCTATGGCGCGCAAGTTCGCGAGATGGAGACGCGTTACTCTCATGCCGCTTCCCCAATGTCGATCTGGCCAGTTACAGCAGCAGCGATAAGGGCTGTTCGGCGCTCTTTGAGAAGGGTTATAGTTCGATCCGTAGCCTCGACTAGGCGATCGAGGCGAGACGTCCTTTCACGTAGACTTGCCACGATAGCCTTCTGTTCGGAGGGTGGGGGAAGTGGGACCTCCATGTCGTTTAGCGTCTCAACAGTTAGTTGATTGATCGTCGACGTGGAAAAGGCACCCGCTTGATAGTCAAAGAGCGGAGAGTTGAAGATGTAGAAGAGATACTCATTGTGAGGACTCCGAAAGACAGTCATGAATGCACCAAACGTCAAGCCAGTAGCAGCTTGAACTATCAGAGCGTTCTTGCCAATCAATGTACGGCTACCGCTTCGCGAGCAGATAAGTATGTCGCCCAGTCTGGTTCTGAGATTCTCGGGAATGTCCATCAGAACAAACAGCTTGTCGTCGAGAATGATCTTCTGGTCTTGGACATTTGAGGCTCGCAACACAAGAACACCGCTACCGTCGGTGACCGTGTCCGCTGGATCGAACGTTAGCCCAATGATTGCCTTGCCAACGTGCTTGAGCCGCTTGAGATCCCAATGCGCCGGAATCTCGCCGAGCCAGGGGATGCTGGAGTCTCGTAGCGGGGCGTGGGGGTCAAGGCCACGGGTGACGGCGCGGGTGATGAGCGCCCGGCGCTTCTCGGCCAACAGCCCGAGCACCCGCTCCTTTGCCGCCACTAACGCATCCAGCCGCGCCGTTTCGCGGTCGAGGTAGTCGGCGATGGCACGTTGCTGATCAAGCGCCGGCACTGCGATCTCGGTTTCTCCGACGAGATCCGATTCAAGGCTCTCAACCGTACTGCCTACTTTGCTCCAAACGTTTAGTAGTTGCTGCTGATGCCCTTCTAATAGTCGGGCAAGAAAACGCGCCTCAAGCTGCGGGAACGGGATCAATGCGCGCATGTCTTGATTCAAAGCGATCGACACTCGATTAATCGCAACCGGAATCGAATGGCGCAGAATGCCCGAGCGCATTACGAGCAGGACGGCACCAGGGGCAACGAGTTTGGTCGCACTGCTTTCGAGCCCATCTGTCGTGATGTGATCTTCCGTGTCATCGACGGTTGCGCTCCTCATATCCTTCGGCGACACCCAAGGAATTTCGCCATTCCAGTACTCTGGATTCCCCTTGTCTGGAGTTCCCCCACCTGCGAAACGACAGAGGTACTTGATGCGCTTGCGCGGCCAAGTAGTCGGAAACGCTGAGCCCCAGGAGACGGTACTCACTCCGTCACCTCCCGCAGCAAGCGCATGATCTTTTCCTCCTCTTGCTTCAGATCCGCGTCGATCTCTTCCAGCGGGCGCGGAGGCGTGTACTTGTAGAAGTGCCGGTTGAAGTTGATCTCGTAGCCGACCTTGTCCTTGCTGCGGTCCATCCAGGCGTCGGACACGTGGGGGCGCACCTCGCGTTCGAAGTAGGCGTCGATGTCGTCAGTGAGCGGCACGTTCTCGAAATCCCGCAGGTCGGCATCCGGCTCATACCCGTTGTCGCCCCCGCCGCTGGCGACGGGCTCGGCTTCGGGGTCCTTTTGGGTGAAGACGCTGCGGAAGAGGTTCCGCTCGGTCGCCTTCCACCGGGACTTGCGCGAGTGCAGCACGTCTTCGATACAGCTCCACTCCGCATTCCAGTCGCGCTTCGGCTCCCGCCCCAGCTCCTTGTCGATGGCCTGCACGTCGTCGAGCAGGTGCGGGCACGCATCGAGGAAACGGGCCTTGTCTTCCAGGGTCATCTGGTAGCGCAGGCGCAGGGGCCGCTCGACGGTCACGCGGGTGTAGCCGAAGTCGGCGTTGTCGAAGGTCTTGGAGGTCTCGCCGTCGATCCGCCGGCCGTAGATCTTCACGATCTCGTCGATCTGTCTGCGGGTGAGGTGGCGGCGCTTGTCGCCGAGGCTCCGCTTGTTGTCCTCGCCGCCGCCCGCGGTCCACACGTCGCGCGCGTCCAGGAGCTGGATCTTGCCCTTGCGTCGCTTTTCCTTGCGGTTGGTGATGATCCAGACGTAAGTGCCGATGCCGGTGTTGTAGAACATCTGCTCGGGCAAGGCGATGATGGCCTCGAGCCAGTCGTTCTTGATGATCCACTTGCGGATGTCGCTCTCGCCCGAGCCCGCGCCGCCGGTAAAGAGAGGCGAGCCGCTGAAGACGATCGCTAATCGAGAACCGTGCTTGCGCTCTTTAGGACGCACTGGCTCGAACTTGCTAATCATGTGCTGCAGGAAGAGCAGCGAGCCGTCGTTCACGCGCGGCAGCCCGGCACCAAAGCGGCCGTCGGAACCGCGCTTGTCGTGCTCCCGCTTGATCTCCTTCTGCTGTTTCTTCCAGTCCACGCCGAAGGGCGGATTGGTGAGGAAGTAGTCGAATGACTCGTCCGCAAACCGGTCATCGGTGAAACTGTCACCGAAGCGTACGTTGTCGCCGCTACCATTGTGATCCACCTGTTTCATCAGCATATCGGACGCGGCGGTGGCGAATGCGCGCTTGTTGTAGTCCTGCCCATAGACGTAGAGCTTCGCCGCGCCATGATGCTCACGCAGGTAGTTCTGGGCCTCGGCCAACATCCCGCCGGTGCCGCAGGCGGGGTCGAGCAGCTTGCGGACGGTGCCGGGTGTGGCGAGCAGTTCGTCATCCTGGATGAACAGAATGCTTACCATCAGCCGGATGACCTCGCGCGGCGTGAAATGGTCGCCTGCGGTCTCGTTGGCCAGTTCGTTGAAGCGGCGGATGAGGTTCTCGAAGATTAACCCCATCTGCTCGTTCGGCACCGTGTTCGGGTGCAGGTCGACATCGCAGAACTTCGAGACGACGAGATAGAGGATGTTCGCCTCGCGCATTCGCTCGACCTCGTTCTCGAACTCGAAGAAGTCGAAGATGTCGCGCACGTTCTTCGAGAAGCCCTTGATGTAGCTGACGAGGTGCTTCTCGATGTTGTCGGGGTCGCCCTTGAGCTTTTGGAAATCGAGGGGGGAGTGGTTGTGAAAACGCTGGCCAGCGGCTTTGTTCAGCCGCTGGTCCAAGGCTTCGCCCTCGACCTTGCCACCCTTGAGCCTTGCGTGTTCGGCCAGGACCTTGGCTTTCGACGGGGCCAGCACGCAGTCGAACCGGCGCAGCACCGTCATGGGCAGCATGACACGCTCATACTGCGGGGGCCGGTACGGCCCCCTGAGTAGATCCGCAATTTGCCAGATCAGGATAGCGAAATAATTGTGATCCGCCATTGCCTATTCAATCATTATCAAATTCAGGAATCAATTTTCCCGGATCTTACCCGAAATCGCCTATTTATGCCAAGAAGAACAACTCTTACTTTCCGAGGAATCAGGTAAGCGTAAGGCAAAGAGAAGCAATAATTGTAATCGGAATTGAGAAATTTTACCGGGGAAAGTGGTCTGGCACGTTTTTGTCCTAGTGAATCTAATTCGTGTCGCTATCACTCGGCAACACATTCCTTCAAAACGTCTCAGTTCAGACTCTTCTAAACAAGGATATCACTTCAGCGCCGGCTTTCAGCTTGTCCAGATAATCCGCCTAAACCAGCGTCATCTTCCGCCATAGTTACTCCGGCACTGTGTCTCAAAGAATGCGATGACCAGCGTACTACCGCCGTCGCGTCGTTCGCACATTATTCATAACGCGACCGGTCCATCCCATTGTTATACGATTGCCTATGTCAACTATCTCGACGAAAACGAATACACCTCAAAGCAATCGTAGAAGATCGCCGCAAACGCATATGCTTCGTCGACCTCATCGTATCGAAGGCGATACTTAAACACATCCGGATTCTCACCCCGGATTGGTTCCGGACCGAGAAAACTTTGAGACGCCTCAACAGTGTCTAGTGTCATCTGATGCGGAACAACCTGGTCGGCCGCAATCCCACTGAAGAAGTTCGGGGAGATTACAGCTATCGGAAAACTCCATTTGCTATGATAGACATCAAAAAAAACGCTCTTGCCAAATGATCAATACAAGCGTCAAAGCGTTCCCGATCGATCTGTAGCGCGCGCCTTTTTCCTTCGGCTACTGTTCCCTTGTCCCCAAAGAATGATCGGTGCGCATGCGGCGTTCTCGCCGCAGAGGGAAGCAGTTTTCGAGTGAACTGGTGCTTTCCCGTGTCACTGTTCGAGGCTGCCGTCATCAGAATTACTGAGCGGAAATACTCGTCGTCCTTTTGCTTTCCGGAATTGTGATGATCGCAGGATGGAACAGTTACGAGTTTGCGGCGCAGGTCTCGGCCAATGTCTTTTGCCTCAGGGAAAAAGCAAAGTGGAGGAGCGTGCTCCCGTGACGTTTCAGGAGAATCGCACATGTAACAAGTTGAGATACGCATCATTCCGTCACCATATAAGATCTTAGTTAGGTTGACCGCCGCACCGCGCTGAAAATGAACCGGGATCAGGCTTGCCCTCTTGCTATATGGGTTCCCTTCCCTTTCGGATTCCAGCTACGATTATATCAATTCTCTTGTGGAATGTCCCGTCCACTTGGACGCAATGTTCTAATCAGCGCAACCAACCGCTCATCACCCCGGCATCACGGCTTGAATATCGGTGCAAGCGGACAGAATCAGATGGAAACGGGCCGGAAATCGGCCGGATTTTAAGGGCCATTCAGAGGTCGAAAAACGGGCCTGAAAGGGCCGTTAAACCGGGGTGAGCCGGAAGTGCGTCAGCGATGCGTCCGGCGCGAACCCGAGTATCTCGACGGTCAAGCGGGGGTCGATCGTAGCCGGGACAGGGCCCCGCGGATCCTTTCGACGGCTTCTCCGAGATGGTCCATCCTGGCGGCGTAGGATAGTCGCAAGAACCCTTCACTCCCGAATCCGGAGCCGTTGGTGGTGACCACGCCCGCTTCGCGAACCAGAAGCTTGGCGAATTCCAGCGAGGGCATCTTGAATTCACGTATATCCAGGAAGACGTAAAAGGCTCCGTGGGGCGCGTGACACCGGATGCGAGGGATGTCTTTGAGCCCCTCCACGAGGAACCTTCCGCGTCGATCGTATTCTTTCACCATCTCGCGGATACGGTCCCGTGGGCCTTTCAGGGCGGCCACGCTTGCCTTCCGGGCCGGGGCGTTGGCGCAGATGTTCACGGTGCGGCGGTATTTGAGGAGTTGGAACAGGAGGTCGGAGCGCGCCGCAAGGCAGCCCACCCGTTAGATGTTTTGAACGTTGGAAATCCGAATCCTTGATATTTTTTAAGATTTCGCGCTTCGGCTTGCGCAATTTGTCTCGCCGCAAAAAATTTTGTGAAGCCGTCCCGGTTGACCTTCCGTCGGCGCGAATTCAGCCCAATGACAGGGTCGAGAGATCGGCGGCACGGGGTCATTGGACCCGGATATTTTTTGCCGCTGCGATACCTAACGGAAACTGGTCCTTTCCTACCTTCAGGGTCATTATTCCAAGGGACGGCGCGATGTCGAGCACGCGGATCCGGGTTCCGGGCGTCAGCTTGTGCTGCAGGAGAAATTCCAGAAGGCGAGAGTCTCGCTCCCCCATTTCGCTTATGCACCGTAGGATCACTTCCTTGCCGGAGGCAACCGAGCTCAAGGGCAACCACTTGCGCTTCCAGGGCGGGTTCCCCTCGGTTGGGATGGGGTTGCCGTGGGGGCAGGTGGTGGGGTGGTGCAAGACTTCCGCCAGTCTTTCTTCCACCGTGGGTGAGATGACATGTTCTATCCGATGGGCTTCCTGATGTGCGCTGACCCAGTCCAGACCCAAGAGGTCGGTGAGAAATCTTTCCGTCAGGAAGTGACGCCGCAGGATGGTCTCCGCCACCTTTTTACCCGTAGGGGTCAGGCGAATCTCCTTGCGCCGCTCTACCTTTGCATAGCCTTCCTTCTCCAGACGCCGCAGGGCGCTGAACATCGTCGACGGGGAAACGCCGATCTCCTCTGCAACCCTTGCAGCGATCACCGTCTCGCTCTCTTCCGCCAGGAGATAGATGGCCTTTAGATAGTCTTCCGTGGCCGGGGTGGGTTCCGTATGGTTCATGGGGTTGACAAACAAATGATTTTCGACTAATCGAATCCTGAATGATTCAAAAGGCGAAATATATTGCTTTGTGACTCGATTCGCGACGTATCGGTCCAGACCAATCATATTTCACCGCATTGGAAATATCAAGCGACGCAAAGGAGCGGATGTATGAGATTTTATCGGGCAGTGAAACTTGCCGGAGCATTCTTCATCTTGGCCTGGGCCCTATCGGGAGTCCTGGCGACCCCGTTACAGGCTCAGTCGGTGGTGGTCTATTCCTCCAGGATCGAGAGGCTGATCAAGCCCATGTTCGGCGCCTTCACGTCAAAGACAGGGGTCGAGGTCCGGTATTTTACCGCTAAAGTGTCCGAGCTGTTTGAGAGGCTCAAGGCCGAGGGGCCCAACACCCCCGCCGATCTATTCATGACCGTGGACGCCGGGAACCTCTGGATCACAGAGCAGGCTCGACTTCTCCAGGGGTTCAAGTCGGACATTGTCGCAAAGAACATCCCTGCCCACTTGCGCGCTGGAGACAACTCCTGGGTGGGGCTCACGGTCCGCGCCAGGCCCGTCATGCACAGCACCAAAAGGGTCAAACCGTCCGAGTTGTCCACCTATGAGGCATTGGCTCAACCCCGTTGGAAGGGAAGGCTCTGCCTGCGCACGTCGCGAAAGGTTTACACCCTCTCGCTGGTGGCGACCATGATGAAGTCGCTGGGTGAGAAACGCACGGAAGAGGTGGCTCGCGGGTGGATCGCCAACAAGCCGAGGATCTTTAACAGCGACACCAGGCTGATCAAAGCCATGGGCGCGGGTCAGTGCGACGTGGGCATCGCCAACACCTACTATCTGGCCCGTCTCAAGGCGAAGGACGCCGGGTTTCCGGTGGCGGTTTTTTGGCCCAACCAGAAGGGTCGCGGCGTGCATGTCAATATTTCCGGCGCCGGGGTGACCCGCTATGCCAAGAACCGGGATAATGCCGTCAGGCTAATCGAGTTCCTGAGCTCACCGGATGCCCAGAGCCTATTTGCCGATGCCAACTACGAGTATCCCGCCAACCCGGCCGCCAAGCCCCACAGCCTGATCGCAAAGTGGGGCGCCTTCAAAGGGGATCAGGTGGACGTGGCCGCAGCCGGGGCCTTGCAAGCGGCGGCGGTGAAGCTCCTGGACCGCGTCGGTTACAAGTGAGGTGAAGAGTCGGTGAGCATCGGGGGAAACGCACAACGTCGCGCGTCCCGGTCATGGCGGGATCCCTGGTTTCTGGCGGCCGGCATCGTCGCGCTGCTCGTGGCAACCCCCATCCTGGTGGTGCTCTCATCACTGCTGACGCCAAGCCTCGATGTCTGGGCCCATCTTTGGGAGACTCAACTTCTCGAGCTTGTACGGAACACTTTTTTATTGATAATCGGAGTCGGATCGGGCGTGCTCGTCCTGGGCACCGGGCTTGCATGGCTGGTGACCATGTACCGCTTTCCGGGTCGGGGGATCTTCGAGTGGCTTCTGATTCTCCCCCTGGCGATTCCCGCCTACGTGATCGGGTTCGTGTTCCTGGCCATCTTCGACTACGCGGGGCCGGTGCAGAGCCGGCTTCGGGCGCTGTTGGGACCCGACATCTGGTTTCCGGATTTCGCCTCCTACGGCGGGGTCACCCTCGTCATGACCCTGGTGCTCTACCCTTACGTCTACATGCTGGCGAGAACCGCCTTCATGGAACAGGCGGCCGGCACCATGGAGGCGGCGCGTTCTCTGGGCGCTCGGCCCCTGGCGGTTTTCTGGAACGTGGCGCTGCCCCTGGCGCGGCCCTCCATCGCCGCGGGACTGGCTTTCGCCCTGATGGAGACATTGGCGGACTTCGGCACGGTCGCCATATATGGATACCCGACGTTCACGGTGGCTGTTTACCGCGTCTGGTACGGCCTGTTCGACCGCGCCGCGGCCACTGAGCTGGCCGGCATCCTCATGATGTTCGCCCTGGGACTGTACTTGATGGAGCGCATGGCCCGCGGCCATGCCCGCTTCTTTCAAACGGAAGGAACCGTGCGGCCGGCGTTCGCCAAAAGACTGTGCGGCTGGCGGGCATGGACGGCCAGCGGGGTGGTCGGCCTTGTGGTTGGAGTCGCATTCGTCCTTCCCGTCCTCCAGTTGTCGCTGTGGGTGGCGGGAAGCGCCGAGTTCGATGCACGCTATCGTGAATTCCTTTTCACCACGCTCATGTTGGGCGGGGTCACGGCTGTTCTGGCGGTGGCCGTTGCAGTGTTGGTGGCCTACGGGCTGCGCCTTAGCCGCAATCGAATCATCCCGGCATTGGCGCGGATAGCCAGCATGGGTTACGCCCTTCCGGGATCGGTGATCGCCGTGGGAGTGTTGGTCCCGCTCGCTTTCGTGGATCGCACATTGGATGGTTTTTTGCGCGCCACATGGGGGATCTCCAGCGGTCTCCTCTTGACGGGAACCATGGTCACGTTGATCTTTGCCTATCTGGTTCGATTCCTGGCCGTCGGTTTTCATACGGTGGAGGCGAGCCTGGTAAAAGTCACCCCTAACATGGACATGGCCGGGCGGTCCCTCGGGGTGGGTAAAGGGGGGGTGCTCCGGCGAATTCACCTGCCTCTCATCAGGGGCGGGCTGAGCGCCGCCGCGCTTCTGGTATTTGTGGATGTGATGAAGGAGATGCCCGCCACGCTTCTCCTGAGGCCGTTCGGTTATGAAACCCTGGCCGTGCGCGTTTGGCAGCTCACGTCCGAATCCTTTTGGGAGGCCGCCGCCCTGCCGGCCCTGACCATTGTCGCGGCGGGTATCCTGCCGGTCATGTTACTGATTGCAGGCGGCGCTCCGGCCTTCTCTTCCCGCGGGGATCCTTCGGCGGCGAGTGACTCGATTCCCGTTGTCGCCGCGCCGTAAATGCAATAGACGTGAATCCATCAAGGCGAAACGAATACGATCCATGAAGCGGGTATTTCTTTTTTCAGTCCTGTCGTTGCTCCTGGCGGCCCATCACGCCGTTGCGGATGAGACCCGGCGTTTCCTCCTCATTGTGGATTACATCGGGAGCGACTACGCAGTTGCGGTTCAAGGTGGAAAGATAGTCAATGCGGGGGAGTATCGGGAGATGGAGTCCTTCAGCGCGGATGCCCTTTCCCTCTTCGCTTCGCTCCCTCCTCCCGCCGACCGGAAGGCATACGGTCGGATTCAGGCAAAGCTCAAGGAGCTCCGGCGTCTGGTGCGGAGCAAAGCGGATCCGTCCGTGGTGGCCGGCCTCACCGGGGAGATCAAGAGCGCCGCGGTTGATCTCTATCAGGTGACGACCTTCCCCTTGAAGGCCCCCTCGCTCAAGAAAGCCGAGAGGTTTTACAGGGAAAACTGTGCGGTATGTCACGGCGTGGACGGAGGCGCCAAAACCGCCCTGGCAAAGGAATTGAACCCCCCGCCGACGAATTTTCGCGATCCCTCGGTCATGGCGGGGCTTTCACCCTTTAAGGCCTTCAACGTCCTTTCATTCGGGATACCGGGCACGGGCATGCCTTCCTTCGACGCCTTCAATGAACAGGACCGGTGGAGCCTGGCCTTTTACCTTTTCTCCCTGCGCTTCGACCCCGGTGAAATCACCGGAGGAGAAGCCCTTTGGGCGGACCGGAGCCGCAAGGAAATCGGCGAATTGAAAACCCTTGCGTCGCTTACCGACGGGGAGCTGCTAGAACGAATGGGCGCCGGGAGGGGTGAAACAGAGGACGCGGGAAGATCCGTATTGGCGTATTTACGCGGGGGACTCCCTGAAAGCGTGGTTCTTGATCCCCTTTCCTATTCCCTCGCTCAGCTCCGTCTGAGCGTTCGGGAGCTCAAAGCGGGGAATCGAGACGGAGCGTATCAAGCCGTGCTGGAAGCCTATCTGGAGGGGTTCAAGCTCGTGGAGCCGGACCTGCGCGCGGCAAACCCGGACAGGGTCCCTGAGATCGAACGGATGTTCCTGGCCGCCCGAGGGGCGCTTAAAGGATCCGATTCCAAGCTTGCCCTTCCCTTGCTGGCGCAACTCGGTGAAGAACTCGTCAAGGTCCGGAGCGATTTGGGATCGGGTCCATCAGGCGCCTCCTTTGCCTTCTTCAATTCCATGGCCATTATCCTCAGGGAGGGACTGGAGGCCGCCCTGATCGTAGCCGCTATCCTTGCCTTGCTTAGATTGTCGGGCCAGCGCGCGGCCATGATCTATGTTCATTGGGGCTGGATCGGCGCCATTGGAGCGAGTCTGCTCACGTGGTTGGCGGCGGAGTTTCTAATCGCCATTAGCGGATCCAACCGGGAGCTGGTGGAGGGAATCGCCTCCTTGCTGGCGGCTGTGGTTTTGTTTTACGTGAGCTTCTGGTTGCTGGCAAAGCTGGAGACAAGGAAGTGGACCGACTTTATCAGATCCAAAGTAGAGACGGCTCTTTCCAAGGGGCACGTAACGGCCCTGGCGGGGGTCTCTTTTCTTGCCGTCTATCGGGAAGGATTCGAAACGGTTCTTTTTTATCAGGCGCTTCTTTTAAGCAGTTCTTCCACCCAGGGCTCGGTGCTTTTGGGATTTGTCGCGGGTGTTGCCTTGCTTATGGTTTTCATCGTCGCCATCTTCAGGGCGGGCTTGCATTTTCCGGTGCGTTATCTTTTCGGTTTCACGAGCGGGTTGCTTTATATTCTGGCCGTTATTTTTGCGGGCGAGGGAATCTACCGCCTGCAACAGGTGGATCTCTTGGGCGCCACCTCCGTAAACTTTCCTTCCTTTCCCATGCTGGGGATCTACCCCAGCCTCGAGGGCCTTCTCCTCCAGGGAGCCATGCTTTTTCTCTTCATCTCCTCACTGCTATGGTTCTTCGTCCTCTTGCCCAGACGGGCAGTGTCCGCTTAGGGTCCCTGCTGTCGCCCCGCTCGCGCCGCTGCCCGGCCTGTTCGGCATGGCACTCGGCACAATCGAGGCGTTCCGCCGACTGGAACGGGCGGGCAGTCAGGCGGGCCACGGCTATACTCCCGGGCGCACTCCGGAAGGCTCTCTTGACCGGCGCTTGCGGGCTGACGGCGGCGATCCCGATCGTCAATCGGTTGACATTTTGGTTTCGTTATAGGATCTTTCCACTTCCGGGCTGACGATGGCGATCCCGATCGCCACGATTCTCAATTGCCCGGAACGCCGAGTCGATTGCGCTATCCACGAGATGAGCGGGCACAACGACACGGCGGTCGCAAGGAGAGAGGAGAGAGGAATGAAGATCACGAATTCGACCAGGCACATCGTGCTTGCCGCCGCGATGACGCTTATTTGCCCGGCGGCCGGCGCGGCGGATCAACGGGTGCTCGTGGAGCTAAACAAGCTCGAGGCCAACAAGAAGGACGCCTGCCGCGCCTACATGGTAATGAAGAACGAAGGCGCGACTCGATTCGAGACCCTGAAGCTCGATCTGGTGATCTTCGACGCGGACGGCATCATCGCCAAGCGGCTCGCGGTCGAAGCGGCGCCGCTGCCGGTCGGAAAGACCAGCCTCAAGGTGTTCGACATCAACGGTCTGGCATGCGCGCGGATCGGCCGCTTGCTGCTCAACAACGTCATCGACTGCGTCGACAGCACCGGACGGCGCGGGGATTGTCTGGCCCTGGTCTCGACCCGCGCGCGGGGATCGGTGGACTTCGTCAAGTGACCATGGACCCCACCGCTTACCACGTAGCCTCTCTCTCGGCGGTGTCCGAACGGATGTTGGGGTGGCTCCAACTGGGCGGACCCGTGGTTATGGTTCTGTTGGCCATGTCGGTGCTGGCGCTGACCATCGTGATCATCAAGCTCTGGCAGTTCCGTGCGTTGCGGATCGGTGACCTGGGTCCGGCGCGGGAGGCGGCGGAGCTCTATTGCCGCGGTCGGCCGGACGCCGCCCTGGCGCTGGCAGGGCGAACCGGGAACCCGGTCGCCGGGATGCTGTCACAGGCCATGCGCGGGCAGCGCCGCGGCCTTCCGGAGGCAAAGGTGCGCGAGGAGGTCATCCGGCATGCAGGTGATGTCCTGGAGTCATTGCGCGCCGGGTTGCGGCCGTTGGAGGTGATCGCCTCGCTCGCGCCGCTGCTCGGCCTGTTCGGCACGGTGCTGGGCATGATCGAGGCGTTCCGCCGCCTCGAACAGGCGGGCAATCAAGCGGATCCGGCGATCCTTTCCGGCGGCATCTGGGAAGCGCTGCTGACCACCGCGGTGGGGCTGGCCGTGGCCATACCGGTGGTGGCGGTTCTCAACTGGCTGGAACGGCGGGTCGATCGCCTTGAGCACGAGATGGACAGCATCGTCACCCGGGTCTTCACGGTTGACTTGTCCGACGGTCCCGAAAAGGAGGAGGGCCATGCGTCAACACAACTACGCGATGCGGCCCCGCATGCCGTCGAATAGGGCCGGTGGGCGTCGGGGGTTGATCCGCCTGACGCCGCTGATCGATGTCGTGTTCATCCTGCTCATCTTCTTCATGCTGGCATCGAGCTTTCTGGACTGGCGCGCCCTGGACTTGACCGCCGCCTCCGAGGCGGAGGCCGGCGCGTCCATGGAGGGAGCGCTGCTGGTGGAAATCCGCAGTAACGGCTTGCGGCTGTCGGGCGAATCCATCTCCCTTGACGCCCTTGGCGGTCGTATGGAGGCCCGGGCGGAGATGCGACCCGGTCAGCAGGTGCTGGTAAAGCCGGCCCGCGGCATCACGGTGCAGGAAGCGGTCCGGGTCCTTGATCGGATCGCGGGAGCGGGAATCACCCAGCTTTCTCTGATTCGTGACCCGGATGCGTAGCTATCGATCCTCAGGCTCCGGGCGGCCCCGGGTGAAAAACGATGAGGAGCGTATTCTGCCGCTTATCAACGTCGTGTTCCTGCTGCTCATTTTTTTCATGCTCGCCGGACAATTTGCCGCTTTGGACCCGTTCCGGATAGAGCCGCCCAGTTCGCTGACTCAAGAGCAGCCGGAAAGGCAGGCGATGGAAGTGCTGATGGACGTCGACGGACAGCTTGCCCTTGACGGCGCCGTCATCGGGGCCATGGCGCTCAAATCGGCCGTCTCGACGCGCAAGTTCAGGGAAGGCGTCGTTAACGTTCGGTTGAAGGCCGACGGGCGGGCGGACGCAACGCGGGTGGTCGTGGTGATGGAGTTGTTGCGCGATGCCGGTGTCGAGAAGCTCCACCTTCTCACCTCGGCGGGGAAACCCTGATGCGAATCCTCTGGTACCATTGGATGATAGGGTTTTCATCGGCCCTGCTGATGCATGCGGTCGCCATGGCCGGACTGTTGTGGGAGCCGAAGATCCCCAGGGCCGAAAGCACCGGAAGCGCCGAGAGCACCGAACCGGCCGGGGTCGAGATATCCCTTGGCCCTGCCGTCACTCGGCCGGGCAGCGTTGCCGGAGCGATCACGGAGATACTTAAGGCGGAAAGGGTGGCGGCCGCCGAAGCCGCCCTGCAAGGACCTAGTGTAAAGACGGTGGCAACGTCGCCGGCGCCGGTTCAGGCAGAGGCCGTGGAATCCGTCGATGCCCCGGAGGTGGAGGCGGTGACCCCGGCCGTCACTACCGAGATGCAGGCAGTGACCCCCGCCGTCGCCACCGAGGTGCAGGCAGTGACCCCGGTCGTCACTACCGAGGTGGAGGCCGTGGGGGCCGTGACCGCCGCCACTGCCGTGGAGGTCGAATCGGTTGCGTCACGGCCGGTGGAGCAGGCGTCGCGTGCGGAGTCGGGCGAAGCGGTGTCGTCCGGGCCGACTCCGGCGCCGGGCCCGGCTGAAAAGGGCGGCGCGCCGCAGCGGGGGGAGACCGCGGCGCGCACGGTTGGGGCGACGGGCGCCCTTGACTCATCGGGCGCCGGCGGCGCGCCCCGCGCGCAGGGGGATTACGTGGGGCGGCTGCAATCATGGTTGGGAAAACACAAAAAATATCCCAGAAGAGCCCGGGTCCGCCGTCAGGAAGGCACGGTTCTTCTCCATTTAGTGATAGACCGGGACGGGAGCTTGCGGGAATACCGGATCAAGGAGAGCAGCGGCTATGATTTATTGGACCGGGCGGCCATTGCAATGATCGAACGCGCTCAGCCGCTGCCGCGGTTTCCTGACAGCTTGGATCGGACACGGATTGTGCTGGTGGTCCCGGTTCAGTTCGTACTGCGGTAAACCCATAGGCGGCTTATCCCTTTTCCGGAATTCTTCTCTAAACACTAGAGACTCAACACTTCTTGACCGGTAGCTGAAAGCTGAGGCCGCTCGGCACTTTAACTCGTTGCTATTTAATGAAGAAGCCGAGTGATGCGCTGGTGTATTGCACCAGGGGCCCCCAGTAGACGCCGAACAGGACTGTGGGGATTGTCAGGAGAATCAGGAGGGGAAAGAAACCAGCCGTCATGGCCACTTGGCCATCGTCTGAGTTTGGGGCATCCAGGAACATGGTTTTCACGATTCTGGCGTAGTAATAGAGCGAGACTACGCTGTTGAGAATGGCCACGACGGCCAGAATATAAAATTGGCCCTTGATCACTGCGGCAAAGAGCAACAATTTTCCCACGAACCCGGCAAACGGAGGAAGGCCGGTTAGTGAAAATAGAAATATCGCCATGCAGACTGCCGGCACCGCGGCCCCACGCCAGGCCAGGCCCCGGTAACCTTCGACATCCTCTCTCCCCGTCGCATTGGAGACGATCACCACCACCAGGAAAGCGCCCAGGTTCATAATGAGATAGACCACGATGTAAAAAAGCATCGCATTGAGCCCGTCATTGTTTAACACCACCAGCCCCATCAAGATATAACCGGCGTGGGCGATACCCGAGTAGGCAAGGAGTCGCTTTATATTCTGCTGATTGAGGGCGCAAAGGTTTCCCAAGGTCATGGTCACAATGCTGACGATCCACAGCACCTGCGGCCAATCCACACCTGGGATGAGGACCCAGTTTCCTCCTTCTCCAAGGCGGGAGATAGCGGGAAGGAAAAAACGAATCATGATGGCGACACCGGCGGCATTGGAACCCACGGAGAGAAAGGCCGTAATGGGGGTCGGGGCGCCTTGGTAAACGTCAGGGGACCACATGTGAAAGGGCGCGATTACGACCTTGTAACCGAATCCGGCAAGGATGAAAACCAGGGCGATAAACAGCGCCGACTGATTGCCCGTGGACCCGAACAATACCTGGTTGATCTGTGCGTAATCGAGGCTCCCTGCCAAACCGAAGATCCAGCTCATGCCGTAGATCATGCTGCCCGAGGCGACGCCGCCATAGATGAGGTACTTCAGGGCGGCCTCACTGGATCGGCGGTTGTGAGGAAGCATGCCAGTCAAGATATAGGAGGTAATACTTACCAGTTCCAGAGACAGGTAGGCCATCAAGAGGTTGCTGGAGGAAGCCATGAAGAACATGCCCAGGGCGGAGGTGAGCAGCACCGTGTAATATTCGCCCTGATGCACCTGACGGATCTCGTGACTCCCCATGGACATCCAGATAACCGACAGCACCGCCAGCAGGGATATGACTTTGAAAAAGAGACTGAAGTCGTCGAGGATGATCATGCGGTAAAAGAGCCATCCTCCGGAGGCGCCGCTGAGCTCCAGGACTGCCCAAAGGGATATGATGGATCCAGCCGCCGCCAATAGGGGCAGACCCTTCTTGTTTTCAATAAACAGGTCGAGGAAACCGAGGATCAGGATCGTCCCCACCAGGATGAGCTCGGGGTAAAAATATTTAAGGCTCTCGATATTTGCGAAGTCCATGGGTTTTACGAGAGATGAGGAATCACCATTCGGTTCAACTGGTCCAAGGAAGAACTCAGGAGGTCCAACACCGCATGGGGGTAGACCCCAAGGATGACGACGATGATGGCAAGGGGGGCCAGGGTGAATATCTCCCGACAATTGATTTCGGCAATTCCATGGTACTTCTCGTTTGGTTGTCCCAGGTAAACCCGCTGCATGGTCCACAGGAGGTAGCCGGCAGTGAGGACTACTCCCGTTGCGCCCAGAATGGCCAGCACATGGTATTTTTGCCACGCGCCAAGCAGAACCAGGACTTCGGAGATAAAACCGGATAGACCCGGAAGTCCCATTGATGCAAAGAAAGCCAGCGCCGTTATAGCCGTATAGACCGGCATCAACGCCGCCAGACCGCCAAAGCCTTCTATGTCCCGATGATGGGCTCGGTCATAGATAACGCCCACAAGAAGGAAGAGCATCGCGGTGATGGTTCCGTGGTTGAACATTTGCAGAACGGCTCCGTGGATCCCGTGAGGGGTGAACGATGCCATCCCCAACATAACGTATCCCATGTGACTGACGCTCGAATAGGCGATCAGCTTTTTAAAATCCTTCTGCGCCATGGCGCATAGGGCGCCGTAAATGATATTGAACGCCCCCAGAGCCCCTAGAAAGTAAAAGGCAAGGTCCGCAGTGGCCGCGGGGAGCATGGGATAATTTATCCGCAGGATCCCGTAGGCTCCCATTTTGAGCAGGACGCCGGCAAGGATCACTGAAATGGCGGTGGGTGCTTCCACGTGAGCGTCGGGAAGCCATGTGTGAAATGGGAAGGCGGGTATCTTGATGGCGAAGCCGATGAACAGCGCCATCCAAACCACGTGTTGGAAACCCCATCCCCACAGATTAAAGGGCCAAACCGGAATTACGGCAACGCCGTATTTGTCGTTCTGGGCAATGAGTTGGGTCATGTCGAACGTGTGAGGTTCACTGGTGAAATAGAGGGCCAATATCGCCAACAGCATGAGAACACTGCCGAACAGCGTGTATAGAAAAAACTTGATGGCGGCATATTCCCGCCTTGGCCCTCCCCAGATGCCGATGAGGAAATACATGGGCAGCAGCATCACTTCCCAAAAGATGTAAAAGAGAAAAAAATCGAGGGCCACGAATACCCCCATCATTCCCGTGTCCAGGAGGAGAAAGAGGGCGAAGTAACCTTTCACGGCCTTATCGATGCCCCAGGAGGCAAAGATACAGATGAAAGAGAGGAGCGCGGTGAGCAACACCATGGAGATGCTGATGCCGTCCACGCCCACAAAGTACTCGATATTGTAAGCCGGTATCCATGAAACCTTTTCAGTGAACTGAAGTCCGGGGATGTTGCGGTCAAAGTTGATGAAAAGCCAAACAGCAAGCAGAAGTGGAGGCACGGTGGCGGCAGCAGAGACCCAGCGGATCAGGCTGTGTAGCCCGGAGGGCAAGAGTAGAACCACCGCCATCCCGACCAGGGGAATAAAGACCATATAGGTGAGCACGTTGTCCGTCATCGTTTAGAGTCTCCTATACAAATCAGCTCCAGTAGCGCAACTTGAAGAGAATGGCGAGAACCACTGCGCCAATAACCACGTAAAGGTAGGCGTTGATATTTCCGGTTTGAACCTTGCGAAGTTTGTCTCCCAGGAAGAACGTCGTATCTGCGACTTTGTTGACCATCCAATCCACCACGTAGTTGTCGAACAGACCTTCGATCCAAGCGACGAAAGCAGTGGTCTTTGCGGAACCGTCCACGATGAGGTCGATGATGTAGCGGTCAATCCAGTCGCCGATGCGGGCGAACAGCAAAGCACCCTTCACGAAGAGAAAGTTGTAAATTTCATCGATATAGTACTTGTTGTAAAGGACACGGTGAGGAAGACCGCCGGCGAAATTGGAGAAACGTTCGGGGGATAGAGCTTTACTGTAATAAAGGATATAAGCGAGAAAGAATCCCCCTCCGGCCACGGCCACGGAAAAGATCATTAAAGCCCATTCCTGTGCCGCGGAACCGTGATGTTGCCCTGCGTGACCGCCGAGAACGGGCTCCAGCCAATGCTCAAATTGGCTTCCGCCGAATATCGCGGGAAGTCCGATCCAACCCGCCAGCAGTGCTCCAACGGCCAGGATCACTAAAGGGAGGGTCATTACTTTAGGCGATTCGTGGAGATGGGCCTGGACATGAGGGTCAACTCGGGATTCCCCGTAGAAGACTAAGAACAGCTGGCGAAACATATAAAAAGCCGTCATTCCAGCCGTCAGGATCCCAATTCCCCACAGAAGGATGGAACCGTGGGAACTGGAGAAGCTTTTCCACAGTATTTCGTCTTTGGAGAAAAAACCCGCCGTTAACGGGGCTCCGCTGATGGCCAGGACCGAAACGGCGAAGGTCCAGAAGGTGGTGGGCATGGAGCTTTTCAGTCCGCCCATTTTTCTCATGTCTTGTTCCCCGCCCATGGCATGGATGACACTTCCTGAACCGAGAAAGAGACAGGCCTTGAAAAAGGCGTGGGTCATCAGGTGAAAGACAGCCGCTCCATAGGCGGCCACTCCGACCGCCAGGAACATGTACCCGAGCTGGCTGACGGTGGAGTAGGCTAGCACCCGTTTGATGTCGTTCTGAGTGATGGCAATGGTGGCGGCGAACAGGGCCGTGGCGGCGCCGATGATTGCAACTGCCTCCAGGGTCACGGGAGCCATGGAGTAGAGAAAGTGTAGACGCGCAATCATGTACACTCCAGCCGTCACCATGGTGGCGGCATGGATCAGGGCGCTCACCGGGGTAGGGCCTTGCATGGCGTCGGGAAGCCAAACGTGAAGGGGTATTTGAGCCGATTTTCCCGTGGCGCCGACAAAAAGAAAAAGGGTCGCGAGAGTGACAACTCCCATGCCCCAAATTTCCTTGTTTTGAATTAGCGGGGCGTACTTTTCTATTTCGCGGAATACCACTGTGCCATGCCCCACTTCGAATAGAGACCAGAAGATGAGAAAAATGCCCAGAAGAAAACCGAAATCGCCCACACGATTGACGATGAAGGCCTTGTTACCGGCCCTCGTGTTGGTGTGGTCTCGATACCAGAAACCGATCAAGGCGTAGGAGCACAGTCCAACTCCCTCCCAACCGATGAACATCAACAGAAGGTTGTCGGCCATGACGAGGACGAGCATGGCGAAGGTGAACAGGTTGAGATAGGCAAAGTAGCGCCAGTAAGAATCATCGTCATGCATGTAACCCATGGAATAAAAGTGAATCAAACCGCCTATGCCGGTTACCACCAAAATCATGACGGCCGAAAGGGGATCCAACCAGAAGGCCACATCCACGTTTAGAGAGCCAAGAGAAATCCAGGAATAGACGCGATTGATCAGAAAGCGCTCTTCGGGCGCCGCCGTGAAAAGGGTTGCAAAAACCCACAAGGAGAGAAGAAACGAGAGGCTAACCGGGGCGCAGGCAACAATGCCGATGGGACCTTTGCCAAAATGTTTTTGTAGTTTGGCGCCCAGCAGCCCGTTGAGAGCAGCGCCCATCAAGGGTAGAAGCGGAATCCAGAAAAGAAAGCCGGCGGAAGTGGGATGATCCATAACGTTTCTAGATTTTAGACTTTGGGTTAAGGACTTTAGATTTTTGGACTTTGTTCATACTTGCTTTGGGTTTCGAGTTTGCACTTTTCCTTATACCCGGCGTTCTTTGCGTCTTCGCGCGAATCGTTTTTCTTAACCAGGTTTTCCTATTCTTTGAGTGTTTGGGCCGCTTGAACGTCAATGGATTGAAAGAGCTGAAAAATGGCCAATACGATGGCAAGCCCCACCGCTGCCTCCGCAGCCGCTAGCATAATGACGAAAACTGCATAGATTTGACCGTCAATCTCCATGCCGCCGAAATGAGCGAAGGCGACGTAGTTGACATTGGCGGAGTTCAGGATGAGCTCCACCCCCATCAAGATACTGATGGCGTTTCGCCGAGTCAGGACGGCATAGAAGCCGAGACTGAAAAGGACGGCGCCGATCACGAGATAGTGCGTTAGGCCAATGGTCATCTGCAAGATCCTTACCCTTTAATCTCCTTGCGGGCGAGGACGACCGCCCCAATCAGGGCAACCAACAAGACAAGGGAGGCCAGCTCGAAGGGGAGAAGGTACTTTCCCAGAAAGAGCTCCCCAATTTGCGCCGTGGTGGGCTCATGGGTCACCTTATCCGCCTTGTTCCAAGAGCTCTCGATGATGCTTGTCACCAGGAGGGCGAGCACCAACCCCGTCACGATCAGGGCGGAGAATCTGCCTACGGAGCGGTTCGTAATGTGGACATCGGCAATCCTGTGGGTGAGCATGACAGCGAATAAAATAAGAACCAGGATGCCGCCCACATAGATGAGAACCTGGACGGCGGCGACAAAATCAGCGCCCAACATGACGTAGATACCTGCAACGCCGCCAAAGGTGCCCACCAGGGAGAAGGCTGAATAGACAATGTTGCGTGAAAAGGCCACCCCTGCGGCGGATACTACAGTAATTCCCGCGATCAGGTAAAAAACGATCGTGCCAATCGAAATGTCCATGGGTCCAACGGTTAATTTTAGAAGACCCAAAAGACCGCAGGTCGTTTGGGTCGGTTACGGGAGGATTGTTAAGGATCCACGGCAAACAGGGCCTATCAGGCGCCCCCTTCACCGGCAGTCAACTACCCCTCCTCAGAGCCCGCGCCTCCACTTTGCGGGCTGGCCAGCTCGTCCATATATTTTTTCCCAATTTCAACCTTTGTAATCATCGTCGGTTCGGTTTCCCCGCCCTTCTTTGGCTTGTAAAGCGGGACGGGCTCCGTCACGAAATGTCGCACCAATCCGGCAGGATTGTGCACCGCCCCTTCAAATTCCTGGCTGTGCCGAATGGACCCCGTTGGGCAGGCTTCCGCACACAGACCGCAATACATGCACTTGCAGATATCGATATCGAATTGAGAAAAAGATCGCTGTTTGGTCTCCTTGTTCATTTCGATCCCTATGGCGATGCAGGTGATGGGGCACAGCCTTTCACAGGCAAGGCATCCCGTACAGATATCGAGGTCCACCTCCAGAATGCCCCGATATCTCAGGGGGAGGGTGTCCTGGACCTGCTTGGCCATACGATCTGGATACTGAATCGTAATGGGACGTCTGACAAAGTGGGAAAAGGTGATCGTCAGTCCCTCGAAGATCGTAGTAACTGTCTCCGCGATATTGCCGACGTATTGAGCCAGTGCGTTCACGAGTATCCGCCTTTCCCTAAATAAACGGTTTTAGATAAAGGTCCGGCTGCGAATGCCGAAGCTGAAATCTCACTCGTCGAGCGAAGAGACCCATGATCCCCAGGCCGAAGAGAAAGAGCGCCACGCTAATAATCTGATTGCCATTGGGCCAGATCAACATCCAGACGGCTGTTCCCAGCAAACACATGAACGAAAGGGGAACCATATACTTCCAGCACAGGGACATAAGCTGATCCACCCTTACCCTGGGGAGCGTCCCCCTCACCCACATGGCGACAATAACCCACAAATAGGCCTTAAGAAAAAATACAGTGAATTCCAGTATGCCTCTGAGGATCGGGATATCGGTTACAGGGGGAATCTGCCATCCACCCAGGAAGAGGGTGGTGGCCACGGCGCCAATGACGTAGAGATTGCCCCATTCTGCAAAGAAAAAGAAGAGAAACCGCATGCCACTGTATTCTGTCACATATCCAGCCACCAGCTCCGACTCCGCCTCAGGGATGTCGAATGGAGTGCGATTGCCCTCGGCCAGCGCCGCAGTGAAAAAAAGGAAGAAGGCAATAAAAGTAAACGGGCTATGAAAAAAATACCATTGCCAGGGAGCCCAACCCTGCTGACCGATGATCCCCTGCATGCTGAGGGTGCCGGCGGTGAATATGATGACGAGCACTGAGAGACCGGCGGGGATTTCGTAACTGACAATTTGAGCTGCGGATCGCATGCCTCCCAGGAGGGACCACTTGTTGTTGGAAGACCAACCCGCCATGAGGATCCCCACCACAACCAACGAAGTAACGGCTAGGATATAGAGAATCCCAATATTTAAGTCCGCCACGATTAGCCGGCTGCCGAAGGGTATGACAACAAAGGTGGCCAAAAATCCCACAAACACCACATAGGGGGCAAGGGCAAAGAGCTTTCTATCAGCCGCATCCGGAATGATGTCTTCCTTCAGTAGGTTTTTAATCCCATCTGCAAGCCACTGGAGGATCCCCTGGGGCCCCACCCGGTTGGGCCCCACACGCGATTGGATCCGACCCCAGACCCTTCTTTCCAGCCAGCTGGTTACACCTGCCAGGGGCGCCACGAAGAAAGAAAGGACGGCAAATGCCACAAGGATCATAACGAGGGCATAGATAACGTCTGCGGGAATCCCGGGAAGGAGTCCAAGCTCGATCAGTTTATCTGCAAAGGACTGCATGTTCTCTTCTAACTAACGGTCGATTTCCGGGGCATCCACGTCCAGACTGGCAATCAGCGCGATCAAGTCCGCTACCATGATCCCTTCACTTAGTTTGTCCACGATACTCATGGCGGTGAAGGAACCGGTGCGAATGCGTACTCGGTAGGGGTATTCACTGCCGTCGCTGGTGACATAGAACCCCATGTCTCCGCGCGGCGCCTCTATCCTAATATAGGTTTCTCCCGCGGGCGGTCGGAACTTCACTGGCACCTTGGCGATGGGGGGGCCCTTCGGTATCATTTTGAGGCACTGGCGCAAAATCTTGCAGCTCTCCATGATCTCGATGATCCGCACCATGTACCGGTCATAGCAATCCCCCAGGGTGCCCTTCTCCCCGGTGCCTACCGGCACCTCAAAGTCCAGCTCAGGATAAACCGAATAGGGCATATCCCTTCGGATATCCCAACGGACACCGCAGGCTCTTAGGTTAGGGCCGACAAGATTGTACTGAAAGGCATCCTCTTTGCTGACGGCGGCAATGTTTGCGAGCCGTTCTATGAAGATCTTATTATAGGAGAGCAGGCGATTAAATTCGTCCACGATGGGTTCGAAGTGGTCGAGAAATTGGGTAATCCGATCACCGGTCTCGGTTTTTAGATCGAACCCGACTCCGCCGATCCTAAGGTAGTTGTAGGTAAGCCTTGCCCCACAGATCTCCTCCATCAGATTGTTGATGGTCTCCCTCTCCCTGAGGGCGTGAATAAAAGGGGTAATAGCCCCGATATCCTGGCCAAAGGTTCCCACCGATATAAGATGGCTGGCAATGCGGTTTAGCTCGCAGGCGACCACCCGGCAATACTCGGCTCGGCGGGGCACCTGAACGTTGCCGAGTCGTTCCGCCGCCATGCAAAAGCCCTGGTTGGCAAACATGGCCGCAAGGTAATCCGCCCGGTCGGTGTATGGAACGTACCCGTGCCAGGTCACCTTCTCGCCGATCTTTTCAATGGAACGATGGAGGTAACCCACGTCCGGGATGGCTTCCCGTATTACTTCGCCGTCCGTTCTGACAACGAAGCGCAGCACCCCGTGGGTGCTTGGATGCTGAGGTCCCACGTTGAGGGTCATGTCCTCGGTGTGAAGACCACTCTGTTCAGTCGGCTGGTGTTCGTTCATAGAAGGCCTCTTTGCTAACGGAGCACTTCACGTACCAGAGGTTCCCTTTGGGTGCTGATGCCGTCGTACTCTTCCTGTTCCAGGTAGTCCTTACGTAGCGGATGACCTTTCCAGTCTTCGGGGAGCATGATCCTTCTGAGGTCACTGTGTCCTTCAAAGTTAATGCCAAATAGATCAAATGCCTCGCGCTCGAACCAATTGGCTACTTTCCATACCCCTTCCATGGTTGTGATGCTGGGTTGGTCTCGGGGTAAATCCACCTTGAGCACGATGAGATGCCCGTGGGTATAGGATTGGAGGTGATAGACCACCTGGATCTTGTTCTCTTTGGGAAAGTCCAATGCGGTAAGGTCCGAAAGGACCTCAAATTTTAGCTCGGGGCCGTCTCTGAGGCAAAGACAAACTTCCTTGATGCGGTCAGAATTGACGGTGAAACAAGGGTCCATGGCCTCTCCGTTAAAGGCGCTGGTAACCCCTGGAAATTCCTGTGCTACTTTTTCGTAGATCTCACTTGCCTTCATCTCTCGGCCCGTCCTAAGACTCGACTTTCTTCACCCATTCCAGGTCCCCTTTTCTCCAGGCGTATACGAGTCCGAGGAGGAGGACGGCTATGAAGATGAAAATATGGACAAAGGCGTAGAGCCCGTCGCCCCTTGCAATCCACTCCCGAAATACAGTCGCCACGGGGATAATAAAGACAATCTCCACCTCGAAAATAATAAAAATCAAGGCCACGATGTAGAATCGGATGTTGAAGTTAACCCAGGCACTACCGGCGGCGGGCTCTCCACATTCGTAGGTGGAAAGTTTTCTCGTTTGTGGGTTTGATGGGCGTAGGAAGCGTCCGATTTGAAGGTTCAGCCCTACAAAGGCCGCCCCCAACGCCATAAATACCAAAACATTGGCAAAGTCGAACAACATTGCGAAAAACCTTCAAAATAAGATCGCCAGTATAGACATAAATACAACCTTGGGTCAACTAAAGTGAACGGGAATAGAGCCAAGTTGGAGGTCCGGGGAGGGCGGGTTGTTTCCATGTGAGTCATATAGTATATTTAACTCTAGATGAAAAAAACATCTAAAGGCAAAATTAATCTATCCACTTTGAAGCGAGCCGATGCCCGTGATCCGTCGGGGGCCGTCGGGCGTAACCTTGAGGCCTTTCTGCTTTTGGAACTCTTGCGCCTGCCTTCCTACGGGTACGACCTCATCCGGCGACTTGCCGACTATGGGTTCAAACGGGCCACGGAACCGGGCGTGGTTTACAGAGTATTGAGGTCACTTGAGGAAGCGGGCGTCATCCGCTCCAAGTGGACCCCACAGGTGTCCGGACCTGCGCGCCGTTACTACCAGATCACCGATAATGGCAGGGAAATACTGCGGCGCCGAACCTATCACTTAAAACGGCAGAGGGATCGCATTGAGCGGCTGCTGGAAGACTATGTAAAACTCACGGGTGACTCCCTTACCGCGGAGCCAGCCGCCGGGACCTATGAGCGGAACCTGGGGGCCGGCGGCCGTCGTAAAAGGAGACGTTAAGCCGCCATGAGTACGGTTTTTCGAATTCTAGGATACTTTCGCAAGTACTGGCTTGCGACATTGGGAGCCTATTTCTGTCTCCTAGTGGTTGCCGCGGTGGAACTCTCTGTCCCCCACCTGATTCGGCAGATCATTGACTGTGGGATCAAGGTGGGGGTGGGAGACCATGGTCTTCCCGCCCATTGCACTGCCGGTGTGGACTCCATGAGGCTGATTACCTGGCTTGTTTTCCTCATCGTGGGTCTCACCGTGCTCAAGGGTTTTTTCCATTTTGGTCAGGGATATTTGGGGGCCTACAGTGCCCAGGGGATCGCCTATGACCTGCGCAGCCAGCTCTCTCGCCACCTGCAGCGGCTCTCCTTTAGCTGGCATGACCGGTCACAAACCGGCCAGCTCATGTCGCGAGCCACCAGCGATGTGGACCAACTTCGGCACTTTACCAGCAGGGCACTGATTCAAATGGCCCATTTCCTTTTCATGGGGGTAGGTATCAGCGTGGTACTCTTTAATATGAACTGGAAGTTGGCCTTGGCATCGCTCGTGACGCTACCGTTTCTGTCCCACGCTGCCTCCCAGTACGGTCGTAGGGTTCGTCCCCTGTTTCGCAAGGCGCAACAGGAACTGGCGGTGCTGGCCACCATCGTCCAGGAGAACCTGGCCGGTGCCAGGGTCGTCAAGGCCTTTGCCCGTGAAGAGGACCAGATTAAAAGGTTTGAGTATCAAAACGGGCTGCTGCTGGACGAGTACCTGGCGGCAGCGAAGGTTCAATCCTATTCCAATCCCCTGATGGATGTATTTGCTAACCTGAGTACGGTGGTGGTGCTCTGGTTTGGGGGAACTCTGGTTATCGGAGGGGAACTCTCCGTGGGCCAACTGGTGGCCTTCAATACCTACCTCTTGCTGATGGTCCGTCCTGTGCGTCGGCTTGGTTTTCTTATCGGACAGAGTGCACGAGCCATTGCGGCGGGAGAAAGGATCTTTGAGGTTCTGGATGCACCGGTGGAGGTGGTGGATAAGCCGAACGCGCCTCCTTTGCCGGCCATCAAGGGGGAGGTGGAGTTCCACAAGGTGTCATGCACTTACTACCCGGGAGTGCCGGTGCTGCAAGAGGTCAGCTTCCAGGTGAATCCAGGTGAAGTGGTGGCCCTATTGGGAACCACGGGTTGCGGTAAATCAACCATCGTGAACCTTATCCCACGGTTCTACGACGTGACTGAAGGCCGCATACTTGTGGACGGTCACGATGTCCGGGACGTTCAATTGCTGTCGCTCAGGCGCCAGATCGGCATTGTGATGCAAGACACCACTCTTTTTACGGGCACCATCCGTGAGAACATTGCGTTTGGGGCGCCACAAGCAACTCAAGACGAGATCGTCAGAATGGCAAGGGCGGCCCGTGCCCACGAGTTTATCTCTGGATTCCCCGAGGGGTACGACACCGCCGTTGGAGAGAGAGGAGTCACCTTGTCCGGCGGTCAAAAGCAGCGCATTGCCATTGCTCGGGCATTGCTGCTGGATCCTAAAATCCTCATTCTTGACGACTTTACCTCTGCGGTGGATACCGAAACCGAAGCCCTGATCCGTGAGGCCCTGGACGTATTAATGAAAGATCGGACTACTTTGATAATCGCTCAGCGCGTGAGTACGGTTCAGGACGCCCATAAGATCATTATTTTGGATCATGGCAGAATAGTAGGCCAGGGCTCCCACGCGGAGCTGGTGGAGAATAACAGCGTCTACAACGAGATTTTCCAGATCCAACTTCCGAACGGGGAAGGTTTGGGGCCAAAGGTTTACGGGCGGCCACAAATAGGGGGGCAGGGTTAAATGGTGGCCCAAGGAGGCGGAGGATGGATGTGGCATTCCGGTGGAACCGAGAGGCGGACCCGGGGAAGGGCCTTCAACCCGCGGGTGGTCGAGCGGCTCCTTGACTATCTAAAACCACACCGGCTTGGCGTGGTTTTGGCCATGATCCTGGTCTGTATCACCGCCGGCATGCATCTCATCGGTCCTTATTTGCTGAAGGTCGCCATTGATGACTATTTGGTGGCACAGCAAGACGTGGCCGGACTATCCATGGTCTGCATCGGTTTCTTTTTAACCTTACTCATCGCCTGGAGCTCGCAGGCTGGGGAATCCTACACCATGGCCTCGGTCACCCAGCGGGTGTTAAAGCGGATTCGCGACCAGTTATTCAAAAAGATCAACCAGCTTCCCTTGGGCTATCACGACCGGCACAAATCAGGGGCGACCATGTCACGTATTGTCAACGACGTGACTGTTCTGCAGGAGCTGCTGACCCACGGGTTCGTGGATCTGGTGGCTGACCTCTTGGTCATTGTGGGCATTGTCGTGATCATGCTCACCATGAGCGCGAAGCTTGCGCTTTATACCTTTGCGCTCTTACCGGTTATGGTGATTGTGACTCTGATCTTTGCCCATCGTGTGCGGGGGGCCTATCTCCGGACCCGTGAGACCATTGCCCAGGTGGCCGCGAGTCTCCAGGAGAGCATATCCGGCGTCCGTGTGGTCCAGGCCTTTGCCCGTGAGCGGGTGAGCCAGGATCAGTTTGACCAGGTCAACCTTGTCAATCTTCAAGCCAATCTGTGGGCGGTGACCTTATCCAGCGCCTTCCCGCCGGTGGTGGAGATTATTGCCATGCTGGCAACGGCAACTGTGCTTTGGTTCGGTGCCGCTTCCGTGCTGGCGGGTGAGATCACCGTGGGTGTGGTGGTGGCTTTCCTTGCCTATGTGGCGCGATTCTTTCAACCCATACGTGAACTCAGCACCATCTATACTCTATTCCAGCAATCCATGGCGGCCGGTGAGAAGATCTTTGAGTTAATGGATACCCCAGTGGAGGTGGATGACCGTCCCGATGCAAGGCCCATGCCCCGCATCCAAGGCAAGGTGGAGTTCGATCACGTTAATTTCAGTTATCGCAGTGGCGTACCGGTACTTAAAAACATTTCTTTTACAGTGGAGCCGGGTCAGACCATTGCGCTGGTGGGGCCCACAGGCGCCGGTAAGACTTCCATTTCCAGTTTGATTAGCCGGTTTTATGATGTGAGTGAGGGAAGAATACTGATTGACGGTACCGACGTTCGGGAGGTTACCCAATCGTCCCTGCGCAGCCAGGTTGGGGTTGTTCCCCAGGACCCATTTTTATTTACCGGAAGCGTCGCGGACAACATTCGTTTTGGCCGTTTGGACGCAACAGACGAGGAAGTGATTGAGGCTGCCAAGCAGGCAAACACGCATGATTTCATCTCCCTTTTACCGCAAGGATACGGCACCCGGGTATTTGAACGCGGGCAAAACTTCTCACAGGGTCAACGGCAACTCATAGCTCTGGCGCGCGTTGTTCTGGCAAATCCCCATATTCTTGTGCTGGACGAGGCCACGGCCAGTATCGATACCCGAACGGAAGCACTGATTCAGGCCGTGTTAAAACGCCTCCTGAGCGGGCGAACTTCCTTCGTTATTGCACATCGTCTCTCCACCATACGGAATGCCGACAAGCTTTTTGTCGTTGAACGCGGGCAGGTGGTGCAGCAGGGAACCCATGATGAGTTGGTGGCGGGGGAAGGTTTATACCGTGATCTCTATCGCATGCAGTTCCGTCATGGGTCACAAGAGCGAATTGTCGTCACCCGACCATCCTCGCCGTCCCCTTCCCGGCTGGATTAACGATCTTGGCACAAAAGTTTGAAATTTTCGGTTGCAAAGCGCGTCGCGCCGAGACGCCAAGTACGCTAAGACAAGAAATTTTGCCCGATTCGGGAGACGACGATTGGGCGGAACCTAAAGGCTTCAAGGGAGATCTGTTTTTGTTTGTCGTCGTCTCGCGACAAAGAAAAATTTAACTCTCTGCGCCCTCTACGGTATAGTGGGCTTATTCGATTTCATTTCGGATAGCCGGAATGGACTTCAAATAGTCCGCGATGGCCAGGGCGTCTTCCCGCGTCATATCCTTGTAGCCCGCTGTGGTGCCGTGGACCACCTCGGCCATGAGACCCTGAACATCGTCCAGGTCGAGCTTCGTTCCTTTAATCAGCAGGTCCGCGATCTCGTCCCGGCTCCAATCCTTGATGCCCGTTTCCTGGTGGGGGGTGATATTCGGGACGTCCTCGCCCAAGGGACCAGATTGCCAACCCGCCAGATAGAGAGCCCGGTTTGGCACGCCTAGACGGTTTCTCGGAGTGTGGCAGTCCCCGCATATCGCCACGTGATCTGCGAGATAGCGTCCCCTCTCTATTCCGCTTTTCGGGGCGGTGGGTGGAGGAGTGGTAAAGCCCCCGAAGAATTTCAGCCACAACGGAGTAAATAGGGAGCGGACAAAGGGGAGACGAAATTTTGCCGGGGGCGTTTTCTGGGACACCGGATCGAGGGTTCTCAAGTAGGCAATTAGCGCCTTGAGGTCACTCTCGGCCATGCCCGAGTATGCTTCGTAGGGCATGACAGGAACCAGTTTTTCTCCGTTGGATCGGACTCCTTTGACCATGGAGTCGTAGATCTCCTGATCCGACCACTTCCCAAGTCCGGTTTCCTTATCATGTGTTATGTTGGTGGAGTAAACCTTCCCCATGGGCACCGGGAACTCCCTTCCACCTGCATTCAGTGTCTCCTCGGGTTCCGTATGACAGGCGCAACCGCCTGCAAGGGCAAATATGTATTGGCCTCTTTTGACCATCTCTTTGGACTGGCCCTGGGCTTTAGTCTCGTTGAATGGAAAGGTCGTTAGAAGGAGCAAGAATAAAAGTATCGTGCTTCCTCGCGTTCCCATGGCGATGGAATGTACCTTATACTATGTCGCCGTGTCAATTTCGTGAGCTGTTTTGCGAGAGTTTCGTGAGGTAAGGGTGGGGGCTCCCTTCGCTCCACGGGACTCCCGCAACGACCCGCCGGGCCGGCGCTCGCACGAAGCTTCCGGCTCCCGGATTCGACGTGGGCGGTCTGCGGCTTTCACGCGACGCCGACCACGGTGGGCAGCCCGCTGCCCCGTCCATGTTTCGCTCAGGGAGCACCTTTTGGTTATCCTCGGCTTTCATTGTTCCCCACTCGGTACTCAGCACTCTATGCTCGTTGCTCACTCGGGGGCCTGGCCCAGAGCCAACTTCCCCTTGCGGAGAGTGTCTCTGCTTACGTCTCGCTCCACTCGGAGAAATCGACGGCTTAGACGGGGTAATGAGGGGACAATTTGAGACGGCTCCAAGATAGTGTATGATTAGCTCCCGATGGATAAAATTGAGCCCCTTGCGGATCATCTGTTCGTCAGTCGCCATGCGATTGGAGACCAGGTGGAACTCTGGGGCAAGACATACACAGTGTCGAGCAAGACCACACTGGCCTCGGGTGAGCCTGCCTTGGTTCTTCAGGGTGAAGGGAAGCAATTCGTAATCGGCGCCTCGCACCTAATCAAAGGAAACAAGGAGAGTTAGATCCGAGCCAGGGGTTTATGAGGTAAGCATGGAAAAAGTGCATCTAACGTTGGCGTGCTGGGAGTATGACAGGACCCTTCCTCTTCAGGAAGGAAAGATTAAAGTGGAAGGGGTGGATTTAACTTACCTGCCGCTCCATGTGGAGGAGACGTTTTGGCGCATGCTTCGGTATCAGGATTTCGATGCCGCAGAGCTTTCGTTGAACTCTTATTTAATGTCCCGGGATAAAGGCGCTCCCCGGTTCATCGCCATTCCAGTCTTTCCCTCTCGGTTCTTTCGCCACTCCTTCATCTTCATCCATGCGGATGCGGGGATCCGCGAGCCGAGGGACCTCATCGGGAAACGGGTCGGGGTGCCCGAATATCAGATCACTGCGGCCGTATGGATTCGCGGGCTGTTGCAGCATGAATACGACGTTGCGCCGGCGAAGATGAAGTGGTTTACCGGTGGTGCCGAGGATCCGGGTCGTGAGGAGAAAATTAGGCCCGACTTGCCGAAAGAGGTCGAAATCCAATGGATCGGTCCGGATCGGACACTATCCGCAATGCTTGAACGAGGAGAGCTCGATGCTTTGATTTGTGCCCATGTCCCCTCTCCTTTCGTACGGCGTTCTCCCAAGGTTAAACGGCTGTTTCCAAATTTCCGTGAACTTGAGATGGATTACTATCGACGAACAAAAATTTTTCCTATTATGCACACCATTGCTCTCAGGGAGGAGTTTTACCAGAAGAATCCTTGGATAGCCCAAAGCTTGTGCAAGGCGTTTGCCGAGGCAAAGAGCCTTTGCGAAGAGAACATGTATAAATATTCCGCCCTCAAATACATGGTTGCCTGGTCCGTGGCCGCGATGGAAGAGGAGAGAGAGCTCTTCGGTGACGATTTTTGGCCTTATGGCCTAAAGAGCAATACACATGTTTTGGAAACCCTTGTCCAATACTCCTACGAGCAGGGCCTGATCAAGAAACCGTTGGATGTGAAAAGCCTCTTTGCGCCTAACACACTAGAGGACTTTAAGGTATAATGACATTTAAGACGCCTGGATGCCGAACTCGAATTCCGGGGTCGATAATACGAATATAGCAGCATAGGAAATTAGCCTTTATGGCAGAGGAAAAACCCAACCCGGCAGCCGAAGAGGTCAAGTGGTGGATTGAGCGCGGGCCCGTCAGGGAGCGTGAGAAGAAACCAGAGCCCAACCGGGGTATCATTGATAATTGGGCTTACGAATTGTTGAAGGACTACAGTCAAGATCAGGCACTCAAAAGCGTTGCCGGTATCAACGAACGTGTGCTAAAAAATTTGCACGTGGGTCCCAGGGAGTGGCAATATCTCTCTTTGAACGTCGGTGAATTTCCCCCGGGCAAGCTGAACCGGATCAAGGAGACCCTGAGGCTCCCTCAGTATGCACGAGGATTGACTATCGATGCTGGCTATTCCGTGAGGGTATTGATCACCGGAGACCCGGTGGGGGAAAGGCTTATGGATATCAACTTTCCCGAGGTTCCGTCACTGGATTATTGGGTTCGCGGTGAATTGGTTGAAGAGAGACTCTTCTCGAATTTTGATGAAGTGTTAAGAAAGCTGAGGCCGGTCCTCAATCGCTATCTTTCCCAGCCGGCCATTTCCTAACAGATGGTTGAAAACAGCCTGCTAAGTCATTCTTGCCGATCGTTTCCCCTTGCCCCGCTTGTCTTCCTTGGTTTGAGTTGTTTGCTGGTCTTCCAATGGCACGCAGGAAGTTACCTCAAGGCCATAGCCTGAGAGGCCCACGAGGTTCTTGGGATTGTTAGTGAGCAGACGCATTCTTCGAACCCCTAGATCTCTTAGGATCTGTGCGCCGATGCCGAAATCTTTAAAATCTCTATCGGCGGTCTGCCTCTTCTTGATGGGACCCATCCCTTTACCCTCGATTTGGAGATAGAGAATGATGCCCTTCCCTTCTTCGGCAATTAGTTCCATGGATCGCTTTAGCATCGCGCGCGTCTCAGGTTTCTGAAAATCAACCCCAAACACATCCCCGGCGACGTACTTTGAATGGACCCGTACCAGGAGATCCTCTTCGGGTGATATCTTGCCTTTGACCAGGGCAAGATGTTCGCTCTGATCGATGTGGGTGTTGTAGACCACAGCTTCGAATTCTCCCCCGTTTCGTGTGGGGAGTCGCGCCGAGGCCGCCCGGAACACCAGGGAGTCGTATTTCAGCCGGTACTGGATCAGATCCGGCACCGTGACCAGTTTTAGATTGTGTTGCGCGGAAAATACTTCCAGATCGGGGAGCCGCGCCATGGTGCCGTCGTCTTTCATGACCTCACAGATGACCCCGGCGGGCCTGAGACCTGCCAACCGAGCTAAATCCACCGACCCTTCGGTCTGCCCGGCACGGACCAACACGCCTCCTTTTTTCGCCTGAAGCGGGAAAATATGACCTGGAGTGACAAGGTCCTGGGGTTTCGCGTCGTCGTCGATGGCTTTAAGAATGGTCAACGCCCGATCGGACGCGGATATCCCGGTGGTGACGTTTTCGACACCATCAATGGAAACCGTAAAGGCTGTGCCAAAGGGAGAGGTGTTGTCTGCAACCATCATGGTTAACCCCAGCTCCTCCACCCTTTCTTCAGTCAAGGGCAAGCAGATAAGACCCCTACCGTAACGGGCCATAAAGTTAATGGCCTCCGGGGTGACTTTCTCCGCAGCCATGCATAGATCCCCTTCGTTCTCCCGGTTTTTGTCGTCCATTAGGACGATCATTCGGCCTTGGCGGAGATCTTCTATGGCTTCTTCTATGGTTGCGATAGCCATGGGCGATCTACTTTAGCATTTTCCCATTTGAGGTCAAACGGTAAGGAAGCTGCGGGCACGAACCGTCCACAACATGTTTAAATATTCCTTTTACTGAACCTGTCGGGTTCAAAAGGAATATTTTGTCTGGGGCCGGTCCTGCCGGTAAGGGATTGAATAAACTTTTTATTTCACAAGGTCTACCGTGCGCTCATTTCCATTTCTGAGACGATGGCTCTTGCCGCGCTCAAAGGATCCTGAGCTTCCGTGATGGGCCGGCCCACAACGATGTAGTCCGCCCCGATGCGCATGGCTTCCCTGGGTGTCATGACTCTACTCTGATCGTCTTGTTCTTTGCCCCTGGGTCGAATGCCGGGGCAAACGATGAGGAATGGACGGCCGCAGGTCGCACGGATTTGAGCCACCTCGTGGGAAGAGGCCACCACCCCGTCCATGCCCGCTTCCTTGCTCAAAACCGCAAGGCGGACCACCTGGTCGATCACTTCCCCGTCAACACCGACTTTGGACAGATCGCTCTTGTTAAGGCTGGTGAGAACGGTGACGGCCAACATGATGGGATGTCTCAGGGTCTCCTGCTGACAGACGCGCTGCACCTCCTTCACGGTTCGATGCATCATGTCGAGACTTCCGGAGGCGTGGACGTTGAACATCTTCACCCCCAGACGCGTGGCCTCAACGGCCGCCTTGGAAACGGTGGTTGGGATATCATGAAATTTGAGGTCTAAAAAGACCTCTCCTCCCATTTCCTGGATCAGTTTGACCCCTTGGGGTCCTGAGTGGAGAAAAAGCTGCTTGCCCACCTTGAACATCCCAACTTCCCGGGCGAGCAGTGAAACCAGTTTTTTCACCTCCTCCATGTCATTCAAGTCTAGAGCAAGAATTAACCTCTCCCGCATGGAGGTGGGTGAACGTACAAGATCGAGACCTGAAGCCATAGGCTTAGCTCCTCTTGATTGTCTCAAGTGACCAGCGATTGGATCTTTTGTGCAGCGTCCGCCAACGGCACATCCGCCGTGTCCCCTCCCGACCTTTTACGCACTTCCACGTTCCCCTTCTGCAAGCCCTTGGCCCCTATGGTCACACGGATGGGGACACCGATGAGGTCCGCATCCTTGAACTTGACTCCGGGGCGTTCATCTCTGTCATCCAGCAGGACCTCCAGACCGCTTTGAGTAAGTTTCTGGTATAGATCATCGGTGACATCGCGCACAGTGTTCTCTTTATAGTTAATCGGCAGCAGCAGTACTTGAAAAGGGGCAAGGGGAAAAGACCAGATGATGCCATTATCGTCGTGGTTTTGCTCAACTGCTGCTGCCATGAGACGAGTAATCCCGATGCCGTAACAGCCCATCTCAACGGGCTGCTCCTTCCCCTGCGCATCGAGAAAGGTGGCCCCCATGGCCTTACTGTATTTCGTGCCTAAATAGAAAATCTGACCCACCTCAATCCCGCGATAACCTTCCAGCTTTCCTCCATCACACCGCGGACAAGGGTCTCCGGCCGCGGCCATTCTAAGGTCGGTAAAGGCTGAGACGGTGAAATCCCGTTTCTGATCCACTCCGGTATAGTGGAAATCCAATTCGTTAGCTCCCGTAACAGCCCCCTCGATGCCTTCCACTACCTGGTCTGCTATGATCTTGAGCTTCAGACCAATGGGTCCTAGAAAGCCGGGCGCTACACCCGTGGCTGATTCCACATCAGCTTCGTCGGCCAAACCCGCTTCCGAACCTCCCAGCAAGGTTTGGAGCTTGAGCTCGTTCATTTCATGGTCGCCGCGTAGCAGGACCGCCACCAGATCCTTCTGGTCCACTTTGTAGACCAAGGTCTTGATAAACAGGCGTGTGGGTAGGGACAGAAAGTCAGCCACATCAGCCACGCTCTTCCTGCCCGGGGTGCTGACTTTTTTGAGGGTTGGAGGCTTCTTGTTTTTAGGAGCGATTTGTTTTGCGGGTCGGCATTCAGCCTTCTGAATATTGGCCGCGAACCCGCAGCCGTTGCAGCTCACCAGGGCGTCTTCACCTGAATCTGCCAAGACCTGGAACTCGTGGGACAGGGTGCCCCCGATGGCGCCTGTGTCCGCTTCCACGGGGCGAAATCGAAGACCACAGCGCTCGAAGATCTTCTTGTAGGCCCCAAACATATTTTCGTACTCGCGCCGAGAGTCCTCTACGTTCGCATGGAAGCTATAGGCATCCTTCATAATGAACTCTCTGCCTCGCATGAGGCCGAAGCGCGGACGGACCTCATCGCGGAACTTGGTGTGTATTTGATACAAGTTGAAGGGCATGTCCCGGTAAGAGCGCACCTCCTTTCGGACCAGGTCTGTAATGACCTCCTCATGGGTGGGGGCGAGACAAAAATCCCTCTCGTGCCGATCCTTGAGGCGGAGGAGTTCTTTTCCGTAAACCTCCCACCTTCCGCTCTCCTGCCAAAGCTCGGCAGGCGAGGTAAAAGGCAGCAGGAGCTCCTGGGCCCCGGCCCGATTCATTTCCTCTCGGACAATATTTTCAACCTTGCGGATTACCCTGAGTCCCAATGGGAGGTAGTCGTAAATTCCTCGGCTCACCTGGCGGATCATTCCCGCCCGCACCAGTAGCTTGTGACTGACCACCTCAGCGTCGGTGGGGTCTTCCTTCAAGGTGGGGATAAATGTGGCGGTCCAGCGCACGGTATGCTTTTAATGATGGGGAATTGACTGGGGCAAGTAGAGGGTTAGTCGATTTGGACCGCGGCGTTTTCCGCTTCTTTCTCGGCCACTAACTTCTCCACCTCCTCCATAAGGGTTTCCAGGATCTGGGACTCGGGAACCTTCCGGATCACCTGCCCCTTTTTAAAGATAAGACCGATACCCTTTCCCCCGGCAATGCCGATGTCTGCACCCCGGGCTTCGCCTGGGCCGTTCACCTCACAACCCATGACGGCTACGTGGATATCCTTATTATTGTATGGTAGCATCCGCTGCTCCACTTCCTTGGCCAGGCCCACCAGGTCTATGTCCGCACGGCCGCAGGATGGGCAGGCAATGAATGTGAGGCCCTGCTTTCTAAGGCCCAGGGCTTTCAGAATTTCGAGTCCCACTCGTATCTCTTCCACTGGATCCGTGGACAGGGAGACGCGGATGGTGTCCCCGATTCCTTCGGCCAACAAGGTACCAATGCCCACTGAGGATTTGATACTGCCCATGGAAGGGGTTCCCGCCTCCGTGACCCCAAGGTGAAATGGGTAGTCCACCTTGTCTGCGAGCATTCGGTATGCCTCGATCATCATAAGGGGATCGGAAGCCTTGAGGGAAATCTTGATTTCATTGTAGCCCAGGTCCTCCAGGATCTGAACATGGCGAAGCGCGCTCTCTACCATGCCTTCGGCGGTTGGGCCGTTGTGCTTTTGCAAGAGGTCCTTCTCCAAGGAGCCCCCATTGACGCCGATGCGAATAGGGACCCTGCGCTCGGAGACGAGCTTGATCACTTCCTCGATGCACCAACGGGCGCCGATGTTCCCTGGATTCAGCCGCAGGCCGTCCACTCCCTGTTGCAACGCGATAAGGGCGAGCTTGTAGTTGAAGTGAATGTCCGCCACCAGGGGGATGCGGATCTTTCTTTTTATCTCGCCGAGTTGTTCCGCCGCCTCGCGGACTGGGACTGCAACCCGCACGATGTCGCAACCAGCCGCCTCAAGGGCCCAGATCTGGTCAACGGTTGCCCGCACATCCCGGGTGTCCGTCTTGGTCATGGACTGGACCGAGATAGGGGCATCATCTCCTATGAGAACCTTGCCTAGTTGAAGGGGCCGGGTTTTTCTCCTTGCAAACACCATTCAACTATAAAAGAACGGGTGCAGAGGGTCAACCCCAGGTTTGGTGGGATGAGCTTAATGGCTTTCCTTGGTAATCCTGTCCATCGCTCACCTGGTTCTTCGGTACCCTTTGGAACTTTCTGCAGTTTGCAGGCATCGCTGGATTGCTCAACCAAGGGGCGAATCTCAAGGCCGCCGGCAATCCTGCAAGAAACGGAGGGGCGGAGGGAGTAAAGAGGGAGCTCGCTAAACGTAAAATCCGTTGACTTCAAGCCCTGCCCTCTTTGGAGTCAGTGACCCAATCGAAGGTTCGAGTCACCGCTTTTTGCCACTGATTATAAAGGATCTCACGACGGGCTCTAGACATCCTCGGCTTCCACGTCTTTCCTTGACTCCAGTGCTTGCGCACAGCGTCCGTGTTTTGCCAGAACCCCGTGGCCAAACCCGCCGCATAGGCGGCACCCAGCGAAGTGGTTTCGGTGATCCGCGGCCGGACAATTGGAATCCCCAGTATGTCGGCTTGGAACTGCATAAGCAGTTCATTGGTCACCATGCCGCCGTCAACTTTGAGCATCTTTATTTTGGCGCCTGAGTCCTTTTGCATCGCCTCGACGATCTCGCGGGTCTGATAAGCAGTTGCCTCCAACGTTGCACGGGCCAGGTGGCCTTTGTTGACATGGTGGCTCATACCGACGATCACGCCGCGCGCGTTATCCTTCCAGTAGGGCGCGTATAAACCGGAAAACGCCGGTACAAAATAAATGCCTCCGTTGTCCTGCACCGAGTATGCCGAGCCTTCCACGTCGGCAGCCCGCTCAATGATGCCCAAATTGTCTCTCAACCACTGCACCAGGGCGCCGGCAGTGGCAATGGATCCTTCGAGCGCGTAGACCGCCTTTTCCTTTCCCATTTGATAGGCGACCGTTGTAATCAGGCCATGCTTGGAGTGTACTCTCTTGGCGCCCGTGTTCAGGAGTAGGAAACAACCAGTGCCGTATGTGTTCTTCGTTTCTCCCGCTGCGAAGCAGGTTTGCCCGAACAGGGCCGCTTGCTGATCGCCGAGGTCTGCGGCTATGGGAACGCCGGCCAGTGGGCCCTGTGCGTGGCCATAGAGTTCGCTGGAGGATTTTATCTCGGGCAGCATGGCGCGCGGTATGCCCATGATCTCGAGCAACTCCTTCTCCCAATCGAGTGTTTTCAGGTTCATCAGCATAGTACGACCGGCGTTTGTGACATCCGTAACGTGTACGCCACCTGAAGGCCCCCCGGTCAAATTCCAGATCAACCATGTGTCTATGTTGCCTAACAGTAGTTTCCCTTGCTTGGCGCGCGGGCGGGCGCCGCTGACATGGTCGAGAATCCACTTGATCTTGGGAGCGGAAAAATAGGTGGCTAAGGGCAACCCCGTCCGGCGCCGGAACCGATCTTGCCCACCTTTCTTCGCCAGGTCACGGCAAATGTTGGCGGTGCGCGTGTCCTGCCACACCACAGCATTGCAAATGGGCTTTCCCGTGGCGCGTTCCCACACCACCACGGTTTCACGCTGATTGGTCACGCCCACAGCGGCGATCTTGTCGGGCTTGATTTTGGCTTGCCCCAGGGCGTCCACGATGACCTCTTGGGTGCGTTGCCAGATCTCCAAAGGATCGTGTTCGACCCAGCCGGGTTTGGGATGGATCTGTTTGTGTTCTAGCTGAGCCGCGCCAACCACATTGCTAGCATGGTCAAAGATCATGAAGCGTGTGCTGGTGGTTCCCTGATCGATTGCCGCAATGTATTTGGCCATTCTAGCTTTCCCGCGTCATTTCCCTGGTAAATCAGAGATAAGCACTTGTCAATTTATTTCGGTTGCGACAAAAGTGTAGGTCCTCTCCCGTCATATCTATTGGGCGCAATGGTGTAGACCAATAGTGAGTTTGATGATTTGTCGAGTTGTCGTGATTCACGTGATCAGGCGATGACCCTGGCGAGCTCATCATAGTTTTGCAGCTGGAAGGGCGTTTCCCCCGCTCGATATCGTGAATCATTCCCAGCACCGCATTACAAAGAGGCACGGGTATACCTACCCTCTCTCCCTCTCGAACCAGGTGCGCAAGCGTATAATCCACTTCCGTTGCAATCCCCTGCTGTATTTGGCGGAGCGGTCCCTTGCGATCCTCCACCTTCCATGACTTTGCGTATTTATTTATGACCGCCAGCCGATCCTCGAAAGGCTTGGCCGGGTGGAGGTCCGGTGGATTGTATTCCGCCGGCAAACCGCATGCTTTTCGTCCGCACAGATGGTTGCCAACGCAGCGTCCGCGCCAACACCGGTTACGAGGTTTGCTTCAAAGATTTTGGTGAATTGGCGGGTGTGGACGTGTTTATGCGTTCTAATCCGAACAGGCGCATCAATATTGGTTTCAAGTCGTCTCCTACGGCGTATAAGCATGGAACCAGGATCAAGGTGAGGAGGGTGGCGAAGGAGAGTCCCCAGACCACCGAGATGGCCATGGGAGAGAGAAACTTGGCCTGACCTGTGGAGAAGAAAGCTAGAGGAACCAAACCTCCAACTGTTGTCACCGTTGTAAGCAGAACGGGCCTGAGACGGGTCATGCCCGATTTTAGGATTGCTTCGTCTGTGGGTGTTCCCTCCTTTTTTGCGCGATTGACAAAATCCACCAGTATCAGTGAGTCGTTTACCACAACACCGATCAGGGCAATCAGTCCCATCATGGAAAGAAAACTCAAAGGTTCTCTCATGATCAGGTGACCGATGACGACGCCGTCCAAGGCGAAGGGTATGGCAGCCATCACGATGAGGGGTTGGAGGAATGATTTGAAAAGCGATCCTAGAATAAAATAGATCCACAACAGGGCCAGCAGCGAGATCTGCGGTAGTGCGGCCAGGGATTCTTCAAACTCCTGCCGTTCGCCCTTGATGATCACCCGGTAACCTGGAAAACGGCTCCCCACATCGCTGAATTTCTTTTTCAATCGTTCGGTAACTTGAAAAACCGTTGTCTCCCGAACGTCCACGTCGGCCAGTACGCTGATGGCCCTTTTCTGGTCGTCGCGCCGAATCTTGCTATTGCCCACGGCGGTTTGCAGCTCGGCGACGTCGCGCAGAAACACGCGTTGCCCTGAGGAGAGCGTCAGCTTCAGGTTGGCTACCGTCTCCAGGTTTTGACGTGCGGCCTCCGGAAAGCGAATGACGATGGGCACGTCTTCATCCCGGCGCTGGATAGTTGAAGCCTCCACGCCAAGAAAACCCTGCTGTACCTGTCGGGCAATTTGACCGAGGTCCAGTCCGAGGGCGCGCGCTTCAGGGCGCAGAGTGATCTGCAACTCTTCCTTCCCCTCGGTAAAATCATCCCGTACGTCACGCACGCCGGGGATCCCGTTCAAAAAACTTTTCATTTCTTCTGATAGGTTCCGTAAAGCGTCCAACTCGTTTCCCACCACCCGGGCCTCAATGGCGGGTCCACCGGGGCCGGCCTGAAGTTTTAGGAACTGTATCTTTGTGACGCCTGGGATTTCTGCGATCCCACTGCGGATCTCCGCAATGACGTCATCTGCGCTTCGACTTCGGTAGTCCCCGAGCTCCACCATGAGTTGCCCTAGATTGGGCCCTCGTTCCGCGCGGTGCACGTCCAGGACGCTGACCCCCACATTGGTTGCTAAAGATTTAAGCTCACCGGGAGGCAGTCTTAGAACGACCTGTTCCGCCCGCTTCGCAATCTCAAGGGTGTCTTCAATCTTTGCTCCAGGTGATGTTTCGAAGTTTGCCACGAATTGTGAGGACTCGAACTCCCGGAAGAGGACGAATTTTACCCGGTAAATGGCAGTGGCTCCCAGGATCACGGTGACGCATATCAAAAGGGCGATGGTTACATAGCGCCACCGCAGGGCTACCGTTAGTAGCGAGCCGTATGCCGTGCGTAGTCGCCGCAACCAGCCCTGCTCCCTTAGCCGGACCTTCTGAGCATAGGCGGGGGTAATAATATCTGATAGATGGGAGGGCAGGACTAAAAGCACCTCAAAGATTGAGGCTAACAATGCAAAGCACACCACAAAAGGGATGGGCTTCAAAAAGACCCCCATGGTTCCAGGCAACAAGCCAAGGGGAATAAATGCCGCTACGGTGGTGAGCACCGTGGCTACCACTGGCCATGCCACCTCTGAAGTCCCCTGGATGGCTGCCTGGTGGGAGTCCATTCCGCCTTCCACGTAACGGTAAACGTTTTCGGTCACGATAACGGCGTCATCCACCAGGAGGCCGAGAACCAGGATCAAACCAAAGAGCGAGATCATGTTCAGGCTGATGCCATACCACGACATACAAACGATGGCACCGAGCATGGCAAATGGAATCCCAAGACCGGTGAGAAAAGCAATGCGGGTCCGCACAAAGACCCACAGGGTGGTCAGGATGATGAGCAGACCTATGAAGCCGCTCCATTTTAGCGTGTTCAAGCGGTTTTTAATAAAGACCGAGAAGTCATTGTAAAGGCCAATGGTGACAGTCTGGGGCAATCTCTCTCGGAGCTCCACCACGTAGTCGCGAACCTGTGCAGCGATATCGATGGCGTCTCCCTCACGTTCCTTCATCACCACCAGGTTGATTGCGGGCTGGCCGTTGTAACGCCCCATGGTGGTGGCATCCTTAAAGGTCTCTCGGACTGAAGCGACGTCGCCTACGGTTAATGGGTGACCCGCTTCTTTCGCTCGAAGGATGATTCTCTCCACATCCCGGACACCCTCTGCCTCTCCCAGGGTTCTTAACAGGATTTCACCCCGGGCGGTCTTCAACGTCCCTCCAGGGACATTTCGGTTGTGGCTGGCGATGCTGGCCCTTACGTCATCCAGGCTCAGTCCGTACTGGTCGAGCCGTTGGGGGTCCACCTCCACCCAAATCTGCTGTTCACGAATTCCTAGGATCTGGGCTGCGGCTACCCCAGGGATTCTACGCAGGTCGTCACGAACGTCTTTAGCCATATCCCGAAGGGTTGACTCTTCGATGTTTCCGGCCAGTGACAGGGTGATCACTGGATAGGTGGATTTGACTTCGCTCACCTGGGGTTCTTCGGCCTTTTCCGGTAACTCCGTGACGAGATCCAGTGCTGCTCTGACGTCACTCAGAGCCTGGCTCATCTCAGTATCCGGTTGGAATTTAATAAATATGTCCGATCGACCCTCCTGAGATACGGACAAAAGCTCGTCCACGTCGTCCACCTGGGCCACTTCCTCTTCGATCTTCGCGGTGATGAGCTTTTCTACTCCCTCAGGGGAGGCACCGGAATATTCGGTAATCACCTGGACTGCTTGACGGGAAAACTCTGGGAACATCTCCCTGGGCATTCCAACGTAGGTTACGATACCGGCACCCAGGACCAGAACAATGAGCAGGTTGACCAGCACCCGGTTTTCGACGGAGAACTCCACCAGTTTCTTCATGGCGAAAGATTCCTTGTTCTCGCCACTCGGATGGCAGCTTTATCGCGGAGAAGGGGTTGCCCGCTGATGACAAGCAGATCGCCGGACTTGAGTCCTTGCGCGATCAGGTGGCGGGAGCCAAAGGTTCGTGCGACGGTAACGGACCTGCGCTCAGCGGTCCGCTGCTCCGGGTTGGCTACGAAGACCGAAGGTTTTCCGGAGTCGGTAAGGACACTGGAGCGAGGAACGAGGATAGCGTTCGGGTAGGTGCGAACGGGTATCTGGGCCCGGGCAAACATCCCCGGCAAGAGCCGCGTGGGGCCAAGGTTCTCCACCAGAACCTCCACCGGAAAACTCCTGGTTTCCTCATCGGCTCGGGGGCCAATGTAAGCGACTCTACCTTGGAAGGCTTGGGATGATACGCTGACCGAAATATCGACAACGGTGCCGCGACGAATAAACTCGATGTCATCGGGGGGTATCCTGAGGAGGAGCTTTACTCTGCTAAGTTCTGCGAGACGGAAGAGCACTTTTCCTGGCGCTACCTGTTCACCAAGAGTGACGGTTTTTTCCGTTATGACCCCGGCGAAAGGTGCGAGCACCTGAGTGTCCTCAAGGGATTCCTGGGCCCGGGCTAGTTCCGCCTCGGCGGAAGCCAGCTCCGCCTCGGCCACCGTGTGGTCCACCTCGGCCTCCCGGAGTCCGCTTTGGGTAAGCTCCATTTCCTCTTCAATCCTATGGAGAGCCAATTCTGCTCGTTCCGCCTCTTGCCGAGATATGAGGTCCCGTCGAAGCAAATCCATGAGGCGGCTGTGCTCGGCGCGGGCGAGGCGAAGTTTTTCCTTGTTCAGGGGAATGAGCCTCTTTTGTCTCTGGATCTCAACTTCTTTCGATTGGACCCCCGCCTTGGCACGGGCAACGTGGGCTGTGCGATACTTGACCTCTATGGCAAACGAAGTAGGGTCAATTTCGGCCAATAGGGCGCCTTTTCCCACGGCAGCCCCCAATTCAATTTCATCCGGGATCAGTGCGATGGGACCCGAGACCTGAGCGCCTACTTCCGCCTCACGAACGGCCTCAACGGTTCCCAGCGCCTCCAGGCGGTAGGTAAACGGACTCGGGTTAATGGCGGCAACTTCCACGGCCACGGGGTTCGGTTCTGATTTTGGCGTGGTTGGTTCTTCCACCGATTGTATCAGGTAAACACTTGCCGCCGTAAGTAGGGTCATGGCCAAAACTGTAAAGAACGAGCGTTTGCGCTTGGTCATGGCCGAAGACTCCTTAGAGTAGATGCGATAAGATTCTTTCGCATCAGGTCCAAATCAAATGCGTTTCGGTCGCAGAGCCACTGTAGTACCAGCCCATCCAAGGAGGCCAAGATGCTTGCGGCAGTGAGGGTCGGTTCAACTTGCCGAAAGGATCCACTTCGAGCGCCGGCGTCGATGATGGCGGCAACATCCTTTCGAGCATCGTCATAGGCTTGGCGCATCTGAGTCTTTAACAGTGCCTCTTGCCGTCCTCTTCCGCCCTCAGCCCAGAAGTCAAAAAACACCAGAAAAAAGGGTTCCCAGGCTCGAAAGGTTTCAAAGGCCGCCTCGATAAAACGCTCGAGCATGAGGGTTGGTTCACGGATCTCGGAGAGCTCTTTCATATAAAAGCTCTTCAACTCGGTTAACATGTGCTTGTGTAGCGCTAAGAAAAGATCGGCCTTACTCTTGAAGTATTCGTAGACCGTTCCCTTGCCGATTCCCGCATCCTCAGCTACTGACTCCATCTTTGCCCGATGATAACCGTCCCGCGCAAATACCTGCATTGCCGCCTGGAGAATCTCCCTGCGCTTTTTATCTTTATCAACGATAATAGGCATTTAGATTGTTCTTCCTTTAATGACCGACCAACCGGTCACTTTATATTACACAAGAAATCTGCGGCCGTCAAGGCACGTGAGGGGGGTGGCGGAGGATGTCGGATGGAACGCACCCCGTTTATTCCTGCCCAGTGCGATGTCTTCGGTGGTCTGGATGTGGATGAGAAAAGCATTGGGGCGACCTTCATCAGCCATGAAGGATTGCTCAAGCCGTTGAGCCCGCCCCTCGATCCATTGACTGCTAACCGCAGTGCCGTTCAGGAAGTCGAATCGTCAAACTGATTTGGCCAAATAGCCGGCGATCAGACCGGCAATGAGCGGGAAAAGAAAACTTGCAATTATTCGAATGGCAAAGAGCCTTGGACCCAGGATACTGACTTCGTAAAATGCAATCCCACCGCCCCAGATGGCCCATGAAGTAATAAAGGTCGTGACGGTGGCAACACTTGCTCCCGCCTGATAGAGCGATGCAGCGACTGGGAAACTTACAAAGGGACCACCGAATATGGCAAAACCAGCAAGATAACCGACTGCAATCCCTTTTAACCCAGACTCTTTTCCCAGCCATCCTTGAATGACGGTCTCGGGCAAGAGGACTTGGATGTAGCCCGCGATCAACGTGGCACAGACAAAAGCAGGAATGATAGCAAAAAGCGTCTTTATGCCTTTTGACATACCCGAAATGTGGCGGCCGTCGCCCTGAAGATAGGCGCCGAGGGCGAGCAGTAAAACAATGGTAACGAGCATAATATTCATTGCTTTCACAGGTGTCCTCCAGTAGTGATTAATTACCCGTAACCTGGGTAGGTCCGCTCGAACCTAACAGCGAATGGACGAGGCGTAAATCCAAATCGCAACTTGTCTTGTTCCGCGCACGCCTCAATTGGTTACCCGCGTAATCCGTTCCTCCGCCAAGTCTACGGCATCCCGTCATACATAAGGGGGGGCTACCGCAGCGGTTCATTTTCGAGACTGGCAGCCAAAAATGCCGGACCCTTTTGTACCTAATATACGTCCATTTATTCGCCAATAGGACAAATTTGTTCGTCCTAATCAGCTAAGGCTGTGCACTGCCCGACTATAACATATTTATTTTATTAAACTCGTGCCTGGCATGTGGCTTGCCAGGCTTAAATCCGATTGGGTTTTCCCTCTGAATGCCGCTCCAAGGAGCCAGCACCGTCTTTACAGGGGAAAAATTAGCAATTTGTCCCACCTAATGATTGGGAGGAAGGCGTAAATGGAATCTATCACGTTCGTCATTGCCGTGGCGGCTCTGTTGATTGCAGGTATGGCGTTTCAACGCACCGGTGGAATCGAGGAACTCAAACGGCAGGTGGAGGCTCACACGTTCAGGACGGATGGAATGAGGGATCGTACCTCAGATGTCCTAGACCGTCTCGAACGAGTGGTAAGAGGAAAGAAAGTTCCGCTGCCAGTAAGTCCGAATCGGTCTAGAGCCATCAGACGGGTGTCCCTTGGCGAGGCTATCTTTCTTTCTCGGTGTGGTATTCTTGCGCAGATCAGCTCCAACCTAATCCTACCCGGTTCTTTTCTATGGGCGTGCCCCATCGCCGTCGTGCCAAAGCGACAAACCTTCCATGTTGGATTGCAGGAACCGCTCAAAAGAAAAAGATATTGGGTAGGAAGTAGAAAGCTCTTCCCTGCGATCATGTAGGGGACTTGTTCGAAAGGTTGGAACCTTCCAACTCTTTTAATTTTTGTTTTATTTTTTTAATCAGGTTGTGGTAGGATGAATTTGAAATGACCCGGTTGAACTGAGAGCGGTAGTTATTCACCAGGCTGATATTCTCAGCTACTATGTCGTAAATTCGCCATTCCTCGTTGGTACGAATCAGCTTATAGTTAACTAAAAAAATTTTACCCTTCCCGCTGACGATCTTGGAATCCACCCGGGCGTAAATGTCGTCCACGATTTCACCGGTAAAAACCACCGTCTCACCATCATAGAGGTCGATATGCCCCGCATAGCTCCTCTCTAGGAGATTCGTAAAGAGGCGGACAAACTCGTCTTGTTCCTCCGCAGACAACTGACGCCAATGGAATCCCAACGAACGCCTGGCCATCTCTGGAAAGTTGAACAGGGGGTATACAACCTCCCGCAACCGGTCCAGGTAAACCTGTTTGCCATTCTTAGAACGAGTTTTCGAATCACTGAGGATCTCGATCCCTTGTTCAACTACGAATCGGATCCTCTCCGTAGGCTCGCCTGCCCGAATGGAATCAGGCGCCGGGAGGGAGATGAGAATTACGAAAGCAACCCATGTCGCCAATCGAGATTTCACAATGAGGGCTATAGCAGTGAAGAGAAGGAGAGTCAATATTTTGGCGCACGAACAGCTTGACACGATCATTCGCATGTAAACATTCAAATCGCGAAACGATTGACGGTGGGGGCTATTGAACCACTTGAGTCGGAACACCTTCGGGCACTGTGTCGTCCGAAGGTGAACGCCTCACCAAGGCGGTATCAGAATGGCGCCAAATATTAGTGTCCGCTTTTGTGGGTTGCTATTTTCTTTGCGGCCTTCACCACTTCGTTTTTTTCGGACGCGGCCGCGGGAGACGTAAATGCTAATGTGAAAAATGCAAGCCACAGCCCAATGACGAGCTTCGTTATGGGTCTTTTCATAGAACCTTCTTTCGAATTTTCACCAGAAATTAAAAAAGCCGGACATCCTTGCAGAAAAAGTACGCAAGAGCGGTCTGGTTCTGATCTACCATCGGTCCCTGCGCAAAAGTATTGTTCGGCTCTCTTAGGCCTGCCGTGACAAGAGGGAAAATCCAGGTTTAAGGCGAACGGTCAGAGCGCGCTTCCAGTAAACTTTGCAATGCATGCCAAGATACCCCTAACGTGAACGAGACTCATCCAAAAATCAGTGATTTGACGACCACGGGGACGGCGCCGCGATTTTTTAGTTCTTGCCCGATATCGATAAAATCCAGATCACGTAGCTCCACCTCATCGACGATCACCACATCCGGTATTACTTCCAGCTCTTGCTTCAACAGAGTTCCCAACAACCCACCAATATCCGAATCCAGGACAAGGACCCATGGGGCATCATTATTCCTGGAAGCTAACGCCGTGGAAATACCACAAGCCAGGGCGAGGACCGACGAGTATGAAAAATCAAACGGCCAGTGAAAGAACAGCGCAATGAGGTGCTGCGAATCCAGTTGTGGAACATCCAAGCTCTCCATGGCCCCATGGATGGAACTTGCCACTCCTTCCGCGGTGAGATGGTCAGGCTCAAGGCGAGGGACCACCACCTGATAGTCCCAGAGTGGAAGTATCTGAGGATCGGAGAGAAAAATGGTGCTGCTTGAAACCTGCACCGTGTACTGAGAAGCCCCGATCACGGTGGCACGTATCTTTTCGACGCCTTCACCGAGGGACGTACCCACGGTGGGCAGGCGTAAACGGATCTCCTCCGCCAAAAGCGGACCCAGGTCCCCATAATCCCGGTGATCCTGGCGGTAGATGTATTCAGCCACGCCCCCAGAAAAAATAATCTCGTCGATGGGGCCTTTATAATTTAAAGGCCCCGTGATCAAGAGTTCACCAGTCAGGGGCGACAAGGATTCACGGCGCAGAAACTCGAACAACGCGTCGGCCAGGGTTTTAGCAATCCGTCGCTTTTCCTCTGGTAATAGCTTCGCGCCCAGATCCCCATGGACACCGATTTTCTGTAGGACTCGCCGACCTGTCTCCTCCATGCGGATTAGGTCACCCTGAAGATCCCACGCGATGAGTCGGGCTCCTATATTGATGGCACCGGTTTCGAGAACCGAGCCGCCGCGAACAAAGGTTGTCTTGCAGGTTCCGCCGCCCACGTCCACGTTGAGGACCGTCCTGTCCCCATGGGCGCGTGCCACGGCGCCGGATCCATGTGCTGAAAGGATACCCTCTAAACGAGGGCCGGCGGTTGCGCAAACGAACTTTCCACCCATGGTGGAAAGCATGCGAGTAATCGCCTCCGAGTTCTTTTTCTTGACGGCTTCACCCGTGCAGATCACGGCTCCGGTATCTATCTGGGACGGTAGCAGACCCGCCTCTGTGTACCCTCGGTTGATAAAGGCCGAAAGCCTTTCGGTGTTGATGGTCTCGCCGTCGCGGTAAGGCGTGAGAAGGATGGGGTCCGATGCAGCACGTCGCGGCGAACCACCACGAAGCGGCTCGATAGACTTAGTCCTTGCCGCTCCAAAAAGAGCTTGGAAAAGGTAACGTGTGACGTCGTAGAGCCGACATCGATGCCAACGCTATTCAGAATAAGCCATCCGGGATTGGGGGCGAGGTTGGCCTGGGGATCAATCTCGCCACCCTCTGGGTGCTCCTCAAGCTCATCCGGATGGTGGTGGTCATGGCCCATGGTTCGTTTCTCGCGCTCTGTGATGACCTAGGGATCGGTCCGGTTCTATGGGTGGTAGTTTACGGGGGGCATCTTGAGATCGATCCCTTTTTGCTTCAGGGTCTGCGCAAAGTCCTTGCGAACCCGAGGGTCCTCGTCCTCGTAATCGATGAGGGTACCACCCTCCTTGACGCTTATGTAGCCGCTAAAGTCTTCACCCACCGTAAGGTTGTATCCCGGGATACCCGAGTTACCTCCATAGATCGCCAGGTGGCGGGCAGGCCCGGTGCTTGTGTTCAGGTGCTGGTGAAACCAGCCGTCGGGTGGGGTATAGATGCTGCGTGGCCCCCAGTTAATTTTCAAGACCTTATCACCGGCCCCCGCGGCGTAGGGACGGGTTCCTGTATCCCGAGGCCATACCAAAACATACCCCTCACCCAACAGACCCACCAGAATGGCGCCTGGGCCGTGATAGTGAGCTTTGTGATACCTTCCGGCGGGCCATTCGGAAACATGGCCGTAAGGGAAACCATCCGCCATTCGATAACCGGTGAGCTGGCCACCGGCGACTTTCTGTTCCAGGTTGTCCAGAAAGGCGGCCTTGGCGTCTGGTATAAAGTTTGTGTACCAGATGGTCGAAAACCTACCCTCTTTTTCTCGGTTTTCTGTGGGGGTGAAATAATCTGCCTTACTGCCAAATTGATCCAGAAACTTGTAATCGCAATTGAAGATGAAATCGTGGGGACCAAAGACGCTCATTACTTTAGGAGCGGTGGTCACTCCGAGAAATAGCGCGGGTTCACGGGTGCCGTTTAAGAGACGATGCCAGCAGTTACGAGGTGGAGCAAAGACACTCCCCTCACCCCATTCAAAGGCTCGCTTGGCTCCACCTTCCTGCCATATCTCGGTTATCCCCCGGCCCTTCAAGATGACAATGGCCTCCTGATAGAGGTGCTTCTCCGGATTCAGGGCTTTGCCTCCGGGAATTTCAGCCACATAGAGTCCTCGCTCCGCCTGTTTCGCGCTCAGCATTTGGACGAAGGTGCCCGAGCCTCCCGTGCGGGCCCAGGCTTTCCTCGGGAGTTCGGCAAGGTCGTCGGTTCCTGCTATGGTTTCAACAATGGGAATCCCTTCTCCTTCCATCCACGTTTGATAGGGGTATCTATCCCTGGCGTCTCTTTTTTGCTGTTCCAATGGTTTCCTCCTCCCTTTGGTGTTCTCCCGTGCTTAAACCGCTGGTAAGCCCATGGCTCTCTGTGCGTTGGTTCCCAGGATTTGAGCTCGTTCTTCCGTCGAAATGGCATCCAAGGCCTTGATCTTGGCAACGGGTTCTCTGTCTCCCATACCCATGGGATAATCGGTTCCTATTACGACTCGATCTGCGCCCACCACTTGAATGAGGTACTGCAACGCCAGGACCGAGTGCACAACGGAATCAAAATACATTTGCTTCAGGTAGGCGGAGGGCTTTTGCGGCGTATGCTCCCTGAGATCTTTTCTTATGGAATGGGCGTGGTCCAGGCGCCAGATATTAAAGGGTAGGAGACCACCCCCATGTGCCAAGCAAAGGCGAAGGTTCTGATACTTTTGAAAGATCCCCCTGAGAATCATTCGCTCGATCATGAGGGTCGTATTGTAGGGAAATGCTAAGACGTTGCCCAACACCCCTCGGCTTAAAGAAGAATCCCCTCCTTCAATTGGATGAATGAACAGTAAAAGGTCGAGTTGTTGCGCCATGTCGTAGAAGGGTTCCAGCTCGGGATCGTCCAACGGTTTACCCTGAACATGGGTGCCCACCTCGATACCCTTCAAACCCAGGTGGCACGCCTCTTTCGCGATGGTCGTAGCTTCCGAGACGCTCTGAAGGGGAGCGGTGCCGAATCCCACGAACCGGTCGGGGCGTGTTTCCACTGTCTGTTGAATGGCTTCATTTTGCAGGCGGGAGAAATAGGCTGCGGGTTCGGGTTGGTCCCAATAGTATAACAGGATCGGGGACGGTGATATGGCTTGGAGATCGATGCTCATCTTGTCGAGTTCCCGGACCCTCGCCTCAACGTCGTAAGCTCCTTCGCTCAAACTGCCGCGACTTCCCCCACGTGAGGTGACCGAATAGCGGCCATCGGTTAGTTTTATCTCAGGGCCATGCTCTTTGAATTTTGTCGCATTTTGAAAGGCCTTTAAGGGGAAAAAATGGGAGTGGAGATCAATGTTCATGGCTGGTCCTAAACTCTTGGCTTACCTACGGCTGAAAGAGAGCCGCAACTTTCGTTGAGTTGAATATATAGGTTTCACCATATGCCACAACCTCCGCTTTTCGGTGAGCCATGGCACCTGCTAAACAAAGCCAATTTAAGAGTTCGTGCTGGCCGGCGTCGGTCAAGGTTTCTGGTTCCAGATTGCGCCATTCGCTGTGTCGTCCAGTGCTCAACTCTTGGAGCCGTTTGCGGTCGGAATCCACATCGGGATAGAGACCATAGTGCTTCCCCGTCAAAAAGGCGTGGGACCACGATGAGGAACCGATCAGCACTGCGCGCCATGGGCTATCCTGCAGAATTCGGGCAACCTCAGCCCCAAGGTCGAAACAGCGCTTGGGCGTAGGCGCCGGCGGAGCTTTCTCTCCTTGCGCAAAATCGGTTGCCGCTCGTTTCGAAATAAGGTCGCTCCCGTAACAATTGACGTGAAAAGGAATAATGGGGTAGTCGAATCCACGCTGGTCGTAGTCGAGGTATATCAGGGTTCGCATAAAGGCGTGGGCTAGGCCGGGATGGTGGTGAGGCTTGTAGGAGTAACATACATCGAAGTTGTTTAGCGTAAGTTCTCGTGCCAGATGATGGGCTGCCAAGCGGTGACTGCGCACAGAGACGACCTTATCCTCCGGTTGACCCCAGACATTGACAGGCGAATTGATAACCGAACTCCGGCGGAACGGATAACATTCGAGCTGGTCAAAGACGTACACACAAAAGGGCGGCACGATGTCTTCCTTAAAATTTTCGTATTGGTCGTCCCCCCAGATGAGCACAAAATCCGGCTTGAATGCGCCAATCTCCGCACGGAGTCGGCGAAAGCCGTGCACCACGAGCTCGCGGTGCCGCCGGGCCGAGGTTAGACCTTCGTCGTCTCCCCACTCCGACTGCATGGGTTCAGGCCAGTGACGTACGTCCCGCAAATGATCCGGTAGGCGAGGACTCTTCATGAACCGGCGCAGGATGTCGGCCATATTTTCGTCTGGGAACTGAAACATCGGGGCGTGGGTGACCCCCATTCCCAGCAGTTCTGCCATGGCGTGCCTCCTATTTTTTCAGTCTAAGACGGGCTTTGTGGAGTCAAATTCTATGATTCGATTTTTCTCCGGGTCGCGCACCAGCGCCATGGGTTCGCCGCCTCTCTGAACCACCTCGATCTGCTTGCGAAGCATCTTGCGGTACATAATAATCCCTTCGTCCGATGATCCAAGGTTTTCTTGACTCCGATCGAAAATACTTCCCTGTGTTTCCCAGGCCATTTTGTCCTGGCTGGAAAAGGAGGTCATCTCGTGCTCACCCTCCGGCGTTATCAACGAATCCATGAAATTAACTTTGGGGTCTTGCGCTCCATTGGTGGACCGGGGCTTGGTTTTGGGATCGAAACACATGACGATGATCCGGGTATGGGTATCGTCGATGGGGACCCGCCAGTGGAGCGCTTCAATATATCCCTGGGGTATGCGGAGGATATTCGGAAAGACGAGGGGAGGACGTGTTTCTCTTTCAGGCCGGTCTCCTCCGTAAACACACCGCTTGATGATCCCCCATTCACAGATTTCCCAGTCGTAGTCCTGCACCGGCCGGTAGTAAAACAGGCCTTGCGGATCGCCCAGTTGCGCCATGGTGTGGCCGTGGAGATAGTAAGTGTGGATCGTATCAACAGAGTTCTCCATGGCCTGGAGCCAGTTGCAGCTGAGCACGGGATGGACGTCAATGGATCGGGTCCCGTCTGTCCTCACAAGAACGTCCCATCGAGGTAAGAGAGTCTTTTTTTCTGGGGGCCCCATGTAAACGAAAAGCACGCCGGCCAGCCTCTCCACCGGATAACTCAGATGGCATACCTTGTTCTTGAACTCTGGATTCTTTTCGAAAGGTTGCTCCAGGCACTTCCCGTCGATGTCATATTTCCAGCCGTGGTAGGCGCATCGGATGCCATCCGGTTCTACGAAACCGTAAAAGAGCGAGGTTCTCCGGTGGGGGCAATGCTCGCCAACACATCCGTACGGGCTCTCCTGACTGCCCTGTGCGCTTGGGAGACGAAACACCACGAGCTCTTCGTCCATAATTTTAACGCGCTTTTTGGGACTCTCTTCTGTAAGCTCACTGGCCAGACAGACCGGTTGCCAGTAACGACGCAAGAGCGCACCCGCTGGTGTGCCTGGACCGACTTGGGTTAATAGCTCGTTTACCTCGCGCGTGAGCATTGCCGGGTCCTCCTTCTCATGAGTTTAGAATTCGTTTTTCCTCTTTTCTGACTCAGGCACGAATCGGACGTCGAAGGAGAAGCAACTTGCAAGAAATTACTTCTTACCTCTTTTGGGTGCCTCCTACGATGAATTGCTAAGGATCAAAGCTACGACGATTGTAGAAACAGCGGGAAAGACTTTATCCAGGATAGCGCCAACTGTCAAATCGATTATGGATACCGTAGGCCCCCGTCTTTCGGAGGGTGATTTCCCCATGGCTCGCGGAAATTTCCCTACGCCGGGCAAAGCACGGCGACCAATGTGCTGCGCTAACGTGTGCACTGGTCCCTGCCGCGTCGCGGTAACAGCGAATCCACGGGTGCAGGTTTTGTGAATGACGCCCCCGCGCATCGCCCTCTCGCGCATTGCTTTGTTACCTCGCGCCTCCTATAGTGACGCATCGGGCTAACTGCCGGATGCAGAACGATTTGCAGCGCGCGAGCATTTGAGCGGGCCGGAAGCACGATGCGGACGCCCTTCGGCGTTTAATTGTCACGCCACAGGCGATATTTCTTAGAAGAGCTCTTTTAGATAAGGAGGCACCGCGGCGGGGTCCGCAACCGATCTCCGTATCTCGTCGGCTAAAAGATCCACCTGATCTTTAACGGGGAGATCTCGGTCAAGGATAATCAATTTTCTCTCACCCAAGCGGCAACTACCGCTGACCGGATGGTAACCCACCTCGCGCAGCAGTTTTTCAGTGCGGACTTCAATCTGTAGTCTTTGAGCAAATTCGACAAGCTCGTTCAATTTTGCCGACAACTTATGATGTCCTCGCGGCGTTTTGGCTTTTTTATCCATCGTAAATCAGAAGTATTATCGCTCATATTCACCATGATGTAAACCCCGAACCACTATGTGTAGTATAGTTCACCACCAAGCTGAGGGAGTCAGCTGGAAGAAGAGAACGGCTGGATCTCCTCCCATCTGACGTTGAAGGCGCTTCGAGATAGGGAATCCTGCCTTGAAAATTAAAAATTGCCTGATATTTTGGCGTAAGCAACAGCCGAGTAGGCGGTTCAGAGAGGCATGTTCGAGGCTGTGGCATCTAACTGCGGATCGCGGTACTAAGGATGCAAACCTTATGCGTCCTCACTCATAACTGGACCGGAGCAAACAGCTCCATTTAGGTCCCGGGAGGCGGGTCGATGATTAAAAATATTCTGGTACCCATAGACGGATCAGAGCATTCCAAGGCCGCCGTGGAGTATGGCCTTTGGTTCATGGAGAACTTCCATGGGACCCTCTTTGGACAGCATGTGATCGACACGGTTTCCATTGAAGGGAGCTTCTTTCACGATATCTCCGGTTCCCTTGGTTTTGAACCTTACCTGGATTTCTCCACCAAGATGCGTGAGGTGTTGGAGGAGAGGGGCAAGGGATTGCTGGAAGAGTTCAGTGATCGTTGCCGGAAAAAGGGCATCAAGCACGAAACTTTTCTCGATATGGGCATCATCGCCAACGAGGTTTGCGAACGGGCCAAGGTGGCCGATCTCGTGATCATGGGCCATCGGGGTATCAACGAGGAGTTTTCTACCGGTATGCTGGGCAGCACGGCTGAGAGCGTGACCCGTAGGATCCAACGACCCGTTTTTATCACAACCAAGAATTTCAAAGCGATCGATAGCCCCCTGTTGGCCTATGATGGAAGCCAAAGGGCGAGTTCCGCCATGGAATCGGCGGCAGAGTTCTGTTCCCAGCTTAATCTTCCCCTCACCGTTCTCTACGTCCCAAAAGAAGAGGGTACGGCGGATCGGGTGTTTCAAGAGGCGCAATCCTATCTTGAGTCTTACAACCTACAGGTGCGCTATGAGGCGGGAAAAGGCTACCCGGAACAGGTCATTGTAGAGTATCTGACCAATTTCAATTACGACCTCCTCTTCATCGGCGCCCACGGACATCGTAGAATAATCGAGATGGTTATCGGAGGCACAACGGAACACGTGCTTAGAAAAAGCCCCTGCCCGGTTTTTCTTAAGCGTTAATCCCGAACTGATATGAAATTGCTGGCTGCCGCCGTGCAAATGCTCGCCTCCTCGGATAAGAAGGCCAATGTTGAGGAGGCGGAAAACCGGGTGCGCCACGCTGAGTCCGAGGGCGCACAACTGGTGGTCTTGCCCGAGGTATTCAACTGGAGGGGACCCTTAAGGCAATGCACGGCCGCGGAATCTATCCCGGGTCCCACCTCAAACCACATGGCCAACCTGGCGCGGGAGCTGGGCCTATACATCCTCGCCGGCTCGATGCTTGAAGCCGTAGGCGACAGGAACAAAGCCTACAACACAAGTCTGCTCTTTAACCCTCAAGGTTCCTTGCTGGCAAAATATCGCAAGATCCATCTGTTTGACGTTGATGTCACGGATGGGGTGACGGTGTTGGAGTCCGAAGCGCGAATCCCCGGGGAAGAAGTAGCGGTGGCGGAAACCGAGTATTGCCCCGTGGGCCTTACCATTTGCTACGATTTGCGGTTTCCCGAGCTCTACCGCCGTCTCGTGGAAAGAGGGGCTCAGATCATATTTGTTCCGTCGGCTTTTACCGCTTTTACCGGCCAGGCCCATTGGGAACCACTGCTCCGCGCACGAGCGATTGAAAATCAGGTTTATATCATCGCCCCCGATCAAGTGGGAAATGCAGCGGATAGCATTGATACGCATGGTCACTCCATGATAGTGGACCCTTGGGGGAGGGTGCTGGCCGAGGCGTCATCAAAGGGCCCCGAGGTGATCTTTGCCGAGTTGGATCTGGGCTATCTAGCAAAGGTCCGCAGTGAGTTACCCGCCCTGTCGCATCGGAAGGATTTTTTAGGGCGGCAATGATCCTCCTGTAATCTCACGCCGGTTTAAGTCCCGATCTTCATTACGCGTTCCCTTCATCCAACGAGCCCGCTTGACCACTTGCCGATCTTTTAAACATGGGCGCCCTGCGCGATGCGCTTTGCTCTGCCCTAGCCGGCGAAAATCGGCGGCTAGGACATTCGACAGCGAATCGTCCAGGTTGATCCGCGGCTAAAAATTCTCTGCGGGTTCAGCGACGCGGCGGCCGCAAAGCTACACGATGGTGAGCATTCTCTCGATGGGAATCCTGGCACGGGCGGCCATTTCCGGATCCACGGCAATCTCGTGAATTCCGTCGCGAAGAGAGATATAGAGCTTTTTCAGCGTATTCTGCTTCATGTAGGAACAGATTGCCTTGGCGCTTGCGGGGACCAGCACTTTCTCTGGAGCCGCCTTGGATAACGGGTAAAGGTTTCCCACCTCCGTGGCCATGATGATGACCTTTTGCGGGGTCTCCTTAACAAAATCCACCATTCCTTGAGTGGAACGAAACTCCATGATCCCTTTAGGGACCGCTTCTTGGCTCACCTGCCGCATACATGCACTGGTGCAGCCGCACTCCGGGTGAATCACCGCGGCCGCGCCGGGGTAGCGCTTCCGCTGGTTTTCCACATGGTAGGGGCGAATGCGGTCGTGTACATGGCACGCTCCCATCATAAGCCACAGGCGATCCAGTGAGGAGCCCTGCTGTTCCAGGAGCCTCGCCGCATAGTAACCCAGATACACGTCCGGGAGAAAAAGGATGGGTTGCTTTGATCTTGTATGCTCAAGTACATGGAGAATCACCTTTGCAGCATTGGCCGAGGCGCAACAGTAATCACTCTCAGCCTTTACCTCCAGGTACGTGTTGACATAGCTGATCACCACGCCGTCGGGATAATCGCGACGCCAGGCGCGAATCTTCTCCACGTCCGCATGGGCGGCAAGGAAACAAAGGGCCCCGGGGTCCGGGGCAAGAACCCGTTGGTGGGGCTGCTTCATGATGGCGAGAATCTGGTTCATGAAGAGCACCGCCGCCTCCAGGAGGATATCGGCATCCGACTCGGCGCCCTTTTGTGCGAGATACAAGGAGTCCCCCACCGCATCCGCCATATCCTGAACGTCTTCAGGCATATAGTTATGCGCCAGAATGAAGGCGTTGCGTTCCCTCTTCAACCGTATGATCTCATCCCGCAGCCATTGACGTTCCTGTTGGGGAATGTTTTCCCTTCGGGCGTCCGCGGGAATCTTCGGTACCTCGATGGGAGGGCTCAAGTCCACCTGATCAATGGCGGAAATGACCTCCCGGGCGGGAAGGATATCGCCAGGTGTTACTCCGTTCATGCCAACCTCAATTTCTCCATATACCCCAATGACCCGCTTAGCGTAATTCTCACGCAAACTCAAGGGAAAAGCAACGCCGGATCAGCGCGATCTACGAATTGAGCCCCATCCTTTTGCGCGCCCCAGTGAGGAGAATGTTCGAAGCGGGTTTGCCTGTCGCAATCCAGCGTTTGCCGGGTGACGGAGCATTTTCGCTGGCCAATCCATAATCGCCCAGCGTCTAAAAGTTAATCAACATGCAGCTTTCCACAGGTATCCATCGGCAAGGGGTGTAGTCAACGTAAAGAAAAATCAGGGTTATACAAGATGAGTAAGGCTGGTATCCAAATTGCCTATGTACGTTTTCCTTTCACCCCGTGTGGATAAATTGATACTCGATAGGTACGAAAGGAGAATATGTGATGAGGCAGAAATTCATTCCGTCGGCATTTGTGTTAGCTATTGTGTTGGCGATGGGTCACCCTGTGCAAGGGCAGGATACCCTAAGGACTGGGGCCAGGGTGGTTAAGCCTCGACAGCAGCGTCGGTAAGAGGGTTCCTGATGACCCCGCCGGAACGGGTGCCGTGAGGGGTTGATTGTAATCACAATGCAGGTGCCTCATAATCGATACGGGTGGTCGTTCCTACATCCGGGGAGTTTGCCTGAGGCGTGAGAAGTGTGGCTAACATTGGTCCTTAAATTCCAATTCCATTCTGTCAGCCATGGTCATCGATAGGCGTTGCCGCCCTTTAGCCATCGCCCTTGCCATTACGTTTCTCTACTTTGTGGTGGAGGTGATCGGTGGCATTTACACCAACAGTCTAGCGCTGCTGTCCGATGCAGGGCATATGTTGTCCGACATCGCGGCCCTAGGTTTGAGTTTGTGCGCCTTCCAAATCGCGAGACGACCGGCGACACCGCAGAAGACCTTCGGCTATCACCGTATTGAGATCGTGGCGGCCCTGGTGAACGGGTTAGTCCTATGGCTCATCGTCGGCGTCATTTTTCATGAAGCCTACCAGCGCTTCTTTACCCCCCCTGAGGTCCAAAGCCTGGGGATGCTAATCATTGCCGCCACCGGCCTCGCGGTGAATGTCGCGGCCGGTCTTATTCTTTACAAGTCTCATCACGAGAGCCTTAACGTCCACAGCGCCTTTCTTCACGTGGTGGGGGATGCTCTGGGTTCCGTGGGCGCCATGATCGCTGCGCTCATTATGTTATCCACAGGCTGGTATCTGGCCGATCCCCTAATCAGTTTCTTTATCGGCGCCCTGATTCTTTATACCTCATGGGGACTCATCAAGGAATCAGCTGACATTCTCATGCAATCAGTACCACGGGGAATCCGCCTGGACGAGGTCCAAAATTCCATGGAAAGTATAACTGGTGTTCTGAAGGTTCATGACCTCCATGTCTGGGCTGTCACTTCAGGGGTATTTACCCTGAGCGCCCACGCAGTGGTTAACGGCGACCGCGACTTTCATCAGGTGCTAAGTGAAATGGAAAAGGCCCTAAGCGAGTGCTTCGATATCAGGCACACCACCATCCAACTCGAGACGAAAAGCCGCGAAGCCGAAGAGTTCACGGATTTTTGAACGATATTTTGCACCTTTTTCACCCGTTCTCTCCTTGCCCTTGCGGTCCCCCGCTCAAGATGCTTAGGTAGTTGAAATTAGCCTTTCGGGACCCCTTGACGTTTCAAATATCTGACTTAAATTTGGGCTCAACTCGTTAAGTATTCGTTATTAAAAACATTGTTTTATTATTTAAGGAGGCACCAATGGATTCGAACGTACGCCCACTTCATGATCGCGTAATCGTGAAAAGGATCGAGGAGGAGGAAAAAACCAAAGGCGGTATTATCATCCCCGACACAGCCAAGGAAAAACCACAGGAAGGCCGTGTGGTATCCGTCGGCCCCGGCAGACGCGAGGACGGCAAGCTCATCCCCACGGACGTCAAAGCCGGCGACCGGATTCTTTTTAGCAAGTACGCTGGAACCGAACTAAAGCTCAACGGTGAGGAACACCTCATCATGCGTGAAGACGACATTCTGGGAATCATCGAATAAGGAGGTTTGTATGGCTGCGAAAGAGGTAAGGTTTAGCGAAGAAGCGCGCAATAAGGTTGTCCACGGGGTCAACATCTTAGCCGATACGGTTATGGTCACTCTAGGCCCAAAAGGACGCAACGTGGTGCTGGAAAAATCCTGGGGCGCTCCCACCGTCACCAAGGATGGAGTCTCGGTAGCTAAAGAGATTCAACTGGAGGACAAGTTCGAGAACATGGGGGCCCAAATGGTCAAGGAGGTCGCCAGCAAGACATCGGACGTGGCAGGTGATGGAACCACAACCGCAACGGTATTGGCCAGATCCATCTTTAGCGAGGGGCTAAAAATGGTTGCAGCCGGACATGACCCCATGAGCATCAAGCGGGGAATTGATAAGGCAGTGCAAAAAGTAGTGCAGGAACTCAAAGGTCTCTCCAAGTCCACTCGTGACCGCGCGGAAATTTCCCAGGTGGGAACCATCTCCGCAAATAACGACAAGACCATTGGCGATATCCTTGCCGAGTCGATGGACAAAGTAGGCAAGGAAGGGGTCATTACGGTTGAGGAAGCCAAGGGGCTGGAGACAACCTTAGAACTGGTGGAGGGAATGCGGTTCGACCGTGGGTATCTCTCGCCTTACTTTGTGACCGACGCGGAGAGGATGGAGGCCGTCCTGGAAGACGCCTATATCCTGATCAACGAGAAAAAGATCTCCAACATGAAAGACCTCCTGCCGGTACTGGAGAGCACTGCCAAGAGCGGCAAGCCTTTACTGATCATTGCAGAGGACATCGAAGGAGAGGCCTTGGCAACTCTGGTGGTCAATAAACTTCGAGGCACCCTCAAATGCATAGCGGTCAAAGCGCCTGGCTTCGGCGACAGACGCAAGGCGATGTTGGAGGATATTGCCATTTTAACCCACGGCAAGATGATCGCCGAGGAACTGGGTATCAAGCTGGAAAACGTCACATTGAACGATTTAGGCCGCGCTAAGAGAATCATCGTGGATAAAGACAATACCACTGTTGTAGAAGGGGCGGGGACAAAGTCCGACATCGAGGGAAGGATCAAGCAGATCCGGGCCCAGATCGACGAGACCACCTCAGACTATGACCGTGAAAAGCTGCAAGAACGGCTAGCCAAGTTAGCCGGGGGCGTTGCCGTCATCAAGGTGGGCGCAGCCACCGAGGTCGAGATGAAGGAGAGAAAAGCGCGGGTAGAGGATGCCCTTCACGCGACCCGCGCCGCGGTGGAAGAGGGAATTGTACCAGGCGGCGGCGTGGCGCTCATACGCGCCTCCGCGGGTCTGGCCGACCTCTCCGTGAACGATGAGGAACGACACGGGGTACGCATCATAGAAAAGGCCCTTGAAGAACCGGCCCGCTGGATTGCCAAAAATGCGGGTGCCGACGGCTCGGTTGTGCTGGACAAAGTCAAAAATGGCAAAAAGGCGTATGGATTTAACGCCGCCACCGAGGAATATGAAGACTTGATCAAGGCGGGGATTGTCGACCCCACCAAGGTTGTCCGGTGCGCTCTCCAAAACGCCGCTTCTGTTGCCGGTTTGCTCATTACCACCGAGGTGATGATTGCCGAGAAGCCGGAGAAGAAGAAAGAAGACGCGCATTCGCACGCGGAGGACTTCTAACCAAAAATTAGTTCCAAAATCCCGGGTGGGAGGGGCAAAAAGGGCTCTTGAACCCCTCCCGCCCATGACCTTCGGCCCCACCCCGTGGAATAATGATAGAGTCGTTTGTTGAAGGCTCGGTGGGGGGGAGTTATTCCACTGGAACGATCCTTGACTTTAGCGCTTTTTTTCAATAAAAATTCTAAACTTTCGCCGCGGACCGTCTCGGCGCTCCCCCTCCTACGAGGGGGTTAATTTATTTAAATGGGCACGATTGCGTGTCATGAATTCTCCTCATGTCTCATCCCTATTTCCCTGTACTGATTCTCTTCCTCTTTGCGGGCGTTGTGGTCCTCTCACTGCTCCTAGTTTCTCATATCTTAGGTCCCAGCAGTCTCAACCCGGCCAAGGCCGAGCCCTTTGAATCGGGCAATCCTCCCAAGGGAGACGCTCGAATTCGCTTCCCTGTGAAGTTTTATCTGGTGGCCATGCTCTTCCTCATCTTCGATATTGAGGTGGTCTTCCTCTATCCTTGGGCCATCTACTTTCGTCATTTGGGGGTCTTTGGTCTCGTGGAGATGGGGTTCTTCTTAATCATTCTCATCGTAGGGTTCATCTACGTATGGAAGGAAGGGGCCCTGGACTGGAGCTAGGAATTTGTGATGGAAGAGAGTTCGACATCCGCCGTGCAAACCCGGCTGCAAGGAAGAGTTCTTGAGTCTCAGACTCTCCGGGGTGAAGAAATCATCTTCGTATCCCGTGAGGGGATGCTGGAAACATTCCGCATTCTGAAAGAGGATCCTCAACTGAACTTCGATTTTTTGATGGATATCACTGCTGTGGACTATCTCACAAAGAAGACGCCCCGTTTTGAGGTAATCTACCAATTATACTCCCTGAGCCACAACCAACGATTGAGGGTCAAGTTAGCTCTTCCAGTGGATGATCTGGAGGCGCCCTCCCTGACTTCCCTATGGAAATCCGCGGATTGGCTGGAACGGGAGGCCTGGGACATGTTCGGTGTTCGCTTTCAGGGTCATCCAGATTTGCGGAGAATATTGCTTTACGACGAGTTTCAGGGTCATCCGCTACGCAAGGACTATCCGGTGAACCTATGCCAACCTCGGGTGCCCGAGAGGGAGGTGGAGGGGACCTTTGTGGATAACGCGTCGAAAAACAAACTCCTACATCTACAGCAGAAGTTCTCCAGAAAGACGTAGACAGAAATTATTGAGATTTTGCATTGTAATTTGGGTTTCAACTTGGGGGAATAGATGACTCGCCCGCGCAATGATGCCAAGAATGAAAAGATAACGCTTCAGTGGAAAGGATATCCCGCGGGGCGAGCTACGAAGACGCAAAGCGCGCCAAGGGAAATGCTCTAAGCGCAAAGCGTTTATTATTCAGTAACGAGTGATGAAAGCTGAGTGGAGCGGCATGAGAATTGAGAATAGAACATGGAAAATCGAATATCGAAAAACGGCCGAAAGGAAGATCGGACGTTATGCGCTTTGCGCTCAGCCCCTTGCCGTTTTTCATCTGCGTTAACCTGCGTGGGTCCGGGGTTAGGTTCTTAAAAAGATATTCGTCCGCGTTGATCTAATGAAATCAGAGCCACCAGAACTACCGTTGGAAACAATGGAACTGCAGATGGGCCCCTCCCATCCAGCAACCCATGGCACCATAAAGTTCAACCTCACCCTGGAGGGGGAGAAAATCATCGCCTGTGACACGGAAGTAGGCTACCTGCACCGGGGCTTCGCCAAGAGTTGCGAGCAGGCCACATGGACACAGGTGTTTCCGTACACGGACCGCCTGAACTACGCCTCACCCCTGATCAATAACGTGGGTTACGCCTTAGCCGTGGAAAAGCTCATTGGGCTGGAGACTCCTCCCAGGTGCCAGTTTATCAGACTCATTATGAGTGAACTTTCCCGTATCTATGATCACCTCACCTGTTGTGCCATGGCCTCGTCCGAGCTGGGAGCCATCACGGCCGGATTTTACTTGATGGCAGCCCGAGAACACCTCATGAGAACCATCGAAGCAGTTACCGGAGCGCGCCTGACGGTGACCTACGCTCGAATCGGGGGAGTGAAGCACGATTTACCCCATGATTTTCCCGAACAGGTGGCCCGTGTCTTCCAGATCGTCAGAAAGATGCTGTCGGATTGCGACCGTCTCATCTCCCGCAATCGCATCTTTATCGACCGCTTATCCGATATAGGAGTCATTACGAAAGAGACCGCCATCTCCTATGGTCTGACGGGACCCATACTCCGTTCCACCGGGGTTAACTACGACGTTCGCAAGGCCCAACCCTATCTAATCTATGACCAGTTGGACTTCGAGGTCCCCTTGGGGTCAAAGGGGGACAACTATGACCGATTTGTCTGCCGGATTCAGGAGATCGAGCAAAGCATGCGTCTGGTGGAACAGTCATTGAAGGCCATACCCCTTGGCGCGGTTTTCGTTGACGACGCACGGTTCGTTCTGCCGCAAAAGGAAAAAGTCTACAACAGCATCGAAGGTTTGATGCACCACTTCAAAATCATTACAGAGGGGATACACGTGCCCCCTGGAGAAGTCTATCAGGCGGTTGAGGGCGGCAATGGCGAGCTGGGATTTTTCATCGTCAGTGACGGTGGAGGAAGACCCTATCGGATACGGGTACGCCCGCCTTGTTTCATCAATATGGCTGCGTTCCACGAAATGGTGCTCGGCCATATGGTTGCGGATATCATTCCAACTTTTGGAATGATCAATATGATCGGCGGGGAATGCGATCGTTGAACGGAACAAAGACTAAAGGCGGCAGGGGATCCCTTTGGTGGGGTCTCTATCGACCCGTAAGGAATAACGAGATGAACCATGGCCCTGGAATTTTCCCAAGAAACACTTAAACAGTTTGACCTGGTGGTGAGCCGTTATCCCGAAAAGAGGTCGGCGGTGCTGCCGGTCCTCTACATGGCTCAAAAGGAATTCGGGCACCTCAGTCAGGAGGCCATCGAATATGTGGCCGGCTTAATGGATATCCCGGCGGCTCGCCTCTACGGCATCGTCACCTTCTATACCATGTTAAATATGAAAGCCGTAGGGAGACACCATCTTCAGGTGTGTCGCACCCTCCCCTGCTACCTTCGAGGATCGGAAAGAGTCACCAACTACATAAGGAATAAGCTGGGCATCAATCCAGGCGAGACAACTCCAGACGGGAAATTCACTCTCTCCGAGGTGGAGTGCTTGGCCAGCTGCGGCACGGCACCGGTCATGCAGATCAACGACGACTATTGTGAAGATCTTTCAGAGGAAAAGATCGACAGGATATTTGAACAACTGAAGTAATCCCAGCCATGGAAAAAGTACTGCTGCGCAACATCGAAGTCGAAGACTCTCACAAACTCGCGGTCTACCAGTCACGGCGGGGCTACGCTGCGGTGGAAAGGGTACTGAAAGGGATGACCCCCGAGCAGGTGATCGAGGAGGTGAGCTCCTCAGGCTTGAGGGGACGGGGGGGAGCAGGTTTTCCCACAGGGAGAAAATGGAGTTTTGTGCCTAAGGACATCCCAAAGCCCAAGTATCTCATTGCCAACGCGGACGAAAGTGAACCGGGAACCTTTAAAGACAGGATTTTGCTCGAGCGGGACCCCCACGCGGTGATCGAAGGGGTGATCCTTGCCGCTTTCGCCATCCAATCCCACCTTGCCTTCATCTATATTCGGGGCGAATTCATGCCAGGCTACCTTGCACTGGAAAGAGCCCTCCAAGAGGCGAGGGAGGTCGGCTACATAGGTAAGAATATTCTCGGTTCCGGTTATGACCTGGAGCTGATCCTGCACCGGGGCGCCGGGGCGTACATTTGCGGCGAGGAGACGGGACTCATTTCCTCGCTGGAGGGGGGAAAGGGTTGGCCACGGGTCAGGCCGCCCTTCCCTGCGGTCAGCGGTCTGTTTGGTTGTCCTACCGTGGTCAACAATGTAGAAACCCTGGCGGCACTCCCCTGGATCATCGATCAGGGTGCAACCAAATATTCGACCATGGGGACGCAGAAGAGCAAAGGCACCAAGCTCTTCTGCGTCAGTGGCCATGTCCAAAGACCGGGTGTCTATGAAATGGAAATGGGTTATCCCCTCAAGCAGTTGCTGGAGGTGGAGTGTGGCGGGGTACTCCATGGGAGGAAACTCAAAGGGGTCATTCCTGGGGGCTCCTCAGTGCCGGTTCTGCTACCCCAAGAGATCGAGGACATTCGATTGGATTACGAATCCATGGCTCAGGCCGGAACGTTATTAGGATCGGGCGGCGTCATTGTTATGGATGATTCCACCTGTATGGTAAGAGCGGCATGGAATATTTCCCGATTTTACGCCCATGAATCCTGCGGCCAGTGCACGCCTTGCCGTGAGGGTTGCCACTGGCTGCAAAAGCTCTTCGAGCGGATTGAGAGCGGTGCGGCCACGGATGGGGACCTGGACCTCATTCTGAGCATCAGCAATCGCATTATGGGCAAGACCATCTGCCCATTTGGGGATGCAGCGGCCATGCCCGCCGGGGCCTTTATCAAGAAGTTCCGGGACGAGTTCGAGCGGCACATTAAGGAAAAGAAATGTACGGTGGCCAAGGGCTCGGCCTAACTGAAGAGATACCCAACTGGTTCCACTGGAATCCATGGACACTGTGAAGATCAACATCGACGATCGGGAAATTGAAGCCGCCAAGGACAAGACGGTCATCCAGGCGGCTCTGGAGGCGGGAATCCAAATCCCCAACTACTGTTATCACCCGAAGCTCTCCATTGCCGGCAACTGCCGTATGTGTCTGGTGGAGATCGAAAAGATGCCCAGGCTCCAGATTGCCTGCAACACCCGAGTCGCTGACGGGATGGCGGTCAAGACACAGAGTCCCCAGGTCCTGGAAGCGAGAAGGGGTGTCATGGAGTTTCTCCTGATCAATCACCCGCTGGACTGCCCCATCTGCGACCAGGCGGGGGAATGCGGGCTCCAGGACTACTACATGCAACACTCCCTCGCCAGCAGTCGATTCGGTGAGAGAAAAGAACACGAACGCAAGAGGCAGGTCTTCGGTCCCAACGTTGTCTTTGACGCGGAGCGCTGTATCAAGTGTACCCGATGCGTTCGATTCCTGGATGAGGTGACACGAACCCACGAGCTCACAGTGTTTAACCGGAGCGACGACTCCACCATTGCGCTTCTTCCCGGCAAGATACTCGACAATCCCCTGTCCGCCAATGTGAACGACATCTGTCCCGTGGGGGCACTCACCGACCGCGACTTTCGCTTTAAAGTAAGGGTCTGGTATCTCAACACCGCTCCTTCCGTCTGCCCGGGTTGCAGCACGGGCTGTAACATAAACATCGAGACCCACCAAAATCGGATCGCTCGCTTCAAGCCTAGAATTAACGAAGCGGTCAATGAACACTGGATTTGCGATGAAGGACGCTACTGTTTCCATGACCTCACCGCAGGAGAGCGCCTCACCACCCCGCTGATCCGCCAGGAAGATGGGGAATTAGCATCCACCGATTGGGACACCGCTATCCAAGCTACCTATCGGGGTTTAACCGGCGCCCGGACCCTTGCGGGCTTGATCTCCGGACGGAATACCAACGAGGAGGCCTTTCTCTGGGCGAAGTTCATGAAGTCAGCCTCACCTCAAGCCGTTCTGGAGGTTTTTTACCGGGAAAGAGAGCTCACCGAGGTGGAGAAGATACTCAAGAGCCCCGACCGCAGCCCCAATTTTCGCGGAGTGAAAGAAATGGGGATAATCTCCGACGGCGGAATGGAACAATGGCGCGAGGAACTGCTTCAGGGAAACTTTGGTGCGGCTTACCTGATCGGCGAGGACGTGGTTTCTTCGTTCCCTGAGGCTGATAAAACACAAAGGGCCATAAAAGGGCTCTCCTTCCTTGTGGTGCAAGACACCCACATGACCCCAACGGCACGACTTGCCCACGTGGTTCTTCCGGGGACAAACTTCGCCGAAAAGGATGGAACCTATACCAACCGTAAGGGGAGAGTCCAGAGACTGCGCCCCGCCTTGGTAACCCCTCCAGGAGCGAGAACGGATCATGAAATCTTTAACCTCCTGTTGGCCCAAGGCGGGTATAATTCCGCGGGGCAAGCCCCGGAGCAAATTTTCCAACAGCTAACGAAAGAAATCGCTGGTTACCAAGACATGAGTTACGGCAGGATCGGGGGATCCGGCGCCCAGGTCCAATGATGCGGATCAACCATGATCATTGAACTGAGTATCATTACAGCGAAGGTCGTTCTCGTCTTGTTCATGGTTTTGAACCTGGCCGGAATCATGGGGTGGGTGGAGAGAAAAGGCAGCGCTCTCATTCAGGACCGCATCGGCGCCAACCGAGCATCCGTATTCGGCTTTGCCGGACTCGGCCTGGTCAATACCTTACTCGCCGATCCCATCAAATTTCTCACTAAAGAAGATTTTATCCCACCCGGGGGGGACAGGGCTTTGCACACCCTGGCGCCCTGCCTGGCTCTATTCCCCGCCCTGGTGACCTTCGCGGTCATTCCTTTTGGCGACGTGCTGGTCATCGGCCAGAGAGTGATCAATCTTCAGGTGGCCAATATCAACGTTGGGCTCCTCTTTCTCTTCGCCTTCGCCTCGCTCGGGGTGTACGGCATCGTCATTGGCGCCTGGGCCTCAAACAACAAATTCTCCCTGTTGGGTGGAGTGAGGGGCTCGGCCCAGATGATCTCCTATGAAATTCCCATGGGACTCTCTGTGATGGGAATCTTAATGATCTATGAAACCCTGGAGTTGCAGACCATCGTCCGGGGTCAAGGAGATCTTCTGTGGGGTTGGCTTCCGGCCTGGGGCATCGTCCTGCAGCCCGTCGCTTTTATTCTATTTTTTACCGCTGCGGTTGCGGAATCCAAGAGGATCCCCTTTGATCTCCCGGAAGGGGAATCGGAGATCGTTGCCGGTTTCCACACGGAATACTCGGGAGGCAAATTTCTCATGTTCTTTGCCGCAGAATTCGCCGAGATGGTCACTGCCGCCGCCCTCATCGCCACTCTCTTCTTCGGCGGTTGGCAGGTGCCGTACCTCATGAGAGACGGTTTCCATTTTCCCGGGGGCGGGACATTGCTTCTCCCTCAACTTGCGGTGGTCCTTATGCAAGTGGGGGCCTTTACGGTTAAAGTCTTTTTCTTCTCCTGGCTGTTCATATTGTTGCGCTGGACCCTTCCCCGGTTCCGCTACGATCAGGTCATGCGACTGGGCTGGAAGATGCTCCTCCCCCTCGCCTTGCTCAATCTGATGGTGACCGCCGTGATTATTGTGGCTTGGGGGACGTAGCGGCCCGGCGCACCAAACCCGTTGAGGATCAAGATTCATGAGCGCAGAGTTGATTGCATTTTTCGCCTTATCGGCATTATTGACCGCCTGTTCCCTGCTGGTCATCTTTCAACGCAATCCAATCCATAGTGCCCTGGCCCTGGTGGCGGCACTGTTTATTGTCGCGATACTCTTTCTTATGCTGGACGCCCCCATGCTCGGCGTTTTGCAGATTCTGGTTTATGCCGGCGCCATAATGGTCCTTTTTCTTTTCGTCATCATGCTCCTGGGCCCGGGCACATTTGAGAGGAGACGTGCCCTCTGGTGGAGCGGCGGCGGTCTTGCAGCCTTGTTCCTGGCCCTGGAGCTTTTTGCTTTTCTACTTCCCTCGCAGGGAACCAAAGCAGAGGGAATGGGGGGCCAGGTGGCCGAAGAGTTTGGCGGTCCGAAGATGCTAGCTGAAAGCCTTTTCACCCAATTTGTGCTGCCCTTTGAAATTGCCTCCATACTTCTATTGGTTGCAATCATTGGAACCGTGGTATTGGCGAAGAGGGATTTTTAATGGAATCCACGCTACCACTCAACTACCTCCTCATGCTGAGCGGGATCGTTTTTTCCATAGGGGTTTTGGGAGTCATCATCCGGCGCAACCTCATTGTTATCATGATGTCCATCGAACTCATGCTCAACGCAGTCAACATTGCCTTCGTGGCCTTTGCGCGATCCCATGGCTCCATGGAGGGTCAGGTGATCGTTTTCTTTGTGATGACCGTGGCTGCGGCGGAGGCCGTGGTGGGGCTGGCCATTATTATCACTGTGTTTCGGCAACGCCAGAGCCTCGACCCGCAGGACATGCAGCTTCTCAAGTGGTAGAGATAGGACGCCGGTTTTAATGGAAACTTCAACCCTCCTTCGCCTCATCCCGCTGGTCCCCTTGTTAGGGTCGCTGATCAACGTCTTTTTCGGACGCCTACTGGGTCGAGCCAATGCCGGCCTGCTGGCTTGCGGCTCCATTGCGGTTTCCTTTCTTTTTTCCCTCTGGATTTTTCTGCGCCTCCCCGACGGCGGGATGATCAAAGACGTCCTGTTCACCTGGATCGAGTCTCAACCCTTCAGGGTAGAGATCGCCTTCATGGCCGATCCCCTCACCCTAGTGATGCTCCTGGTGGTCACAGGCGTGGGACTTCTCATTCACATCTACTCCCTGGGATACATGGATCACGACGAGGGAATGATCCGCTACTTTGCCTACCTCAACCTGTTTGTCTTTTTCATGCTCGTTCTGGTCACGGCCGACAACCTCCTTCTTCTCTTCGTGGGGTGGGAGGGAGTGGGGCTTTGCTCGTACCTCCTCATTGGTTTTTGGTACCAGGATCACGCCAACACCGCAGCGGGAAACAAAGCCTTTATCGTGAACCGAGTGGGTGACTTCTGTTTTCTACTGGGAATCTTTCTGCTCTTTTGGGAGCTGGGTAGTCACGGGATCTGGACCCTGGACTTTCAAGTGCTCAAAAACCATGCTGCGGTCATATCGCCTGAGAAAATCACGCTTATCACTTTGCTTCTGTTCGCCGGTGCCACGGGAAAATCTGCACAAATTCCCCTCTTTGTTTGGCTCCCGGACGCCATGCAGGGGCCGACACCGGTGAGTGCCTTGATCCATGCGGCCACCATGGTCACAGCGGGGGTTTACATGACGGCTCGCCTCCACTTTCTATTCTTTCTAGCCCCGGCAACCCTGGCCACCATCGGTATCATAGGGGGCCTTACCGCGTTCTTTGCCGCCACCATCGCCCTCACCCAGAACGACATCAAGCGTGTCCTGGCGTACTCCACGGTGAGCCAACTGGGGTACATGTTTCTTGCGGTGGGAGTAGGCGCGTTTTCCACCGCAATCTTTCACCTCTTTACCCACGCCTTTTTTAAAGCTTGCCTGTTCTTGAGTGCGGGAAGCGTCATCCACGGGCTCCAGGGTGAGCAGGATATGAGGAGAATGGGAGGACTCAAAGCCTATTTCCCCACCACCTACTGGACCTTTCTGATTGCGGCACTGGCCATTATCGGTGCACCCTTCACCGCCGGCTATTTTTCCAAGGATCAAATCCTGTGGCTCGAGCTCAAAGACCCGGACGGATCCGCCATGCTCTGGTTTGTGGCCTGGATCACTGCGGGGCTCACGGCCTTTTATATGTTTCGCCAGTTCTTCATGGTTTTTCATGGTAGGTGCAAGCTCGATGAGCAGGTGAAGGCTCACGTCCATGAATCGCCAAGGGTCATGACAGTGCCATTGATGATACTCGCTCTGGGCTCCGTATTGGTGGGGTGGTTTGGCACCCCGGAATATCTGCACGAGAACCAGTGGCTTGACTGGCTCCATCCTGTTTTCGGTCCACAGGAGCAAATCCTTCACGGAGAGGTAGGCGAGGAGATTTTGTTCACATTTCTCGCGCTGGGAATTGCCGGCCTAGGGCTCTATTTGGCCTACCGGTTCCATTACCAAGAAGAGACAACGCCTGAGACGCAAGCCGCGCAATCCGGAGGGATGTTTCATCGCTTACTCCTGAACAAGTACTACGTGGACGAAATTTACGACACTCTCTTCGTCCGTCCCCTCACTCGAGGGGCCGGCTGGTTTGCCGACACTTTTGACCTTGTCGTCATTGATCGGTTCGTCAACGGTCTGGCCAATCAGGTACGAAGCAACAGCCTCTTCTGGCGCCAACTCCAAACCGGCAACGTCCAGCATTACCTGATGTGCTTTCTCGGGGGCACGCTTCTGATCTTGGCCTATTATTTGTACGGGTAGCCAATGAACGGACCATTTCTCGGAGATCTGAGTTTATTGATTTTTGTTCCCGTTGTAGGAGCCTTGGTCTTACTGTCGCTCCCCCGCGGGAAGACCTCAGTTCTGTTCGGAACGGCTCTGCTATTTCTCTTGTTCAACTTTTTCTTGTCACTCAAAATTTTTTGGCGCTTCGATCCTGCCACCGCAGAGATGCAGTTTACCGAAAGAATCCCTTGGATTCCCGCCTACGGAATTGATTATTCCATCGGCATCGACGGGCTGAGTCTTTTCCTGGTCTTGCTAACAACGTTCCTCGGACCCATCGTGATTCTCGCCTCATGGAACGTTAATGAGAGGGTCAAAGAGTATCTTTTCTTCATGCTGATCCTGCAAACCAGCATGATCGGGACCCTAGTGGCTCTGGACCTTTTTCTCTTCTATGTGTTCTGGGAAATCATGCTACTGCCCATGTACTTTATCATCGGCATATGGGGCGGGCCGCGACGCGTCTATGCGGCTGTGAAGTTCGTCATCTATACCATGAGCGGGAGCCTCCTTATGCTGGTGGCAATTATTTACCTTGCCGCGGCAGCGGGCCAGCTGACCCAGTCTACGACCTTTGACCTGCTTCGCATTTCCGAGGTTCGACTCCCGTACCAGACGCAGTTATGGCTCTTTTTGGCCTTTGGTCTCTCCTTCGCCATCAAGGTCCCTCTCTTTCCCTTCCACACCTGGCTCCCCGACGCCCATGTGGAGGCACCCACTGGCGGATCGGTCATTCTAGCCGGGGTCCTGCTGAAGATGGGAACCTATGGTTTTCTCCGCTTTGCTATCCCTCTTTTTCCCGACGCTACCATCGCCGCTGGCCCATTCATCACGGCTCTAGCCGTCATTGGCATTATTTACGGAGCGTTGGTGGCCATGATGCAATCAGATCTGAAAAAACTCGTGGCATACTCCTCTGTGAGCCACCTAGGCTTCGTCATGCTGGGTATCTTTACCCTTAACCTCCAGGGAATTCAGGGTTCCATTTACCAAATGCTTAACCATGGTCTTTCCACGGGGGCCCTCTTCCTGGCCGTAGGAATGATCTATGAGCGGCGTCACACCCGCATGATCGCCGACTTCGGTGGCCTGTGGAAACCCCTTCCTATTTTCTCAGCCTGTTTTTTGGTGGTTACTCTATCCTCCATAGGTCTTCCCGGCTTGAATGGTTTCGTTGGAGAATTTTTAATCCTTTTAGGCGCGTTTAAAACCACTCCCTTCTGGACCGCCTGGGCCACCACCGGTATCGTGTTGGCAGCCACTTACATGCTCTGGATGTATCGCCGAGTTATATTCGGACCGGTGAAGCCCGAGAATCAAAACCTCAAGGACATGGGGACGAGGGAAATGGTTATCCTTGCTCCAATCCTTGCCTTAATCGTTCTCATGGGAATCTACCCGCAACCCTTTTTAAGTCGAATGCAGCCAACCGTCCAAAGGATCATCACCACAGTCAGCCACAAAACGGCCCTTTCCTCGCCTTCCACCAGTGGTTTGACGGCGGAAGGCGAGGAGCGGAGGGGCGATGCCGGCTGACCCGACTCCCTTCGCATCCATGGCCGAATTGGCCCTTGTTAGCCCGGCCATTGAGCTCCTCCTGGCAGCCTTAGCCGTCATCCTCTTTGACCTCTACTTAAAAGAGAACGAGAAGGGTCTTTTGACATGGATCAGCGTCATTGGCTTGGTGATTGCCGGCGCTATGACTTTTACCTTTTGGCCTACTGGAAATGGAGCGTTTCTGGAGAGCATCCGAGTTGATGGCTTCAGTCTCTTTTTTGCCAATTTGCTCCTGGGTGCCGCGGTTATCACTATTCTTTCTTCTGTGCACTACTTACGCGAAACGAACATTCGCAATGGGGCGTACCATGCCCTGATTCTGCTGAGTACCCTGGGAATGATCCTTATGGCCATGGCCAATGATCTCATTCTTTTCTTTCTCGCCCTGGAGACCATGTCCATCGCCGTCTATGTTCTCACTGGCATGTGGCGTCAGAGAATAGAGGCCGGCGAAGCGGCCATGAAGTATTTTCTAAATGGTGCCTTTGCCTCCGGATTTCTTCTCTACGGAATCGCCTTGATCTATGGGGCCACCGGGTCCACCAACTTAACTCGTATCTCAGCCTCTCTCACTCAATCCACCATCGCCGAGAATCCCCTTCTTTTGGCGGGGGTCTTTCTTTTGCTCATCGGCCTCGCATTCAAAGTCGCTGCCGTGCCATTCCATTTCTGGGTGCCGGATGTATACGATGGAGCCCCCACGTCAGTCACGGGCTTCATGTCCGTCGCGGTAAAGGCCGCTGCCTTTGCCGGTTGGACCCGTATTCTGATGCATCAATTGGCCCCCCTCCATGCTGAGTTGTCCTTCGTGCTGTGGGCCCTGGCGGTTCTCACCATGACGGTGGGTAATGTTCTTGCCATTTCGCAGACCAGCGTGAAGCGTATGCTTGCCTATTCCAGCATCGCCCATGCCGGCTATTTACTCATCGGGGTTGTGGCGGGGGAAAAGTTCGCAGGCTCCGCCATTCTCTTTTACCTTCTGGTTTATACGGCAATGACACTGGGAGCCTTCGGGGTGCTCATGGCACTCAAGGATAATGAAACCGCAAACGAGCACTATAGTGATCTTGCCGGAATCGGGTTCAAACGTCCCTTTCTAGGCATGGCCATGTCTATCTTCATGCTCTCCCTTGCGGGGTTCCCTCCGCTTGGAGGATTTACCGCAAAGTTCTACCTATTCCGATCGGCTATCGAAGCCGATCACACTGCGCTGGCTGTTATCGGTGTTTTGAACAGCCTCCTCTCGGTGATCTACTATCTCCGGGTCATTGTGATGATGTATATGGAGGAGGGGACAGTTGAAGGAAAAACCTTTAGCAGCGCTCCCTACCTTTACGTTGCCATTGCCATCACTGTATTGGGAACCCTTTACCTGGGTATCGCGCCGGCATTGTCCCTGGATCTCAGCCGACTATCCTTTGCTTCGCTACGATAAACTAATTCGCGCACGGCCTGAGACTCCTTCTCCGAGGGGCTCGCCCAAAGGCAGGCTGTTACGAGGGGAGAGAGACGTAAGGCTGTGGGCATAGAACGTGCTGCTTCAGATATTCACAGACTTATTGCCCACGGCCGGAGGCTCGCTCCCCGAGGAGAAGGTAAGCTTTGGAAGGTCGCTCCACCGGTATTGGCGGGGGAGTGGACTGCTGGGCTCGAGGTCAGAAGAAATTAACCGCAGATTGGCGTGGATAAAGATTCGGAGATTTCACCGCAGAGACGCCGAGGGCAAGGCGAAGCAGTACTGAGGACTGAGTGGGGGTTCAAAAATAGGGTTGGGAAGAAAGCGTAAAATGTTAAGCGAATAACGGTTAGCAGTGATGAGTCCGGAGCTGACGGCTGATGGCTCTTAGCGCTATTCTTAGATTCCAAAAACATTGTGGGCATTCGCGTTGGTGGTTTCCGCCACCTCATTCAAGGTTAGTCCTTTGACCTGGGCAATGACCTTCGCAACGAACCGTACGAATGCAGGTTCATTACGTTTACCCCGATGAGGGACGGGGGCGAGATAAGGAGAATCGGTCTCCACCATGATCCGATCCATGGGAACCTCGCGTACCACCTCTCGCAACGATTCGGCATTCTTGAATGTTATGATGCCCGTGAAGGAAAGGTAAAATCCCAGATCTAAAAACGCCTTCGCCGCCTTCAGGTCACCGGTAAAACAGTGAATGACACCGGGAACCTCACCCTGGCCGTAAGTTCGAATCAACTCCTCTACTTCCTCGTGGGCGTCGCGATCATGGACCACCAGTGGTAGCTTCGTCTCGCGCGCCAAATGGATAAAGCGGCTAAAGACTTCCATCTGGACGCCTCGGGGCGAATGCTCATAATAAAAATCCAACCCGGTTTCCCCCACGGCCACCACTTTCGGGTCCTCAGTGAGGGCCCTGAGCTTCTGGACATCTTCGTCCGTCACGTGGCGCGCGTCATGGGGATGCATCCCAACCGTCGCAAATACGCCCGCATGGTGTTGTGCAATCTCTAATCCGGACTCATTGGTGGTAAGCTCCCCTGCGCCTCCCACCACAATGATCTTTTCCACCCCTGCCTCATGGGCACGATTCACCACCTGATCCACATCATCGGCGAAATTTTCCGATTGTATGTGAGCGTGGGTATCAATCAGCGATGCCGTCATTTTGTCTCTTTGGTTCATTCAGTCTATTCCGTCTATCTCGTCAAACTTTAAATGATTCCCTAAAAAGTAGCTACCGCATGCACCCGAGGGGCGAGTCCTGAAGAGCGCGGGCATAGGAGCGTAGAGGTTGCTTTCAGGCCCGGGCGGCCATTTGGCCGCCCCTAGAGCGGATGGGGTGGTGGCCCTCAAGGTACAGACCCATTGCCCGCGCTCGGAAGGGCTTAGCCCGAGGGGGCACGGTAGCATCACTTTGCTAGATACTGATTAACCCATCAAGATTTCGCCCACCTCGTTTATTCGGTCTAAGCTGTCTATCTCGTCTGTTTCGTCAATTCCCTTTGTCACGTCTATCTATTCAGTTGTGTCATTTTATCGTTATCGTATATTTCGTCCATCTCGTTAATTCCGTCCGCCCCTTCAAACCAAAACGACCAAAGAGACCAAATGAACCGAAGAGACTAGATAGACCGAATAGACCTAACGACCAGATAGGCTAATCAGTTGCTATCCTGGGAAAAAGGACCTTTGGCGGTTTCACCTGGTGATCTGGGGGGAAAAAGGTTCCCCAGGGGATCTGAACTGTGGCTTCCCCGTCGGGAATGTCCAGGAGCGATTGAATCTCCTTAGCTGTGTCCGGTAGAAATGGAGCGAGAAGTTCTGCCGTCAGTCTGAGTGATTCCAACAGGTGGTGTAGTATCTCTCCGACCCTGGGCTTATTGCCTGGATCTTTCATCAACACGAACGGTGAGGTCTGAACGATATACTGATTGGTCCGGTCTAGGGCGACCCAAACGGCCTCCAAGGCCCGGTGAAAACCGAGCCGATCCATATGTCGGTGGACCTCCGCGGCGGTGTCGAGGAACGCATCCCTGAGCCTCAAGTCTTCCTCAGCCCAGGATTTTCCCAAGGGTTGAACCATGCCGTTGAAATACCTCTTTTGCATGGCGAGGACTCGACTGACCAAATTCCCAAGATTGTTGGCCAGGTCGGCGTTGACACGGTTAACAAATCCCTCAAGGGAAAATACCGCATCCTGACCGAATACCATGTCGCGCAGAAGAAAGTAACGGAAGGAGTCCATGGAGTAGCGCTCTTTCATCTCCAGGGGACGAACCACGTTGCCCAGACTTTTGGACATCTTGCCGGAATCCATGAGCCAGTATCCATGGACATAGAGGTGCTCATAACATGGAAGCCCCGCGGCCATGAGCATGGTAGGCCAAAAGACCGCGTGGGGTTTCAAGATGTCCTTGGCAATGAGATGATTGGCCTTTGGCCAATAGGTCTGAAAGCTATCCCTACCCAGTTGTTCAAGGGCGCTCACGTAATTGATCAGCGCGTCAAACCAAACGTAAGTGACATAGTCTCCGTCAAAGGGGAGTGGAATACCCCAGTCCAGCCGGCTTTTTGGACGCGAAATGCAGAGGTCTTCCAGAGGCTCGCGCAGGAACGACAGCACTTCCGTACGGTAATGCTCCGGCTGGATAAAGTCCGGCCTGGACTGAATGTGTTCCAAAAGCTGCTGCTGGTATTTCCCCATGCGGAAGAAGTAGTTTTTTTCCTGAATGTAAGTAGGCTCTGTCTGATGATCAGGGCATTTTTTGTCCACTAACTCTTTTTCCGTGTAGAAACGCTCGCAGCCGAAACAGTAATATCCGCCGTACTCGCCAAAATAGATATCTCCCGCATCATAGATTTTTCGCAGGGTCTCTTGGACCGTTTTCTTGTGATAGGAATCCGTTGTCCGAATAAAAAAATCATAAGAGATATCGCAAGCGTCCCAGGTGGAGCGAAAAAGGGAACTGATACGATCAGCGTAGGCTTTAGGGTCCGTCCCGCTTTCCTTGGCCGCCTGGGCGATCTTGTCCCCATGCTCATCGGTGCCCGTGAGCAGGAAGGCTTGGACTCCCTGGCTCCGGTGATACCGTTTCAAAGTATCGGCAACGATCGTGGTATAGGTGTGGCCAAGGTGCGGCTCGGCGTTCACGTAATATAGAGGGGTTGTTAGGTAAAGAGAACTCATAGCGCCCATTCAGTTGGGATCTGTGTCAGAGGCGTGGTGGGTCTCCACCCACTACCCGAATCAAGAAATCTTCCAACACCAGCCGGCGATTGTAATTCCTTTGAAGTTTTTGAGCTACACTTCCCACCTTTGAAAGGACGTAAAGGGTTTGATGCAAGGAATGATTCGAGGCGGCGTCACGAATTTTATGGACCAGGTCGGAGTTTTTCATTTCAATTTCCGAACCTGCGGTCTGCTGGATTAAAATGTCCCGGTACCATTCTCTGATCCACTGCAGAGCCCGCACCGCCTTTTCCCTGTCCCGCGCCATCTCCTCGGCCAGTGTGACCATTCCTCGATAGTCTCCCCGAGAAAGGGACGAAAAGCGCTCGATCCATCGATTGCGCTCTTCCAGTAGCCCCTCCGCGTCGCATGTCAGGGCTTCTCCCAAACTTCCTCCGGTCAGCATGGCCAGAACCGACGCCTGATCCTGTGGCGTCCCCTGCTGACTTACGAGAAAGCCTGCCACTTCATCCACTGACAGAAAGGTAAAATAAAGGCGCAGGCAGCGGGACAACACGGTGGACAACAGGCTGCCGGTGCTATTGGCCACCAGAATGATCAAGGCATCGCCCGGCGGGTCTTCGAGGGTCTTCAGCAGAGAGTTCTGTGCATGGAAATTCATCTGGTGGGCTGGATCAATGATGGCCACCTTTTTCTTCCTTGAGAAAGATCGAAATTCCAACATGCGTTGAAGGTCTCTCATCTGCTGGATCGTGATCTCTCGCTTGGTGGCCTCAGGGCCGACGATCCGCACATCAGGGTGGTTCCCATCTCCAATGCGGTGGCAATTCTCGCACCGACCGCAGCTATCAGCATCGCCTTGAGTGCAATGGATGGCCAAAGCAAGAGCCAGTGCAACGGTTCGCTTGCCGACCCCGTCAGGACCCACAAAAAGATAAGCGTGGTGCAGGCGGTCGCTTTCCAGTGCCTTTTTCAGCACCTCCACTTGCCTCTGATGACCGAGAATATTGGAAAAAGACATTATTTACTCTCTAACAACTCAACCGCAGATTTTCGCCGATTATCGCAGATACTTAACAGCAAAGAGCATAGCGCTAAGGGCACAGGGTCCTGACCCGGTGATTAGTGTTAAGGGCTCAATGGTTAGATTAGAGTACAGGGTTTGGACTTCACCTCCTCCTATTCCCTACACCCTTTCTTAATCCCCACTCAGTTCCAGTACTCGTTGCCTGTCACTGAAATCAACGCTTTTGCGCGAGTTATTTTTTTGTCGTCCTAGCTTTCCAGCCTTTCATCGACTATCCTCTTGATTTTCTCGTGGACCTCTCGAGCCGGGGCCCCAGTATCCAGTACGACAATCCGGTGAGGCTCCGCTTGAGCCATCCCAAGAAATCCTTTTCTCACCCTCTCGTGAAATTTAATGTTTTGGCTTTCAAAGCGGTCTCCAGGGCCAGCTCCGGGAGACCGTTCTTCAGTCCGTCGTCTGGCACGGGACAGGGCTGTCTGCGGAGCACAGTCCAATAGCAGCGTGAGATCAGGTTGGATTTCCCCACTGGCGAGTGCATTCATGCGCTGCAGCAACTGGAGATCGAACCCGCGGCCGTAGCCCTGATAGGCCAATGTGGAGTCGTTGAATCTATCACATAAAACGATCCTTCCCTCCTCCAGAGCGGGGCGAATCACTTCTTGGATATGCTGGGCACGGTCAGCCAGGTAAAGAAAAAGCTCCATTTCGTTTGCGACTTCTCCTCTCCCTCCTTCCACAATCACCTTACGAATCCATTGGCCCAGTTCCGTACCCCCGGGTTCATGGGTCAGCAAACAGTTCTTCCCCTTGCTGATGAGATGCCCCTCAAGCCATTTCATCTGGGTGGTCTTTCCGGTGCCATCACCACCTTCAAAAGTGATCAACCGCATCATTGATATGTGCCGACTTCACGTGAAAAAAGACCGGCTTGGTTAGGTCAAGTATATAAGTCCAATTGTTTTTCGCCACCTCACCGGTTCCGTCCGTGTAGCCATCGTCAACCACGATCACTGCTGCATCGGCCAATTTCAATCAGTCCAACCGGTCCAACAGCGAAGACCGGCAGGGTAACTGAAATTTCAGCGCTCCTAGCCATGGATTTGATAGATTGAGTATCTGCGTTGCTGGAAAAGCCGCCGCAGGTGAAGCGCTACGAACGCATCCCAGAGTTTCCGCTTTTCGTTGCTGAGATTGTTGCGCAGAAACCTTTGCAACATCTCGTCTCGAACCAGGAGGTGAGTCAGTCCCATGGCCTCTAGTCTTGTCTTCACGCCACTTGCGTTCCGGGCCTCCCTAATCATGCTCACGAGACTCCATGCTTGATCCCCAGAATCATGAATATAGTCCCTAAGACAATAATAAACCCTTCCGCCCATAAAAAGAAAATAAATCTTGGCCGTAGAAGGAAGTTTTTGATTGATATACTTAACGGCAGGATAGTCCGGCAACCTACGATGCAAAAAACTTTCCCGGCTTTCCCTCCCGATGAGGAATCCCAGCGGAGATACGGACTGAAAATAGTTCCAAAGGCAGAAACCGTTGAAGGCCAGCAGGAGGATAACCCCCCCCACCAGAATCGAGGGATGAAGGATTCGTAAATAGACGTTATGTACCCCGTAAACGAGTAAAATCACTAGGGGAGCGACTATGGGAAGAAGATAACGGATTGGTAAATCCACCAAAAAAAGAGCATAAAGGAAGTAGAACGCCACGAAGCCAAAAATCAATTTCTTTTCCTCGGTCCATTTACCTTTAAAAGCCCAGGGCAAAAACAATATCAATATGGGATTAAGCACTCCGTCAAAGTGCTGAGGATCATCGTCGCGCCCCGTGAAAAACACTCGAATCGGTAAGGCGGCGATTTCCCACCAGCTCTCTCCCCAGAAAAGCGCTCGCTTACCAAAGATCCCAGCATCTACGCCTCCCCCACCGCCTCCTCCCCCAACGCTACCAAAAAAGCCTGCCAATGCCGGGTAAAAGGCGTTGCCGGTTTGAATGAGATTCTTGATAGCCCAGGGGCTAAAAGGAATCCACGCAAAGAGCAGGAATAGCAGGGTCCAACCACAAACCTTATAGACATCTTTCTGGTAGGTTTTCCCTAACAAATAGACCACCACAAAGCAGAGAAGGAAAAAGACCAGCAATCCATTGGGTTTAGTGGCGAGGCAAAAGCCCACTGAAAGACCAGCTAAGATTAACCATCGAGGTTGCGGCGTGTCGTACCACCACAGCAAGCAGAGCAAAGACGCCAGAGAATAAAAAATAAGTCCAAGATCCACGTAGGCCCAATTGCTGAGGCTAAGGATAACAGGCGTGGAAATGAAAAATAGAAATCCCAATAGACCATAGATTGGGCTGAGACGTCGCGCGAGATAGGCATAGACCAGGACCCCTGTGAGAAACCCAAAAAGACCATGAACGAGCTTTGGGAGGGAGTCCCAACCCCATTTTACGAACGGTACGTAAAGCATATCGAGGAGCATGGGGTAATAGGAATAGGGGGCAAACGGTATTTCATGGATCCTGCCCGCCCGAACATAGAGCCTGGGAATAGCGAGATGACGGGTGAGCTCATCCCTCGCCCAGGGCGGAACCAGTCCTAGCAGCACTTCCGCCAACACAATCCCAAGGATCAAGATCCAAACAAAAGAGCCGAGCCTACCTTCCCCGCGCATCTCGATGACGATCACATAGAGCAGGGCAAGGGCCGCTAGAAGAATGGCTATGGCCGTGGTGAAATTAAGCAGAGGATTTTCGAGGTAGCCACTCACCCCTGCAATAAAATAGAGAGTCGCGACAAAGCCCAGGAAGCAACCGACGAGACAGGTCCGGTAAAAGAGTTGGGTAAAACGGTCTTGCTGTGCTACCGTCACCTGCTTCTCTTTTTAAGCCAACTCCCGATTAGCGGGAACACCTCTTCTTTGGCCTTCTTGCCCAGGATGAGGTCGTAGTGGCCATAGCCGACTGAGTCTTTTGGTCTGGATCCGAAAATTCTATGTGTGCGATCCCGCGACTTCAGTTCACGGTAGGTAGCCCGGAGGACCTGCGGGGGGGCCAAGGAGTCCTGTTCTCCCCCAATGATAAGAACAGGAACACGAATTTTGGCAAGGTTTTGTCGATAGCTGTGATTCCCCGTGGCTGATACAAACTCGCCCTTGCGGATCATCGTGATCACATGATCCAGCACCCCCGGGTTCACTGGCGCCAGGGCCGTTTCTAACAATCTTTGCTCCACTTCGGGATCCATATTCTCTGGGTTATAAAAAAACTTCTCAACCGCAGGAATACGAGGTATCAGCAAGCGCTTAACAAGAGGAGCATCTATATAAAGAACTATTTTTTTCCATGTGGGATGTTTTTCCAACTTAAGGAGGGCTCTCATGGGCTCCTGTTTGGAATCGTCGAAGAGAACCGGAGTTCCAATGGTTACCAGAGCACCAATCCCGGATCGGCTCCTCTTCTTTTCAAGATAACCGTAGAGAACAAGCCCTCCCATCTCGAAACCCACCCAGTTAACCCTGGGACTCCCGCTTTGCTTCCGGACATAACGTATGACTGAAGACAAATCGTCATTGATCATATCGTCTAGCGACCATTTTTTTGGCGGCGCCTTAAGGGGCTTCAGGCTCCGCCCCGTACCTCTAAGCGAAAGGTTCCACACGTCGAACCCCTCCTCAGCCAGGTACCATGCCAGACTGTATTCCCGCGTGAGATTCATAAAACGGCTGTTGACCATCATCCCATGAGCGAGCACCACCGGGGTTCGCCGGCTAGGATTTTTCAGCCGAAACCGCTCCATTGCCAATTCAAACTTTTTCTCGGTCACCGCCCAGTGAAGTTTCCGCGAAACATACGGAGCACTCGCGCCCCAGGCGTTGGAAAGAAAGCAGAGGAGTGAAACTAACAAGAATTGTGAAATCGATTTTATAAGAACCGTAGCCTCCTTGGTTCCTGACCGTTCTTTTGGCGACCTATCCTTTTAATGAGGATTCGCAAGAGGGGTCCTGATTCAAATGTGCCGCTACGATTCACTAACAGAGGAGCGACCCGTTACTCATTATAGGAGTCACCCTCTTGGTCTGTCAAATTTTTACCCCGAACCACACAACGCACCGGATGTGAGCCCGGGGATGAATGTTCCAAATTTGCCCGAAGGGAAGCGCCCCAAAGCCACGGATCTATGTCCGTGGTACAGGGTTTGCCACTTTACTAATCATATCAACAACGACCCCTGAGGAAAAGATAAACCCCGTACTCCATGTCTAAATCCTTGGGCGAGAGGAACTAGAATCAGGGAGTTAGACATCGACGGTTTGGCTTCAGAGATTCACCGGCTCACTGCCCTCCGTCTCGAGACTCCTTGCCCGAAGTACAAGTCCGGCTGGTGGTTCGTTGAGCACAACATGAACCGAGCAGCAGGGTTTGTTATAGGAAGTGGACTCGGAGGCCTGCCCCTCAGCGGGAGCCGACCGGCCTCTACCTCGAGGCCCCGTCCTTTGATCTGACATGCCAAATTGGCAAGAGCTGCCAGTATCGGACGTCTCCCTTTGTTCGCCCCAGGCCCCCTTCACCTAACAACGCGGGTTGACGAGGGGAACGAGACGTAAGGGCGTGGGCATCGAGCGTTCAGGTTCGGATATTCGCCGGTCTGTTGCCCACGGCCTGAAGACTCGTTCCCCGAGGAGCAAAGCAGGCTTGGAGCTTTAGGGCAGTCTCCAACGGGGAATGAGGACGATGGGCGCTGGGATCGATGGCCGGCTCTCGAAATTTAGTGGAAGGTAAAGGAATTGATATGAAGAGTCAGATTGTCTTCCAACCAAAAATTGCTAAGATAATTTCCTTCCCATGTACAAAGAAGACACGATAGCAGCCATTGCAACGCCGGTGGGAGAGGGCGGGGTGGCCATTGTGCGGGTAAGCGGTCCTGAGGCCGAGCAGATTGGCCAAATGATTTTTCAACAAGGGGCCAACGGCAATGGTATTTTCCAATCCCATAAACTTCACCACGGGACCATCCGCGACCCTGCTGACGGCAAGGCTCTGGATGATGTCTTGGCCACTGTAATGCGCAGTCCCCGCAGCTACACCGGCGAAGACGTGCTGGAAGTGCAGTGTCATGGGGGATCTTTCGTAGCCCGACGAATTCTTGAAACTATACTGAAGTGCGGGGCGCGGTACGCAGAGCCCGGGGAGTTTACCAAGAGGGCCTTCCTCAACGGTCGCTTGGATCTCGCACAGGCGGAAGGGGTTCTCGATCTAATCCACGCCCGTACCGAAAAGGGAATGGGATTGGCCGTGGGCCAGGTTCGCGGCGAACTCTCCAAATGGGTGGGAGAGCTACGTGAGAAACTGATCGATATCTTGGTTCAAGTGGAGGCGGCCATCGATTTTCCCGAAGAGGAGCTGGAACTGCTCAGAAGGGAAGAGCTGGCGGGTAAAGTCGATTCCCTAAAGAGCAAAATTCTAATAATTATAGATAGTTACGATTGGGGGAGACTATATCGGGAAGGTGTGGCGGTGTGCATTGCGGGACGACCCAACGTCGGAAAATCCAGTTTGTTAAATGCGCTCCTTGGCGAGGAGCGGGTAATTGTAGCCCCCGTGCCAGGAACCACCCGAGATTTTGTGGAAGAGAGCCTAAATCTAGACGGACTTAAGATTGTTCTTTCGGATACCGCCGGCATCCGAGAAGGAAACGACGAAGTTGAGAGGGTAGGGGTGGCGTTCTCATTGAAAAAGCTTGAGGAAGCACAGGGGTTTATACTAGTGTTGGATGGAACCTCTGCAATCATGCAGGACGACCATGCAATCATGGCCGAAGTCATGGGAAAAAAAGGCATAGTCGTAGTTAACAAAAACGACTTGCCGAATGAACTGCCGCATAACGAATTAAAGCGTTTTGCGCCAAACCATGAGATTGTGTCTCTATCCGCAAAAACCCGCGGGGGCATTACCGAGCTCAAAAAGAAGCTACGAGTATGCTTCCTGGGAGAGAGCCCCGAACCAGACATCGTTTTGACTAACCTGCGCCATAAAACGGCTCTGGAGAAATCCGCCAACGGCCTATCCGAAGCGTCAAGGAGCCTGAAGGAAAACCTACCGCCGGAGATGGTCGCAGTTGATCTACAGGATGCCAGTCAAAACCTTGGTGAAGTTATTGGCATTGTATCAAATGATGATATTTTAAAACGTGTTTTTAGTCAGTTTTGCATCGGGAAATGACGGTGAGCCATATAATATTGAGAATTTTTCTCGCTGTTTGGGTTGTAAAATCCAGGTGATTTTGGCTCATGCAAAGACCCCAATTGTTTCCAATGCGAAGAAAATATACATTGTAGGGTAGTCTTATGGAGCGAAAGAACTGGTTCTGTTGGTTTATTAATCTACAAAGGCTTGATTAGAATTTTCACGTGAAACACTATGGTTGAACAGGGAACGATTTACGACATTATCATTGTGGGAGCCGGTCATGCAGGAATTGAAGCCGCCCTGGCATCCGCAAGGATGGGTTGCCAGACCTTAATGCTGACCCTCAATCTGGACCATATAGGGCAGATGTCTTGCAACCCCGCCATAGGTGGAATTGGCAAGGGCCATTTGGTTAAGGAGATTGACGCCCTGGGCGGTGAGATGGCAAAGGCCATCGACGAAACTGGACTACAGTTCCGTACCCTCAACACGAAGAAGGGACCGGCGGTTCGGGCCTCTCGGGCGCAAGCAGACAAGGCCCTCTATCGACTGAGAATGAAGCGGGTCCTGGAAAATTGCCCAAACTTGACCCTTCGTCAAGGCAGCGTTGAGTCTCTTTTAGTTGACGATTATAAAGTGACCGGAGTAGAGACTCAGATCGGAGAGGTCTTTAACGGTCGAAAGGTTATTCTAACCACCGGAACTTTTCTCAAAGGCCTCATTCACGTTGGAGATAAAAACTATTCCGGCGGGCGGGCGGGCGACTCTTCATCTAACGGACTAAGCGAATCACTCGACGGGCTAGGCTTCAACATTGGCAGGCTGAAAACCGGTACTTGCCCGCGGTTGGATGGGCGCACCATAGATAAAGACCGCCTGGCGGCTCAACATGGCGATAGCAACCCCAGGCCATTCTCATTCTCTACCCAAAAAATTAAACAGGAACAGATTCCCTGCTACATCACCTACACAAATCGGGACACCCACGATATTATCCGTGCCGCACTGCACCGCTCGCCAATGTATTCTGGAGCAATAAAAAGTCGAGGGCCTCGATACTGTCCTTCAATCGAGGATAAAGTCGTTCGGTTCGCAGACAGATCTAGACATCAAATATTTTTGGAGCCGGAGGGATATGACACGATAGAGGTATACCCCAATGGCTTATCCACCAGCCTCCCCCTCGATGTCCAACTGGACATGGTAAGATCCATCGAGGGATTGGAGCAGGCAGAAATCATGAGACCTGGTTACGCCATCGAGTATGATTACGTCGACCCCACTCAGCTTTACTCAACCCTAGAAACAAAGATTATCAAGGGTCTGTACCACGCCGGGCAAATCAATGGTACGACAGGATACGAAGAGGCGGCTTGTCAGGGTATAATGGCCGCTATCAATGCGGTTCTTTCCTTACGTAATGAAGAACCGCTAATTCTATCGAGGGATCAATCCTATATCGGCGTGCTCATAGATGATCTTGTCACGAAAGGAACAGACGGGGAACCATATCGAATGTTCACCTCACGGGCCGAGTACCGTCTGCTGCTAAGAGAGGACAACGCTGACCTACGTCTTACTGAATTGAGCTTTGGAAAAGGACTTGCTACGGAAGCTGAGTATCAGCGGACCGTCGGAAAGAGAACCTCCATCAATGAAACCATAGGATATCTTCGTGAGAGGCGCATTAACCCCACGGCCGATACCAACCGAAGACTTGAGGCCGTGGGCTCGGCTCCGTTGCACACACCGACTTCATTGCTCCAGCTACTTCGCCGTCCAGAGATTTCATTCCATCATCTAATGGGCTTTGAGCCTAAGTTGTATGACATTCAACCAGACTTGAGCTTGCAGGTTGAGCTACATATAAAATATGTCGGGTACATTCAAAGGCAGCTGGAAGGAGTTGACAGATTCCGAAAAATGGAAAACGTCCACCTTCCCGAAGACATAGACTACGCTACAATTTCAGGACTATCACGTGAAGTGCGCGAAAAACTGGCGCATGTAAGACCTCGTTCCCTTGGACAGGCACATCGAATTCCAGGGGTCACACCGGCCGCGGTATCTATCCTGTCCATCTATTTAAAAAAGAGAAGGCTTGCTTAAAACATCAGATAGCCAAGTTTTGCAGGAGAGCCGGCAACTTATCATACGGGGCGCGGAAGCCTTAGGAATCTCGCTCTCTCAAAAGCAGCTGGGGCAACTCATAGCCTACCTTGATCTGATCCAACTGTGGAATTCAAAATTCAACCTTACTGCCATAAGAAGCACACCCCTTATTATTCGACATCATTTCATTGACTCCCTAGCCATCGCACCCTTCACAAACCCCGATAGCCGGTTGGTGGATATCGGCAGCGGTGCTGGCTTCCCAGGGATCCCTTTAAAGATAATATTTCCAAACAAGGAAATCGCTTTAGTTGATTCACAGAGGAAGAAAACTACTCTTATGAGGGAAGTAGTCCGTGGTTTGGATCTAAAGGGTATCGAGGTGCTAGAGACAAGGGTAGAGCAACTCAAACCACCGCATGACCGCCAATATGCTGAGGCTGTAGCTCGCGCCTTTGGTTCCCTAGATCAGTTTCTCAAGGTCTCGGCCGGTCTACTAGCGCCGGGAGGACGGAGCCTCTTCATGAGCGGTCCAAAAGGCTTCACTGCGTTCTCCCATATATATAAGGATAAGTATTTCGAGCTAGGCTTTGTCGAAAGCCGAATGGAAAGCTACCACCTTCCCCTTGGGAAGGAGAAACGAACGCTCCTTATCTTCTTAAAGAATTGACTGTTTCACGTAAAACTTTTTTTATCTTCCCATTTGTTCCTTAATGTGCTAAAAAATACATTAGGATTTAATGCAAACTATTGATATTACAGAGATTTCTTTTGGTTAAGGTTATTGCAATAGCCAATCAAAAAGGGGGGGTAGGCAAAACAACCACCTCGGTCAACCTTGGCGCCTCCCTGTCGGTCGCGAACAAAAGAACTCTACTTATTGATATCGATCCCCAGGGCAACAGTACCACAGGGCTAGGCATTGATCGTTCTACACTCACCAAAAGCATTTATCAGGTGTTAATTGGGGCCAGACCCCTTTTAGATGTGCTCTGCCCCACGGAACTCCCTTCCTTATCCGTTGCTCCAGCCACAAGGGATTTGATTGGCGCGGAAATCGAATTGGTCGGCGAAGAGGGAAGAGAGCAACGTCTCAAACAAGCCGTCAAATCGGTTCACGACGAGTTTGATTACATTCTTCTCGACTGTCCGCCGTCCCTAGGGATCCTCACCTTGAACGCACTGACGGCTGCCGACTCATTGATCGTACCCCTTCAGTGCGAATACTACGCCATGGAAGGCTTAACCTCCCTTCTCGAAACCCTAAAGATAGTTCAGAAGGGATTGAACCCGAGTCTATTTCTCGAGGGAATTTTACTCACCATGTTTGACGGCCGTAGCCGTCTTTCCCAGCAGGTAGCCGAAGAAGTAAGGCAACACTTTCCCGGGCGACTGTTCCAAACGGTGATACACCGAAACGTTCGTCTCAGCGAAAGCCCAAGCTACGGTAAACCGGCCCTTTTATACGACGTGCGCTCCACGGGAGCGCAGAGTTACCTAGATTTGGCAAAAGAACTCATGAGAAGCGAGGAGGAAAGACATCATGCAGAAGAAGGCACTGGGTAGGGGCCTTAGCGCTCTAATTCCTGATCTCGAGTCCACAGAGACGGCACAGCTCTGCGTGGAAGTGGAAAGAATTTCCCCCAATCCACGACAACCCCGTCGTTCATTCGACGATGAACAGATTAAGGAATTGGCGGAATCTATTCGTGTGAAGGGAGTCATCCAGCCGCTTTTAGTACGCCGCAATGAACATGGTTATGAACTCATTGCAGGGGAGCGCCGCTTACGGGCGTCGGTCCGAGCTGGACTCAAGGAAGTGCCCGTTATGGTGATTGAGGTCAACGACACCGAATCCCTTCAGATGGCGCTTATTGAAAACCTTCAACGCGAAGATCTCAACCCCATGGATGAATCCCGTGCCTTCCAGCGCCTTCAGCAAGACCTCAACCTTGGCCAAGAGCAAATAGCGATGATGGTGGGCAAGAGCCGCCCCGCGGTGGCGAACTCCATGCGACTCGCTTCTCTTCCAGTGGAGGTTCAAAAGGAAGTGGCTTCGGGAAGGCTCCCTGCGGGGCAGGCTAGGGCGCTTCTTGGGCTAGAGTCCGAGTCGCTCATACTATCTGCTGCGCGCGAGGTTCTGGCTAAAGGACTTTCCACCCGTGAAACAGAGCGTCTGGTAGGGCGCCTCAAGACTCCGAAGCGGAGAAAAAGAGGAGCCTCACAACTGGATCCCAGTCTGACTCCGCTCATCGAGGAGGTTCAGCGCTGGTTAGGAACCAAAGTCCGGCTCTTGCATCGGTCCAGATCAGGGAAGGGAAAAATAGAGATCGAATATTACTCCACAGCGGACTTCGAACGGATCCTTCGCAAGTTGATGGACAACCGGCGAAGCCCCGCATAACCTAAAAATTCCGCCTCCAAACCGCTCCTGGCCGCCCTTATCCCCCCTCGGCGAATCGTCTTTTGACATTATTTCACCGCGATGGTATAGAGGAAAGCCTTGAGCGGAGTGTGATCTCAGTGGCATGACCAGTGAGGAGCGAGGCCCCGCGCAAGGAAAATCCTTTTCTCCGGATCCTACAATTTAAGACTCATATAAGGTTGGGTCAGGCTAGGTCCATTTCTCTGAACCTAGCTTTTTTGTAGCAGAATTCATCATGATAGACGTAGATTACAGTATATTCATTCAAATTACCCTGTTTCTTCTAATCTGGTTTTTTCTAGCGCGGTTCGTGTTCAGCCCCTTTCAGCGGCTGCTAGAACAAAGAGAACAAAGAACCGCGGGAATGAAGGTAAAAGCCGATACGCTATTGGAAGAAGCAGACCGCTTACGAATACAATACGAAGAGAGAATCACCAGGGCAAAAGAGGAGGGAAACTTCCTCAAGGAAGAAATCCGCCAGGAGGCCCTACAGGCAGGGGAACGAATTTTGACTCAGGCTCAGGGAGAGGCCGCACGCTTTCTCCAGTCGGCTCGGCAACAGATTCAGGATGAAATGCAAAAGAGTCGAGCGCTGGCCCACCAAGAGGCGCAGGCCATCGCGCAGGAAATGGCTGAGAAGATTCTGGCGAGGAAAGTCACATGACGGCCTTTGCAATGTTTTATGTCGCGCCGGCATGGGCGGCCGCTGCCGCCGGCAGTGACGGTCATCTACCTTCCATGACGAGCCTCATCTTTCCTTTGATCAACTTCCTGATCTTTGTGTTTCTCATCCACCGCTTTGCGCTGCCGGCCGTCAATCATGTCCTCGCCTCACGGCGCGACGAGATAATCGGCGCCGTACAATCCGCAGACGAGAGCTTGGAAAAGGCAGAAGCGGCACTACGGAGTTACCGGGATCGACTGGCCGCTGCCGACGAAGAAACGAAAACCCTGCTGGAAAGCCTCCAAGGGGAGGGCGAACGGGAAAAGGCGAAGATCCTAGGCGACGCCGAGGAGTTGGCGGTAAAGATCAAGGCCGATGCGGACTTCGTTTCACAGCAAGAGACAAAAGTAGCGCGTCAACAGATACGCGACGAGATAGCCCGAGTCGCCCATGAGGCGGCAGAGAATGTCATCCGATCCAATCTCAGGCCCGTAGACCAGGAGCGTTTCGTGGAGCAATTCCTACAAGGAATTGAAGAGGTCCGATGATTGAGGGAAGACTAAGCCGACGATACGCTAAGGCCATTTCTGCCCTAGCCAGGGAAGAACACGTTGAGGACAATTTCGCGTTGGAATTGGACCGTTTCGTCGAAGCTTACAATACCCCCACCCTGAACAGGGTATTAACCAATCCGGCGTTTAGAATTCAAACACGAAAAAATATTGCCGTAGAGATCGCACAGGCTTTGAATCTTGCCCCCCTGGCAACTCGATTTCTGTCCTTCCTGACGGAGCGGGACCGTCTGGCGTATCTTCCTTCCATTGCACTCCATTACCATCGCCTTCTGGATGAGGCCAAGGGCAGGGTAGTGGCCCGGATCGTTACCCCCATTCCCCTAGGAGTTGCAATGATGCAAAACGTGACTCGGGTACTCAAAGGGATATGCGGAAAAGAGGTGGTCCTTAAGGAAGAGAGCCGACCCGATCTCATCGGAGGACTCCTGATTGAACTAGAGGGCAAGGTCTATGACGGCAGCATACGGACGCAACTCGAAAGAATGAAAGAAACCATCGAACGAGGATAAATAAGTCGGAGGAGTGAAATGGATATAGGGACTGCCGAAATCAGCCGGATTATTAAACAGCAAATCCAGGATTACGACAAGGGTGTTCAGATTGAAGAAGTCGGCACCGTGTTATCCACCGGTGACGGAATTGCCAGGATTTATGGTCTCCAGAACGCGGCAGCCGGAGAGCTCCTGTCGTTTCCACACGATGTATACGGCATGGTGCTTAATCTCGAAGAGGATAACGTGGGCGTCTCGCTCTTCGGCGAAACCCAACTTATCAAAGAGGGAGACACGGCAAAGCGTACCGGAAAAATCGCCGAGATACCCGTGGGCGGGGCCCTGGTGGGGAGAGTCATCAATCCCCTCGGAGAGCCCATCGACGGACGAGGCCCCATCGAGGCCAAAGAAAACAGGAGGATCGAACTCAAGGCCCCTGGGATCGTGGCCCGTCAGCCCGTTAAAGAGCCGCTTCAAACAGGACTCAAAGCCATCGATGCAATGATCCCCATTGGCAGGGGACAGCGTGAACTCATCATAGGAGACCGCCAAACAGGAAAAACGGCGGTTGTGCTCGATACCATCATCAACCAAAAGGGGGGCGACGTCACCTGCATCTATGTCGCCGTCGGACAGAAGAAATCCACCGTGGCCCAGGCCGTGGACAAGCTCAGACAGTATGGCGCAATGGATTACACCGTGGTTGTATCCGCTAGTGCCTCTGAGCCCGCTCCTCTTCAGTACATTGCTCCCTACAGCGGTTGCACCATAGGGGAGCATATTCGCGATAACGGCGGCCACGCCTTGGTGATCTACGATGACCTCTCCAAGCACGCAGTCGCCTACCGCCAGTTGTCCTTGCTTCTTCGTCGGCCTCCCGGACGAGAGGCTTTTCCTGGTGATATCTTTTACCTTCACTCCAGGCTATTGGAGAGGGCGGCTAAGCTGAACGAGGCCCTTGGCGGCGGTTCTCTAACGGCCCTCCCCATCATTGAAACTCAGGCCGGCGATGTCTCCGCTTATATCCCTACCAACGTCATCTCCATCACCGATGGTCAGATCTATCTCGAGACCGATCTCTTTTTCTCGGGCGTGCGCCCGGCCATCAACGTGGGACTCTCCGTTTCCCGAGTGGGAGGCGCCGCGCAGATCAAGGCCATGAAACAGGTGGCCGGAGGATTGCGTCTCGATCTGGCTCAGTATCGAGAGATGGCCGCTTTCGCTCAGTTTGGGTCCGACTTGGACCAGGCCACTCAACGGCAGATCGCCAGAGGAAGCCGCCTGGTTGAGATCCTCAAACAAGGACAATACGAACCCCTTCCCGTAGCTAAGCAGATCCTTATTATTTACGCGGGGACCAACGGCTTCGTGGATCACCTACCCGTTGAGGCCATCAAGAAATACGAGGAAGAGCTTGTTGCCTTTGTGGAAGCCAAGGCCCCTGACCTATTTGATGAGATTGTGAAGCAACGTGAAATAACCGACGAGATCAAGGGAAAGACCAACAGGCTCCTGGAAGATTTCAACGCGAATTTCAAACCCTAGTGCCGACACTAAAGGCTATACGTAAGCGTATCGGTTCGGTACGCAACACTCAGCAGATCACCAAGGCCATGAAAATGGTCTCGGCGGCAAAATTGCGCCGTGCCCAAGAGGCCGTGGAAAGGGCGCGCCCCTATGCGGAGAAGATGGTTTCGCTGCTGAAAAATCTATCATCACGCACATCAGAGGAAACCCATCCGCTGTTGATGGAGCGCGAGGAAAACCGCATCGAGCTTATACTTCTTACCTCCGACCGCGGCCTTTGCGGAGGTTACAACGCTAATCTGATCCGCACCGCTGAAGGTTTCCTCCGCAGCCACAGCACCCAGAGCCAGGTTACTCTCACCGTGGTCGGGCGCAAAGGAGCCGATTATTTTCGCCGCCGTAATGTCGAGATGGGCGATCGATACGTGAATATCGGGAACCGACCGCTGGAGGATTTAGCCGGAGAGATCGCAGGAAAAACCATCGGCCGTTTTCAAAGGGAGGAATCCGACGGCAGCTACCTCCTTTTTAGCCGCTTTCAGTCCGCTCTCTCCCAGGTGCCAACTGTGCAAAAACTTATTCCAGTGGCTAAGGATGACCTGAGCGAGCAGGAGCAAGCCATCGAGTATCTTTTCGAACCCAGCGATCAGGCAGTGCTCTCTAGTCTACTGCCCAAGGTGGTGGAAGTAACCATTTATCGTGCCCTCCTGGAAGCAGTTGCCAGCGAGCAAGGAGCGCGGATGACGGCCATGGAGTCCGCCACAACCAACGCAGCGGACATGATAAGCAAGTTAACTTTGCAGATGAACCGCGCTCGCCAGGCTTCCATCACCAGGGAGCTCCTGGAGGTGGTCTCCACCGCCGAGGCATTGAAGTGACGCGCGCAAGGGAGGTTATGAATCTATGAACGTGGGCAAGATCACACAGGTGACGGGAGCGGTAGTGGACGTGGAGTTCTCCGACGGCTCCCTACCCTCCATCTACAACGCTCTCAAAATTTCCAATCCTGCTATCAGCGATCAGGAAGGAAATCTCATCGTGGAGGTGGCCCAACACCTGGGAGAAAACACCGTCCGCTGCATTGCCATGGACGGCACGGATGGACTGGTTCGGGGGATGGACGCCGTGGATACGGGTGAGGGAATTACTGTGCCGGTGGGTGAAGAGACCCTTGGGCGTATTCTTAACGTGATTGGCGAGCCAGTAGACGAGGGTCCACCCATCGATGCAAAGAGCCGCTTCTCCATTCATCGTCCCGCTCCCTCGTTTGCGGATCAGGAAACCAGCGTCCAGGCCTTCGAAACAGGGATCAAAGTGGTGGATCTGCTCGCACCCTACTCACGCGGCGGCAAGATTGGTCTGTTCGGCGGCGCCGGTGTGGGTAAGACCGTTATCCTCATGGAGTTGATCAACAACGTCGCCATGAAACACGACGGCTATTCCGTGTTTGGCGGCGTGGGGGAGAGGACCCGTGAAGGGAACGATCTATGGCTAGAGATGAAAGAATCAGGAGTCATCAATAAGGCGGCCTTGGTCTATGGTCAGATGAATGAACCCCCAGGGGCCAGGGCTCGCGTCGCCCTTTCAGCCCTCACCTTGGCGGAATATTTCCGCGACGAAGAGGGGAAAGACGTTCTCCTCTTCATCGATAATATCTTTCGTTTCACCCAGGCCAATTCTGAGGTCTCCACTCTTCTTGGACGCATGCCTTCCGCCGTAGGGTATCAACCCACCTTGTCGACGGACTTGGGAGAATTGGAAGAGAGGATCACTTCAACACACAAGGGTTCCATTACTTCCGTCCAAGCCATCTACGTCCCTGCGGACGATCTAACGGACCCTGCGCCGGCCACAACTTTTGCGCACCTCGATGCCACAACCGTGCTCTCGCGCCAGATCGCCGAACTGGGTATCTACCCAGCCGTCGACCCCCTTGACTCCACTTCTCGAATCCTGGATCCACGGGTCCTCGGTGAGGAGCATTACCAGGTGGCTCGTCAAATACAGGTTCTCCTACAACGCTACAAGGACCTCCAGGACATCATCGCAATTCTCGGGATGGACGAGCTATCCGAGGAAGACAAGCTCGTAGTAACCAGGGCGAGAAAGATTCAGCGCTTCCTCTCTCAGCCCTTCCATGTGGCGGAGGCTTTCACTGGGACCCCTGGAGTCTACGTGCAACTTCAAGACACCATCAGGGCGTTCAAGGAAATAGTGGACGGAAAACACGATGACATACCGGAACAGGCCTTTTACATGGTGGGCACCATCGAACAGGTTATGGAGAAGGCAAAAAAATTGGCGACGGACTAGCGTCACAATCCCGTCAAAAACAATTTAAAATCTTCCCTTGATACGGCGTTTGAATGATGTTGAGGCCAACAGAGATGCCGATTTGCCAGGCAGGCATACACAGGGCCATCGTGGCAATTTCATCTGCTGTTCCTGTTTCCATACTTCTCTAGACACCTCTGACCTCGTTAGGAGCGCAAAGCCCGTGCCGCACGATATATTGCGGTCAATCAATTGGATACTACTATTCCTTGTAGTTCTTTAGTGATCTAATCTATAGTTTCAGTTCAAAAAAATGTTCATGTCGATCCATTATGCGCTACTCTGATTGATCGTTATATCTGTTGGGACCCAAAGGTGAGACAAGTAGCTCCGGGTTGGCCTGATTCGATAACGACTTAAGATGACGGCGGAATTTGGTAACGGGAGGGATCGGTGAGATGGAATTCCTACCTAGGGACAAAGTCCTCCTTGACGATCCTGCGTTTAGCCTATTATATATTGATTTCCCGCTGAACCTTTAAGGTTTCGAAGAGAGGAGAGATTTCCATGCCACCTGTATTTACTTACGATCGTTGGATGGAGTCCAAAGGGATTCCCATCCATCGGGGTTACTACATTGAGGACTTGAGGACCGCAGGTCTTCAATGGTGGGAGGAACGGCAGTGCAACGCGGCGTTCATGCAGCTTATGGGTCAGGAGGGAGTAACCTCCGCCTGGATCGCAGAGATCCTTCCCGGCAAGACCCTTCCGCCCGTGAAATTTGCCCTAGACGAAATCGTCTATGTCGTGGAGGGACGTGGAACCACAACCGTTTGGGCCAAAGAGGGGGGACCGAAAAAGACCTTCGAATGGCAGAAGCACAGCATGTTTCTCATTCCTCATAACTATTACCATCAGATTACCAACATGCAGGGTGACAAGGCTGTACGATTGTTGCGTTACAGCTACCTCCCCCTAGCCATGTCGGCTTTTCAAGATCCCGGGTTTTTCTTCGACAACCCCTATCAGGGGCCCGATGTTCTTTTCGGCAAAGAAGGCGATTTTTACTCCGAAGCAAAAGTCCTAGACGACCCAAACGACGTGAGCCAAATCAATACCTGGGGTAGAATCTATTGGTATGGCAATTTTTTTCCTGACATGAGGGCCTGGGATAAGCTCGACGCCAACAAGGCGCGAGGGGCTGGAGGAAAGAGCGTTTACATGCGTTTCCCCGGCTCGGAAATGTCCGCCCATATGTCAGTATTTGCAGCCCGCACATATAAAAAGGCCCATCGCCATGGCCCAGGACGGGTCATTGTCATCCCTGCGGGAGAGGGGTACTCCATCCTTTGGGAAGAAGGGAAAGAAAAAATCGTAGTCCCCTGGCACGAAGGCAGCGTCTTTGTCCCACCCAACAGATGGTTCCACCAACATTTCAATTTAGGCGGCACTTACGCGCGCTATCTGGCCTTGCATCCACCCATGCAGTTCCATGGGCACGCCGAAAAAGTTGAAGACCGCGCGAAAGATCAATTCGAATATCCTGACGAAGATCCAATGATTCGCCAGAAATTCGAAGCGGAACTGGGCAAACGAGGATACACGAGCCTGATGCCTGAGGAAGCCTACAAAGACAAAAGCTTTGAATTTTCCGCCTCCGCCGCATAACCGGAGTTTGGTATCGACTTGAACTAATTCAGGAGACACCATCATGCATGATGACGACGAAAATCCGGAACATTTTCATCCCGGTCCTGATAGCATCGTAGAGGAAATCGAAGGCCTGGAAATGTTCACGCTCAAAAGCGTGGGCATTGACATCGGCTCCTCCACGTCCCATCTGGTCTTTTCCCGGTTGACCCTTAGACGCGAAGGCGCGGCTCTGTCTGCAAAATTCAAAGTCACCAATCGAGAAGTGCTGTTCCGTTCCAATATCATGCTGACACCCTACATCTCAGGCACCTTGATTGACACGGATAAAGTAAAAACCTTCATTCACGATGTTTACCGGGAGGCTGGATTCGTCTCGGAGGATATCGACACCGGTGCCGTGGTGATCACCGGCGAGGCCCTGAAAAAGGAGAACGCGAAGCCCATCGTGGAGTTTTTCGCCAAAGACTCTGGCAAGTTTATTTGCGCCTCGGCCGGACCGAACCATGAGGCACTGCTTGCTGCCTATGGTTGTGGGGCAGTGGAGCTTTCCCGCACTCACCAGGCCAACGTTCTGAACGTCGACATGGGGGGCGGCACAACGAAGTTCTCCCTTATCCAAGACGGCATCGTAACCCAGACAGCCGCCATCAATGTGGGGGCAAGGCTCATCGCCTTTGACAAGTCCAGTGTCGTCACCAGGGTTGAAGATCCAGCCAGGCTGGTCATGAAGGAGCTGGGAAATTCAGTGGACCTCGGCAAGAAACTCACCGAAGATGAGAAAGCAGAATTCTCCGCGCTACTGGCGAAACTCATTTTCGAGGTCATTAATGGGGGTCCCAAATCGCAGTTAGCCAAAGAGCTGATGGTTACAGACCCCTTAAATGGTTACCGGGGTATCGACCAGATCGATTTCATCGTTTTTTCCGGTGGTGTCTCGGAGCATATTTACGAGCACGACCATACATCATACGGCGATATGGGTCCCCTATTGGCCAAGAGCATGAGAGGGCATCTGAGCAGAGTCCCCAAGAAAGACTTTTTGCGCGAATCCACCGAAGGCATCCGTGCCACTGTCATTGGCGCGGGAGAGTACACGATCCAGGCAAGTGGTAATACAAGTTACATTTCCAACCGCGATGCCCTCCCGGCCTTCGGACTAAAGGTGGTCCGTCCATTCATCGCAGAGGATGAACCGGTAGAACAAGCGGTGAGAACCGCGCTGGCAAAATTTGACCTATCCTCCTACGGTTCGGGACTAGCGCTGGCGGTTTCCCTCCCCCAACAGCCGGACTATCAATCCATAAGAAATCTCGCAGAGGGCATCGCCGCAGTAGTAAAAGAATCAAAGGACGCCAATGCCCCCCTTTATTTGACCCTGGACCTTGATGTGGCTAAGTCGCTGGGTGGGGTTCTAAAAGAAGAACTCAAGCTACAGCAAGAAATTATCGCGGTGGATGGAATTGACGTGGGAGACTTGGACTATGTCGATATTGGTCGCCCCATGGGGGTATCCGAGGTCATACCCGTCACGGTTAAATCATTGATGTTTCCCACCATAAGTTCGGACTGAGCGCGAACGAATCTACGGCAGCCCCCTCCTGGGATTGCCCGTGGAGGCAACCTGAAGGGACCCTCCCATGCAACGGAACCCTTTGACTATATTTTTCCACTCGGGAAGATAGCGATGGGAACAGTCGCAGGTATCCATGGGACCGCATAGCGCCTTGAAGGCACCCTCTTCCGTGGGCATCTCCGTGGAAGTCCACTCCCAAACGTCCCCCTCCTTACCTAGCTTCCCCGCCTCGCAAACAGCCAACCATTCATCCACTGTGGGGAGCCGCTTTCTCCCTGCCCACCTACAGTATCGGCTTGCATCATACCAGGTGATCAAAACTACCGGCTCACTTTCCCGACCCTCGGGATAGCGCCCATCCACCCAATGTTCCGGCACCGGATGACCAGTGGCCTGGGTGAATTTCATGTAATCCCCGTTGGTCACCTCCCTGGGATCCAGGGACACCCCTGACGAGAGCAACAATAGAGGAAAGAACAGCTCTATAAAATAAACCGGCAAAGCTTTGATCGTCTGATGGGCTCGACTTCGCATGGCTCTCTCCGCGAAAAAATCCATATCACGAACCTGGAAACATGCCAAGCAGGGGAGGGCCCACACGGGAGTGAGCAACGAGTAACGAGCGCTGAGGGGCAGGCCCCCGAGCCCGGGTTTTTCTCGGGGAGCGAGTGGCCGAGCGCGGATTATAGGGCGGTACGGTGAGGGATTTGGTGCTCCCCTCGCTCCACGGGACTCTCGCAGTGGCCCCACCCGACCTGCGCTCCTAACATGTCGAGGCTCGTCGTGGAGCGAGCCTCCGGCCATGGGCAACAGGCCGGTGAATCTCTGAAGCTGAACGTTCGATGCCCACGGCCTTACGTCTCGCTCCCCTCGTCGCCCCGCGTTGTTAGGCGAAGGGGGCCTGGCGCGAAGAAAGGGAGACGTCCGATGCTGGCAGCTCCAGCCGATTTGGCATGTCAGATCAAATGACGTGGCATCGAGACACAAGCCCATCGGCTCCCGCCGAGGGACGGGCCGCCGAGTCGCTAAATCGTTTACGAATCCTAAATCCCTAAGGCTTAGACGATGACTTCCTTCGGGTCTGAGCCCCATGGTTCGAATACCTCATCATGACCCGAAGCACGGCCGATGGGTGAGGGTCAAAGACAGCCGAACCGAAGACTCGTTCCCCGAGGAGAGCCATAATTTCGTCGCAATCACTTCTTTGCAAAACTCACGTGGACACATATGGTGGGTCTAACCGTTGTAGTTGATGGCACATGAGCAAAACCATACCAGACATCCATTTGATCCTGAAAGAATTCGATAAACTGCCAAAATTTCCCGATGGCAGGATAGATTATTCCAGCTCGGACAAAGCACCCGTCTTGACCTGCTTCGTGAGATTCGAGGACAAAATCCTGTTACTGAAGCGAAGCGACAGGGTGGGCACCTACAGGGGGAAATGGCACACCGTCGCCGGATACATCGATGAGCCCAAGCCCATCCAACAAAAGGCCCTTGAGGAACTGGAGGAGGAGCCAGATATTCACAGAGAGGACGTTTCCAGTTTCACGCGGGTGAGCCCTATGAGTTTTTTAACACGGGCGCAAAGAAGAGCTGGAACGTCCACCCCGTCCTAGTGGAACTGAACAACAAACCTGAGGTAAAATTGGACTGGGAACACACAGAATTCAAGTGGGTCCCGTCCCATGAGGTTGAAAGCTGCGATACGGCTGCGAAGTTGAATGAAAGTTTGAAAAGGGTGCTGTGAAAATACCCTCAGGAACCATGACTAGCCGCCTTGTGGCTCCCTTCAACGGTATCGGCCATGACGATCAAGGTCATTCCCTCAGCCCGCAGCACCCTTACCCGGCTACCAGAGATAATGGGTAAAACCCCAGGAGCTGTCTCCGCGCGCCACAGCTCCCCCCGCAGATAAATCTGGCCGCGCGGGTCAAGGTCTTGCCGTGCTACCCCCTTTAACCCAATGAGCTGATCTACACCCGTCTTCGGACCGGACTGATAAGCTACGCGAAGCAGGGGGTAGAAAAGGAAGTCTTTGATCACCCACAGGACAAAGCCAATCAGGGCGATCCATACGGGTAAACCGATCCAGTACCGCATGGCCACAAGGATGAGTGCCACGATGATCCATCCGGGTACTTGAAAGATGAGATACTTATTCCAGGTAGTCACTTTTGCGGCAGGCCAGCCGCTGCGGATGGAAGATGAAACCTAGAAAACGGCGGAAGCGAATTGTCTAAGGGTCTCCTGCCTATCTCCTTCAACGCCATAGGGAATAATCGCTATCTGATCGATGCCGCTCTCTTTCAACCGCTGTACCTTGGCCCGGCACTCCTGAGAAGTACCGGCAAGGGCAAACTTGTCCACCAGCCAATCCGGTATGACCTTGGCCTGATTCGCCTGCTGCTGCATATGTTGATAGTAGTTGTAGGCTTCACGGATTTTCTTCAAAACTTCCCGTTCTTTCCGTCCCAAGGCAAAGGGCAACGGATGAGCCACAATGCGGGCCACATGGGCCTTCACTGCTTCCCTGGCGGGGAGTTGATCGGAAACGGCGCACGGAACCCACAGGACGCGATGAATATCCCCGGGCTTGCGCCCCGCAGCGCGAACCCCCGCTTCGATCCTCTCATTGGCTTGCTGGAGGTAGGTGGAGTCCGTTCCCACAAGAATAATAACCCCGTCCGCAAGCCGCCCGGCAAGCTCAAGCATCTTTGGCCCGCTTGCCGCGATATAGATTGGAAGGGGTTCTTTGCAGGGAAAGTTCAAATGGATCTTCCCCGTCTCCACCTCAGCATCATCTCCCCTCATAAGGGCCCGCATCTGGTGGATGGTTTTCTCAAAATCGGCCAAACGAGCGGGCTTCATTCCCATGGTTTCCACAGAACTGTCCCCGAGACCGATGCCTACATTAACGCGCCGTGGCGCTATCTCCTCCAAGGTAACAAAAGCACTGGTGACGACGGATGGGTGGCGAGTGATTGGATTGGTGACCCCTGTGCCCAGTTTTACCTTACTGGTATTCACAGCCACGGCAGCGAGATTGACATAGGCCTCCCGCCATATCAGGTGAGAGTCCCCAATCCATAGGTGACTATAACCAAGCTCCTCGGACAGCCTGGCGAGTTGGATCATCTTCGGCAATGGCTCCGTGGGAAACAGCCCAACCCCAAATGTAGTCATTACGCCCGCTTCCTCTCGATGATCGCTGACCGTTGCGGGGGTGGAGTCTGTTGACTCCTCCCCGCCACGGTCATCTCTCCGTCGATCATTACCACAGAGATCCCGGGTAGATCTCCCTGAGTAAAAGAACTCAGGGTGTCTTTTGCAACCGAACCCTTAACCCGGTCCAGAACAACGATATCCGCCGCCCCCCCTTCCTCCAGCTTACCAATGGAGAGTCCATGAGCAATACCAACGTTACCCGTGGCCATGGCAATTGCCATCTCGGGCTGAACATGACCCAACGAGGACAGGAAAGCAATCTCCCGCAACATCCCACGCGGGATAATCCCAGTCCCTCCAGGAGTATCCGTCCCCACCAGAACTCGATGAAAGGCCCCCTTGCGTTTTACCTCATCGATCAATGCAAGAACCATACGTGAATTGCCAGAGCTACAGATCTCGAAATATAAATTTCCATCGTCAACGATTTTTCTCATCTCTTCCTCCGGCATGGGAATCGGGCCGCCCGTAATGTGACCCACGATATCAGGTCTAACTCGATTTACGATGTCCCACCCCGCCACCTGGCTGACGCCAGAACGGGAGACGCCGCCGGAATGAATCTTGACCTTTATCCCTCGCTTCCTGGCCCACTGGACGTAGCCTTCGGCCTCGCCGTTCGGCAGCAGGCTAAAGTCGTAAAAGATGAACTTCACCAGGCGAATCCCGGCCGCCGCGATGGTATCGAAGTCCTCCTCCTTCAGCCCAGGAACCAAAAGCAGTGTCCCGCCATGCACCTTGACTCCCGAGGGCCGAACGTTATCGAAACAGCACTTCGCCACAAGCGCAAGGGATAGGGCAATCTTGGGTTCGGGCGGTAACGGCAACCCGGGAACATGAAGCTCCCCCGCCGAGATCAGGGCAGTGACACCACCGTGCATATAATGATTGATCCATGACAGGGCGTTTTGAGCCGGGGTGAAGTCACCAAAGGTAGGATGGGAATGAGAGTCGATCAGGCCGGGCATGGCCGTTATGCCACAGGCGTCGACAACGATGTCCGCCTGGTAGTTGATACCGTTTCCAATGGCCCTAACCAGTCCATCTTCCACATAGACCGAATCCGCCTGTCTGAGGGGAGCCTTTAAGTCCCCTGTAACCAATGCACCGATATTCTTGATTAAGGTAGAAGACATACGACCGAGTTAAAAGGGTTTCAACCGCCAGAGACTATACCAAACAGCTTACCAGCGTGAAAGTCAACATTCCCCCGCAAGCCCCCAAGGGTATAATGAGAATTTGTCAGGATAAGTCGTGCGATTCGAATCCTAGGCCTCACTTGTTAGGCAGCCTTTGGGACTTACCCGCACCAGTAGTATCCGGACAAAAGGCGAATAGCGGCCTGATCGGCAATCAGCCCTTCTGGGGCTACCCAGACGCGATTCAATTGAACGTCACTTCTAGTTAGGCCCGGAGCTACTCTGGGCTTGAGATTGCTCAGAACAGCGTGGCTAGGATGAAATTAAAGAGCCGGTCAGTGTCGTCTTGCGCTGTTTTGGATGAGACAACGGTCGCCCGCAGTTGGGCGTGTGGGTGCTGTGTCACGCGGAACTTCGATTAACTCTATCATTTCACTATAAAATGGATCGTGTCGGTAGCATCCAGCTCAACATTGTGATCCTCGGTGACGGCTCTAATCTCCAAAGTGTGACGGCCCGGTGAGATACCGGTCAAGGCGCCTGCTCCCGCTCGACCTCCGTCATCGGTCGTGAACATCCCCATCAGCGTTTCATCCACGTAGGCATGAATGTGGTGCCCTCTCTTCCCTTTAACTAACTCAAAGTGCAGGTCAATCTCCTCGCCTTTAACTTCTTCTCCTACCTTAGGTGAAAGGATTTTAACTTTTGCACCTTCCGCGGGCTTCAGTGCTGACCTGGGTTGCATCTTCTCGGAGACATTCAGCTGTTTGTGGTGTTTGTAATGATCGTGAGGTTTGTGCTCTTCTTGGCCCATCGTTTTCATGTCGCTCATCGGTGCGTTATGTGGTTTGGTTGCCCCATGCATTCTATGCCGCGTATGGTTGGTTTGGGCCATCATTGCGCCTTGCCTAATCCACTTCAGGCTTGTTATTCGCGCCGGACTGACGATTGCCGGGTTGTCAGCGGCACGTGAGGGGGGCAAAGAAACCAAGAGAAACCATATCAGAAATAAGAGACAAAGATGGTCTTTCATCGGTATCTCATCTGTTTGGTGTGCTGGTGACATTTCAGGGCAAGACTCATTCTGTTACAAACCACCATACCCTTGGCGAAATATCGCCCTTGGAAGAGCTCCCAATGAAGGCCTATGCCATTGCAAGATGCGACTTATAGACGCATTAATTGCGTTCCACTCTAGGCCAGACGACCTGATAATTAATCGATGGGTTAGTTGATGGTTCGATTGGAGGGGCCCGACGGGCTGAGGTCAGAGGCGCCTTGCAGCTTGAGGAGGTCGAGCAGCATGACCTCCCGGTCATCCAGTGACGGGGCTTCCAGTAAGGCCTGCTTCTCTGCCGGGTGCAGCGGCAGTGACACGGACAACCCATTAACCAGGTCCATGTCTTGGATCCGGTCGATCTCTTCCAGTTGAACCTGGAGACCCATAGCCTTGGCGTATCCCTCCAGCGCCCGGCGCAGCGCCGGCCGGTCGCAGTGCCATGTTTCCTCAGGCTTGGCATCTGAAAAAACTTCATAATTTGCCTTTACACGGCGATAACCTCGTTGCAACGGCAATTCCTCTTCCATGCGAAAGCGATTAACTCCACGCAGATAGATTCCGTAACGCCCGTCAGGTGTCTTTTCCCATTTTTCAATGAAGCCGGCACATCCCACATGGTAGAGTTGCGGTATTTCCTTTTCAGCGCCGGGCAAGGGGCGATTGTCTTCCTGAGGAGCAAACGGCTGGATCATGCCGAAAACCTTGTCGCTTCCCAGTGCATCCTCCACCAGGTTGCGGTAACGTGGCTCAAAAATATGTAGAGGAAGGGTGGTTCCCGGCAAGAGCAAAGTTCCCGTCAGAGGAAAAACAGGTAGGATTTCCGGGAGTTCTTTCGCGGATATGTTTTCACCCATGGCCTAGTCTCCTCCTCCTTTTATAAGTTAAGGCCGTCGCCAGGTCAAGATGAGTCTCTTCAGTGCAACGAGGCAAAAGAGGACAAACCCAAAGGTGCAGATTACGGACGCTCCAGTGGGGAGGTCCCAACCATAAGAGAGATAGCTCCCAGCCAGGCTCACACTACCACCCACCAACCAACCCGCCAAGAGGCTCAGCCGAAAACTGCCGCTAAACAAGATCCCACAGACCGCCGGTACAATCAGGAATGAAAAGATGAGAAGCACCCCCGCTATTTGGACGGAAGTAGTCACCACCCAGGCCAAGGATAGATAAAAAAGGAGATCCCAGAGAGGAACGGATATCCCTTGTCGGCGACCCCGCTCCGGATCAAACGAAACCAGCAGGAACTTTTGCCGAAATACGACATGGAAAAGTCCAACCACTACGGCCACGGCGAAAATCTGCCCGATGGTATTCCATTTTACCCAGAGGATGTTTCCGACAAGTAAGTACTTTATATGCTCAGCGCCGTGGGGGGCCTTATCTACGAGGAGGACCACGGCGGCGGCGCAGAAAGCATAAACAATGCCTATAATCGCTTCCTCTGGAACCCTGCCCTCTTGGGCACGGGTCCAAGTGAAAACCAGCGAACCTAAAAAGGCAAAAACCAGGGAAAAAATATAAGCAACGCCGCCTTCAAGCGGATAACCCGCGAGAAATGCCACAGTAGCGCCCATGGCCGCTACTTGCGCCAGGGCCAAATCAACAAAAATCGCCCCGCGACGAACGATGTGAATGCCGAAATAGACATAAATGGCCACTAGAACGAAACACGCCGCTATGGCCGGGCCCATGATGTTTATAAACTCAATCATGGACGATCACCGACCTTGCTTTAGGACTGAGAGCAGGCTTCCTACAATAGATTCAAATAGATCGCTATAGGTTTTCACTCCCTTATCACCTCCCACGGATGCAGGAAGAATGACCATGTTTGTCCCAGCCTTATGGGCCACGGATTGCGGGATACGCGGATTGATAAAGCTGGAAACCAGCAGTGCTTTGACCTTACGCTCCCGAATCGAGCGCGTGAGTCTGACCACATGTTTTGGCGCCGGTGGAATTCCCGGTTTATCTTCCACATAGCCAATAATGGACAATCCCAACCAATTCGCCAGGTACTCCCATTGCTTGTGATACGCAACGATCTCCTGACCACGGTAAGGCGTCATCTGCTGTTCCCACTTTTGGATACGATCCCGCAGCTTTTTCTCGAAAAGGTTCAGTCTCTGTTCAAAATAAGGCCCATCATCGGGCGCCAGGGCCTTGAACTGCAAGGCAATACGTCTCGCCATCACGAAACCGTTCCTGGGGTCAAGCCAGTAATGGGGATTGCCCTCAGGGTGAATGTCACCTTGCGCGCGGGTCACCTCCCCCCCAGGCACTTCAAGGACTGAGATTTCCCGGGAGAGATCAAGGGAGACGAGTCCCGGATTCCTAGCCCCTTCCACCAACAGGGACAGCCAACCAATTTCCAGCTGTAGTCCCACATAAAGAAGCAGGTCGGCTCGATTGAGCAAGCGCATGTAGCTGGGCTTTGCGGCAACGTAATGGGGATCCTGGGCCCCCTTTGCGACGCTTCTTACTTTCACCCTTTTACCTCCCAACGCCTCGGCGATGGCAGCAAGATCAGTGGTGGTAGCGACCACAGACAAAGTCTTCCCCGCAAGAGGGGCCGGCGGAGAAGTTAAGAAAACAACCGAGAAGACCCATACGCTAAACCATTTCATAGGTTTCTCCTAATATTTGTGTGCCGGATGAGAGCCTAGGGTGTAGTTCAGCTGAAAAAGAATCTGATCGATGTCATCCCCAAACTCCCGTTGCGTCCGGCTATACTGCAATCTCAAGGCCGAAAACTCGCTCGGCACCAGAGCTGCGAGCAACGTCCATTTATGATCCATTCCCTCTCTGGAGTTGGGGGCTCCAAGCAGATCGTAGCGACCCTGCAACCACCATAGACGAGAGAGACGATACTGGAGTGAAGTATACAGTCCTCCCGTCTCGCGCCGTGCGCTATCGTCTCGATCGACGGAAGAATAAATGTATTCGTTCTGCCAGATGAGGGCCCGATCCTGAGCGCGTTTCAAAGGAATCCACTTGAGAGTTAGGTCGACACCGATAGCTTGCGAATAGCCCGAACCGGAGTTACGTCCGCCGACATAGGAGTTACCAAACTCAAGAGTGCTTTCGTCGCTGAGATCGAAGAAGTTCTTCCAGTGGCCGAGGAAGGCCCCTTGAGGAGAAGCGTCATCTGAAAGGACAAAGAGGTTGGAATTATCCCCCTGCATTCCTTGAAAGGTGAACTCGGAAAACCAGGGGACGGGGAAGAGATAGCTCAGACCAACTGCCGGTTCATTGAGCCCTTCATCGCCAAACACGGATTCACTCACCAGGGGACGGTCAATGAAAGGAAACTGATGACTATGAAGCAAATTGTGTTTACCGAAGTCGGTAAAAAACTTTCCGATCTTAAGACTTAACCCACGCGGCATGATGTCTCCGGGAAGCTGATTCGAGGTAACGAATCCCTCCTCCAGCTCCACATCTCCTTCTGGAGCGACGGCCACAGTCATATCCGCATTGAAATACGGATCCACATCCGAAGTGAAACGAAACTCTGCCTCCTGCAGGTTGAACCCATTCTGGAAGTCCAGACCCGCCAGCTCGTTACCGGCATCAACCGAGGAAGCCCAGCCACCGAGAAACAACCCATTCACACTGACGGCGGGGTTAAAGGCTCTGGAAATGGAGCGTGCTCTATCAGACGTGGTTGAGCTAGATTGCGCTCCCCTTGGCGCACTGGCGTTCTCCCGTTTTGCCTGGTTCTGAGCAGGCTCTTGCCCTGAGTTCCCCGATCTTGATCTCTCCGACTTTCGTTCTATCCGTTCGATCCGCAGGAGTAACTTCTGCGTTTGTTGCTGCATCGCCTTGAGCTGCTTTTTCAAAGAAGCAACTTCGTCCTCCTTGGTCAAACCCGCCCCGGCAAACAACGTTACGTAACACGACACTACGCACACTGAAATAAATGATCGTCCTGTTAAAGAAATCATGAATTTCCCCCCTAAATGCAAACGGTCCTCTCCCTTCGCTCATGAGGAAAGGAGAGAATGCCCTTTCGATTTAAAAAAAACGAAACGGTTACAGGGTAGGGGGGGCGCGGCTCGGGTGTGGTTTAGCAAAAAACAGAACGAGAAAAGAAGCCTCTGGAAATACAAGCGGTAAGGATTGAATGACGGGTGAGACTGTGATTTTGGCATGAGGCAGGCCGAGTTGTGTCCTCGCACTCGAGTAACAGGTGCAATCCTTGTTGATCAGTAGCAGCGGGTTAACGGGATGGAGGTGGAGGTGGAGGGGGAGGAGGAAAACCGCCAGCAAAAGGGCGGCCCCGATCAGGCGTCGAGTATGGAGAACTACCTTCATCGCCGCAAACAGCATGATAGTGCCATAAACAGACAGAGTCAGGGTTGTCAAGGGGTACCGACCGACAGGAGTCGGGTCAGGGCAATCAACCTGAGCCCCCGGGTGTGGAGGGACTCACTTTAAACCTTCCATTTCTTCGCCACTTTCTCTTTGAACTCTCGTGAAAAGGCGTTCACCGCCGGAAAGCGGTCAATCCATTGATATGGGCGACAGGCATCGATCAAGACACGATCGCTGATGTAACCCCTAGTGTCCCTTTCCTCAGGCGAGATGGTGGGCTCACACACCGAGGCCCAGACGTTTTTCACGATATCGATCCCTTCCCGCGCGTTGCACCGTGTGGAAACAGCCCAAATCACCTCATAGGGATTGGTAATATCGATATCATCATCCACCACGACGACCATCTTACCTCCGTAGGCACCCGCTCGTGCCCCCGCTGCCACCAGTAGAGCCTGCTTGGCATGACCCGTGTAACGCTGCTTGATGGCTATCACGGTAAAGGGACCGGGTTGACCTCCGTAGACAAACCCCCACACGCCCTTCACATCTGGCACCCCGGCTTTCTCCAACTGTTCCCAGAGGGTGATGGCGCCCAGTGGAATTGGGAGGTAACTGTTGGGCGGCTTGAGGGGAGGGGCCCCGAGAATAACCGGATCGTTTCGATAATAGACCCTCTTGACCGTCATCAAAGGCACGTCGCCCACGGTCGCCTCGGTATAATACCCCGGCCACTCACCGAAAGGACCCTCCTTGGGAAGCTGCTCAGGCGGGAGAGGAGGTATCTCCCCCTCCAGCACAACCTCACCGTTCGCCGGCAGTGGTAACCCCGTTACCGCTCCACGAACAGCCGGAATGGGTGCTCCCTGGATCCATCCTGCAAATTCATATTCGCTGGTGTCCGGCGGTAACGGCATCTGTGAGGATAAAAAAAGGCTCGGCTCCTGACCAAGCGTGATGGCCACGGGAAGGGCCTTCCCTTGAGCGTGGGCCCTATCCACGGCAAGCCGACCGTGTTTCCCCTTGTTCATTTTCACCGAGACCTTGTTCTTTTCCTGGATCATCACTCGATAGGTCCCTACATTGATCTTCCCCGACTCCGGATCCTTGGTGATAATGCCGCAACCCGTGCCGAGGTAACGCCCTCCGTCCAGATCGTGCCACATGGGGGTTGGGAATTGATAGAGGTCAACTTCATTTTCTTCCATCTGGTTCTCAAAAACCGGCCCCCCCTCCACCTGCTCTACGGGAACAGGTTTGAAGGTAGAAACCCGCTGGCGCCACGCGTGAAGAAAGTCCACCCCCTTGAGCTCTAGGGGTAGCCCCATGGCTACAGCGGCTCTGCGGCAGGTCCGAAAGACGTTGGAGAAGACACGGAAACCGCGGGGATAATCCTTAAAGCCATCGAATAGTAGGGCAGAGTCTTCCCTCTCCCCCATGAGTTCCGTAAGGGCACCCACCTCAAGGTTCAAATCCACGCCTTCCAAGCGTTTTAGCTCGCCCAACTCTTCGAGACGGCTAATAAAAGTTCTCATATCCTGAACCTGCTCCATGAAAAACCTCCTATATCGGACAAACCCGGCTCCCCGGGATTCCGCTAGGTTAGTCTCCTGGGGACGGCAAAGTCAATGAATGGAACAACCCAAACGATGGTCCTTAAAACAGACGAGATTGGGGTCTAAGGTAAAGTTCCATAGAGAATATCTATTGGTCTTATAGTGAACCTCTATGTTAATAGGATGGCTCTTAGGTGGGTCCCGCTTCGACTCGAATACCAATGGGTGGGAGGATCAGCCCATGCAGGCCAAGTCTCTTAAAGAGCACAAATCAAAACCAATTTCCGACACGCCGGAACTCCTCCACCGATTCTCGAAGATTCGCAGGTTTAGCGAAAAGCTTTGCGAGCCACTTTCCCCGGGACACCGTTATTCAGTCCATGCCGGATGTGAGCCCAACCCGCTGGCACCTTGCCCATGCCACCTGGTTTTTCGAAACCTTCGTGATCGCAAACGCCGTCCAAGGATACAAAACCTTTCACCCCGCATACGGTTATCTATTCAACTCATACTACAACGCCGTGGGTCCCCAATATCCGAGACCCAAGCGGGGTCTGCTTTCCAGGCCCACTCTGAAAGAAATCCTTGAGTATCGCCGCCACATGGACGACGTCGTGCACGAGGTTGTTTCCTCAGGATTGGAATCCAGCTTGCTTTCAGCGTTGGAGATCGGAGTGCAGCATGAGCGACAGCACCAGGAACTCTCCTCACGGATATTAAACACGTGCTGTCTTGTAATCCACTGTTACCCGTTTATCATCCAATGCACTTTCCGAGCCACCACGATTCGAGGCTTTTGGAGTGGCGTCACTTCGAGCCGTTCACCGAACCGACCAACCGATCAGGGCCGAGTTAAAAAACCAATGAATCTAAGAGCTTACGCATGACGACGGGCCGTTTTGCGTGTCATGAATTAGCCGTGAGTAACATCAAAACCTGGGCTGTCAATTGACAACCCCCCTGTCAGTCAGTATGTTGGCACCACTTTTATGGCTACGGTGTCTCGTTTCGGGGTGTCTTTGGAGCAAGATCTGTTGGCGATTTTCGACCGCAACATCTCAAAGGAAGGGTACGCCAATCGCTCAGAGGCCATCAGGGATCTAATTCGCGATCACCTGATTCAGAACCGAATCAGCAATTCCCATGAAGAGATTGTTGGGGTGGTAGCGCTTCTCTACGACCACAGAACCCACCGGCTGGGAGATCTCCTCGCTGACATGCAACACAAAGCAGAGGTGAGGATTAATACAAGCTTGCACGTGCACTTAGACGAGCATAAATGTCTGGAGGTGATCGTTATCCAGGGAGAGAGCCAAAGAGTTCACGGAGTTGCCGGCCGGCTCATCGCCACCAAAGGCGTAGAAAACGGAAAGCTTGTAACAACGGTTGCCTGAGCTGAGGATGGTAAACTTTTTTTACCAATCGATGGCACGAATTATAAATGCATAACACGAATACAGGTTTTCACCAATCCTCTAGGTTCATTGCAGCGACGACGATGACAGAGCGTCGGCATTTGCCGATTCATCTTCGTGAATTCACATTATGGGGGCTATTGCCTTTCCTCATGATCATCAGCGCATGTGACAAGAAATCCGATCAGGTATTAGAGCCGGGTAGCGGGAAGCTCAAGGTGGTCACAACCGTGGCCCCAATTACCAGTATCGTCGAAAACATCGCGGGAGAGAAAATTCAGCTTACCGGGATTATCCCGGAAGGGATGAATTCCCATACCTTCGAGCCCATTCCTTCAGACGTTCGCTTTCTGGAGGAGGCCGACCTCATCATCCTCAACGGGCTGGATCTTGAAATTCCAACCTTGAACCTTGCCAAGGCCAGCAAGAAGAGTGGGGCTACAATACTTCTTCTGGGCGATAAGACCCTTGCCGAAGCGGACTATGCCTTCGACTTCAGCTTCCCGAAGCATCGCGGCCACCCCAATCCTCACCTCTGGCTGAACCCAAAATACGTCATGCGGTACACCCGACTCATCGGCCATGAACTTGGACGGTTGGACCCAGAAAACGAGGCTTTCTACAAAAAAAACGCCGCCACTTATCTTCTCAGACTTGAGGCCATGGACCAGGCCATCGCTAAAGCGGTGAAGACCATCCCGGATCACAACCGCAGACTGCTGACCTATCACGACTCTTGGCCCTACTTTGCCCGCCGCTACGGCTTCCAGGTGATCGGCGCCATTCAGCCCTCAGACTTTTCCGATCCCAGCCCTAGGGAAGTTGCCGGACTCATCGAGCAGATCCGAAGGGAAAAGGTGCCCGCCGTGTTTGGATCTGAAGTGTTTCCCAGCCTCGTATTGGAGCAGATTGCCAAAGAGGCCAGGACGAGATATGTCGACAAGCTTCGCGATGATTATCTTCCTGGTTCCCCTGGAGACCCTGAGCACTCATATGTCGGCATGATGCTCTACAATACGCGGATCATGTTCGAGGCCCTGGGAGGCTCCACGGAAGATCTCAACGCCATCGACCCGCAACCCGTGGCCGGTTCCCACGCAAATTACAGAGTGTAAGGAGTGATTGTCCCATGAGCCCAGACCACCATGCAACCGACCATAATACAGGCCGCGGAAGCCTTCACCCCCATGGCTCCATGGAACCGCCCCATGTGGCTCATCATGAAGAAGTCCCTCTGCTGGAGATTGACCATGTCACCAGCGGTTACGAGAACGGTCCTGCCATACAGGATGTCTCTATCAAGATTTGGCCCGGTCAGTTTGTGGCCGTGGTAGGTCCCAACGGTGGAGGAAAGACCACTCTACTCAGGACCATCCTTGGTACCATCCGCCCCATTGCTGGAGAGGTGGCTCTGAGAGGACAACCCATGACTCCCGGGAGCTTGGGAAGGATCGGCTTTGTGCCACAACTGGAGACCATCGATTGGAATTTTCCCATCACGGTAGAAGAGGTTATTCTGATGGGACTTTACCGTAAGAACCACTGGCTCAAACGCATCGGTAAAAAGGATCGGGTGAGACTCAACGAGATGATGGAACGGCTCAATCTTGCGGGTCTGGGCAAACGCCATATCAGGGAACTGTCCGGCGGCCAGCAGCAGACGGCCTTTCTGGGTCGCGCCCTGCTGGGGGAGCCGGATCTCATTTTGCTCGATGAACCGGCGGCAGGTCTGGACATCCGCTCTAGAGATAACGTGATTCACTTCCTGCACGAGATCAATCATCAAGGCGTCGCCATCATTCTCACGGCCCATGATCTGAATTGGGTGGCCGCTCACCTGCCGTGGGTTATCTGTTTAAATCGCCGGATCGTTGCCGAAGGACAGCCGTCCGAGGTTTTCAACTCCCAGGTCCTACGGGAAACCTACCGGGGAGAAATGGTGGTTTTCCAGCATGAGGGGATGATTATGGTGGGTGAAAGACCCCACTCTCCCTGAGCTAATCCAGCTCCCACGATGATTTCCTCTTTTCCCCTTCAGTATGAGTTTTTTCGCCACGGGCTCTTGGCCGCCATTATTGTTGGCGCGCTGTGCGGTTTTGTTGGAGTCTATGTTGTCTTGCGCAGGATGAGCTACATCGGCCATGGGCTTGCCCACGCCATCTTTGGCGGCGCGGTCCTTAGCCTAGCCATTAATTTGAACTTCTTCGTTGGGGCGGGAATCTGGGCCCTAATGGCGGCGGCTCTTGTCCACCTCATCGCCCACCGCAGATTGGTGGGTGCCGATGCCGCCATCGGCGTGGTCACCACATCCAGCTTTGCCATCGGTGTAGCGATCGTTTCCTCCCACCGTCGATTCACGAGAAACATTGAAGCGGCGCTTTTCGGTAACATCTTAGGAATCACACAAACTGATCTCTGGATTATTGCCTCCATCGCGCTGCTGGTTTCCATAGGCATTATTATGATTCGACGGCAGCTCCTTTTCTCCACCTTCGACCCCGAGGTGGCATCCGCATATGGAATCTCCACTGGCTGGACCGATCTTGTATTTGTCCTTCTGCTCGCCGTTACCGTCCTGGCGTCAACACAGATCCTTGGCGTCACTCTCGTCGCCGCCGCCATTGTAATTCCCCCAGTAATCGCCCGCTACTTGACGCGGAGTTTCCATTCCCTGCTCATCATCTCGCCCATCATCGGCGCCCTATGCGGCGCGGTGGGTATGATCCTGAGTTTTTACCTCGATATTTCCTCCGCCGCCATGATCGTATTAACCGCCACTGTGCTCTTTATTGTGGTTGAGGCTGGTCTCACCCTAAAAAGAGCCTTGACCACCTGATCGCATCTTGATGTCAAGACCTCTTGAGCCCTTGTCCGCGGACCGGCGGTTCGACGTTTTGGAGTCCTGGCGCTGGCTCCAGGGCTGATAACGAGAACCATTGAGAGCGGCGGGTGGTTTAAATATTCTGGCGGTTCCTGCTAAGAAGGAGAAAATGAAACCACTGGGTTACGTCGGGACCGCTGTTTTTCTTATGAGTGCGCTAGTCACCGCATGGTTTCTTCGGGGCCGTGAACTGCCTTCTTCCCCTGAGTCCCAAGGCTCGTCTCAACCCCAATACACTCTCGAACAGTATCTCACGGCCGTCTACGCCCGTGATTTTAACAAAGCGTACCAATGGATCTCGGCCGAGGACCGCCAGGTAAAGAGTCGTGAGCAATACCTGAGGGAGAACCCATCCTTGTCCGGTCCGGCTTTACGCTTGGTACGCACCCTGGCCCGCCGGATGGAAGTCAAGGATATGCGCAGTGCTTCCCGCGGGATCAGAACGACCCTCCGTTTCAACCTCCGACTACCCGACGCTAGCGATCCAACCTTGCAAAAGATCTTTATGGAATTTGACCTTGACCGCCTCGGCGCTCTTACCGCAGAACAGAGTCAGACCATCGAGCAACAACTTAAAACCCTGGCGAATAAGAACAGGCTCCCCATGTCGGACGGGGAAGAACAATGGGAACTGGTCAAAGAAGCGGATGGCTGGCGCGTATTCCTCAACTGGGCCGGCGCCACTCGAGTTTTATTTAAGGCGAAGGTCATGGAAGGGTTGCCCTGGAGTTTTAAACCCATGCAAGATCGGGTTTCCGCTAAACCGGGTGAAACGCTTCTGGCCATATACAAGGCGAAGAATCTGTCCGATAAACCTGTCACGGCCAAGGCCCGCCACATTGATGAGCCGAAAGAATTGGCTTCGAAGCACCTTGAAATTGTTCAGTGCTTCTGCTTCATTCAGCAGACACTGGCTCCTGGAGAAGAGAAGGAATTCCCCCTTATCTTTAGAATCAACTGGAAAACCCCGGCTGAAGCCAAGGAGTTCCAAGTCTCCTATGAGTTCTATCCCATCGACCGGTTTCCGGAAAATTAACAAAGATTCTTTTTGAATATTCCTTCCGCAAGAATCTAAATGCAGCGCCCTTCGATCTTAAAGCAGACCCTTTGGCCACTGGTGGTCTTATTCGTACTAGGAACAGGCGCTGCCGGATATTGGCAATGGCGTGGGGGAAAGCTTCCTGAACCCCTTCAGGCGATCTTTCCGTCACCCAAGGGAACCCTGGAAATTCGTCTCAAAGATCACCGGGAGGCCATCAAGGATTTCGCGAAGCTCGAAGTGAACGTGAAGACGGTGCGACTCGGCCAAAAGAGAGAAGGGAATACGGTAAATACCGAATGGAAGGAACTCAGTCCTTCAGTAAAACAAGTGGATTTGACTCGATATACGGGAAAGGACTCCGCAGTAATATTCAATGGCAAGCTGGCACGGGGCCATTTCGACGGGATCCATTTAAAACTAGAACCTGTCAGAGGCCTACTGAAGAAAAACCAGAAGGAAGTCATTATCGAGAACCTGATCCGCCCAATCAAACTTCCCTTTTCCATCCACCCGAGAACGGATACCGGCATTGTCTTGGATCTCGTGGTCCTTGATATCAGCGACCATCCTCCGCGCGGATATGAACTTCACATTAAAGGGTACGAGCTCCATACCGGTGGACGATTAGTCCAAAAGATTCCTCCGGTTTAACCGATCCAGAAACAGCCCGGACAAACCGATCCAGATGACCGACAAACGTCCTATTCTCCATATCGTTTTCAGCGCGTTCATACTCTTATTGCTCGGCGGAATTATCACCTGGAGTCTCAAGGTTGGACCCGGATTTTGGTCCCTCAGAGGAGGAAATCAAAAATCTCTGGCGATACATGGGGATTTCGGCACCGTACCCGATTTCTCATTAACTGAACGGAGCGAAAGGGCCATTACTAGGCGGGACCTTCACGGCCAGATCTGGATCGTCAATTTTATCTTCACCGCCTGTAAAGAGACCTGCCCTGCTCAAAGCGCCGCCATGGCTCGACTGCAAGCCGACACAGACCTCAAAGGAAAAATCAAACTTGTGTCCATCACCGTGGATCCGAAACGAGACACGCCGGAAATCCTCACCCGGTATGCGAATCGCTTAGGAGCCCACCCCGAGCAGTGGTATTTCTTAACCGGGACCAAGGAGGAGATCTATGGCTTGGCCCAGGAGGGTTTCCGACTCGGCGCCGCCCAGGTCCCAAATAGTAGCGACAGCCCGGCATACATCCATAGCTCCAGGCTCGTCTTGGTGGACGGGGAAGCGACAATTCGGGGTTACTACGAGAGCGCCGACCCCAAGGCATTGCACAAACTCACCCAGGATATAAAATTGATCCTGAAGCGAGAAAAGGCCTATGGCTAAAAAATCCAAGAAAAAGAACAAACAGGCGAGTGCGGCGGCCGCACCGCCCGCACTCCGGTCCATACCCAACTGGCCACTCCTTGGCCTGGCATTAATCGGAATGGGGCTTACGATCTACCTCACTACCACGGCTTGGACCGGGCAAGAAGTGGCAGGCTGCACGGTGGGCAGCGGATGTGATGTGGTCTTGAACAGCCGCTGGGCTACTCTATTTGGATTGCCCACTTCGTTGTGGGGCTTCCTCGCTTATGCTGGCCTTGGAGGAATCGCATTTATCAAGCGTACCGATATCCACTGGAAATTGGCATGGATTGTCTCTCTGGTGGGCGTTTTTTACAGCGTCTACCTGACATCCGTTTCCTTTACTAAGCTAGACGCCGCCTGTCCGTACTGTCTCGCTTCGCTATCCCTAATGCTGGCCAGCCTGGGCGCCGTCAGCTACCAGTGGCCAAAAGATCTCGTCGGCTTCTCCTGGGGTTCCTGGACCCTAAAGACCGTCCCTGCCGGGCTCATCCTCGTGCTGGCACTCCACTTGAACTACACAGGCACCGGGGGTGAAACTGCGGGGATCGCTGAAGACCCCAAGCTCCGTAGCCTGGCGGAGCACCTAGAAAAGGCTAATGCCAAATTCTACGGGGCGTTCTGGTGTCCCCACTGCGAAGAGCAAAAAGCGATGTTCGGATCTTCCGCTCACCGTTTACCTTACGTTGAATGCAGCCCAAGGGGACGAAGGGCCCCCCAGGCGACTACTTGTAGAGTCATGAGCATTCGAATTTATCCCACATGGATTATAAACGGCCGCCGCTATACCGGTAGGCTAAGCTTGAAGGAACTGGCCCGCCGCAGCGGCTTTAACAGCACTTTCTAAACTTCAACCTACATCAGCAGGCAATCATGAATGACATTATCATCCAAGCCTTCGAAGATAGCATCCAGGCCAAAAGGGCATTTCTCGATGAAAATCTCCACACTATGGTGAAGGTCATTGACCGCATCTGCGAGGTCCTTGCCAAGGGTAACAAGCTCCTTCTCTTCGGCAACGGGGGGAGCGCCGCAGACGCCCAACACATTGCCGCCGAATTCGTCAACCGATTCCGCATTGAGCGGCCGCCTCTAGCCGCCCTCGCCCTCACCACGGATACCTCCGCCCTCACCAGCATCGCCAACGACTATGACTACAAAGAGATCTTCGCCAAGCAGGTGAAGGCTCTGGGAAAAGAAGGCGACCTCGCCGTGGCCATCTCCACCAGCGGGAACGCGGCCAATGTCTTAGCGGCCATTGACGCCTGCAAGAAACTCAAAATCACTACAGTGGGACTCACCGGTGGGGATGGAGGGAAAATGTCCCGGCGGACCGATTTCCTACTGCGTGTCTCGGCAACGAAAAGCACCGCACGGATCCAGGAAACTCATATCCTGGTGGCCCATGTTATCTGTGAAACGGTAGACCAAAAGCTCTTCCCTTCTTAAATCTCTCACGGCCTCAAGCGATGGCGAAAAAAATATTCAGGCCCTTGAGTTTCCCGAAGGCCAAAACCTACCCGCTGAAAAGGCGCTTTAGCAAGGTCCAGCAGACCCATTTTGGCAAGCCCTCAGCTAAAGGAGCCCGGCTTCGCTCCTTTCTGAACGGCTTACCCAATATCCTAGCCGCCCAAAATTTCAAGGAAGTGACGCGTAACATTGCAAAGGCCCACAGGAGAAACAAGACCGTCTTGCTGGGAATGGGAGCCCACTCCATAAAGGTCGGCCTGAGTCCGCTGATCATTGATTTCATGCAAAAGGGAATCATTAGTGCCGTGGCAATGAACGGCGCATGCATCATTCACGATTTCGAGCTCGCGCTAATGGGGCAAACCTCCGAGGATGTAGCCGTGAGCCTGAAGGATGGAAGTTTTGGAATGGCAGAGGAGACCGGGGCCTTTTTGAATGAGGCAATTTCCAAGGGCCATGAGCGAGGAGAAGGAATTGGCCCAGCCGTTGGCAAAGCCCTCGTTCAAAACAAGCTGCCCCACCGACGTCTGAGCATTCTCGCTGCGGGCGCCCGACTGGGCGTCCCCATTACTGTCCACGTGGGTATCGGCACGGATATCATTCACATGCACCCCAAGGTGAATGGGGCCGCCCTGGGCGCCGGGAGCCTGGAAGATTTTCACACCCTGACCTCCGTAGTAGCGACGCTGAAGGACGGGGTCTATGTCAATTTGGGATCGGCGGTGATTTTACCTGAGGCCTTCTTGAAGGCACTTAACCTGGCCCGTAACCTGGGTCACTCCGTAAACAACCTCACCACGGTAAACTTGGATTTCCTCGCCCACTACCGCCCCCTCACCAACGTCGTCGCACGACCAACGTCGGGCAGCGGTAAGGGATTTCATTTTGCCGGACACCTCGAGATCATGGTGCCGTTACTGTTTGCCTCCGTTATAGAGGAATTGGCGTAGCCTCCTCAATAACCTAACCACAAATGTTCGCTGACTACCGCCGATACTCGACAGCAAAGAGCATAGCGCATCGCGTCCGCTTTTTAGCCGTCAGCTATCAGCTTAAGATACGAAGCAAGGGGCATGGGATATGCAGGGGTTAGGGTTCGGAACCCAACTCCTCCCGCCCCTGCGGCGTCATTTCTGCAACTTAAAAAAGTAATCTCCCCTGAGAGGCTACTCAGTTGGGAATCGGGGTTTACGCTGTCCGGCTTTTCCGTTAAATTGTCCCCGACGGCCATGAAGACAAGCCTCATCACCTTGACTACGGACTTCGGTCACAGGGACGCCTTCGTGGGCACCATGAAGGGAGTCATCCTAGGTGCCAATCCGAAGGCGAGCATTGTGGATCTCAGCCACGGCATTCCGCCACAGAATATTATGGCCGGCGCCATGGTTCTCAGTGGAGCCGTCCCGTTTTTTCCCGCTGGAACCATTCATATAGCCGTGGTGGACCCCGGTGTAGGCAGCGAGAGACATCCTATACTGATTCAATCCGAGAGGGAGTTTTTTGTTGGACCGGACAATGGCATTTTCAGCCTGGTGATGAAGGGACGGAAGGTGAAGCGGATCGTTGAGCTCTCCAAAGACACCTATCATCTGAAACCCACGAGCTCCACCTTCCATGGGAGAGACATCTTCGCCCCCGTGGCAGCCCAACTTTCCCTGGGCCAGTCAACCAAAAAACTTGGAACCCCTGTGGATGATTTCATCCGTCTCCCCTGGCCCGAGGTTATCACAAATCAAAATTCCGTAAGGGGCGAAGTCATTTACGTTGACGGTTTCGGCAACCTGATTACCAACATAGGAGAGGACACCCTTGCTCCCTTCCCAAGGAACAGGCTATTGACTAACATAGGCCCGGTTCAGATCCACGGGCTTTCCTCCAGCTATTCCTCGGTTCCGGATGGCGATGCGGTGGCGGTGATGAATAGCTGGAAGTTTCTGGAAATCGCCGTGCGCAACGGCTCTGCCGAAAAACAGACGGGCAAAGCGGTTGGCGCGCCCGTTGAGGTAACGCTCTCAGATGGACAGTAAACTGTATTTCGCATTCAGAGAGCTGCGCCGACTCTGGCCGCTCACAACTGAGACGATCCCAGCCGCCCCCTGGTCGTACCCTGCGGTTACCGCGGACGTTCCCACGGATACGCCCAGAGACAAAGTTAACCTGCCTCTTCACATCGCACTTTTCTGCGCCACCCTGGCAACCACCTCAATGGCTGGGGCATTCCAGTTGGGCGCCGATCCCCTGTCGAATCCAGCCTCCGTGGTCGCAGGCCTCCCCTTTGCGTGCACCCTAATGGCTATCCTGCTTTGTCACGAGATGGGGCATTACCTCGCGGCGCGCTCCCACGGCGTTCAAGCCAGCCTTCCCTATTTCATCCCGGGTCCACCTTTTCTGATTGGCACATTCGGCGCCTTCATCCGCATGCGGGCACCCACAGCCAACCGCCCGGTGCTTTTCGACGTGGGGGCTGCCGGACCATGGGCCGGTGTCGTCGTGGCCGTCCCAGCGGTGATCATAGGACTTCAATTCTCACAGGTGAGCACCACCATCCACACAGGGAGTGACCTTATCTTTGGTGATTCACTACTCTTCTCGTTGCTAACCCGGCTTAGCCTCGGTGTCTCAGTAAATCAGGTGACCATCGTGCCCCATCCCATTGCTCTGGCGGGATGGGTGGGTCTCTTTGTCACCTTTATCAACCTGCTGCCAGTGGGTCAGCTCGATGGCGGGCATATCAGCTATGCTCTTTTCGGTCGATATCAAAAATGGATATCTCGATGCTTCCTTGTAGTGATACTCTTTTTAGGGTTCCAGGGTTGGTCCGGGTGGTTGATCTGGGCGGTCATGCTCTCATTTCTCGGGGTGGATCACCCTCCTACATGGGACCATTTCTCAGCTTTGGACCTGCGCCGCCGCGTGGGTGGATGGCTGACACTCCTATTGTTTGCAATCACTTTCATTCCGGTGCCTTTTACAGTGACGGAGCCTCTACCCCCCGGTGAGACCATAGCCGTCAGCTATCCCATGGTCCCAAGCCGAAAACCTTCCGATCCAGAGCCCTCGCGGAAACGATTTCCCGACACGCTTCTGCGAGGCAAAGCTCTAGCCCTGTGAATATTGGAGAAAGATCCTATGAATAATCGACTGACCTGGGATCAATACTTCATGACCATTACCCAACAGGTGGCTGAACGCTCCACCTGCAATCGGGCAAAGGTGGGTGCCGTAATCGTGCGGGACCGCAACATCCTGGCTACGGGATACAATGGCGCGCCTGCCGGGATGCCCCACTGTACGGAAGCGGGGTGCCTCATATACGAATCCAAGACCCCCTATGGTGAGGTGGAGCAGAACTGCTTTCGCACCATCCACGCTGAGATCAATGCCATCGCCCAAGCGGCGAAGAATGGGTCAAACATCAAAGACTCCTCCATTTACGTGACCCACACGCCGTGCATCCACTGCATCAAGGTCCTCGTCAATACCGGCATCAAGAACGTGTACTATGAGTCGCCCTACAAGGTTCATACACTAGAGGAGATCCTCCGAAACACCCGGGTCCACATGGAAAAGGTCCATCTGCCGGGAAAATGAAGCTTTCACTGGATCAACCTCGGTCGGTCGAGCTTCCTTCGGATCATGCTCCCTCGACCAAAGGTATGGTTCGACAAGGGGAATGTGGGCTTGGCGGCCTGCCTCTCAGCGGGAGCCGACCGGCCTCTACCTCGAGGCCCCGTCCTTTGACCTGACATGCCAAATTGGCAAGAGCTGCCAGTATCGGACGTCTCCCTATTCTTCGCGCCAGGCCCCCTTCGCCCGACAACCTAGATCAACGAGGGGAGCGAGGATGAAGGGCGTGGGCATCGAACGTTCAGCTTCAGATATTCACCGGTCTGTTGCCCACGGCCTGAAGACTCGATCCCCGAGGAGAAGGTAAGCTTTGGAATGTCGATTCACCGGTATTGGCGGGGGAGTGGACTGCTGGGCTCGGGGGCCCGTCCCTCAGCAGAATAAGTGTTGAGTGTTCAGCGAGGGTTGCGAAGCGCATAGAGCACAACGCAAACAGAGGGCAGAAAGCGACGAGCAGAAATCAAATTCCTACACGTCTACCGCGCATTGCGCTGTGTTTCCCGCGATCCTCGATTTTCCATCCTCTCTCCTCGATCTTAATTCTTCTCCACTCAGCACTCGTTACTCATTGCTCACTTCGGGCCATGCCCCCTGCGCCCCAGTATTTTTTGAACGCAACTCTGGCCCACTTGTTATCCAGAGGAGCAGTGATCCACTACGGATGCGGATAAAAAGGGCGGAGAATGCTCCCCGCCCTCGTTTTTGCCCGCTTTGCCAAGCCTTACAGCTTTGCCTGCAGTAAAAAGGCTATCAGCAAAGCATAAATGGCTAGCGCCTCGATAAAGGCCAATCCAAGCAGCAGCGGAGTAAACAGTTTATCCGCCGCATTCGGATTGCGCCCGATGCTTTCCATCGCAGTCGCCGCCATCCGGCCCTGTCCTAGGGCAGCGCCAAAAGCAGCAATGGCTATGGCTAAACCTGCTCCTAGGGCAATGGCAGCCTTGGCCGTGGAGTCGGTTTGACCCGCGGCTTGCGCTGCCGCTGCCGTGGAACTCAAGTAAACGAGCCACAGACCAGCACCAACAAGTACCGATAGCAGTCTTTTCATCTCTTCCCTCCCTTCCAGCGGACCCGAGAGCGACCCTTCCTCTCTTCTCTCTTCCTCCCTGCTCTTTCCATCCGCTTAATGCTCATGGCTGACGGCCATGGCTACATATATTATGCTCAAGATAGTAAACACCGATGCTTGAATCACGGAAACCAGGGTTCCCAGCAGATAAAAGGTTACTGGAACCACCACCTTCGTCAAGTCGGTAAAGATCTCGATCACCAGGTGATCGCCGAACATGTTACCGAACAGACGAAGTCCCAGAGATACCGGACGCACCAAATGGGACACCAGTTCCAAGATAATAAAAAAGGGCGCGAGGAACAGCACCGGTCCCATAAACTGTCTGATATAACCAGCCCCGTGCTCCCTGATGCCAATCACGTTATAGGCCGCGAAGGAAACCAATCCCAGTCCCAGCGTGGTATTCAAATTGCTCGTGGGCGGGGAAAAGCCCGGTAGCAGGCCAGAAAGATTCGATAGCAGTATGAAACAAAAAAAGCTCGCAAACATGGGGATGAATCTTCGTCCCTTTTTACCCACGATCCCATCGCTGAGCGTAATGATCAACGAGACCACCAGCTCTAATATATTCCTCAGGCTCAAACCCGCATCCGGGATTACCGGGTCTTTGGCGCGGGACAGGGCGAGTCTTGCCAAGGAACCAATCCCTATGAGCAAGGCGACCACTACAATGCCAAAGAAGACATGTTGGGGTAAAAACGGAGCCAGGAGATTCCATGTGTACGGATGTTCCACTTATCTTGTTGCCTCCATCAAGTCTTTACGGTGCCTCAAGCCATGGGCAACCGCCGCCACCAGGAGACAGGAGATTCCCAGGGCAAACGACACGGCATCGAACTGAAACTTCAAGAAAAAAGCCGACAGCAAGCCTAAAAACAACAAAAGCTTAAGCGTCAGTAAAATAACACCGGACCGGATCCTGCCTTTTCCGGCAAAGGGGGTCAGGACGCTGCGAATCCCCAGGCCCAACAACAAAAAGTTAACTCCCATGAAGAGCCCCCCCGCCAAAAGACTATAGGGCTCAACCATCCCCAGCGGTACCAGCGCAGCAAACAATACGAGAACCAGAGTTACCTGCCAGAGCACAACCTCGAATATTGGATAGTTCGCCGCTGACATTTTCATTTCTTACCACCCGAAAGCCGTTGCAGCATGAAAATCAACCGGACAAAAGCCCCCACTAGAGCGAATAACGTGATGGGCACGATAAACCAGGGGGATGTCTCGAAGAACCGGTCTAACACATAACCTAAAGCGAAACCGCCCAGGATGGTACTGGGAAACTCCAAACCAATGGCGGCATACTTGCTAAAATTGACAAAGGCAGGAGTATTATCCTCTGGGCCACTCGGGGGGTGGCCATTCCCACGCTGGCTCACTCCGTATCTTCATTAGCATCGGTCTCATGTGGGGTCAACCCTTTCTCTCCGACCGCGCCCAGTCCTCAAATCTCCGAAGGGTTTTTGCAACGTCGGCAGCACTATGAGCCAGGGAGATAAATACAGCCTCGAAGGGAGACGGTGGCAGGTAGATGCCCCGTTTCAACATTCCATGAAAGAAACGGGCAAACCGATCGCGATCACAGCCCCGCGCCTCTTCAGCATTGCCCACCCGGTCCACGCCGAAATATAGCGTCAACATGGACCCCACGCGATTCACCACGCCAGGCACCTTGTACCGAGCCAAGACCCGCTCCATTTCCTGCTGGAGATGTCTCCCTCTCTCTTCGAGTTTTCCATACACTCCACGACTCCTAAGGACCCGTAACGTGGCGATACCTGCGGCTACGGCCAAGGGGTTTCCAGACAAGGTTCCAGCCTGGTAGACGGGACCTTCAGGAGCCAGAAGATTCATAATCTCCTGCTTTCCGCCAAAGGCCCCCAACGGCAGCCCCCCTCCCAAAACCTTCCCGAGACATGTCAGGTCTGGCGTAACACCGTAGAGGTCTTGTGCGCCCCCCGGAGAAACCCGGAATCCGGTTATCACTTCATCAAAGATCAATAGAGCCCCATGATCCCGGGTCGTTTTTCTTAGGGACTGCAAGAAATTTGGCGCGGGTGGGATGACCCCCATATTTCCGCATACCGGTTCGACGATAACGGCAGCGATGTTCTCTGAATGTTCGCGTAGCAAAGCCTCCACATGCTCTGGGCTGTTGTAGGGCGCTACGACCGTTTCCTTGGCATAACTCTGCGGAACTCCCGGGCTGTCAGGTACCGACAAAGTGGCCAACCCGGACCCTGCCCTGGCGAGCATCCCGTCCGCATGGCCATGATAGCAACCGTCGAACTTCACTATCTTGTCGCGTTGGGTGTAGGCCCTCGCCAGACGAACCGCACTCATGATTGCTTCCGTTCCCGAGCTTACCAACCGTAACTTCTCTACGGATGGCATTCGCTCATACACCATCTCGGCCAACACTACCTCGCCCTCCGTTGGTGCGCCGAAGGTGGTTCCCCTAGCTGCGGCTCGCTTCACGGCAGCTAGAATTCGTTGATCCGCATGACCGAGGATAAGCGGCCCCCAAGAGCCGAGATAATCAAGGTATTTCCTGCCCTCATGGTCCACCAGGGTAGCTCCCTTTCCCCGCTGTATTACTAGTGGTGTTCCGCCCACAGCTTTCCAGGAGCGCACAGGGCTGTTGACCCCGCCCGGGATCCTGTTATATGCACGGGAAAGTATTTTGTCCGACTTACTTCTCGCCATAGACTAATGAGCCTCGTAGCATCAGATGAACGGGGTTTCAACAACTAAGGGATAAAAGTTCCCCTCCCTATCTTTTCCCTTGCAAAGACAAGTGAAAATGATTATGAAATGCTCCTCCAATCCTTTAACAAGAATTTGCTCAACATGTTGGACAAGAATTAAATTCTTAATGCTGTTCTTTGTGATGTTGCCTTTGCCCAGCTTCTCATGGTCCTCGATTCCAGCGTATCAACATGTTCCTTACGACTATCTCTCATGGTTTCTCACACTGTGGAAGGGATCATTCCACCGTCATTCATGCCTTAAAAACCGTTGAGGAGAAAATCCAACAGGATCCGTACGTCCAAGCCACCGTAGATATACTCACTAAATCATTGAAACCCTAGCTGGGGATAACCTGTGACTGACGTTGGGAGTAACGTGGATAAAACCAGTATCATGGGCTATGATGACACTTAAAGTTTAGATAGAGCGTAAACCACCCTTTGAAACGCACAATGAAAATCATTATATTTCAGCACCTTGGGGTGTTTTCATCTGTTACCCACAGGACTTACAGTTACTACTGATATATTTTAATTAAGAGAGAAGAATAAGGGCTGGTTAATTGCGGAAGGAGTCCGAGCAATGGAATTCAAGGCTAGACGAGAAGATTTTTTAAATGCGCTGTATTGGACCCAAAGTACGGTCGAACGCAGAACCACTATGCCCATTCTGGCAAATGTGTTGATCGAATTTCAAAAAGGAAACACGCGCGTCACGGCAACGGACTTGGAAGTAGGGGTCAGGGCAAAACTGGAGGGAGAAATTCTTCAAGAAGGTGCCATCACCATAAATGCAAAAAAACTCTATGAAATAGTTCGAGAATCCGGAGGGGACGCGATTCAGTTAAAACGTCTGGAAAATGACTGGGTGGAAATAAAAAGCGGAAAATCAATTTTCAAGATGGTGGGTTTGGATCCAAAGGATTTTCCCAGTTTTCCGGAATTCGGTGATGAACATTTATTTTCTGTTCCTGCAAAAGTTATGAAGGAGATGATCGATAAGACAATGTTTGCTGTATCCACTGACGAGACCCGCTCAAATCTCAATGGGGCGTTCCTGGAGGAGGGGGAAGGGGGAAAACTCAGGATGGTAGCTACGGATGGACATCGTCTAGCTCTCATTGAAAGGGCCGTAGGAAGCCTTGGTTTGGCTAAGGGGGTAATTCTGCCCAGGAAGGGATTGGCTGAGCTGAAAAAACTCCTCGAAGAATCCGACGATGAAATGGCCCAATTTGGTTTTAAGGAGAACATAGCCTCAGTTCTGAAAGGTAATGTAGAACTCTTTATGCGTTTGTCGGAAACGGATTTCCCTGACTACGGCAAGGTAATACCTAAGGCAAATCCCTTCAATGCCAGGGTAGAACAGCGTGGGTTCCTACAAGCCCTCAAACGGGTTTCCATCCTGTCCAGTGAGCGGTACAAGGGGATAAGGATAGAGGTGAAGCCGACAAATATGTCCATATCGGCAAATAACCCGGACTTGGGGGAGGCGGTGGAGGAGCTAGAGGCGGAGTATGAGGGAAAGACCCTGGCAGTGGGGTTTAACGCCCGCTACTTGATTGATGTTCTGAGCGTGCTGGGAGACGAGAGGGACGTGGGGATCGAAATGAAAGACGAATTGAGCCCGAGCCTGCTCAGGAAAGACGGGGATGACGGCTATATGTACGTGGTCATGCCCATGAAACTTTAGGTGGCATCGGTATAGGAGACCACCCTGGTGGCTGTCCACGAACATAAAAAAAATGCCGCGCATGGTCTTGGTGTCATGGTGGTGACAGTAAGCGACACGCGGGATGAGCACACGGATCAAAGTGGTCAGTTAATAAAGGAAATGTTAGCGGAGGCAGGGCACAGGACCGTAGGGTATAGGATTGTCAAAGACGAGCCAAGAGGTATTGAAGGGCTCTTACGCGAGACTCTGGCAAGGAAAGACCTTGAGGTTATTATACTAAACGGTGGGACCGGGATAGCGCCGCGGGACGGCACCTATGAGGTGGTGAGTCGTCTCTTGCAAAAGCGACTCGATGGATTTGGGGAGATCTTTCGTTATCTGAGTTTTCAAGACATTGGCTCGGCGGCAATCATGAGCCGTGCCTGTGCTGGCACTGCGGGAGATAAAGCCATGATTTCGTTGCCGGGTTCCACAGGCGCGGTACGACTTGCTATGGAACGGCTCATACTCCCCGAAATAGGTCATATGGTCTCACAGTTGCGAGGATAATGAAGGTAAAGGTTAGATTCTTTGCCGCTCTCAAGGACCGGGTAGGGACCGGTGAGATCACTAAAGAAGTGGCGGAAGACTGTACTGTGGGAAAACTGTGGGATGAGTTACAGAAGGACTATCCAAAACTTGCGCCAGTAAATATGAGATTGCTCTATGCCGTCAACAGAGACTACGTGAGTACAGATCATGCGCTTAAGGACATGGACGAGGTGGTTTTCGTGCCGCCTGTCAGTGGCGGTTAGAATATGTATCGTGTGACGGAAAAAGCCCTCGAGCTCCAGGAGCTCATTGACTTTGTGGCCGATCCGGAGGCCGGGGCCGTAGCTACTTTTATTGGCACGGCGCGGAACCACAATGAAGGTCGAAAGGTCATCTCGCTGGATTACGAGGCCTATCCGGAAATGGCAGAGAAGGAATTGGCGCAATTGGGGCAGGAAGCACGGGAGCAATGGAAGCTTTGCCGGTTGGCCATCGTTCACCGAATCGGGCCGGTGCAAATAGGTGAGACAAGCGTCATGATCGCAGTGTCCGCCGCCCATCGACAGGACGCCTTTGCGGCTTGCCGCTTCGCCATTGAAGAGATCAAGAAAAGGGTGCCCATCTGGAAGAAAGAGGTATTTGAAGGCGGTGAAGTCTGGATTGGCACACAAAGCGGACAACCCTTTTCCGCCACTCAGGGAAAGGGATGAGACCGAATTTATCCCAACCGGACTAGGAAGAATTCCCCTCCTTGAGGACGCGTTTCCTCACACGTCCTCGTAACCAGATGATGAGGCCGATGAGCGCCAGTGCGATGAAGAGGGATACCAGTGTCTCCGTACGGTCGATGCCGTGGGCGAGCCGATGGTAGGTGTCCCCGAGCCCCCACCCTAGATAGGCCAGGAGCAGACACCTGGGGATGCTACCGTAAAGTGTCCACAGAATAAATGTCGCAGGGGACAGCCGCACGAACCCAGCGGCCGCTGAGATCAACGACAGAGGAAAGATGGGCAGCGCGCGGAGAAAAAAGATAGTTGCCCTGACCTGGTTGCCGCGCAGGCGATGTTGAAAGGCGTCCACCTCACGCCATTCAAGACCCAGGAAGCCTTTCCAACGCTCAACAAGAGGCTTGCCCCCCCAGAACCCAATGCCATAACCAACGAATGCCCCTAATGTGGAACCGACGGCCCCCGGTAAAACAATTACAAGGATGATGGGAGTTAAGGCCTCAACAAAGGTTAGCTGCGGATTGATCAGGATAAACGCAGCGCCCATGATCACAAGGGGTGATGGAATAGGGACGATGACCGACTCGATCATGACCCCGGCGAAGACGCTCCAGGCGCCGTAGGTTCGTATGGACTCCATGATCCAGTCAACCATTTCTCCCATTAAGGACTCCCTTCATATAACTCCGGCTGGACTTAGAAGATATGCGGTGGCCAGGGTTATATAGGCCAGGCATGAAACCATGAGGAGGCCAAGGCTCAGCCTCCCCGGTTTCGCCTCGGTGGGTAGGTGACGTGGCAGGATAATGTGGTTCAAGAAAACCAGGGCAATGGAGAATAGGACCGTGCCCACAAAACCGATGACGGCGGAGAGCAAAATGAGGGGGCCGGGTGCGTTTAGTTGGATGGTTATTGCGGTGACTACGGAGAGAAGCAAAACAAAGAACAGGTACCAGGAGCGCACGGGGATCTTTTGGGCACGTGGGAAGAAGCCGTAGACAAGGTCCGTATGAATCCGGCTCACGCCGTCCACGGTGGCGAGCCAGGTGTCAGAAAGAAAGGCCGCAGCCACAATGAGGAATAGGATTCGCCCAATGGGTCCCCAACTAATTTCGAAAAATCGGCTTTGGACCACCGCCAGCTCGTAGCCGTCGGGCAGTATACCTTTTGGAAAGAGTAACGCATAGGCCAGGAGACAGGTCATGGGCGTCGTCAAGATATTGCCTCCGATACCGACCCAACATCACAAACCAAATAGCGTCGCCATTTCGGCAGCTCCTTGAGATATGAGTCCTCCTCGGGGATAAACCCCGAGGAGGGGATTACCTCCGGCTTGCCAGTGACGGGTCCTGTGATCCGGCCGACGTAGTGGGCAAGCCCAATGCCCTTGTCACGGATCCAGTAGGAGTAGAGGAGGGTCCAGAAACCGCCAAGGCCAGCGAAGGTAATCGCAGTGAGAAGTTTTGTGGCGTCATTGGTGTCCCAGGGCCTTGGCATTGGCAGTTGGGGGACAAAAAGACCCTTCAGGAAAGAGGGGAGGACTCGGAGGGCATCGGGATGCGTCGAGGCCCAGAAAAGCCCCACCAAAGTTACCAGAGCCACCGCCCACATGAAAACCCCTATCACTCGGTAGACGATGCGGCTCATTAGAATCGCGAATAAAAAAACTGTCATTGAGAGATATGCCCAGAAAAGGGTCTGGCCCCTTTGACTCCACCCAGCAGGAAAGTCCGTCAGTGCTGCGAGGGAAGTCCCTCCGGCTGCTGCAAAGGCGCCAAACCAGAGAAAGGAGAGGGTTAGGAGGATCCATAGGACGAGAGCGAAATAGCGGTTCAAGCGCATAAACCCCTGGCAAATGCTTTCTCCGGTGAGTGTTGTGTAACGGCCAATCTCGTAAATTATGGGGAATTGCAACAAGCAGGCAGGGAGAAGTAAGAAGAGAAAAGTGAGCCCGTATTTGGCGATTATGAACGGCCACCAAATAAATTCACCGCTCCCTTGAGCTAGGGCCATGAAAATGACCCCTGGTCCAAGGGTAGCGATCAATCCTGGAAATACAGGGAAGGAGGCCTTCCGGTAGGCGGGAAGGATTCCCCAAGGTTGACCGTCCGCCATCCAGTCAGTGTTCCTCGACGCGATGGATGGCCCCGCTTGGTAGGGCGCTCATGAGTTTTTCGAAAGCCTGATTCAAATAATCCTTTTCTTTGGATTCTAGGGTGAGTTTTACTTTGTAATTCGGATCCCCCAACACTGGATAAGAGCCCAGGCCTATATGGGGATAAGAGGCCTGCAGTTGGTTGAGGGTCGAAGCGATGGACCCTTCGTTCTCCTTTACGTAGATAACTTTAAGGTGGAAAGGGATGTCCCTGAACCGGTCCTTGATTGCGCGAAACTGATCGTAGAAGATCTTTGGGATCCCCGGAAAGATGTAGACGTTACGAAATTTGGTGACGGGCATGTACATAAATTCCAATTCGATGAGCTCCGAACCCTCTGGAACCTCGGCCAGGCGTAGTCTGGCTTCGTTGATGTTCTTCCCATGGCGGGCATGGAGGCGCCGTTCCAGGTCCGGGTGTCGAACGACTTTAACTCCAAAGCCATGAGCGATTCCGGCCATGGTGACGTCATCATGGGTGGGACCCACCCCGCCCGTGGTGAAGACAAAATCCCATTTTTTCGCAAAGTCCGCGGCCTCCTCGCCAATGAGGTGGATCTCATCCGGAACGACTGTGACCCGCCGAACGTCTACTCCAAGGGAACGTAGCTCGGTGCAGAGAAAATAAGAGTTGCTGTCCTGGGTTTTGCCCGAGAGGATCTCATTGCCGATGATTATGATGCCTGCCATCTTGGACATGAAAATGGCCTTGTTCGTGAAACTCGTGAACTATACACTAAAAATCCGGCTTAGTACCAGGATTGAAGCTGAGGGTTTATTGAAGGCGCCGGCTAAGTATCGAATTCGGAGCAGCTCTGAAAGTAACCACACTCTAGGTTCGAGCAAACAAATCGGCATTTCCGGTTCATCAATTTGGAGCTGCATACTGGACAGAAATCCCACCAGTTGTCTTGTCGTTTCTCGGTTGTTTCGGGCTCGTCCATGAATTTAGTCCACGATTCAACGCTACTTACGAATGCGGATGACAGTCCCCAACGGTGATGGACAGCTCACCACGAGGCTGTTTCGTTACGTGCTCGGCGGATGGAGCGAGCGAGGAGAGGGCAACGGCCCCAAGGAGCACCAGCAAGATCCAAAGATACCTCATACTTTGGGGGGATTGTACACCGTGGGCAGCACCTAAGACAACCAAAAAGTTGTCAGCCGTTGAAGTTGTGTGACCTCCCGTAATATATTGGTCTGCCCGTGTCAGAGACTATGGTTCAAATTGAGCGCTTGAGGAAGTCTTATGGGGCCATCGTTGCCCTTGATGACATCTCTCTCGAGATCGAAAAGGGAAGAATTTTCGGCCTTTTGGGGCCCAATGGTGCAGGCAAAACCACTACGGTGAAGATCCTGACTACCCTGGCACGTCCCGACAGCGGTGGGGTTAGAGTGGCAGGAGTGGATGTAAGGGAGGACCCCGCCAAGGTGCGAAGCCTCATCGGTTATGTGCCTCAAGAGTTGACGGTGGATCCCTATCTCACGGTCCGCGAGCATCTAAAATACTATGGTGACCTTTATCATCTATCCTCTTCGGTGAGGGAGGCCCATGTGAGCGAGCTGTTGGAGTTGTTGGGACTGGTGGGCTCTGAGGATAGGCGAGTCAAATATTTTTCCGGTGGCATGAAGAAAAAGCTGGACTTGGCCTGTGGTCTGATACACCGCCCGCCCCTGATTCTCCTGGATGAGCCTTCCCTGGGATTGGATGTTCACGTGCGTAGGGAGGTGTGGAATTATATCCTGGGGCTCAGGGATCGGGGAACAACCATTTTTCTCTGCACGAATTACATGGACGAGGCAGAGCACCTGTGTGATGAGCTTGCCATTATCGACCGGGGAAAGATTGTGGTAACGGGTGCCCCCAGTGATCTCCGGGGCCGGCTCAGGAGGGATGTGGTCTCGATTGAGGTGGAGGGAAGGGACAAAGACCATACGGGCGCCATTAAGAGCATGGAAGCTTCCTTGTCCCGACTGCAGGGCGTGCAAGGTACCGCTGCACATGGCACTGTGCTCAAGGTTTATGTGGAGAGTGACGATACGGTGCTGCTGAAAATCCTTGAAGCCGTTCGGGAAGCCAGTGTTCCGATTCACTCCATCACCCATAGCCGGCCAGGCTTGGACGAGGTGTTTCTCCACCATACGGGGCACCCCTTGGAGGAAAGTTAGATCATCATGCTTGAGTTTCTACAAGAAACCAAAGCGCAATTGGTGCGCTGGCTGATCCGGCTACGACGCGAACCTTTCAGTGTGGCCTTCAACTTGGTTAACCCAGTGATCCTGCTTATTTTTATGGGCGGCGCCTTTCAAGGTCTCATGGGTGACTCCATCGTGGGAGGGTATCGTGGCTATCTCATGGCGGGGGTTTTGGCGTTGACGGCATTTGGCAATAGTATGGGAGGGGGGATCGCCCTGCTTTTTGACAAGGAGAATGGGTTTTTGTCGCGTTTGATGAGTGCGCCGATTTCACGGGGTTCCATTCTCGTTGGCCGGTTTCTGGCGGTGAATATCAATACCCTGGTTCAATGTCTTCTCATTCTAATCTTGGGCCTTTTCTTTGGCGTCCGAATTGCGACTGGGGTTAGCGGGGTCTTTGCCGTTCTACTCATAAGTGTGCTTCTTGGGTTTGGAGTGACCGTGATCTCTTTAGTTCTTGCATTTGTTGTGGACAGTCACGGAGATTTTTTTGCGGTGATGGGTATCACGGTGCTGCCCCTTACCTTTCTTTCGAGTGCCTTCGTGCCTCTTGAATCGATGCCTGCGTGGATGAGGATGCTGGCGTGGGTGAATCCTGTGACCTACGCAGTGGATGGGATGCGGTCGTTGATCCTTAGCGGGTGGAACGGTCCTTCCTTGCTGCGTATTGTGATCGGGCTCCTTGTCTTTGACGTAGTGATGTTTTTGCTCGGGAGTAGGGTCCTGCGCCGACACCTCGCATAGATCCCGTAACTCACGCTTCACGGCTGGTTAAATTACCATTCAATTGAGGATCAGCCCATAAAATTGATAAACTAAGCCGCCTTTTCGCGTGGGGCAAAAGGGAAAAGGAGGAAACAGGAAGAAAGTCATTTTCGCTCCACTGCTTGTAGCCTTGCTTATGGGGACTTTATGATAGGTTGCCATGGAATTTTAAAAGGGAAGGGAAAAACTTAACTGAGTTTGCTGTGAAATACCCTATCAATGACCCTGGCGTCTCATCTCAAATCTGCTTTCCGCTCCGGATAGGATTCGTTGGATATTTTCCCGATGGCGCACAATAATGAGTAAGGCCATAAACAGGCTCATCCAGATGTAGGAGGGCTCATGGGTGAAGTACCAAAAGAGCGGTGGGGCTAATGCCGCTGCGCAGATAGAACCGAGAGAGACCCAACGGGTGGCCAGGACAATGACCAAGAATGCCAGGGCGAGGTACCCGGCGATCAAAGGATCGAGACCCGTGAGACACCCCAGTGCGGTAGCAACACCTTTCCCACCCTTAAATTTAAGAAACACCGGATAGAGATGGCCCAGGAAGGCTGCCAGAGCTGTCAGGACGGAGATTTCAGGGTCAAAATCCGTCTGAACGGTGAGGAATACGGGTATGAAACCCTTACCCGCATCGGCCAAGAGGGTAACTAGTCCTGCCTTCCAGCCCACTACTCTGCCCACGTTGGTGGCGCCAATATTGCCACTTCCCGCCCCACGAATATCGATTCCGGATACGGAGCTAAGAATGTAACCGGTTGGCACGGAACCAATGAGGTAGGCAAGAACCAGGATCCATATGGAATGCATCTGTGTTAGTGGCGCGCCCTAAAAACGGAGCCTTGTCCTTTTGATGCGATCCCTTCGCAAATAATAGTTTCCCCCGAGGATCCAGCCTAAGATAAAAATGCAGCTGGGGGCTAGGATCCATCTCAGAATTCTCCAAAATCTCCATTGACCCCTTTGGACGGGAGTGGTTGTTTCGATCTCGCGGGGTGCCACTGCGAGAGTCTCGGGAGGAGAACTTTCACTTTCAAGCAGGTTCGCCGGGGCTTCTTGTACCGGAACCTCTGCTTGAGTTTCTACAGGAGTGAGCGCGGGCTCTTGCGGCTGTTCTGAGACGGGCTTTTGCCCATCGGTATCGGGTTGAGATTGCGGGGTGGATTCTTCTAGGGAGACTTCCATGGTGGGCGTTGGCAGGGTGCCCTCGGTAGCCGTCTCTAACGGTTCTTCTTTTCCTGGAAGAAATCGGACGAACTCGGCATAAACGTAACCCTTCAAGCCATCGGGCAGGGAGACCTGGTACCAACTCCCCTCCAGCTTCTCTACTTTGACTTCTTCCCCGTTGTTGAGGATGGTGACGGGGGGGTGGCTGATACTCGGCCCGGAGCGTAGATTGACCTGACTGGCCCCGGCAACCTTTGCCCACCTTTCAGTCGTTTCGGTCAGAGCCTGACCTTTGGACGGGAAAAAGGTGAGGAGCAGGATAAGAGAAAGAAAGCCCACACTCGAGTTTAAGCAGGCTGCAGCCACGTTAAATAGTCGTTTGTCGGGAGAGGGACTAGGCCTAAGAATTCTTCTTATAAACCTCCGGGTCCATCTGACTTTTGATCCCTGACTTGGCCAGTTCCTCTTCAAACATCCGCCTGATGGACGGGTCCTGGTCGCAATATTCGATTTGATCCCCACCCGCTTTCACGTCTTTGTCCACTTTGGAGATATCACCAAACATCCCCGGCCCCATGCTGTGTTTGATGGCGCCGAAACGGAGCGGAAGGTAGCGGGCCGGAGTCGATGACGTATTGAAATGTTGGTGAAACCACATTTCGGGAGGGACGAACACGCTGCCGTCCTTCCAATCACACCTCTTGATGGTCTTGCCTTCCTGCCACAGCAGAGAGAATCCCCTACCTCCGATGATGATGACGTTGAATCCCGGACCATGGCGGTGTGCTTTTTTATACGTGCCCACTGGAAACTCCGAGATATGGGCAGCCATAACCCCGTCCGCCAATTCCAACATGACATTCTTGCCGGCTGCGCCGCGCTCTTTCCATTCTTGGAGCTTGAAACTCCGGGCGTCGGAAATAAAGTTGGTTTCCCAAATTCGGCCCGGGTGGGAGGTGCCTTTTCCGCTGAAATAATCGGCCTCTCCGTTGAAGCGGTCGGTAAAATCGAAAGGCGTGTTGTAGATAAACCCGTCGTTATGGAAGAGGTTGAAGATGATGGGCATGTTGTTGACGGAGAAGAACCGTGCGGGTTCGCCTCCTTGCCCGTTGAAATGCTGATGGGACGTGTTGAGCGGTATGGAAACCAGGCTTCCTTCCTGCCACTCAAAAGTCTGTTTAGCCCCCTTGTCATTCCAGAGGGTCGTGGCACCGCGCCCCCGTACCACGTAGAGGAGCTCCTCAAAAATATGTCTGATGGGTTTGGTGCTCTTCCCGGGTGCGATTTCGCAAATGTAAGAGCCCGTGGCCTGCCCCGCCCCTTCCATATTTACAAACGCTGCCGGTTGGCCGATTCGGTCCCATTGGTCCAAGGGGACCTCTTTTAGGTCGGGGATAAAAAAGGAATCAAGGATGGGAATCCCTTCCTTTTTTTGCCACTTTTCATAGTAAGGGACGCTGTCCATGATGCTTTCGGTTTTAGCAGCCGGCTTAGCCATTTTATCCTCCAATTTCAGTTACCTCATATCGCAGAACAGGGGCAAAAGCAAGGCGAGGAACGGTCGGCTATTTGACAACACATGGAAACTATTACTATATAGCAGATGTCCTCGCTCGAGTGGCAGCCAACCGGATTCCAAGGAGATAATAAATTGGCAAGTTCCGTTGAAGCGCCCATGGTTGGGAAAATCTTTAAAATCGAAAAACAAGTGGGAGACGCCGTGGAGGAGGACGATGTGGTGATTGTGATGGAGGCCATGAAAATGGAAATACCCGTAGTGGCCTCGAGCTCTGGCAAGATCAAAGAGATTAAAGTCTCCACCGGGCAGGCTGTGGAGGCAGGGGATATCTTGGCTGAGATCGATTAGCAATCTTTCCGTTGCTTGGCGGTTGTAGGGAAGAGATGGACATCTGGACCTTTGGATTGACGGTGGCCCTGGTGGGCGGGGGCGGGACGGTGGCGGTCCTGTGGCTATTGAGTGTCCTTGTGCTGCTGCTCAAGAAGGTCTTTCCGGCTTCGGAACCCCCCTCCAAAAAAGGTTGACCCCGATCCGGCAAAACTAGGCGGGCTATATGGAATCTTGGGCCAGACATTTCGGCCGTCGCCGGTATTTTGATTGTAAGACCGTAATTACACTGAAGGTGAACTATCCATTTTTGAACAAACAGATCTGGAGCCCCATCCAATGCCTAGTGGGGAATGATTTCTTGAACCGATTAACGTCGGATCGGGGTTAAAAAAACGATTCATGGAAGAGGCGATCCTCTCTGGAATTCAGGGTCTATTCGACGGCATTTTGCACCTCGAGTTAGGTCAAGTCATCATGCTGCTCATCGGGTCCCTGCTGCTGTTTCTCGGGATCCGCAAGGGTTTTGAACCCTTGCTCCTTGTCCCCATCGGATTTGGCGCCATTCTGGTTAATATCCCTTTGGCGGGTCTTATGGAGGAAGACGGCATGCTCCGTTTCTTCTACAACACCGGGATCCGTACCGAGATCTTCCCCATCCTCATTTTTATAGGCATTGGTGCCATGACGGATTTCGGCCCGCTGCTTGAGAATCCCAAAATTATTCTTCTCGGCGCCGCGGGACAGTTTGGCATCTTTCTTACGTTGCTGTTGGCGTTGGCTGTGGGATTTAACAAACTGGATGCGGTGGCAGTAGCCATCATCGGCGCTTGTGACGGACCCACGGCCATCTATGTAAGCTCGAAGTACGCCCCCCATCTCCTTGGGGCCGTTTCTGTGGCGGCTTATTCTTATATGTCTTTGGTTCCCTTAATTCAGCCGCCCATAATGCGGCTCCTCACCACCCAGCGGGAAAAGACGATTATCATGGGCATGGAACGACGGCCGGTATCAAAGACTACCAAGATCCTTTTCCCCGTCGTGGTGACGGTGGCGGCCTCTCTAATTGCCCCCAAGGGGACACCCCTCATTGGAATGCTCATGTTGGGAAACCTCCTTCGTGAGTCGGGCGTGGTGGAACGGTTAAGACATACTTCCGAAAACGAGATCACCAACATCGTGACCCTCCTTCTAGGTCTCTCCATTGGGGCCACCATGGAGGCCGATCAGTTCCTGAAATGGCAAACCATCACGGTGCTGATCCTGGGCTTCATTGCCATAGCACTGGACACCGTCATGGGAGTCCTGTTTGGCAAGCTGATGTGCTTTCTCACTCGAGGCAAGATCAATCCGCTGATTGGCGCGGCAGGGATCTCTGCCTTTCCCATGGCGGCGCGGGTGGTGCAGTTTGAGGGACAGAGGTACAATAAGAAGAATCATCTTTTGATGCATGCCATGAGCGCAAATGCGGGGGGACAGATCGGATCTGTGATCGCCGCGGCCATCATGCTTTCAGTACTGACAGGGATGGGGATCATTTGAAGCCGTGACCAGTGAGTGGATCATGGAAAGTCGTGAATTAGAAAAAAAACTTTCCCAAATGGAAAAGAAAGTCTTGGAAGGAGATCCTAAGGCTGTAGAAAAACAACACGATGAGGGCAAGCTCACCGCCAGGGAGAGGATCGAAATTTTGTTGGATCCGGGGAGTTTCGTTGAGGAGTTCATGTTAGCGGAGACCCAGTGCAGCGACTTTGGGATGGCGGAAAAGAGACGGCCCACGGATGGAGTGGTGGCGGGTTACGGCAAGATAGAGCAACGGGCGGTCTATGTTTTTGCCCAAGACCGTACGGTGCTGGCGGGAGCGGTGGGCAGTGCCCACGCCGAAAAGATTGCCTATGTGATCCAGACGGCGCGTCGGCTCGGCGTTCCACTTGTTGGCCTATACGATTCCGTTGGAGCTCGGATACAAGAAGGGCTTAGCGTGACAACGGCCATTGGAAAGATCTTTTTCGAAAACAGTATTACGTCCGGGGCCGTTCCCCAGATCTCGGCAATTATGGGTCCTTGCATTGGGGTGGCCTCCTACGCGCCGGCCCTCACGGACTTCGTGGTCATGGTGCAGGGGACTAGCCAGATGTTCATCACAGGGCCCCCGGTGATCAAGGAAGTTCTTGGGGAAGAGGTTACCATGGAGGAGTTGGGTGGAGCGAAGATCCACTCCGAAGTCTCCGGAGTAGCAGATTTGATAGCCAAGAACGATCAGGATTGTCTGGCCCTGCTTCGCAGGCTGTTGAGTTTTCTTCCGTCCAATTGCCAATCGAGCCCACCCTCGAATGGCTCACGGCAGGATTCAGGCCGCCTTCTCGAAGGTATCGCCAAGATCGTTCCAGAAGACATGCGTAAGGCCTACAACGTCCTTCAGGTCATAAAGGCCATTGTCGATAACGGTGATTTTCTCGAGCTCAAGGGAAAGTTTGCGCGCAATTTGGTAATAGGGTTGGGACGGCTCGACGGTTTTCCGGTGGGTTTCGTGGCGAACCAACCTATGTTTCTCGCCGGCAGTCTTGACGTGGACGCCTCGGATAAGGCTGCGCGCTTTATCCGTTTTTGCGACGCATTTAACATTCCCATTGTCACCTTGATGGATGTCCCGGGATTCTTTCCAGGAAAGCAACAGGAGGAGAGGGGAATCATTCGTCACGGGGCAAAACTCCTGTACGCCTATGCGGAAGCCACGGTGCCGAAGACTACCGTTGTGCTTCGCAAGGGCTACGGAGGAGCCAAGCAAGCCATGTGTACCCGCGAGATGGGTGCCGACCAGTTCTTCGTATGGCCGGGAGTGGAGTTGGCAGTGATGGGTGGAGGAGGTGCGGTGAACGTTATCTATCGCCGGGAGATCCAGGAATCAAAGGACCCGGAAAAGACGAGACGTGAAAAGATGGAGGAGTATGCACAGAGATTTAGCGGCCCCTTCGAAGCCCTGTCTAAGCAGTTTGCCCACGCAGCCATTCGACCAGAAGAGACGCGGACCCGTTTGATACAGGCTTTCGAAGTCCTTCGTGAAAAGAAGGAGGAGAGGCCGAAGAAGAAACACGGGTTAATGCCGGTCTAAACGCGGCTAAATCGTTCTCTAATAACTTAACCGCAGAGTTGTGCCGATTTTTGTAGATACTTGGCAGCAATGAGCATAGCGTATAGCGTCCTTGCGGGTTCGGAACCACTGACTACCGACTACAGAATTTAGAAAGACAGTAAGCAATCAGCGGTTGCTTATCTGCGTGAATCCGCGGTTAGTAGCTTTGACGCTTTACCGCAGTTCTTTGCCAAGACTTTATAGATGGTCACTTTGGAGTCGACTCGCTTTTGGGTCGGGTAATGATGGCAAGCCGATGAAGACCGGCCGTTCGTGCCTGATCCATGACCCAAACCACCGTGCCATGCGTGATCCGTTCATCGGCTTGGATGAGGACCTGAATCTCATCGTTTAATTGTGCCACTTCTGCGAGGTGTTTCGCCAGGTCGTCTCTTTGCACGGGCTTCTCGTTGATATAGAGCCGTTTGTCAGAGGTAATGACGATGCGCAGATCCTTTTCTTGACGCGCGATCTCTTGGGCGGTGGATTTGGGCAGGTTCACTCGAATCCCTGGGGTTGAAATAAAATTTAGGGACAGGGCAAAAAAGATCAGTAAATTAAAAACCGTATCCACAAAGGGAGCGATGTCTATGAAGCTGCCTTGGGTCTTCTGCGGGGTTCGAAAGCGCATCTCACTCGTTTTCGTCTTTTTGCTTGAGGAGGTCCACCAAGCGGATGGAATGCTCTTCCATTTGTAGAATAAGAGCTTGAGTTTTGCTTTGTAGGTACTTGTGCATGACAAGAGTTGGGATAGCTACGCTCAAGCCGGCGTAGGTGGTGATGAGGGCCTGCGAGATCCCGCCGGCAAGGGAGCCGGGGTTGACCACCGTCTGAGATGAAATGACCGAGAAGATTTGAATCATGCCTGATATGGTTCCCAACAACCCTAGCAGAGTGCTGACTCCTGCAATGGTTCCCAATCCTTCTACGAACCGTTCCAGGGAGGCGCTCTCCTGGCGGCCCACTTCCTCTAGGTATTCTTTGATGACTTCCCGTTTTCTGCCGAAGTTTTTGATCCCAACCAAAAGAATTCGAGCCATGGAGGAAGTGTTTTGCTGACAAAGCAGAGCGGCGTCGGGAAGTTTTTCTCCGCGAATGAGCTGCTCGACGTCACCAATGAAATCCTGTGGGATGACGAGTTTCCATCTTAGATTCCACAATCTCTCGATAAAAATGGCTAGGGCGGTAATGGAGCAGAGGAGGATCGGATACATGAAGATCCCCCCTTTGGTGAAGAAATCGACCATGTCTTACCTCATTGATCGCATGTTCGTAATTTATCTCAACATTTCGGTTATGGCAATAGATTAAGATGCGGTGGCAAGTCGGTTCCCGTCGAGGGGTTTGCCTCAGGGGCAGTCCTGGTACGGGTCTAAAACGCACTGCTATTTTTTAAAAGCCACAACTATTGAATCTGATGAATGAATAATAGCAGAAAGATTATGTGCTTCGCGAAATTCATTTTGAAAAAATGTTTTGTAAAATATCATTTTTTTCTTGACATACTATTTGTGGTGTAACTATAATTAAAGTGTCTACAAAATGTGGGAGGGGTTTTAAACTAGGTTCTCTTCGCCTGAGCATTTAACTTTCCCTCGTTCTTTCGTAGATGCCCACTGGAGGCAATCTAGAAAGGAGGTGCCTATGGCAGCGAAGAAGAAGGCAAAAGCGAAGAAGAAGGCAAAAAAGAAAAGATAATATTGTCTGTGATTGGATGTGGCGTGGTGGCGTTGGTTTGAACCCTCCATGATCTCAGGCGATAGGGCGGCTGTTCTGGCTACCCAAAGGTCAAGGCCCTTCAGTCATTCACGGCGGAAGGGCCTTGACCATTTCTACCTTCCATTATTATCTCTTGCCGCGAACTTCCCTCGATCATCTCAATTCAATATTGTAGCAGAAATGAGGCGTGTCGTATTTTTCCTGTTGATGGCTATGGGTCAGGATCCATGAGAAAGCAAATCGGAGAAGTCGTGGTGGATATCTCACCGCCGGAGAAACAAAAATTTAGGTCTCCTGTGATCCTCGTCCACGGCCTGTGGACCGGAAGTTGGTGTTGGTCCGGCTGGGCCACGCGCTTTTCCAACCTTGGTTGGGAGTGCTGGTCGGTGAACATGAGGGGTCGGGTTGAAGAGAGCCGTGGAAGGACCGTTTCTCAATTGACCTTTGAGCGGTGCGTAGAGGATCTCAGGGACGTTATTCGTGCTGCCGGACCCAAGGCCGTTTTAGTGGGCCACAGCTTGGGCGGGATCATGGCCATGGAGGCAGCAGATGATAACAACATCTCGGCACTTATCCTGGTTTCGCCCCCGCTACCAGGCAACGAGCCCAAGTCCATGGGGCGAAGCCTTCAACTGCTGCGTTTGAAATACTTTTTGCCGGTTGTTCTGCGTTTGCCTATTTGTATCAAGGAGGATGACTTTTCCCGTCATTGGCTGGGATCTCTGCCGAGGGCTTGCCATGGCGACGTCCTGAGGAGGTTGGTACCGGAGTCCAGTTATTTGGTGCAAAGGCTCTTCAAGCCCCAGGTCTCCCCGGAGTCGGCGCTAGTAGTTAGGTGTCCAGTTTTGGTAATGGCGGGTATGGATGATCGGGTGGTCCCGGTGGAGGCAGTGCGGCAGAGGGCGCGACTCTTGGGCGCTGAGTTTAAGGAATATCCCGATCGTGGTCATTGGATGGTGGAGGAAGAGGGTTGGGAGGAGGTGGTGAATGACATTCATCGCTGGATTGTTCAGGGGCTCGGGGAAGAGATTCTCCTCGCCGAGTTTCCCGGAAGATCCTAGCTCCACGGCACAAGCTGGGACGGGAACTTTACCCCGGGGATGAACGTTTCTAAACTAATAACGAGTTCATCAGGATCTAGATAAGTGACGCATCCAGCCACCCTCGGGCCGAGCCCTTCCGAGCGCGGTCAATGGGCCTCTACCTTGTAGGCCACCACCCCGTCCGCTCCAAGGCCGGCGAAATGCGCCGCCCTGGCCTGAACGTAACCGCTACGTTGCTGTGCCCGCGCTCTTCAGGACTCACCCCTCGGTTGCCTTATGGTGGCGCTAATTCGTGAACTCCTTGATATGACCGGGTAAGTTGCCCGTGCCTGTTGATCTGTTAGAGTGAGCTGAGTCTACTAGGGAGTAGTAGCGAAAACCCCATGAACGAAGTGAGTGTGTTGATCGTATTTACCGCCGGGCTTTTTTCGTTTCTCTCGCCCTGTGTGCTGCCGCTTATCCCATCGTACCTATCCTTCCTATCCGGGGTGTCCTTGGAAGAGATGCGAAGCGGCACCATGCCGGGTGATATTCGCCGGCAGGTGGTTTTAAATTCCCTCTTCTTTATTTTGGGATTTTCCGTCGTCTTCATTTCCTTGGGTGCTTCCGCCAGCTATCTGGGCGGCCTCTTCGTGGGTTACCGTACTTTCATTCGGACCCTGGGAGGAATACTGATCACTCTGGTGGGCCTCTATCTCATCGGGGCTTTCAAGGCGCCTTTCTTGGAACGCTACCTACAGTTTAACCTGAAGGGTAAGCCCACGGGCTATTTTGGTTCCGTACTGGTGGGAATCACTTTTGCTTTGGCTTGGACGCCTTGTGTGGGGCCCATATTGGGTGCGGTGTTGACCCTGGCGGGCACGTCGGCAGAGGTGGACAGGGGAATGTTGCTTCTCGCTACCTACGCGGCGGGTCTGGGGTTGCCTTTTTTCTTGAGCGCTCTGGCGATGAACTCCTTCTTCCAATTTTCACAGGTCTTTCGGCGATACCTCCGCGCAGTTCACGTGACGGCAGGGGTTCTCCTGTTGATCGTAGGCGTATTGATCCTTACCGATTATTTGACGATTTTGAACGCCTATGCCATCAGCCTGACGCCTGAGTGGCTTTTCAATCGACTCTAGCAGGGCGCTGAAAAAGACTCATAGGCTTCGTTGCGCTCATTCTCCTCGCTCTAACGTGGCACCGAAGTACGCTTCCGCTCGTCGAAATTTCGTGCGCCTCGCCTTCGAGATCTTTTGGACCGGCCCGGAAACAGCTTTTTTCAACGATCAGGTATAAAAGCTAGCGCTCCTGACGGGTGGGGAAAGCATCTTTTCCCGCATACACGGCCCGTTTGCCCAGTTCCTCTTCGATGCGTAAAAGTTGGTTGTATTTGGCCGTTCGCTCGCCGCGTGAGGGGGCTCCTGCCTTGATCTGCCCCGCGTGAGTTCCGACCGCAAAGTCCGCAATGGTGGTATCCTCCGTTTCACCCGAACGGTGGGAGATAATGGTGGTGTAGCCGGCTGCCTTTGCCATGCCAATGGTTTCCCGTGTCTCGGTGAGGGTGCCGATTTGATTTACCTTCACCAGGATGGAGTTGGCGATTTTCTCCCGTATGCCCCTTTGCAGTCTTGCCTTGTTGGTGACAAAAATGTCGTCCCCCACGAGCTGAACCTTATCTCCGAGGGCTTCTGTCATTAATTTCCAGCCGTCCCAATCGTCCTCGCTCAGGGGATCCTCAATGGAGATAATGGGATACTGTCTCACCCATTCTTCGTAGAGGCGAACCAGTTCTTCCTTTTCCCTTCGCGCGCCGTCTGATTTTTTAAAGACATAGCCTCCCTCCCGATAGAACTCACTGGCGGCCACGTCCAATCCCAAGGCCACTTGATCTCCGGGGCCATAAGATGTCTGAGAGACCGCCTCGAGAAGCAGTTCCATGGCCTCGCTGTTACCCTTGAGATGGGGGGCAAATCCACCTTCATCGCCAACGCCGGTGGAGTATCCCTTGCTCACCAACACTTTTCTTAGGGACTCAAATATTTCGGCTCCTGCCCTGAGTGCGTCGGAAAACCGTTTCATGCCTATGGGAATGATCATGAACTCCTGTACGTCGACGTTATTGTCGGCGTGGGCGCCGCCGTTCAAAACGTTAAACATCGGTACCGGGAGGATCTTGGCTCGGGTTCCACCCAGATAGCGGTACAGAGGTAAACCCTCCGCGCGGGATTCAGCCTTGGCCACGGCCAGGGAGACCCCCAAGATGGCGTTGGCCCCCAGGTGGCGCTTGTCAGGAGTACCGTCCAATTCGATAAGGAGGGAGTCAATTTTTCGTTGTTCTTTCGCATCCATCCCGCACAGGCGAGGAGCGAGCCTGCGGTTTACATTGCTCACTGCCTGCTGTACGCCTTTTCCCATAAAGCGCTCACCGCCGTCCCTAAGCTCCACCGCTTCATGTTCTCCGGTAGAGGCGCCTGAGGGAACTGTGGCACGTCCCCATCCCTTGTTTTTTGCCAGAAGCACGTCCACCTCTACCGTGGGCCTTCCACGGGAGTCCAGGACTTCGCGAGCATGAACCTTTTCAATCTTCATCGTTTGCCCCCAGTAGTCGCTGTTGAGGAAAGAGCATGAAGGACTAAGATATGGTATATTTCACTTATCTCCAACTATGCCTCCTCGAAAGAAAAATCGCCCCTGGCTGAGCCTTGCCCTCCTTGCGCTCTTGTTGGGGTTCGCTCTTTTTACCGTCTTTGGCGAACGGGGCTTGCTTCACCTGTGGCGTCTGTCGGAAGAGAATAAAAGATTGGACGAAAAAAACTTTCGTGTCCATCGTGAGAACGAGATCCTCGGTGACAAAATTAACCGTCTGCGCCATGACAATCGGTACCTGGAAAAGGTCGCCCGGGAAGAGCTGGGCTTAGTCCGGCCAGGAGAAATCGTTTACCAATTTGCCTCCTCGGGGTCAAAAGAAAAGAGCACTGAGCCCCTCAAGGAGTCCCTTCCTGAGCCTCCCCCGTCATGGGTACAAAGATTACGCCCGTGATGGTTTCCACGTGAGGTTCGCCGTCTATCTTAGTCACGCGGATCAACTTCTGTGGCTTTGGGCTCTCCCCCAGAGGCATCACCAAGCGTCCCCCTTCCCGGAGCTGACTCCATAGGGGTCGTGGAATTTCTTTTGTAGCGGCAGTGACCACAATCCCGTCAAAGGGTCCTTTCTCCTCCCAACCAAAAAATCCATCGCTTGATTTGACCCGTACATTGCTGTAGCCGAGTCGTCGGAGTCTCTCTTGGGCGCTTTCGGCCAGGGAAGGAATAATCTCGATCGTGTATACTTCCTTCACCAGAAGGCTCAATACCGCTGCTTGATAGCCCGAGCCGGTCCCCACCTCCAAGACCTTTTCGTTGCCTTTGAGCTTCAAAAGTTCGGTCATCAGTGCCACCACGTAGGGTTGAGATATGGTTTGACCTTTTCCGATGGGCACCGGGCGGTCCTGGTATGCTTGGAATCGATGTCTGCTAGGTACAAAGAGGTGACGTGGTACGAGAGACATGGCGCGGAAGACTCGGGGATCACTGATACCTCGCCGAACCAGGTCTATTTCCACCATCCGTTTTCGCGACTCGGCGTAAACATCTTGAACCTTCTTCTGTACGTGGACAGGAAGTTGAGTGAGCAGAAGGAGAGGCAAAATGGTCAAGCTACCCAGCATCATCATGTTTCCAAAGGGGCAACCGCTGCGGAATATTAAGCAACAACCATTAAGGATTGCCACTGAGCTGTCAAGGAACGCCAACCTATGTCATTTCCATGAGGGGATTGAGATTATGGGCGGGAAAGAGTATTTTAAAAGATCCGAGATAGTGGTCCTCCCGCATTTGACGTGAGCGGGCGTAATTCAGCGGTAGAATGCCAGCTTCCCAAGCTGGACGTCGCCGGTTCGACCCCGGTCGCCCGCTCCAAAATCTTACCCTTTTAATTCTGCCGGTCGATAGTTACATCGTTCCAAGGTTGGGTTGATTTCAGTGTTAGCCAATTCAGGTTGACCTTGACTTGCCCACTTCAGAATTGAGTCACGCCTTTTTTCGATCGCCAATGTTGACAGAACCGTGCCCCTGGGTTATTGGGGGATTGGCCCACCTCGCAAAGTGAATCCAGGAGATCGAGTCATGCACGTCATAGACGCTGACGCCCACGTTGAAGAATCCGTCGCCACCTGGCAGTATCTCGATCCACGGTTTTACCCCAGGAGACCCATCCCGGTTACATTGCCGCGGGACACGAGCTGGGGACAGTGGAACGCGGTGTGGCTCATAGACAAGAAAGTGCGCCAATCGGCGGCCAATCCAACGACCATGGAGTTGGCTCAGGGCAAGGGAATCTCCGTCCCGTCTCAGGAACTCACAAGCGTACCAGCACGGCTCAGGGATCTGGACCTATTCGGAATAGACAAGCAGGTTGTTTATCCGTCCGCCTGGCTTGGATGTCTGGCCAAGGACGTTGAGTTAGAAGCGGCCCTTGCTAAAAGCTACAACAAATTTATGTCCAACCAGTGTACTCATTCCGGCGGAAGGCTCATGTACGCGGCGCTGCTTCCCTTTCGGCAACCACAAACGGCCGTCGAGGAGATTCGTAATGTAAGGAAAATGGGAGGGGCCGTAAGCATCTTTGTCAGGGGGATGGAGTGGGACATGCCGGTGAATCACCCTTCTTTCTTACCCATCTATGAAGAAGCGGAGCGGCAGAATCTGGCCATAGCCGTGCACATCGGATTTGGTAGCCCCACCATCAGTCGGATGTTTGAAGGTCTCGCCAGCTTACCCGATGAAAGGCCTTTCATACCCCCTCGGGGCCGGCTACTCGTTAGTGGGCTGCTAATCCAGTACGCTTTCAACGCAATTATCAGCGCGGGTCTAATGGAAGGGTTCCCTAAACTCCGCTGGGTATTTCTTGAGGCAGGTTCCGAGTGGTTGGTGCCAGCGGTCAGAGCCGTGGCACGTTCGGGTAAACGAGAGATCCGCAAGCACTTCGAGGAAGGGCGCTTGTTTGCATCCTGCGAGCCCGATGAGAACTTGCCTTATTTGACCAACGAGTTTGGTGCCGATTGGCTCGTGGTGGCGAGCGACCTGCCACACGCTGATGATTTTCACCACGACCGCCCAGAAGAAGTGTTTCGTCAACGGGGAGACCTCTCGGAAAGCCTGCTTCAGAAAATCCTCTGCGACAATGCCGTGAGGCTGTACGGCATTTGAATGACGGTTGTTTTGCCATGAAATAAAGTAAGGAAGGAGCGCAGCGCGATGGCTGGTCGATTGACTGATAAGGTGGCTATCATCACGGGAGCTGCAAGCGGTCAGGGACGGGTGGCGGCAGAACTCTTCGCACGGGAAGGGGCTCTATTAGTCTTGGCCGATATGGACAGGGAAGGGTTGGAAGGGATCGCCGCTCATGTGCGCAAAACGGGTGGGGATCCGCAGTTATTCGTGGGGAACCTCACGGAGGAAGAGGCCAATCGGGCCATGGTGGCGGGGGCCGTGAACCGCCATGGGCGGGTTGACGTCCTCTATAATGCGGCAGGTCTCGTGCGCATGGGCCCACTCCATGAGACCACCCTGGAAAACTGGCACTTTACTCTTGAGCACGAACTGACCATTAGCTTTCTCGGGTGCAAGTACGCCGTGGGTGCAATGCTGGAGCACGGTTCCGGCAGTATCGTCAACATTTCGTCCGGTTCTGGAGGAGTTCGAGGGGTTCCCAACCACGCGTCTCACGCGGCCACAAAGGCAGGCATTGTCGGATTGACCCGCCAGATTGCCGTCGGATACGGACCACTGGGAATCCGCTGCAACGCCATAGCTCCCGGTTTTTTGGTGTATGAGCCCGGGCAACGCCGCATAGCCTCGCAAACACGTGAGCGCTCGCCGGAAGGGATTCCCCTGAGACGGTTCACCCGTCCGGAGGACACCGCTTATTGTGCGCTGTACCTGGCATCCGACGAGGCAAGCTACGTTACAGGACAGATGATTGTCGTGGACGGTGGGAATTCGGTAGGTTGAGTTTCCACGCACCGCAGAACAAGGATAACAGCGGCTAGCGGATAATCAGGACCGGGTCTCCCGAGTGGCGTACCACGCGTTCCGTGACATTGCCCAAGACCCATCGCCCAATTCCTGACCAGCCATGGGTGCTGATGGCGATGAGGTTATTGGGTGTTTTGCGTGCCAGGTCAATGATCTCACCTGCCGCCTCTCCATCAAGCAGTAGGGATGAAACTTTCAGCCCTTTTGCCTGTATCTCTTTGACCTTCGTCTCCAGGTAGGTTTCAGCCTCTTTAACAATCTCTTTCGCGATCTTTTTAAACTCAGGGTTGCCTTCTTGGTCCACAGTGGCGGCCCTGGGCGCAGCCGGGGCGCGCGCCACCACCACTTCCATTTTCATTCTTGCGGCTAGCTCTAGTACGTGGGGCAGTGCTTTTTCAGCAAGAGGAGAGCCGTCCAGGGGCACGAGGACTTTGCTTAAGGGTTCCTCGCCGCTGGTTTTGCCGTCCGTTTCCCCGCGCAAGAGTAGAAGCGGGCTGGTTGTTGCGTGCAGGACTTTATCAGCCACACTACCCATCATCCAGCGTTGGATTCCTGACCGGCCACGGGTGGACATGGCAATGAAGGTATCCGGTTGCAAGGAGGCTTTGTCCACGATAACGTCCGCTGGGTTACCGATCTCGACGGAGGATAGGACTGATTTAGGTTCTCGGAATGAGGTGGCCACACGATTCAAATAATCCGCGTTGGCCTTGTGTGGATCCGTCTGCCCTTTGGCCGAAAGGGTACTGGGCTCTATGGTTGCCAACAACTCAACAGGAACCATGAGAGCGCCGGCAATGGTGCGGGCGTAAGGTAAAATAGTTTCGGATAACTGCGATCCGTCCAGTGGTACTAGTATTTTTGAGTACATTGCGCTCGCAAAAAAATGACCGTCCGTGGGTAGCATAGCATATGGAATTCAGAGGTCAAAGAGGCGTTCGTTATACCCATAAAACGCAGTGAGGCTTCGACTTCATGACTGCTAACTAACACTGGACGCGAGCGAACCAAATGGAGTAGAAAGAAGGGGAGGGCTGGGTTGATGCCTCTGATGGTTAAATGCCCCCAGTGTAAGGCGGAAGTATCTTGGGACAATAATCCCCATCGTCCGTTTTGTTCTGAGCGGTGTCAGCTGATGGATCTCGGAGCGTGGGCAGAGGAGAGGTACCGGATTGCGGGCCGTATTCTGGAGGACGAGTCAGAACCGGAGGACGATGATTCCGATGAAAATCTTAACTAGCCAGTTCTAACCTGATGAGTATTCACTCAACTGCCGTTATTGATTCCCGGGCGGAGATCCACCCGGAAGCGGACATCGGTCCTTATGTTGTGGTGGAGGGACCGGTTCAGATCGGGCGTGGGACTCGTGTTATGGCACACGCAACTCTGTTGGGGCATACGGAAATTGGAGAGCAGAACGAAATACATCCGGGCGCCGTTTTGGGCGATACCCCACAGGATGCGGCTTATAACGGCGAACTCAGCTACCTCAAGATCGGAAACAACAACATCATCAGGGAGTCTGTCCAGATACACCGAGGGACAAAACCAGAATCGTCCACGGTTATTGGAGACCAGAATTTTTTGATGGCTTGCTCTCATGTAGGACATAACTGCAGATTGGGCAACCGGATCGTGATGGCTAATGGCGCTGCGTTGGGCGGTTATGTGGAGGTGGCCGACCAGGTCTTTCTCTCCGCTCAATGTCTCGTGCACCAGTTTGTTCGTGTTGGGACCCTTTCCCTGATGCGCGGCCTGAGTGGAACAAGCCGGGATGTTCCACCCTTTTCGATTCTCGACTGGCAGCATACGGTGCGTGGGGTGAACGTGGTAGGGTTGAAGCGGGCGGGATTTGGTGAAAAGAGGATTCGCGAGATCAGGGAAGCCTTTCGTATCCTATTTCGAAAGGGAAGAAATCTTTCCCTTGCGGTCAAGGAAGTCGAAGAAAAGTCAAAACCCTCCGCAGACGTGGTAGCCCTTTTGGAATTTATAAAGTCTTCCGAGCGAGGGATCTGTATTGGCGGTTAGCCCCGATCCGACATTAATGGGCTCGAGAAATCAGCCCTGATGAGCATTGGAGCGTGGCGAAGAGCCGTTTGTATCATGAATCGGCAAATCACCATGAGTGTAGTTACGAACTTAGGAGCGAGGTGTGCAATGCCTGTAACACGACCCCAGCATCGCGTATGCCTTGAATATTTTCTTCGGATCGGGGTTAGTTTTCGGGCGGTGATCGTGGTTCAGGGGGTTGGCTCTGTTGCTGCTGACCACCGGGTTGCACAGGAGATGCCATAAAGATAACAGGTTTTTGACCCTTTAGCTGTGTCGGAGTGATGATGTAGCTGCCGCGCACGGCGGGGTAAATAATTGCAATTGCCACATCACGCCTGCCACCGCTTAACACATAGCCCAACCCGCCCGTAAGGAGGCCTAGTCCGGCATAGGTAATTTTGAGGGGACTGTAGACTGTGTTGGCAAAGACTGAACCGACACCATAGCCGATATTCTGAGCCTTTTCCTGAGATATTTCGTTGGCCTCACCCTCGGGAACGGGCGCGGGTTCCTCCTCAGGACTGGCGGCGGGTTCTTCTTGAACGGATTGTTGGCCGACGGCAGGGTTGGGGAGATACAATGCCAGGGAAAAGAGAAGAGCGAAGATCCAAAATCTCCAGTACTCTCTTATCATAGGGCGTAATATATCAGAATTTACTTTAGCGGTCAAAAGTAATCGGCCGGTCCTTTTTGGGGAAACAACGGGCTAAAAGGGTATAATCGAAGCGTATAATTCGAGCTAGCGGGCTTTGATACCTACCGCCGCTGGGATGTCTTTCAGCCCGTCGCGCTGGAGCAGCTTGAGTAATCCTCGGTTGATCTTTCTCACCAAGGCCGGACCTTCGTAAACGAATCCGGTGTATACCTGGAGCGCAGTTGCGCCAGCGGTGATCTTTTCATAGGCATCTTCAGGGGTGAACACTCCGCCAGAACCGATTATGGGCAGATTGCCCTGGGTGGCCTGGTAAATATGGCGAATGAGCTCAGTAGCCCGCGCGCTTAACGGTTTGCCGCTCAAGCCGCCAGGTTCTTCCAATCGAGTGATGAGCCTCTCTCTCAAAAAAGCCGTTGCGTTAGTTGCAATGATGGCGTTTACCCGGTGGGTCTGAAGCACTTCGATTATTTCGTCCAGCTGTCCCAACTCCATATCTGGAGCAATCTTCACCAGGATCGGCTTTGGATGGGCATTTTTTTGGGTTGCAGTCTCGAGGTTTCTTTCCTGAATCGCTCCAAGCAACTCCTGAAGATAACCTATTTCCTGAAGGTCACGAAGGTTTGGCGTGTTGGGGGAGCTGACGTTTAGAGTGAAGTAGTCACCGAAGGGGTAGAGCCTTTCGAAGGTGAAGAGATAGTCTAAAGCGGCATCTTTGTTCTCGACGACCTTACTCCTCCCGATGTTGATACCAAGAGGTATCCGGGGAAGCGCGCCTTCCTTCTGCCAACGATCCAACCTTTCACTGATGGCCACCGCCCCCTGGTTGTTGAACCCGAGACGGTTTATCAAGGCCTGATCCTCCGGTAGACGGAATAGCCGTGGCTTCGGATTGCCAGGTTGTGCCTGAGCGGTTACCGCGCCGATCTCTATGAAACCAAAACCGAACCCGGGCAGAGTTCTTATCGCCACGGCATTTTTATCGAAACCCGCCGCCAATCCCACTGGGTTGGAAAAGGTCAGGGGACCCAGCCGGACTGTGAGACGCTCATCATCGACTCGACATAGAGGTTGCAGTGCGCCTTGGAGCAGGTTTACATGAGAAAGAAGTGAAAGAGTCTGTTCGTGGGTTTTCTCCGCGTCTCCCAGGAAAAGGAGCGGACGGAGCAGGCTTTTATAAAACACAATTTCCATATAGCATACATGCGAAGGTGCATGCCATGCGATACGCCAGAGATGTCAGTTTCATGGGGTCTAGACCTTGCATGGTCTGACAGGAACCCGAGCGGAGTGGCTCACCTCGTTTTACAAGGCAATGGATGCCTCCTGTTAGAGACGGACCATCTCAGTTCGGATGAAGACATTACCACGCCGGGGCATATCCCGGAAATCGGGAGCGGTGTGAGCGGCCCATTCGATTATCCGGCAAACTGGCGGCGCAGGGATTTTCCCCAGATCCTTTTCCTCCCTTAAAATGGAGGAGGAGACAACTGGAAATATTTCCCCACCTGGTTCAGGTGGGGTTTTTCGGTAGGAAGAGGATCATTAAATACAAGAAGGGCGGCATAGATCAAAAAAGGAGCGGCCTCAGGCAACTTCAACGTGCGGTGGGGAGGAATCTACCAGCGCAAACTCCTCCACTTCTCCCTTCCCGGTCTCTCCAACGGTTGCTTGAGGAGAAACCACAAAATCTACAGGGCAGGCGATAAAAGGACTATAGGACAGGGTCGATGCTTTAATGTGTGCCTACATGTCCTATTATTTTTGGTATTGGCGCAAGGGTCGGTGTGAGATCCTAGGCGATCTCAAGACGAGATACATTATTGGGCCAAAGAATGGATAATGTAAGGCCCAAGTCATAGGGACATTCAGCTTCGCCTTATTGCCCACGGCATTTGAGCTCGATCCCCGAGGAGAATGCGGGCTCGGGGGCCTGCCCCTTCGGATAGTGAGAGCTAAATCTTTTTCCAGAAACGGTAGAAGTGGTGAACAGGGCTATGGCCGTTGCCAATGGGGAAGCCGTTACGAATGGCACGGGTGATAAATTGTTTCGCCTCCACAACGGCCTTGTCTAATTTTCTTCCCTTTGCCAGGTTCGCGGCTATGGCTGCAGAATAGGTGCAGCCAGTCCCGTGTGTATTGGCTGTGGAAATCCTGGCGGCGGTTAGCTCACGAAATATTTTTCCATCGTAGAAAATATCTTTAGCCGCTCCCTTCCTATGACCTCCTTTGATCACCACGTTTTTCGCCCCCATGTCCATGAGACGCCTGGCGGCGTCTTTTAAGTCTTTCATTCGGGTGACGGCAATTCCAGTGAGCTCCTCTGCTTCAGGGATATTGGGGGTAACGATGGTGGCTAGCGGGATCAGCCGAGAGCGAAGGGTCTCAAGGGCATCCTTTCGTAACAGGATATCTCCGCCCTTGGCCACCATGACCGGGTCCACGACGAGGTTTCGCAGACCATGTTCCCGGATCTTTTCCGCTACAACGGTAATGATCTCAGCGTTTGCCAGCATACCCGTTTTGAGGGCAGAGGCGCCGATGTCCTGGATCACCGCATCCATCTGAGCGGCGATCATTGCCGGAGGCAGTTCCATCACCTGGGCCACTCTTTGAGTATTCTGCGCGGTGATGGCGGTGATGACAGAAGTCCCATAGACGCCAAAGGCGGCGAAGGTTTTTAGGTCCGCCTGAGCTCCCGCCCCAGCCCCTGAGTCTGACCCTGCAATGGTCATGGCTTTATATACGGCCTGCATGGAAACCCATCCTAGCCCCGATCTCTTAAAAGATCGAGTGCCCCTCCAGAGCTACGAGTAACGAGGACCGAGTGGGGAGAAGAACGGCGTGAGGGATAGGGTTAAGTGTAAGCAGCTCTCTGTGCTTTTCACTGAATGGCTGCCCGCTGCTCACTGCCGACTGATTTTGCATTGTGCATTCTTAGGTGGGGTCGCTTTGCCTTCCAGCGGCGGCGCGTTCAATAAAGCTCTTCAATGCCGCAAAGTAGGGGTCCCCGCCCACGGTGAAGGTATTGTTATGCTTGGCTCCGCGGATTGTGTAAAACTCCTTCGGCTCCAGGGCCGCATCGAAAACCATTTTCCCCTGGACGAAGGGAACAATGTCATCCTGGTCTCCATGCAATACCAGGACAGGTTGCTGTACCCGTTTAATATTTGCCAAGACGTCGTATTCAGTGCTCAAGAATGGGCCAATGGGAAGGTACGGGAAGACCGCCTTGGCCATCTCCCGAATGGAAGCGAAGGGAGTCTCAAGGATAAGGGCAAGGGCCTCTTCCCGATGGGCTAGGTACGCTGCCACAGCGGCTCCCAGTGAACGGCCAAATATGACGATTCGCTTGGGGGCGATGTCCTTTTGACTACGCAGATAATGGTATGCAGCCAGAGCGTCTTTGTAGGTTCCCTCCTCCGATACCCGGCCCTCGCTTCTCCCGTAACCGCGGTAATCGACGATGAATATATGTGTTTTAACCTTCTCGTGGATCAGCCTTATGTTCTGTAACCGGTGACTGATATTGCCGGCATTGCCGTGAAACCATAGCAGCGTATCTTCTCCCTCCGGTGACGGAATGAACCAGCCGTTTAGCTTCACGTCGTCTTCGGTGGTGAAATAGATGTCTTCGTAAGGCAGACCCAACTCCTTGGGGGTCCCGTCCATGCCGGAGGTGGGATAGAAAATTAAAGAGTTTTCCATCTGGCAGCTCCACAGAAATGGGAGGACCGGGATGAGGAGGACAAGTTTCAGGACCCTCCGATATAGGGCCATACGGTATTCAGATCCAGGATCTGACTCCTGTGTGCCTTTCGAGATCGTTTTGCCAATGGATGACTTTGGAGATTGTAGTTTCGGGATGCTGGCTTTGTTATGGGTCGTGCTGGACGTGACATTCTAATGCTTGCGTTCGTCTCTTAGTTTCCACTCTAGACCGTCAATAATGCACTCCACGCTGGCCCGGAGAATGTCCTCGGCGACTCCGACGGTTCCCCAGCTTTCTTGACCGTCGGTAAAAATACCCAGAACCCGAACGGGCCCTCCGATTCCCAGTTCGTCATCATCACCGGGAACCTCACCGTGATGCAGCAACCGTACGTCAAACTCGGTCAACTGGACCTCGGAGAGCTGCGGGTAGTGCTTTTCTAGGACTTTACGCATGGCATTGTCCAGTGCATGGACTGGCCCGCGTCCAACGCCTACCTCTTGCTCTTCGGTTCCAAAGATGTCCAATTGAACGGAAGCCTCGGTACGGCTCAAGGTTTGCTCCGTATTCTGAAAGTCCACCTGGTCGTCGATTTTGCAACGAATCACACGGAACGGTTTGAGGTAGTCTTCCCGCCTTCGAATGGACATGAGTTCAAAGGAAGCCCAAGCCCCATCCAGGCGAAAAAATCCTCTTTAAGATCCTTTTTCATAAGCCCCTCCTTTGGTTTCGCCAGCCCTTTTATTATATCGCTGTGAGCATGGGGTAGCTAGGGGCAAATGTTACAATCTTAAGGGGTTATAGAAGAGGAAGAGCTAGGTGCATGATTCCCGCCCGCGAAAATGACCTTCCCCAGGGTACATAAATTTGATATCATTTTATACGATGCAAAAGACAATCACCGGCGAACGAATGCATACCTTCTTTCTCAAGCTCACCCGTCAGAGCTTCTGGGAGCTCGGCATCAACGATCCTTTGGTGGCGGAGTATGTGGCAGATGTGTTGACCGATTTCGTACGAGCTGAAAACCTCACCAAGATACGATCTCGGCCGGAAAAGAAATTGGAGAGCGTGGTGGAAGTGCTGGCTGAAAGCAAAGAGGATACTTTGCGCGATAACCCTACCCTGCTACAAGAAAGGGCCGTACGTAAACATGTTGGGGACTACGCGTTGTTCATGAGCGGCATCTTCCGGTCCTATGTGGAACATCATGGGTTTCTCGACTACTATCTCCAAGAGGGGAGCCGGTCCTATTGGACGGTATCGGAGTTGGACCTTTCCCTGTACCGGACGGGTTTTCTTCTCTACCAGGAGCTCTCCAAAAAATTTGAATATTTCTCCGGTGCCCTCGACTATATGCGCAAAGCTTATTTTGTTCCCGAGCCGGGGAAAGATCCGTTTGCGGGCTTTCTAAAACAGATTGAGGGTTGGATGAGAGTTAACATAACCGAAAATTAATTGGCTCCAGCCTCCATCCTCAAAAACCTTCCCACATTCGTCCGTTCCTTTTTGGGCTGTTTGCTTTGAGCAGAAAAAAGAAATTTCGGGATTAATCTGTGAAAAAAATTCTACTCGGGACAATTTTCGTTTTCCTCTCAACGTTTTTATTCGTTGGGTTTTTAATTGTTTACATTTCGAATCCCTCCCAAAACGGGCGAGGTGTGGTGGAGCTTAAGGTGGAACGAGGGGAGCCCTTTTATTCAGTGGTACGGGGTCTGAAGGGAAAAGGGGTAATTACCAATGAGAGGCTGTTTACTCTCTGGGCTCGGATGTGGTCGCTGGATAAGCGAATTCACTGGGGGCTTTATCGGTTTGAACTACCCATGGCCCCTCGAAAAGTCCTGGATCAAATGGTTTTGGGAAGGGGAGCGTTTCATCGCATTACCGTCCCGGAGGGACTCACCCAGAGCGACATTGCCCAACTCCTGGAGAAAGAAGGATTGGTGCAAGGAGAGAGTTTTCTAAAAGCGGCCAATAGCCCGGAGATTCCTGCCCAGCTTGGTATCGAGGCCAAGCAGGTGGAAGGCTACCTCTTTCCGGATACCTACTATTTTCCGGCTTCGGTCACAGAAAAGGACATCCTGGTTGCCATGGTCGAGCATTTTAAAGAGAGCTTTTCCCCACTGATGGAGGAGCAGGCTGGAGCATTGGGGCTCAAGAGACACGAAGTGGTAACTCTGGCGTCTCTCGTGGAGAAGGAGGCCAGCGTAGAGGCGGAGCGCCCCCTTGTCTCAGCCGTCTTTCATAATCGATTGAGAGGTGGCATTCCCCTTCAAAGCGACCCCACTGTGATTTATGGTCTCAAGGAGTTCACCGGGAACTTGACACGAAAAGACCTCAGGCGACCCAGCCCGTACAACACCTATCTTATCCGAGGGCTTCCACCCGGGCCCATCTGTAATCCTGGGCTGTCTTCACTCCAGGCCGCACTTTTGCCAGCCGAGGTGGAATACCTGTACTTTGTTTCCAAGAACGATGGTACCCATTTCTTTTCCAAGACCATCCGGGAACACAATCGAGCGGTAAACCGGTATCAAAGGTCCCGTCGCCGCTTCACCGGGCGGTAACTTTAGAGGGAACCGATCCCCTTACAGGTCCAGTCATGTTATGTATGTGGGCATGGCGGGCAGCTCACATAGCGAGAAAGGGCTCCCAGAAGGCTTGGTGAATGATCTGCATCGTCGACTCCGGTGGCATGGATTCTGGGACAGCCTCCTGAGCTTTTCGCCACCGCTTCTCGCCTTCTCCTGTCTGATATTCTCATTTTTTTACGCCGGATGGATTGCCATGGAGGTGGCGGTTTTCACCTTCGCAGCGGGTCTTGGATTGTTCTTGGGTTTTGATGTGTGTTTGGGTGGGTAAATCTGACGGTAGCGTCCGTTGCCCGATTGATTGACAACAGACTTCCCCCATCGATTCAGAAAATCCTTCTTTGCCTCGTTGATCGGTTCACTCATCCTTGTTTTGTTGGCCCAAGTTGTTCTACGGACGACTCTTTATAGTTCACCCCAGGCTAATTCCATCAAGGGGCTTTCGGCGTTGGCTCGACAGCTTTCACAGGTTCCCGCTTCTGCGCAAGGCCCCGCGGAAAGTTTGGAAAAGGGTCAAGGAGTGAAGGAGGGCATGGAGATGGAAAGGATAAACCCGGAAGTGCAAACGGCGTGGGGGGAAAAGGGGAGACGTGTCAAAGGCGCAGACCGAGGGAAAGGGAACGAAGGATGGGCAGGACAAAATGCCCTCGGGGAAATTCCCCAGCGCTATTGCAAGGCTGACGAGAGGGGAGAGAAGGGAATCGAGGGGGCGCGCTACATCATTGTGGAGCTACCTGATACGGAGGGAGCCTCAGAGGTTTCGGTGACCTCAAAAAGTCGTAAGGAGTTGCGTGGGTCTAAAGTCCCTGTTAGCAACGTTCCGTTGCCCCCGCGGTCGGGTCGGGACGCGCCCCTTGGGAAGCAACGGTTCCTTTAGAATATCGAGGGATGCTGCGCTAACAATAGAGCAACGATGGAACCACAGAGACTGCAAAAGATCCTGTCACGGCTGGAGATTGAGGATTTTATACCTCGCCGAGGCGTTTAAATCATAGGGTTTTAAAACGTGGGACAGAAGAAGGCGAAGAAAACCGAGAGTGTCGGCGCCGGGCGGCGGCGCAGGAAACCGGCAGGGGCCTCCGCTGGATTAGCGCCCACGGAACTGCAGCCCACGGCAGTGCCCCGGGAGGTTGACGGGATCCGGCAGGAGGTGGAAAGCGACGGTGGGAAGGTGATCGGTGTTTTTAGAGAACCATACGCGGGACGCTGGGTGGTTTTGGCCGCCCTCCCGATCCATCAGGTTGAGCCCACGCCCTAATCAGCGCAATCTGTCGGACCCCCATGTTCGAAAGCTCGAAGGGGCCATCGGTACTCTCGGGCGATTTTTGGATCCCATCATCGTGGTTCGCCCGCAGAAATCCATTGAGGGTGATGTCAAGTACTGGACTCCCAACGGGCATCACCGTCTATCCGCCATGCGTACCTTGGGAGCGAAGAGTATAACGGCGCTTTTAGTTCCGGAGGCTTCCCTGGCCTATCAAGTCTTGGCGTTGAACACGGAAAAGGCCCATAACTTAAAGGGAGAAGGCCTTGGAAGTGATTCGCATGTACAAAGAGCTTTCAGCTTTGGATGATACCAGTACCGCCTACAGCTTGGAGTTCGAGGAACCGGCCCTCATTACTTTGGGACTCTGTTATGAACAGAGACCGCGCTTTAGCGGCGGGGCCTACAATCCAATCCTCAGACGTGTGGATCAGTTCCTGAATCAACCCCTCCGAAAAACACTGGAGGTTCGAGAAAAGAGGGCGAAGACGTTATTGGAATTGGACGACGCGGTGATTCAACAGGTGGAGACCCTGAAGGCCCGGGGACTCACCAGTCCTTATTTGAAGAGTTTTGTAGTGGCTCGCATTAATCCGGTCCGCTTCCGACCCAAGGATAGCGATCCCCTCAGCTTCGACGAAGCCCTGGGGCGTATGAGCAAGGCCCTAGAGAGATTCAACCCGGACAAGATTAAAATGGAAGACCTGGCACGGTCCGGCGGAGCGCCTGAGGAAAGCAGATGACACGAGCTAATGAGTGAAAGGAATCGGCCGCTAAAATTTGACTATGGTCCGTGAGTCATTTTTGGCCCAGTAGCTGTGCCCGGTACGATTCTTTGCCACCGTCCAAAAACCTTCCCTCCCGATAGCACAGAATTCGAATGTCACCGAAAAGATCTGGTAACTCATTGTATTGGAGTAGATAGGCCGGGTTCCTGGGATGACCCATGGCCTGCTGATCAATGAGGTAGGCGTCGAAGATGATGTGGCCTCCAGGTCGGAGGGCTTTTTTAATTCCGGGAATAATGGGTCGTAGAAGAAAATTAACATTCAGTATCAGGTCGTAGACGGAATCAGGGAACTCGAAACTTGCCAAATCCGCCCGTATTAAGTTCAGTGATCGGCCTTGCGCCTCAGCGTGTTTCCGGGCCTGCCTTAGCCCCGCCTCTGAAATATCGATGACATCCACCGCAAATCCCTTCTCGGCCAGGAAGAGGGCGTTTCGTCCCTTACCCGTGGCGATATCAAGGGCGCGTCCCGGCTGGATCCGCCACGGCCCGCTCTGAATAATCTGTCGCAAGAAGGCTGCTGGTTCGCCTGGTTCATCCTCCGCGGTGTGCTTCGAATCCCATCTCGATCTATCATCGGTGGCCATAGTTTTCAGGCTTTACAGGTGTTGCGGATTGTCCTGTTGGATGAAGATACCAACACCAAACGCTACCATGAAGAGCAGAAAAATCTCAATGAAGCTGTGCTCGGCACCCCAAGGCCCTGTCAAGGGGTTGAGCGTGCTTCTATAAGTGCTGCCCTCCCGTCGCTTCAGTGGTCCCGCGGCGGGCAGCATCGAAACTCGCTGCGCTCAACCGGTCGATGCTGCTCATCCTCAGCCTCGCAGAGGCTTCCAACGCCCCAGAACCAAACTTTCGCTCAGGCACAGCGGTTCCTTTTGAATGGATCGTGGGGTGACGGGGCTTGGCGAGCGAAATAAGGAAATTCCTCTGGTCGCATCATGGAAATATGGAAGAGGCAAGGCCGTCGCCTTTGCGACGGATCTCCACGGTCGCTGGACAAAGGGTTGGATTGATTGGGATGGACTCGAAGAGTTTTGGCGCAGGATCTTTCACTGGCTGGTTCCAATTAAAGACCCGTTACCGCCTTGCGAGGTGAGAATCAATCCTAGCGGCGGCCAGCCGGTTTGGGATTTGTTTCTCTATGGAGGGAAGGCGAAGTCTTCGGTCTTTCGTTATTCTTACCGTGGTAATAGAATCAAAGGTCAGGGATATCTCAGGAGCATCGCCCCAGGTCACTACCGCAGGGACCTTCCCTTTACTGCTCCTGGCGACTACCGCATAGAGCTGGCGCAGGTAACAGGGAAAGAAGAAACTCCCTTTCCACCACTTGGCTTTACACTCCCCTTTGACCCCAGGAGCGAAGTCCCGCGGGACCATCTCAATGCTCGGTTACTGGAGACACTGGCCCAAAGGACGGGCGGCGCCATTAACCCCGAAATGGGGGAACAGGTCAAACCAGCGAAGGTTCAACGCGTCATCCGGTCCCTTCGCACCTTTCCCATGCTCTTTGCCATGATTCTGTTTTTGCTGGAGACGTTGCTCGGCCGGTTGGTTCACTGGTGGGGTTGCACTTCGACCCTGTAATCCGCCTCATATGGACTTGGGCGTTTCGATTTATCCGTGGTGATGTGGTAAAAAAGCTCATGGAGAAATCTTTGAATCAAGTTATATTCGATCTCGGTGCCAGGCTGGGCTCCCTTGAAGGTTACCTCTATGGGGAAGAGCGGGTGGAGAAGAAGTATCTGGCGGGCTGGCTGCAGAATATCGACAACCAGTTCTCGGGGCTCCCCCTTGAGACACAGAGGGAGATGGCCGGAGATTATGGGGAGGTCTTGAAAAAGGTGTTGGCCTTGCTCCAGAAAACCTTTGGTGATGGGGATGCCGATACCGTTAAATGTAAGGACATGACTGCCAAGTTAATTAGGAGGTAACCAATGAAGAGGGTTGTGATTGAAATGATCAACGGGGAGCTCACGGGTGGCAGCAACGCAGAGATTGGGCTCAAACTCGGCGACCTTATTACCCAAAGCCTCCATTGGTGGCGGAGCCATCTTGGCGATAAGGACCGCATCGGCCTTGGCCGATGGCGGGTGGAGTCCATTGAGGTGAAAGAGATTCCCGCCTCGAAGTAAGGGGTTCAAAACTTGAACTAGGATTTTCCTTTGCCTAAGATGAAATGGCTCGGCGGATAACCCTTCCATGATTTTGACGAAGCGGCAAAAAGAGATCCTTGATTACGTGTCCACCTATACGGGACGAAATGGATACGCTCCGACCCTGGCGGAGATCGGGGCTCGCTTTGGCCTGACCTCCTTGGCCACGGTTCACAAGCATCTCACGAACTTGGAGGGAAAACGGCTGATCCGGAGGCATCGCAACCGGAGCCGGGCTGTGGAAGTGATCAGCGATACGCGGAGAAAAAGAGGTTCCGTGGAAGTTCCCCTGCTGGGAATGGTTGCGGCGGGGGCGCCCATTGAAGCCGTGGAGATAGCTGATAACCTTGCGGTCCCTGACGAATTGGTCCGGGGGGATAACGTGTTTTTGCTTAAGGTCAAAGGCGATTCCATGATCGATGAACAGATCCTGGACGGTGACCTCATCCTTGTGCAGGCCCGGGCTGACGCTGAAAATGGGGAGACAGTGGTTGCGCTTGTGAACGGGGGCTCTACGGTCAAGAAGTTCTACCGAGAGGATGGAGGTAGAATCCGATTGCAACCGGCCAATGAGAGAGTAGGACCCATATGGGTGTCCGAGGGCGGGGTGGAGATCCGTGGCGTGGTGGTAGCCGTCATTCGAAAGTACTAGGCCATAGCAACATCACGATTTCGGCTCGGAAATTAACGGAAAGTGACGCCGTGACGCCAAGAAAGGCCGATAAATCCACCGTCTCAATAAGCTTCCTGCGTGGCGAGGGCCGAAAAATTCTCCGCCCTCCCATAGGTTATTTTTGATCGCTCCTTCCCCAGGACACTGAACGATGCCATCGAACAAGCTTATTCATGAGACCAGCCCCTATCTCCTGCAGCATGCACACAACCCCGTCCATTGGTATCCCTGGGGGGACGAGGCCTTTGAGTTGGCGAGGAAAGAGAATAAGCCCGTCCTCCTCAGCATTGGCTATTCCGCCTGCCATTGGTGTCATGTCATGGAACATGAATCCTTTGAAAATGAAGAAATCGCCGCTTTGATGAACGAGCAATTTGTAAATATCAAGGTGGATCGTGAGGAGAGGCCCGACCTAGACGAAATCTACATGAACGCGGTGCAGATGCTTACAGGTCGTGGCGGATGGCCCATGACCATGTTCCTTACACCGGAACGAAAGCCCTTTTTCGGCGGCACCTACTTCCCGCCGCAAGACCGCCACGGTGTCCATGGGTTTCCGAAGGTGTTAAATGCTGTGGCCCAGGCCTTTCGCGAGAGACCCGACCAAGTAGCCAGGAGCGTCCAACAGATCATCGATGGCCTTAACCGGCTCAGCAATTTGACCGCGAGCGAGCGTTCTTTTTCCTTTGACACCGTGCTTGGAAGCGCCGAGGCTCTCTCCCAGTCATACGATCATGACCATGGCGGGCTTGGGCGAGCTCCCAAGTTTCCCAATGCGGGAGTTTTGGAGCTCTTTCTCCGACACCATAAACACTCGGGCGAACGCCGTTTCCTGGAAATGGTCACTCACACCCTGACCCGGATGGCCCAGGGAGGTGTCTATGACCATCTGGGGGGAGGTTTTCACCGTTACTCGGTGGACGAAAAATGGTTGGTGCCTCATTTTGAAAAGATGCTCTATGACAACGCCCAGCTTCTAGGCATTTATGCGGATGCCTTTCGTGTAACCGGCGATCCCCTCCTAAAGCAGGTGGTGGAAGAGACGGTGGATTATCTTTTGCGCGAAATGTTGCACCCAGAGGGTGGTTTTTATTCTACCCAGGATGCTGACAGTGAAGGGGAAGAGGGCAAGTATTTCGCGTGGGAGAGAGCGGAGGTGATGGCTATCCTTGGCGACGAGGAGGGTAAGATCTTTTGCCGGGTCTATGATGTCGGCGAGGTTGGGAATTTTGAGGGGAAAAACATCCTTCACCCCACGCTGTCATTGGAGCAGGCGGCAAGGTTGTTTAAGAAAGACCCTGCCGATGTCCATAGGATTTTGGAACAGTCCCGGGGGAAACTCCTTGGGATGCGAGAAAAGCGAGTGAAACCATTCCGTGATGAAAAGATATTAACCTCATGGAATGGGTTGATGCTTTCCGGGATTGCCGCGGCTTCTAAGGTCACGGACCATGGAAAGATGCGAGAGGCCGCAGAGGGAACCGTTGAATTTTTTTACAACAAGATGTTTCAAGGAGGGTTCCTTCTTCACACATACAAAGACGGTCAGGCCAAGCTCCGAGGTTATCTTGATGATTATGCCTTTTTCGCTTTAGGCCTATTGGACCTCTATGAGGCGCTCTACGAGGGAACCTTGTTACAGAGGGCCCAACGGCTGGCAGAGGTGATGATCCGGGAATTTTGGGACGATGACAATGGAGCTTTTTTCTATACGGGTCACTCTCACGAACAACTCATCAGCCGCACCAAACCGGCCTTAGACGCTTCGGTGCCCTCAGGTAACTCGGTGGCGACGCAACTTCTGCTACGGCTCCATCACTTTACGGGCAGAGAGGACTATTTGAACAAAGCGGAAAGGGTACTGCGTCTCTACTACGATGGAATGGAGAGCCAGCCCTTCGGTTTGACGGCCATGCTGTCCGCTTTGGATTTTTACGTGGAGGGACCAAAAGAGGTGGTCTTTGTGGGCGTGGCGCAGGACCAAGCCATGCGGGATTTGCTTGGGAAGTTCCAGTCCTTTTACCTCCCCAACAAGATCCTGCAGGTGGTGCAGCCTGGAAAGCCATTGGGAGAGATTTCCCCGCTACTGGAGGGCAAGACTCAGATTGATGGGAAGCCCACGGTCTATGTTTGCCAGCACTCCACCTGTTCCGCCCCCGTCACGGAATGGGAGCACCTTAAACGATTGATAGAAAGTTGAGAATCCAGCTCATCCATCTCCATCCATAGGCTTCCAATTCAATACAGATTCGGGCCGTAAACTCGCGGATTCGATCGCGTCTGGACCGCCCATCATGGGCGCTGCCGTGGTCCTGATTGCACAAACTCCGGTTTCTTGACAAGAAGCGGGGAAAATGTTTTGGTTGCTTTCTCCGCCCGGCGCCTTCAGTGAATGAGCCGTGGGCGGAGGTTTTTTGTAGGGGAATAATACCAGCGGATGGGAGAGTTTCATGGCTAGGATGTTTGTTGCGGGCGAGCTTCGGGATTCGAAAAGTGGTGAGGTCACCGAGATCAGAAACCCCGCCACGGGTGAGGTGGTGGACGCCGTGCCGAAGGGAAACGCCCAGGATGTACGCGATGCGGTTGCCGCGGCCCACGAGGCCTTTAATGTTTGGTCGAGGATGTCCCCGGCAAAGCGCGGTGAATTGCTTCAGGAAACCGTTCGTTTAATAAGGGAAAACGAAAAGGAGCTCAGTTCCACCCTGACCAAAGAGCAGGGAAAACCCATTCGAGAATCTATACTGGAAATACGCCGATTTGCTCATACCCTGGAACATTACGCCGGCATGGCCAAGACTCTGCGAGGAGGCTATGTCAACCTGGATGACGGTCGTTATGGATTCATACTAAAGAAACCCATGGGGGTCGTCGGGGCGATTGTCCCGTGGAACTTCCCTGTTTCTCTGATGGGTAACAAGGTGGGTCCAGCCCTGCTGGCGGGCAACACCATGGTCATAAAACCCGCGGGGAGCACTCCCTTGACGGCCAGTCGGTGCGTGGAGCTGATCCACCGGGCGGGGCTTCCCAAGGGTGTGATCAATATCGTTACTGGACCCGGTGGAGTCGTGGGAGAAGAGATCCTCCAGAATCCTAAGATTAGAAAAATAGGCTTTACGGGCGAGACCGGCACCGGCAGGCATGTCATGGAGGTGGCTTCCAAGGAGGTCAAGCGGGTAACCCTCGAACTTGGAGGAAGCGATCCCATGATCGTGTGTGATGATGCGGACCTGGACAGGGCGGTGAGTGCCGCATCGGTGGGCCGCTTCTTCAATTGCGGTCAGGCCTGTCTTGCGGTGAAACGACTCTACCTATTTGAGAAGATCGCGGATACCTTCATGGAGCGATTGACGGAAAAGGTAAAGAAATTACGGATCGGTGACGGGGTCAAGCGCGAGACCCTGTTGGGACCGTTGCATACCAAGGGACAAAGGGAAGAAGTGGAAGAAATGGTCGAAGACGCCGTCAAAAGAGGCGCCAAGGTTCTCACGGGAGGAAAGCGGCCGCAGGGTTCGGAGTTTGATAAGGGATTCTTTCTTCAGCCCACACTCCTGGCGGACGTGGATCCGGACGCGCGTATCGTTGTGGAAGAGTGCTTTGGGCCGGCGCTCCCCATCCTGCGAGTCAAGGATCTGGACCAGGCCATCACTCAGGCCAACCGTTCGATCTTTGGTCTTGGTTCGTCCGTTTGGACCAGGGATATCGATAAGGCCATGAGAGCGGCGGAGCAGATTGAGGCGGGATACACCTGGGTTAACTCCGCCCAGATTATTTATGACGAGTTACCCTTCGGGGGCGTCAAGCAGAGCGGCCTGGGTAAAGAGCATGGCAACGAAGCCATTGACTATTACACCGAAGCCAAGTCTATTGTGGTGGCGACAGAAAAGAAGTCTGAGGTGGTTGGCGGAGAATAAGAGAGTCTCCAAGCTGGGCAATGAAAGTGGAACTACCCTCCATCTATAACGCCGCCACCACGTTTGTGGACGAGAACCTAGAACTCGGACGGGGAGGTAAGATTGCCATCCACTATTTGGACCAACAACTCACCTACCAGGATCTATTTCAACGGGTCAACCAAGCCGGGAATGCCATTAAAGAACTCGGGGTGGGCGTTGGTGAGCGGGTGCTCATCGGTTTGCCTGACAGCCCGGAGTTCGCATTCGGGTTTTTTGGTGCCATCAAGACGGGTGCGGTTCCCATTCCAATCAATCCATGGATGAAGGCGCAGGACTACGAATATCTTCTTGAAGACAGCAGCGCGCCACTGATGATCATTCACGAATCGGTCATTCCTGACGTGGAGAAAATCTGGGATCGTCCACGTCATCTGAAAAACGTCCTGGTGGTGGGCACCCCAAAAGGACGTGGCCTCTCCTATGAGTCCATGGTTGGTCGAGCCTCCACTGAACTCGCTGCGGAACCGACCCACAGGGATGATATTGCCATGTGGCTTTACACATCGGGCAGCACCGGTTTCCCAAAGGGTGCCGTTCACCGCCACAGGGACATGATCACCATTACGGATCTGTTTGTGAAGCCTGTCCTGGACATGAACGAAGACGACATCTGTTTTTCCGCCTCCAAGCTTTTTTTCGCATACGGCTTAGGCAATTCCCTCTATTTCCCTTTTCGCTTTGGGGCATCCACGGTCCTGTGGCCGGATCGACCTGAACCGGAAAAGATCTTGCAGGCAATCGACAAATACCGGCCCACCTTTTTCTTCTCTGTGCCCACCCTCTATAGCAGGCTGCTTCGTGTGGAAAAGGAATACAATCTGGGATCTCTCAGGATCTGCCTGTCCTCCGGAGAGCCTCTGCCCCCGGCCCTTTTCCATCAGTGGAAAGAAAAGTTCGGACAAGAGTTATTGGATGTAGTGGGCTCGACTGAGGCCACCCATGATTTTCTGGCCAACCGTCCAGGTAAGGCAAAACCGGGCAGCAGCGGGCAGGTAACCCCGGCGTTCGAGGCTAAGATAATTGATGATGAAGGAAGAGAAGTCCCTGTGGGTGAAGTGGGGCATCTCATGGTGAAAGGTGACGCCACGGCCCCCTACTATTGGAATAAGGAAGAGCAGACGAAAAGGACCATGCAGGGGGACTGGCTCAAGACGGGGGATACCTACTACCGGGACCAAGAGGGATACTTCTGGTACTGTGGGCGCTCCGACGACATGTTAAAAGTGGGAGGACTGTGGGTCTCTCCCATCGAAGTGGAAAACACCCTTATGGAGCATCCGTCGGTGCTGGAGGCTGCGGTTACCGGGGAAGCCGATCAGGATGGGTTGATCAAACCCAAGGCCTATGTGTTGTTGAAAAGCGAATATCAGGCGAGCGAACAGTTAAAGGAAGAGCTTCAATCCTTTGTTAAGAGCAAACTTGCCCCGTACAAGTATCCTCGTTGGCTTCAGTTCGTCGAAGAGCTGCCTAAAACGGTGACAGGAAAAATTCAGCGGTTTAAGTTGCGGGAGAAATCACAGTCATAAAAAAAGGTCAATGGGATGAGCATCGATGAGCTTAAAGAGAAAGTCGCCTATTCATGCAATATCTTAGCCATCGAGGGCCACTGGGATCAGATCCTGGGCCATGTCTCGGCCCGGATTCCAGGCGAGCAGGCTTTTTTGATGAAGCCCCACAGTTTCGGATTCGAGGAGATCCGCCCCTACCACCTAATCGTGTGTAACCTCGAAGGGGAGAAGATTCGTGGCGACTACATGCGACATTCAGAGGTTTTTATCCACTCGGAAATCTACAAGGCCAGACCCGATGTCAACTGTGTGGTTCACAGCCACCCCCCCTATGCCATCGCCTTTGGATCGCTACGCCAACCGCTGCGTCCCATCAGTCACGAAGGGAGTATTTTCCAGGACAACCTTCCATTATTCGATTATACGACCGCGTTGATTCGAACTCCTGAACTAGGCTCCAGAGTGGCAGAGTCAATAAGGAATTGCCGTGGTCTTCTCATGAAAAATCACGGATCCACCGTGGTGGGGGAATCGGTAGAGGTGGCAACCCTCTACGCCGTTTTCCTGGAGAAAGCGGCACGAATCCAGCTCTCAGCCATGGCGGCGGGGGAGCCAACGTGGAGCAGCGATGAAGAGGCAAAACTAAAATTCGAGCAGATTTACCACCCCCAGCGTTTGTCTGCTATGTGGGATTATTTTGTCCGTCGCGCCAAGAGGGGGTCCATTGATTAGGCAGGTTTAGGGCGAAAGCAATAAGCCGCACAGGTTTCCCATGTCACAAAAACTCCACCTCACTCTAGCCACGGGTGACTACGAAATTGTTCGAGCCATTAAAGAGGGGATTGTCAGGCCGGATGGGATTGAACTCACTGTCCTGACCGATATGGACTCGCCAACGCGCCATTGGAGAATGGCGCGCAATCGCGAGTTCGACATCTGCGAGTTCTCCTGGTCCACCTATCTGCTGGAAAAAGACAGAGGAACAGACCTAACCGCTATCCCGGTGTTTCTTCACCGGAGGTTCCGCCATGGTTTTGTCTTTATCAACACAAGTAAGGGAATTAAAAAGCCGACGGACCTAATCGGGCGCGCTGTGGGACTTAAAAACTTCCAGGCCACCGCCTTGGTTTGGATCCGGGGGATCTTGGAAGATGAGTTTCAGGTCCCATTCAAAGAGATTCAATGGAAGGCCGAACGGGACGAGGATGTGCCCTTTACGCCCCCACACGGGTTGAGCCTTGAGCGTACTCCTCCTGGCAAGAGAGTTGAAGACATGCTGGCCGAGGGCGAACTGGACGCCCTCATTCATCCAGATATCCCCTCGCAGATTTTAGACGGCGACCCGCGGGTACACCGCCTGTTTGAAAATCACAAAGAGCTTGAGATGGACTACTACAGGAAGACCGGGATCTTTCCTATTATGCACACGACGGTGATCAAGCAGGAGGTAGTTGACCGGTACCCTTGGGTTCCCATGAACATGCTCGTGGCCTTCGAGAAAGCCAAACAATGGGCCTATGGAAAAATGGAAAATCCCAGGCGGGTTGCCCTGGCCTGGTTCCGTGAGGCCCAGGAGGAACAGGAGAACGTCCTCGGTCGAGACCCCTGGATGTACGGTCTAGGGGAAACGAACTTGAATAACCTCGGCGCTTTGGTTAGGTACTCCCATCACCAGGGATTGATTTCCAAAGAGCCTGCCGTTAAGGACCTTTTCGATCCGTCCACCTGGGGCGACCAGTGGAGGCTTCCCACCTCGCGGGGCTAGGGGCAGGACTGACCTGATTCCATCATCCCGATCTAACAACCGTGGGTCTCCCCTGCACTCGATACGCCCTCAATATGTGGTTAAAAAACCAGCACCAAATGGCTGAAATTTAGCCAAGATCCGGTGCAGAATTGGCGGTCCTAGCCTGCGAACACGAGGAATCGAAACTTGGGGATGCCTGATCCCATAGTTTTAAACCCTTCCCCCTGACTATCACACCAAAAGAGGGATGACAGACTGGCCTGTGCCTGGATCTTCTTTCCCACAGATATGTTTTCCCTGTTGCGTCTGCGGTGTTATAATGCGGTTCGATTACGGTGTCCCTGATAGGTTAGCGTGTAAGGAGACAGACGGCTGGTCCTAGAAAGCAGCAATAAATGATTGAACAAAATTTTGATATCCCGTTCATCGCTGACCTTGCTCTGCGTGAAAAGCAGATTCAGCAGAACTACAGGCCAATTATAGCCGTTCACAAATGGTTTGCACGGCGTCCCGCTACACTATTTCGCGGTTTGTTGCTCTCTGAGTTCCTCGATAAGCCTCTTGCCGAGGCATTTTATCAAGCCAACTGCCTACGAGGAATTAAAGTGGCTGATCCATTCATGGGTGGAGGCAGCCCGCTAATAGAGGCAAATAGACTAGGCTGTGATGTTAGCGGGTTCGACATTAACCCAATCTCCTATTGGATCGTGAAACAGGAGATCGAACATCTCGATTTGGACGCGTATGATCAAACGGCCAGCTCGTTAAAGGAGCAGGTCGAGAAAGATGTCGGGCATCTTTACCGGACCCGCTGTACTAATTGTGGAAGCAATAATGCGCACGTGAAGTATTTTCTCTGGGTGAAAACAATTCCTTGTCGGAAATGTAAGAAATCCATTGATTTATTTCCTGGTTATCTTCTGGCTTCGGACTCAAGACACCCAAAGAACGTTTTTTTATGTCAGGCATGTGGACAATTAACCGAAACGGCCGACCGAAACCGTCCAGGTCAATGCCAAAACTGTGGTGCTGGCATCTCAATAAAAGGGCCCGCCAAGCGAAACCACTGTCAATGTACCAATTGCGGCACAGTCAATTCATTTCCAAACAGGTTATTGGGAGCACCCCGGCATCGGCTATTCGCAATTGAATATTACTGCCTCTCTTGCAGAAAAAGACATGCCGGCAGGTTCTTCAAGGTACCTGATCCCAAGGACCTGGAAAAAGTGCAGGAGGCTGAAGCACGATCGGCGGGTATGCGAACGAAGTATGTGCCGATGGACGAGATTCCCTCCGGCGACGAAACAAATCGACTCCACCGGTGGGGGTACAAAAGATACCGTGAGATGTTCAACGGCCGGCAACTCCTAGGTTTGGAGTTATCAGCACGGATAATCAGTCGGATGGATAATGAACGTGTTCGGAACGCCATGGCCACGAATCTCTCAGACTTGCTGCGTTACCAGAACATGCTTTGCCGGTATGATACGATGGCGCTTAAGTCACTGGATATTTTCTCAGTTCATGGATTCCCGGTGGGGCTCGTTCAGTGTGAGTCCAACTTGCTCGGCATTATCGATCCGAATAGACAGAGCTGTGTGGGTAGCGGTGGTTGGGCAAACATCATTGAGAAGTTCCGTAAGGCGAAAGAATATTGCGACTCCCCTTTCGAGATTAGACATCGAGGGACGAGAAAGGAGATTGTTCCGATCCAAGGGGAATGGATCGGAGACAAACCCAACGGGAAGCACCAGGGTCAAAGACGCAAAGTTGCACTTTATTGCCGTGATGCCGCCACACTCCAAATGCCTTCTAACTCATTGGATGCAGTTTTTACCGATCCACCGTATTTTGGGAACGTGCAATATGCCGAGTTAATGGATTTCTGTTATGTGTGGCTGCGTCGCCTTGTTAAAAGCGAAGATGAAGTCTTCGCCAGTCCCTCAACTCGTAATCCGCAAGAGCTGACAGGAAACGAAGATATGGGTAGGAGACTTGATCACTTTGCACAAGGCCTGTCGGCCGTTTTTCAGCAGACAGCAAAGGCGCTAAAACCCGGCGCGCCACTTGCTTTCACGTATCACCACAATGACCCGGAAGCATACCTTCCGGTTGCCGTGGCAATCCTTGACGCTGGTTTAACCTGCTCGGCGTCTCTGCCTTGCCCTGCAGAGATGGGAGCATCGATTCATATAAATGGAACAGGCTCTTCGATTATTGATACCGTTTTCGTATGCAGATCAACCGGGTCTGTTCCACGAAAATGGGTAGTGAATTCAGTGGATGGCATAGCACGACTTGTCGAAGAGGATTTAGCAAAACTCCAGGCCGGGGATGTCAAGCCAACGATGGGAGACACAAGGTGTATCGCTCACGGCCATCTTATCCGAACGGCAATATGGAACCTTCGAGCGACTTGGGACAAGGACGCCGAAATTAGAAAGCGATTGTCAACGGTATCTTCCTGGCTTGCGAAATTTGGAGGATGGGGCGAAATCGAGGCCCGCCTTACCAAAACTAAGGGTGCATCCTCTAATGGACCGTTATTCGCAGTGCGTGAAAAACCTAACGGATACAGGGTCTCCCATGCCGCAGTATCCTTTTGAAGTGCCCTTTTATCAAATACTGGCAGATACTGAATCGTACGTGGATGCCGTATTTTCATGCCTGGAATCCGAATTCCTTGTGATGCCAAAAGGGATAGGATTCGTTGAGTATCCCGTATTTGAAAGGGGATACGAGGCGTTAAAAGCTGCAACAAACGGGTTCTCCGGATTCGAGCCGGCAAAGGTCGTGCCGGTAACCTTATCAGAACCTATTGCTATTGTGGTTCTGCGCGCAATGCTCGGTTTGACACCGCCTGAATGGGGTTATCTCACCTCCCAACGAACCGGTGTAAGCGTAACCCAAGGGTTTGTTAGGTCCCTCGATAGAAAAGTTAGAATGTCCCCGAAAACACCGCTTAAGACCAACGGGGTAACCACAAAAAGGCTCGAAGCATTGGTGAAGACCGCGTGTATTATGCTTGCCGAGGGTGTGCCGCAGGTTGAAGACAATCAACTGCACCGTTTGAACAAGGCCGACACGAGACGTGGGCTCGACAGCCTAAAGAATATAGCGTCGATGGGCGCACCCTATGCAATGGTGCTTTACGAGCGATTTCTTGGAAGGCCTTTCGCTGGACATCGGGATTCGGTAAGCGAATTGGTTGGTGATATCCTTGAATCGGCGATCGAAGATGTGTTGACGAAGGCTGGTATTAGCTTTCGTAAAACAAAGCGAGCCGAACGTATCGAGGGCTTCGATCAGACTCCTGATTTCATCATCCCGAGTGAGTTTAACCCGCAGGTCGTAATCGAGGCCAAGATAACTGAGGACGACGGTACAGCGAGAGACAAGGTGACGCGCGTTCAGCATCTGGGTGAGTTGAGTCGTGCAGGTCGTCAGGAGGAAAATCCAAAATTTGAGGTCATCGCATGCATCGGCGGACGAGGCTTCGGTGTTCGCCGTGAGGACATGAAAAAGATGATCCTAGCTACCAGAGGCAAGGTTTTTACCGTAAAGACCTTGGGCCAACTCGTTGAACATACAGGCCTAAAAAGATTCAAGCGAAGTGACATGTAATCCAAAATATAACAGAACAATGCACTGCCTGGTGATTCTTGGGGTGGGATGCAGCCTAACGAGATAGATTTTGGATACTCAACGTGCGAAGTTTGCAAGCTGTGAGCTATTGAGACGAAAAAATTATTCGGGCGGATTATACCGCGCAGTGCTACGTGCCAATAATGGCCCCGTAGTCCCAGGAGCGATCAAACAAAGATAAACATTTCCAGCAGCAACTTAACCGGCTCGGTGGCCGCTCGACACAGTTCAAAACATCAAAAGCCTGGCCCCCACTGGTTTGCAGTGTTTGGAGAGGATATTGAAGAGTCTCCGAGAAAACGGTTTAGCAAGCTTGGATACCGGGAACAGGAAGATTCGGCTAGGGAGTCTTTCGGACCTATAAAACCGCTAGTAGCAAGGGAAGTGCACCGCTTTTGGCTAAGGAAGGCACGGCTGGCAAGAGCTGTGGCCCTATTAAGAAACCTAGCGCGAAATTCGCAGAGATGGTTGTACGCACTGAAAGTGGGCACAACCGGTTTTGAAGCGGTAAAGAACCAGATCAACGGGGTGAAATAACAAAGGGAGCAGTTAATGAGAATTGAAGTTGATACGGAAAACCGGCAGTTCGGATTTGATCTAATAACACCTTAGAAGATCCCCGGACGTAAGTCCGGGGAAATTTACTTGACCTGGACGAAACATCATGACCTTGACTGCCAATAGAGAAGTCATTGCTGATCCCGAAATTCAATCGGTCGCCCAACGGTTGGGTACTGGTTTCCCCCAAATAATTTTTCGGTTTGCCATGCAAATCGGGATGGTCCCGTTAACCGGAGCCACGAGCCAACAACATATGAGAGAAGACCTACAGGCGGAACAGCTTTCACTCTCCACCGAGGAAATTTTCGTATTGAAACCATCGCACTGTAAATAGAAAAATGCCGTGGTGGAGTCAGGGATCGAAGCATCCCGGGAGTAGCTACCGACTTTCGATCCACGCTTGGGTCTTTTGGATAAACCAGGCTAGACTCATAGGCAGGATGCGGGGCTGTGGTATTCAATCGCGCCCGCGTCATCGGGATATTCGGTGTGCCATGCATTGCTAGATGAGGTGTCCATGATGTGTATGTGAACTGTCTCCCCGCCATTTTCCAATCGATACTTGGTAAAGCACACATCTTTGGAAAAAATTAAATCCATTGGTCAACAGATCAGAATGGTTTGCCGGATAGCTTTGGTTTGCCACGAAATAGTTCTCGATCGCAGTCAGAGCGCTCTTGAGATCCGACTTTGCGGTAGTGTGGTAGGCTTGATTCTTGTAGTCGCGGTATTGCGTAATTGCTATGGCAGCCAGTATGGAGAGGATTGCTATGGCCACCAGCAACTCGATCAAGGTAAAACCAAACTCTTTGTTTAGCCTCCCCAATTCTTAAGCCTCTTGCGGATCAATAAGGCGACAATCAACTGATCTTCCCGGTTCTTGAGTAACCAATGCGGCCCCGTCGAAGCAACCCTTTTTCCTAGGTTCGCTTTTTTAGGACCCGTGAATATTGGAGGATGAAACAACAAAGGTGCGAGACAGAACAACATAAGCGGATCGAGACTGATCTAGCCCCAGTCTCACGGCTTGAGGGTTAATTGATATTTCGCATTAATCCAAGGGGAGTCAATTTAATGATCCTGTCGATAGGATCCAGACGAGAAAGTTAGGCTGTGCCGGGCTTGAGGACTAACCTATTTCCGGTAAAACTCAGCGATCCTCTGAACGACCGTATCCTGCTGCTCTGGGGTGAGCTCCGGATACATGGGCAGGGCGAGCGCCTGCGTGGAGACGAGTTCTGAGATGGGCAGGTCACCCTGATGGTAGCCCAGGTATTCAAAACTGGGTTGGAGGTGGAGGGGGAGGGGGTAGTATACGAGGGTTTGAATGCCCTGCTTGGCTAGATGCTGCTTGAGTTCGTCCCTCCGCTCTGCCCGGATGACGTAATAATTGTAAATATGGGACCGCTCGGTGCCTGAGAAAGGGAGGAGAATTTTCTTTTTCATCACCAGTCCACCGGAAGAAAAAAGATCTTTATAGTATCGGGCATGTTGGATTCTCTGTTCACACCACTGGTCCAAGTAACGAAGCTTGACTTGCAGTATGGCCGCCTGAAGGGCGTCCAATCTCGAATTGATGCCCACGGCTTCGTGATAATACTTGGTCCCCTGTCCATGAACCCTAAGCTTCCTAATCCTCTCGACCAGTGATTCGTCGTTGGTTGCCGCCAGCCCCCCGTCGCCGAATCCTCCTAGGGATTTGGTTGGGAAGAAAGAAAAGCAACCCAGGTCTCCTATGGTACCGGCCGCCCTTGGTTCCCCTTTGCCCAGTTGGAGCTTGGAACCGAAGGCCTGGGCGACATCCTCTACAATTTTAAGCTTGTAACGATCGGCCAAGGCGAGAAGTTCACCCATGGGGCAGCATTGGCCAAAGAGGTGAACGGGCAAGACCGCTTTAATTTGAGTGTGGTTCCTGGGGGAACGGTTTTCCAAAAGGGTTTCCGCCTGTTTGGTGTCCAACAAGTAACTGTCAGGGTCAATGTCTACGAAGACAGGTGTTGCTCCTAAGCGCGTGATACAAGAGACGGAGGAGAAGAAGGTGAAGGTGGGGACCAGAACCGCGTCTCCCGGTCCGATTCCAAGGGCCATGAGTGAAAGAAGAAGCGCATCGGTTCCAGAGGCGACACCCACTGCGGAACGACACTCAAGATAAGTGGCCACCTGCTCTTCGAATTCACGCACCGTGGGCCCAAGGATAAAGGCCTGGGAGTCTAACACTGCTTCCATGGCCTCCAGGATCTCCCCACGAATATTTCGGTATTGAGCCTTGAGGTCCAAAAAAGGGATTTCCTGAAAGCTACTCTTATGTTTTTTTACCGTCTCAGCCATGAATGCATGCCGTCGAGTTAACTCCAATAAATCAACCTACGCACAGCACAGCAACCTTGTAACCATATGGGTTACTGTATGGGGGGTTGTTTCAGGATCTCTTTTTTGCTCCGTATGGTCTATCCTTCAGGGCCTCTTCGGCCGTTTCAGCTAACATTTGGTCGTTTTCGTGATCCAGGGCAAAGACCCGGAATTGGACCACTTTTGAAGGAATGAATTCAAAGAGGTCAGCAAGGGATTCCTTGGCGATCTCTCGAGTGGACGGATCGAAGATGTAGATCTGTTTCTTGCCCATGGCAAAGGGACTCTCCGGCCTCGGATCTTGTGTGGCCATGTCCACGCGAAAGACCACGGAACGCGCCGAGGGGGGAAGAGTATCGAGGATTCGTTTTTCCCAATCCGTCCTTTCCACGGAGGTCGTTCCATAGTGCAACTCGTTCAATGACAGGGTTCGGTCATAGGCCATTTTCCATTTCACGTCCCGGTCCAGGATTCTTCCCCACTCTTGAGCCAGTTCGCCGTTAGCTTTTTTTCCCCTGCGCCAGCGGGAGACCTCTTCCAACAACGACCAGTCGGTAAGGTAGAGGTACTGGTCCATGTGGTGGAGAGGGTTGCCGGGAAATATCCTGCGGATTGTCTCAGGAAATATTTCTCTTAAATGGAGGTCAATGGCCCGTGTGGTGCGGTGATAATAAACATTGGTGTAAAGATAGAGCCGAGCATTCAAAAACATAGTAAGTGCCGCGTTTCCAGCCTTGTGAAGGGTTAATCCCTTGGGGGAAAGGAAGGTATAGTGAATCAAACGGTCCCGGTCGATGGGTCCCACCGATACACCACACATATAAGAGTCCCTAGAGACATAATCGAGGTTGTCAAAAGTATAGATTCCGCTGGTCAGGGGCTGGAGGAGCCTGAGCCATTTGGGTTTAAGTTTATCCTCTTTTCCGTCCTTCTTGATGGGAAAGGCGATTTCCTCTGGTTTGAGCTCCTCACCCGGTGCAAAAGGACCGCTGGGGCTGCGGCGTAACTGGCGAATGAGCTGTCCAAGCTTGTCCCGAATGATAACCTGGCTAATATCTTCGTGGATGATCCCGAAGTCCTCGAGAAAGTTGTGATCGAAGAAATGGCCGAAGGGGCCATGACCCACGTCGTGGAGGAGGCCGGTTATTCTTAAATACTCCTCGATGAAGGGTCCAGAAGGGCATTCGTGTCCCAAGATACGGCGAAGCGAGGGGTAGAGGTGTTTTGCGAATTCCCCAGCGAGGTGCATGGCTCCCAGGGAGTGTTGAAAACGGCTATGTTCCGCTGAGGGATAGACCCAGCGAGCGTTTTGGAGTTGATAGATATGACGAAGCCGTTGGACCCAGGGGGAATCCATGATTTCTTTTTCAGTGATCTCCCCTTTCCTTTCGGGTACCGTAAACTGGATGTAACGGTGAATGGGATCGGCAATTAAAGCGGTTCCCTCGTATTGGCTTTCCATTCCTTGTATAGGTTTCCTCTCACAGTCCGAAGGTCGCCTGACCTGTCCACTGTTCTCCTGTTTTTCCCATGCGACATTGGTGGGCGACTACGGAACTAATCTCACACTGGATTTCGTGTCGGTCGGGATCGAATTTCTCTCCTCTGACCTCGGCTCGGACCGCGGGCCCCTTCATCTCGTGGATCTCAAATTCCTTGAGAATATAACCACTACCCTGGAAGAGATAGAGGAGTTCGCGCATCCAGTTCACCATCAATTCGTCGTCCACGCCTTCCACTTCCAAGGGGAGGCTTTCCTGCACTTCGACCTTATTGAGATCCGTCATGAGGTCAAACAGGGCAAAGGCCGACTGGGTGAGGACATCCTCCTGTGTCCTTGCGGAGACCCTTACTGCAAGGTCTGAGGAACGCTTTATCGTACGGTAACTCGGTTTGTCCATGATTCAGGCCTCTCCAACCATGATTGAGTGCACCCTCGCGTTAATTGATCCGATTTATCAGGCTGGCCGCGAAACCGGCCCCAAAGCCGTTGTCAATGTTAACCACCGTCACGCCTGCCGCACAGGAGTTCAGCATACCCAGGAGAGCGGATAGGCCATGGAAACTCGCCCCGTATCCGACGCTGGTGGGGACTGCGATCACGGGTTTATCCACCATCCCGGCAACGACACTGGGCAAAGCCCCCTCCATACCGGCGACGACGATCAGGACGGAGGCGGAAAGGAGCCTCTCTCTGTTTTCCAGGAGGCGATGGATACCGGCTACTCCGACATCGAAAAGGCGTTTCACTTGATTGCCCATCATTTCGCCAGTTAAAGCAGCCTCTTGGGCCACTGGAATATCGGAGGTGCCCGCACAGACTACCAGAATCTGTCCTTTTCCCTTAAGGGGAATCCGTTTACCATTCCATGTGGCGGCTCGGGCGTCCTCATGATACTGCAAACCCTTGGTTTTTTTTTTGAGGGCCGTCATTTTTTCCGGTGAGAGACGAGTAATCAGGACATTGGTGCCGCGCTTTTGCATAGCACGAGTGATTGCAGCAATGGCACTGACAGGCTTGGACTCTCCCAAGATTACCTCGGGGAATCCTTGTCTCAAAGACCGGTGGTGATCCACCTTGGCGAAACCTAGATCTTCATAGGGCAGGTGGTTCAATCTCTTGAGCGCTCGGTCCACGCTCACCCGGCCTTTACGAACTCCCTCTAAGAGTTCCGCAAGCCTTTCGGTGTCCATCTCCTGTCCTTTCCTCGTTCTGCTAAGGTTTAGTTCGAGTGACGGTTCATAGCGATTGCAGGTGATAATCGACTCTTGAATTTGAAGTGATCATGACCCTTTTGCGGCAGGGCAAGCGGAGTTCCCTTGCCGTTGACTACCGTAATTCCGGCACGGGCGGGCACGCACCTCCCAATGTGAGTAACGGGTGCGCCCAATCGCTTGCGGATTCTTTGTAAACGAGCGCGATCCCTCGCCCGAAGGGAAAATAATAGCTCATAATCTTCCCCCCCCGACAATGAGTACCTGATCCCTTTCCCGACGGCCAAGCGTCGATAAGGGCCCGAGAGAGGAAGTGCGTCTTGCCAGATAACGGCTCCCGTTTCGCTTGCCTTACACAGATGAGTCAAGTCCTGAATGAGGCCATCGCTTATGTCAATCATCGCCCTGGCGAGTTTTTCCTTCGCTAAGATGGCTCCCGCCTTCACACGGGCGGTAGGGAAGCGATGGCGGGAAATCAGGTAGGTGACATCATCTCTCCTGAGCCTCCCTTTAGATTTCCTGAGAAGATCCAATCCTAAGGACGAGTCTCCCAGGGTTCCGGTCACATACAGATCATCCCCCACCTTCGCCCCGCCCCGAGTGACGGGTCCGTAGGGCGCATGCCCAACAAGAAAGGCACTGATGAAAAATCGATTGGCAGAGCTGGTATCCCCTCCCACAAGGGACACCCCACTCTGGGCTGCCAACGTTCTTATCCCCCGGTAGAATTCTTCTACTTCTTCCACCTTGAAGTCAACGGGTATGCCCAAAGAAATGACCAGATAATCGGGGGCCCCTCCCATGGCGGCTATATCGCTCAGGTTTACAGAAAGGGTTTTGTGACCCAGTTCATAGAAGGAGGTCCAGTTGAGGTCAAAATGTACGCCTTCGATCAGCAGATCCGATGTGAAAAGAAGGGGAGCCCTCTTTGATCTCACCCAAGCGGCATCGTCTCCTATTCCAAGGACCACTCCTGTGCCTTTCGAGGTGAATTTTTTGATCCTCTCGATAAGGCCAAACTCCCCTATCTCTCGCAACTTCATTTACCCCGTACCACCTGTCCAGAGCCACCAAGTCGAACGATAAGACGTCCTGCGCAAGACGGGGTGCATGTTTTGGATTTCCCCAAAGGGTAGTGTCCTAGAGCCCCGGACAAAGTTCCGTGGTACAGGGTTTAAGGCCTGAGGGGAAGGATCCTCTCTCTGCGCACCTTTGCCTGGTTTTGCCCCCTCTTTTTAAATCGTTTTTCCTTGGCTGGCGTCAAGGGTTTTTCTTTAGCCGAGACTCTAGCAGTTTTCTCCCGCTTGGGTACAAGCGCGCAATCCAGGACGTCCCACATGGTCTTAGCGGTCACGAACCGCAGCCGGCGTCGTAGCGGCTTTGGGATTTCATCCAAGTCCTTCTCGTTGCGGTCGGGGATAATAATGGTTTTGATTCCCGCTCGGTAGGCCGCCAGGCATTTTTCCTTTAGGCCGGCAATGGGTAAGACTCTACCCCGCAGGGTTATTTCGCCCGTCATGGCCACGCCTCGACTGACAGCCCTTCGGGTGAGCGCTGAAATGAGGGCAGTGCCCATGGTGATGCCGGCGGAGGGTCCGTCCTTGGGAATGGCTCCGGCTGGGACGTGAATGTGGATGTCCAGTTTTTGGTAGAAGTCCTCTTCGATGCCAAGTTTCTTAGCCTGCGAGCGGGCGTAGCTCACCGCAGCCTGGGCCGACTCCTTCATGACATCCCCTAGTTGACCTGTCAGTGTAAGGGTACCTTTCCCCTTGGACAGGGATGCCTCCACATGGAGGATCTCTCCACCCACGCTGGTCCAAGCGAGCCCAACGGCAACACCGACGTCGCTTTGTTCCGCCTCTGTTTCAGGAATATACTTCGGTGGTCCCAAGTAAAGGTGGATATTTCCACGTGTGACACGGGTAAACTCTTTTTTCCCTTCGGCAACTTTGCGTGCGACCTTTCGGCAAATGGAAGCGATTTCACGCTCAAGATTTCTTAGCCCTGCCTCCTTTGTATACTGGGCGATGGTACGCAGGAGCGCATCATCTGAAATGTCTAAAATTTCAGCGGAAATCCCGTTGGCTTCCAGCTGTCTGGGAATGAGATAGGTGCAGGCGATTTCTAGCTTCTCTTCGTTGGTATACCCAGATAGGGAAATGATTTCCATACGGTCCCTCAGGGTGGTAGGGATGGGATCGAGCATATTTGCGGTACAAATCATCAACACGTTGGAAAGGTCAAAGGGGAGATTCAGGTAATGATCGCTGAAGGCGTGATTCTGCTCGGGGTCCAACACCTCCAGAAGGGCCGCGGATGGGTCCCCCCGAAAGTCGGTTCCAATTTTATCGATTTCGTCCAACATGAAAACAGGGTTTTTGGACCCCGCTTGTTTGATCCCCTGAATGATTCTGCCAGGCAACGCCCCCACATAGGTTCGTCTGTGTCCCCTGATCTCTGCCTCATCCCGGATGCCGCCCAGGGAAACACGGGTGAAATTTCTTCTCAGGGACCTGGCTATGGATTTCCCTAGGGAAGTCTTTCCCACCCCCGGTGGTCCCACGAAGCAGAGGACGGGTCCTTTGAGCTTCTTTTTGAGCTTGTTGACGGCCAGGTATTCGAGGATTCGTTCCTTGACTTTCTCCAGATCGTAGTGGTCCTCGTCGAGGACCTTTTTGGCCACTTGGATATCTAGGTTGTCTTTGGTCTGTTTACTCCAAGGAAGATCCACGATCCAGTCCATATAGGTACGGACGAGGGATGCCTCAGAGGACTCGGGATGCATTTGTTCCAGACGTTTTAATTGTTTTTCGGCTTCCCGTTTCACTTCTGAGGGCATTTTGCCCTTTTCGATTTGTTTTCTTAGCTCGTTGAGTTCTTCGGTTCGCTCGTCACCTTCGCCTAATTCCTGATGGATCTGCTTGAGCTGTTCCCTTAAGAAATACTCTCGCTGGGTCTTACTTATCTCCTCCTTTGCCTGATTTTGGATCTGGGCCTGCATGGTGGACAGTTCCAGTTCACGGCTGAGGAGCTCGTTAACTTTTTTCAGTCGATCCAGCGGGTCAAAGATTTGCAGGATACTCTGGCTCTCTTCAATCTTTAAACGTAGATTGGAGGCCACCAGGTCCGCCAAGACGCCAGGGTCGCTCACGTTGTCCGTGACCATGGTAATTTCAGGAGGAAGGCTCTTGAGGTTCAAGATCTGCTCGATTTTTTCCTTCACGTTGCGCATCAAGGCCTCCACCTCGATGGAAACCTCCGGCGCCGAAGGTTCGATGACCTTGCGGATGGTTACTTCAAAAAACGGGTTTTCTTTGAGAAAGTTTTGAACCTCTCCCTTGGCGAGCCCCTGTACGAGGATTTTGACTTTGCCGTCGGCTAGCTTCAACATGCGCAGAATGGTGGCCACGGTCCCAACCTCGTAAATATCCTTTGGGGCAGGGTTGTCCTGCGCCGAGTTCATTTGAGCCACGAGAAAAATGAGGCGGTCCCGCGCAAGGGCCTCTTCCACGGCGCGAATGGAGAGGTCTCTCCCCACAAAAAGCGGCAGCATCATATAGGGATAGATTACGATGTCGCGTATGGGCAAGAGTGGGATGACATCGGGGATCTCGGCGGGAGGATCTTTCCAATCCTGGCTTTCAGGGTTGTCTGCTATTTCGTTCATAAATCTCCTTATAACAACGTTAACTCGGGCCCGTTGTCCGCGTCAAGAAAATATCATTCAACCACGGTAGACAAACGGTCGGAGGGATGGTCAATGGGGACAGGAAATTATCCAAATATTTCCTTAACTTTCTCGAAAAAACCCTTAGAGAGGGGGTGAATCTCCTCTCCGCCCAGCGCGGCGAATTCCTTTAAAAGCTCCTTTTGCCTGGCTGTGAGGTGGGTGGGTGTCTCTATACTGACCCGGACATGTTGGTCTCCCTGATGATAGCTGTGGACTTCTTTTAACCCTTTTCCTTTAAGGCGGAATACTTTACCGGACTGAGTTCCATAGGGGACCTTCAACTTTACCTTTCCGTGCAAGGTGGGGACCTCAATCTCTGCCCCCAACGCAGCCTGATGAAAACTGATGGGGACTTCGCAAACGATTTCCAGACCGTCTCGGACGAAAATCGGGTGAGGCTGGACATTGATCGCCACGTAAAGATCTCCAGAGGGCCCCCCCAGTGACCCGCTCTCACCCTCCCCGCGCAGTTTAAGGAGAGAACCAGTATCAACGCCGCCAGGGATTTTCACTCCGAGTGTATGGAACTTACGTACCTTTCCGGCCCCCTTACAGGTGGGGCAAGGATCCCCAATGATGGTTCCCTGCCCTCGGCACTGGCTACAGGTCCGTGAGACACTAAAAAAACCCTGTTGGAAACTGACCTGCCCTCTCCCGTGGCAAGTGGAACAAGTCCGAGGCGAGGTTCCAGGCTTCGAACCGCTGCCTTTGCAGGTTTCACAGTTGCTGTGCCGCGGAATCTTGATTTTCTTTTCTGTCCCAAAGGCCGCTTCTTCGAAACTGATGTCCAGATTGTAGCGTAGGTCCTCCCCACGTTGGGATCGAGCGCGGCGCCTCCCGGTGCCGCTGCCGAAAAAGTCGCCGAATATGTCTCCAAAGATGTCTTCGAAACCAGAGCTAAAATCAAAACCTGCTCCGAAAGGACTGCCGCCGTCGAAGGCGGCATGCCCGAACTGGTCGTATTGGGCCCTCTTTTCCGGGTCGGCGAGGACCTGGTAGGCCTCTGAAACCTCTTTGAACTTCTCCTCGGCCTGCTTGTCTCCCGGGTTTTTGTCGGGATGGAACTTTAACGCAAGCTGGCGGTAGGCCTTCTTAAGTTCATCATCATTGGCGTTACGACCCACGCCAAGCAGATCATAATAGTCCTTTTTCGCGTTCAATTGTAAATTCCCCTTGAAGGATCTTATATAACAAAAAAAGCCCCTCTCCTGAAACGACCGGGAGCAGGGGCTTTAAATTACTTTAAGGAAAGCTTGTCCCGTCCCGCTTTAGTCCTTGACCTCCTCGAAGTCGGCATCCACCACATCCTCCTTCTTACCGCCTTGCTTGTCACCCTGCCGGTCGGCGCCGCCCCCCTCGGGTGGGGGAGGTGGTTGTTGTTGGGATGCTTTGGCGTACATCGCCTCGGCTAATTTATGAGACGAGCGGCCTAGTTCATCGGCCGCAGAACGGAGGGTTTGGGGATCCTCACTCTCCACGGCTTTCTTGGCCTTTTCCAGTGCCGATTCGATTTCCGCCTTTACGGATGCGTCCAATTCCCCGGAGTAATCCTTAAGCGATTTTTCAGTTGTATAGATCAGAGAATCCAGCTGATTGCGGGCCTCCACTACCTCCTTCCGCTCCTTGTCCTCGGCAGCGTGGGCCTCGGCATCCTTCACCATTTGGTTGATCTCTTCCTCACTGAGGCCGCTAGAGGCCGTGATCTGGATGGACTGTTCTTTATTGGTGCCCAGATCCTTGGCATTGACATGAACAATCCCGTTGGCGTCGATGTCAAAAGTCACCTCGACTTGCGGAACACCCCTTGGCGCTGGTGGTATACCCACCAAGTCAAATTGCCCCAGGAGTTTGTTGTTTGCCGCCATCTCCCGCTCCCCCTGATGGACACGGATGGTAACAGCGGTTTGATTGTCTGCGGCGGTAGAAAAAATCTGACTTTTTTTAGTCGGTATGGTGGTATTTTTCTCGATGAGCTTGGTAAACACGCCACCTAGGGTCTCAATTCCCAAGGAAAGGGGAGTTACGTCCAGGAGCAGGACATCTTTGACTTCCCCTTTTAGTACGGCGGCCTGGATCGCGGCCCCCACGGCCACCACCTCGTCTGGATTGACCCCTCTGTGGGGCTCTTTACCAAAGATCTTTTGCACTCGTTCCTGCACCACGGGCATGCGCGTCATTCCGCCCACCAGGATCACCTCATCGATATCCGCCGAAGAAAGGCCCGCGTCCTTGAGTGCCTGGCGACAGGGACCTTCCGTTCTGTCCACCAGCTCCGAACAGAGGGCCTCCAGTTTGGAACGACTGAGCTTGATGTTGAGGTGTTTCGGCCCGTTTTGGTCCGCCGTGATGAAGGGGAGGTTGATGTCCGTCTCCATGGTGGAGGATAACTCGCATTTGGCCTTTTCCGCCGCTTCCTTTAAACGCTGCAAGGCCATGCGGTCCTTACGCAGATCAATCCCTTGGTCCTTTCTAAATTCCTCCGCTAGGTAGTCCATCACTTTTTGATCGAAGTCTTCACCCCCGAGGAAGGTATCCCCATTTGTGGCCTTGACCTCGAACACCCCCTCTCCAAGTTCGAGGATGGAAATATCGAAAGTCCCTCCGCCAAGGTCAAAGACGGCGATCTTTTCATCCTTCTTCTTATCCAAGCCATAAGCCAATGAAGCGGCGGTGGGTTCGTTGATGATCCGAAGGACATTGAGACCCGCGATTCGGCCCGCGTCCTTGGTGGCCTGTCGCTGGCTATCGTTAAAATAGGCGGGGACTGTGACCACGGCTTCCGTCACTTTTTCTCCTAGGTAGTTCTCCGCCGTTTGTTTCATCTTTTGAAGAATAAAGGCAGAGACCTCAGCGGGGCTGTACTGCTTCCCTCTCATTTCTACCCAGGCGTCGCCATTGTCCGACTTAACGACCCGATAGGGGAGAACCTTCAGGGCCTTCTGAACCATGGGATCATCGTGCCGTCTTCCAATGAGTCTCTTGACCGCGAAGATGGTGTTTTCGGGGTTTGTGATGGCTTGCCTTTTGGCAATCTGACCCACCAAACGCTCGCCGCTGTCAGAGAATGCGGCCACCGAGGGAGTAGTGCGGGTTCCCTCCGCATTGGCCAGCACATTGGGATCGCTTCCTTCCATTATGGCCACACAGGAATTGGTGGTCCCTAGATCGATACCTATCACTTTAGCCATGGTTAGCTCTCCTCAAAGGGTGAGACCTCAGATCGGTCATGGTGAGTCATTTAATCATCCGTCTCGGTCTTTTCAAATTTTGTTTGTTCGCTGCTCTCCTCTTTAGTTTCCGGTACCTTGGCAACGCTTACCAGGGAAGGGCGGAGGAGCCGGTCGGCCATAAAGTATCCTTTATGGAGCTCTTGCACCACGGTGTTGGGTTGGTGATCCTTGCTTTCCACCCGGGCAAAAGCCTCGTGCTTTTGCGGGTCAAAGGGCTCTCCCTTGGCAGAAACCTGTTTGACGCCGTGCTTTTCGAGGACCTCGAGAAAACCCTTGAGGACCATCTCAACGCCCTCCAGCAGTGGAGTTTCGTTGCCCTCTGGACCGGCATGCTCCACGGCCCGTTCCAGGTTATCGAGCACTGGTAGTAGGTCCTTAACTAGGCTCTCATTGCCGAATTTGATGGCCTCTTGTTTCTCCCGTGCGGCCCGCTTTTTAAAGTTTTCCAACTCTGCGCTTTGGCGGAGCAGAAGGTCATAGTTTTTTTGGGTCTCAAGCTCCTTCGCAGCGATCTGTTCACGTAGTTTTTCTATTTCTGGAGCGGGCTCTTCCTCATTGTTTTGCTGCTCAGAATGGCTTAACGTTTCCTGTGCCTCGGCAGGCTGCGCGCTCTCTCGGCTATCTTTCTCGTTCATTGATTCCTCAGGCTCGCGAGGTGTATTGAAAATTAGTATGTAATCATCACTTGCCGGCTTGTCAAGGTGAAGTGCTTCTCAGAACCCGTTGATTTTTCAAAGAGTTTGCGCGTTTTGGTTCGAAATGATATCTGTCTTGGGGAGGAACAATTGGGACATGCCGGTTCTCTCTGTTAGTCCTGCAATTGTATTGCGGACGCGGTCCTTCGGGGAATCCGATAAGATCGTCTCTCTTCTCTCTCGAGACTTCGGAAAGGTCACTGGAATCGCCAAGGGTGCGAAGCGGTCGCGGAGGAGGTTCGTCAACACCTTGGAACTGTTCTCGCTGGTCAACCTTCGGTTTCAAGAACGCGCCCAGAGTTCATTGGTCTTTATTCATGCCTGCGATTGGCTACAGGTCTTTAAGAATTTGACCACTGACCTGGAGAGGATTGCCATGGCGTCGTACATGGTTGAGATCACCGATGAGCTCACTCGAGAGCGGGAGGAGAGCCGCACCACCTTCGAACATTTAAAGCAAGGGTTGCTCTTTCTTGAGGAACGGGGCAGTTCGGCATCCTATTTAACCTTTTTTGAGATGAGGCTACTCACGCTATCGGGGTATCAGCCCATGCTAGAAGGATGCCGTAGGTGTGGAAAAAAGAGATCCCAATCTAGGGACGCATTCATGGTTAAGGATCCGGAGGAAAACCGTGACTACCTCTCCCGTTGGAGTTTTAGTCCACGGGATGGCGGTATCCTGTGCCGTTCCTGTCTTCCTTTCAGGCAGGAAACTCTGCCTCTTTCCCAGGAGGCCTTGAACGCCCTGGCCCGGCTTCAAGAACCCGAGGAATGGTTGCTATCTTTTTCAGACTTGTCCGGTCTCGCTCTCAAGGAAACTCGTTCTATTTTACCTCGTTTCATCCAGTACCAGATTAACAAGGAATTGAAATCGGTTCCCTTTCTAGAGACATTCCGCATGACTTAGATTCTTTTCTGATGCAGCGGGAATTCGTTTCCCTCCTTAAGAATAGGGTTCACGGAATGAGACCATTCAAACGGTAGAGAGGAATCGAGCCGTAAAGAATTTGTACAATGAAAACTAGAGTAACAATGGAAAGCATTGTTAACCTGTGCAAGCGTCGAGGGTTTGTATTTCCCTCCAGTGAGATCTATGGGGGATTCGCCAGCACGTGGGATTACGGTCCTTTGGGAATTGAGTTGAAACGCAACATCAAAGAGGCCTGGTGGCAGGATATGGTCATGTCCCGTGAGAATATCGTGGGTATCGAGAGCGCCGCGCTCATGCACCCCAAGGTATGGCAGGCCTCCGGTCACGTGGAAGGATTTGCCGACCCATTGGTGGACTGCCGCGCATGTAAACAGCGGTTTCGGGCAGATCATATCGCCGATGGTCTGTGTCCCGGCTGCGGCAGCAAAGACCTAACAGAATCCAGGCAGTTTAATCTCATGTTTAAAACCTTTGTGGGTCCGGTGGAAGATGAGGCGGCCACGGCTTATTTGAGGCCGGAGACAGCCCAGGGGATGTTTGTCAATTTTCAGAGCGTGCTTCAATCCACGAGGATGAGACTGCCCTTTGGCATTGCTCAGGTGGGAAAATCCTTTCGCAACGAAATTACTCCCGGAAATTTTATCTTCCGTACGCGCGAGTTCGAGCAAATGGAAATGGAGTTCTTTGTCAAACCGGGAATGGACCAACAGTGGTTCGAGTACTGGCGCGAAGAGCGGTTGTCCTGGTACTCTAGGCAGGGACTAAAAAAGGAAAACCTTCGTTTTCGTCACTATCCAAAGGAGGAGTTGGCCCATTATGCTAAGGCCTGTTCGGACATCGAGTACAATTATCCCTTCGGCTGGGGAGAGCTTGAAGGAATCGCCAATCGGATGGATTTTGATCTGAAACAGCATATGAACTCCAGTGGAAAGGACCTCACTTATTTTGATGAAGAGAATCGAGAGCACTACCTTCCCTACGTGATCGAGCCCGCGGTGGGAGTGGACAGAATATTTCTGATCTTGCTGATTGATGCATACGATGAGGATGAAGCGGAAGGGGAAAAGAGGGTTGTCTTACGTATCCATCCCAAAATGGCACCCATTAAGGCGGGGATCTATCCACTGCTCAGGAAAAATGGACAACCGGAGAAGGCCCATGAGATTCAAGATATTCTCAAGCGGCACTTTTCCGTGATCTATGATCAAGCGGGCTCCATTGGTCGTCGATACCGCAGGCAAGATGAAGTGGGCACCCCCTATGGAATTACGGTGGACCACCAAACCATGAAGGATCAAACCGTAACCCTAAGAGACCGAGACCTTATGACGCAGGTGAGGATCCCTATTGATCGGCTGGTTGAGGAAATGAGAGGCCGCATTGAGGCGCCCGGTGGAGAGAAGGAAAATGGCTAAAGCGAAGAAAAGAGTTTTCTCCTTCGGCGGTGGGAAGTCGGATGGAAGAGCAACCATGAGGGAACTCCTGGGGGGGAAAGGCGCGGGCCTGCACGAGATGACAAAGATGGGAATACCGGTCCCCCCTGGATTCACCATCTCCACTGAGGTGTGCGCTTACTTCGATGGCCATGGGGAGCGATATCCAAAAGGATTGGAGAAAGACGTTGCAGGCGCTCTGGGTCGGCTCGAGAAGGATATACGAAAGCGGTTTGGGGACCCCGCCAATCCCTTGTTGGTATCCGTTCGATCGGGGGCCCGGGAATCCATGCCTGGTATGATGGACACGGTTTTGAACTTGGGTCTCAATGATCAAACCGTTCAAGGGCTCATTGCGCGAACCGCAAACCCCCGTTTTGCCTATGATTCGTATCGCCGATTCGTGCAGATGTACGGCGATGTGGTCCTGGGTCTCAAACCCACTGGAAGAGACGAACGCGATCCCTTTGAGATTATCCTTGAACGCAAGAAAGAAACCAGGGGAATCCGCTTCGATACCGAAATGACCGAGGAAGACTTGAAAGAGCTGGTGGCGGAGTTTAAGGCGGAGATCAAGAGTAAGCTGGGAAAGGAATTTCCAGAAGATCCCCAGGAGCAACTCTGGGGAGCCATAGGGGCGGTGTTCGGCTCGTGGAAAAATGATCGTGCCATTGCCTATCGTGAGCTTTACCATATCCCGCACAGTTGGGGTACGGCAGTGAACGTTCAGACCATGGTGTTCGGCAATATGGGTGACAAATGCGCCACGGGGGTTGCCTTCACCCGTAACCCTGCCACAGGTGAAAAGCGACTTTATGGCGAGTTCTTGGTGAACGCCCAAGGTGAAGATGTTGTGGCCGGCGTTCGCACCCCTCGATCCATCGCCGAACTGAAGGACGCTATGCCGAAGGCCCACGGTGAGTTGGTCCGGCTCTGTAAGGTCTTGGAAAAGCGTTACCAGGAGATGCAGGATATTGAATTCACCATCGAGGACGAGAAGCTCTGGATGCTCCAGACCCGCGCGGCAAAAAGGACCGGCTTTGCCGCCGTGCGTATCGCGGTGGATATGGTGGAGGAACGGATCATATCGAAGCGGGAGGCGCTGCTTCGGATCGAGGCGGATCAATTGAACCAGCTGTTGCAACCCATCTTCGATCACCAGGATAAGCAACGCGCAGGTGAGGAGGGGCTTGTTCTTGCAAAAGGCCTGCCTGCGGGACCCGGTGCGGCCTCCGGTCGCATAGTCTTTCACGCCGAGGACGCTCAGGAGTGGAAGCAAAGGGGGCAGAAGGTGATCCTTTGCCGCGTGGAGACGAGCCCGGAAGACATTCGGGGCATGGAGGCGGCCCTGGGAATTCTCACTGCCAGAGGGGGGATGACTTCCCATGCCGCCTTGGTCGCTCGCCAAATGGGCAAGGTTTGCGTGGTGGGCTGTGACGCCTTGAATATGGATTATGCCGCGCGTGAAATGCGGGTGGGAGATGCGATTCTTCGAGAGGGGGATTGGATCTCGGTGGATGGGACCACCGGGGAGGTGATCCGCGGCGAGTTGAAGACTCTGCCCTCGGATATCTCTCGGGTGTTGATTGACCGGACTCTGGATCCCAAGGAGACTCGTGTCTACCAGCAGTTTTCGAAACTCATGAGATGGGCCGACGAGGTCCGAAAGATTGGTGTTAGAACAAACGCCGATCAACCGGGACAGGCAGAGATTACGAGGGCCTTTGGCGCCGAGGGGATCGGGCTCTGCCGCACGGAACACATGTTTTTTGAGGGAGAGCGCATTAACGCAGTACGAGAAATGATTCTGGCAGGCGACGAAACCGGGCGGCGCAGGGCACTGGACAAGCTCCTGCCCATCCAAAAGGAAGATTTTAAGGCCATCCTCAAGGTCATGGGAAAATTGCCCGTGACGATTCGAACGCTGGATCCACCCCTTCATGAATTCCTGCCGAAGACCGAAGGGGATGTGGAGGAGCTTGCCCGCGCCATTTCCATCCCGGCAGAGGTTCTCCGGGAGAAGGTAGAAAGCCTTCACGAGATTAACCCGATGCTTGGCCATCGGGGATGCCGTCTCGGTATCTCGTTTCCAGAAATCACAGAAATGCAGGCCCTGGCGATTTTTCAGGCCGCCTGCGAGCTACGCAAGGAAGGGAATGATCCGTTTCCAGAGGTGATGATCCCTCTAGTGGGGAGCCAGGAGGAGTTAGGAGCGCAGAGGGAGATCGTTGAGCGGATTGCCCGACAAACCATGAAAGATTACGGCGTCAGGGTCCGATACATGATTGGGACCATGATTGAGCTCCCGCGTGCCTGTCTGGTGGCGGACCAAATCGCCCGGCAGGCGGAGTTTTTCTCCTTCGGTACGAACGATTTGACTCAAACCTGCCTTGGACTTTCCAGGGACGATGCCGGGAAGTTCCTTCCGAGCTACCTTTCCCAGGGACTCATCTCCCAGGACCCCTTTGTGAGTATCGACCGGGAGGGGGTCGGTGCCCTAATGCGCGTGGCCATCGAAAAAGGCCGCAAGGCACGCCGGACACTGGAGATTGGGGTTTGCGGCGAGCATGGAGGGGACCCCAAATCCGTTGTCTTTTGCCATGAAATCGGCCTGGACTACGTGAGTTGCTCGCCCTACCGTGTCCCGGTGGCCAAGCTGGCCGCAGCCCAAGCCGCCATCAAGAAAAAGTAAACGTAGTGACGGATTGGTTCGATGTGGTTAACTCATTGTTCGTCATCCGTCGCAACGATGCTAAGAAGCAGTATCGCGAGGATTGTAGAATTCTTGGGGATGGTTAATGGCTGTACGGTGCCCTTTTTAGGTGGGTTCGTATGGGGTCGTGGTGACGGTAGAATTAGCCGGACCGGTGAAACGGTGGGGGGTGACGCCTGGAACCAATTCCCGCTTACCCAGAGCTGCGGCTATAGTCGGGCATTCGGAACCTATTCGTGCTTGGCGCCCGGTTTCTCCTCTTTGATAAACGCATGGACCAGCCGGGGAACGGCGCCGCAGCTAAAACACTTGGGGGATTCGGGCTTGGTTCCGTCCGGGTATCGCATGAACTTTAGATAGAAAGGCTTCTCGGTTCCGACGTAGTCGTCGTAGTAAAACGCAATCTTTTTGCATTCGCTGCACTCAAGGAATTTAGCCATGGGCGCCTTTCTCGCTAGCGTCAATTTTCAAACTTGCCCGTAACCTTTTGATGACCTTCGTTCTCCTCATAGGGCTCCTCACGGTATAAGCCTAGGGCCTTCGTGACAGGGGTGTCCTGAATGGAGAAGAGGATCGCTTCCTGCTGGTCTTCATTGGCATGTTCATGCCAGGCCCAAGGGGGCACCACAAAGAAATCTCCTTGCTCCCAGTCGAACCGCCGGCCGTTGATGATGGTGTAGCCGCTTCCCTCGAAGGCATGGTACACGGCGCTGTTCACTTGCCGGTGGGCCTTGGTGTGGACTCCAGCCCTAATGGCTTGAATATAACAGCCCATGGTCGGGAGAACGGGTCCACCCGTGTTGGGATTCAGATACTCGAAACAGACATCGTCGTAGGGGCTCGCCGGCCTCTCGCCAATCTTCTTTAGCGCCTCGTAGGTGGGCTCCCACTTGTAGTTGAGAAGAGGCGGAATATCCTGTACCGGTTTTTCCCAGGTGGGCCTGAGTTGAGGCCCGCCGAATTTGCTTTCGGAATCGTTGAGCAGCGTTATGGGGTAGCGTGACTCCTGGTAAGGCTGAAAAAAAATCGCATCCAGGTCCCCCACCAATGGAAGGTCCAGGCCGTCCATCCAGATCATGGGCTTATCGGATTCGCATCCGTGGTCATGCCATGTCCAGTTTGGAGTCAGCACCAGGTCCCCTCGGCTCATGACGCACTTGTCGCCGTTGACGTTGGTATAAGAACGGTCTCCCTCGATAATGAAGCGGATTGCCGAAGCCGTGTGCCGGTGGGCTGGAGCGATCTCTCCCGGCTTCACGATCTGCACGGCCCCCCATAGGGTATGGGTGGCAGCGTACTTGCCGCCAAGCCCCGGGTTCACCAGTGCCAGGACCCTTCTCTCGCCACCGCGCTCGATAGGCACCAGTTCTGCCGCACGATAGGCCAGATCCCGTAAATCGGCCCATTTCCAGAGGAAGGGTTTCACCTTGGTCCGCGGTTCCGCCGGCAGGAGGCGGGAGGTGATGTTCCACAGGGGAATCAGGTGTTTGTTTTCTACCTCATTGTAGAACTTTTCTTCCTCTTTGAGTTTACCGTTGACAGCCACTTTGCTTTCGGCCATGGCGTCCCTCCAGTGGGAAAGATAGCAGAATAGAAATTGCCTTTCCAGGGTCCGGTTGAAGCGGAACCAGTAATTTAATTCCCCTGCTGTGATTCATTTCCACTGAGCTTTCCCTAGTAACGAACCGCCGAGTAAGACTCGACTCATAGGTTCGATGCGGTTAATTGGGGACCATGGAGGATTTTGATGTTATTACCTTCGGTTGCTACGGGACTTTAATCCATTGGGAGGAGCGGAATGAGGGTGAAGGTCGTGGGCATCGAACGTTCGGCTTCAGATATCCAAAGGCCTGTTGCCTACGGCCTGAGGCTCGTTCCCCGAGGAAAGTTTTAGTGTTCTCGCAAACACTTTTTTTCAATGCGTTGTTAGAAAAATTCGGTTTGAGAATGAAGGCTCGGGGGCCTGCCCCTTAGCGGGAGCCGGAAGTGTTGATTGATGTGACGGCGTGCCTAGAGACCCGGTATGCTGTTCAGTTTGATGTTTTTCTTTTGGACCTGGTCCCAAACGTAACGGGCCACAGCCAAATCCTCGTCGGCTATTCCATTTGATTGGAAAAGGATTCTTTTCCCCCGACCCGTGGGCCCTTCGCCGCCGACTATTCTTTCCAGGGGTATGATGTCCTCCCATCGGGTCAACCCCGCTTCGCATGCCTCCACTAGATCGCCGCTGCCATATTGTGCTGTGGGAATGTCGTCGGTCACCACGAGATCCATTCGCCGGATGAGATTCGTTGAGATCTCGTGTTTGGCGGTGGCGTTTGCCCCCATGGTGATGACCAGCACCTCGTCCTTCAGATGACCGCCGTCCGTGATGGATGTGGTGGAGTCCGTGGCCAACACAAAGACGTCCGATTCTTTTTCCACTGCCTCGATGGACGGTGATTCTTTTAGCTCCACAGGAATCACTGTGCTCAATTGCCGGACAAAGTCCGTTCTTCTCTCTGAATTGCGTCCGTAGACCAGCACCTGGCGGACGTTGCAGGCGCTCACGATGGCCTCTACCTGGTAGGTGGCTTGCTTGCCCGTTCCCACGAGTCCGAGGACATTGGTGCTCTTGGGAGCGAGATATTTCGCCGCCACTCCGCTGGCGGCCCCAGTGCGCAAACTGCTAAGGTACCGTGCGTTAAGGATCAGGCTCAGCTCACCTGATTGTCCGTTGTATAGGGTAATCGTATTGGCTCCGCCCATATAGGCCCTCAGGGCGACTAAATCCCAATCCGCCTGCCATGCGGCCATGACGTTGAGTTGGCGGGAGCCGCTCCTCAGCCTCCTTCTGGGAAGACTCCTTACCTTTCCCTCGGCCCGGTCTTTGAACATTTTTTCCACTACCGTGAGAGCCTGGCTCATTTGGATCAGTTCTCTCGTCTCTTTTTCTCCAATTACCAGGGCCATCTTGCCTCCCTTTAATTTCCTCTTATCCTACGGTTTTATTCATAGATTTAAGCGGCGCCGGGCTCTGGTTCGTCCTGGATCAGCTCGCCATGATCGATTTTGTTGATCACGAGACCGCTCAGGATCTTGGGATAAAAATAGGTGGACTTCTGAGGCATTTTCTCTCCGCCCAGTGCAATGGCTAAAATCTCCTGGGCCCGTGGCGGGCCTAGGATAAACGCCGCCTTGTACTCTCCCTTTTCCACCGCCTTCAGTGCTTCCTCTTCATCTTGCGGGTAGCTGATGGCGTCGCCCATGACCTGCCTCTCGGGCGCGAGCCCGAGAACTTGTTCAAGGATTAAATGGTGCAGGATCGTCACGTCCAGTTCCAGCAGCGCAGCGCTCATTTCCTTGCCTAGGTTTTGCATGGCCTTTTTGTTTTTCAAGCGGAGAATGAGATAGCGGGGATCCCCCTTGAAGGATGCGCCGATAAGCCGGTGTTTTTTCCCTCCCTTTTGCAGCTCCTGAAGAAACGAGCGCCTCCCATCCTGGTTCTTGGGAAACTGGTCAACGTTGAAGTATTTTTGCAGCGATCCCTCCAATTGTAAAAACGGCATGGAGTCAAAGTCTCTGACGAGTCGATGGGTAGGAAGAATCACCAATCCGTCCTCGGTCATGTTGGAGAAATACATCATCACATAGTTGTAAGCCTCTCGACCGGTCCATTGGGATTGCTCGGCGCGCAGCTGGTTGCGGTAATTCATGGCCGCCTCGTATCGATGATGCCCGTCGGCGATGAGTAGAGGCTGGTCCTGCATCTGCCGTTGAACCTGGCCAATGATGTCAGAGTCGGTGATTTGCCAGAGGGTGGAAGATCCCTTGCCCTCTTCTTTGACGTGAATGTCAGGGGAAACCCCCCGGACGTGTTCTTCCAGCGCTTCGGTAATGGTCTGCCTCGGCTGCGAATAAAGGCCAAAGATGGGACTCAAGTTGGCCTTGCAGGCATGGAGGAGGTTCATCCTGTCGTCCCGGGGGCCTTGAAAAGTGTTCTCGTGGGGATGAATGCTTCCGTCGGAAAAGTCTTCAATCCGAGTGAGGGCAATAAATCCCAAGCGCTCTATTTGTTTACCGTTCTTCAGGGGGAAACGCTGACTCAAAAAATAGATGGCCGGCTGATCGGCCCGAACCAAGACGTCATCGGTTTGCCACTGCTCGAAAAGGCGGGCCGCCTCATCGTAGGGGTTGGGCTCTTGATTGAGAATGAGCCGCACGACGTTGTGGGGTGATTTCCGGTGGAGTCTTTCCTGCTCATGGGCTGAAATTACGTCGTAGGGAGGAGCCACCACCTTGGATGGGTCGCGAACTTTTTTGGAATTATAGAGGATGCCGCGGAATGGGGCGATGCGTACCATTGTAGTTTTGTTACTCGGCAGGTGTGGGAAGCCGGCTTAGCGAGAGTTTGCCAAGGTTCCGTCCAACTCCTGCGAGCTGATTTCTCCTTCCCGAATGATTTTGTATTGGTCTCCATGACATTCCACAATGGTGGATCCCTTTTTGCCCGTGAGTTCTCCAGCGTCGATGAAAATTCTAAGATTGTCGGCAAAATACGCCTGAGCCTTTGCGATAGTTCTTGCCGGTTCGGCGCCCGAAGGGTTGGCGCTGGTTGCAGTGATGGGGTAGCCCAAGCCACGGACCAGGGCGGAGGCAATCGGATGACTTGAAACCCGCACCCCGATACCCCCGTGGGGGTTGCAAAGTAGCGGTGAAAGCCCTTTCTTGGCTGGAAGGACCAGGGTCAGAGGCCCCGGCCAAAAGTGTTGCATGAGTCTTTCCGCTATGGGCGGAAAATCCTTGGTAACCTCTTTGAGCATGTCCATGTCCGCAATGATCAACGCAATGGGATTTTTTGCATCTCGGCCCTTGAGGTTTGCGACCCGCTCCACCGCGTCCTCATGGAGGGCATTGGCCCCCAATCCGTAAAAGGTCTCGGTGGGAAATACAATAACCTCCCCGGATCTCAGGGCCGTCACGGCCCGACCCGACACCGTGGGACTATTTGTTTTGCTAGCTGTTGAGATTTCGGTCCTTCTCTTCGACACCTGCAACCAGTTCTTCTTTCAGCTGTGCCAATTTAGCGGAAACCCGAGAGTCGTTGCGGGCAATTATTTGCGCAGCCAGTATTCCGGCATTGGCGGAGCCCGCCTTGCCGATCGCCATGGTGGCCACCGGCACTCCCGCGGGCATTTGCACCGTGGCCAGCAGGGCGTCCATGCCCTTGAGTGGCGAGCTATCGATGGGAACTCCGATGACGGGTAACGTCGTGTGCGCGGCCACTACGCCTGCCAGATGGGCCGCCGCTCCGGCCCCCACAATGATGACCTCCAGGCCTCTTTGCCGTGCGGAGCTTGCGTAGCCCGCGGTAAGGGCAGGAGAGCGGTGGGCGGAGAGGACTCTCGTTTCATGGGGGATACCAAAATAATCGAGCCGCTTTTCCGCCTCTCGCATCACCTCGAGATCGGAGTCGCTGCCCATCAAGATTCCCACCTTGGGTTGGTTTGCGGAATTTGCTTTCACTTTTTTGATTCTCCTTTGGCCTGGGGATGTGGTAGGGCGCGGGACGCGATATCTCTGCGGTAATGCGCTCCGTCCCAACCGATCTGGCCGGCGGCACAATAAACTTCTTTAACGGCTTCTTCGATACTGTTCCCAAGAGCGGTTACACCCAGTACTCTACCTCCGGAGGTGAACCAGCGGCCATCCCTTCTCGTGGTTCCTGAATGGAAGACGAAACCGCGATTCCATTGGTTCAAGTGATCCAAGCCTCGGATCTCTTTTCCTTTCTCATGGGGTCCCGGGTACCCTTGCGAGCATAAGACGACGCAGACGGAGGAGGCCTCTTGCCACTGGGCTTCAAGCCCGTTCAATTTTCCTTCGACGGTGGCCTCCAGCAAGGGCACAAGGTCACCTTTCAAACGCATCATTAGAGGCTGGCATTCGGGATCGCCAAACCTCGCGTTGAACTCCAATACCTTGGGTCCCTCCTTGGTTATCATCAGCCCCACATAGAGCACCCCCCGGTATAAGACTCCTCTCTTTTTTAGCCCGGAGAGAAGAGGGTTCAAGATCTTTACCAAAACCTCTTGGTGGACTTTCGAGTCAACCACGGGTGCGGGGGAATAGGCTCCCATCCCACCCGTATTGGGTCCTTGATCCCCGTCAAAAACCGGCTTGTGATCTTGTGAAGATGCAAGGGGCAGGAAGTGGTCTCCATCCATCAGGGCCATGAAGGAGGCCTCTTCCCCCGTGAGAAGCTCCTCAATGATCACTTTGTCTCCCGCGGCGCCAAATACCTTGCGTACCATGATGTCATCAATTGCCGCCTCTGCCTCCCGTAGGGAGAAGCAAAGGGTCACGCCCTTTCCAGCCGCGAGGCCGTCCGCTTTCACAACGCAAGGCTGGATCTGGCCGGCAAATTGTTTTGCGTCCTTGGGGTCTGAGAAAGTTGCGAAGGCGGCCGTTGGGATTCCGTTCTCCTTCATGATCTCCTTGGCGAAATCCTTGCTGCCCTCCAATCTCGCCGCCTCCCGATTGGGGCCAAAGATTTTTAACCCTTTTTTTTCGAAGTGATCACTGATACCGCGGATCAGGGGAATTTCCGGGCCCACTACGGTGAGATCGATCTTTTCTTGGTTGGCGAAGTCGCCTAATTCTTCGATTTCTTCCGGCCCTAGGGCAACCAGCTCTGCCATCTCACCGATGCCGGGGTTACCGGGCGCGCAGTAGAGCTTGCTCACCAAAGGACTTTGCCTGAGCTTCCAGACAAGAGCGTGTTCTCGACCTCCGCTGCCGAGCACCAATATTTTCATGATTGCCTTTTATAGCTGGAAGTCAGCAGGCTGGGAAGCCAAAAGATCTCCGGCCTCCGGGCCTTACAACCGGATATTAAGATTAGGATATCCGCGTTTGATGGCGATGATGGATTGCTAGGCAACTCTATTTCTGCCACCTACCTGGACTGCTTTCAATGTCTGAAATGCCTAATGCCGGTGAAAAGCATGGCGATTCCATGCTCATTGGCGGCTGCGATGACCTCTTGGTCTTTAATGGATCCACCCGGTTGGATAATGGCCTTGGCCCCCGCCTTGGCGGCTTCATCCACCCCATCACGAAAGGGATAAAAGGCGTCGGAGCCCACCGCCGAACCGGTGAGGTCGAGTCCGTTGGCGTTGGCCCGCATCACCGCCAGCTTGGATGAGTCTACCCGGCTCATTTGTCCTGCACCCACTCCCAGGAGCTGATCCCGGGAAGTGAAAACAATGGCGTTCGACTTAACGTGACGACAAATCCTCCAGGCAAAATCCAGGGCATCGTATTCCTCCTCCGTGGGCGTGCGCTCAGTGGCCACCTTACAGGTCCTGACATGGAGAGGAGCCTGGTCCCAGTCTTGTACCAACAGGCCCCCGTGGACCCGTCTGAGATCATAGCCACGCTCCTCCTTGGGCGCCATGTCCAATTCCAAGAGCCGAATATTGAGAAGGCGCTTGGCAGAGGAGAGAACCGCCTTTGCCTCTGGAGTGAACGATGGAGCTATGACGATCTCTAGGAAGATCTCCTTGAGCTCGTTGGCGGTCTCCTCATCCACGCGGCGGTTAAGTGCGATGACGCCACCGAAGATGGACACGGGATCGGATGCCCGTGCCCTGCGGAAAGCGTCGGCGAGAGACATCCTTGATACGGCCGCGCCGCACGGGTTGGTGTGCTTGATGGCCACCGCAGCGGTTTCATTGAACTCGAGGCAACAGCGCAGTGCGGCATCGGCATCCAATATGTTGTTGAAGGAAAGCTCCTTACCCTGGAATTGATGGGCTGCGGCGATGGATGGACCGTGGTTCTCAGGCGATCTGTAGAAAGCAGCCCGCTGGTGGGGGTTCTCCCCGTAGCGCAAATCTTGGATCTTGGTAACCTGCAGGTTATAGGTGTCGCTCCAGGAGGTAGGTTCCTTATTGGCGTCCAGGGAGCCCAGGTAGTTAGCGACGGCGTCGTCATAGCGAGCCGTTTGCTGAAAGGCGGTGCGCGCGAGGCGGAATCGGGTCTCGGCGCAAAGCTCTCCCCCTCGTTCTCTCAGCTCCGCGGCCACGAGGCTGTAATCATCAGGGTCCGCCACGGTGGCTACGTGAGCGTGGTTTTTCGCCGCGGCTCTCAGCATGGAAGGGCCTCCGATATCTATATTTTCTACCACTTCCTCGAAGGGGGCCTTTCGCGCCACGGTGGCCTCGAAGGGATAGAGGTTCACCACCACTAGATCGATGGGCACAATGCCGTGCCGCTTCATCTGTTCCTGGTGGTGGGGGTTATCCCGGATCGCCAGGATGCCGCCGTGGATTTTGGGTTGGAGCGTCTTTACACGCCCGTCCAACATTTCCGGGAACCCAGTAAACTCAGAAACTTCTATCACGGTGATCTTATTTTCCCTAAGCAGGTTTGCAGTCCCGCCCGTGGAAAGAATTTCAACACCGAGGTCCGATAATTGTTTGGCAAACTCGATGACACCTGTTTTGTCGGACACGCTGATTAGAGCCCTTTGAATCTTGGCCACAGCCGTTCAATCGCCCCCTTTTATCTGTTGTGGATGCGAGGCACCCTCGCGCTGATGGATGTCAGAACTTCGTAGGAAATGGTATTGGACCAGCCTGCCATCTCATCGGCCGAAATAGCAGCCTCGTTTTGCTGACCCAAGAGCACCACTTCATCTCCCTGGCTCACCCCGCGTATATCGGTAACATCCACCATTGTCAAATCCATACAGATGGTCCCCACAATCGGCGCCCTCTGACCCCGCACCAACACGCATCCGCGGTTCGATAACGACCGCTTGTAGCCATCGGCGTAACCTAAGGGAAGGGTCGCAATGGTGCTCTCCCTCTGTGTCGTAAAGGTCTGTCCATAACTGATATGGAAGCCTTTTGGAACCTTCTTTAACTGGTGTATGGATGTTTTCCAGGTCAATGCCGGCTTCAGTGAGGTCTCCTTGACCATCTCCGGTGATGGGTAAACTCCATAGAGCATTAGGCCTGGTCGTACCATGGTAAAATAAGCCTCTGGAAGTGTGATGATGGCGGCACTGTTCGCCAGGTGAACGAAACTGGGTTGGTGGCCGTTTGCCTGGAGCCGGTGTAGGACCCGTCTAAAAGACTCGAGTTGTTTTCTTGTGTGTTGATGGGAGACGTTTTCTGCCCGAGAGAAATGGGAAAATACGCCTTGGAGGTGGAGCATCTCCAATCCACTGAGTTCGGGAAGCCAAGAGTCGGCCTCTTGAGAGAGAAATCCAATCCTGCCCATGCCCGTATCCACCTTCAGGTGAAAGTTGAGCGGGCTCTTTCGCTTCTTTGTGAGCTGTTTCAGTCTGCCAAGGACTTCCGCCTCGCAGACCACTGGTGTCAAATCGTATCTCTCGACTTCTTCCAACTGGTCGGGGTAGACACCGGCGAGAACCACCACCGGAGCGTGGATGCCTCGTTGTCTGAGTTCAATGCCTTCTTCCACAGTTGCAGTGCCAAAGGCATCGCCGCCCTCGTCTTGAAGAACTTCGGCGATTTCGCACGCACCGTGCCCGTATGCATTGGCCTTTACCACGGATAGTATTTTGACTTGTGGTCCCACCTTTATCCGAACTTGGCGGAAGTTCCAGCGCAAGGCGCCTAGGTCAATGAGACAGACGGTGGGTCGTCCTTTAGGGAAGGGAGTCATTAAAAGTCGGGGGGAACCTTAGACGATCACTAAGCAACCCGATAACAAATCTACCTAAAGTTGTAAAGCCGAGGTCGGCCCTAAGACCGCTGGGCTTAGAACGGAGCCATGAGGCGTAGCTCGCTTTATTCATGATACGAGGAAAAACAATGACACAGTGTCGGTCGAGGGAGCGAGCCATGACGGGCGAGGGCACCGAGCGTGAAGATCCGATGATTTCCACGGTGCCTGAAACAGCGCGGGAACGCTTGACGCGAAGGTCAGAGCATCGGCGCTCTCATGATAAAAGAGTGGCTTCTCCCCCAACCGATCCCTGGCGAGCCAGAGACATTGCTACCGGGTATCGTATAACGCGAAGGCCCACTGCCCCACTATCCGTTCCAAGGCTTGTTTGCCCCACCTTTCCCATGCCAGGAGGATAACCTCCGTGTCCGTACCCGAACGGAGCTTGGATTTTTCCACACTTTTTGCACTCCAGCCCAATTCAAGTTGACATCATAGGTCCAATAAGAGAAAACTTCTATTAGAAGCAAGGAGATTTTAATGCACAAAACCACTATCGTCTTGGGCACTTGCCATGGCCGGGGTAGTGGTGCTGGCGGCTTGTGGGGAAATGCGAATGTCAAAGAACCAACCTACGAAGGCGGTGGCAATTTCAAACTTCAAATCCGTGGCCGGAAATTGGAGCGGTCGGCTCCGAAAGGTAGGTGGGGATTCGCTTGCGCCCGCACAATCAGTGTCTTCTCAGGTGGCGGCAATTTAACGACACAAGACGGGAAGCTGGTGGCGGAAGACGCCAACGGGAGGGCTACCTTTACTTTTTACGAGGAGGGAGGCAAGCGGATGTTGGGTGTTGTTTCAAGGGAAAAGGGTGGGGAGGTGCCGGGGTAGAACGCCGACCTCTTCCCTGCCAAGTAGCATAAGGGTTAAAACCAACGGCCAACACAGGCGGCCCTTGAACCGTTTCCGTACTACCATCAATTCTTTGAACGCGTGCTGACAGCGTAGGACCGCCGATTCCATGACGGTTCCCATCTTCGGGGTGAGTTAGCTTCGTAATGAGGGGCCGCTAGCCCTTGGAGAGCGCCCACTTCCGGATTCCTGGTGACCAAACCTCAAGAGCAGATTCCTATCACATTGACCGTTGCGATTGCTTTAACCGTTGCAATCGTTTTGGGGCAGGTATTTAGTTATCCCAGCGACATCAAAGACATTGTCACGGGCCAATTTAACCACGGTATCAGGCTGCACTATCCCTTGCCCTATGTCTTGTTCGCACCATTCTTTCAAATTGCAGATCATTTAACCATCCTCAGTGCTAGACAACACATCGCCGTCGGTATTGCCATTAATTTGTTTTGGCTCGGCTGCCGGTTGTTGAAACTATACCGAAACCCATTCACCATTAGCTTATTTCTGATTGAAGTTGGCAAGGTTGTGTTGCTTAACCTGGGGTTTTTTATTGTATTCCTGATGGCGGTCCTCATTCCTCGTCCCATGGCCAGACTCCAATTGGATGACAAGCGCCTGTTGGCCTTTAACATCCATTCCCACACCCATGCCTCGCACGATGCGCGAAGATCCTTTTCACCTTTGCGGAACATGCTCTGGCACAAAAGGGGCGGCTTCCACGCGAATTTTATTACGGACCATAATGTGATCCACGGATCGATAGAAGGCAGAGACATCTCGCTCGGTCATAAACCGCGTCCCGGCATTATCTCCATGCGGGGAGAGGAGATCAGTCTGTTCAGGTCCCACTGGATCTTGCTGGGCAATAAGACTCTCCTCAAAAAAGAAGTGTATGACACGGGGTACAGGGGAATAAAACCGTTTCTGCAAAAGGTCTCCCAAACATGGGATCAGGTTGTCATTGCAAGCTTGCCTCAGTACTGGCAGGACCACTGGGAGAATCTGGACGATTTTCTGGCGTGGGGACTTCAAGGATTTGAGATTGTGACGAGCTCTCCACGCGCCCTTGATTTTCCCCCACGTCTTAGGTCTCGAATTGTCAAAGTGAGCGGAGAAAACAATCTCCTTATGACCGGCGGATCGGACAGCCATGGTTGGGGTTCCACAGTCTATGTCTGGAACCTGGTTCGTTTCCCTAACTGGCGAGGGATTGCGCCGGAGCGACTTGAAGGCGAGCTCATTCAGTTGCTGAAGCGGGAACGCTTTAACGCCGTTCAAGTGGTGGTTCGCCATAAGGCCGAGTCCCCCAATGATGCTTGGATGCTCGCGGTGGATCCGTTGCTACAGATCTGGGAAGGGTCGAGGTCACTTCCTTTTGCGCAAGCTGTAAGTGTTCTAGTGTGGATTTGGCTTCCCTTGGGGTTATATACAATCATTGGAAGAATGAGAGCGCACGCCCCCCTTGGATCGGCCAATCTCCCCTAAAATTGTCGCCATCCAGTTTCGCACACCTTATCAACCGGCGGGATTCACAACCTAACCCGAAAGACAGGCAAGGGTTCAACAATCAAGCGCTTCACGCTTGATGGATGATACCTTTCACTGTGTTATATACGGTGTCCACATCAATGGTTTTAAGGCACTGATTGTCGTTACAAGCGCTCAGTCTTTGATTGAACGCGGATACGCAGGGGCTGCAGGCGAAATTAGAATACATGACGGTACAATTTTCCGTGAGGGGTTTATAGAGTTTCGGGGTCTCGGGTCCAAAAAACACAATGATATGAATCGGGGTCAAGGCCGCGAAATGTGCAGGACCGCTGTCGTTGGTGATAAGCACACGGCCCAAGTTGAAGAGGTCCAGCAGGTTGCTCAAACTCGTCTTCCCGGTAAGGTTGAGAACCCTTGGATCTTTTACCCTATCGCAGATGTAATCGGCGTCCGGTTTCTCTGAGGCCACTCCCGTAATAGCCACAAACACGTCTTTGTCCTGCAAAAGGTTTTGAACCAGCGCGGCATAGTTTTCCAGTGGCCATTTTCTTATGGTGATCAACTTGCTTGCGTTCGGATTGAGAATGATCAGTTTTTTGTTTGGGTCGATGTCCGGGTTTTCGGCCTTGAGTATGTTCCAAATTCTGCTTTGAGCCGCTTCGTCGGAGACCCTCTTGGGGATCTGGAGCTTTTGGTTGTCCACCGCTACCTTCACCAATGGCACCTGGTCCACCGGCGCATCGAGTGCATCAAGGAGATTGATGAACGAGTGAGCCGAGTGAATATGAGGATTGTAGCTCACCTTGTGTGTCAAGAGATCACCCGCGTAAAGGCCCTCCTGGTGGTACCGGTGAAACCCTACTCGTTTTCTGGCCCCGCTCAAATAGCTCAAGATGGTTCCAAACCGCGTGAACATCTCGAGGTTGATGGCGGTATCGATTCCTTCCCGCCGGCTCAACCACATCATCTTCGCCGTGTCCCTTGACATGGAAAATAAGGAAGAGTCATCGATGGTAAAGATATTTTCCTTGGATATGTAGTCGACGATGTCCATGCTTGCCCTGATCTGTTTGAACAATAGAAAATAGATATTGCAGTCGGGGTAGACTCGCCTGATTTGATTCATAGCGGGATAGGCCAGTACGGTACTTCCCATTTCCGCCAGTTCAATGAAAAGGAAATTTTTTGGTTTCTGGTTGTTCCGTGGGTTCTTCAGTCCCACGAGTCTTTGTAACTTGTAAAGTATCGTTAGCAGAAGACAGATGGGTCTTCCGATCCAATAGTCGATCTTGCGCATGCTGTTGGGATTCATCTACGCGCCCCTATTTGCGGACCAGATTGAGTTGGAATAGCCAAGTCTGTGACAATTCAGGGATTGATAGTAAGTTTGACTCTGAGATGCCGTCCATTTAAACTTCCCAAAACCCCATCTGTTTAAGGTCCAGGTTTTAGCTAGATTGTCTCAATGTTTCAATGAGTGAAGATTTCCGCCTCATCGTATTCCTAGAAGCAACGGTTTAACCTATTTGTAACAAGTGATGTCCAAGAGTGAAAGAAACCTCGTTCTGATTCTTCTGGGCGTTTGTCTGACGCTTCTTTTCTTCCGTCTCGGGGCTAGACCCCTATGGGACAGGGACGAAGGGTTGCATGCCGTCACCTCCAAGGAAATGGTTTTGACCGGCGACTGGATTACAACGACTTTCAACGGTGAAAATTTTTACGACAAGCCGATTCTCTATAACTGGTTTGCCGCCATTGCTTTCCTCATTTTCGGGTTCACAGAGTTTGCCGCGCGACTTCCTGCGGCGATTTTGGGTTTCGGGTGCGTGGTGTTGACCTATCTTCTGGGAAAAAGGATGTTCAGTCCCACTACCGGGTTTCTGGGAGGGATGATACTCACGACGAGCGGGTTATTTCTCGCCCTTTCACGGTCCGTGGTCCATGACATCTCCCTCGCTTTTTTTGTAACCCTCGCGTTGTATTTCTTTTACTTGGGTTATACCAGCGACGCCCGACGAAAGATTTATTTCCTCATTTTTTATGCCTCCATGGGTTTCGCCGTGCTGGCGAAGGGGCCCCTGGGCGTTGTGCTTCCGGGTCTAGTCATCGGTTTGCTTCTCCTGCTGAAAGGCCGGTTGAGTTTCCTGAAAGAAATGCAAATGGGTTGGGGAATCCTAATAGTTCTGGTAATCGCTGCACCCTGGTATGCGTTGATCAGCTTAAACAACAGCGACTACGCAGAATATTTCTTTATTCACAACAACGTCATGCGGTTTCTCTCCCCAAAGGCCCATCACGCCCGCCCCTTTTGGTTCTATTTGCCGGTCTTGTTGGGCGGTTTTTCCCCCTGGTCCTTCTTGCTCCCTTTGGTGTTCATCAATGCGTTTCGGGGCGGGTGGAGAGCCATCAACGAGGGGACCTTTTTTCTTATCCTTTGGTTCAGCGCGATCTTCCTATTCTTTTCCGTGGCAAGCTCAAAGGGCAATGCCTATCTGCTGCCCTTGTTCCCCGCTGTTTCTTTGCTGGTGGGCAATCTTTGGCATCAGTTATTCGAGGCCCCCGCTCCATGGCTGCGCAAGGGATTTATTTACTCCTTTCTCCCCCTGGTTCTGACCTTTGTTGGTGGAATGATTTATCCCCTGGTGGACCCCCCCCTGGTGGTTGAGCAGAGGTACGGAGTGGAGCTGGCTAAAACACACCTGATCGGCTTCGTCGCGGTGGGTATCGTGGTCTTCTCCTTCGTGACTTTGTGGAAAAAATATTATGGCGTCTGTTTTGGAGTCACTTCGGGTTTGATGGTCGTGGGGTTCCTTGTTTTCATCATTCTGGTTGCCCCGATGATTAATCCCTATCGATCCACCATGAAACTCGCCCAAAGATACGACCAACTGGCGGCCCCAGGAGAAAATATGGTGTTTTTTCGGCGGATACGGGACTCCGCCCTGTTCTATTCCGATCGCAAAGCAGTGCGTATCTCAAGCGATCAGAAACTCATTGAATTCCTGCGTCTTAACCCCAGCGCTCTCGTCATCATGCACAAAAGGCATATCGAGCGGGTTCCATTACTGAAACACATCAGCTACGTGGTAGACTCGGCAGGAAACGACCTGCTCGTCGCGCCAAAGCAATAACTGCCGCAACCATCACCCCCCAGATCAGCCTTCGTTGGCGAAAATACATAGAGGAAACGGCAAAGCGCTAAGCGCAGGACGGCTACGGACTAATGACCACAGGACTATTGTTCCTCGGTCTTCAATACTCAAACTTCGATCTCGGCTCCTCAGCGCTCAGTGCTTTCTACTGGTTTGCCGCCCGCTGCCAACTGCTCACCGCGGTCTCTCTTGACGGTGAGTCAAGACACCCTTGCCCCCGGGCTAACAGGCTTGTCCGGATTCAAGATCGCAAGCTTATCGTCATCTGTGGCGGCAAGCAGCATTCCTTGGCTTTCTATGCCTCGGAGCTTGGCCGGCTCGAGGTTTGCGATCACCACGATCTGTTTACCAATCAAGTCCTCTGCTGGATAGTGTCCTTTGATTCCAGCCACCAGCTGACGTTCCTCCGAGCCCAAGTCGATTTTCAAAACCATGAGCCTGTCGGCGTCGGGGTGGGGCTCCGCCTGCTTAATCGTGGCGACTTTGATTTCTATTTTTCTAAACTCATCAATGGAGATCATTTCAACCTCGGATCGCGTTTTCCTGCCACATAGCAAAATGTCGCTAAATGCTCAAGGGGGCGAATGGTCTGGGCGCGTTTACCCATCATCCGCTTGAAAGGTCATGAAATGGCGATACAATAGCCGGCGCCCATGAACGGAACACAGATATTGCGTTTAGGTGTGTTGCGTGGCCGCCATTCTGGGAGCGTTAGCGATATAGGTGGAGGACATAGTTAAGACCTATGCCTCCAGCCTTAAGGGCGGAACCTAGGGAAGAATCTTGTCATGCGTGTTACGCTGTTAGGTCATGCGGCTCTTCTGGTAAAAATGGGGCCGATGACGATCCTCATGGATCCGGTCCTTCAAGACCCTTTCGAAGACGGGATTGTCGTCTCTTGTCCCAAGAGAGAAATCGATGTCCAGCGACTTCCTCCTGTCGACGTCATCATTCTGTCGCATCGGCATCCAGATCACTTTGATTTGCCTTCTCTGGACCGCCTCTCGAGGAATTGTCAGGTCTGCTGTCGAGTAGATCCACTGATCGCCCATGGTCTGAAGCGACTGGGGTTCCAGCACGTGACTTTCCTGGAGCCTGGCAAGCCGTTGACCCTGGGGGAAAAGAAGATCTTTCCCACTCAGTCCGAGAATCGAGACGTCCGGGAATGCGGCATTGTATTTCGGGATGAATCCGGGACGTTCTGGAACCAGGTCGATACTGGAATCTCTCCAGCCACGGTTCACACGGTGCTCGAGCGTTGCTCTACGGTGGATCTGCTGTTTGCCATGTACGCGAGTCAAAATTTTGCGTTCTTCGAAAGCCTTGATAAGTCTTACCCATGCGAAACTCATCGTCAGAATCTACAGAACGTTCTTATGATCCGTGCCAGGCTAACGGTGCCCGACTCCGCCGGCTTCAGGTTTTTTGGCGATCATGAATGGTTGAATCGCTTTCTATTTCCGATTTCCCGACACCTCTTTCTAGATGATCTCAGAGCACTTGATGCGACGCTTGAGACGGCAATGTTGAATCCAGGCGACGTTGTGACATTAACGGGGGTGAGGTGAAGGTTCAACAGGCCGCATCTCCATTTTGCAGGACTCTGGAAGATGACACCCATCAGATTGGTTTTAATCCGACCAACGCGATTCCCCCTTTGTATGACTCCAATCCAGATGGATACGATTCAGGTGAAATGAAACGTAACGTCTCTCAGGTCATTGAACAGGAGTTATTTAAGTACTGTTTGCGACATGCCCGAGACCGGCTACAGGTAGCGGGGAGGTACTTTGACTGTAAAGCCATATACGCACTCGAGGTTATCTTTTCGGATTTTAGTATCGAGTGAACTATCGACTTTAGCACTGATGCCGGTCCGGCTTTGCCGTACGAGAAATCCGCAAGCAAACGTCGTTCATCGAATCGCAGCATCGGCCCTCTATGGATGGATTCTGCGGCGCAAGAGCTTCTTCTACGTTCGGGCGTACTCGCGCCGATTTACCGCGTCCCACAGAGTTTACCGAGATGATGCCGGAGCGCATGTGATCCCGGTCCAGCTCCCCGATCTATTGATTCACTACCTAATTTATGCTGCACAAGACTCATCTGATTCAGCTCTTCGGCGGATTGATTACGAGGTCATGCAGATGAAGCGGACATATTCCTCTTGACATGAAGTATGGGGCTTGCTAATAACAGTAGCAATTATTAATAAATTAAGTAAGGAATTACGATAACAAGCGACATTCCCCATTTCAAGCGGTAAACTCGGTTCCGCATGGCGTTACGGCATACTCGGCAAATAGCCGAAAGGAGAAACGAAATGACTTCGAACCAGTACTGGTGGCCGAATCAGGTGAACCTGAAGGTTCTCACCCAGAACTCTCCCCTGTCAGATCCTATGGGCAAGGATTTCAACTACGCTGAGGAGTTCAAGACACTTGACATCGATGCCCTGAGGAAGGACATCGAACAGGTGATGACGACTTCGCAAGGCTGGTGGCCGGCCGACTACGGCCACTATGGGCCGCTCTTCATCCGGATGACGTGGCACGCCGCAGGCACGTACCGCATCACCGACGGCCGCGGCGGTGGAGGCTCCGGCTACCAACGCTTTGCGCCCCTCAACAGCTGGCCCGACAATGCGAGCCTTGACAAGGCGCGCCGGTTGCTCTGGCCGATCAAGCAGAAGTACGGCCGGAAGATCTCGTGGGCCGACCTGATAATCTTCGCCGGCGACTGTGCCCTGGAGTCGATGGGATGCAAGACCTTCGGTTTCGGCTTCGGGCGCCCGGACGTCTGGGAGGCCGACGAGACTGACTGGGGGTCTGAGGGCACGTGGCTTGCAGACGAGCGCCACAGCGGCGACGGAGAACTCCAGGAACCCCTCGGCGCCGACCACATGGGCCTGATCTACGTGAACCCGGAGGGACCGAACGGCAACCCGGACCCGGTCGCTGCGGCAAAGTATATTCGCAAAACGTTCAGCCGCATGGCGATGAATGACGAGGAGACCGCTGCGCTCATTGCCGGCGGACACACGTTCGGCAAAGCACATGGTGCTGTCCCTGAGAACCACGTCGGTTCCGAACCAGAGGGCGCCAGCATAGAGGAGCAAGGCCTCGGCTGGAAGAACAGCTTTGGCAGCGGCAAAGGCAGCGATACGTTCACCAGCGGCTTGGAGGGCGCCTGGACCACCAACCCGGTGAAGTGGGACAACAACTACTTCGATAACCTGCACGGCTACGAGTGGGAGCTGACGAAGAGTCCTGCTGGTAAATCGCAGTATGCTCCCAAGAATGCATCTGAAGTGGCCTCCGTGCCGGATGCGCACGATCCGTCGAAGAAGCACGCCCCCATGATGCTCACGACTGACCTCTCACTGAGGATGGACCCGGTCTATGCGCCGATTGCAAAGCGCTTCCACGAGAACCCAGAGGAGCTTGCAGACGCCTTCGCCAGGGCGTGGTTCAAGCTGATCCACCGTGACATGGGGCCCCGCAGTCGGTATCTCGGGCCGTTGGTTCCTGCACAGCCGCTGTTGTGGCAAGACCCCGTCCCAGACGTCGATCATGAGTTGATCGGGCAGCAGGAGATCGCAGATCTCAAGGGCAAGGTCCTCGCATCGGGATTGTCCGTTTCCCAACTGGTCTCGACCGCCTGGGCGTCGGCGGCAACGTTCCGCGGCACCGACAAGCGCGGTGGGGCGAACGGAGCGCGCATCCGCCTCGCACCGCAGAAAGATTGGGAAGTGAACAACCCGGCCGAGCTGGGGAAGGTGCTGCAGACGCTGGAGCAGATCCAGACGGAGTTCAACAGCTCGCAGACCGGTGGGAAGAGGGTCTCCCTCGCTGACCTGATCGTCCTCGCCGGGTGCGCAGGCGTCGAGCAGGCTGCGAACAACGCCGGGCACAACGTGCAGGTCCCCTTTACGCCGGGGCGCACGGACGCGTCGCAGGAGTGGACCGACGTGGAGTCGTTTGCCGTGCTCGAACCCACCGCAGACGGGTTCCGCAACCATCTCCGAGCCGAACACCGAAAACCGGCGGAGGAGCTGCTGGTGGAGCGGGCAAACATGCTGACGCTGACTGCTCCCGAGATGACGGTGCTCATTGGTGGCATGCGCGTCCTGAATGCGAACGTCGGGCAGTCTGAACACGGCGTCTTCACCAAACGGCCTGGGACGTTGACCAATGATTTCTTTGTGAACCTGCTCGACATGAACACCGAGTGGCAGGCGTCATCCACATCTAAGGACGTGTTCGAGGGACGCGACCGCGGGAGCGGTGATCTCAAGTGGACCGGCACCAGGGTGGACCTGGCCTTCGGTTCGAACTCCGAGCTCCGAGCCATCGCGGAAGTCTACGCATGTGACGACTCGCAGCAGGCGTTCGTGCGCAACTTCGCGGCTGCGTGGAGCAAGGTGATGAATCTTGATCGGTTCGACATTGCCTGATCTCAGCGAGGTGCTCGTAACGGTCGTCCTCCCGTGCATCCGACAAGTTGAGGTAGTTGCAGACTGCAAAGGCATTAGTCCACAGATGCCGCTGTGGAATGTGGTCGGAGGCGCCACCACCTACACCTACTGGGGCAAACCGACCTACTAGGGTACACCAACCTGTCCCAAGGCGAGATAATGGCTGATGCCCGGCTTAAGACCGCATCTCGCTTCGCCACCGAGTTGCTGAAATTCCTGGGTGTGGATGAGGCCGTCTTTCTCAAAGTGGGGAACAAAGAAGCCGTCCGCGCTCGATTTGAAGAAGGTCGTAGCAGGGAAGATAAAATTAGCGCCGTACAGTACGTGAGATTCCCGGTTGGAAAAGACTTGGGTAAGGATTTTGCTGACAGAGAAAATGAAATAAAATTGGTAATGGAGCACCCGAATTGCCGGGCTGAGACGAAACTTGAACCGGACACCCGGCAGTCACTTGCAAAAGATATCTAGCCCTAGGAAAACCAATGGAGAAAAGCGTCGGCAGAAATACCAAGCAGCTTGAAGTTGTGTGGCACGAGGTTGCCAACGACAGCTCCCATCCCACGGCTGACCAGATTTACGAACGGGTGCGTAGAAAAATCCCCAACATCAGCCTGGGTACGGTCTATAGGAACCTCCAAAAGCTGGTGGCCGAGGGGAAACTCCAGGTGCTAACCCTGGGCCGGACCCAACATTTTGATCCGTTAGTGGACCGGCACCAGCACTTCATTTGCGAGACCTGCGGGCGGGTGTACGACGTCTTTGTCGGTGCGTACGAAGAAATCCTACCCTCCTCCCTGCCTCGGGGAGGTTTCACCGTGACCTCTCATCAATTGGCATTCTTTGGCGAGTGCAAGATGTGTTCAGGATAGAAAAATCACCGGGGACCATGGTTAACGCCCTTGTAGGGGAATTGGATCAGCACTAGACTCTTCCACCACGGAGGGGAACGCAATGGGGGCCATTTACCTTCCCTTCGAGTCTCGCAGAAGGCTTCTAGAATTTGCCCGTTTCGCTCTGGAAGGTGTTATTTACGGAACCAAAGGGCAATTGGGCCGGGTGGACGATCCCTATCTGCTGAGTTCCGAGTATGGTTCCTTTGTGACCTTGCACAAGAGGACAGAGCTGCGCGGTTGCGTAGGGACCTGTTTCCCCACGAGCCCCCTCCATGAGACCGTGGCGGAAATGACTCAAGCCGCCGCCACCCAGGACCATCGGTTTTCGCCCATCACAAAAGATGAAATTCACGAAATACGTATCGACATATCGGTTCTATCACACCTGGAACAGGCACCTGAGCCACTCTCCCTGATCGTTGGAGAACATGGGATTTACGTGGCCCAGGGGGATAAGAGAGGAGTTTTACTCCCACAGGTGGCCACGGAATACGGTTGGGATGTACGAACCTTCCTATGCCAGGTTTGCCTTAAAGCAGACCTGCCGCAAGACGCTTGGAGATCGAAGGATACTCAGGTATCAAGTTTTACTTCCTTGATCATTGAGGAGGGAAAATGAAACGGCGAGGATTTATCGGCTTGCTGTTGGGGATTTTCCTGCTGCCGCTAAGAGGTTTGGCTGAGGCCATCTGTAACCCGCATCTGGCTCGTCTGTTGGGGCGCCATCGCAAATTGGCCCAGGTCCGAGGCGGTGGGAGAGTTACGTCGAGGCGCTACTTTGTACAGTGGTTCGGCCATTCGAGTTTCCTCATTCATTCCGCTAACGGGGTCAGGATCGTCACGGATCCTAACTTTAATGTGACGCCCGGTATCAAGGCCGACGCTGTCACTGTGAGCAATGACCATTACACCCATAACAACATCGGTGCAGTGGGTGGAGACCCCTTGATCCTCAGAGGGATAACGCTGGAGCAGACCTGGAACCCCATTAGTACTCGGGTGAAGGACATCCTGATCGTTAACCTGCCTAGCCAGCGCGGGTTCGAGTGGAGCCAAGTTGCGAACTCAATTTTCATTTACCAGATGGGGAGCCTCTGCGTCGCCCACCTGGGGAACATCGGTCACCTTCTAACCCTGGAGCAGCGACGGTTGATGCGTAAGGTGGATGTGATGATGATCCCCATCGATGCCAGGTTGAATTTGGACTTTGCGGATCTAGTGAGGGTCATCGAGCAGGTGAATCCCCCCGTAGTGATTCCCATGCATTATGACGATGTCGTCCAAGCGGAGATCTTCACCGAGTTTATCGGGACGCGATACCCCGTTCGACATATGAACGTTTCTCAGCTGCAGTTAAGCCGAGCCACTCTTCCGAGGTCTACGGAGATTGTGGTTCTCGCGCACCCCAGTCCGGTTTATCCCTTCAGTGATCCGTGGTCTTCTCCGGATACCGACACAGAGAGTTAATTGTGCATTCCGGGCAGCGTGGCCTCCTTGCCAGGCAAACGCGCCTTCCGTGGTACTGAAGCAAATGGCAAAAGCGGACCCGCTCTTTTTCAGGTACCAGGTCCGCGAGGTCGGATTCAATCTTGTCTGGGTTGGTATTTCGGGTAAGGCCGAGTCTCTGCGAGAGCCGCATCACATGGGTGTCCACTCCAATGGCCTGTCTCCCAAAGGCGTTGCCGAGCACGATGTTCGCGGTCTTTCTCCCTACCCCGGGTAGAGACGTAAGCTCGCCCAACTTGTCCGGTACTTTACCGGCAAACCGCTTCTCAATCTCTTGGCAGCAGTTTTGGATCATCCGGGCTTTATTACGATAGAAATTTATCTTGCGGACCTGTTGCTCGAATTCTGCCAAGGGAGTGTTCGCATAGTCCCTGGCCGCGCGAAACTTGGGGAAAATCCGGGCTGTGACCTGATTGACCAGGTCATCCCTGGCCTGGGCGGCCAGGATGAGCGCCACGAGGAGCTCCAGAGGATTGGAAAAGTTAAGATCCAACTTGGCGTCGGGATGAACCCGATTCAACTCGGCTATGATCCTTTTAAGGGGAACCTTTTTTCCCGGCGAGGCCGCCTTTTTTTTCTTCCCCGGTGCCATTTTCGTTTTAGGAAGGATTATGATAGCAGTAAGGACAGAATTTCAATAGGAGGAAATCTGTGGATTTAACCGAGCTGAAGAAGATGACGGCACCCAAACTGAGAGAGAAGGCCAAGGAAATACCGGACCTTCAAGGTGTGGTGGGGATGAAGAAGGACGAGTTGATTCAAGCCATCGCCAGGGCTGAAGGTATTGCCCTGGGAACTCAGGAAAAGGATGTCTCCATTGGCTCGGTGAAGCAGGAAATCCAGGAGTTAAAAAAACAAAAAGCGGAATCATTGGCCTCCCCTGAGGGCCGATCCAAGGTAAAGCGGATTCGCCGGAAGATTAAAAGGCTCAAGCGCCAAACCCGAATTCTGGCCCAAGTGGCCGCTCGCCAAAAGGCCGCAGTGGCAGCCAAGGCAGCCGCCGCCCCGCCGGCGCCAGAAACCCCTCCGGCTTCCGAAGCACCACCCACGTCAGAGGCCCCTCCAGCACCCGAGACGCCCCCCGCGCCGGCAGGTTAGTAGCCTAGCCGGATCGAAAATAACGCTCTCGCACCAAATCCAAAAGAAGCGCCTGCCGGAGAGGATGTGGGCGTGGGAGCCTGTCCCCAAGTGAGGAACGAGTTAAAAGTGCGGAGTAATGAGTGAGAAAAAACGTTAAGGCGACGGGGAAATCGGGGCTAGTGGAAATGAGAAGAAGAACCCCTCGCGCAAGGACGCCAAGGGAAACGCGCCAGGCGCAAAGCGCTAGGAGCAATTAACCGCAGATGGACGCAGACGGACACGGATTTGATTTCGGCCGAATGGGCCGAAAAATGCCCGAGGGGCATAAAAAATTGTATCTGCGTTAATCTGCGTGGGTCTGCGGTTAATTATCCCCTATGGGGTGCGTTCTGTTTGCGGGGTAGCTTGCTGAGGACGGCCCCCAGGGGACCAATCTCCTCCGGTACACCGTTCCTGTAAGCAATTGCCATGTTGGAGTACGGAGAAACCCGAGGGCTTGGGGTCAGGATGCCCACAAGGTTCAGAGGGTCGGAAGAGGATACAATCAACGCCTCGTGATCCGGTTCCCCACGGCGAACGCTTCGCAGTGCCTCCACAGCCTCGGGCAAGGCAAATTGCTCGCCCACGAAACCATCGACAAAACGGCCCCCTCGAATCTCCCCTCGCGCTTCAAGACGACGATAAATTTGCAGTAGGGTTCGCCAAGGCGGTGTTCTTGACTCGCGTGCCAATAGGTCTCGGAAAACTACGCCGTAGCGATAGAGAAGCTGGCGAGCCATCGTCTCGTTGACCCGTTCGGGGTCAACTCCTTCCATACCACTCCTGCCACCTCTCCATAGAGACCAACGACCGGTGGGCATCAACCTTGTGGTGCTCCGTCCACCAGAGACGCCGCGCAGATGACGGGTCCTCTTTTGTCGTTTCACCTCAGGTGTGAGGAGGGTACGAAGGCCGGCGATCCCGTCCCCGGTTACTTGCCCCCGGGTCACCAGTTCCCAAAGGGCTGCTTCCGTCTGGGTCTTGAGCCGTCCAAGGTCTCGGGCAATGTCCAATAGAAACGATGCGCCGTTGTGTTGCAGATATTCTGCCACGTCCCGAGCGGTAGCGGACAGGCCTTCCATCTTTGACCATCGGTTCCTGCCCGGTTCCATGAAGTAGTGCAGGTCCTCCCGCAGCACAAAGGCGATGGGCGCTATCCTTGTGGGGGCCCGCCGCCGACCCTTCCTGGGTCTTAGGTCCAGCCGTGCGTCCGATTCAGCCATCTCAATTTCATTGTTTCGATGGCCCGCGGGACTGGCATTGAGTTTTAACTTTCCCCAGGTTACCACCCCCGCAAGACAGAGGTCTTCCAAGTCCGCGGGGTCGTATTGAGCAATCCGTGCAGGCAACACATGCTCCTCCCAGGCAGGCGCCGGCAACTCTAGCCCCTGGAGTTGTTTGATGACTTGCAACACTCCTTCTCGACCATGGAGCCGTGATCCGGGTTCCACGTGTTGCCAACCGAGCAAGAAGCGAATGAAATCGGCGGCCGTGATGGGCTCAATCTCGCGGCGTAGTCGCCCTAGTGTAAGGCGATGAATTCGGGCGAGGAGGCGTCGATCGCACCATTCCACCTCCTGCTCTCCCCTTGCACCCGGGTTGAAGTGACCCTGTAACACGTTGCCGGAAGATTCTAAGGCGGCAAGGGCTAGTCTCGTTTCCGCAGGGGAGAGTCCCACCCGGCCTGCGAGGGATGTGGCGGTGGTAGGTCCTACTACCTCCATCCAACCTCGTACAACGTGGCAGATGGTCCCCTCTCGTGAGGGGAGGGCGGTCTCTCCCGCACTAAGTGCCGGAAGGTCAAGCTCAGGGTGAATTCGCATCTCGGGGAAGACCCTTCGAGCCATGCCGAGTCGCTCCGCTGCAACGTAACCTGAGCGTTCTTCTTTTCCTGGTTCGGGCCGCCATCGGGCCAGGGTGGCCCGGTGTGCGGCCATGAGTTCCTCTGCCAATCCTGGCCAATTGCGCGCTTCCTCCAATGGCAAAATCCCGACGCTGAGTAGGAAATCGTGCAGTTCATCAAGGTCGCGGATATCAGGGCATGCTTCCTGGCGAACCTGATGGATGGCCTCCGGACTCAAAGCGCCAATTCCACGGGCCAGGTCTGGGTCTGTCCTTCTTAGGGCCACAGCCCGGGCCCGGCGCTCCTCTAAAGGGGCGTCATCGAGGAATGCATAGGGGTTGGCATTGAGGATCTCGTGGGCCATGGGGGAAGGAGCGGAAGTCTCCACCGCCACGGTGGATATCTGGCGCTGCTCTATTTTGCAGAGGACCTCGCACAGACCCACCAGATCCATGGCCTCATGGAGGCAGTTTTGAATGGTTTCGTTGACCAAGGGATGATCTGGAAGCTCGATGGGACCGGTGCGGTTGTCTTGACACATGGCCTGTTGAGGAAAGACGGCCGCAAGCAAGTCCTCAGCACGCATACGTTGAATTGCCATGGGGACCCTTCGTCCCCCGCTAAATCTTAGTACCGCAAGGGCACGGGATGCGTTCCACCTCCACCGGCTGGTGAAGAGCGGGGCCGCAAGCATCGCTTGGACAAGATCCTTTTCTACGGTTGAAGGGAGGAGATAGGAAAAAATACTTTCTAGGGGAAAGGAGTGCTGCTCACCCAGGGACAGTACGATCCCGTCATCGGTGGCGGCCGCCTGAAGTTCAAAATCGAAAGTTATACAGAAACGCTTCCGGAGTGCCAATCCCCAGGCCCGGTTGATTCGACCCCCCAGAGGGGTGTGGAGGATAAGCTGCATTCCCCCGGACTCATCGAAGAACCGCTCGGCCACGATGCAATCATTGGTGGGTACACAACCGAGCGCAGCCTGGGTTTCGCGGATATAGCCAACCACCTGATCCGCCCCTTCCTGGGGCAGACCTGTCTCTTGTTTTAACCAGCTAACGGCTTCAGGGACGTTATGATGTCGTAGCGCAACTTCCGATCGGAGTTCCGAAACCGCTTTAGAGAGTTCCGTGGTGCGCGCGGGCGCCTCGCCGAGCCAGAAGGGTATGGTTGGCGGGGCCCCATGGGCATCCTCCACCCATACTTTTCCAGACGCCACCCGCCTGATCTTCCAGGATTTGTTGCCCAGGAGGAAGATATCGCCGGCAAGGCTCTCGACGGCAAAGTCTTCATTTACTTTGCCGACGAAGGTTTCCTGGGGGGCCTCGATGACGTCGTAGTCCGCGGTATCCGGAATGGCGCCGCCATTGGTAATGGCTGTGAGACGTGCTCCTCTGCGCGCTCGAAGTCGATTGTGGACACGGTCACGGTGAAGGTAGGCGCTTTTTCTCCCTCGGCGCGGTGCCACCCCCTCACAGAGGATCTCAAGGGTCTGTTCGAATTCCTCCCGAGTGAGATTGCGGTAGGGATAGGCCCTACGCACCATGTGCCAGAGTTCGTCTTCAGTCATGGCGGAACTGCGGGACTGTTCTTCAACTAACGGAAGACTCCCTTGGGCACTGGTCTGGGGCAGGAGGGCGGCTACCGTGGCAACCATCTGCTGCGCCAGGACATCCAAGGGTTTGTCAGGGATCTTCAGCTGATCCAGATCGCCGCCCCGCACGGCACGGATGGCGGCAGCGCACTGCATCAAGTCATCGCGCGTTAATGGGTAGAGGATTCCCTTCGGGATGGCGCCTAGCCAATGCCCCGACCGTCCCACTCGCTGGAGGAGGGTCCCCAGGGCGCGTGGAGCGCCCAAGTGGCAGACCAGGTCCACGTGCCCGATATCGATGCCCAGTTCCAACGAGGCGGTGGCCACCACCACGGGGACCTCCCCTGCCTTCAACTTTTGCTCAGCCTCCAGGCGCGTCTTGCGAGACAGGCTGCCGTGATGCGCAGCCACCTTGCCTTCGCCCATTCGACTACTGAGCTGGTGAGAGACACGCTCCACCAGGCGCCTGGTGTTCACGAACACCAGGGTTGTCCGGTGGGCTCTCACCTGGCCTGTAATCCCATCGTAAACATCGGCCCAGAGTTCCTGGCTGGCAATGGGACCAAGCTCCTGATCGGGCAACTGGATGGATAATTCGAGGTCTCGCTTATGCCCCACGTCCACTATGGTGCAGGCGGTAGTGCCATCCGGTTCACGTCGACCGTTTCCCACCAGCAAGTTGGCCACCTCCTCGATTGGCTTTTGTGTGGCGCTTAGCCCCACCCGTTGAAGGCGGCGGCCCGCCAAGGCATCGAGACGCTCCAATGAAAGTGCGAGGTGAGCCCCTCTTTTATCGCCGGCCACCGCATGGATTTCGTCCACAATAACCGTCTCGGCGGTCTTCAAAATCTGCCGGCTTCGCTTGGCGGTGAGGAGTATATGAAATGATTCGGGTGTGGTAATTAGGATGTGGGGTGGGCGGCGGATCATTAGTTGCCGTTCCCGCGTGGGCGTGTCACCGGAGCGTACTGCCGCACGAATCTCGGGGAGATGGATACCCATGGTCTGCGCCAAGCCCATGATCTCGGAAAGCGGTTGCTGGAGGTTTTTTTGGATATCGTTTCCCAGCGCCTTTAGGGGGGAAATATAAACGACGCTGGTCATGTCATCGAGTCTGCCCCTTGCCCCACGGCGTACAAGCCGGTCAATGGACCACAGGAACGCCGCAAGGGTCTTCCCGGAACCCGTAGGCGCCGCAATGAGCGTGTCATTGGATTGCGAGATATGCCTCCAGCCGTTTTCCTGCGCAGCCGTGGGATTACCAAAGCGACCACGGAACCACTGCCATACCACAGGATGAAATTGAGCGTTCAATGGGTTACCCTTGTTAGATCAATTCTATAAGCTCGCTTTTATTTGAGATCTATCATGCAGCTTGTCTTTACGCCGCAAATGAAAAAGCGCCTGACCCCCAGGGTCATGCGTATGCTGGGAACCTCTTTGCGGGAGTTTCCCGAGCTTGAGGGGAAGACCCTCACCGTAGGATACACCCGGAGCTACCTGGGCGCCGCGTTTACTCCCGCCCGAGTGGGCGTCAATGCCCCAATGGGGATCCGGCTAAGATCCCGCAACCTTGCATACAATACCATAGGTCATGAGTTGACTCACCTGGTGCAGGGGTTATCCCAGGTCCCTCACAATAGAACCAGTCGCCCGGTAGCAAATATACCTGGAGGAGAGAAACAGTGCGACATCTGGACCCTGGCTCGCAGTGAGCTCTTTTGTGACGATGCGCCCACGTATATCAGGCTGCCGCGGGTGGTGCGGGAAAACTGGCCACGGTACGCCGGGTCCATCCGGTTCCTTTGCATCGCCGCGATCGAAAAGCGCCGAACCCATCGCTTTTATATCCGTTGGCTGGAGGAACAAATTCGTCGGCTCTCTCGTGGGACGACTCCAGAGGTTGATCTTAGCCGGTAGGTTTCGTTTCTAGTCCATACCTTTTAGTACGACGACGGTTGAACCCCATCCACCGGACTGTGGCGGCGCGTCTTTGAAGGAAGAAACTAGAGGGTTCTTTGCGAGGACCGACTGGACGATTCGCCTTTGAACGCCCTTGCCCTTTCCATGGATAACGCGGACTTCAGATAATCCTGCCTGGTGACACTGATGAATGTATTCTTCCACCACGCTGGGGATATCTCTGGGGGCGAAGGCGTGCAAATCAATGGAGTCCTCTAGAGGTAGGACAATGGGCTCGTCGAAGGGAGAATCATCCGATTCAGTAGCAGGGGGTTGCGGTGGATCTGTCCTCTTCCGGCTCATTTTCAAAAAGTTTTTCGCGCCAAGACGCAAAGAGCGCCAAGATTTATTAACCGCGGATTAACGCGGATGAGCACGGACAAAAGCCGGGCCTTTTGCCCGATCGTCGTCTCCCGATTGGGCAAAAATTTTTCCCTCAGCGTACTTTGCGTCTGTGCGGTGAATCATGATCTACGATAGTCGGGGAAAATTGCGGTTGATTGATCCTAACGCTTTGCGCTATGCGCTTTGCTCCTTTCATGCCGGCCGCTAATCCAGATCGATATCCTTCAACGGTTTTGTGATGGGTTCCTCCTTGGCCTTCTTGAGGAGGTCCTGAAATTTACGATCCAAGACTTTCCCCTTGCTCTTTTCCGCTTCCTTTAATTGTTGGTATTTCTCGTCACGGCGGGTGGCCTCTTCCTCAAGCATCCTGGGGGCGTCCTTTAGCTGAGCCACGGGGTGGGGTCTGGCGGGGACTTTGTGTTCCAGCACTGCCGCCAGCGCCGTATCTATGGTGAGGGTGGCTTCGCAGCAAGGGCAGGTCACCTGTATGGTAGAGGCGTTTTTATTTGACATTGGTCAGTTCTCCTCATTCGCCCATTATCCCCTGATTTCGATCAGTTCTCCATCGGGGCCTCGAAAGACTACCCTTCGCCAACCCTCTTCCCTCTTCTCCCGTGCAGCCGTGGGGTGAGATTTCTGTGCGATTTCGACGCCTTTGTTCTCGAGCTCGGCAACCGCCCCATCGAAATGGTCCGTTTCCAGACAGAAATGAAAGCCTTTCATGGGGCCATCGGACCGATGAGTGAGTTCCAGCACCGTGTCACCCAGCTTGAGATAGGCGATCTTCATGCCGTTACCCGCTGCATGTTGGAAGTATTTCTTAAAGCCGAATGTGAGTTCATAAAAATCCACCGAGCGGTCCAAGTCTTTCACATGCAGCGCCACATGGTCGATACGCTTGTACATGACGTCTCACCTCCCGTTCAGCATACTATTTCGTATGCCGGTTTTGCAAAACCGTCCATCTCTTGGACGCTTGATTGATAAGCGTAAAATTGGTACTGAAATGTAAGGGTGAAGCTAACACAGAGAACTTCTCCCTTCAACGCCGTTTGCGGCGCCCGAGCGCCTAACTGTTGATTTCAGTCACAGGCAAAGACCAACTCCAAATTCGCCACAGCAATAAAAAGGCTATTGGACGCCATGCCGATTTATAAGTTAATCGATGATGTCGTGTTTCCGCACCCCAGTGACGCCCAACAGGACGGGCTCTTGGCCGTGGGTGGAGACCTGAGTGCAAAGCGGGTCTTGGCAGGCTACCAGATGGGTATCTTCCCGTGGTACTCGGACGGACAGCCCATTCTATGGTGGTCTCCCGACCCCCGCACGATCTTCGAACCCGATAGTATCATCATCTCCAAAGCGCTGCGCCAGACGCTGAAAAAGGGTGTCTATGAGGTCACCTTCGATAAGGCTTTTGTGGATGTCATAAAAGCCTGTAAAGAAGTGCCTCGAAAAGGGCAGCAGGGAACCTGGATCACGTCGGAGATGCAGAAGGCCTATATCCATTTGCACGAACTGGGATATGCCCACTCGGTGGAGAGTTGGTCCGAGGGGGAACTGGCGGGAGGTCTTTACGGGGTGTCCCTGGGAAGGTGCTTTTTCGGTGAGTCGATGTTTTTTCGCAAGACGGATGCCTCGAAGGTCGCGTTGGTGGTTTTACTGCAGCGATTAAAGGCATGGGGCTTTCAAGTGATCGATGCGCAGATGACCAATCAACATCTTTTGAGCCTGGGGGCCAAAAATGTGCCGCGGGATGTATTTCTCAGTCGGTTGAAAGAGGCGCTGCGCTTTCCCACCCTCAAGGGGGGCTGGGACGGAACCACGGGATCCTACATGTAATGGGGCCGGACCCCGGCTTCCACGGTCTCCGCGGGGGACGAGTCTTCCGGTCGCGGGCAACAGGCCGTTGAATATCTGAAGCTCTACGTTCCATGCCCGCGCCCTTCATCCTCATTCCCCTCGTCGACTTGCATTCTCTGTCACTCAGTACTCAGCACTTTTTACTCGTGCCTAACTTAGGAGCGAGCCCCGGTTCGGCAGTGGTCAACTCTAAGGCTCAGACCCGAAACGAGTCCGCCGTCGGTGCCCGGCCGCGGGCAAACTGTGAGGGTAGGTACTAGATGAGTGAATGAGTTCGCTTAGCTGCCTGGGCAACGGCCGGTGTTTAGATGAGACTCGAAATCGCCGTGGAATAGCTTCACGGCGCTCTCGATGGGCGGTCCGGGCATGTTAATCAGTGCGCAAAATCCCTTTCCCCTGTTGAAGGCAAGGACTTTGCCCGGTTGATCCAGGAGGGCTGCCTGCCCCTCACCCTGTTGGACCTTCTTGAGGATTGCCACCAGCATGTTGGTTTCCATGCGGCAGGCTGGGCATTGATCGCAGGACTCCCGCGCAAAAAATTCCGCAATGTTCAGGGTATCCTCAACAAGGCACTGTCCCTCGGTGATAAAGCGGACCACACCGCAGCCGATGGAAGAGCCCATATCGCGGTAACTCTGGTGGTCCATCGGTGCGTCCAGCGTATCGGGCAGGAGAAAGGCCGTAGAAGGGCCGCCGGGCTGGATAGCCTTGATGGTCTTGTTGCCCTTGATTCCACCGCCGCATTCCTCCAGCAAAAAGCGTAGTGGAGTGCCGAAGGGCAGCTCGTAGACTCCCGGTCGTTCCACTTCCTCATTCAAGGAGAAGATCATGGTGCCCGGGCTCTCCGCGGTTCCGAAGCTCCGGTACCACTGTGCGCCTTTAGCCAGGATTGGCGCCAGGTTCGCCAGTGTCTCCACGTTGTTGACGGTGCTGGGCTTGGCAAAAAGCCCCGCGGTGGCGGGGAAGGGCGGCTTCTCCCGGGGCTTTGGTTCTCTGCCCTCCAGTGCCTCCAGTGCCGCGGTATCCTCCCCGGCCACATAGTTGGTGGACGCCGCGTGAACGACAATATCGAGGTCAAAATTGCCGCCCAGTATCTTGCTTCCCAGATAGCCGGCCTTTTCCGCTTCGGCCAGGGCCTCGGTCATGCTCCGGGTCGCGGCCTTGTAGTCCTGATTGATGTAGAGATAAGCCTTCGACGCCCCGACGGCATAGGCGGCGAGGACAACGCCCTCCAGCACCAGGTGAGGGAGGTTTTCCATCAGGAGACGATCTTTTTTGCTTCCCGGTTCGTCTTCGCCGCCATTGAGCACGACGTAATGAGGTTGCTCCCCGCACTCGGCGGTAATAGCCATTTTCTTTCCCGTGGGAAATCCGGCCCCTCCACGGCCCTTGAGTCCGGACTCGGTCACCTCTTTGATGATGGCGTCAGGAGAGCCCTTAACGGCTTTTTTAAGGGCGCCGTAGCCGCCCCGCGCCTGGTAGTCTTTAAGTCCCTCTTTTCCTTCCACGATCCCCCGTGGGAAGAGAATTCCCTCCATGGGCCCTCCTAGAAAATACCGGTATCGAGTAGCTGGTAGATGAGGTCTTTGAGTGAGCTGTCGATCGTGTCGAGTCGTTTGACGTCGGGTCCGCCCGAGAGATGCTCAACGATTTCATCCACGTCCTCCATCTTGACTCCGGCGTACCAGGTCTTTTCGGGGTAAAGGACGATGTTGGGGCCTTCCTGGCAGGCGCCGAAGCACATGTACGATTTGACCTCCACATCGCTGAGGCCCTTTTCATTCGCCTTCTTCTCGATCTCTTTCATGATCTCTTCAGAACCCCGACTCTTGCAATCGATATTCTGACAGACTAGACAGATGGACATCGCTGAATAATCTCCTTCCCTGGGGGCTGAACTCGAGGGTGGCTCTTCGGGGATCAGTTCATCTGCAGAACCCAGTCCTTGTCCTTGAAGATTTCGCTCAACCGGCGCTCATCTTCCTCCGTAGGCAACGACTCGGTCAAGTGCTTCTCATAGTCCTGTTGAGAGAGTAGCCGGCCGTCCACACCGTATGTCTTGCCCGCATGCTCGCCGATGGAGCGATGGAACTTCAAGTCAGGAACGGTCAACTTGGGTTCCCCCTCAGGAATAGACTGGTTTAGGGATTCCACCAAGCCTCGAGCTTCCTTAAGGTATTGCTCCAACGCCAGCTCGTTGAGGCGTCCCTTGTCCGGTTCTTCCTTGCGTTCATGCTCATCGTAACGGCCCTTGAGGCCCCAGACATAGGCCCACTGTGCAGAGGAGGATTGAGTGGTGCCGAAGAGGTCGTAGGCCGTGGACAGCCACTTGTTAAAGTATTTCTGAACGATGGGGAGGGGAATTTTTTGCGCCTTGACGATGCGGGTCAGTCCCGTGTTCCCGGTAAACATGTGGAAGAACTCTTCCTTCAGCATGGCCGTTACGCTCTCGGCAAGCGGGGCGAAGGCGGAGTGGCTCAGCATGGTGAGCTGGTACTTCCCGTCGCGGTCCACGAACTGAGTGTAGGTAAAGAAGTCGAGCCAGTTGCTCACGGGCCGGTTAAAAGAGCCCAGGAGACGATTTCCCTGTCCCGCACGGCGTTGCAGCAGCTTTTCCGCCTCGCGTTTCCCGGTATCGCCGAAATAGGTTACCAGCAAGTAGCACATCTGCCATCCGTGGCGCATCTCCTCGCTGTTGACCCGGATGAGCGCGGCGCGGTCGTAATCCGTGGGCGCGGCATCCAGGAGGTTCTTTTGCTGTTCCACCGAGGCGAATTCCGTGTCTCCCTGATAAACGATCAGGTTCAGCAGGGCGTCCGTAATGGTTTGGTTGGGGATCTGAGTCGTCCTTTTCCACTTCGGCTGTCCTTTAAAATCGCCGAATTCGATTTCAGCGGCATGGAGCTCGCCGAGCTTGGTCTCGAATTTGTAGTCTCCCAAAAGCGTCGCGTCATAGCCGATGTCCCTATGCCATTCGTGGAAACAGTCGATCCAGTCATCGAAAGTAGCGATTCTCGCCATTGGCTTTCCTCCTCCGGGGTCTAATTAGTTCGAACGATCGTTCGAATGTATGAACTGGAGCCGTGAAAGTCAACCCCGTCGGCGGCACTTGATCCCAAGACGTATTGGTGACTGGAACTTTAAGGATTTTTTCTTTTGATGTCAAATAGTTGGCAGCTTCACCCCAAAGCGTTCCCATGAGCTGGGAACGTCGATCCGGCCGGATAGTTGAGCCGATGCCGGAACGGCCGTCCCTTACTCCGGTAGAGGCCCCCGTTTCTTTGCCAGTTCGGCCTTTGCGGCTTCAACGACGCTCGCCGCAGTGAAGCCGAACCTTTTCTGAAGGTCCTTGAGCGGGGCGGAAGCCCCGAAAGACTTCATGCCGATCATCCGGCCCGTGGGGCCGGCGTACTTGGCCCACCCGAAGGTGGAGGCCTGTTCCACTGAAACTCGCGCGGTCACCGAGGGTGGAATCACACTGTCCCGGTAGGCTTCCTCCTGTTCGTCGAACAGCTCCCATGACGGCATGCTGACCACCCGTGACTCGATTCCCTCGGTTTTGAGCTGCTCGTAGGCGTCCACGCATAGCGGGACCTCGCTGCCGCTGGCCAGCAAAAGGACCTCGGGTTTGCCGTCGTCCGCATCGGCCAGGACATAGGCGCCTCGTTTCACCCCCTCGGCGCAGGCGTACTTGGTGCGGTCCAGCGTGGGCAATGCCTGACGGGTCAGGATGAGGGCCGCGGGTGCATGGCGGAGGTTCATGATGACCTTCCAGGCCTCCACCACTTCATTGGCGTCCCCCGGGCGCACCGCGATGAAACCGGGTATGGCGCGGATGGAGGCCAGCTGCTCCACGGGCTGGTGGGTTGGTCCATCCTCGCCCACGCCGATGCTGTCATGGGTAAAGACGTGAATGGTGGGTATTTCCATCAACGCGCTGAGCCGGATCGCGGCCCGGCTGTAATCACTGAAGATGAGAAACCCCGAACCATAGGCCCGCACCTTCACCAGCGCCATCCCGTTCAATATGCAGCCCATGGCGTGTTCCCGGACGCCGAAGTGAAGGTTCCGCCCGCCGTAGTTCTCAGCATTGAAATCCCCGGCATGGTCAAAGGCAAGCCGGGTTTTGGTGGATGGGGTCAGGTCCGCGGAGCCTCCCATCAGCCAGGGCAGGTTCTTCGCAATGGCGTTTAAGACGGCGCCCGATGCCTCTCGACCGGCCAGACCCTTGGCGTCCGCCGGAAAGCTCGGCAGGTCTTGATCCCAACCGGACGGCAACCGGCGGTGCTGCATCCTGTGGAGGTGGTCCGCCAGGTCCGGGTGCTTCAGGCGGTATTCCTTGAGCCGCTCAAACCAGGCGTCTCGCAGGGTTTTGCTCCGTTTGCCCATGCCGCCGGTAAAATGATCGTAGACCCCGTCGGGTATCAAAAACTTCGCCTCTTGCGGCCAGCCGTAGTTGCGCTTCGTCAACCTGATCTCTTCTTCGCCCAGCGGCTCGCCGTGGGCTCCGTGGGTGTCTTGTTTGTTGGGTGAACCGTAAGCTATGTGGCTGTCCACGATGATCAGCGTGGGTCGATCCGGCGTGTTTTGAAAGGCTTGGAAGGCGCGTCGCAACGCCTCCATGTCATTTGCGTCTCCCACCCGTGTGACGTTCCAGCCGTATGCGATGAAACGCGCGCCCACGTCTTCGCTGAACGCCAATGCGGTTTTGCCCTCGATGGTGATCCTGTTGCTGTCGTAGATCCAGCACAGATTGGAGAGCTTCAGATGACCCGCCAGGGATGCCGCCTCGCCCGTTACCCCTTCCATCATGCACCCGTCTCCGCATAGGGAATACACGTTGAAATTGATCAGGTCTTCAAAGCCGGGTCGGTTGAAGTATGCGCTCATCCACCTGCCGGCCATTGCCATGCCGACGCTCACGGCCACGCCCTGTCCCAAGGGGCCGGTGGTGGTCTCGACGCCCGACGTCAAGCGGTACTCGGGGTGGCCCGGGCAGCGGCTGTCCAGCTGGCGGAAGTTCTTGATGTCTTCCAGCGGCACCGACGGCTCGGCAAGGGTTTCGTAATCTTCGCTTACCGCCCTCGTGCCCGTCAGGTGAAGCAGCGAGTACAGCAGCATGGAGGCATGCCCTATGGAAAGTACGAACCGGTCACGGTTGGGCCAGACGGGGTCCCGGGGGTCGTAGCGGAGAAAATGCTGCCACAGGCTATAGGCCACGGGCGCCATGGCCATGGGGGTCCCGGGATGGCCGGACTTCGCCGCCTGGACCGCGTCCATGCTGAGAGTCCGTATCGTATTGATGCATAGCTCGTCGAGGTTGCTTTGAGTTGCGCGTTCCATGTCTGACTCCTTCCATACGTAGTCGCTGTCGGTGGAACCGGCGCCGGCCGTTGATTGCGGGCGTATCCTCTCCATGCTCGCGGAGGTGCCGTTCGTGTTCCGTGAGTATAGTGCGGATGGCCCGCTCGGCATAGGCGGCTCGGGCGCCCGGGCGAGGCGCCCGGTCGATTACGTCGTTGACCGGGTGAAAACGGTCTAGACCATTCGACGCGCACATGTCAAAGGGAGCGGTGGTGCTCCCTCCTTCTTGTAGCCCCGCAAGCCTTGAGTTCTTTTTCGGATATTTCACCCATGATCCCCTACTGAACCGACGTTGAGATGCGGGATTGTCTAAGACCCGGTGCTCTTGAACCGCCCCTGGTGGTTTGTCGCCCGTTAAAACTACCAGTTTTTGAGCCGGGACTCTACGTTGTCGAGACGACTCCGGGCGCGCGGCGGAGGTCGGAGTCCGGCAGCATGGGACGGGGATCCGGCAGGGCATGCGTCCTTGTCATATGCACAGCCCCGTGCGCTATCCCGGGAAGCGGGGCTCGGGCAGACCGCGAACTCCGGGAACCACGGCGAACAGTCCGCCGGAGAGAGGCGCCCGGGCCAGTTGTTCCGCGGTCAACGTCTCCCTGGCGGTGGTCACATACAACACGTCGAGGTCGTCCCCGCCGAAGGTGCAGCTTGTGGGGCGCGGCACGGGAAGCTCGACGACGCGGTCCACCTCGCCGCTTGGACTATAACGGACGACTTGACCCAGCCCCGGCTGAGCGTTCCACACGCAACCTTCGCCGTCCACCGTGAGTCCGTCGGGGACGCCCCCGGATTTTTCATCCACCGAGGCGAACAGGCGTTGATTGGAAAGCGTTCCTTCGGCCGCGTCGAAATCAAAGGCGTGGATGCAATGGCGAAAGCTCTCGGCGAAGTACATTGTGCGATTGTCGGGACTCCAGCCCAGGCCGTTGGACAGTCTAACCCGGCTCAGAGCCCGTGTGATGCGGCCGCCGGGGTCGAACCGGTACAGGTTCCCCGAAGGCGCATCGCATCGCGCTAGGTTCATGGTGCCGGCCCAGAATCGTCCTTGCCGGTCGCACTTGCCGTCGTTGAAGCGGCACTCCGACATGTCCGACCGCGGGCCGCCCAGAAGGTCCAGTATCCCGGTGCCGGGATCGAAAAAGGCGAACTTGTCCTTGACGGTGACGATCAAGCCGCCCTGCTCCCGCAAGGCGACCGAGCTGACGGTTTGAGACAGATGGAACCTGTCGTTCAGGCCGCTCTCCGGGTGGAACCGCAAGATGTCGCGGGATTCTATGTCCACCCAGAAGACCACCTTTTCACGGGGGTCCCACACGGGCGATTCCCCGAGGATCGCTTGGCTTTTCAGAACGCACTCGACCCTGGCCTTATTTTGCGGTTGATTTGCCATTTTGGTCCACTGGTTATGATAGGCGGCGCGGAGGGACGCCTTCATGCAGTCCCGTTCAAAAAAAGATTCCCGCCGGGCTCCCGTGTAGGCCCGCCGGGGGCGCCCCTGAAAGACCGTTTACTACCGGCGCCCGGATTGCCTGCATACCTCTAAGATAGCCTTCGGCAATCAGCCCATGGATTGCCCCTCGTTGCGGTGCGGGCTGAGCGGATTCCGGCGCGGCCCTCTCTTCAAAGCCGTCGGCCTCTCTGAAGATGAAAAGCGCGCCGGCGGTTTGAGGAAACGACCACGGCGCGTTATAGTTCGTCGGGTCTATTGTGCTATTTAACCGGCGTTTGGGCAACAGCTCGGCCGGACCCGGCCCCCGCGTTTAGGAATTTACCATGGAGCAGGAACTCAAACCGGATAAGCTGGCGGTGCTGATCGACGCCGATAACGCGTCGCCCGGCATTGTCACGGGCCTGATCTCGGAGATATCGAATTACGGGGTTCCATTGGTTAGTCGGGTCTACGGCGACTGGACCCAGCCTCAGCTGAACTCGTGGAAACACGTGTTGCTTGGCCATGCGATACAACCCGTCCAGCAATTTCGATATACGGTTGGCAAGAACTCCACCGACAGCGCGATGATTATCGACGCCATGGACCTTCTATACTCGCGGCGGTTCCAGGGGTTCTGCCTTGTATCGAGCGACAGCGACTTTACCAGGCTCGCCTCTCGAATTCGGGAAGAAGGACTTCGCGTTTACGGATTTGGCGAGAACAAGACACCGCGCGCCTTCGTGTCCGCATGCGACAAGTTCATATTCACGGAGATTCTCGTCCAGCCCGATAAATCGCAACCCGAGACCCGCCGAAAGACCACGGACCAGCTGAAACGCGATTCGAAGCTGATCGGACTGCTCAGCTCCGTTGTCGAAGCCGCCGCGGACGAGTCAGGCTGGGCTGATCATGGAACGGTCGCAAACCGGATCGCGCAGCGGTTTTCCGACTTCGATTCCCGTAATTACGGCTATGCGAAGCTGAGCGGGCTCATAGAAGCCACGCAGCTCTTTGACCTGGATAAGCGCGCAACGAGCGAAGAGGGTCACGTGCGGGTCCTGGTTCGAAAAAAGTCTGAAGACTGAGCGTTCTGATTACCCCCCGGCGGCCCATGAGATCTGGATCGGCAAGAGTGTATATCGGCGGCGGTTCCTACTCGCCTTTCAGCATCCGGTCAAGTTTTTCCCGGTCTTTCTGGGACGGGTGCAGGAGTTTTCGCACGATGGGAAACGCCTCATCCGGCGAAAGGTAACCGATTACATATCCTTTTTTCTTGGCCTGATTCGTGAACTCGCGATCCCGTGTGACTTGCCTTAACGCCCACCTGAGGAACTCGACTCTTTCCTTCGGCACCCCTGGATTGGTTGCCATAAAGTAGCCTACTTCCCCGATTCTGATCCAGCTGTCCAACGGCTGAGGAATATTCTTGACGGTTTCATAGAGCGTGGGCGTATCAGGCGCCGCAGGGGCTCGCCTTTGTCCGATGTGCAATAACGGCACGACCAACCCGTCTTTGATGGCTGCGGCGTAAAGGTTCGCCCCATAGGCGGCCACGTCCACCTCTCCGCTCATCAGGGCCTGCCGCACCGAGGCGCTGCCCCGGTAGCCGGGAACGAACCTCACGTTGAGGCCCAACACCTCGCGTAGTGTGAGACCGATAAAATAATTGTTGCCGCCCAAGCGAGTCAGGCCCCATTGAAGGGGTTTATCGGCTCGCTTCAGATCCTGCAGCGATTTGAACCTCGGCTTATAAGCGAGAAGGGTGTTTTCCGTGGGGGCGACCACGCCGATCCAGTGCAATTTCTCCAGATCGTATTGAATACCCGCTCGCCCTGAAACCCTGCTGAGCGTTTGAGTCGAGCCGAGATGCCAACCCACGGTCAATCCGTCCGGTCGGGTCCTGTTATAGAGATGATTGAACATGCCCACGCCGCTGCCCGCGGGCCGGTTCTGAAGCACGATTTTAGCGCCCGTATACTTTTCGAAGAAAGGCGCGGTCAGCCGGGACGTTCCGTCCACGGATCCTCCCGGTGACGACCCGATCATCCAATTGATGGTCTTGCCGTTGTAAAAAGCCTTTGCCTTGGCCGGTTCTTTCTCGCCTGCGAAGCCTGCCTGTGCCGTGAGCAATGAAATCACGACCGCGATTACTGTCCCAGGTTTGCACTTCATCCGATTCTCCTTTCGGGAGCGGCCTTTGGCGGTATCCGTCCCCGGCGAGAGTAGGTTACTCGAATTGAGCGCCTCGAGTCAATCCTCTATGGAAGGTTGGAAGACGCGTCATAGGGGTCGCCTTGAAAAATGCCGTATTCAAGGTGTTCGACCTTTCGCGCCCCGGTTTCGATTTAACGGCCCTTTCAGGGCCGTTTTTCGAGCCCTGAACGCCCCGGAAGAAGGTGGGATGTTCCAGGCTCGCACATGCGGCAAGGGGGGCGGCCGTATTGAAATTCCCTCCGTTGATTCGCCCGTCATGCCCCGGCTTTATCTGGTTCCTCTAAGACGGCCGGATCTATCTGGCCGACAACGCCGCCGAGCGGGCGCTGCAAGGTATTGCGCTCGGCAGAAAATCGCGGCTTCTCGCCGACTCCGATCACGGTATCGACGGTGCGGCCCTGGAAGGAGTGACGGTAGACGCCCAGGCCCTGTCGATATGGCGCGGTTGCGGCTTACCGTTGCGCATGGCGGGACAGGTGGTAGATTGAAAAGCATGGACAAGAAAAGCCTCAGCGAACGTGACATCTGCACCAAGTTCATCACACCCGCCCTGCGCAAAGCCGGATGGGACGAGATGGCGCAGATCCGCGAGGAGGTGAGCTTCACCAGGGGCCGCATCATCGTGCGCGGCAAGCTGGTCAGCAGGGGCGTGGGCAAGCGGGCCGACTACATCCTCTATTACAAGCCCAACATCCCCGTCGCCCTGATCGAGGCCAAGGACAACGCCCACGCCATCGGCGACGGCATGCAGCAGGGGCTGGACTACGCCGAGGCCCTGCATATCCCCTTCGTGTTTTCCTCCAATGGCGACGGCTTCGTCTTCCACGACCGGACGGGCGCGGCTGCCGAGAGGGAAACCACCCTCGGCCTTGACGCCTTCCCATCGCCGGCAGACCTGTGGGCGCGCTACCGCGCCTGGAAGGAGCTCACGCCCGAGTCCGAGGCCGTCGTCCTCCAGGACTACTTCGATGACAGCGGCGGCAAGGCCCCGCGCTACTACCAGGTCAATGCCGTCAACGCGGCCATCGAGGCCATCGCCAGGGGGCGCGAACGCATCCTTTTGGTCATGGCCACCGGCACCGGCAAGACCTATACGGCTTTTCAAATCATCTGGCGGCTTTGGAAGGCGGGCCGCAAGAAGCGCATCCTGTTTCTGGCCGACCGCAACGTGTTGATCGACCAGACCATGGTCAACGACTTCCGGCCTTTCGGCGCGGCAATGGCGAAGCTCTCGACGAAAGCCAAGACCATCGAACGCTTGGACGGCTCTTCCGAGGACCTGACCAACGCCATCGACGGAAGACGGCGTATCGACACCGCCTACGAGGTCTATCTGGGTCTCTATCAGGCGATCACCGGGCCGGAGGAACATCAGAAGATTTTCCGCGAGTTCTCGCCCGGCTTCTTCGATCTCATCGTGATCGACGAGTGCCATCGGGGCAGCGCCGCCGAGGACTCCGCCTGGCGGGAGATCCTGGAGTACTTCTCGTCGGCCACGCAGATCGGCCTGACCGCCACCCCGAAGGAGACCAGATACGCCTCCAACATCCATTACTTCGGCGAGCCGGTCTATTCCTATTCCCTGAAGCAGGGCATCCAGGACGGTTTCCTCGCCCCCTACAAGGTCATCAAGGTACATATCGACCGTGATGTGGAAGGCTACCGCCCGGAGAAGGGGCAGCTTGATCGAGACGGCATCGAAGTCGAGGACCGTCTCTACAACACCGGGGACTTCGACCGCACGCTGGTCCTGGACGAGCGGACCAAGCTCGTGGCCCGGAAGGTCACGACGTTCCTGAAGGAAAGCGGAGACCGCTTCCAGAAAGCGATCGTCTTCTGCGTCGACCAGGAACACGCGGCCCGGATGCGTCAGGCTCTGATCAACGAGAACGCCGACCTGGTGGAAAAGGTCCACCGCTACGTGATGCGCATCACCGCCAACGATGCGGAAGGGCAGGGGCAGCTCGACAACTTCATCGACCCGGAATCGAGATACCCCGTGCTGGTCACCACATCGCGGCTCCTTTCCACCGGCGTCGACGTCCAGACCTGCCGGCTCATCGTGCTCGACCGAGAGGTGGGCTCCATGACCGAGTTCAAGCAGATCGTCGGGCGCGGCACCCGCGTGCATGAGGACACCCGCAAGCTCTACTTCACCCTGATGGACTTTAGAGGCGCGACCGGCCATTTCGCCGATCCGGATTTCGACGGCGAACCGGTTCAGATTTACGAGCCTGGCAAAGACGATCCGATGACGCCGCCCGAAGATAATCCGCCTACGGACGACTGCGTTTACCCCATACAGTCGGAAACGGGTGATGACAACCCCGTCGTTAAAGACCCGCCCGACACCACCGCGCCGAATACCGGCGGTGGCGTTCGCAAAGTCTATGTGGACGGTGTCGCCGCGATGATCATTGCCGAGCGGGTGGAATATCTCGACGAGAACGGCAAGCTCGTCACCGAGTCCCTGCGCGACTTCACCAAAAAGGCGCTGAGGAAGCGCTTCGCCAGTCTGGACGACTTCCTGAGGCGCTGGAAAGCCGCCGAACGCAAGCAGGCGATCGTCGAGGAACTGGCAGTCGAGGGCCTGCCGCTCGACATCATCACCGAAGAACTGGGCAATGACCTCGATCCCTTCGACCTCATCTGTCACGTCGCCTTCGACGCCAAGCCGCTGACCCGGCGCGAGCGAGCCGAGAACGTCAAGAAACGGGACGTGTTCAGCAAATACGGGGACCGGGCCCGCGCCGTGCTGGATGCTCTACTCGCCAAATACGCCGACGAGGGCGTGCTCAACTTGGATGACGCCAACGTGCTGCGCATCCCGCCCTTCACCCGACTCGGCACGCCGGTGCAGTTGATCGGGGCCTTCGGCGGGCTGGAAGACTTCGTCGAGGCCGTCCACGAGCTTCAATCCGCCCTCTATCGAGAGTCCGCTTAGCCCATGTCCGTCCGCACCCTCGTCAAATCCATCCAGAACATCATGCGCCAGGACACCGGCGTGGACGGCGACGCCCAGCGCATCAGCCAGTTGTGCTGGATGTTCTTCCTCAAGATCATCGACGATCAGGACAGGGAACTGGAAGTGATGCAGGGCAATTACAGGTCTCCGATTCCAGAGAAGTTCCAGTGGCGCAAGTGGGCGGCGGACCCCGAGGGCGTCACCGGCGAAGAGCTGCTCGCTTTCGTTAACGACGACCTGTTCCCGGCCCTGAAGAACCTCCGGACGACGGGACATCCCGCCGACCGCCGCCGCGTCGTCGGCGGCGTGTTCGAGGACGCCCATAACTACATGAAGTCCGGCCAGTTGATGCGCCAGGTGGTCAACAAGATCAACGAGGTCGATTTCAACAACCTGACCGAACGCCAGCATTTCGGCGACATCTACGAGCAGATCCTCAACGACCTGCAATCGGCGGGCAACGCCGGCGAGTACTACACGCCGCGCGCCGTCACCGCCTTCATGGTGGACCGCATCGACCCGAAACTTGGCGAGACCCTGTTCGACCCCGCCTGCGGCACCGGCGGCTTCCTCACCTGTTCGCTGCGCCACATGCGCGGGCGCTACGTGAAGCGGCCCGAGGATGAGCAGACCATGCAGGCAACGCTCCGCGCGGTGGAGAAGAAGCAGCTCCCGCACATGCTCTGCGTCACCAACATGCTGCTGCACGGCATCGAGGACCCTGGGTTCGTGCGCCACGACAACACCCTGGCCCGCCCCTATATCGGCTGGGAGCAAAAGGACCGCGTGGACATCGTGCTCACCAACCCGCCCTTCGGCGGCAAGGAGGAGGACGGCATCGAGTCGAACTTCCCGCAACACTTCCGCACTCGCGAGACGGCGGACCTGTTCCTCGCTCTCATCATCCGCCTGCTGAAGCCGGGCGGGCGCGCCGCTGTGGTGCTGCCCGACGGATCGCTGTTCGGCGAGGGAGTAAAGACCCGCCTCAAGGAACACCTGATGGAGGAGTGCAACCTCCACACCATCGTCCGCCTGCCCAACTCCGTGTTCCGCCCTTATGCCTCCATCGGAACCAATTTGCTGTTCTTCGAGAAGGGCGAGCCGACCGGGGACATCTGGTTCTACGAGCACTTGGTGCCCGAGGGTCAGAAGGCCTACTCCATGACCAGGCCCATCCGCTTCGAGCATTTGCAAGGCTGCATCGACTGGTGGGGCGGGGCGGCGCGCAAGGGCCGGAAGGAGACCGAGCGGGCCTGGAAGGTGACGGCCGGCGAGGTCAAGGCGCGCGGCTACAACCTCGACATCAAGAACCCGCACACGCAAGGCGGCGACCACGGCGATCCCGACGAGCTTGTGAAGAAACTAAACGCCTCTGAGGGCGAAACGGCGTCCTTGCGCGATCGGTTGAAGGCGATCCTGGCCGAGGCGCTCATGCGATGAACGCCGAACGACTGCTGGCCCATTACGAAAGGATTGCCGATGCGCCTGATGCGATTGCGCGATTGCGTAGATTCATTCTCGACCTGGCCGTGCGGGGCAAGCTGGTGGAGCAGGACCCGAACGACGAACCGGCGTCGGAGCTGTTGAAGCGGATCGCGGCGGAAAAGGCGCGGTTGGTGAAAGCTGGGGAGATCAAAAAGATCGCAGTAGACCCTACTGATCTAAACAACGCGCCGTTTCACCTTCCACTTGATTGGACTTGGTCAACTGTCGGAGAGCTTATGCACGTCGAGATGGGGCAGTCGCCTCCATCTGAACACTATAATCAATCAGGAGATGGCTTGCCGTTTTATCAGGGCAAGACGGATTTTGGTCCCCGACACCCTTCACCCAGATACTGGTGCACCCAACCAAGAAAGCTCGGGCTTTCAGGAGACATTTTGATCTCTGTACGTGCCCCTGTGGGTCCTACAAATCTAACCGAAAAAAAGTGCTGTATTGGACGTGGGTTGGCTGCCCTGAGACCATACGCTGGCGTGGACACAGACTTTGCCCTCATCTCATTAAGGGCATTCGAACCGAGCATTGCGGCCATGGGATTCGGATCGACATTTGTTGCTATCAACAAGAGGCAATTAGCCCTTTTTCTATTCCCCCTCCCACCACTCGCCGAACAGCACTGCATCGTCGCCAAGGTCGATGAACTGATGGCCCTCTGCGACCGGTTGGAGGCGGAGCGGACGGAGCGGGAGGCCACGCGTGACAGACTTGCATCAGCAAGCCTCGCCCGTCTCGACACGCCCGATCCCGACCCGGTCACATTCCGAAACCACGCCGCCTTCGCCCTCGGCAACCTCACCCCCCTCACCACCCGCCTCGACCAGCTCAAGGCCCTCCGCCAGACCATCCTCAATCTCGCCGTCCGCGGCAAGCTGGTGGAACAGGACCCGAACGACGAACCGGCGTCGGAATTGTTGAAGCGGATCACGGTGGAACGAAACGATCTTGTGGCACAGAAAACCATCCGCCCAGAGAAACCCTCAGATGCAATTGATGCAGACGAGCCCCCGTTTAAGGTCCCGAGCGGATGGGAATGGTCACGCATCGGAAATGCGGTGCTTTTCAGCCAATACGGCACATCAACAAAGTCCTCCCCTTCGGAGCAAGGCGTTCCCGTGCTTACTATGGGCGATATCCAGGACGGCTTCGTCGTTTGGCGGAATGAAAAGAGGATTCCGTACTCGGCGGAAAAACTTCCCGCATTGTACCTGAAGCAGTTTGACTTGTTATATAACCGGACCAACAGTGCGGAACTTGTGGGGAAAACGGGCATCTACCTCGGCGAAGATGATTGTATGACGTTTGCCTCTTATCTGATTCGCGTGAGGGTTTCCAGTGAGCACTTCTCCCCTCATTTCCTAAATTTGACAATGAACACACCTGAGTTTCGCGAAACCCAGATCGTGCCACTGATTAAGAAGCAAACGGGACAAGCGAACGTTAACGGGACTGCATTGAAGCATATGTTGGTTCCAGTTCCACCCCTCGCCGAGCAGCACCGCATCGTCGCCAAGGTCGATGAACTGATGGCGCTTTGCGACCGACTAGAGGCGAGCCTCTCCACCGGCGACGACACCCGCCGCCGCCTGCTCGACGCCCTGCTGCACGAAGCGCTGGGATCGGGCGCAGAGAAAACCCAGCAGGATATCCCCATGATCGCTCAAAATACGTCTGCTCCCTCAAAAGTTAGGCAGACTCTACATTCATGCTGAGGGAGTTTCCGGGGGGCAAGTCAGAATGAACACCATTAGTAGGCAGAAATACGTTGAGAGTCTTGAATCTGAAGTTCAAAGATACAAGGGAATTCTCGAAAACTTATTCGGTCCGTGTGATCCGAGATTCGTTTTCGGCACCATTCGGAAATCGGAGGACGACACGCCAAGAACATTTTTCCCCGCTAGGTACCACACCGAGGGCGGGTGCATTGTTGATATCCACATCTCCGATTTCCCTTGGGAACACTGCTCTCCCGATCAAGGAAAGTGGCAGGTTGCTCATGAATGCGTGCATCTTCTAGATCCTGGGATTGGTGGTACCGCGAATTTTCTTGAAGAAGGCTTGGCGACGTGGTTTCAGAATGAACCACGGTTCCACGACGATGCGGTCAGGCAATACATCGCACGGAATACCAGAACTCTCCTCTACGATGCAGCAAAAGACCTCGTTCTCCGCTGCATGCCGCAACTGACCACGGCAGTGAAGGAAATCAGGGAATCTAGCAAGAGGATCCGAGAGATTTCACCAGATGTGCTTGCTGCCCGTTTGCCGCATGTTGATAGGGAGACGGTCAATAGTCTGTGCGTTGCATTCCCAGCTTGATCAGGCCGGTTTCTTGTAACGAAGTGACTTCCCAAAGAGAGGCCGGACCAGCCGCACGGGTCGTCGAGCGTAATGGGGATGTTCAGGCACGCCTTCTTGCTATTCTGGGTTTCCTTCTATTTCGGATTCCAACTTGTATTGCACCAATTCTCTATTGGAATGTCCTGTTCATCTGGACGCGGTGTTCCAAAGCATGGGGTCTTCTCCTCTCAGGTTTCATGGCCCCTACAACCGCCATCCTGCCGGAGCTTGACGCCTTTGTCTTTGTTCAATAACTTTTGAGAAGGCGAGATGAATCATGTCATGTGTCAAGGTCTGACCCCTACATCAAATTCTCGTCGGATCGTCGCGAGTACATCTCCGAAGGTTTCTTTTATCTTGCCTTTCGAGAAACGAAGCTGGTGAATGCCTGCAATGTTTGAGAAATCTTCCACGCCCTCCTCCAACAAGACAATCGCACGAGAAAACCCAAGGCAACCCTGAAAAAGCCCTGTTTCATGGACGACGTTCTGTCTAGCGCGATAAATGTTGTCGCCAACGGGGTCATCACACGTTAATACAAGCAAAGCAAACGCGCTCGTAGACATCATTTTCTGAATAATGTCTCTGATTGTATGTCCCGCACGGGCGCCAGTTTCATATGCCTGCACTGGGTAGCCGTGTTGCTCATGCAAATGGTCCTTTAGGTCTCTCCATGCTGCGCTATGCCCGTGGCCGATAAAAATAGTCGGAGCGATCTTTTCCTCCTCTTCCACAGGCTCTGGCAACCGCGAATCTATAACGTACCTTTCAAATACCTCGAAAACGCTTTCGATTTGTTCTCGACTTGGCGCTGATACGGATACTTGCGTCCCATCTCTGTAGCTATACATGTTCAGATGGAGGCTAAACCGACTTCTCGTGTTATTCACAGAGGCAGTCCCCCGTCTAACCATATATGCTCCGGTCGCTTGTCGATAAGCTGAAAGAAACTCGCTCAGATTTTCATACCCCCAATCCTGATCAGGAAAATACACCTGCAGGACACCTTCATTCGTATCAACCGCTCCACCAGCGGCAGCGATAACATTCTCGAACACGGTAATGGCCTCTCGCAGAACGTCGGCACTGAAATGTGTGCGTTGGTACTCCTTTGTCTTGTTCATGTCGTCTCCTTTAAATTTGTTCAAAACACATATATGCGGCGGTTTGAGGATATGACTCCGATTTCCTGTGCCCGAAATTCACTTAATACATTGATTTAATTTATATCATTTCTAGGGGCCGGGGTCAGGTAACATGAAAATGGGCATTGTCAGACTAACTGGATAGGACCTGAAAAACCTACAATCGAGGACTCTCAGGATTCGAGTTGACGCCACCCGGCCGGGGCGGTGGCTCGGTCTTGTTTGAAAATGTCGCTATGACGCAATTCTTTCTCGTCAATGGCATTTACCAGGGCGTATCGCTTGTGATGGTCTAACCCGATGTAAAGCATGGGGTCTTTTCCTTTCAGGTCAGGTTTGATGGCTGTTACAACCGCCACCCTGCCGGAGCTTGACGCCTTTGTCTTTGTTGCCTGGCCCCCATTTCAGGTAATTTGGAGTGAAGAGTCACGGTGCGGCGGGCCGGGCGTGCCACGGGATTCAATTAAAGCGTGGGGCGGATAGAAGATTTCGGAGGCGGCTGGAAAATCCGGAAGATGTTATTTGTCAACAAAAGATTTGAACCCTTTATATGGCCCCCTAACAATTGCTTACCGTAATAAAAACTCCTTGACCGCGCCCATGCAGATGTTCTTAACTGGAAAATAGCGAGTCAATCTTGAGATTAAGCGAGAGGCGCTTGGCTGATGGCTTACTACACACCACCACGGGATCCGGAAGGCACACTGATCGTGGAGATTCGATCGCCGACCATCACGGAAGTCTTCTTCATTCCCGATGACGAACGTCTTAAGGCGGCAGATATCGACCCGGCTGAAGGCGCAAACCACCGGGTCCGACTGCTAACATTTAGTGCAGTTGACGGATTGATCACGATCGAACCTAAAAACACGCTTCCCGGACATGCTGACTTTTTGCGGCCCAAATACAGTCAGATAGAGCGCATTCGCATAGAGAAATCCGGCGGAGCCTTCGATTCTGGCGAAGGCTCGCCGGAAACGGTTGAGGATGTTTGCGAAGCTCTTTCTAACCTTCCGTCCGCATTTACAAAGAACCCCGATTACGGCTTAGGTCTGGCCAAGGACTACCGCTTCATCATCGATGCGGTTGAAAAGCTGTCGGATTGTACCGTGCTGGACATCACCAGCGACTGGGAAACGCGGATCGATACTGACGAAGGCGTCTTTTACATATCCGAGCGGGATTTCGACGATCTTCGCAGGACGATCAATAGCATTACCAATCTTGGACAGACCGCAGCGTCGTCCGTAAAGACGGCCACGGCCCACAACAAGCTTGCGGAAAAAGTCGGTGCGCCGACCATCGAGGTGAATTCCGGACGCCATCCAGTGCGCCAGATGATCACGGCTAAAGCAATGGACCGAGAAGTCCTGGAAGAAGATGAGCAGAACGCCGTGATTCATATGCTCTCGCAGTCGGCGAAAGCGCTGAGCAAAAAGCAGACCGATAAACTCACCAAACTACAAGGCGACATTGAACTCGTTACTCTCGATGCTTTGATCGATCGATTTGAGGAGATGCTTGGCAAGAAGGTCGCGGAGGATCGTTGGCAAGAGTTTTTCAACGAAAACCCGTTTATTCTGAACATGGCCTTCGGCTATCCCGTCACAAAGGTTCAGGATCAAGCCTCTGTCGGGGGCCGCAAGCTTTCCGGCGCCGGGGAAAAGATCATTGACTTCCTTGTCAAAAACAGCTTGACAAACAACACTGCTATTTTTGAGATCAAAACACCACACACACAAGTATTGAACAAGCTCCCGTTCCGCAACGGAGTCTATACGCCTTCGTCTGATCTGTCTGGTTCTATAAATCAGGCTCTGGACTACAAGCACCAGTTCCAGAAGCAAGTAGCGGCAATCAAAGACAATTCACAGCTCTACGACATCGAATCCTATGCCGTTCACTGCTGTCTGATTATCGGGCAAACGCCGGACGGTGACGATCAGAAGAAATCGTTTGAGCTGTTCCGACGCAATTCCAAAGATGTCGAGATCATCACGTTTGACGAGCTACTCGGAAAACTGAAGCAGCTCCGCTCATTCATTGCTGCAGAAGACGGGGATATGTCGGAATGCTGAGTGGATTTTTCGGTGGGGCAGATCAGAACTCTCCAAACAACCAGGACCAATACGGAACGGGTGTCATGCCCGCCTTCTTGCTATTTGGGTTTTCTTCCCTTTCGGATTCCAGTTTGTATTGTACCAATTCTCTTTTGGAATGTCCTGTCCATCTGGACGCGGTCCACCAAAGCATAGGGTCTTCTCCTTTCAGGTTTGATGGCCGCTACAACCACCATCCTGCTGAGCTTGCCCCCTTTTTTATGTTACCTGACCCCGGTTCCAAATTCGGATCTCCGCGGCCGAGCGCAAGTGGCAGTCGGTCTAGCCCGTTTCGTTGATTGCCAACGATCTATCACCCCTTTGCGTTCTTCCCGGCTGCAGCTGCCTTGCGTCCCTGCTGCGTGATCTTCCACTCCAATCCCGTATCGCTGTCGAGAAGACCTTCCTTCACCATGTGTTTCCGAGCTCTGCGAATCATAACCTGCCAGCGCGCTCTGCCGTGGGCCATGATGCTCAGGTCGCCTTCAACAATACGATCCTTCATCAGGAGTTCGACTGCTGGCTCAATTTCAGCGATTCTGGCAGCCCCGTCGAAATCTACGAGGGACTGAAGGATCGGCTGGTAGTACTCCCAGAGCGGCGTTTGCGGCGCCTTGGCGGTACCTTGAGATCCGCCTTTGATCTCCTTCCAGCGCGTGTGGAGGCTCGCAACATCGACGCGGAATGTATCGACGGACTTCGCGACTTCAACGAGCGACTCAGCGCGCGCGTAGCTGCCCTTGGAGAGCAACATTCCTGCCTCCTGATTGACCCGGGCCAGACACTCCTTGAGACTTTTCTTGAGGCCCCCAAACGATTTGCTGACGTTCGCTCCGCCGGGAACCTTCATGGTCTCCTCCCTGAGCCTGATTCCTGCATCATATCTATGACGTTAATGGGTCCTGTGAAAACCTGAACGCCACCCGAACTCCTTCCTGTTCTGAAGACCTCCACCCAGAAATCTCGATTCTGCTTGGCACCGAAAACCGTGTTGCTGAGATTCTTGTCGATCCACGCCGGCAGACCTGACAGACGGCGGAGAAAGGTCTCGACCCGGGCCCACACGTCTTCCGGAAACCGGTACTGCATCAACCGGTCCTTTTCGATCTGTTTGCCGGTCACAGCGAAATAGTGTTCGACCACGAGCCGGACGTATTTCATGGTCGTTGCTAGAATCTCCTCACGCGTAACGCGCCACGCCCGAAGGTGTTCCTCGGCGATGATTTCCCCTTTCTGGAGGCGGGCTTCCAGACGCCATCCGCCCAGGTCGGGATCCCACTGACCCACGAAGAAAATGTCAGCGTACAGACTCATCAGCCGGACCAACTGGTCCCGCTCGATCATTCGCGGATTGTCTCCACGGTCCATGCCGAATGCGATCGGCTTGTCGAGTGCGTACTTGTAAAGGAATTCCGCGAAGAATGTTCGTTCCAGGGCCGTGTAAGCGAGCGGCCTATCTCCCTTCTTGCCAGCCCATTCCACATACTCCTTGAGGCGATTGTCCCGGTGGTAGTTCACCGAGTCCCGCACCCAGTCAACGATGTATTTCTGTACCTCTCTGTGCTCGCCGCGGAAGAACGCTACGAGGTCCGTCTCGCTGAAAGAATAGTCGTCATCCGGGAGTCCCTTGAGCTCCTGGTACTGCTTGACCCGCTCGGCGTACAGGGTGCTGCCGAGGTGTCGCATGACCGCTGTGTCGAACGCAACCTGCCTCAGCTTGTCACCGGCGTTGGTGTTTGCCTGGAGCAGGACGTTGAGATCTGGTCCGACGAACACGCGCACCGGAAGCTTTCGGCTGCCAATGAGAATCTGGGCCGCTGCTTTGTGTTGTCCGTCAAACATCTTGATCTTTCCGGTGCCGTCCTCTTCTGGTGTCCACCATGCCAAGCCGACGTGCAGTTGGGGACGCTGCCGCAGAAACTCCACGATCAGCGGGCGGATGTTGCTCCCAATGGAACGCGGGTTGATACGGTCGTCGTGATGGATGTACTCCAGCGGAAACACGCTGAAGAAGTACCACATGTCGCACAGGGAATCTTGATACAGGGGAACACTCTGGATCGTTTCGTCACCGGCGGCCGACAGAGTGAATTCGATCCGGCCGCCTGACTTCTGGAGTCGAATGGCAGCCTTGGCCCCGCCATGCTTAGCAAGCACGTGTCCCAGGTTTGCTCCGCGTTCGCCACGCTCAAGAGCCTGCTGCTGGAGCTCCTCGAATTCCGCCATGCGGCGGGCCACTCGCAGGTCGGACGCGCCCTTGCTCCGATTGCAACTCGCATGAGTCAGAGCGAAGTTGTGTTCGTCGTCTGCTCCTTGCTCGGCCAGCGGGACGATATGGTCAACATCGAGTTGATCCTGGTGGAGTACAGGATCGATAGTGTCATCACAAATGAAGCATTTTCTGGACTGCTGTTCGAGCAGGCGACCTTCAAGCGCAGTGCGTTCCTCTAGTGTCAGGTTTGCCAAATACTCAGAGTGTATAGCCATGTCGTCCCCCCCCATGACCGTCTATGAAATCTGACAAAGCACGCACTCTAGCTGCCAACACTGGGGTCACGTCTTTATCTTGTATCACGTATCACTCCTTTTTTGCCAACCGGCTGGCCGTAAAATAGTGCAGGCCCGGATAATCGGCTGCCTCTCTCTGGCCGTATCCGTCACCATCCACCGCACAGCCAATCAAACTGTCTCCCTCAGCCTTACCGAGCTTGCCTAATCGTCATCGAAGATATCCCCTCGGGCATTGCCGCAAGAAGTTATATGGTAAAGCGCTCCATCGAATTTAACTCTGAGAGGTCGGCCGTGACCAGGGAAATGATCAAAACACCTTATCGACCACACAAGACGTGCCCTTTTCTACTCGGGATGGTCGCGTTCTAATGAAGGGGGGATTCATGAGGCGCTGCCCGCCCCGATTTAACGCCCCTTTCAGGGGCTTTGCATGGGCGATTTACGGGTCGTTTCGCCTTGGAGTTTCTCGGATTTTCCAGACCATTTTCAATTATTATTGATCCGCTACGCCGACGAGTACCTCGTCGATGGCATTTAGCCGGGCAGATCGTTTGTGATAGTCTAACCCGAAAGCATGGGGTCTTCTCCTGTCAGGTTTGACGGCCGCTACAACCACCATCCTGCTGGAGCTTGCCCCCTTTTTCATGTTATCCGACACCGGTTACAAGATCGGACCTAGGACGATCTGGCTCGCAGCACCGGCGCGCGCCCATGTTGAAGTCACAACAGCTGGCTTTATCCCCCGGGCAGTTTGACAGGGACTCAGCATAGAATTGTTCAAACTGTTGTGGTAGTTCTCTTGAAACTTGGGAGGTGTTGCCATGCTCGACTCGCTTAGCTTGAAGAGCGTTTTTGTTTTATTTTCGTCTTTTCTGCTCTTTGGGTGCGTATCCGCGCCCCAGCCTGTGACAGATAGGAATTCCAACCTGACCCAAGGGAATATCCAACTGAATTTAGAAGTAGGTAGAACCACAAAAGCTCAAGTGCTGGAGAAATTTGGTTCTCCAAACATCACAACTAGAGATGGAAGTGGTCGTGAAGTTTGGACATATCAAAGAAGCGCACAAGTGTCTCAGTCATCATCGCAATCCGGTTATTGGTCAATCCTGATTGCTGGTCAATCCGCTGGAAGTTCCGGATTTGAGTCTACATCTCGGATGATTACGTTGATCATCAAGTTTGACAGCAACGATGTGGTTGTCGATTTCAAGAGCAGAACCTCGAACTTCTAAGGAGATGGTCATGTCAAAAATTTATCTCCTGACCTTTGCACTTACATTGGTGTTTGTTTCCGCTTGTAGCGTACCATTGAAAGTCATGACTCCCTTGGAGATACAGAGCTTACAGACCAGAGAGTATAAAACAAGCAAGAATGTCGTGTTTTCGAGCGTAATCTCGGTGTTTCAGGATTTGGGGTACACAATCACTAATGCTGATAAGGAAACGGGGCTAATTTCGGCTGAAAGTGCTGCACAAAGTAATACGGCGACGAAGATTCTGCTTGGAATCTCAACAGTCTCGCAAACCAAGGCAACGGGATTTGTAGAGAAAATCGGCAACGTTACCAGGGTAAGGCTGAATTTTGTCGAGATTAACCAAACTTCATCCATTTATGGACAAAGTGATAGGCAAGACACTCCGATTTTGGATGCAGTGCTTTATCAAAATGCATTTGAAAAAATAGAAGCTGCAATCTTTTTGCGTTCTAGTTGAAATCAACGATGTCAATTTCCAGCCGCCTCCGAAATCTTCTATCCGCCTCACGCTTTAAGTGAATCCCGTGGGGCCGGTATCGGGCACACCTTCTTGCTATTCTGGGTTCCCTCCCCTTTCGGATTCCGGCTTGTATCGTGCCAATTCTCTTGTGTAAATTCCTGTCCATTTGGACGCGGTGTTCCAACCAGCCCAACCCACGGCTCATCGTTCCGGCAACACGACTGAAATGTCGGGCAACCTCATCGGATTGGCAGCCCTTGAAGGATCGAAAGGTAACGTTTCCGGTCATCGTCATCGCGGAGGATGAGCCGGCCTAGGTTGCCCCGACTGACCTGCCTTGTCGGCAGACAGGTGGCGCGATAAAGGGCACCGGGAAAATGGACGCGGGGGTTTCTTGCCACGTCGTGTCTGTGTCATTGAGCGCATCAAATAGCAAAGGGGAAAGCCTGACCCGCATTACGAAGTAGTCAAAAATCAGGGGTGAGAGGAGCCACCCAACTATTCTCGTCGAAGCAACAACCGCATGCCGACCGGAAAATGGTCAGACACACCGCGGCGACTTTTCGGATCAAAGCGGCGCGGTTCCATGTAGCCGAGATCCTTTCCATCAGTCATCACCTGCTCCTGACTCACTACCAAGGTGCTGAAGCTGCCAAGATCCGCGAACCAGTTCTTGGTTGAGGGCCGCGATGGGCTTAGATGTGCCGACACCAATATCATGTCAAGGAACGACCATGTGTGATCGAAATTCTTTCTTGACCCCGGCGCTCCGCAACCGCTCTTCACCAACGGAGATGCATGCCAATATCCCCGTTTCAGCAAACGCGCAAATGCATCGGACGGTCCTTCCTTGCAGTTGATATTAAAATCACCTGCCGCCACCGCCAAACTCTCCTTCGGCAGTTTCTTGGCAAGCTGATTGAGTTTCTTAAAAGCGCGTATCCGGCAACTGAACGGGTTTCGGCCTGACGGGAAATGGACACCGAACACGAAGAGAGTCTCGCCGTTGGGTAGCTCCAGTCCAACCCGCACAATGTCTCTGGTCTTCCCGCAGGTTTGGCTATCGCGCTTGATGTCCACGACAAACGCTTCCGGTTTTCCCACAATCGGGAGTTTGGTAAGAATGCCGACATCAATGCCTCGGTTGTACGGCTGATCACTGGTGTCAAGCTGCACGATATGGAAATTTTCAGAGCTTAAATGACGGGCGGTCAGATCCTCCAATACCTGCTTGTTTTCAGTTTCCGGAATCACCAGGACATCGGGCATCAACGGCATGGCTTTGACGACGTCGGCATAGCGCTGCAACTTCATGCCGTATGTCGCTTCATCCCAATTCAATTTCTTGCATTGTTTTTCATAGAATTTGCTGGGATTGAACTTCTCGCAACGTTGATCGTGATCCGGTCTTTGCCGCTTGACGGATAGCGGCAGGTAGGTGTCATCGTGGGGATTGCCGGCGTCATCGATGGTATCGAAAAGGTTTTCGGCGTTGAAAGCTACGATCGAGATTGGTTTTGCGTGAGAGACGGAACAAATCGAGAACCATAGAAGTACGGCCAAGGCAAATCTATCCATATCTTTTATCTCCGTGAATTGGTCTGTCTCAGGGCCGGAGTCAGGTAAAAGGAGCAGGCCCCAAGCTTTACGTCGGAATAGACTATCACAAACGATACGTCCGGCTAAATGCCATCGACGAGGTACCCATCGGCGGAGCGGATCGGAATAATTGAGAACGGCCGGGAAAATCTGGAGCAAAACGACCCGTAAACCGCCCATGCAAAGCCCCTTAAAGGGCCGTGCAACGACCGCGCCGGCGTGGTCGTCGGCGGGCGCGGATTCAGGATTACTTGATGGCGATAGCGCACAACATCGAGCCGTCGATTGATCATGCACGGCCAAAGCCCACAGCGGTTATGGCTGCGGCAACGAACGGGGCCACGGCCTTCCAGCAAGCAGTGGGGGTTTGAGCAAACAAACTCGGAGCGGTTATAGATCGGTTGGATCTATTGCGCTATTTAACCGACGTTTGGGCAACAATCCGACAAGACGTGACCCCATATACTTGCCGCCCCAACCCCGGAGACGACCGACTCGGGACGCGATGCGCCTTTTTTTCTTCGTTGAGTCAGAAGCGCCCCTCGTTCAGCCGCCACCAAACGTCGGTTCCCTTGAGGGCCGCGTTTCCTTGCGCCCAATCCCAAGGCGTCTTGCCGTTCTTGTCCCTCGCCTTGATGTCGGCTCCGCCGTCGATCAGCTTGGCAACGACGGCAGGATTTTTGTTGAACCCTGCCACCAAGTGCAGAGGCGTCACGCCGCCCTCGCCCCTCGCTTTGATGTCGGCTCCGCCGTCGATCAGCTTGGCGATCATGGCAGGATTTTTGTTGAACCATGCCGCCCAGTGCAGGGGCGTCTTGCCGTTCTTGTTCCTCGCCTCGATGTCGGCTCCGCCGTCGATCAGCGCGGCGATCATGGCAGGATTTTTTTTATTGAACCCTACTGCCAGGTGCAGGGGGGTCTCGCCGTTCTTGGTTCTAGCCTTGATGTCGGCTCCGCTGTCGATCAGCGCGGCGACCATGGCAGGATTTTCGTTAAAACTTGCCGCCGCCAGGTGCAGGGGGGTCTTGCCGTTCTTGTCCCTCGCCTCGATGTCGGCTCCGCCGTCGATCAACGCGGCGATCATGGCTGGATTTTTGTTGAACCCTACTGCCAGGTGTAGGGGGGTCTTGCCGTACTTGTCCCTCGCCTCGATGTCGGCTCCGCCGTCGATCAGCGCGGCGATCATGGCAGGATTTTTGTTGAACCATGCCGCCCAGTGCAGGGCCGTGTCGCCGTTCTTGGTTCTAGTCTTGATGTCGGCTCCGCTGCCGATCAGCTTGGCGATCATGGCAGGATTTTCGTTGAACCTTGCCGCCAGGTGCAGGGCCGTGTCGCCCTTACTGGTTCTAGCCTTGATGTCGGCTCCGCCGTCGATCAACTTGGCGATCATGGCAGGATCTTTGTTGAACCCTGCCGCCAAGTGCAGGGGCGTCTCGCCGTTCTTGGTCCTAGCCTTGATATCGGCTCCGCCGTCGATCAACTTGGCGAAAACGGCAGGATTTTCGTTGAACCCTGCTGCAAAGTGTAGGGGGGTCTCGCCGTTCTTGGTTCTAGCCTTGATATCGGCTCCGCCGTCGATCAACTTGGCGAAAACGGCAGGATTTTCGTTGAACCCTGCCGCCACGTGCAGGGGCGTCTCGCCGTTCTTGGTTCTAGCCTTGATGTCGGCTCCGCTGCCGATCAACTTGGCGATCATGGCTGGATTTTTGTTGAACCCTGTTGCAAAGTGCAGGGGGGTCTCGCCGTTCTTGTCCCTCGCCTCGATGTCGGCTCCGCCGTCGATCAGCGCGGCGATCATGGCAGGATTTTTTTTATTGAACCCTGCCGCCAGGTGCAGGGCCGTGTCGCCCTTACTGGTTCTAGCCTTGATGTCGGCTCCGCTGCCAATCAGTGTGGCGACGACGGCGGGATTGTCGTTGTCCCTTGCCGCAAAGTGCAGGGGCGTCCAGCTGTACTGGTCCCTCGCTTCGATGTCGGCTCCGGATGCCAGACAATCCCTGACCGTCATGGGCGTCGCCGTCTTGAAGAACTCCTCCGTGTTCCAGTCCCCGCAATCCGCCGCAATGGACGAACGGCCCCATGCGCCGAGGGCGAGGAACAAGACGCCAACAACCACCAGCCCGCCAAACCGGGCCGTCACATTGTCGGTGATTCGGTGTAATTCCATCACTCTAACTCCCATAACTTTGCGAGCGCATCTCTTTGCCCGGCCGCGCGCCGATAGCCGTAACGTGCGTGGGACAACGGGACAAGCCATGACCGGATGACCCCGGGTGAGCATTACCATATTTTTGAGAAGGTCTGCTAAACAAAAGGCGCGAAAGATGGAGGCGGGGCGCAATCCCCGTCAGGCTTGCTGACAGCGTCCTTGTCCCGTCACTCTTGTTCAAGATGTCGGCCGCGATGCTGTCGGCGGTCCGTGCCCCCGATGTCTATCCCTAAGCGAAATTGCAATTCTTCCTGCCGGCCATTTTTTCCGAAGTCGTCATTCCAAAAACACATTCCCTGATGAATTCACCATCTCCGGAGCGGCCATACACCACGTCGCCATTCTCGTCATAGATGGTCTGGGTGATCGACACGACTTCGCCCCGATGGTGCTGAACGATGAGCACCTGCTCGTTCCCCAACTCCCCGACAAAAACATCGGTGAGGTATCTCTCCGTGCTCGTGCTCACGACGGGGACGGCGGCGTCTGCCAGGAAACTGACCTTTACGGTGTTGTCCCGATTCACCGTTACGGAACAGCTTTCCCCCGTCGTTTCAAAATCCACCATGAGTCTTTGCATGAAGCCCCTCGCGGGTATGTGGACGCAACCATGGCGTGTTTCCGCCTTTAATTTTTCCTGGCTTCGAGGCGGGTGCAATAGAAGCTGCTTCACATAGCTTTTGGTCAAGGGCTGCTCGGCGGCGCTATTGCAGATTATTGCAAAGAGAAAAAAAGTGTAGAAATCAAAACAAATTTCATCTTTTTCATTCAACGCCCCTCATATGATATGGCAATCCACGTCACCATGTCATCGCAACGCCTGAAAATGGGCCGAAACGACTGTGCCCGGCTCCCTCACCCAAACCGTGGTTGGTGTCAGGTAACATGAAAAAGGGGTCAAGCCCCGGCAGGGTGGCGGTTGTAGAGGCCATCAAACATGAAAGGAAAAGACCCCATGCTTTAAGTCGGGATAGACTATCACAGACGATACGTCCGGCTAAATGCCATCGACGGGAAAGGGAACCCCCGGGCTCACACTCGACTTTCCGACGACTTGAGTACGGTGGAGGACTTTTTCCGGTCCCTGAACGAGCCATGCAAAGCGGAAATGGGCCGGAAACCGGCCGGATTTTCCGGGGCGTTCAGGGCTCGGAAACTGAGCCTGAAAGGGCCTTTAAATCGGGACGGGCAGCGTCGATACGTTGCCGTTGTATCCGTATCGATCCTTAGACTTGCTGGTACACAAAATCACAATCCGCCGTCGGTGCCGCTGTTCGCAACATGTGGTCCGCGCGAATTCGTTTCTCCGGATTGATCCCCGTGTAGAACAGCGCAGGCTGAGGAGGCGGATGATGACCCGTCATGGCTTTGCTCCCTGAACACAGATAAAGCTCGGAGCATTATATCCATAGGACTTGCTTGACGCGCTAAAGATATCGATTCGGGCAGCAGCCAGTTTTGTTGACGAATAGTTTCGGACGGAAAAAAACTCCGAAGAAACTCTATTCGTCCACCGGCATTTTCATACGGTGCACCACTCGACCATACTCTTCATGCGGCACTGGGCTCCGCCGGCGGCCAGGTCTTTCTCAAACATACGATGGATATCCCGGGCTTCATCCTCATACTCAATCTGTTGCCCCCCCTCTTCCTTCACGTCCTTACTTGTTTCCTTGGGAAATATAGCCGAGCTGATATAGTACTTGGTACCGGAATGCTTCAGGGCCATGTAGCGGACCGGCGTTGGCCCCGTATTGAAGTGCTGGTGGAACCACATCTGCGGGGGCACAAACATGCTCCCCGCCTGCCAGTCGACGCGGATCTTCTCCTTCCCCTCGGACCAGAACAGACTGAAGCCATGGCCGCTCAGTATGATCACGTGGGCGCCGGGACCGTGCCGGTGAGCCTTTTTGTAGGTGCCCACGGGAAACTCGGATATAAAAGCGTCCATGAGATTATCCGCCAGTTCGAAGCCGGTGTGGGTCCCCCCGGCGCCCCGGCGCTCCGCGCCCGTGCACATCTGAAATTGCCTGACATCGGCAATGAAATTACTCTCCCAGTGTCCTTCCCACAGCCAATCTCCCTTTCCGTTAAAATAGCCTTCCTGGCCCTGATAGCGGTCGGAAAAAACGTACGGGTTGCTGTAAACAAAATTCTTGCTGTGGAATAGATTCATGACCAGCGGCGCATTCGTCACCGCCATGAATCGAGCCGGTTTGTCTCCTTGACCGTTGAAGTGCTGGTGGGAGGCATTCAACGGTATGGCAAACAGGCTGCCCTCCTGCCATTCGAAAGTCTGCTTGGCCCCGCTTTCAGACCACACGGAGGTGGCTCCCCGCCCCTGGAGCACGAAAACAAGCTCTTCAAAGAGGTGCCGGTCGGGCTGAAGACTTTCCCCGGGAGGGATCTCACTGACATAGGCATCGTCGCAGTCTCCCGTCCCTTCAAGGTTGATGTAGGCGCCCGACCCGCCGCGCCGCTTCCAGGGGCCCAGTTCTACGCTGTTCAAATCTTTGACATTTAACCCGCCATAGACCGGGAGCCCTTCCTCAGCCTGCCAGTCCCGGTAAGTATTGATCCGCGTTTTGTTATCGACTGCCATCGTCAACTCCTTCCTTAGATGAGAAGCCGGGATTAAATCCCGGGCTTGCCACGCTTCCCGTTTGCCCGCTCCGACGTGGTTGTCAAAATACTCGAGTTTGAAGCCGGGCTCGGCTTTGCCTTCTTGCCATTCCGGGTACCCTTCCCTTTCGGATTCCGGCTTGTATTGTACCAGTTCTCCTTTGGAATGTCCTGTCCACATGGACGCGGTCCACCAAGGCATGGGGTCTTCTCCTTTCAGGTTTGATGGCCGCTACAACCGCCGTCCTGCTGGAGCTTGACCCCTTTTTCATGTTACCTGACCCCCGCCCGGAGAGAGCCTACCGCATTCACGAAAGGTATGGTCCAGGGTAAGCGAGTGAGACTGGAGTATGACCAAGCTAACGCCCACATCGAACACAAAGACAGGTTAAGTAGGACCCTCGCCTATGTATTCCTAGGAGATGGCGCGTTCCTCCATGCAGAGATCATCAAGCAGGGGTATGGGTTTGCGTATACCCGGTTTCCGTTTAAGTACCTGGACGAGTTCAGGCGCTACGAACGAGAGGCGAGAGAGCAGCGTAGAGGGCTTTGGGGGGAGAGTAGGTAGCCACTGATCCTCAACAGTCCCAACTGTGTCACTTTCTTGTGTAGATCTGCTCCTGCAAAGTTCTCCATTGGATGATCTCCTTTCCTGCTACTGGACTTGTCGTGTACAATACGACAAAACCTCGACCGAGGACCATTCCGTTTATGGGATCAATTAATGCGTCGATTAATTGCATCTTGTAATGATTGACAACCTTTTCCCATGTGATAATGGTACCTTAGTAATAAGACAATAAGAGTCACCTCCAGCATTGAGAAGGTTTCTAGTGCAAGTGAGCCTCAACCAAAGAAGTGGGCTGACCAGTGGCTCTTTCGGGAATTCTTGGGTTCGTGTTGACCGCTCCTCAAATGCAGATTCCTATCATTTTCAAGCACGGAGGGACCTATCATGGCTACATTCTCAATTCATCCGGACGTCGACAATGGCCTGAAGCCTGCCGGCCCCGACTTCGCCGGGGGCACTCTCAACTGTCATTGCTCCAGTGACAAGGTATCCGTCTCGATATCCGCGCAATGTGCCCACAACCATGTGTGCGGCTGCACCAAGTGCTGGAAACCGGAGGGCGCCCTGTTCTCGCAGATCTCCGTCGTCCCGCGCGAGAGCCTCAGTGTGACGGCCAACGAGGACAAGCTCCAGATCGTAGACAAGAACGTCGCCATTCACCGATATGCATGCAAGGGTTGCGGCGTGCACATGTATGGGCGCATCGAGAACAAGGACCACCCGCTCTACGGCCTCGATTTCATTCACACGGAGCTATCCGACGACGAAGGCTGGGCGCCGGCCGAGTTCGCCGCCTTCGTGTCGTCCATCATCGAGTCGGGCACCAACCCGAACGACATGGACGCCATACGCGCCAGGATCAGGGAACTCGGCCTCGAGCCGTACGACTGCCTCTCGCCGCCGATCATGGATCTAATCGCGACTCACACCGCCAAGGCGTCGGGCTTGCTAAGCTGACGGATGAAGGTCAGGACCCATCCCTGAGTTGCCAATCACCAAAGGGGCTCAAGTGCCCCTCCACCCGATTCTAAGGAGTTAAAGAGGCGCTGGTCTTACTTTATCCGTATGGTGTACGAAACAGATCCTCTTATCTGTCCCATGCGTCACGGGGAGATGCGGATTATCAGCTTTATTGGCCAGCCCGAAGTCATTATTCACGCCAAATGCGCTTAATTAGCTCTTTAAATTAATCCTGGCGGTCCAACCCTAAGCAAACCCAGGCCCAGAGCGGCTTTGAGGGTTGTGTCAGACTTGCCTTCTTGCTGTTCCAGGTTTCCTTCCCTTTCGGATTCCGGCTTGTATTATACCAGTTCTCTCTTGGAATGTCCTGTCCACTTGGGCGCGGTCCACCAAGGCATGGGGTCTTCTCCTTTCAGGTTTGATGGCCGCTACAACCGCCGTCCTGCTGGAGCTTGACCCCTTTTTCATGTTGCCTGACCCCGGCCATTCCCTGCGGATGCGATCAATTCCGATCTGAACCGAGACTCTCACGCCGTGGGTAAACTTTCCGTATCGGGGCGAAGAAGATTATTGAGACAGGCAGACGGATGCGTGTAGCGCCCGTCTTATTATCACGTTTAATTGTCACGCCGGCGGCGAAGCCGCTCGAACCTGATCCTACCCGACCGCATCTTCCACGAGCCTCGGCATCGTGCGCAGCAGCGTCGCCGGCTCCAGGCGTTCGGTGACCGCCTTGGCCGTGTAGCGCCTATGCTTGAGCGAAGCAGTGCATGGGCATTCTACTTTGTATAGGGTTATTCCTCCAAATTCGCGTACTTCCCCTCTTCTCCCCCCCAGGGCTTTGAAGGTCTGATTGTCCATCATGGCGTTATGTGCTGACCAACTATGCAGGTGTGCTCCCTCGGATCAATCGCGATACATCATATTCCATGACCGTTTCCCCATGCTGGTTTCGAACCCGCTGACGATAGCGCAGAACATCGAGCTGTTGATTGATCGTGCACGGCCAAAGCCCGGAGGGGTTATGGCTGCGGCAACGAACGCGGTTACGGCCTTGCGGCAAGCGGTGGGGGCTTGAGGGAACAAACACGAAACTGAAGGCGATGGTCGAAGCCTAATTCGCCGATCTGGGGTGGGCGCGCGCGAAGCGCGACCGCAGCCTCGGAAAGGGGAAATCGAAACTGTTCGACCGGGCGCGTTCGGGGCCGGTCTAGGCGCGCCTGAGCATCGGCATAGAGCGTTCGTCGGCGCGGAATTCGGAGCGCGGGCAGAAGGCGAAGGAGGCGCTTGCGCTGCGCCGGTTGCGGCATGCGCGGCGGAATTGCCGGAAAAAAGCGATGGGGTTGACCGCAGCCGCAAAATCCGGCAAATTAGGCACGTCCGCCACTTGGCTCACGGACCGGGGTTAAACAGCTCGTCTAGCCGGGAATCATTGGCATGTTGCATCATTACACGCACAGGAGGTGAAAATGAAAAAAGCATATAGCGGACTAGCAGGGATGTTTTTGGGCATGGCGCTACTAGCCACTCCCGTCTTGGCCATGGACTGCGGGTCAGTCGCGATGGCGACAATGAACTGGCCTTCGGCCCAACTCATGGCGAATGTCGATAAGATTATTCTTGAGAAGGGCTATGGTTGCAAGGTTGAGTTGGTTCCGGGAGATACTATGCCGACGTTCACGTCCATGAATGAAAAAGGCCAGCCGGATGTCGCCGGGGAACTTTGGATCAACGCCGTCCGCGAGCCGCTGGGAAAGGCAATGAAGGAAGGGCGTCTGCATTCCGTATTGAATGGCCCGATTACCCAACTTGGCGAAGGTTGGTGGGTTCCGCCGTATACACTCGAAAAAAACCCGGAGCTGAAAACCGTTCTGGATATTCTGAAGCGCCCTGATTTGTTTCCGCACCCGGAAGATTCCTCCAAAGGCGCTTTCTTCGGATGCCCGTCGGGCTGGGGATGCCAGCTTACGAACGCCAATCTGTTCCGCGCTTTCGATATGAAAAAGAAGGGATGGATACTGGTCGATCCGGGCTCCGCAGCCGGTCTTGACGCAGCAATGGCAAAGGCCGTCGAACGCGGTAAAAACTGGTTCGGCTACTATTGGTCGCCAACAGTGATGATAGGCAAATACAACATGCAACTGGTGCCTTTCGGAGTTGAGTTCGTCGGATCTGAACACTGGGACGGCTGCATCGTAAAACCGGAACAGGAATGCGCTAAACCGAAGCCCTCTTCCTGGACGAAATCGGAAGTTCATACCGTCATTACCGATGCCTTAATGAAAAGAGGCGGCGGTGCCGTTGACTACCTGTCGAAACGAATCTTTCCCGGGCCGGTCATGAATGCAATGTTGGTCTACATGGGAAAGGAGCAGGCTAGCGGGGCCGATGCCGCCGTTCAGTTCTTGACCAAGCACGGGGACATCTGGACGGGATGGGTTTCAAAGGAAGTTGCCGAAAAAGTGAAGGCGACGCTTAAAAAAACTTGAACTGATTTTCCTTGCCTGCCGACCGTGAGAGTCGGCAGGCATTTTTTTTAGGCATCCGCAATCACAAATATTTCCGGAGTTGACTCATGAATTTCCTTGTCGAATTCCCCACAATGGAACGCCAGGCACTCCGTGACCTAAAGAAAGGCATAGACGGTTCCTTTCGAGAATTTTCGCGCGAATACGGAGAATATTTGGAAAACCTGTTCTATCCGCTTCTTGTGTTTCTGAAGTGGTTTCAGGATCTTTTGGTGCAGACGCCCTGGCCAATCATGATCCTGGTGATCGGAGCGCTTGCTTGGGTCGGTTCCCGCAGCCGGTTGCTTGTAATTGGAACGGTGGGATCGTTTTTGCTGATCGGTTATCTCGATATGTGGGCGGACGCGATGTCGACGCTGGCAATTGTGTCGGTAGCGACCGTTCTCTGCATTGCTTTTGGCATTCCGGTGGGCATCCTGATGGCGCGGAACAACCGGGTTCAAGCCGCCATTTTGCCCGTTCTCGACATTATGCAGACCATTCCGAGTTTCGTTTACCTTATACCAGTGGTCATGCTGCTCGGGATCGGAAAAGTTCCCGGCCTGATCGCCGTATGCATTTACGCGATTCCGCCGATCGTGCGATTGACCAATTTGGGTATCAGGCTTGTGGACGAGGAAGTCTTGGAAGCGGCGGTCGCCTTTGGGTCAAGTTACCGGGAAAAATTGTTCAATGTGCTGATTCCATTGGCTCTTCCGAATATTTTCGCAGGCGTAAACCAGACCATCATGATGTCTCTGGCCATGGTTGTTATCGCGGCCATGATAGGAGTTCCCGGATTGGGCGTTCCGGTCCTGCGCGCCGTTAACAACCAATACCTTGCGCTTGGCATGATGAACGGCCTCGCAATCGTTGCAATTGCGATAATTTTCGACAGGGTTTCACAAAGTTACGGTAGACGTCTTCAAAAACATCGTGAAGGAAGACATGTCGTATGATTTAAAAATCTCCATAAAAAATCTATACAAAATCTTTGGACCGCGCCCAAAACAAATGATCAAATTTGTTGAGGACGGCGGCGGAAAGAAAGAACTCCTGGTCGAGCACGGACACGTGCTCGGCCTGAACAATGTCAACGTCGACATTGAAGCGCGATGTGTCCAGGTCATCATGGGCCTGTCAGGATCCGGCAAATCCACGTTGATCCGACATATCAACCGTCTCATCGAACCGACATCTGGAGAAATTATTGTCGATGACCAAAACGTTTTGGCGATGTCCGATAACGACCTGAGAGATTTTCGCCGTTTCAGGGCATCTATGGTATTCCAGAAGTTTGCTCTTCTTCCCCACCGTACGATTTTTGACAATGTGTTTTATGGACTGAAGATTCAAAAAGTGGAAAGGGACGAGGCCAATGAACGGGTGCGGCGGTGGATCGATCGTGTAGGCCTTACGGGATTTGAATCGCATTATCCGTCCCAGTTGTCGGGCGGAATGCAGCAGCGCGTAGGCCTCGCACGCGCTTTGGCGACGGATGCGGAAATTCTGTTGATGGATGAGGCTTTTTCCGCGCTCGACCCGCTTATCCGGACGGACATGCAGGAGGTGCTTATGGACCTCCAGCAGGAACTGCACAAGACCATTATCTTCATTACTCACGACTTGGATGAAGCCTTGAAAATCGGCGATTCCATCGTGATTCTACGCGATGGCGCAGTCGTTCAAAAAGGCACTCCGCAGGAAATAGTCCTGAAGCCCGCCGATGAGTACGTCTTCGACTTCATACAGGATATCAACCGTTCACGGGTTCTGCGCGTTGATTCGGTCATGGACGCGAAAAAAATCGATAACGGACCGGTAATCGACGCCGCGACGAAAATCGAAGACGCGCTTCAAGCGCTAAATAGCGCAAACGTTTACGAAGCTGCAATTTCAAAAGAGGGCAAGATTATCGGATCGGTGTCCCTCGATCGGATGATCGAAGCAATCGCTCGTCCCGATGTCGAGAGAAAAGAAAAAGAATACCGCTAATTGCCGGTTGCCGACCATCGAGTCTCGGGTTTCATGATGTCTCCTGTCGACAGTTTAGCGACACGGAAGTCAAGGCGGCATATGAGGGATAAGTGCGCCCGGATATCGGAGAATCAGGCCTGAACAGCCTGAAATCCACCCCCAAAAAAGCCCCTGCACAGCAACAGCTCGAGAAAATCCTTCCCCTAAACCCTTCTGTGAACCAATCCCTTCAAATTGTGGCGTTATGCAGAGGTCTCCTTATATAATTTGATCCACCCTTGCCGATTGACAAGGGTCCGCCGCGTTGATATGCCACGCAGGAAGGCAGGTTTTCGCATCCCCGACTTCGATTAATCAGCCTTTGCGTCGTAAGGTGCCTCACTGGTTTTTGGTGGTGGGACTATTGGCTTACTTAACAGGGTGCCCCATCCCAATGCAGCCAAGCTTTTTATCAACTGGTTTCTGTCTCGCAAGGGACAACAGGCTGCTTGTGCGGCTATGCTTCAAGATGGAGGCTATGTTAGTGAGTCTAGACGAGTAGATCTACCGACAAATAAAGTCTTACCCTATAATCGCGTGGGGACTGTCAAGTATTTGGATCTCAGCACTCCCGGATTGGAATGGACGCCTGTGCGGAAGGTTTTTGAACAATCCCTAAGGAGAGCCGGCAAAATTAAATGGGAAGTTCTATTCGCACGGTGCCGTTAGGACAAATTTTATCCTGCGCCGGGCGTTCAGAGGTAAATGGAGAGCCGGTAATGCCGGGGATTTATAAATAACGCAGGATTTTTCTGCTTCGGGTAAATGCCCGTAACTATTGTGAGATTGAGGTATGGATTACGTTGTAGGCGTAGATATAGGCGGTACCTTCACGGACTGTGTTGTCGTAGACGATAAGGGAGCCATCACTGTCGGTAAGGCCCTTTCAACGCCAACGGATTTTTCAGTTGGGGCCGTCGAGGCGGTCCGGGATGCGGCGGAGAAGCTTGGTTTAAAAACTGAGGACGAGCTGCTCCGTTTAACAAAGTTCTTCTTTCACGCCTGTACCGTAGCGGACAACACCCTGATCACCCGCTCTGGTGCTAAAACAGGTCTCATTACAACTAAGGGATTCGCGGATACCCTGCTGATCATGCGGGGTAAAGTAACAGACGGCCTTACTGAAACGGAGGCCGCTCATGTATCCGCGATCACGAAGCCCGACCCGTTCGTCCCGAAGTCTTTGATTGAAGAGGTAGATGAACGGATTGACTATACGGGGTCGGTTCTGATCCGGTTGGATTGTGCGCAAGCTCAACGAGCGATCGATGATCTCGTGGCTAAAGGGGTGGAGGCGGTCGCCGTATGCCTGCTCTGGTCGATCTCCAATGATTGCCACGAGCGAGCCTTAAAAGACATCTTGAAGAAGAATCATCCCTCGGTGTTTGCAACGCTTTCCAGCGAAGTAGCGCCACTCCTTGGGGAATACGAGCGAACGACCACGACTGTTTTTAATGCATACATTGGCCCGCGGATCTCCTCATATTTGTTGAACTTACAGGGCGTTCTGAAAATGAAAGGGCTTGCCGGAGAACCTTTAATAATGCAGGCCTATGGGGGGGTGCTGGGAATAGAAGCAACTTGTAAAAACGCGGTCGGGACTATTGAATCCGGTCCGGCCTCCGGGGTGGCTGGAAGTAAATTCTTGGGCGAGTTGATCGACGAATCTAATATGTTGGCTACGGACATGGGGGGGACGACCTTCAAGGTCAGTGTGATTCGAGACGGCGTAATCGAGAAAGACTTCAACCCGGTTTTTATGCGCCACAGTCTCTTGGCGACAAAGATCTGGGTAGAGTCCATTGGAGCAGGTGGAGGCAGTATAGCATGGATTGAAAGGGAATCAGGTCTCCTTAAAGTTGGTCCTCAGGGAGCGGGAGCCAAGCCGGGGCCGGTTTGTTATGGCTCTGGAGGAACTGATCCGACAGTTTCGGATGCCGATCTCGTATTGGGGTACCTTAATGAGAACTATTTTTTGGGTGGAAGGATAGGGTTGGATAAAGAAGGAGCACTGCGGGCGATAGAACAGAAGATCGCGAAACCTATGGGAATGAGTGTAGCACAAGCGGCAAGCGGTATATATCGGATCGCAAACTCGCACATGAGCGATCTTATCAGGAAAGCGACTGTGGAAAGGGGCCACGACCCGAGGGACTTTACCCTTTTTGCTTTTGGCGGCGCGGGCCCGGTACATGCAAGTAGATACGCTTCGGAGCTTGGGATCAAGCAGGTGGTCATCCCTTTGACGGCCTCAGTCCACGGGGCCACGGGTCTTATCAGTTCTGATGTCATTTATCAGTACGGAAAGTCCGAGCACCTTCTTGTGCCTGCGGAAGTCAGCAGGATCAATGCTAACTTTTCAGTCCTTATGGAAAAGGCGTTTGCTGATCTTCGTTCTGCCGGCTTTGGAAAGGAAGAAATTGAGATTTTGAGAAGCGTGGATATGAGGTATCGGTACCAGGTCCATGAGTTGAACGTTCCTTTATCCATCGGGTCTTCCCAAATTTCGGACAAAGAGATGGAAGATCTCTATATCCGTTTCGACGACTTATATGAAAAGTCCTATGGCGCAGGCTCTGGATATAGTGAAGCGGGGAAAGAAATGCTTGTCTTTAGAGTGACTGCAATAGGCAGATTAAGGAAGCCTCAGATCCTAGGACGCCCCATCGAGCGGACCGACTCCGAGCATGCACTGAAAGAGGAAAGGCCGGTTTACTTTGAAGAAAATGGAGACTTTGTTCCCACAGGAATCTACGATTTCGAGCGGATAACTCCGGGAACCGAGATCTCGGGTCCAGCGATTATTGAAACCCCCGTTACGACCATTGTGGTTAACCCTAAAGACCGTGCGGTCATGGATGAATTTCGCAGCATTAAGGTTTCTATCGCATCATAGGAGAGTATCATGGAGGATCCGGTCATCAAGGTTGATCCGATCATTTTTGAGATTTTATCTCACAGGCTTCACCAGATCACGATGGAGATGGGAAGTACTCTGGAGCGTGTTGGCGGTACCGCCAACACGACTCAGATGCACGATTATATGGCGTCCTTATATCGTGCCAACGGCGATGTGTTGGCTGCCGGCGAGTCCATGGGTTGGCACGTTGCCTGCGCAGGCTTTGCCGTGAAAAGGATTATCGAGCAATTTGAAAAAGAGGGAATCTATCCTGATGACATCTTCTTGATCAATGACCCCTATCTCGCGGCGATCCACCAATCGGACGTATATATCATCTCCCCGATCCACCATGACGGCCGGCTTGTAGGCTGGAGTGCCACTTTTGTGCACGTCATGGACATTGGGGCTCTGTCTCCAGGAGGCAACTCGCCCGGGGCTACTGAAATCTGCCATGAGGGGTTGAGAATACCTGGAATCAAGTTAGTAGAGCGGGGCCGGCTTAGGAAGGACGTATTTAATACCATTATTAACATGACGCGTCAGCCCGTCATGGTGGGACTCGATCTCAAATGTGAGATCGCAGCGAACAATGTCGCCAAGTCGAGAATGCAAGCCCTCTATGACCAGTATGGGTCCGAGTTGGTTGATGCAGTATCTTTAGACATGATTCGCTACTCAGAGTCTATTTTGAGGAAACGGCTGGTGGAAATACCGGATGGCACTTGGAAAGACACCGTTCTCATCGGGGATCAAGAGACTTGGAAGATGGTCTTGACGCTTCGCAAGGAGCATGATTGTTTGCATTTTGATTTTACTGGGACCGATAAACAGGCCAGGACGGGAATCAATCTTCCCTATCACGCTACCTTTGGTTCATGTTTTGAGGTCGTCCTCTCTTGCCTGGGGTATGATATACCAAAAAATCATGGGACATTCCTTCCGATAAAAGTCATAGCTCCAGAAGGGACGGTAGTGAATGTTCAGTACCCGGGTCCCGTGTCCATGAACACCACTTCGGGAGGTTCAATGGCTAAGTATTTGGCGGCGTCGACTCTGATACAAATGCTGGCCACTAGCGAAAATTGGCTTCAAGAAGTCATGGCTCACAACCTTGGCGGCCGCTTCCCTAGACACGCGGGTGTTAATCAATATGGTCGGTATTATGTCTCCACCCTGCTCGAGGTGAATGGGACGGGTGCCGTGTCTTACCAGGATGGCGTTAATACGGGGGGTCGCCTGAGCTGTCACAATGTCGAATGGGCTGAACTGAACTTTCCTCTGCTCTACCTTTTCCGGCGTCACATAACAGATGGCGGAGGGGTTGGAAAGTATCGAGGAGGGGTTGGAGCAGAAGCCGCCCTTACCGTCCACAAGGCGCCGGAGGGAAAAATCAAAGGTGTGGCTTTGGGTGTCGCGGGATTGAAGAACTCCGGTCAGGGAATTTTAGGTGGGTACCCGGCCGCATCCAGCCATCTCGTCCTATTTGAAAACACCAAGGTGGGTGAATTCATTGCCAATAATAGACCGCCGGAAAATCTGGAGGAGCTTGGCGGTCATGCAAAGTCATTGTCCTACTGTGATTTTGATTTCAGCAATGGCGATGTTCTCTACATCAGGCCGGGGAGTGGGGGAGGTTGTGGTGATCCCCTTGAAAGAGCCCCCCAAATGGTTGTGGACGATATACGAAATGGACTGGTTTCGAAAGAGGTCGCTCACCGGATCTATGGCGTTGTACTTGATGAGCAAGCGTCCACAGTAAACTTGGATGCTACTAAGAGTCTGCGAGACGTCCTGCGGACAGGGAGATTGAAGGTGGCGGCCGTAGAGAATTCCGAGGCTTCACGAGAAGAGGATCATGGTGAATCAAACTATCCTCCTCGTGAGATATTGGAGGTCCATAGCAATGGGGCGATAAAAAAGGTTCGATGCGCGAGATGCCGGTGTGAACTTTGTGAGCTTGGAACTGATTGGAAAAAGGTTTGTAGGGTGGCTCTCTTGCCGCCAACAAGTGCCGGGCCCTTGCTGAACGAATTGACAGGGCATTTTTTGCTTCAGCAACGTTATTGCCCATCTTGTGGGACCCTGTTGCAAACAGACCTAGTGGAAGACGCGGGGAAAGGTGTAATCAAACGGACTGAGTTGCATGACGCGCAAGCCGAGTAATCCAAGGCTATGACTATAGAGGCAATAGGTGTGAGCAGATTGAAAGTTATACACACCGTATACATATAAGAAAGATTCTGACCGATCAATCGAGTGAGTCGCTTTTAGAATTGAAACAGGGAAGGAAGGGCTCAGGGGCGATGGGGCTTGCCCACAAACCCAGGCCCGAAACCGGCCTCTTGGGCCGCTGTTGCACCGGCCACACGGCCGCTAAAGATGGAAGGGCCGAGCATGGTCCCTTCTAGGCCCGCGCGCCCATTGATATGCCCTCCGGCCATACCGGACACCTCTCCTGCGGCAAAAAGCCCCGCAATGACGTCAAAGTGGATGTCCGATACTCGGCATCTGAGGTCCGTTTTGATCCCGCCTAAGTTCTTTCGCGCCAGGGGAAAGAGCTGAATGGCGTAATAAGGGGGCGTGTCGAATCTTTTCGAGTCTTTTAGAACCTTGCCAAACTCCGGTTCTCGCTCCAGTCCGCTCTCGCAGGCTCGGTTGTATTTCTCCACTGCGGATTGAAAGTTTGAGAGGTCCACCTCCATCTTCCGTCCTAGTTCTGCGAGAGAGTTAGCCTTGCGGACGTAAGGTGAATTGTCCAGCAAGGTCTGAACGTTTTTTCGTATATCTTTGTCTCCCTGTCGGTAATGAGGATCGGCGATGCCCAGTTTGGCCGCCATGGCTGTATCGATGACGGCCCAGGCATGAGGCGGATCCTGAGCCATCACTGCCGGTGTAGCTGAGGCGCCACCGCTACGGGATTCGTCGTGGAAGCGTCGGCCCTGTTGATTCACCCAGATGTAGCCTGGAGTTCCGCGAAAGACCAAACCTCGTCTGCCGGTCGGATCGAGATAGTCCGGAGTGGCGAATACATAAAACCAGATATGATCCATATGGGTTAGGTAGGCGCCCATCTCCCGAGCCATTTTGTGGCCTGACCCGGTTGCCCCTCGGCCCCCCCCTTCCATAATTTTGAAGTTCTTGAGATCCGGCCGAATCTCCCGGATCATATCCAGGTTTGAGTTAAAGCCCCCCGTGGCCACCACAACGGTTTGACTTCGGATCTCCACAGGGTCGCCGCTCTTTGTGTTGAATCCGTCTAAACCACACGCCTTACCATTTTGTGTGAGGATCTTGGTGACCTCGGTGGACGCGAGAATGTCCGTTACCCCGCAGGCCTTGACCGCTTCAATGAGGACGGTTGTGACCCCCAGCCCGCCCCGTTCGGGCCTGTGCCAACGGAGCACGCGGTTTCCCTCTTGATAATTCAATCCAACCCATTTGATACCTAGGCCCTCTGCCCATAGGTAAAGGTCGTTACGTGAGTTCTCAAGATAGAACCTGGCCCATGGTTCGTCTGCGGAGCCTCCTCCCCACTTGACCCAATCTTCAAAAGCCTGATCGGGGTCGTCATGGATGCCATTAGCCTCCTGAAGCGGAGTTCCGGCCATGCAGCAGCCGCCACCGGAAATGATGGAAGCCCCTCCGAGGGTTTCCGCCCTTTCCACCATAGCCACCTTTGCCCCGACCTTACGGGCCTCGATGGCGGCAGCAAGGCCGGCTCCACCGCAACCAATGACGGTGACATCCGTTGCAATTCGCTTTGGCTCTGCCATAAGTAATCCGGCCAAAATCGATTCGTCTAAAATTCTCCGCCCAAGAGACCCTTCCAGGAATTCATCCGCGTCTGCTCCTTCCCTGTTCCTGGCTTTAGGATCTCGATCTCAATGCCTTCGTTGCCCATGTTCACGTCTACTTCGAGGTCCACCCTTCCCACGGGCGCATCAATCTGTTCGCGGTCAGGCGCATCAAGGGCCTGAATGGGGGGTTAGTCCTTTGATATGGTCAGAAGCAAACTTTACCCGTAGGCCCAACCCGATTTCAGTGAAAGGTACAAGAAAATTATCACGGCTCACAACTCCCCGTGCCAGTGCTATGGTTTTCCCTTATATTCAATTATCATTTCAACGCCTTACACTCCGCGGAGCCTACCCTAATTCGATACCGGTCGCAAGAATTCCGAGAATTGAAGGGTCCTTAAGGGGGGTGATTGACCCTAACAGACCTGAATGGTCAGCAACACAAGGGGCTTCGTCAATAAATCATGAGTAAAATCGCTGATATCAATAGAGAGACATTGAGGTTTCGCTGGTGAATTCTTTCCTCGATGCCCTGTCCGGTCATGTGGCGGTTCTCGATAGGTCCGGCACTATCTTGAACGTCAACCAGGCATGGCGCTCCTTCGCCGATGCCAATGGACTTCACCTGACGAATTACGGATTGGGGGCAAATTACTTTGAGGTTTTCGTATCATGCCGCAGGTGTGGTGCTCGCCTTGGTTTGGTACTTCGAGCATAGAGAAAGCCCCGGTTTTACTAACTGTGCTGTATTCTTTTTGATCCTTATTTTGTTTTTCTTCTCAATCCCATCTGATGGTTTAGAACGTCTGTTATTTCTCGATCAAGGGGAGCTGAGCTGCAATGTCGAAATTGATGATTGTCCTGATTTTGTTTCCAATCTGGAGGTAACGTGCCACTTTTATGGCCGGGAGTACTTTGTTCAATTTTAGTGCAAAGGAGGCGTTCAGATCCGCTTCCGCTTTCTCGATGGACACAAGCTCTTCAATGAGTTTTTGTGCTTTCGCATCGGTGAGGGTCCGGTTGTTATGGTCCCCAGCGTAGCTCTCCAGGAGCGCATTCCCGGTACCCATGGTGGAGATTCCCACCTGTGCTTTGCAACTGATTCACGGAAGGTAACCCATCCTGAATCCGCCAGCTTCCGGCAAGTCGGATCTGCAGCGTATCGTCATGGAGACGGCTGAAACTCATTTCGCAAGCCTCGGATATCTAAGTTACCAATTCATTGGTCTGTTAACTGCAATCATCGGCATACTGAGGCGCAATCACTTTGTCGAGCCATGCCAACCTGAACAGGTGGTACTGTGTCGGGTCGGATAGGTACGGGGGGGTGAAGCTCAATTTTGGAGTATGCCCAGTGTTAATTCGCGGCAGATTTGCATGACCTCTCTGTGGAAGGGCCCACAATCGGGGCATACCCTGATGGGGAAGGTCATGGAGTTGGTATGAATCACTCCTGCAGTGGGAAGGTGGTCGCAATGCTGACCGCAGATGCCACAGAGATAGGCTATTTCGTTAGACTCGGTCATGTGGTTCCAGAAGATTAGCACTCAGAAGGGCCCTGGCAACTCGTAAAACTACTGATTTTCAGGTCAAAACGTACCGGTTTTTTATAGGAGAACTGGCCCTTTGTGAAAAACTCTATATATTAAGGCGGGGAAAAAGGTCCTTCAAGGGGTTTAGGTTAAGGAAACATTAATTTATCTGTGAGGTGATTAAAATGGACCAGCACCAATTGGTTTTCCTTATCGACGTGGACAACACTCTCCTTGACAATGACCGGGTGATCGCTGACCTGATGAAGCACCTTGACCACCAGGTAGGTCGCGACTGTCAGAAGAGGTACTGGGCCATCTTCGAGGAACTGCGAACGGAGCTTGGCTATGCGGACTATCTGGGGGCGCTTCAGCGCTACCGGGTGGAGCATCCACGGGATCTCCGGATCCTCACGGTATCGTCCTTTCTCACCAATTATCCATTTTCCGACCGCCTCTTCCCAAACTCTCTTGACGTCATTCGTCGACTCAGGAGGTGGGGGTTGACCGTCATCCTTTCGGATGGGGATGTGGTTTTCCAACCACGTAAGATTGAACGTTCAGGTCTTTTTGAAGCGGTGGGGAAAAACGTTCTGGTTTATATTCATAAAGAGCTTGAGCTTGACGACGTGGAGCATCGTTACCCGGCCAAGCATTACATTTTGATCGATGACAAGATCCGAATCTTGTCGGCGGTTAAGAACGTTTGGGGAAACCGGGTCACCACCGTCTTTCCCCGTCAGGGCCACTATGCCCATGACCGGGAGAATCTTGCCAAGTTCCCGCCAGCGGATCTCAGTGTTGAACGGATTGGGGAGCTACGAGATTATGGTTTGCCGGCTCTGCTCAATGCGGGCCGTGGCAATTGAAGCGTTAACCCCCATCCGACATTCGTTGCCGGTGGATGTCATTTCTGACGCCCACGGGAACAAAGCCGCCCACACGGGGTGGCATGAATGAGAATTCACCTCAGGTGACGTTCGGAATCCGTCATCCATAGGGCTGCAAACCCGTGCTCTGTCCAATCCTGAAGATTTCCCGTGGAGTCGGTTTTTGTCGGATCGGGGCTAAGAGTCCGCCGCGCCGTCACTCGTGGCATCTCGTCGATGGAATTTACCTTCCAATCCGAACCAACATTTCCATTTTGAATTCGTTACCGTCTCTATTTGCAGTTTCAGAGGAGGAACAGAACACAAACCGTGTTAAAAAGAATGAAATAGTCTTGACAGGTTAACCTGCAGAGATTATTCTAATAAACTTTAGAAGATCCCTGGATGTAAGTTCGGGGAAATTTACTTTTTAAGAAAGAAGTGAAGATCGAACCGTTTGAAAAAGGCGATTTGTCCACGTGGCGCACCTGGGGTCAGGACTACGTGAACGTCAACGACGCAGGTCATCTCGAAATTCTTCCGACGAGCGACGGTGTGGGAAGAGTTGACCTTTATGATCTTGCGAGCGCGCTACACAAACAATCCCAGAGTCTCCCCGTTCTCGTGCGCTTCCCGCAGATAATCGATTCCCAAATTGAAAAATTGCACGAGGCCTTCCAAAGCGCCATGAGGACGTTCAACTACAACTCCTCATACACTGCGGTGTATCCCCTTAAGGTGAACCATAGCCCAGCCACCCTGTCACGACTTTGTAAAACCGGTAGCAAGTACAGCTTGGGACTTGAGGTGGGAACCAAGGCGGAGCTCTGTGTGGCTCTTTCGCTTCTTAAGAAGGAGCAGGGCCCGATCATCTGCAACGGTTTTAAAGACTCATCTTACCTTGAGCTGGCCTCAGTGGCGGCCGGTGCCGGTTATGAAGTGGTGGTGTTGGTGGAAAGGGTACGCGAGTTTGAGCTGATCTGTGATTTGATTGCGCGGGGCTCTACTGCTCCTGTCCTGGGAGCGAGGGTAAAACTCCATGCCAGTGGCACGGGACGCTGGGAGGATTCTTCCGGGTATCTTTCCAAATTCGGGCTAACGGTTTCTGAGATCTTTGATGTTACCCGTGTGCTCCGTGATGCAAAACTGCTCAACGCCCTACAGGTTTTACATTTCCATCTGGGGTCACAGATCACCAACATCCGAAAATTCAAACAGGCTTTGCAGGAGGCCCTAAGATTCTACGTAGAGCTTAAAAAGATGGGAGTTCCTCTCAGGAGTCTGGATGTGGGTGGGGGTCTCGGCATCGACTACGACGGGAGCAACAGCTCCTCGGATTCCAGTGTCAACTATAACGTTCAAGAATACGCCAACGATATCGTCTACACGAGTAAAGAACTTGCAGAAAAAGCGCGCATTGAGGAACCCAACATTATTTCTGAGACGGGACGTTTCCTCGTGGCTCACCACGCAGTACTGTTGATCGATCCTCTGGAGCTTCCACAGCGCAACCAAAAACCCCACCGCGCCAGGGGACGGACCTCCAGCGTGGATGCCGTCAACGAGTTGGAAGACTTGGCGGTGGAGATCAACAGCAAGAACTGGCGTGAGTACCTGCACGACGCCTACCAGAAGAAAGACGAGATGCTATCCGCCTTCTCCCTTGGATTTCTCTCTTTGGAACAGAGAGCCCAGGCGGAGTCCGCTTTTGCCAGGGTAGTGGAGTTGGCTAGCCGCTATGCACGAACGGGCCGGTTCGACAAATCAGAACAGGTGGCGTTGGAGAGGATTTCTTCCACCATTTTCCCCTTCAATTTTTCTCTGTTCAAGTCTATTCCGGACTGTTGGATCCTAGACCAGCTTTTCCCTATCATGCCGATCTCTAGATTGAGGGAGGTCCCTTCCATAAAGGCCATCATCGCAGATCTGACCTGCGACTCGGATGGAGTCATCGACAAGTTTGCTCATCCTCGTGAGATCAAGTCGGCCATTGAGCTCCACAGTGAACCCTGGTCAGATTACTATTCCCTTGCCATCCTTTTCGTGGGTGCCTATCAGGAGGCACTGGGGAGCAGTCACAATCTGTTCGGCACGCCAGCTGAGGTGGTGGTGGAGGCGGATACCAAAGGCGGATTTAAGATTCTCGATATCAAAAAAGCCCAGACCTGCCGCGAAATACTGATCGAGTGGGGGTTTAACGGCCAGATGCCCTCTAAAACATCCAGGTCTCGACCCCAAATTGTTGCTGCAGGGAAGGGCAACAACAATGTTCCTTCGGAGGCGGATGAAAGACTGAGAACGGCTCTGAACGAACTCCTGGATGGCAGCACCTATCTGAATCAGCCCACTGCTGCGGATGAAGCCGGGCTTGCCGTGCCGCAAGGCAAGGTAGTGGGAAAAGCCAGATAATATCTGACCCCCAAACCCCTCCACTGAAATCTCTAAGTTGACCCCGCTTCGAACAAAATTAGCAAGCCACGTTCTGTCCTAGTCCGGTCGTTGCAACTGCCGCAGGCATTTGGGTTGCAAGTCCGCAACTACACCCCAGGTGAGTCATCGAACCGTGGTACAGGCGGAACTGAAGCGCCATCTGATGTTGACTGTTGATGCTTTTCTCCGACCGATTAATGTCGGATCGGGATTGACTCCCCCTAGCGGGTTATTGATAAAAGCTGTTTGCAGGCCGGTCAAAAAGATCTCAGAGGCGAGACGCGTGAAGAATCGACGAGCGTAGGCGTACTCAAGTGGTACCTTGGAGCGGAAATGATTCCCGTAGCGATCGAGCGCAGCTATCCTAAACGCCTGCCGGGGCAAGCTGGTGGCATATGAGTCTTTTTCAGCAGCCTGCTAGAGGACTTTCTCCTCTAGCCAACTGGAAAGATCCCTCAAGGTAGGTGGGTTTATCTCATGGCCCATTGGGTATTCCTGATAAGTTACCGGGATATTCAAGCGGCTAAGGGCGTCCGCCGCCTCGCGGCCTCGGGCCACTTCAATGGTTTGATCGTGGGTACCGTGCTGGATCAGTGTCGGTAGGCTTTGGGCCGAAGAAGCGCAAGGCGTGCGATCCAACAACTCGGGAGACAGACGGGAGCTCATGGCCACCAGTGCCGCGAAACGCTCGGGCCGGTCAAGGGCTAGACTGTAAGCCATGACTCCGCCCTGGCTAAAGCCGAGGGCAACGAGCTTGTGTGGATCTATCTGAAAGGAGCCAAGGCAGGCATCGATAAATTCCTTCAAATGATCCCGAACGGAAAGGAGCGCTTGGAGATCGGGATTGCCGGGAATCGCCGAAGAGTACCAGGCGTATCCCGTAGCTCCAGGCCCAATGGAAACTTCATGCGGGGCCTGAGGGCAGATCACCAGAAAGCGCCCGTTACAGATATACGGAGCCAGTCCGAGCAGGTCCAAAGCATTGGCTCCACGGCCATGCATTGCGACGATGGTTGGGTGGGGACCTTTTCCGCTAGGTTGAAAAACCGTGTGAATGAGGTTCATAGCTCATTTCTCCAACGAGGACTTTTTGTACTCGGTCCTCATCTCTGACGAGAGGCGGCCAAGGCGATAAGTCTTCCAGTCGATAAACTTTGCATAGGTTGCCAGGGTAGGATGGATCTCTCCTATCTTGCGCCACATCTCTTGAGTGATGAATCTGTAGTCTGGATGGCCCTGTGGCATGGTACGAAGCTCGCCGATGTGCACCGCTTCTCGCAGATTCATCTTCATATACCACCGGATCTTGTATGCGAAAGGGACCACATACTGCGCCTCGTAGGGGAGGATTCGAAAAATGTCTTCATAGAGTCTTGAGGCCTTTTCCATACAGCGGTCAAATTGGGGTTTGAATCCGGCCTCTTCGATCTCCGCAGGGGTGTCATATCCGTGAACGGTAGTATAGTCCTGTCTCTCCTGAGTGAGTATTCGGTGCCGCTGCAGGTCCCGATAGAGTCCAAGGTTTCCTAAGACATCGAAAGTATAATAAACCTGTTCCAAGGCCCGTCCCGGACGGTCCCGTCGGTGGCCCCGTCGCTTTAAATACTCGTCCAAGATTTTTTTTCGCTCATTTTCTGGCATCCGTTCCACCAAGGCTCGTAACTGGTGGAGAGGGTGTCGGGAATGTGGGTAGAGGATAGCAGAGATGACCCTTTCCTCTGCTTCCCGATCGTAGTCCACCAACAGGACAGGATCGCTCCGACTCACCGGCGAGTCCATAGTCACCTGCTCAGCCACGGTCCGTGTTGCAGCGTTGGTTTCGGCAACATATTGGTTGAACCTGGCCCGCTTCACAAATGATGGAATGAGCTCGTTGAGCGCACCATGGGTGCTGGCCGCTAATTCCCTGAGTTCGGTTAACTCACGGGAGTATAGCTTGGTGATCATGTACTCAAAGGCCTGGCCGTTTCCGAAGAAGCCAGCGTTGGTTAGCGTTGCTGCGGGCAGGTAGGAACGCAGGATGTCGCAGGCCTGGGCCCTGACCGTGGAGCGATAAGCGGTCTCGGCCCACTTCTTGAGCTTCTCGTCTTTCTGAGCGTCCTTATACGACAGGGTCCCGCCCCCTTGGGGGTTTCTCAACTCCACCTCCTCAATGGGCAGCGACCTCTTGACGAACTCAATCATAGGATCGATTTGACTGGAGTATGTTTCAAAAAGAAGCTTCATTAACTCCATATAGGCCTGGCCGTGGGATGAGGCCATAATCTTGGGCTCACGGTAAAAGGGGTATTCACCCCTTACGTCCTTCTGGTCGAAGCGGACGTAGCGGGTTGACTTCTCCAGCGGAGCAATACCGATGCGCGCGTCTTCAAGAAACTTCACGGCCACGTTGGAAATGGCCTCACAGGCAATGTGGGCACCGCCAAGCTGCGCCACGGAGTCATCTCCATAGCCCACGAGGACCCTCTCATAAAAAGCCCTGGCCTTCTTAAGGGCCGCGCTTTGGTCACCGCCGGACCACCGCCCTCCCAAGAGGTCTTTCAGGGCGAGCTCCGGGTCACCGAGGAATTCATCTAAAAAAGTGCGCCTGAGACTTTTTGTGGAACGACTGTAGCGGGAGAAAAGGGCCCCGGCAATTTCTTGGGGGAGCTTGAGTCCAAAGACCGGTTCAGTGATGTTGGTAAAAAAGGGAGCGAGACTTTTTTGCTCAGTTTCGGTGAACGTTTCGTTCATGCTTCTAACCCGGATCCGACATTAATCGGTTGAGGGTATTATTCATACGGAGCACCGGCCATACCGAAAAGTAGTTTGGACCAGGTCGTGTGAAACCGACGATCAGTGAAGTTACAGATCAACCTTCCATACGGCGAAAGCTTTTGCAACATGCGGTCCACGGTCGCTCATATCATGGCTTTTTTGTCGAACAGAGGCTAATCCGGGAGAGAAAATGCCAATCTCATGGTGAAACGAAAACGGGCCCCCTTGTCGGAAAGAGAGCCCGTTCGTGGCGCTAAAGCGTCAAAATAATTTTACCAGTGATTTGGCATTGATTGCCGCCGGTTGGCAGGATTTGCAACACTTCCGTTCATGCCGCGGCCGCCTTAAACCATCAGGTCCGTTAAGGCCTTCCTTTGAAATGCTCGCCGCAGCGAACCCGTACCTTCAGGCACTGGAGTTGAGGCTTAGCGGAGGCAGCTCGTAGCCGGGCTCGTGTTGCCCGCAGCCAGCGGGCGATAACAGCCTGGTGGAGTCAATCCTTCCATCGCCAGTACCTCCTGTCTCCTAAAACGGGATGTTCGGAAGTTCTGACCGAACTCCCCACGCCTATGGGAGACTCAAGGCGTAATTCTCCCTTACACTGCGGAAATTAAGTTGTCAATATTAAATTGGTCATCCGTGGCACGGGCCGGTGCGAGATGTCTTTTTAAACCTTATCTCCTCGTAGGAAGCCTTGATCACTGACGCACTAGCGGGCTCGGGAGCCTGCCCCCCAGCGGGATCATGTGTTGGAGTTCAGTTGCGGATTGTTTTTTACTGCAAAACGATCCAGGCAGTTGAGCAAGCCGCGGTATGCCCCGAGATAGCGGTTGATGGTCCTGAGATTGGTGAGGGTCTCCTCCAATAGGGAATCGGCATTCCCTGGGAGATCCATCATCTCTTTATCCAGGCTGCGTTGCATTGCCATTTCCCCTACCCACCACCAGCGCGGAGTTTTTGGAGCCAAAGCCGATGCAGTTGCACAGCGCGACCTCCACTTCTTTAGCCACGCCGTGGTTGGGGAGGTAGTCTAGGTCGCACTCAGGGTCGGGTTCCTCGTAATTTATGGTCGGGGGAAGGTAACCATCGTTCATCGCGAGGATGGCCGCTGACACTCCCGCCGCACCTGAAGCACCCTGGGGGTGCCCCACCATGGACTTGATGGAACTCATGGGAATGTCATAGGCCCGGCGATTGAAACAGAGACGGGCGGCTCGGGTCTCGGTCTTGTCGTTCAACACAGTGGATGTTCCGTGCAGGGCTATATATCCCACCTCATCCTTGGCCAGGCCCGCATCTTGAATGGCCAGGGTCATGGCCCGCGAGGGCTCCTCGCCGTTAGGATCCAGTCGCACGGCATGATAGGCATCGCAGGTGGACTGGTAGCCCAAAACCTCCGCTAGGACAGATGCGCCGCGCTCCAACGCCCGGTCCCTCTCCTCGAGGATCAAGATCCAGGCCCCCTCGCCAAGAACAAAACCATCGCGGCGCCGGTCAAAGGGACGGGAAGCCTGTTTGGGATCGTCGTTGTGTGATACGGACACCGCGCGCATGATGACAAATCCGTTCATGATGGCCGGGGTGATGGTAGCGTCTACACCGCCGGTGACCAGTCGGTCGGCCGTCCCGAAACGGATGAGATTGAATGCGTAACCCATGGCATCCGTGGAACTGGTGCACCCGGTGGAGATGACATGACTGGGTCCTTTGAGATCGAAATGAAGGGAGATCTCGCTCGATAGGGAACCCAAAGTTGAGCTAGAGACGTTATAGGCGCTGGTTTTGCGAAGTTGGTCGGAGAAAAAGAGTCGATACTGTTCCTCGGTGAAGTCCGGCGCACCTCCCCCGCTGCCGAGCAGCACACCCCAGGACCGCCTTTCATCCAGTGTCATGCAATCCGGCTCCACCCCCGCCGACTGGAGTGCTTCGGTTGCGGCTGCGATCGCTAGCGGGACGGATCGGCCCACCCGCCTCAAATCCTTGGTGGAGAGATAGGCTTCAGGGTGGAAATCCTTCACCTCCCCGGCAATCTGGCATGCAAGAGCCGAGGGGTCGAAGAGACTGATCTGGTCCACACCGCTTACTCCGTGTTTAGTGGCCCGCCAAAAGGCCTTGGTCCCACTACCGTTGGGGCTCAGTACGCCTATGCCGGTAACCACAACCCTGCGGCGTGAAACCTGTCCATTATTCGAATTCACCTTGAACCTTATTTAGCTTTTTACCGATAGAATGTTCAACAGAACCATTTCAACTAAGATTTTCGCGCCAAGACGCCACCGAATTGCAATCCGAAATCCCAAGCTCGAAATCCCAAACAAACGGAAGTACTCAAATTTAAATATCGAAACTCAAAACGAGGTCAATTAAAAGTTTATGATTTTGATAATTTGGATTTGTTTCGTATTGCGGATTTCGAGTTTCGAATTTGTTATGCTTGGCGTCCTTTACCCTTCGACAAGCTCAAGGCCCCGAGCCCAGTCGAGGGACGTCTCTGCGGTGGTGCATGGTTGTTCTGCGATAATCTACGTGATTCTGCGGTTAATAGCTCCTAACGCTTTGCGCCATGCGCTTCGCGCATTTTCTTTGACTATTTTGGGTAGCTTTTTTAGTCAAACCGCGAAACTGGTAAGTCTACTAGTTTTTAGTGAAGGGATTTGAGGCTATAATTTCCCCCAAAGGCGTAGTTTGGACGGTAACATCATGGTTTCGAAGCCTCGCATAGGTATCAGTAGCTGTCTCCTGGGAAATAAGGTGCGCCACGATGGCGGGCACAAGCATGAACCCTATATCACTCAAACTCTTGGTCGGCACGTGGAGTGGGTCCCGGTCTGTCCCGAGTTGGAGGTGGGCATGGGCGTCCCACGAGAGACGGTCCGTTTAGTGGGTAGTCCGGCCAATCCGAGGATGATCGCTGACAAGTCAGACAAGGACTGGACACTGGAAATGCAAAGTTATGCACAGGAGCGGGTCCGAAGGCTCGAGGGGATGAACCTCTCCGGATATATTCTCAAGAAGAACTCCCCTAGTTGCGGCATGGAACGGGTCCGGATTTATGGATCGAAAGGAACGCCCAACCGACAGGGACGCGGGCTTTTTGCCCAGACCCTCATGACAAAACTCCCCCTATTACCCGTGGAAGAGGAGGGCCGCCTCTGTGATCCGGGGCTTAGGGAAAACTTTATCGAAAGGGTCTTTGGCTATTACCGGTGGCATAGCTTCGTCTCTAACGGCAGGTCCATTAAAAGACTGGTGGATTTTCACAGCCGGGAAAAGCTCTTTATTTTCGCCCACAGTGAAATCCACATGCGCCAGCTCGGCAAAATCGTGGCACAGGCTAAGAAAATGAGTTTCGGCGCTGTAGTGGAAGAGTACGGGCGCCTCTTCATGGAGACCCTGGGTCATCGGGCCACGGCGCGTAAGAATACCAATGTCCTGAGGCATGTGATGGGTTGCTTCTCAAAGCAGCTTTCTTCAGACGAGCGGAAAGAGCTCCTGAGCGTCATTGGGGATTACCATGGAAGCCTGGTTCCTCTGGTGGTCCCAGTGACCCTCATTCGCCATTACGTGGATAAGTATGATGTCAGCTACCTTCGAGATCAGACCTATATGCAGTCTCATGCAAAGGAACTGATACTTCGCAACCATGCTTGAGTTTTGGCGGCTGAAAGTATCTAACGGCGCCTGGTCTGCAGTGGACGGTCAATGCCGGATTCGAGGTCCTTGGATGATGCCTTTTTTCTTCTTTGCTCTTGCGTCATCTGGATGGCGGTTTGTGCAATGGATTCGGTATCGATGCCGCAAATTTTTCTCAGTTCAGGTTGCGTGCCGTGGACGATAAATTGATCCGGGAGCCCAAGGCATTTCACCTTGAGACCGGTGATACCTTCTACGGCTAGAAGTTCCAGCACGGAACTGCCAAAACCGCCCTGCAGCACGTGGTCCTCCACCGTGATTATCATCGGCACCCGCTGGGCCAGGTCCAGGAGTAATTCCTTGTCCAGGGGTTTGACGAAACGAGCGTTGACTACTGCTGCATCAATTCCCAGTTTGGAAAGGTCGTTGGCCGCGTTCAATGCGGGGATCACCGTGTTGCCGATCCCCACAATCCCAAGGTCCTTCCCTGGGCGCAACAGCTCTCCCTTGCCAATTTCCAAGGCACGCATCTCACCGTCCGTCTCGACTCCCCATCCTTCCCCTCGGGGGTAGCGTAGAGCTATGGGTCCATTGTGGTAGACAGCCGTAGCAAGCATATGCTGTAACTCGTTCTCGTTCTTTGGTGCCATGACCACCATATTAGGTATGGATCGCATGTAGGAGAAATCAAAGGCCCCGTGATGAGTAGGCCCATCGGTTCCCACCAGACCTCCTCGATCCAAGGCAAAAACTACGTGGAGGTTCTGGAGGCAAACGTCATGCAGGATCTGGTCATAGGCTCTTTGCATAAAGGTGGAATAGATTGCCACCACGGGAACAAGTCCCTCAGCAGCCATGCCTGCTGCAAAGGTCACCGCGTGTTGCTCGGCCAGTCCCACATCGTAGACTCGGTCGGGTATTTCCTTGGACATCTTATCCAAACCGGTTCCACTCCCCATGGCCGCGGTAATTCCGATGACCTTTGGGTTTTGTTTGGCCAGCTCGATCAAGGAACGACCGAAAACCTCAGTGTAGGTGGATACCGGGCTTTTCGCCTTCTTTGGCTTGCCCGTGAGCATGTAGAATGGCGTGACGCTATGGTATCGGATGGGATCCTTCTCTGCGGGTTCATATCCTTTGCCCTTCTGGGTAAGCACGTGAACCAGGGTGGGGCGCTTCAGCTTCTTTACGTTGTCGAAGGTCTGAACCAATTCCCCGATGCTATGACCGTCGATTGGCCCAACGTACTGAAAGCCCAAGGCCTCGAATAAAATTCCAGGGGTCACGAGTCCTATAAAGGATTCCTTGATCTTCTTGGCTACGTGGTAAATGTCTCCACTCCTGGGGAGGATCCGAACAATTGAGGTGAGGTGTTTTTCGATCCTGACCGCGAGATCCGTGGTGAGTTGCTTGCTGAGAAAGGATGATATGGCCCCTACACGCGGATCAATAAAGTGGGCGTTGTCATTGAGGACGACGATCAAGTCCTTGTCTGAATTTCCGGCCTGGTTCAGTCCTTCAAAGTTGAGGCCTGCGGTCAGGCCACCGTCACTGATCACGGCGACGACTTTGTGGTGGGAGTTTTCAAATGATTTTGCCTCCACCATGCCGAGGGCCGCGGAAACGGAGGTGCCGGCATGGCCAGCGCCAAAGACATCGTAGACGCTTTCCTCGCGACTCAGAAAACCGCTGATACCCCCCAGCTGGCGGATGGTGGAGAGCTTCTCACGGCGGCCACAGATGATCTTGTGGGCGTAAGCCTGGTGCCCCGTGTCCCAGATGAGTCTATCCTTGGGTGTCTCGAAGCTGTAATGGAGTGCCAGGGTGAGTTCCACGGCACCTAGGGTGGATGCAAAATGACCACCCACCTCGGAAACCACTGAAATGACTTCCTGGCGAAGCTCATCGGCAAGAACATCGAGCTCATCGAGTTTGAGACGCCGCACATCGACTGGATTGTTGATCTTATCTAGAAATTTGCTCATGAAGTCATTGCCTCCTCTCTTTATTTGTTCAATATTTGTTCAATGAGCAGCTGAAAATTTCTGCACCCTTCCCATGGTCACCCTGGACCATGGGTTTTGGACCCGCCCAGGGATAGAGCCTAGCACTTGAAGCATGCCTCACGCCACAGCGTAGAGTTTCCTCCCCCTGCGGACATTGGTTCGATCATCCCCAAAACTACCTCCTTTTATAATATCAGATTTCCTATCTCTGAGTATACCTGTCGGGCCGAAAAATGACACGGAAATTCAGCGGCATCCTAATTAAAGTCGTGGCCCAACGGGCTGGAATTACCCTTGACGCCCTGAGAGCTTGGGAAAAGAGATACGGGGCAGTGGCCCCTGGTCGCTCCACAACCAATCGCCGCCTTTACTCAGACGCCGATGTCGAAAGGTTAATTCTTCTTCGTAAGGCAACCATGGCGGGCCGCAGCATTGGCCGGGTAGCGCAGTTGTCTGCCGGGGAACTTGAGGCGCTCGTGACCGAGGATAAAGCGGCCATCGCTCTCAGCCGTACGGTCCTGATCGAACAGCTCATGGTTCCCTTAATGCACAAGGTTGGGGATTTTTGGGGTGTGGGTTCATTGAGGATTGCCCAGGAACACATGGCTTCGGCCATCGTGCGTAACGTCCTGGGAAATATGAACGGTACCTTTGAGACCCCCGGCGCCGCGCCGCACCTTATAGTAACAACCCCATCGGGACAGAGGCATGAGTTCGGCGCTCTGATTGCGGTGACCACCGCTGCTGCGCTAAGTTGGAGGCATTGAGATTCTAGTACCCGGGGACACTTGCCATGTTACTTGCCGTGGGGAATCATTTCACGGTGGACCATACAGGAGTTAACATTTCGAGCCCTCGTCAGGAGGAGGAAACATGAAGAAGATTGCGATTACCGGAGCGACCGGTTTTATAGGATCGGCCCTGTGCGATCGGCTGACGGAGTTGGGCCATTCTCTGGTTTTGATTTCGAGCCGGCCCGCTCCAACGCAACTCCCGCCGAAAAGAGAGTGGGTCACATGGCAACCCGGCCAGCCGGGCCCATGGGAGCAGGCCGTTGACGGTGCAGATGCCGTAATCAATCTTGCCGGGGAGCCCATTCCGGCAAAGCGGTGGACCCGGGCCCAAAAGGAAAAGATTCGTTCCAGCCGGATCAACACCACTAGAGCGCTGGTGGTGGCCATGGGCAAGGCCAAGAAGAAACCCGGTCTCCTAATCAATTCATCCGCCATTGGTTTCTACGGACCCCGGGGCGATGAGTCCATCGACGAGGAAACCGAGCCCGGTAACGATTTCGTTTCCCTGGTCTGCGTTGAGTGGGAGGAGGAGGCTCAAAAGGCAGAGAGTGTAGGTGTCAGGGTGGTATGCCTCCGTACTGGCATTGTCCTGGGGAAGGGGGGTGGAGCCCTCAAAAAGATGGCCCTGCCATTTAAACTATTCGCCGGTGGTCCCATAGGGAGTGGGAGCCAATGGGTATCCTGGATTCAATTGGAAGACGAGGTGGGACTGATTGTGCACCTGCTCCTAAAGGAAGACATCTCGGGAGCGGTCAATGCTACGGCCCCCGCTCCTGTGACCATGAAAGTACTGTGTAAAACCCTCGGAAAGGTTTTGCACCGGCCCTCCTGGACGCCGGTTCCAGCCTTTGCCCTACGCGTGCTGATGGGGGAAATGGCAGACGTTGTAGTTACCGGCCAGCGGGTGCTACCGGCAAAAGCCCAGCAGTTGGGATACACTTTTAAATACCCTGACCTCACCGAAGCCTTGCGGGCCTCTATTTAATATTCAGGTCCACGCCTTTGTTATAGGGGTCAGGCCTGGGTATCTTGACAATTATTTAAGACAGGTGATATTAGATCAATGGCTCGCCGTCCTAGGCTTTTCGCCCCAGGCATTTTGTACCACGTGATTGTCCGTGGCAACCACAAACAAAAAACCTTCCTCTCCCCTCAGGACTACGAAGTTTACTGTGAACGCCTTGCGCGGTACCAAAACAAATTTCATGTAAGTCTCCATGCCTTCTGTTTCATGCCCAACCACGTTCACCTGTTGCTGGAATGTGGTGAACAGCCATTATCAAAGTTTATGCAAGGCATCCAGCAATCATATACTCAGTACTTCAATCTTAAAGTACAAAAAAGTAGGTCATCTGTTCCAGGGAAGATACAAGGCGATTATTTGTGACAAAGATGAGTATCTTTTAGTGCTGGTTCGCTACATTCATCTCAATCCAGTACGGTCGAAACTGGTTAAGAGTCCTGAGCAATATAGGCACAGTAGCCATGTGCTATACCTCAAGGGAAAGCCGGGCAATGTGGTGGATCCAACCTTTGTCCTCAAGTTGATGGGCGGTCGTAAATCGTATAGGAGATTTGTGCGTGATGGCGTTGGTGAAGGGCACAAAGACGAATACTATGAATTACGTGACCAGCAGATTCTAGGAACGGATGAATTCGAGCAGAAGTTGAAGGAAGAATCCGGGAAAAGCTACGAAGCGCCGAAGAAGAAATCGCTAGGAGAGGTCATCAAGCTAGTGGCTCAGCGGATGGGAGTTAACCCACAAGTTCTGAGGGGGCCAGATCGAAGTTGGAAGGTTTCAAAGATCAGGACTCTCATCGTCTATGTATTGATAAGACGCTTTGGATTTGGAGTTAAAGAGGTTGCTGATTACTTGAATCGGGACCCTACGACCTTAACCACTCTGGTTAGCCGCCAATCCAACCGCTATCAGAAGGAAAGGGTGCTACAAGAAGAAGTCGAGAGAATCGCAAAGATTGTTTAGATATCCAGGCCTGACCTCAATCCACCACAATCCAATTCCCCCAATTCCATAGGTGGCTTTTATTCTCATCCCAAGTCAAACGAACAAGTTGACAGTGCATTCATAAATGTGCAAAAGCTAGACCAGCGTAAAGCGCTTCTCAGTACTGACTACTGAACAACAGAAAAACAGCAAGCAGTGCGCAGGAAGAAGTGACAAATGGTGTAAAGTGTTAAGCGGGAGTGGAAAATTGAATTCAAAAACCGATGGTAATCGATTCTTAACACTGGAGACTTAACACTTCTTGATTGAGAGCTGAACACTTTTAACGCTAAGCCTTTTGCGTTATGCGCTTAGCGATTTAGCTTTATCGGTCTGTGAAAAGAGGGGTAAATACCATGGCCTATGATTTGGTGATTCGAAACGGTACGGTTATTGACGGCACCGGGAGCCCAGCCTATGAAGCGGATGTTGCGGTGGAGGGGAGTAAAATTGCGGCCATTGGAAAGCAGCTGGGAGGTGGCCGCACAGAGATTGATGCCCGCGGCAAGGTGGTCTCACCGGGGTTCATCGATCCTCACACCCACATGGACCTCTTTCTTGTCTTGTATCCCCATGGAAATCCCGTGGTGAATTTTGGTGTGACCACAGTGGTCATTGGCGACTGTGGCGCCTCGGTGGCCCCTGTGCCATCGGGGGACGAGCCGGTCAAGGTCCTAGTAAAGTATTTGCGCCGTGTACTTGACGACTACATTGATGACAAAGAGTGGAAGTGGAAGACCTTCCCTGAATATTTGGACTATTTTAAAGGGAAGGTTGGGATTAATGTTGGAGCCTTCGTCCCCCATTCGCCAGTGCGGCTATCGGTAATGGGTGAGGCGGCCTATGCGAGAGAAGCCAGCCCCGATGAACTCGAAGCCATGAAGAAAATGGTGCGGGAAGGGCTTGATGCCGGGGCCATTGGTTTTTCTTCGAGTCCACGGGGAGGCCCGGCGGTGCACGCCGGAACACCCAGCACCTTTGCCAATCGTCAGGAGATCGCGGAGCTCGGAAACCTTGCAGGGGAGTACGGTGGCTGTTTTCAGTTCAATGGATTTGGCAATCTCCTCAATCCGGAAAGCGGCATGACCGATCTGGTAAATCAGATCAACACTAACATGATCGGCAATGAGTTCAGGCTGCATCCAGGAGTAGCTGATGAAGGAACTCGTGCCCTTGAGTACCTGGAAAAAGCCAAGCAGAGAGGGAAGGACATTACAGGAATCGTCATTCCCTACCAGCATATCAGGCGATTTGGGATCGATGACTGCTTCTTTCTTGATGGCTTGCCAACATGGGAATCCGTTAAGAAGTCTTCCGAGGGGCTATCCCACCACCTGAAAGACAGAAACGTGAGGGCTAGGCTGGAGAAGGAAAGGATCGAAGGCGCCGGTAAACCGGCCTTTCCCGAGTGGCTAGGTTGGGGGAGTATGATTTTTGATCGCATGGAAGACGAGAGTCTCAAATCCTTGGAGACCAAGACCGTGGAAGAGGTGGCTCGGGCCACTGGAAAGTCTCCGGTGGATACTTTTTTTGACACGTGGCTCCAAGACGGGCTCCGTTCACGCTTCCTGTACAAGGGCTTGGCCAACGGCAATATGGAGATCCTGGCCGATATGATCAAGTCCCCGCAGGGGCTCATCGGGACCGATGCAGGGGCCCACCTAAATCGCTTTTTCTGGCATGGGACGCCGGCGCGTATCCTTGGTTACTGGTGTCGGGAGAAGAAGCTCTTTCCATTAGAGGAGGCGGTATGGAAATTGACCGGTCATCCTGCCTCGAAGCTCAGGCTCAATCGTGGAAACCTCAAGTTGGGGTGGCCCGCCGACATCACGGTCTTTGATGCAGATCAGATTAAAGATCTTGTGAGCGATCGTCTCCCCGAGAAGGTGGATGACCATGAGGTCTATCGTCATCCCCCCGGAATAGGAGCGGTGGTGGTCAATGGTGAGGTAGTGGTGGAAGAGGGGAAATGTCTGGATGCTTTCCCAGGGAAGGTGACCCGACAAGAGCTCTGCATGCCGGGTCTTTAAACTTGTTTCTCGCGCCGGCAATTGCAAAGAGCAGAGCGCGATTAGTTCTGAGTAATATCTAGCTATCAGCGCCGGAAAGGAAGCAGTGGGGAGGAAGCAGCAAGAAATGAAGACAGAAAAGGCGACTCGCGCAAAGCCGCAAAGGGCGCTCAGTTTGGAGGACCACAGAATTCGTTAAGAATATAACCGCAGATTTGCGCGGGTTATCGCAGAAGAAGAGTTATTTACCGCCGAGACGCAGAGGAGGTAGAGAGAAATCAGAGATCAGATGTCAGCTAAGAGAATCCGCTTTAACACTGAGAACTAAACACTGAATTGTCGTCTGCGCCGCTGCGGTGATAATCTTTGCGAGCTTGGCTTAGTCCAAGGCTGATCCGTCCTCTGGCGGAGTCTTGGCACGAAAAACTTTAGTCTAAATGGAAGGCCGCTGCTCGTAGTGTTTGGCGTGTTGCTGATAAGTGTAGGCGGCCTTGATGAGCATGGGCTCGTCAAAAGGCTTTCCCACCATCTGGAGGGCCGTGGGCAGGTGATTGCCGTTAAACCCGCAGGGAACGCACATGGCTGGAAGTCCGGCCAGATTGAATGGCCCTACAAAGTCAGGCGCCAGGTTTCGATACAGTGTGGCCAGGGGGTCAGCCCCTTCAATAAGCGGCGCCGGCTGGGGCTGACCTGGCAGGGCCAGGAGGTCTACTTGGCGGAATGTCTTGGCAAGCTCCCGCTTGAGTCGGCTTCGAATCCGTTGAGCCTGGACGTAGTCGGCTGCACCTGACAGCGCCCCTAAATAGAGCCTGGCCCGTCGTGAAGCAGCGGATGATGCCATCACGGCTGGCAGATCTTTCTTGTGGCCTGCGAAAAATTCGTTGCTGTAAATCACGGCATTCGCAAGGGTAGCGTAGGAGAGGCTCGGGACGCTGACCTCTTCCAAATGAGCCCCCAGATGCTGCATCGACTTGAAGGCATCTTCTACCAGCGCCACGATCTCCGGATCAGACCCGTCCGCGCATTCGTTGATGTAATCGCGGGGAATTCCAATTACGACACCCTTAAGACCTTCACGCAGTGACGCTGAGTAGTGGGGGACGGGAACCCGAATGGAGGTTGGGTCCTTGGAGTCATAGCCAGCTATTGCCTGAAGCATATGGGCGGTATCCTCCACAACCCAGGTCATGGGACCGGAATGATCCAAGGACCAGCTCAAGGGGGCAAGACCGTGCCGGCTGACGCGACCGTAGGTGGGCTTGAGCCCCACAAGACCGGACAATGAAGCAGGATTTCTAATGGAGCCGGCAGTATCCTCCCCCATGGCGGCCATACAGAGTCCCGCTACGACGGCGGCACCGGGTCCGGTGCTGGATCCTCCCGTGGCATGATCCAAGTTCCAGGGATTCCGAGATTGCGGGACATCGGGAAGTCCACTCATCATAAGCTTGCCCAACACAACCGCGCCCGCGTCTTTTAACTTTGCGACCACCGTAGCGTCCACAGTCGTCTCCCGCTCTTCAGCATTTCTAATCCTGATGGCAGCAGGAATACCTTGGAGATCGAACTGGTCTTTGACTGCCACGGGAATACCGTGGAGGGGGCCCCTGTAGTGCCCTTGCAGAATCTCGGCCTCGGCAAGGCGTGCCTCCGCCAGTGCAGCCTCCTCCCTTAGAACATAATAGGCATGGAGCCGCCCATCGACGGCTTCAATGCGATTCAGATAGGCCCGGGTCAGCTCCACGGGAGAAATGGCCCCGCTCTGGATGAGACGATGGGAATCGTGGATAGTGAGGTAATGTAGATCTTTGTGATCCGTAGTCATGGCGCACCTCAAACTTTCAAGTTCCACTCCGGATGAAAGCTCGGGGCAATTTCTTCATCATGGAGGTCCACAGAGTGAAGGACCTTGAGCCTCTCCCGGTAGAGTTCCAGCAAAGGTCTAAATTGCTCTATGTCTTTTTCACTAGGTTCAATACCAGCTTGCCTGAGAAGAACCATTAGAGGGTCACTTTTCGTTCCCGCCCTTTCTCCTTGCCACGCCTGGTCTCCGTTGCCGCTGACCACGGACGGAAACCAGCCACCGTGCCTGATAAAACCTCGCAGGTATTCTATCTGGCCGGCGTGTCGCATGTTATCGGCAACGATGCTCACGAGCCGGACGGCGACAGTGGGCAGGGGTTGATACCTGGGTTCATCCAGGGTCCTCTCGAGATCCTGTGAAGTCAGGGAAGACAGGAAGTCTTTAGTCCGCTCAAAAACCGCATCAAGGTAACCCAGAAGGATCTGCGGGTCAGGTGCCGCAAAGGAGTCCACCTGTTCAGGTGTCTGCCTATGGCCGCTTGCATAGTCCTTGGGCTCGGGAGGCATTCCAAATCGACCATGCCATCCATCGGCAATCCAAATCTGTTGGTGCCCGGATAGTTCAGCGATATTGTGGTCCTGGACACGGGCCATGTGCCAGGCCAGCCACGCAATATGCGGCTTCGGGCCAGCGAGGAGCTCCCGGAGAGAAAGGTCTTTAACGGCGGCGTGAACAACACCTCGAGCCCGGTCGAGGGCATCGGTGATCATGCTGGCAGGGCTATCCATAACTCCACCTTCCTAACTGCGAATCTGGTTCGCCACTGTCTTATGGGGTTAGCCTCAAGGCGAAGGTAGTCTAGACCAATTTCGTTCAATGGGCAAAGGGGCGTATTGCGCCATGTATAATCTAACCCTAAGGCCATTCGTTGCGCCATTTGTAATTCTAACCCTCCAAGGGCTCATTTTAGGGCTCAAAGAGGGCAACCATGGAAGGATTCATCATGGCACGACGATCCAAGCGGGAGTATTTACGATCCATCTATGACCGCTACCAGCACGCACCACGGGCGGAGAAGGGGATGATCCTGGAGCAATTCTGCAAGGTTTGCGGCTACAACCGTAAATATGCCATCTGGCTGTTAAACCGCCCTGTGCCCGAAGTAGCCGTACGCAAACGAAGTGTATCTCGCTCGCCTGCATACAGTCAGGCGATGGTAAGGATTTTGGCAAAGGTGTGGGAGGCCTCGGGGTATCTGTGCTCCCAACGTCTGAAGGCCGCCCTGGTGCACTGGCCGCCCTGGATAAGGCAACACTTCGAGCTGAGCCAACCGTTAGAGATCCAGCTATTGGCTATCAGTGCCCGTCAGATGGATCGGCGCCTGAGGGCAACCAAGCACAGGGCGAAACGGCGAGTCTATGGCACCACCCGGCCCGGATCACTGCTAAAGCAGATGATTCCCATCAAGACCGATCATTGGGACGTGAACACTCCGGGCTATCTGGAGATTGACCTGGTGTTACACTCAGGGGCCTCAGCGGTTGGGGAGTTTATTCATAGCCTGGACTGCGTGGACATTACCACCTGCTGGGTACAGCGCAAGGCTGTCATGGGTAAGGGCAGCCTCGGTATCTTGAATGCGGTCACCGAGATCGAACACCAACTTCCTTTCCCCCTCAAGGGGATCGACTCCGACAACGGCAGCGAGTTCATCAACAACCAACTTCTTACCTTGTGTCAACAACGCCCATCTGGCCGCGTCATCCAGTTCACCCGCTCACGCCCCTACAAAAAGGACGACAACGCCCACATCGAGCAGAAAAACTGGACCCATGTCAGAAAGCTTATAGGCTGGGACCGCTACGACACGGCAAAGGCCTTAGAGGTTACCAACCGACTCTATGATGAGCTTAGGATCTTCCACAATCTGTTCCAGCCCTCGATGAAGCTACAATGTAAAATCCGTAAAGGCTCTCGACTGATTCGCCGCTATGACATGCCCCGTAGCCCCCTTGAGCGAGTGGTGGAGTCCCGAAAGGGAGATCCCAAAAAGCTGGCAGCCCTCAGTCACACGCTTAAGACAACCGATCCCTTTGAACTCTGTGGCCGAATCGATGAGCAACTTCAGGGGCTCTACAAGCTGGCCAGCCATTCAGACAGAGCACCGCGGGAAAGGCCGCCTCTGAAACACACGCCGTGGAGGGAGTGGACGTTTAGCAAGAAACTGCAGGGCCAGCAACAGGAGATGAAACGACAGATGTCACAGAAGTTCGGTTAGATTTTGTCATGACGCAACGAACCCGGCTAGGGTTAGATTATTTGATGGCTTGACAGGAGGGGAACCGGTAGGCAGACAGCAGCAAGCAGTATGCGGAAAACAGCGATGTCAGGGTTAGGTGTTGAGCGAAATAGGCTGTCAGCCATCGGCTTTCATCTATTAGCCTCGGAAGGGATTAGAAAACCAAAATGCTAAGGAGAGCTAATTTTTTTGGCCAGAATGGCCAGATAACGATCTGCGATAATCGGCGAAAATCTGCGGTTAATTCTCCTCTTTCATGTTGCTATCTTCGATCTTCGACTCTCATCCCGCCCCACTCAGTACTCGTTACTCAGTACTAATCTGCGCTCTGCGCTAAGCTGCCTGCTGCTCACTGCATACTGCCTCTAGGGTTTAGAAACAAAGACGTTGTCACGGATGAGGAACCGCCATGGCTTGTCCTTCCATGGACCGGCATAATCCACACCCACACGCGGGCGTGCCACGATGGACGGTGCATGCTCTTTTCGATCTTCCACGTAGATGAGATTCCCGCAAGCGTCAGCGCCGTTCAACGAGCGATCAATGGCGAAGGCCTGACAGATTTTTCCCGGTCCGGATGAGAGGTTGTGAAAGTCTTCGGTCCGCCTCCTGGCACTCATCAAATCCATCCCCGTCACCGGCTCGAGGGCGCGGATCAGCACGGCCGCTGGGTAGCCTAAGCGCTCCGTTACAAAATTCAGGCAGTGGTAAAAACCATAGATCAGGTAAACGTAAGCGAAACCGGCGGGTCCGAACATGATTTCAGTGCGCGCCGTTCTCCCCTTTGAGGCATGGCACGCTTTATCCCTGGGTCCCACGTAGGCTTCGGTCTCCACAATTCTGCCGACAGTGATTCCTTTGAGGTGCTCCCGCACCAGGTACTTCCCTAGCAACTGCCGAGCGACCTTGACAGTAGGCTGCCGATAAAATCGCCGCGAGAGCTTCAATGCCTGACAGGGCCTTTCCGTACCATGGTCATTACAACTCGATCCCGGCCATGGCCTCTTTGAAACGGCGGATCGCTGCGATGTGAGCTGATGGGCCAGGCAAATTCGATTTCATGGTGTTAATGCTAATATGAGTGGCACCGAGGTCTTTCCACTTGTTAGCTTCTTCAAGCCATTGGTCCGCTACACCATTACCGTACATGATACGGCCTTCGACGCCCACTGCGGCGGGATCACGTCCCGCCTCGCCGCTGTATTGTCGTATTTTTTGGATCATCGCACTGCATTTGTCGTTGGGTGGAAGAAGCGGAAACCAGCCGTCACCCAATTGACCGACACGCTTCATCACTGGCTCGGCGTTACCTCCAAACCAGATCGGAATAGTCCGCCTGACGGGCAGCGGATTGATACCGGCATCAAAAACCTTATGCCACTTACCTTCGAAGTTTACGAGTTCCGCGCTCCATAGAAGGCGGAGAAGCGCTACCTGTTCCTCTGAGCGACGGCCGCGATTGTGGAAATTCTCTCCGAGGGTCCCATATTCAACTGGATTCCAGCCGATACCAATACCCAATCGCAATCGACCATTGCTTAGCACGTCTACTTCTGCCGCTTGCTTCGCAACCAACACAGTTTGCCTTTGCGGAAGAATCACGATGCCTGTGACAAGTTCTACTTTCACGGTTACGGCGGCGAGGTAGCCGAACAGAACAAAGGGCTCGTGGAAAAGGCTCTTGTGATCATAGGGTGGTTGCCATCCTGGACGGCTGGCAGGATTGGCCCCTACGACATGGTCGTAAACAACCAGATGATCGTATCCAGCTTCTTCAGCCGCTACCGCATAGTCCCGGACGATCATTGGATCAGTTCCTATTTCCGTCTGTGGAAATATGACGCCAATTTTCATAAAGCCTCCACGGGTTTACACTCTTGGCATCCTTCTTTCGACGGAATTCCCCGAAGCACCCACCCTCGCCAAGGCTACGACCGGTCCAACCATCGCATTCTCATCCACAGGCTAACGCCCATGGTTTTCTGCAAGGAGGATGAACATTCTCCATCTGCTTCTATGGTTTAATGATTAGATTTAATGGTCATGGTGACTCTGTAGTATAACCGCGTAGTGACGACCTGGAAATGGAAAATTCAAGCCTCAGTCCCTTTTTACCTAACGGCTAATATGCCCCCTGCGCAGACAAAATTTGCCGCAAGACTGGCCGAGAAACGCCTTTAGGACCACTGCAATTACCTAAATCTCCAAACCTTTGCATCTCAAGGCCACGTAGTTCCCTAAACCATTAGGCTATTGACTGGTACAACCATGGCCCTAAGGCGCGCCAACCCGCTAAAATTCAAGGCAATTATCACCGACTGGCGTTCTCGATCCCGCCATATCCCAGCAGCATAGAGAAAATACCCGACACCCTATCCGCTGGAACGCTATACGCTATTCTCCATGCGCCTAGCGCTTTCGCCTCTGCGGTAATAATCCTTGCGAGCTTGGCGTCTTGGCGCGAGAATCTTCGTTGAAGTTGTTCTGTTGAACTCTCTGCCAGAAGGGATCTAACCATCCAACACAGCGACGGCCTGGATCTCCACGAGCATTTCGGGTCGAGCCAGTCCCGCAACGGTGATGAGGGCGCTGCACGGATAGTTCTCACCAAAGAACTCCCCGCGAATCTTCACAAACTCATCGCCATAACGTGCGTCAGTGATAAATACGGTCATCGTGGTGATATCGTCGAGTTTGCCTCCCGCATCGGCCAGGTTCTGCCGTATGCGGCCGAATGCGTTGCGCGTCTGACTCGCGAAGTCGAGGGAACCACCCGCAGGACCCGATGCACCGCCCACACCCGCCAGATAAACCGTGGTGCCACTTTTTACCTTAACCGCACGCGAGTATGAGCGCTGCTTTTCCCGCTCCCCAGAAATGTATTCGCGACTCATGGGCTTGTCCTTCTCACATGGAAAAAAGACCCGCTGGACCTCTCAAACCGATCCAGCAGATCATTAAAACTCCAGGTAAGATCAGTGAGGCGAATTTCAACTCAGCTTGTAGAGACGCCGCGCGTTTTCTCGCAAAATATTCTGCTTCGCCTCTCGACTGAGATCCTCTCTCCGCCAAATCAGGACTGCCGAGTCCGGCCAGCTCATATCCCAGTGAGGGTAGTCAGATGCATACATGATGCGCTCGGAGCCAATCTCTCCAACCACGTATCCAATGGATTTTTCTTCGGGCTCACAGCCATAATAGATCTGTCCATGGGAGAGATACTCACTTGGTCGTTTTTTACACAGGGGCGCCTCTGCCTTTCCCCGTTTCTCCCATTCCTCATCCATGCGCTCCATCCAATAGGGCAGCCAACCGCATCCTATCTCCAGGAACGCCAGCTTGAGCTTTGGGAATAGTTCCGGGATGCCGCCGAAGATCATCCCCGTGAGCTGCCGCAACACAGGAAAGGGGTGGCCTGTGGTGTGAATGCAGATAAACTGATCGAAGATCTCACTTCCGGCCTCATCCCCGCCAAAGGCATGGATAGCTAGGGGCGCACCCAGGCGCTGGGCCTCCTCGTACAGTGGATAAAACTCCTTGCTGCCGAAGTTCTTGTTATGGGCCTGGGCTGCAAGCATGGCGCCTGCTAGAGCCAACTTCGTGACGGACCGGTTCAATTCCTTCGCCGCTTCCTCTGGATTTCCAACGGGAAGATTGGCCACCGCTTTAAGACGCGGAGACGCCTTACAGTAATCAGCTATGAAGTCGTTGTACGCGCGACACAAGGCCTCCTGGTAGGCCTGCTCCCGAACCCGTCCAATACCCAGGCCGGATGTGGGATAGAGGACAGCGGTATCGATTTCCTGGGTATCCATGGCGCTCAGTCTCTCTTCGGGTTTGGTGGCCCGATGTCCTAACGTTCCGCCAAGATTTCTGTCGTAGATCTCTCGGGGCATAAATCCAGGAGTCCGGCTGCGAAAGGGCTCCGGCAAATACGGCCTGAGCAATTCGTCCAGATCACGGGCATGCGCATCCGAATCAATCACCTTAACGGCATTTCCCAACTGTTCCATAGTCGCCTCCTTCTATTTTATGGCTCGAAAATACCACGGAAAAGACACAAGTCAACCGAAATGGAAAAGGCCTGAGTCGATGCTGCGCCCAAAACATTTATAACATTGAAGCAATGGTTATCTGGAGTTGGCGGGGGAAACCCCTCTAGCCTTGTTGATCATTTCCAACACCTGGTCTGTGGTGCGAACACGACCCATTCGAGGAAATACGAAATCCATGAGCATATCGTGAACTTTAGCGCTGTGACTCGATCCACAAGCATCGCGAGCGATGATGAAGTTGTAATCCATGTCCCTACCACCAAACACCGTGGCTGTAATGCCAATTTCCGTGGATCCGCCAGAGATGATTACGGTGTCGATCCCACGGGCACGAAACGCCACATCAAGGTACGTTTGATAAAATGCGTTCCATCGGTACTTAGGGACGTAATAATCGTTGGGCCGAGGATCTAGCTCCGGTATTACCTCAGAGCTGCTATCGCCAGCGAAAACGGAGGGCCTCCCATTAGCCCAACCCATTTTTTGTGGTTTCCCATTAGGCCACGGCTCAAGGCGAATGTTGGTATCCGTGAGTAGGATAGAGCCTGTGGCGCTGTCTGAACGGCTGTTCATTTTCGCAAAAAATATCGGAATGTTAGCATCGCGTCCTGCTTTCGCTAAACGTGAACCATTGGTTACCATCTCCTCTGAGTGGCTGAAGCCTCTCACCATGTCAAAGAACAATAGACCCGTTTTACCCAATTGTATTTCGTCTAGTTCCATCATGCCCCCTTGTGGATTTTAAAAATACAAAAACTTGCTTCGAATTTCCCAAGCATCCGCCCATGACCCATCGTGGGATCAAAACCTCAGGTCAGCGAAACCTCATTAATGATGGGGACGCACTTACGAGGGCAGCTCTATCACATGGTAGTAGGCTGTCAAGGAGGCCCATGTTTCAGTTCAGGATGCATTAATCGATGCTTTAATTGCTTTTGGCACCATCTGCCTGCGGGTTGTATAGCTTTTGGGGCTTGTATGCTCAAGTGCTCGGTCCAAAAGCGGACGGTGAGCGAAGCACTCGTTTGTCTGCGGATGACTCTATTTACCCCGTAGCTTCCGGTAAAGGTCCCGCGACCACTTTAACCCCTTGAGCTGTTCCTTTAGCACTGCCGGGTCATGCGCCAGTGTTACATACTCAATCCCCGGCTTACGCATCTCTAACTCACTTACTTTGCCCATCTCCGTGATGTCCACGCGGAACGATTGGTCCGGTGTCCGCTCACTCATGGTGTGTATCGCAGTCTGGCCCTCCTTTGAGAGGATCCAGTTAACGAAAAGCTTCGCGGCGTTCGGATGCGGCCGCTTATTGACCACCATGATGCTGTTGGAAGACCCGGTTCCCTGCAGTGTGGGCCGCTCTTTCACGGGATGTCCAATAATATCCCCGAAGTTGGCGACGGGGAGACCCCGCCTGCCAAGCCTGTCGATATCGCGCCCCGCCGCACCCACGAAAATGGCCATGGTCCACTTCCCCCTGGCGACCCCATCAGATATCTGTCGAAAGTCGGCGCTGAACGACACGTTTAGCTCCGGGTCAAAGAAACGTCTTAAGTACTCTTTCCCCAGGTCCGGATGGAACGGGACGAGAGAATAGCTCCCGGTGGCCCCGGCAGCCGTCGGCGGCAGGGAGACGATCTGGCCGGCGAACCGCTTCTTGTCCAGGAACTCCCACACGGAGTCAATCTTCTTTGCCTCCTTAACGGACAATTTCTTGGTATTGAAGCGCATGGCAACAGGTGTAAGATCAGCGCCGCCCGAGAAAGAAAAGATGTACTGCCCCTTCGGATCGCTGTAGCTGTGTTTCCCTCTGTACCACAAGGACTGGTCCGCCACCTCGGGCAGGAACAAGACTGGTCGGATGGGGTCAACGGCACCGCTGGGCAGGAGTCGACCACTTCCGAGGGTGCCTCCCACCATGATGATGTCCACCTTGAATCGGCGGGCCCCGCGTTCAGCAAGGATGCGGTCCACTTGCTTGCCACCGCCTCCGGTAGAAACCACTGTTCGGATTCCAAATTTGTTTTCAAAATGCTTGAAGACCGGTCGGTAATTGCGCGACGCCGCGCCACCCAGCACCACCACAAGCTTGCCTTCTTTCCGCGCGGCTGCCAGAGTTTCGTCCCAGGTGTCGGCTCTCGAGAACCCTTGCATGGCGAGGACCAACGACGCTCCTAAAAGAATAATCCGCAGGCCCATGCCCTTCAGACTTGTCGTCAGTTGCGCCACTTTTCGTGAGCTATTTATTCCAATCATCTTGAATACTCCCTTTTTCATGGTGGAGGACTTTGCCAAGGCACCAATACCATCTGGGAATGGGTTGTCAAGAAAGCTCTTTAATATGTGAGAATGCGACTTATCGACCTTTGAATATCTCACTTAGGACGGTAAGTTATTGATGAATTTGGCCCTAGTGATGTATGGGCCTTGTCGTGGCGACAGTCCCGGGGTAAATTGAAAGTTGTCAAGGCCATCTCAATCGTCACCAGGAGGAGACGTATGGACAACTCGGCACGTTCGAAGAGTCGTAGATTCAGAAGCTTAGTGACCATCTCGGCAATTCTCAGTTTCGGGTTTGCTTCAACCACATTCTCCGTAGGCTACGGGGAGTCCCTCTCAAATTCGCGACCGGATAGCGGGTTAACCAAGCAGGCGACCTTCTCAATGTACTGATACTGGACAGGCGAAGCCACACTGGGCAGGTTGCCCGGTATCAAGAGCACAAAGATCGGACACCTGGACGGTCAAGAGGTCGTAACTGTAGAGTACGATCCGGAGCAAACCAATTTGAAGAATATGTCGGATGCGCTAAAACGAGAGCGGTCCTTCGGTTCGCTCGTGGTAGAGGATGAGGAATCGGGCGTGGATGCCAGAGGTTACCTGAGACGTTCTGAGATTCAAATCAATTCCGAAAAGCCCCGATTCATAGAATCCAAGCATTCATTGCGCTCCGGGCACCCCGAACTGTATCGGCTCGACCTAAGCGAGGATCAAAAGCGGATTCTCAATAGCTGGAGTTATTTTGGCGGGCCAATGCCTGATGTATTGACAGATCAACAAAAACGGATGTTGGCCGAACAGGAAGAGGAATCCATGCCATCGCGGTTTCTGAGATGGCTGCGAGGTCAATGAGCCACAGATGCGTCGGTGAGAGCAACCAGGAAACGGGTGTATCCAATCCGCAGGACACCAATGAAACACGAATTGATAGTGTCCCGTTGCCGTGAGCTATTACGGTAGCGCCCTACACATTAGCCGTGAAACCGTAGAAGCGCTGGGCGTTTTCACACATGATTAGACGTTTGTCTCCCTCTGAAATGTCCTCCCGTCCCATGACGATCTTAACCGTGTTGGGCCAGCTACTGTCCCAGTGCGGATAGTCCGAGGCGTAAAGCAATTTGTCCGCCCCGACCCGCTTGACCACGTACGGCAACGTGGACTCTTCTATTTCAAAAGAATAGTAAAACCGGTCGCTGAGCAAATACTCGCTGGGTTTGTGTTTGAGGAGCGGGGCCTCTCTTTTCCCGCGTAGCTCAAACTCCTCGTCCATGCGATCCATGAGGAAGGGTATCCAACCGCAACCTGACTCCATGGCGGCAATCTTGAGCTTGGGAAATTGTTCCGGAACACCGGCAAAAATAAGCCCTGTCAAGGCTGCCATGCATTCAAAGGGGAACGACACCGTGTGCACGGATATAAAGGCATCAAACCTCCCGTGCATTCGTTCGGAGGCGCGGATTCCACCGTGAATCGCGATGGGAACCCCCAGTTCCTCCACCTGCTCGTAAAAGGGCCAGAACTGCCGCCTTCCTATATCCTGATCACGGACATTTGTGGGCATCATGATTGCCACATGGCCCAGTTCCTTCACGGCACGCCGAGCCTCTTTGATAGAGGCCTCCACGTCTTGGAGGGGAACGACGGCCACCCCTTTGAGACGCCTGGAATCCGTTGCGCAAAAAGCGGCAAGCCAATCGTTGTAAGCATGGGCTAAGTCGGTCACAAGGTCTGTTTCTTTCTCCGAGCTGAGGGAAAGGCGTGAGCTTGGATAGATCACCTGGACGTCGATTCCCTCGGCATCCATATCGGCAAGCTGAACATGGGGATCTTCATTCTGCTTGCCCAAAGTTCCATCGAGGCTTCGATTCCATGCCTCCGAGGCTTGAAGAGGTCGGTAACGATTTTCCTCCTTCATGTACTTTTTCATGCTCGCGCTGGATTCGCTCACATGGCCATCGGCATCAATAATCAGCATGTCTTTCATAAATACCTCCCTGGAGGATTTCGCACGGCACTTGGTGAGCGTTTGTTATTGGCCGGTTGCCTCCTCCATGTCGGGGAAATAAGTATCCCATGACGCACCACTGTGTCAACTTGACTTGAAACAGAGGTAGGCTTCCACACGAAGGATGGACGGAAAGGCGTGCGATGGCGGACCGCCTAGCTATCGGCGATCAATGAGCGGAGCTGGGTGCAAAATTCCCCTATGGGACCTTGGTACTGAAAGTCCGCTATCTCATCCAGGGGTGTGGGCTCCCGATTGATAATGGCGAGGAATGCGCCGTTGCGTTTTGCCAGGACCGGGAACGATGCGGCCGGTTGGACCTGCAAAGAGGAACCGAACACGACAAAGAGATTGGCTCCCTCGGTCAGGAGTTGGGCTCGTCTCATGGGCTGCACCGGCATTGCCTGGCCAAAGGAAACTGTGGCTGACTTGAGCAGCCCGCCGCATTCGTCGCACCTGGGGGATTTGAAGCCTCCCACCAGGTTTTTCATTACTTCCTCCGGGTCGAAGGTCTTTTCGCAACTCAGACAGACGACCTTTCGATCCGTGCCGTGCAGCTCCACGATTTTTTCATCGGGAAGCCCCGCCAGACTGTGCAGGCCATCGATGTTTTGCGTGATGAGACCGAGAAGCTTTCCTCTCTCCTCTAGAGAGGAGATGAAATAGTAACCCAGGTTCGGACGGACGTTCTTATAGAGTTGATGGATCTCGCGCTTCATGGACCAGGCGCGAACCCGAGCTTCTTCGCTGTTTATAAAATCAGAGAAGTATACGGGAGCGTACTTTGTCCAAATGCCTCCCGGACTTCGAAAGTCCGGGACACCTGATTCCGTACTGATCCCTGCGCCAGTGAAGCATACAATATTGCCCGTCTGCTTAATTTTTTGGGCAAGGTCCTTTAGCGTCACGGCCAGGGATCAGCGGTTACGAGTTCACCGAGTCGAAAGCAACTTCTGCACTGCGCAGGAGTTTTGAGAGAGTGCAGGCCTATTTCAGATGCTGACTAACGAGCTTCGTCATTTCGAACATGCTGACCTGTTTCTTCCCACGGAAGACAGGTTTCAGCTTGACGTCGGCGTTGATCATGGTCCTCTTCTTCTTGTCCTGGAGTCCACGACGTTTGATGTAGGACCAGATCTTCTTGGTGACCTCGGTGCGCGGCATCGCCTTGTCACCGATCACCTCGGCCAGCATTGCATCCGGCTTCACGGGTTTCATGAACGCCGCATTCGGTTTGCGTTTCTTCTTGGCCTTTGCCTTCTTTTTCACTGCCTTTTTCACTTTACGTTTTTTCGCTGCCATTCGCCCTCCTAAAAAAAGGAATTTAATGAGTGTATTTTACATCAAATGATAGGCGTTTGGCCAGCTTTTTTTTAGCTTTTTGGCCAGGCGAGACGCACCCGCCCGACTCGGCTGGAGAGGGGTTTTCCAGCCATCCAGGCTTGCATTCGCAGGAGAAGGAATTATAAGCTCGCTTATCGGATGGAGTGAATTTCAGGAGGGGGGCACATGAAGAAAAAAATATTTCAGTGGCAGGGAAAAGAGTTCATCGCCCTCTCCTGTGAGGGAAAACGGAGGGAAACTGCGGCGGAAGAAGCTCGTGAAATCTTTGGTCACCTCGATGAAGAGCTGCAGAGCCAGGGGCTTTCTCTAGACCACACGGTTCGCACGAGGCTATGGGCCGGGGATAGAGAGAGCCGAGGCCTGGCAAGCAATGAAAGATTCAAGTTGCTCTCGGGAAAGGCAAGATCGGCGAGTTCCAGTTACATTGCGCCCGGCCATTTTGACTCGAATGCACGGGTAGCCATGGATCTGCTTGCCATGAGGCCCGAACAGCCGAAGAGTGAAAAAGTCCTGGTGGAGTACGACCCGCCCATCGTGCCTCTGCGCTACCTCACCTATGAATCCATGGTCTTCCTCTCGGGAGTAACCGTTGTTCTGCCCGAACTCGGCAATCAGCTAAAGGATATTTTCCCTCGTATTACGGGTTCTCTGACCGATGCCGGGGCTTCGTGGAATCAGGTGGTCAAGGTCTCTTCGTTCGTCCATCGCTCCCAGAGTCTGGAAACTTACAGGGAATTATTTGCTAAAGAGGCAAAGACGGAGATTCCCTTAACCGGGTACTCCTTTGTGGATGGTTACTCTTCAGAGGGGAAATTGGTGGAGGTGGAAGTTACGGCTCAACTGACTTAAGCCGGAAAGGAAGGGTTCTTAGGAAGGAGGCCTAGCCCCATGTCACAATCCGAATACGAATTGCTCACTCAAACCGATGCAGGCACACCATGCGGGAACCTTATGCGACGCTACTGGCAGCCTGCGGCCCTCTCGAGGGAGCTACCCCCGGGCGGAGCCCCGTTACCTGTGCGGTTGCTGGGAGAGGACTTGGCGCTGTTTTGCGACGATGAGGGACAACCGGGCTTACTGGGCCTTCACTGTGCGCATCGTGGGGCCGACCTGAGTTACGGTCGGGTGGAGGACGGCGGATTGAGGTGCATCTATCACGGATGGCTCTATGACATCAAAGGTCGTTGCCTGGATCAACCGGGAGAGCCAGGCGGAGGAGAACACCGGGATTCCATCCATCAAACGGCCTATCCCTGCCGGGAGCCCGCAGGAGTAATCTTCGCATACTTGGGTCCAGGAGAGCCGCCCTGCCTACCCGCATACGAGTTCCTACAGGTGCCCGACGATCATCGGCTGGTTATAAAGATTTTCCAAGGGTGCAACTATTTGCAGGGCAGTGAGGGAAACATCGACCCGGTGCACACTTCGTTCCTGCACCGTATCGCTCAAGACGGCGATGAGGATCAGTACGTGGGAGTCCGCGGAAGCGACGCCTCATTCCTGACGTTATGGGGAAGGGATGTGGCTCCGCAAGTAGAAGTGGATGTTGCAGATTTCGGACTACGGATTTTTACCGTGAGGGACGCCGGAGCTGACAAACATTACCTCCGGGTGACTAATTTTGTTTACCCCACTTTGACCGCCTTTCCCGCGCAGACGGGGGCCGAGGGGTATAATGTCAATTGGCATGCTCCGATCGACAACACTCACCATTGGAAGTACGTCTTTGTTTTTAGCAGAGAAAGGCCACTGAGAAAAGAAATTATCAGCAGGGGCCGCGCCGAGCATCGCAACGAGTCCAACCGATACCTGCAAGACAGAGAATCCATGAAAACAAAATTTTACAGCGGTATGGGGAGGGACATTCCTGGTCAGGATACCTGTATGGTCGAAGGTCAGGGTCCCATCCAAAACCGTGAGCGGGAGCACCTTGTTTCCTCTGACAAGCCCATCGTCGCTGCCCGCAAACTCTTGCTGAAGGCCGTCCAGGAGGTACAGGAGAGACGGGAAGCCCCCCATGTGGTGCGAGAACCGAAGCTGAACCGGTTTCCCCAACTGGTGGTTGTATCGGACGTCATCCCCAGCGGGACGGATTGGAAGGACTACACAAAAAAGATCGCAGCCGATCTGCAGAGACGATCCGCCGCCGTTAGCTGAACGAATGAATTATTAACCGCAGACCCACGCAGACCAGCGCGGACAAGAATTCGGAGATTTCACCGCACAGAGGTGGGGTTCGCGGAGAATTTCCTTTCCTGTCTGTCGGGAGACGACGACAAACAGAACCATGGCTCTCTATAAAGACTGAGTCTTTCGCCCGATTGTCATTTCCCGATTGGGCGAACATTCTTTCCTCAACCTCTCTGTCATGAATAAATGATATTGTCTTGTGTACTCCCTGCCTCTTCTGGGTCAGTTGTCCGTCGTCCTGTCGTCCGTGGTCCGACCTGCTCAGTACTAAGTTGCGCTTAGCGCTTTGCCGCCCACCGCCGACCGCTTGCTGCCAGCTAGTCGCTATTCTCCGATGATCTTCACCAGCACCCGTTTGCGGCGACGCCCGTCGAACTCGCCGTAAAAGATCTGTTCCCAGGGGCCGAAGTCCAGTTTCCCATCGGTGACGGCCACCACCACTTCACGCCCCATGACCTGCCGTTTCATATGAGCGTCGGCGTTGTCCTCGCCGGTATCGTTATGCCGATACTGGCGGATGGGTTCATGGGGGGCCAGTTTTTCCAGCCACTGGGCGTAGTCTTGGTGCAAACCTGATTCATTGTCGTTGATGAATACCGAAGCGGTTATGTGCATCGCGTTTACCAGCAGCAACCCTTCCCGCACCCCACTCTCCGCGAGGCACCCTTCAATCTGGAGTGTAATATTCACGAAGGCAACCCGAGCGGGCGTCTTGAACCAGAGTTCCTTGCGGTAGTTTTTCACGGCTATATTCTCAAGAGATCCTGTTACCTCGAGAAAAACCGGGGCCCATCCTCGCATGAGGGCCGCTGCTAGCCGTGGCTCTCCCCCCAGAGTTCCTTGAGACGCCGGTCGCGGCCGCAGGAATAACGGTAAATGGCGTACCGGATAGGATTTTTCTCGTAATAGTCTTGGTGATAATCCTCGGCGGGGTAAAACTCCGTTACGGCGGTAATCTCGGTCACAATGGGCTGGGAAAATCGACCGGACTCCTCAAGCGCGTTCTTGGACTCTTCGGCCAGCCGTTTCTGTTTCTCGTTGTGATAAAAAATCCCGGTACGGTACTGGCTTCCCGAGTCGCAAAACTGCCTGTTGGGTGTGAGGGGATCGACGTTGCGCCAGAAAACCTTTAGCAAATCCTGATAGCTAAGTTCTTTCGGATCGTAGATGATTTCCACCGCCTCCGTATGACCCGTGCCTCCAGAGGAGACTTGTCGATAGGTGGGGTTTTTTAGCTGACCACCCGTGTATCCCGAGGTGGTGGATTTGACACCCTTCAGCTCGTCGAAGGGGTGCTCCATGCACCAAAAGCAACCGCCGGCAAAGGTCGCTTTGGCCAATCCCTCAGTACTGGACGTCTGTTTGGACTCGCTTTTCGCCGGTCCGGTCATCCCGAAGATGAGCAGTGCATTTATGAGGATCAGTCCATATAAAGTAGGCATTCTTATTCACCCTCCTATCTATGGGGTACCACGGCGATGGCCGCCGTCCATGTAAATGGAACTGCCAAACATGTAGGAATTTGCCTCGGAGCATAGGAAACAGGCTGCCCGACCTATTTCTTCGGGCTCTGCTATCCGGCCGGCGGGGAGTGTCCTTCCCAGCTCCCTCAACACCTCTTCCACATCCTTCCCTTCTTCGTCAGCGCGCCGTTGCATCAGGTTGCGCGCACGCTGGGTGTTCGCGAAGCCCGGACAAATAGCATTAACCAGGATCCCATTTTCTGAAACGGCGTCCGAGAAGGCACGAATCGCGTTCAGTACCGTAACGTTGGCGAAGCTAGTGGGCAGATTCCCCCTCCCCGGACTGGCACCGGCCCGTCCGGCAATGTTGACAATGCGCCCCCAGCCGTTTTTCATCATATGGGGGATCACAAGCTGTGTCATGCGCAGATATCCGTAGGTCTTGAGGTTCAACGCGGCTTTGAGAAGTTCCACGTCCATATCGAGGACGTCGCCTGCCCCCGCGGCACCCGCGCTGTTGATCAGAATATCGAGCCCCCCAAAGGTTTCCACCGCGGTATCCACCACTTTTCGGCACTCGTCGAGGGAGACGAGATCAGCGGACACAAATATTCCTTCTCCCCCTGCAAGGTTCAGCTCATCCAAAACGGATCGGAGCAGCCGTTCATCCCTAGCGGTGATACAAACCCTCACGCCTTCACGCGCAAGTTCTATCGCGCACGCACGTCCGATACCACGATTTGCGCCGGTGACAACGGCTCGCTTTCCTTTCAATCCAAGATCCATGGAATCTATTCAATCGGTTAAGATAAAGACGAATTCTTTGGCCCCCGCCGGTCACATAAGCACATCTCCAGAGGCCGCACACCGCAAGCCAAAGTAGGCATGACCTGACTCTGCACGCCATGGGGTGACAATTTCACGGGCAGTGGCCGTGAGTCCCTCCAAATCGCTGGATGTGTTTCCTCCGCGTGCGACACGGGATCCTCCAGAGTTCAACTCCTCCCGACCGTCCTTAGGATTGTAGGGATACGGCTCATGAACCGAGCGAGTCCACTCCCAAAGCTGGCCAGACATGTCAAGGACACCATAGGGGCTCGCACCGGCGGGAAACTGGCCCACGGGAACTGTTTCCCCACGGAATCCACCCACGTAGGCAAGGTCTGGTCCGGGTGGCTCATTGCCCCAGGGAAAAAGGCGCCGGTCTTTTCCCCGTGCAGCCTTCTCCCATTCCGCCTCACTGGGGAGACGCTTCCCCAGCCGCTGACAGTAGGCAACGGCACCGTACCAGCTCAGCTCCGCGGCCGGATAGTTTTCGTATCCTTTAATTGGAACCCAACCTTCACTTTGCTGAAAAATGAGAGCATCGGGGTCTTCCACATCCAGATACATTTCGCCTTGGGGGCCACTGGGGCCTTTTTCCTGAATGAATTTAGCGTACTCCCCCACAGTCACCAGGTTCTTGTCGATATAGAAATTAGCCAAGAAAACCTCATGGGCAGGCGCCTCGTCGGGGGGACCATTGTCCCTGCCCATGGTAAACGGACCCGCCGGGATAAGGATCATGCCGACAAACTTGCCTTTCCCCTCTAACGATACGGCCTTGACCCCGGGAGCAAGGGCGAAAATCCCGATCCACACGCCCACAACGAGCGCTTGTGCAAGACGTGCGTACGAAACTTCCCCCCGTGGCCGAGGGAGCTTGGCTTGGAAAAGCATAAACCTGTTTTGTCCTATCAGGGGGCAAAGGTCAAGATACCCTCCCCGTGAAATAACCTTCCATGCGAAGACATCAGGCCCGCCTATAATAGCTATTTCACGGGGTTCAAAGCCGCCTTTTACCGCGCCCCTGTCCCCGACTCTATTTTGTTCCAAATAAACGTCCAAAGAAGATTGACAATGACGGTTTAGGTAATATAGTTATCCCTACCGATCGCTATGAGTTCATATTATAAGGAGGAGCTATGAGCCAATGGCAATTTCCAGTTATCGATTGTGATGGGCATTTGGTGGAGTCTATCCCTGAGTTGACTGAGTTCATGGACTCAGACATGCGCCAGGCCGTCTTAAGCGCTGGTCGCCAGCGCGAAGGAGCCTTTCCATCCTTGGACGGTTTCCACGGACCGCGGATACGAGGGGCCGGCGCGGCCAACGGCGAAGAACGACCCTACGTCACAGCAAGCTCCCATCGCAAGGGCTCCGCCGAAGACTACATGGCCTTTTTAGAAAAGGCCGAAGTCGATGAGGCCATTATCTTTACCAGCGAGGGTCTTTCCGTTGGCTTTATTCAAAACTCGGATTATGCCGTTGGTATCTGCCGTGCGTACAATGACTACGTTTATGATCGATACGCTCGCGTGAGCGACAAATTGCATCCCATGGCTCTCATTGCCATGCAGGATCCTAAACAGGCCAGGTTGGAACTCCGGCGCGCGGTTAAAGAGCTGGGGTTCCCCGGCGCGATGATCCCATCCACCGGACTCTCCCTTCATGTCGCCCACGAGTACTATCGGCCCATCTATGAAGAGGCTGCCGACCTGGACTGTGTCCTTGGCGTTCATGGCGGCTCCATTGCCGGCATTGGCATGGATACCTTCACCGCCCGCCGCGCCATATCTGGAACCCATCACTCCATCGCCCTTCTGTTGGCGTTGACCACCCTCATCGGGCATGGGGTAATGGAACGCTATCCCTCCCTACGCGTGGGCTTCTTTGAAGGCGGATGTTCGTGGTTGGTGATGTTGCTGGACCGTATGGAACGGCACGAGAGAGTCACGGGCAGGATCGACGTAGGCACTTTGACCGAATGCCTGGAAAGCGGAAGAATCCTCGTTGGCTGTGAAGGCAACGACGGAAGCCTTCCCCATCTAGTGCAGCGTATCGGACCGGATGTTTTTTCATGGGCCTCCGATTATCCGCACGAGGTGGACCTCGAGGCGGCAAAGGACATGATTCGTGACACCGTCGGCAGCAAGGTTTTTTCGGCCGCAGAGAAAGCGGCGGTGCTGGGAAGCAACGCGCAACGTTTTTTTAAATTGGCGCCCAGACAGAGCCAGAGTGTTCAGGCAAGTTCCATGGGCCAAACCGAACACGCCTAACTTTGGGATACGGTCGCCAGAGGTTTCAGCGTTGAGAGCCGACTGATTCACCCATCGGGAGGTGAATCCTTGTTGACCCGTCGCGCAAGAGAGCCTAGCAGCGACACGAAACGAACCTTTCCCAATATCACCCAAAAGATGTCGAGCAAAAATGATCTTCCGTAAACCGGATGAAGCAGAGAAGTTTTGCGAGCTATGCACCCATTGTAAGTGCCATCGGAAGGCTCCGGATAAGAATTTGATTCGCAACGTCTAATCCAGAAGGAACCGTCAGGAGGTGAGAATTGGCCTATCAAACCCTGGGTAAACCCCTACCGAGAGTAGAAGGATTAGAAAAGGTAACCGGCACAACCCAGTACGCCGCGGACCTTGCCGTACCCAATGCATTGTGGAGCAAGGTTCTTCGTAGCCCTTTTCCCCACGCCCGTTTGGTTCGGGTCGACACTTCCAAAGCCAAGGAACTGAGGGGTATTCATGCGGTCCTGTGCGGATCCGATTTGCCTCCCATTCTCACCGGGCTACGTATGAAAGATATGCCCATACTGGCCCAGGAGCGAGTTCGTTTTGTGGGGGAGCCGGTGGCGGCTGTGGCCGCCGAGAGCCCTGATATCGCCGAGGAGGCCCTTGGACTCATCGACGTTCAGTATGAAGAGATAAATGCCGTATACGACCCCCTGGAGGCCATGAAACCGGGAGCTCCTGTGCTCCACGATGATCCGTCACGTTTTAAAAACGCCCCTCCAGTCACCGTTGACCTGCCAAACATTCAATCAATCAAGGTCTGGAAACATGGAGACCTGGAGGCCGCTTTTTCGGAAGCGACTTATATATTCGAGCATACCTTCCGAACACCCCTCACCCATCATGGTTACCTCGAGCCCCATGCCTGCACCGTTTGGGTTGATCCCATGGGGAATGTGGAGATTTGGGCCTCCAACAAGGCCCCCTACAATTTGCGCGATAGGTTGGCCGCGGAGCTGTCCATTGAGAAAGAACGCATCAAAGTACACATTCTATCCGTGGGGGGAGACTTCGGCGGAAAGACTTCCATCGTCGATGTTCCCATTTGTTACTTCCTATCCAAACGCGCAGGCAAACCAGTCAAGATGGTTCTCAGCTACGCGGAGGAGCTTGCGGCCGCGGCACACCGCCACCCATCGGTGATCACGTTGCGCACCGGAGTAAAACAGGACGGAACTCTCCTTGCCATGGAGGCAAAAGCCATCTTTGGCGGAGGCGCCTATGCCGCTTTGAAGGCCAACCCCGACGTAACGGTCATGGGTCCCAGGCGATTGGCGAGCTACTACCGTATCCCCGCCATTCATGTAGAAACCACCTGCGTCTATACAAACCAGGTCCCCTGCACCCAGTCCCGGACTCCGGGGAGCCCCCAGGTGGTCTTCGCCGTGGAATCCCAGATGGAAATCATAGCCCGTGAGTTGAGTCTGGACCCAATTCAGTTTCGGATGCAGAACCTATTACAGGACGGTGAAGCCTCACCCCTAGGACAGAAGTGGGAACATATTCGTGCCCGCGAGACCCTGGACAAGGCCATTAAGGCGTCCAGATGGCGCCGCCGCAAGCCCTCGAAATATCACGGTCGTGGGGTGGCCCTATACGAACGCGGGGCAAACGGCAGCAAGGCCAATGTGGCCATCACCATCGAGAACGACAGAAACATTACCGTATTAACCGGGGTGCCCGAGACGGGTCCGGGTATCTATACGGTGATGCAGCAGATTGTCAGCGAAACCCTTGCCGTTAGTTCCCAGAAGGTCAGTGTCAAGTTTGAAAACACCCACAGCTTACCCTACGACCCAGGCACCGGCGGCAGCAAATCCACGGTTTCTACGGGCTATGCGGCTTACCAGGCGGCACAGGAGCTATTGGAAAAACTAAAAGTATTTGCCGGGCGAGAGCTTGGGTGCGACTCTCAAGAGGTCCGTCATGTGGACGGGCGATTTATGGGTCAAGGACGAAAAAGCCTTTCCTTTGAGGAAGTAGCCACATGCGCTGTGAGCGAGAATCACGGTCCCATCACCCATCTAACGTTTTTTGAGCCTTCCAAGGGGCCTTCGGTTACTTCCTTTGCCGCCCAGGTGGCCGAAGTGGAAGTGGAACCTGAAACGGGTCAAGTCACGGTGAAGAGCATTACTACCGCGCATGACTCCGGTGTTGTGTTGAACTCTCTCACCTACCAGGGTCAGGTGGACGGAGGTGTCATCACGGGGCTAGGATTTGCCACCATGGAAGAAACTCCATTGGCCGATGGGCATGTGTCCACCGCAAACCTCGGCGAATTCAAAATACCGACTACAATGGAGGTCCCCAGTTTGACCACCGTCTTGTTGGAAAGCGCCACTGGACCGACCCCCTTTCATGGCAAGGCCATCGCGGAAATCCCTAATGCGCCAACGGCCGCTGCCATAGCTAACGCCGTGGCCGATGCGGTGGGGATTCGGCTCTTCGAGTTACCGCTGACAGCGGAGAGAGTGTACAAGAGCTTGAAGCAGCTGCAGCCCCTGGGCTGATAGAACCACCTTCAGCCGGTGGAAACGGCAAGCATCTCCAGTAAAAGTCTCTCTACGCAGCCCTAAAGCGTCGCGAACCCAAGGACTACCACCAATGGCAGTGAGCAGCTGGCGGCAAATCGCCGGTCAGTACTGAGTCGCGATTGCTGAGTACTGAGCGAAAACCGTAAAGAGACTACAGACTTCGGGTCGTCAATCCTTAGCTCCAGGTCAAAGGTCAGTAGTCGATAGTCGGTGGCCCCGATCCCCAAGGACGCTATGCGCCTTGTTCCTTGCTGCCTTAGAGAGGTCAGATTGCAATGCCAGGCTCCTTCACTGTAAGCTGCCCATAGAACGCCAGTGATACAACCCGTAACCCCCAAGAAGGCATCCACGGTGATACTTATCCGACCGGACAACCGTGGAAAGTTTGAGGTCTTCATGACCCTGCGTCCCGCCGAGATGAAATTCCTCGGTGGATTTTATGTTTTTCCCGGCGGAAGCATCAGAAAAAGGGACTACTCAGAGGCCATGCTCAATCGATGCCAAGGTCTTTCTGGAAGCGAAGCTCAAAGGATTCTTGGCGACCAACTCAGCCAGGAACTCGCAATGGGGCACTGGGTGGCGGGGATCAGAGAACTCTTTGAAGAAGTGGGGATACTTCTCTGCGTCACAGAGTCCGGTGAACCCTTGGACATGACAAAAGACAACATAAAAGATCGGTTGGCTCGTAAGCGCGAAGCCCTGGTCCGGGGATCCCTGGATTTTCCGACCCTGCTGGAATCGGAATGCCTGCGTTGCGATCTGGGTCGTGTGGTTTTTTTCTATCATCGGGTGACACCGGAAATGTATTCCATGCGGTTCGATGCCCGCTTCTATCTAGCCCGGTTACCGTCGGGCCAGTCTCCATTGTCTTGCTCCGAAGAGGTCGCAGATGGCCTTTGGATCACACCTGAACAAGTCCTGGAGGCGTCCGAAAGGGGTGACTTCCCGGTCATTCCCCCCACCACTACTTCCTTAAAGACCCTAACGGCATTCGATTCTTGGCAGAGTCTCTGCGCCAAGTACAAGCTAGGTTAAGACTTATTCGCTACCGAATGCACCTACCGTTTATCTCTACGCCGTGTAACCGAGATGCTGTTTAAGCTAGAGTGATCCCCCATGAAGGATGATCCAGATATCCCCCTTCGGGTCACCGAGGATCTCGCGACCACTGAAGAGTGGACGCTTGTGCTGGTTGCCGAGGGGTTGTCACCGGCTGTGCGGCGCACGAGTTATGGGTTTGCCCTGGTGGTTCCGGCCAGCGAGACGGAGCGGGCAAACGCAGCCCTTGCCGCCTACGAGAGTGAAAACCCACCCGTGCCACAGGTAGAGGATAAGCTCCAGGGTGCTGGGTATCTGACAGCCGGCATTACCGTTGCAACTGCGCTTCTGGCATTTTTTCTTATCACCGGAGAGCCGGACCCAGGGAACTCATGGTTCAAGCGTGGCAGCTCGGATGCGGCCTACCTCTTGAGTGGTGAGTGGTGGCGGAGCGTCACTGCGCTCACCCTGCACGTGGATCTTGGACATGTGCTTTCCAACGCCATTGCCATGGTCCTGTTCCTGAGCGCAGTGTGTCGCTCGCTGGGTCCAGGACTCGGCATCGCCACTGTTTTGTTGGCCGGTGCAGCAGGCAACCTCGCCAACGCTTTCTTACAGGGTCCCGCCCATGTCTCGGTGGGGGCATCCACGGCGGTATTCGCCGCTGTTGGCGTTATTGTGAGCTTGGCCGTGGTGAGACGTCGCCGTATGCGATCCTTTGGGCGCCGTGCCTGGTTGCCCATTGCCGCCGGATTCGCCCTCCTGGCGATGTTGGGGACAGGACAGTACCGGGTGGACCTCTGGGCTCACTTCCTGGGCTTGCTCGCCGGGGGACTCCTGGGAGCGGCCGTCGCGCTTTATTGTTACCGCCCGCCACGCTCTACCGTTCAGTGGACCCTGGTGGGCGCCTCCCTTGCGCTGGTTATCGGCTGTTGGGCCTATGCGCTCCGGTATTGATCGAGAACTCGGTTAATTGTTATTGTTAATCGTTTCGCCACGGGCCACTGAATGGGTGTTTTGGGGATCATGAAAAAGGGGAAAGCTGACACTCCTGACTTAGTTCCTGCGCCTGTCCCAGAGTCTGAATGGGCTGCTTGGTCTGATGAGAAGCTCCTGGACATGAGGATATGCGATTTGCAACTAGAGATCCTGGGAACCGATATCGAGGAGCAGATTGAGCATCTCTACCAAGAGTTAGAGGACCGGGGTCTTGGCTTTCGCCCATTTTTCTGGCTCTCCGACGACTGGTTTACTCCAGACGGTGTCTCCGGAATCGCTATCCCTTTTTACCTGGCCCATCCGCGCCTGGCGCGCCTTGAGCTCAACCAGATGTTCGAGGTTGAGGGTGGGACTTCCGAGTGGTGCATGCGAATCCTTCGCCATGAGACCGGGCATGCCATAGAAAATGCCTACCTGTTACGGCGACGGCGACAGCGACAGAAATTGTTCGGCAAATCCTCAAAGGCCTACCCTGAACACTACACGCCCAAGCCCTACAGCAAGAGATTCGTGCTCCACCTCGACTCCTGGTACGCCCAGAGCCACCCAGACGAGGACTTTGCGGAAACTTTCGCGGTCTGGCTTGACCCCAAATCCATGTGGCAAGAGCGCTATGCGGGCTGGCCCGTACTCAAAAAACTCCAGTACATAGACCAGCTCATGCATGAGATTGGAAAGCGTGACCCGCTGGCGGAGCCACAAAGGCGTATGGAACCTGTCTCCCGATTGACCAAGACACTGCGAGCACACTACTTGGAAAAACGCCGACACTACGGCGTCGAACACCCCGATTTCTACGATCGGGATCTCAGAAGGCTGTTCTCCGACGCCAAGGAATTCCGGGGTAATATGACAGCGGCGTCTTTTTTGGGTCGGATTCGCAAGGAGGTACGCCGCAAGGTGGCAAGATGGACGGGTGAATACCAATACACCATTGACCAGGTTCTACAGGATATGATCGACAGGTCCCGGGAACTCAACCTTAGACTGGCAAATAGCGAGGATCAAACAAAGTTAGACTTTACTGTTCTCCTTACGGTTCAGACGATGAACTATCTCCATAGTGGTCGTCACCGGCTGGCGTTATGAAAAAACTCAGAATCTTAGCGTTGATGCACGAGGATCTTGTTCCTCCCGAGGACATCTCCGGTATCGAGATCGAATCGGCGGAGTGGAAGACGGAGTATAGCGTCGTGACGACGTTACGCAAGATAGGGCACGAGGTCCTTCCCCTTGGGGTGCGAAGTGATCTGGAGGTAATTCACAAGACCATCGATGAGTGGAAGCCTCACATCGCCTTTAATCTACTCGAAGAGTTCGACGGTGTGGCAGTCTATGATCAAAACGTGATCGGCTACCTCGAACTGTTGGGGATGCCCTACACCGGATGTAATCCGCGGGGTCTGATGCTGGCTCGTGACAAAAGCCTGTCCAAAAAGATTCTCGCCTATCATCGGATTCTTCACCCCGACTTTGCATTTTTCCCCATGGGACGCGCCGTGAGAAGGCACAAGCGTCTGGGGTTTCCGTTGATCGTCAAATCCGTCTCCCAGGAAGCCTCCCTGGGGATTTCCCAAGCCTCTATTGTGGATGACGATGACAAACTCCGAGAGCGCGTGTCCTTCGTTCATAAGAACGTTGGAACCGATGCCATTGCCGAAAGGTATATCGAAGGGCGCGAGCTATACGTAGGAGTCCTGGGCAACATGAGACTGCAAGTATTTCCCGTCTGGGAGTTGTTTTTAGACGGCTTGCCCGACGAGGTACAGCGCATCGCCACTGCAAGGGTGAAATGGAACCCAAACTATCAGAAAAAATACGGTATCACATCCGGGCCGGCGGAAGGGTTACCCAATGGGGTGAAGGAAAGGATTCAATATCTAGCCAAACGGATATACCGCGCCCTAAATCTAAGCGGATACGCCCGCGTCGATCTCAGGCTTGACACTGAAGGGAGGGTCTATGTCTTGGAAGCCAACCCTAACCCTGAAGTGGCTGAGCAGGAAGATTTCGCCGAATCCGCCCGTGAGGCTGGGACCCTCTACAATGACCTGCTGCAGAAGATTCTCAATCTCGGTTCCCATTGGCGACCCGACCGGTTGGGATAGCAAGAGGGGCAGGAACGACCCAATCACGGCAGTTTGACAATCAGCCAAAAGAAAAGCTACAGATAGGTATCGCTTCGAGTGCTGCGGAGGAACAAATGCTCGTTAAAATGGCCAAAGGCGCCACCCCGGAACAGATCACTGCAGTTGAGGAGAAACTGCACGGTTGGGGGTATAAAACCGGCAAGATGGCGGGCGAGGAGATCACCCTCATCGGGGCCTATGGGGACATAACCCGCCTGCCGCAGGGTGAAATCCAGGAAATGGGTGGGGTCGAAAGCCTCATCCCCATCTCTAGGGCCTATAAACGAGCCTCTCAGAAAGGCTCTCCAGACAGCCTTATACACAATACCGTAAACATTGGGAAAATTGAGGTTGGGGGCGACAAATTGACCGTTGTGGCAGGTCCCTGTTCTGTGGAAAGCGAGCCCCAGATCATGGAGGCCGCCAAATTTGTCAAAGAGTCCGGGGCCACGGCACTGCGCGGAGGAGTGGTTAAGTACCGCTCCAGTCCCTACAGCGGCTGGGAGGGTATCGGCTCCAACTCGGAAGAGGCTCTGCGTAACGGGCTCAAACTCATTGTCAAAGCCGGTAAGGAATTTGACTTACCCACCGTGGTGGAGGTGCTCGATCCCAACGATGTCACCGTCTATGAAGACATGGGGATCGATTGTATCCAGGTGGGCGAGCCAAACTCAAAAAACCAAGCCCTGTTGAACCGTTTGCGCGATACACCACTGCCGGTCATCCATAAACGCGGCAACTCACTGGACATTGAAGCTTATCTGTTATGGGTGGAGCGCGTGATGGCCAATGGAAAAGAGAACGTCATCCTGTGCGAACGGGGCATCATGAGCGCCAACAAATATACCCGCAACACCTTGGACCTGGGCGCCATTGCCGCCCTGCACTATCAACTCTCGTGCCTGCCAGTTGGAGTGGACGCTTCTCATGGTACCGGGATCCGTGACCTCGTTCACAGTATGACTCTGGCCGGCATCATGGCCGGTGCCTCACTGGTCTTAATCGAGGCTCATCCCAACCCGCTCATCGCAAAATCGGACGGATTTCAAGGACTGTTTCCCGAGCAACTCATTCGGTTGGTGGCTGCCTGTTATCAGGTTTGGGACCTACGCAAGCGCCTCGACTGTCTCTACATCCCAACCACAAACTTGGAACGCGACTACGACGCTCGGTCCACTACGGACAAGAAACGTTTCTTCGGCGCCTCTTAAGAGTTGTGAGAGTCCTTTATTCCTCCCACGACCCAACAACCACTAAATCATGTCAGAAATAGAGACAGGCAAACACAAAGACAGCTAGAGCCCGAGTTCAGGCCAAGACGGATTGTCCATGAAGGTCCACTTTTTAGGGTGTGGTGACGCCTTCGGTAGCGGAGGAAGAAATCACAGCGCTTATCTGGTGGAGGCCTCAGACCGTCTCTTTTTACTGGATTGCGGTCCCACTACCCTTCTATCCATGAAGAGGGCGGGATTTGATCCACAACGGCTTGACGCTATCATCCTGAGCCATCTCCACGGGGACCACTTCGGCGGACTGCCTTTTTTTTTCCTGGAGTACCTCTACGGGACCCCACCCTCCAAGTCCTTGCCCATCATGGGTCCCGCCACCACCGAGGAGCGCGTTCGCACATTGACCCATTGCATGTATCCGGGCATTTCAGAGCGCAATCAATCTCTTCCAACGCGGTTTCATATCCTCGAGCCGGGAAAACAGGAATCCATCGAAGGCATCGACATCCTTCCCTTCCGTGTGCCGCACCAGGTCCAGGAGATTTCCCTGGGGCTCAAGATAGGTTATCAAGGAAAACAAATTCTCTATTCAGGAGACTCGGCGTGGACGGATCAGTTCATCACCCATTCTAAGGGGGTAGACCTCTTTATCTGTGAGTGTTCTTTTTTTGCACGGGATTCCGAAGCTCATCTGAGCTACAGGAAGATTCAAGAGAATCTCCCTCAGCTAAAGTGTAAAAACCTGGTGCTCACCCACATGGACGAAGAAACGTTAAGTCAGAGACTAGACTTGTCCGTGAAGTCAGCCGAAGACGGGATGGTGGTTGAAATTTAATGCGAATCCTAGCATAAATCGGAGGGACGCCCCATGGAAGTGATCAAAGGCCAGTTCAAAGAAACCAAAGGCATTCCACCCAGTGGTCTGTGCGTGGGGGTTCATCGTGCCGGGGCCATCCATATGAAAATGGTCGAGAAATATGGAGACGGACTATCAGTCTGGTCGCTCAGACCCGACCTGGATTTCGTGGCCTTCAAAAAGGAAGGCCTTGGGGAAAAAGGCATCCGCGCTACGAACGATATGGAATCCATCACGGATGAAAAGCTCATCTATGGAGTCCGGGGGGCCCCACCGGAAATCCGGCAGAAGGCCCGGGATCAGGGGCTTGAGCTGCTGGCGGACGCCACCTGCCCTTTCGTGCTTGAGCAGGAAAAAGCCGAGGTGGAGATGCTGCAGCAGGGGTTCAACCTGGTGGTATTGAGCAGCGCTACCCATCACGGTATCCCACGCTTGTTGGGTATCGCAAAGGAAGCGGGACGCGAGGTTTTTATCGTGGAGAAAGAAGAGGACGTGGACAAGATACGCCTTACCCGCTTCGAGCCCGTCGGGGTCATCGTTCAAACCACTTTCTGGATGGAATCTTACAAAAAGATCATGGCTCTAATCCTGGAGCGGTTCTCCAATGTTCGCGTCCGAAACACCGCGTGCATCGATTCTTTCCAGCGGCTCCCCGAGGTGGAAAAACTGGCCAAACAGGTGGAGGCGGTCGTCATCGTGGGATGGACCGAGGGGATGACCACACGCATGTTAGAGGTGGCTAAAGCTTCCAACCCGTGCGTCTACAAGCTTGAAAAGGTGGAAGAGCTTGAAACCATCTGGTTTCGGGGCAAGGAAAAAGTCGGTGTCATCGGGGCCAACGAAACCCCCGACTGGATGGTGGATGAGGTCATCGAGCGGATCAAATCCATGGCGGCATAGGCAACACGTCAGATGCCAAAGATTACCTTCATGCCTTCCGGACAGAGCTTTGACGTGGATGAAGGCACCACAATATTAGCGGCGGCCATCCATAATGGCCTCCACCTCCCCCATGATTGCACCGAGGCCATCTGCGGAACCGATCGGGTGAAGGTCTTGTCCGGTCACAAAAACCTGAGCGAGAGGGGCGACAACGAGGAATTGACCTTGAGCATGTTAAATTCCGGCGCTGATGATCGTCTGGGCTGCGTCGCGCAGGTCCTTGGGGAAGTGGTGGTAGAAATCCCTTCTCCGTCTTAGCTCCCTCCTTTCGGTGCTCCCTAAGAAAAAGATTTTTCTGAAAAAACTCGACTGATCTGTTGTCGAACTGCGCCATGCAACCCTTTGCAGAACTGATCAACCGGAATTTTCCATAAAGCTTATGATCTCTCTCGCTGCGTTGACCGCACCGTCGATTGGGTCCTGTAGCCGTTTGAGCCGCTGCATATTTTCCCGATAACTCTTGTCAGTCGTGATGAGCTCAATTGCAGCGGCAAGTCTGCGACTGCTCAAGGTCTTCGGGTGCAATGCCTAGTATCTCCGGAGCATCCATTACGAGTGTCAGGTCACCGGCCATCAGGTCGAGGGCGCTCTTGAACTCCGATGGTTTTAGCTCTGAGGCAAGCTGATTAAACGGCCTGATCCACAGCCGTAGCCGAGGCATGATCCAGTTGACAAACCAGTTCATAGGCAGGTAGTGAAGCCAACCGAATTAAGGCGGGTACAAATACGCCATCTTTCGATCGAAGAAGGGGGCGGTGAATGGGGTCAGGCCGCTGCGCCACAATGGGGATACCAACAAGCCGGACTGACAAATAAGACGGGAGATTCCATCCAATGATCACTACATCGGCTTTCGCATCACGGAGCATTCCCGCTTCACATGGGACATACTCCTTTAGCTCTTCGTAGGTGAGGAAACTATCGCGGAACGGGTTGCCGACCTCTCCCCCGTTGAATGCCATGTACTGCTTGGCCCGTTCCCGTGACATCATGGGTGGGACAGGGAGCACCTCGAAACCTGCGTCTTGAGCTACCCACTCGTATGAACCGCCATGGCTGAAAAACGGAATGTCGTGTCCCATCTCACGGAGGGCTTTGCCAGGTTCTACAAGGCGTGACACCTCTGAAAGGTAATAGAAATGAGAAAGCAGACGATGTTCATGGGTGATATAGACGACCGGACTGAAACCAGTGCTTATAACTACTACGTTTCTGATTGGAGACGCAATTTAAGCTATGACAGGCCGTATCTTGAGGAATCCGTCGACCACAAAAGCAAACCCGGGGATGAGCTGGCTCAAATTTTAACACTCGCTCCTTGACGGCCAGGTTATCCCCTTTACCTCTCTTTCGCTGGGTTCGTCCGAGTCTTCTAAGAAGAGTGAGCCCGCTGCATTGACAAGAACAAGAAGAGGGTCGTAAGGTACGGAAACTGAAGCCAGAACGTTCGGGAGGCATGTGCCAACGAGCTACATCATTGGGGTTGATATCGGCGGGACATTCACCGACTGCGTCGTGGTGGACGGCGAGGGGGCGATCACTCTCGGAAAGGCCCCTTCAACGCCCCACGACTTCTCCCATGGAGTCATCGATGCCCTACTGGACGCGGCGCGCAACCTGGACCTACGTAATGAGGAGGAGTTGCTTCGCTCCACGCGACTCTTCTTCCATGCCTGCACCGTAGGAGAAAACACTTTGATCACGCGGGCGGGTGCGAGAACCGCCCTGATCACCACGCGGGGATTTGCGGATGCCGCGCTCATGATGCGAGGCTCCACCACCACCGGGTTGACGGAGCACGAGGCATTTCACGAATCCGAACTGCGCAAACCGGACCCTCTGGTGCCTCGGAGCCTTATCGCCGAGATCACTGAGCGGGTGGACTACAAGGGTGCGGTCTTGGCCCCATTGAATGCTGAGGAGGCACGACAGGTGGCGAAAAGTCTTGCCTCTAAAGGCGTGGAATCAGTGGCCATCTGTCTCCTGTGGTCCATCGCAAACAATGCTCACGAGCACGCCATCGAAAAAATATTGAAGCAGGAATACCCAAGCATTTTTGTCAGCTGCTCGAGCGAGGCTGCTCCCTTCCTAGGAGAGTACGAGCGAGGTATCACTACCATCTTCAATGCGTATATGGGCCCCAAGGTCGCGGCTTACCTCAGATCGCTTCAGACCGGCCTGAAGGCGCTGGGTCTCGCTAAGGAACCTCTCATTATGCAGTCTTACGGCGGCGTTTTGGGCATCGACGCCACCTGCAAAAGTGCCGTATCCACCATTGAGTCTGGTCCCGCATCCGGGGTAGTGGGCACACACTTTCTTGGAAAGCTTATCGGCGAAGAGAACGTTTTGGCCACGGACATGGGCGGGACCACTTTTAAGGTTAGCGTTATCCGTAACGGGGCTTTGGAACGGGACTACGCTCCCGTGTTCATGCGCTACCGGCTGCTGAGCCCCAAGATCTGGGTAGAGTCCATCGGGGCAGGCGGCGGGAGTATTGCGTGGATCGATCCCGAGACGACGCTCCTTAAGGTGGGTCCTCAGGGTGCCGGCGCACGTCCCGGTCCCGTCTGCTACGCCGTAGGCGGTACGGAGCCCACAGTTTCCGACGCCGACCTTATCCTTGGATACCTGAATCCGGACTACTTCCTTGGCGGGCGAATGAAACTGGACAGGGAGAATGCGGTCAAGGCGATCCAAGACAAGATCGCTACCCCCATGGGCATGAGTGTTGTGGAAGCCGCGGCCGGTATCTATCGCATCGCGAACTCGCACATGACTGACTTGATCCGCAAGGCAACAGTGGAGCGCGGCTACGACCCCCGTATTTTCACCCTGTTCGCCTACGGTGGAGCTGCCCCGGTCCACGCCGCAAGGTACTCCTCGGAACTGGGAGTGCGGCAGGTGGTGATCCCGCCCACCGCCTCGGTTCATGGGGCCACCGGACTTATTGCATCCGACGTGGTTTACGAGTACGGAATGTCCGATCACCTTGTGATCCCTGCTTCAGTGGACCATATCAATAGCAACTTTAACAGTCTGATGGAGAACGCGTTTGGCGATCTCCACTCCGCCGGCTTCAGCGATGAGGGCATCGAGATTGTCCGTAGCATGGACGTGCGCTATCGCTACCAGGTCCACGAGCTAAACGTCCCCCTGTCCTCGGGAACGAAGGAGTTGGTGGCAAAAGACCTGGAGAGGTTGTATGAGGATTTCGACATCTCCTATGAACAGTCCTATGGACAGGGATCGGGGTACCGCGAGGCAGGAAAGGAGGTCATCACCTTTCGCGTAACTGGCATCGGGAAGCTCCCCAAGCGGCATATCAAGCGCTTGACCCGAGGAGAAAATATGAAAACCCGGGCCATGAAGGCTACAAGAGAGGTTTACTTCGAGGCTGCTGGCGGATTTGTGGAAACCGCGATCTATGACTTCACAAAAATTGGACCCGACGTCGAAGTAGAGGGTCCCTCGGTTATCGAGAGCCCCGTGACCACCATCGTAGTCAACCCGAAGGACGGAGCCGTCATGGACGAGTTCCGCAATATCCGCATTCGCATTGGAAGCTAGCCGTGGCCAGGCTGGACATGGGGAGATCCTGTATATGAAAGGAAACTATGACAACGGTCACCACGGAAAACATTGACCCGGTAACCTTTGAGATCCTCTCTCACCGGCTCCACCAGATCGCCAAGGAGATGGGCACCACACTGGAGCGGGTGGGTGGAACGGTCAATACCACACAGCAGCACGATTATATGGCCTCGCTATACCGTCCCAACGGCGACATCCTGGCCACGGGCGAGTCGATGCCATGGCACGTGGCCTGCGGCGGTTTTACCGTGAAGCGGATCTTAGAGCGTTTCGAGAACGAGGAGGGAATCTACCCGGACGATGTCTTTCTCCTCAACGATCCTTACCTTTCAGCTATCCATCAGTCGGACTTGTACATGGTGGCGCCGCATCACCATGAAGGAAAGTTGACCAGCTGGAGTGCATCATTCGTCCACGTGATGGATATCGGCGCCATGTCACCCGGGGGCAACTCCCCGGGAGCAACGGAGATCTGCCAGGAGGGGGTGAGGATTCCCGGCCTCAAGCTGGTGGAGCAGGGCCGGTTCCGCCGTGACGTCTTCGAGATGATTACATGCATGACCCGCCAGCCCATGATGGTAGGCCTGGACCTAAAGTCCGAGCTGGCCGGCAACAATGTCGCCAAGCAACGGATGCAGGAGATGGTAGGCCAATACGGCTGGGAGCTTATAGACACGGTTTCTCAGGAGATGATCCGTTATTCGGAGGCCGCCCTGCGCCGTCGCATCACCGAACTTCCGCAGGGCGAGTGGAGAGCGGAGACGACTATTCAAACGGGTTCGAAGCTCGTTTCTCGGATCATGGTTACCCTGAAAAAACGCGGCGACGCCTTGATCTTCGATTTTACCGGGACGGACGAGCAGGCGAAGGTAGGCATCAATCTTCCATTCCACGCCACCTTCGGCTCCTGTTACGATGCCGTCATCATGACCATGGCATACGACCTCCCAAAGAATCACGGCCTGTTCCGCCCCATCGAACTCGTGGCTCTGCCGGGAACCCTAGTTAACGTTCAGCACCCCGCCCCGGTATCTCTGAACACTACGTCCGGCGGCGCCGCTGCGAAGTTCGTCGCCCGTGCGGCCATGATCCAGATGCTGGCCACAGACAAGAGCTGGCGAAAGGAGGTCATGGGGTTGAACTCTGGCTCCCGTCTCGTGAGGACGGCTGGACTCAACCAGCGGGGCGTTCCCTATGTCTCCGGCTTAGCACAGGGAGCCATCAGCGGTGACGGCGCCCGTGCAACGCGCGACGGCAACGATACCGGTAGCGGCGGTTACATGAGCTGTCCCAACGTAGAGTGGGCCGAGCGCAACTTCCCGCTCCTCTTCCTGTTTCGCCGCCATATCAAGGATGGCGGCGGCGCGGGCAAATTCCGCGGCGGCGCAGGTGCCGAGATGGCCATAACGGCACATGATTCCCCGGAGGGAAAGATCCGCGCCGTGGCCTACGGAGTGGCCGGCTTTGGCAACACGGGCCGAGGGGTCGGCGGCGGCTACCCCGGTGCACCCAGCCTGCTCATCCATTTCGAAGGAACCGATCTAGAAGAACAACTAGCCGCCGGTAAGTATCCGCACAACGTCACGGAACTGGGCGGCACCTCCAGGCTTCTGCCCTACTGCGACTTCGAAATCAAGAGAAACGATGTGCTCTTTTATCGTCTGGGGAACGGCGGCGGGTACGGAGATCCTCTGGAGCGAGAGCCGGAAGCGGTGCTGAACGACGTCCTGAGCGAGGTTGTCTCTCAAGAGAGCGCCCGCGACCTTTACGGAGTAGTGCTGAAAGATGACGCTGTGCAAGTGGACCACAAAGCGACCCGGCAGCTCCGTGCTCGCTTGAAGGCCAAGCGACAGGGGGAACCGGAGTGACCAGGTTCATCAATGAGCATTTGGAAGTTTACACGGACGACCGTGGAGAGTGGTACCGTTGTGTCCACTGCGAGCACCTACTCTGCCCTGCCAGCGAGGACTGGAGGAAAGGATGCCTCGTGCGGCAGGTGCCGCCCAAGCAGGAGCCCATCGTGAGCGATCTTTTAGGCCCCTACTGGTACCGGCAGCACTGCTGCTCCTCCTGCGGCTCATTGCTGGAAACGAACCTCATCACCCAGGAAGGCGAGGTGGTACGATGATAAAGCATGGCACGCCTAATGTCCCTAAGCCCACGGCCGTAACCTTGGACCGGACAGCTACCGCGGTGGTTGTGTTAGATCTGAGCACTCGCTGTGATGACCCAAACGCACCTTGCGCGGAACTGCTGCCGGTAGTGGGAGCGTTTCTGGAGCGAGCGCGCGCCAGCCAGGTGTCCATCGTGTTCAGTGTGTCGCTGCGGGACCGGGGCACGGAACTGGGGGTTGTGGCCTCTGCTCTGAAGCGCCGCGAATCTGAACCCATAGTCTTTCCCGACTCATTCGACAAGTTCTTCGGCGGTGAGCTCCATGACGTTCTACAACGGATGGGGGCAAAGAACCTAGTGATTGTCGGTGCCGCCACCAATGTGGCTGTGATGTATACCACCACGACGGCAGTACGAGTGCACAAGTACAATGCGGTCATCCCCACGGACGGCGTTACCGCGGCATCTGACTACGAACACCAATACGCTCTGCACCAGCTCCACGCTCTCCCCGCCGGCTCCATCACGCCGGTCGGCTTCTCCACCCTACCCTCCATCATCTTCCAGTAGGAAAGTTGGGTTGCAGGCGCCCGCGAGTCTTACTATGGGACCTCCAGCGTCCTCACCTTTTTATTGAGTATCAACGACCTAATCTAATAATAAAATATTTGATGAAAGTGTGAAAGAATAAGACCGATTCTATGGAGAGAGGGATAAAGGGGCCGGGCCTAGCGCTCGGCCTTTGTATGTTTCCGGGCAGCCATTTTCCTCTAACGGAAAGCGCTGAGGGGAAAATAGGATGGATAGGGGGGCGAGGTAAGAACGTAATGGACTGAGTTTGGCTCAAGCGAATGTAAGACGACCTCAGCCGCTCCTCTATTTACCTTGCCGCAAGCTCATTCATTCTCACTAAAAACCGACTAGGCAAGTGTGCCATGCTTCCGAGCCGCCCACTGGATTGGCTCTGGAAGTAGGGCCTTGTATAAACTGGGGAACCCCACTTTCCGGCTCTTTATTCGCTGCGTTGTACCCGCCGACGCAAACTTAAAGGCCTTGAAGCGATCATGAACGTCCTCGACATCTTTTGTTAAGACGTCAAATGGCGTCGATTGGATAGGCTCGTGGTGCAGGGGGCCCGACATTCCTATGTTGAAACTCGGCTTTCATTTAAGCGTCTTATCCTCTAACCAGGTTAGAATGTCGGAGATGGAATATTGCTCAGGCATAATTGGGTTAGTCAGGCAGCTCAAATCGCTCGAAATTTCAATTGATTTGTCGAATTCCTTAGGTCCTACGGGCCGTTGGGTTGCCGGGCCAGCATGCTTTCGAGGGCCAGGCGGAGCTTGGTGACTTCGCGGCTGTATCTAGGGGTCAGGCCTGGATATATTGATAATCTTTTTAAATCGGTGATGTTAAACCCACAGGGCGCGCGCTCCCTGGTTCTTTGGTAGGGGCGCTTTGTAGCACGCATCGCGCGTGAAAACCACAAGCGAAAATCCTTCCCGATCTCTCTGGACTACGAAGTGCATAGCTAGCGCCTTGTGCGGTATCGAAACGAACTCCACGTTAGTCTCTATGCCTTTTCTCTTATGCCCATCCACGTTTATCTGCTGCTGGAGTGTGCTGAAAAGCAAATCGGAGCCAAAGAGAGCGGGCATTACGAGAGGAAACTGAAGTGAAGTGCTAGCTAAGATTGTTTAGATATACAGGCCTGAGGTAGCCCAGGTTTGACGGACACCTAAAAAGGGGACAAGATCCCCGCAGGAGGTGTTCGATGGGCAAGCGAAGGCGTTTCACCCAAGAGTTTAAGTTGGAAGCTGTTCGACTGCTGGAGGCGGGCGCTCGGCCAGCAGCGGAGATTGCACGGGAACTGGGAGTACCTCGCAATCGACTGTACAAGTGGCAGGAGCAAGTGACGAGGAAAGGGGCGGCTGCGTTTCCCGGCACAGGTCGAGGTAGAGACAACGATGAGGTAGCACGGTTAAGGCGAGAGCTGGAGCGGGTAACGCAACAACGAGATATATTAAAAAAGGCCGCAGCGTACTTTGCCAAGGAGCTCAAGTAAAGTACGCGTTTATACGAGCTCACAGGACAGAGTTTAGGGTAGTGAGGATGTGCGAGGTATTAGAGGTCAGTCGTAGTGGGTACTACGACTGGAGCGGTCGAGGGGAGTCTCGGCGTAGAGCACAGGATAAGGTTGTGATCAAAGAGATCCGCAAGGTGCACGAGAGCTACAAGGAAGCGTACGGGGCAGTCAAGACATGGCTGACGCTGAAGGAGGCGGGGGTGACATGTGGGAAGCATGGGGTGGCGAGGCTGAGGAGTTTAGTGGGGATAGAGACGCGTCGGGTGCAAAGGTTTCGATTGGCCTACAAGGCTCGTCACAGTGCGCCACCGGCACCGAACTTGTTGCGTCAACGCTTCGAAGCGTCAGGCCCCGACCAGGTATGGATGGCCGATATTACCTTCATTGGTACCCGATCTGGGTGGTTATACCTGGCGGTAGTGGTGGACCTTTACTCTCGGCTGGTGGTGGGATGGTCAATGAAGCAACGTCCCACACAGGAGTTGGTCAGTGAAGCTTTACTGATGGCTATCGAACAGCGCCAGCCTATGGCGGGGCTGATTCACCATAGCGACCAAGGAATCCAATACGCTAGCAATCACTACGTTGAGTTGCTCAAACGCCATGGGGTGGTGCGCAGCATGAGCCGCAAAGGGAATTGCTACGACAATGCAGTGGTCGAGAGTTTGTTCAGCTCACTAAAGAATGAACTTGTACACCATCAGGATTATAAGACGAGGCAGGACGCTAGGTCGGATATCTTCGACTACATTGAACTGTTTTATAACCGAAGAAGAAAGCATGAGTCGTTGGGATACCACACCCCAATGGCATATGACTCGATCAAACGTGTGGCTTAATTAACTGTCCGTGAAACCCGGGTCGCTTCAGCCCGACCCCACTGCCCTGTTTTAAGTTAAGTTTAGAAGAACCACTGCAAAGGCGCTGCCAAAACCTCCTGGAAAGAGATCCCCAAGGTCTTCTCGAGGAGGCTTTCTGGCCAGGCCGTATTGATCACGTAACCGTAGAGAAGCACAATGGGAAGCTCTGCCCCAAAGGCGATGACCGAGGCCACCCACCACTGAGTCTTTCCCACCAATCTCAGGTACATAAGGAGAAAAAGCGGGATCATGACATGAAAGCTGAGTAGCCACACGCCCACCAGCAGAGTCCCCATCATGCCGAACATCCATAAGGTTCGCAGCCATACAGTGGCGGTGGACACGCCGACAGTTTCAAAGGCGATATCATAGATCCTGGATTGGGACTTTCCAGCCAGCATCATGACTATTTCCTGAACGGTCTGGATGGTCCATAGTGCAAGCCCGATGCTGCCAACGAAAACAGGATAGAGCCCAGGGTTACCCATACCGGTTTCAGGCATTGCCAAACCAACCACGATCATATAGGCGAAACCGGCACCTAGCGCAGCCCGAAACACCAGATCAAGATTCAGAGCGCGAGTTCCTTTGTTTATGGATTCCATGGCTTTTCCGACACCCCACTATTCAGAGGCGCTCACAGTTAATCCGTGCGCGCCTCGCCCTGGGCCGACGGCACCTTCAGGGCGTCGGTGCCCTCGCTGGATTCCACGCCTTGCCGGCTCGCGGGGTTCGGCTGTGAAGACCTCGCGGCGGACCAGGCCTGCGTGGCCTTCCTGGATAGGTGCATCCCGTAAAGGCCGATGAGCACACCCGCCATGACAATGGCCAGGGACCACGGCCGCATCAGCAGTTGAGGCACGGTATAGGTGCTAAGGCTTATGGTTAAATACCTTTCGAGAATTGGGCCTAGAACGAAACCGATGATCAGCGGGGGGCGGGCCCAACCGTGCCGCTTCATGTGCCAGCCTATCAGCGAAAAGACTCCAAGGAACGTCAGATCCCACAGGCTGTTCTTTGACGTGAAGGCCGCTAGAACAAGGATACTCAAGATCAATGGAACGAGAACATGAGGCCGAATGAAGGCCAAGCGAGCAAAATAATTGCTCATGAACAACAAGACAATGGTGCCAAAGACATTGGCGAGGATAAGGCTAAACACGATTAGAAACATGATGTCCAAGTGGTGGTTGAGCATGGCGGGTCCGGGTTGAAGTCCAAGGATAATGAAAAATCCCAGGTAGATAGCCATGTAAGCGCCCCCGGGAATCCCGACAGCGAGGGTAGGGATGAGCTGCGCGGCACTGGTGGCGTTATTTGCACTCTCAGGAGCGATCACGCCTCGGATATCTCCGGTGCCGAAGGTCTTGTCGGCTCCTTTCTCCGTCACCCGTGCCTGAGCGTAAGTGAGCCAGTCCACCACGGAGCCCCCGATTCCTGGCATAATTCCCACCAGCACCCCTAAGAATACGGAACGAACCACGAGAAACTTGTGGCGGAGCACTGCCCGCATCCCTTCCCAACGTCCGAGGTTGATGTCCTGCTCAATGATTGCTGCGTCAGCCTTGGCAATGGATCTGTCTTCAATGATCAGGCCCATGAGCTCAGGGATTGCAAATATGCCGATCACCACGGTGATGATGTTCACGCCATCCATCAGGTAGGGAAAACTGAATGGAACAAAACGGGGGTAGCCCAACGCGGGGTCGGTTCCAATGGCGGCGACGCCCATGCCAACGGCCCCTGCGAGCAGGCCCTTGAACACGGCCCCGCTACTCACCACGGCAACCACAGCTATGCCCATGAGCCCCATGACCAGGAATTCGGGGGATGCGAAGGCATTCACCAGTGCCCTGGCAAAGGGAATACTCGCAGCGATAACGAGAGCGCCGATCAATCCGCCGATTAGGGACCCCAGGTACGCCGCCCCCAGTGCCTCACCGGCTCTACCCTGGCGAGCCATGGGGTACCCGTCTAGGATGGTGGCCTGAGAAGACACGCTCCCGGGCACACCTAGCAGCACGGAAGGTAGGGTGTCGCTTGAATGCACCGGCGCGGCCATCCCCATGGCCAGAGCGATGGCGATTACCGGGTCCATGTAGTAGGCGACGCTTATGAGGACGATTATGCCAGGGAGCCCTGTTGCCGGAAGCGCCCCGCTGGCGAGACCCACCATCGCTCCGCTTAGCACGGCAAGGATGGCCAGCGGGTTCAAGAAAAGGGCCGAAAGGCCTCCGCTCAATCCTTCAATTAGACCCATGGCCTGACTGCTTCGGAGCAATAACAGTCAATAACACAGCAGGTTATTGCATCCTCGGTGAACCTTGCTAACTACCTCACGTAGACTCCCGCCAATCTCTGAAGATCTTTCAACAGAGGACCGCTGGCACTTTTCATCGTGTCGTACCATTTGCGGTAGGCACTGGCCGGTGTCCAACCCGTATCGCGGAAACGCTTGTTCATATCCGCCTTCATGGCCGGATCAAGCGCAATACTCTTGATGCCAGCTCGTAACCCTTCAATGATAAATTCTGGCGTGTCCGGATGAACCATCCAGACGTGGGTCTGAAGGCCCTGAACCTTGTCCCAGGCCGCCACCACCTTTTTCTGATGATTGGTGAACTTTGCCACCTCGTTCAGGCAGGGAGGCGGTTCCCATCCACCCTTTTTCAGAAAGGCCTTGTAGTGTGGCGTGTTGGGATCGACGCAGTTCCTGTTGATAACCGGAGTGATGGTCTTCTTTTCAATCCAGTGTTGGTATCCGTCCTGCACCTGGTTGGTGGTGCATGCATCAATAAGCGCTTCCAGCTCCCCCTGGTCCATGGCACGCAGGATGCTGCCCGACCCTCTGTAACCGGGAACGGGCTTGAAGGGCAGCTTGAGAACCTCAGGAATGAGATATCCAAAACTACCGGCCCGGAAGACGCCCGTGTTCAAAGGCCTCCCCCGGGACTTTGCCACCTTGATCACTTCACCAATGGAAGTGGCAATCTCAGACTGGACGCAGACGAAGTTAGATCCCGACGGCGCGGTGAAATTTCCCATAAAGTGTGCCTTGTCAAAGTCTACTCCCGGGTGGGGTCTTTTACCCAACGCGGCCTGCTGGTGCAGCACCAGGTTGACGGGCGCAACGTACAAGCCGTTGGGCTTCTTGCGCATTGCAAACTGCAACGCGATGAGGCCATCGGCACCCGTTATGTTCTGGACGAGAAAGCGGGGGTTTCCCGGGAGATACTTGCGTATGTGCACCGCCGCCAAGCGAGAGCTAATGTCCTGCCCCCCTCCAGGTCCATATCCCACAACGATGGTGATGGTCTTTCCCTTGTAGTGCTTCGCGAGCTTGTCTTGATTTTGGGCCTCCGCCGTTGCACCGGTGAGGGTCAGTCCGCCGGTGTTCAAGGGAAACATGACGGCCACCACCAGTGAAATAAGCAGCTGTTTACCTGTTATACGCTTCATTGATCTCTCCTCCTTTTTAGGTTGAGATGGCACACGTGGTGCAACCGCGGAGCCGGGCATTCATTCGTAACTCCGAATGCACCAACGTTGGAGGACTGACTGCTATCACATTCTCGTTTAATCCGTCAAGATTCCTTGACACCCCATATCGCCTATGGTAACGCGATGCTAAATTCTCTATATACCAGTCAAAAATATCCGCGAAGGAGTAGTCCATGGCCGGTCTAAGACTCAGCTTTATCACGGGAGACCACGAGCGAGTTAAGCCTCTTTTGGATGGGAGGGTAAAGGTGGAAGGCGTCGAGGAGATCACCACCACTATTTCGGATCCCTCCGTAACCTTCTGGCGCCAACTCACGTTCGAAGAGTTCGAGATCTCCGAGATGTCCATTTCCTCGTATTTGATCGCCCGGTCCAAAGGTATGGACATGATTGCCCTCCCTGCCTTCCCCGCGCGCCGTTTCATGCATACGGGGTTGTCCGTCCACACGGACTCGGCGAAAGAACCGGGCGACCTCGTTGGGAAACGAATCGGCGTGGGCGACTACCAGCAGACCTCATCTCTCTGGACCCGTGGCGTCCTGGAGCATGACTTTGGCGTCTCCCAATACAAAGTGGAGTGGTGGATGGAAAGATCTGAAGGCCTTAGTCACGGTGGTGCCACGGGTTTCACGCCTCCGCCGGGCATAAACTTCCACCGCATCCCAGAGAACAAGAGCCTGGCTACTATGCTCGTTAACCACGAGTTGGACGCTGCCCCGGTGGGCAGAGCCTTCCAACGAGGAGGTAACATTGTTGACCGTTCCACCCAAATTCGCGCAACGGGCGCGGATTGGAGCAAGGTGAAGCCCCTGTTCCCCGATCAGATGGCCGAAGGCAAGAGGTTCTTTCAGAAGCATGGCTATATCCCTGCCAACCACACCATTATCATCAGGGGAGATATTCACAAGAAGCATCCTTGGCTGGCGTTCAACCTGTACTCGGCACTGATAGAGGCTAAAAAATTGGCAGAGGAAACCTTGGCGGAGCGTATACCGGCGAGCCTTGTGTTCGGCCGCGAATACTTGAAAATGACCCGGGACATCTTCGGCAACGACCCGTTTCCTTACGGGATCGAGGCAAACCGGAAATTCCTCCAGACCACCATCGACTGCTCTCACGAACAGGGCTTGACCCCAAGGAAGGAGAGGATCGAGGATCTATTTGCTCCCAGCACCTTGACCGTTTAAGCTAGTAGTGAGGAGAAACCCATGCTAAGCGCACAAGAGAACGAGGAGTTGACCCGCGTTGGTCCCGGCACTCCCATGGGAGAGCTGCTGCGCCGCTATTGGTTCCCTGTTGCCACCTGCCAGCAACTTAACGAGAACCCGGTCAGGTCAGTCCGCCTGCTCGGCGAGTCACTCACACTCTTCCGCGACCGTCAGGGACGCCTGGGTCTCATCGCTCAGCGCTGCGCCCACCGTAGCGTTGACCTGAAGTACGGTATCCCCGAGCAAGAAGGACTCCGTTGTCCCTACCATGGGTGGATGTATGACACCACCGGCCAGTGCGTCGATCAACCGGCAGAAACCCCTGAGACGACTTTCAAACAGCGGGTCAAGCTAAAATCCTACCCTGCGCAGGAGATGGGAGGCTTGATTTGGACCTACCTGGGCCCCAAACCTGAACCGCTGCTGCCGCGGTGGGACCTGTTCGTAATGGACAATGTCTTTCGTCAGATTGGCACCACCGTCGTACCCTGCAATTGGCTCCAGTGTCAGGAGAACTCCGTGGACACCGTCCACACCTCCTACGCCCACGGCAGGTTCGGTCTCTACGCGGTAGAGCGCCTCGGCATCACCGATCCTCGCAAGGTCAATCAGTTTCAAAGAATCAGTCGGCCCCATAAAAAGATTGCCTTTGATCGGGTGGAGGTGGGGATTCAGAAGCGTAGGTTAGTGGAAGGGGAAACGGAGGAATCCCAGCAGTGGAAGACCGGCCATCCTCTGGTTTTTCCGAACTATGTGCGCATCGGACAACCCGGCTATTCAGAGTTCCAAATTCGAATCCCCATAGATGATACCCACACCTGGCACCTGGGCTACCATGTTCACTTTCCTGGTCCCGAGGTGGATGTGCCACCGCAGGATCCTGTCCCGTCCTTCGAGGTTCCCATCAGGGACCTCCCCGACTACATCGTCGGCCAGGACATGGTGGTCTGGCAGGCGCAGGGTGATATCGTGGACCGGTCAAAGGAAAGGCTCGCGGAAACGGACAAGGGCCTCGTCATGTTCCGTAAGATGCTGATGGAGCAGATCAAGATCGTCCAGGAAGGCGGCGACCCCATTAATACCATCCGCGACCCGGCCCAAAACGAGCGCATCGACCTCGAGATGGAAGACTATAGGGGCGTGCGGAAATACCAGAAGGGCGGAGTATTTTACGGGAACCAGGGAACGTTCAGTCCTGTACTGGAACAGCTGGACGAATTAATGACCAAGGGCGCAGAGGGTTTAAAACGCGCCGGACGTTAATCGGCAGGCAGTGGGCACTTGGCGGCAATCAGGAATAGAGAAAGACAACAAGCAGCTGGCAAATAACAGCAAAAAAATTCAGTTGGCAATCAGCGCTCTCGCGCTGGTTTTTGCATATCGGAGCAGGATTTCCCGGGTGAAGTGATCATAGAACCAAGCATTCTACCGATTTCGTCGTGCTGTGAACCTGCTGCTTTCTGTCTTACCGGGCATCGTGACTCAGTACTTTCTACTCCCACGCTGAGAGCTGATGGCTTATTGATCACTTCCCGAGGACAGCGCGGATTGCCTCTGCAATACGTGATCGTGAAGGGCTGATATAGTCTTCCAATGGTTCACTGTAGGGGACCGGCACATCCAGGGTGTTAACCCGCTGGATCCCTGCTTTGAGCTTGTGGAAACCGGTCTCCACGATCCTCGCTGAGAGCTCCGCCGCTACTCCACAACTCTGGTGACATTCGTCCACGATCACCACCCGTGCGGTCTTTTCCACCGATGCCATGATGGCTTGAAAATCCAACGGAACCAATGTCCGCGGATCCACCACCTCCACATCCGTGCCTTCTCGGGCAAGACCCTCGGCAACCGTAAGGGAGCGCTGCACCATATATGAGGTGGCGATGACCGTGACATCCTTTCCCACGCGCTTCACATCCGCTTTACCGAGGGGTATCGCCTCGTCCTCCTCGGGGACCGGTCCCCGGATTGAACCGAGGGCCCTGTGATCAATGAAGACGGTAGGGTTATTCGAGTTCACCGCGGATTTCAGCAGTCCCTTCACATCCCGCGGAGATGCAGGTAGGACAATTTCCAGGCCGGGAGAATTCCAGAACATGGCCTGCGGGCTGTGCGAGTGTTGCGCGCCGCCTCCACCTCGCAGCCCATGGGACATGTGAAAGACCACCGGCGTCTGCGTCTGTCCACCTGACATATAAAGGGCGTTGGCCGCCTCATTGACTATCTGAGGCCAGGCCTCGAAGACGAAGCTACCGTTACCAAGGTCCACAATGGGTCGAAGCCCGGCCATGGCTGCACCGATACCAAGACCAGCGGCCCCCAGCTCCGAGATGGGCATGGAGGCGACCCTGTCGGGATACCGTTGTTGGATCTCTCTATAGGATCTGAGACCCCGGGCCATCAGATGAACCTTGTCCTCGGCGGCAAAGATCTCACGCAGTGCCTCTTGCTTCGCCTCGCTATACGTCAATTCACGCATCGTCTTTAATTCTTAGCTATCAAAGGACCTTAGGAAACCAGCTATTAACCGCGGATCTTCGCCGATAATGATTCACCGCAGAGGCGCAGAGAAATTCATTTTTTGTCCGTCGGGAGACGACGACAAACAAAAACATGCCTCTTCTAAAGACGAGGTGTTTTGCCCAATTGTGGTCTCCCGATCGGGCAAAAATTTTTGCCTCAGCATACTTTGCGTCTTTGCGGTGAGAGTCTTAAAAAATCCGTCGTCCATAATCCTTCCCAGCCTGATCGCCACCTACCGCCCTGTGCATGCTGTTTGCGCTATGCGCTTTGCTGTTCTAAATCTATGTCCATCCGCGTGAGCCTGCGGTTAATAACTTTTTTCGGTCTTGGCGTCTTGGCGCGAAAAACAAATCCCTGCGCCTGAGACTTAGATAAATACATCCTCCAGTGCCACCTCCGGCGCGGGACCGGGGCTAGCCAAGGCAAATTTGATTGCCCGGTCAATGGCCGCCCGTGCATCAAGCTCCAACTGAACGATCTCTTCTTTGGTCGCCTGTTTTGCCTCCACGAGCTCGCGGATGAGTATCAAAAGCGGGTCTTCGTCGCGGTACCAGTCCCGTTCGGCCTCGGGGACCGGAGCGAGATTCCAGGCCAGGGAGGCGTCGGTAGGAAAGGGTACCCTAGGTGAATTTGTCGCGCTGCCCGGAAAACGAATGGTTTCAGCCTCGATGAACTGAGGTCCTTCCCCGGCGCGGATTTTACGGATGGCTTGCGATGCCACGTTGTGGACCGCGCCAAAATCCCTACCCTCCACCCGTACGGAGGGGATTCCATAGGCTGACGAAATGTTGGTCAGCGGATTTGCCGCCATGCTCGTCGGTCCTTGTGGTTGGCTACGGCTCAGCATTGCGTTGTTCTCGCATAGATAAAGCACCGGTAACTTCTGAAGGGAGGCCAGGTTAAAGGCCTCCACTGCCGCGCCTTCCTCCAAGGCCCCGTCACCGAACAGGCACAGAGCCACGGCGTTGTTTTTTTGTGCCCTCATGGCATAAGCCGCGCCTGCCGCCAGAGGGATCATTCCCGCCACGATGGCAGAGGTGTGGAGTATTCCCAGTGAAGCGACAGTGGTATGAAAGGTCCCGCCCTTGCCCTTGTTGTAACCGTCACGCCGTCCAAGGATCTCGGCCATCAGGCGTCCTGGCTCCGCTCCCCGTGCCAGGAGGTGACCATGGTTGCGGTGGGTACTGAACACATAGTCTCGTGCCTCCAGACAGAAGAGCACCGGGACTCCTATGGCCTCCTGTCCAATATAGAGGTGGTATTCGCCCCTGAATCGTCCTTCCCCATAAAGGCCCACAAGGGCCTCCTCAAAATGACGAATCAGGAACATCTTACGACAAGACTGTATGAGAACATTTTTTGGCAGATTCGCTAGCATCACCCTGCCCTTTTACCCCCAACTGATAGGCCCAAGGACCGAACCTTGTCAAGGTCTCTGTCCACTGTCGGAAATGAGTTATCCCCCTTTTCGCTCCTGTTGTAAAGCCCTGCAGGAGAAACCTCACTGCAAATACACTAGTGGTTTTACGAGTTGACCGGATGGGGAGAGGTTGCTATCACAATAAGCACAATCAGCGTAGAACCCAATGCTGACGGCGCTCTTGCAATAATTTATTGGGTCTTGCTGCACTTGCCTAGGGAATCCGCGATTTAGGGACTATGCGGCATGGGGGTAACAGGTATCGGGCGCCTGAAAGAACGAGCCGACGATCTCAGGACTCTTTTGCAGGTAGCGAAGCCTTCCCACCACAGCCCGATGCAAGATAAGGTACGCTTTAAGGCCTACCCGGGGAGGAACTGGGGGGCTTGATATTCGTATAATGGCTCCCCGACCGGCGCCGCTCCTTCCACGATGGGACATTCTGGTTTGGAAAAACGTCACCAGGGAAATTAAAAAGGTCATGCTGCCCGCCAACGGGCTCCAGTGTATGGACAACTCACTGGACCCCGTTCACTTCCAGTGGCTCCATCGCTTGTTCCGCAAGATGGTGGAGGAGCAGATCAAGACGGTGGAAAAAGGTGGCGATCCGATTAACGTGCACCGGGACCCCGCCAAAAACCGGTGCATCACCCTTGCCACCGAGCACACTTACTATCCGGGATACACGAAAACGGGCGGGCCCTTTGCGGACAAACCCTTGGTTCCACCAGAGGTGGAGGCCGATCTAAAGTAGAGCCAGGTCAGGCGCTGTACTCCACCGGCATGGGCACCTGATGCGTAAGGCGCACGTCTTTTCCGGTGCGAGACGATTCCATAAGGCCAGTGATGAGTTCGAGGGTGGCCATACCCCAGGCTCCGTCATGGTACACGGGAGTGCCGTTTACCACCGCATTGTAGAGTTCTAGCAAGTCCTCAGTGCCGGCCCGGTACTGAGTCTCGCCCATATCGAGGTCCTCCTTACCGCTATCGCGGTAGATGTATAACCCAAACTTGGACTGCCGCAGCTCACCCCGCTCGCAGGTGGCAATGAGGATCCCCAGGTTCGCCGGCACCCAGGGCTTGCGCTCCTTCGGGCGCTCGCGCCAGGTGCGGCGCTCGTGTTCCGATCCGATGCGGAGGTCCTGCTTTGCCGCAAACTCGTTTCGGGTGCCCGCCTTTATCTGCTTTCGCACCTCGATCCTCTGCTCCGGGGTATAGCGCTCCAGGATTCCTCGCTCATCACCCCAGGGCACCAGCTCAGCGGTCATGGTATACCCGTATCCGCCGTTCACCACGATGGAACTCACTCCGCTTTCAAACTCGATAAACGCAGAGTAGTAGCCTGGCGCCGCGCGCTCGGGCCACCAATTACCCACGGTGCCGCGGATGGTTTTGGCCATCCCACCGCCCAGGAGTCGCACCGAGTCGAGCTGGTGAGGTCCCTGCCGGTAGAGGAGTCCCCCACCGCGCGACTCATCCAGCTCTTCAGGTTGGCGCGCCTGAAGCATCCAGTCCGTGTAGGTAAAAATATTGACGGCCTTGAGAGGCCCTAGCTCGCCCGACTGGATGATGCGCCGCATTTGCATCACCGGCGGGCTGAACCCAATGGTGTGACCGCACAGGAGCTTGACGTTGTTTTTCGCCGCGGCCTCCACCATCTGCTCGGCTTCCACCATGTTCAATGCCATGGGTTTCTCCGAAACCACGTGCTTTCCCGAGTTTGCCGCAAGCACCGTGTGGGGGAAGTGGAGGTAGTTGGGTGTCGACACCCAGACTGCGTCCACATTGGGGTCCGCGCATAGACCCTCGGGGCTGTCATACACTTTGGCTTCCGGATACCGCTTGGCAAAAGCTTCCCGGACCTCGGAGCTAATATCCGCTCCCGCCACCAGATGGATCTCCGGTATGGACTCCATCTGGGGCATGATCTGGGTCGCACCCACGCCGATCCCAATGATACCCATTCTGAGGGGCTTCGTCGGCCCTCCAACCTTCGAGCCGGACTGTTGGGCTGCCGTCATGTCGTCTCCTTATTCCTATCCCACATTCCCTCGAAGCTACCTGTTACGCCCAACCCCGGAACCTTGTCAAGACTGACCGGGCTATTCAATCGTTGCCGACAGATTGCTCAACCGAAAGACCTCAGAAAACCGGCTATCAGCTCGCTAGTGCTGAGGACTGAGCGAGAACAGTAAAGAGACAGCAGACTATGGACAACGAACTTCAGACTCCCGGTCGTCAATCCCCCAACCCCAGTAAGAGGTGACCAGTCGGTAGCCGCCCGTCCCGTAGTCGGTTTGCGCTTTGCGCCTTGCTATTCCCATCGTCTGCTTAAATCTCCGGTTAATTGCTCCTGCTCGTTTCCCAATTACTCAGTACTTGCTCCTCAGCACTGAATTGTGCTTTGCGGGCTTGGCGTCTTAGCGCGATAAACTTCCTTAATTTGGAGTGGAAATGGCCAGGGACGGAATCGAACCGCCGACACGAGGATTTTCAGTCCTCTGCTCTACCGACTGAGCTACCTGGCCGCGCTAGCAAGGTTGGCTACTCGGTCATTTCAACCGAGTTGGGGCTTTCTTGTTAGCATGCAGCCGACCGATTTTGCAATATCTTTTCACCGGTGGCGCCGTTAAACTATCTGGATTGGCCACCGCAACAACCCTGCTATTTTACCCCCGCCAATTTCTTGTACATCTTAAGGGTCTTGGGAGAGGTTTGCGACAGCTGCTTCATGTCCGCCTCGATTTTCTGCCACGATGAACGAGACACGATTATCCCCCGACGCTCCGCGTCTTTTTCAAACTCTGGGCTATTGAAGGTCTTTTTGAACGCCTCCCGAAGGATTGCCAGTCGCTGCGGTGGCACTCCCGGCGTGGGCACGGAATGAGATGGGGCTGGAGAAACGGCTATGAGCCCAAGGGGGTGCAAAGCGAGGCGAAACTGGCGCGATGAATAGTAATCAGGTCCTCCGAAAAAGAGAAACAGAGTACCGATTATTAACAGAGCATAGCTGATGGCTAACGTTTCAGATCGTTGGCTTTCTTTTCGATGAAGTCAATGATTTGGCCTTCGAGGTGGGCGCTGTCGAGGGCGTTGATTTCCTGGACGCAGGTGGGGCTTGTTACATTGATTTCCGTTACATAATCGCCGATAACATCAAGACCGACAAAATAGAGACCCAATTTTTTAAATGGCTCGGACAGGACACGGCAGATCTCACGATCTCTCGACATGATCTTGGCCCGGACGGAGTCGCCCCCTACGTGGAGGTTGGCCCGGGTTTCGTCCTCCTTCGGCACTCGCAACACCGCTCCGATGGGCTCGCCGTTGAGCACGAGAACCCGCTTGTCCCCTATACGTATCTCAGGAAGGTAGCGCTGGCCCATCACCGGAGTCTTCCCCTCCACCGTAGCGAGTTCCAACACAGCGTTCAGGTTCCGATCCTTGAGATTAAGGTGGAAAACCCCTTGTCCACCACAGCCCTCCAAGGGCTTCACGATCATCTCGCCGTCTTGTTCCTCCATAAATTCTTTCAGGCGCGGGATGCTGCTGGTAATAATGGACGGCGGAATGATCTCAGGAAAGTTGAGAGCGTAGAGTTTTTCCGTGGCTTCCCTGAGGCCCATTGGATTGTTCACCACAAGACATTTCCGATGGTCAACAAGGCTTAATAGGTGGGTTGCGAAAAAGTAGTTGAGGTCAAAGGGTGGGTCTTTACGCATCAATACGACGTCAAACCATTCGAGAGGTTGTGTGCCGGCCGTCCCGAACTGGAAGTGAGGGTTGGCCCGGGCGACGTTGATCCTGCGAAACTGTGCTACGGGCGTCGCGTTCCTAACATATAGATCCTGTTGGCCCATGTAATAGATCTCATGCCCCCTGGCCTGTGCCTCGAGCATCAGGACAAAGGTGGTGTCCTTTTCGATGTCGATCTTCTCGATCGGATCCATTATGATGCCAAATCTTAAATTAGACATATCAAGTCAGCCCTCAGCTATCAGCTAAGAAGTGTTGAGTGTTAAGTCTAGGATGCAGGGGGTTGGGTATGAGGTGCTGGAAGCCGGACATTTCGGTCGAGCATTATCCGGGTTAAAGGTTCGATCGGCCCTATCTCATGTGTCTCCCTGCGCCCGACGTCCCATCTCCTTTCACTTTCTTCCCTACCCTCCACACCTATTACTCAGTCCTCAGCACTCGCTACCCAGTGCTAATTCAGAGCTGGCCTTCGAAAGAAGGGCTACCTCTCCAGTCTCTTACGACCCAGGTGCGCGCAAGCAGATCATGCCATGCTCGCTTTTCACGGCTCAGGAGAATCCACAAAAACCCAACCCCGAAAAAGAAGAACAACACACAACCAAACCATCGCACCACGGCCTGAGGGTAGGAGACGGGGGATTTGTTAGCGCCCACAACCCTTAATCCCAGGATCCACTTCCCAACGGTGGTTCCCGCCATCCCGTGCAACAGGACAAAGTATCCGCTCACTAGAAAAAACCAAGACAGAACAAAGAATTGCAAAAAGGAGACGAATCGGTCAAACGTAACCGTCTGGTCATGCGCCGTGAGCCCGACGCTATAGCCGACATAGAGCATATAATAGAGAAGGTATGAAAAAAGAGCCACAACTACCATGTCAATGTAAAAGGCTATGACCCTGCGGTGAAATCCTCCCCAACGGACCTCTCCGGCTTTTACTTCTTCGCTCTTAAGTATCCCATGGAGTCGATCAAACTCCTCATCGATTTGAAGCTTCACTCCCAACGGGCCTTGAGGACGAATCGTCGGTTGTACCGGGACGGGCACTGGCTTTTCCACCGAAGCGCTTTCAAGAGAAGCGCTCTCAGCGTCTTTCTTTTCACGGGTTTGGGACACACCACTGGACCTCGCACGCTCCGTGGCCCAATCGGCCCCGCAGCGCTTGCAGCTGTCTAAATTGTCAAAGGTTAAAAATCCGCACTTAGGACACTTCATGACATTGAACCTATGCTAATGTAACTGACGCCACACAGCAAGCCCGGGTATTTTACTCTCAGCTTCCAGCTGTTCGCTAAATAGGACAGAGTATATAGGAGAAAATCAAGGGGAATTACCGCAGACTCACGCAGAACAACACGGACAAAGATTTTTTCACCGCGGATTAACGCGGATAGTTTATCGCGCCAAGACACCAAGCGCGCAAAGAAAGGCGATCTTCTATTTTTTCCGGACCTGGCGGCCCGTGCGGCTTTGCGCCAGTCGCCTTTTCTGTCATCCCTTCTTGCTGTTTCCTGCTCACTGCCTACTGCCAACTGGATTCACCGCGTTCCCCAGGTCGCCCCAGAGATACTGCACGATGGCGAGAACCGCAACAGCGACGGTCTCGGTCCTCAGAATTCTTTTTCCTAACTGGACGGTGTGGAAGCCGTGATGGGAGGCCCGTTTCACCTCCTCCGTGGTAAACCCTCCCTCGGGACCAATCACCAGCAGGAGCGAAGATAAATGTTCTCGCTCCGCTTGCAATTGACTCAAGCCCAATACCGACTCCTGCGGACAAAAGAGGATTTTCAAGTCACAGGACCAGTCTTTTTGAATCACCTCATCAAAGTCGCAAAACTCCAGGATCTGTGGGATCCTGGTTCGCCCGGATTGTTTCGCGGCACTGACGGCGATCTTTTCCCAGCGGGAACGTCGCTTGTGCATCTTATCCCCAGTAAGCCGAGGTACCGTGTAAGAAGAAAAAAAAGGAAGGACTGCCTGCACCCCCAGCTCCGTTGCCTTCTCCACCACCCAATCCATCTTCTCACCCTTGCCCATGGCCTGTGCTAACGTGACATCCAGGGGCGACTCTCGCCTTGGCTGGTAGGAACGCAGGATTTCCAACTCTGCGACCCGGGTGCCGTAGGCTTGGATGATCGCCTCGTGCTCCCGTCCGTCGTCGTCAAAAAGGGTCACGCTGTCGCCTGGCTTTAAGCGCAGCACTTTCTTCATGTGTTCAAATTCGGGTCCGGTGAGCGTCTCCTTCTTGCCTTGGATATTTTCTTTGGCGAGGTAGAAGCGGGCCACCTTTAAGCCTCTCGATTAAACACCAATGTCACCCACCCCTTGCTACTCTTTTGACGAAGGAGGACGAATGGTTTTTTGAAGCAGCCCATCACTTCGTCCAACTGCGGTGTCAGGATACCTGAAATAATTAGATAACCTCCACGGGCCACTCTCTTTTTGAGCACGGAGGCGAGACCGACAATCACGTCTGCCGTTAGATTCGCAACCACGAGCGTGAAGGGACGGCTAATACGCTCCGGTCCCGAGTTGGTCAGGGAAACCGCCTTCCCTACCCCATTTCGGCGCACATTTGTCCGTGCAACCTTGAGGGCAATGGGATCGTTGTCCAGAGCAAGAATCTCTTTAACTCCCATCTTGGCCATGGCAATAGCCAGTATCCCCGATCCGGTTCCCACATCAAGGGCGTTCGTAATTCGAGGGCAGGCGCGTACGACGCCTTCTAGAAATTCCAGACAACCACGCGTGGTGGCATGGGTACCTGTGCCGAAGGCCATGCCCGGTTCGATCTGGATCACTTTGCGCCGCGTGGTCTGTACTGGAATAAGCCAGGGAGGAGCAATCAAAAACCCCCTGGCGACCTTTTGCGGCGTGAAGAACCTGCGCCAGGAGTTGTTCCAGTTCTTATCTTTCAATACCGTCCAACGCAGCGAGTATCTGGTGTCTTCGGGATAAATCTCATTGATACCTCTCAGGAAGCGGCGGATATCGCCTTTAAGCGTGGAACCGCCGCCTGCGGAAGGGAAAAATGCACGCACTTCGTTTTCCTTGAGGACGACTCCAGGAGATCCCCTCTCGATGAGGAAGTTGGCAATGGTGTCCAGGGCCGCCGGCGCCGCCTTGAGGGAGAGCTGCAACCACGAGGTTGTCACAGAAGAGTTATGACATAGGCGGCGCGAAGGCGCAAAGGACGCCAAGACAGAATAGCGCGCAGAGGGCAAGGCGAGGACGGGGGAAGTAAGACAGTAGGCACTAGGCAGTGGGCAAAACACTAAGAATTATTAACCGCAGATTTACGCCGACTGGAATACAGCAAAGGGCATGGCACATAGCGTTTTTTTTGTATTACTGAACGAAAAAAAGGGGTGGGGAGTCTATTTAAGCCCACGGAGCGGCGGCTGGCCTTTGAATCAATCGAGCAGCTTGCCAGTCCAAAGCTCGTTTAGGAATTGGATCGGCGGAATGATCTCCGTTCCGTCATCGGCCCTGCGACGCCTCCTTTCCCGACATATCACGATCTTTCTCTTCAGTTTCCGTTCCTCGCTCAAGGCATACAATCCCTTGTAGTCGCGCGGAGACACTCGGGCTTTAGATTTCACTTCAATACCGACCTCGTCTCCCACCAAAAAATCCACTTCGAATTGGGAACGACTACGCCAGTACGTAAGCTCATGGTTGAGTCTGTGATAATCCAGAAAACTTCTGAGTTCCAAAAATATGAGATGCTTTAAGGCTCGGCCGTAGGCATCTGAGCCCTCTTCGATTACGGTAGTCCGTTTTAATATGTTAGCGACGCCAACATCGAAAATGTAGAACTTGGCGGTGACGACCGGCTTGCGCTTGGAAGTCTTCCGATAAGCCGGAAGCTGATGTCCGACCAATGTGTCTTCCAAAATCTGATAATGCTCTCGAACGGTTCTAGGCGGAAACCCCGCGTCGCTCGCAACTGCAGTAAAGTTAACCTGTTCTCCGCTGGTGAGACCAGCTACTTCAAGGAAGCGGGAAAAATTCTCAATCGACCGGGTCAAACCCTCAGCTCTGATCTCCTCCGTGAGATAGGTGCCAACGTAGGCTTTTAAGTCTTCCTGGTAATGCCTGGAATCAACTATAGCTGGTAGGCTGCCGCGATTGAGCCGATCCACTAACCTTGGTCTGCTCAGCTCGGCTGACACTAGCGGATGGAGGCGGCAGATCCATGCGCGCCCGCCGAGAAGATTTGCGGCGCCTCGTTTAAGCTTTCTTGCACTGCTCCCGGTGAGAATAACCCGCAGTTTCTTATTCCGCTCAATTAACAGCTGGATCTCATCAAGGAGAGCGGGAAGTTTTTGAATTTCGTCGACAACGACTAGTAGCTGTTGGGGATTGAGTGTTTGTCGCAGGTATTCCGGACGAGCGCTAAGTTCACGGAATGTATCGGCTTCCAGAAGGTCGTAAAAGGCAGCTTCTGGGAAGGTCTCGCGCACCAAAGTACTCTTGCCAGTCTGGCGGGGACCGAAAAGGAACACGGATTTGTGCTTGATGATTTCCCTAAGGTTGAGAATCCGTTTGTACATTCCGGCAGCTACATTGCCAGATTTCATGAAAATCCGCAAGTATATTGCCGAATTGTATAGATATGTTTTTCGAGACACCGCTTGATGAGCTTGTTGGAAAGCAATCAGCAAAAATAGTGGAAAGGGTAATTAACAACTGGCGATTTTTCGGCAAACTTCAGACCAGGGAATAGGCTTGACCTTTCCTGAGTCGAGATTCTTCAATTGGCGATCAATTTCGGCGTGCCAAGCTGTTTCGGCGTCTTCGTCAACTTCCCGGTCGAGGCTGTCGAAAAGAAACCCTGCAAGTGCCACTCTAGCTTCAGGAGGTAATTTTAATGTCACTTTTAGAAGATCATGTGGGTCCTGTTTCATATTCCGCATCATACACATGGGGTCAATTCGATTCAATCTTTCAAAAAAAGGCAAAGAGCATATAGCGGAACGTCTCGCGCAAAGACGCAAAGGACACCAAGTCTGGAGAACAAATATTCACCGCAGAGACGTCCCTCGACTGGGCTCGGGACCCTGAGCTTGTCGAAGGGCAGAGGGCACCGAGAGAAACCCGAGATCAGTCCTCAGAGGTCAGAGATTAACTAGGAAAATCAACTTTCTGTTTGTCGGGAGACGGCGACAAACAGAAACATCTATCATATGAAAGATAACGCTTTTGCCCAATCGTCGTCTCTCGATTGGGCAAAATTTCTTTCTTTGGCGCCCTTTGCGCCTTCGCGCATGTGCTCTTTTCTGCGCCATGCGCTTTGCTTCTTGCTGTCCGCAGTCCCGTGGTTAATAGTCTGTAGTCCTATCTTCGCTCCGATACTCAGTACTGTTGGACGCTTCGCGCTCTCCCAATACCCCTTTATTTTAAGAACGTTTTGGAATAGATTACACGGGCGTATCCGTACCGTCGGGGGATACAACCTATTGTATCGGGAGGGTCCCATGCTTCCTGAGCATGATAATTTCTACGATGTTTTCTCCAAGGCCAAAAGGATTAAGTTCCGTTGGCCCGAGGGTAAAAGGCTGTGCGTCAACCTGACGGGAAACCTTGAGGCCTGGACCGAAACGCCAGATCCCAAGCTCAGGAGGACCCGCCATGTGGGTGGGACATCACCCCTAACCGCAGAGGATCTTAGGTGTCGCTACGATTTCAGGACAGCTAGCGAGAACGACTATGGAGGAAGGACTGGAGTGTGGAGGATCTTGAGAATACTAAAAAAGCATGGACTGCGGGGATCTTTCAACGTTAATGGATTGGCCACCATTAGATACCCCGATGCAGTAAAGAACGTGCATGCCGACGGACATGAGATCGTTGGACATAGCTACGCCGAAGACATCCAGCTGGTCCAATTGTCGAAGGAGCAAGAAAAAGAAGAGATCCGGACCTGTATCAAGATTTTCCAGGACATGGTGGGAGAACGCCCCTACGGGTGGCTGACTTCCGGTATGAGACATACCGAATATACCTTGGAGATCCTGGCTCAGGAGGGTTTCCTGTGGCACGGGGACGCGGTCAACGACGATGTCCCTTATCCCATTGATATCCACGGGAAAACTATTATGGAGCTACCGTACCGCAACTCCATCAGCGGTCTCAACGATACCGGCATGTATCGAAGCGGTAGGACGGCGAGGGATATACTCCAGGCCTTCAAAGATGAATTCGACGTGCTCTACGAGGAATCCCAAACCGAGCCGAAGATGCTGACCCTGGCCATGCACTGCCAGATGGCTTTTCCGGCCACGGGGAAACTCTACGATGAGGCCATCCAATACGCCAAGTCTTTCCCCGATGTCTGGTTTGCCCGAAGGATTGACATTGCCCGCTGGATCTTGGAAAACAGGCGATGAAACCTCCTCGCATAGAAAGGTAGACCAATGGCGGAAGAGAAATCCATCGAGCGTAAATCTTGCTATGAGCTTTTCCTGGAAAATGAGGGGTTGCCCGTCATCCGGGATTTCTTCATTAAAGACGTTCGCAGGGTTCCGCTGGAACGGTGGGAGCGAAAGGGCGGTTACGGAGTTTACTTAAATCTTATTGGAACCGGCAATATCAATGACGCCTACATTTGTGAGATCCCGCCGGGGAAAAACCTCAATCCGGAGCGGTGCCTTTTTGAGGAGATGATCTATGTGGCAAGCGGCCGGGGAGCAACCACGGTTTGGCAGGACAACGGACAAAAGCAGACCTTTGAATGGCAGCAGGGTAGTCTCTTCTCCCCGCCCATAAATACCTGGCGCCAGCATTTCAACGGCAGCGGCGACACCCCTACCCGGTTTCTATCGGTCACCAGCGCGCCCGTGGTGATGAACCTCTTTCACAATCTCGACTTCGTCTTTAATACCCCCTTCTCCTTTAATGATCGCTTCGATGCCCAAGAAGGCTATTTTTCCGGAAAGGGAGAGTCCTATACACAGAGGGTTTGGGAAACCAATTTTGTCCCCAACGTTGCCACTTTTCCTCTCAAAGAGTGGAAGGAAAGGGGTGCGGGAGGGACCAATATTAGGTTTGAATTATCGGATAATACCATGGCCGCCCATATCTCCGAGTTTCCTGTGGGCACCTACAAGAAGGCCCACCGTCACGGGGCGGGAGCCCACGTGATTATTATCGGGGGCAAAGGGTATTCACTCCTATGGCCAGAGGGGTTCCCCATCGAGAGATACGACTGGCAGGAGGGAAGCATCGTTGTACCTCCGGAATTATGGTTCCATCAGCACTTCAATGCCGGTGCAACTCCGGCCCGCTATCTCGCGCTGCGTTGGGGAAGCAGGAAAAACCCATTTCTCACAGAGTTCAAGACCGATGAGAGCGTCAAGGAGGGCGGAGACCAGATCGAGTATGAAGACGAAAACCTTCAAGTTCGTACCATGTTCGAAGAGGCCGTCCACAAAGCAGGTATCGAAAGCAAAATGGCAAAATTCTATGTTTAGAAAATGACTCGCGGTTAATTGATCTTAACGATCGAGGCTATGCAGAACAAAGGAGGGATCTATGGCCAGATCTTTTGAAGTTATTGATGCCGATGGGCACATCACTGAGGGGGACGATGCGGTCAAAGAGTACATGGAGGCTCCCTACCGCAACCGTCGCGTGACCATCTACCCAAGGGACAACTGGGACCGCTCCATAGCCGGGACGCTGGGAACCAGTGCAAAAGATGCCCGGAGTTGGCTCGACGCAATGGACCAAGCGGAGTTGTCCACTTCGGTTCTCTTCCCCACCAGCGGTCTAGGCTTCGGTTGGATTCGTGAGCCGGATTTTGCCGTCGCCTTAGCCCAAGCCTATAACAACTTCGTCGCAGAAAAATTTCAGAAGGAAAGCCCAAGGTTAAAGGGGGTGGCCCTGGTGCCGTTCCAGGACGTGCCCGAGGGAGTCAAAGAATTACGCCGGGCCGTTAAAGAATTGGGATTGGCGGGCGTGATGCTTCCCGCAGTGGGACTACGAAAGCCCTTAGGTGACCAAGACTATTGGCCCATTTACGAAGAGGCGGAAAAACTGGACTGCATGTTGGCCGTGCACGCTACTGTCCGTGGTCCTCACTACTTCGGTGCCGACCTGTTCGATCAGTTCATCGACGTGCACACCCTATCCCACCCATTTGCCCAGATGATGCAGATGACGAGCATCATCATGCGAGGGGTCATGGAAAGGTTTCAAAAGATTCGTATCGCCTTTATGGAAGCGGGCTGCACCTGGGTCCCATACTGGATGGGTAGAATGGATGAAGAATGGGAAAAACGCGGTGCGGCGGAAGCGCCCCTGTGTAAGAACAAACCCAGCGAATACATCAAGAGCGGCCGGGTCTACCTCCATGCGGAGGACTACGAACCCCTCGTGGGCGCCACGGCAGAAATACTGAATCCAAACACACTCTATTACGCCTCGGATTGGCCCCACTGGGACAGCGAGTTTCCTGAAAACATCGATCACCTGGCAAACCGTAAAGATCTGGACCCTGACGCCATAAAATGGCTACTGGCAGACACGGCAAAGAGGCTATACAAGCTGCAATAGTTATTACGGAGTAGAGAGTGGTGGAGGACTGAGCATCGGAGCAGAGGGCGAGAGGACTCGCGCAAAGACGCAAAGGACGCCAAGTCCGGAAAAGATCGAAAACTGTCTTTCTTTGCGGCCTCGGCGTTCTGGCGCGAAAAGCAATCTGCGGTAATCGGTGAAATTCGGCGGTTAGGTAATATATTACAGGATTTAAAGAGAAGGGAGTAGGAACATGGCTGAGACACGCAGTGAAGCTTTCGATCAAAGGTGGGGAACTTATCATGCGGAGGCCTGGTCCGATGCGATTGTCGCGTCCATGAAGCTGGGTGGTATTGACAACCTATACTTCGTTTCCGGGTCTGAGACCGCCTTCTATCAGGAAAGCATAGCAAAGGCCCATGAACGGGGGTGGCCGGCGCCGCGACTCATAACCGTGCTGCACGAAGGGGTGGCGTTGAATGCGGCCCTGGGCAACTCAATGGTCACAGGCCAGCCGGCAGCCACCTCAGTACACGTGGACGTTGGAACCTTCAATTACGGGGGGGGCATACACACGGCATGGCGCGGGTCGTATCCAGTGCTCATGACCGCCGGCAATGGGCCCCGTGCCTATCCGGGTTCCATGCCGGGCGCGCGTAATAGCGCAGTCCAATGGATCCAGGAGCCGCGGGATCAGGGAGAAATCTTGCGACAGTACACAAAGATGGACCACCGCATGGAGCACGAGGACAATCCCGGATACATGGTAAGCAGGCTGTTGCAGGTGGCCATGAGCGAACCGACGGGGCCCGTCTACCTGACGTTGCCTCGGGAGTCGGCCATGCTGCCTATGCCGGGGACCACACGATTTCCTACCCGGGACGAGTTGGGTCTCGCCCGCCCCGCATGGCCGGACCCGAGCGATGCGCGAAAAGTGGCTGAGTGGCTCATCAAGGCGGACAACCCGCTGGTCATCACTTCGAACTCCGGTCGAAACCCGGAGTCGGTGCAAGACCTGGTGCGACTGGCCGAGCTTTTGGGACTCCCCATGCAGGAGGTAGGTCGATCGGCCGATCAGATGAATTTTCCCACGACCCACCCCCTTTACAAAACAGGTCCCAATCCCCAGGACGCCGACGTGATTTTAATATTGGAATCGCCTGTCCCCTACATCCCTCCGGCGGGGAACCCCAGGCCCGGCACAAAGATTGTATGGGTCGATGCGGACCCGGTCCTCTCACGTTACAAGACTTTGGATACTCAGGCTGACCTATGGCTGCCTGTCACTGCGGCTGCGGCGGCCCGTGCGATTTGCGAAGCCGCAACCGGCATGCTCTCGCAGAGTGACATGACCCGAATCTCAGACCGACGCGCCCGGATGGAAGAAAAAAAGCGTGAGATGAACGCCGCAATAGAAAAGCAGGCCCAGGAGGCCGGCAAGCGCAAGCCCTTACATCCTCGTTGGGTCGCCTACCAGATGGGTAAGATCCTGGAACCGGACAGCATCCTGCTCGACGACTCACTGAGCAACTCGCGTTCCGTGCAAACCCATCATCATCGGGACAAGCCCGGAACCTATTTTAAGAGTGGCGGGTCTTCCGGCGGTTGGGGAAGCGGCGCCGCGTTCGGCGCAAAACTGGGCAAGCCCGATAGCGACGTGGTGCTCGCCACCGGAGACGGGTACCTGATGTTTGGCAGCCCCATCTCGGCCTTCTGGTGCGGGGCCCATTATAAGATGCCGTTTTTAACTGTGGTTTTCGTCAACCGCTCCTACACCACGGGTACGAGCAACGTGTCGCTTACCTACCCGGACGGAGTAGTGGCAAAGTCCGGCAATTTCGAGGGTGGCGTCTTCGACCCGCCGCCTGATTTTGCCAAGCTGGCCGAGGCGGCAAATTGCTTTGGAGAGACGGTGCGTGAGCCGGAAGAAGTGGCGCCCGCTCTGCAGCGTGGATTGAAGCATGTACACGACGGTACGCCCGCGCTGGTTGCCATGATGCTGCCCACGCCCATGGAGGAAAGTCAACTCGCGAAGAAGTGATTTATCGAACGGCGCGAGATGTGACCGGGTGGTTCCGCGCGGCGCACAGGGCGTAGGTAAAAGCGGACGCCGGGAACCGGTGATCCTGGCGCTTTGCACTTGGCCATCTGCGATAACCTACGGTTAGGTATCCCGGAACTGAATCAGGTTATTCTCCGCAATAGAAAAGTTTTTGTTTGTTGTCGTCTCCCGACAAACAATAAAGACAAGAAAAGAATTCAGCATCAGCCATGTGGTAGCCCGGGTTTTACGGACACCCAAAAAGGGGACAGGATCCCCGAAGGAGGTGTTCGATGGGCAGGCAAAGGCGGTTCACCCGGGAGTTTAAGTCGGAGGCCGTGCGGCTTTTAGAGGCTGGAGCGCGGCCCCTTTTTCATGTTACCTGACCCCGGTTTTAAGTGAGATGTGGCGGGATGAGCTGGGATGATGTGGGATGAGACCCTTGTTTTCAGGGGTTTGAACGCCCGCCCCGATTTAACGGCCCTTTCAGGCTCAGTTTCCGAGCCCTAAACGGCCCGGAAAATCCGGCCGGTTTATGGCCCATTTCCAATTATTTCCATCCGCCCACGGAGACTCTGCGGGAGCAGAGACTGGAAATCAACGACTTAGAGTGGATAGAGTGGACCGGGATCGGGACCAAACAGCTTGAGTCGGCAATACCTCCAAGGGTTGTGACGGCATCCGAAAGGTTCGAGATGATCTTCCGGTGGCGGCATGCGCCGAGGGCGACTGAGGGTCCGGCGAGAGGCGCAAAAGACGACATGGCCGAGCCGCTCCACGTCATGCGACGGCGGCCTGGATGCGTCGGGCAATCTGCGATCCGGACAACCCAAACACCGGGGCGTCCTGGCGGATGGCGGTCCGAGCCGTCCGGTAATATGGAGTTGCAATCATATGTATTATCTACCATATTATAAGGGTGAGCTGGGTTGTTGTGATTGCCGACGAGTTCGAGCCGGAGTTCGACGAGCTGCCCGAGGACGTGCAGACAGAGATTCTGGCGTCGTCGCGTCTCTTGCAGCAGTTAGGTCCACAGCTTGGGCGGCCTCGGGTGGACACGCTCAACGACTCGGGCCACGCGAACATGAAGGAACTGCGGTTCAGTGCGACGACGGCCAGTGGCGGGTGGCCTTCGCCTTCGATACAAAACGGAAGGCCGTGCTGCTTGTGGCGGGAGACAAGTCCGGAGGGAGCGAAAAGCGGTTCTACCGGAGGTTGATCCACAAAGCGGATGAACGTTTCGACGCGCATCTAGCCCGTTTGAAGAAGGAAGGAAAATAACCATGGCTGTGAACGTCGAGGAGAAAATCAAGAAGCTGAGCCCCGCTCGGCGCAAGAAGGTCGTGTCCCGCGCGGCGGAGCTGCTGGCCGAGGAAATGACACTGCGCGAGCTGCGCAAGGCGCGCAAGCTCACGCAGGTCCGCGTCTCGCGGCTGGAGAAGCGCAGCGACTTGCTGCTTTCCACGCTCCGGAAGACGGTTAAGGCGATGGGCGGCAACCTGTCGCTCGTGGCCGAATTCCCGGACCGTGCCCCGGTCGTGCTCTCGGGCATCGCCGAGGACGATCCGCGCGCTTAAATCAATATGAAGAGGCTAAGCGAACATTGACCTGCCCCCAGGAGTGGTACCACCCTTTAAGTTAGAGCCGGAATTATCTGGAGTCCAGCCCATGGGGATGAATTCCCAGCCTGCGCTCTGGGCAGAAAGGCCTCCGGTGCCGGAGAACGATAGCCCAGGGCGCTGTGAGGCCGCCGCTGGTTATACTCTCTTCTCCATCTTTCGATCAGCACCTGAGCTTCCCTCAGGGTTTCAAACACCTCCCGGTTGAGCAGCTCATCCCTGAGTTTTCCGTTAAAACTCTCCACGTAGCCATTCTCCCAAGGACTGCCAGGCTCGATGTAGAGTGTCCTGACACCAATGGCCTTGAGCCAGTCCCGGATAGCCTGAGCCGTAAACTCGGGGCCATTGTCGGACCGAAGGGACTGCGGCACGCCCCGTTCCACGAATAGCTCCGCTAACCGTTCCAGCACATCCCGGTGATTCATCCGTCTGGCCACATCAATCGCCAAGCACTCCCGGGTGTATTCATCCAGGATGCTCAACAGCCGAAAGGCCCGACCGTCTTCGGTTCGCTCGTGCACGAAGTCATAACTCCACACATGGTTTCGATGCGCCGGTCTCAGGCGAATGCAGGAGCCATCAGTCAACCGGAGCCTCCCTCGCTTAGGCTGACGGCTGAGGACTTTCAGCCCTTCCTGCCTCCAGAGCCTCTCCACTCGCTTGTGGTTGACCTTCCACCCCTCCCCACGCAGCATGGCCGTAATCCTCCGGTAGCCGTATCGCCCGTATTCGCTGGCCAGCTCCATCATCCGAGCCACTAGTCTTGCTTCCTCTTCCGGGATCTCTCGGACTCTTCGTTGCGTCGATCGCGGCTGTCCCAACACTTGGCAAGCCCGGCGTTCGGAGACTCGATCAGGTCCCAATCTTTCTCTGGCCCATATCACCGCTCGTCTCCTCTTCGCCGGGCCTAGAAGTTTCCCGAGGACACTTCCTTCAGGATCTGGTTGTCCAGCGATAGATCCGCCACCAGCTTCTTCAACCGCGCATTCTCCTTGTCCAAGGCCTTGAGCCTCTTGGCCTGATCCATCTTCAGGCCTCCATATTCCTTCCTCCACCGGTAGTAGGTCTGCACGGTTACCCCCACCTGCTTGCACACCTGGCCCACCGCCTTCCCTTGGGCCAAGCTCACCTCCGCCTCACGCAGCTTGAGGATAATCTGCTCGGCCGTAAATCGCTTTCTTGCCATCCTTGCCTCCTTCCTAAAATCAAAATCCCTAACATTTCACCTGGACTCGTTTTAGGGGGCAAGGTCAGATGTTTATCGACAACGTTGATCTTACCGTAGGCAAAGAGGTCTTGGAGACGCGGCAAGGATGTCTAAGATTGGGCGCTGTCCTGCCTCCGACCCGGGTTTCACGGACAGTTAATTAAGCCACACGTTTGATCGAGTGGAGGCGATGATGGGACTTCGGCTTGTCAGGCGACCCTGCGCGTGATGGCCTCGCGCAAGCCTTCCAGCAACCCCTCGAGATGGGCCATGCGCTGGCGGAGCTCGTTGGTTTCCTGGCGAAGCTGCTTGATGTCGTCGCGCACTTCCTGGCGAAGCTGCTTGATGTCGTCGCGCACTTCCTGGTGAAGCCGCTCGATATCGTTGCGCACTTCCTGGCGCAAGCTATCGATATCGCGCCGCAGCCAGACGAACAAGCCGATTATCAACGCGGCGAGTCCGATGAAGCCGCCGATCTCAATGCTCATGCCGTCACTGTTTAACACGCAGCGCGCTAAAATGCCAGATGTCCCCAAAGGATCGCGGATATGACGTTCATGGCGGTTCGGCCTCTATTCAGACCGCCGCTGGCGCAGACGCCCCCCATTGTCCCATCCCCTAACCTCTATCCGTTCGGGGGCGTTCCCCAACACGACCCGCTGGCCCGTAACCACTCTCGCGCCATCCGCTCGGCCTCAACGATCTGGTTGCGGGTCATCTTTACCTTCACTTCATCAAGGGTCGTGCGAGCGGGCTCATACCCACTGGAAGCGGCGAGGGTCAACCACATGTAGCCGCGCACATAGTCCTGGGGAACTCCTTTGCCCAGGCCGTGCATAAAGCTGAGATTGTACTGTGCCTGGGCTAATCCCTGATCAGCCGCCAAGCGGTACCAGCGCAGCGCTTTGGCGTAGTCCTGAGGCGCCTCGTTACCGTGGTAATACATGAAGCCGAGGCCGAGCTCCGACGGGGTGAGTCCCAGCTCGGCTTGCGTTTTACAGGCTTCGAGCCGCGCCGCCGGCTCAAGAGTCTCGTCAAAGCATTTAAAAAGTCGGCCTGCCTCACTCTGAGCCCTTGGGGTCAGACCTTGACATTTGACATGACCCGACTGCAAGGAAGGTAAAGATGCCCTGGGACGGACATGGAAACTTCAACCGCACCGACGGCGTGCACACCGCCGGCGACGTGTGGGAGCAGGGGCGCGCGGCGGGCCGTAACGTGCGCTCCGACGATCAGGACATCCATGACCAAGACCTGGCGGGGGGCCTGGAAAACCGCCTTGCCCGCGACGGCCGGAACCAGCCGACGAACAATCTGCCCATGGGCGGGAACAGGCGCCTGAACGTCGGTAACGGCGGGAGCCGGGCCCAATACCCCTCCATAGCCCAGATCCAGGACCGGTCCTTGACCTTCGTAATGGCCAATGGGGTGAGCGGCGACGGCGACACGATAGGGCTTTCCCCCACTCCTGCCATAGCTCTTCTTTGCCGAGAGACGTGGGCGAGGGTCCAGCGCTAGAGCACCGGGCACGGCGAGCTTCGGGAGGAATTGTTTATGACTGCTTGCGATGCTGAACGGCCCCGCCCTTTCGATCCAGCGCGGATAGAGCAGCCGGCTAACGCAAGAGTTGATATCGATATCGGGGAAATTCAGATAATGGAACAAGCAGTCCAGGGCAACTTGCAGGCGCTATTACAGACGGGCGAGACAACGTCAACGTTCAGTGTCGCGACAAGCATGGGGAAAAACTCATGTTGCTCGATGAAGAGCGCGCTCTCCTCCAGTTATTTCGCCCGGCTGGCGCGCTCGAGAAGATCTCTTCCCGAGTTTGCGCCCCGGCTAACCTGACCTCTCGGCTGAACGTCACTTGCCTCAGGCAGTTAACGCGAACCAACAACAAAGAGGATGGATCAATCACCCTATACAAACGGCGCCTGCAGAAAGAGGGAAAGCTCGACGCCGTCATCGCCGACACCATGCGCGACATTATGATTAAGTTAAGGCAGGGGTATCCTGTGCATAGTGACAGGGCGCAAAGGGCACTTCAGGCACATGCTTATTTTCAGCTCCAATACCCGGCGGCAGAGCACCCAAGCGCCGGTGTCAAACCGTTAAGCCGCTATAATGGACGCTCTCAACGGGATTTTGAGTATCCCAAAGGAACAACTTTTTTTGAGCCTGTGGACAACTCCCAAAATAAAACGCGCCCCCACCCACTAAAAAATAATCCAGGCAAAAGTATTCAACTATCGCAGCCCATCTATTCTCCTTTTGCAACATCTCCCACCGCCAGCACGGCCCATGTCTTCCAAGCCACGATGAACTCCAAGTTGCCCCACAGGCCCCTGAACGATTTCGCTCTGCTCATTTTCGTCGCCTCCCTGTCGCAGGAATGTCAAATATCAAGGTCTGACCCCGTAGCCATCGCCTAACAACGCGGGGCTCTGAGGGGAGCGAGACGTAAGGCCGTGGGCATCGAACGTTCAGCTTCAGATATTCACCGGCTTATTGCTTGCGGCCGGAGGTTCGCTCCACGAGGAGCCCTGAAGCTTTGGAGGTTCATGAGAGCGAATGCCCAATGGGTCGCTGCGGGAGTCCCGCGGAGCGAAGGAAGTCGCCGAAGCCCAAAGTAACAGGGATGGAGAATATGTAAATTTTAGCTTCCACAGTCGGACACGATCGAGGAGATGATTCTGAACAAGACCTGAATTCGGCTTGACTGCCTGGATGGGGGTGTGGGAGGATCCGGGTGCTCAAATTTATGGCGCAAAGGAGACGGATAAATGGAACGGTGTGCAATTGACATTCATCATCATTATCTCCCCCCGGGCACCCTGGAGAAAGCAAAACGCAACAAAGAAGCTTTAGGAATGACCTTCAGTGAGACCAAAGAAGGTCTGACCACGCTTCAATTCGCGAATGCCAAAGCTTTTACTGCTCCTGCCGATCTCGTGGGGTTGGAAAATAGGCTTGCGATGATGGACAGAGAGGAAATTGCGGTCGCCGCTCTCGAACCCCATACGGCAAGTCTCGGATATCCCCTGGATGGTCAGAAAGGAGAGGCCTGGTGTCGTCTCTATAACGAAGGTCTGCACGAACTCGTCAAGCGATACCCGGATCGGTTTGTTGCATTGGCCGCCGTTCCCTTGCAGGACGCCACCCGGGCAGGGGCGGTCCTGGAACATGCCATGAAGGAGCTAAATTTCAAAGGTGGTTACATAGGTTCAAACGTGAACGGTAACTATTATAATGGCAAAGAGTTCGACCCCTTTTGGAAGAAGGCGGAGGAGCTGGATGCCCTGATCGTGATGCATCCGGAGGACGTGGCCGGGGCTGAGCGCATGCGCGCCTATGGCATGTCTTTGATTTGCGGCAATCCGGCGGATAGCGCCCTTTCCATAGGACTCATGTGCTTTAGCGGGGTATTCGATCGGTTTCCTAATCTAAAACTGTGTGTCCTGCATGGTGGAGGTTTTTTCCCCTATCACCTGGGTCGCTTTGATCAGGGGCATGCCGTTCGTAGCGGTTCACGCACCGCCGAGGCCTCTTTACCTCCGAGCGCTTACATGAAGAAAAACCTTTATTTTGATACCCTCGTCTACCGTCTGGACACCCTTGATTATCTGCGACGATTGGCAGGAAATGACCGCCTAATGGTCGGGACCGATTACCCCTATACCCTGGGAGATTGGACGGCGGTGAAGAAGGTTCTGGAACTGGATTGCTCGGAGGCAGAGAAACGGGAGATCTTGGAGGGGAATGCTAAACGATTGTTGAAACTCTGAGCGAGCTTTGAGGGGCATTGACAGATAAAATTCTATATCTAGGTATTTTCTGCGGGAAAAGCCAGAAATGCGCGGAACCGAAAGGAGAATGAAATGAGCCAAACGACTCCCGTACAGGTAAAAAAAATAGGTCACGTAGTCTTCAATGTCAGTGACATCGAGCGTACCACAAAGTTCTGGACGGAGATAATGGGCTTTCATGTCTCTGATCGAAACGAGCGGGGCATGGTGTTTCTCCGCAATGCTTCCGATCACCACACCATTGCGTTGGCACCGGCCCGTGAGAAAGAACTGCCAAAAGATGGGCATGTCGGGTTTAGTCATTGCGCCCTGGAGGTGGAAAGTGTCTCTCAGCTTTTCAAAATTCGCGAGTTTCTACGCGCCCGAGGGGTTACGATAAAGTATGAGGGGCGAAAGGGACCAGGATGCAATACTGGTGTGGAGTTCTTGGATCCGGACGGGTTTACTATTGAACTCTACGCCGCCATGGACCAGATCGGTTGGGACGGTAAGAGCCGTCCGGCCAACGAGTGGCGCCGGGCAAAGACCCTCGAGGAGGCGGTTGAAAATCCCGTACCTGGCGTTCAGTACTGATTCCTAGACCAAAGTCTGCTACCCGTCTCGTGGATTGAGGGGGCGGGCGGCTTTTTCTTGGCGGATATTATTGTTTCCCTCCTCTCCGACTCAACCTGCCGGTAATAAGCCCTACGACCACAACCGCTAAAAATAGAACCAGGGCGCGAAGCGAAATGGCTTTAGGGGGCTCTACCCCCGTTACTGAGACGACTTTTTCCGCCCTAATGGGATCCCTTCCCTTCAACTCGGCAATGCCACTGACCCTGTGGGGGGAACCGTCAACAAAGTGAAACTTGAAATTAAGATTCCCCTTAGTTTGGAGTCTCTTCAAGGAGAAAATCTGTTCCCCCTTTTCCAACTGTGTGATTGCCAGGGTAAGGTGAGTTGGGTAGGGCAATCCCGTCTTCGCTTCCGATAGCCGCCACCGAATTTGACTCAACTCTCCCACAGTGGCTGGACTTACCTCCAGTCGAACGACAAATTCCTTATCTCCTGCCACCTTCGTCGTTGATTCTTGAGCCGTGGCGGAACAGATAATCGGCACTGACCCTACCAGAAATAGGAGGCCACCCGTTATACGAGATTCTCCACTCCGGAGAGTAAACAACCGTCCAACCATAACTCCGAATAAGAAGAGACCTGTGAGAAAAATCCCCAAGTAAAAAAGCTTGGTTCGGCTTTCTTTGATGGGCAGCGAAAAGACTCGCTTAGCCGTGTTTCCTACACTGTCAACTACTCCCGCCTCCAATCGGTAATCTCCGCGGATAGGAAATACGTATTCCCATTCCACGTTCCCCGTAACAGCCGGCATTTCCATCTCCAGTAGGGGAGTCCCCTCCACCTGAGGAAAGTCTGTGGAAAAGAGCCAACCTCGAGGCGGCGCATATAGACGAATCTGAAGCTGAGACCCATCCATTGCCTTTCCAGCGCTATTGTGGAAAGTCAGAGTCAGTTTTGTCGGTTTGGTGAGGGGACGAATGTTATCGAGACCGGGCTGGATCTGTAGATCGATCGTGTTGGCTCCCGCCTCAGTATGGGGAAAACTGAGGGGTGAGACTGCCAGAAGAAAAATTAAGACAAGGAACCTAGTTAATGACAAGGAACCACTGCCAGTGCATGGCGAAAGTCATGAAGGGCATCGTGAATGGGCGGATAGGTTGCGACTATGAGGAGATAGAGGATCCCTCCAGTTAGGGCGAGAAAAAACATCGATTCCAGCAAAAATGCTAGACGTTCAGGAAACGCAATTCCAAATACTGCATCAATTGCTTTCTCCATGGGGCATTTCCCTCCCTTACGACGAGGCTATTTTTGCCCTAATAGGCGCTGGCTGTCAAGCAGGGGATGGGTAAATTCTTAACCCCACGGCCTTTGCTAATAGGTATGATATTTTCAGTGCATCTGAAGTTTTCTAACGATTTTTCCTGCCACCGACGCATTGATCCGCCGCAAGTTGAGGCGAATCAGAAACACCTTGACCCGATTCCGCCATCCATTAATAAGGGAAGCCTTTTTCCCCAGGCTTTTGAGCGCCTGTGTGACCACTGGTTCCACGGGCATGTCCATCACGCCCCTGATTCCAGCAATCTGATGAAACTCTGTTCTGGTCCCTCCCGGGCACAGGGCCATTACATCCACCCCATGTTCCTTGAGTTCGTACCAAAGGCCTTCCCCCAGAGATAGATCGAAGGCCTTGGTGGCAGCGTAGTGCGTCATGTACGGTGTGGCAAGGAAGCTGGAAGTGGAGGAGACAATGATGATTCCTCCTCTTTTTCTTTTCACCATTTCCCTTCCCAGTTCGTGGGTCAAGATCAATGGGGCCCGGCAGTTCACTGCCAACATTTCGATCTCTTTTTCAAGATCGGTTTGTAGAAACGCTCCCGTTATTCCAAACCCGGCGTTGTTAATCAGAAGCCCCACATCGAGGGATTGAACGGCAGGACGAATGGCGGTCATAAAGTCCGGTCGGGCGAGGTCCACTGATAGGGTCTTTACCTCCACAGGGTGTTTTGCTTTCAACTCTGCCGCTAATTTATCCAACCTGTCTTGTCGCCGTGCGACCAGAATCAGATTGAGTCCTTCTCTGGAGAGTTGGCGGGCAAATTCGGCCCCTATGCCTGCAGAGGCACCGGTAATGAGAGCCCAGGGTCCATATTTTTCTCTAATTGAATTCATGGAAAGCGAAGATATTGCCCGCCAAGACGCGAAGCTCGCAAAGAGAGTTCTTCTTTAAAAAATTGGCGTTCTTTGCGTGTTTGCGCGAGTTGTCTTTTTCTGATTTCATAAATTGCATTCAACGGACGATTTCGAATATGGTTACGTTTTGAACCCAGCGAACAGAGGTAACGGGTAAAGGACATGGTCGCCGTCTATTCGGGCCTCTGCTGTGAGCTTATGGGACTGGAGTCTCCCAGGGTCCATGATGTGTTGAGAGGTGATGTCCCGGGCGAGGAGATGATCGCACAAGAGGCGCCGGTGGCATTTCCAGAAGAGCTTCTCTGCGCACATGATCGTTGTCCGCTGACTTCTAACGAATCCAAGTAGGTCTTCGATGCCCTGGCGAAATTCTTGGGTTAACATGTGATCGGCGTAGTTACGAAAGGCAGTATTCTCAAGTGCCTGATTAGGGGAGGGTGTTTTACCCACAGTAGGTCGGCGTCCCCCCAGAGGCTCTAACCAAGAATATCCGATGTTGTTACGGTCTAGTTCTTCTTCCAGGCTACCACCATTGAAATGAGAGAACTCCCTTGAGATGGGGAAACGTCGGATATCTACCAGGGCCCGGATCTCGAATTCCTTCAACAGGGCGAGAAAATCCGCCAGGGACCGGTTGGAGTGTCCAATGGTGAAAATCTCAATGCTTGTGGGATCGGTGGTTTTCAAAAATTTAGGGGTGAACTAATATTAGCCCGCAGGGGTGAAATCTGTCAATTGACCGCTGTAGGCAAAACCCTCATCCTACACCAGGGGGTGATGAGCCATAGACGTATACAGCCACTCCTACCAGGAGCGGTGCCCAGAGTCTGCCGCCAGATCAGGTGGGTTGGTATTTTTTCTCGGGTGTATCCGCCATGTTAAGCCTCTATCCCTTGGAACAGGTGGCGTCAGATGAAGGTTCCCATGCGGTTCGATCCTGATCACTATTGCTCCAAAGCTCTCACAATCATGCGGGTTGAGACATGGGCTAGCGGGTCCGGTTGTACTCGTAATCCTCGCGCTCGGCTCTGCCCACCCGAAGCTCGGGTAACAGCGAAGGACGGGTTTGGTTCAGTTTTGCGTGGGCGTCCAGAGCTGCCTGATCAGTCCAGCGCTCCAGCAGAACCAATTTGTCGGGATTCACCACGTTCTGCAAGGCCTCGAATTGTTCACAGCCGGGCTCTTTCATAATCTCTGCGCAGCGAGCACGATACGCTTGCGCCAGCTCTGAACCTTTCCCCGGTGCCGCTGTGATCGTTACAATAAGTCGAACCGCCATAAAGTCTCCTCCGTGTGCTGATGGTCGGCGAGATTTTCTGCAAGGGAGCGGGTTTGAACAGGTGAATTAAGCCTCTCTGCTGAAATTTGTCAAGACGTCTAAGCCTGATCCTGCACACCAACGCTCCCGCGATATGATAGCAAAAAACACCAGACGGCGAGCGATGCCAACAGATGCTTCATGGAATGACCGCTTATGGTTCCCGTTGCTTCGAAAATCCACACGTCAAAGTGTTCGGCGATTTTTGACAATACGTAGGTAACCAACATCCACCACAAGAACGACGATCGCAAGCTCCCCGAGGGGTATAAGATAAGAATCAGCGGTATGAGCACCATGGGGAGAAATTGGACAAGACCGTAAGCTCGCAGATCACCGTTGCCTTGTAATTCCGAGAGATGCCAATATCCCACGGACGCTGCACCTACGACGATCAGCGGCCAAAGAAGAATTTTTCCGGCACGACTCGATACGCGATTTTCAATGATTGTTGAGAACAGGGCCATGAAGACAATGGTCATAGGCAGGCGGTCCCAGGTCAGGGTTGGCGTTGACGGTGCCAGGTGATAGTAAGCCGAGCCCATCCCCACCAAAACTACACCAAGGCAAACGATCAAATATCCCGTCCGTAGCGCAGCTGCTTGAGAACGTCTCGGCAGCCCAAATAAGCCTACCAGGACAAAGGGTATGTTGGTGACGACATTGCAAAAGTTTGAAACGGCAAAGAGGATGCGATCATCGGCAAACCGATGGTAAGCAGGGTCTTGGGGTATCCGTGGTATAAATAGCAAACCGATCACCGCCACCGCCGCAATGGTCAAAACGATCCACAGTCTCCATCCGTCGCGTGGGTCCATCTCTACTCTAAAATCAGATTACGTCCGCCCAAGAAGATTACCCCAATAACCACGGTGAGCCGGTGAATAATGACCGGTGACCAAAGGGAAATCGAGTAAATATAGGACAAACTGCGGGCCATGCCCAGACAAGACCCCACAACAAGAAAATACGGATCTAAAAAGAGTTCCCGGGCGCCTTTGTTGATGGTAAGCGCATTGAGGGGATGCCATGCAACGAATAATGTTGAGCTTATGAGTGACATCACCAGGACATATTTAGATCCTCTTCTTTTGGCATTATTGGGAATTAATAGTCCGCGAAAGAAGGATTCTTCGAAGAATGCGGGAAATACAAAAGCGTGAAAGGCAAGAAGAAGGCAAAGCTCGAATCGATCACATGTAGCTTGAACAAACCAGAGTTCAGGCCCACGATGGCTGCTATCAAACCGTGTATGATTAAGGTAGCAACCATAGAAAACTTTACCGAACGCAGGGGGGGTAATCCCGGCCACGTAATTGTTTCTCTGGTATTCTCTCATGGTGAGCGGGTTGCTAACCAAAATGCCCATGGGCATATAAGTGCCGCGACAATCATGCCCAACCATGAAGCCCACATGGCAAACCACCAGGGCCTAAGTTGAAAGGCCCAGCTGTTCACAACGCGGAGCCCATGCAGGACAGCGACAACGCCAAAAATGGTACCAGATAAGACCAGATAAGACCAGATAAGCGCGCCTGTTCGTATTCTGCCTCTAGTCTGTCCGTCGCTGACACCGTAGACTAGCAAAGAAACTATCTTAGCCTTACTAAGAAACTATGTCGGCCAACTTTAATCCATTTATTCTATCATGGGCTACAATAACTGACCATCCGGACTATTTACAGTTCTACCTTCTTGATTCACTAGGCCCAATCTATGTTTATTGTTATAGGGTCCCTGAGCTCTTTAAGCGTGTTTAAGAAGGGTATAAGCTTACGGGCAAATCAGAGAACAGGCATCCAGCGACTTACATACTTCCATCGGCTGAACTTCAACTAGGAGGCGATCGTGAGTGAGCAGGAGAGAGTGTTGTTACCAGATGATGTCCGTCCCAAAAAATACCGGGTGACCTTAACACCCGACCTCACCCAGTGCACATTTAGCGGTAAAGTAGAGATCGAGGTGCAGATTCAAAAATCCACTTCCCGTGTCGTGCTTCATGCCGCCGAGTTGGAGCTAAAATCGGGAGAGCTTCAGCAAAACGGTGCCACACGGGTCCCTGCTAAGATTTTCCCGGACGAGAAGGCGGAAACAGCAACCTTTGAATTCGGGGACTCCCTCGCCACCGGGCCAGCCACCCTCAGTATCGATTTTACCGGCACGTTGAATGACCAGATGCGGGGGTTGTACCGCAGTGAATACCTTATGGGTGGCGAGAAGCGAACAATGGCAGTGACCCAATTTGAGGCTACCGATGCCCGCCGCGCGTTTCCCTGCTGGGATGAACCTGCCACCAAGGCCACCTTTGAGGTGACCCTGGTGGTTCCTGCGGACCGCGTGGCAATTTCCAACATGCCCATTGTGGAGACGAAGACCGGTCAAGGCGGGCTGAAGGCAGTCCGGTTTGCCGAGTCCCCTATCATGTCCACCTACCTTGTGGCGTTCATCGTCGGCGAGTTTGACTATGTAGAGGAAAAGAGCCGGGAAGGCGCGCTGGTGCGGGTCTATACACCCCTGGGGAAAAAAGAGCAGGGCCGGTTCGCATTGGACGTCGCTAGTCGAACCCTTTCATTCTTCGACGAATACTTCGGTATTCCATACCCGTTACCGAAGATGGACCTGATCGCCATTGCGGACTTTGCCGCGGGCGCTATGGAAAACTGGGGTGCTGTCACCTATCGAGAGACGGCGATACTCGTGGATCCGGAACAGTCTTCGGAGGCCACACGGCAGCGCGTTGCAGTGGTCATCGCCCATGAATTGGCCCACCAATGGTTTGGTAATCTCGTGACCATGGAGTGGTGGACCCACCTCTGGCTCAATGAGGGGTTTGCCTCGTGGATCGAGTATCTGGCCGTGGATCAACTCTTTCCCGAGTGGCGAATGTGGACTCAATTTGTCTACGGCGATTTGAGCCGGGCGCTGGATCTTGACGGTCTGGAGAACACCCATCCCATCGAGGTAGAGGTAAAGGACCCCAATCAAATCAGCGAGATCTTTGACGCCATTAGCTACAGTAAGGGATCGTCGGTCATTCGTATGCTGGCGGCCTATCTGGGCGAAGAGAACTTTCGCCGCGGGTTGCATGGCTACCTAAGCCGGCATCAGTACGGCAACGCTACTACCGAGGACCTATGGCAGGCCCTAGGGGAAGCTTCTGGGAAACCCGTTAAGGAGATGATGGATACATGGACCAAACAGGGAGGCTATCCGGTTCTGTCGGTGCAAGAAAAAGACGGATCTTTAAAACTCAGCCAAGCCCGTTTCTTTCTCAGTGGGATCCCACGGAAAAAGAAAGACGCAACGCGGTGGTCAATACCGGTTGGAGTTATCGGTTCCGACATGTCTCAAGAGACTTTTTCCCTCTTGGGTAAACCGTCCGGTCAAATGAGTTTAACAGGCCAGAAAAATGGCTGGGTCAAGGTCAACAATGGGCAGACGGGTTATTACCGGGTGAAATACTCGACGGCCATGATGACAGGGTTGAGTCGAGCTGTTGAAGCCATGGAGCTATCCCCTGAGGACCGTCTCGGGCTGGAAAACGATGCCTTTGCGCTGGCAAGGGCTGGCCTGCTCTCCACTCAGCATGCCCTCAATCTGGTGGCCGCTTATAAGAACGAAACGGATTACACGGTGTGGGCCGACCTCTCCGCCGGACTGGATGAGTTGGATGCGCTGCTGTGGGGGGATCCCTGTTACGGGAACTTCGAGGCCTTTGCGAGAAGTCTCTACGGTGGTGTGGCAGGTCGAGTCGGATGGGAAAAAAAGGCAGGGGAATCTCATCTGACAACCCTTCTTCGTAGCCTGGTCATTAGTGAGCTGGGCGGGTACGGTGATGCAGAAACCATTGATGAAGCCAAGAACCGTTTCGCATGCCTTCAAAGGGATCCCAAGAGCCTCCCTCCCGACCTGCGTTTCCCCGTCTACCGGTTGTACGTGGAAAATGGCGATGAGACTTCCCATGAGGCGGTGCTCGATCTTTTTCGTAAGGCCGACCTGCACGAGGAGCGGCTCCGTTGCCTGCGCTCCCTGGGCTACAGCCAAAAGCAGGAATTGCTCCAGCGCACACTAGAGTTCTCCCTTTCGTCGGAAGTGCGTGCACAGGACACACCTCTGCTGGTGGGTAGCGTTGCCGCCAATGGCCCGGGTCGTGATCTCGCCTGGAATTTCCTCAAGGGGCAATGGGCCGAGTTGGACCGTCGCTACGGTAAGGGAGGTTTCCTCCTGGGCCGTGTGATCTCGTCCACCACGTCCAATTTTTGTTCCGAGGAAAAAGCCAGGGAGGTGGAGGAGTTTTTCCGTTCCCATCCGGTGCCGGCCGCTGAAAGGACCATCCGCCAGTCAGTGGAGCGTATTCGTTCCAACGCCATGTGGCTACAGCATGACGGCAAGCCTATTCGTCAGTGGTTGGAGCGCGCGTCCGAGTCCAAAGTCCGATGAGTCGCAGACCGTTCGGGTTATAGGGTCAAGCGCCATGCGAGTTGTTTTAGGTCCCTTCCATCCGGATTTAGAAAATGCGTTGGTGGATGAGGTCCTCGGGCATCGAAAAAAAAATCTCCTTTCCCCGCTCTTGATCTTGGTCCCATCGGATCCCCTCCTTCATCGCCTAAAGATCCTCCTGGCCCGTGAGCGCCAATTGAACCTCCTCAACGTTCACATTCTAACCTTTTACCAGCTTTCCAGACGTTTGTTAGAGGAAAATCACCAAGCTTTGGCACTTCCGTTGCGCGACGATGCCTTTGCCGAGGAAGCCCTGAGACACATGATTCAGACGGATTTTCAATGGGAATCGGTTTTCTCTGGAATCGAGGCAAGGGAAGGTGGTTGCGGCGCTCTCTGGCAGACACTGCGCGATCTCAAAGACGCCAAGGTGGATTACCAACCCACTATGGATGCGTTGGCGGAAGGGTATCTTAGTTCACCGGGCGTGACGAAGCTTCGGGATCTCTTTCGACTCCATGGAGAATACTCCTCTAGCGCGCGTGATTGGGGCATTCGAGACTATACGGACCTGGATGCCTTGGCCACCGAACAAGTGCCCTCCTCTGAGTATCTCCAACAGTTTTCGGCCATTGTCTACTACGGATTTTACGACCTCACCCAGATACAGCTGGACCTCTTCCAAACCGTGGCGCGCCACTACCCTACCACGTTACTGTTCCCACTCATCCCAGGTCATCCCGCCTGGGCATTTGCCCAGCGTTTTTACGATCGTCATGTGCAAACCCTAGTGACAGGATCCCCTGTGGTTTCCACCGCCGGCGCTGACTCTCACAACGCTTTTGCCGCTATCCATCTTCGTCTCTTTAACGAAGAGGCGCGGGAGGCTCCAGAGATGGGTGGTTCATGCACGATTGTAAACTGCTCTGGTCAGAGAGACGAGGTCCTTACCACGGCAAAGGAGATCCTCAAGCTTGTTACCCATAAGGGCCTGGCCTTTGATGAAATAGGCGTGGTGGTACGTTCCCTGGATTCTTACCTGCCTTGGTTTAAAGACATATTCACTGATCATGGGATTCCCATGGCAGGTTATGCGAAGGGATCCGTCCTTCCATTCCCGTTGGTCAAGGCGGTTGTTCTCCTCACTGGGGTGTTATCAAAAGATTACCTTCGCTCGCATGTAATGGATCTGATCTCTTCTCCTTATTTTGATCTCCGGCCCTATTGTGGAGAGAAGGTTACCCCTAGGAGCGACCTATGGGACCCCATGACACGTCGCTTGGGAATCACCAAAGGATTCGAGTCATGGCGTCGCCTGGAGCGCTATGTGGATCGGGGAATAGCCTTGCCACGCCAGGGCGATGAGGATGAAGAGCCAAGCGTAAGATCGGTTTCCCCAGAGCAGATCAAGATCCTCTTGACCATCGTCACTGAGCTGCATGGAGATATGGCAAAGCTGCCCGGGGAAGCGTCGTGGTCGGAGTATGCCAACCGTTGGAAGGAGCTGCTAAACAAATATCTTGGCCTTGAAAAACGTGAGACGCTCTCAGCTCCCCCTTCTCTAGAGGAGCAAATCGTTGAAGTGATCTTGGACACATTGGAGGATCTGGTGGGCCTTGACGGTCTTGCTCCCCATGTAGGCCATTTGCATTTTCTACGGACGTTTCAGCGCTGGTTAGATCGCGCCAGCGTCCCCGTAACCGAGTGGAATCTTCCCGGTGTTTCCGTGTTGGATGCCATGTCGGCGCGTGGTCTTTCCTTTCGCGCCTTGTTCATCCTGGGTCTCAACGAGGGGATCTTCCCCCGTACCATTCGAGAGGACGCCTTTCTGAGGGATGCGACGCGCAGGAGTCTGGAGACGGTATTGGGTTATAAAATCAGCGAGAAGCTAGCAGCCTATGACGAAGAAAAACTCATTCTGGCCCTTCTGGTGGGTGCGGCGCGGGAATCCCTTTACTGTTTCTACCGGCGTTCCGAGGAAGGCGGCAGGGCACTGACTCCTTCCTGGTACCTGGGTGAGATCCGGCGGGCAGTATGGGGTCCCGAAACGGTCACGGCCTCTGTTAACGAAGAGGAATGCCCAGTTCAAGAGAGAAGCATCCCGCGAGGGATACTAGAGAGGGAAAAGGTGTCTCCTTTCGATGAAGCTCAGTGGCTCACGCCCAATGAGCTTGCCGTCTGTTTGGCCCTGCAGGGGCAGGACCCTGTCCCGGTACTCAAGTTGGCGGCGCAACCGCTGGGGATCCATAGTCGCGGGTTGAGGTCCATGCAACTATTGGAGGATCCTCGCCGGTCATTGGATCAACTGGACGGAATGATCGGGCCTGTCCCTGACTACTGGCAACGCTTGTTGGAAAGGGGGATTTCACCCACCGCCTTGGAACGCTATGCGAGGTGTCCTTACCAATATTTTGCCGCCGATATCCTTGAACTCCACGAGATGGAAAGGCCGGAGGAGGTCTCTTCTTTGGGCCCCTCGGTCATAGGCCAACTCTCTCATACGATTCTCAAGTCCCTCTACATCCAACTTATGGAGGAAGGGTATTTCACGAGGGAGCCGTCCAAAGGCGAATGGTCGAGTCGATGGGACGAGTTAACTCACAAGGCATTCTCGGATTATGCCGCGGAAAATCCGGTGGGCTATCCGGTGGCATGGGAAGTTTTGGGGGAGGAGCTGAGTCGTCTTCTACATCAAGTAGTAGAACAGGACCTCGACGAACTGGGTGTGTCAGGATTCCGACCCATGGCCTTTGAGCCGCAATGGAGGGGACGCTTAGAAGATGGATGGCCCGATCCGTTGGGTCGTCTCCCCATTGTGGGTTCGCCGGACCGGGTGGACTATGAACCATCAAAGTCACGCTATCGGGTAATCGATTACAAGCTTCGGATGGGAAAACGGGAATCGGCAGAAGATCACAATCTCCTTCAATCCGCCCTCAGGGGTAAGCGACTCCAGCTTCCCCTCTACATCCTTTTGGCGGCGCAGCATGCTCAGGCCGGGAAAAGAGGCAAGATACCGGCCAAAATTCACGGGGCTTTTTATCTGATCGCACCGCGCTGGCTGAACGGGCCGCTGGCTATTGAAGAGTTCCCTGAAAAGGGCTGGGATGATCCGTACAAGGAAAGACTCCAGGAAACCCTGGGATTTCTCCTAAAGGGAATTCAGCAGGGTCGATTTTTTATTTCTCCCGGTGATCATTGCAGAAACTGTGACGTGAGAGCGGCCTGCCGTAGAAATCACCGACCTTCACTTTGGCGTGCCGAAAAAGACCCGGCGGTGAGGTCCCATGGTGAATTGAATGAACAGAAAGCGGCGCTCACGCAAGGGAGACGCGGGTGATGTCAAGCGGTTTAGCCGACGGATTGGAACGCCAACGGGCCGCCACCACTTTCGACCAGAATATTGTCGTTACGGCAGGTGCCGGTACAGGAAAGACAGCCTTGCTGGTGAATCGACTGGTTCATCTCTTGATGCGCTCGCCTGACCCTGTGAAAGTGGACGAGCTTGTGGCTTTGACGTTTACCAATAAAGCCGCCGACGAGATGAAAATCCGCTTGCGCCGGCGTCTCCGAGCCTATGGTGCCGTCAGACTTGATCAGGAACCTCTAGATACAAACCAAGCGGAGGTACATCGAGAAGTCCAGGGTTTTATGGAACGCTACCACCTGGGAAAAAAGGAGATCGACGGTCGCGCCAAGGAAGCGCTTCGTCATCTAGAGCGGAGCGAAATCGGCACTATCCATAGTTTTGCGTCTAGCCTCCTTCGACTGTACCCCCTTGAGGCGGGACTGGACCCACAGTTCGGCGAGGATGACGGGGCTGGTTTTGAAAGGCATTTTGACGAAAGCTGGAATCTCTGGCTCGACCGTGAGCTTTCTTCCCGGGGACCCCATAGGGAATCCTGGAAGGAGTTGCTGCGGAAGCTCCCTCTTGAGCGTATCCGTGAGCTGGCCTATGGATTGAGTCCGGAGACTGTGGACCTCCCTCGACTGGTCCAGCTAGTGCAGGGTCAAAAAGAACTCCAGTTGCATAGAACCTGGTTAAAAGACCTGGAACAAAAGGCCTCACGCCTCATAGAACGACATCCTGGGAATCGATCCGTTGAACAACAGGTGCGGGCTTCCAGACAAATGATTCGTGAGTTTTGCGCGCGGGGATCCGTTGGCTCCGGCGTCCTAGAGGCGGAAAGGGAACTCCTTGCCTCCGGAAAACCCATTACAGGTACAGGTCCCAAGGGTTGGAGTGAAGAGGAGGTGGAAGAGGCCAGGGGGTTGATTCGAGTGGCGCGTTGCCTGATGGGCATCGATCGGCAACTCTTGGGGCTTCTTTGTGATCTTGTGATCCCCTTTGTGGGGAGTTGCCGTGAGACTTTTGTCAGGGCCGGATTTATTTCATTCGATGGTTTGCTGGTGCGGGCAAGGCAGCTGTTGCGGCAACACCCGGAGATCCGGGAAGAGCTCAAGGGGCGGTTCAAGGCGATCTTGGTGGACGAGTTTCAAGATACGGATCCGATCCAGTGCGAGGTCCTGCTCTACCTGGCTGAAAAGAAGGGACAACAGGCTCAAGACTGGCGCAAGATCAGGCTAGAGCCGGGAAAGCTTTTTGTAGTGGGTGACCCAAAGCAGTCCATCTATGCCTTTCGGCGTGCCGACATCGAGGCCCATCTGCGCGTTGTTCGTGATGTCATACAAAAACAGAACGGCATCGAGTGTACTCTAACGACAAGTTTTAGAAGTCATGAAGGGATTCTGGACGTGGTGAACGGCGTCTTCGCTCGTCTCATTCAAGCGCGTGAGACACTTCAGCCCCCCTATGCGTCGATTCATCCGTTGGAGGAACCCGTGAGGGAAACAGCGGACCATCCATCGACACAGCTTCGCCATGTGGAGATGCGCAGAGTTGAAAGTGATGAGAATCTAAACGCCGCCGCCGCGCGCCGTCTGGAGGGGGAGTCCCTCGCCCGCTGGCTTGCCGAAGAGGTTCTGGATAAAGCCGTGATCGTCCATAAGAATCAGACCCCGGTGCCGGCCAAGGCGGGACACGTGGCTATATTGATGCGCTCGCTGGTTAACGTGGACCAGTATCTGGAACCGCTGCGCAGGCGGGGAATTCCCTTTGTGGTGGAGGGTGAAAAGCACTTTTACGCCACGCAGGAAGTGATCGACATGGTGAGCCTGCTCCGTGCCATCGAAAATCCCTACGACCGACTGGCATTGGCGGGGGTGCTTCGGTCTCCACTGGGGGGACTCAACGACCGAGAGCTCTATGAACTCCACCAGCAGGGGCTCTTGGATTATCGTGCGGTGGCCTGGCCCAAGGGGCTACCCAAAAAAGGCGTTGCCTTCCGAGTCCGGGGTCTCTATCCCGTTCTTCTTCGACTCCATCGTGAGACTCGCCTGCTTTCCGTGGGAGACGCGGTAGGTGAAATCTTTGGCTCGCTGCCTGTGATGGTATTGGCCGCCAGTTCCCACCATGGGGAGCAGCGAGTAGCCAACCTAGAAAAGGTTCGTCTTCTGGCGGAGGAAATGGGACGGGAGGGACCGGCGACGTTGAAGGCGGTTATTGCCGCCTTAGAAGAGCGGGTGTCTGAGATGCAAGAGGAAAGTGAAAGCAGTCTCGTCGAAGAAGGCGTGAATGCGGTGAAGATCCTGAGCGTCCATAAGGCCAAAGGACTGGAGTTCCCGCTGGTGATCCTGGCCGGTTGCCAGGCGGGGGTGAACCGCCTGGCAAGTGAGCCCGTGGAGGTTTACCATGACTGGTCCACTGACCTGGTGGGTCTCCATGTGGATGAACTGTGGAGTCTGTCGGGGATTTTCCTTGATGGAAAGAAAAGGCTCCGTGAACAGGAAGAGCAAAAAAGGGTATTCTATGTGGCTGCAACCCGTGCCCGCGAGCACTTGACTCTTTCCTGTGCCGCGACGAAGAGAAGGACACCCGGGAGCTTTCTATCTCTGCTGGAGGAGGCCACAGGGGAGATCCAGTCAGCCGCCGGGTCGAGAACCTTGAGTGCTGGTGCTGGCAAGATCAAGTTGCAAAGCCCACGGGAATCGCTAGAGCCGCCGGGCTCCGTTGATAGCGGGTCCAAGAACAAAGCAATGGAGTTCGACAGCGGGAGCTACGAAAAGTCGGTTCAGCAACGGCAAAAACGGTACCAGGAAACCATGGAGACCCCCCTCATTGTCAATCCCACCTTGCTCAAGAGAATGGAGCAAGACATATGGGATCAGGACCCTCATGGCCGCAATGATCGTGGACTGAACGAGGAGGCCCTCCTCATAGGTGAGTTGGCCCACGGATTTCTTCAATGTTGGGATTTCTCCCAGGACCATCCGTATTCTCGTGATCACCTCTTATCTTTCCTAGACCGAAGTCTCCTTCAGCGTGGTGACCATGATCACCTGTCCGTTCAGAGGGAGCTTGAAGAGATATTTCATGTGTTTTTCAATTCCTCCGCTTACCAGGAGCTTAAAAGCTCTCACATCCTTGGACGGGAGCTTCCCCTGTTGATTCCCTGGGGGAATCAGATCATGGAGGGGGTCATGGACGTGCTCTACGAAAGAGAAGGCGAGCTCTACGTTGCAGATTACAAGACCGATCGTGTCCAGGGTCGGGATCTCACCCAGGTAGTGCATTCCTATGGCCACCAGGCCCGCATTTACAGTGAAGCCGTTCACCGCTGTATGCAGAGGGATGTAGTCGAATTTAAAATCGTTTTATTGCGATTGGGAAAGGCAATTCCGATAAAAATAGAAACAGGGTCCTCGGTCTACGCAACACAAGAAGACAAGGAGGGAGTATGAAGCTTTCGGTTAAATCTTTGACCATCACATCAGCCGTCCTGTGGGGAGGCGTATGTCTGTTCGTCGCCCTGCTCAACGTCATTTGGCCCGGTTATGGCAAGGCCTTTCTCGATGTCATCGGTTCCATCTATCCGGGATACGAGGTAACGGGGTCCCTAGGTAGTGTCATTGTGGGTACTCTCTACGCCACGTTGGATGGGGCCGTGGGCGGCGCCCTATTTGGCTGGATCTATAACTTCTTTGCCAATTGAAAGTTGGTTTTACAGCTAACGGCGGTAGTGTGACCGACGCCGCAAATCGATATCGGGAGCCACCCAGTTTAAGCGACATGGTCGTTCGGACTGACGGAACCGAAAGGTCCGAGCTAACGTCTTTTCAACTTCGGCGGGCCGGGGAAATTGGGTTGCCTTTTGATCCATCAATAGTCTAAACTCGGCCGTGATGAACTTGCCGTTTTTGACCCGCTACAGTACAAGCCTCTGGATTCGGTTTCTCCGCTTCAACCTCCACTCCGGTAAGAAGCTCCAGGAGGATCTGGAGAAACAGGGACTCACCCCCCCGCAGTTTTATGTTCTGGCGACCATTGGCTATCTGGGAGGAGTCCCCTTTAACGAAATTGGTGCAAAAATGATGGTGACGGTGAGTAACCTGACAGGCATCGTGGACCGGCTGGAAGAAAAGGGAATCGTGGCCAGGGAGCGGGATAAACACGACCGTAGAGTGATCCACGTCAAACTTACAGAGAAGGGGAAGAAACTCTACAAGGTCTCCGTTGTTACTTTTGAAAATAGCGTGTCGAAATTCTTTTCCCCTCTAGATAGATCCCAGCAAAAAGAGCTTTCCACCCTTTTGCGTAAATTGCTCGGCGCCTGAGACGACTCCTGCCCATAGGTTCCCATTGTTGACAATTGGTTAAAGGTCAAATAGTTTATATGTGATTATTTAACACGTTAACCTATGGTCAGTGAGGCATGAATCTCCTTGATCCTGTAGTGAGGGAGGCCGTTAATTGAATTCCTTCATGACGTTGCTACGGACGTAAGTTAATAATTTTTATACTAAGACGGTATAAAAAGATGCGCAAAGAACCTCATTTTACGCCGGAGAGCTTGCTCAGTCGGATCAATTTTAAGCCTGGAAGTCTGGGAACAATGGCACTCATACCCGGTCCGAAGGAGCGGGCCAAGATGCTGCTCGAAAATCTGGAGAATCCTTGTAAGAGCTTTACTTTCTTGGATCATGAGATGCATACGGGTTCGTGCAACGGGAAACGGGTGACCGTGGGAAATGGTGGGCGCTATGCGGCTGACACGGCCATCACAACGGAACTACTCTGTGCAGGCGGTGTTGAATCGCTCATTCGAATAGGCAGCTGTGGAGCCTTGAATAGGAATGTGAAGATTGGTGACCTTGTCATCGTGACAGGAGCCATTCGCGGTGAAGGCACATCGCCCTATTACGTGCCGCAAAATTTTTCAACTGTCCCCCATCCGGAAATCGTCCAGGTGCTGACTGAAGCCGCCAAAGCATTTGAGGTCACGACACACCTGGGCTGGGTGTATACAACAGATGCTTTGTTTCAAGAAACTCCGGAGCTCATGGACGGATTGGAGCGGCAGGGCATCTCTGCCATTGATATGGTTACGTCATCTTTTCTCACCGTCGCTCAAGTTCGTAACAAAAAGGCGGGTGCCATCATGGCTGTTTCCGACGAGTGTTTCAGCGGGAACTATGGATTTCGCGACCCACGTTTTATCGATGCGGAAAACAAGATGATGGATGTGGCCTTCAAGGCCATCCAACTCATGAGTTGACACCCCATGGAGCAAAAAAGCCCGTTGTTCGCACCGGTGATCTGGGAAGGCGATCACTTCAGGATACTGGACGAGACCCTTCTCCCTTGGGAAACACAATACGTTACGGTAAACGAGGTGAGCCAGGCCATTGGCGCCGTGAAGGAGATGAAGACGCGGGCATTTGGCCAGGTGTTAACTTTTCTTTACTCTGCCGCTTTGATGGCGCGAACCACGAAGGAACGAATCCCCGAAGAGCTTGGAGGCCGCCTCAAAGAATTAGCCAATCGATTTTCGGAAGCTCGCCCGACCTTTAACTTTAAAAGGCATACCGTCTTCTTTGATGAGTGCTTGAAAGAATTCCCCGCTGGTGAGGAGGTGGGGACCTGGTTGGAAAACAAGATCCATGAACGGATCGCAACGATTCTTAAGGCCAGAGACGGTAGAGCGAAGAGGGTTGCCCAATTGCTACCCAGTTCCTGTCGGCTCATGACCCATTGCAATATCAGCGGTGAGCTGGTGGCCATAGGCGAGTACTGCAAAGCCATGGGAAAGGATTTTAATGTTATTGCGACGGAAACCCGACCCTATCTTCAAGGGTCCCGGCTGACCGCTTGGGAACTGGCTCAGTCCGGCATTGGCGTGAAATTGATCCCTGACTGTGCCACTGCGCAGGTCATGTCCAAAGGGGAGGTAGATGCGGTGCTTGTGGGTTCAGATCGATGCGCGCAAAACGGTGATATCGTCAATAAGGTGGGAACCTATCCCCTTGCCTTGATGGCGAAGGAATACGGTATCCCGTTTTACGCGCTGGTCCAGGATCCTGGCCATTTACCCGCGGGTAGATATGTTTCCATTGAAGAGCGACCCGTGGCCGAGTTGCTTAACTTCCAGGGTCGTTCCATTACTCTCGAAGGGGTCCGGGGAAGATATCCTGCCTTTGATGTAACCCCTGCGGTTCTCATCTCCTATATGATCCGTTATGACGGAGTCTACACACCCGCGAGCTTTAGGGAGAAGTTTCAGCAAGGCTCTTCAGAAGGGGGAATTGAAACGAGGGGCAAAAAGCGGCTAGTCATCGTTTACGGTGTCCCGCGCAGCGATGACTATGCCCAGCTTTCCCACACCCTCAGGGATGAACAGGCGGATGGTTTTTTAATACCCGAAATGCGCCCCCAACTTTGGGGGGCCCAGGAGGTTGCACGAGAACTCATACAACGGGGAATGTCCACCACCCTGATCTCAGATAATATGATGGGTATCTTCTTTGCCCAGAAAGAAATTCGATGTGTTTATCTCTTTTATCAAAAGCTTGATGAGATAGGACCGGTGGGAATTTGTGGATCTTTGCTGACCGCACGTCTTGCGCAGGTTCACGAAATACCCGTAAAGTTGCTCAGATCTGGAGAGACCCAACAGCGGCCATTGGACGACACCGTGACCACTTTTGTGGGGAAACGGGTTTGCCCGGAAGGAGTATCGCCTTATCCCATTGAGAAAGAAAGGATACCCTGGGCCCTGTTAAAGAATACTTGAAGCGGGGCTATCGTATTGATGAACACTATAGAGCGTGACATCATTTATTGGGGGCGAAGCCTTTATGAGCGCAAGCTCATCACCGGTTGGGGCGGCAATATCAGCCGGCGTATGGGCAAGAATCGTTTCTTAATCACAGGAAGAAATTCCCCGCTGGGGTTTTTGACGCCAAAGGACCTGGTGGAGATCAATGGAGAAGGTGCGCCGGTGAAAAAGATTCAGACACCTTCCAGCGAATCTCCCCTTCACCTGGCGGTCTACAAAGAAACGGACGCCATGGCGGTGATCCACGTCCATCCACCCACCATCGTGGTGTTTTCTCTTGCTAACGAAAGCTTCATTCCCTTGAGTTGGGAGGAGAGGTACATCCTTAAGGAAATCCCCGTTGTGCCCCAGCACACCCCTACCGTGAAGGACCCGACTCAAGTGGTGGAAGTGATACGCAACCGCCCCATCGTCATCCTGAAAGGCCACGGGACGATTGCTCGAGGAAAGGATCTTAGGGATGCCTTTCTTCTGACCGATCTACTGGAGGGCGCGATCCACTGCCAGTTTTTGAAAGACGGGATGTCCTCGGAGGAACAGGGTTCTATTGGGAAACAAGGTTAATTGAGGGAGGATTTTACCATGGCGATTGATTCCAACCAAGCGGGATTTTTTGTTGGAGAAATATTAGAGCATACTGCCAAGCGATACCCGGACAAGACCGCATTGATTGCCAAGGAGGGGGAGTTGACCTTCTCGCAGGTGAATGAGAAAGCCAGTTGGATCGCAGGTCATCTGCAGGCGGAAGGGATCAAGCCGGGCGACCGTGTCGGTTTGTTCCTGCTCAACTCCATTGCCTTTGCCCTCTGCTACTACGCGATCCAAAGGATTGGAGCGGTCTCCGTAGTCTTGGATGCACGTCTAAAGGGAAAAGAGCTTTCCGGGGTTCTGCAGGATGCCGACCTGAATCTTTGTATTACCCACCAGCGTCTCATGCCTGAGATCTCGCCCATTGTGGCGGAGCTAAAAAAGGTCCCACTATGGGCGGTTGAGGGTGAAGGAGAGCAAGCGTTTGAAAAAAGACTATCGGCGCCACCAAAGAATCTTGTGCAGACCAAGATTACTCCCGACCAAGACGCGGTGATTCTTTACACCTCGGGGACCACAGGAGAGCCCAAAGGGGTGCTGTTGAGTTACGTTAACTTGACTCAATTCCCCTATTGTATGGGCCAGGTTTGGAAGACCGACGAGAAGACCGTCTTGGGCTGCGTCCTCCCCATGTCACATATCTCGGGTCCCATCTACTGCAATGAGATCATCGACAAGGGAAGTACCATGGTCATCTTCGACCAGATGAATCCCATGACCCTATTGGAAGGAATTCAAAAGCACCGGGTCACCTTCTTCCATGGCATCCCTATAATCTTCCAGCTCCTCTTAGGTGTCCCCAATCTGAAATCCTATGACACCAGCAGCGTTGAGATCGTTGGCATGATGGGAATGTCGGTCCCGTTGCCGCTCATGCGTGCCTTCAAGGGCGCACAACCTCACATTAAAGCGATGCAGGGTTACGGTCTCACGGAAACTTCGCCTCTGATAACGGGCACTGAAATTCCAGACGCGGATCAAAAACTGGGCAGCATCGGTAAACCGGTTCCTGGAATTGAAGTAAGGATCATCAATGAAAAAGGTGATGACGTAGGTGAGGGAGAGGAAGGAGAGATTATTACTCGGGGTCCACATGTGATGAAAGGGTACTTCCGCAAAGCCGACGCCTCAGCGGAGAGAATACGCAAAGGGTGGCTCTACACCGGCGATATCGCAAGGCGCGAAGGGGACGGCTATTTTTATCACCTGGGAAGAAAGGACGACATGATCATTACCGGGGGGATGAACGTCTATCCGGCCGATGTTGAGAACATATTGTATGAATTCCCACAGGTGCAGGAGGCAGTGGTTTTTCCCATTCCGGAGCCCAAGAGAGGAAACGTCATTGGAGCGGCCGTGGTGCCGCGCCAGGGACAGTCCCCAAATGCAAAAGAGATTCTTGCCTATTTGCGTTCGAATCTGGCGGCTTTTAAGGTGCCTCAAGAGGTGAAGATCCGTGAGTCCCTGCCCCGAACCTCCACCGGCAAAGTCATTCGAGATGCCTCCGTGCTGCTCTCGGACGGCTAGGGGCGTTCAGTTGCTTCGAAGGGACTTGATGAGCCGAAGGAGAGACTTTTCGTGTAACCAAATTGGGTCATGGTAGAACGGAGTCGGATAGATAATGCTGTCTATCTATATGGATGCCCCGCGAACGTATACACGAGTCGGCTCGATGGCTGGTTACCTACAGCTCTGGGACGGCTCTGGCAGCATGCCAGACTCTGGTAATTTCAATTATCTGTTCTTCGGGCTTGATTCTGTACACGATTCGACTTTACCATTTCGCGGTCGCACGGCAAGACACAGGATGTCCACCGGCTCCTCAGTCGCCGCCGTTCTATCCAGGGTATTCCAATGCCGTGGGGTGAGTTTCTCGCACGGGGTTTACAGGGGAGGCTTTGATTCCGGGGAGGGAGATTCATCCTGCGAGGTGTTAACGAGTGCTCTTCGTCTCAAACGTGCGACCTTTTCGCGCGGTTCCCTGATATTCTCGCGGATGCCAAGCCAATTCCATTGATCCGGATACTGACGAACCATCTTCTCCAGGTGGCCTGAAAACAGGGTTACATTGGCCGTCACATCCTCCCGTAAAGCTCCCGTCTGCTGAAGTTGAAATTCAGGACTAATCTGCAGGGTCAGCCGGTTCTCTTGGTCACGGGTCATAAACATCGGTAAGAGTGATGCGCCAGCGCGCATGGCTAAAGTCACCGGACCTCGTGGGACAGGAAAACGCTGGCCAAATATCTCCACTTCGGGTCCACTGGTTTTCAACTCGTCCGCAATCATGAGGACCACTTCATTTGCTTTTAATGCTCTAAGTACCTCTTGAACCGCCTGCCTGCGGGGCCGTGCCGAGATGGTTTTGATCCTTACCCGATGGCGGAGATCGTCCATCAAACGAGCAAACCCCTGATCCTTTGATTGCTTCACCACCACATTGAATGGGTATCCTTCCGCTTCGAGACGGGTACCGATCAATGTAAAGGTTCCCAGATGAGCGCTCAGCGCGATGACTCCCTTCTTTTTTTCCAGAGCTCGTTTTAGGTGTTTCTCTCCCACAAGGGTAACCGTAGAGCGAATCCTCTCTTTGGGGGCATCAATAGCCATGGCCGTTTCTTGAATTCCCCGGGCAAAGTTCCGCCATGCCTTGCGCACTAGTTCTTTTCTCTCCTTTCCGGTTGGAAACTCTTTACTCATGACAATGGAAAGATTTTGTTCCATTCGCTTTGGGTATTTCCAAAGAAGATGGGCTGTAAGGTTGGCCCCAACTCGAATGAATGTAGATAGAACGCTTTGCGGGGTCCAGGGGAGTAGCCGAACAAACCCCCTTACAAAGAATTCCCCTATTCGATATCGCAACCAATAGGAATAATTTCGCAGCCCTTTTTTGATTTTAGTGGGTTGGGCCATGTGTAATAGGTTGGATCTTACGAAGGAATTTGGTGAATCTTAGTGAAAGGCGGTGGCCAAACTTCTCCACCGCCTTTTTGATTTGGTTAATCCGCCTTACCGGCCTGCCGCTTTACGAATTCTCCGCACAGAACCGCGGGACACAAGGGAGCTCTTTTTCCGCCCCCTTTTCTGAGCCAATCGATAGACCTGAGCCTTGGGGCGTTTGGTCACATTTTTCTCTTTCCACCGCTGGAGCCCCTCTCGGATGTACGTGGGATTCAGACCAAGGGACTCACAGATATTGTCAAAGGAAAAGAGCCACTCGGTGGTCTCCGCGCTAATCCACTGTTCCGCCTCCCGCAACAGGCTCTTCCCGCGAGCGTCTCGAGTGAACGCGTACTTCTGAAAACAGGCCACCGCATCTTCCAGGACGGACAGCATGAGCTTTTTTTCCGGCTCTAGGTGCGTCTTCCTGCGGACGGTCTCAAGGTACTGGGCTGGAAGGACCGTGTCAGGTTGAAACAGAGAGGCTACCTTCTCTTCCAAGCTCAGGCTTGATTCATATGTCATAAAAACCACCTCCCTTTCGGCTACGGCCTGTCAGCAATTAATTCTCCAAGGGGCCGTTTCATGCCGCATTCGAAAGAGAAGCCGACGACAGCGCCCCGGAGGGAGTCAGCTTCGCATCTGCTAAGGTCGTACGCGCAAAAGTATCGATTATTTTTCGTTGGATCTCACTCCAGACCACTAATCCGGTGTATGGTTCGTCCATAAGAACGTTGAGGGTGATTTTGTGGTTGGGTCGCGCCAGGCTATAACCTCCATCATCGAAGCCGCGTTTGGATTTGACCAGTCCACTACGAGTCAGGTTTTGGATGATCTTTCCCAGGAATTTCCTTGGGAGACCTTGGTTCTCAGCGATTTCCCCGCTGGAGCGCTTCTTTTCCCGGTCCTGAGCGGCAAGGCAGGTCGCCGCACGTATGGCGTAATCTACTTTTCGAGGAATCTGCATGAACCCCATAGAATTACCTCGTGGCCCCCACTGCCCTTGCCTGATCACCCACCTTCCCCAACGTTGAAAGACCCTGTAACCTTTTGACGATTCCCGGCATCTTTTCGTTTACAAAATCCACTTCTTCCACTGTATTATAGCGGCTCAGACTGAATCGCACCGCTCCTTGAATCCATGTGGGTGGCACCCCCATGGCCCTCAAGACATGTGATGGCTCCACCGATCCGGCCGTGCAGGCAGAGCCGGTGGAAGCGCAAATCCCGAATTCATCAAGAAGAACCAAAATTGCTTCTCCTTCCAAGAATTCAAGGCTCACGTTGAGCGTATTGGGAAGCCGCTCCCCTCGATGACCGTTGACCCGGCAACCCACACTCGACACCAAGGACTTTTCCAATCGATCACGCAGGGCCTGCACCTGTTTCGTTTCTTTTGCAAGATTCTTGCGAGCCAGTTCGGCTGCCTCCGCCATTCCTATGATGCTTGCCACGTTCTCAGTCCCGGCCCTACGGTCCCGTTCCTGATGCCCGCCCACAATAAACGGACGGAAGGTGATACCCCTTTTTACATAAATGGCGCCCACCCCTTTGGGGGCGTGAAATTTGTGACCCGATAGGGTGAGCAAATCCACCGGACTATTTTTCACATTCAAAGGGATTTTTCCCGCCGCCTGCACCGCATCCACATGAAAGGGTATCCCTTTGGCCTTGGCAATCTCGCCCACGGCTTCAAAGGGGAAAATGACTCCGGTCTCATTGTTGGCGGCCATGACGGAAACGAGTGCCGTGTCGTCGCTCAAGGAATCCTTGAGTTCGTCCAGATCCAACACCCCATCCCCATCCACGTGAAGCCAGGTCACGCGATATCCCTTCTTTTCGAGCTGCTGACAAAGACCAAAGACAGCGGGATGCTCCACCTGGGTCGTGACGATGTGGCGTTTTTCCGGGCGTGATTCGAGAATGCCTCGGATGGCGGCGTTGTCGCCTTCAGTGCCACAACTGGTGAAAACCACCTCGATGGGATCAGAGGCCCCCAATAAAGCCGCTATTTTTTCCCTTGCCGCTTGAATCCTTCGCCCCACCTCGCTACCAAAACTATGGATGCTGGACGGGTTACCGTAAAGTTCCGTTAGGTACGGCTTCATGGCCTCAAAGGCCTCAGGCGCCACCCGTGTGGTGGCGTTATTGTCGAAATAGATTTGAGATCCCATAGGACTCCGGTTGCCCTACTCTAAACGGCAAATGAAGACCCACAACCGCAGGTCCGCTTTACATTTGGATTTTGGAAGACAAATCCCGATTGCATCAGGGTTTCCTGATATTCCAGTTCCGTACCCGTTAAATAGAGGAGGCTCTTTGTATCAACGATGACCTTGGCGCCGGCATTTTCGAAAACGCGATCACCGGGTTTTGGGTTGTCGAAATCCAGCTTATAGTGAAGACCCGAGCATCCCCCGCCCACAACTTTGACGCGCAACCCCTGGTCTTCTTTATTTTCAGAGACCATCATTCGTTTTATTTTGTCGGCAGCTTTATCGCTGATGGTAACTGCGGCTGACATACCTAGGGCCTCCTGTGGAACGAGAGTCTAAAGGGTCCCTTCCTGTAGTTTCGAATTAGCTGCCCGATGCTTCGAAACATCCGGCTTCGCCCCGCCAAAAGGCGAGGACAAATCACGCAAGCGCGAGACTTCTTGTGCTACCCGGTCAATGGTGTAATCCACTTCTTCTTCGGTATTAAATCGGCCAAGGCCAAAACGGATGGAGGCGTTGGCCAGGTCTTCCTTGACCCCCAAGGCCCGAAGTACATGGGAAGGTTCAAACACCGCCGAGGTGCAGGTGGAACCCGAGGAGACTGCAATCTCCTTTAAACCCATCAGTAAAGATTCTCCATCCACACCTGCAAAACTCATATTCAGGTTGCCGGGGAGACGGTGAGTGGTGTCCCCATTGAGAAACACCCCGTCAAGCCGGCTAAATATCCCTTCCTTAAGCCTCTCCCTCAAACGGTTGAGGAGAGGTCCTTCGTCCGCCATTTGATCTTGGGCCAATTGGCAGGCCTTACCGAATCCGATGATGCCGGGGACATTCAGAGTTCCGGAACGCACCCCCTTTTCATGTCCGCCGCCATGGATGATCGGGGTGATACGGATCCTTGGTTGTTTTGCCCTTACATATAGAGCGCCAATTCCTTTCGGGCCATAGATCTTGTGTGCTGAGAAGGATAATAGATCGATTCCCATTTCGGTTACGTCCATGGGAATTTTTCCTACTCCCTGGGTTGCATCGCAATGGAAGATAACACCTCTTTCCTTAGCGATTCGTCCAATCTCTGCCAAGGGATGGATCGTTCCTATCTCGTTGTTTGCCGCCATGATAGAGATAAGAATGGTGTTTCCCTTGATTGCTTCACGTAACCTTTCCTTATCCACGAAACCAGAGGAATCCACAGGGAGATAGGTAACCTTATAACCCTGTCCCTCCAACGCCTTGCAACTGTCCAAAACCGCTTTGTGCTCCGTGGCACAGGTTACGATATGGTTTCCTTTCTCCTTGTATGACTCTGCAATTCCAATGATGGCTAAGTTGTCCGACTCAGTAGCTCCACTGGTGAAAACGATTTCCTGGGGAGACGATGCGCCTATTAGCTGTGCAATTTGCTCTCTTGCCTCATCAACTCCGGCCTCAGCCTCCCAACCAAACTGATGGTTTCGACTTGCGGCATTGCCAAACCTATCACAAAAATAGGGCAGCATTTCATCCAACACCCTAGAATCAACCGGGGTAGTTGCATGATTATCCATATATACAGGTATCTTCACCGTATCTTCCCCCCTGCTGATCAAGTTTAGTCAACAGGAGATACAAATTCAGACTTATTGGGTCTTATATATACGATGCCGACTGTGATGTCAAGGCCATTTCTCATAAATTGGGTATCAAATGGTACATTTTAAACTATTGTTTTATTTTGCTTCTTGAGTATTTTGCTTAGAAATTTTCCAGTGTACGATTTTGCTGTAGACGATACTTCTTCAGGTGTTCCTTTCGCTATAATTTCGCCTCCAGATTCACCGCCAGCAGGTCCTAGGTCAATAATATAATCAGCCGACTTGGCTACGTCCAGGTTGTGCTCAATGGTGATTACCGTATTTCCCAATTCGGTAAGCCGGGTGAGTACCTCCAGAAGCTTCTTAATGTCAGCAAAGTGGAGCCCGGTGGTGGGTTCGTCAAGGATGTATAACGTTTTTCCTGTGGATTTCTTGCTTAATTCTCGAGCTAACTTAATACGTTGCGCCTCTCCTCCGGATAGTGTCGTGGCAGATTGCCCGAGGTGAATATAGCCCAGGCCCACATCTCTCAACGTTTCTAGTTTAATCCTTATTATTGGAATATTTCCCAAAAATTCCAGGGCCTGATTCACCGTCAGGTCTAAAACCTCCGAGATGTTCATGCCCTTATACAGCACATCCAATGTCTCCCGGTTGTATCGGCGCCCATTGCAAACTTCACAAGTCACAAAGACATCGGGCAGGAAGTGCATCTCAATTCTAATAATCCCGTCTCCAGCGCATGCCTCACATCGACCCCCCTTTACATTGAATGAGAACCTGCCGGGTTGATATCCCCTCATCCTTGCATCGGGCAGTTGGGCGAAGAGATCACGTATATGACTGAAAAGACCTGTAAAGGTGGCGGGATTGGAACGTGGAGTCCGTCCAATGGGGCTTTGATTGATATTGATGACTCTATCGAAATGTTCCCATCCCCCGATATCGTCGAAGCTCAGCTCCTTTCTCTTGGAAGGGAGCATCCGGGGGGCCAATGCTTTGTACAATGTATCCACCACTAAACTGCTCTTTCCCGAACCGGACACTCCGGTAACACAGGTCATCGCGCCAACCGGGAATTCCACGGTAATCCCCTTAAGATTATTTTTTCTAGCCCCTTTGATGATCAGGGTCCTGCCATTGCCGCGACGACGATGGCCTGGGGTGGGGATCACCTTGCGGCCTGAAAGGTAATCACCCGTTAAGGATTGAGCGGATTCCATTATCTCATGGGATGTCCCTTGCGCGACCACCTCCCCACCGTTCACACCAGCCCCCGGTCCCATGTCGATGACATGATCGGCCTGAAGTATCGTCTCCTCATCATGCTCCACCACCAACACTGTGTTGCCTAATTCTTTGAGATCTTTGAGGATGGCCAGCAGGCGGGTGTTGTCTCTAGGGTGAAGCCCGATGGTGGGCTCATCAAGGATATAGACCACACCAGCAAGTCCAGATCCGATTTGGGTAGCGAGTCGAATCCTCTGTGCCTCTCCTCCCGAGAGGGTGGAAGAGCCGCGATCGAGGCTTAAGTAATCCAAACCCACCTGGTCGATAAAGTGTAGTCGACTGCTTATCTCCTTCAATATCCTCTGGGCAATGGTCTCTTCCTGAGCGTTGAGTTTCAGATCAGAAAAAAACTTGAGGGTCTCTTTGATGGGAAGAGAGCTCACCTCTGCAATGTTCCTATTGCTTATCTTTACATGGAGACTCTCCATTCTGAGCCGCGTCCCGTTGCACTTTTCACAGGGACTGGGATTCAACGGTAGCTGAGCCTCTTCGGCCAGGGTTTCAGGATTGATTTTGCTACCCAGCCCACCGCATGCCGGGCACGCGCCCTGAGGACTGTTGAACGAAAACATGCGCGGACTGATCTCCGGGTACGATACCCCGCACTGAACGCAGGCGAATTTCTGGCTGAAGAGCATGGTCCTTGCGCCGTCTTCCCTTGTGCCGGATTGGATCTCTATCTTGATCACTTCATTGCCGTGACGGGAGGCGACCTCGAGTGAATCCGCCAAACGCTTTTCCATACCAGACCGCAATACGAGACGGTCCACCATCAAATCGATACTGTGGGGGACTTCCTTTTTAAGCCTGATGTCCTGATCCAGTTCGTGAATTTTCCCGTCAACTTTGATACGCAGGAAGCCGGCTTTGGCCAGGTGCCTAATCTCTTGACGGTATTCGCCTTTTCGTTTCACGGCGATGGGCGCCAGGATATGAATGCGGGTTTGCGGCGCAAAGGAGAGAACGCGGTCCACTACCTGTTGAATGGTCTGGGCGGATATTTCGTTTCCGCAGGAATAGCAGATGGGTCTACCAATCCGAGCGAACAGGAGCCTCAAGTGATCGTAGATTTCCGTAACCGTGCCAACGGTTGAGCGTGGGTTACGGCTCGCGGTCTTTTGCTCAATGGAGATGGCGGGGGAGAGCCCCTCAATGGAGTCCACATCGGGTCTTCCCAGTTGCTCGAGGAATTGGCGAGCATAGGCCGACAGGGACTCCACATAACGTCTCTGTCCCTCTGCATATATCGTGTCAAAGGCGAGTGAAGACTTGCCGGATCCAGAAACGCCGGTGACGACTACGAGGCTGTCACGAGGGATCTCAAGGTCAATGTCCTTTAAGTTATGGACCCTTGCCCCCTTGATGACGATCTTACCTGGCATCTCTTACGTTAGCCGCAGATTAAAGCAGATTGGGGAACAGCATAGCGCAAAGAGCATGGCGTGCCTTGCTTCTTTGCGCGAGTCATCTTTGCTCAGGTTCCGGGATCCGAAATCCGACGGAAAATTTCTAATATTGTTGATCTTTCTGCAGCTCGTGCAATTTCCCTTCGATGATTTCACGGTACTGATCGAGCCGGGCTGCGCTCTTGGCTTCAAACCGCAGGACCAGTGCAGGTTGGGTGTTGGAAGCACGGATGAGACCCCAACCTTCGGGAAATTCGACTCGGACGCCGTCTACATCCACAACCTCATAGTGCTGGCGGAAATATTCCTTGGCCTTTTCCGTAAGACTAAATTTCAAGTCGTCCGGACAGTCAATCCGAATCTCTGGGGTGGACACGCTCTTCGGAAGATCGGCGAGTAGCGTCGACAAAGGGCGACCCGCTTGAGCTAAGATCTCAAGGAGGCGCAGGGAGGCGTATATGGCATCATCGTAACCAAAGTATCGGTCGGCAAAAAACATGTGGCCGCTCATTTCACCGGCCAAAAGCGCGTGGGTCTCCTTCATTTTGGCTTTGATCAGTGAATGGCCTGCCTTCCACATGATGGGCACTCCACCCCTCAGGGAAATGTCATCGAAGAGTCTTTGGGAGCACTTGACCTCGGAGATAATGACGGCCCCCGGATTTTTTTTGAGGATTTCTCGGGAGAAGAGGATCAAGATCTCATCCCCCCAGAGAATATTCCCGTTTTCGTCCACGGCTCCGATACGGTCTCCATCGCCGTCATAGGCGATACCTAGATCCGCTTTTTCCTCTCTCACTTTTCCAATGAGGTCTTGGAGATTGTCTGGAATCGTAGGATCCGGATGATGAATGGGAAAAGTTCCATCCGGGATGCAGGCCACTTCCCAGACGGTGCAGCCTAATTGACGCGCTATGGGTGGCGCCACGGGTCCCGCCACTCCACTTCCGGCGTCCAGGACGACTCTTAGGGGGCGTTGCAAGGTGGGGATGTCGCGTAGAACATGCTCTTCGTAAACTGGAATAATGGCATAACTCTCACTCTTTCCTCCCCCTCGCTCCCGGTAGTTTCCGGCCTCCATTTTTCTCCCCAGCTCTTGGATCTGGGAGCCGAAAAGGGTGTCTTTCCCAACACAGACCTTGAATCCGTTGTACTCAGACGTGTTGTGGCTGGCGGTGATCTGGACGCCCCCGTCTAGATCGAGGTGAAAGAGTGAAAAATAAAGGAGAGGAGTTGGACAAATGCCGAGGTCATAGACATGAAGACCAGTAGAGCGGAGGCCTTCGATCACTGCGTTGGCGTAAACGTTGGATGTGGGGCGGTAGTCCCGTCCCACGGCTACACGCTTGCCACCCTTTTCGCTGATGGTTGTTCCGTGTACCTTGCCGAGGAGCCGGGCAAATTCCTCATCAAAGTCCTTTTCCGCCAGACCTCGAATATCATACTCGCGGAAGATATATGGATTCATTTCTTTGGTCCCCTTTTTCTACGCGCGAGTTTGGATGCCAGTAAAATGGCTTCTTTCATACTTGTTCCGTCAGCCTTGTTTTTTCCAGCAATACCGTAGGCTGTACCATGATCGGCCGAAGTCCTTATGATGGGAAGGCCCAGGGTAAGGTTAACGCCGTCGACAAAATGAAGCAACTTGAGTGGTCCTAAACCTTGGTCGTGATACATGCAAACCACCGAATCGTAGTCGCCCCGGGCTGCCTGATAGAATAAGCTGTCGGCCGCGAAGGGGCCATGGGCTCGTACCCCTTGCTGCCGAGCGTCTTTTACCGCGGGGTGGATCACTTTTTTTTCCTCCAAGCCAAAAATTCCCTCCTCACCGGCATGGGGGTTTAAGCCGGCAACGGCAAGGCGAGGACGGGGGATCCCAAAGTATTCACGCAGCGCCTTGTGGGTGAGCACCAACGTCGACCGCACCTTGCTTCGAGTGACCGCCTCGCTGACCTGGGTCAAAGGAAGGTGGACGGTAACGAGAACCACCTTCAAATTCCTCCCCAACAGCATCATCCGGCATTCTTTTGTCCGGGTCATCTCCGCGAGCATTTCTGTATGTCCCGGATAGCGGTGTCCTGCCAGGTGGAGGACTCTCTTACTGATGGGTGCCGTCGCCAATGCATCGGCGGTTCTACCAAGGACGAGCTCCACGGCAGTGCCAATATAGCGGTAGGCCGCCTCACCGCAAGGCCTAGACGGGTAGCCGGGTCTATAGTCTTTGCGAGAGAGTTTGGTGAGAGATAGAACGGGTACCATGCCTTGATGCCTCGGCAGAGAATGCCCAATCTGCCAGGGAACTAACTTAAAGGGTTGTTTTGTCTCCCGCCTTTGGGTGAATTGAAGAACTCCAAGGTCCCCAATAATTAGCGGATGGCATGCATTTCTAACCTCCGGGCGTTTGAGGGCCTTGAGGACCACTTCTGGTCCTACGCCTGCAGGATCACCTATGGTGATAGCCACAATGGGTTTGGCCATCTTAACTTTCTTCTCTTACCCCGTGCCGCAAAATGCAGGTTATGTACCGTCCATCGACCCGGGGCTCCCATCCACCTGAGACCCAGACGAAGGGTCGGCGGGCTGGGATGAGTTTCCTAATCTTATCCAGTTGGCCCTGGAGAGTTACCCGGGGTATTAGACCGGTTTAGAAAGGGTTCGCCCGTCCAATGCTTTGGAAATGAAACCCTGGATTTTTCGGAATCGTTTAGCTCCTGGCAAGCCTCAGAGTCTCAAGGCGCCTTTGGCTGAGCCGTCCCTTCAGCCGGTGTGCTGGGCTCTGATAAGATGATAAAGTCATCGTCTGACCCGGTAGCCGACTCGGTTTGAAAAATCGGCTTACCTAATATACTGACGGTTCTCTCATCAGAGGTGAACTCCCCGTCCTCATCCTCCACCGGCGTGGATTTGAAGATGTAGGAAAAAGGGTTGAGTTTGCTCAATAAACTCCGTTCTTTAGGTTCCCTATTAGCCGCGGAGGCCATAAGGGCGTCCACCGTGCCCTGCTTCGTCTCCTCCGCACGAAAAACCACTCCAGGCACCTTTACGTCCACCTGATGATTTCTCCTTAGATCCGATTTGAGCCACTTCAAGAACTGTTCCTCTGAAACTTTGGCGTTGAGATCGGCCTTTATTTTTTCTTCAACTGAAGAAAGGGGCATTACGGTTCCGCGATTGCGGTCTTGCACCTCGAAGAGGTGAACCCCGAGACTCGTGCGGATGGGCTGACTGATATCCCCAACAGACATTTTGAAGGCCGCATTAGCCAGTTCACTGATTAGGCTGGCACGGTCCACCCAGCCAATTTCTCCCCCCTCGGAAGCCCCGGCGCCCTGAGAGTGTTTACGCGCTAGTTGAGCAAAGGATTCTCCGGCAAGGGCGAGTTTACGAACCTCCAGAGCCCTTGAGACCACTGCCTTTTCTTTCTCGGGGGTTGGAGGATCTGGAATTTGAAAAAGGATATGCCGCAGGCGGATTTTGTCCTTAGTGCGAAACTTGTTCTTGTTTGCTTGGTAGTATCGATTGACGTCTTCGGGGGTGATGGTTATTTTCTCTTTGACCTGCCTTCTGACCAATTTTTCTCTTTCCATCTGGGAACGTATGGATTCCCGGTATCGCTTCATATCCATGCCATCCCGGCGCAAGACCGCGACCAATTGGGCCTCTGTCAAGCCGTTTTTTTCCACAATCATTGCGATGAATCCGTTGATCTGTGCATCGTCCACGATTATCCCCAGTCGCTTGGCTTCAGCCGAAATGAGTTTATCCGTGATAAACTGTTCCAATATCGCCAATGATTTTGAGTCTTGGCTCATCTTGGAGAGCTCATGGGTGGGCATTTTCGCGCCCGTCTTGGTCTTCGCGTATTGATCAAGGTCGGAAAGGGTATGTGGATCGCCGTCAACCACCACCACCACTTGTTCAACCAGCATCGCCAGGAGAGGAGTGTGGATTGGCAAAAGGAGGATCCACAGCGCCATGGAAGCGTGAATGACAGCAAGTCTAAATCGTAATTGACTGGTCAACCCTAGGCCCTCCTTTCCCTAATTAAATAGCTAACATACCTGATGGAGCTCTTGCAACATGGCCATCACCTCTTGAATGATGTTGCCCCAACCCTTGCCAGCAGGGGCGAAGGAGAAACGCCCGTCGGGAGAGAGCCGGTAGCGACCACCATCGTTGTTGATGAGTTTGAGCAGGCTGTTCACCTCCACGGGAGATTCGGCGTGAAAGAGTAGTGAGACCCTACCTTGTTGATAGCTAATCCGCTCCACCAGACACTCCTTCAGGGCTCGTCGGAGATCCATGACTTTAAAAAGGTTTTGTACCACCGGGGGGAAAGGTCCATAACGGTCCTGGAGTTCTTCTTGGATGGTCACCAACTCCTGGCTGCTTCCCAAGCCGGCTAACCGTTTATAGAAAAACAGTCTCTGATTTGTGTTGGGGATGTAATTAGCCGGGAGATAGGCTGGAATTCCCATTCGGATCTCCGGTTCCAGCCTGGGCACGACACCTTCCCCTTTGAGCCCCTTGACAGCTTCTTCCATCATCTGGGTGTATAGCTCTAAACCGACCGCGGCAATGTGGCCGGATTGCTCCTGTCCCAGGAGGTTTCCGGCCCCCCGGATCTCGAGATCGTGAAGGGCCAGCTTAAAACCTCCTCCCAGCTCGTCGATTTCTTGGAGTGCCATCAGTCTTTTCTGGGCATCGCGGGTGATGGTTCGTTCTCCCGGAATGAGGAGATAGGCGTAGGCTCGTTGGACCGATCGCCCCACGCGACCACGGAGTTGATAGAGCTGCGCCAACCCAAATCGATCTGCTCGGTTAATAAAAATGGTGTTGGCATTGGGGAAATCCATTCCCGATTCTATAATGGCAGAACAGACTAACATCTGAGTTTGGTTCTCATAGAAATCCACCATGGCCTTTTTGAGCTCTTTGGCCGGCATCTGGCCATGGGCCATCCCGATTTTAACCTCCGGAATCAGATCCATGAGTTTCTGGGCCATGCGATAGATGGTCTCCACCCGGTTGTGGAGGAAGAAGACTTGACCCCCCCGGTTGATCTCCCGGAGCACCGCGTCCCGGATGACGCCCTCATCGTACCTTGTGATGTAAGTACGAATGGCGAGTCTCCCGGCAGGTGGGCTCTCGATGATACTCAGGTCGCGGATGCCGATGAGGGACATATGAAGCGTACGTGGGATGGGCGTAGCCGTGAGGCTCATCACATCCACCAATTGCCGCATCTTTTTCAGCCTCTCCTTGTGGATGACTCCGAATCGGTGCTCTTCGTCCACCACCATAAGCCCCAGGTCCTTAAATTGAACGCTTTTTTGGAGCAGGCGATGAGTGCCGATCGCAATGTCTACGAGCCCTTTGGTTAAGCCCTGAAGCACCTGCTGACTCTCCTTGGAGCTCACAAACCGGTTGAGGATCTCGATCCTAACCGGATATCCGTTGAAGCGTTGGCGGAAGGTTTGCAGGTGTTGTTCTGCGAGAATGGTGGTAGGGGCCAAGACACCCACCTGTTTGCCGTTCATCACTGCAAGGAAGGCGGCCCTGAGGGCTACCTCGGTCTTTCCATACCCCACATCTCCGCATATCAGCCGATCCATGGGTTTCTTTTTCTGCAAATCGGTGAGGGTTTCCTCGATGGCTCGTTCCTGGTCCGGGGTCTCCTCGAATTCAAATGAGGCCTCGAACTCACGGTAGAGTTGATCGGGTGCTAGATAGGAATTCCCCTCATGGACCTCCCGCACCGCATAGACGGCCATGAGATCTTTGGCCATGGCTAGAATCGACTTCTGAGTCTTTACCTTAACCTTTTCCCAAGAGCTTCCGCCGAGACGGTCCATGGAAGGGGGGGGGGCGTCACCGCTGATGTATTTCTGAACCAGGTTAATCTGATGTATGGGCAAATAAAGACGATCTCCTCCCTGATACTCCAGGTGGAGGAATTCGCCTTCAACTCCCGCTACCTTGAGAAATCTGAGTCCGCGATAGATTCCCACCCCGTGATCTATATGGACCACGGCATTGTCCTGCTTGAGTTCGCTCAGACTAGTAATAAAATGACTCGGGTGTGTCTTTTTCTTGAGCCGGTGAGATCTCTTTTTGGTGCCGAGGACTTCATCTACGGTGATCAGGATGAGCCCGTCCTCGGGCAATCGAAATCCCCGCGTTAGGTTTCCCACGACAAGCGCACGACAGGGCCCTTCACGGGCGAGCAAGGAAGGGAGCGGAGTATCAACCAATGGCACCTCCACCTCATAGTGTGCCAATAGACTCTGGATTCTGGTTGCCTCGCCCTCGGTAGGGGCCACGAAAACGACTCTTTCCTGCTGCCAATTCTTAAGATGGTTGATTAAAGGGACCAGTGAGGTTTCTCTGCTCGGGTGTGCCGAGATTTCCTGATGGAGGTCTGTATTGAGATGAGATTTTAGGGTCAGCACAGGCGCGCTGGATTGCCCTCGGGGCCGAAGGATATCGAGTGGCTCGCAGTAAATCCGGGCAAAGGCGGTGAGACTCTCCCGCCACTCCTCCTTGTTCATGTACAGTCTTTCTGTTGGGGGAGTGAGGCGACCTTCTTCCTTGGCCTTGGCGCCACGTTGCCAAATCAGCTTTTCGTACCGCTCCACCTCCTCCTCCAGTTGGGATTCTTGGTCGAGCCAGAGCAGGGACTCGGGGGGCAGGTGGGAAAATAGGGGGACCAGATGCTGGTAAAAATAGGGCGCGAGAAGCTCCATGCCCATAAAGGGGGCGCCACTCCTCAAAGATTCCACAAGGGAGTTCTTCTGTTTGCTTACCAAGTCCAATTCCTCAGCCCGTTCCTCGATATCCCTGAGGATTCCTTGAATTTGTTTGGATCGAAGAGAAAACTCCTTCATGGGCAATAGTATGAGCTCCTGATGCTGCAATACGGACCTCTGGGTGGAGGGATCAAATTCCCGAATGGATTCTAGGTTGTCCGCAGAAAATTCCAGTCGCACGGGTCGAGGGTAGGCTGGTGGAAAGATATCGACGATTCCTCCACGGACGCTAAGGTCTCCGCGTTCTTCCACCAGGGGAACACTCTGGAAACCCCAGCCAATCAGATGCTCCAGCAGGTGCTCCCGTGAGATTTCCTCTCCAACCACGAGGTAGCGGTAGGAGTTTTTAAAATCGTCCTTGGGGATAACCCTTTGCAGAAGTGCCGCAGGGGTGGAGACGAGAATGGGGGCGCGTCCTTCGATCAGGTGGTAGAGTCCTTCAAGTCGAGCCGCCACCAGTTCCAGGTGGGGTGAAAGGGCTTCAAAGGGTAGGACATCCCAGGATGGAAATAGATGGAGCCGCTTTTCCATAGGGGAGAGCCCTTCCTCTTCACCGAGAAAGAAGGCCAGGTCTTGGTATAGAACCTCGGCTTCCCTGGTGGTGGCGGCGATCAAAAGAATCGGACGTTTTGTCTTTTCGGCAAGAAACGATAGGAGGTAGGCCCTGCCGCCACCCTTGAGGCCGTGGATCCTTTTTTCTCCGGTCCACTCTCCACCCATGAAGGTGTCGAGCTTTTCCTGCAATGGTGAATGGGTCATTGAGTAAGGAACCAGCACAACCGGATCTTGGGTGTCCGAGCCCGCGGGACGGCGGAGTTGGTCTCGCCGGCCTCCATCCGATTTGTCCATTTTTCCATGGAACGAATCAAGGATTTGACCCTGATCCCCAGGTAGGCGGGCTTATAGTTCTCGAGCCTAATGATGGCCAGGCGGACCATACGAACCGGGCCGGTGATCTCCCCAAATTCGTGGAAAATCCTGCAAGCCGCCGCTAGCTGCACCAACCCCTCCAGGAAAGGCTTGTGCTCCTCATCGGTGTGAAGGTAAAGATCCTCCAGGGATTCGTGGCATTCGAAAAAGCGACCGGCGTTAAACAAACCAATGCCTTCTTTCAGTCGAGCGTCCATTTTTCGTAACCTGGGTGACCCAAAATAAATCTAGCAACTCTCACCCCATGGCTCAAGGGTGAAGTTTGAGCTGTATGGGCAAACAGGGTCACTGTATTACGCTTGATATCGGCTCGGGCTTCAACTAATATCCGGTACTTCTATTCAGGGGACAATATGCCGGAAGATCCGGATTCCAACCCTACAGGGAAGGACCCAGAGTTAAATCCAAGAGGAACAAAACCATGTCATATCCGAAGGTGAAAGATAGAATAGAATCGTCACTGGATCACTACTGGGGAGGTATCAAAGAGCTGGTTGAGAATTATTTTTCCCACCCGAGATCCATGGAACAGGACGTTTACTGGTTGAGGGTCACCCTGTACAAAGAAATTAAATCCGTTCCTAAAATTTTACCGGTTCTCCAAGACCAGTATTCCAAGCTGGACCAAGAAGTAGACAGACACCTCTACGAAGGAATCGCCTACGAGTTGGCCGATGAGATTAAACATTACCGTTTGTTGGCGGACACTCTCGAATGGTTGACGGGTGAAAAGGTGGTTGCCAATCAATGTTCCCCGTCCCCCCAGCAGACTAAGCTGGAGGAGTTGCGCAAAAACCTTGCGGAAGACCTTCGAATGGCTCCTCACCTCAATGTGGCCCATGAGACTGTGTTTGCATCGGTGATGAAAAACATATCCGGGGGAGAGCTGGAAAAAAGAATCGCTGATTCCTACCGACAGGTATTTTCCGATGAGGTAAATCACTACGAGCTGGGTTGGAAAGAACTACAGGCGGGTCATCTTGACGGTGAAAAATTGGAACGGATCATCGCGGCGAATAAAAAAGTGGCCAGGCAGTATTTGGTGATGCGCAATGAGCTATTCGGAAACGTCCTGTCTGAAGAGAGACTCAAGGAGATAGACCGGGATGGCATCGAGTCCTATAGGCCTCGTTAAATAGGATCAAGAATTGAACCAGGGGCGGCGTGACGGAGTTGTCATCTGGTGTAAGTATCCTTAGCACTTCTGCAACGGAGGTTGAGTCATGCATTGCGATGTTTTTTTGTTGACATTTAGGTTGGGACATACTAGAGAAACTTTTTGCCAGCTTTGAGACTACAGGTAACCAGCAAGCAGAAATTTAATTATTAAAAAAATGGGAGGTGAGAAGCTATGACCAAGGCAGCATTGATCGCCGCGGTGGCGAAGGCGGCTAAGCTTAGTAAGAGAGCGGGAAGGAACGCTGTGGATGCAACCTTTGAAAGTCTCGCCCGCGCCATCAGGAAAGAGAAACGGTTTCAGGTGCCCGGGTTTGGCACCTTTTCTGTCCGCTCGAGAAAATCGCGGAAGGGAAGAAACCCTCAGACGGGCAACGTTATCAGTATCAAGGCAAGTAAGACGGTTGGTTTCAAACCTGCCCCGTCATTGAAGAAAGGTCTGTAGCTCTTTACAGTTTTAGGTTTCTGGCCACCATGACGAACCCATGGTGGCCTTTTTTTGTCTATAGTTGCGAACTTCTACGGAACCGTGGGGGAGACCCGGAAAACTGGTAGTCCCTGGCCCTTGATGGGGGGTCATGGGGCAAGTACAATAGGGCTTGGGCCGATTCTGCGGTTGAGGAGATAAGGGTGTCATCAAAAGGAAAACAGATTTGGATGGACGGTAAGATTGTTCCCTGGGATCAGGCCAAGGTTCATGTCTTGGTCCATTCGCTGCACTATGGGACGGGTTATTTTGAAGGGATCCGCTGCTACCTTCTGGAGGATGGCCGATCCGCGGTCTTCCGATTGGCCGAGCACATTCGAAGGTTTTTTGATTCGGGTCAGATATTGGGCTTCCCGCTTCCCTTTGGTCTCGAGGATATTGAACAGGCCATCCGACAGGTGATCAAAGGCAATGGTCTCAAGGAATGTTATATCCGCCCCATTGCCTTCGTGGGTATGGGGGAGATGGGTCTCCATGCCCCGAGTAATCCGATTCATGTGGTGGTCGCCGCCTGGCCATGGGGCGCCTATTTGGGCGAGGACGGGATCAAAAACGGGATTCGGGCCAAAGTGTCGTCGTACACTCGTCATCACGTCAACGTGGCCATGACCAAAAGTAAAATCTCGGGTAACTATGTCAATTCGGTTCTGGCCAAGAACGAGGTTAAACTGGCAGGTTATGACGAGGCCATTATGCTTGACACCGAAGGTTACGTCTCAGAGGGTAGCGGAGAGAATATTTTCATTGTCCGTGAGGGGCAAATCAAAACAACTCCCAATACTTCCATCCTGCCAGGAATCACGAGGAATTCTGTGGTGACCATTGCTCGGGACCGTGAAATGTCAGTGTCAGAAGAGCGTTTTTCCCGGGATGAGCTCTACATGGCCGACGAAGCCTTTCTCACCGGGACTGCCGCCGAGGTGACACCCGTTCGTGAGGTGGATGATCGGAAAATTGGATCTGGCCGCCCCGGACAGGTCACCCTCGACCTACAAAAAGCTTTTTTCAATGTCATCAAAGGAAGAGATAAAAAGTACGCAGGCTGGCTAACCTACCTCTGAGCTCGGGTCCAATTGGTATTCAATCCCGGGCAGGTTTGCACGATCCATCTGGGAGCCATCCGGCCATCAGCGCACGGAAAAACATAGGATCGAAACGGGAACTCACCACAAGGGTAACTCTGCTTCCTCGGGATACCAACTCCTGGGGCACCATCTTTGGTGGAGTTATCCTGGGCCATATCGATCCGGCCGGTGGTATCGCTGCTCAAAGATACGCGTCCGGGAGGTTTGTCACTCGAGCCATACGTGAGGTGGAATTCATATCACCCGTCTTATGTGGGGGATTTGGCGAGTTTTTACGCACGAGTGATTCGTGAAGGACGAGCCTCCCTCGCGGTAAGAATCGAGGTGGAGACCGAGCACCCGCGTCGTCCCGGGGTCCCGGTCAAAGTGACGGAGGCGGAAGTGACCTACGTGGCCGTCGATGACCACGGCAAACCGGTTTCCACCAAATAGATCTGAGTTAAATCGCTTCAGAATAGGTATCACAGGCTCATGTTGCCCTTTCGTTGGGTTCAATTATATTATCATTGAGCTCATGGGTATTTAGCCAGGTGACCTAGCCGGCCACCTTCGGGTGGAGCCCTTCTGAGCGCGGTTAAGGGGGGCTCTGCCTTGTTCCTGTGCCCGTGCTTTTCAGGACTCACTCCTTGGATGTCTTATGGCTACACGGGAAATCGATCACACAGCGGATCTTGGGCTAGAGGTGCAAGGGCTAGACCTGCCGACTCTTTTTTCATCCGGGGGACAGGCCCTGTATAGAATTCTTGTGGACATCAAAGGAGTGAGGCCAGAGCAAGAAGTGGTCGTATCGGCCAAGGGTGAAGGTTGGGGGGAGCTCTTCCATGCTTGGTTGCGCGAGCTCTTGGCTCAGTTTAACCTCCACGGCTTTGTGGGAAGACAATGTGAGATCATAAGCCTCCATGAAGGTGCAGTGGAGGGTCTGGTAAAAGGAGAGAGATTGGATCTCAGACGGCATCGTTTTCATACTGAGATCAAAGGCGTCACTTATCATGATTTCAGAGTATGGAAGGAAAAAGGTCGCTGGCGGGCCAGGGTGATCTTTGATGTCTAGAAAAGAGTCAACGACAAAAGAGCCCGTAGGACTCGAGCGAATTGGGGAGTGCCTCTGGGAGATCCCGCGCCGGGGAAAAATGAGGGTGCCTGGAAGGATCTTCGCGAGCGAAGAACTCCTGCCGAGTCTCAAGGATGACAATAGCCTGCGCCAGGTCATGAATGTGGCGAGCCTGCCTGGAATTGTGGGCTATTCGATGGCCATGCCGGATATTCACTGGGGCTACGGGTTTCCCATCGGAGGTGTGGCCGCCATGGATTTGAAAGACGGCGTTATCTCACCCGGGGGCGTTGGCTATGACATCAACTGTGGAGTCCGGTTGGTCAGGACGAACTTGGTTTTCAGTGAAATCGAAACAAAGTTGACATTCCTGATGGACTCTCTTTTTTCTCTGATTCCCTCGGGAGTGGGTTCCGAAGGGGCTATCCCGAAAATTTCCAAAGACGAAGAAAAGCGATTGCTACGCCAAGGGGCGCGTTGGGCGGTGGAGCGGGGATATGGGCGAGAGGAAGATCTCGAATGCATGGAAGACGAGGGGGCCCTCAAACTAGCGGATGCGGAGCTCATCAGTGAGCGTGCGTTGGAGCGGGGAGTCAAGCAGGTTGGCACCCTGGGTTCCGGGAATCACTTTCTTGAGGTGGGCAAGGTTGAAGAGATCTATATGACCCGGGAGGCAGAGACGTTGGGCCTTTTTCCCGAGCAGGTGGTGGTCCTCATTCATACGGGTTCCCGCGGCTTGGGTTACCAGACCTGCGAGGACTCCCTCAAGATAATGAGTAAAGCCGCCGTGAAGTACGCCATTGAGCTCCCTGATCGTCAGCTGGCCTGCACTCCCCTGCAGTCTCCCGAAGGTGAAGATTACATGGCCTCCATGGCCTGTGCCGCCAATTACGCTTGGGCTAACCGCCAGGTGATTATGAGTCACGCGGAAAATGCGTTCCTTAAGGTTTTTGGGATCAGCCCTCGGGAACTGGGATTTTCACTTATTTATGACGTGTGTCATAATATCGCTAAGATTGAAGAGCATCAGGTGCAGGGAGAAACCCGTCGTGTCTGTGTCCATCGCAAGGGTGCCACAAGGGCGTTCCCGCCGGGCCACTCCTCAATTCCAAAAGCCTACCGGACCATCGGACAACCGGTCCTTGTTCCAGGTGATATGGGCCGCTATTCTTATCTCCTAGTGGGGACGCAGGAGGCCATGAGGTCGAGCTTTGGCAGCACTTGCCACGGGGCTGGGCGGGTCATGAGCCGAGCTCAATCCAAGCGGGTTAGCCGCAGCCTGAACGTCGACCAGGAGATGAAACGCTGGGGTGTGGTGGCACGGTACCAGGGACGGGCCACCATGGCCGAGGAGATGCCCCACGCTTACAAAGACGTGGCGGCTGTGGTAGAAACTATGGACCGAGCGGCCATATCGAAAAAGGTCGCTCGATTTCGCCCCATTGGGGTGATCAAAGGCTAACCAAGCCAATTTGATATTCGTTGAATTTTGGATTACTGAATCCGGGTAAAGATGACTCGCGTCCTTCGAGAACCTCAGGACCCCGAGGGGAATCGAGAGGCAAAGACGCTAAGGGCGCAAGGATAGACATCATTACAAACTCGAAATTTGAAACAAATCCAAATGATCAAAATATATAAATTTCCAAACGATCCCGTTTCGGATTTTGATTTTTTTTAGGTTTGGCCGGTTCGGTTTGTTTGAGATTTCGAGCTTCGGATTTCGGATTTTAGTTCGGGGGCATTTCAGCGCAAATAGCTTTGTTGAAGTTCTTTCGTAGAAAATTTTATCCATAAGAATCTTGGGAACGAACCTGCGTAAATTTCGTTTATAACTAGAAAAAATGTAGGAGGAGAAGGAGATGACCTATATTATTGCGGAGCCTTGCGTGGACGTCAAAGACGCGGCCTGCGTGGATGTATGTCCGGTGGATTGCATTCACCCGACCAAGGATGAGACAGAGGAATTTGAAGAAGTAAAGATGCTTTACATCGATCCTGAGGAATGCATCGATTGTGGAGCCTGTGAGCCCGTTTGTCCCGTGGAGGCAATCTTTGAAGAGGCCGCAACACCAGAGAAGTGGAAAAACTACATTGAAATAAATTCAGAGTGGTACCAGAAGAAAAAAGGCTGAGAGCGTTTGCTCAGCAACTCTCCGACCTGCCCATCTGAAGCCCCCATTAAAAACACATGCTAATTGGAGCCCGTCATTGGACGTGGCTCCAGGCGTGGTAGGAACTGCGCACCAACGGCCCCGATTCCACGTGCCGAAAGCCGAGCTTTTCTGCCTTCGTCTTGAGTTCCTGAAACTCATGGGGGAAAACGTACCTTTCCACCTTCAGCTGATCTGTGGAAGGTCGAAGGTACTGCCCCAGGGTGACGATATCACAGTTCATCTGCCTCAGATCCTGGAGGGTGACCATAACCTCTTCAAGGGTCTCGCCCACCCCCAGCATCAATCCCGACTTGGTTAGTATTCCTTCCCGCATTTCTTTGGCGGCCTTTAGGATGTCCAGCGAACGCCGGTAACAGGACCCCGGCCTAACCTTTTTGTAGAGTCGAGGAACGGTCTCGATATTATGGTTCAGTATATTGATCCCTGAGCGAACCACTGTCTCTAGGGCACGCCGGTCTCCCTTGAAATCTGGAATGAGCACTTCCACACGAATCCCGGGATTAAGGTTTTTGATCCAAAAGACAGTCTTGGCAAAATGGGTTGAGCCTCCGTCGGGAAGATCGTCCCTGTCCACGGACGTCACCACAATATGGCCTAAGCCAAGGTCTTTGACCGCAAGGCCGACTTTTCGAGGTTCTTCCGGGTCCAAAAGGCTCGGCTTGCCTTTGCTGATGGCGCAAAAGCGGCAGCCGCGGGTGCAAATATCTCCGAGGATCAGGAACGTGGCGGTGTTGTGCTCCCAGCATTCACCTGCGTTGGGGCAATGTGCCTCTTCGCAGACGGTGTGGAGGTTGTGCTTTCTCAGAATTCGCTTGAGGCGGAGGTAGTGGGCGCTGCCCGGGGCTTTGACTTTGATCCAATCCGGATGTCTTCGTGGCATAGCTTACCAATCCCTGCGTAACGAAATCGCGTGATGAAGCATTCGATGAAAGCCTCCTTTACCTTTTCCAGGTCAACCTCTTCTCCTAACTCGCGGTTCATGGATGTGACTTCGGCCCAGGGGAGACCACAGGGGATAATCCGTTTGAAGTAAGTGAGATCGGAATTCACGTTTAAAGCTGCCCCATGATAGGTGACGCCCCTGCGCACGGCAATGCCAATGGAGGCGATTTTTTTGTTTTCAATCCATACCCCTGTCCAGGGATGACGCCTGGTGGCCGAGATGCCGAATGCCTTAAGTGTCTGGATGAGCGTCGTTTCGAGATTACGAAGGTAGGTGTGAACCTTTCTTCGAAGAGTGGATTTGAGGTCCACCAGGGGATAGACCACCAACTGGCCGGGACCGTGATAGGTGATGTCTCCTCCCCGGCCGGTTGAGTGAACGGGCACCTCACCCGGATCCAGTAGATTTTTCACTTTGCCCCCAAGGCCAATGGTATAAACATGAGGATGCTCGACCAACAGGAGGGTGTCTGCAAGTTGACCGCTCTGCTTCTGTTTGAGGAGATTTTCCTGAACAGACCGCGCGGCCGCATATTCCAACTGGCCAAGGTCATTGACGAGAAGTGTTTGCATCAAATTAGGACCACAGGAAACCAAGGATTGTGTAACCTAAATCATGTCGTGGAAAAATTGCAACAATTGCGTGTTCTCGTCGTGCAATGCAGCAACCCACCCCAAACGGAAGGGAAGCTATGGGAGGGAGATTGGATGTTCGAGGGGGAGCCTACATCAACTCTTTGATCAGGGACTTGGCGTCTTCTTGGGAGATTCCCAATGAGCGACGTGCCATGGGCCCATCCGCCAGGACCGGTTCGAGCTGATCCAGCGCGGGTAAATCCTCGCGCTTCCAGAATAGCCCTATGGGGATCTCATCGCCCCACATGTAGGCCTTTTCCATTGCGGCCTTGAAATCTTGTGGGTCGTGTCCCATATCTTCGAGCTTTCGGGCGCGCTGTTTGAAAAAATCATGTCCGTTGTCAAGGTTGTAGGTTACGCAGGGGCTGAAGGCGTCGATGAGGGCAAAGCCTCTGTGCTCAATGCCTCCCTTGATAAGTTCGGCCAGGTGTTTGACCTGACCCGTGTAACCTCGGGCGACGTATGTGGCCCCAGCCGCAATGGCGAGGGGAATCGGATTGATTGGATTCTCTACGCTTCCAAACGGTGTGCTTTTGGTGCTCATTCCCTTGATGCTGGTAGGCGAGATCTGGCCAGTGGTCAAACCATAAATTTGGTTGTCCATGACGATGTAGGTCAAATCCGCGTTTCGTCGCATGGTGTGAACGAAGTGGTTGCCCCCGATGCCATATCCATCACCGTCTCCGCCGGCGGCGATGATCTTGAGTTTGTGATTGGCCAACTGGGCGCCCGTGGCCACCGCCAGGGCTCGTCCATGGAGAGTGTGCATGCCATAGGCGTTGACGTAACCTGGCAAGTTCGATGAGCAGCCAATGCCGCTCACGGTCATCACCTCGTGGGGGTGAAGCCCCAACTCCACGATGGCTTGTTTAAGGGCGACGAGCACTCCGAAGTCGCCGCATCCGGGGCACCAGTCGGGTTCAACCAATCCTTTGAAATCTTTGACGGTTAGTTTGGGCCGTTGCAGTTGCGACCCTGTCGGCCCCCCTGCTCTGCTTTCAATTTCTGCCATGGGCGTGCTCATGATTTCTCCTCAAACTGTAATCTCGTGAACCGGTACATACTGCGTGGATTTGCCGGCAAGAATCTTTTTCACCCCGTCCACAATATGATGGGGCATGAATGGCTCGCCGTCGTACTTCCGGATGTGGCCATCCGCCTCGATGCCGGTCTCTGACCTGAGATACCTGGCAAATTGGCCGCTATAGTTGTTTTCGACGATGATGGTTTTTTTACTCTTGGAAAGAATCGAGACGATTGCCTTGGCATGAAGGGGAACGATCCACTTGATTTGAAGATGGTTGGCGACGATCTTTTCTTCTTTGAGTTGCTCCCATGCTTCGCGCATGACACCTTCGGTGGATCCCCACCCAACCAGGGTTACATTGGCTGTGGCGGGTCCGAACAGTTTGGGCGCCTTCAGCAGCGGAAGAACCCCCTTCATTTTACGCATGCGTTTCTCGTGGCTGGCCTGCCGCTTGTGGGGATTGGTGAATTCATCACTGATGAGCACGCCGTCTTCATCGTGATCATCGGTGGCCACCACATGGACATAGCCGGGTGTTCCAGGAAGGGCGCGCGGCGATATGCCGCTCTTAGTGAGGAGGAAACGCTTATACCCGCCGTTCGCCGCAGGCGTACTACCGTTGAGTCCAATGACTTCACCACGGTCGATGGGGACGTTGAAGTCTAAGTCTGCGGGATCCACGCTGGACCGCCCTTCGGAAAGGAGGAGATCGGTGAGGATAATGCCTGGGCATTGAAATTTGTCCACCAGATTGAAGAGCTGGGGGACTGTTTTGAAACAATCGGGGATATTGGTTGGTGCAACGATGATTCTAGGATAGTCTCCCTGACCGGCCCCCAACGCCTGCCAGAGATCACCTTGCTCGGTCTTCGTGGGAACGCCGGTGGCCGGGCCCGCTCGTTGGACATTGATGCAGACTAGAGGGATCTCCATCATTGATGCTGAGCCGAGTCCTTCGGTCATGAGGGCGAAACCGCCCCCCGAGGTGGCGCACATGGCACGGCAGCCTGCGTGTGCGGCACCCGTTGCCATATTGACAACTCCCAGTTCGTCTTCCACCTGCCGCACCATGATCCCCAACTGGCGGGCGTGTCGTGCCATCCAGTGGAGAACTCCGGTTGAAGGACTCATGGGATAGGCGCAGTAAAATTTCACACCAGCCGCCGCACCGCCCATGGCCAGGGCTTGATTGCCCTCGAAAAACGCGAGCTTTTTGCCGGTATCAGGCAGGGTAAAGGGAAACGGTTTGAAATGTCGAGCGGAATAATCGTAACCTGCCCGCGCCACCCCGACGTTTTCATCCACCACAGCCTGCCCTTTTCTTTTGAATTGGAGGGTGAGGATCTCCTCGAGGATACTGAAGTCAACCCCGATGAGTTGTAGGACGGCGGAAAGGGCAATGGTGTTTTGGACCAAGTCTCCCTTAATGGCAGGAGCCAGTTCCTTGACCGAGAAGGGACAGAGCTGTGCTCCTTCGTTGGGGGTTCCCGGTTTGATTTTGTCGCTGTTGAAGAGGATCGTGGATCCCGACTTCATGAGTCTGAGATGGCGATCCATGGTGTCCTGGTTTAAGGGAATCAGCACGTCGAGTTTGTCTCCCATGCTGAGCACGGGTTTGTCGCTGGTACGGAGCGTCAGAAAGATATGGCCGCCGCGAATAATTGACTGGTAGGCGTTGTAAGCGTTTAGGTGAAGTCCGCGGCGTACGAAAATCCGTGCCAGGATATCTCCAGGCGTTGCAATTCCCTGTCCGGCCGCGCCGCCGATTGCAATGGCAAGATCAACTTTGCTCATGGTTGTTTCCTTCAAATAGCGACCGATTTCCAGTGCAGGAGGCCGGTCCCTTCTCGTTAATACAATTTTGAATGAATACGTTCACTAGCCGTAGGCGGGTCCTAAATAGTTGGTAGTCTTTCCCACCGCTCTATCCCCAGGGAAACCGTAACCGCCCCGATAACCAACCTGTTAGCTTATAGCACTAAATTCGGTAAGCCCCAACAACTTTAGGGCCCGTTTTCAGGCACTTCCCATTCTTTATTCCTGATGGCTTACTTTTTCAAGGGGAATCGACGAAAACTTAATTATATTTACACTAACGCGAGGCGTGATGGTTAGGTTCCCTGCCTGTGGATAACTAACCAATTTAGCCCTCGTTGTCGCTATATCCTTAGCAGGGAAAGAAAGTATCACGATCCACCTTTGCAAGCCTACTTCGCCCTTTGCTCCTTGACTTGGTAGTTTGGCGGGATTATTTAGAAGTTTAAATCCGATTAGGAAAGAAGATCTATTTATGACCGGAACGATTAAGAAACTGGCGCGGGATAAAGGTTTTGGCTTCATTGTCCCCGATGATGGCGGCGATGATGTGTTTTTTCATCGGGGCAGTCTAGCTCCTAGAGGCCAATTTGAGGATATCGACGAGGGGGACAGCGTACAGTTTCAGACTCGTAAAGGTGAAAAAGGTCCGGTGGCTTTTGATTTAAAAGTTCGATAGCAAACGCCAAAGGAGGCTTAGCCATGGAGGAAGGCGCGAAAAAGACGGCATTGCGCATGATCCCGTATGGGATGTTCGTTTTGACTACGAAGGACGGTGACGGGAAAGATGTGAGCGCGGCCACCATTAACTGGGCGACACAGACTTCGTTCAAGCCGCCCCTGGTGGCCATTGGGGTCAAGGCCGACTCCGGTGTCCACCGGCATATCAAAGGCACCAGCGTCTTTGCTGTTAACGTGATTGGAAAGGATCAAAAAGATTTGGCCTTTAACTTCTTCAAACCTCACCAAGTTCAGGGGGACACCATCGGTGGCGAGAAATTTCAGCTTGGTAAAGAAACCGGTTGTCCGTTGCTGCTAAATTCACCTGCATGGTGGGAGTGCAAGGTGGTGGGGGAAGTGGCAAAGGGAGATCATACCCTGTTTGTGGGGGAAGTGGTGGATGCAGGTGTGCGACGGGAGGACCAGACAATTCTGATGCGAGACCACGGCCTTAACTACGGTGGTTAGGTGGGCCCGCCCCGTTGCGATCGGATGGCCAGCTTGGTTGCAGCAAATGCCATTGGGTCGGGGCTTCCCGCACCATGGCTTCAAGAGCATGGGCGAGGCGTTGAGTTCGTATTCGTAGGCGCTGTTCGAGACTTCCTGTGGTGGCTGGTTCAAGGGACGGGTAGACAACGGTCCGGTGGCCACACTCGGGTTGAAAATAGACAGCCAGGGGGAAAATAGGGGCCCCTGTCAGTTGTGCCAATGTGGCCGGGCCCGCGGGGAGCGTGGTTTCCTCGTTAAAGAACTGGACGGGGACTCCGGTGCCGGTGACGTCGCGATCGCTCAGGAGCGCCACCGCTCCTCCGGCCCGCAATCTCTTCACTAAAGCCCATGTGGAGGTGCCGCTTTCATCCGCAAAAAACACCTCGATTCCCAATTCCCTCTGCAACTCCACGACATATTCTCTAGTGCGTCGGCGGCCCGGGACCTGGACCACAACGGTGAGAGGGATCTGCTCCCGTAGTGCCACGGGTCCTGCCATGTCCCAGTTGCCCAGATGAGGGAAGGCCAGTATCATTCCCCGACCTAGGTCTCGAGCCTTGCGTAGTTGTTCGATTCCGTCAACTGTGATGTAATGGTCCACCTCCTTGACCCCGTGAGATCGGGTCCAGAATATCTCAGCCCAGTAGCGACCGTAATTGGCGAACACCTCTCTGGCTGCCTCACCGGGATCGGCTCCGGATCCCAGCACCCGCCCCATATGTCGCATGGCCATTCGCATCCGTCGCCGGCAAAAATAGGAGGCAAGATAACCGCAGAAACGGCCCAATTTTATGGCAACAGGCTCAGACAGAAGTCCCGTCATGCCTGTTACGCTACGGATAAATAAATAATTCACAAGGTTAATCTCGTTAAGACCGTCGGGTCCCAATCTAGTGGAAAGGCAGCAAGACGGTGAGGAAAGTGAGCCCTGAGATCGAACACATTCGATTTCCCTCGTACGGCCTGCTGAACTAACTCTATCCATATCATATTAGATCTTTGTTGACACCCACCAGGATGAGCAGGTAGTTTCCCGACTTGAACAGGTGGTTCTTGAAGTAAGTGGCCATAAGGCGACCGAGGGGTGAGTTCTGAAGAGCGCGGGCACAGGAACGTAGAGGTTGCGTTCAGGCCCGGGCGGCGAAAATCGCCGCCTTTGGAGTGGACAGGGTGGTGGCCTGCAAGGCACTGGCGCATTGCCCGGACTCGCAAGAGCTCGGCCCGAGGGTGCCCGGCTACATCATTTGTCTAGATACTGACGAACTCGATAGCTCAGTTAAAGGGAGGTTCTTCGTGATGAAGATGTTTTTGGCAGGTCAGTGGGTAGAAAAACCGAGAGTGATTGAGGTGAAAAATCCCTACGACGGCACATTGATCGACACGGCGCCCAGAGGGGAAGGGTCCGATGTAGAACGTGCACTTGCCTTCGCCGAACAGGGGGCCAAGGTCATGGCGAGGCTGTCCGCCTATGAACGCTGGCGAATCCTCAGGAAAACGGCCGATCTGATTGCGGCGCGCACCGAAGAATTGGGACAGATAATATCGAAGGAAGAGGGGAAGATCATCGCCGAAGGTCGCGCAGAGGCTGGACGAGCGGTGGAGACTCTTATGGGTTCGGCGGAGGAGGCAAAGAGGATCCATGGAGAGACCATCCCCCTGGATGGGGACCCAAGCGGTGTCAAAAAGCTAGGATTTACCCTGAGGGTGCCGTGTGGCGTGGTGGCGGCCATTAGCCCCTTTAACTTTCCCTTGAATTTGGTTTGTCATAAAGTTGGGCCAGCCCTGGCCGCGGGCAACTCGGTAATCATCAAGCCGGCAACGGATACGCCCCTCTCTGCCCTCAAACTCACCGAGATCCTCCTGGAAGCGGGGCTCCCCCCTGAAGGCGTACAGTGCATTACCGGCCCGGGCGGCGAAATCGGTGATCGGCTGGTTTCAGATCATCGAGTGCGCAAGATTACCTTTACGGGCAGCCGGGACGTTGGGGAGCGGATTTGCCGCCTTGCGGGAATCAAGAAGGTGACCATGGAACTTGGTTCCAATTGTCCTTTGATCGTCATGCCGGACGCCGACCTGGAAAAAGTGGCTGCGGCCGTCGCTTCCACCGGGTATGCCAATGCCGGCCAGGTTTGCATTTCAACCCAGAGGGTCATCACGGCGGGCAAGGTCTATAGTGATTTTCTCAAAGTCTTAAATTCCAGGGTGGACGGCCTCACGACTGGAAACCAACTGGATGAAAAGACCAAGGTGGGTCCCATGATTCGTGAGGATGACGCCATCCGTGTGGATCAGTGGGTGCGGGAGGCCGTGGGAGGCGGGGCCCGCGTAACGGCAGGTGGGCGGAGACAGGGCGCCGTATACGCACCTACGGTGGTGGCCGATGTCAATCCGGAAATGCGAATTTCTTCCGATGAGCTGTTCGGCCCGGCGGTGGCGGTGACACCCTTCGAATCCATTGAGGAAGCCCTAGAGCTGGCAAACCGTACCGTCTACGGTCTGTCCGCCGGCATATTTACCGAAAACCTTGACTGGGCCATGAGATTCGCCCGGGAAGCGGAGTCGGGAAATCTTCACATCAACTGGGGCCCCCAATGGCGCGCGGACCTAATGCCTTATGGAGGGTTAAAGGATTCGGGATTTGGCAAAGAGGGACCCCGTTACGCCGTGGAAGAGATGACGGAACTAAAAATGGTGGTCTTTCACCTATAGCGCGGAGACTCTAACGGTGAAGGATATAGACCGGATAGCCAAGGAGCTGCTTGCTGTGGTTGGCAAGGACGGGGTTGTGGTGGACCCCGATGAGCTCAGGGTCTACGAAACGGATGGTTTGACTGTTTTTAAAGCCCGTCCAGACATCGTCGTTCTGCCGCGCTCTGCAGAGGAAGTTGGCAGGGTGGTGGAGGTCTGTCACCGAGAGCGATGCCCCTTCGTGGCGAGGGGCGCGGGGACCGGGTTGTCTGGGGGCGCCCTCCCGTTGGATGGTGGAGTCTTGATCGGTCTCAACCGTGTCAACCGGATCTTAGAAATCGACTTGAGGGATCAGCGCGCCGTGGTGGAGCCCGGTATGGTCAATATCTGGCTTACGAATTCTCTCGCACCGCGGAACTACTATTATTCTCCCGATCCGGCCAGCCAGACCGCATGCAGTATAGGGGGCAACGTGGCAGAAAACTCCGGGGGGCCCCGCACGCCGAAGTATGGCGTCACCACCAATCACGTCCTCGGCTTGGAAGTGATCCTCCCCACGGGCAAAGTGGTTCAAATTGGAGGAAAGACCTTGGATCCCCCTGGCTATGATTTGACCGGGGTCTTTGTGGGTTCCGAGGGGACCCTAGGGATTGCCAGTAAGGTAATCGTGCGTATTATGCGCAAACCGGAAGCGGTTCAAACTCTGTTGGGCGTCTTCGAGACCATTGAAGATGCCTCCGCCGCCGTTTCCGGGATCGTGGCCCGAGGGATTGTTCCGGCAGCCGTGGAGATGATGGATAACCTGAGTATACGGGCCGTAGAGAAGGGAGTGGGCGCGGGCTATCCCCTCAATGCGGGGGCGGTTTTACTCATCGAAGTGGACGGGCCGAAAGATGAAGTGGCGGCCGTGGTGGACCCCATAATTGAGGTCTGCCGAGAAAACCGAGTGCGAGAAGTGAGAGTGGCCAAAGATGAAAATGATCGATTGCAACTCTGGAAGGGTCGAAAATCCGCCTTTGCCTCAATGGGTCGGTTGGGTCCCGATTACTATGTCCAGGACACCGTCATCCCGAGGACGAAGCTCCCTCCCATCATGAAGATGATCGAGGAGCTTTCCCGAAAGTATGGCCTGCGAGTTGCCAATGTGTTTCACGCAGGTGACGGCAACCTCCATCCCCTGATGCTCTACGACTCTCGCAACGAAGGGGAACTGCGCAAGGCGGAGGAAATGGGAAGCGAGATTATTAGGGCCTGTATCGATATGGGAGGGAGTCTCACGGGTGAGCACGGCATCGGGCTGGAGAAACGGGAATACATGCCCATGATGTACACGGATGACGATCTGGAGGCCATGGCCAAGGTCAAAAGAGTCTTTGACCCCGACGGATTGCTGAACCCCGGAAAGATTTTCCCCTCAACGAACTCGAATCACACGACAGGGATATCGACGCAAAGTGATATTTTGCACAGGGTGTTGGGACACCATTAAGCGTCAATCGTGCACTCTCAAAAGAAACTGCTGGGACGATTGAACGAAATTGTGGGCGAGGCGAATGTTGTGGCAGGTGATGGGGTTTCCGCCTGCGCTGTTGATGGAAAAGTGCCTCAGGCCATGGCCTTCCCGGCATCGGTGGAAGAAGTCTCAGCGCTCATGGCCTTTGCCTCGACTGAAGGGCTTAGGGTAACCCCGTGGGGGAGTGGAACGAAGATCAGCCTCGGAACGGCTCCAGATGGAGTTGATCTTGTCCTTGGTCTTTTCCGCCTCAGCGCATTGGTGGCCCACGAACCGGCCGATATGACTGCCACCTTCCAAGCGGGCATCGCACTCAGAGAGGCACAGGAGATGCTCGCACATAGCGGACAGTTTATCGCCCTCGATCCCCCATATTTCGAAAAGGCAACCATCGGTGGGATCTTGGCGACCAATTCCAGCGGGCCTCGGAGGCTTCGCTATGGAAGTGCCAGGGATCTATTGATTGCCGTCCGGGTCGTGCAAGCCGACGGCAAGATCATCAAAGGCGGGGCGAAGGTGGTGAAGAGTGTTAGTGGCTACGACATGAATAAGCTTTTTATCGGCTCGCTGGGGACCTTGGGGATAATCGCGGAAGCCACCTTCCGGCTATACCCGGTTCCCAACGTTGAAAAGACCTGCCTGATTCCATTTGCTTCAGTGGATGGCGCATGTGAAGTGGTTGCCAGGGTTCTCGATTCTTCCCTGCTTCCCTCTGCCGTGGAGCTGCTCTGCCCCGTGGCCTCGCGTCTGGCGGTTGGTCCGGCGGGTCTTTCTTGGCCGCAAGATCGTTATGGCCTGGCGCTGGCCATCGGTAGCGTGAGTCCAGAGGCGGTTGACGCCCAGCTCGAAGGAGTGGCGCGGATCTCCGGAAATGATCAGGGCAACGAGGGGTACAGATTGGAGGGCCGGGACCATGATTCCTTCTGGCGGGCGACATGCGGGATTTCCATGGGAGATCACTTCCAAACCGTCCTCAAGTCAAGTGTCCTCATAAGTCGAGTAGCCGACGCGGTGAGGTTAGGGCAAAATTTGGCTGCGCACCTGGGTCTGGACGTTGCCATCGTAGCCGAGGCGGGTTCTGGAATCGTCCGATACCATTTTGCCCGTCAAGGGGACGCCTCCCTTGGGCTTCATCAAGGGGTCGGCGAAGCCGTGAATCAGCTTCGAACCTTCGCTCAAGACTGTGGAGGGAGCCTCGTCGTTACCGAGGCGCCGCCCGATGTAAAAGGTGATGTCGATGTCTGGGGTCCGGTGGGGAGCGCTCTTCTTTTAATGCAGGGGCTTAAAAGGCAGTTCGATCCAAAAAGAATTTTGAATCCGGGAAGATTCGTGGGAGGAATCTAACGCAAGACAGATAGCGGTAAGGCGCCGGTCGGTTCTGAGTAGCGAGTTTGTATACTACTTAGGTTCTCCTCGGGGAGCGATTCTCCGGCCGTGGGCAACAGGCCGGTGAATATCTGAAGCTTCACGTTCGATGCCCACGGCCTTACGTCTCGCTCCCCTGCGTCGCTGATTGCCATCGGGCGCAGGGGGCCCGGCGCGAAGAAAGGGAGACGTCCGATACTGGAGGTTCGAAGCGCATTGGCATGACGGATAAAATGACGCGGCCTCGAGGCATGAACCTGTCGGCTCCCGCTGAGGGCAGGCCCCCGAGCCCAGAAATTCGCGGTTTTGTAAACGGCGCGCTGAGCGGGTTTGGGGCTGAACGCTGAGGGCTGGACCAAGAGCGCCAAGAATAGATTTCAATACAAATTCGAATAACCAAAGTACAAAACAAAAGTATCAACCGGTTTGTCTTAAGTAGCCGTCTTTTCGTACTTGCAAGAAATGTCAGAGCGCTTGTTCAATGTTTTGAGCATTAATCATTTGAGATTGTGGAATTGTTTAGGAATTCGTGCTTCGAGTTTGGGATGTTGACTCGAGGCGGTCTTCGCGCGGAATACTTTAGCGAGGTCGTTCTGTTTAACATCCAATCGGCAGAGAGCTAAAAATATGGACCAACGTGAGCAGCCCGCAAGCGCCTTCCATCGGCTGGACCGGCCTGACTCCGAGCTCTACTTGGACTGTGTGCACTGCGGATTCTGTCTTCCCGCCTGTCCCACCTATCTCGTGCTCGGTAACGAGATGGACAATCCGAGGGGGCGCATCTATCTCATCCGGGCGGCTTCAGAGGGTAAGATCAAGATCACCGACAACTTCGTCAAGCATATGGATCTCTGTCTGCTCTGTCGTAATTGCGAGACGGCCTGTCCCTCCGGGGTGAAGTTTGGTTTCCTTATGGAGTCGGCCAAGGGGCAAATTGAAACCCATTATAAGTACGCTCCTGTGGAACGATGGTTCCGTGAATTCATCCTCGGCACCTTTACCCACATAGGTCGTTTAAACGCCATGAGCAGACTGCTGCGTTATTATCAGAGATCTGGACTCCAGAGAGTAGTGCGGAGCTCTGGGTTATTGAACCTGTTGGGCCGGGCGGGTCGGATGGAAGCCCTTCTTCCTCCCGTTGCCAAAGTGAGCGAGGATCTGCCTGCGGTGATGCCTGCCCGAGGTGAGAGCCGTGGCCGGGTGGGTCTCCTGCTGGGATGCGTCCAACGTTATTTTTTCCCCGGGGTGAATATTGCAACGGCGCGGGCCTTGAGGGAGTACGGGTATGACGTCGTGGTGCCGAAGCGGCAGGGCTGCTGCGGCTCGCTTCTTGTCCACGAAGGCGCGAGGGAAAGGGCCAAGGAGTTGGCAAAGAAAACCATGGATGTCTTTGAACAGTCGGGAGTGGACATGATCGCAGTCAACGCTGCGGGGTGCGGCTCGGTTATGAAAGAGTACTGGGAACTGTTCCAAGGCGACCCGGCCTACTCTCAAAGGGCCGAAGCCTTTAGTAAGAGGGTGTTTGACGTGTCCCAGATCCTGGCCCAACAACCCCTTGCCGTGGGTCTTGGAAGGCTTGACCTTACGGTCACCTATCATGACGCCTGCCATCTCGCCCATGGGCAGAGGGTTAGGCAGGAACCCAGGTCCCTCTTGCAGGCAATTCCCGGGCTTCGACTCGTGGAGCTTAGGGAGTCTGACTTCTGTTGTGGTAGCGCAGGAATCTACAATCTACTTCACCCGGAATTGGCCCAGGAGTTCCTCCATAGAAAGATCGAGCGAATCAAAGAAACGGGCGCCGATGTGGTGGTGAGCGGTAATCCGGGTTGCTCTCTCCAGATGGAAATGGGCCTGAAACAACAGGGCATGAACCTTGCGGTGCTGCATCCAGTGGAGCTTATCGACCGGTCGTTACATGGCAAGGGGTGAGGAAATGTATAAAGCTATCGATCTTTCAAAGGCCGTGCCTCCGAACACGGTAGCCATAACCTTTCGTTACGAGATCACAAGCGGCGCTGAAGAAGCGCTCCCTGTGGCCTGGCTGGCGGACAACGTCCATGGAGAGAACCCCATCCGTTTGGCCGGTGGTTCTGGCCGTGTTACAGTCCGTTTGCAGACGTCGCAAAAACTCTACTACAACCTTGCCGGTTTGCCCTCCCACCTGAACCTGTGGATTGTGGAATGTAGGGAGCTTGGAAGGCAAGCTTGTTAGACGCTATCTCTTTTTGAGGTCGATTGATTCCTCCTGCGCAGCAAAAGGATATTGCATGAGGGCGGACGGAAGAAAAGAAAAAGAACTTAGACCGGTCTCCATTACACCGGGTTTTATTAAGCACGCCGACGGTTCGGCCCTGATTGAGGTGGGTGCTACACGGGTCATCTGCACTGCCAAGGTGGAGAGCAAGGTGCCCGTTTTTCTGCGCAACACCGGCAAGGGTTGGATCACCGCAGAGTATGGAATGCTTCCCTCCTCATCACCGGTCCGTATCCCGCGTGAAGCCGCCAGGGGCAGGGTCGGGGGAAGAACCCACGAAATTCAAAGGCTCATCGGTCGAAGCCTGCGGGCCATCGCCAATCTAGAGTCCTTGGGAGAAAGGACCGTCTGGATCGACTGCGATGTGATTCAGGCGGACGGCGGCACACGCACGGCATCCATCACCGGGGCCTATGTTGCCCTGGTGGAAGCGGTGCGCCGATCATCGGAAAAGGGGTTCACGGAAGATAGTCTCATCAAGGATACGGTTGCGGCCGTTAGTGTGGGAATGGTGGACGGCAAGGTGCTTCTAGACCTCAACGCGCAAGAGGACAGTCACGCGGAGGTGGACATGAACTTTGTGGTGACCGGATCGGGAAAATTCGTCGAGGTGCAGGGGACGGCGGAACTCACCCCGTTTAGCAAGGCGAAACTGGACCGTATGCTCGAGGTTGCCCAGAAGGGGATTCGGGAACTTCTGCAGAGGCAACAAAAAGTTCTCAAGTCCGTTGCCTAGGCCTTGGTTCCGTGGCCGTCCTACTAGTGGGAACAACCAATGCGGGGAAGCTTCGCGAAGCAACCTCGATCCTGTCCAATCTTCCGTTGCGGCTCCTTTCCCTCGCAGAATTTGTCACCTGGCCAAAGGTGGTGGAAGACGGCAACAGCTTCGAAGAAAACGCTCTCAAGAAAGCGCGCATCTTGGCTGATTTCTCCGGTTACGTTACCCTGGCGGACGATTCAGGGCTGGAGGTGAGTGCCCTGGGAGGGGCGCCCGGCGTACGGTCGGCGCGTTTGTGCGGGGAAGAGGGCAACGATGAGAAAAACAACGAGTTGCTGTTGCAAGAATTGGACGGGGTTTCGGAGGAAAAGAGAGACGCTCGTTTCGTGTGTGTGATTGCGTTTTGTGAGCCCCGAGCCTCCGGCGGCAAGCAATACCTTTTTCGCGGGGAATGCGAGGGAAGGATCGCTTTGTCCCCCAAGGGGGAGGAAGGGTTTGGTTATGATCCGCTCTTTTTCTATCCTCCCATGGGCCTGACCTTTGCCCAACTGGACTCGAAAACCAAAAACCGGGTGAGCCATCGCGGAAAGGCACTGAGGAAGCTAAAGGAAGAGCTGCCTTTGCATGTTCCCCTTGGACGGTAACCGGCTCTCCTTCAAGATGATCATTTCTGTCAGAGCTATGGCTGATGTCGGGCGCCAATCTCCCCAGCGTCGCACTCCGGTTTGGGGCGCAGGGGGCCTGGCCGCCGAGGCTGTCGAAGTTCTTGACCCGTTGGCGCCCCTATATTTGAGATGCAGGCAAACGAACGTTGACCCCGATCATGACCTGTGCACTTTAGTCACTTCCGTTCTTCGACGGTGCGAAACAGTATTCAATCAGGGTTACCTTCAGGGTTGAAATCGTCTCGTCCGAGTGTACAATTAGCTGCTTGGTCCTGACGGGGCGTAGCGCAGCCAGGTAGCGCACCTGCCTTGGGAGCAGGGGGTCGGCCGTTCAAATCGGCTCGCCCCGACCAAACTTCAGTTGGCAGCAGGCAGGTTAAAGCCTGCTTTTGGTCTTCCGCCGTCTGCATCCTGCGAACTTATCTGGCGCCAGTAGCTCAGGTGGATAGAGCAACGGCCTTCTAAGCCGTAGGTCGGGGGTTCGAATCCCTTCTGGCGCGCCAAAATGGCAGGAGATGTGGTGAGTGTAGCTCAATAGGTTAGAGCACTGGACTGTGGCTCCAGGGGTTGAGGGTTCAAGTCCCTTCACTCACCCCAATTTTTACCGTTCACCGCAGACGGGTGACCGCGGTGGCTCGCCGGCGTGGCGGTTTCTCGCAACGTGGGCGACGGCTCGTACCGCATAGCCAAGGACATGTCGAGCAGGCTTGAGGGCTCGCTGACGAGCGTGCACCCTTATCTGCGCCTGTCGGCGAACGAACGTCTGTCGTTGTGGGGCCTGTTCGGCCATGGGCAGGGCGAGTTGACGCTGGCCGCGGACCGGACCGGGGACGATATAAAGACCGACATCAAGATGACCATGGGGGCCTTGGGAGCGCGTGGCGTACTTGTGTCGGCGAAAGAGACGGGGGGCTTCAAGGTCGCGGTGCGTGCGGACGCGCTGTTGGTGCGGATGAAGTCGGGCGCGACGCGGGACATACTGGCGGCGGAGACGGAGACGAACCGGCTGCGGCTGGCGCTGGAGGGCTCACGGGCGTTCGAGCTGACCTCGGGCGGGGCGGTGCTGACGCCGTTGCTGGAGGTTGGCCTGCGCCATGACGGGGGCGACGCGGAGACGGGGACCGGTGTGGAGCTGGGCGGGCGTGTCCGCTATGCCGACCCGGCGTGGGGCCTGACGATGGAGGCGCAGGTCCCCGGTCTGATCGCCCATAAGGACAGCGGCTACGAGGAATGGCGCGCAGGCGGCTCGATCCGTCTCTCTCCGCGGTCCGACGGGCAAGGCCTGTCGTTCAGCCTGCTGCCTTCCTATGGCGCGGCCGGCAACGGCGCCGAGCGGCTGTGGGAGCAGGGCATAGCGGCGAACGACCATACGCCGTCGGCCCGCCTTGAGGCGGAACTCGGCTACGGCCTGCCGGCGCTCGACGGCCTGCTGACGCCCTATGGCGGGCTCGGGCTATCGGAGGGCGGCGACAAGAGCTACCGCGCAGGCGGTCGCTTCGTGCTCGGCCAGATGCTGGAACTCAGCCTCGAAGGCAACCGCCGCGAGGGCGCGGCTCGCGCTCCCGAGCACGGCCTCGCCCTGCGCGCGGGTGTGCGCTGGTAGGCGCACGCCCCGGCCGCAAGCATCCGGGCCTTGGGCGCACGGGCGTCTCGCCGCGTGCCCGGTCTGTTTCACGGCGGGGGGCGCGCCCTTGTTCACGGCCCGGGTGATCTGCATCGGGCTGTGGTGGGAAGGCTTCGGTACCTGCAAAACAGTCCCGAGATGGTTCGCTCGTTGTTTCCGGCGCCCGATACCTGCTTACCCCTAAGCCGCATAGTCCCTAAATTGCGGACTCCTTAGCAACACTGCCGCTTACTGCTCTGTACAGAACTGTGTCGGATTTTCGTTTCCATCGGTCTTTGAAAATCCTGACAGGCGTGCTAAAAAATTGGACTCGCAAACAAACTTGACCGTTGGACGCGTCATGGGCCGCTAGCTCAGTTGGTAGAGCAGCTGACTCTTAATCAGCGGGTCCGGAGTTCGAGTCTCCGGCGGCCCACCAAATTTCCAGCCGCCAGCTTTGGCGGTCTTTTAGTTAACGCGAGCCCCCGTGGATTGCCTTTTCGGGGACTTGTCCTATCTGGCGCTTCTTCAAGCACTTGCGCCGCTCCACACATAATCCCCGATTCTCTGTCTCGAAAATAAGCTTCTGGAGTGCACTTGCAACCGGGGGGGTGCGCACTGATATCTAAAATATCATTTACTGATTCTCCTATCCTCCTTTTTTCGAGCCGCCTTGTTTAACACCCCGGTTGCATACGGTCACCCGAAATCGCTATCCCCCAGTAAACAACGATGGTGACCGAAGTCTCGATACCAGAAGGCGGCCAGCTCCAGTGGGAGGGGCTTCGGTCCTTTATATCATCATGACCGTCCCCTCCTGGGGCGTCTGAGATGCAGGTTGGCCGGGGCGACTTAGGCGACTGCCTAACTAACCCCCAGGGAAGGATTGACGAACACAGGATCCAGCTTCAGATCCTCAGTTTTTCGTTCCCCAATCCCGGACAGGACGTCTTCATTAAATGTCTATTATTACCAAAATGGCTTGTGGTGCTCTCGTAGTGGGCTGTAGCGGCGTTTCTCCAGTAACAAGAGGAAGTCCGTCATAATCGCCCAATGCTCGTTGATGAGAGACTCAGGTTCGCGTATGCTATCGTAGTTGAGAATCGTGCGGGCACCGACACAAGCGGAACGCTTCCCCGCATGCGGCGTACTGCTCAGGGTGTGCGAGACCCGGGGCTAACCACACGCTGCAGGACTCCTCCCCCGCGCTGGCACCTGGGCGGTCCGGAAATCACCGGGCTACCTTCCAGCAACAGAGACCGCATCGACCGGGGCCGCTGTGGCACCACGGACGGAGCCGGACACGGTTAGTTAGTCGTTGGCGATGGAGGACGATGAGGCTATGGCAATGAATACAGTCGATGAATCCGGCATTCTGGATCATCTCGTAAAGGATGCGGGAAACTCCAAGGACATGAAAACGTCCTTTCGCGAGCGCTCGACAAGAGTCGGGGCGGTCTACACGATGACTTACAACCGAGCAACGGTCGCCATCTACGACTTCGACCGCGAAAAGGCAGGCGGACTCCCCAAAGGCGGCTTTCTCATGGCTGCCAAACAGAGAGGGGATGAGAGCTTCATCTTGCTTCGGATTCTGAAGGAGGCTAGGCTCCCGAACACGACGGCCAACGATCAGACCCGCCAGCAAAGCGTTGAAAGCACCGCGAACGAGAGGCCGTGGCCAGAGGCATTGGACCCTTGGATGAAAGATCGGATGTCCATTCATGGAATCGAATGCCGCCTGCTCGGTACTTTCACTGCGGCGGAGGGCAGAGGGTACCAGTATGCAGAAGACACTGACAACTACTTTGCTGTGAACGACTTGATGGTGTGGAAACCAGACCAGAAAACCCTTGACACGATCGTCAATTACCGGCATCGGCGAAATCCAATTTCAATGGGTGACAATCGCAGAAAGATCGGTCAAACCCGATTCGCGGCTGCCGAGAAGGACACTGCAACCAAGGCAGAGATGTGCCTGGATCCGACAGACCTGCTCCAACGCCGGACCGTCTATCTGGGCATGTCGCGATCCGGGAAGTCGAACGCCATGAAGGTAACCGCGGAAGCGATCTATCAGCTCCGCGAGGCAAATCCGGAGAACAAAATTGGACAGTTGATCTTCGACCCCAACGGGGAGTATGCGCAGGACAATCTGCAAGACGGTCCAGGACTCCACAATATCCACAAAGCCATCAACCGGCAAAGGAAAACCGAAGTTGAGACGTATGGACTTTTCCAGACGCCTTCGGATCCGGATCGGAAGATCATGAAGATCAACTTCTTCGGTGATCCTATTCCTCAGCAGTGGACGACTGCAGGGGTAAAAGCCGCACTCGATCAGATGCTCGCAGGCCGCGAGATCATCCAGGAGATAATGGCAGACGAGAGCGCCCGGTACACGACCGCGTTCCGCGAAGTGGATCTCTCCGTCCCACCAACAGCTGACGCGGATCTGGGCGCCCAAATCCGGTACCGGAGGGCCGTGCTCGTGCATCAGACGGCGCTGGCCGCTGCGGGACTGGATCCACCACAATGGTTTCCGTCCATCAGCGGGCTCTTCAACAAGGATTTAATCTCAGCCATGAAGGGAGCTCAGAACCAAGATAGCGATCACAGCGTCAAATACGACCAAGCTTCAACGATCTTGGAGTCGGCAGGAAAGAAAAATGGCCAAGTATCTTGGAATCAGTTGGAGACAATTTTCAGTGCGCTCAACCAGTTCATCAGTGACAAGCAGAGCTACTACGTGCGCTTTGAGACCGATTACATTCACAAATCGAAGAGCGGGGATAATTGGGCCGATCCGAAATTCAAGAATCTCCTTCGCATTTTCGAGACTCAGAATGGTCCTCGTTCCTTTCAGCGGGCTTATGAGCAACATGACCCAAACGCTGCCAGAGATTTCGCGAATGATGTAGTCGAAGACCTACAGCACGGGAAGCTCGTAATCGTCGACCAGTCCACCGGGGACCCGGAGCAAAACCGAAAGGCGGCAGAACGCATTATGTGGAGAGTGTTCCGCGCGCAACAGGAAGCCTTCAGAAATGCCGCGGGCACTGGGGACCTGAACGCAAACAAAGGCCACATCCTGGTCTATGTCGAAGAAGCGCACAACCTGCTTCCCCGGGCAAACGCCGCCGACAACCTGCGAACGGTGTGGGCGCGTTCGGCCAAGGAGGGTAGCAAGATGAACATCGGAATGGTGCTTGCTACACAGGCGCCAAGCTCAATCATGCCCGAGATTCTCAGCGAAACGGACAACTGGATTCTCGCTTACCTGAACTCGGAGAACGAGCGCAGAGTGATTTCTGGATACATGGATTTTGAAGATTTTCTGGAACAAATCGGACAAGTTAGTGAGCCCGGTTTCGTGCGAATGCGCACGTTATCCCTCGCATATACCGTGCCTGTTCAATTTGACCGGTTTCGCCTGGACATTCCGGGTGTACAGGACTGAACGCGATGCCGTACGAGGATGAGCGGGCGGGTCTAGCGGCAATTCGGGCCATCGCCCAAAGTGGGGTAGTCGACGAGTTTCGTACCCGGATGGCTGAGCGCCATGACGGTACTTTGCCCGAGTCTCCGCCATTCCAACTCTGTTCTAGTAGAAGAGCGAGGACGCATGTTCTGGCTATTGATGGTTCGAATCTCTATGAGCCAATCCCCGGCGCCTTGCCGTGCACCGAAGCCGGGCTGGTTTCCTTGGGCGTTGTGATCATCGATACACAAAAGCTTAGGACTTTGGAACGACTTCCGAACAGCGGGGCCGCGGATCCGAGGGAGCTGCAGAGCACGGAGAAAGGGGAGACCTGGGGAACGATGCTGCCTGGGCAGAATGCCGCGAGACAAGACGGAACCGGTCCGAGAATGTGGTTCAGGGAGATCATCAATCACGAACTTGAAAGTGCCAATCTTGGCGGTGAGAGCTTCGCCGAGACGCTGCACGCGCTTCTCCGCAATAGCAGAGAGGTCACATGTCCAGACCCGGACTGCGGGTCCCGAGTTCGCCTCCCCGAACCGGAACAGTCGGGCTCCTGCCCGAAGTGCAAAGGTCCCGTGTGGCTCGCAGACGGGCTGCGAATTCACGAGCAGTTCGTTGAGAATCATCCGGTGGGCGAATGCCATGCGCGCTTCCGGGACACCCTGGAACTCCTCGCTCTTGTAAACTCACTCCGCCATCTTGTTAAGACCGAGCAGGGGCGTCGCGCCATTGCCAATACGGCATTCGTTATGGATGGTCCGCTTGCCGCCTTTGGGACCATTGCAGTTCTTTCCAAGGCCGTCAGGGGAGAACTGCGGCGTGTTCAGGAGGCGCTGGATGTCCACTCGTGTAGATCGGACTTGCTGGTAATGTCCGGTATCAAGAGCGGGCCGTTTGTGGAGCATGCTGCAGAACTCGACCGGGCACCTGAGCCTGGCCGGAGAATCCCACCGAACCACGTGTGGCTTCCAGACAATGGCTACATCCGGTCCCACATCATTGCTGGAGCTTCGGAACAGTCGAAGCCGTGGGGCGAGCTGACGTATTTTGGGCGTCCTGTCGTCTTCAAGACTGTCAACGGCCAGCGACTCGTTCTCAATCTTGCGCAGCCTGAAGCCGAACCACCACTCACTGAGGCCTCGCGCCCCCGCGTACTGGACGATGCCATTGCGACGGCGGGATCACTTGGTGTCGGCGCGCACCAATTCCTTCCGCTTCGTCGCGTTCACGCCCAGGCCGCCATTCCGTTACGAAGCGGTACCGACCTCATCAAGAGTCTCGCACCTTGACCCAGTCTCAGCGCATCGCAGAGTCGCGGGCCTCACCTTGGCCACGCGACACGGCAGCTCACCGATGGTATGGGTTCGGTCGCTACTACGCGATGTTTCCTCCCACATTCGCCTACGACGCGATCAGTGGTCTGACCCGATCCGGAGAGCCTGTTCTGGATCCATTCTGCGGGCGCGGGAACGGCCCTTTCACCGCAACCGTTTTGGAACGTCCCGCCCTGGGCATCGACGTCAATCCCGTGGCATGGCTCTTTACAGCCGTGAAGCTCGAGCCCGAAGCGAATCGAGACCGACTCCTGCGCCGCTTAAAAGAGGTCGCCCGCGCAACCCGGGCCCAGGACCGGCGCGGGCGGAGTCGTTTCGAAAGGATGGCATGGGCCCCTGATGTGCGGGCCTTCCTCAAGGCCGCCCGCCGTGAACTCGATTGGAGGCATTCAGTCACCGACCGCACGCTGATGGCCTTCATCGCGCTCCATATGCAGGACAAGCTTGGGGCCGGACTCTCAAATGGCCTCTGGCCAACTATCGCGTGCTCGCCCCGATATGCGGTTACCTGGTGGACCGAAAACGGTTTCCAGCGGCCTCCCAAAGTCGAGCCCGTGACTTTACTCGCGGACAAAATCATTCGTCGATACTGGTACGGGATACCGAAGCAAGCACCCGGATCGGTGGTGCTCTCCGACGCGCGCGACGCCCTACGGAGGAAATCTGCAATAAACGCAGGGCTTCTGATTACATCACCGCCTTACAATGGCGTTACTGACTACTGGAACGATCATTGGATTCGGCTATGGATCCTCGGGCACGACATGCGAAAGGATTGGAAGCGTTCGTCGAGGCACGAGAACAAGGGGGACTACCAAAAGCTCATTCACAACGTTTTTCGGCAGGCGCTGCGACACCTCGCGAACGACGCCGCTATTCTCGTACGAAGTGACCTGCGTCGGCAAACGGCACGGACTTGCCTAGAGGCCCTGCGGAAGACCTGGCCGCGCCGAAGACTGCTTTATCGGACCAGTGCGGCGCCTCATAAGGGGATCTCCATTTACCATGGGCGAGGAGGAAGCAGGGCGAGGGAATTCGATCTTCTGATTCCGGGCAAGCGGGGCGAAGCGTGGGGGGCAACCCACGGTTTCCAGCCATTCGAAGAGGAAGATCGTCAGGCCATGGATCTTGGTTACCCTTTACCGCCCTGATCCGGAGCATTGAATCGACTGGCGCACTAAGGAGGTCAAGTCCCAGTTTCAGTTGAAACAGAGCACAGGCGGTTGAATGTGTCAGCTCGTCATGACGAGCTGTTTGATACTGGGCTTGGCTTGTATGGCTTGCCGGAGGGTCGGTTAGGTGGTGGTAGCCTTTGACCTGGCGCAGACGCGGTTCGATGTTGAGCAACGTCGTGGCTACCCCGGTGACGCTGGGATGAGTTGGTCTAGCGCCGCACGTTATGCGTCAACTGCTGCAGGAGACTATTGATGTTCTCAGTTGGTACTGCGATAGGAATCTTCAGCATGGGCAGCGCGAGCCTTCATCGCTGGTGCCGCAGCTCCTCGACTTTGTGCGTGAACCCCTGCCGGCGCCATACGAGCGACGTCCCATCAGCAACGGGGTGAACAGGTCGTTAACGACGACCCGGACATCCCAGTCCCCATGTCTCAGCAGCGGCTGATTTGACCCTGAAAGGCGGAAGTCGTCTTGACGCCGCGTCTGCTTTTGCTGACATAAGTCAGAATAGGGGGAATTGGCCTCAGCTTTGCTTCCGTCGCGGCGGACCTGCCCGACTTTCCATAAGCCTTTCAAATACAAGACGTTATTCTCTCGGGCATGACGGTGAGTGGTTATGAAGAGAGGTGCACATGGCCCACCAAACACCAGCCTGATGATTCCCGCACCCATTGCCTCTTCCCTGAAGGAATCTTAAGTGTTCATAAGAGGATTATTGTAAGTCGGAAAGGAGCTCTCAAAAAACAGGCGGTTCTTGACATGGCTTCAGGTTGTTTCATACTGTCCTAATCCTGGGCTTCGGTTAAGGATGAGTTTCTCAATCGTTCAGGAGGCGGACCCGCGAAGTTAGGTGACCCGAATGCGGATGCGAGAGTGGCGGAATTGGCAGACGCACTAGACTTAGGATCTAGCGGGTAACCGTGGGGGTTCGAATCCCCCCTCTCGCACCATAGATCCTTCTCTCCTATTTTTAGGTCATTGGAAGCATCAGAGGATTTAAGATGAAAGTTGACGTCGATATCCTTGGTCCCATTCAGCGGAAGATTCACATAGAGATCCCCGGTCAAGCGGTGCGCGACGAGTTTTCCCGCGTCTACGGGGCCCTCAGCCAGAGGGCCAAAATCAAGGGTTTCCGGCCGGGAAAGGTTCCACGAACGGTTCTTGAGGGGATCTATGGCGAGGAGGCAAAAAGCCAGACCCTTTCACGTCTTGTGGAGCAGTCGCTACGTGACGCCGTGAGGGAAAAAGGGTTGCACGTGGTCTCCCCACCCGAAGTGGAACCCGGCGAATTGGTGGAGGGGAGTCCATTTACCTTTTCCGCCGTTGTGGAGATCAAGCCGGAAATCGAGCTCAAAGACTACCTTGGATTGGAAGTGGAACGGATAAAAATGGCGGTGGAAGATAGTCGGGTGGATGAGGCTTTGAGCGGCTTCCAAGATGCTCATGCTCATCTGCAGCCCGTCGAAGATCGCGACGTTGTGGAACATGGGGACTGCGTGCTCCTGGATTTTTCCGGTGCGGTTGACGGGAAACCGTTCCCGGGAAGCCGGGGGGAAAACACGCTGCTTGAGGTGGATGGGCAAAGCGCGCCATCCCAGTTTGAACAGGCCATGATCGGCTTGAAAAAGGATATGGACCATAATATTAGTGTGACGTATCCCAAGGATCATGGAAATCCAGAGTTGGCGGGAAAAGCGGTTGACTTTCGCGTGCGCATTAAAGATATTAAGAAAAAAATATTGCCGCCGCTCGACGATGACTTCGCCAAAGACTATGGCGAATGCGCGTCCCTTGCCGAGTTAAAAGACAAAGTGAGGGCTCGCCTGGAGTCGGAACTCAGAGAGATTCAAAATAGAGAGTTGAAGGAACAACTGCTCACCCGGTTAATCGACACGCATCCCTTTGAAGTTCCAACCGCCATGGTGGATCAACAGCTTCGATATCTCATGGAACGGCGCCAACGCCGGGTCGAGTCAGGCGGATCCACCGACGCGGGACAGACACCCCCCACAGAGCAACTGCGTAAAGAGCTAACTCCCCAGGCCCAACGACAAGTCCAGGTCATGCTCCTGGTTGAAAAAGTCGCGGAACGGGAAAAGATCGAAGTGCCCGATCAAGAGGTTCAGCAGAGAATTGACGAGGTGGTGCGCTCAGTGAAGGACCGGGGAACTGTGGTGCGAGACTTCTATCGGCGAACCGAGGCCCGGGACGAGCTGCGCTCTCAAATGGTCTTCGATAAGACTCTGAATTTCTTATTAGAAAAGGCCAAGGTGGAAGAAACGGAGCTTTCCGAAACAAAGGTTGATGAGGGCCGTAAAAAAGGATAAAATAACTTCCGCATCAAGAGGAAAGTTTGAATTATGAATTTCATCCCAATCGTGGTCGAGCAAACAGGACGGGGAGAACGAGCCTATGATATCTATTCTCGCCTGCTCAAGGATCGAATCGTTTTTCTGGGCAGCGTGGTGGATGATGACGTGGCCAACGTGGTCACGGCTCAGCTCCTTTTTCTGGAGTCCGAGGACCCGGAGCGGGATATTTATTTTTACATCAATTCGCCTGGGGGCTCCGTCACAGCGGGTCTGGCCATCTACGATACCATGGAGTATGTTAAACCTCAGATATCCACGGTTTGTTTGGGCCAAGCGGCCAGCATGGGGGCGCTGCTTTTGGCCTGTGGCGCCAAGGGAAAGAGATACGCGTTGCCCCATTCTAGAATTATGATCCATCAGCCTCTGGGCGGCTTTCAAGGCTCTGCAACCGATGTGGATATTCAGGCGCGAGAAATTTTGAGAATGAGAGAAGAGCTCAATGCGATTTTGATGAAACATACGGGTCAGACTCTCAAAAAAATCGAAAAAGATACGGATCGAGACCTCTTTATGACGGGGAAGCAAGCTTTGGAATACGGGATCGTGGATGAAGTCATATCCAGTCGTTGGGACATAGATCAAAAGAAATAAAGGAACTCTTCTATGCCAAAGCATGGTGACGACCGCTCGGGGAATCTTGTTTGCTCATTTTGCGGCAAGAGTCAGGATGAGGTACGCAAACTAATTGCCGGGCCAACGGTCTATATTTGCGATGAATGCATCGACCTTTGCAACGATATTATTGCAGAGGAGTGCGACCACGAAGAGGCCCTGGCCTCGTCTTCGGGGGTTCCCAAGCCCATAGAGATAAAGCGTGTCCTGGATCAGTATGTGGTGGGGCAGGAAAGGGCAAAGAAAATATTGGCCGTGGCGGTCCACAACCACTACAAGCGCATTGATAATCAGATGATGACGGGAGACGCGGAGTTGCAAAAGAGCAACATTTTGCTTTTGGGCCCTACGGGTTCCGGTAAGACGCTCCTGGCCCAGACTTTGGCGCGTTTTCTTCAGGTCCCATTTACCATTGCCGATGCTACGAGTTTGACAGAAGCGGGTTATGTGGGAGAAGACGTGGAGAACATCATCCTCAATCTCCTTCAGGCGGCGGACTATGATGTGGAAAAGGCGCAGAGGGGGATTGTTTACATTGATGAGATTGATAAGATCTCGCGCAAATCGGAAAACCCATCCATAACCAGGGATGTTTCCGGCGAAGGTGTGCAGCAGGCTCTGTTGAAGATGATTGAAGGGACCATGGCTAGCGTGCCCCCCAAGGGAGGAAGAAAGCATCCGCAGCAGGAGTTCCTGCAAGTGGATACCACGAATATCCTGTTTGTTTGCGGGGGGGCGTTTGTGGGTTTAGAGGACATTATTCGCCGGCGGTCGGGTCGCAAGAGATTGGGTTTTGGGGGAGAACTGGAGAGGAGAGACGGTCGGCGGGACAGTGAGCTCCTTCATGAAGTTCAGCCGGAGGACCTTTTGAAGTTCGGTCTTATCCCGGAATTCATCGGTCGGTTGCCGGTCATCGCAACGCTGGATGAATTGGACGAGAGTGCTCTAGTGAAGATATTGAAAGAACCCAAGAACTCCCTAACCAAACAATACTGCAGGCTGTTTGAAATGGAGGGTGTCCACCTGAAATTCACGGATGAGGCCTTGTGGGCCATTGCCGCAGAGGCTATGAAAAGGAAATCGGGCGCGCGGGGACTAAGGGCGATCATGGAAAATAACATGCTGGATGTCATGTATGAGATGCCGTCCCAACCCAATATTAAGGAAGTCATCATCTCGGACGAAGTGGTGACTCGCAAGGGACCTCCAATGGTGGTTTACACTAAGGCGGCTGAGAGCGCTTAGGGGGGATGAGTTATGCTATTTCGTAACGATAAAAAAGACGACAAAGAGCAGGGCGGCGACGAAACCCAGGTGCCGCTGTTGCCGCTGAGGGATATTATTGTTTTTCCTCACATGGTGGTGCCTCTGTTCGTGGGGCGGCACAAATCCATCCGGGCCCTGGAGGAGGCAACTCAAAAACAGGGACCCATCTTTCTGTCATCTCAGAAAGACGCCAAGACCAACGACCCCACTGAAACCGATATTTATCCCATCGGCACCTTGGGTACGGTGGTTCAAATGTTGAAGCTTCCTGATGGGACGGTGAAAGTGCTGGTGGAAGGAAAGAAGCGGGCCAAGGTGGTGCGTTATCTGACCCATCCGGACTTTTTTCTCGTAGGTGTCGAGGAAATTCAGGAGGTGGCGGATCGAACCCCGGAGGTGGAGGCTTTGATCCGTGAGGTTCACACCACTTTTGAAAACTTCGTCAAATTAAAAAAGAAAATTCCTCCGGAAATGGTGGTGTCCGTTTCGTCCATTGATGATCCGAGTCGACTTGCAGATACCATTGTAGGCCATCTTGGGATCAAGCTGGAAGAGCGACAGAATCTTCTGGAGATTTTAAACGCTGCGGAGCGGCTCGAAAAGGTATTGGGCCACATGCGAGCCGAGATTGAGATCCTGGAAGTGGAGCGGCGTATTCGTTCCCGAGTGAAAAAGCAGATGGAGCGCTCGCAGAAGGAATACTATCTGAACGAGCAGATGCGTGCGATCCAAAAGGAGCTGGGTGAAAAAGACGAATTTAAAAATGAAATCCAGGAAATCGAAGAAAAGATAAAACAGAAAAAGTTTTCCCAAGAGGCCAGGGAGAAGATTGAAAAGGAGTTGAAAAAACTCAAGATGATGTCTCCCATGTCTGCGGAAGCAACCGTGGTGAGAAACTACCTCGATTGGATTCTTGGTCTGCCCTGGAACGAATACACAGAGGAAAAACTGGATATCAAAGAAGCCGAGAAGGTCCTCGAAGAGGATCATTACGGTCTGGAGAAGGTGAAACTGCGAATCCTTGAGTACCTGGCCGTCCAGAGTCTAGTGGGTAAAATCAAAGGTCCGATTCTATGCCTGGTGGGCCCTCCGGGTGTGGGGAAAACGTCTCTGGGTCGTTCCATTGCCCGCGCCACGGGGAGAAAATTCGTTCGGGTATCCCTGGGCGGGGTACGTGACGAGGCAGAGATCCGGGGACATCGGCGCACCTATATTGGCGCGCTTCCGGGGAAGATCATTCAGAGCATGAAGAAGGCGGGGTCCAGCAATCCTGTTTTTCTCATGGACGAAGTGGATAAAATGTCCATGGATTTCCGGGGTGATCCGTCCTCGGCCCTGCTGGAGGTTTTGGATCCGGAGCAGAATCAAGCTTTTAACGATCATTACCTGGACCTTGATTACGATCTGTCCAAGGTCATGTTCGTGACCACGGCTAACAGTTTGGATCGGATACCCAGACCTCTTCAAGACCGGATGGAGATTATCCGAATCGCCGGCTACACGGAGTTGGAAAAATTAAATATTGCCAAGAAGTATCTCATTGACAAGCAGCGGGAGGCCAACGGGCTAAAGGAAAAAAACATCGTATTGCCGGACAATACCCTCCTGGGGCTTATCCGCCACTATACCAAGGAGGCCGGGGTCAGAAATTTGGAGCGTGAAATCGCGTCACTGTGTCGGAAGGTTGCAGTGGAGGTGGTTAAGAAAGACCGTGATGCGAAGGTGAATATCGGTGCGCGGAGCCTCCACAAATTTCTCGGTCCAGTAAAGTATCGATACGGCAGGGCCGAGGAAGAGCACAAGGTTGGCGTGACCACGGGCCTGGCTTGGACGGAGCTGGGCGGGGAGCTGCTCTCCACGGAAGCGACGATTATGCCTGGCAAGGGACAGTTGATCATCACGGGCAAGTTGGGCGATGTGATGCAAGAATCGGCACAGGCCGCTATGAGCTACGTACGGTCTCGAGCGGAACTGCTGGGTTTAGAAAAAGACTTTTATCAGAAGGTGGATATTCACATCCACGTGCCTGAGGGGGCCATCCCCAAGGACGGACCCTCTGCGGGAATTACTATGGCCACTTCCCTTGTCTCTGCCCTCATTCGCACGCCCGTCTGTCACGATCTGGCCATGACAGGAGAAATCACTCTAAGAGGAGCGATCCTTCCCATCGGGGGATTAAAGGAGAAGGTGCTGGCGGCTCATCGGGGGGGGATCAAAAGAGTCATTGTCCCTCAGGAGAATGAAAAAGACATCGAAGAAATCCCGCAGGTTATTTTAAAGACAGTGGAACTCGAGCTCGTGGCCCACATGGATGATGTGCTGAAGAAGGCCCTTGTCCTTGAAGATCCCGAGTCTTTTATGAAAAAGAAAACGGATCCGACCGAGGAGCCTCCTCCCTTCGGCGGAAAGGGGCAAGATGAGCCGAGAGCCGATATCTTGCCGCAATAAATGAGCTCCCTTGGTCTCAGGGCTGATTTTTTAATTTGACACTGAGGGGCTCGGTTGTTATAAAACATTAAGCTTAACGCGGGATTTCGCAGAATTGAGGAGTATCATTCATGACAAAAGCGGACTTGATAGAATCTGCCGCAAGCAAGGCGGGGCTCTCTAGGCAAGGCATTGAAGACATAATCAATCAGGTATTCGACGGTATCGTCTCCGCTTTGAAGAACGGAGACAAAGTCAATATCTCCGGGTTCGGTACATTTTCGGTTTCCCACCGCAAGGCACGAACGGGGAGAAATCCCAAGACTGGAGAGACGATTCAGATTGCCTCCTCCCGAGCCGCAAAATTTAAGGCTGGCAAGGGTTTAAAAGAGTCCCTCGCATAATTCACTCTTTTTACACTGCTCGTTACCAAAAACCCGGGCAAACGAGAGGCGGCTTGGACTCTGAGTTTTAGCCCTTCGGATAAGGTGTTTGAGCCGAGAGGGGGCGGTTAGCTCAGCGGGAGAGCATCGGCCTTACAAGCCGAGGGTCACAGGTTCAAATCCTGTACCGCCCATTGTTTATTTATGGTCCGGAGAATGCTATTGACGAGTGATGGGGTCGTAGTTCAGCTGGTTAGAACGCCGGCCTGTCACGCCGGAGGTCGCGAGTTCGAGTCTCGTCGGCCCCGCCATTGCTAGTTAGAGTTGAGACGTCGGTGGGCTAAAAGGCGGATTCGTCTTCTAGCCCACTGAATCTTTAGGTTGCTCAAAATGGGTACCCGTCAATTGAATAAAGAAGATGCACTGGCCCAACGTCAATGGTACATCGTTGATGCGGAGGGCAAAATATTGGGACGGCTCGCCACCGAGGTGGCGAGGGTTTTGAGGGGAAAACATAAGCCGAGCTTTTCTCCCCATATAGACGGAGGAGATTTTGTTATTGTTGTGAACTCCGGGCGAGTGAGCCTAACCGGGAAAAAGCTCGAACAGAAGACCTATTATCGGCACTCAGGATATCCCGGGGGGCTTAGGGCCTCCACCGCCGGCAAGTTGTCGGGAACGAACCCAAATGCTATTGTCCAATTGGCCGTCAAGGGTATGTTACCCAAAAACCGTTTAGGGAGAGAGTTACTTCGAAAGTTGAAAGTCTATCCTGGACCTGAGCATCCCCATCAGGCCCAAAAACCACAGCCGCTTGTCATTAGCGGTTAGAGGCCGAGAAGATGGCTGAAGAGACCTATTACGCAACAGGCCGCAGAAAGACTTCAGTGGCCAGGGTTCATTTGAAGGGCGGCAAAGGAGAAATCCTGGTCAACGAACGTCCTTTAGATGTTTATTTTGGACGAGAAACCGCCCGCCGGATTGTCCTTCAACCATTTGATGTCACCCAAACCGCAGGGAGTTTTGATATTCGTGTCAACGTCTGCGGAGGGGGGATTTCAGGACAGGCGGGAGCCATTCGTCATGGGATCACTCGCGCCCTGTTGAAGATGAATCCCGATCTCCGCTCTCCGTTGAAGAAAGCGGGTTTTGTAACCCGCGACCCCCGTGCCGTGGAGCGCAAGAAATACGGTCTCCACAAAGCACGCAAGCGTCCGCAATACTCTAAACGTTGAGTCCCCTGGCAAGGACTGGGAGAAATCCCAGCAGAAAAGAGGCTGAGCTCCGTGTGGCTGTTTTTGGTGCCACAGGGTACGCGGGGCTGGAGTTGCTGCGTATCCTCGTGCGTCATCCCAGAGTGGGCTTGACGGTGCTCAGTTCCCAGCAGTATACAGGGAAACGGGTGAGCGAGGTCTACCCGTCCCTGACTGGAAGATGCGAGCAGGTTCTGGAGAAAGTGAACCTGGCGCGGATGATCTCCCGGTTCGATCTGGCATTTACCGCGCTGCCCCACGAGACCTCCATGGATATCGTGCCGGCCCTGCTCAAACATGGCAAGCGGGTCATCGATTTGAGTGCCGACTTCCGCCTCCGGGACGTTCAGGTTTATCGACGCTGGTACCGGCCCCATAAGGCCGCCCATCTTTTACGACGGTCGGTTTACGGCCTGACAGAGATTCACAGGAAAGAAATTTCTCAGGCCTCTCTCGTCGCTAATCCTGGGTGTTATCCCACCGGCGCGGTGCTGGGCCTCGCCCCACTTTTCGCTACTCAATTAATCCAGGGGACTGTCCTCATTGACTCAAAGTCAGGAACCACTGGAGCCGGAAGAAGTGGCGCCGTGGAGCTCTCCTTCAGCGAGGTTAACGAAAACTTCAAGGCCTATAACGTTGGAGTCCATCGACACGCTCCTGAGATTGAACAGGAGTTGGGTCGGGTGGCTAAAAAATCAGTCACCGTCCTGTTTGCGCCCCACTTGCTTCCCATTAGCCGTGGCATCCTCTCCACCATGTACGTGGAGCTCAAAAGATCTGTGGGCGAGGAGAGACTCGGTAAGATCTATCGGGATTTTTACCGTGGGGAAACCTTTATTCGTGTCTTGCCTCCTGGAGTTCTTCCAGAAACCAAAGAGGTCCGGGGTTCTAACGACTGCGCCATTGGATTGCGTTACGATTCCCATTCGCGACGGTTGGTGGTGATCACTGCCATTGACAATTTGGTGAAGGGGGCGGCAGGGCAGGCGGTGCAAAATATGAATTTAATGTATGGATTCCATGAGACGGAAGGGTTACAGGGTGCGGGGCTGGTGCCTTAGCGCTTCGAGTGCCTCAGCACGGTCCTGATCAGGTCGAAGGACTTAGGAGCCGTCTTGTTCTTCCCCGCTAGCAAAGTAACTTCCCACCAGGGCGAGGAGCAGGTTAGGAAACCAAGCCGCGACCCAGGGCTGAAGCACTCCCTCTTTTCCTAGCGACCAACACAACGATAGAAGGGTGATATGAGGGAGCCCAATGAGCATGGTGAGTCCAAGAGACACCGCAATCCCTCCTCTCAATCCCTGTTTGAGGACGAAGGGGATTGCTAGAAAAACCATCAAGGGGGGGATAAAGGGAAAGGCCAACTTCATCTGTATATCCGTTTGGTATTCCGTCGTATCGATACCTTTACTGTTCAAGTCATCGATCTGCTTTTTGAGGTCGAATACCGTGAACTCCTCCGGCTTTCGAGCAAGCACTTTGAAATCATCGGGTGTCTCGGCAATAGGCAGAACCTTAACGACTTCCTTTTCGGGGCTGAGCTGACCGTTAGAGAGCAAGGTCCACTGGGTGCTTCCTGACGTTTTCCACTGTGACCCATCCCAACGGGCCCGGGGCGCCTCGATGAACCCTTTGAGGCTGAACTCACGGCTTAGGAGATAGATCACGACTCCCTGAAGAATGTTTTTCTGCGCGTCGAAATAGTCGGTGCTAATAAAAGCGTCCTTCCCACGAATCCAGATTCCTCTGTCTCCAAACATGGTCTGGGGGTTGTTCTTCTTGACTTCCACCGTGTAAATGTAGTGGGCCTTACGTGTGAACAGCGGAACCAAACTCTCCATCCATAAAAAGGACATGAGGCCGATGAGGAGTGAGGTGAGCAACAGGGGGAGAGAAAGGCGGCGCAGGCTAAGCCCGGCAGCGCGCATGGCGGTGATCTCTTGGCTGCGCTGCAGTAGGCCGAGGCAAAACAGGGACGAGAAAAGAGCGGCAAACCCGAACACCTGGGAGAGCAGGAAAGGGATCTTATAGAGAAAGTATCGGATCATCGCGGAGATGGTAGCCCCGGCTTCCAACAACCTTCCTAGGTGGTCGAAGAAATCCACGATCAAGTATATGACCACGATACACAAGAGGGTGACCATAAAGGTGGTTAAGAAATATTTGACTACATAGTGGTCGAGGATGCTCCCCAGCGGCATGGATGTCGTCCGCTTTGCTTGCACTGCGTTCAACTCAAGAAGCCCCCCTGTGCTTTGGTATTAAGCTGCGAAGCAACATTGAGGATTTCCTCTGCAAGCCCTCCCCGAACCAGGGTGGAGATTCTCTCAAGGCCCTGATAAAGAAATGGATGGCCACTAGGCCCACCAGGAGGTTGGGGAGCCACAGGGCCAGCACGGGAGGGAGCATCTCTCTTTCTGCTAGAGCTTTCCCTGCGGTGAGCAAAGCGTAGTAGAGGAGCAACCAAAAGAGACAGGACGCTAGGCCCCAAAAGCGGCCCTGACGAGAAGGGGCCGGCATCAGTACCAAGGCCACTCCGAGCAAGCTAAAGACCAGCGGGGCAAACGGAAAAGAAAACCTCTCATGGAAATCCATGATTTCGCTAATGGGGTTGAGCCCCCGAGCTTGTTTGCTGCGGATCGACTCCCTCAATTGCCGAACTGACATCTCCGAGGGATCCTGCTCGCGTTGCTTTATCAGGTTGACGGTCTCTTCCAGATCAAGATTGAAGTTATATACATTGAAATGAGTTTGACTAAAGACGGATCGACTCTTTTCTTTTTCATGAATGACGCCGTCAAAGAGCTTCAGGCTGAGGGTAGCGGTTTCCTCATTGGATAAAAAAAGTGCCACTTTGCCAAAGATAACGGTTTCCCGTGTTGGATTCCGCCTGTCCACAATGAGCACGCCTTGGGAGGTATTGCCAGGCGGGATTACTTCCTCCACGTAAATCAGGACCTGAGGGAAGTCGCTGTTAAATACATTTTCCTTGAGGGCCGTCGCCACATGGCTTTTTGCGATGTTGTACAGCTCTTGCTTGAGTGCGAGATTGGCGGCAGGGCGCACCGACGTAGTAATCACAAGTGTGAGAAGGGAAACAAAAAGAGCAACCATTCCAATGGGCCAAAGGACTTGAAAGGGGCTTATCCCGGAAGCCTTGAGAGCGAGAATCTCGTGATCATTGGAGAGTCCAGCGAGCCCTACCAGTATCCCCAGTAGGAGGGCCATGGGTACGGTCATCTCCAGGAAGGTCGGTAGGATGAAGGCGAAAAGCTTACCAGTTTGGGTTAAGGAAACCCCGCGGGTGACGAGGAGCTCAACGAGTTTTAAAATGCGGGCCGTGAGCAGGATGAAGGTAAACGCCATGAGACCCAAGAAAAAAGGTGGGAGGATCTCTGAGACCACGTAAAAGCTGAGGGTCCGTTTCACTGTGTGTCCATGTTAACTGGTACATCCTTCATTGTAAAATAGAGGCTAAGGTATTTGAATCTTTCAGTTGAGTCACGGAATCGGAAAAAGACGACTCAAGCCAAAACGCGAAGTCCGAAGCAAAATCAGCCGGCAGTGAGCAGATGGCAGCGGGCGGCAATTCGGACTGCGGATTAATGAGCCAGCAGGCAGTAAGAGACCAACCCTTCCGCTGGGTTTTTTAAATTCAGAATTGCCTACTGCCATCCGCCTACTAGTTTCACCTGGCGTCTTGGCGCGAGATTCTCCTACGCTAAGGCTTCGGAGAATCCTTCGGTAAAAGACTAATTGTAGAAAGAGGAGTATTGGGTGGTTCGAGAAAACGACTCTGTCTACCTGTTTGGGGTCCATTCGGTGATGGAAAAACTGAAAGGCGCTTCCTCTGAGGTGATAGAGGTATTCATCGCCAAGGGGCATCGGCGAGGGCCGCTCAAGTCCATAGAACAGGAAGCCAAACGCCGTGGGGTACCCGTAAACTCGTTGGACAGAGCCGAATTAAGCAGGTTGGTGCAAGGGGAGGAGAAACATCAAGGAGTGGTGGCCAAGGTATTCTCGTATATTTATACCGACTTCGATGCCCTACTTGGAGAGCCGCCCAGCGCTGATGGACATCGTTGGATACTTGCCTTGGATGGTGTAACCGATCCGCGAAATTTCGGCAGTCTGCTACGGACCGCAGAAGGGGCGGGGGTTCGAGATGTGATCATTGCGAAGGATCGCTCCGTAGGTGTTACCCCTGTGGTTGTCAAGGCATCGGCGGGGGCCGTGTCGTACCTCAGCACCTATCGAGTTACCAATTTACGACGTGCGATCCAGGAGCTCAAGGCAATGGGCTATTGGGTCGTTGGGCTAGATGCACAGGCAAAAGACGCTATATTTTCAAAGGTTTATCCTGACAGGCTGGTGGTGCTTCTGGGTAGCGAGGGATCGGGAATTCGCCCCCTACTCCGAGAAGAGTGTGATTTTCTCGTGTCGGTCCCCATGTTGGGTAGGGTCGAATCACTAAATGTAGCGGTTTCCGCGGGTATGTTCCTTTACGAATTGGTGAGGCAAAAGCTTGGTGCTTAAAGGAGTTGTGGCCCGAATTGGCGCCCATTTAGGTCCATTTGAGGATTTCTGTGAAAAAATATGGCCAAGACTATTGACAAGGATTCCCAAAGATGATTAAAAGACAGTATAAAAAGGGTTAAGTGTGCTAAATCCTTGTCATTTGTCCTAACGACCAAGGATTCTTCCCTGATATAATTAGGGTGTTCTGCTTCTCCATGACCGTTTTTTCACGGTATGGTAGAGGAAAAGGCGCGGGTGCAATTTTTTCCTCAGAAGCTGGCGTAGCTCAACGGCAGAGCAGCTGATTTGTAATCAGCAGGTTGTAGGTTCAACTCCTATCGCCAGCTCCAGGTTGTGGGGTTAATTTTTTACCGATAGAAATTTGGCGGATTTGAGTACCAGGCTGACGAGGAGAGGTTCCCGAGTGGCCAAAGGGAGCAGACTGTAAATCTGCCGCCGATAGGCTTCGGAGGTTCGAATCCTCCCCTCTCCACCATTAGTGTGAAGGCTGTAAGGCGAATCCAAGCAAGGATGCTATTGGACATTTTCGCGGGAATAGCTCAGTTGGCTAGAGCACGAGCCTTCCAAGCTCGGGGTCGCGGGTTCGAATCCCGTTTCCCGCTCCAAATTGGGATTGGCGTCGAGCAGGTGACGGTTCTTTTCTCCCGAGGCGGGTTGAGTCAACAACATCTGCCACCAGATTTCGATTGAAGCGCCCAGGTAGCTCAGTCGGTAGAGCACGTCCTTGGTAAGGACGAGGTCGGCGGTTCAAGCCCGCTCCTGGGCTTTGCCTTAAAAGCCGTGAACTAGGAACGCCGCGCGAGAAACTGAAAGAGAAAGCCACATTGAGCAATTCAGGATGACAAATTGTAGGAGGGAAGGATGAGCAAGGCAAAGTTTGAGAGGAAGAAACCCCATCTCAATATTGGAACTATCGGCCATGTGGATCACGGTAAAACCACGCTGACCACGTCCATCACCAAAGTACTGGAAAAGAAGGGAATGGCTAAGTACATGGCCTACGACCAAATTGATAAGGCTCCAGAGGAGAGGGAAAGGGGGCTCACCATCAATATCGCTCATGTAGAGTATGAAACCGACAACCGGCATTATGCCCACGTGGATTGTCCGGGCCACGCCGACTATGTAAAGAACATGATCACGGGCGCAGCGCAGATGGACGGCGCCATTCTGGTGGTCTCCGCGGCCGACGGTCCCATGCCGCAGACTCGCGAGCATATACTGCTTGCGCGCCAAGTGGGCGTTCCCTCCATTGTAGTATTCCTCAATAAGGCGGACATGGTTGATGACAAAGAGCTGCTCGAGCTCGTGGAATTGGAAGTTCGAGAGTTGTTGTCCAAATATCAATTTCTCGGAGACGAAATTCCCGTCATCATAGGAAGCGCTTTAAAGGCCGCCGAAGGGGACGTGGGAGATATGGGGGAAGGGGCCATCATAAAATTGATGGAAGCGGTAGACAGCTACATTCCAGAACCTACGCGTGACGTCGATAAACCATTTATTATGCCCGTGGAGGACGTTTTTACAATCAGTGGCCGTGGTACCGTAGTGACCGGCAGGGTGGAGAGGGGCATTATCAAGGTCGGCGAAGAAGTGGAAATTGTAGGGTTCAAGGATACTAAAAAAACTGTAGCCACAGGGGTGGAAATGTTCCGCAAACTCCTCGATCAGGGTCAGGCGGGCGACAACGTCGGAGTGCTCTTGAGGGGCATCAAACGGGAAGAAGTGGAGCGGGGTCAGGTGCTGGCCAAACCGGGGAGTATCACTCCTCACACGAAGTTCAATGCGGAGGCCTACATTCTGACCAAGGAGGAGGGTGGAAGGCACACGCCATTTTTTAACGGATACCGTCCCCAATTCTACGTTCGCACCACCGATGTTACCGGTGTGACCAAGTTGCCGGAAGGTACCGAGATGGTGATGCCTGGAGACAACGTGACCATGGAAGTTGATCTCATTACACCCGTGGCCATGGAAGAGGGGTTGAGATTTGCCATACGTGAAGGGGGACGGACCGTCGGTGCAGGGGTTGTGACCAAGATCCTTCAATAAGGTGAACGGAGGGAGAGATCATGCGAGATTTAATTGGGTTTGCTTGTGACCAGTGCAAGGGAAAGAATTACACCAGGACAAAAAACAAAAAGAGGACCACGGACAAATTATCTCTGAAGAAGTTCTGTCCTTCCTGTCGGACCCACACCGTGCACAAAGAAGTTAAGTTGTAACAGTGAAGAGAGTTTGGGGTCAGTAGCTCCAACTGGCTAGAGCGCCGGACTCCAAATCCGGTTGTTGCAGGTTCGAATCCTGCCTGACCCGCCAAAACGTCGCGTTCGGCGGACTCATGGGAGATTGGATAAGCAACGTCAAAAATAGTTTCCGAAAGGCGACCACCTTTTTTAAGGAGGCTTGGCAAGAATTAAAGCGGGTCCACTGGCCGACCCGAAAGGAAACCTATGCGGCAACATCGGTGGTTCTCGTCCTGGTTCTGATCATCGCCTTATATCTGGCGCTAGTGGATCTTGGCTTGACCCGGGCCGTTCAGGCGCTGCTCAGTTGAATCATTGATGTATCCCCTTTGATGTCTATGAAATGGTACGTGGTACATACGTTTTCGGGTTTTGAACATAAGGCCAAGGCCGCCTTGGAGGAACGGATCAAGACCTTGGGCAAGCAGGACCAGTTTGGTGAGATTCTGGTGCCTGTGGAGAAGGTGATGGAGCTTGTCAAGGGAAAGAAGAAAACCTCATCGAGGAAGTTCTTTCCAGGCTACATCCTCGTCCAAATGGAGATGAGCGATGAAACTTGGCACGTTGTAAAGGGGACTCCTAAGGTCACAGGATTTGTCGGGGGAAACACACAACCCCCGTCGGTAAGCGATGAGGGGATTAAAGAAATTACGCAACAGATGGAGGAAGGAGCCGCCAAACCCAGACCCCGAGTGGTTTACTCCGCGGGGGAGAACGTCAAGGTTGTGGATGGGCCTTTTTCGGATTTTAACGGGGTGGTAGAGGAAGTCAGGCTGGAAAAAGGCAAACTCAGGGTTCTCATCAGTATTTTCGGACGGGCGACTCCGGTGGAACTGGATTTTGTTCAGGTGGAGCGGAGTTGAGATTAGGAAATGGTTCAAAACGTTCAACGGATTGAACGTTTTGAACGACTTTAACGATTTTCAGATGTAATCCAAGGTTATGGCTAAAAAAGTTGTAGGTGAGATTAAGCTACAGATACCGGCGGGCCAGGCGAACCCAAGTCCCCCCGTGGGTCCAGCGTTGGGGCAGCGGGGGGTCAATATCATGGAGTTTTGTAAGGCCTTCAATGCCGCCACTCAGGCCCAGCAGGGGATGATCATTCCGGTGGTGATAACGGTCTACGCCGATCGATCCTTTACCTTTATTACCAAGACTCCCCCCGCGGCGGTTCTGCTGAAGAAGGCGGCGGGAATCGAGAAGGGTTCTAAGGAACCCGGGAAAGAGAAAGTGGGAAAGGTCACCCGTGCGCAGATTCGGGAGATCGGACAGATTAAGATGACTGATTTGACAGTGAGAAGTGTTGAGGCCGCTGAGAAAACCGTGGAGGGCACGGCGAGGAGTCTCGGTTTAGAAATCGTGGAATAGTGGGGAAAAAATGAGCGTCAAGGGGAAATCCTATCGTTCCAAGTTGGAGAAAATTGATCGTGACCGGAGATACACCCTGGAGGAGGGTCTCAAGTTAGTTCGTGAAACGGCGCGGGTGAAATTTGATGAAACCGTGGAACTAGCCGTTCGGTTGGGAGTGGATCCTAGGCAGGCGGATCAAAACATTCGCGGCACCGTATTGCTTCCCCACGGGATGGGAAAGACGGTGCAGGTTCTGGCCTTTGCCAAGGGGGAGAAGGAGAAAGAGGCCCAAGAGGCCGGTGCTGATTTTGTCGGTAGTGATGAACTCGTCAAGAAGATCAGCGACGGTTGGACCGACTTCGATAAGGCGGTGGCGACACCTGACATGATGGCTTCGGTGGGTAGGATCGGAAAGATACTTGGACCGCGGGGTCTGATGCCTAACCCGAAGGCCGGGACGGTGACCCAGAACATTGGTAAGGCCGTGCAAGAACTGAAGGCCGGCAAGTTGGAATTCAGAGTGGACAAGGCCGGCATTGTCCATATGCCCATCGGTAAAGTTTCCTTTTCGGAAGAGCATCTGGTGGAGAACGCCAGGACCATATTGGCGTCCCTGGTGCGTGCCAAGCCCGCCTCGGCCAAAGGGAACTATATCCGCGCAGTGGCTATTTCCGCCACCATGGGACCAGGGATCAAGGTAGATCCGGCGCAGCTGCAATCCATGGCAGCCTAGCGTTATAAGAATAATTAGGAGGGTGCGTTTTGAATCGCGAGCAAAAAGCAGGGCAGGTAACTGAAGTCCAGGATAAATTTAAGGCGGCCAAGATGGCCATCGTAACAGAGTTTCGAGGTCTTACGGTCTCCCAGATGGCCCGGTTGCGCCGCGAGGTTTACGAAGCCTCGGGCGAGTACAAGGTTATCAAGAACACCATGGCCCGACTCGCCATACAGGACGGGGTCTTTAGCTCCCTGGAGAATATGCTCAAGGGGCCCAATGGGTGGGTTTTTTCCTACGAGGATCCAGTGAACCTGTCGAAGGCTCTGGTCAAGTTCTCCGAACAGCACGAGATGCTGAAGATCAAAGGTGGGGTCCTGGAGGGTGAGTTTTTGGAGGCGGCCACGGTGAAAGAACTCGCCAAAATGCCCAGCCGACCTCAACTGCAGGCCAAGCTCTTGACCCTCATGCAGGCGCCGGGGACTCAGCTTGTTCGATTGATCCAGGAGCCGGGGGCGAGGGTGGCTCGCCTTGTGGAGACCATACGCAAGACAAAGTCAGAGCAAGAGAGTTGAAATTTTATATCCGTTAGGGGGGGGAATCGATTATGGAAACAGTGAATCGCGACCAGGTAAAGGATTTTATCAAAAACATGAGTCTCCTAGAGGCCTCTGCACTGGTGAAGGAACTGGAAGAGGAGCTGGGTGTGAGCGCGGCGGCTCCTGTGGCCGTAATGGCGGGGCCCGCAGCGGCGGCTCCAGCGGAGGAGAAGACTGAGTTCGACGCCATCCTGACCGGGGCAGGAGATAAGAAGATTCAGGTCATTAAGGTGGTCCGGGAGCTGACGAGTTTGGGCCTGAAGGAGGCAAAGGACCTCGTGGACGGGACTCCCAGGGCGGTGAAGGAGGGGGTGTCCAAGGACGAAGCGGAGGACGTCAAGAAAAAGATCGAAGAAGTAGGAGGCAAGATCGAAATCAAGTAAGCGTCCAAACCCTGAGTCGTTTGTCGTTAGGGGGGAGGGGATATTTCCTCCCGCCTCATGAATCAAACTAACGGATTTTAACGAAGAGGAGTTATAATGGCAGTTCGTGTGGCTAATAACTTAAGATTCCGCCGCAATTTTGGAAGAATTAAAAAAATTATTGAGATCCCTTATTTGATTGAGATTCAGAAAAACTCCTTTAACCTCTTCATACAAAAGGATGTTTCGCCAGACCAGCGTGAGGACTTTGGACTGCAAGGTGTGTTTAAGTCGGTTTTCCCCATTAAAGACTTTAACGATACGGCCTCCCTGGAATTTGTTGGTTACAGTCTTGGCGAGCCAAAATATGATGTAGGGGATTGTCGGCAACGGGGGATGACCTTCGCGGCGCCGCTTAAAGTGACTGTCCAGATGGTACTCTGGGATGTGGATCCGCAATCCAATGATCGGAGCATTCGGAACATCAAGGAACAGGAGGTCTATTTTGGAGAGATCCCATTGATGACCAAGAATGGCACGTTCATGGTAAATGGGACGGAGCGTGTCATCGTCAGTCAACTCCATCGCTCCCCAGGGGTGTTTTTCGAACACGACAAGGGAAAGACCCATGCCAGCGGCAAGCTCCTCTATTCGGCTCGGGTCATCCCCTACCGTGGCTCCTGGCTGGATTTTGAATTCGACCCAAGGGATATCCTTTACGTGCGCATCGACCGGAGGAGGAAGTTTCCCGTAACGGTATTGCTCCGCGCCTTGGGGATGACCACGGAAGATCTCCTTAACTATTTTTACCAGACCGATACCGTGGTTTTCGACGGAAAAAAGACGAATTTAGTTTTCAAGCCCGAGCACTTTGTGGGGTTCAAAACCGGGAAGGATATTCGGGACCCGAAGTCCAACGATCTGATTGCGAAAGAGGGAAGAAAACTCACCCGGCTTCTGATCCGTCAGATGGAGGCTGCAAAAGTAAAGCATGTCCCTGTGGCACTGGAAGATGTCATCGGGCGTGTTGCCGCCCGTGACATCGTGGATCCCGAGAACCAAGAGGTGCTGGTGGAGTGTAATCAGGAGCTCACACAGGAGAAGCTGGAACTGATCAGGGATAAGGGCGTTGCGGAAATCGAAGTTATCTTTCTGGACGAATCCCGAGTGGGTCCCTATCTACGCGACACTTTGATTCAAGACAAAATGCATACTCCGGAGGAAGCCAGTTTAGAAATCTATCGGCGAATGCGCCCCGGCGATCCGCCCACCATACAACCGGCAACCACTTTTTTTAACAACTTGTTCTTTAACCCGGATCGCTACGATCTGTCCAAGGTGGGGAGGCTGAAGCTGAACCACCGGTTCAAATTCAACGTGCCCCTGGAGCAGGGGACCTTGCGCAAGGAAGACATTCTGGAAGTGGTTCGATATCTGATCGAACTGCGCAATGGTAATGGATTTGTGGACGATATCGACCACCTGGGCAATCGCCGGGTTCGGCCCGTAGGGGAGTTGGTGGAAAATCACTTCCGTATGGGTTTGGTTCGCATGGAGCGCGCCATCAAGGAAAAGATGAGTCTTCAAGATATCGATGCCCTGATGCCGCAGGAGTTGATCAACTATAAGCCCGTTTCGGCGGCCTTGAAGGAGTTTTTTGGCTCCAGCCAGCTTTCCCAATTCCTAGACCAAACCAATCCCCTGTCGGAGATTACCCATAAGCGGCGCCTCTCGGCCCTGGGACCCGGCGGTCTCACGAGAGAACGCGCCGGCTTTGAAGTGCGCGACGTTCACCCTACCCACTATGGTCGGGTTTGTCCCATTGAGACGCCGGAAGGGCCCAATATCGGTTTGATTGCATCCCTCTCAAGTTACGCAAGGGTGAACGAGTTTGGATTTATTGAGACCCCCTATCGAGAGGTTAGTGGTGGTCGCGTGAGCGAGCGAATCCGTTACCTGTCGGCCCTGGATGAAGAGGATCATGTGATCGCCCAGGCCAACGCGCCCATCGACAACCGGGGAACGTTTACCTCCGATCTGGTTTCTGCGCGTAAGGGCGGTGAGTTTGTGGTGGCTCGCCCGCAGGACGTGAACTTCATGGACGTTTCTCCCAATCAATTGGTCAGCGTGGCTGCCTCTCTCATTCCCTTCCTGGAAAACGATGACGCCAATCGAGCGCTGATGGGTTCCAATATGCAGCGTCAGGCGGTTCCGCTTCTTCGGACTGAGGCTCCATTGGTGGGTACCGGAATGGAAAAGGTGGTGGCCCGTGATTCAGGGGCAACGGTGGTGGCTCTGCGGGATGGGGTGGTGGAGAACGTCGACTCCACCCGAGTGGTCGTGAAGGCCGATCGTCCTTCGGGATCCCACCGCGACACCGGAGTGGATATCTACGATCTGGTTAAATTCCAGCGCTCCAATCAAAATACTTGCATCAATCAGAGGCCCATCGTGGTGGTGGGCGATCACGTGAAGAAGGAAGATGTCATTGCGGACGGGCCCTCCACCGAAATGGGAGAGCTGGCATTGGGCAGTAATCTCCTGGTGGCCCTCATGCCCTGGGGTGGGTACAACTTCGAGGATTCCATTCTCATCAGTGAGAGGGTGGTCAAAGAGGACGTGTATACCTCGGTCCATATCGAGGAATTCGAATGCGTTTCTCGGGATACTAAACTTGGCCCGGAGGATATTACACGTGACATCCCCAATGTTGGCGATGAAGTACTGAAGGACCTCGATGAAAGTGGCGTCATTCGTATCGGCGCAGAGGTGGGGCCGGGAGATATCCTGGTGGGGAAGATCACTCCCAAAGGCGAGAGTCAGCTCTCACCCGAGGAAAAGCTCCTGCGCGCCATCTTTGGAGAAAAGGCCGGTGAAGTTCGGGATACCTCTCTTAGGGTTCCCCCGGGGGTGGAGGGAACCGTGACCAGTGTTCGTATCTTCTCTCGCAAAGGGATGGGCAAGGACGAGCGCAGTAAGGTCATTGAGGACGAGGAGATCGATCGGCTGAAAAAGGATCAGCAGGATGAAATCCGTATCATCCAAGAAGGAGCCCTTAAGCGCATCAAGAAGCTCCTGGTGGGTCGTGTGGCATCGGCCCGGGTCTGTGACGATAGCCGAAAGGTTCTTTTAAACAAAGGTGAGGAGATTACCGAAGAGGATGTGGACCAAATCCCCAGGGCGTACCTGGGGGAGATTCGTGTGGATCATGAATCCACGGAGAACGAGGTTCGACGCGTTTTGGATGGCATGAACGAGCAGGCGGATCTGATCAAAGTGGTTTTCCAGGATAAGATCAACCGGCTCAAGAGCGGCGATGAGCTACCCCCCGGGGTAATCAAGATGGTGACGGTGCTGGTGGCCATTAAGCGAAAACTGCAGGTGGGAGACAAGATGGCCGGGCGGCACGGTAACAAAGGGGTTATCTCTCGAATCATGCCCGAGGAGGATATGCCCTATCTGGAAGACGGTACCCCCGTGGATATTGTACTGAACCCCCTGGGAGTCCCCTCCCGAATGAACGTGGGACAGATCCTTGAAGCTCACCTGGGCTGGGCCACGCGAAAGTTAGGGGATCAGATCGATAAACTGCTCAATCACGATAAGGCGGATGTGGATGGTCTTAGAAAACACCTAAAGGAGTATTTGGCGTCGAAGGAGATCAATGAGTTCATTGATTCACTGACCGATCAGGATGTAGTCCGACTGGGTCAGAAGTATCGTTGCGGGATCCCCGTGGCGTCACCGGTCTTTGATGGTAGCCGGGAGGAGGAAACTTTTCGGCTGTTAAAGGAATCGGGTCTACCGGTGGAGGGACAGACCACGCTTTACGATGGTCGAAATGGGCACCCCTTCGATCAACAGGTGACCGTCGGCATGATGTATATGATGAAACTGCACCATCTCGTGGACGATAAGATTCATGCCCGTTCCACGGGTCCTTATTCCCTCGTGACCCAGCAACCTTTGGGTGGAAAAGCACAGTTCGGTGGGCAGCGCCTCGGAGAAATGGAAGTCTGGGCCTTGGAGGCCTATGGAGCCGCCTACACGCTGCAGGAGATGCTGACGGTAAAATCGGATGATGTGGCGGGACGGACGCGCATGTACGAAGGCATCTTCAAAGGAGACAATTTGTTGGAGCCCGGCCTGCCGGAATCTTTTAACGTTATGGTCAAAGAGCTCCAGAGTCTGTGTTTGGATGTTGAATTAATGGAAGGCGAGAAGGGTTAATTTTAGGAGGTTCCTAGTGGAAGAACTCTTTAATCTCTTCGAGAAACCTAAGAATCCGCTAAGTTTCAATGCCATCAGAGTGGCCCTTGCCTCTCCGGAAAAGATCCGATCTTGGTCCCACGGCGAGGTCAGGAAGTCGGAGACCATCAACTACCGGACCTTTAAACCGGAGCGGGATGGTCTTTTCTGTGCCAAGATTTTTGGTCCCACCAAGGACTACGAGTGCAATTGTGGAAAATACAAAAGGATGAGACACCGTGGAGTGGTGTGTGAAAAGTGCGGTGTTGAGGTGATTCAGTCGAAGGTACGGCGCGAGCGGATGGGTCACATTGAGCTAGCCACGCCGGTGGCACATATCTGGTTTTTGAAAAGCCTTCCAAGTCGTATCGGCGCCCTTTTGGATATGTCGTTAAAGGATCTTGAGAAGGTCCTCTATTTTGAATCCTACGTGGTTACCGATCCCGGCAACACTCCCCTACAGGTCCAAGAGCTGCTTACAGAGGCCCGCTACCGAAAAGCCGTGGAGGAATACGGTCCCACCTTTAGCGCTGAAATGGGCGCAGGGGCTATTCGTAAGCTTCTCGCATCGGTTGACGAGGAGAAGCTATCGGAAGAGCTCCGCGTGGAGATGCGAGACACCAATTCTGAAGTCCGGCGCAAAAAAGTGGCCAAGCGACTCAAGGTGCTCAATGCCTTCAAAAACTCTGGAAACCGGCCGGAATGGATGATTTTGGAAGCCGTTCCGGTTATCCCCCCCGATTTGCGTCCTCTGGTCCCTCTCGATGGCGGGCGATTTGCCACCTCGGACCTCAATGATCTTTACCGACGAGTGATCAATCGAAACAACCGTCTCAAGAGACTCATGGAGCTTAGCGCCCCGGACATCATCATCCGCAATGAGAAACGGATGTTGCAAGAGGCGGTGGATGCCATGTTCGATAACGGTCGCAGGGGCAGGGCTATTACGGGGCCGAACCGTCGGCCTCTTAAATCGTTGAGCGATATGCTCAAGGGTAAAACGGGACGCTTCCGTCAAAACCTCCTGGGCAAGCGCGTGGATTATTCGGGTCGTTCCGTGATCGTGGTGGGTCCGGAGCTTAGACTCCACCAGTGTGGGTTGCCGAAAAAGATGGCATTGGAGCTTTTCAAGCCCTTTATCTACAACAAACTGGAAGAGCGGGGTCTTGTGACCACCATTAAGAGCGCGAAAAAAGTGGTGGAAAAGGAACGCTCCGAGGTCTGGGATATTCTGGAGGAAGTTATCCGGGAGCATCCCATCCTGCTAAACCGTGCCCCCACCCTTCACCGCCTGGGATTCCAGGCCTTTGAGCCCATTTTGATTGAGGGTAAGGCGATTCAACTGCACCCTCTGGTATGTGCTGCGTATAACGCTGATTTCGATGGAGATCAAATGGCGGTCCATGTCCCCTTGTCCGTAGAGGCTCAGGTGGAGGCCAGGGCCCTCATGATGTCCACAAATAATATTCTTTCACCTGCAAACGGTAAACCCATCATCGTCCCCACCCAGGATACGGTTTTGGGCCTTTACTACATGACGCGAGAGCGAGTCAATGCCAAGGGAACCGGCCGAGTCTATACCAGCCCCCTGGAGGTTCGCATTGCCTTTGATCATGGGGAAGCGGATCTCCAAGCGCGGATAACCGTTCGCATGGATGGCGAGAGGATCAACTCCACGGTGGGCCGGGTGCTCCTCTATGAAGTGATTCCTCCCATGATCCCCTTCAGCGAGGTGAACCGCGTGATGAAGAAAAAGGAGCTGGGGAACCTGATTGACCTTAGCTACCGGCTGGCGGGCAATAAGGCGACGGTTATCCTTGCGGATAGGCTGAAGGACGTTGGATACCAATATGCCACGAAGGCAGGGATTTCCATCGCCCTCAAGGATATGATGATCCCCGCGGGTAAGGAGCAGTTGCTTAATGGGGCCTATGGGGATGTGCGAGAGATCGAGGAGCAATACAAGGACGGTCTCATTACGGACGGGGAGCGCTATAACAAGGTCGTCGATATCTGGGCGGAAGTGACGGATCGAATTGCGGACGAAATGCTGCGCGATCTAGCCACGGAGACCGTCACCGACGAAAACGGCAAGAAGCTCACTGTACCAAGCTTCAATCCCATCTTTATGATGGCTGATTCTGGAGCCAGGGGCAGTGCGCAGCAGATTCGACAGCTGGCCGGCATGCGTGGTTTGATGGCGAAACCTTCCGGTGAAATTATTGAAACGCCCATCACTGCGAACTTTCGCGAGGGTCTGAGCGTGCTTCAGTACTTTATTTCCACTCACGGTGCGCGAAAGGGGTTGGCCGATACGGCATTGAAGACCGCCAACTCAGGCTATTTGACCCGACGTCTCGTGGATGTGGCCCAGGATTCGGTCATCAGTGGGGAGAACTGCGGAACTCTGGATGGAATCGAAATCACCCCCTTGATGGAAGGTGGTGAGATCATAGAACCCCTCGGCGATCGTGTGCTTGGCCGGGTGGCCTTGGAAGACGTGAGGGATCCCTATACAGGCCAGGTCATTGTAAAGGCCAATCAAGAGATCGACGAGGATCTGGTTAAAGGTATCGAGGAGGCCGGGCTGGAGCGCATCAGGATTCGCTCGGTGTTGACCTGTCAGTCGAAACGAGGGGTCTGCGTCATGTGCTACGGTCGGGACCTGGCACGTGGCCATATGGTGAACCACGGTGAGGCCATCGGTGTCGTTGCAGCCCAGTCCATCGGTGAACCGGGTACGCAGCTCACCATGAGAACCTTCCATATCGGAGGAACGGCGAGCCGAAGGGCGGAACAAACCACCCTGGAGGCGCGCAACGAAGGTTTTATCAAATTCATCAATGTCAACACGGTTGCCGCCAAGAGCGGGGATCTCGTGGTGATGAGTCGCAACAGCGAAATCGCCATCGTGGATTATCCGGAAGGAAAGGACAAGGGCAGAGAAAGAGAGAGGGAGCGCTACACCATTGTGTATGGTGCCCGATTAAAGAAAGAGAACGATTCCAAAGTCAAAGCGGGGGAGCTGATCGCCGAATGGGATCCGTATACGGTTCCCATCATTACTGAGGTGGGTGGAGTGGTCAAGTTCGGCGATATCCTCGAGGGATCCACCATGGAAGAGAAGGTGGATGAGCGGACCGGGTTATCCACTAAAGTCATCATCGAGTTCAAGGACATCGACAAACGCCCGCGTATCTCCATTAAGGATAAGGCAGGAAAGACCGCTCGTTTCTCTCCCACCACGGAGGCACGTTATTTATTGCCTGTGGGTGCCCACATCCACGTGCAAGAAGGACAGACCATTGCGGCGGGTGATGCGCTGGCCAAGATTCCACGTGAGACCACCAAGACTAAGGATATTACGGGAGGCCTGCCCCGGGTGGCAGAGCTGTTTGAAGCCCGCAAGCCCAAAGAGTTTGCCGTCATTAGTGAAATCGACGGTGCCGTCTCCTTTGGTAAGGATACCAAGGGAAAACGTAAGGTTGTGGTAACCCCCGACGTGGGAGAACCCAGAGAGTACCTCATCCAAAAGGGCAAGCACATCAGCGTCCACGAAGGAGATTGGGTCAGAGCCGGTGAGGCGCTCATGCAAGGTTCGTCAAACCCCCATGACATCCTTAACATCCTGGGTGAGAAGGCGTTGGCGAAGTACTTGGTGGATGAGGTGCAGGAGATCTATCGACTGCAGGGAGTGCGGATCAATGATAAGCACATCGAGGTGATCGTCAGGCAGATGCTCCGCCGGGTGCGCATTAAAGAGGTGGGGGATACAGATTTCCTCGTGGGTGACCAGGTGGAAAAGTGGGACTTCGAGGATGAAAACCGCAGGGTGATGGGACAAAAGGGAAAACCGGCTGTGGCGGAGCCTCTTCTCCTCGGCATCACCAAAGCCTCTCTGTCCACAGGGAGCTTCATCTCTGCAGCCTCCTTCCAGGAGACCACCAAAGTCCTTACGGAAGCGGCGATCCACGGGAAAGTGGATCCCCTTATCGGTCTAAAGGAGAACGTTATTATGGGAAAACTGATACCTGCGGGTACCGGGTTGGCCGAGTACGCTGACGTGCAGATTGAAGTGAAGGAGCCCGAGCTGCACGAAACGGTAGTTTCAGACGCTGAGGTGGCATAATCGATTGACATTATGGGAATTTTTCTTGTACATTGCATGATTTGTAATTCAATAAGAAAGCGGAGATAACAGAGCAACCCTATGCCGACAACTAATCAATTGGTTCGAACGGGTCGCGTCATTCAGCGTCGGAAAAATACTGCGCCTGCTCTGCAGGGATGCCCTCAGAAAAGGGGGGTGTGTATTAGGGTCTATACCTCGACACCTAAGAAGCCGAACTCGGCTTTGCGCAAAGTAGCTCGGGTCAGGTTGACCAACGGAATTGAAGTGACCTCCTATATTCCCGGTGTTGGTCATAATCTTCAAGAGCACTCGGTGATTTTAACCCGGGGCGGAAGAGTGAAGGATCTACCGGGCGTAAGGTATCATATTATTCGTGGAACTTTGGATTCCATTGGAGTTCAGGACCGGCGCCAGGGTCGTTCAAAATACGGGGCGAAGAAACCGAAGTAGCGAAATGCCACGCAAGGGAGAAATAAGAAGGAGAGATATTTTGCCCGACCCGAGATACGGGGACAAGCTGGTGGCAAAGTTTATTAACACCATGATGTCAGCGGGCAAGAAGAGCGTGCTGGAGGGAGTTCTTTACGGCTCGCTGGATCTCATTGCGGCCAAGACCAAGGGAGATGCATTGGGGGTCTTTAAGCAGGCAGTGGAAAACACGCGCCCCATGCTTGAGGTCCGTTCCCGTCGGGTGGGTGGAGCCACCTATCAGGTTCCCGTGGAGGTTCGTCCTCAGCGGCGTGTTTCGCTGAGTATTCGCTGGTTGATCCAAGCCGCGCGGTCTCGAAGTGAAAAATCCATGGAGGAGAAGCTGGCGGCAGAGTTCATCGATGCCTCAAACCAGCGAGGCAACGCAATTAAAAAGAAGGAAGACACCCATCGAATGGCAGAGGCGAATAGGGCCTTTGCCCATTACCGGTGGTAATTGTGTCGGAGGATTTCATAGAGACGAAGGAGGCGGCTGGACCGCCTTCTTTTTTTGTCTAACGACTCAAGGCAATGGCAAGAGATCTCGCATTACACAAATCCCGCAATATAGGCATCATGGCCCATATTGATGCGGGTAAAACCACCACCACGGAACGGGTTCTCTATTATACGGGTATCACGTACAAGATCGGTGAGGTCCATGAAGGTACGGCCACCATGGACTGGATGCAGCAGGAGCAGGAGCGCGGCATTACCATCACTTCGGCCGCCACCACCTGTTCTTGGCGTGACCACCGAATCAATATCATTGATACCCCTGGCCACGTGGATTTTACCATCGAGGTGGAGCGGTGTCTCAGGGTCCTGGATGGGGCCGTAGCGGTCTTTGATTCGGTGGGAGGAGTAGAGCCTCAGTCGGAAACGGTTTGGCGTCAAGCGGATAAGTATGGGGTGCCGAGGATCGCCTTCGTAAATAAAATGGATCGGGTGGGAGCGGATTTTTTCCGGGTGGTGCAGATGATGAAGGATCGTCTCGGCACGAATCCACTACCGGTGCAGCTTCCCATCAAGATCGATGACAATTTTACCGGCGTGGTGGATCTGTTGCACATGAATGCCGTGGTGTGGGATGAGGAGAGTTTGGGGGCAAAGTTCCGGATTACAGCCATTCCTAATGAACTCAAGGCTCAGGCCGATGAATACCGTGAGAAGATCGTAGAGGCCGCGGCCGACGTTGATGACAAGATCATGGAAAAATATCTGGGCGGTGAAGAGGTGTCCGAACCCGAGCTTCGCCCGGCCATTCGCAGGGGAGGCTTGGATCTCAAATTGGTGCCCGTAGTATGCGGATCCGCCTTCAGGAACAAAGGAGTCCAACCTCTATTGGATGCGGTGGTGGACTATCTTCCCTCACCTTTGGATGTTCCACCGGTTCGGGGACACCATTGCGTATCGCAAAAAGAAGAGGAAAGGCTCCCCAAGGCGGATAGTCCATTCTCGGCGTTGGCCTTCAAAATTATGACGGATCCCTATGTGGGAACCTTGGCCTTCTTTCGCGTCTACTCCGGCGTGCTGGCTGGAGGGTCGTACATCTATAATTCAACGAAAGACAGAAAAGAGAGAATCGGCCGGCTGCTCAAGATGCATGCCAACAAGCGGGAAGAGCTTAAAGAAGTGTGTGCCGGTGACATTGCCGCCGCTGTGGGCCTTAAAAATACAACCACCGGTGATACCCTGTGTGACGAAGTGGCTCCCATCATTCTCGAATCCATTGAGTTTCCTGAACCTGTTATTTCTATTGCTATCGAACCAAAGAGTAAGGCGGACCAAGAAAAGCTTGGCCTCACCCTCCAGAAGTTAGCAACGGAAGATCCTTCTTTTAGGGTGCGTACGGATGAAGAAACCGGGCAGACCATTATCTCCGGCATGGGAGAACTCCACCTAGAGATCATCGTGGACCGTCTCCTCAGGGAGTTTAACGTAGGCGCCAATGTGGGTCGCCCACAAGTGGCTTACAAAGAGACCATTCGCAAGGTAGTAGAGAAAGAGGGAAGATTTGTACGCCAGACCGGTGGCCGGGGTCAATTCGGACATGTTTATCTGCGGGTGGAGCCGAAGTCGCCGGGGGATGGTTTTAAGTTCGTGGATGCAGTCAAGGGGGGCAACATTGCGCGGGAATATATTCCTGCGGTAGAAAAAGGGGTCCGGGAAGCGATGGAGGCCGGTTGCCTCGCCGGTTACCCCATGGTGGATGTTGGTGTGACGCTTTTGGACGGAAGTTATCATGAAGTGGACTCCTCAGAAATTGCCTTTAAGATTGCAGGCTCCATGGCCTTCAAGGAGGCTGTGGCGAGGGCAGGGCCCGTTTTGCTGGAACCTGTTATGGCTGTGGAGGTGGTGGTACCGGAGGAGTTTATGGGTGAGGTCATCGGGGATGTGAGCGCCCGTCGGGGCAGGGTCCTGGGAATCGACTCTCGTCCTGCGGTGAAGGCCATCGAGGGTCGTGTCCCCTTGGCGGAGATGTTTGGTTATGCTACGGAGCTCAGATCCATGACCCAGGGAAGGGCAACCTATACCATGCAGTTCTCCCATTACGATCAAGTGCCCAGTTCCTTATCTGAGGAAATCAGTGCTAAGGCTGTCGGAACTTAACGATTATTGAGGATTATCGGTGAATGAAAAAATACGCATACGGCTCAAGGCTTACGATTATCGGGTCTTAGACCAATCGGTTGGGGAAATCGTTGAAACCGTAAAGCGGACCGGTGGGAGGGTAGCTGGTCCCATCCCTCTCCCCACGCGCATTGAGCGGTTCACGGTCAATCGGTCTCCCCACGTGGATAAAAAATCCAGAGAGCAGTTTGAGATACGCACCCATAAGAGGCTACTGGACATCCTTGAGCCTACCCAGCAGACCATTGATGCCTTGGGAAAACTGGACCTCGCCGCGGGCGTGGACGTGGAAATAAAATTACAGTGAACGTAAAAAGAAATCTAAATTTGTAATTTGAGAATTTGAAATCCAAAATCCAAGATGAGAAGTTAAAAATTCAAGTGGCTCGTATGAATGGTCTTATAGGCAGAAAAGTTGGGATGACTCAGGTCTTTAGCGAGGATGGCAACCTGGTTCCCGTCACGGCCATCGAGGCCGGTCCCTGCGTGGTGGTCCAAAAGAAGGACAAGGCAACAGACGGATATGAGGCCCTGCAATTGGGATTCGGATCGAAGAAAAGTCAGCGAGTCAATAAGCCGGATCAGGGTCATATGAGCAAAGCAGGAAAGGGGGCCTTTTCTGTGTTGAATGAGTTCCGCTCAGAAGAGGTGGCATCCTTTGAAGTGGGGCAGGAAATCAAGCTATCGGATCTTTTTAAGGCGGGGGATCATGTGGATGTGACGGGAACCTCCAAGGGCAGGGGGTTTGCCGGGGTGATTAAACGTTGGGGGTTTGGTGGATTTCCGGGCTCCCACGGAACCCATGAGTATTTTCGCCATGGCGGAGCCATCGGTAATCGTTCTTATCCCGGGCGAGTCTTTCGGGGGAAGAAGATGGCGGGTCAGTTGGGCAATGAACAGGTCTCGGTCCAGAATCTAGAGGTGGTTCAGATTCGAGAAGATTCGAACCTCCTTTTGGTTAAAGGGGCCGTCCCGGGGGCTAAGAGGGGAATCCTGTTAATTCGAAGGACGGTGAAAAGGAAATAACCATGGCAGTCCAAGTCGTTCATCCCCAACTTCAGGAGCGTATATTTGGTGTCCCCATACGCCCTCGTCTCCTGCATCAAGTGGTATTGATGCAACTGAACAGCCGCCGATCCGGCACCGCGTCCACGAAAACAAGGGGTGTGGTACGTGGGAGCGGGAGAAAACCCTGGCGTCAGAAGGGAACGGGGCGGGCCCGTGCAGGTAGTGTGAGATCTCCTATTTGGGTTGGGGGAGGGACGGTGTTTGGTCCTCATCCTAGGGATTACTCCTATCGTTTACCTAAAAAGGCGCGCAGGGAGGCCTTGCTTACCGCCTTGAGCCTGCGGATGCAGGAGGAAAAGATTATCGTCGTGGACAAGTTGGAGCTTGCCGAGGTGAAGACCAAAGAGATGAAAAAGACTTTGGACGAATTGGGGGTGGAAAGCGCCCTAATCGTTATTTCTGAGCCAGATGAGAAAGTGGAACGCTCGGCGCGTAACCTTGCGGCTGTTAAGGTCCTTCGTGCTCAAGGACTTAATGTCTATGATATTCTCTGCTATAAGCATCTGATTCTAACGGAGAAATCACTGAAAGCCATCGAAGAGAGACTGGCTCCGGTCCAGGAGGTTGCCGGGGTGAGCGGGTAATTTATGGAGCGGAAAATCCTTTAGATTCGGAGACGCGAATGAGAGAGGCTGAAGAAATCATTAAGGCGCCTTTAATCACAGAGAAGGGATCTCTGTTGACCGAAAAGTCCAATCAGGTGCTGTTTAAGGTGCGCCCTGATGCCAATAAGATTGAAGTCAAAAAGGCCGTGGAAGAGCTCTTTAAAGTCAAAGTGGTCAAGGTGAGGACCAATCGCCACCTGGGAAAGATTCGGCGTATGGGCCGGAATTTTGGACGTCTGCCCCAGTGGAAGAAGGCCTATGTGACCCTCAAGGAAGGAGACCGGATTGACTTCTTTGGCGGGGCCTAGAACAGAGTTAACGCCTAGAAGGGTAGACAAAGATGCCTATTAAGAATTTTGCACCCACTTCTCCGGGTAGACGTCTCTCCACCGGATTTACCTTTGAGGAAATCACGAAGTCGAGGCCTGATAAGCACCTGGTACGACCGCTGAAGAGGAGCGGTGGGCGAAACAGCACAGGGCGAATTACCAGTGATCATCGGGGGGGAGGTCACAAACGTCTTTACCGGTTCATTGATTTCAAGCGGAACAAGCTTGGGGTTCCTGCACGGGTTGAGGCCATCGAGTATGATCCTAATCGTTCTGCGCGTATTGCCCTGCTCTGTTATGCCGATGGAGAGCGTCGGTATATTTTGGCGCCGGACCAGCTCCGGGTGGGAGATCCCGTGATGACCGGTACTGACGATGTGGATATCAAACCGGGCAATTCATTACCCATGAAGTTTATTCCGGTGGGCACGGTGCTTCACAATATTGAGCTCAAAATCGGCAAGGGAGGTCAGTTGGTCCGAAGCGCCGGCGCCGGCGCCCAGCTGATGGCAAAAGAGGGTGCCTACGCCCTGCTGAAACTTCCCTCTGGCGAACTGCGCAACGTGTTGGTGGAGTGTCGAGCCACGGTGGGACAGGTGGGAAATGTTGAGCATGAGAACGTCACCCTAGGAAAAGCGGGGAGATCCCGATGGATGCGCAGGAGGCCTGCCACACGGGGAATGGCTAAGAATCCCGTGGACCATCCACATGGCGGGGGAGAGGGTCGTTCCAAGGGGAATCACCCCATGACTCCCTGGGGCAAGCCCACCAAGGGATACAAAACGAGAAAAAGTCGGCTATCGGATAAGTATATTGTCAGACGGAGAAAGGCCTAAACCCAATGGCACGCTCGGTTAAAAAGGGTCCCTTTGTGGACGATCACCTGAAGAAAAAGATCGACGGCATGAATCGGACCGATGAGAAAAGGGTGTTGAAGACCTGGTCACGTCGTTCCACCGTGACACCGGACATGATCGGCCACACCATTGCCGTTCACAACGGCCGGAAGTTCATCCCAGTCTATGTCACCGAGAATATGGTGGGGCATAAACTGGGGGAATTTTCACCGACACGCACCTTTTATAGCCATGCGGGAGACCGCAAGGGACAGGCAAAAGAGACCTCCTCGGCCCCCGTTACTTCGAGGGCTCCATCCGGAGGTGGCGCTCAAACTTCAAGCTAGCCAGCATTTGAATAGGTTATGGAGACACGTGCAATGACAAAATTTCTCCGGGTTTCACCTCGTAAAGTAAGGCTAGTGGTGAATCAGATCCGGGGAAAAGAAGTGGATGCGGCTCTTAACATCCTGAAGTTTACGCCAAAACGTTCAGCGGCCATTGTAAGTAAAGTCCTTCGCACTGCCATTGTCAACGCCGAAAATACGCAGAGTGTGGATGTGGATCGGCTTTACATCAAGCAGGTCAAGGTGGATGAGGGAGGCATGTGGAAACGCTTTATGCCCCGGGCCCAGGGCCGGGCCACGCGAATTCGGAAACGGCTTAGCCATATTACCATAGTGATCGATGAGAGGACTTAAACGGTATGGGTCAAAAAACGCATCCTAAGATATTTCGTATCGGGGTCATCGAGTCGTGGGATTCCAAGTGGTACGCAGATCGTGACTATTCCCATCTGCTTCATGAGGATTTCAAGATCAAAAAGTTTATCAAGGGTCGACTCTTTCACGCAGGGATATCCAAGATTGAAATCGAGCGGGCCACCAATAAAGCGAAGATCAACATCCATACCGCTCGTCCCGGGATCGTCATTGGCAAAAAGGGTGCCGAGATTGAGAAACTGAAAGAAGATCTCTCTCATCTTACCGGCGGAGAGATATATATTAATATTCACGAGGTGCGCCGCCCGGATCTGGATGGACAACTGGTGGCGGAAAACGTTGCCTTGCAGTTGCAAAGGCGCGTGGCCTTTCGAAGAGCCATGAAGGAGAGCGTTTCCCGTGCTTTGCGGATGGGGGCCCAGGGCATTAGGGTTCAGTGCGCGGGTCGGTTGGGGGGAGCAGAAATTGCACGTACCAATTGGTACCGTGAAGGACGGGTGCCACTGCATACCCTGCGTGCGGATGTGAGTTACGGACTAGCGGAGGCCCAGACCACCTATGGGGTGATCGGGGTAAAGGTTTGGATCTTTCGTGGGGAGGTGTTGACGGAGGACGAGGAACAGCAGAAGGCGGCGTTGGGGGTGTAGCAACCCAGTGCTGAGTTAGGAGTGCTGGGGGACGAGTTATGAAATCCAAAACTCAATCCTCAGGACTCGGCACTCGGAGCTTATATTATGTTGGAACCTAAAAAGGTAAAACACCGTAAGATTCAAAAAGGCAGAAGATCCGGGATGGCCATGCGCGGCTCTTCCCTGGCCTTTGGTGATTATGGATTGAAGGCGCTTGACCGAGGATGGATTACTGCCCGGGAAATCGAGGCCGCTCGAATTGCCCTTACCCGATTCCTCAAGCGAGGTGGCAAGGTATGGATCCGAATCTTTCCGGATAAACCCATTACCAAGAAGCCGGCTGAGGTCCGGATGGGAAAGGGGAAAGGAGCGCCGGAAAGCTGGGTGGCCGTGATCAAACCAGGGAGAATCCTCTTCGAAATGGAAGGGGTCCAGAGCGAATCGGCCCGCGAGGCCTTTCGTCTAGCCTCTCACAAAATCTCCCTTCCCACTGGGTTTGTGAGGCGCGGGATATAGTATGGAGGCCAAGGAAATACGGGAGATGAACCGCGAGGAGATCATCCAAAAGCGCCGGGAACTCAAGCAACAGGTCTTTCACCTCAGATTGAGCCGGAGTGCCGGACGACTGGAGAGTTCAATTAAGTTGAGACAGACCAAAAGAGATCTGGCGCGCTTGGAGACTGTCTTGAGGGAAAAGGAAGCAGCCGAAGTCGGGACAAAAGCAGGATGAATCAAAAAATCACTAGAAAAATTCGTGAGGGAAAGGTCACCAGCAATCGTATGCAGAAGACTGTGGTGGTCTCCATCGACAGGAATGTGCTGCACTCGAGGTACAAGAAATACCTCAAACGAAAAACCACAGTTAAAGCACATGATGAAAGAAACGAGTGTCAAATTGGAGATCGAGTGCTCATCGTTGAGTGTCGACCGTTGAGCCATGATAAGTGTTGGCGTGTCCGGCGGATCCTGGAACGGAATGTCTCTGGCGGTACGGATGTTGCTGGGGATCTAGGAGAATCCGGTCCCTCCCCTGCCGTTTAAGATCTTTGTGATGAGGTGGAATTGTTATGGTTCAGATGAGTACAGTTTTGGATGTTGCGGACAATTCGGGGGCGCGGAGGGTTCAGTGTATTCGAGTGCTTGGCGGTACCAGACGCAGGTACGCCTCCATTGGAGATATCATCGTGGTGGCCGTCAAGGAGGCCATTCCTAATTCGAAGGTGAAAAAAGGGGCGGTGATGAGGGCCGTGGTGGTTCGAACAGCCAAAGAAATTGGCCGCCCGGAAGGGAGCTACATTCGCTTTGACAATAACTCCGCTGTGCTCATCGACAATCAGAAGGAACCGGTGGGTACTCGTATCTTTGGGCCTGTGGCTCGTGAACTCAGGGCAAAGAAGTTTATGAAGATCATTTCCCTGGCGCCAGAGGTCATCTGAAATGGCAATGCATCTGCGCAAAAACGACAACGTGATGATCATCGCGGGTAAGGAGAGGGGCACCACGGGAAAAATTCTCAAGGTCCTTTCAGAAAAGGATCGGGCCATCATCGAGCGACTCAACCTGGTAAAGAGGCACACCAAACCCAGGGGACCACAACAGCCGGGGGGAATAGTGGAAAAAGAGGCCTCCATTCACATCTCGAATCTAATGCTCATGTGTGACCGTTGTAATGCGCCCGTTCGGTTTGGACACAAGGTCCTGGGAGACGGGAAAAAAGTTAGAATTTGTCGTCGTTGTAGTGAAACCATCGATTAAGGGAAACCGTGGCACGTTTGAAGGAAAAATATCAGGAACAGGTGGTCTCCTCTTTGATGAAGGAGTTCGGATACAAGAACCGTCATCAGGTTCCTCGCCTGGAAAAGATTACTTTGAATGTAAGCATGGGGGAGGCCATACAAAACATCAAGGTCCTGGATGGAGCAGTGGCCGAGTTGAAGGCCATTAGCGGGCAGAAGCCGGTGGTAACCCGTGCCAGGAAGGACATTTCGAACTTCAAACTGCGAAAGGGAGTTCCCATTGGCTGCATGGTTACCCTTCGAAGGGAGCGAATGTACGAGTTCTTGGACCGGATGATTCATGTGGCTTTACCGCAGGTCAGAGATTTCAGGGGTCTTTCGGTCCGCTCATTTCAGGGTCATGGTGATTACTCGCTTGGGATCCGAGAGCAGATCATTTTTCCGGAGATTGCGGTGGATTCAGTGGAGAAAGTTCATGGGCTCACGGTTTCAATCGTAACCACGGCCCGCACGGATGAAGAGGGCAAAGCGTTGCTCAAACAATTGGGGATGCCCTTTGCCAGTTAGAAATCGAGGAATAGGAAATGGCTAAAAAGTGTCTCCGAGTCAAGGCGGAACGGACCCCTAAATTTAAGGTCAGGACATACAACCGATGTCCTCTTTGCGGTCGTCCACGGGCCTTTTACCGGCGGTTTCGCATGTGCCGTATTTGCCTCAGGGACTTTGCGCGCAGAGGAGAAATCCCAGGGTTGATCAAAGCCAGCTGGTAGTTCGGAGAAAACTATGGGAATGACAGATCCAATCGCAGACATGTTGACTCGAATTCGTAACGGCGGCCGGGCTCACCACCGGGAGGTGGAAATCCCTTGGTCTTGTATTAAGGAGAGTATGGCCCGTTTGTTGGTGCAAGAGGGCTATGTGCGGGACGTCAAGAGGGCCAAACCGAAGGACAAAGTGGGAGAGGTTCTCCGGGTCCAGCTCAAGTTTGATAAGAACGACAATCCGGTTATCACCGGCATCAAGCGGGTGAGTCGCCCAGGGCGCAGGGTCTATGTAGGAAAAAAGGAAATCCCGCAGGTCCGTCGTGGACTGGGAATTAACCTTCTCTCCACGCCAAGGGGGATTCTTGTGGATCGGCAGGCGCAGAAAACTGGAGTCGGTGGCGAGCTGCTTTGTTCCATATGGTAGGAGGCCGGTAAGGATAATCATGTCACGTATTGGAAAAGCTCCCGTTTCAGTTCCTGACGGCGTTAAGGTGACGTTGGGTGACGGAGCTGTCAGCGTGGAAGGTCCAAAAGGCAAGCTGATGACCACGGTGCCGGCAAAAATATTGGTCAAAGTTGAGGGAAAGGAACTTACGGTAAGTCGCGAGTCGGACTCTCCGGGTGACAGGGCCATGCACGGATTGACTCGGAAACTCATCGGAAACATGGTGGAAGGGGTTAGCCGGGGATTCCGTCGCGTGCTGGCAATAAACGGTGTGGGGTATAAGGCAGATGTCAGTGGTCAGAAGTTGAATCTGACTCTGGGATATTCCCATCCCATCGAGTTTGCTTTGCCCCAAGGAGTTACGGCAAAAGTGGATCGACAGACAATGATAACTTTGGAGTCGTCGGACAAACAGGCATTGGGCCAGACTGCTGCCATGATACGGGGCCTAAAGGCCCCGGAACCCTACAAGGGCAAAGGGATTAAGTACCAGGAAGAAGTGATACGCCGTAAGGCCGGGAAGGCAGTAGGGGCTTCCAGCTAAAAATATCGAACGAGGACTATCATGCTCAGCTATCAGAGGACCCAGGGTCGAGAACGAAGACAGAAAAGGGTCAGGAAAAAAATCCTGGGAACCGACGGCCGTCCGCGTATCTGTGTTTATCGGAGTCACAAGCATATCTATGCCCAGGTTATATCAGACGAAAAAGGAGCCACCCTGGTGTCCATCTCGACCCTCTCGAAAGAATTGAAGGGGGTGGTGGCGAAGGATAAGGGAGTGGATGCGGCCAAAAAGGTGGGAGCTCATTTGGCAGAAGTATGTAAGGGCAAGGGAATCCATAACGTGATCTTTGACCGCAACGGTTTTCTCTTCCATGGCCGGATCAAGGCCTTGGCGGAGGCGGCGCGGGAGGCGGGTCTTAAGTTTTGATTGGGGGAATCTTGGAACGGGTTGATCCACAAGGCCTAGAGTTAAGAGAAAAAGTCGTTCACATCAGCCGGGTGGCGAAGGTGGTGAAGGGAGGGCGGCGGTTCAGCTTTAATGCTCTGGTGGTTGTAGGTGACGGCAAGTTGCACGTAGGCTTCGGAATGGGCAAGGCTGGCGAGGTGCCAGAAGCCATTCGCAAAGGGGTGGAGCAGGCCAAGAAGAATTTGATCAAGGTCCCCATAATCGACGGGACAATCCCCTTCGAGGTCACGGGTCGGTTTGGTGCGGGGTATGTGATTTTGAAGCCCGCTTCCGAAGGTACGGGGGTGATTGCTGGTGGTGGGGTCCGGGCAGTGGTGGAGGCCGCAGGGATCCAAAATGCGCTTACGAAATGCATTGGGTCTAACAATCCGCACAATATGGTGAAGGCCACCATTGAAGCCCTGAGGGATCTGAAGTCTCCGGAGGAGATCGCTGGCCTCAGGGGCAAGTTGCTATCGGAGCTGCGTTAGAGAAAGTATTCCTATGGATCTCAGTGAATTGGCCGGTATTGCCGAACCCCAAAAGAAGCGAAAGAGAGTGGGGCGCGGGAACGGTTCGGGGCATGGAAAGACCTCCTGCCGTGGACACAAGGGACAGGGCGCTCGGGCTGGTGGCGGAACTCGTCCTGGATTCGAAGGCGGACAGATGCCTTTGCAAAGACGCATTCCGAAGCGGGGCTTCCACAGTCCTTTCAAAAAGAGATATTCCTTGATCAATGTGGGTCAGTTGGAGGTGCTGGATGCGGGCAGCGAGGTTTCACCGGAACTATTATGTGGCCGCGGGCTAGTGAGTAGCCGGGGTGATGGGGTGAAAATTCTGGGCAACGGAAGTCTCAGCAAGGCCTTGACCGTTAAGGCCCACGGTTTTTCGTCGAAAGCCAAAGAAAAGATCGAGGCTGCAGGCGGACGGGTAGAAGCACTTTCCCATGCTTGAAGGTTTTCAAAGCGCAGGCAAAATTCCCGAGCTCAGGCGGAGAATACTTTTTACTCTGGCGATGCTTGCGGTTTATCGGATGGGAGTGGCCATCCCCACCCCCGGAATTGACCGGCAGGCGTTAGCTGCTTTTTTTGCGCAGATTGAAAACACCATTTTCGGTTTGGTCAACCTGTTCTCAGGCGGGGCGTTTGAACAGTTTTCTGTGTTTTCTCTGGGCATTATGCCCTACATTAGCGCCTCGATTATTCTGCAGCTTCTGACGGTGGTCTTTCCTTATTTAGAAAGACTTTCCAAGGAGGGAGAGGTCGGACGAAGAAAGATCACGCAGTACACGCGGTATGGTACCATTTTTCTCTCCGTCGTGCAGGGATTGATGATCAGCATTGGATTGGAAAGCACGCGGGGTCCAGGTGGAGAAGCCATCGTTTTGAATCCTGGATGGGATTTTCGTTTAATGACAGTTATTACCTTAACCTCCGGGACCGCGTTTATTATGTGGCTGGGTGAACAAATAACAGAACGGGGAATTGGCAACGGCATTTCATTGATCATTTTTGCGGGTATTGTGGCCCGACTCCCCTCGGGTATCTTCACCACCATACAGTATGTCCGCGAGGGCGAACTGATGCCGCTGGTGGTCCTGTTCATTCTGGTTCTGGTGGTTGGAGTCGTAGGAGTGATCATTTTTGTAGAACGGGGACAGAGACGGATTCCGGTCCAGTATGCCAAGAGGGTTGTGGGGCGAAGGATGTATGGGGGGCAAACCTCCCATTTGCCGCTAAAGATCAATACCTCCGGTGTGATCCCTGTGATATTTGCTTCATCGGTGCTTATTTTTCCTGCGACCATTGCCCAATTCGTCCAGCATCCATGGGCCCAAACGGCTGCTGCCTATCTGGCCCCTGGCCGATTGCTCAACGATGTTCTTTATGTGGGTTTGATTATCTTTTTCTGTTATTTTTATACGGCAGTGGTGTTTAATCCTTCGGATGTGGCCGAAAACATGAGGAAGTCCGGGGGATATATACCCGGTATTCGACCCGGGCAAAAGACAGCGGAATTTATCGATCGGGTGCTATCAAAGATCACCCTTGGCGGGGCCATTTACCTTTCCGCGGTAGCCCTATTGCCCACCTTATTAATTAGTCAGATGAATGTTCCCTTCTTTTTCGGGGGAACGGCGCTTCTTATTGTGGTTGGAGTTGGCTTGGATACGGTGGCCCAGGTTGAGACACATATGATTTCAAGGAACTATGAAGGATTCATGAAACGAGGCCGTCTCCGAGGCAGGATGGGTTAGTGAATTGATCGGGAAAAATAGTGCGGCTGGTTCTTTTAGGTTCACCTGGGGCGGGAAAAGGAACCCAGGCAAAATTTATCCAAGAGCGGTTTGGGATTCCTCAGATATCGACGGGCGATATCCTCAGGAAAACGGTGAGTGATCATACGATCCTTGGAAATAAGGCGAGTGGCTACATTCAAGAAGGAAAGCTGGTTCCTGACGACTTGATCTTGGACATGATAACGGAGCGTTTATCGGCTGACGATTGCGCCAAGGGGTATATCCTGGATGGATTTCCCAGAACGGTGCCGCAAGCTCTGGGGCTGGAGACGTGGCTTAAGGGTCTCCCCTCCCAATTGGACCGGGTGCTTTACTTCAATGTTCCTGAAGAGGTCCTCATTCAGAGACTGGAGGGGCGGCGGACCTGCAGGGATTGCGGAACCCTTTATCACTTAGTTTTTAATCCACCTCGCCAGGCGGGGATCTGTGACGATTGCGACGGAGAACTTTACCAGCGAGAAGACGATCAGGAGGAGATCATCAGAAGAAGGCTGGAAACCTATAAGGTTCAAACTGCCCCCTTGATCGAACACTACCGAGTAAGGGATCTTTTGACGGAAATTAATGGAGATGGAAGGGTAGAAAGTATCAAGGACCATGTGTTGGACTCCTTAGGATACGGCGCAGGATGATTGTTCTCAAATCAGCGCGGGAAATTGAAGTGATGCGCCGAGCCAACGTGATCGTCGCTGAGATTTTAGCGAGGTTAAGAGAAGCAGTTGTCCCTGGAATCACCACCTTGGACCTGGATCGCATGGCGGAGGAGTTAACGTATAAGAAAAACGCCAAGCCGGCGTTTAAAGGGTACGCCGTGGCAGGACGGGTTTATCCTTATAGCCTTTGTACGTCGGTGAACGAAGAGGTGGTTCATGGAATGCCGTCCAAACGAGTTCTCAAGGAGGGGGATATTCTAGGGATGGATTTTGGGGTGATTGTGGACGGCTTTTATGGGGATTCTGCGGTGACTGTGGCTGTGGGACGGGCCAGTGAAGCAGCTGAACGTTTAATGCAGGTTACCCGGGATTCTCTCTACCGAGGGATCGACGAGCTTCACGAAGGAAAAAGATTGGGGGATCTCTCTTCGGCCATCCAGAACCTGGTCGAAGATGCGGGGTTTTCAGTGGTGCGGGAATTTGTGGGCCATGGAATTGGTAAGAAGCTCCATGAGGAACCTCCAGTTCCCAATTATGGTGAGTCGGGCCGTGGTCCTCGGCTCATGGAAGGCATGGTCCTTGCCATTGAACCCATGGTCAATGCCGGGAAACCTGAGGTGGAGCTCAAAGAGGATGGATGGACGGCAGTGACCAGAGATCGAAGCCTGGCCGCTCACTTTGAACATTCGGTGGCCATCACAAAAAATGGTCCGGATATCTTGAGTCGAATTTGAGGCGGTAGACGAAGAAAACCTTGTATGGCGAAACAGGATGCCATTGAAGCAACAGGGACAGTGTTGGAGACTCTTCCCAATGCCATGTTCAGGGTGGAGCTGGAAAACGGTCACAGAGTTCTGGCTCATATTTCGGGGAAGATGCGTATGCACTATATTAAAATTCTGCCAGGGGATAAGGTAAAGATTGAGTTGTCTCCTTATGACCTAGGAAGAGGAAGAATTGTCTATCGGGAAAGGTAACCGGGTAGCAGAGACGAACTGAAATGAAAGTCAGGGCATCGGTAAAAAAAATCTGCAGCAAATGTAAGATCATTCTTCGAAGAGGAGTGGTTCGGGTACTGTGTGTCAATCCCAGACATAAACAGAGGCAAGGCTGATTAATACTGAGTGACGAGTTCTGAGTACCGAGCAATGAAGATTGAATACAGAGGATTGACGATCACGGAAAGAATGCATAGCGCTAAGCGCAGAGTGCAAATCGGAGGTTAGTATGGCACGTATCTCGGGTGTTGAATTACCCAAGAATAAACGAATGGAAGTCGCGCTGACTTATATTTATGGTATTGGACGGAGCGGCTCGCGGTCGATTCTCCAGCAGGCCGGGATCCAATTGGAGACCAACAGCGATAAACTCACTGATGATGAAGTGGTTAGGATCAGAAAGGTTCTCGACCAGGGCGTAAAGGTTGAAGGCGATCTCAGGCGAGAGATCGCGGGGGATATCAAACGTCACATGGAAATGGGTTCATATCGCGGACTGCGTCACCGCAGGGGATTGCCCGTTAGGGGGCAGCGAACCCATACCAACGGGCGGACCAGGAGGGGGCCGCGTAGAACGGTGGCCGGAAAAAAGCAGGCGCCGAAATAAGATTCCCATTGAGTCCAGGGGAGAAACAGTGCGGAGGGGTAAAAACCCTTAAGGAGAGGCCATGGCAAAAGACGAAACACAGGAAGAAAAAAAGGCCGGTGCAGGTGATGGTGCAATAGTTGGCGAAAAGCCGGCGGAGAAAGTCGCTGCTAAAAAACGGAAGGGGAGAAAGAACGTATCTGAGGGTGTTGCTCACATCCACTCCACGTTTAACAACACCATTGTGAGCATCACGGATGTTCATGGGGGTGTGGTGGCTTGGTCCAGCGCAGGTGCCATGGGGTTCAAGGGATCTCGTAAGGGGACTCCCTTTGCAGCTCAAAGGGCTGCCGATAGCGTTGCCAGGAAAGCCATGGACCACGGCATGCATTCCGTACAGGTATATGTGCGAGGACCGGGCGCGGGAAGAGATTCCGCCCTAAGGTCTCTTCAATTAGCTGGATTGAACATTAGTCTGATCAAGGATGTGACCCCGATCCCTCACAACGGTTGTCGGCCGCCAAAGCGGAGAAGGGTGTGAGGAACTGAGATTAGAAAAATCGAAGATCGAAAATAAAAGATGGAAATCAAACGTCGGTGGTCAGAGCACTTAAGGGAGGCAGCATGCAACATATAGGAGTAAGCATTGGCTAGATATGTACGTTCAGTTTGTCGTCTGTGTCGACGAGAAAATATCAAGCTCTTTTTAAAGGGGGAGCGGTGTTATACCGATAAGTGTGCCATTGAGCGCAGGAACTACCCACCTGGGGAGCACGGCCAGTCCAGGCAGAAGTATTCCGAGTACAAGATCCAGTTGCGCGAGAAGCAAAAAGTTAAGCGCATGTACGGTCTTTTGGAAAAACAGTTCCGTAGCACGTTTACTTTGGCAGAAAAAGCAAAAGGGATTACGGGTGAAGCCCTGTTGGAATATCTGGAGCGACGGTTGGATAACGTTACTTACCGTCTCAGCTTTGCCAGTTCCCGTGCAGACGCGCGACTGCTGGTGAGGCACGGACATATCCTGGTGAATGGAAGGTCAGTGACCATACCCTCCTGTTTTGTCCGAGCTGGGGATGTGGTTTCAGTTAAAGAAGGGAGTCGCAAGATCATGCGGATTTTATCCGCCGTGGATGGGGCTCAGAGGCGTGGTGTGCCGGAGTGGGCGGACCTGGATCGAGACGCCTTCGCGGGTACGATCAAGGTGCTGCCCACACGAGGAGACATCACGACGCCCATTAACGAGAAACTGATTGTTGAACTCTATTCTAAGTGATCCAGGAAATAGTGGAGACCTTATGATTAAGAATTGGATTGAATTAACCAAGCCCACCAGGCTGGAACTAGACGAAAAATCCCTTACCCCGACCTACGGTAAGTTCTATGGAGAGCCTTTTGAAAGGGGTTATGGGCAGACCATCGGCAATGCTCTCAGAAGGATCTTGCTTTCCTCTCTCATGGGAGCAGCCATAACGTCTGTGCGAATGAAGGGGGTTCTGCACGAGTTCTCAACCATCGAGGGAGTCACGGAGGATGTGACCGATATCATTCTTAACCTCAAACAGGTGCGTATCAAACTGAACGAAGTGGAAAGAGAGACGCTAAAACTTCAAGCCAAAGGTCCTAAAACCATTACTGCGAAGGATATCCAGACCGGTCCCCATGTGGAAGTGATCAACCCGGAGCAGCACATCGCCACCCTGTCGCGCGCAGGGGAGCTGGATATGGAGTTAACCGCCAAGATGGGGCGAGGATACGTACCAGGTGAGCGAAACAAAAAGGAGGATGCCCCTGTGGACACCATCTTCCTGGATGCGATTTTTTCACCCATCCAGAAGGTGAATTTTAATATCACCAATGCAAGAGTCGGCCAGCGAACCGACTTTGACCGGTTGGTGTTGGAGATCTGGTCTGATGGCAGTGTAAAGCCGGAAGACGCCCTGGCCTTTGGAGCCAAGATCCTACAGGAACAACTCAACGTATTTATTAATTTTGAGGAAGAGAGGCAGCATCCAGCGACCGGAACGGATGCGGCGGCGTCTCTCAATGAGCATCTTTTCCGGAGTGTCGACGAGTTGGAGTTCTCAGTCCGATCCCAAAACTGCTTGCAAAGCGCCGATATCAAATACATCGGTGAACTTGTGCAAAAGACGGAACAGGAAATGCTAAAAACCAAGAACTTTGGCCGAAAATCACTTAACGAAATCAAAGAGGTCCTCCACGAAATGGGACTGGAAATTGGCATGAACTTGGATCACTTCCCGACTCGAGAGGAGCTCGACAGTCGAAGGCAGGCAAAACATAAAGAGACCGCGTAGATTATGCGTCACCTTAAAAAAGGAAGAAAACTCAACCGTAACTCAAGCCACCGTACAGCCATGATGCGGAACCTGGTGACTTCGTTACTGCATCACGGTCGAATCGAAACGACCGATGCAAAGGCGAAGGAGCTGAGGCGCTGGGCGGATTGGATGATTGGCCTGGGCAAGGATGGAAGCCTCCATGCACGCCGCCGGGCTTTGGCCGTGATTCAGGACAAGGCCGTGGTAGCCAAACTCTTTGATTCCATCGGCCCCCGTTTTAAGGACCGCCCTGGAGGCTACACCCACGCGGTGAAGATCGGGTTGCGCCGCGGGGATAATGCCTCCATTTCATTGGTGGAGATCCTCCCGGAAAGTGAAACTGTGAGGGCTGATACCCCCTCGGAAGGCGGGACGCGGAGGAGACGACCCGTCGCAAAGAAGACCGCGCCAAAGAAGCAAGCCAAATCGAGCGCCATAGCATAGCCATTTCTCGTCACTTTCAGAGCCACGTTTTATTCACCTTCGTCGCCGAAGCGGGTGCGAAAGCGGACTGTGCCGGAGAAATGAAGGATACCACGGGGATAAGCCTGTGGAAGCTTCAAAACCGCTGGACCGGCGTTGCTCAAAGTGGAATCTCTTTTTTTTCCGAGGCGGGGTGTGATATGAAGGTTTGCGGTAAAAATTTATGGCTCTTTTGCGTCACTCTCTCAAAAACCTTCTCCGACTAGAAATTCGTGATGGGTCTCTGGAATCTCTACAATGGAAGGATTTTGGGACTGGTGTGTCCATGGCCAGGCTGGCTCGTGAGGATCGAAGAGAGCTAGTTTTGTACCGGGTCACAGATGGCGCTAAACCGCAAGCCTTTTTGCCTCACGAACATATAGGAGGCGAGTTCTACCTTGTGGTCAAGGGTGCAATAGAGGATGAAACCGGGGTTTACAGCGAGGGAGATATTGTCTATCTTGACCCTGCATCGGTTCATACACCCCGGGCTGTGGGGGAGGCTGTAATATTGGTCCTTTGGCCCGCCGGGGTCAGGATCGTGAAGTGAGAAGAGATCTACCCAGGACAGAGAAATGAGTTTCCTGGTTCCATACCCCAAAGGTGATTGACCACAATGGCACCAACAGAGCGACTGTCCCGATTCCTGAGTTTTTTGCTTCGTCACCGGCCTGAAGATTACCCACTGGGGTTCGATGACTGAGGATTCGTTCCCTTGAAGGGGCTCGTGAACAGAGTCCAGGATCGTTTTCCAGAGGTGGATGACTCTGCGATCCTAGGGATCATTGAGGGATTGGACAAAACTCGGTTTGAGTTCAGGGAAGGAATGGTCCGTGCCACCTATGGTCATGCCTTTCCAATCGGTCTAGAACCACCAAGAGAATCTCCCCCGCAATGCCTATCCTGTGGGACGACTCAGGATCTCGCAAAATCGATTCTGGAGGATGGCCTCAAACCACGGGAACATCAGTTTGTACATCTCAGCCTGTCCCTCAAGAGGCCAATGCCGTGGGAAAGAGGCGCGATCCTATTCCGGCTGTTTTGGTGGTTCAGTCCCTGGCAACTCATACCCAAGGTGTCCACTTCTATCACTCCGGTCCATTGTTCCTAACCGAGGGGATCCCAGCTAAATTCTTGTCCCTGTTGAAGGGGCAATCGGCTTGATTTGGGAGTAGAAAAACGTTATAAATGCGGGCACTTAAGTCCGCCGCATTATTCGAATTGACTTCGGATTGACGAGCGGTGTGTTCATCTGGGGGGAATGCCCAGCTGGAGCAGTGGGGAATGGTAAAAGGCGAAAATGAAAGATCACCTTAGAGAACTCCTGACGCGGACCATCGATAAAGCGGCAAAGGGGGGAGAGTTGGCTATGACAGAACTCCCCCCTTTGATTCTTGAGTCTCCGAAGCAGAAAGAATTTGGGGACCTAAGCACCAATGTGGCATTACTCTGGGCCAAGCAACAGAAAAAATCCCCCCGCGCCATTGCAGAGATTCTCCTAAAGAACCTCGAGGACCCTGAGGGGATTCTGCAAAATGCCGGCATGGCGGGACCTGGTTTTTTGAATTTTTCCTTTTCGCCAAAATTCTGCTACCGATGTCTCAAAGAGGCGGAAGGTAAAGATGGAAAAATCGAAAATCAAGGTCATGGAGATAAGGTCCAAGTGGAATTTGCGAGTGTCAATCCCACGGGTCCACTCCATGTGGGTCATGGACGGGTGGCGGTGATCGGAGATGTGCTAGCCCGTCTTCTCGATGAAGTGGGTTACCAGGTGGAACGGGAGTATTATGTAAACGACAGCGGGAAGCAGATTGAGAACCTGGGTCTCTCCATCTACCATCGGTATAGGGAGATGTATGGGGAGAAGGACGAATTCCCTGAGGACGGTTATATGGGGGACTATGTCAGGGAGCTCGCGGTCACGGCCAGGGAGCGTTGGGGGGACGGGTATCTTTCCGAAGGCAAGGATGTGGTCATCGATTCCCTGAGTCGCTTTGGGGCGGACGAGATGCTTTCCTGTATTCGTAACGACTTAAAAGGCTTTGGCATTACCTTCGATTCCTTTTTTAGCGAGAAGGGGCTTAGGGATCGTGGTGAGGTGAAACAGACCATGGAACTCTTGGCATCACGTGGACTCTTGTATCAACAGGACGGGGCACAGTGGTTCAAGTCCCAATCCTACGGTGATGACAAGGATAGGACGGTTATCAAGAGTGACGGAGACTTGACCTATTTTGCCTGTGACATAGCCTATCATCGAAACAAGTTCGAGCGCGGTTTTACGAAGATGGTAAACATTTGGGGTGCCGATCACCATGGTTACGTGGGAAGATTGAAAGCCGCCATCCAGGCCATGGGATATGATTCTCAACTCCTTCAAGTGATTCTGGTCCAATTGGTGCAACTCACCCGAGGTGGGAACCCCATAAGGATGGGAAAGCGCTCGGGAGAATTCGTGTCTCTAAGAGAGGTGTTGGAAGAGGTGGGGTGTGACGCGGCACGTTTTTTCTTCCTTATGCGGAGATCGGACAGCCATCTCGATTTTGATCTGGATTTAGCAAAAAAAGATTCTGCCGAAAACCCCGTTTTCTACGTGCAATATGCCCACGCACGCATCGCAAGTATATTCGAACAAGCCGGGAAAAATGGGGTTAAGGTCAAGGGCTTAAAGGTGTCGGCCGCTGAACTGGAGAAACTGTCCTTAACGGAAGAGTTGGAGATGATAAAAAAGCTTGTCCAGTTTAGCAATGTGGTTAAGGAAAGCGTGGAAGATCTAGAGCCTCACCGACTGGTGTTTTACCTGCTGGAATTGGCGGGTCAGTTCCACAGTTACTATAATCGATACAGGGTCATATCAAGCGATGTGTCCCTGACTCGTTCCCGCCTTCTACTGGTGCAAGAAGTTCAGAAGGTTATTCGTAAAGGATTGCAATTACTTGGGGTGGATGCCCCCATGAAAATGGCTCGCACCGTACCAGAGGGGGAACTCAACAGTCCTCCTAGTTCAGGCGGGAGCACTGCGGGTTAAATTTTATGGCGGAGAATCAAAGATCTCGAAGTCATGGTCTTTACTACTTCAGTCGAGGCCAGCTTGTGATTCTCGCAGTGGGTTTTACCGTGACCTGTACCATCACTTTCTTTCTTGGCATGCTCATTGGGCAGGGGATTGAGGAGAGAAAGTTAATCAAAAGGGAAGGTCAGGGACCTGTGGCAAAAATTCCAGCTGAGCCTCCACGCAAAGGGTCCAGTTCCGCTCGGGCGACGGCTCAGGATCAGGAGATGACATTCTATGATACCCTGACCAAGGCTCCGCCCCGTACTGGAGCCACCTCGGAAAGAAGAGACCGGGTTAGTCAACCAAAAAAGGATGTAGCGAAGCGGGCTAAGGCCCGGGTGACTATCCCCAGTGTCAAGGAAAAGGGCCCCACCACACGGAAGAGAACTGAAAGAGCCGCAAAGTCCACACGTAAACCAGAGAAAAGCGTGTGGTCAATTCAAGTGAAGGCCTTTGCGCGCCAAAGGGATGCGCGTGACTTGACCAAGCGGCTAAAGGGTAAGGGATACGATGCCTACGTTGTTTCCATCCAGATCAAGGGCCGGACCTGGTATCGAGTCCGAGTGGGGCGCCTAGCGTCACAGCGCGAGGCACAAGGCTTGCTGTTGAAATTGAAGAGGGAAGAAAAATATACCAGAGCCATTATAACTAGGGGGGGATGATGAATATCCGAGAGGCCATAGCAAATCTCATTGAGGACATCGATCTTACGGAGAGTGAAGCGGTGTCGGTCATGAATGAAATTATGACCGGTGAGGCGACACCTCCCCAGGTGGCATCATTCCTAACCGCCCTGCGCATGAAAGGAGAGACGGTTCAAGAAATTACCGGTGCGGCCCGTGTCATGCGGGAAAAAGCGGATCAGGTGAAAGTCCACTCCAGTTGTGTTTTGGATACCTGCGGCACAGGTGGTGATCAAATGGAGACCTTCAATATCTCTACGACTGTTGCCTTTGTGGTGGCAGGCGCCGGGGTCACCGTGGCCAAACATGGGAACCGTTCGGTTTCCAGCCGTTCGGGTAGTGCAGATGTCTTGTCGGCACTGGGAGTCAATATTGAGATTCCCAAGGAGAAGGTTGAACAATGCCTGGCAAAAGTGGGAATGGGATTTCTCTTTGCCCCGCTCCTTCACCAGGCCATGAAGTATGCGGTAACCCCGCGCCGTGAGATTGGCATTCGAACTATTTTTAATCTACTGGGTCCCCTGACCAATCCTGCCAATGCGACCCATCAACTCATCGGCATCTACGATGGCGCGCTGACCGAACCCATTGCCATGGTCTTGAAGAATCTTGGTACCCGCAGGGCCATGGTGGTCCATGGGGAGGAGGGGTTAGACGAGATCTCCCCGTGTGGACCGACAAAGGTATCGGAGCTCCGTGACAGCCAGGTGACCACCTATTCCATTTCACCTGAGCAGCTGGGGTTAACGCAGTGTCGTTTGGAGGATCTCCATGGGGGTACTCCGCAACAGTGTGCTGCAATTTTGAGGGGTATCCTTCAAGGTGAGAAAGGCCCAAAGCGAGATGTGGTCTTGCTCAACAGTGGGGCCGCTCTTTTGACCAGCGGTGTAGCTGGCACTATCTCCCAAGGGATGGATCTGGCCGCCGAGTCCATCGATTCCGGGAAGGCGCAAGGTAAACTAGATCTACTCGTTCAGGTAACCAACTCTGGCTAGAAATGCTACTCCCAGTGTCAATCATCCGTTTCATCCATTGACGTAATTGACCCATGAACCATGGCCACGTTTCTAGATACCATTGTAAGTCGAGTTCGCGAAGAGATTGGGATAAGGCGCCAAAAATCGCCTCCGACCCTGCTCCGGGAACGGCCCCCCTTTCATCTACCCACTAGAGATTTTGCAGGGAGTTTGCGCGGGACCACGCGCCATATCATTGCGGAAGTCAAAAGGGCATCACCGTCAAAGGGGCTGATTCGCAAAGAATTTGACGCCGTGAAAATTGCCAGGTCTCTTTCAGCCAATGGCGCCAGCGCGCTTTCCGTGCTGACTGAAGAACATTTTTTTCAGGGGAGCATCCACTATCTGGAAGAAATCAGGAGAGGAGTCCGTTTACCCCTACTGAGAAAAGATTTCATGGTGGATGACTACCAACTGCTGGAAGCGAGAAGTTTTGGGGCCGACGCTGTCCTGTTTATTGTGGCGCTCCTCGACCAGGGCCTTCTTAAGGAGCTATTGGAGCAAGCGCATGCTCTTTCCCTGCAGGCTCTGGTGGAAGTTCACACCGAAGAGGAGCTAAAATGCGCCTTAAGAGCCCATGCAGACATTATCGGGATCAATAACCGGGACTTAAGGACCTTTGAGGTGAATATAGCCACTGCCGAGAAGCTGATACCGAAAGTCCCTTCCGGTGTTATGGTGGTTTGTGAAAGTGGAATCGACTCGCCGAGTCAGATGAAAAAAATAGAAGACCTGGGGGCCCATGTGTTTTTGATCGGCGAAGCGCTCATGCGTGCCCAGGATCCAGGGGAAAAATTGAAGGAACTCTTGTCGTGATTCGTTATTCGTAGACTCGCCAATGGAGTGAACGATTCAACCGGCAACTATTAACGAACCATGGTTAAGGTCAAGGTGTGCGGTATCACCAATGTTGAGGACGCCCTGAAGGCAGTGGAATACGGGGCCGACGCGCTAGGGTTTAATTTTTTTCCGCCGAGTCCTCGATGCATTTCTCCTGACCTGGCACAAACCATAGTAGAAAGGCTCCCCCCAGAGGTTTGTCGAGTTGCCGTCTTTGTGAATGAGCCTCGGAAAAAAGTTACAGAGATTTTAAATCAGCTCCATTTGTTCGGAGGCCATGGGGACGTGAGTGGGGTCCAGTTTCATGGGGATGAGGATGGTGAGTACTGTCATGGATGGGACTTGAAAGTGATCAAGGCCATTCGGGTGCGAGGGCCTGAATCGTTCCATGGGTTAAACGAGTTTCCGGCGGATTTGTTTCTGCTGGATTCCTGGAGCGAGGGATACGGCGGTTCAGGCGCTCAGTTTCCTTGGGATTGGATCAAGAATCTGAAACCGAGCCGGCTCATCCTTTCTGGGGGATTGGGTTTAGATAATGTTCGCCAGGCGGTCGCTCAGATCCGACCCTTCGGAGTCGATGTCTGTTCTGGTGTGGAGGCAAAACCGGGCGTAAAAGATCATGGGAAACTCAAAGAATTCATCGATGCCGCCAAGGCTTCCTGATTCGCGGGGGCACTATGGCGTTTACGGGGGACGCTACGTATCTGAGACCCTCATGCCAGCCCTTGCAGACTTGGAGAAGGCCTATGCCAAGGTGCGGCGCGATTCACAGTTTCGGCGGGAATTTCGAACCTACCTTCGTGAATTTGCGGGAAGAGAGACACCGCTCTATTTTGCCGAGCGACTGACGAAACAGCTGGGTGGAGCAAGGATCTACATTAAACGAGAGGATCTCTGTCATACCGGCGCCCACAAGATTAACAACACCCTGGGTCAGATCCTATTGGCGCGCAGGATGGGCAAACAGCGGATCATCGCGGAAACAGGGGCAGGGCAGCACGGAGTTGCCACGGCCACCGTGGCGGCGCTCTTCGGTTTGGAGTGCGAGATATTCATGGGCAAGGAGGACGTGCGCCGTCAGTCCCTGAACGTCACGCGTATGAAACTCCTGGGTGCCAAGGTCAGGGAGGTGGACTCCGGTACCTGCACCCTCAAGGATGCCATGAACGAAGCCCTCAGAGACTGGGTGACCCATGTCCGCTCCACGTACTATCTCATCGGTTCGGTGGCGGGCCCCCATCCCTATCCACTGATGGTACGGGATTTCCAATCGGTTATCGGCGAGGAGGCGCGCAGGCAAATCCTAAAAAAGGAGGGACGGTTGCCCCACTACCTGGTGGCCTGTGTAGGCGGTGGGAGTAATGCCATGGGGCTTTTTTATCCTTTCGTAAAAGATCGACGGGTGAAGATGATCGGGGTAGAAGCGGCTGGTTGGGGACTCCGCAGTGGACACCACTCGGCCTCCATCTTAGGTGGCAAGGTTGGGGTGCTCCATGGAAATAAAACCTACCTTCTCCAGGAACGGACGGGGCAGATCAGCCATGCTCACTCCATCGCACCAGGTTTGGATTATCCCGGAGTGGGTCCGGAGCCAAGCTATCTCCATGACTCTGGGCGTATTGCCTTTGTTTCTGCCACTGATAACGAGGCGGTTAGCTCCATGAGAACACTGTCGGAAGTGGAAGGTATTATTCCCGCTTTGGAGAGTTCCCATGCGGTGGCCGAAGTGATTCGCCTCGCCCCTCGACGGCCGAGGAAGGAATCGATCATAGTCAACCTCTCCGGCAGAGGTGATAAGGACATCGACGCGGTGGCAAAATTCCTTGGAGACAAACTCTAGCTTGCCTGAAATCGTTATCCGTTACTCGTTGTTCTAAATTACGATTAACGAGCTACGGGGTTAATGAAAAATGAATCGCATTGATGAAAAATTCACCGAGTTGAGAAAACGGGGTCGGAGCGCGTTGATCCCTTTCATTGAAGCTGGGGATCCAGATATTCGGACCACTCTGAATATCCTGCGCGCTTTGGCAAAAAGCGGTGCGGACCTGATCGAACTCGGGATTCCCTTTTCAGATCCCATGGCCGATGGCCCCACGATCCAGCGTGCGTCCGAACGTGCCCTAAAAAAAGGCGTTTCACTCCCAAGTATCTTGAAACTTGTCAGCGAGTTTCGCAGGCATTCGGAAGTTCCTTTGGTCCTGTTCGGTTACTACAACCCCTTATTCCACTACGGTGTGAAACGCGTTACACGAGAAGCCAGGGCGGCGGGAGCCGATGGTATTCTATGTGTGGATCTGCCGCCGGAAGAGGGTCGGGAACTCCAGCAATGGGCCGAGGCCGCCGGATTGCACATGATCTATTTATTGGCTCCCACCAGTGATGCACAGCGCATCCGACTGGTAACGCGGGAGGCCGGCGGTTTTATCTACTTTGTCTCGGTCACCGGGGTAACCGGTAGCAGGAGTCATTTCGAACATGGGCTTTCCAATCTCGTGGGCAAGCTGCGGCGGGAAACCTCTTTACCCATTGGGGTGGGTTTTGGTGTCTCTACTCCCAAACAAGCGGCTTGGGTGGCATCCTTTGCTGACGCCGTGGTGGTGGGGAGCGCCCTGATCAATGTCATTGAAAGGACGCACCGCCGGGAGGACAAGGTCAAAAGAGCAGCGGCCTACATGGCCAGCCTTAAAACAGCCATGAATCGTGTTTCGAAGAAACGCCGATAGCGCTCAGCTTTTTTAGGTACGAACTTAAGAAAGATGACTCGCGCAAAGACGCGAAGGACGCCCGGCATAAATCAGTTTGCAAATTCGAAACTCGAATTGTGAAATTCGAGACAAATCCAAATGATCAAAACATGTAAATTTCTTGAAATTCTTGTTTTGGATTTTGATTTTTGAATTTGAGGGTTCCGGTTTGTTTGAGATTTCGAGTTTCGGAATTCGGATTTTAATTCGGAGGTGTCTTGGCGCGTTAAGCTTTGTGGAAGTTGTTCAGTTAAACACCCATTGGTAACGATCTAACCGGCGCGTCGAACAAGGCGAAAGATGCCATCCTATTCCGAAACGCTGAATTATATTTTTAACCTGCGAGGGGGCGAAGTGAATTTGCGACTGCACCGGGTCAGTCAAGCATTGTCTCTCCTGGGCCATCCACAACGCCGTTACCCGGCCTTTCATATTGCAGGCACCAATGGGAAGGGTTCCACCGCTGCCATTTTGCAACGCATCCTCTCTACCCAGGGCTATAGGACGGGGCTGTATACCTCCCCCCATGTGGTGTCCTTCACCGAAAGGATTCAGGTGGATGATCGGGAGATTTCTCCAGAGGAGGTGGTTGAGCTGACGGAGACCCTGCGGGTAGTTCTCGCAGAGGCCGCTGTCTCACTCACCTTTTTTGAGTTCGTTACCGTCATGGCCCTCACCTACTTTTCCCGCCGTGGCATTGACGTTGCCGTCATGGAAGTGGGTATGGGAGGTCGATTGGACGCCACTAACCTTGTCATCCCCGAGGTTTCCATCATTACCACCATTGCGAGGGATCACGAGGCTTATCTGGGTACTGAGATCGAGTCCATAGCTCGGGAAAAGGGAGGGATCATTAAGAACGGGGTCCCCGTGGTGTGTGGTCTTTTGCCTCCCGAGGCGGACTCCGTGCTCGAATCCATTGCCGGTTCCAGGGGGTCGGCGAGGCATATTTTTGGTCGTGACTTTTCGGTTGCCTTGGGGGGAGATAAGTTATTTAGCTACAAGGGTCTGAATTGGCATTTGAACGACCTTTCTCTGACACTGAGGGGCGAATACCAAAGGAGGAACGCTGCGGTTGCCATTGCGGCATTGGAGACAACTCAAAAGAATTTCCCCGTCAGCGAAGCCTCCGTGCGTGAAGGCTTGAAACAGGTGCTTTGGCCCGCACGTTTTGAAATGGTTATGACCCGACCCATGGTGATTCTGGACGGTGCCCACAACGTTCAAGGGATCACGGTCCTGGCCCAAGAAATGCGCAGTCTCGTGGGTGGGAAAAAGGTTAAAGTGCTATTTGGATCCATGAACGATAAGGACTGGGATCAAATGCTGAAAGAACTTAGCGAGATCGCCAGTGAAATCTCATTGACTCGTATTCCAATGGATCGGAGCGCGGATCCCGAGGTTCTCAGGGAAGCCATCCCCCCGGGTATTCCAGTCAATATCGTGGATGACCCGCTGGACGGTGTCAGATCCCTCATCAAGGGTGCCGAGGCCGACGAGACTATGCTTGTGACCGGTTCACTCTATCTTTTAGGTCGAGTCAGGCCGTTTCTTGTTAGAATGAGAGAGGCGGAAATCCTGGGAGTCGAAGCGTGAAAAACGTGAGATTCCTGACCCTCTTCGGAATGATTGTGCTGTTGTTCCAGGGCTGGGCTCAGACAGTGCGGCTTCATGCCCAGGCAAGGGGGGGGCAAGGGGAAGAGATCGATGTTTCCGCTGACCGGCTCTCGGTGGAGGAGGCGGGGAAAGTGATCCTAGCGGAGGGTAATGTCGAGATCAAGAGGGGAGAGACCTCTCTCAAGGCAAGTAAAATGAAAGTGAATAGGGAAACTCAGAGCGTGGAGGCCGAGGGGGATGTCTCAGTGGTTGGTTCCGAGTGGCAACTAAAGGCCCAGAGCCTTCAATTGAACCTCCCGAAGGAAACAGCCGTCATCCGGGACGGTGAGATTTACATTGAAAGCAGTCACCTGAGTTTGACGGGGAAACGTTTTGAGAAATTCACCGGCCAGTCCTATCACATCGACGACGGCGGCTTTACCACCTGTCTTTGTGAATCTGGGGTCCCCACGTGGAAGATTACTGCCAAAGAAATTGAACTGACGCCGGAAGGTGAAGGCATTATCCGCGGTGGGAAATTTCACGTTCTTGATATCCCGGTGTTTTACCTCCCCTATGGTTTCTTCCCGGTGCGAACGAAGAGAAAGACGGGATTTCTTTTTTCCAAACCCGGGTACTCTTCTGAGGAAGGGTTTACGTTCCAGCAGCCTTTTTTCTGGGCCATCTCCAAAAACACGGATGCAACGATCGTCGGTAATATCGAAACCCATGCCCGCGCAGGGATGTGGGGGGAGTTCCGCCATATCTTCAGCCGCAATACAAACCTTCGATTTAACGCCGCCTATTTTAATGAGTTCGATCGAGAAAACGCGGCAGATGACATCGTGAATCAAAATATCGCGGATCCGGCAATTCCCCAAGATCGTTGGGCTTTTGGGACCAAGCATCGAAACTCCAACCCTTCAGGTTGGGAGACCTATAGCGATATTTTTGCCTTCAGCGATGATCTATTCACTCGCGAACTGTTCGACAAGTTTGACCTTGGCGATATTCAGGAACGAAATGTCCGGACCAGCCGGTACGGTCGCTCAAAGGTTGGTTTTCTCAAGGGGTTCAACGATATGTTCCTGCGAGGCGATTGGGACTTCTATCAGGACTTTGTTCAACCCGATGACCTTACCCTGTTTGGGGTTCCGAAGGTACAATTTTGGGGTCGGAAAGGTGTCGGGGGCCCATTTGAGCTGAGCTGGCGCGTGGAGGGTGTGAATTACGTGAGGGAGGAGAAAGCGGATGGTGCCCGTTTGGACATCAGGCCGGAGATCACTTTACCCTTCCGCGTGTCAAGTTACCTCTTTGGTTCATTGGACGTTGCCCCACGTGAGACCCTTTATTACCTGTACCGTACCGAAGGCGTTTTTGATCAGACTACGGCGAGGGAACTCGTGGAGGTGCGAGGAAACGTAGGTTCGTCGGTCTCTAACAGCTTTTCTTGGAATGGCAATCGTCTAAAAAAAATAAAACATGTGATGGAGCCCGAGATTCATTATCTGTTCATTCCCTGGGCCAACCAGAACGGTATCCCCATTTGGGATGGCACTGACCGGGTCAATCGGAGAAATCTCCTGACCTTCTCATTCATTAACCGATTCTGGGGAAAATTTGCTCGTAAACCAGTCAAGGCCCCGAAGGACAGGGATGTTGAACTGCTGGGGCCAGCCACCACCAATGATGTAGAAGAGGTTGCCTATTTTGGGTTAGCCATGAGTTACGATATCGACAAGGAGAGGTCTGGAGGAGATGCCCTTTCTGATATCGATATGGACTTTCGGGTGAATCCGGCCAGGTTTTTAAACCTTGGTGTGCAAATGGGTGTGGATCCGGGCGCCTGGAAGGTCAATCAGGCCGCAACGCAATTCACACTGACGGATCCGCGGCCTTTCAAGCAGCGGGAGCTGGACAAAGACTTTAATAAGCCCAATCAGTTGAGGGTGACGTACCGTTATATTCGTGAGAATTTTCTAACCCCCCTGGCCGAGGACGCAAACCTTGATCCCCTCGCCCTTCCCACGCCTACTAAGGATACCCTTGGACAAGTGGGGACCCATGCGCTCTTGCACGTAGGCCGCCGCATCCTGCTCCAGTACGATTTCGCTTACGATATCCTCGAAGGAAAGACCACCAATAACCGCGGCAGGATCAAGCTGCTGTCCAAATGTGGCTGCTGGTCTTTTAATGTGTCGGTGAATCGCACCACCAATCCCAGCAGGACCAGTGTTCGGTTCGGCTTTGACTTGATTGGTCTAAGTTCTGGAAACATCGGAAGCTTTAATAACCGCGGTCTCGCCCCCTGATCCCATCTGGGCTTTGGACAGTCAACAATGGCTGACCGGATCCTCCATGGCCAAGGGTCAGCTCCCCTCTGATTTTAAGATCCGAATTTCGCAGCTCGAAATCTCAAACAAACCAGATCCTCAAATCAAAAAAATCAAATCCAAAACGAGGATTTTGAGATGTTTTTTTGTTTTGATCATTTGGATTTGTTTCGAATTTCGGATTTCGAGTTTGGAATTTGTAAATTTGTTCCTACTTGGCGTGTTTTGCGGATTGGCGCGAGTGATCTTAAGGGCCTCTGCCCCCGGCTCAGGACTATTTTCCCATTGGCAAGAGATTTTGGTATCATACGGCTAGGGGATATGGATAAAAAAACACTGCTAAATAGTGGGAAAAAGGTAGAAAAGTCGTGGGGATATGAGATCATATGGGCCCATACCGACCATTATGTTGGAAAGATCCTCCATATTCGGAAAGCGGAATCTCTAAGCTACCAGTATCATGAGGTTAAAGATGAGACCATCCACCTGCTCGGGGGCTCGGTGGAATTGGAGGTTGAGGTTGAAGGAGTAAGAGACAAGATCCGCCTGGAGCCAGGGCAAGGTTTCCGAATCACGCCGGGGACCAAACATCGTATGATGGCCTTGGAAGATTGTGATATCCTGGAGGCGTCCACCCCCGAACTGGACGACGTAGTCCGTTTAGAGGATCGTTACGGTCGGGTTGGACGCAAGAATGATTAAAGATATATGGCGGTAGACTTCGGACGTGCAGAACTATATGACCCTTGGCGAGCGGCTCGTCAAGCAAGAAATCATCTCTCCGGACGACCTGAACCGTGTGATTCGTCTTCAGCAGGAACAGCGCATATCCTTCGTGCGCCTGGTTGTAGAGCTCGGTTTCGTCTCAGAAGATGACTTGTTGCCAGTGCTTAGCAAGCGTCTTTCAATACCCTATCTTTCCTTGAAGGAGTTTCCCTCCACATCTCTGTCCGCAAGCCGTCTAATGACGCCTTAGAAGATCCCCGGACGTAAGTCCGGGGAAATTTACTTTCAACTGTGGATTTTCTAAGGCAATGACGGCGTTGAGTTCGGTAATGTGGTTGTCTGGCAATTGGGTGGTCTCGAACCGGGAGAGCAGGGGACCCGGAGTTTGGTGGCGCAGGCGAATTTCTCGGACACCGGCGGAGCTTTCCTGACCAATAACAACGCCTATATTGAAAATTGGCTCAGTGTGCGCGATCCTACCGGTCCATCGCGGTGCGGCCGGTTGGGAGACAATGATAACGATCTGTTCCCCAATGGAGATGAGGTCCGCTGCGGCTCTAATCCAAAGGAGGCGGAGAGTACCTGTTACAGCCTCGAACTCCTGGAGGAGGATAAGGTTGTGGAGCGGGGCTCTGAGTTGACCTTTACGGTTCTGCTCAGGCGAAATCATAATTTCGAATTTAGGAAAAGTTACCTTTAACACACCCAATAGCATGCCAGGAGTCCTTTGGACCTTTGCACGGCTCTGCGCGGTGCTGACTCCCGCCGATGGAATGGTTTCGTTCCCCTTCACCATCCAGACCACGGCTACCACCCCGCTGGGCCGGCACACCATCATTATTCAGGCCCTCAGCGGTGACATGAAAGTGGAAGGGGCCCTCATTTTGGAGACCGTCCATCAAGGAAAAGCGACCTTCCCACTGACGGGCTTACGCCTGTTCCTCCTTCGTAGCAGTGGATGACTCTCCCCCCAGGATCGCTGCCTTACGCAGGTGGGGACTCCAGAGAGTCACATATACGGTCATAGTAACTCCCAGCAGTGCCCCGAAGGCAACGGTGATGGGCGCACCGATCAAGGTTGCGAGGGCGCCCATGGGAAACGCCCCCATTGGGCCTAGCCCACGGTTTAGGAGGCCATACAGGGACATGATCCTTCCCCGAGTGGCGTCCCGTGAATAGAGTTGAAGGGAAGTCGTGATCAGAGTGAGAAATGAGGTTTGAAAGGCGCCTGTCAGGAAAAGAAGACAAAGGGAGAGGGGAAAGGAGCGCGAGGCGGTGAAAAGGATGAGGGAGGAACCAAATCCGCATGCTAGAATAGCCATTAAAAGGTGAGTTCTCGGGAAGCGTCTGATGGAGGCAAAAACCAATCCGCCGACTACTGCCCCTGCTCCAGGGGCCATGAGGAGAAAACCTAATCCGGGGGCGCCCACGAAGAGGATGTCGCGGGCAAAGACCGGCATAAATTGATTGTAGGGTTTGGTGAAAAAGCTGATGACTGCAAGGGCTAAAAACAAGGAGAAAAAGATGGGTGTGTTCCATGCCACTGATAGACCCTCGGTGACATCTTTGCCAAGGGACTTTCTTTGTGCCACGGCGGGCCTCTGTGGGATATGAATGAGAAAGATGGTCACAAGGATGATAGCACTCCCTGCGGAATGGAAGAAAAAACATCCGGCTGTCCCGATGACGGTAATCAGCATGCCGGCAATGGCCGGCCCGATGAGAGGGGAGCCGTTGAATATAAGATTATAAAGGCTAACCGCGTTGATGAGGTCTTGCTGGGGAACGAGATGATGCAATACCGATTGCCGCACGGGTTGCTCGAAGGACAAAAGGAAACCCGTCAGTGCCGAAACAATGAGAACATGCCATACATGGATGAGCCCCGTGTAATTCATCACCCCCAGGAACAGAGCCATAATCAGGAAACAGCTTTGGGTTATAATAAAAAGCGCCCGGCGATTGACCCGATCCACCACCGCTCCCCCAACGGGGGAAAAAATCGTGCGTGGAAGTCCCAGGCAAAATCCATAGAGTCCGAGATAAAAGGGCGAGTCTGTAAGCTCGAGGACGAGCCACCCCGCTGCAGTGGTCTGAATGAGGGATCCGTTGTGGCCAAGGCACAGACCCAACCAGAAAATAAAGTAGTCGCGATGGCGGAAAGCGCGAAAGGTATTGGTTAGGAACATATTAATAGGTTCATTTGTGCTTCAACAAGTGACCCAGTCAGCAACCCCCCGGGCGAGCCTTTCCGATCATCAGGTCAGCCTTTAGCTGAAGATTGTTCCTCATAACATGAATTATTAGTGAAGACGGGGTAGGGGCGTTATTTCCCCTTCTTTTTCTCTTCCCAGCCTCTCATCCGCTCCTTGATGGCCTTCTCGTAGCCGGAATCGGAGGGGTCGTAGTACTTCCTCTTCTCGAGTTCTTCAGGCAAGTGTTCTTGTTTCACTATATTCCCAGGAAAGTTGTGTGCGTATCGGTATCCCTTTCCGTATCCCAGCTTTTCCATGAGCGGGGTGGGTGCGTTGCGTAGGTGCATTGGTACGGGCAGGGCGCCTTTTTCCTCTACATCTTTTCCCGCCTCAAGCATGGCTTTGTAAGAGGCATTGGATTTTGGTGCTGTGGCGAGATAGGTCGCCGCTTGGGAAAGGGGGATTTTTCCTTCGGGGAGACCTACGAAATGAACGGCATCTTTTGCCGCCACTGCAACCTGGAGGGCGCGGGGATCCGCATTGCCAATATCCTCTGAGGCGAAAATAATCATCCGGCGCGCAATAAAAAGCGGGTCCTCTCCCGCTTCCAGCATACGCATCATCCAGTACAGGGCAGCGTCCGGATCGCTCCCCCTCAGGCTCTTGATGAAGGCAGAGATGACGTTGTGGTGCTCCTCACCCGATTTGTCGTAACGAAGAGCCCTCTTTTGCATTGCCTCCTGAAGGGACGAAATCAAGACTCCCCCGTCTGGTTGTTTAGTAAGAGCGGTGGCTGTCTCCAGGGTGTTCAGGGCCGTGCGCGCGTCTCCCTGGGACTCTTGAACGAGAAACTCCATGGCTTCTTGGGTTATCTTCAGCTTTAAGTGCCCCAATCCTCTCTTCTCGTCACCTAAGGCGCGTTCGATGATCTCCCGCAGCTCTTCGGGGGATAGGGGATAGAGAACCAGTACCTGGCAGCGTGAGAGGAGTGGCGGGATGACCTCGAAGGAAGGGTTCTCGGTGGTGGCACCAATGAGGATGATCGTCCCGTTCTCCACATGGGGCAAGAAGGTGTCTTGTTGGGCCTTGTTGAAGTGGTGGATCTCATCCACGAAGAGGACCATGGGTTTGCCCAGGCGATGGAGGCGTTCGGCTTCTTCAATGATCTTCTTCAGCTCCTTAACACCGGAGGCGACAGCAGAAAAATGGAAACAGAAGGCGTCACAGGAGGCGGCCAGTAGCTGTGCTAGAGTCGTCTTGCCGCTCCCTGGTGGTCCCCACAGGATGAGAGAGTGAAGGCGGCCCGCTTGAACTACCCCCCTGAGTAATTTTCCCGGGCCCAACAGGTGCCGCTGGCCTACAAACTCGTCGATGGTAACGGGTCGCATTCTTTTAGCCAGCGGAGCCTTGGAATCCACGGTTGGTTTGGTGGAAGTCTCGAATAACTCCATAAGGCGAAATCTATCACAATATGGCGGTCACAGTGTAGTGGCGGCCCACAGGGCTCGGGAACCTGCCCCCTAGGAATCGCTGAGCGCTAAAGTGTTAAGTGTTCACAGAGGATTGCCGAGTGCGTAGCGTCCATCTTTAATCTATCCGCTATCAGCCAGCTAAATTCACTCAGTACTCATTGCTTATGCCAGTGCGGGCCCCTTTCGCTCGAAGCCGGTGAGGCGACGCAGGGGAGCGAAATAAAGCCGCCCAGGTCCTAACTCGATGGAGTCCCGCCGAGGTGAGTCTCTTAAATATGGGGATGAGATTTTGGAAGGCTCTAAGAACGCTGTCTTTCGTCTTCGTAGAGTCGCGCGCGTTTTCCCGACAGGTCTCTCAGATAATAGAGTTTGGCCCTGCGTACTTTGCCGCTTGACATCACTTGGATCTTATCGATACGCGGGGAGTACAGCGGAAAAATCCGTTCCACGCCCACTCCATAAGAGATCTTTCGCACGGTAAAGGTGCTTCGGCTTCCTTTGCCCGATATGCCGATGACCACTCCTTCGAAGACCTGGGTTCTCTCCTTTTCACCCTCCACCACCTTCACGTGGACTCGGACCGTTTGACCGGCTTTTAGGGAAGGGACCTCTTTTTTCTGTTCGGCTTCGATTTGTTCGATTAGGTTCATAAACGCCTTCCTTGTCTCACACGGTCCCTAAAAGCTCATGGAGCATGATGGCCGTCGCCGACCGGACCGAAAGATGATTGTAATCAGCATTTCCTTCCACTGCCTGTAAGATATAGTCAGATTGGCTCAGGACCGCCTCGGAAAGGCCCCAGCCTGTACCCAAAAGGAGCAGAAAAGGGTTACGGCTTCTTTCTAGCATATCCCTCATGTCAGAGAAAGAGGTCCTCTTCACCCCATCCACCGCCCGGGCGGAGGTGGCCACGAGGGCGGGCCGGGTTCCGCATTCCCGTTCCACGTCTATGATGGCATGGTCCAGCGTATCCGACAGACGAACCAGCGCCAGGGCATCTTTCCTGGTTTCGTTGTAGGTGCTTCCGTAGCCGACTTCCCAGTGGTCGATGATCTTGGCGGCTAGCTTTTGCAGCGCTTTTACGGGGTTGACAATATAGAGCCCTTTAGCTCCGTAGGTGCGCGCTGAGCGGGCAATGTCATGTATATCCATATTGGTAATTGCAGTGGTGACCACCTGCTTGTTCTTGTCGTAGACCGGATGATGCAGCAGGGCTAGATAGAGGGGGGCCAAAGGCTGCACCAACAGTCTATCCTCAGCGGTCAGTTTCGCCTTCCTAAATAAATCAGGCCTCCGCTCTCGTGTGAGCTTGAGACTCATCTCCCTACGCCAGCTCTTGATCCGGCTGTGATCACCTGAGATGAGAACTTCAGGGACCCTTCGGTCTCTGAATTCCTCGGGGCGTGTGTACTGTGGGTGTTCCAGGAGACCGTCTGTGAACGATTCTTCTTCGGTGGATTTTTCGTTTCCCAGAACTCCCGGAATCAATCGGGCCACGGCATCGATCACCACCATGGCGGGTAGCTCTCCGCCGCTCAGGGTGTAGTCGCCGATGGAAAGCTCATCGTCGACAAAACCTCTGACTCGCTCATCCACCCCTTCATAGCGTCCACAGACGAGCACAAACTCTTTCTCTTGGGCGAGGCGCGAGGCCTCCGCTTGGTTGAAGACCCTTCCCCGGGGGGTTAATAGAATGACGCGTGGGCGCTTTAACTTCTTTCTTGCATCCTCGATGGCTGCGACCAGAGGTTCCGGTTTCATGACCATTCCCTGGCCGCCGCCATAGGGATAGTCGTCCGTGATCCGGTGTCGGTCCTTGCAGTAGTCCCTGGGATCCACCAGCTTAACCGACAGGAGCCCCTTATCCTGGGCCTTTTTTAAGATGCTATGGCCCAGCGGAGAGGGAAACATCTGCGGGAACAGGGTGATAACTTTAAACTCAAGCACGGTCTAATTTGATCCCAAATCGGAGGTCAAACCTCCAGGAGTCCCTCGGGAGGGTTGATCAGCATCCTTCCTGCGGCGAGGTCGATCCTTTCAATCACCTCTTTGACCGCTGGAATAAGATACTCTTTCGCGGCATCGGTGACCACATAGAGGTCACCCCCCTCTTTAATCCAAATCCTCGTCACCTTCCCTACGCGTTCACCCCGGGTGGTGAAAACCTCGAGACCCACAGCCTGATAGTAATAGAATTCCCCAGGTTCGGGCGGCTCGAGGTCCTGTTCGGCTACCAGCAAAGTAGAACCAACCCAGATCTTGGCAAAATTGATGTCGTTAGCCCCTTGGAGCTTGACCAGGAGATGACCCTTGTGGACTTTACTCGATTCGAGAATTTGAGGGGAGCGATCTCCCTCTTTTTCAAGAACGATCTGTCGACCCCACCCCAGAGCTGGACTCTGGAGATTATTGGTTTTTAGCTTCAGCCACCCTGCGATCCCATGCGTGGCGACAAGCTTACCTAGGGGGATAAATTGGTCGGACACTTTGAGGCGGCACTGGCTTATCCGTCTTCGCTGAAGACTCCAGGCATATGCCCTTGAATGATTGCGAACGACGAATCCCCCGAAGCTGGAAGAGAGGTGCCCCGGCGGATTTCGTCGAAAACATGAAGGTTGCCACGGTTGTGAACCGGGGGGGCTTCATTTCTCTTCCACGATTTCGAGGACTACCTTGCGATTTACCCTCGTGGCAGCCGCATTGAGTATGGTTCGTATGGACTTTGCGGTTCTTCCTTGTTTACCGATGATTCGGCCAAGGTCCTCTTTGGCCACCCTAAGCTCTAGCACCGAGGCGGCTTCTCCTTGAGTCTCCTTAACTTCCACGGCGTCAGGATTGTCAACCAAGGATTTTGCTAGATAGTCAACCAGGTCCTTCATGAGCGAGATGACCTCCTGTTTATCAAATTAATCAGGGACGCAAGTGTCAATTGCCTTCCACCGGGCGGCTTCCTGTGCTTGCGGCCTTTTTAATTAGTTCTGAGACGGTTTGGCTGGGTTGGGCTCCCCGTTGAAGCCATTTTTCGATGCTTTCGTCGTTCAATTTGATTCCACCGGAAGTTACCATGGGATCATAGGTTCCCACCTGGTCGATAAATCTTCCATCTCGAGGTGACCGGGAATCAGTGACAACGATACGATAAAACGGCTTCTTTTTGGCACCATGCCTGGTAAGGCGAATTCGTACACTCATGTTTTTCGTTTTTCTCCTATCGAAATGGTATTGGCATGCGGCTATATGCCCCTCTCGCTCCCATCTTAGTCATCTTCTGCATCATTTTTCTCATTTCCAGAAACTGTTTTATCAGGCGATTTACATCAGTTACCGTGCTGCCGCTGCCGCTGGCGATTCTCTTTCTTCGGCTCCCGTTTAGTAGATTGGGGTTGCGTCGCTCCACCACCGTCATGGAATTGATAATGGCTTCTGTCCTTTTAAACTCATGATCCGCCTGACTCATGTCTACCTTTTGGCTCAGCTTTCTTCCCCCCGGAATAAGATCCAACAGTTCGCCGACGGAGCCCATTTTTTTCATGGTCTGGAGTTGTGCGAGGAAGTCCTCTAAAGAAAAAGCATTTTTCTTTTTCAGTTTTTCCAGTCTCTGGGTGGTTTTCTCTTCATGGGCCTGTTCTGCCTTTTCGATGAGGGTAAGAACATCTCCCATCCCCAGGATTCTCGAAGCCAACCGGTCCGGGACGAAGGGTTCCAGGGCGTTGAGTTTTTCTCCAACTCCAATGAATTGGATGGGTTTGCCGACGATTTCACGCATGGAAAGGGCTGCTCCTCCCCGCGCGTCTCCATCCATCTTCGTGAGAATAATTCCTGTGAGGTCAACAGATTCGCTGAATTGCTGGGCTTGGTTGACGGCATCCTGTCCAGTCATGGCGTCCGCCACCAGTAGAATATGGTGAGGAGTCAGGGATCCCTGAATTTCCTTGAGCTCGTTCATGAGCTCCGTATCAATGTGAAGCCTTCCAGCCGTGTCGATGAGCACCAGGTCACAGATCTGTTTTTTGGCTTCCTCCAAGGCTTCCTGGCAAATGACTACCGGCGAGGTATCAGGATGGGAGTCGTAAACCGGTACGTTCAGTTCCCCGGCCAAAACCTTTAGCTGTTCGATGGCCGCAGGCCGATGAATGTCCGCAGGGACGAGGTAAGGGGTGCGCTTTTTCTCCTTTTTGAGGTAACCCGCTAACTTGGCGATGGTTGTGGTCTTACCGGAGCCTTGTAGGCCCACGAGCAGGATGATTACGGGTGGCGAGACTCTTAGATTTAGATCTTCGGTCTCACCCCCTAGAAGTGAGACGATCTCTTCCCTGACGATCTTGAGGAACTGTTGTTCCGGGGTGAGGCTGAGCAAAACCTCTTGGCCAAGGGCCTTACCTTTAACTGAATCGATGAATTTCTTTACGACCTTGAAGTTTACGTCAGCTTCCAACAGGGCTAGGCGGACCTCACGGAGGCTATCTTCGACGTTTTTTTCAGTGATCTTTCCCTGACCTCTAAGCTTCTTAAAAGTCAACTCCAGTTTGTCGGTTAAGCTCTCGAACATGTTGGAATGATAGGTAACTTGTTATCTTTTCAGGGAAAAATACTAAGGTGAGGCTAGTACGAAATCTGGATTTTGTCAAGGAGAGCGTAGGAATCCGGCCCACCGAAGCCCAAACCATGGGGCTGGTCGGCAGGCCGGAATGTTGGGATAGGTGACTACATCATGCCGCCCATACCGCCCATACCACCCATGCCGCCACCAGGGGGCATTGGGGGCATGGCTGATTTATCCTCAGGTTTTTCCGCCACCATGGCCTCCGTGGTGAGCAATAGACCGGCGATGGACGCGGCGTTTTGCAAAGCGGTGCGGACCACCTTGGTGGGATCCACGATCCCTGCCTTCAGTAGGTCTTCGTATTCTTCTGTAGCGGCATTAAAGCCAAAGGCCCCTTTGCCTTCCTTTACTTTTTGCAAGGCAATGGAGCCATCCACGCCTGTGTTAAATGAAATTCTTCGCAGCGGTTCTTCCAACACCCGCCGCACAATGTTGATTCCGGACTTCTCTTCGTCGGAAACGCTGAGCTTATCCAATCCAACTCCCGCCCGCAGCAAGGCCACCCCGCCACCAGGGACAATCCCTTCCTCAACCGCTGCGCGAGTTGCGTGCAGTGCGTCCTCGACGCGGGCCTTTTTCTCTTTCATTTCCACTTCCGTAGCCGCGCCCACGTTAATAACCGCGACGCCACCAACCAGTTTCGCCAGACGTTCCTGGAGCTTTTCCCGGTCATAATCCGAGGTGGTCTCTTCAATCTGGGCGCGGATCTGTTTGATCCGGCCTTCGATGTCAGCCTTCTGACCGGCTCCGTCTACCAGGGTGGTATTTTCCTTGTCTACGACAATTCTTTTTGCTCGACCTAAATCCTGGAGTGAGATGTTATCCAACTTGATCCCCAACTCTTCAGCAATGAGCTTGCCGCCGGTGAGAATCGCGATGTCTTCGAGCATGGCCTTTCTCCGGTCACCAAACCCAGGGGCCTTGACTGCGACGCACTGTAGGGTGCCGCGAATCTTGTTCACCACCAACGTCGCGAGGGCCTCTCCCTCCACATCCTCCGCGATAATGATAAAGGGTTTGCCCGTCTTGGCGATTTGTTCAAGGACCGGCAGGAGATCTTTCATGTTGGAAATTTTCTTTTCATTGATGAGCAAATAAGCGTCTTCAATGACTGTCTCCATTCGTTCCTGATCCGTCACAAAGTAGGGAGAGAGATAGCCACGGTCAAATTGCATTCCTTCCACCACGTCCAGGCTGGTCTCCAACCCCTTAGCTTCCTCGACAGTTATCACGCCCTCTTTTCCGACCTTGTTCATGGCCTCTGCAATGACATCACCTATGGTGCTGTCGTTGTTGGCCGCGATACAGCCCACTTGGGCAATTTCTTTAGGATCCCTGGTTTCCTTGGACAGCTTTTTGAGCTCCTCGATAATCGTCGCCACTCCCTTGTCAATGGATCGCTTTAGAGTCATGGGATCATGTCCGGCCGCGACCATCTTAAGCCCTTCTGCAAAGATCTGGCGTGCCAGCACAGTTGCGGTGGTCGTGCCGTCACCGGCCACATCAGAAGTTTTGCTGGCAACTTCCTTGACCATCTGGGCGCCCATATTCTCGAATTTGTCTTCCAATTCAATCTCTTTGGCCACTGTCACCCCATCCTTGGTTACCGTGGGTGCACCGAAGGATTTGTCCAACACGACATTGCGTCCCCTGGGCCCAAGAGTGGCCGTGACTGCGTCCGCAAGAATCGCAACCCCTTTGAGAATTGAGTCACGTGCCTCCTGGTTAAACTTTACTATCTTAGCTGCCATTGTGATGCCTCCTTAAAATTCTTGAATTAATCTATTTTTGGACAACCCCAAGGATGTCTTCTTCACGCATTATAAGATGCTCTTCGTCGTCGATATTGATCTCCGTACCGGCGTATTTCCCAAATAGCACCCGGTCGTTGACTTTAACGTCCATAGGAGTGACCTTGCCACTCTCGTCCACCTTACCCTTACCGACTGCAACCACACGTCCTTCTTGCGGTTTTTCCTTGGCAGTATCCGGGATGATAATTCCTCCCTTTGATTTCTCTTCCTCTTCGATCCTTTTGACTATCACCCGATCCTGCAACGGCTTGATCTTCATATTCCTCCTCCTTTATTGTCCTCTCGCCGGCAAAATGACTTGCCAGCACAGCGTAAATTATTTATTTTGCATAGAAAAAATATTTCCTGTGCAGATGTTACTAACCCGTGGACCAGTCGGCCTAAATTTAATCAGAAACCTTCCCCTGTCAAGGGGGTGGATGGGAGTAATTAGTCGTATAACAGTCGCGGTAGGAAAGCAAGGGCCGGTGGTTTAGCCCTTCTGCTTCTTCAGTTCTTGCTCAAAATACTTGCAGTAGAGAATTTCCCATTCTCTACTTCCGGGAGGTACTGGGCGGGATAATGATTGGATTTTGTTACGTACCAACTGGTGGATTCGGTCCTCAATATCGCCAAACTCGCTAAGGACCTCTTTGATTTCTTTTAATAGTTTAGAATCATTGGAGAATCCAATGAGCTGTTCCTTGCGCAAGCGATCCATAATCTGATGCGCAAGATGGGAAATCCGGCCGTCAGAGAGTCCACTCATAGGGTGAATCCCTTCTTTTCAGCCAGTTTTTGTTTGATCAGCAGAAGCATCTTATGCCGATCCATGGATTTCGTTTCTCCCGCGAGGCTGTCCATCATCTTTCGTGCCTCCTCTTCTATAGCCTCCTCCTCCCGGAAGTTTTGTGTTATAATTTCCCCAATCCGCTTTCGCACGGCCCCCTCATCCGTTTTGAGGACAATCAGATCCTTGGCGCGGCAATTTTTTAGCAGGCGCTCAGCCAATCTATCAACCTGCTCGGGCTTGATTTTCATCGGCTGTGAACAAACCGTGGAAACAGTTGGGGAGACACTGTGCGGACCAAAGACTAAAACACCTTTTCATTATCTGTATTCCTAGGTTTAGTCAACCCTAAATTTCACGCGCGGAGACAAATTTGTACTGGGTTCTAAAAACAAGAAGTGATAGTATTAATTGGCTTTTTGTGCTCAAATCCGATTCGTCGGTGTGCCATGTAAACCGGGGGGGCAAGCTTAGGTTCAGATGGAGGCGGTGCGTTATCCACAGGTAGGATACGGTTCCTTTAGCGACCCTCTATTTTATTAACAACCAAGGAACGGTTGTCCATCGAGGTGCAATACCAGTTCCGAATTATGCGAACTCGTAAGCCAGTACCTTTGAAAACAGGTGATAAAATCGGGGTTTTTGCCCCTTCCGGGGTCGTGAACTCAGGCCAACTCAACGAAGGGGTGAGTGCAATCCAGCGTGAGGGATTTGAAGTCGTACTTGCAGAGGGCATTTTGGAGCGGAAAGGGTACTTAGCAGGAGAAAAAGAGTTGAGAGCCAAGTCGCTGGAACGACTATTCGAAAGGGACGATGTCCGAGCTATATTTTGCGCTCGAGGGGGATTTGGCGCGATCCAGCTGTTGCCGTTGTTGAATCCTGCGATCATTCGCTCGCATCCGAAAATCTTTGTTGGGTACAGCGATGTAAGCGTGCTATTAAACTGGTTAATCGAAAGTTGTGGTCTGGTAACCTTTCACGGGCCCATGGTAGTTATGGATGTCGCTCATGGTCTAAAAGGACGGAGTAAAGATCTTTTCTGGGGAACCCTTTGTGGAGGCAGTGATACGTGGTTTGTCAGCGGGGTCCCTATTTGCCCAAGGCGGAAGGATGTCCAGGCGGAAATGGTTGGGGGGTGTCTCTCGGTGGTGGTGACGACTCTTGGGACTCCCTATGAGATACAGACCAGGGGGAAAATCTTGTTCCTTGAAGATGTGGGAGAGAAGACTTATCGCATCGAACGGATGCTAACCCACCTTAAAATGGCGGGTAAATTGAGCGATGTTGCAGGGGTCGTGTTGGGAGAGTTTACCGATTGTGATTTGGGTGGGGCCAGGGGGCTTACAGAGGTCGTGGAAGATCTCTTTCAGGACGTGAACTATCCTGTCGTATCGGGTATCAATGCGGGTCACGGGCGAGAAAATTTCCTGCTTCCTTTTGGTGTAAAGATGCTCCTGGATGGTGACACGGGGTCGCTGTCACTGATGGAGTCTCCGACTGTGGAGCCGTAGATGATTCGTCCTAGAGAAACCGATGGATTTTAGTGCTGTTGAAGATGCATTCAAGGAGGCCGTTTCCAACGGTGTTTTTCCCGGGGCGGTGGTGTTGGTGGCTAAAGGTGAGGATGTGGTGCTGGAGCGGGCCTTCGGATTTCGCTCGCTCCTTCCGGAAAAAACTCCCATGGAAACCGACACCATCTTCGACATTGCCTCTTTAACAAAATGCATCGCCACAACGACCGCAATCATGCTCCTGGTCAAAGAGGGGAAAATCCGCCTTGAAGACAAAATAACTCGTTTTGTCCCAAACTTTGGAGTCTTCAACAAAAACCACGTGAGCTTTCGTCACCTGTTGGCACATTGCTCCGGGCTCGCGGCCTGGAATCCGTACTACGAGGAGATTGTCAAAGAGGAGAAGAACGGGGGCTTGAAGTATGTGGCGAGCAGAGCGGCAAAGAGTTTCGTGTTGGAGCGGATCCATCGAGAAAAGCCTCTCGCGCCGGCGGGCACTCGAGTCCTGTACAGCGATCTTGGATTCATTGTTCTCAGTGAGATTGTCGAACAGATCAGCGATCGATCCCTTGACCGTTTTTGTCGGGAGAGAATCTTTGACCCACTAGGGCTCGAATCTACCTTCTTTGTAGATCTCACTCAATTGCGCGCGCGCCGCTTTCAGCCGGATTTGAAAAAGGTAGCCCCAACAGAAAACTGCCCGTGGCGAAAGAAGATCCTTTGCGGGGAGGTTCACGATGACAATGCTTACGCCATGGGAGGAGTCGCCGGTCATGCGGGGCTGTTTTCCTCTGCACAAGACATCCATCGTTATCTCACTCGACTCAAACGTTGTTACGATGGCGAGGATTCCTATTTACCGGCAGATTTGGTCAAAGAGTTTTTGAAGCGGGATGAAGCCGTTAGCGGATCCACCTATGCCCTGGGTTGGGATACCCCAAGCCAAGCCAATTCCACCAGCGGTAGCCAATTCTCACCCCTTTCCGTAGGACATTTAGGATTTACCGGTGTCTCCATTTGGTGGGATCTGGAAAAGAATTGCTCCATTATAATGCTAACCAATCGCATTCATCCCTCGCGGAATAATAATAAGATCCGGGATTTTCGCCCCCAAGTCCACGACTTTATTATGAATACCCTCTTCCCATGATTAACCTCCCAGCGCCCGGCGGTCACATTCACCTCATTGCAATTTGCGGGGTGGGAATGGCTGCACTGGCCGGATTTCTCCAATCCTTCGGATACCGAGTCACCGGGTCGGACGTGGCGGCCTATCCTCCCATGAGTACTTACCTCCAAGGGTTGGGGATCATGGTTCAGCCGGGGTACCATTCGGAGCACTTGGAGCAATGTCCCGACCTCGTTGTGGTGGGTAATGCCGTTTCACGCGACAACCCCGAGGTTCAGGTGGTGCTGGAAAAAGGGTTTCCATCCATTTCTTTCCCCCAGGCCTTGAAGATGTTCCTCATCGGTTCGAAGAAGGCCATCGTGGTTGCAGGTACCCATGGAAAGACTAGCACCACATCGCTGCTAGCTTGGGTTTTGAGCCAGGCGAAACTGGATCCGAGTTTTTTTATTGGTGGTCTTCCAGTCAACTTTGATTCCGGATTTCAAATTGGCGGCGGCCCCTGGGCCGTCCTCGAGGGAGATGAGTACGACAGTGCGTATTTTGACAAAGGGCCAAAGTTTCTTCATTACGAACCGCAGGAGGTCATCCTTACCAGTCTAGAATTTGATCATGCGGATATTTACTCAGACCTCGAACACATGACGGGTGCCTTTCAACAACTAGTGAAAATGATTCCTTCTTTTGGGACTCTGGTGGTATCCAATCATTACGAGGCGGCAAGACAGGTGGCGCAGGGGGCCTCCTGCCGGGTGATCTATTATGGAGAAGGGAGCCCGGCAGGGTGGGTAGCGAAGGATGTCCGCGTGGAGGAAGGGCGAGTCCGTTTTGAGCCCTCGTATGAGAAATCTTGTGAAGGAACGGTTACATTTTCCCAGTTTGGGAAACACAACGTGGATAACGCCCTGGGTGTTTACGTCATGGCGAGGGAGTTGGGAATAAAGCCAAACATCATTCGAAAGGCCATGACTACTTTCTCCGGTGTCAGGAGACGTCAGGAACTCAAAGGCGAAGTGGGAGGCGTTGCTTTGATTGATGACTTTGCTCATCACCCCACTGCGGTGAGGGAGACCATTGCAGGCGTCAGGATGAACTACCCCGGGCGCAGGCTTTGGGCCATCTTTGAACCCAGGAGTCATACCAGCAGGAGGCGAATCTTTGAAGGCGAATTCGCGCAGGCCTTGGCTAAGGCGGATCGAGTTATTGTAGCCGGCCTCTATCAACCTGAGAAGATCCCTGAGAAGGAACGTTTATCCCCTGGGGCCGTGGTGAATGAGATCGGTCGGCTCTGTGGAGACAGTCGGGCCGTCACCATTGAGAAAGCCGACGAAATCGCTGCCCATGTGGTGGAGCAATCCAAGTCGGGTGACATTATCCTGGTCATGTCCAATGGCGGATTCGATAAGGTGCAAGACAAGATCTTGAGCTTATTAAAGGAACGGCGCCTCACTTGAGTGGTCTCGGAGGATTCGCTCCCCAAGGACGAGCCGGGCTCGGTGGCATGCCCCTCAGCGGGAGCCGACAGGTTTATACCTCGAGGCCACGTCATTTTGTCCGTCACGCCAATGTGCTTCGAACCTTCAGTATCGGACGTCTCCCTTTCTTCGTGCCGGCCCCCTTCGCCCGATGGCAATCAGCGACGAGGGGAGCGAGACGTAAGGCCGTGGGCATCGAACGTGAAGCTTCAGATATTCACCGGCCTGTTGCCCGCGGCCTGAAGACTCGCTTTCCGAGGAGAGCTTTAGCGTTCTCGCCATGACTCTTGAGAAGGCGAGGTGAATCATGTCAAATGTCAAGGTCTGACCCCATAACTTTTGGGGAGGGTCCGTGAGAGGGAAGAAACAGGCCGCCGAGCCGAAACCCGTGGACAGTCGCCCCGGGGACGCCGGGGAGCGCAACTTTCCAAAACCGCGAATTTCCGGGCCGGGGGCCAGCCACTTAGCGCAAGGCGATGGGCTCGTGCTGTTCTATTTGAGGAATGGATCGGACCGGCTCCTTTCGTCAGTGGCTTTGAATCCGAAATTATCTTAAGAGTATGAGTCACAATTGACACCCCAATTTTATCTTGCTAACCAGAGAAGTGATTTTTAAGGGGAAAAGATATTGAAGGCCGTTTGCATTCATGAGCATGGAGGATTGGACAAGCTTCGTTACGAAGAAACGGCTGATCCAAAGTTGAGTTCCTCTCACGACGTGGTGGTCCGGCTCAAGGCGGCAGCCCTAAACCGTATCGACATTTTTAACCGCGAGGGATTGACCGGAATGGAGGTTTCTCTTCCGCATATATTGGGGGCGGATGGTGCCGGTGTCGTGGTGGAAGCGGGAGACGGGGTGACCAATGTCAAAAAAGGGGATCCGGTCTGCCTTTACCCGCCCAGCGGTTGCGGCCAATGTGAGTTTTGCCGAACGGATAGGGATTTCATGTGCGTTCACGTTCGAGTGATTGGTGAAAGGATCAAGGGTACCTATGCGGAGCACATTGCCCTCCCAGCCGAAAACTGTTTCCCGATTCCATCGAATTTTACCTTTGAGGAGGCCGCAGCTTTTCCTCTTGTTTTTATAACCGTATGGAGAATGCTGGTTACCAACGCCGAGCTCAAGCCGGGGGAGCATGTGCTGATCCTGGGCGTTGGTGGGGGAGTGGCCTCAGCGGCCCTTCAACTGGCCAAGGAGATGAGTGCCCATGTCATCGTGACCTCCAGCAGCGATGCAAAGCTGGAGATGGCAAAAAATCACGGTGCGGATCACGGAATCAACTATTCAAAGTCTGATTTCGTCAAAGAGGTCAGGGCATTAACAGGCAAACGTGGTGTCGACGTGGTGGTGGACTGTGTGGGAGGGGAGAGTTGGGCAAAGAGTCTGGCAGCCCTGGCCAAGGGAGGACGGTTGGTGACCTGCGGCGCCACAGCCGGGGCCTTTCCCCAGACCAATATCCGACGAATCTTTTGGAATCATCTCAGCATCTTTGGTTCGACCCTGGGTAGCCGGCAAGAATTTCAACAACTGCTCAGCTTTTGTAGCGCCTCGGGGGTCAGACCGATCATCGATCAGGTGTTTCCTTTGAAGGAGGCCGTCGTAGCCCAGCAACGACTCGAAGAGGGAAAACAGTTTGGCAAGATTGTCTTGCAGTGCGCCAATTGACCCCGTGGGTTAGTGCCATGAGTCAATTTATAAAGTCTCAATGGGAGGGCTAGCCACGAGTTGATTTGGAAATGCGAGTTATCGGAGGAACAGCAAAGGGGCGTCGCGTAAAGTCTTTTAAAGGTCAGTCCCTTCGGCCCACGGCCGATCGGGTGAAAGAGGCGCTCTTCAATATACTTCCTCACGATCTCTCGGGATGGAAGGTCCTGGATCTATTTGCGGGCACAGGGAACCTCACCTTTGAGGCCCTGAGCCGTGGCGCAGAGCGGGCCTGTCTTGTGGATGTGTCGCGGGAAGCGAGCAAGATGATCCGTAAAAATGTCGAGGCCCTGGGATTCTCCCGGTGCGCTAAAGTTATGGGAATGCCCGCACTCAGGGCCATTCATGTGTTGGCTGGAAGGGGAGACAAGTTTGACTTGGTCCTAGTGGATCCCCCTTACCACAAAGGCTGGGTGGAGCGAGTCCTTAGGTCCCTGTCGCAGGAGGATCTCCTGGAAGATGATGGCATCCTGGTTATGGAGCATAGCGCACGAGAAGAGGTGAAAGAGAGTTATGGATCCTTGATCCTTCAGGATCAACGTCGCTATGGAGGAAGCCGCCTCTCTTTTTTTGGACATGGTCCACAAGATCTCTAGTGAGTATGAGGAGAACATGGCTCGAACTAGCATCGCGGTTTATCCTGGTTCATTCGATCCCATTACTAACGGTCACATTGACCTTGTGGAGCGCGCTCTTCGGATATTCGACCGGGTGATCATTGCCATCGCCACAAACCCGGACAAGGACAATTCCCTGTTTAGCGTAAAGGAGCGGTTGGAGATGATCCAGGAGGTGTTTAAAAGCGTCGAGAATCGCGTCACCGTAGACAGCTTCAATGACCTACTAGTGAACTATGCTCAGAAGGTTGAGGCCAAGGTCATTATCCGAGGGTTACGGGCGGTGTCGGACTTTGAATACGAATTTCAGATGGCGATGATGAACCGAGGTCTAAAGCGTGATCTTGAGACCTTTTTTATGATGACCGGAGAATCCTATTTCTACCTCAGCTCGCGTCTCGTGAAGGAGGTTGCCGGCCTCGGTGGAGATGTATCCGGCTTTGTTCCCAAAAGCGTGCTCACAAGACTCAAGCGAAAGGTTGTCCGTGGATGATGAAACTCAGTAAGAGGACGGACGGAATTAAACCGTCCATTACCCTGGCCCTGGCGGCTAAGGCGGCTGCCATGAGGGCCCAAGGAATAAGCGTTATTAATTTTGCCGCAGGTGAACCTGACTTTGATACCCCAGACAGAATCAAGGAAGCGGCTGTCAAGGCCCTGAGCAAGGGTATGACCAAGTACACCGAGGTGAGAGGCATCCAGCTCTTGCGCGAGGTCATTGCCGAAAAATACCAGCGAGAGGAAGGGCTGAAATACGATAAGGACGAGGTCTTGGTCAGCTGTGGCGGCAAACATTCCCTCTACAATGTTTTCCAAGCCATTTTCAACGAAGGAGACGAAGTTATAATTCCCGCGCCCTACTGGGTGAGCTATCGGGATATGGCACTGTTGGCTGGTGCGGTGCCGCGGATTGTGGATACCAAAAGAGAGAACGGCTATCGCATCACTCCTAACGAGTTGAAGGGGGCATTGGGCCCGCGTGTCCGTGCCTTTATACTCAACAGCCCCAATAACCCCACTGGCGCCGCCTATTCCCGACATGAACTGGAGGCGCTGGCTCAGATATTGGAGTCACATGAGTGTTTCATCATTTCGGATGATGTCTATGACAAGATCGTTTACGATGATTTTCGTTTCCAAAACATCGTTAGCATCAATTCTAAGTTGCGAGAGCGAACCGTGGTCATTAATTCCCTGTCCAAAACCTACGCCATGACCGGATGGAGGGTTGGCTATGCTCTGGGGCCTGTTCCACTGATCTCCACTGCAACGAAGATCCAAAGCCAAAGCACTTCCAATCCCACTTCTTTTGCCCAGGTTGCTGCGGTGGAGGCGCTGCAGGGACCACAGGATGAGGTGAGAGAGATGGTTCGTGAGTTCCAGAAAAAGAGAAACAGGATCGTTGAGGGTCTCAACGCCATGGATGGCGTGGAGTGTCTCAATCCTGAAGGAGCCTTTTATGTCTTTCCTCGTATTGGTTCCCTTTTTGGGAGAAAGGGAAAGAACGCCAAGATCGAATCTGCTTCTAACCTGACCGACTTCCTTCTTGCGGAGGCTCAGGTGGTGGCGGTCCCGGGTGAGGATTTCGGTTCCGCTGATCATGTTCGGTTTAGCTACGCCACTTCTTATGAAGACATCGAAAAAGGCTGTGACCGCATGGCGGCCGCGCTCAAAAAACTAAGTTAAAGAATTGCATCCTGCGTCGCCGGCCATTAGGCATACATCGCCCTCCTCGGGCGGCGAGCCCCTTATCCCTCTCTCATTATGGCACTGCTTGGGCTTCGGCGGCTTGCTTCGCTCCACGGGACTCCCCGAGTGACCCACCGGGCCTGCGCTCGCGCGAACCTTCCGGATCTCGGATTAGCCGTGGGCGGACTCCGGCTTTCGTGCAGCGCCGACCTCGGTGGGTTGCCCGCTGCTCCGTCCATGTTGCGCTCCGAAAGCCCCCTCAGGGCAGCCCAGGGGGCTAAGAAGTGCTCAGAGATGGTTGATTCGTGTTCAGCGAGGATGGCGAAAGCGAACGAGATCTATCCAATTCCTAGTTTCTCCTTTGCCTCATCGCTGATCCTGCTTGGATCCCAGGGTGGGTCCCACACGAGATCAACGCTGGCCTCTGTCACGCCGGGGATTTCCATAATTTTCTGTTGCGCGTCGGAGGCGATCATGGCTCCCATGCCACAACCCGGCGCAGTGAGGGTCATTTTAACGTTGACCTTGTCCTCATTGATTTCCACGTCGTAAATGAGACCTAGATCGACGATATTGACGGGAATCTCCGGGTCGTAGCAAGTCTGCAGTGCTTCGTAAACTTGATCTTTAGTTGCCATAGACAGGTTCCTTTCTTCTCCTATGTTTCGGCGTGAGTATTGGTACATTGGCTGCAGGGGCAGAGGGAGCGCAAATAATCAAAGGTGTAGATCCCCGTGCTGTGCCCGTCTTCCCAACGAAATTCAACGGCGTAGTTTCCCACGGCTCGGATCTCGCCGAGCTTTGCATCGGGGACGGTTATAAACTTTTTTGTGGTGGAGTCGTGTCCCTGGCAAAGGGCGCATGGGCAGTACCCGCGCAGGTAAGTTTGAGGGTACTCTCCGAGATGCCCGTCATTCCAAGTGATACGGACTTTTTCTTGCGCCCTCATATGGTTGATCTCGACTGGTACGGGTGGGACCATGGATGACCTCAGGTGGAAACGATCCTGATGGACTCAGAACCATCGTTGGCCTCTGAGGCCATGGATAGTTGGCCAGCAAGCTTAGCAGCGATATCCAGGAAGACCTTGCTGATCTCAGATCCGGGTTCCCTGATCAAGATGGGTGTCCCCTTATCTCCCCATTCCCTGATGGATGGCGTGATGGGGACTCCTCCCAAAAAGGGTATTTTATACTGCTCCGCAGCCCGTTCCGCCCCGCCGGTGGAGAATATGTCGTGTCTCTTGTTACATCCGTCACATATGAAATAGCTCATGTTTTCTACGACACCAACAATGGGAATTCTCACCTTATCGAACATGGATTTCGCTCGAATGACATCCGCAAGGGCAACGTTCTGCGGTGTGGAGACCAGCACCGAACCGCTGACCTTGAGTTGCTGCGAGAACGTGATCTGCACGTCCCCCGTGCCCGGGGGCATATCCACAATCAGGTAGTCCAGGTCTCCCCAATGCACATCCCCCATCAACTGGTGCAGGGCCTTCCCCAACATTGGTCCGCGCCAGATTACGGCCTGGTCCGGTTCGAGAAAAAAGCCGATGGACATGACGGGTAAACCATGGGCAACCGGCGGGCCGAGTTTGTGTCCTCCATCCACTGCAACTTTTTTTGGGTCTTCCTTAATGCCCATTAGGATTGGGATGGAAGGTCCGTAGATATCCGCGTCCAGGAGACCTGCGGCGGCACCGTGCATTTTGAGGGCCACGGCAAGGTTGGCCGCAACTGTCGACTTGCCCACTCCACCTTTTCCCGAGGCCACCAGGACGACGTTCTTAACAGTGGGCAACAGATCGGTTTGGCCAGCCCCAACTTTGCTTCCTCGAACCTGGGCTCCAAAGGATATTTCGAGACTATTCACTCCTATGGGTGCCAGGGCCTTTTTGCAGTCCTGTTCAATTCTGTCCTTGAGGGGACAGGCAGGCGTTGTGAGCTCCACGGTGAACGCGACCTTTCCATCGTTCACCGTCAGGTTTTTCACCATTCCCAAGCTAACAATATCTCTATGTATTTCCGGGTCCTGAACCTTCTTGAGGGCGTCCAGCACCGCCTCATTTGTCACTGCTGTCATCTTTCTTTCCTTCCAGCCAAGCTTACCAAAGAAACCCCACACTGGGCCAATATAGACTCATAAGGTCTAAATAGTCAAGCCGGTGTAGTGGATCAGTACATATGAGACAGGGAGGGATTTTTGGAGGATACGATGCCTCGGTCTTGGAGATATTGCAAGGGAGTTAAGTAATTAAGTGCCTGGTGGGGCCGTACCGTATTGTAGGTCCGTTCCCATTCGAGCAGTTGTTGGTTAAGAGCCTCAACGGTCCAAGCACACTGTTGGACCTCATAGAACTCCTCAGTGTGAGTACGGTTAGCCCGTTGCACAGCACCATTGAGCTTAGGACTTTTAGGCCCCACGACGAACAACCGGATGCCATGTTGTTGGCAGTGGGTCTCAAAGTCAGAGAACAACTCTGAGCCTCCATCGACCTGAAAGGCACGTACGGCAAAGGGCATACGAGCCTTGATGGTATCGATGAACGAGGCGGCTAGGGGGGCGCTAGCTTGACGATGAACTTTGAGTACGTCCCAGCGCGAGACCACATCGCGGGCAGTGAACTGTTTGAGGATCACGCCTGGCACGGGACCGATGTCGAGGGTGTCGATTTGAACCAGGTCGCCAGGGTAAAGGGGCTGATAGTCTTTGGGTTTACCGATAGCGTAGGGTCTTAGCTTACGCCGTCTTTTTGTGGAGATAGCTTGGGGTTTTGGCTCTATGAGTTGTCCGCGCTGCCTGACAGAGCTGAGAATACGGCCCACGGTAGGAGCACAGACCTCAAAGCCTTCGTTTTGAAGTAGCACTACGAGTTTGTTTTTACCCCAGCGGGGATATTGCTCTGTTAAGCGTAGTATTGCCTGCTTGAGGGCCAGGGGCCATTGGGGCTGTGTGAACCGGTGCGGTTTGCGAGAACGCTCTCGAAGGGAGCCGAGGTCGTTGGGATCAAAGCGTTGGAGCCGGAGGTAAACAGTGGGTCGGCTCAGGTCAAAAGTGCGGTAGGTAAGCTTTATGTCTTTGGTCTCCTGCCACAGAAGGAGGGCTCTAAGTCGATCGCGCTCTTTGGGCGAGAGGTTAGTGTGGAGATGACGGCAAGCCCAGTTAAATTGCCAGTTCAGTCCAAAGTAGCTCATGGAGGGGTCCTTTCTTTATACTTACAAAACCTCTCCTTTGTAGCTTAAATTTGTCTCACATGTGTTTGATCCAGTTCACCCTGTCCCAAATCAGCGGTAAATAACGGTATCAGTTTTAAATTTCGTGCCTATTATGAACTGTGGTCAGCAGGCACCTTACCGCCCAACGCTGGATTTTTCTACGCTGGTCCATGGACTTCCTCCAGTAGATCGAGGAAGGTCTTCACAGGATTAAACGTGATGAGAGGTACCTCCACGAAGATAGTATTCCAGTGCGCCATGCCACCATTCCAGAGGCCGGGGAGCTCTAGCGCTTTAAGTGGTTTCCCGTTCATGGACTTTGTGGAGATAAAGCATGCCCTGGGATCGCAGAAACTTGAAAGGTCAAAAGGCTGTCCGCGGAAATCTCTGAGGCCACACACGATATCGACTGGGTTGAAATGGGTCGATGCATTCCAGATGTCGCTCTGCTCGGTGGATGCCAAATTGACCTGAGATGACTCTACGATTTGAAGGGATCCGGTATGAGTATCCTCGCCCACCCAGAACGGGCCACCTCCAGGTGCCCCCGTGGACTTTACCATTCCACAGACCCTCAGGGGTCGATTCAGTTTGTCTAAGAGAAATCTGACCTTTCCCTGTTTGGTGCCCTGATGGATTTGTTTACTGAGAATCACGGCAAGGTTCTCTCCGGCAAATTCCAGTGCCTCGTTTAACGCCCTGTCATCAACATTTTTCTTGCTTAGCTCTCTTATATAGCCGTAGGTCTGGTCCTGAACTTCCGCCAGAAGGCCTCCCAGGGCCTTTTTATAAGCGTAGGTTTCACCCTTCAGCCTATCGGGGACAACGTTGTCTATGTTCTTGATGAATACGATTTCTCCTTCCAGTTCCTGAAGGTTTTCCAACAGTGCCCCGTGGCCTCCCGGGCGAAACACAAGCCTGTCCTGTGTGTCGCGGAAAGGTTCGTTTTCCAAGTTCACCGCGAGAGTGTCCGTGGATGGCTTCTGGATGGAAAGGCCGATATCGAATTTTACACCAGGGCTCTCATGGCGGCTTTTAGCTTCTTGCAGGTGAGTACTTATAATTTCCCTCTGTTCGGGCGGCACAGTGAAATGAAGGCGTGCCGCATGATTTTTGTCCACCGTGTAGGCTGCGGCTTCAACAAGGTGTTCTTCGAATGGAGTTCGACAGTGGTCACGATAGCAGTGAAACTTGATGAGGCCTTTGCATAGGTGTCCGTAGTTTAGGCCTTTGTCCGTCAGCAGGTATTCGAGAACCTCATCGTACTGACCCTTGGATATCAATGTTGCGATATCCAAGCCGGCCCTTTTCATTATCGCATTCAGATCATCATAAAAGGCGTATCCTTGGAGATGAGCGAAAAACTCCTTTACGTCTCTCTGTTCTGCATTTGTAGGTGCAGAATCCGGGGCGGTTTGATCCTTGGCGGCAAGCAACACCTGAAACATTCGGCTGGCAGCCCCGGAGGCCGGGATGAACTTTATCGCCTTTCGAGACCGGGCGGCCTGGGAATAGATTTTTTCAAGTCGCCGAAGATCGCTTTTCCTGAGAACGGTGATCCCGTCCCCTTTGGTACAGGGTCGTTGCAACCGGGAATAGGAAAATCCCCTTCTGAATGTCTCCATCTGAGATTCCGCCTGTTTCAGGGTGATCCCTCTGGCCTGGATCTGTTCCATGTCTTGTTTCTTGAATAAATCAGGCATCGCCGCCTCGTATGGATTTTTTCGCCGCCGCCTCGTCACTTAGGGGTAAAGCGCTGGGTGGAATAGTTCGAAGGCATTGGCACATCAAGTGAAGAGTCTAAGATATGATGTGGTTTTCAAAGCTAGCACGAAAGACCCGAAAGAGTGAAATGTGTCACGCCTTTGATTTACCCATCAAGCATACGAAGATGGCTATTACCCCAAGGGGTAGCAGTGCAGAGAAGGCAAACCGCTGTGCGTCGGCAAATGCGATGGGGTCTTGTGCCGCTGTCCCGGTCATCGTCCCCTCCAGGAGTGCCACGGCCAGCGCGACTCCGATGGTTCCTGCGGCGGGGCCAAAGGATGAAAGCATGCCGGAGAGCATCCCGTATTGTTCTGCGCTTACAGTGGAGAAGGCGGCCCTTTGGTTCGCAGGGATAAAGAAACCTGAGGTAGCCCAGGTTTGACGGACACCTAAAAAGGGGACAAGATCCCCGCAGGAGGTGTTCGATGGGCAAGCGAAGGCGTTTCACCCAAGAGTTTAAGTTGGAAGCTGTTCGACTGCTGGAGGCGGGCGCTCGGCCAGCAGCGGAGATTGCACGGGAACTGGGAGTACCTCGCAATCGACTGTACAAGTGGCAGGAGCAAGTGACGAGGAAAGGGGCGGCTGCGTTTCCCGGCACAGGTCGAGGTAGAGACAACGATGAGGTAGCACGGTTAAGGCGAGAGCTGGAGCGGGTAACGGAACAACGAGATATATTAAAAAAGGCCGCAGCGTACTTTGCCAAGGAACTCAAGTAAAGTACGCGTTTATACGAGCTCACAGGACAGAGTTTAGGGTAGTGAGGATGTGCGAGGTATTAGAGGTCAGTCGTAGTGGGTACTACGACTGGAGCGGTCGAGGGGAGTCTCGGCGTAGAGCACAGGATAAGGTTGTGATCAAAGAGATCCGCAAGGTGCACGAGAGCTACAAGGAAGCGTACGGGGCAGTCAAGACATGGCTGACGCTGAAGGAGGCGGGGGTGACATGTGGGAAGCATGGGGTGGCGAGGCTGAGGAGTTTAGTGGGGATAGAGACGCGTCGGGTGCAAAGGTTTCGATTGGCCTACAAGGCTCGTCACAGTGCGCCACCGGCACCGAACTTGTTGCGTCAACGCTTCGAAGCGTCAGGCCCCGACCAGGTATGGATGGCCGATATTACCTTCATTGGTACCCGATCTGGGTGGTTATACCTGGCGGTAGTGGTGGACCTTTACTCTCGGCTGGTGGTGGGATGGTCAATGAAGCAACGTCCCACACAGGAGTTGGTCAGTGAAGCTTTACTGATGGCTATCGAACAGCGCCAGCCTATGGCGGGGCTGATTCACCATAGCGACCAAGGAATCCAATACGCTAGCAATCACTACGTTGAGTTGCTCAAACGCCATGGGGTGGTGCGCAGCATGAGCCGCAAAGGGAATTGCTACGACAATGCAGTGGTCGAGAGTTTGTTCAGCTCACTAAAGAATGAACTTGTACACCATCAGGATTATAAGACGAGGCAGGACGCTAGGTCGGATATCTTCGACTACATTGAACTGTTTTATAACCGAAGAAGAAAGCATGAGTCGTTGGGATACCACACCCCAATGGCATATGACTCGATCAAACGTGTGGCTTAATTAACTGTCCGTGAAACCCGGGTCGCTTCAACCCGTTCCCAATCCAATTAGAGTGAAGGCTGATACCACCCACAGGCAGTGGGAGTCAACTCCTAGCCGTGAATAAACGAGGATCCCCAATAGGGTCACGAACATACCCGCAGCGGCAATGGACCTGGCGTCAAGTCGGTCCGCTAACCTGCCGCTTACGGGTGAAATTATGGCTGTTGATAGCGGCAGGGTGGTTGCCACCAGCCCAATGACCAAGGGGGACAGTTGAAGGACATTTTGCATGTAAAGAGGGCCAAGCATGAAAACTGGGTAGTGAACACCGGCGTTCAATACCAGAGCTAGCATGGAGGTGGATAAAGGGAGACTCTTAAACAATGAAGGCCGTATCAATGGGTTTTTGGTACGAAACTCCGTGACGGTAAAACTGAATAGTCCGAGGGCGGAAACAGTCAGGCAGATCAGAACGTAGAATGAATCCCAACCTGATTTTGCTCCAATACTTAATGCGAGCAGGAGTGACGGATACCCAACCAAAAGCGTGAAGGCCCCTAAAAAGTCGAAGGGCTCTTTTCCCCTCTCTTCTCGGCCTTTCAATACTTTGAATACCGCCATGGAGGCCGCCAAACCGATAAAAGCGTTGGCCGCAAAGATCGCGCGCCAGCTCCACAAAAATAGTAGGAGTCCCCCCACAGACGGTCCCGTGGCCCTGCCGACGGCCACAGATGCGGCCAACCAACCAAGGAATTCACCTCTCCTGTTTGGTGGGCAGGTGGATGCTAGAATGGCGGCGGACATGGGAAACGCCATGGCCAGGCCGATGCTCATAACGGTTCTAAATGCCAGCAATTGGAAGTAGGAACCCGCAAAGGCGGCTAGGCCGGAGCCCACCGCGTACATGGTAACGCCGATTCTGTACAGTCGATTCCTGCCGAGGAGGTCTCCTGCTTTCCCAAAGCAGAGTGAGAGGCTCGAAACTGTCACCAACCCGATGAACGAAATCCACTGAAGTGCCCCCAGGCCAATACCCAAATCGCTTTGAATGGTGGGAAGTGCGACGCTGATGCTGCCGTAGCTGTTGAAAAACAGATACGCGGCTAGACAGACGACACTCAGAACTTTGAGTTGTTCTTTATCCAGTGAGTTCTTCAGTGGGCTCATCCGCCCCGTACCCCCTGTCGAGAGTCTTAAGGGAAGGAGGAGGCGCCCGGTGATCTAACTTCCCCTGGGCGCCGTGAGGCGCCACCGAAGTCCGCACCCAAGTCCACCGTTCGGCCGTGAGCTCACGTCGAACGGGTGCCCTTGTGTGGTATAGGGAACGTCATCTTTTCCTTTTCTTAGCGGGGAGTGTCAAGTAAAAAGAGCTCAGCACAAAGCAAAGCTCTGTTTGACAATTAATTGCTCACGAAATATAGGCATGGGTCATGCAATGGGGTCTCTTTTACCTTCCCACCGAATTACCTGATGCTCCCGTTGAAGGTGCCGATCTCTATCGCACCGTGATTGATCAAGTGCGCTTTGCCGAGGAGATTGGGTTCGGTTCCGTGTGGCTTGCTGAGCACCACTTTCACAAATTTGGCGGAATGTTTCCCTCCACTCCGATGCTTGGAGCGGCCGTTGCCCAGCACACCAAGACCATTCGTATCGGCCCGGCAGTGGTTCTGCTTCCCTACCACAATCCAGTTCGCGTTGCGGAAGACTATGCCACCCTGGACCTGCTAAGCAATGGCCGACTTGAATTCGGTGTGGGGCACGGCTTTGTGAAATGGGAGGCCATGGTGTTTCGCGTTCCACTGGACGAGTTGCGGGAACGGTTTAGGGAAAATCTGGATGTGGTGCTCAAGGCGTGGACGGAACCACAAATGAGCCATAAAGGTCGTTTTTATGAGTTTAAGGATCTGGCTGTTTGGCCGCGCCCCTACCAGCAACCTCACCCACCGGTATGGATGGCCGCCACTGCAAGCATCGAGTCCTTTGAGTATTCCGGCCGCATGGGATTTCACATGATGCTGATTCCTTTTCTGCAGGAGGTGAAGGAATTGCGCTCCAAGGTAGAGGCCTACCTAGCCGCCCGGGAGAAAGCGGGCCTCTCTTCACCGCCGCGGATTTTAGGCGTTTACCATATCTATGTTGGTGAAGACGGTGGAGAAGCCCGGGCCTCGGGAGCGCACGGCGTGAAACAATACACGAGCGCAGCGGCCGGTGCCCATAGCCTAACACCCAATGTCCAGGACCCTGAGTCCTATGGGAGCCACCTGGCTGCGCGAGCCGCCACAAGAGGACTGAGTTTTGACGATTTCGTTGAACGCAACCGTGTTCTGATAGGCAGCGCCTCTGAGGTAAGAGAGCAAATCAAATATTTGCGCGAGCAGTTGTATCTCACCGACCTTGCCGGCCTATTTGCGCTGGGGGGTCTCGCGGAAACCCAGGTCCGTGCCTCCATGGGGCGCTTTATGGCGGAGGTTGTGCCTGGACTTTAGGGCGACGTTTTCAAGGAGTGGGCTAAGCAACCAGCCAGGTGAAATGGATTTTAGTTGCAGAAGTGGAATCCATGACAGGTAGTTGGGTTTTACTTCTTTTGACCAGATAAGTTGGAGGTTTTATGGAGGTATGGATTCGTCCGAGCTACTATTACCTCTCCCGGCTTCATGAGCCCATGCCGTACCCAGTTCCAGGCCGCATGTGGGATCGTAGCCTGGGCGAGAAGCTCTACGGGGATCACATGCGCTTCATTCGAAGTGTCGACCGGTTGGGATTTGATGGAGTTCTTTTTACGGAACACCACTATGGACCCAATGGTGGCCTGACCCCATCCCCTACGGTTTTTCTATCCGCGGCGAGTCAGGTTACCGAACGAATAAAGCTCGTAATCATGGGGATTGCACTGGCGCTCTACCCTCATCCCGTTCGTGTAGCGGAAGAGTTGGCCATGTTGGACAACCTCTCCCACGGCAGGCTCGAGGTGGGTTTTATTAGCAGTGGCGCTCCGTCGTTATACGCGTACAACCTTGCGGTGAGCGAAGAAGGCGGGCGGTATCATGAGGCCTACGATCTCGTCATGAAGGCCTGGACTGAAGAAAACCCATTTGAGTGGCATAGCCGGTACTACGATTATCGATGCGTTTCGGTTCTTCCTCGTCCCCTCCAGGTCCCCTATCCGCCCATATGGACCGTGGCCGCCAGCACGGAAAGTCTCCAATGGGCGGCTGAGCATCAATTGCGCCTTTTTTCTTCCGGTACGTTGGATGGAGCTGCTGAAACTCTAAGTTACTACAGAAATATTGCCGCAACCGAATTTGGCTGGACCCCCAAACCCGCTGAACTGGGGATAGCTCGCGAGCTGTATATGGGTCGAACAGAGTCCCATGTCCGGCAAATGTTGGATGAGCTTTTTCATAGGGAAGGAGACATGGCTTACAAGCAAGTCACGGAAGCACCTCAATTGGCGGATCTCAACCGCGAACGGCGTGCCACTCGGTCATATGACCACCAGAAAACGCGCAGGCGACGGGCAGGGGAGCATCGGACGGAAGAAGCCGTGCGGGGCGGCAGTTTTCTGGTAGGGGACCCTGACTCCATCACAGAGCAGATTCTCCATCAACGGGAAGTTACCGGAGCCGGTATTATAGCCATACGGCTCGAGCTGGGCGATGTGGACTTGGATGAGGTGACCGAAAACCTAGAGCTGTTCTCCCGGGAGGTGCTCCCGGTTCTAAGGAAGGCCTAGGAAACTTGGAATGGTCGGTGGCGTCCTCTGGTTCACGAAATCAATCGTGGCGGTCTGTAAAGGAGGTGTCTCAGCCGCACCTCTTTTATTTTTCCCGGGGATCAGCCTGAGGTTCTTGGCTCGAGCCCTGGTACAACTCACCTCCCCGGATGGTCCAGCGGGCTAAGATGCGCTGATCGGCCGTCAGCTCGTTGCCCAGAGAATCTCGCAACTTCGCGGACCCGTGCGCCAGTTCCAATACCGCCAGGTCGGCCTCGCGCCCAGGCTCGAGGCTTCCCAATCGGTCTTGCCATCCCATGGCTCTGGCCGGGTTGATGGTGCAGGCGGCCTACACCTGCTCAAGGCCCATTCCTAGAGTAAGGAACTTGGTCATGGTTGTGGGCAGGTCCACCACGGGACCCAGTCCGCTACGGATGTGGAGGTCGGAACTTATGGTATCCGGCAAGAATCCCTCGCCCACGGATCTCTTTACCAGATCAAAGGAGAGGTGGCGGTTGGCGTGACCCACGTCGAACAGGACGCCGCGTTCGTGTGCACGGCGCACGGCCAAGCGTAAACCACCGTTTTCATCCATAATGCATGGCTTGAGCGGTGTAAAACAGTGGGTCACCACATCGCCGGGCCTGAGCGTGTCAACGATCTCCTCCATGGAAATACCGGTATCTCCGATGTGAACCATCACGGGGGATTTAGACGCATTGCCGGCTTCAATGGCCAGCCGAAGCGCTTGCCTGCCATTGTCGCCCACCGACGATCGGTTAAGGCGCACCTTGATCCCCACGGCTACGTCTGGATGTTCACCCACCGTGCGCGCGGCCCCTTCCGGATCGGCGAACCGTAAGTCGTTCAATTCCCCCGGTGAGGTCAAAACACCATGCTGAGCGACACAGACCAGTGCCAGCATCCGGGTACGAGATCCCTCGGCGATGAAACGCTTGAACCCAAGAAAGTTTACCGGGCCTGCGGAGCCTGCGTCCACTGACGTGGTTACGCCGCTCGCCTTACAGATGGGATCGGCATCGAAACCGAACGGATTAACTCCCCAGTAGCTATGGATGTGGAAGTCGATGAGACCGGGAGTTACGTAACAACCCCGCACGTCCAGCACGCGTTTGGCGCCATCCTGGTTTAGTCTTGATCCCATGGCAGCAATACGGCCGCCAGCGATGCCTACGTCCAGCTCATGGCACTGCCCGGATGCCGGATCCAATACGGTACCGCCTGCCATCAATAAGTCGAACGAGTCATTCATTGTTTTGCGGTCCGTATTGATCCGTTTCCATCAACCGGGCGGCGGCCAGAGCCTCGGAAGTCAAGCGTAGCGTCTCCCGGGATTCCAGAAGCCATGCTTGGAATCCTTCCGGAACGTTTTCCGTTGGTCCATGGTGAGCAATGCCCTTTGGAACCCAGGTAAGGGTTCCAGGCTCGTTGACTCTCCCCCAGGCGCCGGGTCCGGATGAATAGAAAATGACCTCGTCGTAATCGGCGTTGTAATGGATTGGCGGACGTCCGCTCGGACGGGCGCTGAGGTTGTAGAGAAGAACATTGGAATTTGGCGATGAAACAAACCGGGCCGGGGGTCCCGATTCGTTGTTGAACAGCGGCTTCAGGTTTGCCTTCCACACCGGCACCGTCCCTTCCTTTATGGTCGTAAATCCGAGAAGGTCGTGGGGTTTTTCGTAGCGGGTAATTCCGTCGTGACTCTTGATAAGTAAAACGGTCCTCTTGGGTTGTGCCGCCTGTCCATTTAGAGATGCCCGCTCCACCTTTACTTGAAACGGAGGTCGTGGGTCGATTTTAACGGCTCCCGGGCTTTCAATGATGACACTCAGAGCCGGTGTTTTTTGCGGCTGAATGAAATAAGGCACGGCACGAGGAATACAAATGAAGTCACCGGGCGCGCCGATGATCTTTCCATATCCGGTGTAAAAGTGAATTTCACCCTCCTGGATGAAATGCACCTCGTCGGCTTCCACGTTGGAAATCAAAAACGGCATGGCCGTTTCCCGCACAGAAACGCTTAGCTGGAACCCCGTAGTGGCTCTCAGAACAACCAGGGGGAGGGATTCTCTATCATAACGGTCAGGCAAAGAGAGACTTCTGACGTTGAGGCGATGGGGAGCGTGAGGCCCGGTCACCGATGTGTAGTCCGATGTATGCAGCGGGCGAGTAACCACCACACCGTCACCGTAAAATCCCTCCCGCGACCAATGCTCCGTGTTTTCGAGAGATGGCTTCTTATTGTTCCGATGGTCCATAAACAACCTCAGCTATTTCTAAACAGGGGGACGCCGATTCTAGCTTGCAGGTGTGGAACAATCAATAGGATGGGATGGGAGTCAAAAGAGAAAGGAGTCGGGGTGACGGTTGATATAATCCAGGAGGGAATTCAACTAACCCCGGTCCGTCATTCATTGGCGCTGGGAACCATTTCTGAACTCCGTCAGTTCAGAGGCTATCACTGAGAGTGCCATGAATGAGAAATTCACCTGCGGTAAAATTCGGGAGCCGCCATTCATTGGGTCGCGAACCCGTGGGATGTCCAGTCCTGACGACTTACGGCGGGGTCATTTTTTGTCGGATCGGGGCTAGTCCAATTGTCGTATCCCAGGAACGGCAACCGGTAGGGCCAGTGCCATTGCCATCACCAAAAAACCGCAGATTGCCACCGCAATCGGTGCGCCGGCAAATTCGGCAATGGAACCTGCAATCATCCCTCCCAGCGGCATCAGGCTCCAGGTGAGACCGTAAACCGCCATGACTCTTCCCCTCAGCTGATCAGGCAAGTGGAGCTGAAGAACGCTGCCAATGGTGGTCAGGTAAAGGTCGTTGGCCCAGCCCACTAGGAAGATCAGTGCCAGAGACAGGGGGTACCAGGTTGAAAAACTAAATCCCATGAGCAGCAGGCCAAAGACAAAGGCGCCAATTAGGGTTTGGATGCCTTTTTTGCCCGAACGGGAGAGGTAGGCTACAGTCAGTGCCCCGAGAACCGATCCGGCTCCACCAGTGGCCTGAAGAAAGCCAAAACCACGGGAGCCCACTTCGAGTATGTCCCGGGCAAAGACAGGCATCAGGATGACGTAGGACATGCCGAAGATGCCGTTAAACACCGACAGGGCAATAAGCGAGTAAAAAATCTCGTGGGTTCGAATAAAATTGAGACCCTCTAGTATTTCCCCTAAAAAGCCCCTTTTGTTTTTCCAGGGGGCTCCCGGGTTAATATGGATGGCAAACACAAGTGCCACGGTAACGAGAAACCCAACTCCGCCGACATAAAAGGTCGATCCCACCCCGTACACGTAGATGAGCATTCCAGCGATGGCGGGTCCTACCAGATGACACAGCTGCCAGACGGTGTTTGTCAACGCTACGGCGTTGACCAGATCCTCTCGGGGAATGACCTGAGGCAAGATGGCCTGGCGTGTGGGTTGATCAATGGAGCGCACGCAGCCCGCGAGGAATGCAAACAGGATGATATGCCAAACCTTTATCAAGTTGGTGCTGATGAGGATCGCGATAACAAAATAGAAGAAGGCCATGATGACTTCGGTAGCCAGGAAGAGTCGTTTCCTATCCGCGCGGTCGGCAATGGCCCCGCCGAATAACATGAAAAGCGAGGCGGGAAGCGCATTGCTTAGGCTCACCACCCCCAGCATCAAAGGAGAATTGGTGAGCTGGAGCACCAGCCAGCTCTGCGCCACATGGTGAAGCATTCTGGCCAGGATGGAGGAGACCAAAGCAATCCAGTAGAGCCGAAAATTGCGGTGGCGTAGAGCCATGAACATCGCCATACGCCCCGCAGGCGCACGGACCGGCGACCGCGATTTGCCCGCCGTGGTATCTGACTTTAGCGGAAGTGTTTGATCTGGGTTGTCCATGAGGGTGTCTCAGGGTTCGAGGGACTCTAGCACTGGACCTGGAACTTCGTCTGCCGTCTCCCGCAAACCCTTCTCCTGATGCCTCGCGGTGTCCTTACCGATCTTAGGAAAAGAACAGGATCACTGGAACCATGACCGATGCACTCAAATTGAAATCCTGTGTCTTTTACAAGATGCCATAGAGAAACGCTGGCTGGTCCCGCTAGATGATACGCGGTGCAACGAAGAGTTCCCCGACTATCCACTGAACCGAAGCCGTTTGTTTAGAGCGTACGATCAGGAGGAGCACCGTTCCTTCGAAACGCTACAGTCTAAATGATGGAATGTCTTAAAGACCCCGGCGTCCCCCGAACACTCGCTCGGGAGTGATTTGCTGCTGGTGCTGCCGCATCATCTCCCCCACCTTTAACCACTCTCCTTTCGCCATCAGCTCGGCGGCTTTCTTGTATTCTTCGGACCAGTAACCCAGCTCGTAGCCGTACCATGGCCACTTGAGCTTGGGTTCCGGGAGGCCCTGCGCCCTCCACAGTTCCATAGCCCGCTCCATGTACTCTTTTTGCGGCAAAGCCACGGGGGGAAACGGGAACTTCCGCGTCGCGTTAATCAAAATACGCGAGCATACCTGCGCGTCTTCCGGCTTGCGCGGATCGATAGCCCAATGATCATACCCGGGAAGCGGCTTCAGGGGCTGCGAGGTTGGGATGTGGTGCATATTCCAGTCCCGGTCGGAGAAGGTCATGTCCTCCTTTGGCCGACAAGCGAAACTCAGGGCCCAGAAGATATTCTCGGGGTCATGAATATCCAGGTCGTGGTCAACGACAATATAGATCCGTGCCGGGCGCAAGAATGAATCAGTTGCATGGTGCAGGATTCGATCCACGGTCTCCTGCGACGTAGCTTCTTCTACTTGGATAACAGCAATTTGTGATTCCCCGGTGGCGGGCGGAAAGCTCACCGTTTTCACCGGCAGGTGCAGCCGGTACTTCAGGTAGTAATGCATCAACGCATTGTGGATCATGATGGAGACCTGGTCGCAATCGCTGGGCCATAGGCCCACCAGGACGTCCGTGAACATGGCGTTCTTCCTGTGGGTAATCGCAGTAACGTTCATCACCATACAGCTCCCCCCCTCGGATTGCATATAACCGGCGTATTCTCCAAAGGGGAGGCGTGGCTCCACTACATCGGTGCTGATGTATCCTTCCACCACAATCTCGGCGTTGGCGGGCACTTCCAGGGGAACTGTTTTGCACCGTACCAGCTCAATGGGCCGGCCCTCGATCCCGCCTGCGAAGGAGTATTCGTTGAGCTCTGGGGGGTTGTTGTAGGGGAGGTCGGTGGATGAGGCAACCATCATTGAGGGATTGCATCCAATAATGTAAGCACAGGGGAGCCCCAGTTTGTCTCCCTTCTGAGCGATCTTCATCCAATGCTCGTTGAAGAAAACCCGGTGCCGGCCTGCGCCGATAACGATGCGATCACGGGCGTGCAGGAAACCGTTGTAACTGCCAAAGTTAAGGACGCCGGATTGTGGGTCCTTGCTCAAAAACGGCATGCCAAAACGTATGACACCGCTGAACCCCACCTCTTGAACGGGAACGGGGATTTCCGCCAGGCCTTTCTGTTGGAGTTCCGCACCGGTATGTATCTCTTGGTGCACGGGCCCGTCATCGATAACAACGGGTTGAATCGGGTGATCGTAGGCGTGGCACAACCGTTCGATTGCCTCGTCATAAGTCTCACAGCCCATGGCGTAGGTCATCAGGCGGTCGGAGGCGGAGTAGGCGCCGGACAGCACTTGCATGTCATAGGTCCGTCCGTTGGAATCTATGGGTTTTTCGAACAGGATCAGCTTTCGCTCCTCATCGGGCAGTCCCCGCTGCTGAATGCGTACAAAAGGTACCAACTCGGTATTCTTATTAATAGGTTCCTTGTAACGGAAAAGAAGACCGCGTTCATTCATCCGTTGCACGAACTCCCTGAGATCTTTGTAATATTCCATGTTTTTTCCCTCCAAGCCCTGGCCGGCCGTGAATGGTCGGAACCTAGAGTGTTTATAGCTTTATGTCAAGCATCCTATGGCATCACGGTAGTGTTAATGTTTCATCTCGTCCGGCTGTTACACGGGTTTGTCTCAACCTGTGCAGGTTGAAAACGGTTATCAGCGGGTGGATTGAGTGACCTTTCTGAAAACTGAAACTTGAGTGGCCTGCACCCCTTTTTGTCCTCATCTATAAGTTAGTGGTGTTTCGTTGTGGTCCGCTCCGGACCGGGTTGCAAACTCCATCGGTGTGAGTCCGTTAAGGCTCGTGTGTGGTCTTCTGGCGTTGTAGTCGACCCTCCAGTCTTCGATGATCTCTCGCGCATGGCGGTAGCTGATGAATATGTGCTCGTTCAGGCATTCATCACGCACACGCCCGATGAAGCTCTCCACCAACCCGTTCTGCATGGGCTTGCCCGGAGCGATGTCGTGCCACTCTACCCGGCGACCCTGCTGCCATCGCAGCATCGCATTCGACGTGAACTCGGTGCCGTTATCGGACACCACTAGGAGGGGATCACCGCGCCGTTGAGCGATGTGGTCCAGTTCTCGGGCAACCCGCTCTGCGGTGATGGAGTTGTCTACGATGGTGGCCAGGCACTCCCGTGTGAAGTCGTCGATCACGCAGAGCACACGGAAACGCCGGCTGTCGACCAAGGCGTCGGATGCGAAGTCCACCGACCAGCGCTGATTGGCCCCTTGCGGGATCGTCATCGGCGCCCGGCTCCCAAGCGCCCGCTTGCGACCGCCCCGTTTGCGCACCGCCAACTTCTCCTCCTTGTAGAGCTGGTAGAGCTTCTTGCGATTCACCACCATGCCTTCCCGCGCCAGCAACAGGTGCAGGCGCCGATACCCGAAACGACGGCGTTCCGCCGCCAGCTCCCGCAGCTTCTGCCGTAACTCCCCGTCATCCGGTCTCATCGACCGATAACGGTAGACCCGCGGCTCGATGCCCAACAGACCACAAGCCCGCCGCTGCGAGTCACCCTTTTCCTTCATCGCCCAGTCCACGGCTTCTCTCCTGGACCTGGGCGTCAGAAGTCTTTTCCCACCATCTCCTTGAGCGTCGATACGTCCAGCATCGCGTCCGCCAAAAGACGCTTCAGCTTGGCGTTCTCCGTCTCCAGGCTCCGAAGCCGTTTCGCCTCAGACACCTCCAGCCCGCTATACTTCGAGCGCCACTTGTACAACGTCGCGTCACTGACGCCGTGCTTGCGACACAGCTCCGTCGCCCCCAGCCCCGCCTGGTGCTCCTTCAGAATCCCGACGATCTGTGTTTCGCTGAACCTGCTCTTGCGCATGCGTGCCCCTCCTCTTCGGTCAAAGACTAACCTCTAGGTGAGGACAATCAAGGGGAGCAGGTCAACCGCCCTATACGATTTTCGTTAGGAAACCACCTCAGTCATTGGGGGCAAATCTTACCAACTAAGCATTTTGGAGGGGGACCGACCTACGGTATGCGTGAAGCCTCAATCCCCAATTGCAAGTGAGCACTATGGTGGAACACTAAAGAATCAGTCAAAGTTAATCTTGCGGGGACCGTGCGGTCTGGGCAATGGAGAAGTGTTATTTCTCTCCCTCGGCATATCCATGAAGTTTGATATCTATCTATTCCTCCAACTTCGAGTAGTAGTCCCTTAAGATGGTGAGCACTTCAGGTCGACTAAAGTGATCTGGAATCTCCTCGTCTCCGGACAACATTTTTCTTAACATGGTTCCACTCAATAGGAGTCGATTGTCATTACTGTGGGGACAGGTCCTCATGGAGGCGATTCCGTCACATTTGTGACAGTAGAAGGTCCAGTCGATTTTGAGGGGTTGTATTTCCAGTGATCCTTCTGGGATCTCATCAAATATACGATGGGCATCGAAAGGACCATAGTAGTCCCCGACCCCCGCATGGTCCCGACCTACAATGAGATGGCTACAGCCGTAGTTCTGTCGGAACACGGCATGGAGCAGTGCCTCACGGGGACCACCATACCGCATTTCCATCGGATAACCGGCTTGGATACAGGTGTCTTTAACAAAATAGTTCTCTACCAATGCGTTGACGGCTCTCACTCTTACCTCGGCAGGGATATCCCCAGCCTTGAGCTTTCCTACTAACTGGTGGATCAATAGACCGTCGCAAATCTCTATGGCGATCTTTGCCAAATATTCATGAGAGCGGTGCATTGGATTCCTAAGTTGCAGCGCAGCAACAGTGCTCCAACTCTTCTTCTCAAAAATTTCCCTAGTCTCGTTAGGACGCAGATACACATTTCTAAATAGCTCAGGGTAATAGCTCTCGCTGAACACTTTCACTCGACCGGCCAAGTTGACTTCACCTTGAGCCATGACTTTGACTACGCCGGGATGTTCCGTATCGGTGGTTTTGAAGACCTGCTTACACTCGTAAGTCTTATCGATTGTGTATTTCTCATCTACGATCATGCTCCCCATGAGTTCGCTGGTCTCTTCGTCAACCAAACCAATTTCTTGCCTCACTTTCAGTCTCCCGGCCTGCTCCTTTGAGGTTGACAGCGTTATGGGAATTGGCCAAAAAACACCACCCATTGTCATATAGGCATCACAGACCCCTTTCCAGTCCTCCTTTCCCATGAATCCCTCAAGAGGTGTAAAGGCTCCAATGCCTAACATAATAAGGTCGGATGTCTCCCGAGATGTCATCGCAACTTGCGGCAAACTCTTGACCATTTGCTTCGTTTCTTTGAGTTCGTCCCCCGTAAGCAAGAGTTGCTTTAATCTCTTTTCTTTTCCGTGTGCGTTTACTAAGCTCATCTGTTTTATTTGTGATGTCTGTTTAAAGTGTTAGCTATATAAATTGATATCTTAATTACATGTAACCTAACTTCCGCAACCTTTCCATAGCTTTTTCTTTATCCTGACGTCTTCCAGCGCGCTCCTCGGTGTTTTCTAGATCCTGTTCCCAGGCCGGAACGCCTTTGACCGAGATCTGGCTGCTGGTCTTTGCCCCCAGCGATCGATAACCCTGCTCGTAGAGATTATTGTGCGGATTGTTGAAGGCCGCATAAGTATCCCACAAGTCCTTCTCGGTAAAATGCAGGATGGGACGAATTCGGGTATGTTCCGGCATCAAATCACCACCTGGGGAGAGCTCGAAGTAGGGATCATCGAACCTGGCGGGATGCTCATCCCATCTGAGCCCCTGAAAGACCGCTTTGATGTTGTGGCGCTCGAGCCACTGGTTAAAAACAACGGTCTTCATCAAATGGTTGCCACAATAGGATTCGGCCTCAAAGGGAAACTCTTCCTCTTTAAACTCGATACGTTCAAGTTCTGCCTGGTTGCGCTTGTCCAAGTCCTTCACCTTTACAGTAGCACCTAAGGTATAATTGGCAGCCGTAAGCACATTCTCATTACGGCACACCTCAAGGGGAACCTCCCATTCCTTTCTATATTTCTCAACAAACTCTTCAATTTCCTCAAATTCGTCTCCTTCGCCAATGATCATCGTAGCAGGAATAGAGATCCCCTTTTCCTCACAGACCTGCCGGATAATCCAGAGGGTTAAACCACTGTCTTTCCCACCGGTCCAGGTGATCCCGAGTTCCTCCTGTTTAAACTTATCAAACGCCTCTCTAATAACCGCTTTGGATAACTCAATCAGCTTGCCGCACTGTCTTTTCCTCTTCGCACTAATGGTTTTGTTAATTGGCATTCTAATCCTCCTTAAATCTATAATTAAAACAACTGACCTCACGGTCTCCAGGGACAATTATTATAAATCAGTGGTAAATGGTAGTGGATCAGGCCTGAGACACATTTCCCATCTACTTGGACAGCTCCAACACCCTACCCTCGCCTTAATGATCTTCTGCTCCGCTGGCATCTTTCCCCTCGTTCCTTTTTGTAATCAGCGAGTTCTACTTTATTGTCAGTTTCATGACACTTATTTTGCAAAACTCTTAAAAAAAAGCCTTCGGAATCAATACCAAACACGCTACCTCATTTGCAAAAATCGGTCAAACTAATCTTAGCACTACACTGATATAGCTGAGTTGCACAACAATTTAGACGGCACCTCTCCAGTCACTGGTTGGGCCGCTAAATAACGTATCCAACGCCGCCACCTCCTCTACAACAACAGATGCTCCGGCACCCTCAAGCTCCTCGCGGCTACCGAAACCCCAGAGAACGCCGATTCCGTCTAGTCCATTACTTCTGGCACCCACAATATCCTGTGCACGATCACCAACCATAACTGTACCGCAGGCGCCGATTTGCTCCCGTTCAAGGAGAAATTTAATTAGCTCTTTCTTTTCCGACCGACCACCGTCCAACTGCGCTCCGTAGACTCCATCAAAATATTCGCTCAAGCCAAAATGTTCTAAAACTCGTTCGGCATATACGCCTAGCTTAGTTGTTGCCACCCACAATCGGTAACTCTTTCTACGCAAAGTTATTAAAACATCGGGAATACCCTCGTATACCTGGTTCTCGAACATCCCATGCGCAGAGTAACGCTCCCGAAATTTTCCAACAGCTTCCTCAATAAGTCCCGGTGTCACGTCACCAAGGAGGCATCGGAATGTTTCTCGTAACGGCGGACCTATGAATTCCTCCAACCGACTTGCAGGCGGGGACTTATAGTCCAACGCTCTTACAGCGTAATCAATAGAACCCAGGATTCCGTCCCGCGGGTCGCTAAGAGTGCCGTCTAAGTCAAAGAGGATGTTCATACAACGGAGGGAATCCTGCTACCAACTATTGAATATACCAAAGGCCAATCCATGGCATGTTTCATGTTGCCAATAAGTCTCATTAGAGAATACATTTAAATTCTACCAGTGGGTATGACCTGCACCCCTTAAGGGAAGAGGCAATTACCGAGCCCATCGCTGAACCCGTGGCAACAATTTATTCTTAAGATTCTCGGCCTCAGAGGATATTTTTACTATATTGTCTTTCTCTGCCGGATCTTTTTTAAGATCATACATCTCCCAGCTATCATCGGCGTCCCGATAAATTAGCTTAAAATCCCCTTCACGATAAAAATAGATTGGTTTCTCACCACCTTTTTCCTTGTCACCATATTTATCAACTGCTTCTCCATGAACCCCTTTAATAGGATAATCCTCGATTGGGAATAGGGAGGACCCCTGAAACTTACTAACCGGCTCCAGACCAAAAAGTTGGAGGATGGTCGGAGGAATATCGAGATTGCTGACGGCCTTGTCGCACACCTTGCCCTCCGATAAGCTGGGTTCAAATATGATTAAGGGGATGTTAACAAGTTCCGAATACATCTTTCCATCATGAGAAAGTCCATTATGTTCAGCGAATTCGTCCCCATGATCTGGCAAAATAATCAGAACAGAATCGTTTAATACATTAGCGTTTTGCAAGATGCCAAAAAACTCTCTAACTGAGTCATCAACCTCACGGACCCCGGCACAGTAAAGTTTCCCGAGCAGGTCTACAGTATCCTTGTTTGAAACATCTCTTTTCAGGAGAACATTCTTAAACAGGGCATACATGTCATGTTTGCTCATGCTTATGGAAGGATCGATAAGATCAATATATTTTTTTTGTGGAATGTAGGGCTCATGAACGTCCATGTAATGAGTCCACAAGAAAAACGGCTTCCCTATTCCCTTCTGAGTCCCCAACCAGGCCGCAACTTTACTGTTTATAACAGAGGCCTCCATATAGGGAACTTCATCGGAGACATCGTCCTCCATAGAATCATAAAAGTTGTCCCAACCCCGATCCCACCCAAAATAGGCACACAAATAGGGGTTAGAGTGAAATCCGGCCGTTACGATTCCTTTTTGGTGAAGGACCTCAGAAATCAACACTCTGTCAGGGTTTAATTTTTTGTCCTTTGAATAGCCGTAGTCAAGATAGTAGGATGAAGTGAGAATTCCTGGAAATCCCGCTTGAGTGTATGGCCCCACTGACCAAGCATTGTTAAATCTGGTACACTGATTCTGTATGGAATCTATAAAGGGTGTCAGTTGTTTTTCAGCTCCATAGCAACCTACAACATCCCTCCTTAGTGCGTCTATGGTCAACAGAATGACATTTTTCATTGGGAGCTCCGCTACGAGAAAAAGAAAGATAACCGAAAACAAATAGATCGGCTAAATTTAATAGCCTAAGGCGTCAAGTCGTGATTTTATCTTTTCTTCCATTGTCATAGATTTGCCCGGCGCCAATTGTCTTTGTTCCGGCATCCGCGTCATACCTTTCAAACCGGGGTAGTCCAATCCGTATCGATAAGCAGAATAGACTATACAAGGTTTTGTTTTTGGAGATGGCTCGGATGAAGGCAAACTATTAACGTATTCCCAAACCAACTCGCCCCCGGGAGTTACTTCGAAGAGCCGGCCCGTTGTTCCCTCACAGATGAAGGTATTACCATTGGGCAGCCTTTGACAATTTGACATGATGGCAGAGTAAAAAAACATCGGGCCATCCGCTCCTCCTGTATAAGCCCATACCATCTTACCGCTATTCGGGTCCACTTCTAGGACTCGAGAGTAGCTATAAATTGGACCGTGAGGATGCAAACCGTTATCAAACACGAGGATATTGCCGTTATCCAGCGCGGTTGCAGAGTGTTGATGTCCTAGCTCACCTGATCTCCCGACCCCTGTAGCCTCACCTGTTCCCCATCTCAGTTTCACACTGCCGCTCATTCTATCAATAACAGCCACAGTGTTAGTCTTCATTAAGCTAACAAGGATATTCCCGTCCGGCAGTTCAACGATAGAATTGGTATGAGGCCACATGCTACGGGGACATATTGGGCAGATGGCATCTACCTCCGGGTCAAGATGATCATGGGCGATCCACTCCCAAGCCACTTTCCCGTCAGGTGTGATCTCTTGGATTGTATCACCCCACATAACTCCTTCTCTCTCTGTTCCTGGCTCACCACCTTTCACCTTTATCGCAATTTTCTCGGGCACTTTCACCCACTTGAGAACTAGGGTATTCCCGTTTTTCATTCGATAAAACGCATGGTGCATAAACGGGTCTCGGTATTCCCATGTCACTTTGCCTTCCCAATCCGCCTCCAACAGGATGCCGCCAGCACCTTCTAAATCGGCTAACGGGCCACTATCATCCTTACCTGCGTACAATAGGTTTCCAGTAGGGAGCAGCTCTCCGTAGCAGCCTGGTCTGTATCCCATCTCCCAATAGTTGACATGCCTGCCCCGCATGTCAATTAACCATGCTCCGTTACCTTGAAGGGGAGCAATAAGGGTAACACCATTGTATGCCCTATATGAATTCCAAAGAACTAAACCTTTAACGCCGGTGAACGCAACGCTCATTGGACCACCTTATAGTTAGTTAGATACCGTAGAAATCCTCTGTTCATTGAAACCCACCTAAAAGATAATGGGTCTAAAATCTTCCTGAAAGGCCTTGGAACCAAAGAGTCGGTTCTCCCATAGAAACCTCCCTGGGTCTAAATCCTTGCCTTGAAGCCCTGGATAGTCGCGAGCATAACGGTAAGCCCGCCACATACGATTAGTATTCGTACCCTGGCTTGGACCTACGAATGGTGAAAGGTATTCCCATACTAGTTCGCCCGCCGCGGTCACCTCAAATATCCGGCCACTCCACGAATCACACATAACCGTATTGCCATTAGCCAATCGCTGATTTGCGCCACAGATACATGTATAGAAGATGTATGGAGGATCTTCCTTATACTCCCATACTATCTGATCTGTAGCGGGTTCAATCTCAACTATGCGGGAATAGTTGGGCTCATAACCACGACGGTCGTTTCCATTGTCAAAAATAAGAAAATTTCCATTATCAAGCTCTCTGCAATCATGCTGATGGCTAAGTCTACCTCTGCCATATCTCCCAATTACCTTACCCGTTGGATACTCCACCTTGGTGGCTTGATTTAGGTAACGCGTGCCTAACAAAACGTTGCCGTCACGGCATACCCAGATTGAGTTTATGTAAGGCCATATCCGTCGTGTCTCCAACGGATAACCAAGCTCATCGATCTCCGGATCAAGGTGTTCATAGGCTCGCCATTCCCATACTCTATTACCATTGCGGTCGATTTCGTAAACTGCATCGCCGTATATTTGCCCATTAAGCTCAGTTCCCGGGCGGCCTCCTTTTACCTTGGCTGCAATTTCATCAGGTAAAATGCATTCCGGGGCCCAAGCGTGGTACAGTATGTTACCATTGTCCTTAACATAAAAGGTATGGAATTGATTGGGAGCTTCGATTTGCCACACAATGTTTCCATCCCAATCCATCTCCATAAACATGCCACCCACCCCAGCGAACTCCATAGGAAGGCCCAATTCCTCATGACTTTTTACCCGTAATGCCGTAAACAAGTTACCATTCGGTAAAAGCACCCCGTGAGCTCCAGGGCCATAGGGCATTACCCAGCGATTCACAATATTACCTTTCATGTCAATCAACCATGTATTCTTGCCGCCTTGGGGAGCAAAAAAGGTATACCCGTCATCTGCCTTCAATGGGTCATAACAGGTAACCCCCAGCCTTGCTGTCTTAGCAATACTCATTTAGACTTCCTTTCCTCATACCTTAAGCGAAAATAACAGATTAATTATCTTCAGCCAAAGCCTGCATCTGCCCAAAGGTGTCCTTATCGGCTCTTACCCCTTCATTAAGTTAGGTAGAAATGTCGATAGTTCAGGGAAGACTATCAGGATACCCATACCCATGAACAATATAATTACAAACGGCATTACTCCCCTAAATATCGTGGCGAGAGGCACATCTGGGGCCACGCCTTTTACGATGTAAATATTTATGCCTACTGGCGGCGTAATAATAGCGATTTCGCCTAGTAGCACTACTATGACTCCGAACCATATTGGGTCGTACCCTAGTGCCAGAACTATGGGGAAGAAGATAGGAATGGTGAGTAAAAGTAATGGAATGTTCGGCATAAAACAGCCCAAAAATGAATAACTGATTATAATAAAAGTCAATATAGCAGCAGGGGGTAGTGCAAGCCCACCTATATACGAAGCGAGGTTCATAGGCAGCCTGCTCACCGCGAGAAATGGGGTCACTATCTGAGCACCAATAAGCATCAGAAGCATCATGCTGGTAGTGATTGCAGTATTGGTCAGGGATGTGTTAAATGCTTGCCACGTCAGGCGTTTGGTTAACAAACCAAGAAGCAATGCGCCAAAGGCACCGATACCACCCGCCTCATAAGGAGTGAAAACCCCCGTGTAGATGCCTCCAATGACTACTACAAACAGGATCAATATCGCCCAAGCACCCTTGAGGGACACCAGCTTTTCGCTCAGCGTTGACTTGGGTCCGGGCGGGCCCAAATGTGGCCTCAGCCGAACACGAATGTAAATATAGAGCATAAGCAGGGCAGCTAGGATAACTCCAGGGACAATGCCAGCCAGAAAAAGCCGCCCAATGGATTGCTCGGTGACGAGTGCATAGACGATAAACGTTATGCTGGGCGGTATCATAATGCCAAGAGTCCCACCGGTAGCAATTGTACCAGTGGCCAGAGCATCATCGTATTTGTATTTCTTCATCTCTGGTAAAGCCACCGTACCCATGGTGGCCGCTGTGGCCCCGGTGGTACCACTTACAGCGGCAAAACCAGCACAACCACCTATAGTCGCGATTGCCAGTCCCCCAGGTAGGGTTCCGAGCCACCGGTATACGGCAAAATAGGCATCTCTGCTCAGCCCTGAGGCATAACAGAACTCACCCATAAGTACGAAAAGGGGAATGGCTAGGTAAGTGTAATTTCTTGCCGCTTGAAATGGAATTATCCCCAGTGTAGCTAACCCAGGGGCAACTCCGATCACATAGCTGGTACCCACGAAACCAACCAGAGCTAGAGCAAAACCGACAGGCATTCCCGAGAACAAGAATAAAATGAGTATGCCAAAACCAATGATTCCTGCAGCCATAGGGGTTACAGCCCAAGGCAGTAATCGAAACACTACAGCCACAACCAGCGCCAGGCTCATAACAATGCCCACCATTAAGGCTATCCAACCACCTAGTTGGTTTCCCTGCACTGCACGTTTAACGCAGTCCGTGAGATCCCCTAATACGACTAAAAGAAGCAAAAGAAAGCCAAAAACTAGGAATAACTCGAAAGGAAAAAGAGGAATCCTAAGCTCTTCCGTTACCGCAGTTTGAACTCTCAAGACGTTGGCCTGCAGTAGGCTGCTCCATATTATCAAGCCTAGAAGAACTGCCACCATGATTCCGGTGATACTCTCAATTATGGCACAAGTCCTTGGCCCGAGCTTTGAGACCACTACATCGACGGTTACATGCCGCTTCATATGGGCTGTGTAACCTACCCCGGAAAATATTATGACCACCAGCATCAGCGTGGTGAGATCCAGGGAGCCTAATATCGGGGAATCGAACACGTACCGCAATGTGACATCAGCGACAACAATGAACACGATTACCAACATCGCCGCTTTTGATAGGTTCAGGACCAGCTCACTTAAATGACCGGCGACCTTTCGAAGCCAATCCAATTTGCCCTCCAGTTTGAATGCTGCTGATTTTAGGGTTTTAGCGAAATTTGGTGAGACTCTGGTAGCGAATCCTGATTGAAGCAATTCTACTTAAAACTCTCTATAACTTATTGAAAAGCTCGTGTTACTTCACTCTCTCAGCGACACCCTTCAGTTCTGGTGGTGCTAGTACTCCCCACAAACTTATAGTGAGTCTCGATAAAATATCTCTACTTATAGTGGCTCTTTGCTATTTGCTCAACCGTGGAATTATCCACGGTTGAGCCGCTCATTCAATTTTCAACTAAATTCAGTATAACCTCATACGCTACATAGACTCTAGGTACCGCTTTAAAAATGCTAGGGCCTTGCTACCAGACCGTCCTTTCTTATCCAGCATAGCACCATAGTCAACTGGCATGCTCTTCAAGGTATCTTCCCATCTAGAGGATTCAGCTCGTGAGAGCTTAATTAGTTTGGCGCCTTCCTTGACCATCAAATCCACGCGACTTTGGTCCATTCGATCGGCTAGTTCACCCATGCGTCTTGATTGAGACTCTCCGCCCAGTGCGTTGAACGCAGCCTTCGCATCTGATGACAAGCTCTTCCATTTGTTACGATTCATCGCAACAAAGAATGTTATACTGCCGGTATTGGGGATGGATGTGATGTAGGGCGCAACTTCATGGAACTTTCGAGAGTACGCGCCCCCCGGCTGAGTAACTACACCCTGCGCCACTCCCTTTTCGATGGCAGTGTACGTCTCTCCGAATGGTACAGCCACCGGGACAGCACCCAGTCTCTTGAGCGCCACCGCTGGCGACCCAGCATTTGACCTAAGCTTCATACCCCGTAGGTCATCCAGGTTACGAACCGGTTTTTTGGAGAAGATGGTGTTGCTCCCCAAAGTGAAAAACCACAAGGGTTTGACAGAGGCAAACTCTTTTTGGATCGCCGGAATATTCTTGTACGCAGCCCAAATTGCTGCGTTATCATTAGCCATATTTCGTTTAACTCCAGACGTCAGACCTGCGGTAATAATCCCTTCAAAGGTGAAACGGCCTGGGGTATAGTAGCTTGCTGTTTCAACAATATCAGCTACACCTGCATTAACAGAATCCCACGCTGCTTGCGCCTTGACTAGGCTATTGGACGTATAAAGAACCAATTTAACTTTGCTCCCGGTACGCTTCGCTATCTCTTGTGCGTATGGTTTCCACCAATCTGTGACTCGATAGTGTTTTGGTGGGATCTTCAGCGCTACGTTTAGTTCGACAGGTTCGGCTGGTGCCGGTGCTAAAAACAACGCCAGTGTGCTAAGGGTTGAAACAATAATCGTTAGTCTATACTTCATATTTCGCCTCCCTTGCTACTTCACTTCATATTTCGCCTCCCTTGCTACTTCACTTCATATTTCGCCTCCCTTGCTACTTCAAAAAATAAATATTAAACTCTATGATTACCAAGATCTGAAACCGATGTCAAGTCCCTGATTGGATCAATAAACTTGCGAGTCCTTTATAATCGGACATATAGCAAAACATATTGAATAACGTTAGAAATATTACTTAACATTCATTCTACCATCGTGGTGACAACAATCCTGCTAGTTATCATGATGTTTGGTCGCTAAATAGTTCCCACAGGGGTAGTGCGTCGACCGAATGGGAGGAGATTGGCCGATGCCGGTCAAATCGCTGGTAAGACCACAACTCTACAAGGACTCGGTCGTCCTTATGCGTATCTCGGAGGCACTTTCTGGGATCGAGGGCGTGAAGCATGCCACCGTGATGATGGGGACGGCCGCCAACAAGCAAATCTTGGAAGAGAGCGACCAGCTCACTGCCGAGGTGAAGCTAGCCGGGCCCGACGACCTCATGATTGTACTTGAGGCTGATTCCGGCGAGGTTCTGAATTCTGCTCTCACTCACGCCGAAGGTCTCTTGTCCGAAGTCAGCAAGACACAAGGTGAAATCCACGAACGACCACCGCGGACAGCGTCGACGGCTCTAGCGCGGCTGCCGGAGGCGAACTTGGTCCAGGTATCAACCCCAGGACAGTATGCGGGGGCAGAAGCACTAAAAGCCCTTCGCCATGGTTTACACGTATTCCTGTTCAGTGATAACGTTTCACTGGAGCAAGAGATTTTCCTTAAGACAGTGGCATTACGCAAGGGGCTTTTAGTTATGGGGCCGGACTGCGGGACCTCCCTCATCGGGGGAACACCTCTGGGCTTTGCCAACGTCACCCGCCGTGGAACGGTCGGACTTGTAGCGGCTTCTGGGACTGGTCTGCAGCAAGTGACATGCCTTATTCATCAACTTGGGGAAGGAGTCTCTAATGGCATTGGGACTGGAAGCCGGGACCTGGCACAGGCCGTAGGTGGAATCACAACGCAGCAGGGATTAGAGGCCCTCTCAACTGATCCACAGACGCGCGTCATTGTTCTCATTTCTAAACCTCCTTCTCCGAATGTGGCCGCTCGGATTCTCGAGCGAGTACAAAAAACTGCCAAACCTGTGGTAGTCCTTTTCCTCGGGGGTGACTCCGAGATGGTTCGGGCAGCTGGCGCAATTCCGGTGGTAACACTCGAAGAGGCGGCGATTTGGGCTGTGGCCCTCGCCCGAGGTGAAGACCCCCAAACTATAAAAAGCTCCTTGCCCCTCCATCTGGAGACAGTGCAGGCTGAGGGCCGACGCTTCAATTCCAGCCAGCGGTATTTGCGAGGCCTGTTCTCTGGTGGAACCTTTTGTATAGAGGCCCAAATCGTCTGTCATCAAGAAGGGTTGAATACCTTCTCTAACGTCCCTCTCGATAAAACATACACTTTGGCTAACATTCAGGGGAGCAAAGAACACACCGCCATCGACATGGGCAGCGATGAATTTACCGTCGGCCGACCCCATCCGATGATTGACTTCCGCTATCGAGTCGATCGACTATTTCGCGAGGCCCAAGACCCTACGACCGCTGTCATCCTTATCGATGTTGTCCTCGGCTATGGTGCTCACCCGGATCCCGCTGCCGCTCTCGCCCCCGCAATCCAAGAAGCCAAGAGATCGGCTCAACGAGAAGGAAGGTATCTGATAATTGTAGGATCCGTCTGCGGCACGGAGGAAGACCCCCAACATCTATCTGCCCAAGAGGCGCGCTTACGGGAAGCAGGGATGCTCCTAGCTTCTAGCAATGCGAGCGCGGCAAGGCTGGCTGCCGCTATTACCACAAAGCGCACATCTTTCGAGGAGGCACAACCGTGAGCCTAGGACTTTTGGAGCGGCAACCCGCTGTAATCAACATTGGCGTTAAAACTTTCGCAGAAAACGTGAACGCTACTGGAGCACGTGCACTCCAGGTGGACTGGCGCCCACCGGCTACAGGGGACCCGAGGACAGCTTGGCTCCTAGCAATGCTTACAGGAGATCCGGACGACCCTACCTGCCATGGATCGCAGGTCGACAGGGCTAACTTGGAGGCAATAAAGAGCCTCGTAGATGCCCAACCGACGCTCGTGGATATTCTACAAGGCCGGGACGTCTGGCCGAACCTCGGAAAAACGATTCTACATGCTGGTCCCCCCATTGCTTGGGATCGGATGTGCGGTCCGATGCGGGGAGCCGTAATCGGGGCAGTCCTCTACGAAGAATGGGCGCAATCAGAAGGAGAGGCAGAGGAATTGGCAGGAAGCGGAGAGATTCAATTTGCTCCGTGCCATCACTTTGCTGCTGTCGGTCCCATGGCCGGGATCATTTCCCCTTCGATGCCTCTCTTCGTTGTCAAGAATTTCGTTGGAGCGAATTTCGCGTACAGTAATTTGAACGAGGGCCTCGGTAAGGTTCTACGCTTCGGAGCGTACAACCACGAAGTGGTGGAACATCTCCGGTGGATGGAACGGATTCTCGCGCCAGCTCTGAAGCGAGCTTTGGCGGGACTCGAACAGGGCATCCGTCTAAAGCCAATCATGGCCCAAGCCCTCCAAATGGGGGACGATGTTCACAATCGGAATGTCGCGGCTACGTCTCTACTGTTCCGAGCCCTTGCAAGGGCGATCATCAGCTCAGACCTCAACCGGAAGACAGTCGATAATATCCTTGCGTTCATAGACGGTAATAACCACTTTTTCCTGAATCTGTCCATGGCAGCTTGCAAGTCGAGCCTCGACGCCGCCCACGGCGTTGCCGGTAGCAGTCTCGTAACAGCGATGAGCCGAAATGGCGTGGAGTTTGGGATTCGAGTTTCCGGGCTCGGAGATCGGTGGTTCACAGCACCTTGCCTGGTTCCAAAAGGCCTGTACTTCAGTGGTTACTCGGAATCCGATGCAAATCCTGACCTGGGTGATAGCTCCATCGCTGAGACAGCAGGCGTCGGCGGGTTCGCCATGGGAGCGGCACCCGCCATGGTACAGTTCGTTGGAGGCACTCCCGAAGACGCCTTGGCATACACGCATGATATGTATGAGATCACAATAGCGAAAAACCCCGGGTTTTCCTTGCCACCGTTAAACTTTTTGGGCACACCCACGGGCATTGACCTGCGAAAGGTGGTAGATTCAGGCATCTGCCCCGTGATCAACACAGGCATCGCCCATCGGACCGCAGGGATCGGCCAAATCGGAGCCGGCGTTGTGCAGGCCCCGATGGCTTGTATTGAAAATGGTTTGCTGGCTCTGGCGGAAGCGTTAGGGCTGCAATGAGGCGAGGGAGGACAGAACCATGATGACTGTGCAGGTTGAACGAATTCCAATGTCGGGACCAGGCGATGTCTCAGGGCTCAAGGCTCTCCTCAGCCAGGGTACCCTCAAGGCTGAGGATGTGGTTGCAATTATGGCCAAGACAGAAGGGAATGGTTGCGTCAACGACTTTACACGGGGCTACAGCACATTTGCCTTACAGGTTCTTTTATCGGAACTCTCGGGCATCCCACGGGGAGAGATAGCCCAAAGAGTTGCCTTTGTGATGTCTGGTGGAACAGAGGGGATCCTCAGCCCTCATGCTACGGTATTCGCCCAAACGCTAGGAGGCAAGGCTGCCACTGATCAGAAGCGACTGTCGATTGGTGTCGCTCACACCCGAGATTTTCTGCCCGAGGAGCTGGGCCGGATGGCACAGGTCCGCGAGGTCGCAAAAGTAATCCAAAAAGCTATGCACGAGGCAGGAATTGACTCAGCCAACGATGTTCACTTCGTACAAATCAAGTGTCCACTGTTGATTTCGGAACGGATCGAAGATGCCCGCCGCCGCGGACAGACTGCGGTCACAATGGACACGTACGAATCTATGGGTTACTCCCGAGGCGCGTCCGCGTTGGGGGTCGCCCTGGCATTGGGAACGATCAACGAATCCAAGCTGTCAGACCATGTCATCTGTGAGGACTGGGGTCTCTATTCAGGGGTGGCATCCACTTCCGCCGGCGTGGAACTCATGAATTGCGAGGTCATACTTATGGGCAATTCATCCTCCTCGGCCAGCGATCTAATCATTGGTCACAGCATTATGAAAGATGCGATCGACGGGGAGGCAGTTCGAGAGTCTCTCCGTTCCGTGGGCTTACGCGTGGATGGGATGGTACACCCGATGGATAGACACCGGATCGTGAACGTCTTCGCCAAGGCGGAGGCCGATCCCAGCGGCTATGTTCGGAATCGACGACATACTATGTTGAACGATTCCGACATCAACAATACCCGCCACGCAAGGGCAGCCGTCGGAGCAGTCATCGCGTGTATCGTTGGAGACCCGATGATCTATGTCTCCGGGGGCGCAGAACATCAGGGTCCTGCAGGGGGCGGGCCAGTGTCCGTTATCGCCCAAGCGTAGTCAAGTAGGTACTCCCATGAAGTTTGACCCGAATCTGGTAGTAGTCGCTATTGGCGGTAACGCCATATTTCCACAACAAATTCAGGGCACTGCTGAAGAGCAATTCCAGATCGTCAGCCGGACCTGTGAGCATCTTGTCCAGATAGTCAAGAAAAGATACCACATCGTACTTACGCATGGGAACGGGCCTGTAATCGGCAATATCCTCATTCGGATGGCCATGGCCAGCTCCGTTATTTCTCCCATGCCGATGGACGTTTGCGTAGCTGACACTCAAGGGGGAATTGGCTACATAATTCAACAGTCATTGATGAACTGTCTGCGCGAGCACGGAATCACTATCCCTGTGGTTTCCGTCATCACACAGGTTGAAGTCTCGGGGGAAGATCCTGCTTTCCATCACCCTTCGAAACCCGTTGGCCCCTTCTATACTCGCAAGGAGGCTGACCGAATCAGCCAGGAGACAGGATGGAAGTTCATGGAGGATGCTGGACGAGGTTACCGCCACGTCGTTCCATCGCCAGATCCCCTGGCCATCTTAGAACTAGACGCGATCCGGGACCTGAGGGAAGCGGGAGTCATTCCCATTGCGGCAGGTGGGGGAGGGATACCGGTTGTCCGTCAAGCTGATGGCCACGAACGTGGGGTGGCTGCTGTGATCGATAAAGACTTGGCCAGTGCCGTGCTCGCTATTGGGCTCAGGGCGGGGGTTTTCCTCATCCTTACCGCTGTTGATACCGTGGCCCTGGACTATGGGAAGGAAACCCAGCGCGGCGTCACAAATCTGACTGTCCGGGAGGCAAAAGCTCACCTCGAGGCAGGACAGTTCCCTGAGGGAAGTATGGGCCCCAAGATTCGAGCAGCGATAAATTATCTAGAGAGAGGGGGCGACAAGGTCCTTATCACCTCCTTGGAGCGAGCCCTCGATGCTATTGAGGGGAGGACAGGAACCCGAATTATTCCCTGACGCCATGAGCCACCACCGATACGACCTGATTGTACGCAGAGCTAGGCTTGACTCGGGCGCAATCCTCGACATTGGAATAACCTCCGGCCGAGTCGTAGCTTCAGCCGCTGCACTACCTGCTGAAGGGACGGCAGAGATCGATGCGGCCGAGCGATTGACACTTCCCGGCTTTGTCGACCCCCACCTGCATCTGGACAAGGTGTTTTCACGGGCCGAGCTTGCGCAGCCACCGGAGACCTTGACCGAGGCCATTAGAGCGTCAAGACAGCTCAAAGGGGAGTGGAGTCAAGACGCCATTGAAGAGCGAGCGGCACGAGCCGTGACCATGGCTATCCGGGCTGGGACCACGGCAGTGCGAACACATGTGGATGTAGATCCAATTATTGGTCTACAGGGATTCCATGCACTTCAGCGCATCCGTGATCGGTTCCAGGGGCAAATACAACTCCAGATCGTCGCTTTCCCGCAAGAGGGGATGGATCGAGATGGCCGGGTCAAGGAGATGCTCCGCTCTGCTCTCCAAGAAGGAGCGGACGCCATTGGTGGCATTCCTACTCTCCAGCCGAATCCTAGAGAGCACATTGACCGTATCTTCGAACTGGCAAAGCTCTACAATGCCGATATCGACATGCACGTGGATGAATCAGATGACCCAGCTGACCTGTCAATTGAGTATCTTGCTGAGAAGACGTTAGCTAATGGCTACCAGGGAAGAGTCGTGGCTGGCCATTGCACCTCACTGGCCGCCGTCCCAGTCGAGGTGCTCCACCGTGTGGCAGCCAAGGTAAAGGCGGCTGACATTTCGATTGTAACGTTGCCTTCTACGAATCTCCACTTACAGGGGCGTTCGGATCGACCCCCCGTGCGCCGGGGCATCGCCCCAATACGAGAACTGATGGAGGCAGGGATCAATGTCACCTTTGGCTCGGACAATATCCGGGACGCTTTCACGCCTTTCGGGAACGCCCGAATGTTAGAAACCGGTCTTCTCCTTGCACATGCTGCACACATGGGGACGGCTTCGGGTTTGCGAATTATTATCCAAATGGCTACGACGAACGCCGCCCGAGCCCTCCGCCTTCCCCTTTATGGCTTCGACAAGGGAAGCCGAGCCGACCTTGTAATCTGGGATGCGGAGTCGCCAGAAGACGCATTGGTTGGATTATCCGTGCCTCTCTGGGTGGTCGTGAACGGGAACGCAGTCTCCGGTGCTCGCTTTAAGGATCGACTCCGTCCGCCCGAACCATCCCTTCCCTTATAGGCTGAACATTCTGGAAAACAGGCAGTTCCAGATCCATCAATCCGCGGAGGTCCGCACGGGCTCCAAGAGTTCACGCGCTTCTGAAAGACCCTGACCCAGTAGCGAAACAGGAGTCCACCTGCTACAGGAGAAGTGCCCAGGCCCAGAGGGGATAGTTGCGCATAATAAGACTAGACGAATCCAGAACACTTGATGCAAAATACGAATTTTTGCCCGGCCGTCCAAATAGATTGAAACCTCGTCGTCTACTTCGCCAGGAACGAGATCATGCTGCAAATTTGTAACTTGAATATCATCGCCGCTAGTGCTGGTCTATTTCCCCTCCTTAACAGCCCCCGCTGGGAGGGTCGGATCTCTGCGGTCTTCCAGACCAGCCTGCAGATCACCGGACCTAACCAAAGGCTTATCCATCTCCAAGGCGATTCGCTCCTCGTATCCCCATTCAGTATACGCACGCCGAGCAACCTCGCGCGTAGCATTGCAGATGTTCCACTCGTCGAAGGAATGTCAGTCAGCAAGGAGGGCTCATGGATCGAGGCTCAGGGTCGCCTTCGCCTCTCGCTTGAGGAAATCTCCTATTATTGTTCGCCCCCGATGGTCAAGAGCTGGATCAATCCGGAGGCCTTGCGTCTCGCCGAACAAACTCTCCGACGCCAAGGACGTCGCGGCGGTCTCGACGCCATTCCCTCCGGGCGGGCTGCTACCAGAGCAATTCGTAAGGCGCTCACTGGCGGAGAGCCGGATCGACTCCTCACCGCCACTCTTGCGGTCATCGGTCTTGGTCCTGGCCTGACCCCGTCAGGAGACGACTTCCTAGTTGGGTGCATGAAGGGCCTCTCGCTTTTTGCCGCTTACCACCCCAAGCTTAACAACACCCTTGATCTCCTCCGCAGCGGCATCGCAATGCTCCTTCGCACGCGGACGAGCCGCGTCGGAGCCGAGTTCATCCGCTACGCCCTAGATGGGCAGTACGCCGAAGTCCTTGACCAGGCTGCGACTGCAATGTTGACCCCCGCAGATCCAGACAAGATAGTATCCGCAGTTAGCCGGCTTCTTTCCCAAGGCGGGAGTTCGGGAACCGACACGGCCCAGGGACTTCTCGTAAGCCTCAATGCTCTCCACCGGGCCAATTGGATAAGCGGTGGCTGACAATTTCTGACAGTGGCAGAGCTGGCAAGCTTGTTTAAGGTCACACGCAGAACGGTCCGCTGATGGGTTCATGATGGGCTCATAGAACCGCGCTTTAGGCTTCGCGGCGGGAGCTGCTATCAATACATCTTCCCCGAGTCAGAGATTAACCGGTTTTTTGATGAGTATTTTCCTCAACTGAAGGACCTAGATTTAACCCACGAGCCCAGAGGCAAGACGAAGCGAGTCGAAATGATCCGGCGCATTTGAAATTTGCAAAGGATCTATGCAGGGAAGGCCACTGCAGGCAGAATGACCAAACGGTTAGCCAAGGAGTATGGCATCAGAGAGACAGAGCTAGAGAACTACGACGACGAGTCGCAGAGCCAAGACGAGGGATCGGCCACCCTGGATCGTGGATCCACACCGCGAGGGAGTCGCCCCAGTGACCTTGACCGTGGCTTCACCGAAGAACGCTGGGAGGAGGAAGAGGAAGGTAAAGGGTAGTAGCTGTAGCTAACCCCAGGGTGAGATGACCGAAGAATATTTAACCATAGAGCAGCTGGGCGAGCGGCTTAATCTCAAGCCGAAGAGCATCAGGAGCAAGATGGTCAATGGAACCTTCATAAAGGTGTCCACTATTTCAGCCCCAAAGGAATAGGCCCAAGGTTCAAATGGTCAGTCGTGCTCACATGGCTTGAACAAGGCGAGCAGGGGCAGGCTAAAGCCGCAGATAATGGCGATGGAGCCCCCAAGCCAGATGGCCACTGGCTGGGTTTCGATTATCCATAATTTTACACCTCACATGATAGGACAGTTTGTCCTAAAGGTTTATGGTGACATCAGGGCAATTCCGAAAGCTGCGTGAGTCTATGGATTACAGCCAGGCTCAACTTGGCAACCTGATGGATACTTCGGGTCGCACTGTTAGACGATGGGAGAATGGTGAAATTCAGATACCCAAGATGGCTGAGATGGCCTTGGAGTTAATCGTGCTCAAAGCGAAACAGAAGAAGGGGAGACGCTAATGGCCTGCAAGGTTACGGTTAATCGTCATGGTTACCTCGCCGTTCGCCTTGCACTCAGATGGGGAGATATAGATTTAAAAGCGGGTAGGGCTTCCATTACCAAGTCCAGGTACTACGGAGCAGAGAACGCGACCAAGACTGGCGGCAGTGAAAGCGATGTGGTCCTTCTGCCCGTGGTTGTGGATCTGCTCAAGGCAACAAAGCCCCTGCATGCTACCGAAAACGATTATGTCTTCAAGAACCAAGAAGGTAGCCCCATAAACGAGGACAAATGGCGCAAGAAGCACTGGTACAGGGCTTTGAAGGCATTGGGCATCAAGCCTCGCAAGTTCTACGCTACCAAGCACACCTATATCAGTGTGGCCCTGAGTGAAGGTGTCAACATAAAGTGGCTTGCTGAGCAATGTGGGACCTCTGTAGCCATGATTGAGAAACACTATGGCAGGTACATCAAAGACGATGGAGATGCCCCTTTAAGGGCGATTTTGGGGGCTGAAACCGAAACCTTTTCGAGTGAGGAGCAGAAAACAGCGGTAAGTGTTGGGGATGAAAAGAAAGAGGGATGGTCGGGGCGACTGGATTTGAACCAGCGACTTCACGGTCCCGAACCGTGCGCTCTACCAAGCTGAGCCACGCCCCGACAATTCGCTACTGGTTATTCGTTAATCGTCAATCGTTTAGTGCCGCTCCGGGAATGAGTCCCGGAAGATTTCGTATCTTGGGAACCTGGTCAATTTAACACGGTCACGCATGAAATCATAGGAGACGTTTTTATCCCGAACCACAGAAGGCCTGGGACGTGAGACCGGGGATGAATACTCCGAACTTCCCCGAAGGGTAGCGCCCCAAAGCCGCGGATGTAAGGCCGTGGTTCGGGGTTTACCCTGCGGCGTCTTTCATATTGCGGATGGTTTTGGCGTAGTCTGGAGTCTTGAAGATGCCCGAACCTGAAACAATCACCTGCGCCCCGGCTTGGACCACGCGGTGAATATTATCGCTTTTTATGCCCCCATCCGCTTCGATGAGTGCCGAGAGCCCCTTTTGCCGAAGGGCTCTATTTGACTGTTCAATTTTCGGCAGGACTTCTTCCATGAACGCTTGCCCTCCAAATCCAGGGAAAACGGTCATGATAAGAAGCATGTCGATGTCGGGGAAGTGAGACTCCACCCGCTCCATGGGTATATCTGGATTTACCGCGATGGAGGCTTTGGCTCCATGCTCACGTATGTTTGCCAAGCACTTCCTGGGATCGTGGCTCGTTTCCGGGTGGATAGAAATCCAATCCGCCCCGGCCTTAATAAACTCGGGTGCGTATTTGTCCGGATCGGTAATCATGAGGTGAACGTCCAATGGCATGTCAGTTACCTTTCGAACCCATTCAACCACCACCGGACCGATGGTGATATTTGGGACGAAATGGCCGTCCATTACGTCCAGGTGAAGCCAGTCGGCACCGGCCTCTTTAACGGCTTGAACCTCATCCCTAAGACGGCTGAAATCCGCCGATAAAATGGAAGGAGCGATCTTTGCAGGACCCATGGATGTTACCTTTCTGTTGCCATGTGGAATCAAAGTGTTTCGCCGACTCTTATTCTGGCCCCCCGGACAAAATCAGGCGCAGGCATTCTCTTCCTGTTTTCCTGCTGGACCTCTTGCAGGCCGATCACGCCTTGGCCGGTGGCTATCCAGAACCCTCCGTCATCCGCCCTGATGACTTCGCCCGGAGGTGCTCCGGGTTCCCTGTGAATCAATTCCGCGCGGTGGACCTTGATCCAATGCCCCTTCCAGTGGGTGTAGGCCGATGGCCAAGGGATAAAGGCCCGCACTCGACGCTCGATCTCTTTGGCCGGCAGGTTCCAATCAATCTGACCGTCCTCTTTTTTTAGTATTGGGGCGTAGGTGGCGTGCGCGTCGTATTGGGGCCTGTCGGCGATCCGGCCCTCCTTCATTCCTCGTATGGTTTCAAGCAGCAGACGAGTTCCCACTGGGGTTAGCTTGGCCTCAAGCGAACTCGTGGTCTCGTCAGCTGCTACGGAAATCTCTTCCTGTAGCAGAATAGCTCCAGCGTCCATTTGCTCCACCAGACGCATGGTTGTTACCCCCGTGGTCTCCTCTCCCTTAACCAGGGTCCAAGTCATTGGGGCTGCACCACGATACTTTGGCAGTAGGGAATAGTGAACGTTGATGCAGCCCTGAGTCGGGAGGCCTAGAATCGGGGACGGTAGGATGCGACCATAGGCCACCACCACGATCAACTCTGGCCCCCAGCCGCTAAGGGTCTGAAGAAAGTCGGCATCACGGATGCGCTCTGGGGCAAGAACCGGTTTTTCGTGTTTCTCGGCCACCTTTCGTACGGGTGAGGACTCAATCCGCTGCCCCCTCCCTGTGGGGCGGTCTGGCCTCGTGACAACCCCAACAACGGGGTCCGGTCCTTCCAGCAGGCCCTCGAGGGTAGCGGCCGCGCAAAGGGGTGTCCCCATAAATACAATAGGCCATAAGGGTGACATTATTTTACCTAACCCAATCCATATGCAATCCGAGGAGGGAACCTAGTTATGCTCAGGGGAGCCCGGGCCAAGGTCATGGCCGGAAGAGTCCCGTTAGATCAATGAAAGCAATCTTTAGACTACAGGCTCGCAAAGTCTAAGGTGATTTGAGCCGTGTGGGAAGTGGTTTCAGATCATCACCCCTTGGGATTCAGGTTCGAGCTTTCCTTCACGCAATCTCTTCTTTAGTCTTCTCGTATAGAGCTCGCGCTTTAGGCGGCTGACGTGATCGATAAAGAGTTTCCCGTCGAGGTGGTCAATTTCATGCTGTAGCGCCACGGCTAAAAGCCCCTCAGCCTCCACCTTCACCTCTTTCTCTTTTTCATCGAGACCCGCCACTATTACCTGAGATGCTCTTTTTATCTCCGCGGTGAAATCGAATACGCTGAGACAACCCTCCTCCCAAACCACCTCTCCTTCCGCATGCTGAATGACTGGATTAACGAGCCTGATCAAGTTTTTACCGGGGTTCTCATGGTCCACGTCCAAAACGATGATCCGCTGTAACTGTCCCACCTGCGGCGCCGCCAGTCCTACTCCCGGGGCCGCGTACATGGTCTCCGCCATGTCATCCATTAGCCGAATCGTATCATCCGTAAACCCCTTCACGGGTTTAGAGAGCTGCTTTAGCAGAGGATCCGGATATCGGAGAATATCCAATAGGGCCATCAGCAGTTTTATAACATGTTGTAAGGATCCACATCAACGTGGAGGCGGACCCTGCCACCGGTATTAAGGGATCTCGCGTAATGGGCCAGCTTGAATAGATGAGGTCCCTTGTTTCCCTTGAGCAGGATCTGCCATCGGTAGCGATTGCGAAGCTTTTCGATGGGGGCCGGTGCCGGTCCCAAGATCTCGATCTGTTCCGTTCCCCTGGCATCCTGTTGGTGTTTTCGAAGGTCGTGTCCCATGGAACGGGCCCTGTCCTCCACCTCCTGGGCCTTGGGGCCATCCATGCGCAGTTGGACCAAGCGACTAAAGGGGGGGTAGTTCAGGGCCTGTCTGAACTCCATTTCCGAGTTAAAAAAACCGTCGTAATCGTGGGTGGCGGCGAATTGGAAGGAGTAGTGGTCGGGTACGAAGGTTTGAAGGATGACCCTTCCTGGCTCCCCGCCTCTCCCAGATCGTCCCGCCACCTGGAGTAGGATCTGAAAGGTCCGTTCAGCTGCCCGAAAATCCGGGAGATTCAAAGAAAGGTCGGCAAGAATGACCCCCACCAGCGTTACGCCGGCCACATCATGACCCTTCGTGATCATTTGGGTTCCCACCAGGATTTCCACTTCGCCTTTTTCCCATTGGCGAAGCAGGCGTTCCTGAGATCCTCTCTTGCCGGTTGTGTCACGATCCATGCGACCGATCTTAGCGGTGGGGAATAAGCGCACAAGCTCCTCCTCCAGCCTTTCGGTTCCAAAGCCGACGGCTGCAAGGCTCGAGTTGTTGCATTCGGGACATTGATCGGTCTGCGGCCTGCGAAAACCGCAGTGGTGACAGAAAACGCTATGTTCCTTTTGGTGCAAAGTGAGGCTGATACTGCAGTGGGGACACCGAATGACAAATCCGCAGAGGCCACACAGTAGAAAGTTGGCAAATCCGCGGCGGTTGAGGAAGATCAGGCTTTGCCGTCCAGATGCTTGGTTTGCTTCCAGTGCCTCCTTCAATTGGGGAGAGAAGAGGCTTGTGGCAGGTGGGGAATCGCTGGACGAAGGTGGTTGATTCCGCAGCTGTTCCCTGAGGTCCACGATTTCCACTCGGGGAAGAGCCTTTTGCTCCACTCTCCCGGTCAGCTCCAGCAGCTTGTATCGGCCCAGACGACAGTTGTGAAAGCTCTCCACCGATGGAGTGGCAGATCCCAGCAGCACGGGACAATCAGTGAGTTTGCCTCGTACCACGGCTAGGTCCCTCGCCTGGTAGCGCAGCCCCTCCTCTTGCTTGTAGGACGAATCATGCTCCTCATCAACTATGATCAGTCCCAGGTCGGGCACCGGGGCAAAAATAGCAGAGCGCGCCCCCACCACCACCGACACCGCGCCTCGGGTGACGCGCCGCCACTGTGCGGAACGCTCTGCGGACGTGAGCGCGCTATGCAGTATTCCAACCTGTCCTGGAAAACGCTCTTTCAGGCGATCCAATAGTTGAGGGGTTAGGGAAATCTCGGGGACCAATATCAGGCTGCGTTTCCTATCCCTCCATACTTTTTCCATGGCCCGCATGTAAACCTCGGTTTTCCCGCTGCCCGTAACACCCGATAGCAGGAAAGTTGCAAAACCGCGGCGCACCAACCTCTCCTCCATGGATTGAAGGGCTGAAGCCTGCTCCCCCGTGAGGGCGAATTCCGGAAGGGAGCTCAACCCCGCCTCCGATTCCTTGCCTGGCTCTTTATTTATTTCCCTTTTACGATTGGATCGAAGCTTTTCTTCGATCTCTACAGCGCCCGAGGATATGAGGCGGCTGAGAGCCCGGTAAAATCCACCTCTGGAAAATAGGCGCGCCAGGGTCTTGAGCGGGATCTTTCTGCGCTTCGCCACCACTTCGAAAATCGCTTTCTCCAGCTTTCCGCCAAGGCTCGGAGACGCTTCACGGAGGACCACCAGTCTTTGACTCTCCAGCCGCAAAATGGGAGGAAGCGCTGCGGACAAAACATCCCCCAAGGGAGCTATATAGTAGTTCGAGATCCAACGGCAGAGCCTTAAAATCACTGGATCGAGGACAGGCCGGTCATCCAGCACGGTCAGAATCTCCCGCACCTTCTCAATGGAGGTTTGCTGAGCGAAATCAAACACTACCCCCGTGATCTTCCGTTTGCCCAGGGGGACCAAAACCCTCATTCCTACTTCTAGACAGCTCTGAAGGGTTGGAGGAACTTTATAAAGAAGGGGGTCCTTGACTGGAGAGGGAATCACCACCTGAGCAAACCCCTTTCCCGCCTCTTGCATGTCTGCACTTTTATCCCCCCAGACTCGGAAAAGCAACATGGAATCGGGTGCTTGGCGATGCTGAAACCCCATCCTCGGGTACCACTAACATTGCCAGTGGCAGTGGATCGGCGGCGGGAGCCGCAGTGGCTGCGGAATCGGTGAGCGTGGGAATTATACTCTCCGTTACCCCGCAGATGTCTAACGACGGATTCATCCTGCTCAACAGCTACGTCAAGTCAAGTTCTCTGGGGACACAGACCTCTGGGTCTGCCATCCCCGACGAGCTCAGCCGAGAGGCCCTTTCTAACGTGCTGATACGAGACGGGGATACGGTGGTCGTCGGGGGAATCATGAAGGATACCCGAGAGGAATCCTGGGGTGGCGTCCCCTATTTGAAAGAAATCCCTGTAATTGGCTGGTTGTTCAAGCGGATCAGGTGTCACGGGACTTCGGAGAGCTTATGGTATTTATTACTCTCCGTACGATGATGGCGGATGCGGCAGACCTGCCCGGTGCGGAACAGCTCTGGCGCAATTCCTTCAGTAAGACTGAAGGAAGTCATGTCGTTATGCCCACGGGCCCCTAGCGGGACTCGGATCCCCGTCTTAGCACCTCTATTAGTCAGTTTGCCCGCACGCCGAACTCCAGAAGAGCATGCCCGTGGTGCGGGGTTTTGTCCCATTCAAAATCCCGGTGATTGGTACTGTGCGGATCCAAATTCAGGTTGAAAGAACTACCACCGCAGGTGCGAGTTCATGTGTCCATGGATGCTTCGTTGACCCTGCTTCTTGGGGTTGAGGGCCTCGCAACCACCGCTAAATCCCTTCCCACCGCATAGTCACGCGGCGGTCGAGACCCTCGTGCCAACCCTGAATAATGCTGCGCGGGGTGGAGTCGCCGACCGGATTAGGGTAAGATTAGGCCATGTTACGTTACTTCACCGCCGGTGAATCCCACGGCCCCTGCCTGACCGTCATCATCGACGGTGTGCCGGCCGGATTCCCCATTGATGTAGAGAAGATCAATTTCGACCTCTGGCGACGTCAGCAGGGATACGGTCGTGGCGGACGGATGCTGATCGAAAAGGACGAGGTCCAAATCCGGTCCGGTATCCGCTGGGGGGAAACCTTGGGATCGCCTGTGGCCCTGGGGATAGAAAATCGGGACTGGAAGAACTGGACCAAGAAAATGTCTCCACGCCCCGGGGATAGGGACGAGTCCATTGTGGTAACCAAACCCCGTCCAGGGCATGCGGACCTCGCAGGCGTTCTCAAGTACGGCCAATCTGACGTGCGAAATATCTTGGAGCGAGCCAGCGCCAGGGATACTGTTTCTCGTACCACGGTGGGCTCATTTTGTAAGCAGTTGCTGGAACCCTTCGGCATCAAAGTTATGGGCTATATTCGCTCTTTAGGGGGCGTGGAGGCCGAAATTGAGGGGCTTACCTATGAAGAGATCTTTCAAAGGGCTGAGGAGTCCCCAGTACGGGTGGCTGACAAAGAAGCCGAGGCGAAAATGATTTCCCTAATCGATGAATGCAAAAAGCAGGGCGATACTCTGGGAGGCGTTTTCGAAGTCGTAGCCGTGGGGGTTCCGCCGGGTCTTGGGAGTTATACCCAATGGGACCGCAAGCTGGATGGTCGGTTGGCCCGTGCCCTTATGAGTATCCAAGCCATTAAAGGGGTTGAGATTGGTATTGGATTCGAGGGGGCTCGCCGCAGGGGCTCCCAGGTCCATGACGAGATTTTTTTCGACCTCAAAGGAAAGCTCTCTGAAAAGACACCGAGAGTCGGTCCCACCGGTTTTTACCGCGGCAGCAATAATTCAGGAGGAACAGAAGGGGGCATGTCCAATGGTGCGCCCCTGGTGGCCCATGTGGCTATGAAGCCCATTTCCACCCTCATGAGCCCCCTCCAATCGGTGGATATTAGATCGAAACAACCCGTGGATGCGTCAGTGGAACGCTCGGACGTCTGCGCCGCCCCTGCCGCCGCAGTGGTGGGAGAGTCCGTGGTGGCCTTTGAGCTGGCCCTTGCCTTTCTGGAGAAAATGGGTGGGGACTCTCTGGATGAAATCATGCGAAACTACCAGGGTTATCTGGAACAGATCAAGAGCATCTAACCCTTTGTCTAAAGACCTAAACAAGAACATTGCAATAACCGGTTTTATGGCCGTCGGGAAGAGCGTGGTGGGCCGGATGTTGGCCCAAAGGCTCAAGCGACCCTTTGTGGATCTGGATCATGCCATCGAAGGTCGCGAGGGAAGCAAGGTGGCGGATATTTTCAAACTCAAGGGTGAGGCCTACTTTCGGAAACTCGAGAAAGAAACTCTTGAGGAGGTTTTGAACCAAGACGGACAGGTCATTGCTACCGGCGGGGGCGCCGTTACGGATAAGGAAAACCTCCAGTTGCTCAAAACAAAAAGCGTACTGGTTTGTTTAACCGCCTCGCTTGAAAAATTGCGCCAGCGGTCAGGACGCGCGAATCATCGTCCTCTCTTGGAAGGAACCCATCGATTGCAGCGGATCAAAGAACTATTGCAACATCGGGAAGAGGCCTATCGCCAATCCCATGTCAGTATCGACACTGACCACCTCCCGGTGGCGAAGGTGGTGGATGAGATTATCAAGGCAGTAAAATTATCAGTAACGAGTACTGAGGACTGAGCCAGGCAGCAAGGCGCGTAGGGCAGAGCGCAAAGCATGGAAAGCAGGAGGTGGGGAACAGCAGGCAATCAGCAGACAAGACGGTTATCAAGCGTTAGACAGAACCATTGTTAAGCGCTCGGACACGAAAAGAGAGGATCTGATTTTAACTTATCGCTCGACACTAATTCACTGAACGCTGTGCACTTAGCGCCCTGTGCTATGCCACTAGAGATGAAAGCTGATGGCTGACAGCTAATAGCTTATGCAAACTCTCACAGTCAACCTGGGTGACCGCTCCTATCCCATCTATTTAGGGAAGGGAATTCTTGCTCAAACCGGTGAGCTCATGAAGCGGGCCGGTTGTGGGGAAAAGGTTGGTATCGTGACGAATCCCACGGTGGGCAAACTCTATCTCGAACCCCTTCAGGAGGCCCTTTGCAACGCAGGGTACGCCGTGACTTCCGTTATGGTTCCTGATGGAGAAGAGCATAAGAGTTTGAATTCTCTCTCTGCCATCTATGACCAGCTGATCCATGGGAGGTTCGAGCGCAGTTCTTCCCTGATTGCATTGGGAGGTGGAGTAGTGGGTGATCTGGCGGGATTTGCCGCCGCCACATTTCTTAGGGGGATACCCTACGTTCAGATTCCAACCACTCTTTTGGCTCAAGTGGATGCCAGCGTAGGGGGGAAGACCGCAATCAATCACCCCGAGGGAAAGAATCTCATTGGGGCCTTTTACCAACCCAAGCTGGTGGTGGCGGACATAAGTGTTTTACAGACGCTGCCAAAAAGGGAGCTGGCGGCGGGTTTGGCCGAGGTGATCAAGTACGGAATTATCCAGGACCCCGAGCTGTTTTCGCTCTTGGAAGGCCATGTTGAAGACTTGCTAGGTCTCGATGAGAAAATACTACACAAGGCTGTGGCCGCCTCTTGCGCCATCAAGGCCATGGTGGTGGAAAAGGATGAGCGTGAGGAGGATCTTCGCGCCATCCTCAATTTTGGCCATACCGTTGGCCATGCACTGGAGTCTCAAACAGGATACGAGAGACTCCTGCACGGCGAGGCGGTGGCCATTGGCATGGCAAAGGCCGCCACCATTTCCGTCCGGGAAGGCTACTGCGATGATGCAAGCGTGACACGCATCCACCACCTGATCAAAAGGTCGGGGCTTCCTACGGAGCTACCCTCTGATATCAGGCTTGAGGATCTCGTTAGGAGGATGGAAGTCGATAAGAAATCTGGGGCTGGAAAGATCAAGTTCGTTCTGTGTGGAGGTATAGGAAAGTTCCTTTTCCACCGGCTCTCGCCCGAGGAGATTAGAAACCGGCTGAGTCACTAACTTTTTCACGATCATGAAGTCACGGTTTTCCAGCGCTTCAGATTTTGCAAACCTTGCTGAACGGCTACGACAGGAGGGACGGCTGCATGAGGCCCTTGCAGTGGTTGACCGGTGCCTTAAGGATAGTCCCGGCCACCCCCGTGGGCTTTTGCTCCAGAGCAGGATCCTTTACCTAGCCGGCATGTACGCCCGGAGCCTACGAGTCCTCAGCTCCTTGGAACGGATTATAGGCAGTGAAGAGGGGCTGAGGCGGATTAAGAAAGGCCTGGAAGGTTTATGGCAGGAACCTAAACCGAAGATTGCTCCGGCATTTGTCACCGAGACCATGGCGGAGCTTCATATAAGGCAAGGCTATCTTTGGGAAGCTATGGAGATCTATCGCCAACTCTATGTGGCTTCGCCACAAGGTGAACTGTGGCAGAAAATCCTTCAACTCAGATCCCGTTTAGAGCCTGGAGCTGAGGATACGGAGGAGGGCAAGGTGGATGAGCGTTTGGAAGCGCTGAATCGATGGATAGAAAACCAAAAAAGGGACTGATACATGGCTGGCAGTAAAAAGAAAAAGGTCCTTGTACTACACGGACCCAATTTGAACTTGCTTGGTAAAAGGGAGCCGGAGATTTACGGTCCACTGACCTTGGATCAAGTCAACCGAAGGATCCAAAGCCTTGCGAAGGAACTAAACGTTCAGGTGCAAACCCGGCAGTCCAACTACGAAGGGGAGCTGGTCACCTGGATTCAGGAGTCTCCCAAAGAATACGACGCCCTAGTGATCAATGCCGCAGCGTATACTCACTCCGGCGTGGCATTGAGAGACGCATTACTGGCGGTGGAGATACCGGCCGTCGAAGTCCACTTGTCTAATATTTACAAGCGGGAAGAGTTTCGTCGAAGGTCTTTGATCGCCGACGCGGTGGTTGGACAAATTAGCGGATTTGGAGTGCAAAGCTATCTTCTGGGACTTAGGGCTGCCGCAGAATCCATTTGATCAGGAGAGATGGATCCCTCACCCAACTCAGTTTAGCAGGCCGCAGATTTACATCATTCCAGGAACGGTGAGGCCGTGTTGAAATTCTTACGTCTCATTTCCTGGATTAGTCTATCCCGTTTATTCTCCAAGGCCAGGATCTGCCCTCTCAACTGGCTAAGTTTTTTCTCTTTTGGGCTGTAGGGGGTTAGAGGGGTACGTACCCTTGAGGGGACGGCTGCCCTTTTCTCCGGAACTCCGCCCTCTGAAACTTCATTTGAGCCCTTGGGAGGGGTGTTCTCACTGGCCTCCCGTCTTGTGACCGTTGGCTGAATCCTATTAGAACCGTGGACCACCATCCCTTTTTCTTCATCGGCCCCAGGATCGATGATGGCTTCGATCTGGTCTTTCGCGATACCGAATTTCCCGCCCGTACCACGAACCTTGATCATTTCGCCCACTTCCCGGTGGCTCTTTACAGTGAAGCGCCTACCGTTTTTCAAGACAATGGTGTAGTTGGCAAACAGGATGCCCGTCCAGCAAAATACCAGGGCAGGGCTGAGAGGAAGGGCTCTTTTGATTAAAATCATAACAATGTTCTATTACATCACTTCTTACGGAGGCAAATTGCGATTTTTGCTCACGAGTCATCAAACGTTTACTCCTCGTGGAATTCATGTTATTTTTTCAGCCGTTTGTATTGCTCCATGTAAGGGCTGATTTTTCGTGAAATTTATTATGAACCTGCGTGTCGAATAGGTTTCTTGCCCTTGTTTTATTTCTCATAGCGATCCTCTTGCATTCTGAAGAATCATGGGGGCCGAGCCAAAGGTGAGCATAACCTCCCCTAAGGATGGATCACAGATTAACCAAGACAAGCACATGGTTCTGGTCACGGGTAAGGTGTCAACCTGTGGAGGCTTCATTTTGATTTTTTATCCTTATCCGTATAATCATGATAATCAGCGTCTGTAGAATGTGTCGTTGTCCTGGGCGCCACCAATCGCCCCGATATGATCGATCCCGCGCTGCTCCGTCCAGGACGATTCGACGAGATCGTATACGTCCCGATTCCAGACCCCACGGCGAAGGTGGAAATATTTCGCTCTCATACCCGGGGGATGGCCCTCGACGCTGACGTCAACTTGGAAAAGCTGACTGAAATCACGGATCGGTTTGCGGCGCGGACATTGCCGGTGTGTGCATGAAGGCAGGACTCTCCGCCCTGCGGGAAAATCCTGAGGCAAAGCGGGTGACCATGGAGCACTTCTTCCGTGCTATTAAAGAGGCCCTCCCGTCCGTGACCGAAGAGATGGAAAAGGAGTATGAAAAACTGGCCCGCAAAGTAAAGCGGGAATCCGTGAGTATCGGTTTCAAGCGGGGTGAATAAAGAGTCGGTGCCGACGCTTCTAAAATGATTTAACCAAAGCAGACCGGTGGAGAACGCCGCCCACGTTTCCTGGGGTTGAAAGAAACCGCGTTCCGGCAAAAGCGACGTGCCCGTTTTTTACAGGAACCGGCAGTGACATTTAGCGAAGGCGAAGCGCAAAAGTCCAGAGCCCTGGTTGTGATGGCGAAGTCTCCACGCGAAGGGGAAGTGAAGACGCGCCTGTGTCCTCCTTTGACTCTCGCTCAGGCATCAACTTTTCATGAATGCTTACTGATGGACACTGTGGCAAAAATGGAGCGGTGCCTCTCGGCCCGGCTCTGGATCGCCTTCGCCCCCGACGGGGATGAGTATTTTCGAAGCGCCTTTGGTGAAAGAGCAAAGTTGATGTCTCAGCGGGGAAGAGACCTCGGTGAAAGGATGCATCATATCTTTGTCGACCTCTCCCAATTAGGTTACCGGGAGATCGTTGTCTTGGGCAGCGACATTCCCACCATGCCGGTCTCGTCGGTGGAGCAGGCTTTTCATGTGCTCGGTAGCAACGTGAAGGACGTGGTCTTGGGGCCCGCCGGTGATGGAGGCTACTACCTGGTGGGTCTCAAGACCCCCGTGGAGGAGATCTTCCACGGGATCTCCTGGAGTAACCCGGTCGTTTTAAGGAGTACGGTGCAACGAATCTCTCATCTTGGACTTAAGCTGACTTTGCTTCCCTTGGCCTACGATATTGATTTGGCGGAAGATCTCGAGAGGCTTTGGAGCGACTTTGCAAGGTCTCCAGCGTTATGTGAGGAAGTCCCGAAAACCTATGCGTTTCTAGTGGACTTCTTCGGGAGTAGGCCAAGGACTCCTCCGGCATTGGATGATTAGGTTGAAAGTATGCTCATGAGTAATTCTACCCAAAGCAACAATGTGGATCGGACCTCAAATAATACCGATCTTATTGCCTTGGTTCGTGACATCAGTGCGCGAAAGCGGGTAATGCGATCATCGCAAACCTCAACCGTGAATCTCTGTTCTCCGCAGTAGCCCAGGCTCTGCGCGAAATCCTCAACTTTGACATGGCCGCCATTTGTCTTCTCGACCGGGAAAAGGATGTAGTTCGCTTGTTCGCTCTGGAATCGCCGGGCCTGGTCAATCATCTCTTCGACGTTGGGGCTGAGGTTGAGCTCAAGGAAAGCCACGTGGGTTGGGTCTTGGAAAACCGCAAACCTCTCCTACGAGCTGATGAGGTGACGGGGAAGTCCTTGCGTGTCGCAAGGTATCGCGGCCATGGAAAAATGGACGCCTTTGAAATTTCCCGTGCCGCGTAACTACGAGTGTTGTAGCAGTGCTGTCAAGGGACTTCCTCAACTTGAACCTTGGAAAGTATTGGTTTCAGTCCTGCTCCCCTATCCCCCGCATGGGTATTGACTGGAACTCACGGAGGAGTACAAAGGTTCTAGTGTGTGGGAGGATTTTGCCTGTGAAGTTTAAATTAAACTGTGGCGTGTCCTTATTGGTTCTTTTGTTATTGAGCAGTTGCGCTACGGTGCAAGTGTCGAAGAACGTGCACAGTGGTAGACGAGCCTTAAAGCAATATGAGCCCAGAGAAGCCTTGACCCACTTTGAGGCGGCGGCGCGCGTCGATCCTGACTATACGACCCGGTTTACTCTTTTGAATACAGGAATCTGGACCTATGTGGGTAGGGCCTATTACGAGACTGGGGAGAAGGAAAAGGCGTTGGAAAGCCTGAAGCGGGCAAAGGAGAGTCCCGACAAAGACTATTTTGCGAGTATTTTTCTTGGCCTGGTTATGGCTCAGAACGGACGGAGGAAGGACGGAATTACGGAGCTTGAGTCTGGACTAAAGGGATTGGAGTATTGGCTCGACAACATCACCTGGCAAGGCGCCGATGGACAGTACTGGGATCCGGACGGACACCTGAAAAAAGGGATTGTTGAGATCCGGGGACTGTTACGGGAAGAAAATATCAACATATCAAAGGTCGATGAAAGTGTGCGATGGTTGGGGAGGGAATTCGAAGAGGAGATAGAGCAGGTTCGGGACGATAAACAGCTTGATCGGGAAGACGACGAGAGAGGACACGACGGTAGGATAACAAAATAGCCTCAGTCCACCGGCCATTTTCAACCCAACCATCATTTGTTGTATCCACCACGGAATTAGAGCACTCGGCGTTGCCGGCCCTTGATGACACTGAGGCTGTTCCGGGGGCTGTTGTTGGGGGTGTGTATGGGCTGTCAGGTGAGCCGTTGGCGCAATGGCCGTAGCGGGACCTTTTGTTTGGCAGGTTTTGCCGTGTTGAGTTAGGGGGCGGTGAAGCCGCAGGCCACCACGCAGGGACAGTTCAGGACGGAGTTGGTGGGGCATGGATTGTGGGAGCGGGTGTTGGGGGAGGTAAATAGGCAATTGGAGTTGAAGGGGGTGGTCATAACCGTAGGGCGGCGAAAAAAACCGGAAATGGCGGGGCCTGGCGGGAAGTGGTTTTATCCGGGTTGAAGTGGGTTGATGCGGGTTGAAGCTATTGTTTTTCCTGTTCCGGTTTTTTTCGCCGCCCTACAGCAGATCAATATCATGGAGGCCACGCCGGAGGAGGCGGCCCAATGAGGTTCGTTAAAGTTTTGCCGAAGTCGTAATCGGCCTCCTTGACATCGCGGTCGATCCGACATATTTTAATGCCGTTTTTCGCTCGAGACGTTCCCATAGACCGTCTTGGGAAAGGGGCGCTGATGGATGTGACCAAGCGGATCATCGGTATATCTCTCATCGCCGTTGGGGTTGTGGTGGCGGTCCACATGATCGTCGAGCCGCTGTATCACGTTTCCAGCGAAGCCAACCCATACAGCCCGGTTTGGAGCGTCATTGACTACTTCATGGCACTGGCGGTCGTGCTGGGCGCGATATTCAGCTGCATCCGCAAATAAGCGTCGGCCGCGACGGCGGCGCGCCGGTCACCCGCGAGTTCCTGGCGGCCAACACGCTGTTCTACGGTTTCCTGTTCGTGGGCATCCTGTTCTTCTGGAACTGGTTCAACCTCCTGAGTCCCGCTTTTACCGCAGTGGGGCCGGACGCCGTCTCCCTCGTGTGGGGGTTCATAGACGCCGCGCTCCCGCTGCTCTTGGGCGCCATGGGCCTATCCCTGCTGAGGGGCGACAGCTAAGCCGGCGTTTCCTCGCTATCTGCCTGGCCGGTCAACGATCGGCCGAGAATTCATGGGCCGGTCACTTATCTCGAATCAGATGGGACCTCTTCTGCTAAGCCTCGAGGTCTTACTCAAGATTCCGGACGACACCCTCGACGAGACCGGAAATCGCATTTACCTGAACGACGGTGCGAAGGCTGAAGTTATCGCGAGGAGTGTCTATGCGCTGTTGAAGCCGGTCGCGGAAATCGCGTTCGAAGCGCAACCGTCACTCCGATCTTGCGATAAATCGCGTTAACCATTATTCTGTTATTGCGTGCGTCTCGGGAAGTATCTTTAAATAACGGGAGGAATAGCCATGAGTAACCGAACCTGTTTTTACATCAACGGCAAATGGGTCGAACCGTCGACAAGCAAGACTTTGGACGTCATCAATCCCGCTACGGAGAAATCCATCGGCCCCGTCGCCATGGGCGGCAAGGAAGACGTGGACAAGGCCGTCGCTGCGGCGGCAGCCGCCTTCGACTCCTATTCGCAGACGTCGCGCGAAGAACGAGTCGAGCTGCTGGAAAAGGTCGTTGACCGGTTCAAGGCTCGGATCGGCGACGTCGCCGCGACGATCAGCGAAGAGATGGGCGCCCCGGCAAGTCTCGCCCACGCGGCGCAGGCCCCCATGGGATTGGGTCACTTTGTGACGATGCTCGACGTCCTGCGCGAGTTCGAATTCGAAGAAGACCTCGGCTCTTCTCACGTCATACGCGAGCCGATAGGCGTATGTGGATTCATCACTCCATGGAATTGGCCGCTCAATCAGATCGGGTGCAAAGTGGCGCCGGCGTTGGCGGCGGGCTGCACCATGGTGCTGAAGCCGTCGGAATTCGCTCCGTTCAATGCCATTGTGTTTGCCGAGATCCTCGATGCCGCCGGCGTGCCCCCGGGCGTGTTCAATCTCGTCAACGGCGACGGTCCGACGGTGGGAGTTCTTCTCTCCTCTCACCCCGACATCGATATGGTCTCGTTTACCGGCTCGACGCGGGCGGGCATCGAGGTGGCTCGAAATGCCGCGCCCACGATCAAGCGGGTGGCGCAAGAGCTGGGCGGCAAGTCCGCCAATATCATCCTCGACGACGCCGATTTCCAGAAAGCCATCGCCCGCGACGTCTCCAGCATGTGCATGAACTCGGGGCAATCCTGCATCGCGCCGTCCCGAATGCTGGTGCCGAAGTCACGCATGGACGAGGCGGCGGCCATCGCCAAGGCGGCCGCTGAAAAGGTGAAGGTGGGCGACCCCAACGCCGCCGATACCACCATCGGTCCGGTGGTCTCGGAGCTGCAGTTCAACCGGATTCAAAGTCTGATCCGGGCCGGTATCGAAGAAGGAGCGAAGCTGGAGACCGGTGGGGCCGGCCGTCCGGACGGCTTGAACGTCGGCTACTACGTGAAACCGACGGTTTTCTCGCACGTATCGAACGACATGTCGATTGCCCGGCAGGAAATCTTCGGTCCGGTGCTGTCTCTGATCGGCTATGCGGATGAGGACGAGGCCGTGAAAATCGCCAACGACACGGTCTATGGGTTGTCCGGCTATATATCCACGGGCGATCCCGAACGCGCCCGGGCTGTCGCGCGCCGGATCCGGAGCGGAAACGTTTACATCAACGGAGCCCCCCTGGAAAGCAAGGCGCCGTTCGGCGGATACAAGCAGTCCGGGAACGGCCGGGAGTGGGGGCAATACGGCCTCGAGGAATTTCTCGAAGTCAAAGCGATCATGGGCTTCAACGGCTAGCGGATCGCCGGAGAGAAAGGAATGGAGCTCGTCGAAGAACGGCAAGGGGATGTCTGCCTCCTCCGCGTCATCGGAAGAGCGGAGGGTCCCGCGTCGAAGGACCTGGAGGAAAAGATCCTATCGCTCATTGCGGCGGGCCGGGAAAAGCTGGTGATCGACTTGTCCCGGCTCGACTACGTCGGCAGCATGGGCCTGCGCGCATTCCTCCTGGCCTCCAGGCGCGTGGACGAGGCGAAAGGCAAGTTGGTGCTTTGCTCCCTCCAGGACGCGGTCAGGCAGATATTCGATCTCGCGGGTTTCTCTTCTTACCTTACCATTGCGGGCTCCACGGAAGAAGCCGTCAAGATGATATAACCGCGGTAACTTCAGACTCTTGCTTCCGGCGTGACTTTGTGCGCGATCGTCCGACCCGGCTATTGACACGCCGGCAACGTGTTGGGTAGACTCAACGGCTGCTGAGGTAGGAAGGAAGAAGGTACAATGACGGAACGCAAGAAAACAGTGAAAGACCTGCGAGGCCAATCTGTGAGTGGCGTCGTTGTCGGCATAGCCGAATCTGTCGAGCGGTTCAGTGTGATAACTCTTGAGGACGGAACGATCCTGAAGACCAAGCTGACCGCGATTGAGGCCATCCGCCTAGACGGCCAGTGGGACAGTGACGGCAACCCGGTATATAACCTCAGGAGTCAGAACATCGTGGTTATCGATGAATCGCCGGAGAAACTCAAAAAGAAGGTCCCGTAAAGTCGGGTAAAATGGAAGCCGAGTTTCCGGTGGAAGCCGAGTTTGACGCCTACGTTGACGACCTCTCGTCGATGTCCGAAGCCTTTCCCGATATCCGTGTGGGATATGAAGCCAGGGGACAGTCCTGGGGGAAAGAAATGAGTTACCTTACGGAGGTCGGCAGGCGCCATAATATTAATACAAGCCAACAACAGCATGCCGTCGTAAAGGATGACACGTCGTTCGTGCTGCTGGTGAAGCAATGGCACGCGGAGGGAGGGGTCCCGTCGTCACTTTCAGACATGATCCTGTGTCCTTCGTACCCCGGGAAGATCGTCAAGTGCCATACGATAAGTACGAACCAACAGCAACGTGCCGTCGTGAAGGATGACAATTCGTTCGTGCGACTGGTGGAGCAATGGCGCGTGGAGAGAGGGGCCAAGTCGTCACTTTCAGACATGATTCTGTGTCCTTCGTACCTCCGGATTATCGGGATGGGCGAAGAAGCGCTTCCGCTGGTGCTGAGGCAGCTCAAAAGCGAGGGCGACGATCCCGACCATTGGTTTACCGCTCTCGAGGCCATAACGGGCCAGGACCCGGTTCCGAAAGACGCTTATGGAGACACGGTAAAAATGGCTGAGGCGTGGCTTCTGTGGGCGAAAGAGAATAATGTCCGGTAGTCCATGGCCCGAACATCTGCCGAGCCTTGCTTCTCAAAATCACCGCATAACAAGCCCCCCTGCAAACCGCTACAATGGTATCGCTTGGGCCGCCGGTTCCAGCGCTCGCTGGTGGTGGCCGTCGGCGAAGGGGTTCTGGCCCCGGGGCGTCCCCAGAGCGGAAACTCTGTCCGCGTTCTTGGCCGCGTTCAGAACGCTTGGATATAAGGAATGCCGGGACGGCGCGTTGGAGGAAGAGTGCGAAAAGGTGGCGCTGTTCGCCGGAAAAGACCTCAAGCCCACACATGCGGCGAGGCAACTGCGCGATGGACGGTGGACCAGCAAGCTCGGCCCCTTGGAACAGATTGAGCATGTGAAGGTAGAGGACGTGAGCGGACCGAGTTACGGAAACCCGGTTCGGTTTATGCGGCGCGCCGGCGGCCCGACGGGCGAAACAAGCAGGTAAGCGAACGTGGCCTTGAACAAGACCCTGTATCTGGCCAACCCCTATGGCTTCTCCGCGCAGCAGCGCGAAGGGCCGCTGACGGCGCTCGCGGCGGCCCTGGCGGCCATGGGCGCGGAGGTATGGGAGCCGTTCGCCCGCAACAACCAGATCGACCGGGCGAGCTCCGGCTGGGCCTACCGGATCGGGCAGGCCGACCTTCGCGACGTGCGCGGCGCGGACGGGCTGTTCGCCGTGGTCAACGGCTGCCCTCCGGACGAGGGGGTGATGGTGGAGCTCGGCATGGCCATCGCATGGGGGAAGCCCGTGTTCCTGTTCCGGGACGACTTCCGCCGCTGCACCGACAGCGAGGCCTATCCGCTGAACCTGATGGTGTTCACCGGCCTGCCGGAGGCGGGCTGGAAGGATTACTGGTACGGATCAGTGGAGGAGATCGCCGATCCCGGCAAGGCCCTCGCGCGGTGGCTGAAGGACCCCGCGCCGGCCTGAGCCCGGCGCCTGATTGCCGGCGGGGAAGCGTCGAAAGCGTCCCGATGTCCGCTACCCGCCGAACCGCCGGATGATCCCCAGGCGCACGATGCCCAGCTTGTTATCGATGTCGTAAGGGCACGCCCTTCGCGGCATCCCCGGCCCGCAGGAATTGTTGCCGGAGCGGTTCACGTAATGGGTGCTCCGCCCGAAGTCCAGGTACGAGCCCTCCAGCCGCACCGTCCAGCCGTCTGCCAGCGGAGCCTCTACGCCGAGGCCGATCACCCAGCCCACCTTCGTCGTGCCGTCGCGAAAGGAATCGTCGGGGTCTACCCGCGTCGTCATATTGGGGCCGAAATCGATGTCGGTCACCGAATGATCGATCCGGGCGGCCGCCGGCCCGCCGGAGGCGAACAGCGTCGCGGGGCCCACGGACCGCTCGATCCCGGCGCGCGCCGTGGCGACCCATCGAAACTCCGATTTCACCGTCTCGTCCAATCCCACCGGATCGAGCCTGTCCGATGCCGCCGACAGGCCGCCGAACGTGCCGTCGAGCTCGACCCTGAGCGGCACGCCGCCGATCTCGAACTTCTTCCCGAGCAGCGCGCCGCCGACGAACCCCGAATCGTGGTAGTCCACGGCCGAGCCGGGGTTGCCCCAGTTCGCGAAGCCGTCGACGTCGACGATCCGGTTGTCCGCTCCGCCAAAGCCGACGAATGCGCCCATGTATGCCCCGGTCCAATCGAATCCGGCATCGTCGCTCCCTGCTCCCGCGGGACCGGCGCCCGCCAGCATCAGCAGGACCGGCAGCGCAACGGCCGCGCGCCGCCACGTGGAGCCGCGTCTCGAGTTGTCTTTCATCGTGACCGCCTTTCCGTACCGATTGCCCGGCAAAGGCCGCAAGCGCGAATCATGCTTGAATCGATGTTCCTTTTCCTCCCGGCCGGCAGAGCCGGCACGCCGGGGAACAGGCCATCATTATGTCACTGTGCCGTGTACGGTTGCAAATGCCCGGCTCGACCGCCCGGCGTGACTTTGTGCACGATCATCAAAGCGTAAATGTGCCGACGCACAAGGCAGAAACCGGAGGAGCTTTTGAAACCGGTCGCCTAAAAAACAATCCTTTGCGGTCCTGTTTTCAAGTGTAATTTAGGGGAAGGTCATTTGGGTTCCTTGGAAAAAAAAGGTATGGTAACAAACCTCATTTTATAGATAAAAGTGTAAATTTTGTCGATTAACTGGGTAGGTTCAGAAGATGCTCGAATTGCAGTTCCCAAGATTGATTACAGTTGCAAATTCAAGAAGCATTCTCCAATGCTGTAATCGTGCTTTAAGGAGCCAGTCTGATGTGCTATTTGATTTCTCAAAGACCGAGTTCCTTACTCCATTTGGGGTTACTGTTCTAGCAGGAACAATTTCAAAGTGCCTTGATGACAAGAAGGTCTATTACAGGAAACCGGCGAAGGATGAGACGGCAGAATGGTTGTCCAGTATAAGCTTTACACGGTTTTTTAAAGTAGATCGGATAGGGGCAAAGGCAAAGCGAACGGGCATACAGTTGCGCCAGCTTGATGCCCTTGAGCCCATTTTTATAGAGACTTTGCTTGAGCTTATTGATTCTAAGGTTAACCTGTCAAAAGGCGTGCACGATTCAATTCGAATGAGCGTGCAAGAGCTTCTCACAAATGCGTTTGATCATAGCAAGTCTGATATCGGGTGTTTTGTTTGTGCTCAGTTTACTCCACATTCCCAGTTAATTAGGGTATCAGTAACAGACTTTGGAATTGGTATTCTAAGGTCTTTGAAGACAGCAAGAGACTACTCGAACCTAAAGACATCTCATGAGGCTATCACTCTTGCCGTTGAAGAGGGAGTTAGTAGCCGCAAAAAGAAAGCTGCAGGGCTTGGGCTGCCACACATAAGGCGATTTACAAGGGTAAACAAAGCTAGAATGACAGTTATATCCGGCGATGGCAAGGTGGTCTTTTATCCTAAGGACATTGAGCAGAAACCTGTGCCTATCAACTTTCCTGGAACAACCATCGAGTTAGCCATAAACGCAGATAAGGAAGGACTTTATTTCCTTACTTCTGAGGAAAAATACCTCTTCTAATTAGATTTCTTTGGGTAACCTACAATGAGAACAACAGAAATTAACATTAAAAAAATATTAGGGAAGCAGACTGTTACCAGAGATGATGGAGAGGTTGTCTACGATAAAATAATCAAGTTATGGGGGCAATCTGGTCAAATCACAATCAACTTTGCAAATCTTCTGATTGCCTCTGTATCTTTCCTAGATGAAGCATTCGGACACCTTGCGTTAGAGTATTCACCAAGAGATTTACAAAAGAAACTGAGATTTGTAAAAATAAACGACTACGACCGAGCCCTTTTAAATGATATTATCCTTTCACGGGTGCGAGAAAAGAGCCTTACTGGACAGACAGCGATAACTAAACGTAAGATTCGGCACTCTCGTCAAAAGGCAAGGAAACCATAATCTTCCCGGGAAGAAGCGGCCTCCAGATTTATTACCTCAGTGAAGCACGTAGGCCGTGACCTTTTGACCTGCACCCCTTTTTGTCCTCACCTATAAGTTAGTGGTGTTTCGTTGTGGTCCGCTCCGTACACGGTTGCAAATGCCCGGCTCGACTGCCCCGTGTGACTTAGTGCACGATCATCAAAGCGTAAATGTGCCGACAAAAACAATCGGTAGTGTCTCGGTTTGAAATTCAGCGTGGCCCGAGCTTGACGGTTGTCAACCGGTAATAGACGGGGTGTTCTCGGGTCACAAGGAGGACCTGGAAGTGAAAACTTCAACTGCCGGGAAGAACAACTATGAGTGTCCGGAGTGCGGTGACGATCTTACGCGAGACCGGAAGGGTCAAGGCTTTGTGAGACACAAGAGTAATCCAGACTGCGATTATGTATTTCCCTTATTTTTGTGCTACTTTGCCGAAACTTTAATTGAGCGACGGCACTGCTGGCCCGGTTTGCAGGCGGAACTGAACACTCGCTCCGGCTTAGTGCAAGGAGTCTTTTAAATCACTTGGCCGTAGGAGGGGTCGAAGGCAATCTCTTTCTCCGGGGGCCTCGATCCGGCGGGGCATGGGATTCCTCCCCCAGGCGCGGGTGATCGAGGATCTTTCCAATGACGTCCCGCCGGTCAATGAAGCTGATGGTTCTCATTTCGCCGGAGCGCCCGGGTCGGACGTGAGGATCTGTTTCGCGCGCCTGTCCGATGAAGTAAGACCGGCGCCTCTTCAGTGACCGATCAGAACTGATACTTCATGTTGAGGCTGACACCCCAGAATTGAATGTCATCCGTGCTCATTTTGTATAGAACCGGATCACCGGGGCGCATATTGGTGGATTCGTGGCTGCGAAGCTGATTCCACTCTTTCTCACCCTCGAATTCACCGAAATTCGCCCAGCGGAACTTGAGCCCGATGGTCACCAGCTCACTGACCGGATAATCCACGCCCGCGATCACCTGGTAGCCGAACAGAGTATCCGAGAGCTTGGCGCTGCCGATGGTTGTCGTGCCGGCAAGTCTTCGGTTCAGGTCCGCGGCCGTGGCCTGGTCCGCAGGAGTGCCCACGCTTGTATTAAACGTCGCTATATCGGCGGGATCGCTCCTTCGCGCAAATCGACCGGAATAATCCAGTGACACCTGCGCGAACCCCACTCCAAACCCCGCGTACGGGATAAACTTCCAGTCCGAGCGGTAGTCGTAGTACAGGTTGACGAAGAAGTTGTTCGACAGCACGTCATCCACCCCGCCCTCGATTACGCTGAGTTCTTCCAGGACCTTGCGAGTGGTCTCCGGATCGCTGATGATCGTATCGGGGTCCGTGTCATCATAGGTCGTGCCGCGATAGAAATATTCCCCCTCGACCCTGAAGCCGCCCATGCGGTATCCCAGGGTCGCCCCCGCCAGGAGCCCGGCGCCTCCGCCGAAATCATGAAACCATGCCGTTGGAGAAGGAATTGCGGTACAGTCCTTAGGATCCGTTTTCCCGCCCGGGAGCTCGGTTGTCTGAAACCCGGTCGGGTTGACGTGCCTGTCGCACGGGGTGTCATAGTCATTATCCGTGCCGTCCATTTCCATTGATGGAGCCATCGCGACGCCCAGGTCCATCCCCGCGTACCATCCGTCCTTGGCCCATGCCGGGCCGGAGGAGACCGCTAACGCCGCCGCGAGTAAGAATATTTTTATCGAGAGTTTTTGCATGATGTCGCCTTTCTTTCTTTTTTTCCTTGGAACGCCTCTTGTAAAGGATCGATGGAACAAGTTATCACTGGGCATTTTTTATTGTCAACCGGCACTGCCGGATCAGTGCCTATGGGACGGTCGGATCGAGACCGGCCCCGGACCGCGCCGCCGTCATCCCCTCGGCTTTTAGCAGGATCCGGCAATTTGTCAATCATGTGTATAGAGCCGCCGCGTATTGCGCTCTTGGGGTCTTTGCTCCATGAGAAACTGCGTGGGCGACTTCGACTCCGATCCCCGATAGGGCCGCATGATGGGCTCATTCACTGGAAAAGCGGTTAAGAAGACCGACAACAGCATTGATCATGAGAATCGGTCGTCAAGGGAGAAAATGTATTACATTGAATATTTTTGTATTTAATGCTATAGGAAGGCGGTCTTTTCGGCTACCGGTGAAAGGGGAGGGGTGACGGTGACCGGACGCCAAGCACAAACCGAAGATATTCGTGAACTACCCGCTTACTCGATTTCGGAGGCAGCGCACTACCTTACTTTGCCTGCTGCGACTGTTCGCTATTGGTCGGTGGGCCAAGGCGGTCACGATCCACTCATTACGGTGCCCCAACCTTCACGACCATTGCTACTTTCATTCCTCAACCTCTCAGAGCTTCACGTTCTCGCCGCCATTCGGCGCGAGCATGTTGTTACGATGCCAAAGGTTAGAAAGGCCATCCAGTACTTAGTGGAGAAAGTTCCAGTAGAAGGGGCTAATGGCAAACATCCGTTGCTCAATCACAATTTGGAGACAGATGGTTTGGACCTGTTCATCGAGCGGTATGGACGATTAATCAATATTAATCGAGAGGGCCAAACTGCTATGCGAGAAATCATCAGTGCCGCCCTGAAGCGGATTGATCGTGACCTCAATGGTATACCCATTAAGCTCTATCCATTTACTAGGAATTCCATAGAAAACGCTCCGTCAGTTGTTGTCATAGACCCAACGATATCGGCTGGACGACCTGTTATCAACGGCACCGGACTTACCACCCGGATTATTGCCGAGCGTTATAAGGCGGGTGATTCAGTCAAAACATTAGTGGCAGACTATGAACGCACTGACGCCGAAATCGAAGAAGCGCTTCGATGCGAGCTCCCACTCGCAGCGTAAAGAGCCCGTCCACCTGTTCTTGGATCGAAATCTCGGAAAACACATTATCGCCGAGGAACTCCGTTCGTTAGGGATGAAGGTTGAGGTACACGACGATCACCTTCCTCCGGATGCGCCGGACGAGGATTGGATCGCACTTGTTGGTAAAGAGGGCTGGGTTGCGCTCACTAAAGACAAGAACATCCGCCACCGAAGGGCCGAACTCGATTCCATTAGGAGGCATTCAGCACGAGTTATCGTAATTCAAGCAAAAAATGCAACGGGGTCGGATATTGCTGAACTGTTGGTCAAGTGAAGAAATCGGATTATCCGCTTCGCGGCAAAGACAGCCGCTCCAATAAACCCCCCTCCTTGCCTCGAAGGGATAAATGCCGTCAGAACCGGTCGATCCGCTGCACCTGCATACCGACCTTGGCCGCGACGCATAGCTTGGTCAGGAGCGCGCTTGGGGTGATCTGGACCGGACCGAGGCTTGTTACATTTTGAACGCTGACGTTCATCTTGACGCCATGCTTGCCGAGATCGCCGGTGATCTTGTCGATCCGGGCCTGTGCCTCCCGCTCGCCGTTCGAAATTTGCTTCGACAAGTCCACCACCGCTTTTTGCTCGACCAGGCTTTCGATGGTTCTATCGTTGATCCATCCATAGACGTCCGTCGCCAGGAGGACCGGATCGCTCGACGAGGCGGTTAGTTTGACTTGATGCACCGACACGGTTTTGCGGACGCCGTCCAGGCGGGGCATCGCCGTCATCCGGACGGTCTGGTTCTCAAGCGCATCGCTAAGCCGCCAATCCAGCCCCCAGCCGGAAAGCCGGCGATCGATCCACGCCAGAACCTTCCCCAATAAGCCGGTGGGCTGCACGGAAAACCGGGCCGTCACAAGCATTTTTCCGTCATCGGCGCCGCCCAGGGTGACGCGCTCAACGACCAATCTCCCCGAACCTTGTTCAATGACGATCGGCTTATCCCTCAACCGGTCGGCGATTGCTTTGTTCGCGGTCTTCCAATCGACCACGATCGGCAGTGCGATATTGAAGTGACCCGCAGGCGGATGGGGCGCCAGATCCAGGCTCGGCAAGCGCGTCCTGCCGGCCGACGGTTTCACGCCCGTCGCAAGAGCGGTATCTGCTTCGATACCGACGACAAGATCGACGCCGCGCTCGTCGATGCTTGGCTGCCCGGCGCTCACGCCTCTCGGACTCAGGCTCAGCCAAACCGGTGGTTGCCTGTTTACCTGGATCGGGCGATGGAGACCGGACCAGAATTTCGCCGCTTGATCCTCAATCAGCGTGCTACTCTCGAGATACTCGTTAAGGCGCCGGACTTCCTCGCTCACCGACTTGTCCAAGGGTATTTGAAGCAATCCACGCACGCTATAGCGTATGGGTCCGATTTTTCCGGACGCCTTCGTCAGTTTGACCTTGGCGGCGCCGTTCGGCCGGACCCGCCAATCCGATGTGAGCCGCGGCCGCATGGACACCGTTACGTCCGCCTTGATCCGGTCAAGTGTTTCTTCGACCTTTCCCCATGGAGTCTTGACGTGCACGGTCACCGATGCGGCAAGCTGTGTTACCGCGTGCAGCGTATTTTGACTCGCTTTCAGTTCGATGGGCTGCCGGGCAACCGACCATTTGAGATAGCCTTCGTCGCCGCTCAGACTGAGCGGCACGACTTCGTTCAGTCGGGCGGCTATCGCCTCCATCGGCACGTGGACGGGTAAAAGGATGCTGCTGTTCTTGCAGGCTCGATCAGGAACGGCAAGGGCGGGTGACAACGGTAAAATCGCCAGGCCGATGCCGATTATCAGCCGGTTGCGCCGCATCTCGTTCTTCCCCACGGTTGACATGAGCGCCGGGAGCGGCGGTCCGTACTCGCTCCGCAAGCGAGTCGACGCCGACTCGACCGTAGCCGAACGGACCCCTGTCGCGCCGGTTCCGAGCGCTTCCCGATACTGAAGCCGCCGTCATAAGGCATCCGCCTATCACCGTGGCGCGCAATCTGCCTTTCAGACGAATGATCGCCGAACCGGTCAGCTCCAGGTTGTCGCCGCATTGAAGGACCGAAAGTCATCCGTGTCGCCTCGTTGCGTCCTGCGGTCATGGCTCTTACCTCGCTGGATCTGGCCGTTTACGGTACCACAGCGCCCCTTGCCGGTCCAGATACTATGGCAGGCTTCTCGGATCGAAACCGTGGGGCCGCATGATGAGCTCATTCACTGAAATGCGATAAAAAAAGGACTTATATACTTTAGTATCCAAAATACTTTACAAAGAAGATGGCAAGGACTAGACAGATGGGATGCAGGCTAAGAGACACGGCAGGTTCTTACTCTCGGAGGCGGCCTTGCTGTGCGGTGGGATTGGAGTAGAGGCAATGTTTCCAACTGCTACGGCGGCAATATGGTTAAGCGTGGCCGGGTTAATGGCTCTTGTGGCATGGGTATGGCCTTAGGGAAATTGAGTTGAGGTTGAAGATAAGACTGACACAAACGGCAAAGGTCGATTTTGGGAATTCTTTGAAGACGTGTTTACAAAAGATGCGAAGTATATGATGGGCAATGTTTTGTCTGTTCTGCTACCGCTCGCACTATTCGTATTTTTGATGGGATTGATAAGATTTATGTTGGGATATTTGAAGGGGTAACGATGCGTTTACTTCTTGGGCGTCTTCCTGGCAAACCCATAGCCCTTAACCACCGATTTAACTAGCTGCTCTGGCGTTGTGGTAGAGAGAACGCGCAGATTCTCTTTATACTGAGCATCTTTCTTAATGGCGGTCCGGGGCTTATCCTTTTGTTCCATGGCGACTCCCTCCCATTTTGTGTTGACAACCGTATCGATATTCCTTAGTCACGGTCAAGGAGGCGCCCTATTGAGGGGGCTTGATTTTCTTGTGAGTTGTGGTAAGCAAAGGCGCTATACATCAATAGCCTCTTGTTAAGCTCCCCATGGCATATAGAAACGCTCCCCTCGTGAAGGCTGCTTTCGAGGCCCGCTTCGCTGGCGATTTGTCCATCGAGACCAAAAGGGACCAGTTTCAGCGGATGTTAAAGCCTGAACTTCCTAATCTTTACGTCCCCAATGCAGTGCTTGGCGTGGCTAATGCCCTGCAGCACTATCAGTTCAGAAAAGAAGACAACTCGGCAACAGTGAGTTTAGCCGTTAACGGCTTCTTATACGCCACGTCGCGCTATCCAGGGTTCGACATCTTTAAGGAAGATCTGGAGATAGTATGGAAACACTTCTCGGATCTCTTTGATATCCCTGAGTTCACTAGACTGGGGCTTCGATATACTAATCATCTTCCCATAATTAGAGCGGAAGACGGCACTATACCGGTAACGAAATATGTTACGTCGGATCTGAATCCAATAACCCGGGTGCCTACCGAAAAGACCTACGAGGTGGCCGTCTCCGTCACATGTGAGATGTCTGGTGGGCAACTCCGCCTTGCGATGCAAACCGAGAAACGGGCAGGTGGCCTGGAGATTCTAGTGCTGGACTTGGACTTTTCTCGAACGGAGGCGATCAAGAGAGAAGAACGAGAGGAGTTTATACTATCCGCCCACGAAGAGATTGAAAAGGTTTTTTCTGATTTGATCTCGCAGGATTACAAAGAAATCATGAAGGGTGAATGATGAAAATGCTAACCGGCCCTATTCCGGTTAGAGATCGAGCTTCGAATTCCACCGCATCTACGGATGCAGAGAGACCCATGATAGCTGCAACCACGATGATACCGACGCTTCGCTTCCAGACCTCCATGGGATCAATTCTTCTGAGTTTCGGTGTGCAGCTTCAGGCGGGCGATCCCTTCGACCAAACCCTCAAACCGTGCCATGCGTTCACGCAGGTCTTCAACGTCCTCCCGTCCTGCGGCCACTTCGCTTTGAACCTCCGAGAGCCGACCGTTGAGATCCTTCAGGCCAAAGTGGATGAGCACCCCTAAAGCTACCCCTACCATGATGGCTATTGTTGCTTGAATCATGCGGAAGTCGCTCCTCGAACGCTTGGCATATAGCGCAAACACTGGGACGTGTCAACAAACTTGTTGACCGGGGATGGGGATATCCTATATTGCCGGTTAGTTTGGGCGCCTCAAGGTTTCTTGTGGGTTGCCGCACGATAGGAAGGTGAAATGAATTTACGTGCAGGGGCAATAGCGACTCTGTGTGTGACATTGGCCGCATGTGGCGATGGGAATGTGAATGTTCCGATGGCGACGGAAACCCAACTCGATTACGTGAACGCCGCCCACGAGTCCCTGCGCACCGCCAAGCTCTACGGTCGGCAGCAGGACGAGATATCGCTCGATAAGGTGGAACGCATCCTGATCCGACCGACCGGCTCTGGTCCGGCGGGCCGCCGTATCCGATCAGGCAGGGCTAAGGCAAGCTTCTTGGATCGAAGCCGTGGGGCCGCATGATGAGCTTATTTTTCTAACTCTCACTCCCTTGCTCTCGTTTTACGGTCAATAGCGCATATAGCACGAACACCACCGAAAGAAGCAGTATAACCAGTTTTCCGCCATAGCGATCCCAAAATGGCGTCCTCACCTCCACATAACTTATCTGACATCCGGCCTTCTGTGGCCGATGACGGCATCTGGTCTATTGTATGATAGGTTTAATATATTCGGCTCTAAAAGACAGCGTCTTTAGGATATTTGTGCCATCTTTCAATACGAACTCAAACTCTCCAGGACCGGGGAGTTTGAGGTTCTCCAGCACAAGGTCTAAATCGCTTGTGAGGAGCTTAGAGGCTGGGTTCGAGGGTTCTTTGCCTGTGGCTTGTATCTCGACATTGCCCTGCAATCGGAGGAGCTGTTTACCTTCCGCACTTTTCAACTCGACCGCTACCGAGGATTTCTCAAACTTCTCGAACTCAAGGCGAGCAAATAGATGGAATCGAGGTACCGGCTTGGTAAAATCGGTAATCCCAAAGGTCGTGAAGATGCCTATGAGACTGTGTTTGTTATTAATCTCCCGGCGAACGTCGTCACATAAAACTGCCAGCGGGGCCTTAATCATGATTTAGAACTTGAGTTCGAGGATATTGCCCTTCGAAGCATCAACCTGTATAGAGGCACGTTTGCCTGCCCCGCCTCCAACGTCTTTCGGGGACGCGATAATGGGCTCTTCATTCCACCTGCTATGGTCGGTAATGACAACGGAACCGAGTTGGCCCGCCGGCGGTATTTTACTTTCACCGACAGCTTCGATCCATGCGTCGAGCGCCTCATCCAGTTCTTGTATTGCCTCGGGAATGGTTAGCCCTAGACCGGAGAGTCCAGGAATCTCTATAAATGTCGCCACGTACTCCCGATCCTTTACGGACCACTTGACGTAACGCGCATACTGTGGTCGCTTTATGGTTGCCATCACGATTCCTCCTTACAGCTTGGAGAGGATACCCATTGCTTCCGCCATACGCAACATCTGTTGTACCTGGTATGCCTTGGCTTTGCCATCCCGACCTTTTTGTAGATTCAGGGGTTGAGGGTACAGATCACGAATAAGTGTCCCCTTGGGATGCTGAAATACTATGTGGCTACCTTTGCCGCCTCGGCGTGTCCATTCCAACTGTTCCGCGAGCTTGCACGCATCTTCATATCGCATTCCCGCAGGGTTTGACCGAGCCAACTCCAGCAATTTTTGGTCGACTGCCACAAAGTCTAGACAAATTAGTATGGCTGTATAACATGCGTCAAGGGAAGACGCTGGGACTGGGGAAGAAGCCTTTCCGACACCACTGCTTACCCTTCCGTCATGCGGACCACGGTCAAACAACCGTTCACCGATTCGATCCGTGAGCGGTCTAAGAGGAGTATGGCCTCGTTGGGGATGGTGTATTTTCTACCCCCTCAATCTTCTTGTAGGCCTCTTTTTTCGATGGATCACACATGGAAACCCTCGTTTCCCTTTCCTCCATTGGCCCAATGAGGTCCCTGTGCCGTAGCCGCTTTCTGCCTACGTCATGCCCATATGTTGCATCTGCTTTATAGTATCGGCCGGCCGGTCATTGTGCCGTCCTGAAAACTCCCCAACATACCGCCCGAACGGTCACTTCAAGACGGCGCGCCGCATGAACCTGACCGAGTACCCGTGCCCCGGGCCTTTCACGGCCTCCGCATCCATAGGCTCAATGTCCTCGAAGCGCCCGGGCTTGAGGCCGCCGTAGTCGTCGCGCCGGGTGAACAGCATCACCTTTTCGTACCCCTTCTCCAACGCGCCGTCCCGGCATTCCTCGTATCCAAGTATCGCGAACGCGGCCAAAAAACCGTTCATGGTCATTGGGGGTTCCATAGTTGCCTTCCGGAACGGGGTCCTCGCCTGTTACGCATCAATAGCGGCAAACCATTGCAACTTGGATCGAAATCGCGCCGCCGTATGATGAGATCATTTACTGAAATACGATAAAAAAAGGGGCCGGCCTCGATAGGAGCCGGCCCCCGGAGCACGATAGGATTTGAACATTTGCAGATATTTTACATCAAGCATCCAGCCCGGTCAAGAAAAAAGCGCGGGCTTATTTCATCATCCCCCCACTTTCTAATCGTCCGGGCATTGTACCACAACCGGGCCGTCCATCAAGCTTCTTGGATCGCAGTGCCGTCCGCTAGAACTGGCGCACGAAGCGTAGTTCGAGGTTGGTGCGCTTGTAGTCGTAGAGTTGGGCGTTGGTGTCCCGCGCCTCGTTGGTCACCACCAGTTGCGGGCTGAAGCCGTAGGCGGTGAAGGCGCGGTTGTAGACCGAGGCGCGGAGAATGCGGGTCCTGTCCTCGCGCGACTCGCCGCCCGGCGTGAAAGGGGCCCAGCGGCCCTCGTAGTTCGTCCAGCGGAACTCGCCGCTGCCGCCCACGGTGAAGCCGAACGGCAGAGCCACCGTGGCGCCCAGCCGCCCCCAGCCGGTGATGTTCCGCCAGGTCATTCTCTCCGTGCGCTCTTTTGCATATCCGGCCGCCGCCTCGGCCCTGACGATGGGCGTTATCACCCATGCGCCGCTGAGCGACAGATCGAGCACCGAGCCGTCGAGGTAATTCTTTGTCCGGTAGTCGCGGCGGTGCCAGGAGGCCCGCCCTGTCAACGTTATCCGCCGGGTGAGCCGGCGCCTGGCTTCCAGGCGGGTGCCCAGGTCCAGGTAGTAGGGCTCGCCGCCGCGCCAGCGTTGGCGGACGTTCCCGAGCAGGCTGAGCTCGGTGTTGCGGTCCGCCAGCCAGCGCGGGCCGATATGTCCCGAAAGGAACGTCTGATCGAACCTTCCCCCCGAGTGCTCCTGCCGCGACACGTTGCCGCCCAGGCGTAGCCGGAGCCGCTCTCCCAGCGGGTGCTGGTACTCGCCCCCCCCCCACACGGAGAAGCCCACTCCCGACTTCGCCAGGTCTTCCGCGTCGCGGATGAACTCGAACCCGCCTATGTTGATGGTGTCATCGTCCGAGACGGCGCCGATGTTGGTGCTCGGAGACACCGCTCCGCCGACGTGCACCGACCAGCGCTTGCGCGCCCGCATCGTTCTCAGGAAACGATTGACGTTGGCGACCACGGCCAGTGGCGGCTTCCCCGCCAGCACCCGCTCGAAGTGCCTGCGTGCCAGGCCGTCATCCCTCTTTAGGAAGAACACCCGCGCCAATTCGAGTCGCACCCGCACCAGGCCGGGCCGGCCGATCAATATCGTGCGCAGCGCCCCGATGGCCTCGTCCAGGAGCGCCTTGCGGTCCTGGACGGCGATGCCCGGCCGCCGCGACGCCTGGGCCGCCGCCAGGCCCCGGAGGAAGAGGACGTCGGTCCGTTTCGGGTGGGCCTCGGCCAGGGGGCGGAGGACGTCCAGGGCCTCGTCGAACTTGCCGCTGTTTACCAGCTCCTTGGCCTCTTTCACGCCGGGGACGGCGGATGGCCGACCCGAAGCTTCTTCGGCGGCCTCGGCTGCCGCTATCGCAAATGGGGCGGACAGGAGAAACAGAGCCAGCGCCAGCGCATTGCAAAGGGGTTTGATCGTCGTCATCGTCTATCTTATCTTCCTTATCTTCCGGCGTGGAACGTCAGCGGGAAAAGGTTAAAAAAAGAGAGCAGCCCGATGGGACCGCCCTCTTTTTGAACGTTAGACCTCAAAGGTCATGATGCTCTCGGTCAGCTTATTGTTTCATCGCTCCGAACGCGCCCGCAACGTGCCCATGGGAAGAATGGGCGTCGAACTCGCCGGCGACTGATCCTGGATGCTGATCATCACCTGTCGCGTCTGCGGCGGCATTGCCGAAGAATGCGCCGTTCCACGACCCGGAGGTAACCGGGCTGCCGCCCACATTTCCCGCGCCCGACACCTCGCCGTCTTCGAAGGTAGTGGCTGTTAACTCGATCGTATTGAGCATTACCTTCCACGTACTGAGATCGTCGCCGTGCTCACCTTTGAAGCCATCAACCGTTCCGCTGATTCTATCATGCTGGCTGACAGCAATATCATCGCCGCCAAAGTTCGCCGTCAACTCGGCAGTCGCCGTGAACTCACCCTGGCGGATCGAGTCGAGGGAAGCGTTGGGGTTGAAAGTCTTCACCGCGTAGCGACCGGCCGCCGGGCCTTCATACGTCGCCGTGCCTTCTAGGGCAGTAACAGTACTACTGGTAAACGGCTCTGCGCCACCAAAGAATGTCTGGAAGGTTACGTCACCATCCTTGTCCACTATCGTCCAATATCCGAAACGCAGATAGTCCGTGTCCGGCACTGGAACGTTAGGCTCAGTCAGATCGTCTTTCCTAGTTGCTATCTGCTCATCGGTATCACCAGCCTGAGACTCTCCATCTTCCCCAAGGTAGGCGGGGGTGAATGTCCATGCTCCCACTAAGGCAGCTGTGAACTCTCCTTTATCATCAGTTGTAGCCGTGCAAGTATCTCCTGTGCATGCATATTCGCCGTCCACACCGCCGAACGTGCCGTCGAACTTCCTCGGAGAAAAATCCTCGTCATCGGACTCGTAAGTGACCGTTGTAGTCGCCCCGCTAGTAGCAGCAATAAAATAATCTGCACTCACATGCTCGTTTAATTCATCAAAATTGCTTTCATTCAGTTCCAGCACGCCGTTAGTCACAGTGTCAATACCAGCATTGTCAGTGGGGTTATGGACATTACTAAACTTATCCATCGTGTCCTCGATGTTCGTATAGACGGTAGCGGTCTTCTTGCTGTCATCCTCATTCGCAACATCGGCTTTGTACCATCCACCGCCAACGTCGGAAGCGGAGCCTTTGGCTTCATCCATATCGGCTGTTGTATCGACCGTAACGGCGTCCCCCGTGCGTTTCGCCGTGGCAGTAATAGAGGTTATCGGGGCGGCCGCTCTCTCGCCTACACCCTTTATCGCCGCTGCATAGGGCATGGCGGACTCCGTTGTCGTGGCTTGAGCTAGTTCATCTCGCGCGGCACGGACCGCATCTCCGGCGGCATCGACGGCATTTTGCGCATAAGCCATTTGGGCGACAGTCCCGCCCGCAGCCGATGTCTGAAGGGCTACGGCTGCTGTTTGGGCCGCTTCGGCCTTTGCTACTAAATCTGTGGCATCATCCACGTTCGCATCTTCTTTTCCGTATGCGATTATGGCGGCGAGAGACGCCGTTTGGGCGGTATCGTAGCCGCTTTTGGCCACTGTATAGGCCACTGTGGCGTTGGCGGTGGCCAACATGCCTTCAAGTTCCTTTATTCTGGCGTTGGCGGTGCCCAAATCGGCGGTGGCGGTAGCCAACATGCCATTGAGTTCCATCACCCTGGCGTTGGCGGTGCCCAAATCGGCGGTGGCGGTAGCCAACATGCCATTGAGTTCCATCACCCTGGCGTTGGCGGTGCCCAAATCGGCGGTGGCGGTGGCCAACATGCCATCAAGCTCCATCACCCTGGCGTTGGCAGTGGCCAACATGCCATCGAGTTCCATCACCCTGGCGTTAGCGGTGCCCAAATCGGCGGTGGCGGTGGCCAACATGCCATCAAGCTCCATCACCCTGGCGTTGGCAGTGGCCAACATGCCATCAAGCTCCATCACCCTGGCGTTGGCGGTGCCCAAATCGGCGGTGGCGGTGGCCAACATGCCATCAAGCTCCATCACCCTGGCGTTGGCGGTGCCCAAATCGGCGGTGGCGGTGGCCAACATGCCATCAAGCTCCATCACCCTGGCGTTGGCGGTGCCCAAATCGGCGGTGGCGGTGGCCAACATGCCATCAAGCTCCATCACCCTGGCGTTGGCAGTGGCTAAATTTTCATTGGCGGTGGCCAGCTCGCCCGTGAGCCTGGTCACCTCGGCCAGGGCCTCGTCGCGTTCCATTTTGGCCCCGTTGTTATTGCTGCTGCACCCGTACGCCACCATGGAGAATACGGCGACCATGCAGACCGCCATTAATTTATGAGCTGATGTAGACATATATCTCTGATCTCCTTTTCTTTTTGAGTCTATATTATTTTAGCTCTTTTGGTTTCAGTCGTGGTAAAGGCAGGCAGCCTCCCCGTACGATTAACGCCGAATCTACAGCATTATCCCCGGGGTAGTCAAGCCTAAAATTAAAAAAAATTGTTTGCAATGAAAAATGCATCCGACGGTCTATCTCTTGCGCTTCCTGAAACCTTGTTCTTTATGGGTCTATGTTTTGGCCGATGGTTTCAGTCGTGGTAAAGGCAGGCAGCCTCCCCGTGCGATTAACATCGATATCTATAAGATTATCCCTACGATAGTCAAGCCTAAAATAAAAAAAAATTGTTTGCAATGAAAACTGCATTCGACGGTCTATCTCTTGCGCCCGCTGGAACCTGTTCTTTATGGGTCTATGTTTTGGCCGATGGCTTCAGTCGTGGTAAAGGCGGGCAGCCTCCCCGTACGATTAACGCCGAATCTACAGGATTATCCTTACGATAGTCAAGCCTAAAATAAAAAAAATTATTTGCAATGGGAAAGGCGTCCGACGGTCTATCTCTTGCGCTCCCTGAAACCTTATAATAAGCCCCGCTGAAAAAGTCAAATTTTTTTTCCGATCGGAGGATCATGCGGTATTTCAAGCGGCCGGCGGTTTCGGATCGGGGGAAACGGGCGCGTCCGGGGAGTGCGGAATCTTTAAGGATGATTGGTTATATATAGGTAAGGATTTTTCAAGACGGCCGGTCCCCCCCTTGAAAACGACTAGTCGCGCAAGACCTGCCGCGCTTTCTACCTAATATATTGGCGGCTGAGGCGGCGGACGCTGGCCGACTTTATCTCCCTGGCGAGATCGGGATGGGCCGTCGATGATTTACTCAACTATTCAACTATAACGCGGGACGGATGGTCAAGCCATAGCCGGCGGGAGATGTCCTTTAGGTAAAAGGGCGGCGCTGATCAGAACGTTCGTGTCGAGAACGACACGAACAGCTTTCATCGGCCGGAATCGCTTCGAGCTTGGCGTCCGTCAAGCTTTTCGCCGCCGCCTCCTTGCCCAAGGCGTCCATAGCCGCCGTCAGGCGCTCCCATGCGGCGCCGCGAAGCCTTTCATATTGTCGTATCGACATTATCACGCCGACCGCCCTGCCTTTCAATTGCGTACAGCGCCGAAGACGCCCAGGAGGTTATCGCGATCGAACTTGCCGGCCGCACCCTGATGCTCGGTTCCGTAGAAGGCGCCTTCGATGGTAGCTTGTCCCACCTGCGGGTCCCGGAATGCGCCGTTCCGGATTCGTAACGCCCGCCATGACATATCGTTATGTCCCGCTTCAAAACCCGTGAAGTCGACGTCGACCGTAGCGTCATCGAAACTGACCTCAAGCCGCGCATTTCCACTCACCGGCGCATAACCTCCCGAAACCGTTTCAAAAGCACGCACTTTCCCGGACCAAACGGCTGTTCCGGATACCGGATTATGTCCCGAAGGAGTGCCATGAATGCTTCCATATGGTGTGTAATAAGTAGTTGTATTACCTGCTGTTGTGACATTCTGTTCAAGGAAAGCGCCAAATATATCGTCTCCGAATTGTTTTCCCCAAATTCCCCACTGTTCATGTTCGTAAAACTCATACGTTCCGGAGTCATTAGTATAAGTTCCAGCAACTCTTGCAGTTCCGGTTTCCTCCAGCGTCACGGTGTCCGGCATGCGCCATGCGCCGAAGCTGCCGGTGACACTCGTTGCGTTATGATGGAACGCGCCTGCGGCTTCCTCGTGGGAGGGTCCGAAGAAGGCGCCGTCCATGCCACCGCCCCTGAATGTTCCGTCGGCTTGCAGCCCGATATCCTCGAAATCGAAGTCGTCCAACTCGCGTTTACCGCCCCTGCTCGCAACCTCCGAAAACGCCACGCCCACGCGATTGTCGGATAAGGAGAATTTTACAGTCGCGAGCCCTTGCACGAACGGATTTTCGCCCGCAGCTTGCCCGCTTTGATATCCCAGCATCGGGCCGGACCATCTTGCCAGGCCATCGGGAGGACCTCCCGACAAGGCTCCCTGGAAGCCGGCCCATCCATTATAGAAACCCGGGGGTGTGCCAATCGTGTCCATCCACTCATCCGTGTACTTCTCAAAACCGGTCCCGAACGCAACGTGCTCCAGCGTCCCCGTGTAGCTGTCAACTACATGGCGTCCCTGAGCGCCGTCCGTAAATGCAGCCGACTGCCGCGCGATCCGAACGAAGTCATAGTCCGCGTCCAGCCTCTCTTTGCTTCGCCAGTCCCATCCGGCAGTCGAGGCAAGCACACGCTCACGGGTCGTCGTCGTCCAGTCGCTCCACCCGCCCGATGCATCATCACGCGTCTCGCAAGCAGACCCCGTTCCGCACCGGTACTCGTACCATCCGTCGTCGGCCGGATCTGACGCGCCACGCTGGTAGGATGTTCCGGCCATATAGTCGGCGGAGGTGATCACGTCCTCGCGGCTTGGCCGGTCGTCGTGCGTGGTCCCGAAGCTTGCCAGAAGACCGGCTTGCGGGTCATGGAGCGTTCCGGCGACATCCTCATGCCGAGGTCCGTAGAAGTCCGCCAAAAGGGTCGAACTCGCCCCCGTTCCGACGATTGCGTTGTCCAACAGATCGAACGGGTAGTGCAGACTTCCGCCGGCGAAGATCTCGGGGATACCGTCTGAGTAGACTGCGAGCGACGTGAAGCTCGCCGTACCGTCCAGGGTGCCGAGGTCCACCGCCAGGTTGGCGTCTCCGGTCACCGGCGGCAGCCACGCGCGGTCGAGTGCAGCGCCGATGAGTCCGCCGGCATAGCGGACCGTGCCATGTAGACCGGCCGCCGGATAGGACAGACGGAGGTCTCCGGCACTGCGATACCCGAACACGTCGACCCCTGCCCGCAGCAAGTCGGTGACGTCGAGCTTATGCCAGGGATTGGCCGCGCGGTCGTAGTGCGGTTGCGGGTCCGCCAGCTTCACTTGCAGGTCGCGGGATACGGAGACCGTGAACCCTGCGTAATCGGTCCAGCCCGCAAGCCCGTAGGTTTCAGGTCGGTCGCTCTCTTCCCTGATAGTTAGACCAAGATCCGCGAGGAATGCGAAGTCGATGGCATGCGGCAGGAAGCTGGGCAATGCGGCATTGGAAGCACAATAGGCCATGACCGAGGCGCAGACGCCGCTATGGACGAAATCGTACTGTGAAGCCAGTGGATCGCGCTCGCCCTCCGTCCAGACACGTGGATTAGCACTGTCCTGGAAAGGCGCGGGGCCGCCATGGACGGCAACCACGTTCGGACCGGTCCAGGCGCCTGTCGCCGCATCGCTATAGTCAGCATAGAGCACTGTTATGGCGTCACCCCACCATGCGCCCAGCACATGACCCATCTCATGCGTCAGCGTTCGAAATAACTGGGCCTCACCGGCCTCCTGAAGATGACCCGTGTCGATCACAATCGAGCCGAAACGGGGCTGCCATGAATCGCCGGAAGCCTGAACACCGCTTCCCCCCCGGCCGGCAAAGCCATCGGTAAAAGGCTCATATCTGACATCTATCTCGAGTCCGGTGCTGATCTCGCCTTCCGACCCGACTCGAACCTCGGTCCTGGGGGCGGAAGGATCTCCTCTAGAGAGCCAACCCTTTAAATCGCCGGCGGGCCGCTCCCATGTAGTCCAGGTATCTGCAATCCTGTGGCTCCATGCCTTGCCTACCCGTTCGAGCATGGCGCGGAACGCCGGGTCATCTTGCATCAATGTTCCGGCCCCTGAGAGGTTGAAGTCTATCGATAGGGTGTCGGCCGGGCCACCCGTCCAGCGCCCGTAGGTGACGCTACGGTGGGAGCCAAGGATCCGAACTTCGTCGTCGTCGTGAAGATCCGGGGCCACCAACCCCTCGCCCTGCGTCTGCGCCGCTGCGCGAAGCGCCTTCAGATCGGCCCCATCAGCCCCTGGCGCTGGGTTCAAAAATCCTTCAGTGTTCCTCCGAATGTGCCGGTGTCCCCAATGGTCGAGCAGGTCGGCGGCCTCCGGGTTGTTGCGCGGACGCTCGGCCAGACTGAGACCCCCGGCTTTAGTCCCCGTCACGACCACATTGCCGGAGGGCAACTGGCCTTCGTGCGCCGCACTACCGTCGGGCATATCGGCGTCGGGCACGGCGTTTGATTGGCTAATGGGAAGGTTCGGTTCCGGTGTCTGTCGGGTTTGAGGCAGAGCCGTGTCTGTTGGCATGGCGGGTCCGCCGGACGATGCCGGATCGTTGCCATGCTCGTCGGGCGGATCCGGCTCGACCTTTACCTCGTCGGCTGCGAGACCGTAGCCCGTAGAGAGGGATGTGGCTTCCTGCGACTGCATGAAGCCAAGACCCGCCATTGCTAAATTGGGACTGCCGCCACCGTTACTGACGCAACCGGATAATGCCGGCACGATAAAAACGAGTATCGCGCAAGCCGGCAAGATTTTGCTGTGCGATTTGAAGATCATGGCCCCACCTCCATGAATTTGTTCATCCTATCCACATTGCCAAGGACCATGTCAAACGTGTGTATTGGGCCGCCGCGTTAGCGGGCGCTTGCAGGGAGCCTCGATGTCCTGAACATCGTGCAGACGGCTTTCCTTAACCAAAGGACAGCCGGGTGCGGTTGCGAAGAATTTGCCTATTTTGCGAGTTTTGCAAGCTACTAAAAGGGCGGCGGGGTACCGGCTATATACGGCATTGAGGACCTTTATCTTTCACAGGTTGTGCGATCCTGTCGGTCGCCTTCCATATGCCCGGCATCTAGTTTATAATGGCGGCGACGAAGGCCAGATAGCATCGTTGGCCGCTCTCATCAGATTGCTCCAATCGCGCAGGTTGTAGATGTCCTTCACATTATTGTTGGGCGCTGTTGTTTCGTTGGCTGGCGGGATTATCGCGTGGTATTTGAATGAACGCAGTAAGCTGAAGTGGGAAAAGCACATACGTAAAGAGGACACATACAGAGGCTTTTTCGAATCTATACGTGGATTCTACGTCACGTCCCAGAACAAAGAACAAAAGGAAAAATTCCTTCATGAACTCAGGCTTGCTTGGTTGTACTGTCCCGACGACGTGATTAAGGCTGGAAACGCTTTTCTCGGCACCGTTGCTGCGGAAACCCCATCCTCAGATGAAGAAAAAGAGCGAGCGCTTGCCGAATTTGAGATTGCTTTGAGACGAGACCTTCATGGGAAAACAAAGTTGACGGTCGAGGATCACCGTAATTGGCGCAGTACGTAACCGTTTAACTGTACAGCTTAGGGTATTCACCTGACACTTGCCGCTCCTGGATAGGGACAGTTATAGGCGGCATTTTCCATTTTGTCCTCCTTTGGTTTCTTGGTTTTCGGCAGCAGCGGGCGAAGACATCGGCAGGTGTCCTGCCGTTCATGCCGCGGCCCTGATGGGGCCTCTGGGTGTTGTACACGATCAGATAGGCATCTAGGTCTTTCTGCATCCATCTATGCTCTCGTAGAACTTGGTTCGGCCCATGACGCGGAAGTGCTCGTCGAGGAGGGTCCTGTGCAGGCGCTCGACGAAACCGTTGGACTGGTGTCGTCGGACCTTCGTGGTGCAATGCACGATCTCCTAAAGCTGCAGGAACAACTCGTGAGGATGGCGTCCCGGAGCTCGATGGAATTGGAAAGCTCCCGGGAATTACTCAAATATATATGTGGTGAACGGATCGTACCGCCTGCCGGCCGGAACCCGCCTCGGCGGGGTGCGTTTCCGTACCGCAAGGTCCCTGGGCATGGGGATGGTCCGCGTCCTGCGGAAATGGTCCTTGACGGTTCATCGATAAACCGGGTCTACGGATATTGTCAAGTTGAGCAGTAGCGTTTCCGGATGCGCTAGTCGCGTGATTCTGCCGATGCCTTTTCGTACTCAAGACGCAGGTATCTATATTTTTTCGGCTTTTTGTTCTTGCCGGCCGGGTCGTAACGTTTAGTCTGGATGGATTCGCCAAGCGGCAGCGGAAGCCATAATGGGTTTCCTGGCTTTTTTGTTCCTTGTGTCATCCAGTCGGGCCATTTCTCCGTTTCGATCTCCTCCGACCTCTTCGGCGACATCAGGAGGAAGTGAGGGGTTACCAGTTCCCTTCCGTGGCGGTCCTCGTTGAATATGAGCTTCAATCGGTCGGCCTTCGATTTCAACTGTTCGTTCGTCCAGCCTGTGTGCGCCTTCGCTTCGATCAGGATCAGGTGCGTTTTCGGGCCGTCGTCGAAGGCCACGAGCAGGTCGATGTCCTCCGGGTTCCTGTAATACAGCTTGTCGTTTTTAATATGGGCGCGAGGCGGCGGTTTATTGGCGGCCAGATAGAGGGCCATCTGAATCCAGTTGAGATGGTAATCCATAGCGACGAATGCGCCGGGTGGAATCGACAACTTCTTTCTCGAGCCCTTGTTGAGACAGTTTCTGAGTTTTGTCCTGAACTGTTTGGAGAGGCAAAATGTGCCCTTGCCCAGCGTTTCGCGCAGCAGGAAGAAGTGTTCTTTTCGGTTGAGCAGTCGGAGGTACTTGATTATGTCGGACATTTATCCGTCCTTTCTTTTAGAGCTGATGTCTCCGATGGAGACCGACCCGTCTCGTTTACGCCTCATGGCTTACTCTCTCATGCCCGCCGGACAAATCGAACGGCAGCAAGGAGCAAGGCAGCTACCATGTATATTTACACATTAACACAAAAACACAAATAGGAGATAAGCTGCCGGCCTCGGCTTCTGTAGTTATTGAAAAACCGGAAAAACAAGCCGCGCGGGCCACGGGACCCGTATCGGAGGGGCGGAATCGGCTCCGGACGGGACGTTCTCAGGTGGGCCTGAGAAATAGCCGTCAGGGGTTGCAAATCGTGGGAACGAATTGATATTGACGGATTATCGCCACGGCGCGTTTTGCTGGGCATGGCTAAGGTAGAGCAGGGCGCCGCGTGGCATGGCGAGGCTTGGAGAAACAATCAGGAAGGAGACAACCCCATGGCTGACCAAAGTCAATCCGTTGCCAAGGTCGTGGAGGTTCAAGCCTCGTGGGACCCGGAAGCCAAGGTTTGGGTCGCTACTTGCAGTGAGATCGAAGGACTGGTGACCGAAGCACCGACCAAGGAAGAGTTGGAGCAGAAGCTGCGGGTCATGATCCCCGAGCTTTTAGAGCTGGACGGAGGGTCCGGGTCCGGTCTCCCGGAAGTGCCGTTTGTAGTTAAGGAAGGGCAACTTTCCCAGGGACGCCTCCGCACCTAGACAATGGCTGGGTATGGCCGGGATGTTCGTAAAATACTGAAGGACGCCGGCTGGCACCTCTATCGACAAAGTAGGGGCGACCATGAAATTTGGGCCCACCCGAATCGAGATACAAAGATCACCGTCGATAACAATATCAAGTCTCGTCATACCGCTAATGCGATACTGAAGGCTGCGAGACTATCCAAGAAGTTCTAATCTTCTTCTTTCTGTGAGGCCTCCCGCTCCAAGTCATCGATTTCCAGTCTCCGCTCTCGCAGAGTCCCGCCGCAAGACGGGCGGATTCCGCTTAACTTGAAAATACACCCGCCGGCGCTGCGCCCGCAGCCGAAGTTGCAATCATTTCCCGGCTCATGCTTTAACCCCTGTTCCCCGGATGAGCCGAGGATTTTGCAACGTAGCAAAGAGATTCTGATATAAGGGTCAAGATGTTGCCGTCGGAATGGATCGGAAGTTCGACTACTCCGAAGAATCCGAAATTAAAGGAGGTCGGGATGAAGGTCTCCGCCGAATCAATCGTCGGTATCCCGGCTATCTTGGCTTTGTCGCTGATTGCGGCCTCGGCCTTAGACCCCGCAGCGACGCCGGCCGGTGCCGCGACATATCGCGTCGTCTCGGAAAACAGGCAGACCCATATTCGAATAGGTGGCTACGAGTATGAGTTGGAAGGTGTATCGGGCCGCCACATCTTGCACTTGCCGGCGGTTGAGCCGGGTTGTATAACTCCTGACTGACGACCGGCACAATAAAAGGTCGCGCCGTTTGCGGCAATAAGGAAACGAACACGAAGTAAATGTCGTGTGCGTATTTGCCTCGCGCAGCACGACAGGGAAAAGCCCGTTCGGGGCGGGATTATTTCTTGGGGCAGAGGAGGAAACGCAGGATGAAATTATTGAGGATGAAGTTGGCAGCGGCCGCCTTTCTCCTGGCGGCGGCGCCGTTACTGTCCGCCGATGCCGCCGGGATGGACGGATGGTATGGCGGCATGGAGCTGGGGGTGGCGATGTCTCCGAAGCTCACGATAAAAGGTCTGGATAACGATTTCGCGGATAGCAAGAAGTGCGACGGTTTCCCCGTCGTCGCGTTGGGGAGGGATAACCCGGATAGTGCGCCGGACAGTCCCGAGTGTGCTACGGATCGTGGGAACGATTGGGCGAGTACGTTTGATGGGGGCACGGGCGTCTTGTCCGGGCTTGTGTTGGGCTATCACTTTAAAGACTTCAGGATCGAGGGGGAATATTTCTATCGCACCGCAGGTCATGACCAAGAAACCGTGCCCTCGATCGGCGGGAAAATTTATGGGGAAGAGCAGGATATCATTCCCTACAACAAGCTCGGTGATATTCACTCCCACAACATCTTCGTCAATGCCTATTACGACATCCCCATCGAAACGAAGCTTCGGCCGTATGTCGGGGCAGGAGCAGGTTGGTCGCGCGTCAACCTTGATTATGCCGCCAGATTTACGCGAATTAGTAACGGAACGACCACCGTCGCCATCGAGACATTTTCGAATGGTGTGTTCGGTTACCAGTTGATCGCCGGCGTGGATTATCCGCTCGGCGACCGGGTCACGATTGGGTTGAAAGGTCGCTGGGCTAATTTTGGTGAATTCAAGATCGAAGGGGAATCCTGGGACCTCCTTCGCAGCCATGCGTCGCTCACCGGCCCCGGCGGCGATCCGATCCTCTACGAGGTAAAGACGGACGATATCCGGTTCTGGGGATTGAGCCTTGCCTTGAAATACCGGTTTTGAACGATGACCGATCCCCGTCGGCGGGAGTTTTGAGATCGCCGGCGGGGGATTTTTTCACTCGGGACGCGGTATCCGTATTTTTTCGGCTTCTTGTTCTTGCCGGCCGGGTCGCAACGCCTGGCCTGGATGGATTCCCCAGGCGGAAGCCGTAACGGTTTTGCCGTGTTTTTTGTTCCTTGTGTCATCCGGTCCGGCCATTTCTCCATTGTGATCTCCTCCGACTTCTCCGGCGACATCGGGAGAAAGTGAAGGGTTGCCCGTAACCGGCATGCCGAAGTGATCTTTACTGTAACGGGGATTGCCGAGGCCTGCGGCGGGCGTTCTTCCCGGTAAGTATGTTGTTGACTTCGTGTCGACATATGGACTACATGCCGTATTATAGGGAATTATATATCAAAGTCGCATTTTTTCCCTGAATTATATAGGAGAATTATGGACGCCTGCGTCAAATTTTATAGGTTCTTCCTCATGGTTGTCATTGCCGTTGGTCTTGTGAGCGGCCCGGCGCTGCAATCCAGGTCTCACGCAAATGGGGACCCCGCTCCTCCTGGAGCCGGCGCAGGCGCAGGAGACCCATGGGAAAAATTCAACAGAAAGATGTTTTCATTTAACCGGGAAGTCGATCGCTGGTTTCTGGAACCGGTTGCCGCAGGATACGACTTCGTCCTTCCCGATGTGGCGCAGACCGGCGTCAGGAACGCTATCAGCAATATCGACGTGGCGCGCCGACTGGCAAATAGCCTCCTGCAGCTCAAGTTTGAAGGAGCGGCGCGGGAAATCCTTCGCTTCACCATCAACTCTACTTTCGGTATCGGCGGGCTAGTCGACTTTGCAAAAATCTCAGCGGGGATTCCACAAAGCGACGAGGATACCGGGCAAACCATGGGAGTTTACGGCATAAAGCCCGGCCCCTATTTGGTCCTTCCCTTTTTTCTTCCCCCCATGACGGTTCGCGACGGCATCGGCGCCATATGTGACCGGGCCATGAATCCACTCCTTTACGTCGGTATGTTCGTGGACGGAGCAACCGGGGTAGGCAACGGCGCCTCTGCCCTCAACGCCGTCAACGAGCGCTCCCGCAACCTGGAGGCCTTTAAGCGGCTTGAGGACTCGGTCGATGACCTGTACGGCGCCGTGCGCAACGCCTATCTGCAAAAACGGGAAGCCGCCGTCAGGGAATAACCGCCCGGTCGTCATAATCAACTCGTGGACAGCGGCCTTCGCCTTCGACACGAAGCGCAAGGCGGTCTTGCTCGTTGCGGGGGACGAATCAGGCGGCGGCAAGGAACAAGGCGGCCGCCGTCCGGAGGATCCTCAAAGAATCCGGGGGGCAGAAGCGCTGGAACGGATGCTTGAGGAGCGCCCGCAGTCTCCGGTTCTTTAACCCTAGCGGCCAGGCCGCCGCTGAGCCGAAACATATAAGAGTCGCCTGTCGGAAGCCGCTAAAAAGGATTTTAAAGCAATATGTTATGAGGCTGTCCTTTCGGTAAAAGGGCGGCGCTGATCAGAACGTTCGTGTCGACGAACTGGTGAACGATGCTGGTCCGTGAGGCCTGACGCCTTCCCGGAAAGATCGTCCGCGATCTCTTGAAGCTATATAGCGGATACGCTATATAGCCGGCATGGCATGGACGGTCGAAACCGTCTCCAGTGTCGATGCCGAAATCGAGGCCCTGCCCGTGAAGTTGCGCGCCCGGCTGGTTCGGCTGCTGGAGACGATAGAGAACGTCGGTCTGGAAGCGCTCCGTGAACCGCATGTCAAGCATCTCGACGGCAAGCTTTGGGAACTGCGGGTCAGGGCTGAAGGGGGAACCGCCAGAGGGATCTACGTGACGGCACAGCAACAGCGGATGGTGGTCCTGCATGTCTTCGCGAAGAAGTCGCAAAGGACGCCGCGGCGAGCGCTGGCGACCGCCCAGGAACGCATGAAGCAGGTGAGGCCATGACGAGACTGAAGGAACTGAAGAAACGCCTCATGGAAGACCCGGAATTTCGGGAGGAATACGCGCGGGCCGATGACGAGTTCAGGCTGATCGAAGCACTGGTTCGTGCCCGTATGGCGGCCAAGCTGACGCAGGCGGAACTCGCCCGGCGCCTAGGGACGACCCAGTCCGCCATCGCGCGGCTGGAGAGCGGCGGCGTTTCGCCGTCCTTTACTACCTTGCGCCGCTACGCCGAAGCGACCGGGACGCGGCTGACCGTCGGCTTGGTACAGGCTGACCGCTAAACGGGCCGGAGTGCATCGCTGATTCGGCGATTCACAAACTACCGTCGCAGTCGTTACCCGGCGCCTTAGGCGATCATGCCGGCGATGCAGGTGGCGGTGACTTCAGAAGATCGTTAAGGAATTTTTAAAAAGCGTGTTTCGAAGTGCCATTGCTTCATTGGCCAATGAATCGGCTTGAAACCTGGCAGCATCGGCATCCTTTGACAAGCGTCTATGCTGTGGGTTGTAGCCTCCATCATTACCCCATGGTGAAACTTTCTTTAAGCGTGCCTTTGTCGGTTTCCATCGTTCCTGTGCTGTCTCATATGCTTTATAGACAGACGACCCCATGACTGCATCGTCAGCGCGCTTGTTTGCCCTTTTGCGAATTTCCTTGGCGAGCTGGCGGAGTTCGATTTGACGTTCAGCCTCGGCAATGTCCGCTTGAGTATCCGCAAAGGCCGGGGAAGCGAGCAAACCGCACAAAATGAGAACGGCTAGGGCCTTATGGTAGATTGATTGGAAGAATCACCACAGTGGCAAAAGTGGCAAGGCTGATCGTGATGCTGAGTCCGATCATCCACATGAGAATGGAGCGCGTCGCGGCTAAATCGGCTTTAGTGGCAAGATGGCCGAAGTCGTTTTGAACGTTGCGGACAATCTCGGCTACCGCTTCGGCTTGCTCGTGTCTCATGCCTGCGGCTTCGAGTTTGCGTGCGGCTTCAAGTGTGTCGAAAGTCTGACCCATGGCCGTTCCCTATAGCTTTTTATGCCTAGAGTCAAATGACCCCGGATTTGCGATTCTTTGCCGGGGTAGTATTCTTTTACTACAATGACCCTGACTCCGGGTTGGGGTCAACCCCCTAGTCCCTGCCCTGCTGAACGCCTAGTTGGTTTTTAGCCGGAAATCGCCGCCCAGGCCGGCCCGCATCTCGTCGAGGTCGCCGTCCCAGCCGGACCCGCGAAGCCGTCGGGCTTCATCGATGCCAAGGGGCTGTGCCGCAAGGGCTCGAAGCGCAAAGTTGACCGCCTCGCGCTTTGTTTTCAGACGGTAACGGCGCATGACCTCCGCGCACGCCTCATCGTCGATATCCACATTGGTGCGTGACATATACCCAGCATATACCGTAATGGGATGCCGGCCAATGGTCTTGAGGCGTGTGACGCGGAGCCCCAGCCAGGATTTCACTCATGGGCCGGGGCTCCGCCTGTAGCTGTTTAAATGGGTTTTTCTTGCCCATTTAAGCCCTATTTAACACCCGTAACCGGCATGCTGAAGTGCTCGTTGCTATAATGTGGTTTTTTTCGTAATCCGGACTCGGCCGGACCGCAGCCATGGCGACCGCCCAATGAGACAATGCGCCCCGCACAAGGTCCTTACGACGACCCTGCGGGTCAGGCCCGGCACGGTCCATGCGGTCAAAAGAGCACTGCGCATCGCAGTGTGCAGGTTCCCAGTCGATTCCCCAGATTCCGATCCTCGCTGTTGGCCACGCACACCGATATGCACATCTGTTTCATGGTGAGGGGTCGGGCTGAAAGCCCTTGTCCCTGCCCCAGAACGAGGTTCACCGGCGAGGCGGCCACGATGGCCGCCAAAATGGCCAGCGCGGCGAGTATGGTGATGATATTGCGGTTCATGGTGTTTCCTCCTATGCGGTAGCTTTCATGTTAAAGTCGCGGCGATCCGATTCGACGACCGCCCGGAGACCCTGCGCAATCGTCTGCTCCACCGACTGCGGGTACGGGTAGTCCCGCTTCTTGTCGCATCGTGCGCTGCCGCGGCGGCTACCCTTGCCGGCCCGACGACCGTGACGGTCGGGGCTCTCGCGTGCTCTTGCGGCCGGTTTGTTTCACTCCGCTGACGGGCGCTCCTAAATAGTGGACCACTGGAAAAGTGTCAACCGGAAACCGACCCGTATCGTCTGCGCCTCATGGCTTATTGTCTCATGCTCCTCGCTCGCTGAGCGCACGCACGACCGCCTCGGGGTCACGGTCGATGACTGTCAGCAGGACGCGGGCGGCGCGACCTGGAACACGGCGCCCCTGTTCCCAATCTTGCACGGCGCGCGCGTCGAGACCGAATCGGTCCGCGAACTTCCGGCGACTCAACTTCATACGCTTCCGTAGCGCAAGAATATGCTTTGCAGATGGATCGTCGACAATGCGGCACGGCAGATTCACTTCGCCGCGCACATGGGCAAGAACCTCGCCCAAGGCTGCCTCTACCTCCTGACCCGCCTGGGTTCGTCCTGTCTTCATCGGCTTGCCTCCTCTTTCTTGATCGCGGCCACCAGCCGCGACAGGGTTTTTCTGTCTGCCGGAGTCAGGTCGTCACGGTCGGCCTTTGCATAGGCTGTCAGCATGTAGATTGTCTCCGGTCCTGCGTGATGGAAGTAAATCGTCCGGATTCCACCTCGCTTCCCTCGTCCCGATCCTGTCCAACGCAACTTGCGAATACCTCCCGTTCCCCGAAGCAAAGGCGCTCTGCCGGGATCGGCACCGATCGCCGCCTCCATTTTCCGGCGATCATCTTCCGACATGAGCTTGCGAACGGCGCGCTCGTAGGTCCTGGTGGTGAAGATTCGCACAGGTCTTAACTATGCGGCAATGCCGCGCAATTATCAAGGGCGGCCTCACTGACGACTTCAACTTAGAAGCGGCGCTGTTGCGCGATTCAACCCAGGCGCGGGCGGGGCCGCTTTCCCGACCTCTCGTTCACGACACCACGGCGGCGGCATCGTCACGCGTGCCGCGAATCGACCATCCGGTGGTCAGCCCGACGACGAACCAACCCATCGCCAGCATTCCGGCGGCGAACACGGTGTCTCCGATCGCGCGGAGCCAGCGAAAAGTCTCCATTAACGGTGTCTGGAGGAATTCGGCGGATCGCGCGTACCACATCCCGTGCTCGACACTGGCCCAGGTCTGTGCGAGTCCGACCGGGAGCAGGCTGAGGACGACCATCAACCCCAGGCCGATGTTCATCGCCCAGAAGGCGAAGGTCAACGCGCCGGTGCGCCAGGCCTGGCGCATCGTCAGAACACGGAGGCTCAGAAGCGTGAGACCGATGCCCAGCATGCCGTAAACGCCGAAGAGGGCGGCATGTGCGTGCACCGGCGTCGTATTCAGGCCCTGCATGTAGTAGAGCGCGATCGGCGGGTTGATCAGGAACCCGAACAGTCCGGCTCCCACCAGGTTCCAGAACGCGACGGCAGTGAAGAAATAGATGGGCCACTTGTAGTTTCGGACCCAGGAAGTCAGGCGGGTCAGGGACCAATTGTCGTAACCCTCGTAACCGATCATCACCAGCGGCATGAGTTCCAGCGCGCTGAAGGTGCCTCCGAGCGCCAGGACGGCGGGAGTCGTCCCTGTGAAGTACAGGTGGTGAAACGTGCCCAGCACGCCGCCGGTCAGGTAGAGGATGGTCGTGAACAGTACGGCCATCGTCGCGGACCGGACACGAACCAGCCCCAGCCGCGTGAACACGAAGGCGATGATCGAGACGGCGAACACCTCGAAGAAGCCTTCCACCCACAGGTGGACGACCCACCAGCGCCAGTACTCTGCAATCGCCAGGTTCGTTTCCCGCCCCCACATCAGGCCGGCGCCGTAGAACAGGGCGATCGCCCCCACCGACAGCGTGAAGACCCACAGCAACTGGCGGTCTACGCCGCTGGCCCGCCGGAGGGCCGGCCGGATGGCCCGCAGCATCAACGCCAGCCAGAAGATCAGTCCGGCGAAAAGAAGAATCTGCCACAGCCGCCCCAGATCGACGTACTCATACCCTTGATGACCGACCCAGAAGTTGAGGATGTTTCCCAGTTTCTGGTGGATGGCGAAGGCCTGCCCTGCCATCGAGCCTCCGACGACGAGGATAAGCGCCGCGAAGAGCGTGTTCACCCCGGCTCGCTGGAACCTCGGCTCGTGCCCGGCAATGATCGGCACCAGGCAGAGGCCGGTGGCGAGCCAGGACGTCGCGATCCAGAAGATGCCGAGTTGCACGTGCCAGGTGCGCGCGAGCGAATACGGCACCCAGTCGGCCAGCGGGATTCCGTAAAATGCCGTGCCCTCCACACCGTAGTGGGCGGTTACGATTCCGGCCGCCATCTGGACGAGCAGCAGTGCGCCGACGACCCAGAAGTACTTGGCCGTGGCCCGCATGGAAGGCGTCGGCTCGACACCGATGAGCGGGTCCCTGGGCGGCGACGCCTGCGAACTGCTCCAGTCTCGGCGCGTCGCGGCGTAGAACCAGGCCAGCCCTCCGATTCCGCCCAGGAGCAGTACGAAACTCCCCACCGACACGAGCACGATCAGGCCGGTCGGTCGGTTTCCGATCAAGTCTTCAGGAGGCCAGTTGTTCGTGTAAGTGATGTCGCGGCCGGGGCGCTCGGTCGCGCAAGCCCACGTGGCCCAGAAGAAGAAAGACGCCAACTCGACGCGGCGTTCGTGGGTCGACACCGTGTCGGGCGGCATCGCGTAGCTTTCCCGCAAGGCGGCCATTTCCGGATCGCGCCCGAACAGCCCCGTATAGTGACGCTGGACGGCGCGGATGGCTTGTGCCCGTAGCGGCGATACGCGAACCGTCCCGGTCGCCGGGTCATAGGTGTTGGTTCGTATTTCCGCCTCCAGTCGCGCCCGCAGCGCGGCCCGGCGTTCCGGATCCAGTTCCGCGTACGCCCGGTTTGATTCGTCCTTCGCCCAGGCGTCCAGGATCCAGACGGCTTCTCGATGGAGCCAGTCCGCGGTCCAATCCGGCGCGGTATATGCCCCGTGGCCCCAGATCGATCCCAGCTCCTGGCCTCCGGTCGATCGCCAGACGTCCTGGCCGGCCCGGATTTGATCGCCCGTGAAAAGCAGCCTTCCGTCGGTGGTTTCGACCCGCTCGGGCACGGGCGGCGCTTCCTGGTAGATCTCGCCGCCGTAATACAACAGCACGCCGAACGAAGCGACGACGACCGCGGCCAGGACTATCCAAAGATAACGCAGGCGCGGGTCCGCCGTGTTCTGATCTGTCATACGAGCTCCTTGCAAGGGTCAGTCAAAAGTTTCGAAAGTGACGGCGATGCGGTCGGGGGAGGCGCGGGGATCGCCTGTTTCCGGACGTATGGGGAGCCGATTGTCTCTTTCTCCGGCTTGAACCCGGCGGAAAGCTGCACTTTTCCTCCTCCCATTATTTGCGCGGCTGCTGAAATCGAGTCGCCGGCGTTCGCGTCGCGTCGTCCCGGCTTACCGCCGGGTTCATCCCCGTTTGCAGACGCATCCGATTGTATTTGTTATCAGGACGAAATTCCAGCCATTCGAATTGCCGTTGCACGATTCAACCTCGGCGCGGGCGGGGCCGCTTTCCCGACCCCTCGTTCACGACGCCGCGGCGGCGATCAACGAACAGAGGTTTGTGCAAAGGAGCGGTTTAGCAAAATCCGGCGCCGCAGACCGCAATCTCGCTGTCGAGCGGCTCATCGACGCGATTGCAGACCCCGGACCCGGCGTCGGGAAGAAACTCCACCCATGCGGGCGTATCGATCAGAGTCACGTCGACCGGCCGGCCCGCATCTCGTCTAGGTCGCCGTCCCGGCCGGACCCGCGAAGCCGTCGGGCTTCATCGATGCCGAGTGGCGCCGCCGCAAGGGCTCGAAGCGCAAAGTTGACCGCCTCGCGCTTTGTTTTCAGACGGCAACGGCGCATGACCTCCGCGCACGCCTCATCGTCGATATCCACATTGGTGCGTGACATATGCCCGGCATACACCGTAGTAGGATGCCGGCCAAGGGTCTTGAGGGCGTATGAGAGGGCTCCGCCTGTAGCCGTTTTACGGGTTTTTCCTGCCGAGGAAAGCTCCGAGAAAGACGCCTCTGCTTCCGTCGTCTTCAAGAAATTCCCCCCCGGTTGTCCCTACGACCAGGCGGGGGTCGCCGACGCTGTCGGGGACGTTGGAGAACTTTCCGCCCCATGCCCCGCTCGATCGGGTAACCGTGCGCCCGGGACTCACCACCCTTACCTCGTTGCTTCGGAAGGTCCCGTCCGAAGCAAAGGGCGTCTCGCCAAGATGGATCTGAACGTTGGTAGAGTCGGTAATCCCGATCGTTCTCCCCGATGACCCATCGACGCGGTAGCCGCTAAGCGTGACCGCGCCCACACAGCCGACGCAGCCGTCTATGGTGCCGTCGCCGAAGTCGGCGGTTAGGGAGGCGGTCCCGAAGTATTCCCCGACCTCGGCGCTTCCCTGAGCAACGTCGGCCCAGTTGTATCCGTATTGGTAGGCATAGAAACCTTGGGCCGGTCCATTGTAGATCGCGCGTCCCTGGATAGGCAGGGTCGGCGGGTTGGATAATGAGAATTCGGGGCCGTGGACGAAAGCTCCCGCCTCGATATCTCCGGTGAAACTCAGGTCATCGCCGCGGGGAAGATAGAGCCAATAGCCGCCCGCCAGGTAGTCTGACGGGTCATCGTTGACCCAACTGACCACGGTATATGCGACGGCGGCGGCATCTCTCGTGACGCTCAACAGCCCCCAGTCGCGTGTGGAGTATCCCGCTATGAGGGGGGTGCCGAGAGCGGTCGTGACGGCGTTTCCGGCCGTATCGAGCCTGATGGAGCTCCCATCCTCGCGCATGATGTTCACGGTCAGGTTGCGACCGTCGAATGTCGTGGTGGCGGTGTCGGAGGATACGCCGTTATTCCTGTTCGTCGACTGCGTGACGCTCCCGAACCGCGGAAGGGCGGTGGCCGCTTCGGCTGCGGCGTCCAGCGCCTCGGCCGGCTTGGCCGTCTGGACATCGCTGAGCGGGAGATCGGGCAGAAGATCCGTTATGGCGTCAACGATCGGTCCGCGGGCGCTGCCGCTGCCGCCGAAACAGCCGGACAATACCAGCGAAAAAGACGCGGCTATGGCTAGTGTCGCCGGGGACGAGAGTTTGTTCATCTGGGAAAACATGGATAGGGGCGCCTCTCCTTCGTCTCGTGTTCTGATGAACCGGAGCGCGTAGATGCGTCGTGGTGGCCTCACAGGCATCCGTATCATGTATGATTATCGATTATAGCCTATTTATGCCCCTTTTAACACCCGTAACGGACATGCCGAAATGCTCGTTGCTATGGAGCGGCGGCCCGGGGCGTTGACTGTATTGTCAGGAAGCCGAACGGGGGCCCATGATCGGATGTGAGCCCCCGTCGCCGGTTGGTCGTTTTGGAGGTGATTACCTTTTCCGATGTCGGCCGCGCCCGCCTCGCCCTGAGAGCAAGCGCATGAACCAACGGTCGGCTTTTTTGATTTGCTCAGGACTAAGAACGTTGCGTGTGGTGAGCACCGTATCCGTGCGCAACCGCAGACGCCGCTGCCTGAGTTTTCCGATCTCGTCCAGTTTTGCGCTGATTTTGTCTTGATCGACTTTCTCCTGGGTCACAAGCTCGCCCAGCTCGATGCGGGCCACTCTCAGATCGGCCCTGAGCTTTATGGACTTTTTCCGAGCATTCCTCAGTATTCCACGGACCTCTTTGGCCTGGTCGTCACTCAGTCCAAGCCGATCTTGCATTCGTCTCATGCCGCGGCCGCGCCGCCCTCTATCGGCGCTTCTGACATTGACCGGTCTCGTTTCGGATACTGCCGTCCCGCTATCGGGCGCCTGGCCGAGAGCGGTGTCCGCGAGCAGGCCCATTGCGAACAAAGGGATCATCAGGATCGGGATCTTTTTCATGCTGTCCTCCTTTAAGAAACGGTTTTCGGTGATTAGACGGCACCGGGTTCCGGGGTACGAGGGTAGCCGTTTTATGTTTTTTTCGGAGTCCGCCCCGGCCTCCTGTAGTTCAATGGCATCTCAGATCATCCCGGATAGTCCCGGATAGTCCCACATGAACAAGCCGCTCGGGCTCCAGACGGGGGTTCTCAGGTGGGCCTGAGAAATAGGCCGTCAGGGGTTGCAAACCGTGAGAATGAATTGATATAGACGGAGTAGCCCATATTATCGCTACGGCGCGTTTTGCCGGGCATGGCTCAAGGTAGAGCAGGGCGCGGCGTAGCATGGCGAGGCTGGGTGTAGGGTTGGACGCTTTCAAAGATTTCAACGCTAGTTTCAGGCGCATGCGGATGGGGTCGGAGGCGCTCATTATCGACACCCACGCCGACATCCAGGAATTGGTGAAATCCGGCATGGAGCAAGCCACGGCTGAAACCTTGGTGCGCCAACGTGTGCGGCTGTTGGAGAGCAACATCGTCACCAAGGACAACATAGACTTGCTACGGCAGGAAACCGCGAGACTGACAGCCGCTGCCGCGACCAAAATTATCAAGTGTGTTGTCGTCACCGGTTTAGCGGCAGTCGGCCTGGTCATCGCCGCGATAAAATACCTCTAACCCCCGTCGTGAAGGTCAGGGTCAGAGCCTATTAACTAAAGGGGCCTTGCGGCGGCGAGGAGCAAAGCAGCTACCATCCCCATTTACACATTAACGCAGATCGAGAGGCTCGACCGCCCAACCTCATGTACAAGAAAGGGCGGCGGTTTTCATCGTCGCCCCAAAAAATGACCGAATCACGATACGAGCCGGTTACTGGCTTCCCGGCGTCGTTTGTGCGGCGCCAAAGGCTCCGACTATGCTGTCCTTATCGAATGTGCCGCCGACTTCCTCATGTGCCGTACCATAAGAATCGGCCTTGGATTGTTCCATCGGGTGCTTTGAAATCACCATTCGCGACGTCGACGTCCCTCCATGTCATGTCGTCACGGCTGGTACCGCGATTGAGGTCGTAGATTTTGGTGAAGTCAATATCCATGTTGGCTTGATCTAAATCAAAGGTAAGGGAAACCTCGCCTTGGAGCGTGTTTACCTTGTATTCCGTATCGCTTATGTCTCTGCCAACCATGACGCCTACCCACGCGGCATCGCCGGAGGGATTGGAACCCGATGCCTTACTAACGGAGATGGTACGGACTCCGTTTGAACTTTACCAATAAAGAAAACAGAGAAGAAAAGAACCCGGAAGCCAAAATACGACAAGGCGGTCCGCATAGATGGATCGCCTGAAGAGGCCTAACTCGTCGCGGGAGCCGGCCCCGGTTCGGCCCCGGCGCGGCCCAGCCTCGCTTCACAACGATACTTTGGCGATCAGGAATATCGTGCGTCCCCGGACGGAATCCAGAGTCTCTTCCGCGGTCAGCGCTCCAGGGTCCGTGGGGTCGGTGGACGGACCGCGATCGCCGACGTTGAGGACGCCGCCGACGAGGTCCATTCCGCTCAGGCCGAACGCACCGCTCCAGCGCAGCGTGACGTCGTGCCCCATCCACGCCTTGTAGCGGGCGGTTCTCTGGCGGTTCCAGTGGCCCGAAACTCCATAAACGCTCCAGTTGGCGGTAATGACGCCCCTGGTGGCGCGAAGCGACGCATGGATGCGGTTGCGCGGGTAGTCGCTCGGTTCCAACTCACCGGCCACGCGCTCCTCGTACCGGGTCAGGTGCGACCAGCGGGCATCAAAGGTCATGTCCACCCAATCGGCTTTCCAGCCGGCCCGCCCCCGCAAATCGATACCCGAGACATTGGTTTCCCCGCTGTTGACCAGCGGGCTCTCGATCCGTGTGATGAGACCTCCGTCGCGCACGACTGCCGCGCCGGACGGCAAGCGCCCCTCCGCGTCCAGGTCGATGACGGACTGCGCGGATAATGTAGCCGGTTGGTCGGAAATCCCGATCCGAAACCAGTCCACGCTCAGGGAAAAGGGACCCAGGCCGGCCACCGCGCCGAGGCTGAAGCTCTGGGCTTCATCCGGCTTCAGGTTCGGATTGCCTTCCCTCACGCGCTCCACCTGAGTTTCGTCGCAATCTTTCAGGTCGCCGGCATGAGTTTTCGTGTCGCAGACGTTCGGATAGTCGATTGCCTCGCGCAGGTGCAGATCACGCAGGCTTGGCGCCTTCGAGCCCTCGCTCCAGGACCCGCGGAACGTGAGGAACTTGTTCAACCGGTACCGGCTCGCTACCGAGTGGGAAACCGTCGCGCCGACATCGTCATGGTCATCGCGCCGCACGGCGAGCACGACATCCCAGTCGCTGTGCAACGGCAGGGAAACCTCGGCGAACCCTGACCAGCGCCGGCGCTTGCCCGCCGCCGAAATGCCGCCGGATCCGAGCACGTCGCCCGCTTGATGGGAACCGCCGAGAACGTCCTTATAATCGTAGACGTTCCGCCAATCCTCGTAAGCGACCTCGGTGCCCGCCGCCCACCGCACATCGCCGCCGCTTAGCGCGAACGCCGTTCCGTCCAAGGATACCCGAGCCGCCTTGTGGTCCGTGACCCGATCGCGGTCCAGCAGGAGCCCGGTCTCGCGAATGGCCCCCAGGTGCCCTTTGAGATCGTACCGCCTCTCGTCGATGGCCCTTTGGACCGCGCTTTCGCTTACGAAGGTACCGCCATCCTCGGCGGTATCGTGACGATAGTACCGGAAGTGCGCGTCATAGCCGATGCCGACCGCGAATCGTCCCCGGACGCCGAGCGTGAGTTCGTATTCCTCAAGGTCCGTGCGCCAGTCGCGATTGCCGTGGCCGATGAACCGATGGGCCACTCTGATTCTGTCCGGAATATCGCTGATTCCGAGATCCCGTTGAAGTTCGCTGCGGAGCTCCGCCGGGGGCGTGAAGGAGAAGGTGCCGACCGACGGGGCGTAGCGGAACTTGGTGTCGCCCCGTGCGGCCCGGGCGTCGACGTACACGCCCGCGGCCTCGCCAAGCGGGTGATCGAGGTTGAGAAACAGGCTCTCCTTCTTGACACGCTCCGTATTCCAAGCGATCTCGGGCCAGGCGAAGCCGCAGCCCGTGCCGGGAACACCGATGGGCTTGGTGAGCACACCGGTGTACGCGCTTCCCCGGCAGTCGCCGAGGGCACGCGCGACCGAGCCGTCATCGGTGCTGATGAATAGGGTGTTGCCGCCCACCGAAACGTTGGACGCGTCAGCGAACGGGCCGCCCGGCGTCCACGAAGCGCGGCTGTAGTCCCGGTCCGCACTGCGGATTTCCTGCCTGCGGAAGACGTCCGCGCCGATCACCATGTGACCTCTTCCGAGCGCGCCGCCCCACAGACCGCTCAGGTGCTTGGTATCGCCGCCCGCGCCGGTGGGCCGGTCGAGGCTTCCCTGGACCTCGACGCCCTCATAATCGCGCCTGAGAACGACGTTGACCGCGCCGGCAATGGCGTGTCCACCGTGCAAGGCGGCCGCGCTGTCGCTCAGGATCTCGATGCGCTCGACGGCCGATAGCGACAGGAGGTCGAGGTCGAATGTCGAATCCGAAACGCGGCGCCCATTGACGAGAACCGCGACCCGGCCGCTCCCGAGGACGAACGGCCGGTGGGCGCCGAAGCTGTTGTAGTGCAAACGCCCCAGCAACAGGTCCGAGACGTTCTTCATGCCGGACAACTCGATATCCGTCCGGTCGATCACGGCGAGGGGGCGCGCCGCGTCCGCGGCGGCGGCGGGAATGTGGCTGGACACCCCGAGGCCTCCGCCCGCCGCCTCGACTTGCGGCGAGGCCGCGCATGTCACCGCCACGATCGCTAAGGCGGCGACCGGCCGAAGTATCGCACGGGCTCGGCGTTCGCGGACCGGCAAGCGCGGAAGCCGAATACGTAGTGCTCCGTTCATTCTAGATCCTTTCGGTGGCGCGACGGTCCGGATGAGGGAACCGGTATCATTCGTTTTGCTGATCGGTTCTCGCCGAAAAAGTCATTTTTTCTCAGGTCTCTCCAGCGATTTACGGTACCAAAATGCCGTGCGTAAACTAATAACTCGACAATAAGGTATCAAGATATTGATTCTTGTAGCAGAATCCCCCATCCAATTGAAGATCATGATCGTTCTTTAAAAGAGAACCGCGAGAGTTTGTTCCTTATGGGGGCGTGGAAAGGGACAGGGATTTCTTGACATATCATTATTTGTCATGACATGCTGAGGTTAGAGGAGAGAGGAGAAGTGTGCCATGCCCCGGACTCGTGAGAAATTTGCTACCCAGGTCAACGCCGAGATTCTGGCCACGGTCCGCGCGATCGCGGAGAAAGAGGGCCGCCAGCTTCAAGCGCTCGTGGACGAGGCGCTGGCCGACCTGATCGAGAAGCGAAGACAGGCCCGACCCCGTCCGCACGTCATGGCCGCCTATCTCGGCAGCCATGACAAGTACGACGATCTCTACAAGAAGCTCGCGAAGTGACGGACTACCTCACGCCGGTGGAAGTTCTCGCCATTCACGCGGATCAGATCGAGCGGTACGGGGGGTCGCCCGGCGTCCGGGACCCTGGTCTTTTGGAGGCGGCGCTCTATCGGCCGCAAACCGGCTACTACGCCGATCTCGTTGAGGAAGCCGCTGCGCTGTGGGAGAGTCTGGCCCAAAACCATCCGTTCATCGACGGTAACAAGCGCACGGCCTTTGCCGCGACGTACACGTTTCTGGCGATCAACGGCGCACAACTCACGGTCGACGCCGGTGAGGCCTACGCCTTCATTTCCGGACTGTACGAAGCAGGAACGTTCCGCTTTGACAATTTGGAACCGTGGCTGCGGCGCAGCGTCAAGGTTGGCGCGTAAACAAAACAAGACGGGCCGCACGTCTATACTTGACGCGTCGTCAAGCATTTCTATGTTTTATCAATATCTTCCATCTCTTCAAAGGAACTCGTTTTGCAGGAAAACAAGCTAATATGCTGAAAATGCCTTTGAATGCCTTTTTCTTAGCTATACTAATCTACTTGTTCTTCTAATTGTTCTTACTGATTCAATGATCCGGGTAAATCTGCGGTTAAGGCTCTTTACGCCTTTAGTGTCTCGGCGCGAAAAACTTTGTGGACCGGTGTTGTTGAGGATTCCATGGGTTAAGATCCAACAGGTCAGGGGAGCAGTGAATTTTTCCGGTTTATTTCTTGGCAGTGAAGATCAGGGTCTTCGGGTAATGGTCCACCCAACCGAACCAGAAGGAGGGGGTGACAGGTACGGCCTCCAACCTTTGACCTTTCATTTGACCCTGAACGGCCTTTCCCGTTAGCCCATTCCACACGGAGCCGGTTGTGTCGTCGGTAAGAAAGGTGCCTTTGTAGTTTTCCGGCTGCGTCTTCTTGAATGTAAGAACCCGGTCTTTCACCTGGCGTTTAAACACCATCCCCGTCGCGCTGTCCTTTTCGAAGACCGCAAGAATTGGGATCCCTTGGAATACGTCATTGACCACCGGCTGCTTGCTCAGGACGGAATAGGGGTAAGCCTTCGCTTTTCCATCGATCACTAATCCAAGTACGTATTCTTTGGGATAGACCCTCTTATCAGACAAGCGAGTGGGAATAATCCCCGTGTCTGCGGAACTATAGTATGATTCGTAAGGGTCCCGTCCCAAGCTGAGGGGAAAAGGCCGTCCACTGGTTAAAACCTTGGAGTCCGGGTAGAGTCCCATCCAGGTCCCCCAACGAGTAAACGTGGATTCCATGGGTTTGAGCTTGTTCCCGTCCATTGGGCCTTTGACCGCCGCTCCCACCAGGTGGCTCCAGAGGCTGTCCGTTTGGTGGTCGTACATTATCAGAGAATTGGCATGGAGTTTCCCTGAGACCCCAAAGGTCAACTCCTTGTCTGCGATTCTACGGTCATACACGATGGCCGTATAACAGAGGGGTCACCAGGTGACCGCGATGGGTATGCCGCCAACTTTGTCGTTGACGATTTCAACCCGGCTCAGTGTGGCTACGGGGTAGGCGCGACTGTCCCCATTGATTTCCACACCGATGACGGATTCGTCCGCCTTGAGCCATTGGGCACTTTTGCCGTCCTGGAACTCGGGGGAGAGGATGGCCGCAATGGCATCCTTGGCCAGGACGGTAATAATCTCATTCGGACGAAGGTCTGCCGCATGAGAATGATTTGGCAGGAATAGTAAGACCAACAGGATCAGCCATAGGGGAAGACAGTATTTCAATGGGCCCTCTTGTTTAGCTCTGGATAGGTTTGGAAGCGGACCGGGCGAGGTGCAGGAGCTCCTGGATGGGTCTCTTGGAAACCAGAAGGCAGATTCGTTCTCCCATGCGGTGCATGACCCCATTTATCCCATCGTTGGAGAAAGTATAAAAACTGACCTTTCTCTCCGGATCAAAGAGCCTGCGGGCTTGTGGTGGAGCGTCTTGTTCCGTGCCGAGAAAGGTAAAACAACTGACAGAAGGACCGGTGCCCTCGTACACGGCAATGAGGATATCGCGATTGCCGACTTCTTTGACCGTGCCGCCGACGGCCTTTAATCCCGCGGAGGATAGATCATAACCCATTGGCGCGAATTTGCCCTCCATGGCCTGGTGCAATTGGTTTTTAATTGCTGATGGGCTTTCGGCTCGGACAAAGGAAAGGTCGCCTGAAGCAATCTGTGCATGCGCCTCTATGGCTGCCAGAGGCATAGGCTGACCGGTCGGCCAGGTCAGGTAAAATAAAGGGACGAGCAGTAAAATCAGTGCGGCCGATGCAAAGGCGGGGCGGGTGATGAAATTGGGTGTCCGGGAGAACCCTTTACAACCTTGGGTTGGTTCGGTGGCCTGAGGTGAGATATGGTGATCCGCGAGGATCTTTGCTCTGAGATCGGAGGGGGCGGACACTTTGGCGCCGATGGAAAAGAGCTGTTTTTTGAGCTCCTTTTCCTGCTCAAATACGGTTTGACAGTTCACGCAATTTTTTAGATGGCTCTCTATGGCCTGTCGCTCGAGGTCATTTAGTTCGCTATCCGCTAGAGCGGTTATAAGCTCCTCGGCCTCTTTACAAGTCATTTCCGTTACTTTCCTTCCTCCATGCACAATAGCTATAACCTATACAACGTCGTTCCTACCCCAGGAGTTCCCGAAATATTACCCCTTTACGGCGGCAAATCGATATCATAGCTCTTGGATGATCCGGGTGATTGTGGTAAGGGGTCTCTTCGTTCCGTGTCTTGTCCTAGAAAATATTCTGCACGGAGTCTTGCACGATGACAAGGGGAGAAAGTTTATGACCACGAAATACGATGCCATCGTTATCGGTACAGGCCAGTCGGGCCCTTCCCTGGCCGCGCGGATGGCGGGTGAAGGAATGAAAGTTGCCATCATTGAACGCAAGTCGTTTGGTGGCACCTGCGTTAATACCGGTTGAATACCCACCAAGACCCTGGTGGCCAGTGCCCATGCCGCTCACATTGCAAGGCGTGGGGCTGAATACGGGGTGATGATCGGCGGGCCGGTCACCGTGGATATGAAAAAGGTCAAGGAGCGTAAGGACAAGGCGGTGCAGCGGTCCAATCAGGGAGTGGGCAATTGGGTCAAGAACCTGAAGAACGCTAAGGTTTACGAAGACCACGGGCGGTTCGAGGGACCCCACGCGGTGCGTGTGGGAGGGGAGCTCATAGAGGCGGATAAGATTTTCATCAATGTCGGCGCGCGCGCGTCGGTAATGGACCTCCCTGGGGTAAATTACTTCACCAATTCGAGCATCATGGAGGTGGATTTTCTCCCAAAGCACCTGATCGTGGTCGGCGGAAGCTACATCGGCCTGGAGTTTGGTCAGATGTACAGACGCTTCGGCAGCGAAGTGACCATCGTGGACCGTGGGCCTCGGTTGACCCAGCAGGATGATGAGGACACTTCCCTGGCGATCAAGGAGATTTTGGAAGCGGAGGGGGTGAACGTTCGGCTCGAAGCTGAATGTATTTCTGCTGCGCAAAAGGGCGATCAGATCACCGTCAATTTGGACTGCAAAACCGGAGGTAAGGAGGTAACGGGTACCCACCTGCTGCTCGCCATCGGACGGCGTCCCAACACGGACGACCTGGGCATAGATAAAGCAGGCCTCGAAGTGGATCGGCGGGGGTACATCAAGGTGGACGATCGGCTTCAGACCAACGTGCCTGGAGTTTGGGCCATTGGGGACTGCAATGGCAAGGGAGCCTTCACCCACACCTCGTATAACGACTATGAAATTGTTGCGGCCAATCTGTTCGACGACGACCCACGCCGGGTCAGCGACCGAATTTTAACCTATGGGATGTTTATCGATCCGCCCCTCGGACGCGCGGGAATGATCGAAGATGCAGTGAAAAAATCAGGCCGCAAAGCGTTGATAGCAAAGAGGCCCATGACTCGTGTGGCGCGCGCCGTGGAGAAAGGCGAGACACAGGGATTTATGAAGATCTTGGTGGATGCCGAAACCAAAGAGATCCTCGGGGCCGCCGTCCTTGGTGTTGGTGGCGATGAAATCATTCATTCCATCCTGGATGTGATGTACGCCAAGGCGCCCTGCACGGTTATTCAGCGGGCTGTCCACGCCCACCCAACGGTGTCGGAGCTGATACCCACCATGCTGGGGGACCTGAAGCCGCTGGAGTGATGTGTCCTTCGCTTGGGCAAATGAGCATCAGGGCAAGCCCATCAATTATGAACGGCTAATCTGGACCCTTCCGCGGCTGGTACAGTGCTTGTACGTGTTTCGACCAGTTCGCAAGATGGATGATGCATGCCCCGGGCTGAGACCCGGGAAGTCTTCATTCTCGCTTTTTCCCGCCTTGTTTAACCTCTTCCACCATGTAGCATCGTAGGTATTGGTGAAGGTATTTTCTACCCCGGGAAAGTCTGGAGCGAATGGTTCCCAAGGGGCATGAGAGCACCTCCGAGGCCTCTGCATATGAAAGCTCTCCCATGTCCACCAGTACAATGGGCGCTCTAAATTCTTCAGGGATTTTGGTCAGGGCCTCATTGACCTTGACGCTCAATTCTTTAGTGTAGACATTGTCTTCCGGCCCTGGCTCCGGTCCCGGAAGCGTCTCCCAATAATCTAAGCCCTCTTCGTCCCAGAGACCCCGTCCTTCCACGGCCGCCCATCTTCTCTTCCTGTGGTGGTGATCGAGAAAAAAGTTATAGAGGATCCGACTCAGCCACGCCTTCAGGTTGGTTCCAGGGGTGAACTGTTCGAATGAATCAAGGGCACGTAGATAGGCTTCTTGGACAAGGTCTTGAGCTTCCTGAGGGTCCCTCGATAGGTGTAGGGCAACTCGATAAAGGTGATCGAGGTGTTGCAGCGCCTCTTGGGCGAAGCGCTCTCTCCCGGCTTTGGTGTTTTTGCCCCTCCGTATCACGCGGCCATTCTAGCTGAGGGGATGGCCCGTGTCTACTTACTTAAATAGTGGTTCAGGTTTCGAGTCCACCACACCCGTGGGCCGATTCCCTCTGGGGAAGAGTTCCCACGGGCTCTACGACGTGGTGGGAAACACCTTTAGAGTGGACCTCCACGCCCGGAGAATAGTTTTGAAGGGATGTTCCTGGGATGATTTACCCGGCGCCTGTGGGGCGGCGCAAAAAACCGGAGGCGGCGGGAAGTGGGTTTATCCGGGTTGAAGTGGGTTGATGCGGGCTGACGGAACGAAGATGTTGATTTTGACTTGCCGCGAGATTGCTGATATTACCGAAATCAATCTGGTCGTATCGAAGAGGCGTCTATGCAGAGCTTCGCTGAGAAAATAAGACAAAGCGGCGACAGCTTCCTCAAGCGCAAGGTGGAAACCCTGCAGGTTAACATGGGGAAGTACTGCAACCAGGCATGCCTGCACTGTCACGTGGAGGCGGGACCCACCCGGAAGGAAATCATGACTCTGGAAACGGTAGAGTCGGTGCTCCGTTTCCTCGAGAAGTCCGATGTGCCCACAGTGGACATCACGGGGGGCGCGCCGGAGCTCAACCCGCATTTCGACTACCTCGTGGAGCGCAGCGTCCAGCTTGGCCGCCACGTGATGGACCGATGCAATCTCACCGTCATCTTTGAACAGGGGAAGGAGTATCTCCCGGACTTCTTTCAAAAAAACCGGGTGGAGCTGATCTGCTCTCTTCCCTGCTACACAGAGGGGAACGTAGACCAACAGAGGGGCAAAGGGACCTTCAATCTGAGTATCCGGGCGCTGCGGCTTCTGAACGGCCTGGGATATGGAGTCGAAGGCACGGGTCTGGAGCTGCAATTGGTCTATAACCCGGTGGGGGCTTACCTTCCGTCGCCCCAGGAACGATTGGAACAGGACTATAAGACTATCCTCAAGGAAGAATACGGCATCGTTTTTAACCATCTCTACTGTCTTACCAATGTGCCCATCACTCGATTTGAGACCTTTCTGAAGGTGCGAAACGAGTATGACCGGTATATGGAGCTGATCCAGTCCGCGTTCAACCCGGATACCGTGGACAAGGTCATGTGCAGAAACATCTTGAGCGTAGGATGGGAGGGGTCCGTTTACGACTGTGACTTCAATCAGATGCTGGAGCTGCCGGTCTCGAACCGACAGGGTAAGCCGCTAAAGATCCAGGACCTCCATGCCGATGGCCTGGAAAATCAATCAATCGTGGTCGGAAATCACTGCTACGCCTGTACGGCGGGAGCCGGGAGTAGCTGCGGCGGTTCATTAATAGCGTAACCGCCGCTTTGCGCTGATGGTAAAACGCAAAGCGCATGGCGCTATACGCAAAGCGTCTTTTCAGTGACGGGTTACGAGTACCGAGTGGAAATTGAGGGTGGGTCAAGGGTGTAGTGAAGTCCGCACTGTCAACCCTCCACTCCCTAACCTGACCCTTAAACACTTTCCACCGGCTACACCGTTTTCTGCTTACTGCGATCTTCATACGGTTTTCTTTGGCGTCTTGGCGCGAAAAACTCTTTTGAATTCGTTCTTTTAAAGAATTGATGGGTAGAATTCTAACGGCAAGGCGGGGCCGTGCAGGTCAGGCAGTGAGATTGAGGCGCCTAGACCCGGCCCCCCACAGGACCCGCAATTCGTTTGGGTTTTGCTCAGCTAGATGGTAAATTACCCCATGGCTGATACATTCCTAAAGCGCAAGAAGGAGCAGGATCGGCAGAAAAAAAAGAGGGAAAAAGAGGCCATGCGACAGGACCGTAAAGCGGAAAAAGCGAATCGTAGGCCCCTGACTCCAGGCGAAGACCCTGACATCGCGGGGATCAAGCCCGGCCCTCAACCGCCGATCGACTGGTAATCCGCCCCTTCACGAGCAACCTGACGTCCTTCCGCATTCACCCCTTGGACCAGAGGCCAAGTGCCGTCCTCTTTCAGCCTTATGAAAGACTTTTGCATGTCTCCGAACCCGGCGTTCTTTACCGCTCTCTGCCGGCAATCGTTGATCCGAATCGCTAAACGCGAATCAGGCGCTATCCTCTGCTTTACTCTGCTTCCGATCCGACTCCAGTGACGCCAGCGCCTCCTTTACCAGCTTGCGCCGTAATTCTTTCTCTTCCTCGCCCGTCAGGTTTGCCGCGCCGGTGACGTGGACTATGCCGTTGCCCAAAACGACGCGGTTGGAACCGACCATCTTTGCAATGGGCATGGCCGAGGTAATCTGGACCACCGGGATGCCCGCCTTTTCCAGCTCGGTTGATATCGCAGCTCCGCTGCGAGTGCTCGTTCCTCAGGTGGAGGTGAGGATGACGGCGTCGACCTCCTCCCGCTTCACTTTTTCGGCCATCTCCCTGCCCAGGCGCCGCGTGTTCGAGAGCGGGTTCGATAGACCAGATGTGGAGATGAACTCGTGGTGGAGTTTTCCGATCCTGCCGCTTCTTTCCATCTCGCGCATGGCGTCGAGGGGCACGAGACGGTCCGGATCCTGTTGAACGAATCTCGGATCATAGCCGCCGTGAGAGATCTCGTAGTCCTCCCCCCTGAGATCATCCCGGCCGTCGATGCTATAGGAGCCCCACCGGGTGGCGGCTTGTCCTTCGATTTTGTCCGGGTTGCCCTTCGGAACGAGGCCGCCGTCGGTGATGAGCATGACCTTGGCCTTCGAAAGATCCCCCACGGCGGAGGGCATGGGAACCGGTTTAAAGGAAGTCGGCAACATCTCAGACTCGAAGGGCTCTCCTTTCACTTTCGTCAGGAGCATATCAACGAGCCGGACGGCGGCCGTCCGATCCGCCAGTTGATCGCGCAGGATACCCCGGGAAAGGTAGCCTTCCTCTGCGGGCAGCCCGATGGACTTACCGTGGACGAGCTTTCCTCCCAGACGCGCCATTTTGGTTAGGACTTGCCGCATCTTGGCGGGGCTCGCACCCGAATTCACGATATAGAGCGCTTCCCGGTTGAGATCCGCCCCCGGGTTCTCGCTGCCCATCCCGGTAACGACGGGAATCCCCAGGTTGGACTGAACGGCGGCGCAGAGGGACCCCGCCGCCATCCCATATCGACCCGCTTCGAAGCAAGGACCGGCAACGAACAGCTCTGCACCCGCCTCCCGGACCTTTGCCAGCACCGCGGCCGTCAACTCCTCCTGGTGTTCCACGGCATGGTTGTCTCCGGAAATGAGGGTCATAACCACACGTGAGCCATCGCCCAGCAGTTGTTCCAACAGCCTCCCCGGTCCTACGGCCCCCTCACGCGCCTCAAGGGGCATGCCCGCCTGCTCCTCTCCCCCGACTCCGCCGAAAAACTGATTCAAATAGTGTACGATTCGCATTTTTTGACCCTCCTCACCGGATTCGCGACTGGATCAAGTGACCAAAGCCCGCATTCTCGAGGCTCCCTGTTGATTGGTGACGCCGGCAACGTTCGCAGCGGCGACCTTCGTCGGTCCGGCCAACACCCTCCTCAACTCCGGGGTCGCGGCGATGATCCGATCCACCGGTGCCAACGTGTAATTCGTTCCGTTTCCGCCGTTGTATACGATGGCATTCACCTCCGGAAAGTTGAAGAGCAGAGCCGACTCGACCCGCCTGTCCCTTGCCATGTCCGAGACCATGACAGTGGTTTTTATGCCCATACCTTCCAGGAGCCGAGCGGTCTCCGCCAAGTCGGCATGGGGAACACCGCCGCCGTACTTGGTTAGAATGACGGCGTCCGCTTTCAACGCCCACCTGACCAGATTCGCAGCCGTCCGACAGTTTCGGTCGCGGTCGAAGTTGTCGGAACCGGCAACGGTCGCCACCGTGCCCACGAAGTTGAGATGCCGCGCATGGTGGCGACCGTAGAGCTCCAGGATCACGGGGTGATTTTGATAGAAGTAGGTTTCCGCGCCGCCGATGGAAGAATGGTACGATGGGACGACGGCGCCGTCCAGCCACTCGTCGGGATGAAGCGGGATGGGCAGCATCCCTTCCGTGTTGGCGCCATAGAGAATGGGCTCGTCCACGCCGGGCTTTCGCTGGCGCGAGAAGATCTGGCCTACATATGCGACCCGGGGAAGCCCCTCGCGTCCCGCCTCCGCGGGACCCGCCGGGTCGAATTGACGGGTGGATGCCGCAGGCTGACTCGCCGCAATGCGGGCCATATGAACCGAGAGCCTGAGACCGGCCCGACGATACGCTTTTCCGATGCTTTGAGCGGGCAACTCCGAACGCGTACGGGGAATCGCCACCAGGTGGTGCAACGAGGAGTAATTGCTGCCTTCAGCGGCTGCCCCGCTCATCTCCAATACCCGGCCCGTCACGCCCCTGGACTCTCCCGGAGACCTCTCCGCCAGAACGGTGACGACGGCTCCTTCGAGCACATGGGTCGTCCCCATGCCCGCCGTTTCCGGCGCACCCAGGATGCCCGGGAAATCAGGGCTTGAGCCCTCTCCTTTAGCTCTGGGCTCGATGATGTCGAAGACGGGCGCGGCCCGACAACTCTCGCCGGGGCGCACGATTTGGAAATCCACGCCGGTAAGGGCATCGTCTTCAAGAACCAACCGGCGCAGTTCCTCCGGATCGACGACGAGGACCGAGCCGTCGAGACGGGCCGGTGTTTCCAAGCGGATCTCCGTGATGGGGTGACATGCCAGGGTCAAACGCATTTTTCTTTCCTCTCGTGAAGACCCGGCAAGGGACCGGGAGTCCTCCAGGAGCGAGCGCAATCTCAGACCGGCTACTGCTCTGCTTATACCTCAAAGCAAGCTTGCCGCCAAGGGTTCAGCTTATCCGTCGGCGAGCCCGGAGCGAACCTCCCGCATCGCCGTGGCGATAGCCTCGGTTTCCACTGCCATCTCGATCAGGCCCACCTCGTCGGCGTAGGTCTCGGGGTCCACCTGCTCCTTGATCTCGGGCTCGGTGATGTGGAAGACGGGGAGTTTCAAGCCGACGCCGCCGAGCGCTCCCGCCCAGGTCGGATCCCCATCGGTCATGGTCAGGCCGAACAGTTTGCTGCTCTCTGCGGTGGGAGTTCCGAGAAGGACAACGACACCGGCAGTCCCCGTGGCGTCTACCTTCCGTTTGATTTCTTCTTGACCTTCCAGGTCAAGCGCGCCCGACGCCGTTCAGACGAAACAGTGGGTGAGTTCAAGGATGACTTCGGCGCCCGCGCTTTTCGCGCAAAGAGCGATGGAGTTGCCTTGAACGCCGTCTCTTTCTCCCAGAACAATGACTTTCTTCCCGTTCAGCTTCATAACGCCCCCGTCATTCATATCGAGCCGAGACTACGACCTCGCCAAGCCGGAACATCTAGCAGAGGACAGTAGGCGGCAAGAAATCAACCTCTTGACCTTACTTTTCTTAAATTTAGCTTTGACCGCCGCATACCGCTTACTGCGAACTGCTTACTGGTTTCGCTTTGCGCGAGTCATCCCCGGTTAGTTTTTCGGGTTACGCTCCAATACAAAGGATAATCCGTCCGCCATCTGAGTCATGCGGCCTAAAAACAGGCTCCCTTTGGCCAAGAACATGGCTCGATCCATAGCCCCCGACACGATACGGTCCACTGCGTGCCCCAGGAAAGGGATCGCCGAGGCGATATGGCCCTGAGTCGGGGCATAACCGGGCATTCCGTGTGTTTCCGCAAAACTTGAAATCTCGTTAGGGGCGATCTCTTTGTTCCGCGCCGCCAGGGCGGCGATAAGCCTGTAGTTCGTCAACGGAACGTTGCCGTTTCCGGACGGTTCCGTCACCTCCGGGTTGTGCAGCTCGGTGGCGTACTTGTCGATATCCCCGAAGCGCAATTTTAGTTTCTGCAGCGGCTCGGCCACCAGTGAGCCGAAGACGGCCTGCTGGCTCGAGCCGGCACCCACCCGGTGCATACCGACGGAATCCAGCCTTAGCCAAGGATGTTTCCCGTCGTCCCCGGAGACGTGGATGGCAACTCCCGCCAAAACATCCTCCAAGACCGGTTGTTCGTGTTTGAGATGGCCTTGAAACTTCATCCCGAGTTTCGCCAGAGAGCCGCCCCCGACGACCACCACATTGCGGAACACACCCGCGCTCACGAGGCTGCCGGCCAGCAGCAAAGCATGGTTCGGACCCGAGCAAAAGCCTTTGACGTCGACCCCGCTCGCCATGGAGCACCCGCACATTTCCCCGATGGCCTTCGCCAGGTTTCCTCCGCCGCGCTGGTAACGGTCGCCCACCGCCTCCTCGCCGCTGTTTAGAACATAATCAATGGCAGCGGCCTGTGCGCCTTCACCCTTCAGGAGCGTCTTCAGGGCCACTACCGCCGTCGCCTTGCAGGCCAGGTTCTCGAGGAGAATGTCGGGCGCAAGGGAGCGGTCCTCCCGATCGCCCGGCAGGACGCAGCCCACCAATTGCCCGTCCCGCAGATTGAGGGGGAGCGCGGGCGACGGACCGTCGATCCGAGCCTCGATGGCGGAGAGCGGCTTGCCGTCGTTGAGGTTCGCGGCTTCCACCTTCCCGAAGAGCGGATGGAGTTCCAACGCCCGCCGCGCCGTCCCGAGAAAACCTTCCTCGAGCCAAAGCAGCCCGAAGAGATCGCAGAGCTTCATGACGGCGTAAAACTCCTCTTCCGGCATGAATTCACCATGCCGTTGCCGCCGTTCCGTATCCTGTCTCACGGCAAACCAGGGCCGTTGGAGGGATTTCAGTTCATCGGGGTAGATGGATCCTAGAAATACCCGGTTCGGCGGATAGGACAAAGCGTCCTCGAAGGAACGGAGCCGCTCCCGAATTCGTTCGCTTACCGCCGCTTCCCGGACGATTTCACGCGCCGGTTTCGAGCCGTGGGTGACAAGTCCGGGCGTATGAGATAAAAAGTAGCGAACGGCCTTGATGACTGGTTGATTTCCCGGGGGCATGGTCCAGCACTATATCCATTAGGGGCTTACCGGGTCAATCCTGCTCGAAACGGACGGACACAGTTGAATACTCTCTCGCAATCCTACGTTTCCTCCCACGCCGAGGCTGCCGGGGCGAATCGCTGATGATCCGTCTCTCAACGATTCCCAATCGGGCGCACCTGATCAACTGGTTTGAATGGGGGGAAGAGGCGTTCCGCGCGGCTCGAGGCCACAATAAGCCCTTGATGCTTTTTTTGCACGCCTTTTGGTGCCGTATCTGCCAGCGAATGGACGAGGACGCCTTCTCTAACGACGAGAATATCACGTTGCTGAACGCCTACTTCGTCTCGGTCCGGGCGGAGAACGCGAAGCGGCCCGACGTGGACGTTCGCTACAATCAAAACGGGTGGCCCACGATTGTTTTCATGACCCCGGAGGGGGAACAGCTCGCCTGCGCGAACAGCCTTGACGCGGAGGCGCTCGGAAGCCTTTTGGTTCGGGTCTATGAGGCTAATCGGAAGATTCGAAACGAAGTTCGCGGGAAAAAGGGAACACTCGCACGGGCCCCACGCGAGGCCGCGAGTCGGCCGGACCCCATCGACCATCGGGACTCTGGCGTTTCGGAGATTACCCAGCTGATCATGGGGCTCGCCGACCGCGTTCACGGCGGCTACGGGCATGGTCGGAAATATATCCATTCGGATGCGAACGATTTTTTGCTCTCCCGTTATGGAGCGGCAAAGAATTCCGACTATCTCGATCACGTGTGTTTAACTCTCGACCGGATGCGGGAGAGTCCGATCCACGATCGTGAAGAGGGCGGGTACTACCGCACTGCCTCCGGTGAGGACTGGAGCGGCCCCCACCGGGAAAAGCTTCTGGCGGATCAGGCGGGCATCCTTAACAACTGCCTGGGGGTTTTCGAGATCACTAAAAACCCAACCTATGCGCGTATGGGTGAAGGCATTATCGACTACCTGAATAACAGGCTTTTGGATTCTTGCAGCGGAACCTATTTCGGTTGCGAGGATTTTATTCGAAGCGAAGACAAGGATGCTTCTTCCCGGGCAGGGTATTTCTCCATCCTGGACGACTGTATTTACACGGACGCGAACGCCGACGCCATCGGCGCTTACCTCAGAGCCTATGCCGTGTTGGGCAAGTCGGCCTGCAAGGAGATTGCGTTAAAGGCGCTGGAATTCATCTGGGACAAATGCCGGAGTCCCCGAGGGGGAGTCTATCATTACTTCGACGGCGCGCCTCACGGGCCGGGATTGCTCGATGATCAAGCGCGCCTGGGCGCGGTGTTGGTGCATGCATGGAAAGCCACCGGCGAAACTCGGTATCTGGACCGCGCGAAGGATTTGGCCGAATTCATTCTGGCGAGACTGAGAAACCCGGCCGGCGGCTACTACGATCTTTCGGCGCCGGGAGCCGCATACCTCCGCTACCCGCTGACTCTGATCGAACGGAACGGAGCCGCTGCGGCGTTTTTTTTCGCCCTCGCCGAGTCCAGAGGCGAGGCCAAATACCGGGACGCAGGGGTTTGGGCCATCGGCGCGTTCACGGGAGATTTCGGTCGGTACGGAATTCACGCGGCGGGGTTCGGTCGAGCGCTCGCTGAATTCGTGCGGCGTCCTTAGTGCAAGCGGCTTGCGAAGGATACTCGCGCGGGATAAGACTTCACTCATCGACTCACCTAAGGAACGGGAGGAAAAAATGGCTGAAAGCGCGCTTCGAGGGAGTTGTCTTTGTAAATCGGTTCAGTATGAGTTGTGGCCGCCGTTAACGAGGTTTAACCACTGCTATTGCTCGAGGTGCAGGAAGGCCACGGGAGCCGTGCGGGCAACGAATCTCGGGGTGCCCGTCAACCAGTTCCGTTGGACCAAAGGAGAGGAGATGATCTCGCGTTACGATCTTCCCGAGGCAAGAAGCTTTGCCACGGCCGTCTGTACCCGATGCAATTGTCCCGTGCCTCATGCCTCTCGGAACGGTGAGCAAATGGTTGTCCCCTCGGGTACGCTGGACACCGATCCGGGGTCCAAACCTACCGTTCACAGGAATTGGGGCAGTCGGGTGAGTTGGGCGGCCCTGGACGAGTCCCACCTGCCGTGTGAAGAGTGAAAAAAAAGTAAAAGGGTAAAAGTCCGTCCGGCGCCCTTATGTTACCTGATGAGCGGACCCCGGGCACGGCAAATTCGTAAGATCGGAACGCCCGCCGCCGGGCTTAAGTTTGGGGTGGATTAATATATGAGTGGATTGCGCGTACTGGTCGGCACGCGAAAGGGAGCATTTATCCTGACTTCGGACGCAGTGCGCCGGCGGTGGCAGGTCAGTGGTCCCCATTTTGCGGGCTGGGAGATCTACCATGTGAAAGGCTCTCCCGTGGAACCGAACCGACTCTATGCATCGCAGTCCAGTGGCTGGTTCGGGCAGATCATTCAACGTTCCGATGACGGCGGCAAGACTTGGCATCAACCCGGTACACCAAAGGGGGAGCCCGCCGCCACCCCGCAAGGCATGCCCAAGAGCGAGAGCAACAGGTTCGTTTACGATTCGTCTCCCGAAACCGGCAAGCCGCTTACCACGCACCAGTCGTACGACGGCACTCCACAACCGTGGGAGTTCAAGCGAGTCTGGCACCTCGAACCTTCGCTGAGCGATCCTGACACTGTCTATGCCGGAGTGGAAGACGCGGCCTTGTTCCGCTCCACCGACGGCGGGCAGACGTGGCAAGAAGTCTCCGGTCTGCGCGGCCACGGCACGGGATCTTCATGGCAGCCGGGTGCGGGTGGGATGTGCCTGCACACGATCCTTCTGGATCAGAGCAACCCGAACCGGATCTTCACCGCCATTTCGGCCGCGGGCGCCTTCCGCAGCGACGACGCCGGCAAAACGTGGCAACCCATCAACAGCGGTTTGAAGTCCGAATACATTCCCGACCCAACAGCGGAGGTGGGGCATTGCGTGCACCGCCTCGCCATGCATCCTTCGCGTCCGGACGTGCTTTTCATGCAGAAGCACTGGGACGTCATGCGAAGCGATGATGCCGGCGGATCATGGCGCGAAGTGAGCGGCAATCTGCCCACTGACTTCGGGTTTGCCGTTGACGTTCACGCGCATGAGCCTGACACCGTCTACGTGGTTCCCATCAAGAGCGACTCGGGGCATTTCCCTCCCGAGGGAAAGCTCCGGGTGTACCGCAGCCGCACGGGTGGAAACGAGTGGGAGCCGCTTACCAAAGGGCTGCCGCAGCGCGATTGTTACGTCAACGTGTTGCGCGACGCCATGGCAGTGGACTCGCTGGATTTGTGCGGCGTGTACTTCGGCACCACCGGCGGGCAGGTATACGCCTCAAGCGACGCGGGTGACAGCTGGATCCCCATCGTTCGGGATCTCCCGGCTGTGCTTTCGGTTGAAGTCCAGACTCTGCCATGATCCGGGTGGCGCTCCCTACGCAACTCAAAAAACTCGCGCGGGTCGAGGGTGAGGTAAGGCTCCAAATCGAGGGTCCGGTCACGCAGGGCTCGGTTCTCGATGCCCTCGAAGCCCGGTATCCGATGCTCCGCGGGACCGTCCGCGATCAGGTCACGCAAAAGCGGAGAGCGTTCGTGAGATTTTTCGCCTGCGGAGAGGACCTGTCCCATGAAACGCCGGACACCGCGCTGCCTGAAAAGGTCGCCACGGGCGCGGAACCGTTTCTGATCGTTGGCGCCATCGCCGGGGGCTAGAGCCGGCAAGGCATCGTGCAAGTTGCTATTATGTCCCCGGAACTCGAAAGTAAATATGTCGAAGTCCGTCCCCGAATACAGGCGATGTTTGCGGCGAGAAAATAAATCCGTCCCCATTGATGATTACTGATTAACTTCGCGGCCGTCTTCGAGTCTCAATCGGAGGCACTCATCACCGACGTTAAAGAAGCGGCTTTTGCACGTCCAGTCCTCACCTCGATAGTTCAGCTTTGCTTGTTTTCCCGGCAATCATGTTGTGAAAAGCAAAACGTAGAGGCGCGGCACGTATTCACTTATGCGGTGGACGAATCACAGGCCGCGGGAGATCGTCAAGATTGAAAGGCCTGACCCCGTGACCGTGACTGACCCCGGCCACACTCTCCACATCGCCCGTTGCCTTGACAGGCAATAGGACGAGTGATATTGCCAAAGCACGGATACTCTGGTGCGATGAGGCAGTGACAAAGGAGGCGAGATGGCTTTAGGGACGGCTGAGATTGTGAAAGACGGCACCGATAAACCTTCGCAGGCCCCCCTGCTTCTGACCCGCGACCTGCATGGTTTTGTCCGGGAGTACGAGCGGGCCTATCCCGACGAGGTGGTGCACATCGAGAAACCGGTCGACGGCAAATGGGAGATCACCGCTCTGACCATGAAGCTGGAGCAGGCGAAGCGGTTCCCTTTGCTGGTCTTCCATAACGTCCTCATTAACGGCAAGCGGGCGGAGATGCCGCTGATGACCTTCATGATGGCAAGCCGCCTCAGGCTCGCTCGCGCCATGGGGGTTACGGTGCAGGAGGCCGGGATAGACTGTTTCGAGCGGGTGCAGCGGCGCGTGAAGCCCGTGGTGGTCTCCCGGTCGAGAGCCCCGGTCAAACAAGTGATCGAGAAAGGGGCGGAGATAGACGTTCGGCGCTTTCCCGCGCCTCACCATCACAAGATGGATCCCGGAAGGTACATCACCGAGGGACTGTTTCTGACCTTCAACCGCACGAGCGGCCTCGACAATTCCGCGTATCATCGCGGCTGGCTCTCGGGACGCGACGAGATTCGCGTCCACCTGGGTCCCCATTCACACAACAGACGCAATCTCCGGGAGTACGAAGGGGCCGGCGAGGACATGCCCGCCGCCTATTGGATCGGCCATCACCCGCTGGTCCTCCTGGGCGCGGAAAACCATATCGGACCCGATGAGAGCCATTACGAGACCGCCGGGGGGACCCTGGGCAGTCCCATGAGGCTCGCACCGTCGGAAACTCTGGGAGAGAACTTTCTCGTGCCTGCGGACGCCGAAGTGGTCATCGAAGGCTACGTGCCCCGCAACCTGCGGGGGCCCGAGGGACCCTTCGGGGAATTCACGCGCTACGTGGGGCCCCAGAACTGGGGGCCGATGTTCAAGGTCACTGCGGTCACCCGCCGCCGGGACGCCTACTGGGACGACGTCATGGTCGGGCACACCCACTGGCTGAGCAGCCTGACCAAGGAAGGCGACGTGCTCCGGGCCGTGCGTAAGCTCGTCCCGGGCGCCAAAGCCGCCCATGCCCCTATGTCCGGGTGCGGCGTGATGCACATGTACCTCCAGATCAAAAAGACCCTGGAAGACCACGGCAGGTCGGCCGCCATCGCGGCGTTCGGCTCGAGCCCCGGGATCAAGCATGTGTTCGTCTTCGACGAGGACGTGGATATCTTCCAGGAGAAGGAGGTCCTCCTGGCGCTCGCCACCCGATTCCAGGCGGACCGCGGCCTCATCGTCTTGAACGACATGATCGGCACCGCCCTGGACCCCAGCTCCCCTGGAAAGACCCGAACAACCAAGATCGCCTTCGACTGCACCAAGCCGTTGGGCAAGCCCTTCGCCGAGCGACTATCGATCCCGGAGGAGATCCTCGAAAAGATGGACCCGCTGGAGCTGGTGGGAGGGGATCGTTTCGAAAAGATCCCCATGGAGCCCTGGGGTTAAAAGAGATTAGCTGAGGGAGATCCCAAACCGAAGGCGACCTCGCTTACGTTGATTCCCTCCGGGCTATTTGCAAACGGCAATAAGGCAAGCCTGCCCCCTCCAAGTCGTTTCAGGCCTCGGGCCGTTCGTACGTCAGACCGAACACCGTGTCCGTCATCCAACGCCGAAAAGACTCGTTGTCCATGAACTGCTTGAAAAGCTCGGTGTCGTCCTTGAGCACGGCCGTCATCACGCGCGCCAATGCCTTATCGTGCTCGATACGGGCGTTCTGCTTGTCGGAGTTCCGCTTCGCGTTCCGGTAGGCCGTGTCCGCCGCGACGCGATTCGGGATGTCCTCGGTGATCAGCCTGTGCACCCGGTCCGAGTCGGTCCACCGGATATTCCCGAACATCTCGTTGAAGGTCTTGAGGATGTTCGAGAGGCGGTCGAGTTCGGGTTCAGGTTTACGGCCGCCGCCGCCGGCCGGCACCGGCCCGATCTCGGCTTCCTCGTCCGGCAGTCGGACCTGCATCGCCGCCTTCTTCTCGACCCGGTAGCTGTCCATGTCGATGGACTCAAGGATGCCTCTGGACAGATCCTCTTCCACGGGCGCGGGGAGCTTCGGCACGAGGAAGTTCAGGAAGATGGAGAGCCTCTCCCACTCGGCGTTCGTGTAGGGCAGGATAGCGGCGAGGAAGTCGTACGCGCGCCCGAACGCCTTGGCCTTGCCCTTGAAGTCCACCTGCCCGTCCTCGTCGAGCTGCTCCCTGTAATGCGCAACGCAGGCGTCGAGGATGGGGTCGAGCCGGTCGCGGTCGGCCCCACCGAGGTAGAGCGTCACGAGCCGGTCGATCTCCGCGTCGGCATAGACCTGGTAGCCGTCGAGGGCGGCCTTGAGGTCGTGCAGCTTGTTGGGATCGGTCTCCTCGCTCAGGATCGTCGTCCGGTAGTAGTCGGCGAACGCCGCTTGGATGGTGTTGGCATCGTTCATGAAGTCGAGGACGAACACGTCGTGTTTCTGCGGGTGCGCCCGGTTGAGACGCGACAGCGTCTGGACCGCCTTGATCCCGGACAGGACCTTGTCCACGTACATCGTGTGCAACAGCGGCTCGTCGTACCCGGTCTGGAACTTGTCGGCGCAAATGAGGAACCGATACGGGTCCTGCCGGATCTCGTCGGCGATCCGCCCGGGCGGGAAGCCGTTGAGGGACGCCTCACTGACCTTACCCCCGCCATACTCGTGCTCGCCCGAGAAGGCCACGATGGCCTGATACGGGCTCCTGCGCTCCAGGAGGTACTGCCGGATCGCGTGGTAATACTGGACCGCGCGCTCGATGCCGCCCGTCACCACCATCGCGCGGGCCTTGCCGCCGATCTTGTGGAGCGCCAGCACCTGTTCGTGGAAGTGGTCCACCATGATCTCGGCCTTGAGCCGGACGGCATGGTCGTGGCTCTCGACGTAGCGGCGCAGCTTCTTGCGGGCGCGCTTGGTGTCGAACTCGGGATCACCCTCGATCTTCTTGACGAGCTTGTAGTAGCTCTCGACCGGCGTGTAGCGCCCGAGCACGTCCAGGATGAAGCCCTCCTGGATCGCCTGCTTCATGGTGTAGCCGTGGAACGGTCGGCGCCTGGTCTTCCCGCCCGCGTCGTACGCTTCGCCGAAGGTCTCCAGCGTCTTGTTCTTGGGCGTGGCGGTGAAGGCGAAGTAGCTCGCGTTCGTGAGGAGCTTCCGCGCGTCCATGATGCGGTTGATCATGTCCTCGGCGGTCTCGTCCTCCTCCTCGGCGCCCGCCTCGGAGAGCGCCATGTTGAGCGCTGCCGAGGTCCTGCCGCCCTGGCTGGAATGCGCCTCGTCGATGATGATGGCGAAGCGCCGGCCCCGCTGCTCGTTCCCGATCTCTTCGAGGATGAACGGGAACTTCTGCACCGTCGAGATGATGATCTTCTTGCCGCTCTCGATAAACGCGCGGAGGTCGCCCGAGCGTTCGGCGTGACCGACGGTGGCCCCGACCTGGGCGAACTGCTTGACCGTGTCGCGGATCTGCTTGTCGAGGATGCGCCGGTCGGTTACCACGATGATGGAGTCGAACGCCTCCGCGCCGTCTTTCCTGAGCCCGATCAACTGGTGGGCGAGCCAGGCGATGGAGTTGGACTTCCCGCTGCCGGCCGAGTGCTCGATGAGATACCGTTTCCCTGCGTCGTGCCGGCCGACGTCCGCCAAGAGGTTCCGCACCACGTCGAGCTGGTGGTAGCGCGGCCAGATCTGCACCGCACTCCTCTTGCCCGTCTTCTCATCCTTGGCCTCGACGACCTGCGCATAGTTCTCCAGGATGTCGGTCAGCCCGTTGCGGGTAAGCAGGCGCTTCCAGAGGTAGTCGGTCTTGAGGCCGTTCGGGTTGGGCGGATTGCCCGCGCCGTCGTTCCAGCCCAGGTTGAAGGGCAGGAACCACGAACCCTTGCCCTTGAGGTGCGTGCAGAACCGCACCTCGTGGTCGTCCACCGCGAAGTGCGCCACGCAGCGGCCAAACTCGAAGAGCTTCTCGCGCGGGTCGCGGTCGCGTTTGTATTGCTGGACGGCGTCCTCGACAGTCTGCTTGGTGAGGCTGTTCTTCAGCTCGAAGGTGGCTACCGGCAGGCCGTTGATGAACAGGCCCAGGTCGAGAGCGAGCTGCGTCTCGTCGCGGCTGTAGCGGAGCTGGCGCGTGACCGAGAAGCGGTTCTGGGCGTAGCGTTCAGCGGCGAGGGGGTTGCCGGGAGACGGCGCGCCGTAGAAGAGTTCGGCGTGATGCGGCCCGTCCTTGACCCCCTTGCGGAGCACGTCGATGACGCCGCGCTTGCCGACCTCGCCTTGAAGACGCGCCAGGAACTTGCGCCGCGTCGGGCCGTCCTCTTCCAGGGCGAGCACCTCGGACGCCTTCGGTTGCGTCTCCCGCAGGAACTCCGAGAGCTGGACCAGGTCCACGCAATACTCCCGGTCGTAGTCGTTCGGGTTGCCGCAGATCCAGCCGGCGCCATAGGCGGCCGGACGCTCGCGCACCACGCCCGCTTGCGCCGGATCGCAGGGGGCTCCCGTCAGAGCCGCGCAGATGAGGCTTTCAAGTCCCTTCTCGCCGGTGTCGGTGGTCACGCTATCCCTCTTCCATCTTCAGATCGGGACCTCTCTCAGTTCACCGGGGCGTATTTCGTCAAGGACAGTGCGATTCTCTTCTATCCGCGGCTGGATATAGGGCCATGCCGTGGACAGCAGGACGACAATCGCCAGTCGCCTATCTGTGAGATTCCGCTGGTATCGCATATTCTGGTCAGTGGTGATGAGGACTTCGTAGCCTTCCTGCTCGGCCTCCTCAACCAAGTCTCCATTTCCGAGTCCTGACTATCCTTGCTCCGCTGCCGTATCCACCGAGTGTCCGTGCAGATGCCCTCGAAGCGGCTTAGGCGTTCCCTGGTCGAATAGAATCTTCACGGTTCTACGGAAACTTTGAGGGACTTTGCCGCGTGTTCGAGAACGGCTCTGACCTTCCATTCCTCCACGCCCTCGAACCAATCCAGGAACTGTTCTATCGTGGCGCCGCTCTCAAGGTTCTCGAAGAGGGCAGATACGGGCACTCTGGTTCCGGTGAACACCCAGGCTCCACTAAGCCTGCCGGGTACGCTTTCGACTGCCGGGCACTTTCCCCAGTCCGTCATACCGTCACCTCGGCAGGAGGGTGTAGGTTTCTATCTACACGGTCTGTCAATGGGCCGTCTTCCTCTGACGAGTCCTGCTCGTCCGCCTCATCGGGCAACCGTGCCGCCGCTTCGCGAACGTCGAGCTTGCCGGTGACCACGTCGGCGATGAGGCGGGTGCGGTACTCGCGGAGGAGGTTGATTTGGTGCTGGGCGCGGTCAATAGCAACGTCGATAATGGCGGCAGCTTTGTCGAGATACGTAACGATGGCGGCTTGTTCGGGGAGGGGGGGTAAAGCAAGGATGAGAGCTTTGACCATGCCCGAGTTAAGCCCGCGCATGATCGAACCCTTCCCCGCAACCGCGATCTGCTTCTTCACATAGGTGGACTCGTCAATAAGCCGCGAGGCGAATCTGACATTGATGCTAACGTCAGTTCGCAATCGAAGGAGATGCGAATCCATGATACCCATGGGGGCATCGTCAGGAACATAGGTACACCTTCCGGTTGTTCCCATCATCGTCACCAACAGATCATTTGGGAGCACTTTGCAAGCGGATAGTTCGTTGAATTTCTCTTGGTCGACGAATTTCGTGCCGCGATCAAAGTCCCTGGCAATGACGTTGGCCTGGCCGTACACTTTGTAACCCGATGGTGACATCTGTTCGAGCTTCAGTTGGCTGCCGAAAGGGCCGATCTTAATCCCGTCATAAGTGCGGAGCTTTCGGCGAAGTGCGTCAACCTCCCAATGCACTGGAACCTCGCCCAGCCATGGCACGCCAGAGTCCTTCATCGCGGGGTAGGGCTTGAGATCGGCGATCATGCTTCAGCCTCTCTGTTACCCATTTGCTTTTCGAAGGCTTGGCGCACGAGGCCCATCACGTAAGGCGGTTCGTCCGGCGTGCTCAAGACTACCTCCACGTCGCCGTTTCCACTGTGACCGATTCCCGTCATATCCCGAGCCTGACCCCTGGGACTGGTTGCATTTCATTGCGCCTGCATCGCGCTGCGTAGGCATTGAAGTTCTCCGGAAAAGCGCGTTTGAACTGAAGCGCAATTCCGCGCCCCATGACCCCGACGCAGTTGACGGTATTGACCAGAGCTTCGGCTTCTTCGGCGAGGATGTCGCCGGTCTTGTATTCGATCATGGCCTTTCCCCTTCCTCGTCAGTAATACCACTCTTTCTTGATTTCAACAGGAGATCGTTCTCGGGAATGATAGAAGGCAGACGGTCTACATGGACGATGTGGTAGATCTTGGGATCGGCGGGTACCGGCATGGTCAGTACTCGGCATCCGACAGTTCGACATCTTGGTCAATGGGTTCGCGCCATTCCTCAAACTCATCGACTGGCTCCGGTCCCTCGACCTCGTCCGGGAGTCTTGCCGCCGCCTCGCGCACATCGAGCTTGCCGGTGACAATATCGGCGATGAGTCGGGTGCGGTATTCGCGGAGAAGGGCAAGTTCGCCGTGCGAGAGGTCAATAGCACGCCGTGCGTCTGCCGACTCTTTGCCGACGACCTCGACGATAGTGCGCTGCTCCTCCTGTGGCGGACACAGCAACTTGATACGAAGGAACTCCTCCGGGTACATCCTCAGTCGTGACGAGCGGATACCCGTTGACCGGCGGATGTACTCGCTCTTATATGACGCCGTACGCAGCAGGAGATCAGCGTACTCGGCAAGCAGTCTCGAAGAGCGGTGTGGTTGGTAGACAGTGACCTTGCCCCCTAAAACGAGTCCAGGTGAAATGTTAGGGATTTTGATTTTAGGAAGGAGGCAAGGATGGCAAGAAAGCGATTTACGGCCGAGCAGATTATCCTCAAGCTGCGTGAGGCGGAGGTGAGCTTGGCCCAAGGGAAGGCGGTGGGCCAGGTGTGCAAGCAGGTGGGGGTAACCGTGCAGACCTACTACCGGTGGAGGAAGGAATATGGAGGCCTGAAGATGGATCAGGCCAAGAGGCTCAAGGCCTTGGACAAGGAGAATGCGCGGTTGAAGAAGCTGGTGGCGGATCTATCGCTGGACAACCAGATCCTGAAGGAAGTGTCCTCGGGAAACTTCTAGGCCCGGCGAAGAGGAGACGAGCGGTGATATGGGCCAGAGAAAGATTGGGACCTGATCGAGTCTCCGAACGCCGGGCTTGCCAAGTGTTGGGACAGCCGCGATCGACGCAACGAAGAGTCCGAGAGATCCCGGAAGAGGAAGCAAGACTAGTGGCTCGGATGATGGAGCTGGCCAGCGAATACGGGCGATACGGCTACCGGAGGATTACGGCCATGCTGCGTGGGGAGGGGTGGAAGGTCAACCACAAGCGAGTGGAGAGGCTCTGGAGGCAGGAAGGGCTGAAAGTCCTCAGCCGTCAGCCTAAGCGAGGGAGGCTCCGGTTGACTGATGGCTCCTGCATTCGCCTGAGACCGGCGCATCGAAACCATGTGTGGAGTTATGACTTCGTGCACGAGCGAACCGAAGACGGTCGGGCCTTTCGGCTGTTGAGCATCCTGGATGAATACACCCGGGAGTGCTTGGCGATTGATGTGGCCAGACGGATGAATCACCGGGATGTGCTGGAACGGTTAGCGGAGCTATTCGTGGAACGGGGCGTGCCGCAGTCCCTTCGGTCCGACAATGGCCCCGAGTTTACGGCTCAGGCTATCCGGGACTGGCTCAAGGCCATTGGTGTCAGGACACTCTACATCGAGCCTGGCAGTCCTTGGGAGAATGGCTACGTGGAGAGTTTTAACGGAAAACTCAGGGATGAGCTGCTCAACCGGGAGGTGTTTGAAACCCTGAGGGAAGCTCAGGTGCTGATCGAAAGATGGAGAAGAGAGTATAACCAGCGGCGGCCTCACAGCGCCCTGGGCTATCGTTCTCCGGCACCGGAGGCCTTTCTGCCCAGAGCGCAGGCTGGGAATTCATCCCCATGGGCTGGACTCCAGATAATTCCGGCTCTAACTTAAAGGGTGGTACCACTCCTGGGGGCAGGTCAACAGCATACGAGGGGCTGACTATTCCAGTCTGCCTAGCAACGCCCAGAGCGCCCATCCAAGCCCACATCGTATTGATGACCAGATCGCCGGGCCTACACAACTTGTGCCCGACGTTCGACACCGCCATAAACATCGTGATGTTCTTCTCACTTCGCGGCGTTACTCCGGTAATGTGAGACACGGACAGCAATTCCTCTGAGCCGGTCTCAGAGCGCTCATCCGTTTCCCGGAAGCACCATTTCGCTGGCCTTATTTCCCAATGCGCCGGCACCTTTCCCAGCCACTCAACGCCGGAGTCCTTGTAGGCCGGGTAGGGCTGGCCGGTGCAGATGTCCACTTGGCCCGTGACGGCGCGGTGGATGATGGCCTGCTTCTGCTCCTCCAGCAACTTGATCAGCTTCTGCTTGGCGCGGATGTAGCGCCGGATGCGCCGGTCGGCGTGGTCGAGGAAGCGGACGATGGCAGCCTGTTCGGGGAGGGGGGGGATAACTGTTCTAATCTCTCGGATTTCACTTTCACTAATAGCGGGTACTGGCCCTGGTTTCGCAATTGTTGCTAAATCAAGGTGCTCCAGCAGCAACAAGACGAACTGCGGGTTGCCACGACGGACGATGCAGCCCATCAGATTGTTGTCTATACAGCATGGACGCTCGACCACTCGCCTCTTGTTGGTCAATAGTGCCCCGCCAACTTTAGGGAACACGATTGTTCTAGACGGGAAAATGTTTGCGCCAAGTCTTGATGCGGTACTACGAGCAACGGAGTTATTCCAACTCCCCATCACTCTGTCGTTATTGGGAAGGTTCATATCGGAGACTTTGAAAAACGGCAGTTCCAGGTTCTGTTGGCCTTGTTCCAAAATTGGAAATCCAGCTCCGCTACTGAAATGCCCTAACCGCTTCAAGGCTATCACTTCCCAATGCGACGGCACATCACCGAGCCACTCGACACCGGAGGGCTTGTAGGCGGGGTGAGAGTGGATTCTGGCAGTCATGTGAGACCTGCACTTTGCACCGGGACACGAACGGCCAGCCGGTCTCTCACTTCCTGGTAGATTGGAATGTTGATTCCTTCGGCAACTTCCAGCGTCACGGCCAAGCCGAACCGTATCGGAGCAGGTATATCACTGGCATCGGCACGACAGTTGACTTTGATCGCAATGGTGTCCCCGTCCTGGAAGGCCACCGCCCTAGCACCTTCAAGAACCTCGTGCTGAACCGTGCTTCTTTGGACCGCAAAGCCGTCGGCGCAAACGCGGTCGGGTGCTATATCGTATTTGGGATTGAACCAAAGGTGAGCGATCCGATAGTTCTGACTGGTACTGCTAACCGGAGAGATCCATGCGAGCGTAATTGTCAAACGCCTGCGCTCGTTCACAGCTGACAGGCTGGGTGGCAGTGGAAGGATGAACTCAGCTCCTTCGCCATCGCTGAGTTCGCCAAACCCCAACACCGTGACGCGTTGCTCCGTGCCAGCCATGACCTTCGCGAGATCGACCGAGCCGTATCCCAAGAACCGTCCGAGGTACTCCTTGAGGACTCGGCTATTTTGGGCGTTCTTCAGGGCGGACTCGTATCGGAATCTAGCATCTGCCCAGTCTGCGCTGTGCACAAGAAGTGCTTTGATCAAAACCACGTCGAAGTCCGTGGGCAGGGGCGTGTCTAGTTGCCGGCGGAGTTGCTCGATCAGTTCATAAAGAAAGTATGCACCGCGTGCAGCAAGAGCCGCGGCATCGCTTGTGCCTCTTGTGTGCATTTTTCGGTTCAACTGCCCCGCGTTACCGGGAGTAGCAACGCAGTGTCCAGGAGGGCTAGTAAACCCGTTGGCCTGCAGAGTGGCCTTGGTATGAGGTAGTTCCCATCTTCTCGCCCAGGAACTGCCTTCCGCCTGGCAGGAAAACATCGGGCTTAATAGCGCGCCGGTATCCTGGTCCATGAGCGCTGATCACGTTCGGTAAATCTGTCCCTACAAAAGGGTCGATCAGGCGGTTCAGCGAGGGGGATGACGCATCTGCATGTACTGCCCCAATTGTGAGGCCGTTCAGCGTCTCGGCAGGTGATAACAGCCGCCGGTTACGCGTGTCCATCGCAAGCGCCTTTACCACAGCTCGTTCCCGTTCTTCGGCTGTTAGGGTGCTTAGGTCAGACCTTGGAAGGTCCAACTCAATATCCTGGAGATGATTGCCTGCACTGACTATGAACAGGATGTTGTACTTCCATGAAAGCCAGTCCAGGAGTCGCGCCCAGGAACTCATCTCACGGATAAGAGGACGCGTTTGATCGCATATGGACAGATTGATAATGCGAACGCTGAGTGCTGCTGGTGGCTCACCGTTTTCGGTCTCGTATAATCTCCGCACCGACCTATGGATCAGGTCTATTGGCAGCACATTCGTGGGTATGGCTTCCTCGATGAATCGCCCGGTAGAGTCGCGTCGGGGTTGCATGACCGGTCTCGTGTACAGCGGTTTTCCTGTCGCATCGCCGTGTTCATTGAGGTCTCCATGACAGATAAGTGATGTCATTGCGGTGCCATGCACACGCTCGTGTGCCTGGTAGGCGTTCTCGTAACCATCCGGATCGTCGATGATCAACCGTCCGTCGAGCAGTTGGTGTCCCGTCAGAGGCATGCCGTCGAACAAGGCCACGACGGGGTCTCCCTGGGGCAGCTCTGGCTTCGGCTCATCCTGAAGAGAATCCGTCTCCTCAGAATCTTCGGACATACGAATCGCGCACTGCCCGACCGGACGCAGGTGCATTATGTCTTCGCACTGAAGCAACCTAACCTCCTGGAAGGCATGGAGTCGGTCGATGATATCCTGGACTCGGGTTCGGTGTAGTCGTCCCAGAACGGCATGGTAAGCAATGTCAGGAATGACACATTGCTGGATCACTTCACCGTTCAAGGACGCGATAATTTCGCGAATATTGGATTCAGCCTGTTCTGGGCGTCTGTCATCCGCCCTGAACCATAACTCGATTTCGAAAGGAACGTTTTCTTGTCCGTACTGTAGGCGATCCTGCCAATCCTCCATGAGGCCGGTCTCCCGAATCCGATCCTCTGCGTCCCACGGCCGTATGGTATGGAGGCATTCGAATGCGTGTTTCCATGGAGCCAAGCCCCTGGCAAACTTCGTGTTACGATTCTTCCGCCACTCTCGAAATAAGTTATACAATTCCTGTAACGCCTGCAGGTCAGTCATTACAAGGAAGAGTTGGCCTTTCAGTTGCTTGTCCGGACTCTTCTCATCCTCGAAGCCGTAGTCGGGAGAAATGTCGTCGAGTTCGTATTCAGCTAACCACTCCAACCCCGACACCTTTTCCACCGCTCGGATAAAGTTCTGTATTGAGCCAATGGTTTCAATCACCAGGACCTGTTCAGGTTGAAGGCCAAGAGGATGATCCTGAAGGGCAAGGCGTTTTTTTTCCATGTTCTCTTGAAGGCGTTGGAACTGCGGCTCCAGCCGTTCTGCCTGTCGTGATGCGTCCGGGATACTAACTTTCCCTCCGCCTCCACCACGTTTAGCGCGTTCAGTGCGGGCCGGTTCAGAAAAGACAAGAAGCGGAAGGTTGGTCTCGGCCATGATTAACTGCTTGCCTCTCTACTACTGGACTCCTTGAGTGTGAACCGCTTCTTCCAATGGTACAGGTGCTGTTCAACCATATGCTTAATGTTCCCACCCGGCTGTTCCAATACGATTTTTCGGAGGATGTCAGTCCCGAAGTCCTCGACTTCCGCGAAGCTCAAGCCCCGCATTCGCTGTCCGAGACTACGCGGGGATAGCCCGAGCGGATGTCCGGTCCGCTTCTCGAACCGATTGAACCACTCCTCAATCTGACTTTGAGTGGGCTGCGGGAGCTCCAATCGAATCTGGAAGCGGCGCCATACGGCACGGTCGAGAAGTTCAGGATGGTTGCTGGCCGTCACGACCACTACGTAGCTGGGAAGGGCATCGATCTGGAGCAGCAGCGAACTCACGACTCGCTTAATCTCTCCGGTTTCGTGCAGGTCACCGCGTTCCTTTCCCACCGAGTCGAACTCGTCGAAGAACAGCACACAGTGGCGAGATCTGGCGTGCTCGAAGACTTGGCTTATCCTTTGCGCAGTCTCGCCCAGGTAGCTGCCGATGACTGCTTCATAGCGGACTACCATGAATGGAACGCTCAAGGCGTCGGCAAGTGCCTCCGCCAGAGTGGTCTTGCCATTCCCTGGAGGCCCGGCAAGCAGTATGCGGTTGCGCGGTTCGAGGTTGTACGACCGAAGCAGATCGGCGCGGTGCTGTTCGGTCACCAGTTCGCGAATGGTTTCCTCAGCATCGGCGGATAGTATAAGATCCTGCAGGCGGCGTACCGGGACAACATCTGCCACGAGAGGACCTGCCACCGAATGGGACGACCGTGACGCTGGCTGCGCATAGCGACCGTTCTCGATCTGAAGCTGCGCAAGCAACCGATCGGCTAGAATGGTGTGGTTCTTCGCACGCTCGTCGGCAGCCAGTGCCTCGACGGTCTTCCGGACTTGGCTCTCGTCGCCTTGTCTACTGGCCTTTATCAGGCTCAGGATCAAGTCTGATCGTGCCATGGTTATCTCCTGTTACTCTCGGCAGGACGGTTAGACGTTTCGGCTGCCATAATCTTCTGTAGCAACCCCTCGGTTTCCTTCTCCACTGCCAGAATATCCGCCCGGATCTCTTCCAGCGTGCGCAGCGGCTGCGGCTTGTAGAAGTAGCGGGTGAAGCTGATCTCGTAGCCGGTCTTGACGCTCGCCGGGTCGTACCAGGCGTCAGGGGCATAGGGCAGCACCTCGCGGCGAAGGAATGCTTCAATTCCGCCTTCCTCCAACAGCGGCGCCTGCTCGGTGTCCCGCAGGTCGGTGTCCGGCTCGTACTCGACGACAGCCGGCTTGCCTTTGACGGTCGCCTCGAACAGGCCGCGCAGGGGGTCGGGCTCGACGCCCTTCCTGTGGATCTTCTTGATGACGGGCGGCGCGCTCTCGTCCCTCTCGGCGGTCTCCTTGAGCGCCTTGATCTCCTTCGGCGCGTAGACGCGGTCGGGGTCTATCCCCGTGAGCCGGAGGGGCCGCTCGACCGTCACCTTCCGATACCCGAAGGCGGCGTTCGGGAAGATCTTCGACTGCTCGGTCTCCTCGAAGGCCAGGAACGTGTCGCAGATGCGCTGGATGTCCTCGTCGGACAGCTCGCAGTTCTTCTTGCCGAGGTTCTTCCGGAGCGGCTTGTACCAGGGCGCGGCGTCGATGAGCTGGACCTTGCCTTGGCGATGGGCGGGTTTCCGGTTGGTCAGCACCCAGATGTAGGTGGCGATGCCGGTGTTGTAGAACATGTTGAGCGGCAGCGCGACGATCGCCTCCAGCCAGTCGTTTTCGATGATTCAGCGGCGGATGTTGCTCTCCCCCTGACCGGCGTCTCCGGTAAAGAGCGACGAGCCGTTGTGGACCTCGGCGATGCGGCTTCCCAGAGGGGCGCCGTGCTTCATCTTCGAGAGCATGTTCGCCAGGAACAGCATCTGACCGTCGCTGGAGCGGGTGATGAGCGAGTACTCGGCATCGCCGCCGTGTTCGATCAGAAAGCGCCGGTCCTTGATACCCTCCTTGCCGCCCAGGCGCTCCAGGTCGCTCTTCCAGCTCTTGCCGTAGGGCGGGTTGGAGAGCATGAAGTCGAACTCGCGGGACGGAAAGGCGTCGTTGGAGAGCGTCGAGTGTTCCGGCCCCCCGATGATGTTGTCGGCGGCTTCCCCCTCGCCCTTGAGGAGGAGGTCAGCCTTGGCGATGGCGTAGGTCTCGGCGTTGATCTCCTGGCCGTAGAGATGGGTGGCCGCCTGCTTGCCGCGCTGCCCGGCAATCTGCGTCAACGCCTCCTCGGCCACCGTCAACATGCCTCCGGTGCCGCAGGCGCCGTCGTATACCAGGTAGGTCCCGGAGTCGATCCGGTCGGCGACAGGCAGGAGGACCAGCTTCGCCATGAGCTGCACGGCATCGCGGGGGGTCCAGTGCTCGCCGGCCTCCTCGTTGTTCTCCTCGTTGAAGCGGCGGACCAGCTCCTCGAAGACCGTGCCCATCGCGTGGTTATCGAGGCCGGGGTGTTTGATCGACCCGTCGCCGTGGAGGACCGGGTGCGGACTCAGGTTCACGTCCGGCGAAAGGAACTTCTCGATCAGCGTGCCGAGGGCGTCGGCCTTGGACAGGCGGGGGATCTGGTTCCGAAACTCGAACTTCTCCAGGATGTCCTGCACGTTCGGCGAGAAGCCGTCGAGATACGCCTCGAAGTCGGCCTTGAGCTGCTGTTGGCCGGCGCGGGCCTTGAGGTCGGGCAGCGTGAACTTCGATGTGTTGTGGAACGCCTGGCCGGCGGCCTGACGCAGTGCCTGGTCCTGGTGGATGATCTTCGCCTGGTCGAGCGAGGCCTTCATCTCCAGCACGGCCGGCTTGCTCGGCTCCAGGAGGGAGTCGAGCCGCCGCAGCACGGTCATGGGCAAGATCACATCCCGATACTTGCCGCGGACGTAGAGGTCTCGCAGCACGTCATCCGCGATGCCCCAGATGAAGTTGGCGATCCAGCCGAGTTGAGATTGGTCCACGGGAATCCTGGAAAGGCTCTGCCGGGATGTCCTTTTCGGCCGCCCCGGCACGTATTATTTAAGGTAACCGATCCACGGCCGCGATACAATGTATTGTATTGGGCCGCCACATCTTGCACTCTTCGGGTCTTCGCGTGCTCAATGAGATGAGCCAACCCCCCGGGTGCAATGTCTTCGCAATAAGCTTCCCTGAAGGCTGTGGTCGGGACAATCGCTGACTTGTTCAGCGCCTCGATACCGTAGCAGCGTCCCCTCCGGTCACTACCGCTTTTTTGGTGTAGTTCGATCAATCGAAATGAACGAAACACGTTATCTACTGCACAAGACGTGACCCAGTGTTGCGCTCGGCGACGTCGTAGGCTCAGAATGAGGCGCCGCCCACCCCGATTTAACGGCCCTGAAAGGGCCGTTTTTCGACCCCTAAATGCCCCGGAAAATCCGGCCGGTTTCCGGCCCATTTCCAATTATTTCCGTCCGCCTACGCTCAATCGGTCAATCCCCCGGCGTGCTCTTCTACGTTTCATGATGCGATAGTAGGCGCCAGGGCACTCGATCCGCAGTGGACGTGACATGCGTGGGACTCACTACGGCCAAGTTATCGCTATTCGTCCACCGATTATCACCCGGTCTCACTTACTTGACAGTATCGAACCCGGCCATGTCCTTCGCCCGCGAGGGCTCGATCCGTTCGACTCCGTCGTCATCGACGGTGAAAAAAGACCTCTCCTCGTACATGCAGCCGGACGGGCAGTCGCCCCAAGCCCTACGGAAGATGACATGCCAGGTCCCGCGCGACTTCGTTGCTTCGATATCGGAACCATCTCCAAGCAGCACATCGGGCTCCGCGTAGCTGACGCACTCCATCGCCTGGTAAGCCCTCCTCGCTGCGTCGATGTTCAGCGGTTCGTCGAAGTACATGGCGACCACACCGGTGGAGAAGAACGGCCGCACGGCCCACAGACCTAGTTTTGCATTGAGGGCATCGAACTCCGCGCGTGCGGTGCGGAGCGGGACGGAACCGCGTTCATCGTCAAGGAGACCGGACACGGCTTCCAACAGCTTCGGCTCCAGACCGAGAAGAAGCGTCCCGAGCTTATGATCCTCCCGTGCGGAGATCTCCGCCATCGCCGGATACGCGTCTCGGATCCGCGCCAGAACCCGCCCGATCTCGCGGCCGAGCTCGCGTCGCCGACTTGCGTCCAACAACAAGTCATCGCTTTCTCTTCGCAGGATGCGATCGGCCAGAACGGCAGCTTCCGTGGAGGCCGACGGTTGCCAGGGGTCCGCGCGGGCGAAGATCCGGACTTCGGCCTCTGCCGATGCTTCCGGGGGCGATGCGCCGCAGCCTGCCAGGGCCAGGGCGCAGCACGCCGCAAACCCGAAGCAAATCCACTCGGTCGGCCCTTTCAGACGTGACAGATCCATCTCGAACGAAACACTCCTTAGCCGGCTGCCGACAATAAAGTATTTTAATTTATATAGCAACGGCATGTTCCCAGGACGCAAAGGCAAGTGGTCGGCTATTTCGATAATGCTGAGATGACACTAAATGACGAGCCGGATTCAAATTGAACTCACAGGCGTGAAGTATATTGAGCGGCTCGACCTGAAAATCGTCGAACAGAATCTGCCGATAGCTATCAACAATTAGATCGCCCCGCCTTGGTTCACGCGAAGGGAACGGAATGACCGGGCATATTTCGTCTGGCCGCAGTTTTTCGCGGATCAAGGACAAGCGTTCGGCCAGTCTTGAACAGCTTTGTACCGCTATATTGTCTCCAGATAATAACGTTCCGTAACGGCTATATAAAGCTTTTAATCATGTGGAGGTATCCGGAGTGCAGGATTACCCGTCTTCAGTTGTCCGGCAAAATAACCGACTGAAGCCTAACATTCGTTGCTACCTGTAGAGGTCAACACAGGTATTCGAACAGAAAACAAAATGAAATTGGCATTGAAGTCAGGTATGATTTTTCGTATTTCGAACCTGCCACAAAATAGAAAGCCGCACGAAAATTGGTTAGCCCCGCCGATGGAATCGGTATGGGGCATAACCCGCCCGGTACTGAGGACCGAGGTGCACGTTCGGTTCCCGGCTCAACTCCGCCGCCCGCTCCAGGTCCCCCGCCTGGTGCGCTTCCTTCCGTCGATCCACGGGCTTTCGCCGGGCGCCGTCGCTGCCTTGCTCCGATCGACCGGCCCGCAGGGTCACAGACCTACTCCACCGCTGCGATCCATTCCTTCTTCCAGGCCCCGACGCTCTTCCCTGTGACCCTCAAGATGCTTCCCCCGGTATCGCTGGCGGAATAGATCCGCATGATTTTCGAAACGCCTGTGTTCTTTAGGAGATAGCCGACGTAGGAGCCGGCAAAGATGTAGAACATCCGGCGCACGCGCCGATCATGAAATCCCGGAACGCCGTTTTTACCGATGAGATCCAAGGCTTCCAACGCCGTGTGTCGCCCCTCACGCAGCAGGTCTCGCGTCAATTCGTCAATCGGCGTGCCGAAATTCGGGAACGCCGGAAAGCCATCCAAGCGGTCGTTCAGATGCGCCGCCAGCCCCTCCTTCAGCCACAGTGCGTGCCAATCCCAACCGATAATATGAACCGTCTCGTGAAGAAAGGGCGTCCGCTGTTGCTTGGCGAAAGAGAGGAAGATGATGGGATGTAGGTATTTTCGGGGCTGGTAGCCGGTTATCGTGTGCGAAGGCTTGCGTCGGCTATGGACGAAATATTCGATCCTCTTCTGCTTATAGATATTGCTTGGAAACTTGACCCCCAAGAACGCTTCAACTTCGGCAATCCCCTTGTCGATCCGGCGATGCAGCTGTCGCGAAACGTCCTTGGAGAGGTAATCCGCTTCCACCCAGACAATGGAACGTTCGGAGACAAGCTTTTGCCCGCTCTCTTTGATGGACTCGATCATGCGGATGTCGCGGCACTTCCCTGCGATTGGCCCGTGCAGGCATTCTGCGGCCTGTCCTCTCCCCGCCTGAGTGGCTATGAGAGCGCAGCCTATGACCAACGCCGAGCGCCGAATGGGCCATGTTTTCCATACGCCCCGCATGATCGTCCTTTTTTAAAATTAACCCGATTCCGCTCTTCCAGTCAACATAGCCCCTGGTAGTGGTTCAGTCTGAGCCGTCGGAAAAGAGTTTTCCCGTTGACCGTCATACTTGCTGGGGTAATATTCAATGCATGCCAACCAAAGGACCGGGTAAGAAGCGAGACTTCACACAGATCGCCAAAGCCATCATCGACAAGGTGACCGGCAACACCCCACCAGAGAAACCGGATACCAGAAACCCGCACTCTGTCGCGCTGAGCAGGCTATGCGCGAGCAAAAGAGGGTAAGCGCGGGCCAAAAGCCTTTCAGCGAAGCGACGAAGGGAAATAGCTCAAAATGCAGTACTGGTGGCGAGCAGCAGGCAGAATATCATATTTGGAAAGGCGTTAAAGATTCCCCCTTGTCCCCGGAGAGGGATGCCGCTTGCTTACAGCCGGTAAGTGCTTGTTGACCCGACAATCAAAAAACCGCCGCTATCGAGGCCACGGAATCCGTTGGGTCAAATGTCGATCAACGTCCGATCGCCCTCCGGCATAGCGGCATTGAGCGGCAACTGGAGTCAGTTGCCGCCGTCTGCCGTTATTCTTGACCCTATTTATCCAGCCAGAGGTAATTGAGCCCGCCGCCATGGTAGCGGAAGTGACCCCCACTATCCGTATTGAAGCCCTTGACGTAGTCCCGGAACATAAAAAAGCGGGGTGTAAAGCCGATGGGTATATCCGGTATGTCTTCGGTCACTTTGGCGACAATTTTTTGAAAGAGTTCCTTCCGCTTCTCGGGATCGGACTCGACCTCGGCCTGTTTAATGAATGAGTCCATCTCCTTGTCGCAGTAACCGGCTGAATTTGCGGCCCGTTTCTTCAGATCGTGTTCGCATATGAACTCAGGCCCATACGTAGGGTAAGGATCGGGATCGAATGAACCCCCGGAAAACCTCAAGGCGAAATCGCCTGAGCGTTGGCTTGCGACATAGGCACTGTAGTCCATGACCTGAAGGACGACCTTCAAGCCGATCTTTTTAAGCTGGGCCTGAAGCGTTGCCCCTTCGGTTTCCATGTCTTCGCCCTGCCGCCCCGTGATCGCGATCGGCTCTCCCTTATAGCCGGATTCCTTCAGGAGGGCTTTGGCCTTTTTGAGATCCAGCTTCGGCGTAGGTATCCCCTTGAAATGCCAGACATGCCCCTTGGGATATAGTTGGTTGGTAGTTTCTCCAAACCCAAAATAGGCTGCCTCTAGAATTTCCTTTTTGTTGATGGCATGGGCTACGGCCTGGCGCAGCTTCTTGTTGTTGAAGGGCGCGCCTGCGACGTTAAAGTTGAGGTGGCGATAACCGGCATGAGGGGCTTGCACATGGCGGATCCCTTTGATCTTGCCATTGAGGACCTGCTTCACCCACTCGTAGGGAGCCCGCTCGATGATGTCCACGTCTCCCGCGCGCAATGCCGTGAAGCGCACGGTGGAATTCCGGATGGGCCTGATTACGAGCTTGTCGATGAAGGCCTTGTGCCCCCAATAGCCGTCATAGCGTTCGAGGACGATTCGCTGCCTGGCCCGCCACTCAACGAACTTGAACGGCCCGGTCCCCGGGGGAAACGAGCTGGGCTTGGAAATACCCGCTTGCACGGATTCTTTGGGGATGACGGAAAAGGCGCGGATGTCCGAAAGCAGCGAAAGAAACGCCGGGCTGGCTTTTTTCAGGGAAATCTTCAGCGTATGTTTATCTACGGCTTCCGCCCGCTCAACCAGGGTGAGCCGGACAAAACCGTAGGCTCCATTCTTGGGATTCTTCGTGTAGTCGATGGCGAACTTCGCGTCTTCTGCCGTCACCTCCCGGCCGTTGTGGAATTTGACTCCTTTGCGCAGCCGGAACGTATATTGCCTGCCGTCCTTGGAGATCTCCCACGACTCGGCGAGGTTCGGGCGAATTTTTCCCTCTAGATCAATGGTCAAGAGCGACTCGAACATGAGGTCACGGAGGGATTTATCGGTGGATGAAGTTCTGACCAGAGGGTTCATCATGGTCAGATCCTTACGGGTTGAAAAGGTTAAAGTGCCGCCCCGCTTGGGTTGGCCTTGCGCGTTACCGGCCGGCGCCGCAAGGGCCAATAAGAAGGATGATAAAACTAGGCCTGCAATAATATTCCATTGCTTCATGGTAAAGCCCTCCTTTTGAAGCGATTGATTACCATTAGGTCATGGCCATGTCAATATCTCGCCCGCCGGCCGGTCTTGCCGTCGGGGAGATGGATCGCGGCGTCGAACCGGGCGGCGGCATCGGCGTGGTCGATTTCGTCGATCGGCCTCCTGCCGAAGGCGGGGAGGATGCGGGCCTTGAGATAGATGCGCGCGGTCTTGCGCCCGGAGGGTTTCCAATTGGGGTCGGGGCGGCGCAGATATTGCTCGGCGAACGCCTTGAAAGATTGAAACAGCCAAGGTCTTGTTGTACCGATCTTTCAGTTCCTGTAGCGTCGGCCTTAACGGGCCGGTGAGGATTGAAATATGATCAAGGCTGCATTCCTGACCTGTTTGACGGTCGTGCACGCGATCCTGTTGGCAAGCGCCGCCGGGGCCCGGTCGATGGAAGCGGCGCACGCCGCATTCGCCGAAGGCCGATTTGTCAAGGCCGCCGAGATCGGCCAAGCCCTCAAGACATCCGACGGATATGCGCTGGCGGCCAAGTCGCTGGCGATACACGGCTACTTAATCGCAAAAGAGGAAGAGAAGCAGGCTTTGTTCGACCGCGCCATGCTGTTGGCGGAAGAGGCGGTCCGGCTCGACGCGGCCAATCCGGAGGCCCATCTCCAGTCGGCCCATGCCATGGGCCGATACGCGCAGACAATCGGCATGTTGCAAGCAGTCAGTGGAGGATATGCGACGAAGGTGCGCGAGGCCGTCGGAGAGGCGCTACGGCTGGACCCGAAAATGGCGGCCGCTCATTTGGGCCTGGCCACGTGGCACGCGGAACTCGTCAACGGCGCGGGTTTAATGTCCGGTTTTCTTTATGGGGCTACCGAAAAGCAAGCTCATGCACACTACGAGCGGACCCTTGAGCTTGCGCCCGATGAAAAGGTGGCGTTTGTCGAATACGCGTTCGGCCTTTTGCTGATGGGCGACCATAAACCGCGAGCAGGCGCGTGATTTGCTCATGAGCGCGATCAAGATGCCGTCCAAGGACGCTTTCGACCGTCTCATTCACCAAAAGGCGGTGGAGCGACTGGCGTCCCTCGACGGCAGGTAGTCAAGTCGAAGAAGTTCGAAGTCTGAAGTTTGAAAATAGGGCAAAGGCTTTTCTTCTCCCTATAATCCGCACCGCGACGCTTACGGGATAACCTCAAAGCTCATTTGCCGGAGGTGATGGTCCAACGTCAATGCCCGGCAAATTCGCAATTCTCGCATGAGAACAAAGCCGCGGCAGTTGGTAAAGGGGAACTCCTTGTCCCGGTAGCGGAAGAAGGGCGACCGTGCCAATTCTCTTCGTGCTTCGTCAATGGACTCGATCCGCAGTCGCGCCGCGCCGTCGATTTGCGGCTACCAAGCTTCAGCGGCATCAAGACCAAGGCGGAACCGGATGGTGGTTAACGTCTCGTCGATCACATAGTCGGTGGTCGCTAGCGCGCCTCCCTCCGATAACCGTTGACCCCGAGCTTGCCGTATGGCCGAGTTCGCGGCATCGGTGCGGTCGGTGGCGGCAATCTACTTTTGAGGACCAAGGTCTGAATGCCAGACCTATTCATCGGATATTTCACGTCTCAAATAGTGACACAAGGAACCGATTCCCGGTCAACCGGACGTTCAGCTTCAGCCAAGTTTCGAAGCGGCGTTGCCAAGGAGACTTCTCGCCTCCTCGAAGGATGTAATGCGAAGAGGACCGAGCACGCCGGCGTCTCGGCGGCCTCCGTTTGGCAGAAGAAAAACCGCCGGCTATCGAACTCCTCCGGGTCCGTCCAGTGCTCCAACAGTCGCTTGGTAATTCCCGTAACGCCCGGATACCCGGCTTCGCGCCATGCCCGCACGCACGGCCGAATCCGGTTGACCAGAGGGATCTCGATGAAATGGCCCGGGTCATCGAATGATCGGGAGCCCTCCGAGGCAATGACGTATCCGGCCGGGCGACGACCTTCTGCAAGATCGAACAGATGCGTCGTCCGATCGTAACTCCAGTGCCGGGCCGGCTCCTCGTAGGGTGAGTTGACGATCAGCTGGTCAATAGTTGTTCGCGCCATTATCAGCCCTGTGAAGGAATGTCAGGCTCAGGCGGCACGAGTGGTTCGAGCAGGGCGATCAACCTTGGCAGGTCTTCCCGCACCGTTTGCCACACAATATCAAGGTTTATGCTGAAATACGCATGCCGACGATTTCCTCCCACGGAATGGCTGACAACTGTCCGCGAGTGGTTTCGATTATCTGTAGTGGGGTCGGGTAGAGGGCCTAAGGTCCAGGGGCACGTTCCGGCTGAGTAGATCCGTGACCGCATGACCGTGTCGTCCAAAGTGAGCCTTCGCGTCAGCCGCACACGATCTTGCGGGCCTTCCAGCGTTTTCCGGTTCAGCAGCCGTTTCTGATACACCACCTGATTCTGTTCATCGATCAGTCCCACGACACTGTTGTTAGAGTGCAAGTCGATGACACCGTACAATTGCATAAGCTCCCTCCTTGAGTTGTAATGTTGGTTATCAAACCAACTTACCGCCTCTTGGTGGAGCCTTCTAAATGATTATCAAATCTTTTGCTGACAAATTAGTGGTCCAGCTTGCAGCTGAAAACCGATGGCCCGTCATTTAGATTTGATGCCGGCGGTCAAGTAGATAAGGGGTTTTTCACCTTTAGTTAAGGATGTCTTTGAAAATATGCGGGGGAGCTACTCCGGAACCGGAGGTGAACCAGAGCATAGGTCCGAACTGTTGGATGGCCAGGTTCCCGCTGAAGTAGAGCCCCGGGATACTTGACTGGAAATGTTCGTCCAGGAGGGGGAATCCTCCGGATACCTTCAGGTGAATAAGAATAGTTTCATAATCTAGAAAAAAGAGGTTGGATACCGCAGGCCGAAAACCCGTGCCTAGGATGATATGGTCCGCCTCCAGCGGCTGCGGAGTTAAGGCTCGCCGTAAAAACGCACGGCGTTGTCGTACAGGAATTTTCCCTTCTGTGCCTTCGTGAGGTCGGTTCGGTTCACCAGCTCCGTCGCCGCGTTCTCCCTTGCCTCGCCGTGCGGAAAGTCTGAAGCGAAAAGCACGTGGTTTTCACCCATGAGCTCGATCTCACCGGGCAAGAGCGGGTCCTCGGCCTCCGGGGCCACGAACAACTTTCCCGATTTGAGATAGTGTCCGATATCTCTCTGCGGCAGTGTCTTTATCGCCGCGTCTGTCCGGTAGGTTGGAAGATAGTGGCCAATACGCCCCGCCATGTAAAATAGCCACTCGGCTCCAAATTCCAAGAAGGCTACCTTTAAGTCGGGATACTTGTCGAGCATGCCATGTCCCACCACCGCCACAAAAGCAAGTACCGCGGGGAGGGACATTCCGATGGCATGGGCATCGAGTCTGCTCTGGCAGAGGCGCTCGAAGGGAGGGAAGCTCATTCCCATGTGGACGCAGAGCGGAAGCCCGCTATGGGCCAATTCATCCCAGACAGGACCGAAGGTGGAATCAGACAACATGCACTCCCCCGCTGTTCCGTATACAACCGCGGCGCTTGCCCCCATTCCCAGCATCTCTTGGAGAGCCTCGCACCCTTGTCGGGAATCACGCAGAGGCAGGAGGCCGGCCCACTTGAGCCGCTTTGAGAAGTGGGTACACTGGCGTCCGACGTAGCGGTTATAGGCTCGAAACAGGACCGCTTCGAAGGTTGGGTCCGACGTAGCATTGGCATACAGCGTCGTGGGAAATACAAATTGAACATCAATTCCTGCCCTGTCCAGTTCACGAATTCGAGACTCCGGGTTCGACAGGTCAAGACTTTCTACGACCTGCGGTGATGCGCCGAACTCCTCAAGGACATCCGTTGGCTTATTGGCGCCTTGAGTAGCCGGCCCAAATGGGTGAGGCTGCATTCGACCATCCATCAGCCACCCTGTGTTCCATCTGCCCATACCGTCGTGGTCAGAGACTCTTACGGCACGAGGACGCCGCGCCGCGTACTCGGGAGGCAGGTCTTCCCACATCTTGGGACTCAAAATTACATGCGCATCAGCATCGTAAATGCGATAGTCCTGAAACATATTTACCGTCCCCCGTCAGCAAAATGATTTCCCAAACATTCTCTACATGAGTATGAACACTTGGCGCGCCCCATAAATGTTTCCGGTCAGTCCACGCCCCGTCCCTTTAGCAGAAAAGAGTGTCCGACATCAAGCTACTAGGTCAATTCCCTATATACGCTTCCTTAGCATTGTGTTTTTGATATCGAAATTATCGGTCTAACAGCCAAATTTGGTTGTGCTGCAATTTTCAGATTTAAAAACAGTCAATTGGCTTGGTCCAGCGCGGCGTGGAAGAAAGATTGTCAAGATATCCAGGCCCGACCCCTTGACCTTCCACTTCGATAGGCCATAAGGGTCTTTATTGTCCGACCTTGTCGGTTGGCTCCAAAATAATCCACCTTCAATAAATGGGTGCCGATCTTTAAAAGAGCCCGAGAGGTTCTTTAATTCCTTAGGAGTCGCTGGACTCCCGCGCACCTTTAGTTTGCCCTCTTTTTTTGCCGCTCGATCCGGGGCTTGGGCAATTGGAGCTCTTGGTCGATCCCGTCCAGAATGGAAGGGTCAAGCTTGAATCGTTCCAGCAGCTCCGGCGTTGATTTCGGTATTTGCGCGGTAAACCCATTTTGCGGGAGTATTAGCAAGAGGGCCAGGAAGCATAAAGAGCCCGTAAGTTTCTTGGAGTTTTTTACCATGGCCTTTCTCCTTTCGTGGAGCCCACGCATAATAGTTCCACTTGGATTCTGTCGAGGCGCGTCCTCCCAGCGAACCGTATCTCAGTATTTTATTGACAATTGACATGCATTCGAAGCTTTACTAGAGGTTACCTGAGGCAGGAACTCTCCAAACATTAGCGAAACTTTCGGTAGGATATGAGGCCAGCGAGGGCGGGGAGCGGCAAGGACCAATAATTTCCAAAGGTTTATTAGCCGGCCGGGATTGTAGGATTCCCTGATCCGAATTCTGTTAAAGGTTTTTAACGGGAGGCTCTTGAAGAGTTAAGAAAGTGAAAATGAATAACACAAGTTCTGTAACAGGTCAGGCAAGATCGGCAGACATCGCGCGGGCCCTCAAGGTTTCCGAGCAACGCCTCGATGGCCCGTTAAAGGTGAGTGGACAGGCGCGTTTCACAGCTGACGTATGCCTCCCGGGGATGTTGTGGGCCAAGTTTCTATTGAGCCCTGTAGCCCACGCGCGCGTCGTTTCTGTTGACGTATCAGCCGCCAAAGCGTTCCCGGATGTGCATGCTGTGCTGACGGGTGCTGATATTGGCCAAAGACGGTTCGGCCGCCAATATTATGATTGGCCAGTGCTGGCAACCGACCGAGTAAGGTTCATCGGTGATCGAGTGGCCGCAGTGGCGGCCACGAGCCCGGAGGTTGCTGAGGAAGCAGTGAATCTTATTAAATTCGAGTATGAAGAGCTTCCTTCTGTCTTTGATCCAGAAGCTGCTCTGGGCGATAACACACCCATCCTGCATCCTGACCGGTCAGAGTACTATTACCGGTCAGGTCAGTTTCCGGCAGTGCCCCACCCGAACCTGCAAGGGCATCGGCTGATACAGAAAGGTGATTTGGACATTGAGGGGGCTTTTGCCCGGGCTGACCGCGTCTTCGAGGACATCTACACGGCTCCACGTCAGCATCAGGGCTTTATCGAACCGCATACAGCCGTAGTCTGGATTGAATCCGATGGAACGGTGCGCGTCGTGTCGACCAATAAATCTCCGTTCCTGTTAAGGCATCAATTGTCAGTGGTCACTGGAGTTGTTCCCGAGCGGATCATGGTTGACAGCATGTATATCGGCGGTGACTTTGGTGGCAAGGGGCTCTCAATCGACGAGTTTGCCTGTTATTACCTAGCTCAGGCAACCAGCCTTCCCGTAAAATCGGTTATGTCATACACGGATGAACTACAAGCCTCGAACCCATTGCACTCCGCCAAATTCTATTTGCGTACAGGAGTAACCAAAGATGGCCACATCATTGCGCACCAATCCCGCGTGTTCTTTAATGGCGGCGCCTATGCTGCGGGGAAACCAATTCCAGGCCTAACTCCTCCGTCTGGGTGGGGTGCCCTTGAGGTTTACAACGTGCCCAACGCCCGAATGGAGACCTTCCTCTGCTACACCAACACGGTCCCGGCTGGGCAAAGGCGGGCTACCGGCGCTGTGTTCTCCGCGCTGGCAGGCGAGGGGCATGTGGATCATATTGCGCGAGAATTGCAGATGGACCCGCTGAACTTCCGGCTCGCGAATGCGATTCGTGACGGCGACACGGGCCTCGCAGGGGAAGGTATAAGGAACCCAAGGGTTCTCGCTGTACTGGAAGCGATTCGAGGCAAAACAAAGTGGGGTAGGAAAGCCAAGCGACCAAACCATGGACGTGGGATAGCGATACGTCGGAGCCATGTAGGCCAAGGCAAAACGGAGACTGCCTTTCACCTTCGCCCCGTAGGAAAAATTGAAACGGTCTACGGGACGCCGGATCAAGGTAGCGGTTCCCACACGGTGATCCAGCGAATCGCAGCCGCTGTGCTTTCAGTCAAACCCGAGCGAATTCTGGTAAAATATGAGACGACCGCAAAGGCACCTTACGATCCAGACGGCGCGGGTTCGAGCCGGGTGACCCATATTGCAGGGCAGAGCGCAATCTCGGGGGCGACAAAACTTAAGGAGAAGTTAGAGCATCTTGCCTCGGAGGTAATGGGCTGGCCTGCAGGCAAGGTCAGCCTCAAGCAGGACAGGTTTGTGGTCGGTCGTGGATCCTCGAATTGGGCGAGCTTTGAAGAGGTTACAGACCGCATTTTACTTCAAGGGCCAGTAGAGGTCCTCGGCTCGTATGATAGCAGCAGCCAACAACCGGAAGCTCGCGACTTTAATTTCTGCGCGTACATGATTGAGGTCCGAATAGATCCAGTCACTGGTCAAGTTCACCCCATCGAGGCGGTCATGGCTGTGGACGTTGGGACCATCATCAACCCAATTGCCCACCAGGGTCAACTGGAAGGCAACTTTGTCTTCGGGCTGAGTAGCGCATTGATGGAAGAGTTACTTGTCGAGGATGGGAAAGTTACCAATCTAAGTCTGGGCGAGTATAAACTTCCGACAACAATGGACATACCTCCGTTACAAACTGTCTTAGTGCCCACTGACATCGGACCCGGCCCCTTCGGGGCTAAATCAGTGGGTGAGATCGCAAACAGCGCAGTTGTTCCTGCTATTGCCAATGCTGTGTACGACGCGGTCGGGTGCCGTGTCATGACCTTACCCATCACTGCGGAAAGAGTGTTCAAAGCCCTCAGAAAATCAGACAAGGCGTGAATCGCCTGACCTAGGGAACCCCTGGCGGTTTCTTGTTCTTATCGTAATAAATAGGTGGCGGTAAACTCGGGTTTGCGACGCTCGGTGAAGGCAGCGGACCCTTCATCATAGGCTTTGCTCTGGCGCAGGTGTGCGTAGTACTCACGATGCACTTTGAACCCTTCTTCCCAGCCCTGGATATCGTACAACAGTTTGTAGATGTACTCTTTGGTATGAGCGGCGATGAGTCTTCCGTTCCGATTGATGGTTGTGCATAGTTTCATGCAGTCATCAACCAGCTTGTCGGGTTCACAGATCTTTTGCACCAACCCGAGTCGAAAGGCCGTCTCGGCGTCAACCATTTGGCCGGTGAAGGCAAACCAGAAGGCCCGGCCCGAGGTGAGGGTTGTCAAGTATGAAGGCCAAGCAGCCAGATGAGACCAACGGACCTCAGAGCAACCGAATTTCGCCTGTGGGACACAGTATCGAACGTCGCAGTTCAGGGCGAGACTGAAGCCGCCACCGACGGCAAAGCCGTTGATCGCGGCGATAACCGGCTTGTTCATCTCCAGGTCGCGCAGGTTCGAGTAATTCCGATTTCCAAAGCGTGGTTTTGAAACTCACCTCTTGCCGCGGCCAGGTTTTCTTTCAAGTCCCCACCCGCGCAAAAGGAATCCCCGGAGCCGGTTAAAATAATGGTCCAGACATCGTCGTCGTCCTTGGCCCTTTGCCACGCCTCGTCCAAAGCCCGGTGAAGGTCACTGCTGATGGAATTCTTTTTCTCTGGACGATTGAGCTGAATGATTGCCGTATGTGGCTCTCGTTTTTCGTAGATTAGAAGGTCTGCCATGGCCGCTCCCTTTTTCTGATACAGAAGACCATCGGATTAAATGGATGCCTAATCTCAGGATCCAATGGTTCGATCGTCTATTCATGAATGTCGATGAACACGCAATCGAGGTCAGACAGGTGGGACTTCCCGTAGCGACAGGTTGCTAATAGCGCGAGTCTTGCCTCCCTATCCGGACCCAGCCCTACCGGCTTTGCGGCGCTGGACGGGTCGGACTTCTCTAGATTTTCTAAATCCTTTCTTACGGTATCGATGCTTTCGACTTTGAAACCTACATGGTCCAAACTGGGTTTCTCGATCCCTGTCCCTTTGAAATTCGTGATGTCCCAAGAATTAATTACTAGAGTTACCCTCCCATCGGTCAGGTAATAATTAGAATCCTCCAGTGCTTTGTCCTCCTCTTCGAGTTCAAATATCTCCCGATAAAACCGTGCAATTTCTGGCGGATCTAGGACACGCAATACGAAGTGGTCTATAGGCGTGAATAAGGGGTCAAGTTGACCCCTTTGCCTCCAACGAAAACACCGTTGAAACTCCGATTTTTCAAGCCGGAAATCTCCTGAGGATTTCCAGGGCATTCGCAATGAATTCTGTCCGCTAACAAAAGCCGTTATGTCAGGCGGGCGAGCCCCGGGTAAGTACCGGGTGAGAAACCGTGCGCAATGCGCGTCGGAGACGGTACGGATAGCCTCAGGAACCGTGGCGGTTCCGGCTGTCCCGGCGAGCGGACGCGCATCTTCCCGCCTGAGACCTCGATCCCGCCGAGGGGTGGATGCCGGTCAAGGTCAGCGGCGTCGAATGCGCGGATCCAGGGCGTCGCGCAGGCCGTCGCCCATGTAGTTCACGCTCAATACGGTCAGCGAGATTGCAAGACCCGGCCAGATCGCGCGGGCCGGAGTGATGTTGAGGAAAGGCACACCGTCGTAAAGCAACCGACCCCAGGTCGGGAAATCGGACGGGAATCCGAGACCGAGAAAACTCAGTGCGCTTTCCGTAATGATCGCTTGCGCGATGCCGAGCGTGGCCGCAACCATGATCGGGCTCAACGCATTGGGGAAGACATGCCGCAGGATGACCCGGTGCGGCCGCGCGCCGAGGCCGCGGGCGGCGAGGACAAACTCCCGCTGTTTGATCCCGAGCACCTCTCCGCGAACGATACGCGCGGTCTGCATCCAGCTTGTGATGCCGATGACGACTACGATCAGGATGAATATTCCGACCTCCGATCCCAGGGTGGATCGCAGCGGGTCCCGGAATAACATGATGCTGACGAGCAGCAACGGCAGAACCGGCAACGCCAGGAAGAGATCGGTCAGCCGCATCAGCAAACCGTCGAGTCTCCGTAAGAAGCCTGCCATGACGCCGATGAAGGCTCCGAGGGTCAATGACAGAACCATTGCGGTGACTCCCACGGCAAGCGAAATCCGCCCGCCTGCCAGCACCCGGGCGAACATGTCGCGGCCGAGATTGTCCGTGCCCATCGGGTGAGCGAACGACATGCCCTGGTTCTTGGCCTTGTAGTCGAGAAATTGCGGGTCGATGCCGTGGACGGCGGATCCGAACAGGACCGCCGACGCGATCAGCGAAAATGCCGCGGCGCCGACCAGCGCACCCTTATGTTTCAGGAACTGATGCCAGACATATTGCGTTGGCGAGCGGTATCGCTCGGAATGAACCGGTTCAGTCATATCGAATCTGCGGGTCCAATACCCCGTACAGGAGGTCCGCCACCAGATTGAACATCACGATCAGGACCGCGAAGATAAACGTCACGGTTTGCACGGTGGGGATGTCGGCGCCTTCGATTGCGCCGATCAGCAACTGACCGACACCGTTAATGCGGAATATCTGTTCGGTGATGATGGCCCCCGCGAAGGTCGACGGGAGTCCGAGTGCGATCACCGTGACGACCGGTATCATGCTGTTGCGTAGCACGTGGACCAGGATGACGACCGGTTCCGCGAGCCCCTTGGCACGCGCGGTGCGCACGTATTCCTGTTTGAGGTTGTCGAGGACCGCGGAGCGGGTGAAGCGACTGAGCTGCGCCGCGTTGAACAGCCCGAGCACCATGACCGGCATGATCATCTGCTTGACCTGGTAGACGAAGCCGTCGAGGTCGGTCACCTTGTGGGTGGTGTCGTAGATCGACGGCAGCCAGCCGAGAATGGCGCTGAAGATCACGATGAGCACCGTTCCCGTGAAGAAGGTCGGAATCGAGAAGCCTACCATGGTGACGAAAGTGCCGACCTGGTCGAAGACCGAGTACTGCCGGTAGGCGGAGAAGACACCGACCGGCACCGCGATCAGGATGGCGACAAGGTAGGAGATGCCCACGACGGTCAGGGTCTGCGGCAGCCGAGTTGCGATCAGGTCCACCACCGGCGAGCGGGTCGACCATGAGCGCACGCGCAGGCGCTCGCCGGAATTACCGATCTCGATTCCCCACAGCTGCTCGAGCATATTAAGCGGCTCATTGATCATGAACTGCTCAAGCCACCTGAAATAGCGGATGTGGAACGGCTGTCCGAGCCCGAGACTCTCCCTGATCATTTTCCGGGTCTCCGGAGGGATCGTCAGCGGAAGTTGAGCGGTGGGGTCATTCGGTGCCAGGTCGAGCAGTGCGAAAATGACGAAGCTGATCGCCAGCAGCGTTGGGATCGAGAAAAGCAGGCGTCTGGCCGCGTACCTTAACATGGACATGGCTCGTGCGCTTGACGGATCACGGGAAGCGTGCGGGCTGGGGGTGCCGCGGGCCTTCCAAAATCAGCTCCACGTCACGCTACTTCCGGCGGCGCCACTCCTGAATGTTCCATGGTGTTGCGTCCCAGGCGTTATGCCGGACGCCGTCGAGGGACAGCGCCTTTGCGGCGACATCGCCGCGGTGGATCAGGGGGATCAACGCACCGTAGTCCACCAGCATGTCGTTCATCGACCTGGCAATGGCCGCGCGTTTCTCGATCCCCGCCGTTTTGGCAAACAACTCCGCCAGCTTGTCGTATTTCGGGTTGCAATAGCGTGGCACATTGCGGCCGATCCATTGCTTTTCGGGACCCGGGATCTCATCGCAGATCCAGTTCTGCGTGTAGGCCTGTGGATCGGTCCCGTCGAAGTTGTCGGTGTACATCTCGATGTCCGCGTAGAACTTCTGGTAGGTGTCCGGGCTCGACGGATCGCTGCCGAAAAACACCGACGCGTTGATGTTCTTCAACTCGGTCTCGACGCCGATCTCACGCCACATCTGCTTGATCAGGGCCTGGGTGCCCTGACGGACGGAATTGGTCGAGGTCTGGTAGAGGATCGAAAGCCGGGTCCCATCCTTTGCGCGAATGCCGTCCGGGCCACGGGTCCAGCCGGCGGCGTCGAGCAGCCTGTTGGCGCCCGCGATGTCCTGGGTCTTGCACCAGTCGTTGGCGGTCGAGGCATAGACCGCCGGGGCCGGGAGAATGTTGCAGGTCACCCGACCTGCGGGACCGTAACCGGCGTCGACCAGGATCTCCCGGTCGATGGCCATCGACAGCGCACGCCGCACCGCCGGATCCGAGAGGAAGGGGTGCGGGTTCCCGCCGCCCTGGTAGGTTGCTCTTTTGTCGCCCAGCGCCGGATCGGGATTGCTGAGCTGCACCACCAGGCGCTCGACCATGGTACCGAAGGCCGATATCACCTCGCCCCTGCCGGTATCAGCCATGGCAGCGAGGATCTCGGGCTCGACCTGGAGATTCCAGGCATAGTCGAACTCGCCGGTCTGAAGTACGGCGCGGGCCGCCGAAACCGCATCGCCGCCGCCCTTCAGCAGAACCGAGGAGAAGGCCGGCAGGTCGGGATCGCGGTATCTGCCGTTCAGTTCGTACCGGACGACGTCGTTGGGCCGGAATTCCTTCACCTTGAAAGGGCCGGTACCGATGGGACCGAAGTTCTGCCTGGTGCACTCCGGCGCCTTTGCACCCATGCAGTTCTCGAATTGCCGCTTCTGTATGACCGGCGAGACCGAACCGACGAACGGAGCGTAGGGGAACGGCATCGGAACACCGAAAGATATCCGTACCGCGTGGTCGGCGACAGCCTCGACGGACTCGACGTCCTGAAACCGGCTGGCCGCGTTGCAGCCGCCTTCGGGATCCATGCAGTAGGCTGCCGTGAACGCGACGTCCGCCGCGGTAAACGGTGTGCCGTCCGACCACACCACGTCATTCCTGAGCTTCCAGGTGATCGACATAAGATCCGTCGAGACTCCGCCATTCTCGACGGTTGGAATCTCCGCAGCCAGCGCGGGAACCATGATGCCGTTCTCGTCGTAGCGCGCCAGTGGCTCGAGGATGATCGAAGCCGCGTGGATATCCTTGGTTCCCCCCGACAGGAACGGGTTCAGGATCGACGGCGCCTGCCAGTAGAGTATCTTCAACCGGCCGTCGGTCCCTTGCTCGGCGACGGCCGCGGAAGCGAGCGTCGCGACGGCGAACGCTGTCAGGATGAACGATCGTGGTTTCACATCAAAGGCACCAGGGCAAAGGTCACCTATTAGAAGGCGGTAGTCAAGAGGCAAGACTGATCCGCTGAGAAATAATTCCCTTTGGTTCACCCGCCGGCATTGTGATCGCCGGTAACGCGCGCCTGTTTTCGTTGGTTCGGTGTCGGACATGGTCCGCACCACTCACCCATCAGGATCAAGTCTTGGCCTATATACTTGATGTCACAATTACATAGGCGATACGGGTTCTAGTGCTGAACGATCGATTTCCCTGTTCGGTCTGAACAGCCCCGGACCAGGCCCATTACCCGCGACTTTGCAAGCGCTTTCAGGGCGACGTGTCCAGCATAAGGCGCAAGCGAGTTTCGTCATCCCCGTGCATAGCGCATTTTGCTTCTTTCAACAGGAATTGGCAGCCTATATTGTTCGAGGTACCCAGGTCCCTTTCCGCTGCCCGAACTCGCCGTCGAACGGCCTGTCGCTGCGCTGTGACATTCACAACCCGTTCGACGCCGGCTACGCGACGATAACACTGGCACCTGAAAGCGGGATCATGCTATCATCCTCACCATGAGGATTATCGCGCTGGCGGCCCTAGAGGGTCTTTCTCGATGCCGGCCGCCTAGCATCAGGGGAATGATGCGCCCATGTGATGATCGTTTCGATCGCTGTTGAGAACTGTCCGGCAATGGAGGAGAGGTGATCATGAAATGGTTGATTGGAATGGCCGCGGGTATGGTCCTTGCCGCCGGCGCGGCGCATGCCGGCGAGACATGGAATATGCCCACGGCTTACGCGGACTCGAACTACCATACCCGCAACGCCAAGCTGTTCGCCGAAGCGGTGGGGCTCTGCACCGGGAGCGAGTTGAAGATCGTCGTGCACGGAGACGGCTCGCTGATCAAGGGCGACCAGATCAAGCGCGCCGTACAGACCGGCCAAGCTCCCATCGGCGAACGGCTCCTGAGCGCACATCAGGACGAGAACGCGCTGTTCGGGTTCGACTCGGTGCCGTTTCTGGCCTCGTCCTTCGAGGCGTCGGAGAAACTCTGGCGCGCGGCGAAGCGGAAACTGACCGCGATCCTCGCCGACCAGAACCTGGTGTTGCTCTATTCGGTGCCCTGGCCGCCGCAGGGGATGTACTTCAAGAAGGAGATCACCGCCGTGGCGGACATGGCCGGGATCAAATTCCGCGCCTATAGCGCCGCTACCGCTCGGCTCGCGGAACTCGCAAAGATGTTGCCCGTGCAAGTCGAGGCCGCCGAGCTCATGCATGTACTGGCGACCGGGGTGGCCGAGGCCTTCATCTCCTCGGCCGCGACCGGTTATTACCGCAAGGTCTGGAAACATGTCGGCTATTTCTACGACACTCGGGCTTGGCTGCCGCGCAACTACGTGTTCGCCAATAAGGAAGCGTTCGAGACCCTGAGCTCGCAGGCACGTAACTGCCTGCGCTCCTCCGCCTTGTTGGCGGAAGCCGCGGGCACGACGCGCGCCCGCGAGCTGATGGGATGGCATCTGAAGCAGCTTGCCGCCAACGGTATGAGCGTACGGGCGCCTGGCAAGCAGCTCGCCGCCGATCTCGCCGAGATTGGCGCGACGATGTCGGCCGAGTGGGCCGCCGCCGCAGGAAGCGACGGCGCGGCGATCATCAAGGCCTATAAGATGCAATAAAGGGAGGAGCGCAAGCCTCAGCCTCCCCCTTGTGAAGGCGGCCATGACGCCGACGTTATGCCGCCTTCCGCCGCCCCCCTCGGATGACACGGGAGTGAGGGAGTTGGAATGAGGCAAGAAACGTGGCGATCTATATCGGAGGACTGCAAAGGGCTATGATACAGTTCCGTCAGTGGAATCATCTTATGGGGTAGAAAGTAAGATGGCGGGATCTGGAAAGCCACGGAAACGGATTGAAGAGATCGAGAGACATATTCTCAGCCGGCAAGCGTAGGCTTGACCCCTTGCCTTCTAACACCCGACCATGCGGGTTTCAATGTCATGGAAGCAAGGCATTCACTTGCGCCCGGCGCCGGTGTTCGTTACCGTAGTCGGGTGGAGCGGGATTCAGACTTCGCCGTCCTTCGCGCGGCAATTCGGATGTCACAGTGGGATTCGTAACCGACGTTGTTCTACCGATTGCGCTTGCCTTCATCATGTTCGCGCTCGGCCTCGGTCTTACCTTCGGCGACTTTGCCCGGGTCGCGACGCGTCCGCGCGATTTCGTTGTGGGCCTCCTGTCCCAGGTCCTGCTACTGCCCGTGGTGGCCTTCCTGCTTGTCAGCGTGTGGCCGCTGCCGCCGGAGTTGGCGCTTGGCGTCATGATCATAGCGGCGGCCCCGGGGGGTGTGACTTCCAACATCCTGACCGCGTTTGCGCGGGGTGACGTGGCATTGTCGATATCACTGACCGCGGTGATGAGCCTGCTCTGCGTCGTCACCGTTCCGTTCGTCGTTACGTTCTCCTACAGTCATCTCGTAGGCGGCGATACCGCAGCCGACGTGTCCGTTGCCCGCACGGCGGTCAGCGTGTTCGTCATTGTCACTCTACCCGTTCTGATTGGCCTATTGGTGCGTCGGCTGGCCGGAGGCTTTGCCGTCCGGTTCGGGCCGACGGCGCGAAAGATTTCGGCCGTGCTTTTCGTGCTGGTCCTGGCGAGCGCGATCTACCAGGAGCGCAACAACATCGTCAACTACTTCGCTCAGGCTGGCCTGGTCACGCTGGTGCTCAACCTGGCCATGATGGTGCTGGCCTATCTTTTGGCACAGCTCTTCGCTTCCGGCCTGCGCCAGCGTATCGCCATCACCATCGAATGCGGCCTTCAGAACGGCACCTTGGCCATCGCCGTGGCCACCTTGCTGTTCGGCAGCGGCCTCGCCACAATTCCCGCGGCAACTTACAGCCTGATCATGTTCGCGACCGCGCTCATCTTCATCACGATCCTGCGCTGCCGCGTTCCGGAGCGGTAGTGGAGCCGGCTGGTCCGTTATCGGTTGGGACTATCCGATCTCGTCTTCGGCGCGGCGAAGCAGTAAAGATCAAGCCGTTTGTGTCAAAGGGATAAACGCAGCCGCAGATAATAACAACCAAGGAGGTTCGAAATGCTGTCACAGATTCGCATTTACACGATCAACAAGGGCCAGATGGAGGCCTTCCTCAAGCACTTCAAAGAGGAAATTATTGTGGTGCACGAGAAAATCGGCCTTCCTATTATCGGCACTTGGGTGAACCGTCCGCAGAACGAGTTTATCTGGGTCAGGACCTACAGAGACGAGGCGGACCGTGAGGCGAAGGGCAAAGCGTTCCAGGCGGAGATAAAAGCGGCCGGGATCAAGCTGGGAGGGAACGTCGCGAAGATGGAAGTACGCGATGTCGAAACGGCGTTCGCCTAGCCGGCAACGCGCTCCTGAACCACGGTTGGCGGGGTGGTCCCGGATATCTGCCTGAAGAGGGGGCAAGTTGAATCGACCCGGGTTTCGAAGGGGATTACGCGCGCTGCCAGGTCGGACCGGCCGATTTCGCGGCTTGGCAAAAAGTATGGACTGGGCCAGCCGCGTAAAGAGTCAGAGGGGTCGGGCCTTGCACTCTATGAAAGGGGACGTTGCGACTTTTATGACCTTCTGCGCGTGGTTGGACACGCAGCGGGACATTGTGTCGCTAATCTTGTCGTGGGCAGGCGCGTCGAGGCGCTTGTGTTGTTTCAGCTCAGTCCGGCGATATGCTATTCTTGATCACGCTCGTTCTTGGAGACCGACTCTGTCCCCTGGGCCTGAAGGTCAACCCTATCCGGAAGCTTCCTTGACCCTGTCAGCCTAACAGACAAAATACCGTCATGTCTCCTATGAAAGGATTGCAGATGAGATCCATTATTCGTTTCCTCGGAGTTTTGCTCATGGGGTGCCTGGTCGCCACTAACGCGCATGCGATGCAGGATGATGTGGATCAAGCCTTGACGATTTTCAAACGCTTTCAGAGCATTCCCGAGAACGCCATTCCACCAGCGGTGATGCGGGACGCGAAGGGCCTGGCGATACTTACCGTCACAAAAGCCGGTTTCATCTTTAGTGGTCGAGGAGGGACGGGCATAGTCGTCGCGCGAACCGGTAAAGGTTGGAGCGGTCCTTCAGGGATCGGTTCGGGAGGGGTAGGCGTGGGATTTCAGGCTGGGGCCAACACCACTGAATTCGTGATCGTTCTCAACACGGACAAGGCCGTTGACGCGTTCGCAAAAAGGGGTAACGTTACCCTCGGGGGCGCCCTCAGTGTTGCGGTCGGACCCGTTGGACGCTCCGCCGAAGCCGACGTGGCCATCCAGGCGGCCATGTACACTTACAGTCGCTCCCAGGGAGTCTTCGCCGGCGTATCTTTGGAGGGTACCGTCATTGGCGTGCGGACCAAGGCCAACGCGAAATACTACGGCAAGCCCGTCAAAGCGAAAGATATTCTCGCAGGCAAGGTGAAACCTCCAGCCGGTGCGCAGAACCTGTTGAAAGAGTTATCGAAATACTGAAGGTGGTCGATGTTTTTGCCTTCACGCCAGGACTGACTAGGTTCTGGGGTCAGACCTGGATATATGGATAATCTTGCAGACCGTGGTTTCGAACGGTGCGATCAACGCCCTGTCATTTTCGTAATCGTGGTTATGCGTGTTCGGACACGTATTGGCGCATGGTGTCGAGGGTCTTTTCGCCGATACCTTTAATGTCCTGAAGCTTGTCTTGGTCCAGGGCTTTTTTGAGATCCTTGAGGCTTCGGATCTTATATTTTTTACTAAGGACCCGGATCGTCTTTGCGCCGAGGCCGGGTATAGCCGTTAACTCCAGGACGGTTTTCGGGACCCGGTGTACCCATTGCTCCATCTTGGCGCAGGTGCCCGTCTTGAGGAACTCTCCGATGATCCCGGCAATGGTAGCGCCCACGCCGGGAATCTTGTTAAGGCGTCCCTCCTGATGTAATTGAATTACCGATTCGGGAAAGCGCGAGATGGTATAGGCTACCCGTCCGTACTGTTTCGCGTGGGATTCGTCGTATCCGCAAATAATCAGATAGTCTCCCATACCTTTGATCTGGTCGGCAATCTTATCATTGCCGCGCCAGCGCTTCCTGCCTTTCGCATCGGTATAGGATTGATCTCCGTTGGTTGTCATAGGGGAAAGACCGCGAAGAGTTTTAACGCAGATTTACGCGGATACTTGAATAGCAAAGAGCAGAGCACTCAGAGAAGTGAGCAATAAGCAGTGTTCTCCCGTGGCTCAGTACTCTTTTCTCAGTACTAAATGGCGTCTTTGCGCGAGGTATCTTTTTTCCGAGTCCGGAATCCAAACCCCCAGTTTTAAAGCATACCGTGATCGCTGAAACTGAAATACCGATCGTGACCGATCACCACATGGTCCAGGACCCGGATGCCCATCACTTCTCCTACTTCTTTTAACCTTCTGGTAATCTCTATATCCTCCTGGCTGGGGGTAGGGTCGCCGCTGGGGTGATTGTGGACAAAGAGCACTGCTGCGGCGGATTCCCGGATGATGGGATTGTAGACCTCACGGGGATGCACCAAAGAGGCAGTGAGGGATCCCTCGGAGATTTTGACCTCACGAATTTTCCGGTTTTTATTGTTTAGGAGGACCGCGTAAAAGATCTCACGATTCACTTTGTGGAACTTGTCCTGGAAGTGCCGGAAGACGTTTTCCGGGGATTTTAATGGTTCTCCCGCCTTCCATGTTTCACGTCCCATTCTACGGCCTATTTCCAGGCAGGCCTTGATCTGGGCCAACTTGGCTGAGCCTAAACCTTTGATAACCCTCAGTTCCTTTGGGGAAGCCTCGTCGAGGCCTTTTAGCCCATTAAACCGTTTTAGTAGGGCCCGGGCATGATCCAGGGCGGTTTCTTTTGTACTTGCGTTTCCGGTTCTCAGGATGATGGCGAGGAGCTCGGCCTCGGTGAGGGATTGAGGGCCGTTGTGGAGGAGTTTTTCCCTGGGCCGGTCCTCTTCCGGCCACTCTTTAATGGTTTGGTATCGAGCCATAATAATGCCTATTCCAATAACAAACTTTTTCGCGCCAAGACACCAAGCTCGCAAAGATAAGAATCTAGCTCTTGTTTCCGAACCTGGCGTTCTTTGCGCCTTTGCGCGAGTTGTCTTTATCCGAATCCCTTTAACTGATGCCCAATATTACTTTTTACGGCTAAAGGTTCCGCTTTTGCCGCCACTTTTTTGAGTTAGCTGGATCTCGCCGATGGTCATCTCACGATCGGCGGCTTTGCACATGTCATAGATGGTAAGTGCGGAAACTGACACGGCGGTCATGGCCTCCATCTCGACGCCGGTCTGGCCTGTCACTTTTATGGTAGCTTCAATTTCCACCCTGGAAGGGTTCTTCTCAGGAGTGAGAGTGATTTCAACTGATGTAATGTTGAGGGGGTGGCACATGGGGACGAGGTCGGACGTCCTTTTAGCTCCCATGATTCCGGCCACCCGGGCCACGGAAAAAACGTCTCCCTTTGCCACTCTTTTTTCTATAATCATGGCGAGGGTTTCGGCACGCATGAGTATTTTTCCCCGCGCCGCCGCCACTCGGCAGGTTATGTCCTTTTCCGTCACGTCCACCATCCGCGCGCGGCCTTGGGCGTCCAAATGGGAGAGTTTGGCCATGGTTGCCTCCTTAGACCCGATGGGATCTGCAGTTTCTTCCTGCCAAAGGGTTTTTATGGTACAAGAATCACATGGAGAAAAAAAGCCACTACCGCGTAATCATTCTGGGATCCGGTCCGGCGGGCCTTACCGCCGCCCTCTATGCGGCCAGGGCAGAGCTGGAGCCCCTGGTGATAGAAGGGAGCCAGCCGGGGGGCCAACTAACCATTACCACCGACGTGGAGAACTATCCAGGATTTCCCAAGGGTATCCTTGGTCCCGAACTGATGGATGAATTCAAAAGACAGGCGGAGCGATTTGGTACCCGGACTTTATTTGGCGATGTGACAGAGGTCAGCCTCCAGAAAAGGCCTTTTCAGCTCGAAGTAGGTAAAAATACCCTCACGTGCGATACTCTTATTATTTCAACGGGTGCCTCGGCAAAGCTTTTGGGGCTGGAATCGGAAAAGAAACTGATGGGATACGGCGTCTCGGCCTGCGCCACCTGCGACGGTTTTTTCTTTAAAGAAAAGGAAGTGGTCTGCGTCGGGGGAGGAGACACGGCCATGGAGGAGGCCACCTTTCTCACCAAGTTCGCTTCAAAAGTCCATGTGGTCCATCGCCGGAACAAGCTCCGGGCATCGAAAATCATGCAGGATCGCGCCATGAAAAACCCCAAGATCAATTTCATCTGGGACAGTGTAGTGGAAGAGATTAACGGTGATTCCCAAAATGGTGGCGTCACCGGTGTGAGGCTAAAGAACGTAAAAACGGGAAAGACCGAGGAGTTTAAGTGTGACGGTGTGTTTCTGGCCATCGGGCACGAACCCAACAGCAAGCCCTTCGCGGGACAGTTGGAAATGGATGAGCAGGGATATATCCTCACCCATGACGGTACCAAGACCAGCATTCCTGGCGTCTTTGCCTGTGGCGATATACAGGACCATGTCTATCGTCAGGCTGTCACCGCTGCCGGCTCCGGTTGCATGGCGGCCATCGATGCGGAACGGTTCTTGGAAAGCCAGGAATCCTGATCACGTCAACAAAGATTAAAAATTCTCGCGCCAGGACGCCAAGCTCGCAAAGAAGAGATGTTTTCTCGCTGAGGGACTTAGCGCCCTTTGCACAAGCCATCCCATTCCGGATCCCTTAATCCAGAATTCAGCAGAGAATTTAAATATCATTGACTCCTCTTTAAAAAGAGCAATGTTTTTGTTTGTCGTCGGCTCCCGACAAACAAAAGGTTAATTCTCTGCGCCCTCTGCGGTGAGATGTCCGAATCTTTATCTGCGAGAGTCTGCGTTTAATCGTATTTGACGCTTTGCGCCATGCGCTTTGCCTTTTTGGTTACCAATAGTTGTTTGCCATCTGGTAGACCGCGTGGACCACACCCTCACAGACTTTTGCCATGAACCCCAAGTCCAGGGTATCGATGGTGTCGGTGCGGCCATGATAGTTCGGATTACGAAAAAACGAAGTGTCGGTCACCAAGAGCGCAGGATAGTCGAGGTCCCAAAAAGGGGAATGGTCGCTCAAGCGTACCGCGGGAATCAGGGATCCGTTGCCCGGGACCGCCAGGGTTTCAACGGGCAACCCGGGTACTTTTCGTGTCAGGCGGGAAAACTTTTTCAGCAGCGAGTTTGAGTTCCAATTGCCGACCACAGCAATGAAGTTCCCTTGTTCAGGGTAAAACCAACTGAGCCCAATGGGGTACTTCTGGCTGCCTGGGCGGTTGTCGGTGTAGCCAACCATTTCGAGAGATATCATGGCATTGACTTTAGCTCCGGCAGCCCTGAGTTTTTTCGCGAAATGAGTGCTACCGATCATGTTGAGCTCTTCAAGGTTGAAGGCGCAAAATAGCACCGGAGACCGCAGTCTCGTTTGTGCCAGAGTGCGGGCGGCCTCAAGCAACACGGCGACGCCGCTCGCGTTGTCGTCTGCTCCCGGGGTCCCCATCACGGAATCGAAGTGGGCGCCAACGATGATCAGGGGTGAGCGTGGGTTTGATCCACCCCGGCCAATGATGTTGCGGAATTTTCTCCTTCTGTAGTTAAAGGTGTCGTTCTCAACGGTAAGCCCGTAGCTCCGGAATTCCTTCTCGATGTAGCTTTCGACTGCAGCGAGATGCCCCGGGCTGCTGAAGGGACTTCTCTCTGATACGATGCGTTGGAGTTTTTTTTCGATCTCTTTAGGGTCGATTCTCAAGAAGTACTATCCCGCATTCTCACGGGAACCCCCCGATCTTTGAGATAGGATTTGCACTCCTGGATGGTGTATTCCTGATAATGGAAGATGGATGCGGCCAGGGCGGCACTGGCATTGCCCGTTGCGAGTCCCTGGTGGATATGTTTGGGTGTCCCCACGCCGCCGGATGCGATAACAGGAATGACGACTCGGTCTGAGATGGCTCGGGTGAGCTTTAGATCATAGCCGTTCTTGGTACCATCCCGATCCATGCTGGTCAGGAGTATTTCACCGGCACCGAAGGTTGCCATTTGATCCGCCCAGGTGCAGGCATCGAGTCCGGTGGGCTTTCTTCCCCCATGGGTAAAGACTTCCCAATGGTCACCCACACTCTTGGCGTCAATGGCGACAACGATACATTGGCTGCCAAAGGTTTCTGCCGCTTCCCGAACGAACTCTGGCCTGGTCACCGCCCCGGTGTTGATGGAAACTTTGTCGGCACCGGCCTTGAGGAGCTTTCTGATGTCGTCCAGTTGATTGATCCCGCCTCCGACCGTGAGGGGCATAAAGACCTGATCAGCGGTCCGCGCCACGATGTCCAAGATGATTTGTCTCTTCTCGTGGGAAGCGGTGATATCCAAAAAGCAGAGCTCGTCGGCTCCCTCCTGATCGTAGAGCCTGGCAACCTCCACCGGGTCTCCCGCGTCCTTGAGTCCGACAAAATTGACCCCCTTGACAACCCGTCCCGCGTCAACGTCAAGGCATGGGATGATTCGTTTGGTCAGCATAAAAACTATTTTTGCTCTCGCGTTCCGCGATTATTCCTTATTTCCTAACTTTAAGACCTAGACAGAAATATAATCAAAAGGCGGCAGAATAGGAAGCGCCCTAATATTCACTCTCCCGGTGCGGATTTTTGACCGAGAAAGGGGGCTTTTCGTGTCAGTACGGGTGCTTTCGTGGATTAAGGAGAGAGTTTGTGGATGATTGACATTAGCTTTCTTGCGGTGATAGGGTTCGGGCCGTCAGTCGTCAGACAAGAGGAGACAGTACGATGAAAAGAACAATACTTGTTTTTTTCAGTTTGTCTCTAGCCGTCGTTTCTGTGATAGCGTCCTCGACAATAGCTTCAAGCGAGGACTTTTACAAAGGTAAGACCCTAAGGTTTCTCGTGCCATTTCCGCCTAGCGGCGGTTGGGATGCCTATAGAAGAGTCGCCGCTAAACACATTACCAAATACATTCCCGGAAAACCTTCCATCATTGTTCAGAACATGCCTGGGGCCAGCGGCATGGTAGGGGTGAATTTTCTCTACAATAGGGTAAAGCCAGACGGGCTCACCATAGGAATGTTTCAGACCACCAATGCCTTTTTGCAGCTTGCGGGAGACTCGGCCGTAAAGTTCGACGTAGGGAAAGCAAACTGGCTCGGCGTTTTTTCCACCCGCGTCAGTACCTGTGTGGTGCGCACGGATTCTCCCTTCAAGACAATCCAGGATATAATTGATTCCAAGGAACCCTTGCATAGTGACGCAGTGTCACGGAGTGGCGGAACAACCATGGAACCCATGTTGATGAACAAGATCCTGAAAACGAACATCGAAGTGGTTTCGGGGTATCCGGGGACCTCTGCTATTCGTATGGCCTTGAGACGAGGAGCAGTGCAGGGGATTTGTGGGTGGGGCTGGGCTTCGGTCAAGTCCACTGGCAAGGAACTTTTGGAAAAGGGGACCATCCGGGTTCTGATACAGGCTGCTAACCAACGTGAGCCTGACATTCCGAAGGATGTGTCTCTGATCACCGACTTGGCTCCCAGTGATATGCGCCCCCTTTTAAACGTCGATCTTATCCCCCGGACCGTGGGATGGAACATGATGCTGCAGCCAGGCGTGCCTCAGGATCGGGTGAATATACTTCAAGATGCTTTTGACACGACTATGAAGGACCCGAAGTTTCTAGAGCACGCCGAAAAGGTCAGGCTGCCCATAAGGCCCTTAAGGGGAGAGCGGATTGCCCAAATGTTTGATCAACTCTTCAAGGAAGCGACTCCAGACGTAATCACCGAGCTTAAAAAAATAATGCACTAATCACCCCATCCATTTTACTACGAGGATTAGACAACTATGGTGAAGAATTCACACGTCAAGATGGTTTTGCCACCTGCCCCCTGGACGAAGGCCCTCGAGGAAGGCTCCGTGAAAGTGCCCGGGCTATCGTGGGAAGCCATGACCGAAATCTCTGGCGCCCCTGAACGTTTTGTGGCGACCCATGCAGAGGATATAGACGTAGGGGAGAATGGTCTGCGGCGATACATCATTGACCTGCTAAAGGGTGCTCCCCGCCTGGCGATTCCAGCTTTCTTTGGCCGTGAACACATGCAGCGTAACCTCCTTGTGAGTGCAGATTCGGGTTTCACCCACCCGCGAGACCTGGCGGGTAAAAAAATCGGCTCGCGCCTGACCGTTTCCTCCGGTACAGGCGCCGCAGTGCTCATGATGCTGGAACAGGGGTACAATCTACCCCTCGGCGATATGATTTTCTGCATGGGGGATCCGGACAATCTCAAAAACAACCGAATGGGTCTTCAGGTCAAACAGGGACCCGCCACCGACAAGGAGGGTTTCCAGCTTCTGATCAAAGGGGAGCTGGACGCGCTCATTCTCACCAGTGGTCCGCGCTATTTTTCCATGTTCGGTCACGACCGGCTCGACGAGGCGGTGGCCGCCCATCCCGGGGTACGGGTACTGATTAACGACCCATCCATGATTGCGGAGACCTATCGTAGGTCAGGGCTATACCCCATATCGGACCTAGTGGTTCTGGGCCAAAAGGCCGTTGCCACCGACCCCGAAGTGCCGGCGAAGGTACTTACGGCCCTTTCCGAAGCGAATAAACGGTCGTCCAACTATCGCAATGAAGCGGAAGAAAAATTGGCCCGGGACGAGATAGCGCTCCTTGGTACCGACCCCCATGAATACAAGCTCGGGACGGAGCAACGAAAAAATATCGCGGCCTATACGGACTTCTTCTATCGGATGGGCGCTATTGAAAAGTACGTGGAACCGGAGGATCTCTTTATATAACGCTGCCGGTGGAAATCTTTATGGTTGGTAACCGTACTCTATCAACCGTTTGAGCATTCGTTCCTGAATCTCCACGGGCCAGGCCGCATCAAAAGAGGATTTCGCCGGGATCTGCTCCTTGCTCCAATGCTTTGGCCAGGTACAGTCGAAAAGGGCCCTGGCACCCCGAGCGTTTTTCTCTCTTCCGAGCTCAAAAACGGGATCAAGGATCCTCTCACCGTGGGTGAGAACTTGTGAATATTGCGTTCAGGGTGACAGCGAGTGCTGAAGGCCCAAAGGACCTCTCCCATGTTGGTCACATCAATGTCTTCGTCAAAAATAAATAGGTGATAGGGCAGGGGGCGTACGGCCTGGGAGCTCCAGACGGCCGATGCCGTGGGGTCCGTGCATAATAGGGGTAAAGCATTTTCGTAGAAACAAACAGGAGATTGGTGGCGCCTTCAGGAGGCGAATAGAGTCCGGTGACGGGGAAACCCCGATCCCTGAGATCTTCTAGTAGAGCGCCCATTGTTTACGTATAAATGGTTGACTTATCAAGCATTTATCAGCAATATCAACATAATCAGTCGATCAGCGTTGAAACGATGATCAAGGGACGAGAATGAGCCGCGAAATGTGATGGTAAGGGAAGAGAGGCGCTTCAGTCTCGAATATCTTGGGTAAACCAATTCGTTGGGACTTCCAGGCCAAGGCCAAGTTCCCTTGCCCTGCGGACCACGTACTCGGCCACGGATGCGAACTGGAGACCCTGAGTGCCGTCATTAACGAAAAAGGTTTTTTGTCCGTTGTCAGTCCGTCCTTGTATCCTTCCAGACATTATTTCGGTCAAGGTGGGATAGCTCTTTTCGAAGAGATCCACAGCGGGTTGGCGAATTCTTCCCATCTCCGACTCGCTTCCGGCTACGTAGGCGGCATAGCCGGCGATGCGCTGCATCCCTTCATCGAGGCTTAGGATCGTCCCGCGCCCGAGTTTGATTACCAGGTGACAGTGATCAACGATTTCCGGAGACCACTCGTTTGGTCTGACGCAGGTGAGGTGGACTCCGGGCGCGATCCAGCCTGGCTCCCGCACCACCACCTCAATGGAATCGGTGCAGGTGGCTACGATGTCCGACCCCTTTACGACCTTTTGTATGTCCTGTTCGGGGACCACGTCCAACTTGAGTTGAGCGCTCATTTCCCTCGCAAAAGTTTCGCGGTGCTCCCTGGTCGGGCTGTAAACCTTGACCCTGCTCAAATCTCGTACTTCGTGAAAAGCTTCGAGATAGCTGCGTGCCATGCCGCCGGACCCAAGCATGCCCACCACGGATGCGTCGGCTCTTGCCAGGTACCTGGCGCCCAATCCGGCACAGGCCCCCACCCTCATGTGCTGTATGATACCGTCGTTGACCATGGCCAGCGGCTCCGCGTTACGGGTGGAAAAAACCAGGATCAATCCACAATAGGTCCCCGGTTCGATGCAGTACTTCTCAACTGTCTTTCCATCCGGCCAATGAAGCATGTCGGACTTCATGCGAATGGCAAAAGTCTCATGGGTACGGGAGACTCCCTCCATGGTACCCCAGCGAAACATTAACTCCGGGTCATCGTTTGGAGCGAAGATATCGATCCTCGGTCTGTAACGCGCTCGATCCTGGCTGAGATCCTTGTAGCCGACCTCCAGGGCTTCCAGACATCCCTTCATGTTGAGGATCTTTTCCACAGTCTGGTTATTTATGATTAGCATGGCTCATCCCTATCATATTTCGAAAGCCCAGCCAAAGTTTGAAGAACTATTAACCGTAGATATTCGCAGACTGGGAAACGGCAAGATGCATAGTGCAAAACGCAGGAAGTGGATTGCTGAATCGGGATGAAGATGTCTCGCGCAAAGCGAAACCAGTGGGCAGTTCGCAGTGAGCGGTATGCGGTAGTCAAGGTTGAATTCAAGAAAGGCAAGGTGGAGGGACTGATTTCTTGCTGCTTGCTGCCTCCCGCTCGCTGTTCTCGCTTTGCGAACTTACCCCCCTATTGAACCGGTTCCTTTTGTCGTATAGTCTTTCATCCAAAACGAATGCCCCTAGCCGGCATTGGACTCCAAAAAATTTATTGAACTCAGCAACACCAACCATCCGATGCTGAAGCGAATCGTTGACGTAAAAAACGGCGAATCCCGTGCCCTGTGGTGGTCTTTTGCATACTTCTTTTTTTTGTTGTGCAGCTACTACATTTTACGCCCGGTGCGAGATGAAATGGGCATCCAGGGCGGAGTGAGAAGTCTCAAGTGGGTGTTCACGGGTACCTTTGTGGCCATGCTATTCGCCGTTCCGATCTTTGGTGCAGTGGCCGCACGGTTCCCCCGGCAAAAACTCCTGCCGATTGTTTATTATTTTTTCATTATCGACATCCTGATTTTCTATGTCTTGTTGGAAAGCGGCATCGCAACCCCTTATGTGGCGCGGGCCTTCTTTATCTGGGTCAGCGTCTTCAACCTCTTTGTGATCTCTGTCTTCTGGAGTTTTATGGCAGACTTGTTCACCAACGAACAGGCACGGCGACTTTTTGGCTTTATTGCTGCCGGTGGGAGCGCGGGGGCCATCATAGGTCCATCGGTGACGGCGGTGCTCGCCAGGCCCCTTGGAACGTTTAACCTGTTATTGATTTCTGCCGTGATTCTGGGTTTGGCGGTTGTATGTATCCGGCAATTGGGAAACTGGGCCGCACAGTCCGAAGGCATTGTCACTTCGAATGAAAATGAGATTTCGGAAGAAGTAACGGCGACGGACGCCCAATATGCGAAGGCGCCTGTTGGAGGGGGTGTCTTCACCGGGATAAAGGCGGTTTTCCAGTCACCCTATCTACTGGGAATCGGCCTTTATATCTGGCTATACACGACGCTGTCTACCTTTTTGTATTTTGAGCAGGCCCATATCGTGAAGGAGGCTTTTGCCGACTCAGAAAGCAGAACTGCACTATTCGCTTACATGGACCTTGCGGTGAATTCCCTCACGGTGGTTGGACAGGTGCTCGTCACGGCGAAAATCGTTGGCCGTTTTGGTCTGCCAATTACCCTGGCACTTTTACCTGGCCTGGCGGTATTGGGCTTTTTCGTGTTGGGATTATTCCCTTCTCTCGCCGTGCTCATCGGTTTTCAAATCGTGCGCAGGGCCGGTAACTATGGCATCGCATGGCCGGCCCGGGAGATGCTCTACACGGTGATAAGCCGTGAGGAGAAGTACAAGGCAAAAAATTTCATCGACACGGTGCTTTACCGTGGGGGCGACGCGGTGAGCGGATGGGTTTTTGCAGCTCTGCAAGGCGCAGGACTCGGGCTCTCGGCGATCTCTTTTGTGGCCGCTCCCATTGCCGCTGTTTGGTTGGTCACGGGCTGGGGATTGGGAAAGAAACAGGAGACCCTACGAACACCACCAACCAACGAAGCAATACCGGAACACGTTTTACAGACCTGAATGTAGTTATAGTATTTGGCATGGAGGAGAGATTATGGTTGAACATGATGAGTTTCATATTTCTTGGACGAGCGATCTTTCGCGGCGCAACGTTCTCAAGTTGCTGCTAGGATTCGGTGCGAGCCTCACCATGGGGCGGTTGCCGGATCTTTTTGCCGCCCAGTCCATACTGAAGCGACCCATCCCACGCACGGGCGAGCTGATAACGGCGGTTGGGCTCGGCACCTCTGGAAGATTCAACGTGGGTCCTGACGCTAGCGACAGGGCGCCGGTGAAAGAGGTCCTCCGCCTCTTCGTCGAGATGGGAGGTGCACTGGTGGATACCTCGCCCAGCTACAGGAGGTCCGAGGGTGTGCTGGGAGATCTATCGGCAGAGCTGGGAATTCGAAAATCCCTGTTTCTCGCCACCAAGGTCAGTACCTGGGAAGACCGTGAAGAGGGAATAGAACAGATGGAAGGATCCCTGAAAGCGCTGCATACCGATCGAGTTGACCTCATGCAGGTGCACAACCTGAAAAACTGGAAGACTCACCTTAAGACGCTACGGGAATGGAAAGATGCGGGCAGTATCCGCTACCTGGGTGTGACCACTTCCCAGGTGGTGGACTTCGAAGAGATGGAAAGCATCATTCGCAGTGAAAAACCGGACTTCGTTCAGCTCAACTACAATATCGAAACTCGGGACGCCGAAAAACGACTGCTACCCCTGGCCGCGGATAGCGGGACGGCCGTTCTAGTAAACCGGCCGTTCCAGCGGGCACGTTTGTTCAGGAAGGTAAGAGCGCTTGGCGCCCGGCCACCTTCCTGGGCGGCCGAGTTCGATTGCGAAACCTGGGGCCAGTTCATGTTGAAGTTCATACTCTCCCATCCAGCGGTGACCTGCACCATACCAGCCACCCGAAAACCTAAACACCTGGTGGACAATATGGGCGCGGGAATGGGGCGTCTCCCCGATAAAAAGATGCGCCGCCGCATGGTGGAGCTGGCGGGTAACCTTTAGGAGAGATTTAACCGCAGACCAGCGCAGACTATCGCAGATAGTTGACAGCAAAGGGCAGAGCGCAAAGCGTCCCGGCTCAGTGATTAGTGTTCAGGGTTCAATCATCAGATTAGGTGTAAGGGGTTGGGTATAGGGTTTAGGCTTCACCTCCGCCTACCCCCTTTACCCTTTCTTAATCCCCACTCAGTACTCAGCACTTCTACTCAGTGGTGATATCGATATGCGCCCAGCTCATTTCCCTTGGCGTCCTTTGCGTCTTTGCGCGAGTCGTCCTCTATCCGATGCTTTAAACGCGATTCCAATGGATACCTCCAAATATGTTTGGTTATTTTTTTGGGTTAACCATTTCGACTGCGCCGCGCCTAGGTGGCTGTAGGCTCGAAAGGTGAAATCGGTGGCAAACTCTCCCTGCGGAGAAAAAACGGAATCTTCGACGCCGCTATGAAAGGCACCGTCAATTATCTCCGGAAAAACGACGTGAGCTACGCGAAAGGCGAGAGAAGCGCCGGGGATATTCCCGGGGGCGGAAGAGGGATTCGCGTACGAAACGACAACAGAAAAAGCGGCAGCGCCGAAGGCAGAGAGAGTACCGGTGAGACCCATGGACAATGAGGACCAGAGAATCCGTCATTTTCTGAATCGAACCACCTTTGGCGCCACCGGTGTTGAAGTTCAAGAGGTCAATGGGGAAAGTTGCCCGCCTGGTTAAATCCGGTGTGGGTGTGGAGATTGCATTCACCTCAGTGAGGAAGTAGTGGTCGAATAGCCGGAAACCTGCAGAAGTTAACCGAGGGGATTGTGGCTTTTTACCGAGACCCGGGAGATCGGATGGAAGACGTTATTCTTCTAACGTTATCAAAGTTTGGATGAGCGGTTAAGGAAAATGGAAATCATGGCACTGACCACGGTCACGCCAACATAATTTTTGTCCTGGGTGGAAAAGTTCAGGGTGGAAAAGTCTACGGTCGATGGCCCGGACTCGAGCCAGAGCTTCTGTACGAAGGAAGGGATCCGGAGCTTACCACGGATTACCGTCATGTTTGCGATGATGTGCTCCACCACCATCTGGGTGTGCGGAACTTCAGCCGCATTTTTCCTGGGCCTGCGACCCTCCACCAACCTATTCCAGTGGAAGATTTGAGTGGATGGGACCAGCCCGTGGAAATTCTGTTCACTGATTCCTTGATCTTGCAGCGGCAATTGCCTCTTGCAAAGTGAAGGCCCCTACATAGAGGGCACGCCCTACGATCACACCCTCTACTCCATCCCCCTCAATATTCTTGAGGCAGCGGATGTCGTCTAATTGGCCGACTCCCCGCGGCGAGATGACCCATGTCCCAATAAGCCCGGATTAGGGGGATTTAGGTGTCGTTCCATTTGCGCCCACAGTATACCCCTTGACAAATTTATTTTATTTGATTACATGAACTTATAATATTTGTATTACTGAATAACATCTGACTGCTTCCCGGCCTTGGGTCAAGCCGCTTCGGTCGCCATGGGCATCAAGCCCCGACGAAGCAGTCCCCACATCCGAGACGCAGTTTGAGTAAGATGGGAGATTCTCCGTGGACGACGTTCAAAAGATCCTTGTGCCTGTTGATTTTTCGAGTGAATCAGCCGATTCACTCAAGGCCGCAAGCTCGTTGGCGAGGAAGATGGGGGCGGAAATTACGGTTTTGCACGTACTGGACAGGGGAGGGCGGGAATTAAGAAACGCCGCAAGGGAATACCTTTCTTCCGATCGGGAGTTCTCTGTCCCTTATCTCGGCCCTCCATTGTTTTCTCAGGATCGTTGGCGGCGGGAGAAGTCTTCGGATTTGGACGAATTTATTCGGACGACCTTGGGAGAGCATAGCGAAGTGACGATTCGCAGTAGGATTGAGATTGGAAACCCCGTGAACACCATCCTGCGGGTTGCTGGAGAAGAACGAATGGATCTCATGGTGGTTGCGAAAAAATGGACCTCCTTAATTTTTCACGTCACCAGCCGGAGCATTCTGCTGAAGTTTGCATTGAAATCGTGTTGCCCTGTGCTTCTCGTCGGTTCAGCGTCAAACAATGATGCAAAGTGTTCCCTGTTTAGAAGTTTCCTCCTAAGGTATGGTTAGAAGCGGCTACCTTTAACAGTTATTCTGGCGAATTGCGTGTTACTGCGCGTGGTGAATCTTTGCCAATCTCGAGCGTTAGTTGGTGAGGTCGAAGGCTTCTTGCAGCGTGAAAGCGCCGGCGTAAAGGGCCCGGCCGATGATGACCCCCTCCACCCCGTCTCCTTCGATATCCTTGAGACTTCGAATGTCATCCAGAGACGCTACACCCCCCGATGCAATGACAGGGATTTTTATCGCACCAGCAAGACGTCGTGTCTCCTTGATGCCGACTCCAGATTGGGTGCCGTCGCGGGTGATTTCGGTGTAAATGATCCGTGCGGCGCCGTCCTCCTCGCACCGCATCGCCAGTTCCACTGCATCCATGGAGGTATTCTCGAGCCAACCTTTGAGTGCCACTCTGCCCTGTCTCGCATCGATCCCCACGATGACCTTACCCGGCCACTTCTTGCAGACAGATCGAAGCAGGTCACGGTTTTCATAGGCTGCGGTACCCACAACCACCCGGTGGACACCGGTGGTTAAGGCTTCTTCCATGGCCTTCATGGATCTCAGCCCTCCACCGAGCTCCACCGAAACATTGAGCGCCGTACAGATGGCGGCCACCTCTTTCTTGTGTACGGGACGGCCTTGCACTGCACCGTTCAAGTCCACCACATGGAGAAGAGTTGCCCCTTGCTGGGCCCAGTGCCTTGCCGCTTCGAGGGGACTTTCGTAATAAACGGTTTCTTTTTCCATGTCCCCCTGGTACAGGCGCACACACCGACCGTCCTTGAGGTCAATAGCGGGAATGATCAGCATGGGCTAGTCCTTTTCTGCGAAACGAGCAAAATTTGAAAGAATACGGAGCCCCACGGACTGGCTCTTTTCCGGGTGAAATTGGCAGGCGAAGAGATGGTCCGTGGCGATACTGGAGGCGAAGCTCGACCCGTAGGGTGTGGTGGTGGCGATGATGGATGATTCATCGGGCACGACGTAGTAGGAGTGAACGAAATAGACAAAGTCGCCGTTTGGGATCCCATCCAGAAAGGGCGACTCCTTCTGTTTTTCGATGGAGTTCCATCCCATGTGAGGAACCTTTTGTTGTTCACTGGAGCGAAAACCCACCACCTTGCCGGGAAACAGGTCCAGGCCTTTTTGGCGTCCAAATTCTTCGCTCTCACTGAAAAGAAGTTGAAATCCGAGACAGATTCCCAGGAACGGTTTTTTCTGTCGCACATATTCCTGGACTGCTTCCACCAACTCAAATCGCCTTAGGTTCTCCATACAGGCATTGAAAGCGCCCACTCCGGGCAGGACCACTCCCCGGGCGGACGCGATCCGTTGAAGGTCACGGGTTACTTCCGCTTGGAATCCCACATGCTCGAAACCCTTTTGGACGCTACGGAGGTTTCCCATGCCATAATCAATGATGGCAATCATAAGCTTCCTTTGGTGGATGGGACTCCTTTGATGCGTGGATCCAACCGAGTGGCTCCTTCCATGGCGCGGGCAAAGGCCTTGAAGCTTGCCTCAATGATGTGGTGCGGATTTTCCCCCTGGAGCATGTGAATGTGAAGGTTCATTCCAAGCTGATTGGCGAAGGCTTGAAAGAATTCATGGGGTAGATCGGTATCGAAATTGCCCACCCGCCCCGGCCGGATTTTGACGTTGTAGGCCAGGTAAGGCCTTCCGCTGAGATCCACCACAACCCGGGCAAGGGCTTCGTCCAAGGGAACACTCGATTCTCCGAAGCGACGGATTCCTTGTTTGTCCCCCAAGGCTTCCTTGAAGGCCTGGCCTAGGGCTAACCCCACGTCTTCCACTGTGTGGTGAAGGTCCACCTCAAGGTCCCCTTGGGCCTTTAGCCGTATGTCGAACAGACCGTGACGGGCAAAAATTTCAAGCATATGATTGAGAAATGGGATCCCGGTTTCCACCTGTGAGTTGCCGTTGCCGTCCAAATCGAGTTGCACTGAGATTTGCGTCTCTTTTGTATTTCGTTCTACCTTACCTGCTCGTGCCATAACGGCTCTCCTTCTTTACAGACCGCTGAAAAAAGCCCATCTGCCGCCGGCCTGCGCTAAGCAGGCGTCTAGGATAGTCGCGCTCGATTGCCGCGGAAATCATTTCCGCTCTCGTCGGAGTCGCTCTAACGTGCTGCCTGAGTACGCCTGCGCTCGTCAACTCCTCGCGCGCCTCGCACCTGAGACCTTTTTGACCGGCTTGGGAACAGAAATTCGATATCCTCACTTAACCCGCAGTGCAACCGCTCGGGCATGCTCATCCAATCCCTCGAGTCGTGCCAGTCTGACGATCCAAGGTGCCAATGATGTAAGGCCCCTCCTGTTTGATTGTATAAAGCTTGTCCGCTTGACGAAATCATAGGTGCCAAGGGGTGAGAAAAATCGTGCACGTCCTCCCGTGGGGAGCACGTGGTTTGGCCCTGCCACGTAGTCTCCTAGTGGGGGAGTCGTGTAGGGGCCGACGAATAGAGCTCCAGCGTTACGGATGGAACCGGCCCACCGCCTTGCGTTTTTCGCAATCACCTCCACATGCTCTGGGGCAATGGCGTTGACGAGGTCCACCCCTTCGGTGGGACCTCTTGTAATTATGATTGCACCGAATCGCTCCAGGGCTTTAATGGTGATTGCCTTCCGCTTTGTTTCCTTCAGTTGTTTTTCCAGTGCCGCCTTTACCTTTAGACCCATGGCGCGGGAGGGGGTAACGCACAGGGCCGCGGCCATTTCATCATGCTCAGCCTGGGAAAGCATGTCTGCGGCTACATAGCCTGGGTCTGCGCTGGAGTCCACCAGGAGGAGAACCTCGCTGGGACCGGCAATGGAGTCGATACCCACCTGTCCGAAGACCAGGCGTTTGGCCGTTGCCACGTAGATATTTCCCGGCCCGACAATCTTATCTACTCTTGGGATCGTCTCGGTGCCGTAGGCCATGGCCGCGACGGCCTGGGCTCCCCCAACGCGAAAGACTCGGTCCACCTTGGCGACCCGAGCTGCAGCCAGAATGGGAACTTCACTGATCCCTAAGGGAGAGGTCATGACCACTTCTTTGACTCCCGCCACCTTTGCGGGAATGACGTTCATGAGCACCGATGACGGATAACAGGCCTTTCCACCGGGGACATAGACGCCGGCGCGCTCCAGTGGGTTCAGGTTTTGCCCTAGGACGATACCCAGGGGGTCTCGATAACGCCAACTCTTTTCCAATTGGTGGCGGTGATAGCGTTCAATCCGGCGTGCCGCAAAGCGCAATGCCCGGAGGTCGTCTCTGGAAATACGTTTAACGGCTTCGTCCATCTCTCGTGGCTTAACCTCGATTTGGTTGCGCTTCAGGCTCAAACCATCAAAGAGACGTGCATAGCGAGTCAGGGCAAGGTCGCCGTTTCGACGTACCGTCCGAATAATACTTTTTACCGGGCCTTCGAACTTTTCCTCCTTTTCGTCTCTTCTCCGGATAATGCCTTCGAGGGCTCTTTTAAACTCTGAGCTTTTGGTTTCAATAAATGCAATGTTCACCGTTTCAACCTTTGAATGTCTGCGCCGAGCCAGGAGAATTTCCGTTCAATATTTTCATAGCCTCGGTCTAAATGATAGACCCTGGAAACTTCCGTTGATCCCTCGGCTTTGAGAGCCGCCAGGACTAAGGAGGCGCTGGCCCGTAGATCAGTTGCCATGACCGGCGCCCCCGAGAGACTCTCCACGCCTTTGATGATAGCGCGGCTCCCTTCAAGTCGAATGTTTGCGCCCATTCGATTCAATTCCTGCACGTGCATAAAGCGATTTTCAAAAACGTTCTCGGTGATCACACTGACCCCGTCCGCCACGCTCGTCAATACCATCATCTGTGCCTGCAGGTCTGTGGGAAAACCTGGATAGGGCAGGGTGGTGATGTCCACACTCCTTGGCCTACTGCACCCTTTGACCCGCACCCCGTCTTCCTCAATATAGATGGCGGCTCCCGCCTCTCTAAGCTTCACGAGAAAGGCTTCCAGGTGATTGGACGGTGCCCCTTGTACCCTGACGTCGCCGCCGGTCAGCGCAGCGGCCACCATGAAGGTCCCTGCTTCAATGCGGTCCGGCATTAACCTGTGGGAGACGGCACCGAGGCGGTCCACCCCCTCGATGGTTAAGGTATTAGTTCCTGCACCGCTGATCCGTGCCCCCATTTGGTTTAGAACCGTGGCCAGCTCAGCGATCTCAGGCTCCTCCGCAGCGTTCTCGATCACAGTTTTTCCCTGTGCCAGAGTCGCTGCCATCATTAGGTTCTCTGTGGCACCCACAGAAGGGAGGTCCAGATAAATGGTGGCCCCATGGAGCCGTGTGGCTTTGGCCTCCACATAGCCGTGAACCAGGTCAATCTGGGCTCCCATCTGCGCCAGACCTTTGAGATGAAGGTTGACCGGTCGAGGGCCGATGGCGCATCCCCCCGGTGTGGAAACATGAGCGATACCAAATCTTCCCAGGAGGGGTCCAAGGACCAGGATGGACGCCCTCATGGTTTTTACCAGGTCATAATCGGCTTTTGAGCTTGTGATGGCCTCTGCCTGGAGGGTCAATTGGCCGAGGCCGGCGCTTTCGATCTTTACTCCGAGCCCGGTGAGCAGCTTCGAGGTGGTATAAATATCCCTGAGGTCAGGGATCCCTTGATAAAAACAAGGTTCCGCGGTGAGTAGCGAAGATATCAGGATCGGCAGGGCCGCGTTTTTTGATCCGCTGACCGCCACATCGCCCTCGAGCCTCCGGCCCCCCCGAACCAGGATGATGTCCACTTGGTATTACCCTTTCTATGAAGTTTACCGAGAAGAATGTTTCCTTAGCGCAGAGATTACTCGTTCCTTGCCAGCCGGCTCCCCATGAAGAGAAATTTCCGAGTATTCACTCGCGGTTTCAACCAGTGAGCGAAGCGCTTTTCCCATTGTGAATCCCATCTCCAGTGCCAGAAAACCCGGGCTTTTGAGATAGAGGTAAGCCTGTGGAATGATCCGCCGGTAGAAGTCCAGTCCCTGTGGGCCGGCGTCCAATGCGAGCCTGGGTTCCCATTGGACTTCCTGCGGCAGGTTGTCCATTTCCCTCTGACTTACGTAGGGGGGATTGGATACGATCCCGTGGAAAAACTCCCTCTTTTTCTCTAAAGGTTCAAACAGGTCTCCATGGATAAAGTGGATTCGCTCCCGCACTCCGTGCTGCCCAGCGTTGGACTGTGCGATTGCGAGGGCCTCTGGGGAAATGTCGGTTGCCCAGATCTCCACGTCGCTTCTCTCCTTGGCCAAACTCACTGAGATGCTTCCGCACCCCGTGCCGAGATCGAGGATGCGAAAATTCGGCTTTGATCCGGAAGGTTCAATATCCCCTTCGATTCTTGCCAGCTGGCTCAGGGTTTCCTCCACAAGGAGCTCCGTCTCAGGCCGTGGCACCAGCACGGCAGGGGTTAAGGTAAACTCGAGAGACCAAAACTCCCGGTGCCCTAGGATGTATGCCATGGGCTCCCACCGGGCGCGTCGCTGGAGGAGTGAGCCATAGGAGGCGTAATGGGCAGAGTCTAGGGTTCTTTCGTAGTTGACGTAGAGCTGCTCCCTTTCCAATTCCAACGCCTTGCCAAGGAGCAGTTCCGCGTCCAGGCGCGCACTCTCCATTCCCAGTCGGGAAAGAAACCTTGTTCCATCCGCCAAGGCCTGCGCTGTGGTCACGTTTCCAGAGTGAGACTTCCCACCAATTTGAAAATCTAAAACGTTCATGGCTATTAGAGGTGATCCAATCCTCGACGAAACTACTTCAAGAAACTTTATTCATGCCTAGATGCCTGCAAGTTAAATTCCTAAATCCGAAGCACGAAGTCTTAAACAATTTTGTTTCGAATTTCGGATTTCGAGTTTCGAATTTTACTTGGCGTCCTTTGCGTCTTTGCGCGAGGCATTTTTTCCATAAATCCAAATATCGTTTTTTGGTGTTTTAGCCGGTGGCCTGTAGCGCTTCGGCCTGGTAATGAGTGACGAGGGCATCCACCAAAGCCTTGAGATTGCCGTCCATGACCTGTTCCAACTTGTATAGCGTAAAGTTAATCCGATGATCGGTGACCCTTCCCTGGGGAAAGTTGTAGGTTCGAATTCGCTCGCTGCGATCTCCGCTTCCTACCATGAGTTTTCTTGTTGCGGCAATTTCTGAGCGTTGCTCCTCTTGTTTTCGTTCCAATAGACGTGCCCGTAGGATCTTAAGACCCTTGGATTTGTTTTTATGCTGGGACTTCTCGTCTTGACAGGTAACCACGAGACCCGTGGGCAGATGAGTGATCCTGACCGCGGAGTCTGTGGTGTTGACGCTCTGTCCACCGGGACCCGAAGAGCGGTACACATCCACTCGGAGTTCCTTGGGATCGATCCCCACTTCCACTTCGTCCGCCTCGGGAAGAACTGCCACTGTCACGGCAGAGGTATGGATGCGCCCTGAGGCCTCTGTAACCGGCACCCGCTGGACCCGGTGGACTCCCCCCTCGAACTTTAGCTGGCTATAAACTCCTTGCCCTTCGATGAGAGCGATGATCTCCTTAAATCCACCGAGACCCGTAGGGTTCGAGTTCATGATTTCGACTTTCCATCCACGGGATTCGGCATAGCGGGTGTACATACGAAAGAGCGATGCCGCAAAGAGCGAGGCCTCCTCACCCCCGCTCCCAGCCCGGATCTCGAGAAGGACGCTCTTGCTATCATTGGGGTCCTTGGGAAGCAAAAGGAGCTTGAGCCGGTTCTCCAGGTTTTGTTTCTCTTCTTGAAGGGCCACCAACTCTTCCTTGGCCAGATCCCTGAGGGCCTCGTCCTTTTCATTGAGCAGTTCCCGATTGTCCTCGATCTCTTTTTCTACTTTTCTCCATTGGCGATAACAGGTTACCACCTCTTCCAAATCGGAACGCTCCTTGGCCACCTTGGAGTATTCTCGTTGGTTGCTCAAGAGTTGGGGGTCGGCCAAGAGACGGTCCAACTCTCCGTATCGTTTTTCCACTTCAGCCAGTTTGTCCAGCATGGGTTAACCGTTTACCATTGGTTTGGTTGTTGAGAACGAAAAAGGGCAAAGGGAAACCGCCTGCCCTTTGCCCTTCCTGTGGATTGACCAATTTAGCTGATTACATTCAGGTCCGAGCCCTCAGTTGGGTTTAGTTTTTCAGCCCGTATTTCTTTTTGAACTTCTCAACTCGACCGGCGGCGTCCATGAGCTTTTGCTTCCCTGTAAAGAAAGGGTGGCAGTTTGAGCAGATTTCCACGTGGATATTTTCAACTGTCGAATGGGTTTCTATCACGTTTCCACAGGCACAGCTTATGGTCACGGGTTTGTATTCGGGATGGATGCCTTCTTTCATAATAACCCCCAAACTGCCTTTATAGCATGGACCTCCTAACCCTTCAAACTACCCTGGAATCGAGTAGTTGGAATACCTGGCTCAAGGGATCACGGTCTATGGTAGGGGCGCTCCGTCAGGTGATGATCGAAATGCGAGGGTAGTTGGGGGAGTTAGCGAGGCCGTGGCAGCGTGGTTTGGGGCTCCTTTGCCGGACCCGGGCCTTGCTTTGGATACTAAGCGCTACTGCCGGTCCCCCGCGTGCGTTTGGTTTTCAGGGACTCGATCCATTGATTTGATTCACGCGCCGCGATCTCGCGGCCACGGAGTCCAAGGGCGAGGACTGCCAGGAGCTTGGGCAGATACTGCTCGATCAGGAGAGCAAGCTCATTGAATTGGCCCATATTCATGTGGTTATCTCCTTATTATCAAGGCGGTGGTTGTCCTTGGTTATCAATGTTCATGTAAATGAACTTGCATTTCAGGTCTTGATGTCCAGAAAATTATTCAGCAAGCATTAGGCCCTCCAGGGCATGGTCAGAGGGGTGGCTCATCGAAACCTTCTCGTCACACCTATACTCCAAAACCTCCCAATGGCATTGTGCTTCTTGCCAATTGGCTTGATTGCCTCTATTATCCAATCGCAACCAGGGGGTTGTCATTGGAGCCTCTGATTGCCTTTCAACTCTGAACTAATAGCCTATGACCCTTCCGCCGCTGCCCGATCCCCACGCCATTGCCGTAATGTTTTTGGTATTGCTGGCGTTGACTTTGTTCACACGCGAGCACATCCCTATGGAGTCCTCGAGTCTGTGCGTCCTCGCGGTATTGACCGTTGGTTTCGAGCTGTTCCCCTACCAGACCCCTAGCGGGACTCTGCATGCGGTGGAGTTCTTCACTGGTTTTGGCCATGAAGCGCTGATTGCTGTATGTGCGCTTATGATTGCCGGCCAAGGACTGGTGCGCACCGGTGCCCTCGAGCCGGTGGGACGAGCGTTGACGCGCCTGTGGAAATTCAGCCCCGCGTTGTCGTTGTTGCTCACCCTTGTAGTGGGTGCCGCTCTGAGCGCGTTCGTTAACAATACGCCGGTGGTCGTATTGCTGTTGCCCATTGTGGTGAGCGTTTCAGTACGCATTGGAACGCCGGCGTCAGGGAGCTTGATGCCCATGGGGCTGGCCACCCTCGTGGGCGGTATGGCCACAACCATCGGTACCTCCACCAACCTGCTGGTGGTCAGCGTAGCGGCAGACATGGGTATACGTCGTTTCGAGATGTTCGATTTCTTTTTGCCGGTGGCCATCGCGGGTAGTGTGGGCATCGTATACCTGTGGTTGATAGCGCCCCGATTACTCCCAAAGCGTGACGCACAATTGCAAGACGGTTCGCCGCATATCTTCACGGCTCAGCTGGTTGTTCAAGAAGGGAGTTTCGCAGCGGGAAAGATGCTGTCCGAGGTGAGGGAGAAGACCGGCGGCGCACTGCAAGTCGTCCACATCCAACGCCAACCAAAGACTCTCATCATGGCTCTCCCGGACGCGACCCTGGAGGCGGGCGACCGGTTGCTCGTCAAAGATACGCCGGAGCGTCTCAAGGAATTTGAACAGACCCTTGGGGCCGCGCTGTATTCCGGTGACGTGCCGGTGGACGAGGAGCATCCTTTGACGGCGAAAGATCAGCAACTCGCCGAAGTCGTGGTCATTCAGGGTTCACCCCTGGAAGGGCTGACCCTTAACACCGCCCGACTTATCGACCGCTATCAGCTGGTAACACTTGCACTGCAGCGGCCTGGAAGGGCCATTGAGGCCATGCGCACCGATCTCAGGGACGTGACGTTACGTACGGGCGATATACTGCTGGTTCAAGGTCCGCGTGATAGCATCGCCGAGCTCAAACGGGTCAATGAGTTTCTGGTGCTGGACGCCACCACCGACCTCCCGCATACGGTCAAGGCCTCCCTCGCGTTGAGCATCATGGCGGCCATTGTTCTCCTTGCCGCTCTGGGAATCTTACCCATTGCCATCAGTGCCTCGGTGGGAGTGCTGGTGATGATTTCGACCGGTTGCCTCAATTGGCGTGATGCCACGCGTGCGTTGAGCGCACCGGTGATTATGATCGTGGTTGCCAGCTTGGCGTTGGGGGTGGCGCTGCTACGCACGGGTGGCGCCGAATATTTGGCCCAGGTGTTTGTGGCTCTGGTAGCTGATATACCTCCCGCTGGAGTGTTGAGCGGCTTGATCTTGTTAATGGCCGTTCTGACCAATATCGTCTCGAACAACGCCGCGGCAGTGATTGGCACACCTATTGCCATCAGTATGGCAAAGGAGCTCAATCTTCCCGCTGAAGCCTTCGTGTTGGCCGTGCTCTTTGGCGCCAATATGAGCTACGCGACCCCCATAGCGTACAAGACCAATCTGCTGGTCATGAGTGCCGGCGGCTACACCTTCACGGATTTCCTACGGGTGGGTGCGCCTCTCACCCTTATCATGTGGGCGGTCTTCTCTTGGTTACTCCCGTTCCTCTACGGCGTTTGATTTTTATAATGGAATCACGGCGAACTCGAGCGGGAACCTTAGGAACTTTTAGGGGGGGTTCACTCCCAGCATCCTGACGATCCTTGGCATCATACTTTTTTTGCGCCTTGGCTATGTGGTTGGGAGTGTCGGACTTCGCGATGCTTTGGCAATTATTGCCCTGGCCAACTTGATATCCCTGCTCACCACCTTCTCGGTTTCTGCCGTGGCCACAAATCTCCGGGTTAAGGCGGGCGGTGACTACTACGTGATTTCCCGGACCCTCGGTCTGGGATTCGGTGGAGCCATCGGACTTGTGTTGTTCCTTGCCCAGTCTATCTCGGTGGGTTTTTATGCCCTGGGCTTCGCGGAGGCTACTGCGAGGCTGTTTCCACAAACGGACGGGTACATGACACAGGGGATAGCGGGGTTGGCGGTGGTCTTCTTGTTTGTGCACGCATGGCTGGGTGCCGATTGGGCCACACGGTTCCAGTACGTCGTTATGGCCCCGATGATCGCTGCCCTTACCGCTTTTACCTTTGGAGGGCTGGAACAATGGGACGCGAGTCTTGTGGAAGGTAACTGGTCGCCTCCCGATCATGCCATTCCATTTTGGGTCGCCTTTGCCGTCTTTTTCCCGGCGGTGACGGGTTTCACCCAAGGTGTTAGCATGTCCGGCGATCTTGCATCCCCTGGCCGAAGCATCCCCCTCGGTACATTTACTGCAGTGGGTCTTTCTGTGCTTGTCTATTTCGGCGCCGCGTTCCTATTCGCCGCCACCTTACCCAACCAGGTGCTGGTCCGCGACTACGAGGCCATGAAGGTCGTCTCAAGCTACGCTCCCCTCATCGACGCCGGCGTCATCGCGGCCACGCTCTCCTCGGCGCTGGCGTCCTTGCTGGGGGCTCCGCGAATACTGCAAGCCATGGCCGCCGACCGTATTTTCCCGGCCCTGGTTTCATTCGCCCAAGGTAGCGGACCTGTGCACAATCCTCGGCGCGCCGTTTTGCTGACCGGCTGCGTTGCTTTGTTGGTCATTGCCATGGGGAACCTAAACCTTGTGGCCGCGGTTGTCTCCATGCTCTTCCTGGTTTCCTACGGTCTTCTCAATTACGCCACCTACTACGAGGCGCGCGCCGCGAGTCCTTCCTTTCGGCCCAGTTTTCGGTTGTACCACCATAAGCTCAGCCTGGCTGGCGGGTTGGTCTGCCTTGTGGCTATGCTTGCTATAGATCTCACTGCGAGTGCCGTTGCCCTTGCCATCGTCTTTGCCATTTACCAGTACCTGAAATTTCGTGCGGCGCCCGCACGTTGGGCAGATAGCCGTCGGTCCTATCACCTGCAACAGGTTCGCGAGCACCTCCTCGCTGCCGCTGAGGAGCCCGAGCACCCGCGGGACTGGCGGCCCGAATTCCTGGTCTTCTCAGACGATGCTCGGCGACGCGACCTTCTGCGTTTCACCCAGTGGGTTGAGGGTGGGGCGGGACTGACCACAGTTGTGCAGATTATCGAAGAACGGGGAACCGGGGTGCGCGAGAAGCGACAGGAAACTCTGACGACGCTCACCAAAGATATCCGCAGCTATAATTCCATGGCATTTCCCCTGGTGGTGTCCGCAGCGGACATTGACGATGCCGTGGGGGCTGTGGTCCAGGCGGCAGGCTTGGGGCCGATTCGGATCAATACCGTAGTTTCCAACTGGATGGGTGGTTCTCTGGATTTTATGAGCCGGACAGGGGAGAGTAGCCTGGGCGAGAACCTGCGCACGGCCTTCCGGCTTGGTTGCAACCTCTTGGTTGTAGACGCCCACGAGGTGGAGTGGACCGCACTGCAAAAGGTGCCACCTGCCGAACGCCTCATTCATGTATGGTGGTCGGACAATCGGTCGTCGGAGCTCATTCTGGTCCTTGCCTACCTCATGACTCGAAGCGAGGAATGGGGGGACGCGAAGATCCGTGTCCTCGCGGCACGCCGTGAGGGAGAGTCCGGCGATGCGCGTCTTGAGGAGGTCCGCCGCATGCTGGAAGAGGTACGCATCGAAGCTGAACCTGTCCTGGTGGGTGAGGCCAACAATGAAGTGCTCAAGGAGCAATCCCGCGATGCATCGGTGGTTTTTCTCCCTTTTCGGATCTATGGCGGGCGCTTTTATCACCCCTTTGGCGGTGAGGTTACCGGTGTCCTGCCGGATTTGCCCATTGTCGTGCTCTCACTAGCGGCACAGGATGTCGATCTGAGCGCCGGGCCGGAGGAAGGAGCCCAGGGAGAAGTCGCTTCTGCCCTCGACCGCGTTGAAGACGCGGAAAAGGAATTGGAAAAGCTCGAGGCCGAAGCCGCGAGCGCGGCAAAGGCGGCAGGGGATATAAATGCGGAACTCGCCACCCTATTGAGTAAAGGGGCCAAGGAAGATGCAATTTCCCAGAAACGTATCCAGGCGGAAAATGCTCGACAGGCTTCCCGAGACGCCATGCATCGAGTGGAACGTGCCGCTTCGGCCAAGGAAACGGCAGCTAAGGAAGCCGCAGAGAAGGGAACTGACGTTATGGCTGATGACAAAGACTAGGGACAAGAGAATGACAAAGATCCTCTCCGCTGCTCATACCCCGTCACCGAGGTGTTCATCGCTTACGACCAAGTCAGCCTCCACCTTCGTGACACCGGGGACTCCTTTGACGAGATCGATGATTGCTTCCTCAGAGGTCCATTTAAACAGGACACCTGATAGCTTGACTTCGCCCTTATTTGCACGCACCTCGATTCCCAGGTTGCGAAAATCCGGTGTCATGACAATGGTGCCTTGTACCCTGGCGGCGAGAGTTAAATCCTGAAAATCCTGTTCAGAGCTCTCTGTGGACTGAAACTCCTCGAGTTGGGCAACCTCAACGATTATGTTTTTTGCCGCCTTCAAACTAATCCGCTCCAGATTAAGAATGAGGTCGTATCGACTGGAATCGTGCAAGTCGGTGTCAAACAACGCCCTGATCCGCCGGCTTCGAGCCTGATCGACTTCTTCAATATATTTCCGTGCGGCCACCTCGGTTAGTCCCTGACGCGACCGGATCTGTTCAATGCGGAATTCCATCGACGCTGTGAGCATTATCTTAAGTACATGGCGGATTCCGGGCAGAAGTTCATGGCCCATGTGGCCATGGTAGACGATGTTTCCTCCTTGCGACATTTCGCACATGGCTGCTTGTAGGGCGATTCGATAGGGCTGGAGGTTCTCCAGCCACCGTTCCCACCAGTTGGGTTCGCGTTCGAGGATCTGATTTAGTTTCGCCTCGGGAATCGTAAAGCGCTGGCTCGCTTCCCTAAGCACCTCTCGGCTGACACAGCGGTAGCGGAGGGTTTGCGCCACCTGTTGCGCCAATGCTTCACCACTGCCAGAGGCACCTTGGTAAATAGTAATGATAGGCATTTGATTCTACCTCCTGCTTGTTTGAGGTCTAACTTCTGCATCACTTTTTACGAGCAATCATTGTGCAATAGAGTCGTAAGGGAGTCAGACCGCTTCCCACGCGACACTATACCAAGTGTTGTTAATGTGCAAAACCCTGTTGCGCGGTTGCCTCGCCCCCCTCGCTCGCCTATCATTATAACAAAGACAATCGCATGATGGCCTACTGTCAATTATGAAATAGCCCAATTTCCTAATCCTGGCCTCTTTTGCGTCTGGTCGATCCAATTTGAGTCTAATCCAAAAATAATGGAGATACTGTGCGCAGGACAAAAATTGTTTGTACCATAGGCCCCGCCACCGAAACCCCGGCAAAGCTTCGCGCCATCATCAAGGCAGGAGCGGATGTTCTGAGGCTCAACTATTCTCATGAGACTCCAGAAGAACACAACACCAGGGCCGAGACGATTCGAGGTGTCGCAGCAGAGTTGGGAAAACCGGTGGCCATACTTCAGGACTTGCCCGGACCGAAAATCCGGCTGGGCAAATTTCGCGACGGGAGTATCGAACTCAGCAATGGAGATTTATTTACCCTGACCACTGAGCGGTTTGAGGGTGACCAGGGACGGGCTTCGGTAAATTATTCCAAACTTGCAACCGAGGTGCGCGCAGGACAGACCGTCCTTCTCGCCGACGGCAATGTAGAACTGAAAATCGAATCGGTCAGCAAATCAGAAATCCATTGCCGTGTCATTTCAGGCGGTGTCCTGTCAAACCATAAGGGTGTCAATGTCCCGCGGGGTGCCTTTAGCATCGGGGCGTTTACCCCGCAGGATCGAAAGTTGCTTTTGGCAGGTCTCGAAACCGGAGTGGATATGTCTGCCCTCTCTTTCGTGCGATCTTCGGCTGACATCGCGTCCGCCCGGCGATTTTTAAAGACCCATAAAGCAGATATTCCCCTCATGGCCAAAATCGAAAAGCCAGAGGCGGTGGATGCCATTGACGATGTCATAGAAGCCGTGGATGCAGCGATGGTTGCCCGCGGTGACCTGGGGGTTGAGATACCTGCGGCGGAAGTCCCTCTTGTCCAGAAAGACGTCATCGCCAAGTCTATCACCGCTGCAAAACCGGTGGTGACTGCGACTCAGATGCTTCGATCCATGGTGGAAAGCCCGCGGCCCACTCGCGCAGAGGCCGCCGATGTGGCCAATGCGGTACTCGATGGCACCGACGCTGTGATGCTCTCTGAAGAAACAGCGGTGGGGTCGTACCCCGTTGAAGCGGTGAGGACAATTGCCCGAATTGCTGAGAAGGCTGAAACCCGCTTGTTCGTTCAACCTCCGTTGACAACCCTACCCGAACCAGGTCCGGGCAACTATTCGGAGGCCATCGGCCATGCGGCCTGTTTGCTGGCGTACAGTGCCGGTGCACAGGCCATCATTTGCTGCACAAGAACGGGAAGGACCGCACAGTTGGTTGCGAAACACCGCTCCCGGACTCCGATCATCGCCGTGAGCCCTAGGCGGGAAACCGTTCGTCGTCTGATGTTGACCTGGGGAGTGTTTCCTCTTCTTTCGGACGACTTTCAATCCACAAACGGTATGGTTTCCATGTCGCTGAATTTGGCACGTGAATCGGGCATGGCCTCCAAGGGTAACAGGGTGGTTGTTGTGGGAGGTGCCGTTTCGACTCAGCCCGGACAAACGGACTTTCTACGCGTTTCGGTGGTGCCGTGAACCGAAGCAGAATTACTTACCGATCGTGACGGGTAGCCCAAATCCGCTGGCATCTGTGCCGATGGCTTGAACAAATGGGGCATTAACACCAAAGCTTGCGATCCCCATCCGTTATTGGGGCGGACAGTTCAGTCATTCAGACGGTTTCTGGGAATTCCTTTTTGTGCTTTTCATCAGGATTTCCCTGGCCGGCTCCCCGCAAGAACGAATACATAAGCCAACAGAGGGAGATGTCTAGAACACCTCGTAAGTAAAATTACAAACTCTAAATCCGAAACTCCAAACCGTTTGTTGGAATCACTAACATGCAAAACAAAAGTATCAACAGGTTTGTCTTGGACGCTGGGAATTTCGTATTTGCAAGATATGCCTGAGCGTTTATTAAACGTGTTGATCATTAATAATTTGAGGTTTTGGAATTGTTTAGGATTTCGTGCTTCGGATTTTGGATTTTAATTCGGAGCCACCTCAGCTTCACACTGAGCGAATAGGATAGGGATGCTGGTACAGGCAAGCGGGGTTATGAGCAAAAACCATCATTTCTTGTTAGAGTTGAAATCTACAGGAATCGCGTGACAGCGAAAACGAATACTCAAGGAGAATAGAGACTATGCCAAATATTTTGCTGGAAAAAGTTTTGAAATTATTTGCAGATGTAGGTCTGGATATTGCTGATTCGGCGCTGCGTATCATTCTGGTTATTGTTGCAGGTTACATCATCTCAAAGGTGGTAAGGGTGGCGGTTAGACGCCTGGAAGCCGTTTTGATTCGCTTGGGAGAGAGCAGCGACGATGTTCCGGGCGCTACCAGCAAGCGGGTCACCACTCTAATGAACGTCCTTCGGACTATTGCTGTGGTAATCATCTGGAGTGTAGTGGTGGTGCTTACTCTGGAACAGATTGGCTTTGCCGTGGGGCCCATCCTGGCCGCTGCTGGGGTGGTGGGCCTTGCTGTCGGCTTTGGTGCGCAGAATCTGGTTCGTGACGTCATCAGTGGCTTCTTCATTATTCTTGAAAATCAGATTCGGGTCGGTGACGTGGCTATTATCAACGGCACGGGAGGGTTGGTTGAAGAGGTTACCTTTAGGACCGTTGTGCTGCGTGATCTATCGGCGGTTGTGCATGTGATTGAGAATGGGTCCATTAACGAGATTGCCAATCTAACAAAAGGATGGTCCGCCTACGTCATCGACGTCGGGGTGGCCTACAAGGAGGACACGGACAGGGTTACTGAAATGATGCGGCAGGTGGCCGATGAGATGAAGGCCGACCCTGACTATGGCCCATCGATGCTCGACACAATCGAAATTTTTGGCGTGAACGAGTTTGCCGACTCGGCCGTGGTGATCAAAGCCAGGCTCAAGACGCAACCCATCAAACAGTGGGGAGTGGGACGCGAATATAGACGTAGACTCAAAAAGGCGTTTGATGCAAATGGCATTGAGATTCCTTTCCCTCACTTGTCCGTATACATGGGGGAGGCGAGTCGTCCGTTTGATGTTTTGATGAGGGAGGCGGCGGGTACGCCCAACGGATCGTCAACTGCGGCAGTTGTTTGAGATAAAAAATAAGCCGACGACGCAGATGCTTCGGCAGTCGCTCAAAGGCCCCATCAGGCTGGTGCGACGCTTTTTTAGAAGACTGGGGCTATTGACGGCTTGAACTTACTTGTGGTTGGTCCGGGACTTTTTGTCGAGGGGTAGACGTGAGAGGATCGTTTTGGCGGTACTGGCCTTGCTGCTTTCGACGGCCACCAGGGGTTGGAGCCGCGATCCATCCTTCCCGGGGGCTTGCAGGATATCCTGTACGATCTTGCAGGCCATCTCTTCTCGTTGTTTTCGCGGGGTTTTGACCCTGCCGCCGGCAATCATGCCATTGCGCCGGCCGACCCTTTTGGGAGCAATGAATCCAGGAGACGACCTGCCTATGCGTTGGTGTCCCTGGTGCGCATGGACACATAGATAAATTCCTCGTGGGGTGCAATGCAGATGGACCACACGGCACTTTCCAATCGCATGAGGTAATCGGCCATCTCAGCCACAGCATCGGGGCAGAGAACGGATTCCAGCACGGCAACGGTGGTGTCGCCGTAGAGCAAGGCACTGTTTAAGGCCAGAGCGATCTAATCGAAGTAGTTATTATGGCTGAGCTGCGGTGTCTGAATGTCCCCGGGGAGACGCTTGTTTGCGTAAGGGTATAGAAACCGGCTTGCAACAATATCAGGGGGCATGGTTTCTCAACACAAGTGCTGCGTTTCCGATGATATTCCGTAGAAAAGGAAGGTATTCAGTGACGATGGTGGACGTGGCCCCATGGCTCTCCCGGACGTCAACATAGGTCACGTCTCCGTTCCTGCCCCAATCCGGGTGGTGATCAATGACAACGGTGGGAGTGATTTCAGCCGGGAGGGCATTGTTTCCCCGCTGGGGTTGAGTATCCATCAAAATAACTGATCCCTGGAATTTAGGGAGGAGCTCACTGATCGGTACCAGCGGGATTTCTAAGGCTGACACCAGGGAGCGGTTTTCAGATCGACCGATGATGCCGCTTAATCCGATTAGGGGTGTTTTTTTCGAGTTTCTGGTGAATGAGATGCCGAAGCGCCGCAGCGCAGGCAAGAGAATCGGGATCGGGGTTGTCGTGGGGGAGAATTAGGATACCAATGGCTGATAGAAACTCCGGCACCCCCGTGCCGCATCTAGCGATGTTTGTCCCTTCTCCGTGAGCATCCTTAGTCCTGACCAAAGTCCCAATCGTGTTCCCGCAAGCGTCGACGGCAAACCTTCACTGTAAAACCTGTCCTTTGATAATCTTGTCTGTGGTGTCTGAAAGCAAGGGCTTTTCCAGCCTTTCCGGTTGCCCGTGATTTTGTTTTCTCACCCGTCCAATGGCAGGGTCTGCCATAAACGCCCTGTAACCGGTTCGAGCCAAGGTCAACATGTCGCCTTCCGCTACCAGGAGGTCGATTTCCGTAAGTTTCTTTCTGAAAGTTGCCAGGATGACGCCTTCAGCTGTTTGCACGGTCAAAAGCAGCCTATCACCTTTTCGCTGTTTTGACGTCACTGCTCCCTCGATACCCTCCAAATCACCCCGGATCGCCGCAGGGAGATAGGGTTCAAGGAGGCGCGGACCCAGGACCGTACCCGTGATGCCAACAACCAGGCCTAGAAGGAAGGTTATGGCGAACCCTCCCACCCGTTGGTGTGTCCCCATAGCTGCATTTTTCATCACTCGGGCTTGGGGGAAGGATTGGTATCGGGCTCCTTGTCAGGCTCCGCACTCGATGGTGGTGGGGCAGTTTTGTTTTTCCCCCTGACTGCTTGTCCGAACCGGTCGAGCATATCGGCGGTTCGATCCCTCAGGGGTTCGGACCTAGAATTGAGGGTTTCAACTTTCTGACGGAGTTCCCTTATGCCGCCGGTCCGTTGAAATGCAATCACGGCCATCACCAATGCGACCAGTGCTATTAGTAGCGTCAACGCCTCCATTTTTTGCTGCCCTCCAAATTCTAGACCAGTCGTCCAGCGGGGTTCATTCAGATCAAAAGTTGATCGGGGTTTATGGTCCGTCTAACTTAAAAGATTATCTGAAAATGAGTCGTCAAGTCAACCTAGATTGTGTATGGAAAATAATGAAGGAACGGGAAAATTGCTCCTATGACCAACCAAGGACTGTGGAGAACCCCCTCTATGTTGGCGTAAAACAAGACTGAGATGAGATTTTCATTGCTCGCGTTGTCTTTCCGATTCTGACCCGACGGAAAGTGACAGCTCGGTGCAATTTGACCCATCTCGGCGCTTGGGTTGGGCGTCAAGCTGGCTAAGGGGGGCCCACCCTGCCTTTCCATGGAAGAAGTTTCTCACTCAGGATGCGAGAAAGGCTTCGGTCCAGTTTCCGCGCTCCAACTGGCTCGGGAAGACTGTCTCCATCACCCTCGCCATTGCCCTTTGGTGTGTCTTTATCCCTGGATCCAAGATTCTTGAGGTGACCTACCAGATCCCGGTTGAAGTGGAGCATCTGCCGGCGAACTTGAAATTGGAGTCGGTGAAGCCGCCGAACATCAGCGTTGCCTTTGGGGCACTGAATCGGGCGTTTTGCCTTTTCGAGCCCAAGAAGCTGGAAGCTTCCATAGATGCATCCCTGGCTGCCCTCGGAAGGAGAACCTTGCGGGTCTCAGAAGAGAACCTCGCCTATCCCAAGAACCTGACGGTCAAAGGATTGAGTCCCACGGAGATTAAGATTTCGGTGAAGAAAAGGGATTCAAAAGCAGTCACGAGGGGAACGGAGCAAGCAAACCCCAAAAGAAAACTAAGTAAGGAAGGGTCATAGACGTAGTGCAAATTGAGCGGCACCAATGAGCGGTGCCTTGAGGTTCATGGCCACGTGGACCTCTGAGTTTCTCATCAGTTCAGAAAACCGGCCTTTATCAATAAATCCACTCACGAAACTGCCGTTCTGAAGGGTGGCAAGAATTTTCGGCGCGATTCCTCCAGTAACAAAAGCACCTCCCACTGCAAGAAACTTTAGCACGAGATTTCCTGTCTCGGCCCCATAAATCGAGGAAAACAAATTGAGCGCCTCGGTGCACAAGGGAGCCTTACCGGCAAGCCCCACCTCTGAAATAACAGCCGGTGGGTCGTCGGATTCCTCTAATTGTTCGGCGAGCCATGGGGGTTCGATGCCCCGTCCACCATCCCGCAAGAACTGGTAGATGTTGTAAAGGCCATCACCCGAAAGCAATCTCTCATAACTCACATGACCTGCGAACTTTGGCAGGAGGCACCGGAGCAGATCCATCTCCTGGTCTGTACGCGGGGCAAAGTCTGCGTGCCCTCCCTCGGAGCCAATGGCATGGTGGGTTTTTCCGTCCCAGTAGAGGCAGGCCTCTCCTAGACCGGTGCCCGCGGCAATAACCGCGATATTGCCTTTTCTTTTGAGCCCCCTCTGTAGTACGGCAAGTTCCGTGGGAGGAAGGTGGCTCATGGCGTGAGCCGCCGCTTCTAGGTCGTTTATTAGCTTGACCCGAGGAACCTGCAGTTCGGCTGCGAGACTCGACTCGTCCAGTTCCCATGGAAGGTTAGTAGTCTTGGAGCGACCCTCCACAACGGGTCCGGCAACGCCAAAACAGGCACTGCGGAGCACCGGGCGGCTTTCTTTGCCAAAAAACCGTTGGAGGATCTCTTCGAGAGCACCGAACTCCTCGCTGGAGAAGGTCGCCTCACGGACTGAACGCAGGCGGCTTCCCTCTTGTTCGAACAAGCCAACGAGAGTTTTCGTCCCCCCTACGTCACCCGCAAGAATCATTCTGCTCTCTTCCAGTGGACCCTTTGGTTTACTGGATCTTGCCAGCGTAGATGTCCATGACGGTTCTCAGTAACTTTAGCGCGTCGGACCGTGGCCGTTGGAAGGAATTTCTTCCGATGATGGACCCAAAGCCACCCCCATCCCGGATGGCCCGGACTTCTCCTAGAACGGCGCTGTCTTCGCCTTTGGGTCCTCCGGAAAAGATCAATATACGGCGTCCGTTAAAGGCGCTCTGTACCACATGACGGATTCGGTCTGCCAGGGTTTCGATGGGCACTTTATTCTTGAGATAGATGTCCTGTGCAGCTTTTTGCTCGATATGGGTGGTTGGGGGTTTGACCTTGATGATGTGGGCTCCCATTTGAGCTGCAATTTGTGCCGCGTAAGCGGTCACGTCGATGGCGGTTTCGCCCTCTTTGCTTAGACCGGATCCCCTGGGATAAGACCATACAATCATTGCCAGACCTGCAGCCTTGGCCTCGGCTGCGATTTCACGAAGCGTACGGTACATCTCCAGGCGTTGCGAGGACCCGGGGTAGATGGTGTAACCGACACCCACGCAACCAAGCCTCTGGGCGTCCCTGACGCTGCCGGTGACGGCCTGATCGGGGTCCTTTTCCTCCATTAACGAGTCACGATTGTTGAGCTTTAGGATTAACGGTATCTCGCCGGCGAACTCTGCTGCTCCTCCCATCAGAAATCCAAGGGGAGCCGCGTAAGCGTTGCAGCCGGCGTCTATGGCCATCTCGAAGTGATAGTGAGGATCATAGGATGGCTCGTTGGGTGCGAAGCTCCTCCCCGGTCCATGCTCGAACCCCTGGTCCACGGGAAGTATCACCATTTTTCCAGTGCCACCCAAGGTCCCGTGGTTGAGCATCCGTGCGAGGTTGGTGAGCACGCCGGCGTTCTCTCCAGCATACCCGCCAAGAATTTCTCTTACTCGTGGTGTCATTCTCTACTCCTTCCCCGCCTGAGGCGGGCGCTTCTTGAGTCTTTAATTGCAATCTAAGTGCAATTTCTAATTTTATGAAAGGGTTTGTCCACTGCTGTCAAGTCCGCCCGTGGCCGCCTCATCCATCATCCAGATTACGTTTCCTCCAGTCGGTTGAATAAGCTGGGCTGGGAGCCCTTCGAGATCCTTTGGTCCATTCAGTACCGCATGAAGGGCTTGAGCCTTATCAGCCCCCGCCACCAGGAAAAGGATCGTTTTCGCCCTATTGAGAATGGACGCCGTCATGGTAATTCGACTCGTGTTGAGCTTTGGGACGTGGTTTCGTGATACCCAGCGTCGTCCCTCCATGACAGCATTGGTGTGAGGGAAAAGAGATGCTGTATGACCATCCGGTCCGAGGCCCAATAGTATCAGATCAAAAGAGGGCGGCTCCCCCTGATCGGAGACTCCGAAGGCTTGGGCGATCTCGGTTTGATAGTCCCTGGCGGCGGACTCTTGGTCCTCGCGCTCGGCTTGCATGCGGTGGATTTGCTTAAGAGGAATTTTGAGCCTTTGAAGCAGTGCTTTGTTGGCCATATTGAAATTCGAGTCAGGATGATCAGGGGCCACTGTTCGTTCGTCTCCCCAGAAGAACTCCACCTTTTCCCATTCCACCTTATCACGGTTCGGTGGCTCGGCCAGCAATTGGAACAGTCGTCGCGGCGTGGATCCGCCGGATAGAACCACTCTAAATTGCCCGCCGTGGGCGGTTACGCTGCGGGCAATTTGGATGAACTTTTCTGCTGCCGCGTGGCTGAGATGCTCTGGGTCTGGAAATTTTTCCAATGCTACGCCTAAACGCCTCATGGTTCCCGTAGTGTATCATCGAGCGGGATAGTTACGCGAGTTGTAACCTCCTAACCCCCGGTGGGGAGCTCCACATGGCCGCCGAACTTGTAACGCATGGCGGACAATACCTTTTCCGCAAACGTATGCTCCTGTCGTGAACGGAAACGCGCATAGAGGGAGGATGAGAGAACGTCCGCAGGCACCGCCTCTTCCACTGCTGCCTGTACCGTCCAACGCCCTTCTCCCGAATCCTGTACGAATCCGGAAAAGTCGGCGAGGGTTGGGCTTTCAAGCATGGCCATGGCTGTTAGGTCAAGCAGCCAAGAACTTATCACGCTGCCCCGCCGCCAAACCTCTGCGATATCTGCTGTATTGAGATCGTATCGCAGATCTTCCGGTAGCTCCTTGGTGTTGGCATTGTGTAGGATGTCAAATCCTTCCGCGTAAGCCTGCATGAGACCGTACTCGATGCCATTGTGAATCATCTTTACGAAGTGTCCTGAGCCCGCCGGTCCGCAGTGCAAGTATCCCTCTTCCGGGCCTGCGGTTTTTTCAGTCCGTCCCGGCGTCCGCTCAATGTCCCCGCGACCGGGTGCAAGGCTCTTGAAAATTGGGTCCAGGTGATGGACGACCTGCTTAGGACCGCCTATCATCATGCAGTATCCGCGCTCCAATCCCCAGATCCCACCACTGGTGCCCACGTCCACGTAGTGAAGTCCTTTTTGCTGTAAGATCTTGGCCCTGCGGACATCATCTTTAAAGTTGGAATTGCCCCCGTCGATAATGATGTCTCCAGACTCCAATTGTTCAGCCAGGGAGAACACGGTCTTTTCGGTGGGTTCTCCGGCAGGAACCATCACCCAGACCACCCGGGGCTTATTGAGTTTCCCTACGAAATCATCCAGTGACGTGGCCCCCTGGGATCCCTCCTTTACCAGCTCTTTCACATTTTCAGGATTTAGGTCAAAGGAGACACAGAAATGCCCCCCACGCATCAGACGCCGCACAATGTTAGAGCCCATACGGCCCAAACCCACCATACCTAGTTGCATATTCTATTCTCCTTTCGCGTCTTTGAATCCGTGATGAATGGCTTGTTGCCTCCGATTTGGTGTTCTAGACCCTTTCCCTGGAACTCGCTGCTTGATCTCAACAGATTCACCGTTCTGAACCACGACGGTGTCTGTCATACCTAAAAACAGTCCGGTCCCCACAACGCCGGGGATAGCCAATACGGATCTTTCTATGGACGCCGCATCAGCCATGGCGCTAACGGTGCAATCCAGAATATAATTGCCGTTATCGGTGACAAATACCTTGCCGTCCTGCAGACGTGGCTTTGAAGGATAGCCCAGCTCTGCCAGGCGCCGGCGGCAATGGGAGAGGCCAAAGGGAATAACCTCCACGGGTAAAATTCCGCGGGACCCCAACTCGGGAACAAGTTTTGTGGAGTCCACCAGGATCACCAACCGGTTGGAAGCCGCGGCCACGATCTTTTCGCGTAACAAGGCACCGCCGTAGCCTTTAATGAGATCCAGATTCGGATCCACTTCATCTGCACCATCGACGCTGATGTCGATGGAATTGACCTGTTCCAGGCTCGCCAGTGAAATGCCGAGCTCCGTAGCCATCTCCTGCGTTGCTTGAGATGTGGGCACACAGCGGATTCGCAATCCTGATTTCACACGCTGACCCAGGAGACCCACGAAAGTGAACGCTGCCCTCCCAGAGCCCAGACCCACCACGTTGCCCTCCTGTATCCATTGCAGAGCGCGTTCAGCCGCCAGATTGGATTTCGATTTGGATTCCATCACCGTAATGAATCAACCAATGGTGTCATCCTCATGTCAGAGTGATAAGAGTTGCCTATGTTTCTAACACACTCTGCATAACTTCCCCGAGCTTTGCTAGGCCTGCCTTGACGTCCGGCTCCAGATGCACGCGCAACGCGCGACGTCCACGCTCGGCCAGAATCGCAAAATCTCCTTCGGCTTGGAACCGTTGGAGTATTCCGAAGGTATATTTTTGACCCGGAATCGGTAAGTCCTCGGCGTCCTCCGAGGTCACTTGTAGAAATACCCCCGTGTTGGGTCCTCCCTTGTGTAGCTGCCCGGTGGAATGGAGAAAGCGTGGCCCGTATCCAAGGGTCGTGGCCACATGCCTTCCATCGCGGACCCCGTGGCGCATGTCTTGTAGCTCCTTGCCGTTCTCAGCGTTCATTGCCACATAAGCATTTATGGCAAAGTAGTCTCCTTGCCGAATCTGTCCAAGATGAGCTGCCAGATAACCTTTCACGCTCTTGGCAGAAGTTGCCCCACGTAGGGTTTTCGCGTAATTTGGGTCTGCGAACAAACTCAATCCGCCGTCTTGAATCAGAAGGTCAGCCTCTGCCAGCTTGCCGGTATCCTCATAGGCTTTGGTTAGTTTTTGCGTGACTACCTTGCTTGCCTCCACATCGGGCTGATTGAATGGGTTGATGCCTAGAATGGAGCCTGCCACCGCAGTGGCAATTTCCCACCGAAAGAATTCCTGACCCAAGTCCGTCGCTTCATCCAGTGAAATTTTCGCCACGGGGTGACCGGCCTTCTCCAATGCGGCCATGGCCTTGTCTTGTTCGACTGAGGGTTTTGAGTTTAAGCGTACATAAACAAACAGGCGATCAACGCCGTAAACACCAGGGGGTCCGAGCTCTTCGTTGTCCACGGGAATGAGCCCCTTCCCTTCCTTCCCGGTGGACTCTGCTATGAGCTGCTCCAGCCAGGCGCCGAGGGTGCTGATTCCCGGTGAGGTGATAATCGTTACCTTGTCTCGTCCTTGCAGGGCCAGGGTTCCCATGATGACTCCGAGGGTTACGCCTGGATTGACTTGCGGTGGTACGGACGACGCGCAGGAGTGCACCATGATTTCCGTAGCATCGAGAAACTTTGGCACGTCCACGCCCATGATGGCCGCCGGCACCATACCAAAGTTAGAAAGGGCCGAGTAGCGGCCTCCAATGCTCGGCTCCCCGTGGACGATATGTCGAAAGTGATCGGCTTTTGCGAGCTTGTGTAGCTTGGTGTCTGGGTCGGTGATGGCGATGAACCTGGACCCGGCTTTGTCTGCTCCTAACACCTTCTGAACCTTTTCGAAAAAGTACTGCTTGAATACGTTGGGCTCGGTGGTCCCTCCTGACTTGGAGGAGACGATGAACAGAGTTTGTCTTGGGTCGATCTTCTGCTCGTATGACTTCACCTGAGCCGGTACCGTAGAATCGAGCACCAGCAGTTCCGGAAATCCATCCTGTACACCGAAAGTACGTCGCATCACCTCCGGGCAAAGGCTGGAGCCACCCATCCCCAGAAGCAGGGCCTGCCTGAACTCGCCACGGCGGACATCGTCTGCAATATGCTGGAGGTGCTCTTTGTGGTCCCGTTGTCCATCCACAACATGTAACCATCCCAGCCATTGGGCTTCATCCGTGGACGACCATAGGGAAGTGTCGCCGCTCCAGAGTTGGCGCACCTTGCCGTGATCGCGCCATTCATTTAACGTCTCCTGGATGGAATTTGTTGTGGGACCCATCTCATAGGTTTGCCCGGCCAACTCTCCTCCCAAGAGTACTTGACGCTTGTTTTCAACGGCACTCAGCAACTTGTCAAAGGCCTCAGAAAACTTTTTTACACCGTCGTGAAGGAGGTGGGCTGTGGCGTCTTTCATGGAGATCCCCACCTCGGCCAGGGTGTTCATGGCTTCCCGAGCGGATTCCATGTTCTCCGCCCAATTTTCCGTCAGGCTAGCACGGACCTTTCCCGAAGCGCGGAACTCCATGAAGGTTTCCGCAGGGATGGTGTTGACGGTATCGGGGCCAATCAGCTCATCCACATAAAGGGTCTTTACGTATTTTGGGTTTTTTGTGCTGGTGCTTGCCCATAGGAGCCGCTGTGGCTTGGCACCCATTTTTGCGAGTGCCTGCCATTGCTCGCCAGCACAATAGTCTTGATAGTGGGCATAAGCGACCTTGGCATTGGCAATGGCCACTTTACCCACCAGGCTCTTTAGTTGTTTGCGTTTCTCTCGGTCCTGAGTGGAATCCAGTGCATCGCTGATTTTCTGATCGATGAGCGAATCGATCCGGCTGACAAAAAAACTGGCTACGCTGGCAACCTTGGCCAAGTCCCCGCCGGCTTTGTCCAATTCTTCCAGGCCTTCAACATAGGCCTGTGCCACTGCTTGGTATGACTCCACGGCAAACAAAAGGGTCACATTGACATTGATCCCTTCACTGATGAGTTGTTTGATGGCAGGCACGCCTTCCGGGGTGGCGGGCACCTTAATCATCACGTTGTCTCGACCGATGGCCTTTCGCAGACGGCGCGCCTCATCGATGGTTCCGATCGTGTCATGGGCCAGATAGGGGGACACCTCATAGGACACGTATCCGTCGCGGCCGCCTGTTCGGGTGTACACTGCATATAAAACATCCGCCGCAAGCTGAATATCGTCGATGGCGAGGCGCTCAAAGATGTCTTGGGCCGTACCGACTCCCTGATCCACCAGCGCTTTCATGGCGGGATCGTAATCCGTGCTGCCGGAAAGCGCTTTTTCAAAAATGGCGGGGTTCGACGTGACACCCAGGAGGCCGTCTTGGTCCACCATCTCTTGCAACTCTCCTGAGGTGATGAGCCCACGGCGAATGTTGTCGTACCAGATGCTCTGTCCAAACCTTTGAACGTCTATAAGTGGATTTCCCATTTTCAGCCTCCCTGTTGATACACCGTTTTTATACAGGCTAGTGGTCGGGATTCAATCCTCCGCCCTCACCTTGTTATAACCATCCAGTGCAGCCACTCTGTAGCACTCGGCAAAGGTGGGGTAGTTGAAAGTGTTTTCGATAAAGTAGTCGATGGTTCCCTCGTAGGCGAGCACCGCCTGACCGATGTGGATGATCTCAGTGGCCCCCTGGCCGATGGCGTGGACGCCCAGGAGCCTGCGTGAATCAGGATCAAAAAGCAACTTCAGCATTCCCACCTTATCACCGAGGATCTGTCCCCGGGCAATCTCACGGTAGCGGGCCACACCAATCTCATAGGGAGTGCGTTGCTCGGTAAGTTGTTGTTCGTTTTTTCCCACCAGTGATATCTCGGGCACCGTGTAGATTCCATAGGGGATCAGGTGGGGGCGGTCGTGGGTTGGAGCGCCGAAGGCATGGCAGGCCGCCAGCCGTCCCTGCTCCATGGAAGAAGAGGCAAGGCTTGGGAAGCCGATCACATCCCCCGCCGCATAAATATGCGGAACTTTGGTTTGGAAGTGCTCGTTCACCGTGATCCGTCCACGATGGTCCGTTGCAATCCCCAGTGCTTCGAGGCCTAGTAACCGAGTTGCCCCTTGTCTCCCCACGGCATACAGAAGTGCATCGGAAAGCAGCTTCTTACCACTTCGAAAAGTCGTGCGCACCCTGCCCTTTGAAGTCTTTTCGATGGCCACTACCTCTTTGTCGAAGGTAAGCGTTACCCCGATATCCCGCATGTGATAGGCGAGGGCCTCGGCGATCTCGTTGTCCACGAAGTCCAGAAGACGTGATGTCTGATCAATTAAGGTGACTTCAATGTCGAGAAGGGCAAGAATGCTTGCGTATTCGGTGCCGATGACTCCGGCCCCCACCACCACAAGAGAACGCGGGAGTCGGGAGAAGGTATCGAGACCCTCAGCGTCGATGATCAGATTGTCTTCAAAGGGAACCACGTCCGGGCGGGTGGGAACAGTTCCCGTTGCGATCAGAAAACTGTCTGCATTGAGCAGACGGCTGCTGCCACGGATTTTCAAAGTGTGAAGGTCGGAAAAATAGGAGTCTCCCTCCACCACCTCCACATGGTTTCTCTCTAGCTGCCTGAAGACCACCCGGGTTTCGTTCTCTACCACCGCTTCGCATCGATGCATTAAGTCCTGCATGGTCAGGTCTTTTTTCTCGTATGCAGCATAGGCTTGCCGGTGGTAGAAACCGGTATAGTAAAGAACCGCTTCGCGCAGGGTCTTGCTGGGGATGGCCCCCTGTTGTATACAGCTGCCGCCGAGGGAATGGGGGCGATCGATTATGACGACCCGTTTGCCAAGCTTGGCAGCTTGGATGGCCGCCTTCTGCCCCGCGGGACCCGACCCAATGACTGCTAGATCGTACCGTTCGTTCATCCTTATATAATTATCCACCTAATGCGGGAAAAGACCAAGGCCCGTGGGCCTCATAGGCCGAGGTTGAATCCGGATGATGTTTTAAGATGGGTACAAAACAGGGGGGCGATGGGGTCTATTTCCCGGTCTCGCCCTCGGCTACTTGGATACGTACCAGCGCACGTCGAAGGGCAGCTTGAGCGACGCTGAACTCCTGGTTCTCAGGGTTCAAATCCTCCATCCTTTTTTCCGCCTTTTCCCGCGCGCTCCTTGCCCGTTCTACGTCGATTTCGCCCGCATACTCGGCGGCATCGGCCAGCACGGTCATTTCATTGTCGAGGACTTCGGTATACCCGCCGCTTAGGGCAAGGCGGATTCGATCTGCCCCCGCCTTATAGCTCATTTCTCCAATATCCAGCGTGGTTAGGAAGGCAATGTGATTTGGTAATACCCCCAACTCACCCGGAGTGCCTGGTACCGTAACTTCATCCACCTCCTGCTCCAGTAGGAGCCTGCTGGGTGTGACCAATTTCAATAGGACCTTTTCAGCCATGAGAATTTAACCAATCTTTGAGTAAATTTGGTGCGACCGTTGATTCTAAGGGAAGCAGGGGCAGCGGTCAATGGCATTTCCGAGTCTGTCCTTTTTCTGCTTCAAGGACAGGCTACCATTCCTCCCATAGGACGCGGGTACGTAAATGTGCACAAATGTACCTTGGCGGGTCAAAAAGTAAAGAGGAAAATTTAGGATTAAACTCGGAACGGAATGAGATCCATTGTAGATGGGCGAGCTCGAAAGAGGAAGAAAACGGGTAGTCATTGAGGGGGTCCGACCAGAGATCGATGGGGGACGTTTCCCTGTGAAGCGAGTCGTGGGGAAAGGGTCACGGTCGAGGCGGACATCTACGCGGACGGGCATGATGCCATTTCTGCTGTGCTCAGTATCAAAAAGAAGGGGACGTACAATGGGAAGAGGTTCCCATGGTGCTCCTGGACAACGACCGTTGGCGTGGTGATTTTGAGGTTTCGGAAGTTGGCTGTTATCGCTTCCATTTTCGGAACCAACGGTTCCGAGGGTGAAGACGGTTGATCCCTAGATAACGTGATCTTTCTCGGCGAGTTGCGAGATTTTCCTGCCGTTCCTAGGCGGTAGTGCGGATGACCATATCAGTTAACTGACGCCACTCCGTTTGAGTGCCTTCCATCAGACGATTTGCCTGTTCCGGCCCATCGGTAAACGGGTAATAATTGGGAAACTGCGGGGGAGGAAGGTTGGCCCAGCCCTGGAGGACGGATGTGATGAACCTCCAGCTATACTCCACTTCGTCCGATCGAGTGAAAAGGGAGGCATCTCCCCGTAGGGCGTCCAGTAAGAGACGTTCGTAAGCCTCCGGGGAGCGCTGTTGAAAACCATGCTTGTATAGAAAATCCATGTTAACTTCTGAAAGTATGATTCGCATGCCCGGCTGCTTGCAGGCAAAGGAAAGGCTGATCCCCTCATCGGGTTGGATCCTGAGCACCAGCACGTTGGTATAGGCTTTTACGGGCGCCATGTCGTTATCGTCGGGAAGTTGCTGGAAGAGATGGAGGGGTGGACGCTTGAACTCCACAGCGATCTCGGACACTCGATTGCGCAACCGCTTACCCGTGCGCAGAAAGAACGGAACGCCGGCCCAGCGCCAGTTGTCGATTTTGGTGCGAAGCGCCACATAGGTCTCCATCACGGAATTTGCCTCCACCTCTTCTTCTTGACGGTAGCCCTTCACAGGCTTCCCGTTCAATTCGCCGATCCCGTACTGACCGCGAACCGTGGATGCGGCCACTTCACTGCGTGTGAGAGGAACCAAAGCGCGCAACACTTTGACCTTTTCATCCCGAATGGATTGCGGTTCCAGGGAGCTGGGGGGTTCCATGGCAATCAAGCAGAGCAGTTGCAGCATGTGGTTTTGCACGATGTCTCGGAGCGCCCCTGCGGTATCGTAAAACGCGCCGCGGCGTCCTTCCATCCCTAAGGTTTCCGCCACGGTGATCTGGACGTTATCAATATATTTTTGGTTAAATAGGGGTTCGAATATGGAATTCCCGAATCGAAAACTCAAAATGTTCTGGACCGTCTCCTTGCCCAGGTAATGGTCAATTCGATAGATTTGACTCTCTTCCAGAGACTCCTTGATGTCCCGGTTAAGCTTACGGCCACTGGCCAAATCGCGGCCGAAGGGTTTTTCGATGATGACCCTTGACCAGATCTTCTCCCGTGCGCCGCAGATGAGACCGGCCTCACAAAGATTGTGAATAATCGTGGGAAAGAACTGCGGGGCCACGGAGAGATAAAAAAGCCGGTTGCCGGGCAGATCGAACTTTTTATCTAACTGCTCGAGTTTTTCCTTTAGTTTTTTAAAGGACTCCAGCTCATTGTTATTCCCTGCCTGGTAGTGCAAGGCGCGCACCGAGGGGCTATCGACACTAATCGTTTTCTCTCCTTGTGGGATTCGCTGTTTAATTTCCCCTACCATTGCCTCCCTATAGGCTTCATCAGACATTTCCGTTCTGGAAAATCCCACCACGGCGTAACGGTCCGGAAGGTAGTTGGACTCCTGGAGCTGGTAAAGGGCTGGGATCAACATCCTCTTGCTTAGGTCGCCGGAGGCGCCGAAAATGACCACCGCCACTGGATCTTTGGCCCGAAAGAGTTCATGACCGGCATCCACGGTCCCCGAAGAACTAATGTGCACCGATGCTTTGATTCCAGCGGGATCATCCATGGGGGATCTTCCTCCTCATTAGTATCGAAATCTGAAAAATAGGGAATCGAACCCTTCCTGAGGTATGATACATGGTCTCAAAAGAGCTGTCGAGGTACCTATCCAGAGGGATGGTTTAATATAAAGCGGAGTTCATCTCCATCCATGGGGTTCACCCAAGTTGACAGATATTGGATGGGTGGATATTCTCTAATACGAGTCGGCGGGTGTTGACCTCCGCTGATGCATCTAACCTAGAGGGTTCGATTATGGGAATTCACCAAGCAATTCTCGGACATGTGGTCCTAAACGTTGGCAATCTCGAGCAGTCGGAAGAGTTTTACCGAGACATTCTGGGCATGATGGTCTCGGCAAGAAACCCGAGAACGAGAATGTCCTTTTTGAGCTTTGGCCAAGAGCATCACGACGTGGCCCTCTCTGAATTGCCCAGAGAAGCGAAAAGGATTTCGGGCGAGGAGTTCCCCGGCATGCACCATTTCTGTGTCTATGTGAGAACCCCCGAAGAAGTGGATGCTCTTGTCCCTGTTCTTAGGAAGAAAGGCGTAAGCATTGTTAGCGGCCCGGAAAATCTCGAGGTGGCAGGAAACCGCTCGGTGAGTTTCCTGGATCCAGACGGCAACCGGCTCGAGGTTGCCTGCAACGCGAACAAGTTTGAGGGAAAGACATGATAGACTTTAAATTGTGGCAGAATCATCAGTGAGGGCTGGGGAATATGGATTTGCTTTCTACCTATAACCTCAAGCGCTGGGTGAAAGAGAACGCCCATCTGTTCAACCCGCCATTCAAGACGAACCGAGTGTTGGCCTGTCATCAAGATTTCATTGTGATGATCCTGCGAGGTCCCAATACCAGGTTGGATTTTCACGTCGAGGAGGGTGAAGAGTTTTTCTACCAGATCGAGGGTGATATCGAGTTCCATATCAAATCTCCAGATGACCGTCGTCAAGTGGTAAAAATTCGCGAGGGGGAGGTGTTTTTATGTCCTGGCAGGCTGCCCCACTCCCCGCGGCGCGAGGCAGGAACCTGGGGACTGGTCATTGAACGTAAAAGGCGTCCGGAAGAGATGGAAGAGTTTGTGTGGTTCTGTGAGAAGTGTGATGAAAAGGTGCATTCTCAGGCGGTGGCTCAAGGAGACATCGCCGCGCAGGTTGGCCGAATCTATGAGGCCTTTAACTCGGATGCCAAGTTACGTACCTGCGCAGCCTGTGGCTTCGTTTTTCCCCGGACTCCCATGTCTGAGAGACTTGGGTTTTTGGAGTCGAAATCCTAAAAGCCCTCCAGGTAAGGGCGAACTCCGCAGGGAACTAAGATCTCTCGCCGTCATCCAGTTCCTATGCCCTAGCTGTTTTCCAAATGAAGCCGGGTTAGCCGAACAGGGAGGATCTAATGAGAAAATACGGTCTCGCTCACGTGGTAGGAATATTGGGAATTCTACTCCTTTCCCTGTCCACCTTCGCCCAATCTCCCGTCCGTACCGAATCCCTTTCACCCACGCCCCAGGCACCGCAAGAAAGGCCTGGGGAAGAAGGAACTGTAAGAGCCACTTTGGATGCCCAGGTCCGCCCTGCACAGGTCCCTAGAGCCCCCAGGGGGTGGTCCATTGAGCTTGAAGCCACAAAAACCCCGCAGGCACAGCCTTTGGAGGTGGCCGAAGGGTCCCGATGGTACGTTGGCATTGGCGTGTTACTGATCCTTTCTCTTCTGGGAAACGCTTTTCAGCTTTATCGACAGAGCCTATATGGTAAAACCATTGGAAACCAACTCGTCTCCACATTCAATAGCATTGCCTGGTCATTGACCAGGTGTACCGGTAAAACGAGGGAGCTGGATGAAAGATTGACCGGCCAAAAGATCGCCGAGCCGGTCCTATTGAAGGAGTTCCGTGAGTTCACTGTGGATTCCGAGTTCATTCTCCGGGCGCTCAACGAACAGTTGATTTCAGTGGCACGGAACCTCAGGCGAAAAGACCAAAGGTGGGGAGAAGGTCAATTTGGCCACTCCCCCGAGGAGATTGAAAAGCTGCGAAGGGTAAATACTGAGCGGTCGTTGGAGCGATCACAGACCGCGTGATGGGGACCGTGCCCAGCCGGAAACGATGCAAAATGGTCCCAACTTAACACATGGAGAGGGGCCTAAAAATTCTTTGGGGGAAATTAGAATCATGAGGCTAGCAGGACTTGGCAATTTACTGCGTTTGGGACCGCAACGGCTCCTATTGTCTCTGGTTCATCTTCCGAACTTCTTCAAACTCTTCTGGCGACTCTTCAAGGATGGACGGGTTGGGCTCACGCCCAAGCTGCTTCTCCTTCTTCTTGTGGCCTACGTGGTGATGCCGGTGGATCTATTGCCGGACCTTCTGCCAGGATTGGGTCAGTTGGACGATCTGTTACTGGTCTTCCTCGGACTGAAGGGCTTTATCTGGCTTTGCCCGCGGGAGGTTGTCCGGGAGCATGTCAGGGCCATTGCAGCCAATGAGACCGTGCGCAGGCCAGGAAGGAAACAGTACAGGAAACCGTGACCTTAGAACAAACAGCTTGGCTTAAATGCTCCTGGCACCTGATTCCACGTGGGGTCGGATGACCCTTCTGCACCAGATTTAACCGGGAGTGTCAAAGTTCAACTTGTCGATAGGGGGTCATATTGAGCCCCATCCACCCAAATTCCCGTTAATCTGCACTAAAAAAACCTGTCGCTTAAGTGAGTCCACAGGCGAGACGGCAACTTAGGCCTCCCATGTCCCAATGGACCTTGTTGTCGTAAAAACGACAAAAGATGTCATAAAGGATGGATGGGAACAAAGGCTTTGAGTTCGATTATAGCGGGGAAAACAAGGATTTTTTCACGTTCAAAGCTATAACGCCAGAACACCATCAGCTCCCTGCAAGGTTCGGAAGGATTTGGCAGGGAGCATAAACCATCGACCTTCTCAGGGCTTCTGCATTTTCTTCAGCACGTCTTCAAGGCGTCTCAATTCATCTCCAAAACCTGCCCAATTGCCCTCGCGCAGTAATTCCTGCGAGCGTTTGTAATGATCAATAGCCTGGCGGGCCAAAGTCATGTCTTCGCCGGGTTCTTCAGGCATGGCGGCTACCTTTGCCTCCAGATATTTAATCTGACGGCCGAAATGCTTTTCAAGGGATTCCTCCAGAGTCTCCTCCATTTCGATCCTATTGCCGAAAGCAGTGATGACCCGTTTGAGTTCCGGCAACGATCCTTTTTCGGCCGCGAGATAGAGAGGCTGAACATAGAGAAGTGAGTTCTCGATGGGGATGGCGAGCAGGTCGCCCCGGATCACCTCAGAGCCGCCCTGCCCCCAGAGTGTCAGCAATTGAGAAATGTCGGCGTCCTGATCGATCCGGGCGTCGATTTGCTTTGGCCCGTAGACCAGCCTCGCCTTGGGGAAGTTAAGGGCAATGAGCTTGCCGTAGTTCGTTCCATCGCTTCGAGCCGCCAGCCAGGAGCGCATGTTATCCCTGTTGTTGGGAGTAAATGGCAGGAGCAGAACGAATTCCTCTTTTTCCTCCCCCGGTAGTTTCATAATGATGTAGTAGGGATCTATCTCCCGCTCTACTACCTGTTGCCTCGGTGCTATTTGTCCTGGAATGGGTGACTGGGCCTGCGATTTAACGGCTTTTCGCGGGATACTCAGTAGGTCTTCCTTATTATAAAAGACCTGGGGATCCTGCATGTGATAGGTGGCATAAATTCGTGCCTGGATGGCGAACAGATCCTGGGGATACCGAATATGGGTGCGCAGGTCTTTGGGCATATCCTCCAAAGGTGTGAGAAGGCCTGGAAAGGCCTTGGCATAGGTTCGCACCACGGGGTCACTGGGATCGCTGATATAGAACTTTACGGTCCCATTGTAGGCATCCACCACGGCTTTGACGGAGTTGCGTATGTAGTTTCCAACTTCAGGCACAGGCTCCGAATAGGGATATCGGTCGGAGGTGGTGTAGGCATCGATAATCCAGACAAGCTTGCCCGCTTTGTCGATGACCATGTAGGGGTCCCGGTCGAAGGTTAGGAACGGAGCAATTTTCTTGACTCGTTCCTGAATGCGACGGTGGTAGAGGATGCGGCTATCCTTGGTCATGTCATCGGACAGAGAAATTCTCAGCGAGGTAAAGCGGGCAGAAAACAGAAGTTTGCGCCAAAAAGATTTGAGAGGCACTCCCCCCTTGCCTTCATAGGTAGTGTAAATATTGCGGTCCCCTGCCGGGTAATCGAGCTCTTGAGCCTTGGTCTTTACGAAAACGTAGTCGTTGGCAAGCTCACCGTAGTATACCTCGGGCCGGCTCACCTGGATCGGACTATCAAACACGGGGGGGATATCCTTAATGAAAAACTCCGGGAGACCTTCGGGGGTCACCTTATTGACCGGGCCGAGAACTGCACCATAACCGTGGGTATAGATCAGGTGTTCATTGATCCAAATCCGGCTGGGAAGCTGTTGGTGGGAGAGCTCCCGTGCCGAAATCATCACCTGGCGATAGTTGCCGTCGATCAGATAACGGTCGTTGTCCACATTGACGAATTCATAGTAGGTGCGGAGCTGCTGAAGCTGGGCGTAGGTGGCTAAAAGAGGGCGGTGATCCCAAACCCGAATGTTTTTCACGGTGGCATCATTGCGGCGTAAATCTTCGGCGGTGAGACTCTCCTCCGCAGGAAATACCTTCTCCTCGACTTTATCGATGCCATAGCCTAGTCGTGTGAAATGGATGTTGCGCTTGATATAGGGGGTTTCCAGAACGATTTCATTGGGGACCACCCGAAATTGTTGGAGGAAGGAAGGGTATGCGTAGAGACCCAGGAGGTGCACCAACAGCAATGCCCCTAGGCCTCCAAACAGGTACCTGACTCCAGGGCGATACATTTGGAAGACGGTAAGCCCAGCCGCCACCAATGAGAGCACCGTTAAAATTCGCAGAGCCGGAAGATTTGCGTAGATGTCCGAATAACTCGCGCCGTGGGCTGCTCCCCTGGGAGAGAAAAGCAATTCGTATGCATCCAGGAGGTACCCCCCTGCCTGGACTACCAGCAGAGCGGCAATGAGAATAAATAGGTGGGTTCTTGCATGCCGGGCGAGTGACAGACCCTGCTCCGAGTAGTGAATTGCCCTATAGAGAAAATAAAGATAGCCGCTAGCGATGGCAATTAGCGCCAAGGTCACCAGCAGCCAGTTGTAGAGGGATTTGAGGGCTGGCAGCCAGAAGACAAAAAAGCCGATGTCATAGCCGAACAGGGGATCCTCAATGCCAAAAGGGATTGAGTTGAAAAAGAGTAGCGCAGGTTTCCATTGGGCAGCGGCCTGGGGCGCAGCGAGAAATCCCATCAGGATGGTCACTGGCAACAACAAACGTCGGATCAGCGGGTCGATGACTTCCGGGCTTGGCAGGTCCAAGCCGCCTTGAATATGCAGCAACCAGTCTTCGCTGGGAAGCCGGGCGGCGATCCTAAGATTGAAGTACAAAAATAGAAAGAAAAGGCCGCCAAAGAGCGTGCCCAGGGTGGCCTTAATGGCTAATGTCTTGGTGAATACCTGAGTAAACTGAACCTCCTGGAACCAGAGAAAATCGGTATAAAGGGAAATGGCGTGACCGGACAAAAATACAACTGCAACAATGGCGAGAAAAATCAGCCCCAAATACCCCCTCATCTTGCCTCCATGAAAAAATCTCTGATTTCGAAAGCGTCCTAATCTATAGCAGTTGATGTTGTAAAGCAACTAAAACTGAAGTTTAGGATGATGTACCAGTCTATGTGTAAATTTCGATGGGGGGATAAGGAGTGGAAAAGAACAGGGAATGGCTTTCACATTTGGCCGAGAATCGAGAAAGATCTCGAAGTGGTTAAGGGATAGGCCTAGGGTATTTTGGGATTGGGAAAAGACAGCAGGGGCGCTACCTCCACAGTTGTACGACAAATACAAACATGGGCAGCGCTCCCCGATGCCGATCGAGCAAGCAACCCCAAAGAGTGTATCGCGAGCGATGCAAGAGATCAATGGCTTTGAGCGGCAGGGCGACTCTAAACCCATGGCCCGCCAAGCTCTAAAACACCCGGTCAAAAGCGGCTGGACGAAGAGATCGGAGTCCTTACCGGCAAACCGGGTGTGGAGCAAAATGTGGTAGTACAGACTCTTCTCCCGATGGGAAAGACCCGACTTTGGGAAAAGGTGGTTTTCCACCTCTTTCATGACTTGATCCCAATCCACCTAGGAATACCTCCGAGAGATGTTTTGCAAAGCCACGAATTTCACCTCAGATCACATACACTGGACAGGACACCGATGGGTTGAATTTTGTAACCTATTGAGATTATTGAAATATTGAAAAACCTAAGGGGGCTCGCAACTCTCGAAACCTATACAAATAATATCTCGCAAACGGCGCTGGAAAATCCACCTGTCCTCCCCCACTGATGGATTCGGAAATCATCCCCCAATGAAAGGAATTTTTTCCCAAGAGGCTTACACGCCTGCGTGGAATATGGTAGAGGGATCTGTGCAACGCTAACGGGCTATCCGTTTATCCATTGGTCAAAGGTTAAGTCTTGACAACCGCTCCGTAGAGTCTGATAGGCTTGGCCCAAAAAAAGAAGGTGGAAATTATGGCGACAGCTGCGAATGCGTCTCAAAGAAAGCTCAAGATCGGCGTTATCGGTATCGGGGTGGGTGCCTCAGAAATCCTTCCGGCGATGGAAAATATGCCTCAGCTTGAACTGGTGGCTGGGGCGGATGTGAACAATCGAGTTTTGGAAACATTCCAAAAAAGATATAACGCCAAAGTCTACAATAGCATCGAGAAACTCTGCGAAGACCCGGACGTGGATGCGGTTTGGATTTCCACACCAAACAAATTTCACGGTCCCCATACGATCATTGCCGCTGAGCATGGAAAGCATGTGGTGGTGGAAAAGCCCATGGCCATATCCATTGAGGAAGCTGAGAGCATGATCAATGCGGTGGAGAAAAACCAGGTTAAGCTTCTATGCGGCCACACCCAAAGCTACGGTCCCCATATTCGAACCATGCGACGAATTATCCAGTCCGGTGAGCTGGGTAGATTAACGGCCCTAAACGTCTGGGCCTTTACCGACTGGATGCTCAGGCCCAGGACGGCGGAAGAACTTGACCTCGCCCAAGGCGGTGGCATGGCCTATCGGCAGGGACCCCATCAGATCGACTCGCTCCGCCTCCTGGGGGGCGGCATGGTAAGGAGTGTTCGTGGAACCACCGGGCAGTGGTTCAAAGGACGTTCGATTCCCGGATACTATGCGGGATATCTGGAATTTGAGGACGGCACCCCTGCGAATCTTATGCATAATGGGTACGGGTACTTCCTTACCTCGGAGCTTGTGGCCTGGGGTACTAATCGTAGCCGGTACACGCCCGAAGAGAGGGCTGAGATCAGAAAAGGATTGCTTGACGGTACCAGGGATGAATTTCAGGCCAAGGATGCCATGCGTATCGGAGGCGCCCAGGAAGGAGCGCTGTTCCGCAGGGGGGGGGAGCGAAGGCCTTGGGTGCCCAATGACCTGGGGATCCTGGTTGCTACCTGTGAGAGAGGAGACATCCGGCAGTCCCAGTTTGGATTGTATGTATACAGTGACGATGGCGTGAAAGATGTGCCGCTGCCGGAGGGGGGCGCATCGCGTAGGGGAGAGTTGGAAGAACTCTACAACGCCGTGGTGCTGGACAAACCCATCCGGCATTCGGGTCGCTGGGGATTGGCTACTTTGGAAGTTTGCCTCGCCCTCATGCAATCGGGCAAGGAACGGCGGGAGATTATGATGAAACACCAGATTCCTGCCCCGCCCGAGGACGATTGAATCAGAGCTTCAATTGAGAAGGGTGTTCGAATAGAGAAATTTAGAAAGGGGATAAAACATGCATAACGGACAGAAAGTGGTCGACGTGCACGGCCATATGACAACTCCACCGCAGTTCAGGGGGCATCTGGCAGGAATGGTTGCTCAAAATACGGCCGGTTGGGGGAACCTCGATATTTCAGATGAGCAGTTGGAGGCGGCTCAGGGGCGCCATCTTAAGGTCATGGATGAGAGAAACATTGATCTTCAGCTGTTGGGTCCCCGGCCCATTGCCATGTGGCAATGGTTGCGTCCTTTTCTCCAGGAAGACTGGTGTAGAAAAACCAATGACGTGATCGCTCGCATTTGCAAGCTACATCCGGATCGGTTTGTGGGCATGGCCCAGATACCCCAGAGCCGGGAAAAGGACACCCGAAACTGTATCCCTGAGTTTGAACGGTGTGTCAAAGAGTTGGGTTTCGTGGGGGCCTACGTGAATCCCGATCCTGGTGCGGACAAGCAGACACCCGGGATGGCCGATGAGTATTGGTACCCCATTTACGAGAAGTCAGTGGAACTGGATGCCCCCCTCATGGTGCACCCTTCCACAAGCCGTGATCCTCGGATCGAGCATATACCGGCGAACTACCAGATGAACAACTATACGGAAGAGTTCCTAGCCATGCACATCTTGGCCCATAGTAATGTATTTGAGGTCTTTCCGAAGTTGAAGATTCTCATTTGCCACTGCGGTGGGGCGCTGAACCGCTTCATCCCCACAGACCACCACAACTCCCAGAAGGACCTCAGGAACAATCTGTTCTATGATGCTTGCGCATACGATAAAGACTTCCTGACCGCTGCCATCAAGCAGAGGGGTGTCGATCAGATGTGTTTTGGAACTGAAGCCCCCGGCTCGGGTGGGGCGAAACGCCCTGACACGGGGAGGCCTTCCGATGACCTGGTCCCTGTGATCGATAGCCTTGAGTTCTTAACCGCCGAAGACAAGCTCAAAATCTTTCAAAAGAACCCGCTAAAGGTCTTCACTCGCGTCAAGCTCCCAAGCTAGGAGACGGACAGGCGGGGATGATACGTAAAAGGGGACCGGATCTTTCCGGTCCCCTTTTGTCTTTTTAAAAACTCTTTTTGCTTGATCGAATCGGATTTGTATTGCCAACCTCAATGGCACTCCAGGATCCCCTAGAGGAATAATCCCATGAGAATTGCGGTTCCTGACCTCATATCAAATTCCTATTTCCCGGTGATTGCCGCTGTGGAGTTGGGTTTTTTTAAGTCCGAGGGTTTGGACACAAAAAGGGTGGAGCTCCTGTTCCCGGTGCCAAAAACCATGGAAGCATTGCGTGATGGTGAACTGGATTTAGCGGTTGGCTCCGCCCATGCCACTCTGGCGGCGTTTCCCAACTGGAAGGGGGCGAGGCTCCTGGTGGCTCTGGCCCAAAGGATGTACTGGTTTCTTGTTCTCAGATCGGATCTTCGCGCCAGTCGTGGGGATATCAGTGCGGTCAAAGGCCTTCGTATCGGTGCGGCGCCGGGCCCTGATTTGGGGCTGCATCGGCTGCTGGCTGAAAGTGGCATCGACGAAAAAAGTAGCAATGTAGAGATCATGCCGATTCCTGGTGCCACTGGTGCAACGACATCCTTCGGCATTTCAGCCGCGAAGGCCCTGGAGGAGGGCAAGTTGGATGGGTTTTGGGCAAACGGGATGGGTTGTGAGGTGGCGGTTCGCCGTGGCGTCGGTACAGTGGTTTTGGATATTCGTCGAGGAGATGGACCGCCCGCTGCCCAGTACTATACCTTCCCAGCAATGGTGGCGACGGAAAAGAAGATCGAGGAGGATACCGAAGGCGTGGCAGCAGCGGTGCGAGCCTTGGTGAGAGCCCAAAAGGCGCTCGGCGAAAACCCCGATCGTGCCACCGAGGTGGGACGGCGCGTCTTCCCTCCCACGGAGGCTGGCCTTATTGCCGAACTCGTTCGACGTGACCTTCCTTATTACGACCCCTCCATCTCCGAAGAGGTGGTTTCCAAGATGAACCGCTTTGCCCTGGAGAGTGGACTTCTCTCAGGGCCCGTGGCCTACAATCAGGTGGTTGAAACACGGTTCAGTCATCTTTGGACTGAGTGACAACAAAGAAAGGTAACGTGATGAAGCTGACATTGGAAAAAGCCTCGATCATAGTGGACAAAAGCCTGGAAAAGGCCAAAGAGTTAAAGATCCGACCTCTATGTGTCGCGGTGCCGGACGAGGGTGGGCACTTAAAAGCGCTGAAACGAGAAGATGACGCGAGTATACTGCGTCCTCAGATTGCCATCGGAAAGGCTTGGGGAGCGGTGGGCATGGGGCAATCCACGCGTGAACTTGGTCGGCGTCTTAAGGATAGACCCGGCTTCTTACATTCCTTATCCGATCTGACCGATGGTAAAGTGGTCCCAGTGGCAGGGGGCGTATTAATTCTTGAAGGTACTTCCATTATCGGTGCAGTGGGCGTAAGCGGCGGGACATCCGACGAAGACGAAGCGTGCGCCATAGAGGGGATCCGGGCTGCCGGGCTGCAATTCAAGGCCTAACCAATAGGGAATCGGATTGAAGATTCCTCGTGCAAAGGGCATAGCGCAAAGCGTAATAGGTTAACGGATCACTGACGACGGAACTACAAGAAAAGAAAGTAGTTAGCAGATGGCAGCGGGCAGGAATGAGTTCGGAGCTGATGGCTGAGAGCTGATAGCTTAAGAGTGAACGCTATGCTCTTTGCCATTCCTCGTCTGCGTTAATCTGCGTGAGTCTGCGGTTAAAATTTTTTTAAGAATTATTCTCTGCGTCTCTACGGTGAAATGTCCGAATCCTAATCTGCGATAATCGGCGAAAACCTGCGGTTAAGTTTCTTTGGTCTCCTGGCGCGTCGAGGAGTTTTACCTACTTCTTGTAGTATCGAATCTCAAAAGTCTTGCAGCCGTTTTGTGAACGCCATGGGCCATGTGGCATGCCAGGAGGCCTGCAGGCGTACATGCCCTTCACAAAAGTCTGCTCTAAAGAAATGTCGAAGAAGTCTCCTTCCAGGATCCACACTTCTTCCCAAAAATCGTGCCGCTGAACCCCCATGGCGGAGGTATCGGTCCCAGGCTCAAAGCGTAAAATGCGGGTGTAATCGCCGCTCTCTGGGTCTTGGGAAAGAGTCTGTTCACTCAGACCGGGGATCCCGCCCACGGGCTTTGCTGGAATACTGGAAGGGTCATAAAACTCTCGCTCAAGTTTTGGCATAGTGATACTCGTCTGACGTTTAAATTAGCTTCATGAGTTAATGGATGATCCGGAACGCTCTGAACCCCGCTTTAACTTTGATTTGAGAGCTGACAACTCTTGATGGAAAGCGTTCGCCTGCCGTTCCTATGACATTTCAGTGTTGGACTACGTCCGATAGTGTCATCACTTTTTCTGCATGAGAACCTTATTGAAGAATTTGTTTACCGGTCTTTGATTTGATCTTTCCGGGGTGGACATGACAAAATAATTGACCCCTTCCTTTCGGCGTCGCCACTCAGGTATGGGGTCCTTTGGGATATCAGTTCTCAGTGATTCCACAACTGAATCCTGACTATTGACGATCTTCTGGTAGGTTATTTGACCCTCGCGAGAAAGGATCCAATTAATGAAGACCTTGGCGGCATTGGGATGAGGGGTCTGTTTGATGCGGATAATGGAGCCCGTTCCCCCCTAGGGAAAGGGAGGGTGTCTCTTTCCATCGGACGGTTTCGAACTCGTCAACGGGAAGGCCTTGGCCGCGAGCAATCCTTGCATCGTTACACCAAATGCATATGGAATATTTCCCCACTACGAGCCAATCCGCAGCCTGCCTCCTGTCCCGGCTCACGGTCACTTCCATTTCCCCAAAGAGTTATTGATTCTCATCCAAGATTGTGTAGTCGAGCCGCTATGGTTTTGGCTGTTTAGCTGAATTTCGCAAAGAATTGGCGTGACGGCGAATCAAATCCCTCGTGCTTAAATTTGGTTCACTGCTCTGGTGCTTACTCTTCTTCAAGTTGCCTGTCAATGGCGATGGGTGATGAAAAAACATCATAGTGAAGAGGTAAGAAATCACGCAACATGTAGATGCGTCGGTAAAAAATTCTATAACATCTTGTTTTTTTGACGCAAACTAGGTTGGTGAGTATGGAAATTCACTACACGCTAACAAAAGTTCAAAAAATTTTTTCGCAAAGGGGAAATAACAAATGGATCAAGTCGAACAGGGCCTGTCAGGTCTGACTGAACTCATCGATCGCTATGGAAAGGAGATCCGGGGTATTTCGGAGGAAGCCCTGGACGGGGGCCGCGAGCCTTCTGCCGAAGAATTCCGTAGCCGCATTACGGGAATCCCGGGCCGCATCTATCGTGAGGCCTTGGAAGTCTACGATCGTCTCGCCGGTTGCGGTGCTGAGATTGAGCAGGAGTTGTTGAGCAAGCTCAATCAGGTCAAAGGGACTATGGACGCGCGGCAGTGCTTGAGGAGGTTATCAGGGTAGTGGTGACGGGGCGGTAGACCGACCGAAGTCGTAGATCATTCGCGCCGGTTATCAACAGGCGCAATTCAAAACAAAGCTTCGATGAAAAGGCCGCCCTCATCCTAATAATAAGAGGGGCGACCTTTTCATTTATTGTGGCGTTATCAGGCCCTTTAGAGCGTTAACCGCCTAGGATCCTAGTCGATAGAACCGTTCGGCGTTGCCGTGGAGAACGGCGTGCTTGTCTTCCTGGGTCATCTGCTCATGATCGGCAATTTCTTTTATCTCCCCCCGGCAGTACTCGTTGTTTACCTCATGAGGGAAATCACTGGAGAACATGAAGGGCTTGTTGCCCAATTCCTTAATAGCGTAGTGTAGAGTCGGTTCCGTTCCCTCGCAACCGACGAACAGTCTACCTTCCTCAATGTGCCGTTTAATATAATCGCTAACTTTTTCGCCGGACTTGAGTTGGATGAACTCACTCCGGGGGTCATAGGCGATATGGGTCTCCCACCCGCGGTCAAAACGCTCGATGCAGGTTTGAAGCCAAGAGACTCCACCCTCCATGAAGCCAATGCGCGCATTGGGGTGCTTATCGAAGATCCCGTTAAACACGATGCCGGCAAAGGCGACCATGAGACCAAAGGGATGCCCCAAGCCGTTGATAGGAGCGTAAGGAGTCAGATAGTCCATTCCCAACCCTTCATGGGCTCCTCCATGGATGGCCAGACAGCAACCCAGGCGATGGGCTTCCTCATAGATGGGCCAATACTCCTTGCCGCCGAGGTGTCCCGTGTGGCCTGTGGAGGCGAGCATGGCGCCACAAAAACCCAATTTTTCCACGATGCGCCGTAACTCCTTGACTGCTTCAGCAGGTTCTTGGAGCGGGATCAATCCGAGTCCCTGGAACCGAGGGCTCTTTTTCAGGTAAGTGGCGTGGAACCAGTCGTTATAGGCCCTGGCTGCGTCGATGGCAAAGTCCCGGTTGATGATCTTGCCAAAGGCGAGACCGCCCGTTGTGTACAGAACGGCCCTCTCGATACCAACGTCTTTCATGAATTCCATCCATCCATCAGCATTGACTTGCTTAAAGGCACCAGGGACGAGCTGATGAAGATTGGCGGAATGGAGGTGATCGAGGGGAGGGAAGATCCGTCCCTTAAACCGTCCACTTTTCCTGTAAGGTTCGGGCATGAACTCCATTAGGGAATCCCAGTCTTCCATTACATGTCCGTCGGCGTCCACCACGTCGATATTGTTCAGCGTCATACTCAATCCTCCCTTTTCAAAATGAAATTGTCATTTAATGGTCTATTCCAATTCCCGTGGCTGTATTCTTGCAACCTTTTAGGGCGGTTAAAGCCCCCCAGCCGGTATCCGTTTATATGTGCCCGTTTTCAGAAATGCAATGTATTCGCGAAATCCCCTCTCTACGTCATACTCGGGCACATATCCGAATTGATCCTTTGCATGGGGGTCGGGCTCCACGGGTCCGCCTTTCTCCGGAGGCTCGGCAACTTCGATTTGGGACCCCGGGATAAGTTTCATGAGGCATTCTGCGATCTCAAACATCGTCATTTGTTCTCTTGGTGAAATCCGAAAGACCCAATCTTGCAGCTTATCTGATAGCGTTGCCAGCATGGCGGCCCGCCCAGCGTCTCTTGCATACAACATACCTGTGGGACGAAGGGAGGGTTGCGGGTCAATTGCGAGGGGAGTGGACGTTAACGCTGCTTCAAATCGGGAGATTTTAACAGTCTCACCTCTAAGCGCAGCCTCCACGATGGGCTTGAGACCTCTACCCGAACCGCCTGAAAAATCATAGCCGGGTCCGAAGAGTTGGGAAAAGTGAAGAATTACCACATCCATATCGTAGAGTTGCCTGTAGTCATTGCACAGGAGCTCCGTGACCAGTTTGTAGCTTGTATAGGGGTCGGCCTTAACACCTAGCTTCCCGGTTCCAACCGACTTTGCCACCTGCCCTGCGGTTAGCCGCGTCTTACCCGTGCTGACATGCACCACACGCTTCAGTTTGAGGGCCCGTGCGGTCTCCAGTACATTCAAAGTCCCCATGACCATGGTTTGAGCCGCGGCGTAGGGGCGTTCGTAAGCTGGCCCCGTGAGAAAACTCGCCGTGTGAAGAATTCGGTCAACGTCGTATTCCCGCACGGTACGCATCAATTCCGGGGCACTGGTGACATCCCCTTTAACCAGTTCGACTCGGTCAAGGGCGTCTTGGAGCAACTCGGTCTTTAGCGCAAGGTCATAGGCCACAACCCGTTCCCCCAACTCCACCGCATGACGCACTGCAAAGGAGCCACCCAAGCCACATCCGCCGGTAACTAAGACCGCCATAGTTTTTCTCCTCCCAGGTAAACTTCGCAGAACCACTTTTCCCGACTCGCCCCGTTGGGGGCAAGTCCGTGTCTAATGTGCTTCTACCACTGGCCTGGTTAATTTTCAATACTACTGACTTACTCGGTTATGGGGCCCGATGGCTCCACTTCGGGAGGGAATTCGGACAAGGGAAAGGGTCGGTGGGGTTCGTTAAAGGTCAGGTAGCGCAGCATGCGGTATTGATAACTGAGGGCGCGATTGGCAAAAGTCCTGACCCCCTCGCTGGGAGGTTTTTTGGTAATCAACGTATAGAGCAGCTCAAAAATGACAAGCACGGCCACGACCATTTTAACCACTTCCAGAATTATCCAGTAAAGCAGACTGAGTACGACCCGGACCCCGGTGTCTTTTCGCTCGATTTCAATACCTTCAAGCTCCATTTCAGACCTCCAATCTGGTTCATACAATATCCCAGGTATCGTATCTTACTTCCGTGGAAAGTTATAGTGTAAAATCAGGTGCGTTGGGAGGACTCGTTGACAACAAATCCTTCATTGCATAATCTCGCTAATAAGGAGTTTTCAATGAATTTAGCGTACCAGGACCTTAAGCAACCGTTTGTTATCAAGCAGGTCTCGAAGAGTAAGGCCTACTGCATGTGCGGGCGTAGCAATAACCTGCCTTTTTGCGACGATTCTCATCTTGCCACCAGCATCCAGCCGAAGGTTTTGGAGTTTGACTCCCCCACGACCATTGCCATCTGCAGCTGTTGGAAATCGCAAAACCATCCCTTCTGTGACGGAACCCATGGCAAGCTCGTTGTGGAGCCGGCAGGGTCGGGTAGGGGTAACAGAGAGTAGGAACACACGTCTAATTGGAGCTCACAACTCAACGTCATCATTTTTTTAAGGAGGCCGGCATCATGGTCGAGGTAAAAAATCCGTTCGATGAAGTGGAAGCCCATCCAGGTGTCCGAAACTTCAAGCTCTGGAATACCGATAATGCGACATTTTGGGTGATTAACTCGGATCCGCTCGTCCAGGACGACATGCACTATCACGACAATGACGATCACATCTTCATGGTTCTGGAAGGAGAGGGAGTGGTGCGTACTCCGGAGAAAGAGTTTCAGCTAAAACCCTTCGATATCATTCTCCTGACATCGAAGCAGCCCTATCAACTGTGCAATACAGGGGAAAAGAGACTCCTTCTACTGGGTGCGGGGAACCGGGGAGTGAACGGGAAACTCAGGACTCGCGTGCCCAAGAACGCGAGCCATATGCCGATAACCGAGCCCATTGTGGCCTAGAGGCGACAATTTGGTCGGAAATTATTTGAGGGTTTAACGAACTTGCCCATCCGGGAAAGCAATTCGACTGCGAATTAGCGCCCAGGAGGCTCGGGTGAGCATGTAGTTTGAACTGGCCCGCTGAAGATCCCGCTTAATCTTTAAAGCGAATTCTTCACGCTTGTGGCCCAGGCTTTTCTTCATAGACCTGTATTCCTGCTTGAGTTCCCGCCACCTCCCGTAGGCTGACAGCAGCGCTTCGTGGGTATTGTGAATTTTCTGCTTCATTCGCTCACTGAATTCGTGGGAAAGCCCTACCAGCTTTTGCTCCGCCTGGGCTCGTTGGATGTCAAGGCGGGCCCGAAAGATATGCAGATCCGAGGCCCTGCGTAGGCCTTTTGCGAGACGCAGTGTCTCAAGGGATTTAATAAGCCATTTGGTTGGATCGAACTGAAACCAGCGGATGCCGTTACGGTAATCGTATTGAAAGCGGTGATGGAAATTATGGTAACCCTCGCCGCAGGTTAGAATCGCCACAATGGCGCTGTCCCTCGACGAGTCGTTTTGGGAATAGGGCTGCTTACCGATATAGTGACAAAGCGAATTAATGAGGAAGGTTGAATGATGCACGATTACCGTACGGGCTACCCCCGCTAAGAGAAGGCAGCCTATTGCATTGCCTAAATAATATCCAATCAATAGAGGCAACCCTGCTCCCACAGTGATCGCTATGGGTAAGTAATACTTATCCTGCCAAGCCACCAAAAGGTCTTCCTTTAGGTCGCGTGTGATATCAAAGGGAGTATTCTCGATTTTCTTAAAGAAAACGGGATCTTTAAAAAAGACCCAGCCTATATGGGCGTGGAAAAATCCTCTGCGGATATTGTAGGGGTCTCCCTCCCGATCCACAAATCGGTGATGATTGCGATGATCGGATACCCACTGCAGTGCAGAGTTCTCGCACGCCGCCGCTCCAAAAAGGAGGTAGAAGAGTTTAACCATGCTGTTGGCTTCATAAGAGCGGTGGGCGAACAGACGATGATAGCCGCCTGTAACGGACAACCCGGTGGCAGCCAGATAAAAGACGAACACGCCAACCAGAGACCAGGAGGTCCCGAAGTAGTAGATATGGAACGGCAAACCCACCAGAGCAATCAAAGCAGTAGATGTTAGAAAGATTGTATTGACCCAGTGTATGGAAGAGGACTGGCGGGTCAGGGGATCTGGTGTCGTTATTTCGCTATTTTGCATGACTATCATCATACCATATTAATATATGAACTGGTACCCATTGAAGGCTGCTCCTTTGATATCAGGCATATCGGACCCTGCTCATCGCTAGGGACCCACCTCGCTAAAGTGGCTAAGGATTTCTCGCCCAACTAGATCTTACCAAAGACGCTGGTCTGCAAAGGCCCGTGATGACGCAGTCTGGAGGTAGGGCACGAATTCCACGGCACGACGGTCGTCCTGAAAACAGAAGTACGTAACAACCTTCCAAAAAAGGGAAAAAGAGGTCAAGATGACCCTTGCCCTTGCTTTGACACGGGCATTCGAATGTGAAAAGAGCCGGGATGGAGTACGACTTCAGACGCGGGAGGTTCAAATGATCGAGCTGACACCGAGTGGCATCGAAGATTATGCAATGCGCCATACCACCCCATTATCCGAAATCCATGAGCGATTGTGGCGCGAGACCCACGACAAGACAACCCGGCCGCAAATGATGGTTGGGCCCCTGGAGGGGGCGTTGCTCAGGTTTCTAGCGCGGCTAACCGTGGCACGTAGGATTCTAGAGATCGGGATGTTCACGGGATACAGCAGCCTGGCATGGGCGGAGGCCCTTCCGCCCGACGGTCAACTGATCACCCTGGATGTCAATCCAGAGACGGCCGAGATCGCAAAGCGCTACTTCCGAGAAAGTCCGCACGGAAAAAAGATCGACCTGAGGCTTGGACCGGCCTTGGATTCCCTAAAGACCCTGCGGGGACCTTTCGACCTGTGCTTTATCGATGCAGATAAGACCGAATACTCCGATTATTACGAAATCTGCATCGGGCTCGTACGTCAGGGGGGATTGATCGTGCTGGATAACATGGTGCAGCGGGGCCAGGTACTCGACCCAAACGACGACAGAAGCCGTGAAATTAGAGTTCTGAACCGCCGTATCCTGGATGATCCCAGGGTCGAGAACGTCCTGCTTCCGTTGCGCGATGGAATCATGCTGGTCTACAAACTTTAGGGGGTCGGAGAGGGGGAGTGGGGCTTTGACTGGTTGCTCAGTGCGGCGGCGGAACAATGGATCGGTAGAGCAGTGGTTCGCATTGTCGCCTCCCCCGCTCCACTTCTCCATTGCGCCAATGCTCTAAAATTTTGCTTGGCAAAATTTTGGTGGAGCCGACCGGGATCGAACCGGCGACCTCTTGAATGCCATTCAAGCGCTCTCCCAACTGAGCTACGGCCCCACTCGTAACCTTCACGATGCAAAAAAGATCATTGAAAGTCAAATAGCCGGACAGGACTGGGTACGCGTGCTGAAGCAAAAGTACCAAAACGTCAATTCTAGGCGCCCTTCAGCATCTCTTCCGCGTGCCGTTTGGTTTGTTCGGTGATCTTGATTCCCCCTAGCATCCGGGCAATCTCATGAACCTTTTCCCTCTGCGCCAGTTTCCTCACTTTGGTGAAGGTTCGACCCTTGGCCACCTCTTTTTCCACCGCGAAATGAGAGTTTGCCAGGGCTGCCACCTGTGGGAGGTGAGTTACGCAGATCACTTGATGGGTTTCGGCAACTTTTTTAAGTTTGTTCCCCACCATCTCGGCAACTCTCCCACCAATACCTGCGTCCACCTCATCGAAAAGGAGAGTTGGGATCTCCCCTTTAGTCAACACCAATGATTTTACGGCCAACATGACCCGTGAGAGTTCTCCTCCCGAGGCAATCTTGGCCAAGGGTTTGACGTCCTCGCCAGGATTGGGAGCGAAGTAGAGCTCAACCTGATCGATGCCCTCTTCCGTTAGCGTTTTTCCATCCATGGAGAAGGGAGACTCTTCCCTATCCTCTTTTCCGTCCAAGAAGCGAACCTCAAACTGGGTGCGGCTCATACCTAGACCATCGGTCTCTTTTTGGAGATCCTTGCTCAAGTTTTTTGCAACACGTTTTCGTTGCGCCGACAGGGCTTCGGCTTCCCCCCACGCTACCCGCCGGTTCATTTCAAGGGTGTGCTCAAGGTCCGCGATCCCCTCTTCGCCCTGGCCTAAAGCGGCAAGCTCTGCTTCCGCTTTCTCACCGAGGCTGATAATGTCTTCTATGGATCCGTTGTATTTTCGCTTTAGACGGTTCAGCTCAGCAAGGCGATCGTCCAATCGTTCCAGTGACTGGGGGTCAAATTCCACGCGACTCTTGTAGCCCCGGAGTTTCGAGGTTGCCTCCTCCAATTGAGCAAGGGCTGAATTGAGCAGTTCCACCGTCTCGGTAAGGGACGGATCAATGGCCGCTAACTCCTGTAAGCGAGACAGGACTCTTCCCAGCCTGCTCACCACGGAGTCTTCCGCTTCGTAAAGGATCTCTTCTCCCTCCTGGCAGCCCGTGTAGAGTCTCTCCGCGTGGTTGAGGATATTCTTCTTTGCCTGGAGCTCCTCTGCTTCACCCGTCCGCAATGACGCCCGTGAAATCTCTTCCACCTGCTCTCTCAGGAGCGTCTCCTCTTGCAACTGTCTCTCCAGGGCATCCTTTGCCCGTGTCAGTCGGTCCCAGACACTCCGGAATTCTTGGAATCCCTTTTTCATCTCTGCGGCTTTATCCTCCAGGCCTCCATAGGCGTCGAGTAGTAGGAGATGACTTTCAGGATTCAGCAGGCCGTGATGCTCGTGCTGACCGTAGATGTGAATGAGGCAACTGCCCAATTCAGACAGAAGGCTTAGGGCGCTAAGGCTTCCGTTTAAGTAGATGCGGTTTTTTCCCGATCGGCTGATAATCCTTTTGACGATCAGTTCACCTTCACTGGCGTAATCCGCTTCTTGGAGTTTGTCATCTAGCGGCTGAGGCAGGGAATCGAAAAGAGCCTCCACCGTGGCTTCCTCCTCCCCCTGGCGAATGATGTCCGAAGAGATCCTCCCTCCGAGGATGAGACCTAGGGCGTTCAAGACGATGGTCTTTCCCGCGCCCGTCTCTCCGGTCAATACGTTCAGCCCAGGACCCAACTCCAATGTGACCTGGTCAATGATTGCGAAGTTCTTGATGCGTAGCTCTCGCAGCATCTTCAAATAAAGCGTTTCTTATCTTTCGCCCCACTTTAGTCTGTTCCTCAGGATGTCAAAGTAGCCACGGGTGGGGGTCTCAACCAGGGAAACCGGCACTCCAAAATCCCGAGCTTCCACAACATCGCCGTCAGTCAATAGCATGGCTTGCAGCCCGTCCGGGCTCAAAAATACGGTGTCCTCACCTGAGCGCAAGGTAACGCGGACGGTGGATTTGTTGGAGATCACAATTGGGCGATTGGTAAGCATGTGAGGGCAAATGGGTGAAAGGATGATGGCTCCTAGGGACGGGTAGAGAATAGGTCCTCCCGCCGCCATGGAATATGCCGTGGATCCTGTTGGAGTGGAGATAACTAGACCATCGGCCCTATAGGTGCAAAGATAATCCTTTCCCACGTAGGTCTCCAAGCCAATGATCTTCGAGCGTGCCCCTTTAGTGATGACCCCGTCATTGAGCACGCGAAATTTTTGCGGTTTTGCCTTCTTGCTGTAGACGCGAAGCTCCAGAGTCATTCTTTTCTGTACAGAGAAATTCCCCTTCAAGGTATTCTCAAGCACGGATTCCAACTCGTCGGCGGCAATTTCCGTGATAAAACCCAACCCCCCCAGGTTTACGCCCATAATCGGGACCTCGGGTCTTTCCACGAGTCGTGCGATGCTGAGAAAAGTCCCGTCTCCACCAAGAACCAGGATCAAATCGGCTGATTTGGCCATGGTCTGTTTTTCGGAGGCCTTTCCGCCGGATTCGGTGAAGCCCGGTTCCACCAGGACCTGCTTCCCTTGTTTCTTGAGCCAGGGAATGAGCCACTTTGCGATTTCCACCGCCTTCGGCTCTCCATGCTTGGCCACCAATCCTACGGTCTTGATCATTGACTCCCTTTCCCTCCAGCCGGACATTAGCATACCGGGAGAAAGGAAGTCCATGGAGCCAGCGGAAATTAGGGTACCTACCTACCCTCGACTTCCCCCCTCATTATTCGTATACAAAAGCAAAGCTCTAAGCAGGGGGGGAGAGAAGAATTGGACAGCAAAGAGTTGTTGGCAATCATTCATAATCGGCGCAGTGTCAGGGTCTACAAGACCGGCAAGGTGACGGAGCAACAATTGGAAACAATCCTGGAAGCCGCCCGTTGGTCTCCTTCAGGTGCCAACACGCAGCCATGGGAGCTCGTGATAACCCGTGACCGGGAAAAGATGAAGAAAGTGCGTCAGATCTATTCCAACGAATGGAAGCAACGGAAACTGGAAGATCCAGTCCATTACAAAGGGCTAAAAAAGGACTACGTGGGAGACGTGAGTGTCTTGGTGTTGGTCTGTGGAGACCCGCGGACCATGGGGGTCTATCTTACCACGCGCCAACCGGGGGACCGGGAAAAGCTCTTTCAGGCCAGCGTGGCAAACGCCGTGGAGCACTTGATGCTTATGGCGGCAAGCATGGGTTTGGGGACGGTTTGGGTCTCGGTTCGCCAGGAGGTGGAGGCAGACCTGAGAAAGCTGTTTAACGTACCAGAGCCCCTTCGACTCCTCTGGGTGGTTCCCGTTGGTCACCCACGCGTTTTTCCCAGAGCCAGACCGAGACGGGAACTATCGGCCTTTGTGCACCGGGAAGGTTACGATCCTAAGAAGCTACGCAACGAACGGGACATCCGAGCCTGGCCCAAGTGACCCCTAGACTAGAAGATGCGAAGCTTATTGCCCGCGCCCTGAATACTTGCGCCCCCAGGAGAGTGAGGGCTCAGGGGCCCGCCCCTCAGCGGGAGCCGATGGGTCTATGCCTTGAGGCCCTGTCATTTGATTCGGCGGGTCAGGCTGGCATGCGCCTAAAGTATCGGACGTCTCCCTTTCTTCGGTACAAGCCCCTTCACCCACCACAATCTACGACGAAGGGGAGCGAAGCAAGACCCCGAAGCCCTAAGGTAACGGTGATGGAGAATGTGCGAACTTCATTCTCCCTAGTCGAAAAGGCCGACGAGACATTTCGCACCACACTTTCTGAAGGAGAGCCAACCATCCGTTGACACCGCATAGGTTGAGGAGCTATAGTGAAAATCCGTAATGACCCGGCGGGGACATTACGGTTTTTTTATTGTGACCATGAGACAACTGGACATTGAGTATTGCCTAGATCGGGTCTCCACCCTTAGGAACCGAATCTGGTGATGACCGTTGTCGCAATCATTCCGGCCCGATACGGCTCCACACGTTTCCCTGGAAAACCCTTGGCAACCATCGGCGGCAAGCCCATGGTGCAGCATGTCTATGAAAGCGCCTCTAGGCCCCGGGGTCTGGACCAGGTCTTGGTGGCCACGGATGACCGTCGAATCCTGGAAACGGTTAGGGGCTTTGGTGGGGAGGCGGTGCTCACAGCCATTGATCACGCCAGCGGAACCGACCGGCTGGCAGAGGTGGCAAAGAAAATAAGATCCCGATGGGTGATCAACGTGCAGGGTGATTTACCGTTTATCCGTCCTCAAACCATCACCCGCACCCTCAGGGCACTCCAGCGTGAAAGTTCTATAGTCATGGGGACCGCCAGGGTTCCCATCACTAGCAAGGAAGAGCTGCTAAATCCCAACGTGGTCAAAGTGGTCACCGATGCCGAGGGATTCGCCTTGTATTTCTCTCGTGCTCCCATACCTTTTAGGCGGACGCCACAGGTACATCAAATGAAAGGTAGAGAAGTCCTGGGGCATCGTCATCTAGGCATCTATGTCTACCGGCGGGACTTTTTACTCAAGCTCTCCCGTCTCCGGCCCGTTCCTTTGGAGCTCGCCGAAGGGTTGGAACAGCTACGACCCATGTCCCACGGATATCGCATACGAGTAGTGGATGTGGATGAGAATTCAGTTGAGGTGGATACCCCGCAGGATTTGAAAAGAGCCGAAAAGTATTTAAAGAACTTGTAAGGTTAGAGGGCCAGCATGACCAATGCCAGAACCAAATTCATATTTGTAACGGGCGGGGTGGTCTCGTCCCTGGGCAAGGGATTGGCCTCAGCCTCCATCGGCGCATTGATGGAGGGTCGGGGGTTGAAAGTGACCCTGTTGAAGATGGACCCCTATATCAATGTGGATCCAGGGACCATGAGTCCATTTCAGCATGGGGAGGTTTTTGTGACCGACGATGGTGCAGAAACGGACCTGGACCTGGGACATTATGAACGTTACGTATCCACATCAATGGGTAAGATAAACAATTTTACCACCGGCCAGGTCTACGACACGGTCATCGCAAAGGAGCGCCGTGGGGATTATCTGGGTGGCACGGTTCAGGTGATCCCCCACGTGACCGACGAGATCAAACGGCGGATTCTCGCGGTTGCGGACGGTTACGACGTAGCGATCTGTGAGGTGGGTGGCACGGTCGGCGACATCGAGAGCCTTCCCTTTCTGGAAGCCATCCGCCAGTTTGGTTGGGACTGCGGTCAGGAAAATGTCATTTACATTCATCTCACCCTGGTGCCCTACATCCCTACAGGAGGGGAATTGAAAACCAAACCCACCCAGCATAGCGTCAAGGAACTTACCGGTGTGGGTATTCAGCCCGATATTCTCCTGTGCCGAACCGACCGTCTCCTGGATAAGAAGTTGAAATCCAAAATCGCCCATTTTTGCAATGTGGCTGAGAGCTCAGTGGTTACGGCCAAGGATGTGGAGTGGATCTATGAAGTCCCTCTGCTGTTTCGCCAGGAGGGCTTGGATGAGCGCATCGTTGAAAAGCTCCGGATGTGGACGGGGGCTCCCAATCTGAGAAAATGGCACAAGATTGTCCAGGTGCTCAAAAATCCAAAAGACTCTGTGCGCATTGCCATTGTGGGGAAGTACATGGATCTCAGGGAGTCCTATAAGAGCCTCATGGAGGCGCTGGTCCATGGGGGTATCGCCAATGAAGCCAAAGTAGACCTCGCCTGGATTGAGGCCGAAGAAATCGAGCAACACGGGGTCAAAGGTATCCTGGAAAAGGCGGACGGAGTACTGGTCCCGGGGGGGTTTGGGGAACGAGGAAGTGAGGGGAAGATCGAGGCCGTGCGCTATGCCCGTGAGAACGGGATACCTTTTTTTGGCATTTGCCTAGGTATGCAGATGGCCGTGGCGGAGTTTGCCCGAAATGTCTCCGGGCTAGCGGGTGCCAACTCCAGCGAGTTTGATAAGAACAGTCCCCATCCAGTGATCCATCTCATGGATGCCCAGAAAGAGGTGGAAAAGATGGGTGGAACCATGAGACTTGGGGCCTATCCCTGTCTCCTGAAGGAAGGTTCCCTCGCCTTGAAAATTTATGGGAGGAAGAAGATTTCCGAGCGCCACCGCCACCGCTATGAGTTTAACAACAGCTATCGTGAAAAACTCACGCAGGGGGGAATGGTCTTGAGCGGCCTTTCACCTAAAGGAAGTTTGGTGGAGGTGATCGAGATCAAGGGGCATCCTTGGTTCATTGGTTGCCAGTTCCATCCGGAGCTCAAGTCCCGCCCCACGGACTGCCATCCCCTGTTCAAAGGCTTCATCAAGGCCGCTCTGGCGAACCACGCAGCGCAGAGAAACGTGCCTAGAATCAAAGTCGCGCGAACGTGACGCTCCGCTAGCTTCGATACCATGTCGAGTAAGGGTGTGAAAATTGGCAGGCTTGAGATCGGTGCTGGAAAGCCTCTCGCCCTTATGGCTGGACCCTGTGTGATCGAAGGACGGGAAGCGGCCCTCCACCATGCTTCCCTACTCAAGGAGGTCACGGAGCGGGTTGGTGTGGCCTTTATCTATAAATCCTCCTACGACAAAGCCAATCGAACGTCTCTGGAGTCCTATCGAGGCCCGGGCATCGAAAGAGGTCTGGAGATCCTGGCGGAGGTGAAGGAGAAGGTCGGCGTCCCAATCCTCACCGATGTCCACGAAAAAGAGCAGGTGAAATTGGTGAAAAAGGTGGCCGATATCCTCCAGATTCCGGCATTTCTCTGCCGTCAGACCGATTTCGTCATGGAGGTGGCGCGGTCCGGTAAGGCGGTCAATGTTAAGAAGGGACAGTTTCTCGCCCCCTGGGACATTCAAAATGTCGTCGACAAAATCATCTCCACCGGCAATGAAAAGATCATGGTGACAGAGCGCGGGGTTTCATTCGGTTACAACAATTTGGTTGCGGACATGCGGTCCTTGGCCGTGCTTCGGGAACTGGGCTATCCTGTGGTGTTCGATGCCACCCACAGCCTCCAACTTCCAGGAGGTACAGGAAAGGCATCGGGGGGGCAACGCCAGTTCATTTCTAGCCTGGCCCAGGCGGGGGTGGCGGTGGGAATCGATGCGGTGTTCATGGAAGTCCATGAGGACCCGGACCGGGCGCTGAGCGATGGTCCCAATTCACTTCCCTTGAAAGAGTTGGAAGTCCTGCTCAGGCGTCTCAAAAAAATCGACACTGTCGTGAAAGATGACTTGAGGACTTGACCGTGAAAGAAAGTGCAAAAATTCTCAAACGTGCGAAGGAAGTTCTGGATGTGGAGGCGAATGGAATTCTTTCCCTTAGGGATCAACTGGATGAAAGCTTCGTGCGGGCCGTGGAGCTTCTGTTTCGTTGCAAGGGGAAGGTGGTGGTGACGGGACTGGGAAAATCGGGACTCATTTGCCGCAAGATCGCAGCGACTCTGTCCAGCACGGGAACGCCTTCCTTTTTTCTCCATGCCGGGGATGGAATCCATGGGGATCTGGGCATGATCATGAAGGGGGACGTGGTCCTTGCGGTTTCCAACAGCGGTGAGACCGGAGAGCTACTGAAGTTGCTTCCCATCATCAAGAGACTGGGGTTAAAACTCATTGCAATGACCGGCCACCCCAAGTCCGCCTTGGCCCAGGCGGCAGATGTCGCCCTCAATGTGGTCGTCAAGGAGGAAGCGTGTTCCCTTGGCCTTTCGCCAACCACAAGTACCACCGCGGCGCTGGCCATGGGTGACGCCCTGGCAGTGGTGCTTTTGAGCGAGAAAAATTTCAAAGAGGAGGACTTCGCACTCCGACACCCAGGGGGAATTCTGGGACGTAGGCTTCTTCTCCATGTGGAAGATCTGATGCATCAAGGCGAAGATCTACCCCTGGTGGGTCAGGATGCCCCCATGAAGGACACTCTGCTGGAGATTACTTCGAAACGTTTGGGGATCACCGGAGTGACCGACAACCGTGGCCAGCTAGTGGGTGTAATTACCGACGGAGATTTGAGAAGAGGTCTCAACAACAAAGGGGACATTTTCCGTCTCAAGGCGAAAGATTTAATGACCAAGAATCCGAAGACCGTAACTTCCGATGAACTTGCCTCCCGGGCCCTGGCCCTGATGGAGAGGCATTCTATTACCTCCCTGTTTATTCAGCAAAACGGAGACACAAGGCCGTCGGGTGTCATACACATCCATGATCTTTTGAAAGCCGGCATCGCTTAATCCCTACCGTGAGGCCCATTCCAGCAAAGGTCCGAAAGGGGGCCCAGAGGATCAAACTCCTCCTCCTCGACGTGGATGGGGTCATGACCGATGGGGGTATTGTCATGAACCACCAGGGGGAAGAGATTAAGCGTTTCGACGTGCGTGACGGACACGGGATCAGATTGTTAATAGACGCTGGAGTTCAGGTGGGTTTGGTGACGGGACGATCCTCACGGGTGGTGACCCATCGAGCCAAGGACCTCGGTATTCGAATAGTCTACCAAAAAGCCTTTGACAAACTCCAGGCCTATCAGGAGATAAAGAGGAAGACCGGATTGTCGGATGGCGAGATTGCCTACGTTGGGGATGACGTCGTAGACCTGCCGGTTCTACGGCGGGTTGGTCTGGCCATGGCGGTAAAGGATGCGGATGAAAACGTAAGACGTAGAGTGGATTATGTCACAGGGCAAAAAGGGGGAAGAGGGGCGGTTCGGGAGATAGTGGAACTACTACTGAGGGCGCAGGGAAGGTGGGAGCCGTTGATAAAAAAGTACTTTGAATAATGGGGTCTTATGTGATCAATGTGAAGTTCGAGCAAATTCCATGCCCGCCGGCTTTACAGGTTTCCCGAATAATGATATTTGATATTTTCCGAGTGTACGCGGAAAGACCATGGTTAGACCCAAAAAATTAATAATCCTGTCCGTAATATCGATTTCGTTGGGGGCTGTTGTCTATAAGGTCGCCGAGACCCTTTGGCTGCAAAAAGCCATGGAGTTCCAGGAAGACCCAATTAAGATTTTGGACCTTGTGCCCCAGCCTTCCCTTCAGTTGAAGAAGTTCCGCCGAAGCAGAGTCGAAGAGGGACGCAAGGTTTGGGAGATTACCGGTGATGAGGCGGTTTATATTAAGGCAGACAGGGAGGCGGTGATTACGGGTCCCAGGCTGGTCTTTTACAATCAAAACGATGAAAACGTGGAGGTCCGTGGCGACGTAGGACATCTCTATTTCAACGAGCGGAAAATGGATCGACTGGAGCTGCGCGGCGAGGTGGAAATTTATTACCAAGGGTTTATCCTCAAAACCAATGAGATTGTCTACCATCAGAATAAAAACCAGGTCATCTCAAGGGGTAAGGTTGCCATGAAAGGGAAGGGGTTGGATTTAGAGGGTGTAGGAGCAGAGATCTCTCTGAAAAACTCAAGGCTTCGACTCAGAAATAAGGTGAAAACCAGGATTAGGCCAGGCCTGCTTGAAAAACAGGGGGTAACTGCGGGTTGAGAATGGATAGGGGGTGTTCCAAGCTTCAAAAACTATGTGCAATGGCGTCCATGGGTTTTGCCCTGTTGGCTTACTATCCTAATGGAGAGGCGGCAGGCGTTGAAACGGCGCAAACACAGACTGGTTTGGAGGGGACCATCACCATTACCTCCGATCGTATGGAATTGGACCAGAAGAAGAACTCCATCGTCTACATCGGCAATGTGGTTACTTCCCGTGGGAACGTCACCATTAAAAGCGATACTCTCACCGCCGTCTACAATCCAGAGATGAAACGTCTCACGGGGGTGGTGGCCGAAGGGAATCTCGAGATAACCCAGGGAGATCAAATTGCCACGGGGACCAAGGCGGTATTCAACAGTGAAAGTAATTCCGTTGCCCTCACGGGCGACCCTGTGGTGCGGCAAGGAAACAGTCGGGTTTCGGGGTGCCGTATTGTTTTGTTCATCGGCGAGGAGCGGGGTGTCGTGGATGGGGGATGCCAAAGAGTGAAGGCGGTGATATTTCCGATGAACTTGGAAGGCAGTGAGCGAATCGAAGAGCAATGATCCAGGAAGCAAGGAATGAGTGTTCTGAAAGCAGAGAGAGTCACCAAGAGCTATCACGGTCGACGGGTCGTGGATCAAGTCAATCTAGAAATCAATGGTGGAGAAGTGGTGGGCTTGCTAGGCCCCAATGGTGCGGGAAAGACGACAACGTTTCATATGATGGTGGGTTTGGTGCGACCCGATGAAGGAAAGGTGTTTCTAAACGGGGAGGATATGACCTCAGCCCCCATTTACCAGAGGGCTCGGGCCGGCATTAGCTACCTCCCGCAGGAATCCTCTGTGTTCCGGCGACTGACGGTGGAAGGAAACTTGATGGCTATTCTTGAAACACTCGACCTCAGCCGGGAAGAGCGGGAAAATCGTTCTAAGGAACTCATGCGGATGCTTGGGGTTTCTCACTTGAACAAGCATAAGGCATTTACCCTTTCCGGGGGGGAGCGGCGCAGGGTAGAGATTGCCCGAGCGTTGGTACTTTCCCCGTTTTTTATACTTCTGGATGAACCCTTCACGGGGGTGGACCCCATTGCTGTGTCGGAAATTCAAAAAATTATCCGCAAACTGATCGCGGGCAGTATTGGAGTTCTCATCACGGATCACAACGTTCGCGAGACCATGGGCATCTGCGACCGAGCCTATATCTTGAGCGATGGGATGATCCTGGAGGAAGGAAGCCCCGAAAAGATTGCCTCCAGCTCCAAGGCCCAAAAAGTTTATCTTGGTGAAGGATTTAGGCTCTAGTTATGGCCCTTGAAACCAGACTCCTCCAGAAACCTGCTCAACAGCAGGTTATGACTCTTCAACAGCAACAGGACCTCAAACTGTTGCAACTGTCACGTATTGATCTCGAAGACTTAATCGCCCAAGAGCTTGAAGAGAATCCCGCCCTGGAAGAGACAGCTCCCGAAGAAGATGGGGCCACCGATGAGAACAAGAAGCAAGACAAGACCGATGAGTTGGCCGTGGCGAAGTCAGAAAAAATTGGGAGTGTCGATTGGCGGGATTATCTGGAAAGCCATTCCAATTCCATTCACGGTTCACTGACTGCCGAGGCGGGGCGAGAGGATGGAGATGGGTACCCTTCTTGGGAGAACACCCTGACCAAAACGGAGTCCCTTTGCGATCACTTGGTGTGGCAACTCCGTCTCTCCGATCTTGACGAGCGCGAACAGGCCATCGGCCTGTACATCATCGGCAACCTCGATGAGAGGGGTTACGTGGAACTGCCCCTGGAAGAGGTCTGTCGGGTGACGGGGGCGACCGCAGAGGATGCGGAACGGGTCTTGAAGCGAATCCATTTTTTTGACCCGGTTGGAGCGGCCTCCCGCGACCTAAGAGAGTGCCTCCTGGTACAGTTGGAGAATCTCGGGTTGAACGACAGCCTGGCCGCACGCATCGTCTCGAGCTACCTTCCCGAGCTGGAATCTAGGCGATATGAGAATGTGGCGCGAGAGCTGGGCGTTACCGTAGACGACGTGGTCACCGCTGCTCATCTCATTGCGACATTGGAACCCAAGCCGGCTCGAAGTTTTGGAGAAGAACAGGTGCGTACCATTATCCCCGATGTGACGGTACAAAAGCTGGGTGATGAGTGCATGGTTCTGCTCAACGATGAGGGGGTTCCCCGTCTGAGAGTGAGCGCCCTTTACCAGCGGTTGTCTGGTGCGGAGGGGGATGAGGCTGCCCAGGCAAGGGACTACCTCAAGAAGAAGGTGGAGGCGGCTGCCTACTTGATCAAGAGCATCCATTGGCGGCAGCAAACCCTCTATCGAGTCACTCAAAGCATTTTCAAGTTTCAACACGATTTCCTGGACAATGGTGTGAGTCAGTTGAAACCCATGGTTTTGAGGGACGTGGCTGAGGATATTGGAAGGCACGAGTCTACGGTAAGCCGTGCCACCGCCAATAAATATGTCTATACCCCTCAGGGAGTATTTGCGTTGAAGTATTTTTTCCAGAACGGTCTTCGGAGAGGGAATGGAGAAGATGTGGCATCGGAAAGCGTCAGGGAGAAGATCCGCAACCTCATCTCCACCGAGGATCCTCGTAAACCATACAGCGACCAAGACCTCGCTCGGCTTTTTAGCCAACAGACCATTGATATCGCCCGGCGTACGGTTGCCAAGTATCGCGAGGCTATGGGGATTCTCCCATCCTCACGACGTCGGCAGCCTCACCTTCGTAGGTAGAATATAGAAATCGAGGAAAGTCAAGCCATGGCTTAACCCCCCTGGCCTCTTTACCCTCCCACCGCGCGCGTACCGTCTGATCGCGAACATAACGATGTCGAAAAAAATGAGTTTTTCCATAATTTATTGCCATTGCATTTAGGCGCCCATGGAGTTTGAGTTGAAGCTTGACGGACACCCACCGTACGGTTAGAGACAGGATGGGATAGTCATTCAATGTTGCGGCGGACAAAATCCAGCACATTTTGAAAGGAGAACAGGCAGGAGGTGAGGATCACTGATTTTTTAACTGCGGACAGAATCATTCCGGATCTTAAAGGAAGTGACAAGGACACGATCTTGTCAGAAATGGGACATATGCTCGCGTCTCATTCACAATCCGTTGATCCTGAAAAAGTGATGGAGATGGTTCTGGCAAGGGAGAAGGTGGGCAGTACGGCCGTGGGAGACGGGGTGGCGATTCCCCACGGAAGAATGCCAGGGATGAAGCAGGTGGTGGCTGTATTCGCACGGAGCACCCAGGGGGTGGATTTTCGCGCTCCAGACGGCGGATTGACCCATCTCTTTTTTTTCCTGATAGCGCCTGAGGAGTCCCCCACGGACCACCTTGAGTGTTTGGCAAGGATCTCCCGTTTGCTTAAGGACGCGGGGTTGCGTTCAAAACTAATGGCGGGAAAGACGAAGGAAGAGATCTTTAGTGCCCTCCAAGAGGAGGACGGGAAACTCTAATTGGGTATGGCCAAAGCCCTCGATGTTATCGTAATCACCGGACTTTCTGGCTCGGGGAAGGGTCATGCCATCCACTCTCTAGAAGACAGCGGATTTTTCTGTATCGACAACCTTCCCGTTGTTCTCATCCCTAAATTCATTGATCTTTGCCAGGGCTATCGGAAGGGAATCCAAAAGATCGCCCTGGGCATTGATCTTCGTGTCGGTCAATTTTTTCAGGATTGGCCCCACGTGCTCGCCGAGATCCGTGAGGCGGGACACCATCTGAAAGTTCTCTTTTTTGACGCCAGGGACGAAATACTGCTGCGCCGTTTTGGCGGAACCCGACGTCCTCATCCACTAGCCGGAGGGGGACCCATTCAAGAAGGTATCACCAAGGAGAGAAAGGCCCTGGAAGGTATGCGGGCCCTAGCCGGTATTGCCATTGATACCAGCGATTTTAATGTCCATGAGCTCAAAAGGGCCATGGAAAATTATTATTCCGAGATTGTAAGCGCTCGCACCATGACATTCTTCCCAACCTCCTTCGGGTACAAGTTCGGCATTCCCCACGATACTGACATGATCGTGGACGTTCGATTTCTTCCCGATCCCTTTTTCATTGGCGAGCTGCGGGGAAAAAGCGGTTTAGAGTCCGAAGTTCGGATTTTATGCTTAAACGCGAGGAAACCAGCGTTTTTCTGGATCGGCTATGTGCTCTCCTGGACTTTACCGTCCCCCAATACGAACGGGAGGGAAAGAGCGCCCTCACGTTGGCGCTTGGGTGCACCGCGGGGAGGCATCGATCTGTGGTATTGGTGGAAGAGTTGAAGCGCAGGTTGGGAGGCGGACGGTTGGGAATCCACGTTAAACACCGGGACATCGATCAATAAATTATGAAAATCAGTAAACGACTTGAAATAAAGAATCGGCTTGGTCTTCACGCCCGCGCGGCGGCCCTTTTGGTCCAGACGGTCAGTCGTTTTTCTTCGGAAGTGAAAATTGCCAAGGATGGGCAGGTTGTGGATGGTAGAAGTATCATTGGCCTGCTAACTCTCGGCGCCGCCAAGGGTAGCAGAGTGCGTGTGGAGGCGAAGGGGAACGATGCCGAGGAATCCCTCGAGGCCATCGAAGATCTTTTCGAAAAACGATTCGATGAGGGTGAGAGCACTTGACTTTGCCGCGGGTTGTCCGCTATGCGTTGTCGTTTCAAAGGGAGGAAGAGTTCGAGAATGGTGGATCAATTAAAAAAAGGTAAAGTTCTATTCACTTCCGAGTCCGTCTCGGAGGGACATCCGGACAAGGTATGCGATCAAGTGTCCGATGCCATCCTTGATGCCCATCTCGCAGGTGACCCCAACAGTCGTGTGGCCTGTGAAACTCTAGTCAAGAGCGGGATCATGGTGATCGCCGGGGAAATCACAAGCAACACCAAAGTGAGCTATGCCGACGTGGCTCGGGAAGTGATCTTGGATATTGGTTACGACGACGCGGCCAAAGGCTTTGATGCCAATAAGTGTGCCACTATCGTGGCCGTGGAACCCCAATCACAGGATATCTCCATAGGTGTGACTGAAGGTGAAGGGCTGCATAAGGAGCAGGGAGCAGGGGATCAGGGTATGATGTTCGGGTATGCCTGTGATGAAACCCCGGAGTTTATGCCCTTGCCGATTCAGATGGCTCAGGATCTGGTTCGCTATTTGGCGAAAATTCGTAAGGGTGGGGAGGCCCCGTTTCTGCGGCCCGACAGCAAGTCTCAAGTGACGGTGGAATACCGTGATGGCACACCTGAGCGGGTCAGCAGCGTGGTGATCTCGACGCAGCATAGTCCGGAAGTGAAATACGAGAAACTCAAGGAAACCGTTATTGATGGGGTGATCAGGGCTGTAGTGCCTACTCACTATTTGGATAAAGACACCGTCTTTCATGTGAATCCCACGGGCCGTTTCGAGATCGGCGGACCCCAAGGAGACTGCGGTCTCACTGGCCGGAAGATCATTGTGGATACCTATGGCGGTATGGGGCGTCACGGCGGCGGTGCCTTCTCAGGCAAGGATCCCTCCAAGGTGGATAGAAGCGCCGCCTATATGGCTCGCTATATTGCCAAGAATATCGTGGCCGCTAAATTGGCCCGAAGGTGCGAAGTTCAGATGGCCTACGTCATCGGGGTCCCCGAGCCTGTCTCGGTGGCAGTGGATACTTTCAATACGGGAGTTATTGGAGACGTGACCCTGGCGGAACTCTTACGTGAACTCTTTAATCTTAGACCCAAAGGGATCATTGAAACATTACAACTTAGAAGGCCCATCTACCGGCCGACAGCAGCCTATGGACACTTTGGCCGGTCCCCTGAGAACGGCACATTTACCTGGGAGAAGACTGATCGGGCCAACGATCTTAGCAAGGCTGCGGAGAAGCGCTGAGCGAGGTCCGAGTATGCGGGGGAGGAGATGCAGGAATGGGAAAAAAGAACTTTCATATCCGGGACATTCGATTAGCGGAGCAAGGTAGAAAACGGGTCCTCTGGGCGGATCAAGAAATGCCCGTCCTGAGGCGGGTCCGCAGCCGCTTTGAGAGCGAAAAGCCGCTACGAGGACTTCGGTTTTCCGCTTGTCTGCATGTCACTGCGGAGACGGCAAACCTGGTTCGAGCACTGAAGGCCGGTGGGGCCCAAGTGGTCCTTTGTGCATCCAATCCACTTTCCACCCAAGATGACGTTGCTGCCGCCCTTGTCAAGTATGACAAGATTCCTGTCTTTGCCGTTCGAGCGGAGGATCGGAAGACCTATTATCAACACCTCCATGCGGCTTTGGATCATGCACCGGTCATCACCATGGATGACGGTGCGGATCTCGTTTCCATGCTCCATAAAGAATACGCAAAACTTGCATCCGGTATGATGGCGAGCATGGAGGAGACCACCACGGGTGTCATTCGGCTTCGCGCCTTGGCTGCGGACGGAATGCTCAAGATTCCCGTCATCGCCGTCAACGATGCGGCCACGAAGCACCTCTTTGACAACCGATACGGAACGGGGCAGTCCACCATCGATGGCATCATCCGGGCCACAGATATTTTGATAGCAGGGAAGAAAATCGTGGTAGCCGGCTACGGCTGGTGCGGGAGGGGATTCGCCGCTCGGGCCAGGGGGATGGGGGCTCAGGTCATCGTGACGGAGGTGGATCCGATCCGGGCCCTAGAGGCTGCCATGGATGGATTTGATGTGAAGACCATGAAAGATGCCGCCAAAGTGGGTGATGTGTTCGTTACCTTGACCGGTGACATGCATGTCATCGGTAAGGAGCACTTGCGGCTCATGAAGGATGGCGCCATCATTTGCAACTCAGGCCACTTCGACATCGAGATTGACATCAAGAGCCTCCAACAGATGGCGGCGAAGCGCCGCAAGGATGTAAGGACCCACGTGGACGCCTACACCATGCCAGGGGGTAAGACGCTTTACTTATTGGGGGAGGGGCGGTTGGTAAATCTCGCCGCTGCAGAAGGACATCCAGCGTCTGTCATGGATATGAGCTTTGCCACCCAAGCACTGGCTTCCGAGTGGGCGGTGAAGAATCGAAAGAGGCTCAAGTCCGAGGTTTATGATGTTCCAAAGGTGGTGGAGGACTGGGTTGCGCGCTTGAAGCTCAACAGCATGGGAATTCACGTGGACCGGCTCTCCGATAAACAAAAGGAATACCTCACTTCCTGGAACGTCGGGACCTAGATTGTTACCGCCGGATAATTCACTAATAACTTAACCGCAGATTTTCGCCGATTCTCGCAGACGAAAAATGGCATAGCGCGAAGCGTCCATCTTTAAGCCATCAGCCGTCAGCGTTCAGCTCCGAACTCACTACTGCCAACTGAATACTGTCTTTCTAAATTCCGTAGGCCTGAGGTCAGCAGTCCCGTCTCAACCCTTAACCCCCGGAGATTCAACACTCTTTTCGCTTTGCGCCACGCGCTTAGCATGCTTGCTCAGTCCTCGGCACTCGCTACTCTTTGCTCAGTTTGGTCTAAGCCCCCTCGCTTCAATGATAGTGCGACGAGGGGAATGAGGATGAAGGGCGTGGGCACCTAACGACTCGCTCTCCGAGATGGGCTGACCAATGCTCGCCAAGGTCTGTGCGGGAGCTAAGTTCGGATTGACAGTGTCCATCGTCCTCGAGTATTTCTTAGGCTTTGAGTCTCTTCATTTAGGGGAGGGCTATCTTATGGCGCGACGTGACTATTCGGATGAGGATGTTGGTAATGTTATTTCGCTGGAGCACGTCAACTTTTACATTCCCAGCCAGGAATTAGCTATCCTGTTTTATGTTGTGGGTCTCGGGTTTACGCGCGACCCTTACCTATCGGTAGGTACGGGGAATATGTGGATCAATGTGGGCGAACAGCAGTTCCACTTGCCCACTCGGGGTGAGCAGGTTATTCCAGGAACCATAGGGATCGTTGTTCCGGACCTGGCATTATTGCAGAAGCGCTTGAAAGCGATCGAGGAGCAACTCACGGGGACCCAATTCTCCTGGTCCCTGGACGATGGCCATATGATAGTGATCTGTCCGTGGGGCAATCGATTTCGCTGCCACGGCCCGGGTCCAAAATTCGGCGACACGGCCCTTGGCCTTCCATACGTAGAATTTCACACGAGACCTCGCACGGCTGCCGGAATCGGGCGTTTTTATCAGGAGGTCATGGGAGCACCGTCCGTCATTGAATCAGAAGGAGGCGCCCCTATGGCTCGCATCGCCGTGGGTCGCAATCAGTGGCTGCTCTTCCGGGAAACCCGGCACGATATTCCGTCTTACGACGGTCACCACATCGCCGTGTACATCGCTAACTTCTCTAGCCCCTATGGGTTTTTGAAAAAACACAAGCTCATCGTGGAAGACGTTGTCAACCATCAGTTCCGTTTCAAGGATGTGGTGGATCCGAAGAGCGGCAAGAAGTTGTTCACCCTCGAGCACGAGGTTCGTAGCCTGCGCCACCCGCTGTACCACCGATTGCTCGTCAATCGTGACCCGACCCAGATACAGAGCAGCTATGCCCGTGGGAAGGATGCCCTGATTCCAATGGTTAAAAACCATTGGGCATGATCGATTTCAAAAATCAGACGAAATTTATAAAAATGGAATTGGCGACCAGGAGACCGCGGCGGGTGAGTCGGAGCCGTTGGTCTCGTTCTTCCATCAGTCCCTGGTGGATCCATTGGTTGATTTGTGGATAAAACCCGTCAGGGTATTTACCAAAGCGATGAAAAAATTCCTCCTTGGATATGCCCCGGGTCATCCTTAAGCCAAGAAACATGAACTCGCCTGTGGCCTTGTTCAAGTCGCTCACCTCGGATTCAACCGTCCCCTGTCCCTTCCCTGCAACCTGTTTCATGTATCGACCGGGATCCTTCTCGTTTTGCCACCTGTGCCCCCGGATATCGCCGCCCCTCATTTGCTTGTAACTGTGTGCGCCGGCCCCGATCCCTAGGTAGTCGCCCCCTTGCCAGTAGTTGACGTTATGTCGGGAATGCAGTCCATTGCGCGCGTAGTTGGAGATCTCGTAACGTTGGATTTGTTTGGCGGCGAGGGTTTCTTCGATGAGTTCTGCCATCGAGATCTCATCTTCTTCGGGTAGGGAGCGAATCTTTCCGGCGCGGTACTGGCGTTCAAATGGAGTTCCCTCTTCGAAGGTGAGGTTGTATACGGACATGTGAGGGGGTTGGAACGTCAACGCCTCTTTCAGGTCTGCTTCCAAGTGAGCCAGGGATTGACCGGGAATGGCGAAGATCAGATCCAAATTAAAATTCTCAAATCCAGCGTCCCGAAGGATCCGCAAAGACTTGCGTGTTTCATCGGCGCTGTGGATACGACCTAGGAACTTGAGGAGATGGGGCTGAAAGGATTGTGCGCCGATGCTGATGCGATTAACCCCTGAGGTCCGATAGCCGGTAAAGTTCTTGCTGTCTGCCGTTGCGGGGTTGGCCTCTAGGGTAATTTCAATATCTTTCTCAAAAGGAAAATAGGATGCCGCGTTCTGGAGGAGCTTCGCAATACTCTCCGGTGCGAACGTAGATGGAGTTCCCCCGCCAAAAAAAATACTCTTTAGGGTCCTCCCCCGCCACTCCTCTTTCCCCGCGTAGAAATCAAGTTCCTTTGTCAAAGTGTCCGTATAAGTCGCCTCTGGGATATTGGGGACCACATGGGAATTGAAATCACAGTAAGGGCACTTGCTGATGCAATAAGGAATGTGGAGATAGAGAGAGAAGGGGTCGCGGTCCGTCATTGACTACATCCTTATGAATCTAATCCTTAAAAACATGCCGTGGACTATTGCGGTGAATATAACGAGGCGTCGCGCATGACCTACACCTGGCGAAGCGCTTCGACCCGTTCCGAAGCGGTAGGATGGGAATAATGATAGGCAGAGTACCACGGGTGGGGAGTTAGATTTGATAGGTTCTGGACGGTGAGTTGAATTAAGGCCTCCTCCATGGCCGTTGCATCCTTTGAGGTCTTTGCGGCAAAGCGGTCCGCCTCGTATTCGTGCTTGCGGGAAATATGGTTGAACAAGGGGCTCAGGTAGAAGGTAAAGGGACCCGCCATGAAAGCAAACAGGACCAAGGCTCCATGGGTAGAGGGTTCTTCCAAACCAAAGGCTCTAAACATGGGAACGAAATCAATGAGCCAGCTGAGGAGGTACAGCCCTAGCAAGAGAAACACACCGCTTAGCAAGAGCATTCGGCGAATGTGTTTCATTTTGTAGTGTCCCATCTCGTGGGCTAGAACCGCCAGCAGCTGCTCACCAGTCAATTGTTTAAGGAGAGTATCGAAGAGGACAATCCTCTTGGCCTTCCCTATGCCGGTAAAATAGGCATTGGAATGAGCGGAGCGTTTTGAGCCGTCCATGGTGAATATCCCACTGGTCTTTAATCCCACCTTTTGGGTCAATGCTGAAATCCGCTCCCGTAACTCACCCGTCTCCAGCGGCTGAAACTTATTAAAAAGCGGGGCGATGACGGCTGGATAAATAATGATCATCACGACTTGAAAACCGAAGATGAAAAAAAAGGCCCAGATCCACCAATAACGGCCCGATGCCTGCATGAGCCAGAGGACTCCGAAGAGAAACGGTAGGCCCAAAGCGATACCCAGAATCAACCCCTTTACCTTATCGCTGAGATAGAGTTTGAAGGTTAGTTTGTTGAAACCAAAGCGCTCCTCCAACACGAAAGTCGAATACAATTCCGTGGGCAGTCCTAAGATGGAAACGAAAAGGGTGGTGCCAAAACAGAATATAATTCCCGTCGCCAGGGTGCTGGATGGAAAAACGCTTCCAAGGTACTGGGAGAGGCGGTCAAGAAAAGGTAACACCCCGCCAAAAAGCACAAGAAGCGTAACAGCACCGCCGTAGATTTCAGCCCAACGCTGGAAACGGTTCTTCGCTATGGTATACGCAACTGATTTTTCGTAGTCCCCAGCGGGTATCTGGTTATGGAAAATACTGGGAAGCGCTTTTGCGGACCAAAGGCGGCGGACATAGGCAATATTAACCTCATTAAGCGAAAGCTCCACAACCAGTTCGAGGAAGAAAAAAGTCAGGAATAAACCGACCACCCAATGTTCCATCAAAACCAATCTCGCTCCCCATGATACAAGGATTCGGATGATTCTACAGTGTGGCTTTCACTGTAGTATGAGTCTCCTGGGGACGCAATCAGGCTGTTACGAAGGCTCTGTTGTGTCTCAGCGGGTAAACGCGGAAAATGGTTATTAGGGATAAAAAGCATTGGGTGTGGACAAAAATGTACGAAAGGTCTGGAACAAGAATGACTAGCACCGGGATTCTATAGAGCACGATACTCCGGGTTAAATGTGGTTTTTCCCCAAGTTTGCTTGACAATCCGGGTGATTGTAGAACATATGTGATGGGTTTCGATGAGAGGACGGGTGGTTACAGAACCAATCTTGTTTTTTCCAGGAAGTATGGTAGTTTAAAAAGTTGCCTAAAATGGCATGAATCGTCTTCAGGAGCTTTTCTAAATGCCTTCAATAAATGATCTGAGTATTTCCGTGGCCACGGAAAATGGCTCGGGTAGCGCCTCTTCAAATAACATTCTTTTCAAGTCCATTTTTAAAATGGGCATCCCCTGTTCGTCAAAGAATATGTTTCCTTCCAATATCCAGGGCCTGCCAACCTGGTACCAGATCCGGGCTTGTGGGGACGGCTACTTTGGCCGTAAAGACGTCATTGATGTCATCGTGATGTTCAATGATGCCACAGCAGGCCAGGATATCCACCGAGTCAGGGGAGGTGGCCTCATTATCTTCGACGACTCGAAGCCCCTACCTTCCCACCTAAAACGTGAAGGGGTTCAATACGTGGGTGTTCCGGCCAACAAACTTGTGCAGGAACATGTGGAGGCTTCTCCCCTGCGGGCCAAGCAGCGAAACATGATTTACGTGGGTGTCCTGGCAAAGCTGTTTGGTATTAATTTAGAAGTCATCAAAGAGGTGCTACGGGATACCTTTGGAAACAAGCCTGCCGTTATTGAGTCCAACCTTCTCTGTATCGAGCTTGGCTACCGACATGTGGAAGAGAACGGGCTGACACAAGACATCGGCCGGTTAGAGGCGATCCCGAATGGCAATGATGGAAAAATCATTACCGAGGGGAATACGGCCTGCGCATTGGGAGCCATCTACGGTGGAGTATCAATGGTCTCGTGGTATCCCATTACCCCGTCCAGCTCCCTAGCGGAAGCCATCGAGCACTATATGCCGCGGCTACGCAAGAGGCCTGACGGCAAGGCAAACTATGCGATCGTTCAGGCGGAGGATGAGATTGCCGCCGCAGGGATGGTGGTTGGGGCTGGTTGGGGCGGGGTACGTGCCATGACATCCACTTCTGGACCAGGACTCTCCCTCATGAACGAAACCGTGGGGTTGGCCTATTTCGCTGAAATTCCGAGTGTTTTTTTCATCATCCAACGTGGAGGCCCCTCCACCGGGTTGCCCACGCGAACCCAACAGGCCGATATCTTGTCCATGTATCACTGTTCCCACGGAGACACCCGTAATATCATCTTGATCCCCCATGACACGAGCACCTGTTTTGATCTTGCCCGCCGGAGTTTTGATTATGCGGAGCGGTTTCAGACACCGGTCTTTGTCATGATGGACCTGGATCTGGGGATGAACCTATGGTCCTCTGATCCCCTCAGGCTGGAAAAGGAACCCTTCGATCGGGGCAAGCTTCTGAGCGCCGATGATCTGCAAAAAATCGAGGGAAAATTCCGTCGCTATTTTGATCTGGACGGAGATGGTATCCCCCAGAGGACCGTGCCCGGGAACACCCATCCCAAAGCCGCCTATTTTGCTCGGGGCTCGGGCCATGATTCCGACGCGCGCTACAGCGAAGACGAAAACGACTATAAGGAGACCCTGGATCGGCTGGCTCGGAAGCTTGAAACAGCTCGCAAGGCAGTTCCCAAGCCCATTGTGGAGGCGTCTCCCAATATCAAGTCCGGTTTCATCTGCTTTGGTTCCAGTTTTGAATCCACTCGAGAAGCCCGGGATCGGCTCAGGTCTGAAGGCCTGGAATCCAATCATTTGTTGCTGAGGGCTCTACCCTTAACCGATGAAGTAAAAAAGTTTGTTGCCGCTCATGAAGTGGTTTATCTCGTGGAACAAAATCGTGATGGCCAGATGGCGGCGATTCTCAAATCCGAATGGCCCGAGCTGGGAGCCAGGATCGTGAGCGTACTCGTCTACGACGGCCTCCCGATAGCCGCAGGCGAAATCGTCCGGCAGGTTCGGGAGTTTCTATCAACTTCTGAAAAAGGGGTGAAACAGTGGCTGCCCAAAAGACCAATCGCGTCAGTTTAACGGAAAAGGATTATCGTGGCGCCGAGTCCACCATGTGCAAAGGGTGCGGCCACGATGCCATTTCCGCCTCCATTATTCGGGCTTTCTTCGATAGCAGTGTAGACCCACGGAAGGTCATAAAACTGAGCGGCATTGGTTGTTCCTCGAAGACACCGGCTTACTTTCTCAGTCAATCCTTTGGTTTTAATGCCGTTCATGGACGCATGTCTGCGGTGGCCACGGGTGCCAATCTGGCCAACCATTCGCTGCTTCCCATTGGCGTGTCGGGGGATGGGGATACTTCCGCCATCGGTCTGGGAAACTTTTGCCATATGATGCGCCGCAACGTGAATATTACCTACATCATCGAAAACAACGGCGTCTATGGGTTGACCAAAGGACAGTTTTCGGCCACAGCAGATAAGGGAACCCGCATGAAAGGCGGGAAGATCAATGAGATGTCCGCCATCGACCTAGCCGAGCTGGCCATCAATTTTGGGGCTACCTATGTGGCGCGGAGCTTCTCGGGGGATCGCAAACAATTGGCTCCCCTCATTCAAGGGGCCTTCGCCCATAAGGGGAGTGCCATCTTGGATGTTCTGAGCCCCTGCGTTACCTTCAACAACCATGAGGGTTCCACCAAGAGCCTGAAGTATATCAAGGATAACCTTGACCCACTCCACGACGTGGACTTTATCCCTCACTATGAAAACATTGAGGCGGATTACGAGCCGGGGACCGACCACGAAGTGGTCCTCCATGACGGCTCCCGCATCACCCTGCACAAGCTAAGAGAAAGTTATGACCCCACTAACAAGGCGAGTGCCTTGACCGCAATCCATGGTTCCGTTGCCGAAGGGAAATTCTTAACGGGCCTCATCTACTGCGACCCGGATTCATCGGATCTTGTCGAGGAGATGAATCTCTGCGAAACCCCTTTGGCCGAACTGGGGCAAGACGAACTCCAGCCTTCTCCTGAGCTGCTTGATCAGATCAACGCTGAATTGATGAAATAGGAACCCAGACAGAGATTTGAGACAGCGACTGCGGCCACTCCCCTCCACCTCTTTTTCTTGCTCTGTCTCAAATCTCTGTCTTTTCCTTAGTCTCTATCCCTGTCTCTATCTGTGTCTGTTTAGTGGTGATGTTTCCTCTGGAGTCCTCCGTGCGCGAGGGCGAGAATGTCCGAGCGGGACAGTTTCTCACCTCCCAATAGACGAGGAAGAACGACATCGAATGCGCTCACTGGGTCATGGAGGACGCAGCCGGAAAGGCCCAGGATGGGCGTGTTTTTGAGGTGGGCAAGAAGGAACATGGAACCCGGCAACACTGGAAATCCATGGCACACAACTTTGGCCCCGCTTCGTCTGACCCCCTCTGGGGTTTGATCGTCAGGGTCCACGGACATGCCTCCGCTCACCAGAATCAACTCGGCACCGGCCCCATGGGAGTCGCGAATATGAGAGGCGATCTGATCGGGATCATCCAGGACCAGTTTCTTCGCTTCCAGGTCAGAGCCCAATTGTTCGAGTTTGCGCCGAACCACGGGTTCGAAACCGTCCTTGATACGGCCAGTGAAAACCTCGCTTCCGGTGACGATGAGATGGACCCGCCTCGAAGGGATCGGTAGGATAGAGGCAAGGGGTTTATTTTTGCACAGGGATTCGGCTTTTTTGACGAGTGATTCTTTGACGATAATGGGAATGGTTCGGGTCCCTGCCACAACCTCTCCTTCTTGCACGTACTGGTTCGTAGGTAACGTGGAAAGGATGAGATCTCCCATCTCATTAAAACGGTAGAGAAGCTTTTCGTCCACTTTCAGTAGTCCGGAGATTTCCGCCACCAGATTGACCCGCCCTTCCACGGGATCCGTCAGGCTAATATGAGGACCCGCCGCCGCTTGAGCCAATCTCCGCGCGGCGTCCTCCTCGTGCAGTTCGCCCTTTTCCAGATCGATGATGTAGATGTGAGCCTTTCCAATGTCGAGCAGCTTGGCCACGTCCTCGCTTCTGATAACATGGCCACGTCGGAAGGCCGGGCCCTTGTGCTTGCCTGGTATGATTTCAGTAACGTCGTGGGCCAGGAGTGTCCCCACGGCCTCTTCGACGGGGATAATCTTAAGCATGCTCCTTCCTCCCTCACCTCTGGGTTAGGATCAATATAGACATGGGACCTTTCATTGTCCAGTTGGCTGGAACGAGTTCCCTTATGAGTTAAGGGAAACGTTTCCTCTTGTGGGTGGGAACAAATGCCGGAGGCTCTGGCCAGGGTGGGGGGTCAGCCACCGAGGGTGATCATCTCGATCTTTTTTTGCCCTTTGGGATTGTAGCCCGTGTCGGATTGCATGGCCTCTAGCCGTTCGTCGGAGTAACGGTCCTTTCTACCCGTCCAGACCGATCCCAGGAGATCCAGGATCTCTTTGTCCGAGGCCCCTTTCCTTAGCAGTCCTTTTAAGTCGTGGCCTGTCTGGGAGAATAGGCAGGTCACCAATTTCCCGTCGGCGGTCAGTCTGGCTCGAACGCAGGTCGAGCAAAAAGGTTCTGAGACGGAGGCGATGACGCCGATGTCTCCGCGTCCGTCAACAAATTGATAGTCCACCGATGGCGCGCTGCCTTTGTCTCGACCCTTTTCTTTCAAGGGAAATCGAGCGTGAACCAGTTCAAGGATTTCCTTCTTGGAGACCATCTTTTGTGAGGCCCAGTTGTTGGAGTTGCCCACGTCCATGTACTCGATAAAGCGGATGGCGAAGCCGTTCTCTCTGGAAAACTCCACTAGACTCAACACATCGTCATCATTGACTCCCCGTTCGATGACCGAGTTAATTTTGATGGGGATCAGACCGACTTTCTTAGCAACGAATAGACCCTCGATGACTTTGTCTAGATCGCCGCGTTTTGTGATTTGTTTAAACTTCTCCGGGTTGAGGGTATCCAGGCTCACGTTGATCCGTTTGAGCCCCGCGGACTTTAGAAGGGGGGCCTTTTCGGCGAGCAATGATCCATTGGTGGTAAGAGAGATATCCTTGAGCCCGGGTATGGTGGAAAGCTGGCCAATCAGCTCTTCCAAACTTTGGCGGACCAGGGGCTCTCCGCCGGTTAGGCGGATCTTTTCAACGCCCAATTGGACAAACAGACGGGCCAGCCGGGTGATTTCTTCGAAAGAGAGAATCTCTTGCTTGTTGATCCAGGTATATTCGTCAAATGGCATACAGTAGGTGCAGCGGAAATTGCACCTGTCCGTGACGGATATCCTGAGGTCCCTCATGGGTCTGTTGAAAGTATCGGTCAACACGCTTTCCAATATGCAGGAAAGGGCCTGTGTAGGCAAGCCTGCGAAAATCACGTCATTTCTGCGGCGGTGGCAAGAGGCGGCAGCAGCCTAAAACGGAGGTTGTTTTTTAATGCAGTAACGGTATGTTAGAATACGTTTTTCTGAGCGGGCTGGAGTATGGAAGATCTCATGGAACAATACAAAAACCATCTACAAAACGAGCGCCATGTTTCTCTCCACACCCTGAGAAATTACGTGAGCGATCTGAGGCAGTTTCATGAGTTTGTCAAATCTCAGGGGATCCAGGAGACAAGAACTGCCGCCGGGGAGTTCCTATGGGCGGATGCTCATCATGTGAGAGCTTATCTTGGCACCATGGCCAAGGTATGCCAGAAGAGCTCACTTGGCAGAAAAGTTGCCGCGCTCAAGAGTTTTTTTCGATATCTCGTAAGGGAGCGGTGTCTCCAGCGGGATCCTTTGTTGGGCTTCGGCAGTCCTAAGCAGGAAAAACCTCTGGTGACCTTTCTCTCCGTAGACGATGTCTTTCGATTATTGGATGGGTTTAAAGGATTGGGCCCGTTGGCGATGCGGGATCGGGCGGTTCTGGAAGTTCTGTATTCTACGGGGATACGGGTAAGTGAATTGGTAGGTCTGAATTGGGGTGATGTTGACTTCCGGCTGGGTGTTATCAGGGTCGTTGGAAAAGGTTCCAAGGAACGAATCGTCCCAATTGGTGAGGTGGCACTTGGTGTCCTTCGAGACTATGCGATGGAACAAGAAAAAAAATGGCGGCGACCTTCCAAAGGACGGTCAGCGGTCGTATTAAATCGCCAGGGTAAAAGGATTACCACTCGGAGCGTCGGACGAATTGTGGAAAAGCACCTGCGGGCCAGAGGAATAGCGGTTCAAACAGGACCCCACGGCCTCCGCCACACCTTTGCCACGCATTTGCTCAACAGCGGTGCCGACCTGAGGGTGATCCAGGAACTGCTGGGTCATACCAGTCTGTCAACGACCCAGCGGTACACCCATGTGAGCCTGGATCATCTCACTGCGGTGTACGACCGTGCTCATCCAAGGGCGCAATGAGGGAGACTTGAGGTAAACCATGTTTCAAGGAACGACGATACTGGCGGTTCGTCATGGGGGGCGAGTGGTGGTGGTTGGAGACGGGCAGGTGAGCCTGGGACAAACCGTGTTGAAGCACAGCGCGAAGAAAGTCCGTAAGATCTACCAGGATCGAGTCATTGCCGGATTTGCGGGGGCTACGGCGGATGCCTTCACTTTATTTGAAAAATTTGAGGCGAAGCTGGAGCAGTACAACGGCAATCTCAGACGGGGTGCCGTGGAGCTCGCCAAGGATTGGCGAACCGATCGCGTACTGAGGAGGTTGGAGGCCTTATTGGTGGTTGCGGATACAGAGGGATTGCTGGTGATCTCGGGAGTAGGAGATGTGGTGGAACCGGACGACGGTTTGATTGCCATTGGGTCCGGCGGTAACTTCGCTCTGGCCGCGGCGCGGGTCTTGGTAAAGCACAGCCAGCTCGATGCCCGGGCCATTGCCGTTGAGTCCATGAAGGCAGCGGCTGCCATCTGTGTGTATACCAACGAACAATTGACCGTTGAGGAGCTACCTTAATCCCTATGAAAATGGAACCGAACGCAGCATCAACCCAGGGCGAGTTAAACCCAGCACCGGCGCCGGTTATGACGCCACGGGAAGTGGTGTCGGAACTCGATCGGTACATTGTGGGGCAAAAAGACGCGAAACGGGCTGTGGCCATAGCCCTGCGCAATCGTTGGCGGCGCCAACTGGTACCCGAGGATCTGCGGGAGGAGATTGCTCCGAAGAATATTATTATGATCGGACCCACTGGAGTGGGCAAGACCGAGATCTCTCGCAGGCTTGCCAAGTTGGCCCAGGCCCCCTTCATTAAAGTGGAAGCGTCGAAGTTCACCGAGGTCGGCTACGTGGGCAGGGATGTGGAATCCATCATTCGCGACCTCATGGAGCTCGCGGTGAATATGGTCAAAGAGGAAGAGAAGCAACAGGTTGAGATCAAAGCCAGGGAGTTGGCAGAGGAGAGGATTCTCGATCTTCTGTTACCCCCTGCACCCACAAGTAAACCGACCGGGTCAGCCGAACCGGAGGCAGGGGCACCAACGACCCGGGGGAAGCTCAAAAAGTTGCTGCGGGAGGGCAAACTCAATGACCGGTCCGTGGAGGTGGAAATCACACGTGCAGCGACGCCCATGGTGGAGGTGATGACCCCCCAGGGGATGGAGGAGATGGAGTCCAACCTCAAGGAGATGTTTTCTAACCTTCTTCCCAAACGGACGAAGAAGAAAACCGTCAAGGTGCCCGAGGCCATCGATATCCTCACCCAAGAGGAGGCCGCTAAATTGGTGGATATGGATAAGGTGGTGGGGGAGGCGAACCATCGGGTGGAGCACTCGGGTATCGTTTTTATCGATGAGATCGATAAGATTGCCGGACGAGAGTCTATGCAGGGGCCTGATGTCTCCCGTGAGGGTGTTCAGCGGGATCTGCTCCCCATTGTGGAGGGTTCAACGGTCAATACGAAATATGGGATGGTGAGGACCGACCACATCCTGTTCATCGCCTCCGGCGCGTTTCACAATTCCAAACCATCCGATTTGATCCCAGAGTTTCAAGGTCGATTTCCCATTCGGGTGGAGCTTAGCTCTCTGGGTAAAGATGATTTTGTTAGGATCCTCACGGAACCAAAAAATGCATTAATCAAGCAGTACGTGGCTTTGCTTGAGACTGAAAGGGTGCATCTTTCATTTAAAGAGGATGCCATTGAAGAAATTGCCCGCATTGCCGCTCAGGTGAATGATAAGGCGGAGAATATCGGCGCCAGGCGGCTTCACACTATTTTGGAGAGGCTGGTTGACGAAATCTCCTACTCGGCTCCCGAGATGCCGGGCAAAGACGTCGACATCGATGCCCAATACGTTAAAGCACGCCTAACTCCAATTTTGCAGGACGAGGATCTATCACGTTACATCCTATAAGGGCTGGAAGGAGCGCTTGTCATTGAAGGCTGTTTGATGACCGCGTGTTAGGCTTTATCATAGGAAAGGCAAGTTTGGTGGAAGATTTTATCGGGAAAGCTGAGATCTTGATGGAAGCGCTTCCCTATATACGGCGCTTTTATGGGAAGACCTTCGTCGTAAAATACGGTGGCAAGGCCATGGTAGACGAGGAACTCAAGGCTAGCTTTGCCCAGGACATGGTGCTGCTCAAGTATGTGGGCATAAACCCGGTTGTGGTCCACGGGGGAGGTCCCCAGATCAATCAGACCCTAGAGAAGATGGGGGTCTCCAGCCGTTACGTACGGGGGATGCGGGTCACGGACCGGGAGACCCTCGATGTGATTGAAATGGTGCTGGTGGGCAAGGTGAACAAGGAAATCGTGGGGCTCATCAATCATCATGGGGGCATGGCGGTGGGATTGAGTGGCAAGGATGGGGAGCTCATCCTCGCGCGTAAGATGAACGTAACGGTTGCCTCCGCCAACAAGGAAGAGAGTCCGGAAATTATTGACATCGGTATGGTTGGTGAGATTGTTGGAATCAACCCATTGCTAATCAACTCGTTGGATGAGAATAAATTTATCCCGGTCATTGCTCCCGTAGGAGTGGGCGAGCAAGGAGAGACCTACAATATTAACGCCGACCTCGTGGCTGGGCACACCGCCGCGGCCCTGGGGGCTGAAAAGCTCATTTTGCTCACGGATGTGGAGGGGGTCAAAAACAAAAAAGGGGAGCAGTTGAGCACCCTGAAGGTGAATCAGGCTCGAAAGATGATCAACGAAGGGGTGGTGGCAGCCGGGATGATCCCGAAAGTGGAGTGCTGTATTGACGCCCTGGAGGGGGGGGTGGGAAAAACCCACATCATCGACGGTCGGGTTAGGCACGCCGTGTTGTTGGAAATTTTTACCCAGGCGGGTGTCGGGACGGAAGTGGTACTCAAGTAAGCGATGAAGAACCAGAATGTCATAGAGCTGACTCACCGATACGTGGCGCAGACCTATGCCCGCTACCCCATCGCATTGGTGCGGGGGAAAGGGGTCAAGGTATGGGATGTGAACGGCAAACAGTATCTGGATTTTGCCGCTGGTATCGCCGTCAATAACCTGGGACATAGTCATCCTGCTGTGGTCCGTGCGATCCAACGTCAGGCGAAGAACCTCATTCACGTGTCCAATTTGTATCATATTGTCCCCCAGTCGGAGCTTGCCCGAGAACTCTGTCGCCGATCCTTTGCGGATCGGGTTTTTTTTTGTAATAGCGGGGCTGAGGCGAACGAGGCCGCGGTTAAACTGGCGCGGCGCTATGGTGCGGAGCGCCTGGGAGGGAAATACGAGATTCTCTCCATGCTGAACTCTTTTCACGGTAGGACCTTGGCTACTTTGACGGCCACCGGACAGGAGAAGGTGCGATTGGGTTTTGATCCGCTCCCGCAGGGTTTCCGCCAGGTCCCCTACGGTGATCTCGATGCCATTGAAGATGCCATTGGTGAAAAAACCGCCGCCGTTTTGGTGGAGCCCATACAGGGTGAAGGGGGAGTTGTGGTCCCTCAGGAGGGTTATCTGCAGGGATTGAGAGAGCTGTGTGATAACAGGGGCCTGCTGCTAATCTTTGACGAGGTCCAAGTGGGCATGGGCCGTACGGGCAAGCTCTTTGCCTATGAACACTTCGGTGTGGAACCGGACATCATGACCTTGGCGAAGGCCTTGGGGGGAGGGCTTCCCGCGGGAGCCATGCTGGCTAAGGAAGAGGTGGCTTATAGCTTTGTCCCAGGGACTCACGCATCCACGTTTGGCGGCAATCCGTTGGTCTGCTCGGTTGCCCTCGCTGTGCTAAAGGCATTGGTGCGGGACGGGGTGTTACGAAACTGTGCCAAGATGAGCAAGGTTCTCTTCCAGGGACTCCAATCTCTGAAGGAGCGTTTTGATTTTATCCGGGACATCCGCGGGAAGGGGTTGATCTTGGGGGTAGAAATCGAGGGGGATGCAAGTAAGATCGTGGCGGACTGCCTTCAAGCTGGACTATTAATTACCAGTGCGGGACACAATAACGTTCTGCGTTTTCTCCCACCCTTGATCGTGAGTAAACGGGACATCGACAGCGGATTGGCAATTTTTGAAAAGGTCCTGGCGCGCCAATAAAAGGCCGCCTCCATCCTGAGCCATGAAAAAGAGAGATCTTCTGAGCCTTAGGGACCTCAGTGGAGAGGAAGTGAACGATCTGTTTTCCCTTGCCTGGAAACTTAAGCGGAGGTCGGCAGGCGGAAAGGCCGGGTTGTTGGCAGGGCGGACCTTGGCCCTGGTCTTTGAGAAGCCAAGTCTTAGGACCCGGGTCAGCTTTGAAACTGGCATGCTGGAACTGGGTGGGCATGCGATTTTTTTAGGGCCTGAGGAGATCAATCTCGGAGTGCGGGAGAGTCCCATGGACTGTGCCCGGGTTTTGAGTCGTTGGGTGGATCTTATTGTGGTCCGGACCTTTTCCCAGGAAACCCTGAAGGAAATGGCGGGTTACGCTTCGGTCCCAGTGATCAATGGCCTGACGGACCGGTTCCATCCCTGCCAGGTACTGGCGGACTGTCTCACGCTCCTTGAGCGCAAGGGAACTCTGAAAGGGTTAAAGATTGCTTTCGTTGGGGACGGGAACAACGTCGTCCATTCATGGATGCTGGCTGCGGAAAAATTTCCCCTTTCATTTTTCCTTGCTTGCCCGAGAGACTATGGGCCGGATCCAGAGATTACGCGGTCTGCCAGGGAGAACGGCGCCCATGTGACGGTTACCCAGGATGTGAATGAAGCGGTGCAGGGGGCCGATGTAGTTTACACGGATGTATGGGCAAGCATGGGTCAAGAGAAAGAGCTGGAGGAGAGGCGCAAGATCTTTCATGACTACCAGGTGACGGAGGAAGTGGTGGCTATGGCCAACAAGGACGCCATGGTTATGCACTGTCTTCCCGCCCATCGGGGAGAGGAGATCACCCATGAGGTCCTGGAAGGCCCCCACTCCGTTGTTTTCGATCAAGCTGAAAATCGCCTACACATGCAAAAAGCCGTCATGGTTTGGATTTTGGGTCGGTTGAAGGGATCCACAGCTAAAAAAAGAAGGGAAGTAAATGAAGGTTAGGAAAGTCGTCTTGGCCTACTCTGGTGGATTGGACACCTCAGTTTGCCTGCGCTGGATCAAGGAGCAGTATGAGTGCGAGGTGGTTGCCTACTGCGCCGATCTTGGGCAAGAGGAAGACCTGAAGGCAGTGAGACGAAAGGCCCGGGAGACGGGTGCGAGCAAGGTCATTGTGGATGACCTGCGGGAGGAGTTCGTCAAAAATTATATCTTTCCAATGCTGCGCGCCAACGCAGTTTATGAGGGGTCCTACCTGTTAGGGACCTCCATTGCCCGTCCCTTGATAGCAAGGAGACAAATGGAGGTCGCCGCAAAGGAAAAGGCCGATGCAGTGGCCCATGGGGCCACGGGCAAGGGAAACGATCAAATCCGATTTGAGTTGACCTACTACGCATTGAAGCCCGATGTGAAGGTGATTGCCCCATGGAGAGTGTGGGATCTTAACTCACGCCAGTCCTTGATATCCTACGCAAAGCGTCAGGGCATTTCTGTCCCAGTGAGCCGTAAAAGGCCCTACAGCGTCGACCGAAATCTCTTTCACGTTAGCTACGAAGGGGGCATCTTGGAAAACCCATGGCAGGAGCCCCCTACCGATATGTTCCTCTGGACCACTTCGCCCGAGAAGGCACCCGATCGCAGTGAATACGTTGAGATCGATTTTCGCCGTGGAGATCCAGTGTCATTGAACGGAAGAACCAAGTCTCCGGCTGCACTACTGGCACATTTGAATACCCTGGGAGCGAAACACGGAGTGGGAAGGGTGGATTTGGTGGAGGACCGCTACGTGGGTATGAAGGCACGCGGTGTCTATGAGACCCCTGGCGGTACTCTCCTGCACCGGGCACGTCGGGCGCTGGAGTCCATCACCATGGATCGGGAGGTCATGAGCTTGCGCGACTCGTTGATCCCCAAATATTCAGAACTGGTCTATAATGGCTACTGGTTTTCCCCGGAGCGGGAGCTCCTGCAAAAAGCCATGGATGGCTCCCAGGAGAATGTGAGCGGCCGCGTCCGGCTAAAGCTCTACAAGGGAAACGCCATGGTGGCCGGTAGACAATCGAATTCCTCTCTCTATGATCCCAAGGTGGCTACCTTTGAGGAGGATAGCGATTATCACCAGGCGGATGCGGATGGTTTTATAAAACTAAACGCCTTGCGTCTGAGGCTCCGGCGGCTCACAAAGCACAAGTAGTTGGGAGGTTGAGTTTGGCAGCGGCGAAAAAGAAAAAACTTTGGGCGGGACGATTTGACGGGGCCACGGCTAGCTCCGTGGAGGCCTTTACGTCGTCCATTGCTGTGGATAAGAGATTGTACTCCTACGATATCGAAGGCAGCATTGCCCATGCGCGGATGCTTGGCCGCCAAAAGATCATCTCACAGGCAGATGCGGCAAAGATTGTTAGGGGACTTAAGCTGATCGAAAAGGAAATTCAAAGAGGCGCTTCCACCTTCTCCCAGACCGATGAAGACATCCATATGAATATCGAGCGCCGGCTCTTTCGCAAAATCGGCCCTGCGGCAGGAAAGCTTCATACCGCCAGGAGCCGCAATGATCAGGTGGCGTTGGATATGCGCCTCTATCTCAGGGAAGAGCTCAAGGCCATTCAGACGGCCCTTAACCGGTTAAAGGCAGAGCTCGTGCGCTCAGCAAAGCGCAACGTGAAGGTTATTATGCCTGGCTACACTCACCTGCAACGGGCCCAGCCCATTCTCTTTTCCCACCACCTTCTTGCCTACGCGGAAATGCTGGATCGGGACCTTGAACGTGCGGGGGAGTGTGCCAAGCGAGTCAACGTACTTCCCCTGGGCTCGGGAGCATTGGCCGGCACCACCTTCCCCATCGATCGGGCCTATGTGGCGAGGCTGCTGGGTTTCCCCCGGTTGTCCAAGAATAGTGTGGACGCGGTCAGTGATCGTGACTTCGTACTGGAATTCCTCGCTGTTTCGGCCATCCTTTTTGCCCACCTGAGTCGTCTTGCCGAGGAGATGGTGTTGTGGTCTAGTGAGGAGTTCGGATTCATCGAGCTCCCGGACCGATACTGCACGGGAAGTTCCATTATGCCGCAGAAAAAAAACCCCGACGTCCCCGAGTTGATCCGTGGGCGAACGGGTCGGGTCTATGGACACCTCCATGCCCTTCTGACAGTGATCAAAGGGTTACCCTTGTCCTATAACCGTGACCTTCAGGAGGATAAGACTCCTCTATTTGATACTGTGGATACCGTTAAGGCGAGCCTGGCCATGATGGCGGAGCTGGTAAGGGAAACAAAGGTCAGAAAGGAACGGATGCTCGCAGCCGCGCAGGATGGTTTTATGAATGCAACGGACCTGGCGGATTACCTCGTTCGCCGTGGCATGAGCTTTCGGGCTGCCCATGGGCTGGTGGGGAAGATCGTTCGTCATTGTCTGTCATCCCACCAGAGGATCGAGGACCTCACACTTAAGGAGTTGCAACACTATTACCCAAAAATTGAAAAGGACGTGTACCGTTATCTGTCCCTAGAGGCGGTTGTGGAACGACGCCGCACCCCGGGGGGAACCGCCTCCTCCAATGTCCGTCGGCGTCTAAGGGAAATGGGGGGATGAGAGGGAGAAGAGACAGGGATAGAGTAATTTTAGATTTGTGATTTTAGATTGGGGATAAACAGACAGAGACAGAGTAAGAGAGAAGGATAGAAGATAGAGAATAGAAGGAACAAAGAGAGTGACGAAGGAAAAAGAAAGAAGTAGACAAAAAAGAGGATGGGGGCGGTCTCTGTCTCAAATCTCTGTCATGGGAACATTCTTTTGTCTGATAATGCTAATTGCAACTGCGTCGTGCGGAAAGAAAGGACCCCCGCGAGCGCCGGAGCTGGCTGTGCCCGAGACCATAAGAGACCTCAAGGTGCAGGCTCAGGGAGGAGGAATCGCTCTCACTTGGACCAGGCCCACCCGTTACTTGGACGGGAAGCCCTTGGATGATCTTGCTGGCTTCGTGGTGTTTCGCAAAGAGGTCACTCAGGCGTGTCCCGGGTGCCCGGCACCCTACCGGGAGAGGATCGCCCTGCCGGTTGAGGATCAGCAGAAGTTTTTAAAGAAGCAAAAATTTCGCTATGTGGATGGACCATTGACACCACAGGTGAGTTACCGCTACCGCGTATTTTCCCGTCTCATGGACGGCTCCCTCAGCGATCCATCCAATGAAGCTAAACTAACCTGGAGACCATAATGGATTTCTTTAAATACAAAAACGGTGAGCTATGTGCAGAGGATGTTCCTGTGGAGCGTATCGCTAAAGAAGTTGGTACGCCGGCATACATCTATAGTTTAGCCACCCTGCGACGCCATTTCAGAGTCTTCGACCAAGCGTTTGGAAAACAGTCCCATCTGGTTTGTTTTTCTGTGAAGGCGAACTCGAATATTGCAGTGCTAAGGGTGTTTGTGAATGAAGGGGGAGGATTTGACATCGTCTCGGGAGGCGAGCTTTTCCGTGTCCTCAAGGCGGGCTCCGATCCTAAGAAGGTTGTCTTCTCGGGTGTGGGAAAGAGCAGAAGCGAAATCGAGTACGCCCTGAATTCCGGCATCCTCATGTTCAACGTTGAGTCGGAGCAGGAACTTAACGTGCTGGATCAGGTGGCGGCGGGGTTGGGAAAGAAAGCCCCCATCAGTCTCAGAATCAACCCGGATGTGGACCCGCAAACCCATCCCTATATCTCAACCGGGATGAAAAAGAGCAAGTTTGGCATCGACATCAAACGCTCCGTGGAACAATACAAGAGGGCCCTTTCCCTCAGCCACGTTGAGGTGATCGGAGTGGACTGTCACATCGGATCACAACTCACATCGGTCTCTCCCTTTGTGGATGCGCTTGCCCGAGTGAGGGGCTTCCTTGAAGTTTTGAAGAAGGAAGGTGCCAACATTCGTTACCTCGATCTAGGAGGGGGTTTAGGCATACGCTACAAAGACGAGAAGCCTCCCCATCCAGAGGAATACGCAGCTGCCATCATTGAAGCCCTGAAGGGGCTGGAGGTGACCCTGATCCTAGAGCCGGGGCGCGTAATTGTTGGGAACGCCGGGATCCTGGTGACGGAGGTTCTCTATTTAAAGGAGACCCAGGAGAAAAAATTTGTAGTGGTGGATGGGGCCATGAACGACTTGATTCGTCCCGCGCTATACGGTTCACATCAAGGGATTAGCCCGGTGAAGACGCTGACGGCAGAAAAGATCGTAGCCGATGTGGTGGGACCCATCTGCGAAAGCGGAGATTTCTTTGCACAGGATCGCGAGATCCAAAAACCCCAGCCGGGGGATCTATTGGCGGTGATGGGGGCTGGGGCCTACGGATTTACCATGGCCTCCAATTACAATTCGAGACCGAGGGTGGCGGAAGTCCTGGTGGATGAAAAACGCTTCCATGTCATTCGCGAGCGGGAGACGCTGGAAGATCTTATCAGCAGGGAGATTATCCCCCCTGTCCTGGAGTGACCGGCCCCTTCAGACCGGTGAGTTCGCCCGACGTTAGACACTGATGTGGGTGCTCGGCTAGAACGGATAACACAATGGCCCAAATTCCATTTACCAAGATGCACGGCTGTGGCAATGACTTTGTCGTTATCGATTGTATGGCGGGGGAACAGGCAGGTATGGAGGAGTTGGCCAAATGGCTCTGCCATCGCCGATTCGGCGTAGGTGCGGATCAACTACTCACCGTTGCTCCTTCCAAGGTGGCGGACTTCAAAATGGAGATTTACAATGCTGACGGCGGGCAAGTGGAAATGTGTGGGAACGGGATCCGCTGCTTTGCGCGTTATGTTTACACCCGCGGGTTGACCCAGAAAAAGGAGCTGGAAGTAGAGACCCTCGCCGGTATTATTCGGCCCCGCATTGAAGGAGATTGGGTGCAGGTGGATATGGGAGAACCCATCCTGGAAGGCAGGAAAATCCCGGTAAATGCAGACGGGCCGATCATAAATTGTCCATTGGAAGTGGAGGGCCAGAAGTATTCCGTCTGTTGTATCTCCATGGGAAATCCTCACTGCGTCCTCTATGTGGATGACCCGGAGGAGCTGGACCTGGAACGGCTCGGACCAAAATTTGAGAACCACACTTTTTTCCCCAACCGGATCAATACTGAATTCGTAAAGGTCCTTGGCCCTGGTGAGGTCAGGATGCGGGTTTGGGAACGGGGGGCTGGTGAGACCTGGGCCTGCGGTACGGGGGCCTGTGCTGTGGGCGTCGTGGGAGCACTCACGGGGAAGACGGAAAGGAAACTCAAGGTTCATCTCTTGGGGGGAGATTTGGTCATTGAGTGGCGCGGCGATAACCGGGTTTACATGACAGGACCCGTCGAGGAAGTGTTTCGGGGAGTAGCGGAACAATAGTCAGGAGGCCAAAATGAACTTTTCCGGATGCATGGTGGCGTTGGTCACCCCCTTCAAAGACAACAAGGTGGATTGGGAAAGTGTCGAAGCGTTGGTGGAATTCCACATTGAAAACGGTATCCACGGAATCGTTCCCTGCGGTACCACTGGAGAATCGGCGACCCTCACGCACAAAGAACACAACGAAGTCGTGGAGGCGGTGGTCAAATTCGTTAAGAAACGAGTCGGGGTGATAGCCGGTACGGGTTCCAACTCAACCCAGGAGGCCATCGAGTTCACCCGCAGCGCAGAGAAGGCAGGAGCAGATGGCGCTTTGATGATTTCCCCCTACTACAACCGGCCCACCCAGGAGGGTATTTATCAGCACTATAAAATGGTAGCCTCTGAAGTGCATATTCCCCTTATCATTTACAATATCCCCTCCCGAACGGGCTCCAAGATCGAGCCGGAAACCCTGGCACGCCTGGCTGAAGTGAAAAATATTGCGGGGGTGAAAGAGGCCACTGGATCCGTCGATCAGGCCATCGAGGTGCTTCGGCTTTGTGGTGATGGGTTGGAAGTCTATTCCGGGGAGGACTCACTCACCTTTTCGCTCATGGCATTGGGAGGGAAGGGGGTCATTTCCACAGTTGCCAATGTCGCCCCTAGAGAGATGTCTCAGTTGACCCGGGCTTGTTTCGAAGGGGATTGGGAAAAGGGACGGAACATTCAATTCCAACTAGTACCCCTGATTCGGAGTCTCTTTATCGAAACAAATCCCATTCCAGTTAAGACCGCGCTGGCTTTGATGGGTCAGTGTCGCGGGGATCTGCGTTTGCCCATGACCCCAATGGCGGAGCAAAACGTAAAGAAGTTACAAAAAGCCATGTCTGATTTTGGTCTGATCTCAGGTGGAAGTTAGTGGATTTAGTAATTTGTGGAATAGCGGGCCGAATGGGAGGGGCAATAGCCCGTGTGGCTCGGCAAACCCGTGGCGTAAAACTGGTGGGGGCTGTGGACCGACCCAGAAGCGCCAGGTTGGGCAAGGATGTGGGAGAGGTGGTGGGATTAAACCGGTTGGGGGTGCCCGTTAGCGATAAGATCGGGCCACTGTTAAAGGGAAACGTGGCGATTATTGATTTTACCCGGCCCGCCGCTTCACTGGGTTACCTACGGGACGCTGCGAGGAGTGGAACTCCCATTGTTGTCGGCACCACGGGATTCACGGCACGGGAGTGGAATGAAATCAAGAGGCTGAGCCCGCGCACTCGGATGTTGGTAGCCCCCAATATGAGCGTCGGGGTGAATCTGCTGTTGGGACTACTTGGCAGGGTGGCGAGGTCCCTGGGCGAGGGGTATGACGTAGAGATTATCGAAATGCATCATCGCTTCAAAAAAGACGCCCCTAGCGGAACGGCCCTCGCCCTTGCGCGTGCCATCGCTGGAGAGTGGCAAAGGGACATAGACAAGGTAGGAGTCTTTGGTCGCAGGGGTATTGTGGGCGAGCGCAAGAAGAAAGAAATGGGTCTCCTGGCCGTTCGGGCCGGAGATACCGTCGGCGAACACAGCGTGATTTTTGGCGGTTTGGGGGAACGGATCGAGTTCGTTCACCGTGCCCATAGCCGAGAGACCTTTGCCCGAGGAGCCCTTCGGGCCGCCCGGTGGCTGGTGCGACAAAAAAATGGACTTTATAGCATGCAGGATGTACTCAGATTGCGGAAATCGGGTTGACAAAATAAATTTTCTATACTAATGAGTTGGCCTATTCTAAGTGGTTTCAAACTCTCCCAATTCAGGTCAGCAGACCCCGGAAGAAGAAGTTGAGAAGTTAGCTCAGGGTATCGGCCGTCTTATCCGGGAAGTAAACCCCGAACGACGGGAAGGTCTCAAAGAGCTGGCCTATACTCTTATCCGCGAGGAAATGAACCAGGGCGCAGTGGGGGAGGGGATGACAGAAGGATCGTCTGCAGGTCCTTTTAATCCGTTGGGGGCAGGGGTCCTGATACTGGTCTTGGGTGCGGGTCTATCTTTTATTTTCGGACCCGTAGGATTGGTTCTCATGCTGGGTGGTTTGATCTTTATCTTGTGGGGAGCGATGATCAGCTGGGTTAAGGGATAGGAAGAAACTATGGCAGCAGCAGACCCAAAAAAGCGTGGCATCTGGAGTCGGCGAGACTTTTTCACGCGGTTTGGATGGGGGGGATTCGGGGCCTTTACCGGGTTGACCTTGTTTGGCTTTATCCGCTCCGCCTTCCCTCGGATTCTTTTTAAGCCACCGTCGACCTTCAAGGCTGGTGTGCCATCGGATTATACCATTGGCGAGGTAAGCGAGAAGTTTAAGAAGGATTTCCGTGTTTGGATTGTTCGGGAGGAAACGGGAATCTATGCGATTTTCGCCAAGTGTACCCATCTTGGCTGTACCCCTCGGTGGCTTGCTGCTGAGAATAAATTCAAGTGCCCATGCCACGGTAGCGGCTTTTTCAAAAGTGGATTGAACTTCGAGGGACCGGCCCCTCGCCCGCTTGATCGCTTCGAGGTGAAGCTTTCGGATGACGGTCGGCTGGTTGTGGATAAGGGTCGTACGTTGAAGATGGCCCCCGGAGTGGAGCCCGATGAGCAACATCCAGAGAGTATCTTGAAGGTATAATTGAGACATGAAAAAGTTCGATGACCTAAGAAAGGAGATCGTTGAGAGCCAGGTCTGGAGGGCCATTTTCCGCCACGGTTACGAGGATTCGCCGAGGAACCGTGTGATGATGGTCACCGGCAACGTATGGCTCCATCTCCATCCAGCCAAGGTTCGCCGGCATTCTGTCAGGATGCGATTTACCTGGTGCATGGGAGGCCTCACGTTTTTCATGTTCCTTATCACAGTGGTAACGGGCATCTACCTGATGTTCTATTACCGGCCTGTGGCCGAGTACGCCTACGCCGACATGAAGTATCTGGAGTTCGATATGCCTTTCGGCATGCTGATGCGGAACATGCACCGATGGGCGGCCCATGCCATGGTTATTTTCGTGTGGCTCCATATGTTCCGCGTTTTCCTTACCGGTTCCTACAAGCCGCCTCGCGAGTTCAACTGGATTGTGGGAGTCCTCCTGCTGGTTTTAACGCTCCTGCTGAGCTTCACAGGTTATCTGTTGCCATGGGATCAGCTTTCTATCTGGGCGGTGACTGTGGGTTCCAATATGGCACGGGCTGCACCGTTGCTCGGTCACGAGGGGCCTTTTGCAGAGTTGGTGGGAGCCAATCCAGTTTATGACGCCCGAGCGTTTCTGTTCGGGGGTGGAGAAATCGGGCCACATACCTTGCTCCGGTTTTATATCCTCCACTGCATTTTTATCCCCTTGGTTGCCAGTCTGCTCATGGCGGTTCATTTTTGGCGTATTCGAAGGGATGGTTTTTCTGGGCCACCGCTGTAACGTGCTTCCAAGGTAATGGGTCATGGCTGAAGAAACTCAAACTCAGAGACGGACCCCTATCGTTGACGATAAAATTCATACCTGGCCCCATCTGGTGCGGGGAGAATTTCTTGTCACGCTCATTGTCACTGTAATAATGATCATCTGGTCCGTGGGGATCGATGCACCATTGGAAGAGCCAGCCAATCCCGCCCTGACGCCGAACCCTTCCAAGGCCCCCTGGTATTTTCTGGGCTTGCAAGAGATGTTGGTCTATTTCGATCCCTGGCATGCCGGGGTGGTTTTGCCTACCCTCATTATCGTGGGACTCGTCATGATTCCGTTTATCGATATTAATCCCAGGGGAAACGGTTATTACACCTTCAAAGAGAGAAAATACGAAATCCTGACCTTCTACTTTGGCTTCCACATCCTCTGGGTTAGCATGATTATCATCGGCACATTTTTTCGCGGCCCGGGCTGGAACCTTTTCTGGCCTTGGGACGCATGGGATCCCCACAAGGTGGAGGCCTTAACCAACGTAGATCTCCCATACCTGCTTGGTTTAAGGGATTACTGGGTGCAGGCCGGTGTGGGCGCAATCTTAGTAGGAGCATATTTCGTCGTGGCAACATTGGCCTTCTACCTCTGGGTGCTTGCGGTCAAGGGAAAAGAGTTTATGCGCAGATGGGGGCCCGTGCGATTTACCATTACCGCGGTTTTGGTTGTCATCATGATGGGTCTTCCCGTTAAAATGTTTCTACGTCTTGCCTTCAACGTGAAGTACATATTAGTGACCCCCTGGTTTAATATCTGATGTTTTACGTGGCAAAGATTCTACAGGCCATTGGATTGGCGGACGTGGGGTATGCCCTATTTGTGGGTGTCACTCAGAATACCTCCATGGCTGAGGAAATCGTTCTGACCTTGATCGGGGTGGGGCTCTTCTCCATGGGGAGGACCTTGGAGCGCAGGGCGGCTTGAGGAAGGTAGATGGCTGTCAGGGGTTTTGATCCAAAAGAGGAAGGCAAGTCATACGGCGCCATTTTTTTCTTCAGCGTGTGCGCCCTCGTAGTGGTTAGCCTGTGGGCGGTGTTTGACGACAACTTCACGCGGCGCCCCTGGAAAAAGTATCAGGCCGAGTTTAATAACCGGGATTATGACGGGGCCAGAGCAGCTTATGAAGCGGAGGATAAGAAGCTTGCAGGCAACGCCAACTACGTCGAGCTGGTAAAACAACTAGATGGCGCAAAGGCCAGTTTGAGTGAAGGCAAACTTGGTAACAAGCTCCGGCAACTACGCAGCGAGGAGACAGAGAGGGATGTCCGTTTCTTCGAGCTGGACCAGGACGTTAAGTTTATTAAGAGCGAGTTGGAAGAGGCCTGGTACGAGTACGATCATGCGGTGCAACTGGGAAAAAACATTAGGCCCTATCAGGCTCGGATTGAGGAGTTGGACCGGGAACAAGCAAAGTTAGAACCTGGCCTGGGGGAAGCGAGAAAAAAGCGGAAAGAAATCAAAGCAGAAATCAAAAAACTCCAAGCGGGTATCAAGGAGTTAGAGGACCGTCTCTCCGAGCTCACCGCAGATCGAGATCGATGGCTCCGGGTGATGCAGAATTCCACCGTGAGCCTAGGACCCATCACTCTATCTAAAATCCCGAATATTAAGCAGACCATCCTGCCCGAATTCGACCGCAATAACTTTGATGAGCCCACCGCCCGGGTGGATCGATGTCAGAGCTGCCATAGCGGCATCAATCGGGCCGGCTTTGAAAACGAGCCTAACCCTTATAAGACTCATCCCCAGCGCAAGGTCCTGCTGGCGGACAATGCCCATCCGCCGGAACAATTTGGCTGCACACCATGTCATGATGGCCAGGGTGCGGCAGTGAACAGCGTGGAGCAGGCCCATTACGGCAAAAGCTATGGTGTCCTTGGAAAAAGATTTTGGCCACATCCGCTTTTAAAAGGAGAAAGAGTGCAAGCCAGTTGTGCCTCCTGCCACCTGGATGTGCAGAGTCTCGAAGATGCGCCACTCCTGGCGAAAGGTCAGAGACTCTTCGAGCAAGTGGGATGCACCGGTTGCCATTTGGTGGAGGGCTACGGGAACATACCCAAGATCGGTCCCAGCCTAAGACGGGTGGCGGGAAAGGTGGATCCCGGCTGGTTGGTGCGCTGGATTCGCAATCCGCATGAATTCAGGCCTCGGAGCCGGATGCCGAACTTCGGCTTTGAAGAAGGCCATGCTACGGACATCGCCTCCTATATTTGGTCCGCATCAAAGCAAGAGGGTGAAAAATGGCTGAAGGCGCGTCCTCTTCCACAATTCTATCAAGTGGGCAACCCGAACCTCATCAGCCGCGGCAAGGAACTCGTAAATTCCATCGGCTGCAAGGGTTGTCATGGTTTTGCAGAGGGTGAATCCTCCACGGTGTTGGGCGCCAACAAAGACATCGCACCCAATCTCAAAGACATTGCCGCCAAGGTGGGTCCACAGTGGACTTATCACTGGTTAAAAAATCCGCGGGGATATAACCCTGACACGCGTATGCCAAGCCTGCGTCTGTCGGACGAGGAGGCCCAGGCCATCACCGCTTATCTGATGACATTGGGAAGCAAGGGGCGAACAATCGCCAATATTAAAAATCGCCTAACAGACCCCAAGGGCGTGAAGCGAGGGGAGTCGTTGGTTCGAAAGTACGGGTGCGCCGGTTGCCATGATATCCCGGGTATGGAGAAGGAATCTAGAATCGGGGTCGAACTCACCACTTTCGGCTCCAAAGTCCTGGAGGAGCTTTTCTTTGGCAATAGGAAAGACATCCCTCATACCTGGGATGACTGGACCTACAACAAGCTCAAATCACCCCGAGTATACGCCACTCCAAGGGTAGAGCAGCTCATGCCTCAGTTCAATTTCTCCGATGAAGATATCAAAGCATTAAGAATACTGTTAGCTGGATTCCGAGAGAGCAAGGTTCCATCCATCTATAAAGCGGACCATAGTGACAGGGTGGTGAACGTGGTGGAAGGTCGCAGACTTATGCACCGGTACAACTGCATTGGCTGCCATACCATCGAAAACAAGGGCGGCTTTGTGCGCAAATACTACCCGCAAGACCAGCTGACTTTGGCGCCTCCTGTGCTCAACGGGGAAGGGGATAAAGTGCAGCCCAACTGGCTTTTTGGCTTCTTGAAGAAACCTGTGTCGCTGCGTCCGTGGCTTAAGATTCGCATGCCCACCTTTGGGTTGACGAATGAAGAGGCCAATCTGTTGGTGTCGTATTTCACCGGACTGTCCAAAGTAAAGATCCCCTATGTCTATTTTAATAAAGACAAGATTCCTCCGGGTTACCTCAAAGCAGCCCAAACCATGTTCACCAATGACTACTTCGCTTGTCTGAGTTGCCACCAACAGGGGGATCAAAAGCCCGAAGGACCCCCCGAGGGTTGGGCCCCTGACCTCACCCTCGCCAAGGACCGTTTGAATCCCCACTGGATTGTGAAATGGCTCCAGGATCCGCAAAAAGTCGAGCCCGGTACAAAGATGCCCTCCTTCTATCCCGAGGGGCCCGATGATATCCTCGGGGGCAAGGATGACAAACAGATCGAGGCCTTGAGGGACTATATCATGGTGTTGGGCAAGACCGGCTCTCCGCAGTGATAGAGTCCATTGGAAGGCCTTGATTGATCGGGCGGTGCCATTGAATTTAAGAATAAGTTTCAAGGAGGCTGGGATGCTAAAAGCATATGTGTTTTTGTTGGCTGCATGGGTTTTATTTCCCGTGGCAACTCTCTTCGCCTACGAAGGTGGAGCGGTAAGCAATGGTGGAACGATTTCAGGGGTGGTTAATTTCAAGGGCACGGCCCCTAAACCGAAAAAACTGAAGATTACCAGGGACAAAAAGGTTTGCGACAAGACTCCCAAATCCGCCAAGTCGCTGATCGTCTCTGGGGGTAAAGTGGTTAATGCCGTGGTGAGCATCACAAATATTACCAAGGGCAAAGAGATGAAGGCCATGAAGGTGACCCTTGACCAGAACGGGTGTGAGTATAAGCCCCATGTCCTTGCCTTTACCGCAGGATCTACGGTGGAGATTTTGAACCCCGATAAGATCCTCCACAACATTCACACCTACAGTAAGATCAATAAACCCTTTAACCGGGCCCAGCCCAAGTTTAAGAAAAAGCTCACCGTAAAGTTAAGTAAGCCTGAGGCTGTTTCGGTCAAGTGCGACGTTCATGGCTGGATGAGCGGTTGGTTTTTCGTCGCAGCAAATCCTTATTTCAGCGTGACCAAGGATGATGGAGCGTTCAAATTGACCGATGTTCCACCCGGCACTTACAACGTGGAGGTCTGGCACGAGACTCTCGGCAAGAAGAGCCAAAAGGTTACAGTTAAAGCCAAACAAGACGCGAAGGTTAACTTCGAACTAGCAAAATAATCGTTTGCCCGTGGCGAGGGTCGTACCTGCGATCCTCGCATTCCTCTCCTTTTTTCCTGCCTGACACTTTCCCATGGAGTCAAAGGTGTTTGTGAACCCCATTAAATACCTCGGAACCCCAATTGTGCCAGCTAACCAAAGTGTCTGTGAGTCTTCTGGGCTCGGACCGAGATAAAACTCATGGTACTCCTTTCGCCGGGGATGTCCCCACAATTGAATTTACTCCCATTCATTAGGGTTTCCTTGACAGCCTTTCCTTCTGTGATATTGGTGCATTTGTGACAACCAAAAGGTTCATGGTAGCCAATCAATCACCCATTGGTGTCCAGAAGGTTTTAAGTGATGGAAGGTCGAGCGATTATCTCCGATCCATATAGAGGATGCAGAAGATAACACACTAGCATTAGGAGGTGCCATGGCAAAGCTACGACACATTGCCCTGCATACCCATAATCCAGAGGCAACAGCGGAATTTTACAGGCGCGTCTTCGACATGGAGGAGGTAGGCCGGACCGACTCTCCGCTAGCTAAGGGAATTTATTTGAGTGACGGCACTATCAACATGGCCGTGCTGCGGTTCAAGACGGATGAGGCTGCGGATCGACATGATGGTCTCGGTGTGACCTTCGGCTTGCACCATTTTGGCTTTTGGGTTGACGACATGGAGCAAACCCGTGGGCGACTTAATGAGGCGGGAGCGGAGTATCGTCAGACGCGGCCCCATGATGCTGTTACGTCTTTTTTCGAAGAAAAGTATAAGGGGCCGGACGGCGTCATGATTGATATTACGGGGGAAGGCTGGGCAGGAGCGGAGCCTACAGGGTCAGGTAACATGAAAAAGGGAGTATAAGCTACTAGAGGCATGGATCCAGCGCAGGAGGGATGAGCTTATGGAAACCGATGTCGACACTTTCGTTATCGATGCGGACGCCCATGTGGTGGAGTCTTCCCACACTTGGGACTTTATGGACCCGTCGGAGAGGCAGTATCGCCCCGTACCCCTCGAAACCCGGGAAGAGGCCGGGATGAAGCTTCAGTTCTGGCTAATCGATGGGAGGGTGAGGGGCTTCCGCTTCCCTGCTTTTTCTGCCGCCGAGTTGGAGAAACGTTCCCGCCAGGTGGGTCGCAGGTTCGCAGACGACCAGGAATCCCGTGAGCTGGGAAACGTGGAGCTGCGATTGGAGCACATGGACCAGAGCGGGGTCAACGTCCAAGTGCTGCACAACACCATCTTCATCGAATCGGCCACCGAACGCGCTTCGGTGGAGGTGCCGTTATGCAAGAGCTGGAACCGCTGGATGGCCGACATCTGGCGCCAGGGAAACGGTCGTTTGCGATGGTCCTGTATGGCGCCAACGCTCAGCATGAGCGATGCACTGGATCAGATCCGCTTTGCCAAGAAAAACGGAGCATGTGCCGTATTGATGCGTCCCGTTGAGGGGAACCGTTTACTTGTGGACACTTACTTCTACCCGATTTATGAAGAGGCCAGCCGTCTCGATATGGCCATCGCTATCCACATCGCCAATGGCAACGCGTGGCTCAACGATCTATATCGTCATCCTGTGGCCAGTGCCGCCACATTCCACCGGTTCAGAATACCCACGGTGGCTGCCTTTAGCGACGTGATGCTCAGCGAAATACCCGAAGTCTTTCCACGACTGCGGTGGGGGTTTATTGAAGCCAGTTCGCAGTGGGTTCCCTGGCTGATACACGAAATGAAGAATCGCTTTAAAACTTTGGGCCGCCAATGGTCCGGCAACCTCGCACGCCAATACAGGATGTTCATCACCTGTGAAAACTCAGACGACGTGCCCTATATCGCGCGGCAAGCCGGGGAAGACTGCCTTGTCATTGGTACGGACTATGGCCACATCGACACATCGAGCGACGTGGATGCCATCACCGTGTTCAAATCGCGGACGGACTTGACGCCCGAGGTAAAGAGGAAAATCCTAAGCGACAATGCGAGAGCGCTCTACGGTTTGTAAAATGGCGATGCAAGCTGAATGGATCGAAAAGATCGAGGATATGACCGCTCGTTTCCGGATGGGCGAGGCGGAGGTTGCCCGTGCGTTCTTCAGTCGCCCGCGCCCTCTCAGCCAGCATGTGAAGTGGTTAAAGCATCAGATCTCGCGGGAGGCGCGAAACCTGCGGGAGACATCAAGCCATTATATCAAGGACCTGGTTGACCGCACGGATGACACGGTGACCCGTGAACGGCTCATCCAGCGCGCCAAGGAGGACTATCAGGAGTACCGTCACTACGGGATGCTGGCGTATGTTTACGAAGGCCTCACTGGCCACAAGCTCGCTTGGAAATCACTGTTGGAAGAAGCGCAGCAGGCTGACTGGTGGCTCCCCAGAAGAGAACGGGAGATACGGCGTCGATTGGCCGAAACCTCTGTGTTGCACAACGCAGCGGGCGCCTTTAACAGCGGAGGAGGAGGTTCTCTGTTCTACGGCTTCATCGGCCTCACGGGGGGCGATTACGAAGAACTCCTCTCCGAAGTTTCCAAGATTGTCCTCCACGATGAACAGGATCACGGCGCTTCCGAGGGAAGAGACCTTTTGTATCCACTGATACAAACCGAAAACGATTTTCACATCGCAGTTGAAGCGATCAAAGAGTTCTCAACGGTCCGGCTCCAGGACCGTAACCAGCAGTTCAGCAATGTCCTTTCAGAGAATCGTGTGGTGGCCGTCATTCAGGGTGATATTGAACCGGCAACAAGAGCTCTTTTGCTGGATGCATCTCGGGAAATTATGAGCGACGAAGCCTGGTTCGAGCGCTTCCACCAAACCAGCAAGCCCCTCTCTACCTCCGCTGTGGACGGTTAACCGAAATCCATGGGTTGATTGGTTTTGTCCTGGAGCCGTTGACGAGCCTCTGTGCTATGATATTCAAATCAGTTCAAGAATTGACCCGATATCAAGTGGGGGACCATCGAACCGAGGTGTAACCTACGTTCAAGATTACAAATCAGGAGAGCATCACCGTGGCAGAAACAACCAACGGACACGGGAATGGTGGTGAGGAAGAAACAGTGACCGAATTCACGGACGGGGAACGCATCGTATCGCTGCATGCCGGATACGAGACCAACGGTGTCTACTCGGACGGGTTCGTGGCCCGCCCGGCGGATGGGCCGCCACGGCCAGGCGTGGTACTGCTGTCCGGCATGGGTGGCCTAACTTGGACCCAGCGGGAGATCACACGCTTGTTTGCACGGGCCGGGTTTGTAGCGCTTTCGCCAGACTACATGGGCGGCCAGTTGCCGGCCAACAGAGTCAAGGGACTCTACGCGAAAAACTCGCTGGATGTAAAAGCGGCGGTGGAACAAATCGCCGGCGGCGCGGCGTTCCTGCGCAGCCTGCCTTCGGTGGGAGCCGGGGGCAAGGTTGGGATTATGGGGTTTTGCCTCGGCGGCGGTTTGGCCCTGCTGGCCGCTGGCCGTACCGATGCCTTCCAGGCCGGCGTCATCTACCACCAGAGCCTCTTCCCGGATATGCGTGAGCTGGAGGCGATTACTTGCAAGCTTCAATGTCACTATGGTACGCAGGACCACTCGACCCCACGCGCCGAGGTGGAGGCTTTTACCCAGGCGCTGAACCGTTTCGGCAAGGCCTACGAGTTACACTGGTATGAAGGAATGGGACATAGCTTTGCCCAGATCACCCCAGACGCTGAGGTGCCTGGCGCGCAGCGTGCTGCCACCAACCTGTCCTATACGCGGAGTTTCAAGTTCCTCCATGGAGAATTAGGCGGTTGAGGAATTGCCTGAGGTTTTGTGGCAGCCGAGCATGGTGATCACGTAAGCAATAGGTATATGTGACAGAAAATCCCATTAGGGGAGGAATCCAAATGGAGACGAAGGCTATCTTGGCGCGACCGGCGGACCACTGCGGTATTTTGGAAATGTCGGAGGCGGTTAGGGCCATGTTGGAGGCATTTCGCAACTGGGCCAAGGATCCGCTCCTTGGGGAGTTGCGGCGAAGAACCCATACGCCCAAGAATGTCCGTATCACGCTTCATCAAGGAGGTACACCGGAATACGGGATGACGGGTATTATGGTCCACGCAGAGTTGGTCCGGATCTTCGGCGATAAACAGCGCTATCCCCGCCGGGGCCGCCCCGTCTTGGTCCTCTATAATTCCGATAACGGAGCTCTGAAATTGATTCTTATCGGAGAAATGCACCCCAAGGAATTGCCCTACGCCAATAGCGTTGTGGCGATGCCTACGGCTTGCGCCTCCATGATCGGGACCGATCTCCTCGCCAGAAAGGACTGCCAGGTGGCAGGGGTCTTCGGTGCGGGAGATCAGGCCAGACAGCATCTTTTGGCCCTAACATGTATCCGTCCTACGCTTAAAAAGGCCCGGGTCTTTAGCCCAACTCCAGCCAATCGGGAGAAATTTGCCAAGGAGATGTCGGAGATTCTCGGCATCGAAGTGGTACCGGTTGACGGGCCGCGGGGGGTAGTCCAGGGTTCCGATGTCATTTTGTGCGCGACCAACTCCAATGTGCCTGTGTTTGACGGGAACTGGTTGACTGCCGGTCAACACGTTACCTCCATTGTCTCAAGCAATGTGGGTCTCCTCAAGCGTGGCTACGTCAAGCAGATGCGCCGGGAAATTGACAACAAAACATTGGATCGTGCCGATGTGCTCATGACGAACGTTTGGGGGCAAGAGGAGCTCGACCAGACGGCCGTATTCTGGGACATGTCCTTGGAAATCCCGGTTTTGGCCAACAAGATCGTCGATGCAGGACAGGTTATTCGGGGCGATAAACAGGGACGTACCGGTGACGCTCAAATCACTTACTTTAAGAACTGTGCCTTTTGGGGAATGGGTGCGGCTGCCATCGGAGGCCTCATCTATGACAGGCTTAAAGAACAACGCAAAGGCATCGTCCTAGATTTTGATCCTTTTGAATATTGCGACGAGACGTGGACGGAAAGTTAATGCAATGGATAGGTCTTACAATTGCGTTTCCCACAGGGGGTTTTACACGCCCTCCCAGGAGCTTCACAAGAGGACTTCTTTTTTAGCGAATTTTTTCTTGACTGTCTGTAACCAGATCTCGTACTAATATCCTTCTTTATTGCTCCTTTGCTCAGTTCAATAAGATCCTGCACCTCTTGAATCTAATTTTATAAGGCAAAGGGGTCAATCATGCGGCAGTTAATCCTCTTATCAACCCTAGGGATTGTTTTTGCTGTGGCCACAGGCTGTTGACGATCTAAAAAGCAATCTGGGCTTATTTGCCGAGCATTCCAGCGGTTAAGAATCAGGTGCCTTTTCCGGTGCCGCCACAGGGTAAGAGATAGAGCATTTGAGTTCCATGGAATATTCCAATCGGCTGCCAGCTACGCAAGATTTTTGTGAATCGCATCCTGGAGGTTTGATGCCGAGCAAAGCCGAGCTTAAGGCGACTTGAAGCCAGGCGGAGACCTACCTTGGACAATTTCCCCTTTAAGATTCAATACCAGGAGGCTATTGCCTCCGTCTGAGTTCTAGGGCTACTCGAAAGGCAAGGCGGTCCACTAGCTCCTCGGGAGAGTTTGTTCCTTATCTGGCTTAGGTTTTTGGTCAAAGGTCTTCTTCAAATTCCCTGAAAAACCGGCTATAATATTGAATAGTGCAAACCATAAAAATCTTCCAAGAAAGGTAGTAGATTGTTGATGGCAGACTCCAAGGCAAGTGAGCATTTAGTGATATTGGTCGGGGCCGGGCCGGCTGGGATCTACGCGTCGCGCAAGCTCCTGGAGGCCGGACACACGGTACTCTTGCTCAACCGGGACATCAAACCTGGGGGTCTCGCTGAATACGGGATCTTTCTTAACAAGTACAAAATGAAAGATGGCTTACGCAAGCAGTTTAAGAAAATCTTCGCAAACCCCAAATTGCATTACTTTGGGCATGTCAGTGTTGGTGAGGGCAAGGTGGTCGATCTCAATACGTTGCAAGAGTTGATGCCAGGGGCCATCGTAATTGCCGCAGGCGCCCAGGGAACGAAGAAGCTGGGAATTCCGGGCGAGGACTTTATCGGAGTCTACCATGCCAAGGATGTGGTGTACCATTACAACAGCCTGCCGCCATTCAGCCAACAGAAATTCGAAATCGGAAATAAGGTTGCCATCATCGGCATGGGAAACGTGATGGTTGATATCGCCCACTGGCTCCTGCGCTTCATGAATGTGGGTGAGGTGCTCGTGGTGGCGCGCCGCGGCCCGCTGGATAAGGCCTATGATGACAAGGAGTTCGAGTACATACAGCCATTCCTAGATTTAGAGGATATGCAAAAGGAGTTGGACCGAATCGAGCCAAAACTCACGGCCGTTGGTCAGAACACGAAAGAGTTCTTGAAAAGATTGATCGAAGGCAAAGAACAAGCACCATCGAACCAACGCCTCAAGTTCCGCTACCTTTGCTCGCCCCGTCAGGTACTCGCTAACTCGGAAGGCAAGGTGGCCGCACTGGAGGTGGAGGAGAACGAACTGGTTCTAAAGGATGGACGAACCAGCCCCAAAGGTACGGAAAAATCCCTTCAATTAGAGGTGGACAACGTGATCTACGCCATTGGCGATCAGGTAGACCCGGGCATCGGAATCCCCAGCACCGGTGGTTATTTCGTTACCAACCCGGAAGAGTTACCCGGCACCCCAAACCCTGCCCAATACCAGGCCTATGATCCGGAAAAGAAATCCATTTGTCCGGGAATCTTTTTGATCGGGTGGTCGCGCAACGCAAGCGTTGGATTGGTCGGTGTTGCGAAGCAGGATGCGGAGCGGGGAGCTAAGGTGATCAATGAATATTTAACTACCAATGGGAGCCCCGAGCATAATGAAATCGTACAAAAGGTTATCCAGCCGCGAAAAGATGCGGAGAGAGGGGCTAGAATAATCGATGCCTATTTGAGTGCCGGCGCGAGTCTATCATCGGTTGAGGTTTCAAAAAAAGTAGACATGTTTAAGAAACTTTTGAAAAACCGGGGAGTATCGTACATTTCCAAGAAGGACCTGGAACGAATCGAGGCGGCGGAGAAGGAGGAAGCCAATGAACGCAAGGTCGTGGAATATCACTTCCCTAGTGACGATGAGATGCTAGCGATTGTAGCTGGTGATGCAGCGGGCGGATCTAAAGCCGTGGGAGTGGCCAACGTCCCAGTAGGGAAAAACTGACTCTTCAGCGCTTTTCAAGGATGATGTCCCACACCCCAGCACCTGCTTCTCGGACTTCAAGGATCTGATGGCCGACTCTCCCGGCTCAACGGGAGATGGTTTCCAGGGCCATAGGTGAATCGAGGGTCACTTTGAGTTGATCTCTTGGGCTTAAATCCTCTGCCGCCTTCATGGTCAAGGTCAGCGGGTCAAGGCAAATTCCCCCACATACGTCTAGACTTTTAAGCGCCATTCCAGGACCCCCACCTTGCAATTCGTCAAATATAAAAAAGGCAATGCTGTCAGGGTCAACTGCGCATAGAAATTAAATATGTCCCGCTCCAGATCCCAAGGATTAAGAAAACAGTTGCCACAAGACCGGTCAAGCTCATTGTGCCGAGACCAGTCAAACTGTTACCGATATTACAACCCATTGCGATCGCTGCCCCGATACCCATCACGGCCCCGCCAGAGGCCTGAAGCATAATTCTCTTTGGTTGGGGGGATCGCCATCGAAACTCATTGTTCCATGAGGCGGCGATAAAAGCCCCCGGGGGAATCCCAATCAATTGAAAGGTTCCTTAATCCAGGTAACGCGGGTCTGCGCTGATGAGATGGAGCAGTACGGATGCCGAAGGGCCGGTCATGGTGAGCCCGTAGTGTCGGCCAGTTAAGGATGAGGCCCACTCTGAGATTGCGATCTAATTCTTCACTTTCCATTCCCCCGGCTACTCCAATTTCCAATGATCCAAGGCGCAAAGCGCCTTCCAGGCCCCCGGCGCCCTGGATTCTACGGGCGACGAGGGGAATGAGGGGGAAGAGCGTGGGCACCGAACGTGCAACTTCAGATATTCACCGGCGTATTGCCGCGGCCGGAGGCTCGCTCCCCGATGAGCGTATAGGCTGGGCCCCCTTGGCGTGATTCAAGGGTCTGCGTGACGGGAGGAAGCGTTAACCGGGACTTGAAGAGTCTCTGGGGTTATGGTTCTTTGGTGTAGGCTCCCTCTCTCATTCGTTCGGTGAGGTTGACTGAGAGTATCCATGTTACCCAAAAAGGTTTGTATTTCTGCCCCTACGGATCGGCCCTGGGTGGAGGCCCAGCTCCGGTCCGTCGACCCGTCGCGCTTGATCCTGACTCCCCATAGCCTCGGCAACAGCCCAGCGGCGCGGGATGCCGGGCACCGGATGGCCGTTGACTCTTTACTGACGCTCCTGGCAGGGGAGCCACCATCGAGTGTACCGAACCCCGAAGCCATAACACGATGGGAGTAGAGATTCTCGCACCCAATCCCTTGATTTTCGGTGTTTTATGACCCTTTTGACCGCCCACAGAATCTTGATTACCGCTGCGGTGGTTTTCTTTTTTGGCTTCAGCCTGTGGGAGCTACAAAACTATACCCAATCGGGAGAGACCTGGGCCACCATCCGTGCCGGTATTTATCTAGCGGTTTCGGTGGGCTTTTGGCTCTACCTTCGGTCCTTAAAGAAGTGGCTCAAGTAATCATTCCTCATGACGCGAATGGATAACTCCGACTCCTCCCTCACCTCCGCCAGCCACGAGGAAATCCAACGTGAGCGAAAGAAAGCTCGATCATTGCGCTCCACCCAGTGGTGGAAACGGAAACGGTCCAAGGGAGTCTGCCACCACTGCGGGTCTAAGTTCCCGGCAAGGGAGCTCACCATGGATCATCTGGTTCCCATTGCCCGCGGCGGCAAGAGCGCTAAAGGAAACGTGGTGCCTAGCTGTAAGAAGTGCAACACCGAAAAAAAAGTCCACCTGCCATTCGATTGGAAATCCACCTGAATTGAACTAACCGTCCGCTTTCTCATGGCTTTAAAGATCTGGGTTGCCGTTAAGCCACAGGCCAAGAAGGAAGGGTTGGTCAAATCCCCAGACGGTAGTTTCATCGCCTCAGTGCGAGCACCCGCCCGGCAGGGGAAGGCCAATGAGGCGTTAATCGGCCTCGTGGCAAACTGATAACCCCTTTTTTTGTTTATTAAACTCGGATTCCACGGAGTCTCCGCGAAAGGTTGATATGAAGATTGTAAAGGCTTCTGCAAACAAGCTGCATTGCTTTTCGCACCTCCTCGGCCTGGATAGGGCGAAGGACTTTCCTATGGTTAATGTCAGAATGGCCACCGATTGTAACGGGAGTATGACCGCAGTGTTAAGAAACGATTAACAAAGGGCGATGTGTGTATGGGCGGGCTTTGCGCAGCCAATCAAGGTGTTCCTATGCCGGCCGCCAAAAAATGGCTTGCCCCCTACATCTGGAGATCGTTGGCGCTAAAGCCGTTCTCAATTTTATGGCTGGGCTCTTTGCCGCCGGGTCGACTCTTCTCGGAGACATGGTGACGCAGGTGATCAGTCAGTTTTTGCTCCATGGGGGAATACATAATGGCGAGGGTGCGGAGCACGGTAAGGACTAAAGTCAAAAAGGCAAGGGCCGCCAGGTGCAACGGGGAGCTCTGATGTTGGTAGAGGCCTATCATGACTTCTCTTAGGATAAAGACCAGTGTCGCATCCACGATAAAGGTGAGCCTCAGGCGGTGAACCCTGAAGTATTCCACCAGGCTCTTGAAAAGCTCGAGAATGATGAAAAACGTAAGCAGGTTGGTTACGATGAAGCCAAAGGCTTCTTTGAGATTGTCCCGGGCCAGAATCTCCCAGGACTCAAGGAAGAGCCGGGACAACCCGATGCCCAGAATAAGTACTACGAAGATAATCAAGAGTTGAAAGAGTAGGTCCGTGACTCGGTTAAAAAATTTCAGAGTTTGGAAGTTGTTCCAATATTGTCTTAAGGATTTGGAATTCATGGGCCGTGTTCCTGTCCACTTAAGTTGGAAGCCTGCTTTCAGGTTTCTGAAATATTCAAGGCTCCGGGCATGATCGGCATTGGCCGATCACGCAGAGGATGACTGATTTTAGGTGGACAAACCGTGAGTACCGGGCAAGGCGCTTCACGGCTTACTGATTTGGAGATGCTGGGACAGATTAGGCGCATGAGCACTCCTCTTTCGCGTTTTGCTATGACAATAATATCGGCTTCCTCTCGGCAGGCCACGGTGACGATCTGGGCTGCGGTGTTGCCGACTTCCACGTTGGATTGCCAATCGATCTGATCCAGTTGACGGCTAAAGTCGCCCTGGGTGAAACGGTTGAGGTTTATGGCCGCGTCCCGGCGCAGGCACTCGAACAAGGATATGGGCGGCTTGTTTTCGCCGGTGAACTTCTCGGCGAGACTTTCCAGTGCATAGACTGGCGGTGAAATCACGTGCAGGATTGACAGCTTGGCGCGTTTCTCTTTCGCCAGCGATATTGCGTAGGAGAGTCCCGCCTTTGAGTTGTCGGACAAGTCGGTGGGAGAAAGTATTTTTCGGACTATCATATAAAACCTCCTTGGGACTGAAGCGTAATCATCGTTGCCTGTATCCATGTGACCGAAGAAATGTTGGAAGGTGGATCGTTTATTGTTTTCCAGGTGCTTTGGAAGCTAATTTAACGGGTCCCTGTTAATTCCCTGTGAAGGGGAGAAGACTTTTCAGTTAAGTCAGCGGAAAAAAAAGGGTGCAGGGTATCCTAAGTGGAATAGAAGAGGGCGATCTTATGGGACGGCTGGGTCTTCTTGGCAGGGGGCAACCCCACGGGGTTGCCCCGGACTCATGGGAAATCGCAATTCTGGAGGGATAATTGGGGATGGAAACCGTTGATTCTCAGCTCCGCGGCTCCATCATGTCCTTTAATTTTCCTTTGTCCACCTTGCCCAGGTGGGTATGGGGAAGGGTGGATACGAAGCTCACAGACTTGGGGACCTTGTATGACGCCAGACGGTCTTTGCAAAACTGGACTAGTTCCTGGGTTTGGGTTTCCGCACGCTCCTTGAGCACGACGACGGCCGTCGTCACCTCGCCCCATTCTGAATCAGGTAAACCGATCACAGCCGCCTCTAAAACGTCCGGATGGCTGTAAAGCACCTCTTCTATCTCCAGAGGATAGATGCTGATGCCACCGCTCTTGATCATGTCCTTTCGTCTTCCCACCACGTAGAGGTAGCCCTCTTCGTCAAAGTGCCCCAGGTCTCCGGTATAAAACCACCCATCCCGAAAGGAGAGATCGGTGGCGTTGGTGTCGTTGTAATAACCTTGAGAGGCCAGGGGACTTTTACAGATGATTTCTCCCGCCTGACCCACCGGCAGGGGACTTCCTGATTCATCGATAATTCTCAATTCGGCACACCAGATGGGACGCCCCCCTGAAAGGGGTTTGGCATCCATGTCCTTTGGTTTGGCAATGGCCATTTGTCCGGAGTCGGTGGAGGCATAGGTCCGGTAAATATTGGGTGTAATTTTCTTCCGGAGGCCTTCCAGAGTCGGCAGGTGTACCCTTCCTCCGGTGATGCTAAGGCAGCGCAGTGAGCTGGTGTCAAAATTCTGAGTTTCCACCACCTGCAGGAGTCGTTCGCACATCGTAGGAACGCCGCCGAGATAGGTCACCTTGTCTCTCTCCACTGTTCTCAGGACCTCCACGGGGTTGAAGTTCGGATGTAGAATCACGGTGCCGCCAAAAAACAACGTTCCCAGGGTAAATGACCGACCGTGGCTGAAATAGATGGGGGATGAGAGAAGAGCGGTATCGTGCACTCCCAAACCTTTCTCGATGGCGTTATTGATGCAGTGAAGAGCGTAGGATCTGTGACTGACCAGACATCCTTTGGGAAAACTGGTGGTCCCTGAAGTAATCATCACAAGGAAGGGGGAGTCCTCCTCCACTTCCACGGCTGGCTCATTTGAACTGGGATCGTTTACAAGGTTATTGTAGCTTTTGCTACCGAGAACAATCGGTTGGATAGCCTCAAGTGACTTCTGCTCCTTTGCACGGTTGTATTCTTCCTGGCAGGCGTCCTCGAGGAACAGGGCGACTGCCTGGAGCGATGCCAGGGTCGAGGCGATTTCCAAGGCTCGCCACTTGATGTCCAGTGGAATGCCGAGGGCGCCGATCTTGGCCAGGGCAAATACAATTTCAATGTGTTCAATGCGGTTACCCACCAGAAGGGCCACCGGATCGCCTTTCCGGATGCCTTTGCTGAGTAGACCATTGGCCAGTCGATTGACCCTTTGGTTGAGCTCGCCATAGGTAATCTGCCGCTGGGAATCTCTCAAGGCGGTTTTAAGAGGGTACTTGTAGGCGTTTCTCCTCAGGGCGTCGCCCATCACCATCTCGATCTTCATGATCCTCTTCGCTCTATAAAGTCTTATGAGTGATCATTTCAAAAACCGGGAGCTTGATCTTGGGATCGTGGGTCTCTTTAAAAGTCACCATGACGGGAGCCCCAATTTTTACCCCTTCTACGTCCGTTGCCATGACCCTGCTTTGCATCAGTACCCCTTCGTCGAGAACAATATCCGCATAACAAATGGGAGCCTCTTCCTTGAAGGCCGGGTTTCGTGGGACCCTGACCCAGGTATAGCTGTGGATGGTTCCTCGGCCGCTGACTGGTAGCCACTGGAGATCCCGATGAAAGCACTGGGTGCAGACGGGGCGAGGAAAAAACTGACGGTGGTTGCACTTTTGACACTTCTGCAAGAGGAGATTCCCTTCTGCCGCACCTTGCCAGAGTCCCTGGTCGATGCTGTTAATTTTCGGAAGGCTTTTTTCCGCCATCAGGACCTGCGTTCCATAACCAATCCGCCAGTACAAATTAAATTGCGTCCATAGGCAAGCCATCCAATGCCTGTGACCAGGGCCCTCTCGGCCTTGGCAACCTGTCGCGGGCCGGCTTCGCCACGGAGCTGCCTGAGGGCTTCCACCAGATGGAGGAATCCGCCCCCTAAACCGGCCTGACCCACCGAAAGCTGTCCTCCTCCCGTGTTCACAGGAAAATCCCCGCTAAAAGACAGATCGTGGGCTTGCACAAATTTCCCCCCGTCCCCTTTCTTACAGAAACCCAGGTCTTCAAGCTGGATCAGCACCGCGATGGGATAGTCGTCATAAATCTCACAGAGATCAATTTCATCCCGGCTCACCTCGGCAAAGAGCCTCTCACCTACGATCTTCATTCCTGTCGTGGTCTTGTCGGGAAGCATCTCTCCCACCTGGTAGTTTATTTTCTCCGCATCGGTCAACAAATAGACCAATTTATCCGTGATTTGTTTTGCCCGTTCCTCCGAAGCAACCACGATGCACTCGGCGCCGGAGCACGGCATAACGCAGTCGAATAGGCGAATTGGATCGGATATCAACCGTGAATTGAGATAATCCTCCATGGTCATTGGGTTACGAAACAGTGCCTGGGGGTTCAACCCGGCATTTTCCCTCTGAGTGACTGCGATCTTACCGATTTGTTCCAGTTGGGTCCCGTACTCTTCCACGTGACGCTGTTCCACAAGGGCGAAAAGAGTGTTGGGCCCGCCATAGCCAAAGACATCCACATAGTTGGACCTTTGGTATTCCAGAACCCTTTGATGGCTGACGGTCCTGTCAAAGGAATTGCCGCCCACCAGTACGGCGAGGTCAATGTGACCCGCTTCGATGGCGTCCGCCGCGCGTCTGAGGCTCATCACGCCGCCTGCTCCACCGTAGTCCCCGTTGAGCACCCAATCCAATTCCAATCCCAACTGCTCGGCGACGAATGGAGACTGGTCTGGACTAGCCTGCGTGGTGACCGAAAACCCCTGAATCTCTTTTTTATGAAGGCCGGTTTGTTCGAGGGCCTGAACCATGGCATCGGAGTAATGCGAGAGGAGCGGCTTTTCTGATTGCCGTGAGTACGCTGTGGAACCGTAGCCTACCAGGCACACGCCTTTTCGTCTCATCCAACCCGCCTTACGATGTACCCTATGAGTTCATCCTAGCATTGATTATTCGGACCCATCTCTTCCTTGTTGCCATAATACACGCGGGTTGGAAGGCTACGGCGATGAAAGCGGATATTGGGGTTGCAGTTTCCTGATGAGGAAGCCTGTCAATGGAGAGTCGGCTTGGAGTCATCGTCTCGATCGCCTGTAATTATTCGGAACCGACGTTTGCGGCGGGCTAATTGGTATTGATCAAAGTATATCTTTAACCAAACCAAGGGGTTTCCCCAACGGAGGTAAATATAACCAAAGACCATTCCCCCCATGTGAGCGAGATGGGCGATCCCGGAACCGCTTACAGTGAAGGAGGAGTATAGGGCAATGGCTCCGATGATCATCACGAAATGCTTCATCTTGATGGGGAAGAGGAAGTAAAAGTAGACGGTTCGGTTTGGATAGGTGAGCCCATAGGCGAGCAGAATCCCATAGATTCCCCCTGAGGCACCGATGCTGGGGACCATCTGAGACGGCATGAGGATGGCGTTGAGAATTCCCCCGCCTACTGCCGAAACAAAATAGTATTTGGTAAAGAACTTTGATTCCCACCTCCGTTCAAGATCGCAGCCAAACATCCACAGGGCGAGCATGTTAAACAGGAGATGGAAGATTCCGCCGTGGAGAAACTGGTAGGTAAAAAGCTGCCAAAGGTAGTACTCCTTCCATACCAGTTGAGGCACCAAGCCGAAGATAAGAATGAAACTGTAATCCGTGAACGTTTGGAAAATGAAAACAACGACGTTGGCAATAAGCAATAACTTTATTGCCGGCGTCATTCCCCCGCCGCTGAACATGACTCTTCTGGTTTGGTAAATCATTTTAACCGATCCATTCCGGATTGGCCGTTGCAGGTGCTGTTTTTAACACCGTGGTAGATGCAAGGCAATGTGCTGCTATGGGTCCATTATTCTGAATTGGATCCTAGCGTGAAGTTAAAATTCAACTACGATCCGCACAAAGGCTTATTGTCCCCTACATGGGTCAAAAAATCCAGCTATTTCCCGTTGTTTTTTCCCCTGTTTGAAAAATAACGTGGTATAGAAATTGAATTTGTTTTTGGGCATGAGGCGTTGTGCACTGGGCCACTCAGGGTCTGTAATGGAAGAGTTGAGAAGATTTGTCAATGGGAAGGTGGTGGTTATGGTTGGGGATATCACCGGGGATAAAGTGGACGCAATTGTTAACGCGGCCAATAGCTCCTTGATGGGCGGCGGGGGAGTGGACGGAGCCATCCACCGTGCGGGAGGCCCGGATATCTTACATGCCTGTAAGGAGATTCGCAGAGATCACTATCCAGATGGTTTGCCCACTGGGCGTGCCGTGATAACCACCGCGGGAAAGATGGTCGCTAAATACGTCATCCATACGGTGGGTCCCGTCTATGGGCGGGGCGGGAAGGAGAAGGCAAAAGAACTGGCGTCATGTTACCGGAACTCTCTAGCCCTCGCCGCGCAGAATGGCCTTGATACAGTGGCCTTCCCAGCCATTTCAACCGGGGTTTACGGATACCCCCTGGATGAAGCGGCCCAGGTGTGTTCGAAAGCCGTACAAGAGTTTCTCGCATCGAGTACGAGCGTGAATGAAGTTCGCCTAGTGTTTTACAGCCAGGACGACGCCGATACTTTTCTCGAAAGTCATTCATTTGAGGACTAACGGCAGTTGCCTGCGAATTCAATATTGCACTGGATATGGAGTCAGTGGTATGTGGGGTCTGCGTGAGGATGAAATCCTGGGAGGACTATTATGCATTTGTATCTGGTGAGGCATGGAGAAGCCAAGTCGGAAGAAGAGGATCCCGAACGTCCTTTGAGTAGCCGGGGCCGGGAGGAAGTGGATCGGGTTTCTCGGGCGGCGGCGAAAAAAGGGATGGCGGCATCGAAGATCTTGCATTCAGACAAGCTCAGGGCAAAACAAACGGCCGAAATATTGGCCCGTAATGTGATTCCGACTGAGGGTATATGCGAAATCAACGGTCTGGGACCTGATGACAATCCCTTGGTGACCAAGGCGGAACTCGAGGCCTCAGGCAGATCGTTGATCGTGGTAGGTCACCTGCCACATCTTAATCGTCTCGTCACCATGCTCCTCAACGGCAATTCAAGTGCACAAGTGATTGATTTCCCTACAGCTTCCATAGTATGTCTATCCCGCCGCAAGAAGGATTGGGAGGTTAGCTGGACCGTGGACCCGGCGGGCGCGTGAGAGAATCCATGGCGCAGGAATTGAGGCGGTTACCGTTGCGAACAAATACCAAGGTTATGAAATTGGAAAAGTTGACTGGCGACGTGGGATGTTCTAAAAAGGATCATTTCATAGGGTCTGGGAATAAGGCGGAGGATCATCCATATGGCTTCTGATACGCTGTCTGTTGTCGATAATCGTACTGGAAAGAGCTATGAGTTGCCGATCAAGGACGGCGCCATCAGTACCATGGATCTGCGCAACATCAGGGTGTCCGAAGATGATTTCGGATTGATGAGTTACGATCCTGGTTTCATGAATACCGCCTCCTGCCAAAGTCGTATCACATTTATTGACGGTGACGTGGGCATCTTACGGTACCGTGGCTATCCCATTGAGCAGTTGGCTGAAAAGAGTAACTACCTCGAGACCGCCTATCTATTGATCAACGGTGAGCTTCCCACAAGTTCACAGCTGGAAGAATGGAATTGGAATGTCATCAATCATACCATGGTCCACGAGAGCATTAAAAAGTTCGTGGATGGCTTTCATTACGACGCGCATCCAATGGGGATGGTGATTAGTGCTGTGGGAGCCCTTTCAACCTTTTATCCCGATGCGAAAAACATCTTCAGCGCAGAGTCCCGTAGGATTCAGACCTACCGCCTTTTAGGAAAGCTGCCAACCGTTGCTGCCTACGCCTATCGACACAGCCTGGGGCTGCCCTATGTTTATCCGGTGAACGATTTCAGTTACACGGGCAACTTTCTCAACATGATGTTCAAGATGACGGAGCTCCAATACAAACCCAATCCGGTGCTGGAAAGGGCCCTGGATGTGCTGTTCATTCTCCACGCGGATCACGAGCAGAACTGTAGCACCAACACCATGCGCGGTGTGGGCAGCTCGCAAGTGGATCCCTATTGCTCCGTGGCGGCCTCCGCGGCCGCACTCTACGGGCCTCTGCACGGTGGGGCCAACGAGGCGGTGTTGCGGATGCTTATGGAAATTGGATCGAAGGACAAGGTTAACGGATTTATCAAGAAGGTGAAGGGTGGTGAGGGACGGCTCATGGGGTTTGGTCACCGTGTCTATAAAAACTATGATCCGCGCGCGAAAATCATCAAGGAAACCGCAGACGCCGTGTTCCAGGTCACCGGACGCAATCCACTTCTCGACATCGCCCTGGAACTGGAGCGCATCGCCTTAGAAGACGATTACTTTATGAAACGTAAACTCTATCCCAACGTGGATTTTTACTCTGGCCTTATTTACCAGTCCATGGGACTCCCTCAGGATATGTTCCCTGTGCTTTTTGCCATACCACGGACCTCGGGCTGGATTGCCCAGTGGGAAGAGATGCTGCTGGATTCCGAACAGAAGCTCGCCCGGCCAAGGCAGATCTATTTGGGCGCGGAGGAACGCACCTATGTGCCTATGAACCAACGAGGTTGAGGCTTCTTGTTCTCGTCATCTCCGTCAAATTTTTTTAGTGCCCAAAAGATCCCGGCGCTGAAGCGTGGAGAACAATGTTTCAAACTCCTTACGGGAATCACACAGCAAACACACGGGCCTGACCCCGTGAACCCGTGAAACCAGGCATTCAATTCCTCCCTTGACATGAAAAAGCTGGCTATTCTTGTGGGAGGAGGCCCTGCCCCGGGCATCAACGCGGTGATTGCCGCAGCCACCATCGAGGCGCGCAATCGGGGGCTGCAGGTCATCGGTTGCTACCATGGCTTCCGCTGGCTGGTTCAGGGAGACACCCAACATATCGTTGAGCTGGATATCGGCGATGTCTCACGGATTCATTTCGAGGGCGGATCCATTCTCCTCACCTCGCGAACCAATCCCACCCGCAGTCCAGACGGCGCGCGCCGCGTGGCGGAAACACTTCAAAGCCTGGGGGTGCAATACCTGTTGACCCTGGGTGGAGACGACACGGCCTTTGCGGCATCGCAGATCGTCAAGGCGTCACCTGACATCGCCGTTGCTCACGTTCCCAAGACCATCGACAACGACCTGCCCTTGCCCGCAGATATTGTCACCTTTGGTTTCACCACGGCTTGCAACCTCGGTAAGGACCTGGTTCGTAACCTCATGCAGGATGCCGTGACCACGGAACGGTGGTTTTTTGTTACCGTTATGGGAAGGAGTGCGGGCCACCTAGCCCTTGGTATCGGTGGGGCGGCAGGGGCCACTCTTACTCTGATCGCGGAAGAATTTCCGCAAGGAAACATTAGTCTCGATCGGATCAGGGATGTTATCGAGGGAGCCATGATCAAACGGAGAGCCCAGGGGCGTGAGCACGGCGTGGTCCTTCTCTCTGAAGGACTCGCGGCGCGTTTGGATCCTGAAACTCTGAAAGGAATTGAGCACGATGCCTTTGGCAATGTGCGATTGAGCGAGCTGGATCTGAGCGGTTCTCTAAAGGATCGCGTTTCCGCCAGTCTGCGGGCAAGGGATCTCCCGGTCACCATCGTGGCGAAACATCTGGGCTATGAGCTCAGATGCGCGTCACCGGGGGCTCATGATATTCAATACTGTCGAAGCCTGGGATTTTGGGCCACCCGTTTCCTAATTGGAGGCGGGAGCGATGCCATGGTTACCATCCAAGCGGGACGACTGGTGCCCATCCCGTTTGAAGAGATGATTGACCCGCAAACGGGAAAGATCCGCGTGAGGCATGTGGACGTGGAATCGGAGACCTATCAGGCACTGCTCGAGTACATGATTCGGCTGAGGCCCGAGGACCTCAAAGATAAGTCAGTGGTCAAGAGACTAGCGACGGCGGGAAAGATGAGTGAATCCGACTTCCTCAATCGCTTCAGCCCCATAGTGGGAAAATAGCCGCATTGGCTAGTGCCGAATCCCTGAGCCCATAGCGCCTACCGGAAGTTCAAACCACGATGTCCTTTAGCATACCTGAGTGAGCGGGCAATCCTCTGATTTTTTCTTCTCTATGCTGCGTTTGTGCCGGCTTCCGTGGGCGGATCATCTCCCTGATGTGGTGCGTTCTCTCGCCAATTGGAAACGATGATTACCGCAGGAGGTTGGATCTTTCCCTTAGCGTGGGACCGTGTCAACGGCAGGGCTGGATGAATTAATTAAAATTTGCTACAGGTACTGGTTAAAAAACCGCTGGGAGACTTTTGATCCTGAAAGGAGAGGAATTATGGATATCATTACATCATCCCTTCAGCTTGATACCAGTGATGGAAGGATGGAAGCCTACGAGGCCAGGCCCAAGGACGCAGGGCCCAGTCCGGCCGTTATTATTCTGATGGAGGCCTTTGGCGTCAACAGCCATATCAAAGACGTAACCGAGCGGGTGGCCCGTGAAGGATACGTCGCCATTGCACCGGATCTTTATCATAGGGAATCTGAAAGGATTGTCCCTTACGAAGACCTCAAGAAGGCCGTTGGGATCATGAACCAATTGCAGGACCCCAAGATCATGGACGACGTCGGGGCTGCCCTGTCCCACTTGAAGACACAGAGCTATGTAGAGCAGGGGGCGATTGGGGTGACAGGGTTTTGCATGGGAGGTCGTTTTACCTATCTCACGGCGGCCCACCACAACAAGGACATCAAAGCGGCGGTGGTCTTCTACGGTGGGGGTATCGCTCTTGGTAAACCAAGCCCCTTGGAACGCACGGGCGAGATCAACTGTCCCATGACTCTCTTTTTTGGTGGCAAGGACCCCCTCATCCCCAAGGAACACGTGGATGCAGTCAACAAAGCGCTCACGGACAACAAGAAGAATTTTTCGCTCGAGGTCTATCCGGAACCGGGCCATGGGTTCTTCTGTAATGACAGACAGCAGAGCTATCACAAAGCTTCCGCTGATGACGCCTGGGAAAAGACCAAAGCCTTCTTCACGCAGCACTTGAAATAAGTGATCCCCAGAGTTCTAACCGGAGGAGGAATGGAAAACAGCACCCTTCCTCCTCCTTACCCAATCCTTTGCTCCTGTTGAGCTTCCTCGTCCGGTCTTGGCGCCGCGCTTTTCAATTGAAGAAATCTCTATAGGAGACTTCCGCTAATCTGTGATAAAGTAAGCTACGAGGGAGTTTAGGGCGTGTCGGAAATAGTGACCTTGGGTCTCATTCAGATGAAGGTAGGAAAGGATCCCAAATCCAGTCTTGCCAAGACCACCGATAAGATTCGGGAGGCAGCCCACAAGGGGGCGCAAATCATCTGTCTTCAAGAACTCTTCATGTTCCCTTATTTTCCCCAGAGCGAAGACGCCAAGGGGTTCAGTTTAGCTGAGTCCATTCCCGGTCCCACCACGGAGTCTTTGAGCCGGCTGGCGGGGAAAGAAAAAATTGTCATCGTTGCCTCGTTGTTTGAGAAGCGTTCCGCAGGGGTCTACCACAACACGGCAGTGGTGCTCGATGCCGACGGGTCCTTATTGGGTAAGTACCGTAAGATGCATATTCCGGATGATCCTGGCTACTACGAAAAATTCTATTTCACTCCAGGAGACCTTGGCTTTCCAAGCTTCGAGACTCGTTGTGGCAGGATTGGCATTCTCATCTGCTGGGATCAGTGGTTTCCCGAGGCTGCTCGTCTCGTCTCCTTGAGCGGGGCGCAGATCATATTTTATCCCACCGCCATCGGGAAGATATCCGAGGACACCCCCGCGGCGGCAAGGTCCCAACGCCTCGCGTGGAAGCTCGTACAGCAGGGGCACGCGGTGGCCAACGGTGTTTACGTCGCCGCGGTTAACCGGGTTGGGCGTGAGGGAAAGCTCCAGTTCTGGGGCAGCTCGTTCGTAGTGGATCCCTTTGGCGAGATGGTCGCGGAAGCCAACGACTCCAAGGAAGAGATTTTGCTCGCCAACTGTGATCTTCACAAGATCGACGAGACACGCCAAAACTGGCCGTTCCTGCGGGACCGCCGTATCGATGCCTACGGGGCCCTGACGGCCCGTTTCCTCGATCAAGACTCTTCAGGGTAGGAGAGGCCAGTTGGAATCCGGCTCCTCCGCCCCAAACCCTGCCAAAACATCGCTGATCCCTAGAGAGGAAGGCTTTTCCATGCCGGCGGAGTGGGTGATCCACGAAGCAACCTGGTTGGCCTGGCCGCAAAATCCTGATGCCTGGCCCGATCCCCTTGAGATGGTTCAGGATGTTTGGGTTCAAATGGTGGAAGTCCTCTCACATGGAGAGAGGGTTTGTCTCCTGGTAAACAACGAGGACGCTGAAAAGGACGCCGTTGCGAAAATCGGCGCTTCAGGCGCCGATCTTGGAAAAGTGTCCATTTTTAAGATCCCGACGGTGGATGTTTGGATCAGAGACTATGGGCCAACCTTCGTTACGCGGAAGCGAGGGAAAACAAGAGTCGGTCTCAACAACTGGGTGTTCAACGCCTGGGGCCGAAAGTACGACACCTACCTCGACGATGACAGCGTTGCGGGAAAGATTGCGACCTTGCTTCGTCTCCCTGTTTTTGAGCCGGGACTGATTCTCGAGGGAGGCTCCATCGAGGTTAATGGATACGGGACTTGCCTGTCGACGGACCAGTGTCTTTTGAACCCAAATCGCAACCCCCAACTAGGGCAGGACGATATCGAAGAGACCCTGAAAAGTCTTCTAGGTGTGAGGCATTTTATCTGGCTTGACCAGGGAATCGTGGGGGATGACACCGACGGCCACATCGACAACCTCGCCAGGTTCGTCAATCCCACCACGGTGGTGTGCGCCCTGGAGGAAAACCCAGAGGACGAGAACTACCCTTCCTTGAAAGAAAACTATGAGCTTCTGCAGGGAGCCAAGGATCAGGACGGAAAAACGCTCAATGTGGTCCCCCTTCCCATGCCTGGACCAGTGATGCATCGAGGAACGAGACTGCCCGCGAGCTACGCCAATTTTTATATCGGCAACCATTCAGTGCTTGTACCCCAGTACAGGCACCCAAACGACCAAAGGGCGGTGGAACTTCTCGGCTCCCTGTTCACCGAGCGCAATGTCGTGGGGATCGATTGCAACCCCCTCGTCCACGGCCAAGGTGCGATCCACTGTGTTACCCAACAACAGCCCGCCCCTTGACAATAGCGATTCTTAACCCCTAAGCTTAAACTTGCTTATGGGTCAAGTGGTGGAATTCAAAGAATTGCACCGTGCACGACGTCACCGTGCGGAAAAACAAAGTACGGATCAGTGCATCGAGCTGTTAGAATGGAACCTCAAGCACAACGTGGACCGATACCTTTCCTCTCCAAACGAGGAACGGTTATTCAGGGTCACCCAGATCCGTAAGCTCAGTGAAGTGCTGGAATACGCCCTCAGGCTACGCTGATTCGACACCCACTGATGTTGGAATCGCTGATACCGTTTCTTCCCTACCTTTTTGTCTTTGCCGGCTTGGCCGTTTTGGGTTGGTTTGTCTTGCGCCGCTTGGATGCCCTCCTGGCGGCAAAGAAAGAAGACCAGACGCTGCTTTTGGTCCAGCAACAAATTGATCAACTCCGCGGACAGTTCTCCCAGTCCATGGAAAACAACACCCAGCTCATTAACCAGCAACTGGGGCAAGTTTTGGGTCATGTTTCAGACCGGCTGAAGGACCATTCCGAAATCCTGCAAAAGACCCAGCAGAGCTTGGGCGAGCGGCTTGACAGCGCGGCTCGAGTGGTGGGCAACGTACAGAAGAGTCTTGGTGGCCTGGAAGAGGCCAACCGCAAGATCTATGACGTCGGAAAAGACATTGCGTCGTTGCAGGAGATTCTTCGAGCCCCAAAGCTGAGAGGCGGCTTCGGTGAATTCCTTCTGGGCGACCTTTTAGGACAGATCCTTCCTGCCAATCACTATGAGACGCAGTATGCCTTCAGGAACGGAGAAAAGGTGGACGCGGTGATCAAGCTGGGAGGATCCTTTGTCCCGGTGGATTCCAAATTTCCCCTGGAAAACTTCAAACGCATGATGAACGGGGGCTCGGACGACGAGAAAGGAAGGGCAAAAAAGCAGTTTGTGACCGACGTCAAGAAACACATCGATGCCATTGCCAGCAAATACATCCTACCAGATGAGGACACCTACAATTTTGCCCTAATGTACATCCCCGCTGAAAACATCTATTACGAGACCATCATCAAAGACGACGCCTTTGGAGGGGACAAGAGCATCAGCCAGTATGCCTTGGGAAAGAGGGTCATCCCCGTCTCCCCCAACAGCTTTTATGCCTATCTTCAGGCCATCGTTTTGGGACTCAAGGGAATGAAGATCGAGGAGCGGACCAAAGAGATCCTGCAGTACCTGGGTCGGCTCAACGGTGACTTCTCTAAATTCAAGGACGATTTCGAGCTGCTGGGCAAGCACCTGGGCCATGCCCAGTCCAGCTATCAGAACGCCGACAAGCGCCTCGACCAGTTCGCCCTGAAGCTCGTTGCCGCAGAGGCGGATAAAAAAGAGCTTCCAGAATCCTGAACCTTTACCCTATCGTCCTGACCACGCGATCGTGTTTTCTTAAAACCTCTTGGCCGATTCTTTAGCCTCTTTTTTCCGTTACCCGTTGGTTGCGCCTGCACTGATTCATTCGAATCGCGCTGTTACCAATAAAGATTGCCTATCATAGCCAGTTGTCCATGGTGTTGACGTGGCGCTGAGTCTAGTGAACCGGCTCACCGTGGCAGGTCATCTTGCCCAATTGAAGGGGGCGACGCAGTCTCGTTCCTCTTTTGTCGCTTCCTGTCTTTGGAATCTGATGCGCCTACGATACCGTTGACGTTTGGTCGTACAAGTTTCACCGCATTCAAGTTCGATCTTAACTCGATTGTCATCCAATCCCCATAATCGGTTAACAAACGCTGGTCATAATAGATCCGTAAACTTGAGTATAATGGAAATGAGGCTCAATTTTAATCTTGATCTGATGCGCAACCTTCACCCGCAAACACGGAACGCTCCGGACGTGAGTCCGGGAATGAACGTTCCGAGCTTCCCCCGCGGCAGGCGTGTAGGCGGACGGAAATAGTTGGAAATGGGCCGGAAACCGGCTGAATTTTCCGGGGTATTTTGAAACCAGAACCGGCTCAGGCTTGCCCTCTTGCTATTTTGAGTTCCCTTCCCTTTCGGATTCCAGCTTGTATTGTACCCATTCTCTCTTGGAATGTCCTGTCCATTTGGACGCGGTCCACCAAAGCATGGATGCGATCCTTTCTCGTCAATGGCATTTAGCTGGGCGTATCGTTTGTGATGGTCTATCCCGACGTAAAGCATGGGGTCTTCTCCTTTCAGGTTTGATGGCCGCTGCAACCGCCATCCTGCTGGAGCTTGACCCCTTTTTCATGTTACCTGACCCCAATTATCAGCGTTTGATAAGTCGCGCCCTTTTCAACCAAAGGAGGCCAACCAAGGCGGCGTTCCACTGAGCCTACCACTACCTTGCCGTCCACACCATCTGTATGTAATTGCGGGAGCTAACAAGATTAGTACAAAATTCAGCACCTCGTGTAGCGAGCGGCGCAAGCACACTTAAGACGCACGCTTCAAAATTCTTTGAATGTATTTCCCACTTACTCCAATCGTAATATCTATTATCAACGAAATCCTTTCGATGCTCCTTCAAGAACTCATCCAATGTTCCGTCGTGTTTTGTGCCTTTCCCTTTCAAACTTTCCCAACAATCGCGTGCTTCGCCTTGTGCCTTTTTTGCATCATTTATATCCTTAGCGTCGTCGGTCAGTGAAAAAAACAAGTCGTCTAACTCGTGCCTGTGATCGTAGGTGCCTTGATCACTCAGATTCCGTTTCAATGACTTCAGGGCAACTTCGATGGCAAAAGGAAACATCGTATATATAATGTGCGACAACCCAATAATTTCTTGTTCCCTCCCAGTTCGATTACCGATTGTAGAAATAGTGAGTGAACCGGCTGTCGTTCGTTGACTAACTTGATTTACCAGCCCCTTCAAAGCAACATATAACTCTAACGCCCTTAACCCATTCAATTTATCCTTACTCATAACCTAACTCACTGTGTAATTTGGTATATAATTCCCATAAGAAGTCCCCAAAATTCCAAAAAAAATCCACCAGTTCAAACTGAGGCAGTACCCTCGAAGCCGATCCGTCGGACTGCTCTCAGCGCGTGTCCGGCAGTGTGTCAAGTTCCTCAATTCGAGCGGACAGCACTTACTCAGCCACAGGCCGTTCCAGAGCATCCTTCAGCAAGGGGAGGTCGTCCTGAATGGTAAGCCATACGTACTCCAAATCAAGCTGGTAGTAATCGTGTACCGCGCGGTCACGGAACCCCGCGATCTGTCTCCACGGAAGGGAGACACGCTCCTTGAATTCATCCGACAATCGCTTCGACAGCTCGCCGATCACAGCAAGCTGCATGATGACTGCGCTCTGCACGACTTCGCTAGCGATAAATGCGTCCTTGTCGAGGCCCGCTACAAAGCGCTCGATCTTTGCGACTGCGTCCACGATCTGCTGCCGGTAGACATCATCGGACTTCTTCATAGACGGTTTGGAGTTCCCGGAGGGCGAAGGGCTTCACGTGGAGATTCAGGCTGTTCCTGGTAACGAGGTCCACCTTGCATCCGAGTGCGGTCTCGAGTTCGTCGTTCAACGCAAAGAATTTGAGCAGACTCACCGGTTGCTTGAGATCGACGAGGACATCAACATCACTCTCCGGCCTATCCTCGCCGCGGGCGACAGATCCAAAGACACCGGCGTATTGCACGCCGTTGCGTTCGAGGATCGGGGCCGCTTTCTGCCTGATTTCATTGAGGGTCATGTCCTTAAGTATATACGATCAATGGCAGGATTTGACAAGTTCCCGGATTCCCGCAAGACAGGACTATCCCGCGCCCTGAGTTTCCGTGGGCAGACCAAAGGCCGAGGGTGCGTGGTCAGAGGCTTGATCCCTGCCGGTGTTTGCCGCCGGCGGCAGGCTTCGCTGCCGTTGTACAGCTCGGTCGCCAGTTGTAGCAGACTGAGCTTCCTTCGTACAGCTTTCTTGGTAGTTGTCATTTGATCCCTCCTGTTCAGGTTTGTTTTTGGTCATCCAAACCCTAGCAGGAGCGCATGGCCGCTGATCTTCCCTCGAATGTTGTACCACTTTCTAAGTTAGAAGTTGGGCCGTTTTCGGCGGTGGCAGGTCAGTTGGGATTTGGCCGACAGAGGGTTCTGGCAGTGGTTAGGGAAAGCAGCTCCCCTGGCTCGACAAAGCGCGTCCTTACGACGAGCCTGGCTATTGCAGCTATAAAACCGAAACCAGTGTCCGGCTTGCCTTTTTGCTATTTGGGTTCCCTTCCCCTTCGGATTCCGGCTTGTATTATACCAATTCTCTTTTGGAATGTCCTGTCCATTTGGACGCGGTGTTCTAATTGGCCCAACCCACGGCTCATCACCCCAGCATCACGGCTTGAATATCGGTTAAGCGAACGAAAATAATTGGAAAATCCGACAAAATCAGATGGAAACGGGCCGGAAACCAGCCGGATTTTAAGGGGCGTTCAGGGCTCGAAAAACGGCCCTGAAAGGGCCGTTAAATCGAAACCGGGGCGCGAAAGGTCGAACACCTTGAATACGGCGTTTTTCAAGCGACCCCTATGATGCGTCCTCCAACCTTCCATAGAGGATTGACTCGAGGCGCTCAATTCGAGTAACCTACTCTCGCCGGGGACGGATATGGCCACAGGTCGCTCCCGAAAGGAGAATCGGATGAAGTGTAAACCAGGGATAGTAATCGCGGTTGTGATTTCATTGCTCACGGCACAGGCAGGCTTCGCAGGCGAGAAAGAACCGGCCAAGGCAAAGGCTTTTTACAACGGCAAGACCATCAATTGGATGATCGGGTCGTCACCGGGAGGATCCGTGGACGGAACGTCCCGGCTGACCGCGCCTTTCTTCGAAAAGTATACGGGCGCTAAAATCGTGCTTCAGAACCGGCCCGCGGGCAGCGGCGTGGGCATGTTCAATCATCTCTATAACAGGACCCGACCGGACGGATTGACCGTGGGTTGGCATCTCGGCTCGACTCAAACGCTGAGCAGGGTTTCGGGGCGAGCGGGTATTCAATACGATCTGGAGAAATTGCACTGGATCGGCGTGGTCGCTCCCACGGAAAACACCCTTCTCGCTTATAAGCCGAGGTTCAAATCGCTGCAGGATCTGAAGCGAGCCGATAAACCCCTTCAATGGGGCCTGACTCGCTTGGGCGGCAACAATTATTTTATCGGTCTCACACTACGCGAGGTGTTGGGCCTCAACGTGAGGTTCGTTCCCGGCTACCGGGGCAGCGCCTCGGTGCGGCAGGCCCTGATGAGCGGAGAGGTGGACGTGGCCGCCTATGGGGCGAACCTCTACGCCGCAGCCATCAAAGACGGGTTGGTCGTGCCGTTATTGCACATCGGACAAAGGCGAGCCCCTGCGGCGCCTGATACGCCCACGCTCTATGAAACCGTCAAGAATATTCCTCAGCCGTTGGACAGCTGGATCAGAATCGGGGAAGTAGGCTACTTTATGGCAACCAATCCAGGGGTGCCGAAGGAAAGAGTCGAGTTCCTCAGGTGGGCGTTAAGGCAAGTCACACGGGATCGCGAGTTCACGAATCAGGCCAAGAAAAAAGGATATGTAATCGGTTACCTTTCGCCGGATGAGGCGTTTCCCATCGTGCGAAAACTCCTGCACCCGTCCCAGAAAGACCGGGAAAAACTTGACCGGATGCTGAAAGGCGAGTAGGAACCGCCGCCGATATACACTCTTGCCGATCCAGATCTCATGGGCCGCCGGGGGGTAATCAGAACGCTCAGTCTTCAGACTTTTTTCGAACCAGGACCCGCACGTGACCCTCTTCGCTCGTTGCGCGCTTATCCAGGTCAAAGAGCTGCGTGGCTTCTATGAGCCCGCTCAGCTTCGCATAGCCGTAATTACGGGAATCGAAGTCGGAAAACCGCTGCGCGATCCGGTTTGCGACCGTTCCATGATCAGCCCAGCCTGACTCGTCCGCGGCGGCTTCGACAACGGAGCTGAGCAGTCCGATCAGCTTCGAATCGCGTTTCAGCTGGTCCGTGGTCTTTCGGCGGGTCTCGGGTTGCGATTTATCGGGCTGGACGAGAATCTCCGTGAATATGAACTTGTCGCATGCGGACACGAAGGCGCGCGGTGTCTTGTTCTCGCCAAATCCGTAAACGCGAAGCCCTTCTTCCCGAATTCGAGAGGCGAGCCTGGTAAAGTCGCTGTCGCTCGATACAAGGCAGAACCCCTGGAACCGCCGTGAGTATAGAAGGTCCATGGCGTCGATAATCATCGCGCTGTCGGTGGAGTTCTTGCCAACCGTATATCGAAATTGCTGGACGGGTTGTATCGCATGGCCAAGCAACACGTGTTTCCACGAGTTCAGCTGAGGCTGGGTCCAGTCGCCGTAGACCCGACTGACCAATGGAACCCCGTAATTCGATATCTCCGAGATCAGGCCCGTTACAATGCCGGGCGACGCGTTATCCGCGTCTATCAGCACTGCCAGCTTATCCGGCATAGCTTCCTGCTCCATGGTAAATTCCTAAACGCGGGGGTCAGGTCCGGCCGAACTGTTGCCCAAACGCCGGTTAAATAGCACAATAGACCCAACGAACTATAACGCGCCGTGTTTCAACACTACCCCGAACGCTAGGCCATGAACGATAAGACCGCCGCCATGGACCTGGACGAGTTATATGCCACATTCCTCCACATATCTCCCGAGGGGGTCGAGGCCGCCAAGGCTGCTCGAAAAGAAGCCGGCCGGAGACGAAAATAGACTCCCAAAACACCCCCCTGAAACGGCCTTTAGAGGCCGGTTGTCGACAGTTTCAGGCAAAATTCTTTTTATTTCTTTTTTTTGGGCTTTCGAGACCGGGAGGGGGTTCAAACACTTGGAAAACAAGGCCTTCAATCCGGTTTATTCCGCCTGGTTTCGGATGATTCCATTTCCGGATATCTCTGTCTCCTCACAAAGCGCCCGAAAGCCATGGACGCAAGTCCGTGGCTCGGGGTTCACCAAATCATCCTGACCACGCGATAGTGTTCCTGCAAGAACTTCTTGGCGGCCTCTTCGGTCTCTTTTTCGCCGGGGCCGGTGAAGCGGTGGGGGATGCCTTCCCGGCCCAACAGCATACAGGTGTTATCGAGGGGCCGGCCGGTGTTGAAGAGGATATAGCCGGCCCAGGTGTTTTTTTCCCGCACCGTCTTGATCTCCACCCGGGCGACTCCCTTGAGTGAGGGGACCTCAACTTCGAACTTCATGGCAAGACAACAACTAATGCGCTTCACGAGGTAAGTCAAGGTCGGATTCATACCCGCCCCGGCGGATTCATTATTTCTGCAACTGAGTCTTGAACGATATTCGCTCAAAATTTGACAGCGAAAAATCATTGTGATCTACTCCCCACGTCCCGGCTTGAGATATCGAAATCCCCCCGCGCAAAGGAGGTTCGGACCGTGCCCTGGATCAAAATCATTCGGGAACGCGAGTCGGAGGGCGAGCTGAAGGAAGCCTATGAGAAGATGCGTGAAGTGAACCTCTCCTATGGGGAGACCTTCGGCAGCTCCGGCAACGCGGCCCCGGGACCCCATCCCGTGTCGCCACCCGAGCTTTCCAGCTTGAACCCGTTGTCCATGCTCTATGGGCGCCAGCTGATGATGCACGTCATGCGCGGGCCGTCGCGCCTCACGCCGGCGCAGCGGGAGATGATCGCCACCGTAACCTCGTTGACGGCCAACTGCCGCTATTGAACGGTGGGTCACGCAGGGGCCCTGCGTAGAGTGGGTGGAGATGATCTCACGGCGGAGTTTATTCAAAACGACTGGCGCAAGGCAGAGCTCACGGAAGCCGAATACGCCATGCTGGAGTGGGCGGCGAAGCTGACCCTTTCACCCGCCATGATGACAGAGAAGGACATTCAAAAGCTCAGGGACGTGGGCTGGACGGACCGGGACATTCTCGACATCGCCTCGGTGAGTGCTTACTTTAACTTTCGGCTGCGGATGGTGGATGGTCTGGGATTGGACGTGGCGGATGAGAACGCGGTGCGGGCCACGCAGGCGCGGCATCATGCGGCGGCCATGGCCAAGGAGCGAGGTTTGGCGCTGCCCAATGACGTCTGGGGTGTGGGGGAACAGGCGAAAAAGGCCAAGACAAAGGCTTGAGCCGGGCAGCGGTGGGTTGCCCATGGACAGGAGGACCGCCCGATGGCTTTGACCCGTGAGGAAAACGATCTCTTTACCCGGGTTGGACCGGGGACCCCCGCGGGCCGGATGATGCGCTGCTATTGGCATCCCATAGGTTTCGCCAAGGAGTTGAAGGATAAGCCGAAACGTCGGAGGCTTCTGGGCGAGGACCTGGTGCTGTTTCGTGACGATAAGGGAAGGTTGGGCCTCCTGGGCTTATACTGTCCCCACCGCGGCACTTCTCTCGAGCTCGGTTACATCGAGGACGGAGGTATTCGCTGTTGTTACCATGGCTGGTTGTTCGATGTGGAGGGGCGTTGCCTGGAACAGCCCGCAGAACCTCCAGGCAGCAGTTTCAAGGAGCGGGTCGGGCTGCCCGCATACAGGGCGGAGGAGATCGGCGGAGCCATTTTCGCTTATCTCGGTCCCGATCCTGCTCCGCTGTTGCCGAGGTATGACGTCCTGGTGCGGGAGGACGGGGTCCGCTCCATGGGGGCCCGGGTTCAAAGCTGCAATTATTTCCAGGCGGTGGAGAACACGGTGGACCAGCACCACTTCAGGTTCCTGCACAGAACTCCCACGTCGCGTCAATGGAGAGACGTGGAACTCGAATCCGAGGTGACGGAGTTCGGGATCCGCGACCGCTATACGCGTCGTGTCGGCAATGAAAAATACACGACGGTGAGCTACTTCGTGATGCCCACCATGAACAAGACCGGTTACCACCAGGAGGAGGATCATCCTGCCGGCTTCAGGGCCGCTCACCCGGGTTATGAAGCCATGCGTTGGCGTGTTCCCATGGACGATTTCCACACTCTCCATGTAACGGTGGCTTTCAGTCCGCTGGTGAACGGCAGGCCCGCGCCGGCTCTGCCCCCCGACCGACAGGAGGAGGGGATCACCGAGACGCCGCCGGGGGTCTATCGGTGGGATGAGTCCATCGGCGCCGTTGCGCGGGGAGACCAGGACCGCTCCGCCCAGGAAAGCCAGGGGCCGATCTTCGACCGGACCACGGAACATCTCGGCGCGTCGGATAAAGGGGTCATTCTGTTGCGGAACCTGTATAAGCGGTCCATCGAGTCCGTGAAAAACGGTTCCGATCCCATGGGCGTTGTCAGAAGTCCGGCGAAGAATGAAATAATTGAAATTATTCCACGTGAGGAAGTGATCGGTTGAATCGGCTTTTAATCGAACGCATCCGTTGCCGGATGTTTCCGGGAGCGGCATCCTCCGCCGGCCTGGCGGGCGGCATCAAGCGGGTTTTCGAATCAGATCTCTTCGCTCCGGCGGATCGACGCGATCGAATCCGGCGCCGGCAAGGGGGCAGGTCGATCGTTCCGGCTGTCAGCCTGCGGCGCCGCGCCCTCGGGGGCACTGCGCCGTGTTCGCAAGCCTGACCGTGCCAAGACCCGTATACGCATCCCGTCACATCTTGTCTGTCACATTTTGTCCGTCACATCTTTTCAAGGGAAGGGGTCCCGCCGTCCTTGCGCGCGCGCCTGGATTTGCTTTCCTGGATCTGACTCACCGTTGTGAGGACTCCCTCGGGCAGCGGTTCGTTATTGCCCCGGGCGCGGATCAGGATCACGGTCCGGGGCGTCTTGGGATCCGACAGAATCCGGCGAGCTTCGCTGACCACGTCCGATTTCTTCAGCTTCTTCACCGCTTCCACCAGCTGCTCGTGGTATCGAAAGTTGCCTTTTTCCCTGGTGGCGTAATCGTAGAGTTCTCCGGCCACCTCGGCGATGCTGTCTCCCTCCTCTTCGAGGGATACGATCAATCCCTTCCTGTGCTTTTCGAATTCCTCATCGGTGAGCGCATCAAATAAATGATGAGACTGTTTCATCCATGACTCCACCCGGGCCTTGAGTTCCAGTGGACCGTGGCCGGCCGATTGAATGAGAAAACTGAAAAACAGCCTGTCCCGGCTCCGGTGGTTAAAGCTGGCAACGATATAGCCCAGTTGCTGGTTGGTTCGCATCTGCGTATAAAAATCGCTTTCCACAATGGATCTCACCAGGGACGCCTTGGCGTGGGTGGGAAGATCCATTTCCCCGACCTGCAACGTATAGGTCAGGGCGTTGTTGTTGTTCGGTATCTCCCTGGAGAAAAGGATCCTTTCGCCGGAGTCCAGGACCTCCATTCTTTCCTGATAGCGTTCCTCCTCAGGCAAGGGTCGGCTCTTGATCTCGGCCAACAACAGGTCCAGGCTGTCCCGGACCTTGGCTTCACTCCAGTTGCCGTACGCCACGCCGGTGATGAAAACCTTGTCATAGAGACTCTTGGCGTGTTCCTTCACATCGTCGAAGGTGACGGACTTGAGCTCGTCAAGGATTTGCTCTTCGTTATATTGCTTCACCCGCCATATCAATCGGTTGTAGTATCTTGCCCTCGAATAGGCGGACCTCAGCTTTCTATTTTCGGCTCGGCGAACGGCCGCCCTTTTGAGGTCGTTGAACTTCTGCTCGTCGATGCTGATTCGGGTCAAATTCCCGGCCACCAACTGGAGCAGATCAGAGATCCTTTGGGAATAGCCGCCCAAGGACAGGATGATTCCTTTCTTGCGTACGCTCAGGCCATAGGACAAGCCGGCGAGCTGGATGGGATACACCAATTCATTCAATCCCTCCTGGACCGCGGCGGAATACAGCCTGGAGCGGGCGTAGTTCTTAACTGTGTCGTAAACGCGAGGGGTTTCTACCCGAAGTATCATATTGACCCTCGGCTGTTCGAAACGGCTGTCAAATTGAAACCAGACCCTGGCGAGAGGGTCGTCGCGAACGAGGCTGGGTCGTTCATCCATGAGGGTGAGATTGTAGGGAATGAATTCGTTTCTCTTCGGGTAGAAGATGCCGTCTATCGTGCCGGGGCTATGAAGCTTTTCGTAGGATTCCCCTCCGACTTCCCGGATGGAATATTCCGTTCCATAGAATTCGGCTTGCCGGTCCGTTTCCACGGACCGGGACTGCAGGACGGCCAGCATATTTTCCGGCGTCAGCGTGGCCAGGATAGCCTTGTAGGCCGCAGGTTCGTATTTCCGGTAAAGGTAGGGAAGGGTTTCCACATCCGCAAGCTTGTATGTCTGCATCTGTGCGGCCTTGGAGGCCACATATCCCATGCCCTCGTCGGGGTCTTTCCATTGAAAATCGATCCGGGCCATGGTCCGGGTTTCCCGGAACGTGTATTCTTCGAACCCGCGTTTGTCGAGCAGGTGAATATAAGCAAAGATCAGTTCCAGGACCCGCTGGTGGTTCTTCTCGCCTTTCTTGGTTAATCGAACGGAGATATCAAAGGAAGAAAGGTTGGGATGGCTGGAATCGCCTCCGGCGGACAGCCCGAGGGCGAGCCCCTCTTCCTTTAATCTTGAAAGCAGGGAACCTTTCCCTTCGTACCCTAACACGTGGGCTACGATATGCGCGGGTTTGCTGTCCAGGTGGTCATCGAGCCGGATGGTGGGAAAGGTGAGTGTCAGGCTTTGCACGTCCCGGATGGTTTTTACTTGCATGAACCGGTACCGGCCTTTAAGGGGTTTACGGTAGGCCTCATCGATATGCGGCATCTCCACCGGACGGTCCGGAATATCGGAGAAATACCTTGCCGCCAACTCCTCCTGCTCCCTGAGGGGAAGGTTGGACAGGGTGGCAAGCTTCATCCTCGAGGCGGAATAGTACTTGCGGTGAAATGCCAGCAAGGCGGGCCGGTTGTCCCCCGCAAGGGTCTCTTTGTTTCCCGTGCCGAATTTTGTGACGGGGTGTCCTTTCTCCGCCACCTGGCTCACGGCGTGGGCCACGCGCCATCGATCCCGCAGCTTGTTCTTGTCGTGCTCGCTGTGGACCGCATTGACTTCTCTTTCGGAGTATTGTTTGTCGAACAGGGGCTCTTTGAAAAATTGGCTGAAGCGGTCCAGGGCCTCTTGGTAGGCTCCATGGGAAATCTCAAAGAAGTAGTTGGTGATCATGTCCCCCGTATAGGCGTTGTTGTCCCCGGAATTTGCGGATAGAAGTTTATCGAAGGCGTTGACCTCCGGATACTTTTTCGTCCCCAGGAACAGCATGTGCTCCAGATAATGGGCCAATCCCAGCTTCTCTTCAGGGTCATAGAGACTGCCGACACCCACGGCCAAAGCTGCGGCGCTGCGGGTCACCTCGGGATCATGCATGAGCAGGACCGCCAGACCGTTATCGAGCACCAGGGTCTTGCTCTCTCTTTTCTTGGCCTCCGCCGGGCCATGGAGAAGCAGGACGAGGGCTACAAAGGGTATGAAGAAAGCGGGCGATTTGGGTAAACGCACGGGACACCTCCAACTCATTGGTTTAGATAGGGGAACCGTTCATCTTCAAGCTCCAGGCCCATATTCGAGTCTTCATCGGTGAGGGAATGAAATAATCCTGAAAAAATCGATTTTACCACCTAATTATACAAAGACCGTGGTCGTATATCCAGGTGCTTTGACTAGAAATGCTAGTCCTAGCGGCAAGAAATTGATAAACTATGCCCATGGTAGCCGGGCCGAGTAAGGAACTGGAGACTTTCGCTAACCCCCGACCTGAAAGGGACTACGAGATTAACCTCGAATGTCCTGAGTTTACCTGCGTTTGCCCGCGTACGGGTCAGCCTGACTTTGCGACCATCCGAATTCAATACGTGCCGGACTCGTTGTGCATCGAGCTGAAATCCCTGAAGCTGTACCTCTGGTCGTACCGAAACGAGGGGGCATTTCACGAAGATGTCACTAATCGAATCCTGGATGATCTGGTCGAGGCCTGCCGTCCTAGATCCATGTCCGTGGTGGGGGATTTTAATGTGCGTGGCGGCATCCACACGGTGATCACTGCCGGTTACAAGGCCGATTGAAGCCTGCCCGGACGTCTGAAGGGAACCTTGGCAAGGTTTTTGTCCTGAAATTGTCGGGTCCGCTTTCACGCCTGCGCCCGTGGCATCCATTGTTCGGCCAAGCTCAGGCGCCCGGGTTCTAAGATTGAATTCAAAGGCTTCTAAACTTTCTTCAGTAACTAACCATGGATGACATAGCCGTTTTAAAACAACTCCTGATTGTTCTCACCGCCACCCTTTCCATCGTGTTCGTCTTTCAAAAGCTCAGGGTCCCCGTCATCCTGGGTTTTCTGGTGGCGGGTGTGATCATCGGCCCCGACTCCCTGGGGCTCATCCATGACGTTCATGAAGTGGAGCTCCTCGCGGAGATAGGCGTTGTCCTCCTCCTCTTTACCATCGGGCTCGAATTTTCCTTGTCGGAGTTTCACACGGCCCGGAACTACATCCTATGGGCCGGGATACTTCAGGTGGCCGTTACAACCCTGGTGAGCCTGGCTGCCGCGCTTTTTCTGGGCCACTCAGCTCAGGTGGGTATATTCTTCGGATTTCTCATTTCGCTGAGCAGCACAGTCATCGTTCTCAAGGTGTACAGTGACCGGCGGGAGATCGATTCCTTACAGGGGAAGTTGGCCACGGGTCTGCTCCTGTTTCAGGATCTCTGTATCGTGCCCATGATGCTTCTCCTTCCCGTGCTGGGTCAAACCGGTGACGTATCTCTTCTACTCATTGGCTGGGCGCTCCTTAAGGCGATCCTGGTGCTCCTTCTGGTCGTGGCCGCCGCGCGAAGCGTTCTACCCTGGCTCCTACGTCAAGTGGCCATTGTCAGAAATCGAGAGATCTTTCTACTGTTTGTCATCTTCGTCTGTCTGGGAACCGCGTGGCTCACTTCCACGTTGGGACTCTCCCTTGCTCTGGGTGCGTTCATTGCCGGGCTGTTGATCTCGGAATCAGAGTACAGCCATCAGATCGTAGCCGAGATAGTTCCCTTGCGGGATTGTTTCAGTGGAATTTTCTTTATCTCCATCGGAATGCTTCTGAACGTCCATTTCCTGATGGACAATATTGTCCCGGCATTAATGAATTTCCTTCTAATCATTGGAGTCAAGGCTCTGGTGATCTTTCTGATCTACTGGCGGCTATACCGTTCGCTCCGACTGGGTGTCATACTGGGTCTGAGTCTAGCCCAGATTGGAGAGTTTTCCTTTATTCTCGCCGCAGCGGGACGGGACTTCGGTCTGCTGACTGAGACCGCCGGGCAGACTTTTCTGGCCGCTTCCATTCTCACCATGACGGCAACTCCCTTTCTGATACAGTGGGTCAATCGGTTGGCCTATGGGTTTGAAGCCATGGTCAAGGTTCCAGGAGTCAAGACGCCGGCGGAAAAGGATAGGCAAGAGTCCGCCACGGGTCACGTGATGGTGGTGGGCTATGGTTTGAACGGGCAAAACCTTACCCGGGTCCTCAAAGAGGTGGGGATCCGCTACCGGATCTTAGAGATGAATCCTGATCTCATCAGCAAGGCCAAGGCCGCCCGTGAGCCGGTGACTTTTGGAGACGGGACCCAACAGAATGTCCTGGAGCACGCCGGCATCCACGGGGCTCGGGCCATGGTGGTGGCAATATCCGATTCCGTGGCGACGCTGCATACGGTACGGCAGGCCAGGAGCCTCAGGTCTGATCTGTTCATCCTGGTTCGTACCCGTTATGTGTCGGACATCGACAAGCTGTATCGAATCGGGGCGAGCCAGGTCATACCCGAGGAGTTTGAAACCTCAGTGGAAATCTTTGCGCGGGTCCTGGAGGAATACCACGTGCCCCGCAATGTGATCTCGCTCCAAGTGGATTTGATGCGACGGGAACGGTACCGGATGATGCGGGGGCTCAAGCTCGAGGGCAAAAGCCTGGATCAACTGAGTCAGTATCTGGCGGGCACCATCACCGATACGGTGTTGTTGCTGGAAGGATCGCCGGCCGTTGGCAAAACCCTGGCGGGGCTTGAGGTGAGGTCTCGCTACGGGGTGACCGTAATTGCGGTGGTTCGAGACGGCAAGTCCATACACAATCCTCCGCAGGATTTCCTGCTGTCCGCCGGCGATGTTCTCGTCCTGCTGGGAAGCCACCAGGAATTGGACCAGGCCACGCGACTGCTGAGTCCAACCTCTGAAACCAGCTCCAATTTCTAGCTCACGGTTTGATTTCCAGGAAAATTTCACATAAGCAATAAAAGACCTAACCGTTGTAGTCAGTGACGCCAGTGCCTGCTCTGTGCACTGCCGATACTTGAAGAGGCGAGACCGCTCGAGCAATCATGACCAGCACATTAATGAACGGGAAGCTCAATGCGTGGGTTCGTGAGGCAGCCGACCTGTGCAAGCCCGATTCCCTTTACTGGTGTAATGGGGGCAAGGCGGAGTACGATCACTTAATGGCTCAAATGGTCAGCAGTGCAATGGCCGTCCCCCTCAGGCAACGTCCCAATTCTTTCTTGTTTCGGTCCGATCCAAGCGACGTGGCCAGGACCGAAGACCGCACCTACATTGCTTCTCCAACAAAGATCGAGGCCGGCCCCACCAATAATTGGGTGGACCCCGACGAGCTCAAGCAGACCATGAGCGGCCTGTATGACGGTTGCATGAAGGGGCGGACCATGTATGTGATCCCCTTTTCCATGGGACCCATTGGATCACCCATAGCTAAAATCGGCGTGGAGATAACCGATAGCCCCTATGTGGTATGCAACATGCACGTTATGACACGTGTGGGGGACAGAGTGCTCCAGACACTCGGGCCTGATGGGGACTTCATCCCTTGCCTGCACTCCGTGGGCGCTCCCCTTGCCAAAGGTCAGAAGGATGATTCTTGGCCCTGCGCCCCCATGGAACGCAAATACGTCAGCCATTTTCCCCAGGAAAATTTGATTTGGTCTTTCGGCTCCGGTTACGGCGGCAACGCGCTGCTGGGGAAAAAATGCCTGGCTCTCAGGATCGCCTCCGCCATGGCCCAGCGTGAGGGCTGGATGGCGGAGCATATGTTGATCATGCGGCTCACCAATCCCGCGGGGAAACAGTTCCATATCGCCGCCGCTTTTCCTTCTGCCTGCGGAAAGACCAATCTGGCGATGATTGTGCCTACCATCCCGGGATGGAAGTGTGAATGCCTGGGCGATGACATTTCCTGGATGAAAATCGGCGCGGACGGACGACTCCACGCCATTAACCCCGAATCGGGTTTCTTCGGTGTTGCACCCGGCACCTCTTATGGGTCCAATCCCATGGCCATGGAGACCTTGAAAGAGAACGTTATCTTCACCAACTGTGCCCTTGCCGACCATGGTGATGTCTGGTGGGAAGGAATGGACGGAGATCCTCCCTCCCATGCCATCGACTGGAAGGGCGAGGACTGGCGTCCCGACCTAAAAACTCCTGCGGCCCACCCAAACGCTCGGTTTACGGTCCCGGCGGCCCAGTGTCCGGAAATCTGTAACGACTGGGAAAAACCCGAGGGTGTTCCCATCGACATTTTTATATTCGGCGGTCGTCGTGCCGGTGTTGTGCCGTTGGTTACCGAAGCGTTCAACTGGCGTCATGGGGTTTTTCTTGGGGCAACGGCGGCATCGGAGACCACTGCGGCCATCATCGGGACCGTGGGCAGGTTAAGGCGGGACCCCTTCGCCATGACCCCGTTTTGCGGTTACAACATGGGAGACTATTTTCGGCATTGGTTGAAAATGGGGGACAGGCTCGGTGGCAAGGCGCCACGCATTTTCTATGTCAACTGGTTTCGTAAGACTCCTGAGGGTAAGTGGTTGTGGCCAGGGTTTGGTGAGAATAGCCGAGTGCTTAAGTGGATGTGTGATCGGATGGACGGGAAAATCGGCGCTAGGGAAACACCCATTGGTAACGTGCCTAACCCTGGAGACCTTGACCTTACAGGCCTAACCCTCCCGTCGGACGATTTAAATGAGCTGCTCAAGGTGGACGCGGAACTCTGGAGACCCGAAGTCCCGGATATCGAAAAGTACTTCGCCCAATTCGGAGACCGTATTCCGAATCCCACGCGAGTGGAGCTGCGCGAACTGGCCAACCGCCTAGGATAGCCTGACTTTGGATGGGGGCCATGGGATCAATCCATCCCCGAAAAATTTGAATCCCCACGGACGATTTGCCTGGGTTTTAAGGGTAAAAATTTTCCTTGCCTTTTGTTTCGATTCCAATAACGTAGGCGCATCTCGATTCAGTTTGAGTTCAGGGGTTTTTCGTTTCGTGTCCCTATTGGCAACATGGCCACCATCGAAGACAATTTCAGAAAAGTGCCGCCTCAGAATTTGGAAGCTGAAGCATCCGTTCTCGGTGGAATTCTGCTCGAAAATGAGGCCATGGACCGTGTGCTGGAAATTGTAACTCCCGACCTGTTCTACCGCGAGTCCCACCGTAAAGTCTTCCGGGCCATGATGGAGCTGGCCGAGCGCAGAGAACCGGTGGATCTCATCACCTTGAGCGAGTTCTTGAAGGCGAAGGGGGAGCTGGAGGCTGTGGGAGGGACAGCTTACCTTGCTTCACTGGCAAATCTGGTTCCCACGTCCGCCAATATTGCTCATTACGCTCGGATTATTCGCGAAAAGGGAATCCTGAGAAACCTCATTAACGTCGCCACCGGGATTGCCACCCGTGGGTTTGAAGATCAAGGTAACTTAGAGGAAATTCTCGACGAAGCGGAAAAGAGCATTTTTGATATCTCGGAGAGAAGAATCAAATCATCCTTTGTATTTCTTGGGGACATGATGAATGACTCCATCAAAATGGTGGAGAAGCTCTACGAGCGCAAGGAAATGGTCACCGGGGTGCCCACCGGGTTTAATAAGCTGGATAGTATCACCGCGGGCCTCCAACCCTCAGACCTAATCGTAGTGGCCGGTAGACCCAGCATGGGGAAGACCGCCTTCAGCCTTAACGTTGCAGCCTACGCCGCCTTGCAGGCGAAAATTGGAGTGGCCGTGTTTTCCCTTGAAATGGCCAAAGAACAGTTGGGGCTTCGAATGCTTTGCTCGGAGGCAAGAGTCGACCACTCGAAGGTCCGGTCAGGCCATTTAGCGGAGCGGGAGTTTGACCCTTTGATAAAAGCCGCGGGAAGGTTGGCCGAGGCCCCCGTCTACATCGATGATACCCCCGCCATCTCAATTTTAGAGCTCAGGGCGAAGTCGCGTCGTCTGGTACGAGATAGAGATAAAAAAATTGGCCTAATCGTTGTGGATTATCTCCAACTCATGCGCGGTCTGTCCGCGGTGCAAAACCGTGAACAGGAAATTTCGGAAATTTCACGATCCCTAAAGGCCTTGGCCAAAGAGCTCAATATCCCGATTATTGCCATTTCGCAGCTTAATCGTCGTGTGGAGGATCGGGGGGACAGGCGACCCATGATGGCGGATCTGAGGGAATCCGGAGCCATCGAGCAAGACGCTGATGTTATCGCCTTTATTTACCGGGATGAATTATACAACAAAGACTCAGCGGACCAGGGAACGGCGGAAATCATCGTGGCGAAACAACGTAACGGTCCCACCGGCATGGTTCGCCTGACATTTATCAATGAGATCACCCGGTTTGAAAATTACTCCCAGGCTGACGCTTTTTATCAGGAAGAGGCTTAAGAACTTTGAGCTTGAGCTAATACCCTTCTTACTTTCTCCACGATATCCTTCGCCGCTATCAGATCACTGATCATGGCCGCCCCATGGGCCCCTGCTCGCCAGACCTCCTTCACGTTCGTCTCGGTGATGCCCCCGATGGCGACGATTGGGAGTCGGACGGCGCGACGGATCTCCTGAAGCATGGGGAGGCCCCGGGGGGAATAACCCGTCTCTTTGGTCATGGAGCCGAAGATGGGACCAAAGCCGATATAGTGGGCGCCGCCACGTTCCGCCTCTTTTGCCTGCTCCAAGGTATGGGTGGAAATACCAATGAGCCGATTCCCCATGATTCTCTTGGCCGCCGCGAGAGGGAGATCATCCTGCCCCAGATGAACACCATCGGCCCCACATGCCAAGGCGATATCCACTCGGTCGTTGACGATGAGTAGGCAGCCCGCTTGAGAAGTCTGCTTCCTTAGCTCCACCGCCAGCTGGAGGAATTCGTTTGCGGTTTTATCCTTGACCCGGAGCTGGATCACTGAGATCCCTCCCTCGAGCAGGAGGCGCCCAACCGATAGAGGCGGGCTTTGTGTGCTCTGGCTGGGGTCGAAGATGGTGTAAAGAGGCGAGGGCAAGCGAAAGGAGCTACTCTTCATAAGAGTCTTTTACGCTGATGTGGAGATTGGTAATTTTCTTGCGTAACGTATTTCGGTTGATACCAAGTAACTGGGCCGCGCGGATCTGGTTGCCTCGCGTGGCTTTTAGGGTCAGCTCGATTAAGGGCCGCTCCACCCGTTCGATTACCAGGGAGTAAAGGTTTTCTACGTCCACCCCCCGGGTCCGATTAAAATAGTCGTCCAGCTTGCGCTGAATAACTTCCTCCAGGGAGAGGTCCTCATAGTCCGGGAGAGAAGTTTCCGATCCGGTGGACAGGTTGAAGTCTTTGGGAAACAGGATGGTCCCAGGAGATAGAACCGCGGCGCGAATCATCACGTTCTCCAACTCCCTGACGTTTCCTGGCCACGGGTAGGCTTCCAGTAATTTCAAGGCATCCGGGGAGACGCCGGAAATCCGAGTTCCCATATCTCGGTTGTGATTTTCAATGAAGAAGGCCACTAGAAGGACAATGTCCCCCTTGCGTTCCCGCAGGGGAGGGAGATGGATGGGGATGACTTTCAATCGGAAGTAGAGATCTTCCCGGAACCTCTTCTCCCGAACCGCTTTCTCAAGGTCCTGGTTTGTGGAGGCAAGGATGCGCACATCCGTTTTCAGGATCTCCCGCCCGCCCACTCGACTGAACTCCTCTTCTTGGAGGGCTCTTAGGAGTTTGGTCTGGAGGTTCATGGGTAGATCCCCGATCTCATCAAGGAAAAGGGTTCCCCCTTCCGCCTGCTCAAATTTCCCGACCCTGCGTTCCAAGGCGCCCGTGAAGGAACCCTTTTCATGGCCGAAAAACTCGCTCTCCAGTAGCTCTTTGGGAATGGCGGCACAGTTCACGGCAATGAACGGTTTGTTCCAGCGGGGAGAGTTATAGTGAATGGTTTTTGCCACCAGTTCTTTTCCGGTGCCGCTCTCGCCCAGAATCAGAATGGTGGCGTGGGTGGAAACCACCTGTCCGATGGTCTTGAAGACCTTCTGTAACGCGGGGCTCTCGCCAACCATGTTGCCCCCAGGTTCGTATTTCTTTTTGACTTCTTCCTTGAGCTCGTGAAAATCCCGGCTCAATTTCCGATTTTCCAACGCCCGCTGAACCACCACCAGCATTTCATCAAGGTCGAAGGGTTTGGTGATGTAATCAAAGGCTCCCCCCTTCATGGCCTCGATGGCGTTTTTCATGGTGTTTTGAGCGGTCATCACGATAAACGAGGTGTCGAGTCCCTCTTCTTTGGCTTCCTTGAGGAGCGTAATCCCATCGATATCCGGCAGTTTGATATCTACCAGGGAGACGTCGAAGGGATTGTCGTGCAGATGAACCTTGGCCACTTGACCGCTTTCGACGGTCTGGACCCAAAAGCCCTCTCTTTCGAGTGCCTTTTTCAGCACAAGGCGAAGGGACTCTTCATCATCCACAACGAGGATTTTTCCTTGGTCCATAACCTGTTCAATCAACCCCGATTCGACCCTAATCGATTGAAAAAATCATTCACGCGCGCACCAACCCTGCGCAAGAGCGGTTTGGTCCATTTAGTGCGAAACTACCCGGCGGTGAAGTTCCAGATCAGCCTTCCATACGGGGGAAGTTTTGCAAAGCGCACTCCACGATCGCGCATTTCTTTTTTCTTATTGGAATAGGGAGCAACCTCCACACAAAATTGGACTCCCATGTCAAGGTCATCCCTCTTGATCTCTAGTAAATCCAACGGGGCGGCTGCAAGAGCCGTCCCTAGGCAGTTTTATGGGCCACCACCAATGAGACCCTAAAAGCGGCTCCTTTTCCCTCGGAAGTATCCACCCCAATGAAACCACCATGTTCCTTGATGATCCGATGACAAATGGCCAGTCCGAGGCCGGTACCATTGCTCTTTGTGGTAAAGAATGGAGAAAAAATGTGTGAAAGGTGCTCCTCTTCAATTCCCAGACCATTGTCTTCGATGTTGACGCGGATGAGCTTCCCTCCCAGGTTGCCTACTTCCCGAATGTGGTAGTCGGTTTCCATTCGAGTGGTTACGGTTAGTTGCCCTCCTGTCTTCATGGCCTGAAGGGCATTTTTAACCAGATTTAAAAAAACCTGGATGAGTCGGTCTCGGTCGCCAATGACGGGGGGTAGACTAGGGTCGAAGTTTTTGTTGACACTGACCTTGGAGCTGGAGATGGTCTGATTTTCCAGAAACAGGACATGGCCTAGGATCTCATGAATATTCAACGGAATGAGATGGAGTTTAGGAGGCCGGGACAGGTCCAAAAGTTGTTCCATCAACTGATCGATACGATTAACTTCGCGAACGATAATGTCGCTGTATTCCACCAGAGAGGATTCCTGCGCCACTTCCTTCTTGAGCAGCTGGGAGGCTCCTTTGATTCCGCCTAAAGGATTCTTGATCTCATGGGCCAGCCCCGCAGCCAGGGTTCCTAACAGGGCCATTCGATCAGACCGCTTTAACTGTTCCTCCATCTGTCTCTGATAGCTCAGGTCACGCAGCAGCAAAACGGCTCCCTCCTGTTTCCCAGACTGATCCTGTAGGGGTGAGACCATCAAGCTTACTGGGCGCTGACTCCATCGTTGGGTGACGAAGTCACCTTCCCCTCGGGTACTGCTGTGCTGTGGAAACTGGCCTTTCTCTACCATTTCAATGAGCCATGGGTTGCGTTTGAATACCAGGCTATAGGGTTGCCCTTGGATTTGGAGGGCGGAGGTCCCCGTAAGGATCTCGGCCGCTTGGTTTAAAAAGGAGACCTTCCCCTGTTGATCGATAATCACCACGGCCTCTTCGAGGCTCGTCAGGATGTTTTTCCAGGATAAGGGCGAAACGCGCTTGTCCTGTTTCGTCTGCCCGCCCATTGTTTCTGTCCTCATTGGCAAAATCGAATGATAGCAAATAATGCCCAGCGGGCAAACGTCTTGCATTCACACTGCCCCCATGCTACTAAATATTCGAAGCTTTGGTGGTCACTCCCAAAGTGGGCCTATGCCCGCTTTTTTTGTTTTTGGGGGTATCTATCATGGATGGCGATTCCACAGTATCGCGGGTCTGGGAGATTGCATCGCCGCTGGCGGCGGATGAAGGGTTAGAAATCTTTGACATAGAGTTTCGCCGTGAGGGGAGGGGAGGTTGGGTATTAAGGTTATACCTGGATAAGGAGGGTGGACCCAATCTCGACGACTTAACCCGCGTGAGCCGCCAATTGGGCGATCTTCTAAATGTCCACGATGTCATTCAGAGGTCTTATACCTTGGAGGTTTCTTCTCCAGGTGTCAACCGCGCGCTCAAGAGGCCCGAGCATTTTACCCGTTTTGTGGGGAAGCGAATTCGAGTTCGCACCCGGGAGAGGATCGAAGGGCGGAGATCGTTTTTGGGTCTTCTCAAAGAGAGCACCCAGGACGGCATTGTGGTTTCCGGCGAAAATGTGGAGCTTTACATACCCTACGGGATGATTGAGAGAGCCAACTACGAGCACGATTGGGACGGAGAGAGTAAGAACAGGGAGCACCGGTAAGTTTCTTCTTTTAGGGAATCCATTGGCGGTTGTTGTTGCTAACAACTGAATTCGGGAGCGGAGATGCAGCAGGATTTAAATCGAGTCATTGAACAGATTAGTAAGGAAAAAGGCATTGATAAGTCTATCCTTATCGGTGCCCTGGAAAACGCCATGATCTCAGCCGCTAAGAAAACATTTGGCCAAGAGCGGAAGATTGAGGCACAGTTTAACCCTGAGCTCGGTGAGGTTGAGCTTTTTGAAGCTAAGCGGATTGTAGGGGAGGTCAGCGACCCGGATGCCGAGATCACGCTTCAAGAAGCACGTGACACCCTTGATCCGGAAGCGGAGTTGGGCGATGAACTCTTGACCAAGTTGGACGCCACCTCCTTCGGTCGAATCGCGGCCCAGGCGGCTAAGCAAAACATTGTTCAACGAGTGCGGGACGCCGAGCGCGAAATTATCTATAACGAATTCAAGCAGCGTGAGGGAGAGTTGATCCACGGGATCGTCCAGCGTTTCGAAAAGAAGAGCATCATTGTAAACATGGGAAAGACCAACGCCATTCTCCCTGAAAAGGAGCAGGTTCCTCGGGAACGCTACCGGCAGAACGATCGAATTCGTGTTTATATTGCAAGTGTGGAGATGACCGCCAGAGGTCCGCAAATCATTGTATCGCGAACCCACCCTGGGATGTTGCAGAAACTCTTTGTGCAGGAAGTTCCGGAGATCTATGAAGGCATCGTTGAAATAAAAGGAGTCGCCAGGGAGCCGGGAGGCCGGGCAAAAATCGCTGTGGCCTCCAGGGATCCCGATGTGGATCCGGTGGGGGCCTGTGTGGGGATGAGGGGGATGCGGGTTCAGGCGGTGGTTCAGGAACTTCGCGGAGAAAAGATTGACATTGTCCATTGGATCGCTGACCAGGCGGAGTATGCCTGTCGCGCGTTGGCCCCGGCCAAGGTGGCAAAGATCATCATGTCGGAGGACGAGCACAGTATGGAGGTTATCGTCCCCGACGAGCAGCTGTCCTTGGCCATTGGAAGAAAAGGTCAGAATGTGCGTTTGGCTTCGCGTTTGACGGGATGGAGAATCGACGTCCGCAGTGAGGCTGAGGCGGAAGAAGAAAATCGCCGAGCCCGAATCTCCCTGGGCGCGGTTGCTGGGGTGAATGATATGGTTGCGGAGCTTCTCTATCAGGCGGGGTATAAGTCTGCCGAGGAACTGGCTGAGGCGGAGCTTACGGAAATTCAGGAAGTGGACGGTATAACGGCGGAAAAGGCGGAGGCGATTCATCAAGCAAGCAAGACCCATGTGGAAGAATTGAAACAATTGGAAGAACAGAGGCTATTGGAGGAGCAGAGACGGGCTGAGGAACAATCGGAAGAAGGTTCGTTGGAAGAACAGGTGACCGCTGCGGAACAGAGCAATACCGGGGAAGGGGTGACGGAAGAGGCGGCCGAAGGTGTAGAAAAAGAAGGACGAGAAGAACCGAAGGCAGAATAGGCGGGTACGCTTGAAGCGAGATCATCGCCCAGAACGAACCTGCCTCGGATGTGGTGACCGGGACCAAAAAGGGAATTTACTGCGTTTGGTGGTCACCAGCGGCGGAGAGTTAAGAGTCGACCGGACGGGAAGCGGGCGAGGAGGTTATCTTCACCACAAGGAGGCTTGTTGGGAAGCCTTCTTGGGTAAAAAGAAACTCTACCGTGCGTTTCACTTAGAGATTGGACGCGAAGCCAGAGGAAAACTGATTCAAGGTTTACGTAATCGGCGTTGGGAGAATGGAGATGAGTAAGGTAAGGGTTCATCAACTGGCCAAAGAGTTGGGGATCGAGCCAAAAGACTTCATCGCGCGTTTGGACAAGCTGGGGGTGCGTGGAAAAAGAGCGCAGAGTTCCCTTGAGGTAGAAGAAGTTGAAAGTATCCGATCTGCGTTCTCCGTGGACCTGAAGCCTCAGGTCCAGGTAGGGGAAGAAAAGGTAACGGCGGATCGGGTGGTGAAGGGTCAGGATGAGGTCTTAGGGGAAGTCCAGGCTCGAGAACAGGTGGTGGAGCGCAGGGTTCGTGCCAACGTGATCCGGCGACGTACAAGTCGAACGGAGGTCGTTCAGCAACCCCTGCCCCCAATGGAGGAACCCCCACGGAGCCCCATGGAAGACATTCCCCCCGACCTTCCTCCTCTCGTGGAGCCTGAGCCTACTGTTGCGGTTGAGCAAGAGTTGCCAACGGAACCGACCATGCCTGCGGAGCCCGCACCTCCCGCTCAGGCTACTCAGGAGGCTGAGCCGGAGGCGGTGGTGGAGGCAAAGGGCGCCCCAGTTGCAGAGGAGCCCACAAAGGGGCCCAGGGTCCTGGGACGAATCGATTTAAAGAAAGTCGGCCAGGCGGAGTCCAAAGAGGTTGCTCGACGCCGGCCCGCTGGAGAACCTGATCCCACCCCCGTTGCGGTGGAACCCCAAAAAGAGCAGAGAGAGGTTCGAAAGCCAGTGGCACCTACGGAGGGGGCGACTGAGGAAGCGGGGGGGCAACCCAAAAGCACAAAAAGTAAAAGACGCGTTATCCAAAGACAGGAGGGTCTTGAGGCCAGGGGGCGGGAGTTTCGGTCAGGGTATTTGCCCAAGAAAAAGAAGGCCCTGCCTGGCAAAGACCAGAAGAAAACAGAAATTACGGTCCCCAAGGCCGGTAAGCGAGTAGTCAAAATATCCGAGGCCATTAGCGTCGGTGAGCTTTCAAGGAACATGGGGGTGAAGGCAGGGGATGTGATTAAGAAGCTAATGGACCTGGGTATGATGGCCACCATCAATCAAGTGATCGACTCGGAGACAGCGAGTCTGGTGGCGTCCGATTTTGACTATCAAGTGGAGAACGTAGCCCTAGACGTGGAGTCGGTGATGGAGATGGAGCACGAGGTGAAGGAGCCGGAGATTGCGCTGCGGACCAGACCACCCGTTGTCACCATGATGGGACATGTGGATCATGGGAAAACCTCCCTGCTCGATGCCATACGGAGCGCTGACGTTACGGGTCAAGAGGCTGGGGGCATTACCCAGCATATTGGAGCCTATCGCACGGATGTGGACGGTAGAAGCGTGACGTTTTTGGATACGCCAGGTCATGAAGCGTTCACCGCCATGCGTGCCAGGGGAGCCAAGGTTACTGACATCGTTGTGTTGGTTGTGGCAGCCGACGATGGCGTGATGCCTCAGACTGTGGAGGCAATAAACCATGCCCGGGCCGCCGGGAACCCCATGGTGGTGGCGATCAATAAAGTCGACAAGCCCGATGCCAACGTGGACCGGGTCAAAAGGGGACTGTCTGAACACGGGTTAGTTGCCGAGGAGTGGGGGGGGGATACGATCATGGTTTCGGTCTCAGCCCAGACAAAACAAGGTATTCCTGACCTGTTGGCGATGCTGTTGCTTCAGGCGGACGTTCTGGAGCTCAAGGCAAATCCGGATAAGTTGGCTCGCGGGGTCGTTGTGGAAGCCAGATTAGACAGGGGAAAGGGGCCCGTTGCCACGATTCTTGTGCAGGAGGGGACCCTAAGGGTGGGAGATTCCGTGGTATGCGGAACTTTCTATGGGAAAGTTCGAGCCATGATCGACGACCGCGGACGAAAGACAGACGAGGCACCGCCATCCTTTCCCGTTGAGATCCTGGGATTGCAAGGGGTTCCACGGGCAGGCGAAACCCTCTCCGCGCTTTCGGACGAGAACAAGGCAAGACAGATCGCTGAGCACCAGCACGACCGGCAGCGAGAATCGGATTTGGCTAAATCCAGTAAGGTCTCCCTCGAAGAATTTTATGAGCGAATCAAAGCTGGGGATGTCAAAGAGCTGCAGGTGGTACTGAAGGCGGACGTCCACGGCTCAGCGGAGGCCTTGAACGAATCCTTGAGCCGGCTTGGTACAGACGAAGTGAAGCCCAGAGTGATCCATAGCTCTGTGGGCGGAATTACGGAGAGTGACATCTTGTTGGCCTCTGCATCGAATGCCATTGTTATAGGTTTTAATGTGCGTCCAGAGTCCAAGGCAAGTAACCTGGCGAGTCAAGAAGGGGTGGATGTTCGGCTCTACACGGTAATCTATGAGGTTCTTGCTGACATCAAAGCAGCCTTGGAAGGAATGTTGGAACCTACCTACAGGGAAGTGCTGCAGGGGCGCGCACAGGTCCGAGACATTTTCCACGCCCGCGGAGTAGGTACGGTTGCGGGGTGCTATGTCAGTGAAGGCAAAATTCAACGCGGCAGCCTGGTCCGGTTGCTAAGGGATCAGGTGGTTGTCCACCAAGGGGAATTGGCCAGCCTCAGGCGCTTTAAGGATGATGTGCGGGAGGTGTCCATGGGCTACGAATGTGGTATGGCTATCCAGGGATACCAGGATGTGAAGGTGGGGGATTTGATTGAGGCCTATGAACGCACGGCGGTAGCGAGACACATCAGTTCCGGCTCAGGACGAGAGGCCTCCCAAAGTTCAGCCGCTACGGGTCGCTAACCCAGGGTTGCCCAGTCCGGCCTGTATTCTCATGGTCGTGGGAGTTCTGAAGCTGGTCGTGATCCTTCCAGAGAACCATTCCCTGAAGGGGAAAAGGGGAGTTCTCAAAAGGGTCCAGGCGCGAGTTGCACATCAGTTTAATATTTCCGTAACAGAGTGTGGTGATCAAGATCTATGGCAGAGTGCGGTCTTAGGTTTCGCAGTGGTGGGGAGCAGTCAACCGATTGTGGATGCCACCTTGCAGAAGGTCATTGATTTTGTGGACCGCCTCAAGCTTGCCCAGTTGGGGGCAACACAGGTGGAGTTTTTCCACTGCTAAATTACCGCTTAGCTTTCCCAAAACAGCTTCAACAACCATGCAATCGAAACGCTCGGAACGGGTTGGGGACCTGATCCTAGAGTTTGTTTCCCAGGTGCTCAGCCGCGAGATCAACGATCCGAGGGTCGGTGTAGTGACCCTCACGGGGGTCGAGGTGAGCAACGACCTCAAACATGCGCGTGTTTTTTTTAGTGTTCTTGTGAATCAGCAAGGAAAGGACGAGGTCCTTTCCGGATTGAGGAGTGCCTCAGGTTTTATTCGTTCCAAGATTGCCCGAGAGCTGAAATTGCGCTATGTACCCACCCTTGAGTTCATTTACGATGACACTCAGGCAAACGCCCAACGCATCGAAGAACTCTTACGGAAGGTTAAGGATGTCGAATAGACGCGACCTACTGCCCTTGACTGAATCAGGATCGCGGAGGAGGGTTTGTCACTTTGACCTGCACGACGCGATTGCACGCTAAATGAACGGTAGCTACCACGGAATTGCCCGCTCACCCATTGCGTAATGGAAAGCGGTCTTCTCCTCATTGATAAACCGGAAGGTCCCACCTCCGCCGAAGTGGTTCAACGGCTCAAGACCTTTTTGGGTGCTAAAAAAGTTGGACATCTGGGCAGCCTGGACCCGTTTGCCTCCGGCCTACTTCTGGTGGGAGTCAACGAAGGAACCAAGGTGGCAGAGATTTTTCTTAATGAGCGAAAAAGTTACACGGGTACCATCACTTTAGGAACCCAAACGGATACGCAAGACCGCACAGGGCAGGTGTTGGAGATTCGAGCAGTGCCAGATTTCGATCAACGGCAATTGGAGCGTCTCCAGACGGCTTTTGTTGGGCCCCAAAAGCAGGTTCCTCCAATGTTTTCTGCGCTTAAAAAGAATGGGGTGCCGCTTTACCGCCTTGCCCGGCAAGGGAAAACCGTGCCTCGTGCTGCGCGTGAAATTCTCATTGAGAGCCTCCGACTATGGAAAGTGAACCGAGCCGAGTTAGGCTTTGATGTGGTCTGTTCCAAGGGTACTTATATTCGGACCCTGGCCGCCGATATGGGAAGACACCTAGGTTGCGGCGGCCACCTAATGCGCCTTCGACGGCTCACCTGCGGCCACCTCCATGTGGATCAGGCGTTGTCTATGGATGAGCTGAAATTCATGAAACAGACAAAGGGAGAAGTCCCCCTTGTGACCTTGGCCAGAGCTCTTGGGCACATGCGTCAGGTTCCCCTGGGGGACCGCCAGGTGTCCTGGCTCAGGGTGGGTCGGCAGGAAGTGTTGCGGGAGCTGGCTCCGCCAAAGGATGGAGAAAGGATGGTTTGCCTTTCCGACTTGAAAAGGGAACCCGTTGCTTTAGCCCAGTGGGTCCACGGGGAGAGTGGTGGAACGTGGCTATTGTTTCGTGTCCTTGCTCCCCGGGGAGACGAATAATGCAGTCAAGACGGCCATTTCTTTAGCAGCTTAAAAAAAACGGATAACCCCGGGCCGCTGCGCTTTACATGGGCAAGAGAGTGTGCTACAAAATACTCAACTAAAAAGAAGGAGTAAGTAAAGGGAGAGAAGGTTAACAGGGGCACATGGGGATTGTTCAGAATCATAAGAGAGACACCATTGAGCGGTTCCGGCTCCATACCGACGATACCGGATCAGCAGAGGTGCAGGTTGCCCTACTGAGTCAACGCATTGTTTACCTTACGGAGCACTTCAAGGTCCACGTTAAGGATCATCATTCCCGTCTCGGTCTCCTCAAGCTCGTTGGTCAGAGGAGAAGGCTTCTTGAGTATCTTAAGAAAACAGATTTCGAAAGATACCAAAGTCTCATCAATCGGTTAGGGATCAGGAAGTAACGATCCACCCGACTGTTTTCTTTACTCTCACCCATATCTACAAAGGTTTAGCCTATGATTAAACGAGTGGAAGTAGACTACCATGGTCGACCTCTATCCATAGAGGTGGGAAAAGTTGCCAAGCAGGCCGATGGAGCCGCACTGGTTCGCTACGGAGAAACCGTAGTATTGGTCACCGCCGTGGCCGCCAGAGAAGGCCGGGAAAATATAGATTTTTTCCCCTTGACGGTGGATTATCAGGAAAAGACGTTTGCTGCGGGGAAAATTCCGGGGGGATTTTTCAAAAGAGAAGGACGCCCCACAGAGAAGGAGATCCTCACATCCAGACTCATCGATCGGTCCATCCGGCCGTTATTTGGGGATGGTTTTAAATGTGAAACCCAGGTGATAGCCACTGTCCTATCGGCGGACAAAGAAAATGATCCGGATGTGGTGGCCATGCTTGGAGCCTCCGTTGCATTGGAGGTCTCAGATATCCCATTCAAGGGACCCATTGCAGGAATTCGGGTTGGCAGAATTGGGGGCAAGTGGGTCATGAACCCAACCCAGACCCAGCTCCAGGAGAGTGACGTCAATATCTTTCTAACAGGTAACCGTGACAGTCTCGTTATGGTGGAAGGCGGCGTCGCCATCCTACCTGAGGACGGTGTTCTAGATGCTCTTTTTCAAGGACATGAAGCCATGCAGACGCTCCTTGACCTTCAGGAAGAGATCAAGGGGGAAGTGGGGCGTGAAAAGCGACAGGTTCCCGAGCAGGAGAAAGATAACGTATTGGTTCAAAAGGTAAGGGACCTGGCCCAGGATAAAATACAACATGCCATCAGGATCACCGACAAGCGCCAACGCGGCAGCAGCATTGCCGAAATCAAGAGCGAGACCCTCTCACAGGCCCTTCTCGAGTTTCCAGAAAGAGGAAAAGAAATCCAGGAGACCTTGGACGATATTGAGATGGAACACCTCCGGCGGCTCATCGTGGATGACCGCATTAGGATCGATGGTAGGGGGCTCAAGGAAGTTCGTCCGGTATCCTGTGAAGTCGGAGTGCTCCCTCGTACCCATGGATCGGCCCTCTTCACCCGTGGAGAAACCCAGGCACTTGTGGTTGCTACATTGGGGACCGGGTCCGACGAACAAAAGATTGAATCTTTGATGGGCGAAAATTACAAAAAGTTTATGCTTCATTACAATTTTCTCCCCTTTAGCACAGGAGAAGTGAAGTTCCTTCGTGGACCGGGCCGCCGGGAGATCGGGCATGGGGCATTGGCGGAAAGAGCTCTGCTCCAGGTTTTGCCTTTGGATGATAGTTTTCCCTACACGGTTCGTATTGTTTCAGAAATTTTGGAGTCCAACGGATCCACATCCATGGCTACGGTTTGTGGTGGATCCCTCGCCCTCATGGATGCGGGTGTGCCGATCAAGGCCCCAGTGGCCGGCATTGCCATGGGTTTGATCAAAGAGGACGGAGAGGTGAGGGTTCTCACTGATATCTTGGGGGATGAGGACCATCTGGGGGACATGGACTTCAAGGTTGCCGGCACCCGTGACGGAGTCACGGCTTTACAGATGGATATCAAGATCGGTGGCGTGACCCGGGAGATTATGCAAGAAGCGCTCTATCAGGCGCAGGAGGGGAGACTGCACATCCTTTCCATTATGGAAGGCACCCTATCTGAGCCTCGTGGGGAAGTGTCCGGTCATGCCCCGCGCATTATTACCCTAAAGGTCAAACCAGAGAAGATTCGAGAAATTATCGGACCGGGAGGCAAGGTCATACGTAGCATTGTGGAACAGACCGGGGTTAAAATTGATGTGGAAGACGATGGTACGGTGATAATTGCATCCAGTGATGAATCAGCCTCACAGAAAGCGGTGGAGATCGTTGAAAGAATTACAGCTGAGGCGGTTATTGGTAAGCTCTACAAGGGAACCGTTAGACGAGTGGTGGACTTTGGAGCTTTTGTGGAGATCATACCTGGTACGGACGGACTGGTCCATATTTCACAGCTAGCCCATGAGCGTGTTCGTCGTGTGACGGATGTGCTCAATGAGGGCGATGAGGTAATGGTCAAAGTCATCGACATCGATAAACAGGGTAAAGTCAAGCTCAGTCGAAAAGATACCTTGGAGGATTCAGAACAGGCCGAATCCTCCCGTGGATCGAGGCCTCGACGTGATGATTCGAACCGAGGGGAGCGCTAACCCGGATAATCCCCAAAAGGACCATGTTTGATTCCCGACGGAACCGGGTTCCTTTATTCAACTTCACTATCCATGTTTACCAAGACAGTTCTCGATAACGGCATTCGAGTCCTTTCGGAAGAAAGGTCAGGAATGAGGTCCGTTAGCCTGGGAATCTGGGTAGAAAATGGATCTCGCCATGAGTCTCGCCAACAGGGGGGGATTTCTCACTTTATCGAGCACCTTCTATTTAAAGGCACAGAGCGACGAAGCGCGGCCCGGATCGCCGAAGAAATGGATGCCGTGGGTGGGGTCCTCAACGCTTTCACGGGTAAGGAGACCACCTGCTACTACGCCAAGGTGTTGGATGAAAACTTGTCTTTAGCCTTGGATATATTGACGGACCTCTTTCTCCATTCAGTTTTCGATCATGAGGAGATAGATCGGGAAAGATCCGTTGTGATTCAAGAAATCTGTCAGGTGGAGGATGCCCCGGACGATTACGTCCATGATCTGTTCAATCTGGATTTCTATGGAGACCATCCGCTGGGTCGGCCCATTTGCGGGGAAGTATCGACCGTCTCCAACTTCAAACGGGAAGAGTTCCTCAAGTTTGTTCGTGACCGCTATCTTCCGGGTCGAGTGATCATCGCAGGGGCCGGGAATTTGCGCCATGAGGATCTATTGGAGACGGTCAATCGAGATTTTTCCTCCCTCCAGGCGGGTCCTTTGACAGGAAAGTCCCTGCTACCCAAGTGCCATAAAGGAGTGTTCCGGCATTCCAAGGCCTTGGAACAGGTGCATCTGTGTCTCGGGGTCACCGGGATTCACCAGTCTCACCAAAATCGTTACGTGGCGTACCTTCTCAATACCATTCTGGGTGGAGGGATGAGTTCCCGCCTCTTTCAGGAGATTCGTGAGAAGAGAGGGAAGGCCTATTCTGTTTACTCCTTTTTGTCCTCCTATTGTGATGCGGGGTACACGGCGGTTTATGCTGGGACCAAGCCCGAATGGGTGCGAGAGGTGGTGGAGCTCATCGTTACCGAGATGCGTCGTATGACAACAGCAAAAGTTACCCAGGACGAATTGGATCGGGCTAAGAGTCAGTTAATCGGGAATATGATTTTGGGGTTAGAGTCCACCGACTCTTGGATGAGTCACATTGCAAGGAGTGAGATTTATTTCGGTAAGGCCATCACCCAAGAGGAGATCTCGGCGGGCATACGTTCCGTCACCCTGGACGACCTCGTGGGGTTGGCGGCTAGGATCCTTCGCCCCGAGGAAGTTGCTCTAACCCTTTTGGGCGATTGCGATAAGATCCCCTTGGACCTGACCCTCTAATTTCCGCTATCCCTAATGCGAGTTTTCTGGACTGGCGCCAGTGGATGAGGTTGAAGTCCAAATAAAGTGTGTGCGCTGGAGGGGCCCTGCTCTCCCCCTGCCCAGCTATATGACGGACGGGTCGGCGGGGATGGACCTCTACGCGGATTTGGAAGCCGATCTAAAGCTAGCACCGTTGCAGCGTGCCCTCATCCCTACTGGGATTGCAGTGGCGTTGCCCGTGGGATTTGAAGCACAAATTAGACCCCGGAGCGGTCTCGCCTTGAAACAAGGCGTCACCCTGGTCAATAGTCCAGGGACTATTGATTCAGATTACCGCGGTGAGATCCAGATGATCGCCATCAATCTGGGTGGTGAACCTGTGGTGATCAGCCGCGGACAAAGGATGGCTCAAATGGTGGTCCAGAGGGTCTGCCGCGCGCAATGGAAAGAGGTGGAATCTCTTCCCCCTACTCCCCGAGAGGATGGAGGGTTCGGTCATACAGATGAAAAAAAGTAATATCCGGTTTTCAGCCGTCCAGCTCCAGTTTTCTGATCCCTGCTGAACCCCGGAATTTAGTAACCGAGTGCTGACCCTATGATCGATCGATACAGTCGCTCTGAGATGGCGCAAATCTGGTCGGAGCGAAACCGATTTCAGATGTGGCTTGAGGTGGAAGTCTTGGCGGCGCAAGCCCTGGCGAGCCTCGGCAAGGTTCCGAAGGCATCGGCGCGCCGAATCAGGAAAAGTGCCCGGATCGATATCAAACGGATTCAAAAAATCGAGGCGGATGTTCGTCATGAAATGATCGCCTTCCTGCGATCTTTAGCAGAAAGCTTGGGAGACGATGCGCGTTTTATCCATCTCGGATTGACCTCCTCTGACGTCATGGACACGGGTCTGGCCCTGCAGCTCAAAGAGGCGTCCTCGCTCTTAGTCAAAGACGTGAGAGAACTCATGAAGGTGCTGCGCCAACAGGCTTTTAAATATAAGAACACCCCCATGATCGGCCGAACCCACGGGGTTCATGCGGAACCCATCACCTTCGGCCTCAAATTCGCTCTCTGGTACGAGGAAATGCGTCGTAACCTGGGGAGGTTGGAGATGGCGGCGCGTGACATCAGCGTTGGAAAACTCTCCGGTGCCGTGGGGACCTTCGCCCAGATCTCTCCCAAAGTGGAGGCTTATATTTGCGAGAAGAGCGGGCTTATGCCGGACCCCATCTCAAATCAGATTATCCAAAGGGATCGACATGCATTTTTCTTTGCCACACTGGCGGTCATCGCCAGCTCCCTGGAAAAGTTCGCCGTGGAGGTTCGACACCTCCAGCGCACCGAAGTGATGGAAGCTGAAGAGCCCTTCGGCGCCCAACAGATGGGCTCCTCGGCCATGCCCCATAAAAGAAATCCGATTCTTTCGGAAAATATATCAGGTCTCGCTAGAATGGTGCGTTCCTACTCGGTGGCGGCCCTTGAAAATGTTCCCCTTTGGCACGAGCGTGATATCAGCCATTCCTCCGCGGAACGGGTAATCGGTCCAGATGCCACGATTCTACTTGATTTTATGTTACATCGAATTACCTATGTCTTGAGAAATCTATGTGTCTATCCAGAGAATATGAAACGAAATTTAGAGCGTAGCGGCGGCGCCATCTTCTCAGAGAAGGTTCTCCTTCGTCTCGTGGATAAGGGCCTCGCGCGCGATGCGGCCTACCGGATCGTGCAGCGCCATGCTCTAAGGGTGCAAAAAGACGGGGGAGATTTTAAGCGGGAAGTCCTGCAAGACCCACAGGCCAGTAAATTTCTTTCCTCTGATGATATTAATGAGATATGGAAGGCCGAAGATCAGCTAAAGAATGTAAATCTCATCTTTGAGCGAGTCTTTCGCTGAAGGGGAAGAGCAGGTCGAACTGAGCCCTAAGGCTTGGGGACCCCTCGCCCTTGGTCCGGGAAGGCGGCAAGAGTCAATATCTAACGAGAGGAGAAACTATGGAAAAGCGCGAAGCGATTTATGAGGGCAAGGCCAAAATCATTTATATCACGGACGATCCGGATCATGTCATCCAGTACTTCAAGGATGATGCCACGGCATTTAATGCTGAGAAACGGGGAACCATTAAGGAAAAGGGGATCATGAATAACGAAATTTCAGCAGTCCTCTTTCGACTCCTGGAGGATCAGGGGGTTCCAACCCATTTCGTCAAAAGGCTGAACGATCGAGAGATGTTGGTCCGTAGGCTCGACATCATACCCGTGGAAGTGGTCATGAGAAACGTCATCGCCGGGAGTTTGGCCAAGCGGTTCGGAATGGAAGAAGGGGGTTCACTCGCCATACCGGTTCTGGAGCACTACTATAAGAGCGATCCCTTGGGGGATCCCATGATCAACCTTTTTCATATTCGTGCCCTTGATATGGCCACGGACGCTGAAATGAAGGAAATTGAAAGGCTGAGCTTCTGGGTCAATGAAGTACTTAAGAAGTTTTTTGATGAACGGGATTTAATATTGGTGGACTTCAAGTTGGAGTATGGGCGCCATCACGGGAAGATTCTTCTTGGGGATGAGATCTGCCCGGACACCTGCCGCCTTTGGGAGAAAGGGTCTTTGGAGAAGTTGGACAAGGATCGATTCCGGCGAGACCTGGGAAAGGTAGAAGAAGCCTATCAGGAGGTTTGCCGAAGGGTCTGTGGCTGAGGGCAAGGTTGTCTCTCATGTTTCTTTTCCGATTGGAGCTGGATGTATCGTGCGCGCTAAAGTCTACGTAACCCCTAAGGAAGGTGTCTTGGATCCACAGGGTCAGACCGTTGAGCGTGCCCTTCACAGCCTGGGCTATGGTAACGTCCGGGGAGTCCGAATTGGCAAATACGTGGAGCTTGACATCGATACCTCTTCCCCTGCGCAAGCCCAACGTCAGATTCGGGAGATGTGTGATCGATTGCTGTCCAACCCCGTCATTGAAGACTGCACGTTTGAGATTCAAGATTAGTCCGTGAGGTTAAATCCATGCGTTGGGGAGTGATTGTTTTTCCCGGCTCCTGTGACGACTACGACGTCTACTACTGCCTAAATGACGTGCTGGAGCAGAAGGTGGAGTTTGTCTGGCACAAGGATAAACTCAAAGGTTTATGGGACTGTTTGGTGCTGCCCGGTGGTTTTTCCTATGGAGACTATTTGCGCCCCGGGGCCATGGCCCGTTTCTCACCGGTCATGCAAGGGGTCATTGACTTTGCGGGCAAGGGTGGGTTGGTCCTTGGCATTTGTAACGGTTTTCAGATCCTGTGCGAGGCGGGACTCTTACCAGGGGCGCTGATCAAGAACGCATCCCTTAAATTTACATGCCGTCAAGTCTTCCTTAGCCTAGTGGAGGATCAAACTCCTTTTACCTGCCTGGCAAAGAAGGGGGAATTGCTGAAGCTTCCAGTAAAGAATGGTGAAGGATGCTACTACGCCGATGTCGTCACTGTGGAGCGTCTCCAAAAAAATCGACAGATTCTACTGCGCTATGTGGATTCCAAGGGGAAGACCTCGCCTTCCGCCAATCCCAATGGTTCCGTGGACCATATCGCCGGGGTGTGCAATGAAGGTAAAAATGTTTTCGGTCTCATGCCACACCCGGAGCACGCCGCCGAGAAGATTTTGGGGAATGAGGATGGTCTCAAAATTTTCACCTCGGTGATGGCTTCCTGTAATCCAGAAGGGAAAAGGGCATGAATCGCCCCAACGAAAAAGGGCTGTCACAGCCTTCCCTCTCGCCGGAGGTGATCGCCTCCCATGGACTCACCGAGGAGGAATACCGGAAAATCTTGGATACCCTTGGTCGAGAACCCAATTTCACGGAGCTGGGAATATTCTCCGTGATGTGGTCGGAGCATTGCAGTTATAAGAGTTCCAAAAATCTACTCAAGCAATTGCCAACGCGGGGTCCAGCCGTCATTCAGGGTCCGGGTGAAAATGCAGGTGTCGTCGATGTTGGAGACGGGCTGGCTGCGGTGTTCAAAATGGAGAGCCATAATCACCCGTCGTTTATCGAGCCCTACCAGGGAGCGGCAACCGGCGTTGGAGGGATTCTGCGCGATGTCTTTACCATGGGGGCCCGTCCCATTGCATCTCTCAATTCTTTGCGCTTTGGCAGCTTTGATGATTCCCGCACGACCTACCTGGTAAACGGTGTCGTGGCTGGGATTGGCGGATACGGGAACTGCATGGGTGTTCCCACTGTGGGTGGAGAAGTTTTCTTTGACGATTCCTATAACTCGAATATTTTGGTTAACGCCTTTACCCTTGGAGTGGCCAAGAGGCGACGGATTTTTAAAGGTAGGGCCAAGGGAGCTGGTAACTCGGTGATGTACGTGGGGGCCAAGACCGGTAGGGATGGAATTCACGGGGCCACCATGGCCTCCGAAGCCTTTTCGGAAGAGGCTGAGAAAAAAAGGCCTACGGTCCAGGTGGGTGACCCCTTCACCGAGAAACTCCTGTTGGAGGCTTGTTTGAAGGTTATGGAGGGGGACTCGCTGGTGGGGATCCAAGATCTGGGGGCGGCCGGCTTGACCAGTTCAGCCACGGAAATGGCCTCCAGGGGTGGCACGGGTGTGGAAATCGATCTTTCCGCAGTGCCGTCGCGGGAGTCGGGTATGAGCCCCTACGAGATACTGCTTTCCGAATCCCAAGAGCGTATGCTCCTGGTGGTAAAAAAAGGCAGGGAGGAGGAGGTTAGGCGGATTTGCAGCCAGTGGGATCTGGATGCCGTTGTAATCGGAAAGGTCGTTAAGAACCGGCAGTTCCGTGCCCTGTTTGGGGGCGCAGAGGTGGCGCGCATTCCCATCGAGGCGTTGACCTCGGAGGCGCCGGTTTATAACCGCCCTGCTGAGCGACCCAAGTACCAAGACGATGTCCAAACATTAGATCCAAGCAAAATCGATGAACCTGAAGATGTGGGAAGCGCACTCAAGCGGCTGTTGGCATCCCCTAACATTGCTTCCAAAGAATGGGTTTACCGACAATACGACTATATTGTGCGAACGAACACCGTTTTGGCGCCTGGTTCGGACGCGGCCGTCATTCGCATCAAGGGAAGCCGCAAAGGGCTTGCCCTCACCGTCGATGGCAACGGTCGCTATTGCTATCTGGATCCATACATTGGGGGAGTTTTGGCGGTGTCGGAAGCGGCTCGAAACCTTGCCTGCGTGGGGGCGCGACCACTGGGTCTGAGCGATTGCCTCAACTTCGGCAATCCGGAACGACCCGATGTGATGTGGCAATTTGCCCAGATTATCCAGGGTATGCGTGATGGTTGTTTGGCCTTAAAGGTACCTGTTGTGAGCGGGAACGTGAGCTTCTATAATGAAACCAACGGGGTTTCCATTTATCCAACCCCTACCGTGGCCATGGTGGGGACTCTCCCCAAGGTGGAGAAGCATATGACACCATGGTTCAAGTCTGCCGGAGACCTCGTGGTCCTTTTGGGACGTACCCGAGAGGAGCTTGGGGGAAGTGAGTATCTCAAAGTCTTTCACGGGTTAGTGAAAGGGACCCCCCCATGGATTGATCTTAGGCTTGAGCGGTCAGTGCAACGGTGCTGTGTGAGGGCCATCGACAAAGGAGTCATTCACTCGGCTCACGATGTGTCTGAAGGTGGTCTTGCCGTGGCCCTGGCCGAGTGCTGCATCATTGGACCGGGGAATGGTTTGGGAGTGAAGATTGAGCTCCATGAAATGATGCGCGTGGATGCTCTGCTCTTCGGTGAGTCCCAATCGCGAGTCATTGTTTCCGTGGAGGAAAAGAGCCTGAATTTACTCAGAGAGATTGCCGAAAAAGAAGGAGCACCCATGCAGGTGATCGGCGTCGTTGGAGGAAGCCGTTTCGCAATTCAACCCATGGTCCATCTGCCAGTGGAGGAACTCAAGACCATTTGGGCTGGGGGCCTGGAAAAACAATTAACTGGAACAGGGGAGAAGAGTGCACAGCATGGATTCGTGGAGCCATGGTGATTCAAATGCAGTGGGACTATAATTGATAGGCCGCCGGCCCTAGGGGATATTCGATTACCGACTAACCAAGTGTAGGTTATGCTCGATAAGTTTCGAGAAGAGTGTGGAGTGGTTGGAGTCTACGGACACCCTGAGGCTGCCAACATGGTTTATCTCGGTCTGTACGCTCTTCAACACCGGGGTCAGGAATCCGCAGGCATTGTGTCCTCGGATGGCAAGGTACTCATTTCCCACCGTCAGATGGGCCTGGTGGCGGATATCTTTAAAGAAGACATTATTAAAAATCTCAAGGGTTCCAGTGCCATCGGTCACAATCGTTATTCCACCACCGGCCAGAGCCATCTCAAAAATGCCCAGCCCTTGGTGGTGGAGTATGCGGACGGTCCCATCGCGGTGGGCCATAACGGGAATCTGGTCAACGCCCAGTCCCTGCGAGCGGAGCTGGAGGCCTACGGCTCCATCTTCCAGTCCACATCGGACACCGAAGTTCTAATTCACCTCATTGCCACGTCTAGAGAGAGGACCCTCATGGGGCGACTGGTGGATTCCCTCGGCCGGGCCAGTGGAGCCTATTCGCTTCTATTTTTGACCCTGGACCGGATGTTCGCGGCACGGGATCCCAGGGGCTTTCGCCCTCTGGTTGTAGGAAAGTTTCATACCGCTGCAAATGGGGACGGTTACGTGGTTGCCTCAGAGAGCTGCGTATTGGATCTGATCGAGGCGGAGTACCTGCGGGAAGTGGAACCGGGTGAGATTTTGACCTTCGGCCCCGGGGGAATGGAATCCTTGAAGCCTTTTCCACCCGTGTCCCAAGCCAAATGCATCTTCGAGTACATCTACTTTTCACGTCCGGACAGTAACATCTACGGTCGCAACGTCTATCAGATTCGAAAGGAGCTGGGCCGCCAACTGGCTCGCGAAAGCGGGGTGGAAGCAGATATCGTTATCCCTGTGCCGGATTCGGGTGTCCCTGCGGCCTTGGGATTTGCAGAGGAGTCCGGGCTTCCCATGGAATTTGGTCTTATCCGTAACCACTACGTAGGACGAACCTTCATCGAGCCGCAGCAGTCCATTCGGCACTTTGGAGTGAAGATCAAACTCAACGCACAAAGAGACGTACTGGAGAACAAGAGGGTAATCGTTGTGGACGACTCCATCGTGCGCGGCACCACCAGCCGCAAGATCATCGGAATGCTCCGGGATGCCGGGGCAAAGGAAGTTCATGTGCGGATCAGCTCACCACCCACTACGGGCCCCTGCTACTATGGTATTGATACGCCGAGCCGCAAGGAGCTCATCGCCTCAACCAACCCTCTGGAAGAAATTCGTAAATTCATTGAGGCAGACAGCATTGCCTATCTCAGCCGAGAGGGCATGTATGTCTTTCTCAACGGTCAGTCCAAAGGTTTCTGTGATGCCTGCTTCAGCGGGGACTATCCCCTTCATTTTGACGACGAGGGCAAGGCAAAGCAGCTTCACCTCTTCGAAGCGGTCCAGCGACGCTAGTCGGTTTGGCCCCGAGCCCGTGTTCGGGCAGTCAGACGCTTTACCAGCTTTCCACCAGGGTGAGCGGAGTTCTCCTCGGGGAGCGAGTCTTCAGGTCGTGGGCAATACGCCTGTGAATATCTGAACTTGCACGTTCGATGCCCACGCCCTTCATCCTCATTCCCCTCGTCGCTGATCGCGATTGGGCAAGGGGGCTTGGACCAAACTAAGCAAGGAGTAGCAAGCGCTGAGCCCTGAGTGGGGAAAAGCTCAGGATTTTCTCCTAGCTTGCATTATTGCTATCTGATTATAAACTCATCAGTGAGACTGCGGTTTGCGATGAAGGCTTGATGGCGTTTCCATTGGTCGGTACGGGAGAGTCTCGCGCGTGACTTCTCAAGAGATCATCAGAACGGCGGATTGTAAAATCAAAAGGCTAGCAGTTGCATTTCTTTTACTCATTTTCTTTTTCGGTGCTTGCTCCAGCCTTACCCCAGAATATGAGGTTCCATACATTCCCACACCCATGGCGGTGGTGGACCGTATGCTCGATCTGGCACAGGTATAAGGCGGTGATGTGCTATACGATCTAGGAAATGGTGACGGTCGTATCGTGGTCAGGGCGGCAAAGAGATTTGGGGTTCGTGGAGTTGGCGTGGATCTGGATCCGAGACTTGTCCAGCTACCTCGTGCCAACGCCCAAAAGGAGGGGGTGGAACATTTGGTTGAGTTCCGTGGACAGGACGAACTGGAAGTGGACGTCTCTCCTGCCGCGGTGGTGACTCTCTACCTGTCATCTCCGGTCAACAACAGGCTCAAGCCAGGTCTAAGTAAACAGCTGAAGCCGGGCTCCAGGGTGGTGTCCCATGATTTTGCTATGAAAGGTTGGTCCTCCCCAAAAGTGGTGAGGTTGCCTGGAGGGCTCATTCATCAACACACGATTTACCTGTGGCGCGTAGATGATCAGCTAAGGTAAGGTTCGCATCTACTCGCATCGTGGGTGAGAAGTCAAAAAGGATGGATATCGCCGAAGCGCGAAACTTTGTATCCAAGCACCATCACGGGGTGCTGGTGACACGGAAGCGGGACGGAAACCTTCAGATCTCGCCTGTGTCGCCGGCTATTGACGCCAATGGGCGGGTAATTATTAGCAGCCGGGAGACGGCCTTTAAAGTTAAAAACCTCCGTCGCAGCTCGCGTGCCTCTCTCTGCGTGTTCACCGAGGCCTTTCATGGTCTCGGTTGGGTCCAGGTGGACGGTAAAGCCGAGGTGATTTCTCTTCCGGAGGCAATGGAGCTCCTGATGGATTGGCACCGCCGAGTCAAAGGGGAGCGCCAGTATTGGGATGAGTACGAGAAAACCATGGAAAAGCAGCGCCGGGTGATCCTTCGCATCGAGATCGAGAGCGCCGGACCACGGCAAAAAGGATAACCATGAGATTCCAACGCCACCCTGTACTTATTCCCCTCCTTCTTGAACGCTTTTTCCTTTCCCTATAGTCAGTGAAATGAAATTTAAAATCATTGCTCAAAGGGAGCGCCCATATGATTGAAGGACTAAAAGAGAAGGTGGTCATTGTTACCGGTGGTGCCCATGGCATCGGTAAAGCATACTGTATGGGCTTTGGTGGGGCCGGCGCTCGGGTGGTGCTCGCCGATATCGACGGTGAAGCCGCCGCGCAGGTTGCTTCCCAAGTGATTCAGGAGACAGGGGCTCAGGCTCTGGCATTGGCGGTTGACGTATCTGACGAAAAATCCGCCAATGGGATGGCGGTCAAGACCTTGGAGCACTTTGGCAGGATCGATGTCCTGGTCAACAATGCGGCCATATTTGCCACCATCCCAATGAACCGCGGCAGGATCGAGACCATAGACCTCAAGGAGTGGGATCGATTGATGGCGGTTAACCTGAAGGGACCCTTTCTCTGCGCCCGTGCAGTGCTGCCCACCATGCGTGCCCAGAAGTCAGGGAAGATTATCAACATTGGATCTGGGACCGCGCTACTTGGGCCTCCCGGCCGGATTCACTACGTCGCCTCTAAGGCGGGTGTGCTCGGCATGACTCGGACCCTTGCAAGTGAGGTGGGCGAGGACAATATACAAGTGAATGCCCTTGTGCCGGGATCCACTCTTTCCGAAGAAAATCCAACCGAGGAGATTCTTCGAATGCGACAGCAAGGAATAGGCAACCGGGCGCTAAAACGGGTTCAGGTGCCAAAGGACCTAGTGGGTGCCATGCTCTTTTTAGCCTCGCCACTAAGCGATTTTATGACGGGCCATTCCCTGGTGGTGGATGGCGGTAGCGCAATGCGTTAGAATCTTCTTACCATCGCAGTGTTGTCCGACTTGGCGTGGATCTACCCGCGGTGCACGGTTTTAATAGCAAAAGGATTCACTGTGCCTTCAGACGAGAAGTTGATTGCAGAATTAGTACGACTGCTTACGCCAGATCAGGTTCTAACTGACCCGGTTCAGCTGGAGGAACACTCCTGGGATGCCCTCGGTGAGGGTAGGATTCATCCTCTAAGAAGACCCCAATCGGCTTTACCCTTCTGCGTCGTTCTACCAGCCACCACCGATGAAGTTCGAGAGGTTGTCGGGCTGGCCAATTCGGAAAAAATCCCCATCGTTCCCTTTGGAGGCGGGTCAGGACTCATGGGGGGGGCCATCTCTCTCAGCCCCGGTATTGTTATGGATCTTGAGCGAATGAATCGAATTTTAGACGTGGACGTGGAGTCGCGCATGGTGCGCGTTCAAGCGGGGAGGGTGCTCGAGTCATTGAATCAGGTATTGAACGAAAAAAATTTAATTCTTGGTCATGATCCCTGGACCGTGCCGGTGGCTACCGTTGGCGGCACCATATCAACCAATGGCCTGGGATACCGCGGCGGAAAATACGGTTCCATGGGCGAGCAAGTTCTGGGACTCGAGGTGGTGTTACCCCAGGGCGAGATTTTCCGAACCCGTGCGGTTCCCAAATCCTCTACGGGGATCGACCTCGGACATTTGTTCATTGGCGGGGAGGGTTGTTTTGGCATCATTACGGAAGCGGCCTTGAGGGTTTTTCCTCTACCCGAAGAACGCTCGCTGGAGGCCTTTCGTTTTTCTTCCTTTGAGGCTGGCTTTAAAGCCATAAAGAAAATATATGGGCAGGGTCTGAAACCCTCGCTGATGGACTTCGGGGACGATGCCACCAAATTTGATGGCGGGGCAGTTCTCTATTTGGGCTTTGAGGGCGCGAAGGAGGCGGTTCGATTGGAGGAACAGATTGCCTCGGGAATCTGCCATGGGGGCGGCGGCAAAAAACTCCCTGGCGATGAGGCGGAAAGGTTTTGGGGTGAGCGTCATGTGGTGGCCCGCCGGTTTGTGGAAAATCGCCGGGGTAGGAGAGGGCGCATGCGGGATAATCTCTATCGAGATTTTATTCATGTTGCGCTACCCTTATCCGAGGTTTTAGCCTTCAGGAGAGCAGCAACAGAAGTGGTGGCTAAGTATGGGGTTCAATTACAGGAGAGCGGTTTGTGGACTCAGCCGGAGCTTTTCTCCATGCGTCTGGCTGCATCGGAGGGCGAGCAAAATCAGTCAAACCTCGAAACGGCCGTTGAAGAACTTCTTGGTCTGGTCCAAGAGAGAAACGGTTCCATGGAATACTGTCACGGAGTGGGGGTCAAGCTTGCACCGTTTATGGCCGAAGAGCACGGTACGGCGCTGGAAGTCATGAAGCGGATTAAAAAGGTGGTTGACCCCAACCGCATTATGAACCCTGGCAAGATGAGCCTTTGATGCTAATTTTTGCCGCCAAAAGATAAACGAGTCTTCACATCAGCATGATCCGCAATATTTATACTTTCGCCGTAGCCTTATTTGTCCTGGTGGGCTGCGCCACGGCTCCAATCACCGGAAGAAGGCAGTTGATGCTGATCTCTGAGAATACGGAGATCAGCCAGGGTGGGGAGGCCTATAAGGCGATTCTTCGCCAAAGCGTGATCTCACATAACCCTGAGGCGAAGAGAATCGTGCGCAAGGTGGGGGAGAAAATTGCGCGGGTAGCCAACAAGCCCAATTACAAATGGGAATTCACGGTGATCGATGACCCCGAGATGGCTAACGCCTTCGTGGTCCCTGGAGGAAAGGTTGCGGTGTATACGGGTATCTTTCCCGCCGCACGAGACGAGGCCGGATTGGCGGTGATCCTGGGTCATGAGGTGGCCCATGCCCTGGCCCGTCATGGGGCAGAGAGGATGAGCCGGGACCAGATCATTCAGCTCGGGGGCCTGGGGCTCGCTGCAGGTTTAGGGGGCAGTCCTCAAGTACTCCAGGCCTACGGTTTGGGCACCTCGCTTGGACTAGTTCTTCCCTTTAGCCGTTCGCAAGAACTGGAGGCGGACCGAATCGGCCTTAGGCTTATGGCGCAAGCAGGTTATGATCCTAGATCGTCACTGGATGTGTGGAAGCGCATGAAGCGCAGGGAGTCGGCCAAGGGACAAGGAGCGCCTCCAAGTTTTCTTTCAACCCACCCAGGCTATGAAAAGCGCACGCAGCAGCTGCGCGCCTGGATTCCCGAGGCCATACAGTACTATCGACCCACCAATCAAAGGGTGGAGTTGTTGCCGTCCCTCAAGGCGTTGGATTCCCCCAAAGCCAGAGCGGAGAGGGAATTGGTGAAACGAATTCAGGAAATTAATCAACTCATTGGAGACGCTCGTGGGGAGGGGGCGCTGTTTGAAACGCTGGGATACTATCTAAAAGCGAATCCTTACGCTCTCTATCAGGAAAGACAGAGGGTTCGATTGAGCTACGGTGAGTATACAGCCTTGAGGGGTCTTTCCTCCAAGGGACGGACCTCCTTCGATCGGGTCTTGAGTCTCTATACCCGTGGTACAAATTGGACTAATATGACACAGCGCTACAGTGTTTCCATAACCGACCTGCTCTCATTCCTTCGCCGCATATGGAGCACCACTGCCAAGGTCCGGGGGCGATTGCGCTAGGGACTGCGACTCCATGCCCGGACGTGATCAAGTAGCTGATTTATCACGAGTTGCTGGTTCCCCGGCCTGTTGAGAAGCGTCGTTTAGCCTGATTGTACCACTGGGAATTAACGGCTGGGGAGGTCCCAGCCGCTTTATAACTCCCTTGGGTCTACGGAGAAAGAATCCTTTAAGAAATGTAGCCCAGTGGGGTGGTGTCCTTTGACAAAGGAGGCGATTCCAGTTAAACATATAAATAGATTCCTCCAGGGAGGGTAAAGATTAAAAGCACCACGCCACATTGGCAACAGGACAGAGTTAGGCAGCGAAATGCACCCATACGGGTGCATTTCTTTTTCGTGTCACAGGAGGTTTGAAGTTGCGTGAGCAAATAGAGGTGTTGACGTTACTACAGAATATGGACAGGCAGATCCGTGAGAAGACCATAGCCAAAGAGGAACTGCTGGCTGAGATTCATACAAGGGAAAAACGAATAGAAGCGCAAAAGGCCGATGGCGGGACACTCAGAGCCGAGTGGGAGAAAAAAGATAAGTTGCGCCGGGATAAAGAGAAAGAATTGCAGGACGAGGGCAGGAAGGCCGCGGAAAAAAGAATGAAGATGAACCAGATCAAAAACATCAAAGAGATGCAGGCTATCCAGCGGGAGATCGATCAGATCAAACAAGGCAATACTCAGTTAGAAGAGGAGCTGATATCGGTTTTGGAGGAGCTGGAAGCACAAGGTAGTATCCTCAAAGAAAAAGAGCAGGAGCTCAAGACCATGGAAGAGGAGTGGCAAGGGAAACGCCAGGAGGTGGAAGCGCGATTGGCTGAGCTCGACCAAGCGGTTACGGAAGCTTCCAAAACCCGTGGAGAAACAGCATCTCGGCTCAATGGGGATCTCATCGGACGCTATGAGATGATATTCGCTCGTCGCGGGGGGGTTGCAGTGGTGATGGCATCCGGTGGAATTTGTCAAGGGTGCCATATGAATATCCCGCCACAGTTGTGGAACGAGATCATCAGGAGCGATAAGCTCATTCTTTGCCCCAGTTGCACTCGGATCCTTTACTACAATCCGCCGGTTTCCGACGACAAGCAAACCTAGAGTCCAACATGGAGCACCCGGGAGAATGGTGTCTCATGGTGGATGGAGCATCGAGAGGAAACCCCGGTGAGGCAGGTTGTGGTGCGGTCATCTACGATGAGCATGGCGAGGTATTGAAGGAGTTCTCCTCCTATCTCGGTTACTCGACAAATAACGTGGCTGAGTATCGCGGGCTTCTGATGGGCCTAGAGGGAGTGCTTAAGCTAGGTGGGAGAAAACTCCAGGTCCGCAGCGATTCGGAACTCCTGGTCCGCCAGCTCAATGGGGTTTATCGCGTCAAGGATGAAAAGCTAAAGGTCCTTTATAGGAAGGCACTGGATTTATTGGCTCGGCTCGATGCTTATCGTATCATTCATGTTCGGCGGGAATACAACAAGGATGCAGATAGGCTTGCCAACCTAGCCATCGACGAGGCGCCCCATGGTCGTTGATAAAATCACTGGTTACTTGTGAAAGCCATAAATGGCCTGTAAATGAGTAATGAATGAAGAGACCAATGAAAGAGAAGTCGGGCTGAAGCGGATCAAGCGGTCGCTCCCTTCCGCCGTGAACAACGGCGGCGGGGAGAGGAAAGTCCGGACTCCATAGGACAAGGTGGCTGCTAACGGCGGCCCCGAGTAATCGGGGGAAAGTGCCACAGAAAAGATACCGCCCCGTGAAAAAATAGCTCTGGAATCATATTGAAACACCAGAGACCTAAGATTTCTATTTAGGATCATTCCCCGCGCGGGCAAAACGCTATTTCATGGGGTAAGGGTGAAAAGGCGAGGTAAGAGCTCACCGGTCCACCAGCGATGGTGGATGCTGGGTAAACCCCACCTGGAGCAAGACCAAATAGGAGGGTTGGGTGGTCCGCCCGTAACCCTCGGGTAAGGTCGCTGGACCCCATGAGCAATCATGGGGCAAGAGGAATGATCGCTAAGGCCTCTTATTAAGGGACCTCACAGAATCCGGCTTACGATCCACTTTAGCCCATATCCTATCCTGTTCCCATCCGAACGTCAGGCCTGCGTTTTTTCTTGACTGTTCGTCCTTGTTTTAACTATATGTAGTGCTTTTGGGGCTCTATGATTTAGAAACCAACTATATGTTGGTGTGGGAGGGAAAAGATTCTTTAAGCATCAATTTTTTTGTTGACAGAGATTTTGGAGGGGACTATAGTCGGCCACTATGTGGGATAAAGTGGGATTAAATCCCATTAAAACCCTATGCATATGTTCCGTGGCAGATACGAACACACTATAGATACCAAGGGACGTCTTAGTGTCCCCTCCCGATTCCGTGAAGTCCTTCTCGGCAAAGGCGACGAGCGTTTGGTGATCACCAACTTCGTCATCGATTCCATGCGCTGCTTGGATGTCTACCCTTTGGACGAATGGTTGCACTTCGAAGAAGAGATAAAGAAAAAACCAAAGTTTGATCGACGCATGATGATGTTCCAGAATTACTATCTTGCCGGTGCCTGCGAATGTGACGTCGATAAGCAGGGTCGTATTCTTATCCCGCCACTGCTGCGCCAATATGTGGGCCTCAAGCGAGACGCGGTGCTCGTGGCAGCATTGGAGAAGTTCCGTGTGTGGGACAAGGAAACGTGGAAAAAGGTCTTCTCTGAGGCCGAGGACAAGCTAATGCAAGATCCCGATTTTCTAAGTGACTTGGGGCTGTAATGCAAAAGGTCATTGAGGTCCACTGTCCAATAAAGGAACGGTGTGCCAGGGGAGGGACAGCATGCTGGAGCGCAACGTCATTCAAGACATCTCTGTAATCGACATTAATGGCGATATCGATTTTCGAGAGATGGTACGCATCAAAGAGGTCATCGGCTCGTTGATCGAGAGGGACAAGATAAAAGTTGTTTTGAATCTAAAGGCCGTGGATCACATCAATTATTTGAGCATTGGTGTGCTACTGGAGCGGCTGAAGATCTTAAGAAGTCTTAATGGAGATTTGAAGCTTGCAGGCATGAGTCCGTACCTGCGAACCATTTTCAGGGTTGTGGGAATGGACCAGTGCTTTGAGGAGTACACCTCCCTGGAGGAAGCCATTGAGAGTTTTGGGGACGATTGGGAAGGGAGTGGAACCTATCACTAAGAGATGGTCTTGATGACCGCTTCCCATGCACCGGTGATGGCGCCTGAGGTTTTGGAACTTCTGAATCCTGAGTCGGGTAATAGATACTTGGATGGGACCCTGGGAGGAGGCGGGCATGTGGAACAGATGCTGGAGAGGAGCAGTCCAGACGGACAAGTTCTGGGTCTAGATCTGGATGGAGACGCCATCACTGCCGCTCGGCAGAAGTTGGCCCGTTTTGGCGATCGTCTCGTGACACGATGGGCGAATTTTACAAAGGCGGGAGAAGTTTTGGAAGAACTGAAATGGGGTAAGGTGAATGGGATTCTCCTTGACCTGGGGCTCTCATCCCTTCAGATGGATTCCCCGGAGCGAGGTTTCGGCTTCCAGAATGACGCGCGGCTGGATATGCGCATGGATCGCCGGCAAAGCCTGGATGCCTACCAAGTCGTGAATATGTTTCCAGCGGCTCACCTCGGACGCTTGTTTCGGGATTACGGGGAGGAGCGTTGGGCGCGTCCTATTGCCATGACCATTGCCGCTGAGCGCAAGAAGACGCCCATTGTGACGACCAAACAACTGGCAGATATCGTAGCCGCAACGGCGACGAAGAAAAAATCCGGCTCTGACCGCAGAAAAGAAAAGATCCATCCGGCCACCCGTGTCTTTCAGGCGTTGAGGATCCTAGTGAATCGTGAATTGGAGAACCTGGAGTCATTCTTGGACAACGCCTACCAATTGCTCCTCAGCCATGGTCGCATGGTTGTCATTTCATTCCATTCACTGGAGGATCGCGCAGTCAAACGGGCCTTTTTAAAGTGGAGCAGGAGTTGTCTTTGTCCTCCCAAGGCTCCCGTGTGTCGCTGCGGATGGAGCCGGAAGGCAAAGATCTTGACACGGAAGCCCTTGCTTCCTTCACCGGATGAGGTCCGAATGAATCCGCGTGCCCGCTCGGCCAAGCTTCGCGCCGTGGAGGGAATTTAAAGGCTGGGGGCATGACCGTAGCTTTAGGCAGAAAGAGATAAGCGGAGGGTCTCCCCCCAGAAGGCAGAAAATGGGGAAGGTGGGCGAAAGGGTTTTGACGGGAAACTTGATGGCTGCGATTTTTTTGGTGGCCTGTTTGGTGAGTCTTGCCCTGGCTCATGTGTGGTCACGACTCCAGGTGGTACACCTTGGATACGTCCTGGCCACCACGAGCAAGCTGCATGGCCAACTGGAGCAGGAGAACCGCGAGCTTAAACTGGAGCTTGCGACTTTGACCTCACCGGATCGATTGCAAGCATTGGCCCGTTCACGTCTAGGTCTGAGGGAGCCAGAGCAGGGTCAGGTGGTGGTTCTCCCATGAAAGGAAATGTTAAAGCCATTAAGTTCAGGCTAGCCTTGGCGGGGGCGGTGTTTCTCATGATGTTCCTAGCGGTGGGGCTACGTGCGTTCCAACTTCAAATGATTCAAGGCGAGAAACTCAAACGGCTGGGAGAAAAACAACGTCTTCAAGAATGGACCGCCCTTCCAAGGCGCGGATCGATTTTGGACCGAAACGGAGAACCTCTGGCCATTAGCCTAGAAGCTCAATCGGTCTATATCAGACCACGGCGTGTCAAGAATCCAGAGCGAACGGCTACTCAATTGGCAATGGCCCTGGGCATGAAACAAAGACAGTTACGACAGAGGGTCAAAGCGGAAAAACCGTTTGTCTGGGTCAAGCGCCAGGCGACGCCGAAAGAGGTTCAGAGGGTTCGAGCCCTCAGGTTAGAAGGGGTGGGGATGTATTACGAACCCAAACGTTATTATCCTCATGGACGGCTTGCGGGACAGATGCTCGGATTCGTGGGAAGGGACTCCCAGGGACTTGAAGGCGTCGAGAGGTATTACGATAAATTCATTCGCGGCGAGCTCGGCTCATCAATTGTGGAGCAGGATGCGCTTGGACGCAAAGTGATGGTGCAAGGAGTGGAGAGGCTGGAGGTCCCCCCGGGGGCGGATTTCCACCTCACCCTGGACGCCTCCATTCAGAGTTTGGTGGAAAAACAATTAGAGGCCACCGTAACCAGATTTCGGGCCAAGGCAGGGACAGCGGTTCTTGTGGAACCTTCTACGGGAGCGGTCTTGGCCATGGCCAACTTTCCGTTCTTCAATCCAAATCGTATTTCCCGGTTCTCATCCCATCAGTGGCGTAATCGGTCCGTGACGGATAGTTTCGAACCAGGGTCAACTTTCAAGCCCATTGGGGCCGCCGCGGCTCTGGAAGAGGGGATAATAGGCAAGGAGGATCTTTTTGATTGTGAGTTGGGTCGATACTCCTATGGGGGGCGAATTATCAAGGATGAAAAAAAGCGCGGTTGGCTGACCCTAGACGAGATCATCAAGTACTCCAGCAATATCGGGGTCACCAAGATCGTGCATAAGCTTAATAAGGATAGATATTATAAATACATTCGAAAGTTTGGGTTTGGCCAGCCCACGGGCATCGATTTACCCGGAGAGGCCAAGGGACTGGTCCGGTCCCCTTCTCGGTGGAGCCGCGTGGATCTTGCGACCCACGCTTTTGGGCAGGGTATTGCAGTGACTCCCATACAGATGGTGATGGCCTATGCTGCCATCGCCAATGATGGTTTACTCATGCGACCTTATGTGGTGCGTCGGGTGGTGGACTCTGATGGGAAGGTTCTAGTGGAACATAAATCCCATGTGGTGCGTCGTGTCGTCACTCAGAAGACGGCACGCGAATTAACGTCTATTTTGCAGGGTGTGGTTAGTGATGGCGGGACCGGTGCCAGGGCGGGAATTGAAGGGTTTCATGTGGCAGGGAAAACCGGTACGGCACAGAAGCCGGATTTGATCAACGGAGGGTATTTACCCGAGAAGAGAATTGCATCCTTTGTGGGGTTTGTCCCTGCGGAGGATCCCCGGATGGTCCTGTTAGTATTGTTGGATGAACCCCAGGTGAGTGTCTATGGTGGTGTGGTGGCTGCTCCTTTGTTTCGTCATATTGCCCGTGGAACTTTGCGGCACCTTGGGGTCGTGCCGCAACGGCGAGTCACCATGACACTGCCCGCAACGGGCGGGCCGAAAATGGTTCAAGTGAAACACGAGACTCTGGCGGTGCCCAGGAGAAGGAGAGCCTTTGGGTTTCCGAATTTCCAGGGCTTGAGCATGCGCGAAGCGGTGACCCGGGCTAGCGTGCTAAAGCTTCAGGTTAGGCTTCATGGGCACGGTTACGTGGTGGGACAGTCACCTGCCCCTGGTTTAGGTTGGCGTCATGGCAATACCCTGACCCTGACTCTAAGGGATCGCTGAGAATGCGGCTTAAGAATCTTATTGAAACGGGTGAGGTACAAGAGGTCCAGGGGAAGGTGGCCCAAACCGTAGGTGGGCTAGCGTATGATTCTAGAAAAGTGAGACAAGGGGACGTGTTCTTCGCCGTTCCCGGTATATATGCCGATGGACATGATTTTGTAAACCAGGCGGTGGAGCAGGGGGCTGTGGCCGTGGTGGCGGAACGCGGGGTGCCTGTTCCACCGGAAGTAACCTGGATTCGAGTACAAAATGTGAGGCGGACCATGGGCCAGTGGGCCGGTGTCTTTTATGACCATCCCAGCCGCAGCATGGTTTTGGTGGGTGTGACAGGAACCAATGGTAAAACAACAGTCACTTATCTCCTCGAGTCAATCTTTGGGGCCGCAGGGATACCATGTGGCGTCATCGGTACCATAAATTATCGATTTCACAATCAGACCTTTCCGGCCCCCCATACAACGCCAGAATCCGTGGACCTGCAAAGGTTACTCGCGGAAATGGCACAAGCCGGCGTTCAGTCCATGGGAATGGAAGTATCGTCGCATGCCTTAGACATGGAACGGGTGAGGGGCATTGATTTTGACGGCGCGCTCTTTACGAATCTCTCCCATGACCATCTCGATTACCACGGAGACATGGATCGATATTTTATTTCCAAGAGCAGGCTTTTTACGGATTATCTGACCGAGAGTTGGAAGGCAAAAAAATTTGCCGTGATTCATGGTGCGGACCCGCGTGGCCCAGAGATTTTGGAAAAGGTGTGCGGCAGTGGAATTGACGTGGTGAGCTATGGGTGTAGCAAGGAATGGGATGTCCATCCCGTAGAACTCAAGAACGACTTAAATGGCATTAGGGGAAGAATTCGAGTCAAGGGTCAAGAGCTGGATTTTTCCACGAGTCTCGTTGGCACGCCCAATCTGGAAAACATTCTGGGAGCGGTGGGAGTCGGAATGGCCTTGGACCTACCCATGGACATGATTGCAGAGGGTATTGCCAGGCTGGACTCGGTTCCCGGGAGGTTGGAGCGAATTAGCAATGCTCTAGGCATTACGGTGTTGGTGGACTATGCCCATACCCCTGATGCTCTGGAGAAAGTGCTCCAGGCCCTAGGCCCCATGAGTGGGGGGCGTCTCATCACCCTCTTTGGTTGTGGCGGTGATCGAGATCGAGGGAAAAGGCCGGTGATGGGTGAAATTGCCGCCCGAAACAGCGATCTCGTGGTGCTGACATCTGACAATCCTCGGACGGAAGATCCCCTACAAATTCTGGAGGAAGTAGAGGAGGGAATCCAAAGGGCCGGACTCCAGAGACATTCGGGTTCAGCCTCTTCCATACCTGACTTGGACCAGGAGAAAGGCTACTGGGTTGAACCCGATCGTCGCGCCGCCATTGGGTTGGCGCTTTCCCTAGCGCACATGGGTGACTTGATCATCATCGCGGGGAAAGGCCATGAAGACTACCAGATTCTGGGCACGAGGCGAGTTCGCTTTGACGACAGAGAGGTGGTCCGAGAAGAGTTAACACGATTAACGGCCTGAACGGTTTTTCATGGGATGGACCAGGGAAGAGATTCTCGTGGCGACGGGTGGAAAGGTGGTGCGGCAGGGCAAGGAGTCGGTTTACGGTGACGTCGTTACTGATTCTCAAGGGGTCATCAACCGTTCCGTTTTCGTGGCCCTAAAAGGCAGGCGGGTTGACGGGCACCGATTCCTGGAAGATGCCCAGCGCCATGGCGCCAGTTGCCTTGTGGTTCACAAAGGGGCGGTTGGCCGACGACTTGATAGAGAAGGTATGACGGTAATCAAAGTGGCGGATACCCTCAAAGCCCTCGGGGACCTGGCCCACTATCGTCGACAAAGGGTCGCTCCAACGGTTTTGGCCATTACGGGTTCCAATGCAAAGACCACCACAAAAGAAATGGTGGCGTCCATTTGTCAATTCGCAACGATTGAGGGGACGCGGTTGCGGGGGAAGATTCTAAAGACTGAAGGAAACTACAATAACCTGGTGGGATTACCGCTGACCCTTCTCCGTCTCGCGGGACGGGAAAAAGTGGCTGTGGTGGAGTTGGGAACCAGTGAGCCAGGTGAAATACGGCGGTTGACGGATATTGCCCAACCCGACATAGGAATCATCACGTCCGTAGCACCGGCTCACTTGACGGGACTCAACACCCTCGCAGGCGTGGCACGAGAGAAAGGGGAACTCTTCCGGCGAATGGGCTCCCGGGGGGTCGCCATCGTGAACATGGACGATCCATGGACCCGGCGCTTGGGTAAGGCGTTCAGGGGAGGGAAGATTACCTACGGGAGAAGCGGGGAGGTTAGAGGCGAGCGGTTGCGGACCCTCGGTGAGAAGGGAATGGAGTTTACCCTAAGAGCAGGTGGTGGAAAACGGCGAGTCAGGCTTCGACTCCCTGGGACACATAACGTTTCCAACGCCCTTGGGGCGGCGGCCATGGCCTATGGCCTGGGAGTGGATCTTGAAGCCATGAGCAGGGGGCTGGAGGCCGTGCGGCCTATGCCCATGCGTATGAACATTGAGAAGATAAAAGGGGTGGGAATCATAAACGATGCTTACAATGCCAATCCTGCCTCCATGGATGCTGCCTTAAAAGCCCTCGCTGACATTCAATGCAAAGGGGAAAGGGTGGCTGTGCTAGGAGATATGCTGGAGCTAGGCAGGGAAGCAGCGAAGAGACACTATGAATTGGGACAAACGGTTGCTCGGTGCCAGGTGGACCGGGTCTATCTACTGGGACGCTTTTCTTCCCACGCGCGGGAGGGGGCACTCAAAGAGGGCATGGATGGAGCGCGGGTGAGGATCGGAAAGAACTACAAAAATCTTGCAGTGATGATTGGAAAACATGCGAAGAGGGGGGATTGGATCTTGTTCAAGGGCTCCCGTGGCATCGGTATGGAGAAAGTCTTGGCGGCATTTCGGACTTTAGGAGATTAGGTCTTGCTATTCCATTTGCTCTATCCTCTTCATACTTCCTATTCGGTCTTTAATGTCTTTCGCTACATTACCTTTCGTGCGGCCTTGGCGGCATTGATGGCCCTGTTGCTCTCTTTTCTTATCGGTCCCTACTTGATTCGCTCACTGACCGCAAAACAAATCGGGCAACCCATTCGAGAGGACGGGCCAGCCAGCCATTCCGTCAAGGCCGGCACCCCCACCATGGGTGGAACTCTAATTATCCTGACCCTGGCTTTTTCCACCCTTCTTCTCGCCGACATTAGAAATATTTATGTCCTGCTGGCTCTCTTTGTGACCCTCGGATTTGGCGTGATTGGATTCGTGGACGATACTCTAAAACTTAGACGCAAGAGCAGTAAAGGGCTTACCATGACCACTAAGCTGTTGTGCCAGATTGGCGTGGCCTTGGTGGCTGTGGTCATCCTCTACATGCAACCTTCATTTAATGGAGTTGTGGGAATACCCTTTTTCAAAAACCTGCGTCCCGACATCGGAATCTGGTACATCCCCTTTGCCATCCTTGTGATTGTAGGCTCCTCCAATGCCGTCAACCTGACTGACGGATTGGATGGGCTTGCCATTGGACCTGTCATGGTGGCTGCGGCAACCTATGCCCTCATTGTCTATGTGACCGGTCACGTTAAATTCGCCGAATACCTCCAGATTCCATACGTGGGCCGAGTGGGGGAGCTTGCCATCTTTTGTGCGGCCATGGTGGCGTCCGGCTTGGGTTTCCTCTGGTTCAATACTTACCCGGCGCAGATGTTCATGGGAGACGTGGGTTCCCTTGCCCTGGGGGGAGCCCTGGGGATCGTCGCGGTCATGAGCAAGAATGAGATTTTGCTTCTCATTGTGGGCGGCATCTTTGTGGTGGAAGCCCTGTCGGTCATCTTTCAAGTTTTTTCCTTCAAGTTCAGAGGGAAAAGGGTCTTTCTGATGGCTCCCATTCATCACCACTACGAGCTCAAGGGGTGGCCTGAACCTCAGATCATCGTTCGATTTTGGATTATTTCAGTGATTTGTGCGTTGTTAGGGCTGAGCACGCTGAAGCTTAGATGAGGAAACCGTTTGGGTGTTTATGGTTCGCTTGTTCCCTGTGGTCTCAAGAGAATGGTTTAAGGGTCATGGGTGAAAATGGCTGGTAACGAATCGCTGATGGACTCAAAGGATGGAGCTCAAGGGAAAGCGCATGATGGTCTTGGGGCTCGCACGTACGGGACGCGAGACGGCAAGGTTCTTGGTGAATCAGGGGGCAGAGGTGGTGGTGAGCGATTGTAGAGGAGAAAGAGAACTGCACTCGGAGATGGAGTCCCTTGCGGGGATGCCCATCCACTACCTCTTAGGTGGTGAAGAAAGTGAATGGGTGGAGGGAATCGAAACTTTAGTGCCGAGCCCGGGTGTTCCTTCGAGTAACCCTTTGCTTCAGGAGGCAGTCAAACGTGGTGTGGATATCATCAGCGAAATCGAGTTGGCCTATGGTTTCCTGCGGTTCCCTCTGGTGGTGATTACTGGGACCAACGGAAAAAGCACCACCACCACTCTTATTGGCGAGGTTTTGAAGAATGCGGGTATCAAAGCGTTTGTGGGAGGTAACATCGGGGCCCCACTGATTTCCTTTGTTTCAGGGAGTTGGGACTGGGGAGTGGTGGAGGTAAGCAGTTTCCAGCTTGAATGGGTTAACCAGTTTCGTCCGAGGATTGCTGTCCTATTGAATCTTTCCGAAGATCACATGGACCGATATAAGAATTTTTCCTCCTATTGCTCGGCTAAGGGGAGGATATTTTCGGCCCAGGACGGGGACGACATTGCCGTCCTCAATCGAGGAGACACTGGGGTGTGGGCGTTTAGCGAGGGTGTCTCTGCTCGGGTGGTTTCCTTTGGTTGGGATGAGGTGGATGAGGGAATTTTCGCCACAGAGCAGGAAATCATTTGGAGGGGGGAGGGCTTAGAGGGGCGATTCCCTCTTTCGGGGGTAAAGGTTCAAGGAATTCACAACGTGGAAAACCTCATGGCGGTGGTGGCTACGGCGAAAACCATGGGTGTGCCTGCCCGGTTCATTCAAAGTGCCATGGATGAATTTCCTGGAATCGAGCATCGCCATGAATTTGTCCGCGAGAAAGACGGCATTCGATTTTACAACGACTCCAAAGGAACCAACGTAGGCGCAGTGGTCAAATCCCTGGCCAGCTTTTCATCTCCGGTGATTCTTCTTGCCGGTGGAATTGATAAGGGAGGAGATTACGGGGTTTTGGAGGGTGAGATGAAGGCAAAGGTCAAGACGCTCATTCTGTTCGGATCCGCCAAGGGGATCATTCAAGGGGCCTTGGGCCATCTTACCGAAACGGTGGTGGTGGACAGCCTTGAGGCTGCGGTTCACGAAGCACAGCGGCACGCGGTATCTGGAGACACAGTTTTGCTGTCGCCGGCCTGTTCGAGCTTTGACATGTTTGAGAACTATGAAGAGAGGGGGCGGGTTTTTAAGGACTTGGTCCATCGACTATGAGGGACGGAGCTGGGGCGGACCGGTGGTTGTTTTTTGCCGTGATCGCCCTTTTAGGAATTGGTATCACCATGGTCTTGAGCACGAGCTATCTCTATGCCCAAGAGCGATTTTCCGATGGAACTTACCTGTTCCGTAAGCAAATGATCGCTGTTGGGGTGGGTGTGGTAGCCCTTTTGGTGGCCACTGCCATCCCACCCACTATGGTTCGTCGTCTCGCGTATCCTCTGCTGGGTGGGACTCTCTTGGTGCTGATCCTGGTGCTGGTACCCGGCATCGGCATGGCCTTTGGTGGTGCCAGACGTTGGATCTCCCTCGGTCACTTTGTCTTTCAACCCGCAGAACTGGCCAAGCTCTCTTTGGTGCTCTACCTAGCCCACTCGTTGGCAAAGAAAGGTGACAAGGTAAGCAGCTTTGCCGTGAAGGTTTTACCCCACCTGATCGTTGGAGGGGTCGTTATCGGACTCGTCCTGATGGAGCCTGACTTTGGAGTCGGTCTGATACTTGGTGTGCTTGTCCTGCTGTTGCTTTTCGTTGCGGGAGCGAAGGTTTCTCATCTCCTGTTTACCGGATTAGCAGTATTGCCCTTTCTTGCCATGTTTTTAATGGGGGCGGATTATCGACTAAGACGGTTGGCGGTGTTTCTCGATCCTTGGAGTGATGCGTCCAACAGCGGTTTCCAGATCATTCAGTCCTATATCGCGTTTGGTTCTGGCCAGTTCTGGGGGCGCGGCCTGGGTCAGAGCCGTCAGAAGCTATTCTATCTGCCTGAGGCGCACACGGATTTTATTTATTCGGTGATTGGAGAAGAGTTGGGGCTGTTGGGAGCCCTGTTGGTGCTCGCCCTTTTCGGGCTCATTGTGCTGCGAGGGTTTCGTCTGGCCATAAAAATTCATGATCCCTTTGGGCAATATCTCGCCATTGGATTGACGACTCTCATTGGACTTCAGGCACTGATTCACATGGGAGTGGTGATGGGTTTAATGCCCACGAAGGGGTTGGTGCTTCCGTTCATCAGCTATGGAGGTTCCGCCATGGTGGTGAACCTGGCTGGAGCCGGATTATTGCTCGGTCTATCACGAAGGAGAATGGCGTGATGCGACTGATCATGGCCGGCGGGGGAACGGGGGGGCATTTATTCCCCGGGCTGGCCGTAGCAAGGGAATTCCAGAGGCGGGACGCCGGAACGAAAATATTGTTCGTGGGCAGCGAGAGAGGGATCGAAGGCCGGATCCTTCCCCAGGAAGGATTTCCCCTGGAGGCTGTGGCCATAAGAGGAATTAAAGGAAGAGGGGCTCGGGGGCTTCTGGAGGCTCTCTACGGTGTACCGCTGAGCTTTATCCGATCCCTTGGAATTATTGCACGGTTTCGACCGCAATGCTGCATTGGGCTGGGCGGCTATGCTTCGGCTCCCCTGCTCTTTGCGGCAACGGTAAAACGGATTCGCTGTGCGATCATGGAGCAGAATCTGCGCCCTGGGCTCACCAACCGAATCTTGGGATGGGTGGTGAACCGCGTGTTTACGACCTTTAAAGAAAGCACCCCCTATTTTCCAATTAAAAAGGTGGTGGAAACGGGCACGCCTGTTCGTTGGCAACAGTTGCCTCAGATGAAGAAAGAAGAAAAGCTCACGCTCTTGGTGTTTGGCGGTAGTGCGGGGGCGCACAGGATCAATCTGAGTGTGATGGATGCCCTGGGCCGGCTTAAGGATCTGGCGGGAGGGATACAGGTGATTCACCAGACGGGGGAGAGTGATTATAACTTAATCCGAGACGTTTATTCCGCACTCCCCTTCAACTCAGAGGTGGTCCGGTTTATTGATCGCATGGATGAATCCTACGCAAGAGCAGATCTCATCGTTTGCCGGGCGGGGGCTTCCACCATCGCCGAGATTACTGCCTTTGGAAAAGCGGCAATCTTGGTGCCCTACCCCTATGCTGCAGATGATCATCAGAGGTTAAACGCCGAAGCCTTGGAGTCATGTGGCGCCGCAGAGATGATCCTGGATCAAGCATTGGATGGGGAAGGGCTCGCTCGGCGGATCCGTGAACTTTATCAGGATCGTAGACGGCTTGAAGACATGGGTGAAACAGCCCGCAAGATGGGGAAACTCGAGGCGGCCAAAAGGATTGTAGATGAGTGTTATGCCCTCATACAGGGGTAACACGGTCATTGTAAGACCAAGCTTATGCTTCAAAGAAAGCATGGAATTCATTTTGTCGGTATTGGTGGCATCGGTATGAGTGGGATTGCAGAGGTCCTACTGAACTTGGGTTATGAGGTGAGCGGGTCGGATCTCGTTGAGAGCCAGACCACCCATAGGTTGCAATCCATGGGCGCTCGAATCGTCATTGGACACAGCGCAGCCAACCTGGAGTCCAACCCTTCAGTGGTGGTGGTCTCATCGGCGGTGAAATTTTCGAACCCGGAGGTCCTTGAAGCGCGCAGACGTACGATCCCTGTGATCCCTCGGGCTGAGATGTTGGCCGAACTGATGCGAATGAAGTATGGCGTGGCGGTAGCTGGGAGCCATGGTAAAACCACCACCACATCCATGATCTCCACGGTTCTCAGTACTGCTGGTTTAGATCCCACCGTGGTGATTGGGGGGCGTGTCAAAGCTCTGGGTGGTAGCGCCAGGTTGGGGAAGGGAGAATACCTGGTGGCGGAAGCGGATGAGAGCGATGGCACCTTTCTCCTTTTAACCCCCACCATCGCCCTGGTCACCAATATCGATTGCGAACATTTGGAATTCCATAAGTCCATGGATCGCCTAAAAGAGAGTTTTTTGGACTTCATCAATAGAGTCCCGTTCTACGGTCAGGCGGTCTTGTGTCTGGATGATCCCCACGTGCGTAGCCTGTTGCCGAAGGTGAAGAAACCCTATGTGACCTACGGTCTTTCACCGGAGGCGAATTTCTTTGCCAGGGATCTCGAAGCCAATGGCATGGAGATAAAATTTTCAGTGTGCCATCAATCCCGCATTCTGGGTCAGGTGAGTCTCCATATGCCAGGTCGCCATAATGTCACCAACGCTCTATCCGCAGTGGCCGTCGGGCAGGAGTTGGGAGTGCCCTTTGAGCGGATCTCAGAGTCCTTGGAATCTTTTATGGGCATTCACCGCCGATTTGAGATCAAAGGAGAACTCAAGAATATCATGGTGATTGACGATTACGGTCATCATCCCGCCGAAATTCGGGCCACCATTTCGGCCATCCGTGACGGTTGGAGTCGTCCCCTGACAGTGATTTTCCAGCCCCATCGTTACACCCGTACGCGGGATCTCTTCGAAGAGTTCTTGACCGCCTTTGATGGCGTTGACCGGTTGATTCTCACTGATATTTACCCCGCAGGGGAGGACGAGATTTCGGGTGTTCAATCCGAGTCTCTCTATGGGGCCATCAAGCGCCGGGGACATATGGAAGTTCATTTTGTTTCGGACAAGAACGATATCGTGGAAAAGTTGCTCCCGAGACTCGTGGAAGGCGATATGGTTTTGACTTTGGGGGCGGGGGATATCCATAAGGTTGGCGATGCCTTGGTGGAGTCATTGCACGGATGAATAATGAATCTCTAGACAAGCCCTTGCAAAAAGAGCTTAAGACCATTGCCGGGTTAAGTTGCAAGGTGAACGAGCCCCTTGCGCGTTATACCTCCATGAGGGTGGGGGGGCCTGCGGATTTTCTCATCGATGTCCAGAGCCATGAATGCCTGGCTCCTCTATTGGGTGCCCTGAGCCGACATGGCGTTCCCTTTTGCCTTCTGGGTCGAGGAAGCAACGTCGTGGTAAGTGATCTGGGGGTACGAGGAGCCGTACTTCGTCTAGGGGCTGAGTTCAGGAAAATCCAATGGCAGGAAGAACGCAATGACGTTTGGGCGACACTTGGCGCTGCCTATCCTATGGCCCGGTTGGTGCGAGATGCCATGGTCAGGGGTTACACGGGCTTGGAATTTGCCGAAGGGATACCCGGCAGCGTGGGCGGAGCGCTTGTTATGAACGCAGGGGCCTATGGTTCAGAGATGGAGAAGGTTGTGGAGCGAGTAGAAGGAGTGACTTACGAAGGACAACCAGTGGATTTTTCCAGACAGGAGTTGGTCTTTTCGTATCGAAACGCCCGGCTCCCCACCGAGACCGTAGTCACCTGGGTGCAAATACGCCTAGGTAAGGGAGACGCGGGGGGGGTGAGCCTGAAGGTGCGCGGGCTTGTCCAAAAGAGGAAAAAAAACCAGCCATCCGGATATCCAAGCGCTGGTTCTATGTTTCGTAATCCCCCGGGAGATTTTGCGGGACGACTCATTGAGGCGGCAGGTCTAAAAGGTAAAAAAATCGGCAAAGCCGGGATTTCCGAGCACCATGCGAACTTCATTGTGAACCTGGGTGGAGCCAGGGCTGAAGAGGTGAGAAAACTCATGGAGATGGCAGGCGCGATGGTGAAAAAGCGGTGTGGCGTTCAGCTTGAACCGGAAGTTCAATTCCTGGGGGAATGGAACCGCCGGTGGGCGGAGAGGGAGGTTGGGTCCCATAGCCGGTAGCAAGCGGGGAATCTTCCGCAATAAGAAGATTGGCGTCATCCTAGGAGGACCTTCGGCGGAAAGAGAGATTTCCAGAACTTCGGGTCGAGAGGTTGTAAAAGCCCTAAGGATGAAGGGATACCGGGTAACTCCCATCGAGGTGAAAGAAGACCTTGCCGTGAGGCTGAGGAAACAAAGGGTAGGAGTTGTTTTTAACGCGTTGCACGGAAAGATCGGTGAGGATGGCGGGGTCCAAGGATTAATGGAAGTCATGGGCCTTCCCTACACCGGGTCCGGGGTCACGGCCTCTGCATTGAGCATGGACAAGGTCTTTTCCAAGGAGCTGTTCATGAGAAAGGGTATTCCCACGCCGCCCTACAAGGTTTGGACCAAGGGTCAGAAGTGGACCGACGTAGATTTGTCCCTACCGTTGGTGGTCAAACCGCGCAACGAGGGTTCCACCCTTGGTGTAACCATCGTTCGGCGTAGGAAAGAGTTAGGTGGAGCTTTTGCCAAAGCCTTTAAGTTCGACCCCACGTGTCTGGTGGAAAGCTATATTGCGGGTAAAGAAGTTGCGGTGGGGATTCTCAACGGACGGGCCTTGGGAGCCATCGAAATCCAACCCACCAAGGGTTTCTACGACTATCGTACAAAGTACACCCCGGGGTTGGCAAAGCACCTTTACCCTGCCGGTCTGGGGAATCAGGTTTATGGTCGAGCGCTGCGGATAGCAGAAGAGGCCAGCAACCTGCTGGGTTGTGAAGGCACCTCAAGGGTCGATTTGAGGGTAAACCACGGGGGAAAGGTCTTTGTGTTGGAGGTAAATTCGCTTCCCGGGCTTACCCCCATAAGCCTGCTACCTGAGATCGCCAGGAACGAAGGAATCGATTTTCCCGATCTTGTGGAGATGATCTTGGATGGTGCGAGACTCAAGACCATGGTCAACCGTTCACGGGTTAGATGAGGGTTGGGTCAAAGTATTTGGCAGCAATGAAATGAACAGACGGCGTATATCAAAACCATGGGGTAAGAAAGTTTTTACGCGCATGGGAGCGATCACGGTTGTGGTCCTATTGGTCATCGCGGCTCGATATCATGTGGATTGGTCTAAGGTAATGGGGACTGTGGAGCAACTGGAAATGCTCTTATACATCCACCCCTATTTCTCAGTAAAAGAAATAACGGTTACCGGTTACAAAAAAGTAGGCGGTTCCGAGATCGTAGCCCTGGCGGGTCTGAAGCCTGGTGTGAATATTTGGAAGGTGAATCCCACGCGCATAGAGGCGAAGCTGAGCCGTCACCCCTGGGTGCGTCGAGGGGTTGTGCGGCGAGAATTTCCCCGGCGTGTCATCATCCAGATTGAAGAGTGGAAGGCCAAAGGAATCGTTGTGCTGGAAAAACTCTATTACGCCAACGCCGACGGAATTGTATTTAAGACGGTGGAGCCAGGAGAAAAAACGAATCTGCCTTTCATTACGGGTCTGGAGAAAGAAGGCTCTGGCTTGAATAACCGTCAAACCCAGAAAAGGATTTCAGAAGCTCTCACTTTGAGTGATCTCTTTGCCAAAAGTTCCATGGCCGTTTCTGAAATTCGCTTTCGTCCTCAAGGTGAAGTCATCGCTTATCCAATTTCGCATTCGGTTCCACTCCATATGGGTTGGGGAAATTGGAGCGGTAAAGTGCAACGGTTGAAACGGGTGTGGATGGAATGGAAAGGCAGGGAACAATATCTCGCGTCCCTGGACCTGAGCTTTCGCGGCCAGGTAGTGGTGAAATGGCGCGAGCGGACTTAAGGTGTTTTGACTGATAGTCGGACGTTTCATGCAGTCTGAGGTTTTTAAAATTCATCTCTAAGAGTAGTTCGTTATGGGAAAGAAAAGTCTCGTTGTCGGCTTGGATATCGGAACCTACAAGATCTGTGCCATCGTGGGAGAGCTTGGTGATGCCGGCATAGAAATTATCGGAGTGGGGACCCATCCCTCACACGGGCTGAGAAAAGGCGTGGTGATCGACATTGAGAGCACGGTGAACTCCATTAAGAGGGCAGTGGAGGAAGCGGAGATCATGGCGGGCTGTGAGATCAATAGCGTCTTTGCCGGCATTGCGGGAGGTCACATCAAAGGGTTCAACAGCCATGGAGTGGTGGCCGTAAAGAACAAAGAGGTTGCTAAAGGAGATATCGAGCGTGTCATTGATGCCGGCCGGGCAGTGGCCATACCCATGGATCGGGAAGTGCTCCATATCCTTCCCCAAGAGTACATTGTCGACGACCAGGATGGAATCAAAGAGCCCCTCGGAATGTCGGGGGTCCGATTGGAAGCAAGGGTCCACATCGTAACCGGTGCCGCCACCTCAGCTCAAAACATCATCAAATGCTGTAATCGCACCGGCCTCAACGTCACTGAATTCGTTTTGGAACCACTGGCCTCTGCCGAGGCGGTTCTGACTCCAGAGGAGAAGGAACTGGGAGTGGCTTTGGTGGATATGGGGGGTGGAACCACGGATATTGTTCTCTTCCACGACGGCGCGGTCAAGCATACGGCCGTGCTGGGTGTGGGCGGGAATCATCTCACCAACGACATTGCCGCCGGGCTTCGCACCCCCATCGCTGAGGCGGAGCGGATCAAGCAGAAGTTCGGCTGTGCCAAGGTTGTCATGGCCGCGGGTGATGATGAAGTGGAAGTTCCTAGCATGGGCGGGCGTAATCCGCGCACCATCTCACGCCGAATTCTCTGTGAAATTATCGAACCTCGTTTAGAGGAGATCTTTCAGTTGCTCCGGCGTGAGATTCTCAAGTCGGGCCACGAGGATTCTTTGGCTTCGGGAATGGTAATGACCGGGGGGTCTACGTTGCTCCCGGGTATGGTGGAAATGGCAGAGGAGACCTGTAACATGCCAGTTCGCCTCGGTGTCCCCGCCCAAGTGGGCGGGCTTACCGACGTGATTTCAAGTCCCGTTTATTCCACAGGTGTTGGTTTGGTCCTCCTTGGCCTGAAGCGACAGGATCGAAAAATATTACGAATTGCCGAGAAAAATGTGATTTCAAAAGTAAGCAACCGAATGGTGGAATGGTTTAGCGAGTTCTTTTAAGAAGGAGAAATGCTATGTTTGAGATTGTGGAGCAAACCCAGCTGGGAGCACGGATTAAAGCGGTGGGTATTGGAGGAGGAGGAGGGAATGCCATCAATACTATGATTGGGGCGGATCTTCAAGGAGTTGACTTTATCGTAGCCAACACCGATGCGCAGGCCTTGGAGGCTAGTGGGGCTGAGGCCCGACTTCAACTGGGAGGAAAAATCACCAAGGGATTGGGTGCCGGTGCCAATCCTGAGATTGGTCGCCAGGCGGCCTTGGAGGACCGGGACCGCTTGCGCGAGTACTTAAGCGGGGCGGATATGATTTTCATCACTGCGGGAATGGGAGGCGGCACGGGCACGGGCGGGGCGCCCGTTATTGCTCATGTTGCGCGTGAAGCCGGTGCCCTCACCGTGGGGGTGGTTACGAAACCGTTCATCTTTGAAGGTAAGAAGAGAATGCGGCAGGCCGAAGAAGGGTTGCGGGAGCTCAAGGAGAACGTGGACACACTGATCGTGATTCCCAATCAACGACTGTTGAGTATCGCGGAAAATGCCACCACTTTGCTGGAAACCTTCAAAATGGCGGATGGTGTTTTGCTTCAGGCCGTAAGAGGGGTCTCTGATCTGATTGTGACTCCTGGTCTCATCAATCTCGACTTTGCCGATGTGCGAACCGTGATGGTGGAAATGGGATTTGCGCTTATGGGCGCTGCCTCCGCTTCGGGTGAGAATCGGGCCGTGGAGGCGGCCCAGAAGGCGGTCTCTAGCCCCCTATTGGAGGACGTTTCAATCCACGGGGCGAAAGGGGTTTTGATCAATATCACGGGTGGGCCCGATCTGAGCCTCCACGAAGTGAACGAAGCGGCCTCCATGATTCAAAACGAGGCCCACGATGATGCCAACATCATTTTCGGGGCTGTGATCGATGATCGGCTAACGGACGAGATTCGTATCACAGTCATCGCCACCGGATTTGGGGACAAGGAAAAGGGTAAGAAAACCGTAAAAAACGCCGCGGCTGAGAACGGCATGGCCAATAGGGATACGAAGAATCGGAAGGTGGTTCATTTGGGAACCATTGTAGACGACATTGATGCTCCCACCTGGCAGCGCCAGAAACAAGACACCATGGAGCAGGAGACGATACATTTGGAAAAGCCCCTTCCCGGGGAGGATCAGGAGGGTGAGTTTGATATCCCAACCTTCTTGAGGAAGCGGATGGATTAGAATGATGGGAGAGAAAATGCGGGGGCGACTGAAGCGCAATCAATCATTGTGTGGGCCTCGTCCTTCTGCGATCAGGTAGGCTATGGCGTAGTTAGCTGTATGAGTAATGGAGAGTGAAAAGTACTCGATTCCAAGTTCACGGGCATAGGATGACGTCTTGTCGTGAAGGGTGATTCCAGGTTTTCCGTTGGCGGCCGGAACCACCTCGATATCCGACCATCCTACCTTGCGACCCCATCCACGTCCCAGGGCCTTCATGAGCGCCTCCTTGGCAGCGAAGCGCCCCGCATAGCTTTCGTATTTTCGTTTGCGTGCCTCGCAATACTCAATCTCTCTATCAGTGAACACCCGTTGACGGATCCTTTGTCCAATCCTCGGATTTTCTAAGGCACGTTGAATCCGCGTAACTTCGATGAGGTCAACGCCTACGCCCAATATCATGATTCTAAATCTTAGCTCCCAGGATTCTCCTGGTTACCGGAACTTCTTTGCGCCAAAACAAACAGGGGTCCCAAAGCCCATACCCCTAGCACAAGGCCGGCAAGGGTCCAAATGGTTCTGTTTCGTCCGCCTTTTGATGCAATGATGTAGCACAGGACCGCGTCCAGGACGTGAATCACGGAGGCCGTTCGGATCAAGGTCGCCGGGTCTATATTAGGCTGGATCAGGTAAATGCCGGAGAGATACCCCAAGGCGCTTGCCAACATCATCATTAATGATTCCTAATTCTAAACTTGCGCTGGTTCTCTCCCATGGCCGAGCTCTTGACGGTCCCTTCTTATCCCTAGTATATACTTAAGCGCGCTCGAAATGGGAACGCAAGGTATGGCAGTAAAAACCATCGAATGGAAAAATGACCAGGTGATCCTTCTTGACCAGAGGGTCCTCCCCGGGAAGGAAGTCCATCGTATCTATCGGGACTACACGGATCTCGCCACCGCCATCCGCGAAATGGTTGTGCGTGGCGCACCGGCCATTGGGGTCGCCGCCGCCATGGGCGTCGCCCTGGGAGCCTTGTGGATAAAGGACAAAAATTTTGATCGGGAAGTAGAGCGTATATTCGGGGTCTTTGCCAAAACGCGTCCCACAGCCATCAATCTTTTCTGGGCGTTGGACCGGATGCGGCGAGTCTATATCGAAAATAGGAGCAAAGGGATCGATGGAGTGAAGAAGCTTCTAAAGCAGGAGGCTCAAAAAATTTACGATGAAGATATTGCCGCCAATCGACATCTAGGTAAGTTGGGTGCTAGACTGCTGAGGAACGGCTCCCGCGTCTTGACCACTTGCAACGCCGGAGCACTGGCTACGGCCGGTTACGGAACGGCCCTGGGAGTCATTCGAGCCATGAAGGAGACAGGTAAGCGGGTGGAAGTATTTGTAAATGAAACACGGCCCCTTCTTCAAGGAACTCGACTCACGGCCTGGGAACTCAAGAAAGACAGGATACCCGTCACTTTGCTGACGGATAATATGATCGGACATCTGATGCAGCGGGCAAAGTTGGATGCGGTGATTGTGGGGGCTGACCGAGTGGCCGCCAATGGTGACGTGGCCAATAAAATTGGAACTTATACAATCGCTGTATTGGCCCACAGACATAAGGTTCCCTTTTACGTTGCCGCTCCTACCTCCACAGTGGACTTAAAGTGTACTTCTGGATCGGTTATTCCGATAGAAGAGAGGGATGGAAAAGAAATTACCCATTTCTTGGGTCACCCGGTAGCTCCCCGGGGAGTGAATGTCTTGAGTCCTGCATTCGATATTACTGAGCAGGAATTGATTTCGGCGATCATAACTGAGAAGGGCGTGATTACCCCGCCCTATGCTCGGAATTTACGCGCTTATGTCCGAAATTCGTAAAAAAGAAGAACTGGAAGAACTCTTTCATACCTGGGGAAAGCCTCGCGATCAATGGCGAGTCGGCACCGAGTATGAAAAAATCGGCATCCATCGCAGTAGTGGGAGCGCGATTCCGTATTCCGGCAGGCGCGGCGTGGAAGCGATCCTAAGGGCCTTGGTTGAACGTTACAATTGGGAGCCCAAGGAAGAAGACGGCCATGTGATTGCACTGAAAAGAGAGAAAGCGGAAATTCATCTCGAACCCGGAGGACAGATTGAGCTGAGTGGGGAGCCCTGCGAGAGCATCCATTGTAGCTTTGCGGAGTTTAATCAGCACGCCCGGGAGCTACTGGAGGTGGCGGAGGAGCTGGACGTTACCTTTCTTGGCCTGGGCATTCAACCGGTGAGCCCTTTGGATGAGATCGAGTGGGTGCCAAAGCGGCGCTATCGAATTATGGGGCCCTACATGGGAAAGGTGGGGACCATGGGGCAGCGAATGATGAAACAAACCGCTACGGTTCAGGCCAACATTGACTATAGCGATGAAAAGGACGCCATGGCCAAGTTCCGTACGGGGATGGGTATCGCTCCTCTGATCACTGCCATCTTCGCCAATTCCCCTATATCGGAGGGTGTTCTCAATGGCTACAAAAGCTTCCGGGGGCATATCTGGACGTTAACGGATCGCCACCGCTGTGGTCTCCTCCCATTTGCCTTCTTTCCCGAGGTGACCTTCGGTCATTTTGTGGAATATGCCCTTGACGTGCCAATGTACTTTATCATGCGCGACGGTCACTACATTGATTTTACAGGTATCCCCTTCCGACACTATCTCGCCCACGGTCACCAGGGTTACCGGGCATTGCAGGAAGATTGGGAGCTTCACCTGACCACACTGTTTCCCGAGGTCCGAATCAAACCCTACATGGAAATCCGTTCAGCGGACAGCCAATCCCCAGAGTTGATGCCGGCCTTATCGGCTATGATCAAGGGGATCTTTTATGAATCGGATTGCCTGGATGCGGCCTGGGACTTGGTCAAGCCCTGGAGCTGGGACGAAAGAATGAAGCTTTACCACGATTCTCATTCCCATGCCCTGGGGGCACGAATACGTCATTACTCCATGCTGGATCTATCCAAAGAGTTGTTTTACATTGCCTGGGAAGGATTGAGGCGCCAACGGTCCCTGAATAGCAAGGGAGAGGATGAGACCATCTACCTGAAACCTCTGCAGGATCTCCTCGTGAACCTGGGAAAATGTCCCGCTGATCTCCTCGAAGAGCAGTGGGATAGTGAACAGAAACAAGGTCTTAGTAAGCTCATCGATTACAGTGCCTACAAACTTCCCTAGCCGGATTGCCGCAAATTCCGATTTTCCTGCCAGCTAGACAATTTCAGGATCTTGAGGTAGATTGATTAAGAGATGAAGCGGCCCAGGTATATTGTTGTAGAGGGCCCCATTGGCGTTGGGAAAACGAGCTTGGCGAGGAGCCTGGCGGCTGAATTCCACGCTCGCTCGTTATTTGAAAAAGTAGAAGAAAACCCCTTTCTCGTTAAGTTTTACGAAGATCGGAAGAGCTTCGCCTTCCAGGCCCAGATTTTCTTTCTGCTCAGCCGCTACCAGCAACAGAGAGAGCTCATCCAGCAGGATCTATTTAATCGGAATGCCGTTTCCGATTACCTGTTCGCCAAGGATCGCATCTTCGCTGCACTCAACTTGAGTAGCGAAGAACTGAGCCTGTACAAACAACTGTATCAGCTTTTGGGACCTCGGGTTCCAAAACCCGATTTGGTGGTATACCTGCAGGCTCGCCCCGATGTCCTTTACAAAAGAGTTAAAAAAAGGGATAAGAAGTTCGATAAAGAAATAGACCCAGAGTACCTGACCGAGGTGGCTCGCGCCTACAACGAGTTCTTCTTTCGCTACGATGAGGGCCCCCTATTGGCCATCAACACCTCGGATATTGATTTTATGGCAAGCAGTGAGGATCTGGCTGACTTGATTAAAGAAATCGATACCATGGGCTCCGGGACGCAGCATTATATACCGCTTGGATCCAGGTAGACTGGACTGAGACGGACGGCGACAGTAGTGGTCTGCCAATACGATGGGTCTTAACCAGGCCTCTCGGCAGAGTTAGCCTTCCAGCTCTCTCCGGGAGGCCTTTTCATTTTTGGAGGACCGTCGATGGAAGGAAAGGTTACGGTGCCTGGAATCAGGAAGATGAAGGAGAGGGGTCAGAGGATCACGGCTCTCACAGCGTACGACTATTCCTTTGCGCGGATCCTTGACCAAGCAGGCATCGATGTTCTCCTGGTGGGGGATTCCCTGGGCTCGGTGATCCAGGGGAGAGACAATACCCTGCCCGTCACCATGGACGAGATGATCTACCATACCAAGGCGGTGGCGCGAGGGCGCCAACGGGCCTTGCTGGTGGCTGATATGCCTTTTCTCTCCTTCCAGGTGAGCGTACGGGAGGCCAAGCGTAATGCCGGGAGGTTTGTGCAGGAGGCGGGGGCCGAGGCGGTGAAATTAGAAGGAGGCACGCGCATTCTTTCAACGGTGGAGGCCCTGGTCCAGATGGGGATACCGGTCATGGGTCATGTGGGCCTCACTCCGCAATCCATTCATGAGTTCGGCGGTTACCGGGTTCAGGGCAAAGAGAAGGGAGCAAGGGAGGCCATCATGCAGGATGCCCTGGGATTGGAGAAGGCCGGTGTCTTCGCCGTCGTACTGGAGGGGATACCAATGAATTTGGCCGGCGAGATAACCGAGCGCCTGTCGATACCCACCATCGGCATAGGGGCCGGAATCCATTGCGACGGACAGGTTCTAGTGGTGCATGACATGCTCGGGATATTCGATATGTACACGCCCAGGTTCGTCAAAAAATATGCTGACATGAAGACGGTGATGATGGAGGCGGTGGAGAAATACATTGAGGAAGTGAGAGGGCAGAAATTTCCGGAGGAACAGCACTCCTTTCATTGAAAGCCACCACCATGCGGAGCGTAGTAGGGATACGGGAAATGAGGGAATGGAGCGAGGAGCAGAGGCTCCAAGAAAAGCGCATCACCCTGGTTCCGACCATGGGATTCCTCCATGAGGGGCACCTGGAATTGGTGCGCGAAGGCCGAAGGAAGGGAGACCTTCTCGTGGTTTCCATCTTTGTCAATCCGACCCAGTTCGGCCCTAAGGAGGACTTTAATACCTACCCTCGGGATTTTGAGCGGGATGGAAAACTTCTTGCGGGTGAACAGGTGGACGTCCTCTTTCACCCTTCCGAGTCGGAGATGTATCCCGAAGGATATCAGACCGGCGTAGAAGTGGACCGACTAAGCCGGTATCTTTGCGGGGCCGAGCGCCCCGGTCACTTCCGAGGTGTTTGCACGGTCGTGGTCAAGCTCTTCAGCATCGTACATCCTCATGTGGCCGTGTTTGGATTGAAGGATTACCAACAGTTCCTCATCGTCCGACGCATGGTTGAGGACTTGAACCTTGATGTGGAAGTGGTGGGTATCCCAACCGTGCGTGAGAGGGACGGGCTGGCCATGAGCTCACGCAACCATTACCTCAGCGAGACGGAACGAGCCGCAGCGCTCTGTCTCCGGAGGGCCTTGGGACGGGCTGAGGACCTGGTCCGGCAGGGGGAAAGGAACGGTCAAGGGATTTTGAGGGAAGTGACGGCTGAAATTGCGAAGGAGCCGCTAGCCCGGATTGAGTATGTCCAGCTATGCGACCCGGAGAACCTCCAGGCCCTGGAGACCATCCAGGATACGGCGCTGTTGGCCCTGGCTGTTCGCATTGGGGCGGCCCGCCTCATCGACCATAGCGTATTAAGAGCTTAGTTCTTGTCATGAACACATGTATGTTGAAAGGTAAGATTCACGGAGCCAGAGTCACCGACGCCCGCGTGGAGTATGAGGGGAGCCTGACGATTGATCCGAATCTCATGGAAGCGGCGCGTATCCTTCCTCACGAAAAGATCGCCGTGTGGAGTTTAACCACCGGCGAGCGCCTTGAGACCTACGCCATACCGGGACAAGCCGGGCAGGGGGAAATCTGCGCCAATGGTGCGGCGGCTCTCAGAATCAAAAAAGGTGAGAAGATTATTATCGCCGTCTTTGCCTGGATGGACGCTGATGAGGCACGGAACCACCAACCTCGTATTGTTTTCGTGGATGAGCGTAATCGTATCTCGAGGAAAGTGGAGGGCGGCAAGTAATCTGGAGGAAATCCGGTGGCACAAAAAGCAGACAGAGAGCATGTCGTGTGTGTCAACCGACGGGCGCGTTTTGACTACTTCGTTGAGGAGAGCTTCGAGGCCGGATTGCAACTGGTCGGGAGCGAGGTGAAAGCGCTTAGAGAAGGGAAGGCGCAGCTTACGGACGGCTATGGCCGGATCGGGAGGGGAGAGGCCTTTCTCCATAATGCGCATATCAGTCCCTATGGGGCTTCCAGTGGGTTTAATCATGAGCCGACCCGAGCCCGAAAGTTACTGCTCCACAAACGAGAAATTCTCCGGCTCACCGGGAAGGTAAAGGAGCGAGGGTTGACCCTGGTTCCCCTCAGGATATACTTTAAGAATGGGCGGGCGAAGGTGGAGTTGGCGCTGGCGCGGGGGAAAAAGGCCTACGACAAGCGTGATTCCATTCGACGCAAGGAGATGCGGCGTGAGGTGGAGCGATCTTTGAAAAGAGGTTGATCGTCTATTGGATATTGGCCTGATCAATAGGAAAGACCTAAGAAGGATTGAGGGGGGACGAATTACAATTGACGAATAACGAATCACTGGTTTCTAAAGCTTGGGGGCGACTTGGTTTCGACGGGGGGAGGAAGTCAAAGCGGCATGCCGGGGTCCTGTTGGCCCGTTAAACAAACAGGCTGCAATTTAACTGCAGATGATTTTGAATACGCCCTAGCTGCCTAATCGCAGTTAGCGTCTTACCAACTCTCTCCCGCGGGGTTGGATAAGACGTCATTTAGCGGGATGGACCGATTCTCCTGCCGGAGGGGATGAGGTTGAGACTTAAACCGGACGGCCCTGTGAGACCCTGCCACTGGGGGCTTGCCGGGTGACATTAAAACAGCGGCTAAGCATGTAGTCACTTTTGATGGGTTACCTTCGGACGGGGGTTCGATTCCCCCCGCCTCCACCATTTGCCTTTCCAGTACCATCCAAAAAAGTTCAATAATCCCTTGTAAATAATAAGGTTAATCCGATATAGTGTCCGGTATGGTCCCATGCCATCCAACTACAGTTGCCCCCACAATGGGGGCAACTTTGGGGGCAACAAGGGAGCATGGAAATGGAGTTGCCCCCACATGCCGCTGACAGATGTATCAATTCGTGCTGCTAAGCCGAGGCAGAAGACTTTCAAACTATTCGATAGTGGTGGGCTCTATCTAGAACTCAGCCCTGCTGGCGGGAAGTGGTGGCGGTGGAAATACCGATTCGGGGGCAAGGAGAAGCGGCTTTCCTTTGGGGTGTACCCGGACGTGAACCTGAAGGCGGCGCGCAAACGGCGCGATGAGGCCCGTCAAAGGCTCGCCGATGGTATCGATCCGGGAGAAGCCCGCAAGGCGGAAAAACTCGCGCAGGCGGGTGCGGAGAGTTTTGAGGCCGTTGCCCGAGAGTGGCATGCGAAATTCTCGCCAGGATGGGTAGCGAGCCACGGCGACCGCATTTTGCGCCGGTTTGAAAAAGACCTGTTTCCCTGGTTGGGCAAGCGGCCCATCCTGGAAATCAAAGCGCCCGAGTTGCTGGCAGTGCTGCGACGTATCGAAAACCGGGGGGCACTGGAATCCGCTCACAGGGCGATGCAGAACTGCGGACAGGTTTTCCGTTACGCTGTGGCAACAGGCCGCGCGGAGCGCGATCTGACAGGCGATCTTCGTGGTGCCCTCCCTCCACCGAAAGAAAAGCACCACGCCTCGATCCTCGAACCGAAGCGCATAGCCGAACTGCTCCGCGCCATGGATTCATATCAAGGTTATTACGTTACAAAATCCGCACTACGGCTGGCCCCTCTGGTCTTCGTCCGACCCGGTGAACTCCGCAAAGCACAATGGCCTGAGATTGACCTCGAAAAAGCCGAATGGAAGATCCCCGGCGAGCGGATGAAGATGCGCGAACAGCATATTGTGCCGCTATCCCGCCAGGCAATTGAGATCCTTAGTGAGTTGGAGCCGTTGACAAACCGAGAGATAGTCGCAAGGCCGAATGCGCCTCGTTATGTCTTTCCCAGCGCACGTGCGCATGAACGGCCAATGAGTGAAAACGCAATCCTGGCAGCGCTCCGGCGCATGGGCTACACTAAAGAAGAAATGACCGGTCACGGCTTTCGCAGTATGGCGTCCACCCTTCTTCACGAGCAGGGCTGGAACCACCAGGTCATCGAACGCCAGCTTGCCCACGCCGAGCGTAACGCGGTGAGCGCAGCGTACAATTTTGCAGAGCACCTACCCGAGCGGCGAAAGATGATGCAAGCTTGGGCAGATTACCTTGACGGACTGAAGGCTGGGGCTGAAGTGATACCGTTGTTCAAGAAGGGGTAATAAGAGCGGTTCGTCTACATTAACTACCGTTGTTTTGAGATTCAGATGTTGGGTTTAGTTTTGAGCCTATTAGGGTAAATTTCGGCTGTCGCCGTATGCCGCCATTGGCTTGGAACCGATTCTCGTTGGAGGCGAGAACGTGGCTTGGGAAAATATTGGATCCTGCGGCATGGTCAGACTAACTGGATCGGACCTGTAAAACCTACAATCGAGCACTCTCAGGCTGCGAGTTGACGCCACTCGGCCAGGGCAGGGGCTCGGTCTTGTTTGAAAATGTCGCGGCTGTTGAGATGGCGTTCGTGGTTGAAGTGGTTGTGGATCGAGGCGTGGACGGAGGCGAACTTTTGCAAGGTCTTTACATTCCTGAATGTGGCTATTGCATTCTTAAAAGCTAACGGATCTCGCTACGCGACTCAAGCCGATTTACTCTGACAACGCCCTTTTGGGGATTCCACAGGAATCTGAATCCTTGCGTTTTCGGCTAAATTGGCCAAAACTAGCGCTACAATCTCTAATGAAGAGTCGCATGCGGATCCTGAGATCGAAAGACACAAAATACGGCTTCGGACGGCTGATTGATTTCGCGGGACGGCCGAGCATGCGCGTCATCCTCGACCGCATCTGCGCCGAGAGCCGGGACGAGTCCGAGAAGGGGCGTTGGCCCGCAAGGCGTCTATCGGGTTCTGACGTACCCGCAATGGTGCTTGCCGGACTCGACGGGTTCAGGCCCGTCCAAAACGGTCTTGACAGCCGACGCTTCGCAGGCGTGGATATGCGCCATTGACGTGGTGAAAAATCGGCAAGTCCGACAGGCTGCTAGTTCAGAAATTGCAAGTGTAGGGGGACATGGCAAAGACTTACGAAGACTTGAAGGCATGGGCGCTGATCCTTGATGTCCAGGACGTATTTAACCTCTCACAGAACCTGGAGCTTTCTGGCAGGCAACGGAGCATAGCCTATAACACGGCAAAGAAGCTCAGAGCTGGCGGTATTCCTTCTTATAGGCAGCTGAAGGCGCTAGATGGCATCTATGACAGCTTGCGCAGCGCATCTCTTGCAGAAAAAGATAGTCATCAAGGCAACCTAGGGGCTTATGCACAGACTGAGGCGACCGACATAGACATCAAACACCTTTGTCTGCGCATTGCCTGGCACGATAACAAGTGGAATGGCACCATCTGCAAGAAACCGGCCGAGAACGACTATTGTGTTGGTGAATACTCTCTGCTATCAGATCGAATCCGCCGTCGCCGCGATCTGGACATCGAATCGAAGACGGGTTGCAGCTCCTGTAAGGCGGACGCCGCTGAGCTTGGCGAGTATCAGCCACCATGCTTTTGGTCCATAAATACCTTTGGACCTGAGCCACTGCGCTTTAAGCACGATAACCCCGTAGCCTCCGATTTTCCGACTATCGAAGAGGCGCTCCCACCTTATTCGGTCATAACCTGGCCATTCAATTTGGCATTCGTAAAGGACGAGAAAGAAAGAAAGAAGTACAGCGGCAACTACTATCCCAAGAGAATCTTCGAGAACAGAATCCGGCTGTTTCAGCGCAACTTACGGTCCGGGCAGAGTGTTGTCTTCACCTACTGTAATTACAGCAATCCTGTCTCCGGCGAGGAGATGAAATACCTCGTCACGGGCTGTGCCCTGTTGGCTGAGCAAGGCAAGCCTCAGCACTTCAATATCAGTGAAGAAACGCTCGCAAAAAAGGCAATGGAATTGAAGCAACCCAATTTTCCATCAATGAACTGGGCCTTGCGTTACACCCTAGATATACAGGATACAGGAGTTCGCATTCCATACCATGAATACCTGGATTTGCTCAACAGAGAAGGGGGCATTGGTGAAGACCTGCTTGCTAAGATCGCAGTAACGATTGATGAACCAGAGCTTCGTTATGGTTTTACATACGTCGCAAAGCACATTGATGATGATCAGGCCATCTATCTGCTTACCAAGATCAGACGCAGCCTTCTTGAGGTCAAAGAGCACGGTGTCATCGACACCTCACAAACAGATGTGCAGATCGGGAGAGCCGAAAAGTTGATCGCCCACACGTGGGAAAAGCGCGGTTATTTGCCGGGTCTGAAGTGCCTCCTACTGGGAGTACCCGGTGTAAGAGAGAACTATCAAGATTGCGTATCAGAGCTTGTCGAGACGCTCGACCTCTCGGATCAGGAAGAAGTGTCAGGGCTCATTGGCGCACTTTCCGGGGAACCAAGCGCGCATAGTGATAAGTTCGCTGGCCTTCTGTTAGAAGTCCAAGACTTCATGGATGAGCATGATCTCATCAGCAAGAATGTGTTACGACTTGCAAGCCTAAATCTCACCACTCATCAGTTCGCAAGGATTATCCGTAAGGAGGGAATTGGGCACTCGCTGGTAGAGATCGCCGAAAACCCGTACTTGCTCTTCGAGTACTACGAGCCGGGTGAAGAGCTGGAGGCATCGCTGACAGGCGAAAAGATTGATGGCCCCATCGACCTGTTCAAGATCGATATTGCGCTGCTACCGCTCGCAAAATATCAGAACCGTAATCACCACCTTCATGACTTGAGGGCAACGGACCACCGGCGCCTCAGAGCGGTGATTACCGAAATCCTAAAGAATAGAGAAAATAGCGGGGACTGTTTCCTAGACGTCGAGGAGGTAATTCAGGAGGCAGAATCCTACTCACTTTTCTACAAAGTGGATACGCCGTACACGGTAGACCCACATATTAGGGAACCGAACGCGGAGGCGGAACATCACTTTCGGCAAAAGCTAGTCATACGGCGGGTCGATGGCCGAATGTACTACTACCTTAAGGAGTTGTTCAAGGACGAGAGATTTGTCCGTGAGTTCATCAATGAACTCATTGGGCGCTCTGATCACGGCATATCAGCCAAGGTACTAGAAGCAGATTTGCCTTCCGCTATTTCGATGCTGAGAGAGAAAGTCGGTCCCGTGTTCGATGCCGAGCTGTTTCAGGCGGAGAGGGAGCTACTGTATTGCCGTGTCGGGTCCAAATCCTTTTTTGTCATCACTGGTTTACCCGGTGCGGGCAAATCGTATGAGTTGCTCAAACTAATTCACTTTTTCAATTCACAAGGCGAGGGGAACCTCGTCTTATCATTTACGGGTAAAGCGGTACTACGGCTTAAGAATAACGAAGAAGGTATTGCCTCGGTTAACGCAAAGACAATAGACAAGTTTCTGACGGAAGAGGAGGGAGTTAGAGCACAAGCGGCTACGAGCGTGATTCACAACCTCATCATCGATGAGGCGTCCATGGTGAATCTGCCGAAGTTGGCTGCCGTGTTACGCTACATTAACAAGAAGCATCTGAAGCGACTGATCCTTGTCGGCGACCCCAATCAGTTACCGCCGATTGGCTTTGGCAAGCCATTTTCGGATATCGTCGAGATGATGTTAGAGGACCCCAAGGCCTTCGGAGAATACGGCGTGAAGTTGGAAGTTAACTGTCGTGCCAAGATGAGCGATGGGTTCATTGGATTTTCGAGAGTATTTTCCAATGAGAGTAAATTCTCAGAGGGCTATCTCGCGGAGACATTAGGGGAAGGGCTGATCTGCGATAGAAGTGTTGAGTTGGTGTTCTGGGCATCACGCGAAGAGCTACGAGAAAAGCTTGCTTCGAAGGTGACCGACCTTCTACGTGGTAAGGGGCTTGATCGTTCTGAACTGCCACGGTTTCTTGGTATTGATGGCGCGTCGAGCAAACCCAGCCATCTCGAGCGCTTTCAGGTTCTATCGCCTTATCGGAACGGCTATTACGGAGCGTCGGGCTTAAACCTGTTTTTTCAGGATGAACTCAGACCGGAAGCCGATCTCAAGGAAAGGATAGGAGAAAAGGTATTCAAGCTGTCTGATAAGGTGATGCATACCCAGAACGAGTACCGGAAGAACGAGCTTTTAGTCTCCAATGGCTCATTGGGAGCGACGCTCCGTAATGGCCATGTTTTCTTTCTTGAGCATGACATGCCGTTGAAGATTAACGCGCTTCGCACTTCAAATGCCCTGGAGCTGGCATACGCAATTACTGTCCATAAATCTCAGGGCAGCGGGTTCAACCACGTGTTCATTATCCTGCCCAAGCAGGCGATGTATTCGCATCGTGAGCTGCTCTATACGGCTTTAACCCGAGCACGAAATCAGGTTACCCTGCTTATACAGCAGGGCGGAAAGATCCCGGACGTACCCGCCTTTCTGGACAAGATTAGGTCGCAGAGCGCAGTCGTTGGCAGGAGGACTAGCTTATTCTCGGAAGGAGGCGAGCGCTATGCCTACGTTCCCGATAAGGGCGTTATCGTTAAGAGCCGAGTCGAATACATTATCTATCGGAAACTTCTTGACGCCCGTGAAAAGCACGGGAATTTTTTGTTTTTTTACGAGAATACCTATAAGGTGGAAGGCCGAAGCTTTAATATCCATCCGGATTTTGAACTCAAATTCTTAGACGGTCGTGTGGTGTACTGGGAACATCTTGGCCTAGTGACCAGCAAGTCCTACAAGAGTGACTGGGATAAGCGACGCAAGATTTACGAAGACCAAAACGACTTTGACAAGGTCCTGACTACAGATGAGCTGAGTGGTATCAGCGATATGAAGATTGAGCAGATCATCGACAGGGTCATTTCGAATAAACTGGTCTCAGAAGATAGTTCTGACAGATATTCGACATTGCATTTTTCTCTTCGATAAGGAAGAGGTGGTGACGCTGGCTTATCACTGTACGCGATTAAACAACATGAGGCTGGTGTGAATGGGTAACAAGACGCTTCTTGCCCACCCTATTAGTGGCCCGCCAATAGCGTTTACCGGACGCGACAGATTCCGGCATACCGGAAACGGTTTCACCAGCCGGCGCCTCGCATGGCGTGGATATGCGCCATGCCCGTGGCGAAAAACCAGCAAGTCCATACCGACCCGCAGCAGGCGTTGAATGCTACCCTACTCGGGAGCCTCGGACACACGGCCTCCAGGGTCAATCACTCGTCAATCTATCCGCGAACATCTTCGACGATCCAATGGATTCCCGTTCAGAAAGAGGGATACAAAGAGGGAACTACGATTGGTTTATAGAAAATATATATTTTGTTATGAATTAGTTACAGTCAATAAGTAGTAGAGGAATGTAAAATGACATGGAAGGGTCGATTCACAAAAATCCCCCCCTTGACGATTCACACGTAGTGATCGGGTTATGCCGTGTCTTTTCTTTGATGTACATCTCCGTGCCCGGCCCTCCTGCGGATGATTGGGCGACACAGAGGCGGACGGGAGCGACCCCCCTTTTCGAGGTCCCGGTTCGAGCGTGGTACGGGGCGGGTTTTCACAAACACCGCCCCGTCCTTGCGGGATCGCCCCCGTCTCTAAATCAATCTCTGCGGGAAGGCAATTGGATCGACAACAATACCTGACTTGGGCTGATGTCCGTGAGGGCAACGCAAGCGCGCTTCCCACGAACTGGGCCGTTGTGCCTTGGTGGGCTGCAATAAGGTGGTGGATCGAGCGACTCGAACTTGGTCATCACGTTGAAGCTCACGGCTGACGACCCTGTGCTCTGGGGTGACTGATGAATGCCGTTGAGATAGAAGAAGCCATTTCGGATCTCGCGCGGGAGCCTTTCGTCCCGGTCGAGTTTCCTTTCGCGTTCCTTGAAGCTTTCGGGAACAAGGCGACCACCATCAAGCGTCTGCGCTCCGGCGCAACGAACAACTCCGACGTTGGCGGAGTTCTCCAGCGCAGCAACATTCACATCAAGGTATCCCCCGAAGGCGAAGCAGCGGTCACGCTGGCCGCGCTGAAAGCCAGCTCGGCAACAACCCGTTACAAGGTGAAATTCGTCCTCGCCACTGATGGGAAGGATTTCCAGGCCGAAGACTTGAACAGCGACGAGGTCGTCGTCTGCGACTATGTCGATTTCCCCGATCATTTTGGATTCTTTCTGCCACTTGCCGGAATCACGACCGTCAAGTAGATCCGCGAGAGTACTTTCGACATCAAGGCGACCGGGCGGCTGAACCGGCTCTATGTCGAGTTGCTGAAGGACAACCCCGACTGGGGTGTCATGGATAGCCAGCATGAGATGAACCATTTCATGGCGCGGTTGATCTTCTGCTTCTTCGCCGAGGATACGGATATCTTCACCGGCAAAAGCCTCTTCACTCGGACGATCGAGGAAATGAGCGCTGGGGATGGCTCGAACACCCACGAGGTAGTCGGCGAGATCTTCCGCGCCATGAACACCGGTGCAAAGGAGCGCGAGGGGGCAAGCATCCACCGTTGGGCCGAGGTGTTCCCGTACGTGAACGGTGGACTCTTCTCGGACTCGACGGAGGTGCCCCGGTTCAGCCGAATCGCGCGGTCCTACCTGCTCCACATGGGCAATCTTGACTGGACAAAGATCAACCCCGACATCTTCGGGTCGATGATCCAAGCGGTCGCCGATGACGACGAACGCGGTGCTTTGGGTATGCACTACACCAGCGTGCCGAACATTCTGAAGGTGCTCAATCCCCTCTTCCTCGATGATCTGCGACAGAAGCTCGAAGAGGCCGGAGACAACAGCCGCAAGCTCCTGAATCTACGCAACCGCTTGGCCCGGGTTAGGGTGTTCGACCCGGCCTGTGGTTCCGGCAATTTCCTGGTGATCGCCTATAAGGAAATGCGAGCGATTGAAGCGGAGATCAACAAGCGCCGACGGGAGAATGAGCACCAGTCGGTCATCCCACTGACTAACTTTCGTGGGATTGAGATTAGGGATTTCCCGGCCGAGATTGCACGGCTCGCTCTGATCATCGCCGAGTATCAGTGCAACGTGCTCTACCGCGGGCAACGAGAAGCGCTGGCCGAGTTTCTTCCGCTCGACGCCATGAACTGGATCACGTGTGGCAATGCACTGCAGATTGACTGGCAGAGCATCTGCCCGCCCACAGGGACCGGAGTAAAGCACCATTCCGATGATCTTTTTCGCACCCCGATCGATCAGGCAGAGATCGACTTCGAGAACGAAGGAGGGGAAACCTATATCTGTGGAAACCCACCTTACCGTGGAAGCACATGGCAATCCAAGGAGCAGAAAACTCATCTTCGGAAGATATTCGAAGGCCGTGTGGCGCACTGGAAGTCGCTCGATTATGTCTCGGGGTGGTTCATGAAGGCGGCGGATTACGGGGCGATTACTCATTCGGTGTCGGCCTTCGTGACCACCAATTCGATTAACCAGGGGCAACAGGCCGCAATCCTTTGGCCCACGATCTTTGCCACGGGGCATGAGATTGCGTTCGCCCACACCAGTTTCAAATGGGCCAATCTCGCCAGCTATAACGCGGGGGTGACCGTCGTAATCGTGGGGATTTCCAACGCCGCCGGGCCGGTTCGGAAGCTGTTTTCTGTTGGAGAAGACGGCGAGACGATCCGTCGAGAGGCCGAGAATATTAATGCCTACTTGGTGGTGACCTGCCCCCAGGAGTGGTACCACCCTTTAAGTTAGAGCCGGAATTATCTGGAGTCCAGCCCATGGGGATGAATTCCCAGCCTGCGCTCTGGGCAGAAAGGCCTCCGGTGCCGGAGAACGATAGCCCAGGGCGCTGTGAGGCCGCCGCTGGTTATACTCTCTTCTCCATCTTTCGATCAGCACCTGAGCTTCCCTCAGGGTTTCAAACACCTCCCGGTTGAGCAGCTCATCCCTGAGTTTTCCGTTAAAACTCTCCACGTAGCCATTCTCCCAAGGACTGCCAGGCTCGATGTAGAGTGTCCTGACACCAATGGCCTTGAGCCAGTCCCGGATAGCCTGAGCCGTAAACTCGGGGCCATTGTCGGACCGAAGGGACTGCGGCACGCCCCGTTCCACGAATAGCTCCGCTAACCGTTCCAGCACATCCCGGTGATTCATCCGTCTGGCCACATCAATCGCCAAGCACTCCCGGGTGTATTCATCCAGGATGCTCAACAGCCGAAAGGCCCGACCGTCTTCGGTTCGCTCGTGCACGAAGTCATAACTCCACACATGGTTTCGATGCGCCGGTCTCAGGCGAATGCAGGAGCCATCAGTCAACCGGAGCCTCCCTCGCTTAGGCTGACGGCTGAGGACTTTCAGCCCTTCCTGCCTCCAGAGCCTCTCCACTCGCTTGTGGTTGACCTTCCACCCCTCCCCACGCAGCATGGCCGTAATCCTCCGGTAGCCGTATCGCCCGTATTCGCTGGCCAGCTCCATCATCCGAGCCACTAGTCTTGCTTCCTCTTCCGGGATCTCTCGGACTCTTCGTTGCGTCGATCGCGGCTGTCCCAACACTTGGCAAGCCCGGCGTTCGGAGACTCGATCAGGTCCCAATCTTTCTCTGGCCCATATCACCGCTCGTCTCCTCTTCGCCGGGCCTAGAAGTTTCCCGAGGACACTTCCTTCAGGATCTGGTTGTCCAGCGATAGATCCGCCACCAGCTTCTTCAACCGCGCATTCTCCTTGTCCAAGGCCTTGAGCCTCTTGGCCTGATCCATCTTTAGGCCTCCATATTCCTTCCTCCACCGGTAGTAGGTCTGCACGGTTACCCCCACCTGCTTGCACACCTGGCCCACCGCCTTCCCTTGGGCCAAGCTCACCTCCGCCTCACGCAGCTTGAGGATAATCTGCTCGGCCGTAAATCGCTTTCTTGCCATCCTTGCCTCCTTCCTAAAATCAAAATCCCTAACATTTCACCTGGACTCGTTTTAGGGGGCAAGGTCAGTGGCAGGTGCGAACGTGATCGTGAGCAAGGCTTCCAAGCCTTTGACTGAGTTGGCCGGTATGACCTTTGGCAACAAGCCTGTTGATGGCGGAAACCTGCTGCTGACCCGCGATGAAGTGGGGGGGGTCGGCCTGGCCCCCGGCCAGGAGGCACTCTTCATCCGGCGCATCTACGGTTCGGCCGAGTTCATTCGGGGTCTGTCTCGGTATTGCCTCTGGATCGAGGACCAGCATCTGGATGAGGCATTGGAGATTCCGTCGATCCGTGAGCGCGTTGAAGCAGTGCGCGCTATGCGGCTTACAAGTGAAAAAGTGGCAACGCGAATGATTGCGGACAGTGCGCACAGATTCGGCGAAGTTCGTCAGTCCGGATCGGAGACGGCAATCGTCGTTCCGCGCGTTTCTTCGGAGAATCGCCCATATCTCCCGGTCGGCTTGGTAGCAGGCGGCACGATCATAGGAGACCGAAATTTCGCTCTCTACGACGCTCCGCTCTGGAACATGGCGCTGATCGCATCACGGCTTCATTGGGTCTGGATCGGCACGGTTTGTGTTCGTTTGGAAATGAGGTTTTCCTACTCCAACACCCTTGGCTGGAACACTTTCCCCGTACCGACGCTCACCGAGAAGAACCGGGCGGATCTGACAGCTTGCGCCGAGAACATCCTGTTGGCGCGCGAGGCGCAATTCCCCGCGACGATCGCTGATCTCTACGACTCCGAGCATATACCGGACAATCTGCGCGCCGCCCATGACCGCAACGACGAGGTGTTGGAACGCATCTACATCGGACGCCGCTTCAGGAACGATACGGAGCGTCTGGAAAAGCTGTTTGAGATGTACACGAAGATGGCGAGCAACGGGACGGTTGCCTGACCACGTCCAGTTGACTGGATTGGGTCAATCTGTCATAACTCAAATGAGATACAGGAGACATAAATGAGCACACAGAGTTCTATGCTCCACATCCGGATGGACACCGATTTGAAGCGAAAGGCGACTGAAGCGCTGACGGCGATGGGGCTGTCGGCTTCTGATGCCGTGCGCCTGTTGTTCCACCGCATCGCGGCCGATCAGGCCTTCCCCCTCGAACTCAAGGTCCCGAACGCGCAAACTCAAAGCGCCATGGCCGAGTCGGAAGAAATGATGAAGCAGGGCAAGGCGCGATTTGCGACCGCGGACGAGATGTTTGCGGAACTTGAAGAAGCCAGCGGCCAGTAGACGAACGCGCCCGCCTCGCCGGGTGGACTATACCCGGGACTTTATCAAGGACTGGGAGCGGCTTTCGCGATCCGGTCGATATGATATGAAGCGGCTGAAAGCGGTCATGCTGATTCTTATCGCAAACGAAGCCCCGCTCGGTCCCGAACGGAGGGATCACCCGCTGAAAGGCGTATGGGCGAACCACCGGGAATGCCATGTGGGTGGCGACTTCCTGCTGATTTATCAGGTCGATGATTCGGTAGGCCCAGGCGGTTCAATCAACTTCGTCCGTGTCGGCACCCACGCCGAACTGTTCCAATGACTACAGGCAAGATCATCCCCTCCGTCTCCGTCACTTACGCGCGGAACGGCCGTTCCACTAGATCTAACGAGTTGGGCATGCGCCCGATGCAGGAGCGGGCCTGGGAGAAGCGGGGAGAACAATATCTCCTGATCAAATCGCCCCCGGCATCCGGCAAGAGCAGGGCGCTGATGTTCATTGCGCTGGACAAGGTCCATAGCCAGGATCTGCGTCAGGCCATCATCGTCGTGCCCGAGAAGACGATCGGCGCCAGCTTCAATGACGAGCCGTTGAGCCACTTCGGCTTCTGGTCCGACTGGACCGTTCTGCCGCAATGGAACCTCTGCAACGCGCCGGGCACCGAGGGCGGCAAGGTCAAGTCGGTCAGGGCATTTCTCGACAGTAGCGATGAGTTTATGGTCTGCACCCACGCCACCTTCCGCTTCGCGGTGGACAAGTTCGGAGTACAAGCCTTTGACGACCGGTTGATCGCCGTGGACGAGTTCCATCACGTCTCGGCCAATCCCGACAACAAGCTGGGCCTGCACCTCGGCCAGTTCATTGCACGCGACAAGACGCACATCGTGGCGATGACGGGGTCGTACTTCCGAGGCGATGCCGAGCCCGTGCTGATGCCGCATGACGAGGCGAAGTTCGAAACCGTTACCTACACCTACTACGAGCAACTCAACGGCTATGAGCATCTGAAGCAGCTCGACATCGGCTACTTCTTCTACACCGGGAGTTATGCCGACGACATCCTGAAGGTGCTCGATCCGAACGAGAAGACGATCATTCACATTCCGAGCGTCAATTCACGGGAGAGCACGAAGGACAAGGTCCGGGAGGTCGAGCACATCATCGAGGAACTAGGCGAGTGGCAGGGCGCCGATTCGGCGAGCGGCTTCCAACTGGTAAAGACGCCCGCAGGCCGTGTCCTCCGGATCGCCGATCTGGTCGACGATAACCCTGCCCGGCGGGATCGGGTTGCGGCGACGCTCAGAGACCCGGCGCAGAAGAACAATCGTGACCATGTGGACATCATCGTCGCTCTGGGCATGGCCAAAGAGGGATTCGATTGGATCTGGTGCGATCACGCGCTGACGGTCGGCTATCGGTCAAGCCTCACCGAGATCGTGCAGATCATCGGCCGTGCAACGCGCGACGCTCCCGGCAAGACCCGTACCCGTTTCACCAACCTGATTGCGGAGCCCGATGCCTCCGAAGAGGCCGTCACCGAGGCCGTGAACGACACGCTGAAGGCCATCGCGGCAAGCTTGCTAATGGAACAGGTGCTGGCTCCGCGCTTCAACTTTACGCCCAAGGTGCAGGATGGCGGGCCGGTCCAAGGTTTCGATTATGGAGACGAGGGTTACGACTCCGGGAAATGCAATGTCGGCTTCAACGAGGAGTCCGGCCAGTTCCAGATTGAGATCAAAGGGCTGGCGGAGCCGAAGAGCAAGGAAGCCGGGCGTATCTGCCAGGAAGACCTGAACGAGGTGATCACCGCCTTTGTACAGGACAAGACGGCCATCGAACGTGGAATTTTCGACGATGAGCTTGTGCCTGAGGAACTGACCCAGGTGCGGATGGGCAAGATCATCAAGGACCGATACCCCGATCTCGATGAAGCGGATCAAGAGGCCGTACGCCAACATGCCATTGCCGCCCTGAACCTGACCCAAAAGGCGAAAGAAATCGTGCTTGATGACACGGAAGTGCAAAACGGCGGTACGGCCCTGATCGACGGCTTGCGGAAATTCGCGATGGATGTGCGCGACCTCAATATTGACCTGATTGACCGGATCAATCCGTTTGGCGAAGCCTATGCCATCCTCGCCAAGACCATGAGCGAGGAGAGCCTGAAGCAGGTTGCAGCCGTCATTTCTGCGAAGAAGGTCCAGCTTACGCCCGAGGATGCCCGCGACCTCGCAAGACGTGCCTTGAAGTTCAAGCAGGAGCGTGGCCGGCTGCCGTCGGTCACATCGCCCGATGCTTGGGAGAAGCGCATGGCCGAAGGCGTGGCCTTCCTTGCACGGATGAAAGCCCAGGCCGCCGATGTCTAAGGACTTCACGGAAGAGGACGATGCCCTTCTCGACGAGCTCGGTGTCGAGGTCGAACCCACGAAGGCGGGCAGCCGCACGCCTCGCGAAGAACGGATCATTGCAGGCTTTGAGGAAATCCAGCGGTTCGTCGAGACGCATGGCCGCGCGCCACAGCATGGCGAGGATCGCGATATTTTCGAGCGACTCTACGCCGTCAGGCTGGATCGTATCCGCGAACAGGAAGAAACCCGCGCGTTGCTTGCCCCGATCGACCATCAGGCGCTTCTGAATGTTGGAACTGCAACGGCATTGCCGTTCCCGGACGACATGGATGACGATGCACTACTGGCCGAACTTGGCATTGAGGTCAAGGCGCCAGGCATCACCGAGCTTCGCCATGTTCGATCGACTGCCGAAAAGCGCGCGGCAGAGGAAGTTGCCATTCGCCGGAAATGCGAGGACTTCGAGACGTTCAGACCGCTCTTCGAGCAGGTTCAGAAAGAACTCGATATGGGCATCCGCGAGACCCGTCCAGTGGAGCTCAAGGCTGAAATCATACCTGGCCGGTTCTTCATCGTCGGCGGCCAGAAAGCCTATGTAGCCGAAATGGGCAAGCAGTTCACACAACAGTATGGCGACAAGGACGCCCGGCTGCGCATGATTTTCGACAACGGCACCGAAAACAACATGCTCATGCGCTCGCTTCAGCGTGCGCTCCACAAGGATGCTGCTGGCAGACGGATTGCCGATGACACGGCCGGTCCCCTATTCGCGGAACAGACAGCCGACGGCGACGAGGCCAGCGGCACAATCTATGTTCTGCGGAGCAAATCCGATCTTCCGTTCGTCGCAGAGAACCGCGATCTTGTTCACAAGATCGGCGTCACGAATGCGAGCGTTGAAGAGCGGATAGTAGGCGCGAGGCTTCAACCGACATTCCTTATGGCGGATGTCGAGGTAGTCGCCACTTACAAGCTCTACAACATCAACCGAAGCAAGCTGGAAAACCTGATTCACCGCTTCTTCGCCCCCGCTCGCCTTGAGATCGAGATCAAGGATCGTTTCAGCAACCCGGTCGTTCCCCGCGAATGGTTTCTGGTACCCCTCGGCGCGATCGACGATGCCGTCGAGAAGATCAGAGAAGGAACTATTACCCGGTATTCCTATGACACAAACACAGCGTCTCTCATCGGTTAGACCGCTTTCCCACAGGGATTTCCTGTGGCAGGAGTCCGCTGCGGAGGGGATGCATGAGCGTGCACATGCCCACCGACTGGGACTCCGGTCGAGGTACGCGATGCTTCAAGGTGTACGGGAAAGGTGGGGACAAGGCCAGCCCGGAGAAGCGCTACAGTCCGTCGGAGTGCACGGGAACCATGACGCAGATCATCGAGGGCGACCCGGACGGGCAGCACATCAGCACGTCTTACGTGGAGAGCCACAACCTCACCATGCGGATGCCCATGCGGCGCTTCATCAGGCTGACCAACGCTTTCAGCAAGCGGCTGGAGTACGTGTCCTCCTCGGTTGCGCTGAACTTCATGCATTACAATTTCTACCGAATTCACAAGACCCTGAGAGTTACCCCGGTGATCGATGCTGGCGTTACGGATCGGCTGTGGGAAATCGGTGACATTGTGGACATGGTGGAAGCTGCTGCGCCGAAGCACAACCGCCCTGCAACCTACAAGAAGCGTGGGCAGATTTCTAACAGAGCCACTACCGCGCCTTCAAAGGCATTGACTCCTTTGTCTTGATTCCATATCATTCATTCGTCCGTCGATCGTTGAAGACAGCAAAGTTGACAGGTCTGAAGAGGGTTCGGTAGAGTATGAAAATAAGGGATAAACGCTTGGTGACCAATGGAACAAATCGTCCTTAAACCACTACGTACAGATGTGTTATACGAAGGAAAATTTACTGAAATCGCATTCGGGCTGCTTTCGAATACACACACTTTGTATGCAGCTCTCTTAAAACATCTAGGTAAATATGGTGCTACGCTACAGGACTTGAGAATCGATGCGTCAGTGCTGGCGAATGCTAATATTTCGTGTAGTCTCTTGAATCATCATACAAATGTGACAATCAGATTACAGTCATGTTCGGTTTACATTTCGCCGTTCTATCAAGTCGGTAAAGAGGTCGCAAGTATGATATTGAACGACTTCACAGCGGCGATCCACGATGCTGGGCCACCGATTAAAGTCGGTGAACATGTGGCGTCGGTAAGCATCCAGACCCAAATTTTGGATTCTACTTATTCCGATTTGATGCAACGATACGTGACGGTACCTTCTGGCCTAGGGGAAAAAACTCAAACGGGCGTGGCTTTTTATTATCCAGGAAACGAACCACAGGGTGAAGTTGGAGGCAATATTATAGTAGATAGAATTCCTGGCCAAGAAAACGGGTTAATCCTAAAAATTAATCAAGCCTTCGATGCCACGAAGGTTCCTATCGAAAATTTTACCAAACATGTTGCGGAGGGCACTACTCGGTCTTTAAACATCCTAGGCCTAAAATTAGAGTTGGAGCACGGACAATGAGTGAACTGGCTAAAATCATGGAGGTTAGAAATAGAGATTCCTGGCATCCGAGGGAAACGGTCGCTCTGGGTTCGGATGAGCCATCTGCCAAAATACTTCACCCAGGCTGGATAGGGACTAGGGGACCGGTAATAAGCACCCTTGTAGATACCCTTGCGGATCTAGTTGAAAGTTGGGGCTTAAGGGATGCTCGGACAGCATTTGACTTGCCATCCACAAGAAGAGAAATTACAGCTGTGCTAGGCACAGGGCTGCCTCTCCGTTTGCCGGATACACTAAGTATTGCCTTACCAATCTCTGAAACAGAACGAATTAAGGACTGGTCTCGCTTGGGAAGGGGGTATTTTGCGAATCCACCACATGAAACTGTTACGCCACTAGCAGAGGAATATGCCAAGGCTAAAGGACTTTATGGCTCGCTTTTTGTAGTAAAAGCAATCGTAAACGAGATTATGCCTTCCGCGGAAGCGCTTCTTGTGGATCTTAGGGAAGACTTTGATGACCTCGGTTATGCCACGGTTTGCTTTACTGTCACAACTCGGGAGTCGGTTGACCGTGCTCTAGAGTTAGATGATGCGCTTCAAGATGCTTTGATTGATCGCATCCCACCTCACCATCGTTTGCACCTCTCCTTTAACTATAAGTTTGAATAAATACTAAAATGTTTGATCCAACCGACTTTCTGAAGATTGCCAATCGGTATCATGCCTCGCCTTTGGAATCAGAACGGCGAACAGCAATCGGGCGATCATACTATGCCGTTTATAATCTTCTTATTGGGAAACTTTCAAAAGAAGGGGTTCTCTTCAAAGAGAACGCTAGCGATCATGGGACGCTCGTATACTATCTTGTAAACTCTAAAGTTCTTGAAGCTCAAAAGGCTGGAGGAGCTTTGAAGGACTTAAGAAACTACCGAAACGATGCCGATTACAGGATGGAAAAGGATATTAACGTACAGCAAAGTAAATTCACATTTCAGAAAGCACAAAGAACAATAACTCAATTTAAGGTCCTAAGCTCTACAAAATTCAAACAACTCGCTGCGGCAATTCACCGCCTCCCACCTCCCTCATGGATGAACAAATAAGGGGTCACTCATTGGAAGGCAGCTGTCAGGAGGCAAGAGTAATCCGCTAAGAGATAATCTCCGTTGTTTTCCCCGCAAATGTCGTGATCCCAGTAACACGCCCCTGTGTTCGTTGATTCGGTGTCGGACATGATCCGCACCAGTCACCCACCAGGATCAGGGCCTGGGAGTTATCGCTCTTTGAATAGGGAGCACCTTGAATCGCCCCGGCTTTCACGGACAGTTAGTTTCCAATTTGCATAGACGACTCCGGATTGTATTTGTGATTTAGGTAGATCAAAGCCTCTTTGTAACGGCGCGACTTTACGAATGGGTGCTAGTGCCCAATCCTCGGGAATCACACCTACCTCGGCCTGCCTGTATCCGGGCGGTACGTCGTGCGCTTCGGCTGTCGACAAATAAGGGGCATGAGCATCGTTGATCTGTGTGGCGTTCTTGCTCATTCCCACACCATCCCCATCTTCTTCAGATGCCTCGCGACCTTCTTGTCGAACTTATTCACTCCCTGTTCCAACTCCAGCAACGGCTCAGCGTAGCGCTCTTCCAGGACCTTCACGCGCCCGGCGAGTTGCTGCGTTCGTCGTTCCAACTAGCTCTTGATGGCGGAATCCAAAGCGGCGAGCCACTTGTCCTCCACCACCAGCCGCTTGATTTCCGCATCGGTGAGCTTGGGATACTTGGCGTCTAACTTTGCGTCCATGTCTTCCCGCGCCTTCTTCACTCGGCTCTTCATGTCGGCCTGCTTTTCAGGAAGGGCAGTGTAATCTTCCAGTGCCTGGCGCTCATCGGCAAACTCCGGGTCTTTTCCGATTTCCTTGAGGCGAGCTTTCAATGCCTTGGTGGTGATCTTCTGCTTATCGCCTTCACCCTCGATGAATTCGGCTAGCAGCCCTTCCTCTCCGCCCTGTTCCTCTCTCTGTTCGCGGAGATGTTGTTCGATTACAGCCAGTTTCCTTCCATGGCCTTGATGGTCTCCCGTTCAACCACGAAATAGCGGGCAATGAGAATCTCTGCGAGGAAAAGGTCGGATTTGAAACGGAGCTTGCCTTTGTTGTAGTCGTGTGCCTCGGGCCAGACTAATTTGCCGTCCTTGTTTTTCACCCGAAGAATCTCGCGAGACTGTGCCCCCGCTTTCCAGCTATCTCCAGCGATGATGTAGCAGTCGTCCCGCATGGACTCCGCCCAGTACACCATAAGGTGTTGATACACATCGTAGGCATCGAGCAGCGGATCTCTCCGAAAGGTGGCGAGCAAATCCTCGGCGATGGTTTCGATGAGCGCCTTGGGATGGCCGTTCTTGTCGAAATACTTGAGCAGCGGGGTGCTTGCTTTTTTCCATTTGTTGAAGAGTTTGGTCACGGAGTCGTTGAACGCGTTGAACTCGGCATGACTCGAGATGGTGGGCTTTACTTCGGCGATGGGGATCTGCAACTCGCAGTAACCGGAGCGGTTTCCCTATTTGAATATTGCCGCACGCACCCGGGGGTGACCTGCGAGTAGTGTTCAAGGGCGTCAATATCACGGTTGGGGATGCCGCCGTTCAGGTGTGCGTTGAGATCGTGCAGATCCTCGAGCTTGCTGGAGTCGATGTAGCGCGAGATTGAGGTTGTGGTTGTTCTTCGAGTCGCTGATTTCCGCGACCGGCACCATGCGCGAGTAGTGCGGAAATTCTGCCTGGCGGGTGAAGGTGTCCACAATCTTGTGGATATCCTGCTCGCACAGGCGGTTTTTCTTGTCGTCCTTGATGCAATCCTTGGAGGCATCGATCATGAAGATACCCCTGCTGGCGTTTGCGCCTTTCTTGTCGAGGATGATGATGCAAGCAGGGATACCCGTGCCGTAAAAGAGGTTCGCCGGCAGGCGATAATACCCCTGATGACGCCGCGCTGGACGAGGTTCTTACGGATGGCTGCCTCAACATTGCCTCGGAACAAGATGCCGTGCGGGAGGATACACGCGCCTTTACCTCTGGACTTGATTGAACGGAGGATATGCAGCAGGTAGGCGTAGTCGCCTTGTTTGCCGGGCGGAACACCTTAGTGCTTGAAGCGCTGCCAGGGATCGTGCTCGGCGTCGAGGCCGGTACTCCAACGTTCGTCGCTGAAGGGCGGATTGGCGAGTGTGTTGCCCTGCTTGATGTCTACCGTGGCGTAGTCGTGCAGGATCATGTTCATCCGGGCGAGGCCGACGGTGGAGGAGTCCTTTTACTGTCCGTAGAGGGTAACTTTTACGTCATTGCCGTGGCGGGCTTCTTCGCCGATATTCAGGAGCTACGAGCCGGAGCTGCACGTAGGATCATAAACGGCGGTGTCGTTGGAGGAATTCACGTGGCGGATGCCGAGAATCTGTGCGATGACGCGGCTGACCTCGTAGAGGTTGTTCGCCTTTTGGAGTGGACCGAGGACCTTCTTGTTTATCCGGTCCCCGATGTCGGTCTTTCCCTTGAGCGCGACCATGTCGGCAAAGCCCGCACCTGCCGGGATAGTGATCGGCGTGTAAGGCAGGCCGGCATAGCGGTCGCTGTCGTATTTCACGAACAGCAGGACCAGGACGTAGTCCTTGTACTGACTGGCGTCCATGCCGCTGCGCAACTCGACCAGAGGGAGGAATAGAGTTCGGATTTTTTAATGGCATTAGATTTTCGCTAGCGTAATTTGCCCTAACTACACAGGCATAAGGATAATTTATAACTATTTCCTGTAACATCCCGTATAATGCAAAGTGCTCTATTATGGCAATCAAGGAGGAAAAGCATGGCCCGGCACTACTCGACCAAAGACTTCTTCCGGCAGATTCCGAATGCCCTGCTCGCCCGCTACTTCGACCAGCTGGACCTATTCCGCGATTTGGATTTCTCGGTGATCAACGAGACACAGCCGGACAAGCTATTTGCGGCGTGGTTGACCCTGCCAGATAGTCAGCGTAACGAGAGGGACGCAGAGTTTCGCGACATCTTCGAGTTGAGCTGCGAGAAAGGCTTCCGGGCAATCATAGACGAGGCGGAATGGCACCTTGGGAAAGATACGGACGCGCGCAATGAGTTCGTCGGGAAACTCGCTGCACTATCCAACCATTTCGAGCGGGCGATGGTCACCTTCCTCGACCATAATCAATACTGGAAGGGTTCGACGCTTTTCTATCATGCGGATACGTTGCCCTACTGGCGCAAGCGCAAGAATCTACCGCACATTCGAGCGGCGGTAGACGGTGCAAGCCTTCAAGAACTCGCTGGCCAAATCAGCAATTACTTCCACCATACCGAGGGGCGGGGTAGGAACTGCGTCGTGGAGCCCTTTCGCCGTGGCGAACTGGATTACTTCTTTGCCTATCCGGAGGACTATTCCCAACAAAGCATTGAATGGGTGGACGGTCAGTTCGGCCGTCGCCCGCACAATCCCGCTTTTGAAGTGATCTACGTTTACTCGCAGAATGAGGGTTCGCTCGACCTGAACTTTCGCGGTACGTACAAGGCGATCGAACCGCTGCAAGGAATGTTCGCGATGGCGATACTCAATCTCCCAGGCCTGCCGGATGGTCCGAAAGACGGACGCGTGTACGATCTTAATCCGCTCCGTCACAAATCCTTCGATTTCAACTGGGACCCTGGCAGCGGTATTCAGGATGTGGCGGTAAAGAAGCTTAGGCTGTCCTCAAAGGTGACAAAAGGCGAGCGAATCACGGTGGAAGCTGATGCCGTCAAAGACCCTGGTTCGATCCAAGAATTACTAGAAGAGGTTGGCAAGGCTGTACCGCTGGACCTCTACTACGTAACGCAAGCTGAGATTGCGGCGCAGATCACGGTAGATGAAAAAAAACCGCTGAAATTGGTGACGATCCGTATCACGTATCCTAATTCCTGCTCACTCAAATATGACGAAATTGATTTGAAGCTGCGTGACATGCTGCACGCTTCCGGGATTGAACCACGGGAGCCGGAGTAAAGGACAGGAGCGGCCGAAGAATGACGCCAGAAGCCGTGCTAATAGAATTACTTGCCCGATTGGGTGCCCGGAAGGGCGGGGCGGTTTTTGTGAGTGCAGAGGAAGTGAGGCAGTGGCCACCGGTAGCCGTCGCGGCAATGAAGTCGCAGAAGTTGCTAGTGAATGCGCGCCCGGTTTCCAGCCTGGTATGTCCCGGCTGTGAGCGTGAATGCGTCATGCCGGTGCATACGCTGCCCGCCGGGCGACGCAGCCCCGCTGACCTGCCCCCAGGAGTGGTACCACCCTTTAAGTTAGAGCCGGAATTATCTGGAGTCCAGCCCATGGGGATGAATTCCCAGCCTGCGCTCTGGGCAGAAAGGCCTCCGGTGCCGGAGAACGATAGCCCAGGGCGCTGTGAGGCCGCCGCTGGTTATACTCTCTTCTCCATCTTTCGATCAGCACCTGAGCTTCCCTCAGGGTTTCAAACACCTCCCGGTTGAGCAGCTCATCCCTGAGTTTTCCGTTAAAACTCTCCACGTAGCCATTCTCCCAAGGACTGCCAGGCTCGATGTAGAGTGTCCTGACACCAATGGCCTTGAGCCAGTCCCGGATAGCCTGAGCCGTAAACTCGGGGCCATTGTCGGACCGAAGGGACTGCGGCACGCCCCGTTCCACGAATAGCTCCGCTAACCGTTCCAGCACATCCCGGTGATTCATCCGTCTGGCCACATCAATCGCCAAGCACTCCCGGGTGTATTCATCCAGGATGCTCAACAGCCGAAAGGCCCGACCGTCTTCGGTTCGCTCGTGCACGAAGTCATAACTCCACACATGGTTTCGATGCGCCGGTCTCAGGCGAATGCAGGAGCCATCAGTCAACCGGAGCCTCCCTCGCTTAGGCTGACGGCTGAGGACTTTCAGCCCTTCCTGCCTCCAGAGCCTCTCCACTCGCTTGTGGTTGACCTTCCACCCCTCCCCACGCAGCATGGCCGTAATCCTCCGGTAGCCGTATCGCCCGTATTCGCTGGCCAGCTCCATCATCCGAGCCACTAGTCTTGCTTCCTCTTCCGGGATCTCTCGGACTCTTCGTTGCGTCGATCGCGGCTGTCCCAACACTTGGCAAGCCCGGCGTTCGGAGACTCGATCAGGTCCCAATCTTTCTCTGGCCCATATCACCGCTCGTCTCCTCTTCGCCGGGCCTAGAAGTTTCCCGAGGACACTTCCTTCAGGATCTGGTTGTCCAGCGATAGATCCGCCACCAGCTTCTTCAACCGCGCATTCTCCTTGTCCAAGGCCTTGAGCCTCTTGGCCTGATCCATCTTCAGGCCTCCATATTCCTTCCTCCACCGGTAGTAGGTCTGCACGGTTACCCCCACCTGCTTGCACACCTGGCCCACCGCCTTCCCTTGGGCCAAGCTCACCTCCGCCTCACGCAGCTTGAGGATAATCTGCTCGGCCGTAAATCGCTTTCTTGCCATCCTTGCCTCCTTCCTAAAATCAAAATCCCTAACATTTCACCTGGACTCGTTTTAGGGGGCAAGGTCAATACCATGCGAAAACGCCGCCCGAACTATCGACTCGTCAAGATCCATCGCATTTATACAGTGGAGGAAATCGCCAAGCTTTTTGGCATTCACCGAAATACGGTACGTGAGTGGATTAAACGGGGTCTCCCGAGAATTGACCGCAATCGGCCTATACTGATCTTTGGCCGCCATCTTGCCGTTTTCCTTCAAGCTCGACGAATCAAAAATAAACGGAAATGTAATCCGGGCGAAATTTACTGCGTGGGGTGCCGTGTTCCCCGGAATCCGGCTGGCGACATGGCTGACTACCAGCCAATAACGGCGACCCTGGGAAACCTTATCGGCATCTGCCCTTGCTGTGACTCCATGATGTACCGCCGTGTCAATCGGGGTAAACTGGAGCAGGTTCGCGGGAAATTGAACATCACGCTTCCGCAAGCACGGTCACACATGGGCCAAGTCCAACAGCGTGAACGCCTCGAACGACCACGCTATCGACGTTCCGACCAGCGAACTCGGTGGGGTGCGCCATGACCGCTGAATTTATCGCCGAGGCCATCGTCGGGCGGAAAGCCGGAAGCGGCTGGATCGCACTCTGTCCCGCCCATGACGACCGTAACCCCAGCTTGTCCCTATCGACCGGGAAGGACGGCAAGGTTCTCTTGCGGTGTCATGCCGGATGCGATCAGGCCCAGGTGATCGACGCACTGCGCGCCCGTGGCCTGTGGGAACATCGTGGAAGGCAATCGGGCAGGTCTCGGGCCGCCAAGGCCGACTACCCGAAGAACGCGCCATCGGAATGCGACGATGCGGACAGGACCGAATACGCGCTCCGCATCTGGCAGGCAGCGGTCCCGGCACCGAACACCCTGGCTGAGAGCTACCTGCAATCGCGTGGGCTGCGCCTACCGCTCTCCTCGATCTTGCGTTTCCACGGCGGATTGAAGCACCCCTCGGGCGGCATATGGCCCGCCATGGTGGGGCTTGTCTCCCGAGGCCCGGACGATGCCCCGCTGGCCGTACACCGCACGTTTCTGGCTCGGGACGGGTCTGGCAAGGCTCCGGTCGATCCCCAAAAAATGATGCTCGGCCCGTGCCGGAGTGGTGCGGTCCGTCTCAGCCAGCCTGGTGACATGCTGATGGTTGGGGAAGGCATCGAGACGTGTCTCGCCGCGATGCAGGCGACGGGCCATCCGGCCTGGGCCGCGCTTTTCACCTCGGGGCTGCGGGCAGTCGATCTGCCAGGGAGCGTGCGCGACGTGATCGTTCTCGCCGACGGAGACGATCCCGGCGAGGCCGCAGCCCGCGACTGCGCCCTGCGCTGGCAACGGCAGGGCCGGCGCGTACGCATCGCCCGACCACCACGCGGACAGGATTTCAATGACGTCTTGATAAGCACCGCATCCTGCGACCGGGAGGGCTCGAAATGACAACAGAAATGCTCGACAAAACCGAAACCCCGGATGACGGTCTGCACATGGCGCCGAATGACGACGAAAACCCAGTCGCCGCCGCCATCGATGAGGCCGAGGAAATCACCGATCCCCTCGATGGGCTGATCGACCGAGTCGCCGACGATGCTGGCGCGCCCTTTGTCCCTGAGGTGCTCGAACGGCTCTCTGCGATAAAAAAAGAAGACCGGGCTGCTTTTGAAGCGCTTCGAGCGAAGTTGAAGAAAGCCGGCTGCCGTGTCACCGCCCTCGACGAGGCTATCATGGAGGAGGATGGCGACGGTGGGCGAGGGCCGACCCAGGCCGACATTCTGATCGATCTGGCGGGCAAGGCTGAACTGTTCCATGCCGCCGACGGAACCGCTTTTGCCGATCTCGACATCAACGGTCACCGGGAAACCTGGCCGGTCCGCTCCAAGGGGTTCAAGCGGTGGCTGACGCGGCAATTCTACGAGGCGACGCATGGCGCACCGAGTTCGGAGGCCCTGCAATCGGCCCTGAGCGTGGTCGAGGCGAAGGCGCATTTCGACGCCCCGGAACGGCCGGTTTACATCCGCGTCGGCGGGATCGACGAAAGCCTCTATCTCGACCTCTGTGATGAGACTTGGCGCGCCATCGAAATCACCACGACCGGATGGCGCGTGGTCGAGAACGCCCCGGTGCGGTTCCGCCGGGCCGCCGGGATGCAGCCCTTGCCGGTCCCGGTGCCGGGCGGCTCAGTCGAGACCCTGCGGTCCTTTCTCAACGTGCAATCGGACAACGACTTCGTGCTCGTCGTTGCCTGGGCGCTGGCCGTGCTGCGCAATCGGGGTCCCTATCCCGTGATCGTGCTCTCGGGTGAGCAGGGTTCGGCCAAGTCCACCTTCTCAGCCATTCTGCGGTCGCTGCTCGATCCGAATACGGCTCCATTGCGCGCACTGCCGCGAGAGGATCGGGATCTGTTTATTGCTGCAAATAACGGTCATGTGCTGGCCTTCGACAACGTATCGGGCCTGCCGCCCTGGATCTCCGATACGCTCTGCCGGCTGGCCACCGGCGGCGGGTTCGCCGTTCGGCAGCTCTACACCGACCAGGACGAGGTGCTGTTCGACGCGGCCCGCCCGGTGATCCTGAACGGCATCGAGGACATCGTGACCCGGCCCGATCTGGCCGACCGAGCGTTGTTCCTGACCCTGGAGGCCATCCCGGAGGAGCGACGCCGCCCCGAGGCGGAATTGTGGGCTGCGTTCTACGCCGAGCGCCCGCTCATTCTGGGCGTGCTGCTCGACGCGGTGGTTCAGGGCCTGAAGATGCTGCCCAATACAACGCTGGAACGGCTGCCGCGCATGGCGGATTTCGCGCTGTGGGCGACAGCCTGCGAGACGGCGTTGTGGCCCGCAGGAACTTTCTGGTCGGCTTACTGTGGCAACCGAGACGAGGCGGTCGAAAACGTGATTGAGGCCGATCCGGTCGCAGCCGCTGTCCGCGCTGTGATGGAGGAGCGGACGGAGTGGACGGGAACAGCGACTGATCTTCTGGGCGCCCTTGCAGAGGCAGCGGGAGAGCGCGTCGCCAAGTCGAAGACCTGGCCGGCCAGTCCTCGGGCATTGTCCGGTCGTTTGCGTCGGGCAGCGACCTTCCTTCGCAAGATCGGCATCGAGGTCGACCACGTCAAGGAAGGCCGGGCACGCACTAGGAACATTCACATCAAGACAAGAGGAAACTCCGGTGGCCCGGATTAGGGAGGAGTGCAACCGTCCGCACCGTCCGTATCGTCCGCGAACCCACAGAAAGGCAATGGAACCAACGCATTCGCGGAAAACAACAGGGGACGGTTGGAGACCTTGCGGACGGTAAGGGAGACGATGTCGGCACGGAATCCGGCTCGACCGTCCGCGCCAAACCTTTGAAATCCAAGGGCACGGACGGTGCGGACGCAAAACCTCCCTCTTAATCCGGTCCAGAGAAAAAGGGCCAACGGGGCTGGAGGGCGAAGATATGAAGGCGGCAGAGGCCCTCCGGACGGCTCGGACCACCGGTGTCGAAATCTCGCTCGACGGAAACGACCCGGTTCTCGAAGCTGCCTCACCTCCGCCGGAACGCGTTCTCGACGCCCTGTCCCGCAACAAGGCCGAGATTGTTGCCCTGCTGCGTCCCGATGTCGATGGTTGGTCGGCCGACGACTGGCAGGTCTATTTCGACGAGCGGGCCGGGATCGCCGAGTTTGACGGCGGCTTGCCCCGCCCAGAAGCGGAGGCCCAGGCGTTTGCCTGGGCAATGCCTATCACGCTCCCACTTCCACCAATCAAAAGCCCAAGTAGCTCCGCAATAGTTATTGGCTCATAGGAAATCATGGGGACACCTCCCTGTATTCAAAGCTACCCCGAAGGCGTGGGCTTATCTAGTCCTTGTATTGCCTTGTCCACGTCCCGTGAGCAACGAACTAACATCTCCTCGTAGAGCCTTTCCCTGCCCATGCCGTTCCTATCCTTAGAGCAACGGCAGCAAGTGCTTCAAACGACGTTCTCGGTCACTATAGGTACTGGCTAGTATTATGGCGAGCATTTGAGCCTGAGTATAGCTCGGCTCACCTCTTTTCAGTTTGGGCAATACGATTGCTTGCGCAAGTGGACGGAAACAAGGCTCATAGACGTTGGCCATTAACTCCGTCCTGATATCGTGGACAACATCGTGGCCAAGTGCCGGTGAGGCGAGGAAGCCACATAGAAGCGCGCAAGCTAGGACCCTGGGAAGCATGAGAGAGATGGCGTCAATCTTCGGGGATGCGTCTTCCACCGAAAGCCGCCGTTAGATCATTGCGTTCAAGAGTGCCGCCCATGCCTTCGTGCTTGGGGCCAAAGAAAGCGCCGGTGACTATACCCTCGTCTGCCGTGCGACAATTCCCCCCTACGAGACAATCCGCTATAACGAAAATACCACTACCCGTAAACGTGTTACCGTCTACAAGCACGTCATAGGCAAGGCTACCATTTCCCCATTGTGTGCCTGTCCCTTCCGGTGCCTGTCCGGCGGGCCAATACTCCAAGCCGCTGAAATTCAGACCGAGGGGGGTCATTGGAGTTTCAAGGTCAAGGCTAAGGGCCGCGTTACCGGCCACGCTCGCCGCATCAGGCGTCAGGCCAAGTATGTGGCCGGTCCATGTCGCTGATCCTGTCAGACTTGGATTGTCGTTGAGATATGTTTCGGGGTGCATTCCAGCGGCCCAGGCTTGCGCGTGACCGTTCCCATGGTAAACGCCGAAATCGAGGTGACTGTCACCTAGTCCCATGCGTCGTTGAAAGTGTATGGACGTGTCATTCCATGGCCCCATGTCGTTGAAGGCAACAAGCAGACCGGCACGGTCTATCGGGTAAAGAACTCCACCCGACAGGTAGATTGGCCCGCTCCCTCGTTCCATGATGGATGATCCTTCCCCCGCATAGATTGGCGGCCCTTCGAGCTTTGCACCAAGAGCATCCTCGACGTGGCTCCACAGGCCAAGGGCATGGAGTATTTCATGGGTCACAGTTACAATGCGACTACCGTCCGGGTTGCTCTCGCGCATCACCACGGGCTCTCTAATCCATACCTCTGCCCCTAAATTGGCGAAGGGCACGGCCACTCCAGCGACAGGGCTTGGCCCGACATCCTCCCATCCCGGCCATTCACGTTGAGGAGCGAAGGTAACTGCGATCTCGTGGGCGCCCGGTTCTTCACCCAAGGGCTTGGGATTGGAATCAACGCGCATGCGGAATTGATGGGGCAGGGCTGAATTAATCGCTTGAACGGCCCGGATGGTCAGGTCGATCTCTTCCGGGGTCGTTCCCTCGCGGAAGCGTATGACAGCATCACGATTGACGCGATCGGACACAACCCCCAGTTGGTTTAGGTATTCCGTAACTGTAGTGTTTTTCGGATAGCTCTGCACGGTGTCATAGTGTTGACCAGGCGCAAGCTTGCTTTGATACCATCTCCCTGATCTCATAGTTTTGGGCAACACGCCCACACTGAGATAATCCGGTATGGGATGACTTTTCGCATTGCTTCTCCACATGCTCACCTTGCCGCGCCCCGGATTGGGGTCGGGGTCTTGGTGAGTGTTGTTTATTGCTATGGTGATCTCCCAGTTACTGAGCATCTCGAAAGCGACCACTGGGGCTTGTTGGGTATCGCTGGCATCCTGTAACGGTAAATCGAGTCGCCGCGCTTCCCCTTGGTCCCGCAACCGTAGAGCCTGCCGATTGTGGCGGCGGATATCCGCGATTTCTTCCGGGGTGCATTCAGATGCCATGCACCCGGCAAAGGGCGGCTCCAAGACTGTCGACGGCCCATTGATGATAGGCCCGCCCCCGCCATTACTCGCGCTCCCGCCTCCGCACCCGGCTAACAATAGTAGCGTGGCTGCAACGATGATGTGCAACATCATTTCTCCTTTTCTTGGTTAGAGAAATATTCTGGCCAGGCCGGATTGCCGGGCCATTTGCCATCACCGCACAGATTCATGTGTGGGGAAGTACTGCCTATTTATTCCAACTCGGGTAGCTAACCCGAGCCTTTGTGGAATTGTTGTATTCAGCAGATAACCCGACTCACGGGAAATCTGCACAGTGATGGCGTAGGGGAATATAGGACAGCTTAAGAATGGGCGTCAAGTGGAAAGCGTCAAGTTCATTTGCCCGTCCAGCCCTTGCGCCTTGCCGGGTAGGTGGGCGAAACGCGGGGGGGTCTATGCCTTATGCCTTACCTTCACCGAGGGGAGAAACAGGCTTAAATCGAAAATATGGGCTTCGTTCCTGATCAGTAACCCCGTAGAGTGGGAAATTGCCACGCCCTTCCGATCCTGGGCCGCGCCGCCGCCGGTCGTTTCTTTTCGCGGGGTCCGTTGTTTGTGATTTTGGTCTTGTCCGTGGAATGCGTGTCAAATCCTTTGGCATGCTTTCCATCTCTCTTTGAAATGCGCGACAAGTTTCTTGGTGCGCTTTTCATCCGCCAGGTGGGGCTAGGTGAGGTCAACCTCAAGACCGACGCCCCTATCTTATCTAGGCAGTCTATGTCATCTCCTGTATGTTCCCGGAAGCCATTGACTCCCGACCCCTCGAAATAGGGCCAATCGCGGGGCGTGTGGACCGTAGCCCTTTTTCCTGAACATCTTTTCCCCCATGATGTATTTCCCTTTCCTTGCGAAACATCACGAAATACCATGGCGATGGATCGCCACTCCGATAATCCGAGGGGGAAACATCATGGGCTTTCAAGGAGGGAATCAAATGTTCAGGCAGCGCAAGTCGAATAACGGCCGCCGACCCACCAAGAGCGAAGCCGCCGATAGGCTCCTCTTGAGGAAGAAAGCCATCGCCATGATCGAAGCCAAGGCCCGCGAGCTGGTGACCGGATACCTCGGCTTCGCGATGGTGGACCCTGCAACCTCCCGTCATGCCATTGACAAGCTCTTTCCCGAAGGTCTTGAGTAGAACGCTCCCGAGAAGATCTCCATCGAAATCAAGCTGCGTCCATCCGCTGTGGAGCCTTCCCCCGAGAGCGCGAAGGTCATCGAGGGTGAGCTGTCCGAATGATTCCGAGCTTCCTTTAGTTTGTCTTTTCTTGGTCTTGTCCGTGGAATGCGTGTCAAATCCTTTGGCACGCTTTCCATCTCTCTTTGAAATGCGCGACAAGTTTCTTGGTGTGCTTTTCATCTTCGACCCTATGGAATCGACCCCAAAGGGGGCCAACGGGCGGGCGTGTCGATCATGCGCCCTTTTCCGATCCGAACCGGTCCGGTTCTTCTCCGGATGGTCGCTCAACGCCGCGCAGCCCACTACATGGCCGCAGTGCGGCCATTGTCCGAAGTGTTGGGCGCCTGTATCCTTCAAAACATCATGAAACATCGGGGCATTTAGGAAGGGGGCCGACTTGCCTGTTCTTATCCGTCTCCGAACTCTGATTCCGTGTGACTGGCATTCCGGTTTTGTTGAGGGCTTGCTGGTTTCCGTGAGGCTCTTAATCCGGCCTTACCAACAATCCGAATTCCGGTGTCCGGTTCCGAAGGATGAATGCACCCCTTTCTCCCAAAAAGAAGGAGTGCGTTCCTCCCTCCCTATCCCCTGTAGGGATGGTAGGAAACGTAGAGGGGCAAATCCCTTTGTTTATAAGGGTTTTTGGCCAAAGGTCGACAAGCTCTCCCAACCCGTCAACGATAAAGGTCCTTGGGCATGATTCGCCAGGGCACACAGTCCTTGTTCGGATTGCGGCCTAGCCGCTCAATGGTAGCCCCTCCTACCGCTTGAACTAGTCTAAGGTCCTTGCGGGCACGAACCGGCATATGGGCGCGGTTCGACTTTGAGGCATTTTTGACAACGTTGTCCGGGTAGCACAAGGCCGCCAGGTCATCGGCGTCATATTCGGGGTAACGTTCCCGCGCGGGGTTCGGCTCCCGCTCGCCGGTCCTGATAGCTCGCCTATCGTAAGGGGATTTAACAGACACGCCCCCCTTAGCGGTTATGACCTTCCCGTCGGGGTCTAAAATGTAACCTTCGCCGTCCCGCTTAGCTACGGGTCGGGTCGGTAAAATCAGATACCGCTGGTGGCCAACGGCGGCGTTGGGATTCGTGGTGCTGCCGTAGCGATCCCAATCGAAACACAAGGCCATGTAAGCGCGATAGGCACCCACGGAAAAACGAAACGCACGAAGCACGTTGCGGTTGACTTGCAGCCCTACTCCGCTCCCACTGGGGAGGTGAGCTATAAAGCCTATCTTGTCGTCAAGCTTCCATCCTTGCCACGCACTGACCATCAACGGGAAATAGCCGCCGTCCCGGTGGTCGTTCATGGGAACCCAAATATCGCGCAAACGCCCCAGGGCTCGCTTCAACGCGCCGCCGGTTTCAGGTTTGTTCTCTCGGTGTTTCTTAGGTCCCATTGGAGCCAATCGCCCGCGATCTCTCGCAGGTAAAAAGGCCCGACCTCGTGAAGGTGACCATTGCGGGCATGGGTAGGCACGGACATCAACGCCTCAATGAAGATGCACATCTCCGCAGGAGCGCGCCCGCCTTGCCGGTTTGACCGTCTACCTGGCAAAACTCAACGCTCCATTTGACAATCGGCCATGATGGGAATAGATGGGAATATAGGAACGGGTATGGACACTGGAGAATATGCCTCAATCGCTCTGAGCCTCATCATTCTCGGTTTCATGTGGCAACTTCGCCGGGATCTCCACCGGGATATTGCAGACCTACGCGAACGCATGGCCCGGCTGGAAGGTTTGTTTGAAGGGTTAACTAGACGGGTCAAGCCCTTGGAGTAGCCAACCCATATTCAAGGTAGCAATCATACTGTGGCTTAAATCGCAAGGGACTTACATGCCTAATTACACAAACCCGCCGTACTTTACTCAGTCGCGAACCTGATGTCCCATTCGCCAGCGCCGCCACCATCACCTGTACGCCCATACCAGCGGTTAATCCTTGGTTTCTTAATTACCTCAGACGACACGGCCTTAGCGTTGTACCGCGCAATCGCAACGAAATGCAAACGGCACCCCCTCCGTAGGGGAAGTTTCAGGTCCCATTTCCCGGTCTTCGGATCTAAATGTACCGGATATTGTCCCCTGTGATTTGTCCTATAGAAAAGCAGTTTTTCGATGTCGGGGCGCCAATTCAATTTCCACTGAGGTTTGAATTTGATCTCGAAGATATCGGTGATTTCCTTTCCATCCACTATTACGAGGTCATGTATGAAGTTTCCACCCCTTGTATGCCATGTGGGTTCGACTATCACGTGGACACCGGAAAACTCTTCTTGGAGCACCTTGTGCAGAATTGCCTGAAGATTTCGCTCCGTCACGACGTATCCTTTGAGGTACTCCTTTCTGACACGAAGCCAAACCTTCCTGTAAAGCTTTTTTTTCGCTGCATCACTCACGCAAATCCTCCTTTCTTCCGCCGATCTTAGAAGAAATTACTTCCTTGAAAACCGGACTCCTACCCCACCGATGCCGTAAGATCCCGATATCGCAACCGCTTTCCACCCATATCCTGAACCATATGCCGCATCTTCTCTATCATATCAGACAAGCGGTCATTGTGCCGTCCCGAAAACTTCCCAATGTACCGCCCCAGATGTTTGAAGCTCATTTTGTGAACGGTCTGCACAGGAGGGATGACCCCGCCCTATCGCCCCACCCGATGCCAACGGTGGCCTTAAAATCGGGTTAGCGTCAAACCCATTTGCCCGTCCAGCCCTTGCGCATTGCCGGGTAGGTGGGCGAATCGCGGGGGGGCCTATGCCTTACCCTATCCAAATGGGAAGCTTGTCCTTGTGCTTAAGGAGAAGAAACGCTATCTCCTTGGCCGCGTAATCGAAGTAGTTCCCGCCGTTTCCATCTGTGAAATAATCATGGCTTTTCAGGAACTTGCCCCGAGCTATGCTTACATGCAGCAGAGGGAAGATATTGATTTTATCAGGATCAAAGGCTTCAACCCGCCGTGTAAATTCCTGCCCTAATTCCTTTGTGGTCCAGTACTTGAATTTTCTTTCCTGATTTTTCTTCAAACTTAGCCTAGTAAATTCAAACGCAAATGCGCCAAATGCGAAGACCACTTTCGGAGTGTATGAAGTTAAATCATTGCCAAGATCGCACGTTTCTTTTCGGAGTTTCGGCTGCCATATAATGTCCTTACCTAATGGTTTATCTCTTGTGCTTTGAACTGCGTTTCGCACGTATAGCTGGGCGGTATTCACCCTTCGACGATCGGCCAAGAATACTCGTTCTTGAATACCATCCAGAATCGGAGTCCAAATATTATGACGCGCGGGGTGCCTGGGATCGAGCGGACAATCGAGATCGTTCTCCCAATTTTTAGGGTTGGAGTCCCCAATCAGCCAAATGGGGAACTTCTTTAGACCAGATTCTCTCTTCATATTCATTTTCTCCCTCCCTTCGTTTGCCATTACATGGCCACTTTGTCCCCTTGGCCTATGGTTTGATGGGTTCAGGGTCAAACGTTAATCTACCCCGCTAGGCTTTTTACTGGCAGGGCAGAATGAAAGGCCCGCTAGGCCCTTTTCCTCACAGGTTCTCGGTCTTGAATTTCTTGCAGCTTTATCAACTACGGAACTTCATAGTTCAAGGTCTTATTTATGTGGGGTTTCCAGGTACTTGAAGACCCCGTATCCCGCCCTGTCGTTGGTCTCGTCCATCACATACTCGATAGGGATGATTTGCAGCTTCTTCCATTGCGTGTATTCGGCAAAATGCAAGGTTCCTGTCAGAAAGAGGCCGACGGAAAAAATCGTGAGCCTGCTTTCCTTATCCTCCTCGCTCGGAAGCGGCAATCGTATTCCGACGTGAACCTGGAATCCGACGGCTGAAACAGGTTCGAGATCCCCATCATGATATCCGATTTCTTTTCTATCCTTGCAGAACCCTCCTGGTAATCAATTGCATTGTCTTCGGAATACTGCCTGGCAAACTTCTCACAATACCCAGACACGGTGACATGGCGTCGTGAATCAACGGACCCACCTGCTCCAACCTCCTCACTGTTCCCGATGCCGGCGCCACAGCTCGCAAGAAGAACAATCATAATGGATGCAGCATTTCTAATTGTCATAGCAGGATATCTAACCGTCGCTATAGCGGTTGGAATCTTCTTATGGATCGTGGGGGTTTTCACGGGAAAAATAAAGGGTCGTCCATAAAGCATATGAGGCAGCACGGGAACGATGGGGACAAAATAACGGGCAAGGTCACCTAGCCCTGTCAAGCTTACCTACCTAACAGGAATCAACGTTTTTCATTCATGTCGATTGCATGTTCATTGTCAACCACAATTGCCGTCTCAGCGGTTGATGTCTAGGGCTCCTACTTGCGGACGATAAATTCCTCGACTGAGAACCGGAAGTTATCATAGCTGGCAAACAGGTATCTATCACTGTCTGCGCTCAGCTTGAAGTCTCTGATCATCTGGTTTTTAAGTTTTTCTATCAATCCAGGCTTGGTGTCAAATATCATCACTCGAACGGCTGCCCGAGCGATGGGGAGTTTTTGAAAGTCGTCCCATATATCTTCTTCATCGCCCCACTCAATCTCTGCAACTAGTGGAACGTCTCTTACCAAAAAATCATCGTTGGGATCTACTTCCAACCAAACAAGGTCATATAAATACTCCCCCCATTCGCTTCCATCTGCCCTAGAAACTCCTGACGTGTAAGTCTTGTAACCCCTATCCAGGGCAAGCCCAACGAGTGTTTCCTTGACCCTTTGGGTCCAAACGCGGTTACCCCATCCATTAACGGATTCCGCCTCCTTCCCGAGTTCGTTTAACGAATCTTCCAAATCCGACCTATTTAGCGCCATAATCTTGCCTTTCTTTCCTTTCCGTAGACCTAGACCTAGGTATACGGTTCCCCTAAATTTTCACACAAAAACCTTATGGCCTTCGTTCTGGCAGCACGAGGACCACGCGGTATCCTAATTCCATACCTATTACGAGACAGGAGACGGCCAACAATACCATGGACATGGTACTTCGCGATGGTGCAGCTGCCGGTGAACCCTTTCTCGCACCGCGCAAGGGTCCGTTCCTTCAAGCACGCTCCGCATCAGAACGCGTAGCGCAGAGAAAGCCGGAAGCCGTGGCTCCTGAGCTTCGCCCGCGTCGCAGGAAGATCGAGCGGCAACGGCTCGCGGCTCCCGTCGCGCCAGACCACCCGGCCCTCGCTCCGGCCGGTGTGGACCTCGCCAAGGTCGGTGTAACGCCAAGCGAGATCGAGCGTCGTGCGTTTGCTCAGCTCCGCCGCAACCCCCGCCGTCAGCATCCAGGCGAGACCAGCCCGGCTCGCGCCCGGGACGATGGTCGTCGTCCTCGGAAAGGTCATGCGGGATTCGCCGATCCGGGTGCGGACGGTGCCGACACCGGCTCCGATGAACGGTCCGAAGGGGCCGAGCCTCGGCAGGCCCAGCCCGGGCAGGTCGACATAGGCGGCCAGGATGCCGGAGAGCGATGACAGGTCCGCACTCACCGATTGCCGGCGTTCCGGTGCCAGGAAATTGGTGCGGCCCTCGAAGGCGAAGCGCGGCCGGTATTCGACCAGCACCTCGAGCCGCAGCGCGGACGCGGCGGCGTAGCCGAGCCCGAGTTCGAGCGCGGGAACCGTCCCGAAACTGCCGACCGAACGCAGGCGTGCGCCGTCGCTGCCCGTGCCGCAGCCGTAGAGCGCCGCAGGAGAGGAGCTCGAACAGTCCCTGTCCGTGAACATGGTTTTGGCCGGACGGTCGAGACCCACCCCGGCCCGCATGTAATAATCGCTGGCGGCCGCGGCCTCGGCAGCCATGGACGCCACGACCGCGATCGCGGCCACCGCCAGAGAGCGCCAGTTCGCCCGCACCGCCGCGCTTCGCGCCAGCCGGTCGCGATGCGCATCGGGAAGCCGGATTGTCAGTGTCGCCATGTCACTCGTCCTCCTTCAGCCAAGCACCCGGCGTGACGACGCGGAAGCCGTCGAAGACCAGTTCGCCCGCCGCGACATCCCTCTCATTGCCGGTCACGATCCACGCCGTAATGCCCCCGACTGCCAGCTCGACCAGATGGTTGTCGGACTCGTCCCGGAGGTTCGGGCTCCAGAGATAGGAGACGATGATCCTTTGCACCATGATATGACAGCATATAGCCATCATAACGCTGCGCAACCAGCGGTCGAAGCTGGCGGCCAGCGTCCATTGCGCAGCGCTGGGGTTAGCCCTGCCCTACCGCCCCGCCCGGCATTGGGGGCAATTCAGATCAACGCCTGGTCGGGTGGTCTCTCTCGCCCCTCTCAAAATCGCAGTTTGGATTGTTCTTGTGTCTTACGAAACCTTGCTTAGCCGTGTCTTGCGTAAGATGGTCGTCGCATTCGGGGCACCTAGAGTTGTTCTTGTTGGCACTTGATGTTTTCACTTTAAATAGTCCTCCTTTTTTTCTTCTCAGCGTTCCGGCCTTGAGATCAAGATATGAATCAGAGCCACGAGCCACACGAGCAAGCCTTGAAAGCCGGACATTAGACTAGATCCCGCGCTTTTGGATTAGATTGCGGAAAATCTCTCTCTGCTTTTTTCATATTGGATTTGATGGCGGAAAGCGTTTCCTCTTCGAGGAATTTTTTATAAAGCGTTTCTTCGAGTGCTTTCCAGTCCTGAAACAAGGGCCAGGCTTCAGAGTTGGCCGCTATGTCAACCTCAAGGGTCCTTTTGACTAGGCGGGAGGATTCTTCCCGCAGGGGTTTTATCTTTTCCATAGCGCTTTCATATTCCCTTATCTGTGCGTCAATGGACTTTTTGTTCCACTGTGGACCCAAAACATACTCTGGGTCCATAAAAAGAAGGATGGCAGACGCATCTTTTTTAGCTGCTTCGTATCGCTCAACTGCCGCCTCCGCTTGTTTCATTGCCGCCTCTCGGATTGGCTTCCATTTTTCGGTTACTGCTTCCCATGCCTTATAGACAGACGAACCACCCCTTGCCAGCATTGCCCTATCACGCGCCCTACTGCGGACTTCCTTGGCGAGCTGGCGGAGTTCGATTTGACGTTCAGCCTCGGCAATGTCCGCTTGAGTATCCGCAAAGGCCGGGAGGGTTCCGAGGCCGATGAGAGCGATTAGCAGCATAACGGTTGTACGATTCATAAACGCACCCTATTGGGCAAACCTACTCCGAGGGTTTAGGTGAGCCTTTGCGTCAAGGCGTGTTAATGCGAAAGTAGGTGAGGCTTCGGATCGGAATACCGTCCTTCTCGTACCTCCCAAAAGACCATGCGTTGGGATGTTCCTGTACCATCTCCCAGACAAAGAGACCGAAGCAATATCCTGATGCCTTCATGTCGTATCGGCAGGCGTCGGTGTAGATGGGTTCCCAGACTGTACCTGTCCAGTCATGTCCTGGCATCCAACCCGCAGTGTGAATTTCGTCACCATCAATCATGTCGCGAAGCTCCGCGTGGATAGCATCGATCTGCGCAGTGGTGAGTCGAGACCGCCACAGACTGAACTCCGCCTGATGAAGCGTGTAGGTGACTTTCCGGATCTGTCCCCCACTATCAATAGAATAGAGTGCCATGAGCCTTACCCCTAATTAGCGATGATTTCATGGGGGGGGGATGACCTTGCCCCCTAAAACGAGTCCAGGTGAAATGTTAGGGATTTTGATTTTAGGAAGGAGGCAAGGATGGCAAGAAAGCGATTTACGGCCGAGCAGATTATCCTCAAGCTGCGTGAGGCGGAGGTGAGCTTGGCCCAAGGGAAGGCGGTGGGCCAGGTGTGCAAGCAGGTGGGGGTAACCGTGCAGACCTACTACCGGTGGAGGAAGGAATATGGAGGCCTGAAGATGGATCAGGCCAAGAGGCTCAAGGCCTTGGACAAGGAGAATGCGCGGTTGAAGAAGCTGGTGGCGGATCTATCGCTGGACAACCAGATCCTGAAGGAAGTGTCCTCGGGAAACTTCTAGGCCCGGCGAAGAGGAGACGAGCGGTGATATGGGCCAGAGAAAGATTGGGACCTGATCGAGTCTCCGAACGCCGGGCTTGCCAAGTGTTGGGACAGCCGCGATCGACGCAACGAAGAGTCCGAGAGATCCCGGAAGAGGAAGCAAGACTAGTGGCTCGGATGATGGAGCTGGCCAGCGAATACGGGCGATACGGCTACCGGAGGATTACGGCCATGCTGCGTGGGGAGGGGTGGAAGGTCAACCACAAGCGAGTGGAGAGGCTCTGGAGGCAGGAAGGGCTGAAAGTCCTCAGCCGTCAGCCTAAGCGAGGGAGGCTCCGGTTGACTGATGGCTCCTGCATTCGCCTGAGACCGGCGCATCGAAACCATGTGTGGAGTTATGACTTCGTGCACGAGCGAACCGAAGACGGTCGGGCCTTTCGGCTGTTGAGCATCCTGGATGAATACACCCGGGAGTGCTTGGCGATTGATGTGGCCAGACGGATGAATCACCGGGATGTGCTGGAACGGTTAGCGGAGCTATTCGTGGAACGGGGCGTGCCGCAGTCCCTTCGGTCCGACAATGGCCCCGAGTTTACGGCTCAGGCTATCCGGGACTGGCTCAAGGCCATTGGTGTCAGGACACTCTACATCGAGCCTGGCAGTCCTTGGGAGAATGGCTACGTGGAGAGTTTTAACGGAAAACTCAGGGATGAGCTGCTCAACCGGGAGGTGTTTGAAACCCTGAGGGAAGCTCAGGTGCTGATCGAAAGATGGAGAAGAGAGTATAACCAGCGGCGGCCTCACAGCGCCCTGGGCTATCGTTCTCCGGCACCGGAGGCCTTTCTGCCCAGAGCGCAGGCTGGGAATTCATCCCCATGGGCTGGACTCCAGATAATTCCGGCTCTAACTTAAAGGGTGGTACCACTCCTGGGGGCAGGTCAGGGACGGTAGCCTTAAAACCGGGTTAGTGTCAACCCGAAACTCCCCGTCCAGCCCTTGCGCTTTGCCGGGCAGGATTAACGATCCATTTCAAAAGCCCATGTTGAGGGGAGATCGTGCGTTATAGGGCAATTTGGGGGCTTGCCCTGAAACTGGGGGAACCCAAACGCACGCGGGATCCTTGTTTTACCTGTGGATAATTTCTGCACCATCCAGGCAAGCTGGGCGTCGACCTGGCCGGGGCGGGCGAGCGCTAGGGAGTTTGAAAAAATCGAGAGCCAATGAAATCAAGGCTTTTTCCTGGTAACGGCAAATTGCACAATTTTTGGTCAAATTGAAAGCTAAGGGGGAGAGATTAAGGCTTTACAGCGTTTTGGGGCCAGTATCTTATCGTAGGGTTTTTCTGATCTGTTGGGTTCGCTCTAAGATAATCGAGGCTGAACTTATCGGCAAACAGCAAGACAGTCTCTCGGAACACGTCCTGAAGTGTTTCCAGTGAGCCGTATCCAGTATAGCTAAATTGCCATGTAATTGTGTGGGTGGATTCGTTGTTTGGTGGTACGCGGATGGGATCGGCAAGTTGGACCAGTCCAAATTCGAGACTATAAATATGGATTGCTAACTCAGCATGCTTTAAGATGTTCACGAGAACGAAGAGAATCGGGGCAGAGGTTTTTCCCGTAATTGGCACCCCGTTTTTTCTCAGTCTCAGTTCAAGTGCGTCGTGTAGTAGTTCCCTTCTTTCCCTGTGCCATTTGTCATTAGAATGCAGACCCGTAAAGGGACCAGGGGTAAGGCGGGCAACCTTCGTAACAATCTGGACCGGATCTAACTCGGCCAATGATAGAATCTAGTCGGGAATCTTTTCATACTTTTCATTGCCAATGTCTAGTTGCGCCTCTGCGGATGCAGAAACCCCCATGGCCACTACAAGCACAACGACACTGAAAGTAGAATACATGGGAACACCTCCGTAGGGACACTAGTAAATCGGCAATTGGCTGTCAATTGGTATGGATTGGATTGTGGGGTTGATTGATGCCTGTACCACCAAGCCCGGACCGCGTGGCCCCTACAAAATAATTTCAAACTGAGATACTACCGCGGCTTTTAACAGGTTGTTTTTTAGTCTAGTCAAAGATAGCATTTGGCTAGGCGCTCAGAGCAGTTGCAGCGAAAAACGAGGACAAGGAGAGAATCAATGGGGGCAACTTTAGGGGCAACAGGTTAATTATTGAAATTCAAGTAGTTGTTTTATCAATAAGTTATGACCGGAATGTAATTCCCCCCGCCCCATTTACCTTTCCAGTACCATCCAAAAAAGATCAAAAAATTCCTTGTAAATCATAAAGTTAATTTGATATAGCGTCCGTTATGGTCCCATGCCGTCCAACTAAATCTGCCCCCATGTGTCGTTGACTGATACCGCTATTCGCTCTGCAAAGCCCGAGGATAAGACTTTCAAGCTGTTTGATACCGGGCCGGTTGGGGTTTAATCGGTCCTGCGCTAATTCGACAGGATCTGGCTGAGGAACAGTTTGGTCCGGTCGTTCTGCGGGTTGTCGAAGAATTCCTTTGGCCGGTTTTGCTCTATGATCTCGCCCCCGTCCATGAAGATGACGCAATCGGCGACGCGGTTGGCGAACCCCATTTCGTGGGTCACGACCAGCATGGTCATGCCGGACTCGGCAAGCTCGATCATCACGTCGAGCACCTCCTTGATCATCTCGGGGTCGAGCGCAGACGTCGGTTCGTCGAACAGCATGATCTTGGGCTGCATGCACAGGGATCTTGCAATGGCGACGCGCTGCTGCTGACCGCCCGATAGCTGGCCGGGAAATTTATCCGCCTGTTCGGAGATCTGGACCCGCTCGAGATATTGCCGCGCCAGCGCCTCGGCTTTGTCCCTGGGCGTCTTGCGCACCCAGATGGGCGCCAGCGTGCAGTTCTCCAGCACCGTCAGATGCGGGAACAGGTTGAAGTGCTGGAACACCATCCCGACTTCCGACCGGATCTGCTCGATATGTTTGAGATCGCCGGTGAGTTCGGTCCCGTCGACCACGATGGTTCCGCGCTGATGCTGTTCGAGATGGTTGATGCAACGGATCAGAGTCGATTTGCCCGAGCCCGACGGCCCGCAAATAACAACGCGTTCGCCCGTCGCCACCGTCAGGTTGATGTTCTTCAGGACATGAAACGGGCCGAACCACTTGTTCATGCCGGCGATCTCGATGATAGGTGCGGCGGAAGCGTCTAACATGGCGTTACTCCTAACGGTGATCGGTGCTGAGCCGTTTCTCGAGCCACAACGAGTAGCGCGACATGGCGAAACAGCTGATAAAAAAGAAAAGCGCGCAAAACAGATAGGTTTCGGTGGAAAGCCCGTTCCACTTAGCGTCCGCGAGCACGGCGCGGCCGATTCCCAGCGGATCAAGGAGCCCGATGACGATCACCAGCGTAGTGTCCTTGTAGAGCGATATGAAACAGTTCACGAGGCCGGGGATCGAAACTTTAAGCGCCTGGGGCAGGGTGATCAGCAAAGTGGTCTTCCAGTAGGACAGCCCCAGCGCATCGGCGGCTTCGTACTGACCGCGGAGGATGGCCTGAATGCCGCCGCGTACGACTTCGGCGACGTAGGCCGAGGCGAACAGTGACACCATGATCAGCACCCGGACCAGCAGATTGAAGCTGGTGCCGGCCGGTAGGAAGTAGTTGAGCATGGTGGAGGCGACGAACAGTAGTGCGATTAACGGTACGCCGCGCAGGAACTCGATAAAACTGACGCAGATTATGCGGATGGCCAATAGCCTGGACTGCCGCCCGAGCGCCAGCAGGATGCCGATCGGGAGCGAGGCGAAGATCCCGGTCACGCCGACGATCAGCGTGAGCAGAAACCCGCCATAGGCTTGGGTATCGACCACCTCGAGCCCGAGGCCGCCATAGATCAGCCAGCCCCCGATAAAGGGGTAGGCCAGGGAGAACAGCACCAGGCGCCGGCGATACGGGGTTCGGTCGTAAAGCATCGGCACCAGGGCGGCAAGCAGCAAGACAAAAGCCAGATTGGGGCGCCAGCGCTCGGCGGCCGGATAGAAGCCGTAGGCGAACTGCTCGACCCGGGTAGCGATCACGGCCCAGCATGCGCCGTTGCCGATCTTGCGGCACCCGACCCGCGAATCGGCGTCGACCACCGCGTCGAGCAGCAGCCAGTCGATGGCGGCGACGATGAATTGGACCAGAAGAAAGGCGAAGAAGATCGTCAATGCGGTGTTGGATATCGATGAAAACAGATTCGCGCGCAGCCAGCCCAGCACACCGACGGACCCCATGGGCGGCGGCAGATTGGGATGCTGGCCCGGCGGATAGGCGCGCGGCGGCGGTTCCTTGCGCGTCATCGTTCCACCAACCTGACACGATTGTTGTACCAGTTCATAAAAGCCGAGATGGCGAGCGACAGCGACAGATAGATCAGCATCACCAGCATCATGGATTCTATCTCGCGGCCGGTCTGGTTAAGCGTGATGCCGCCGAGCGTCGCCACCAGATCCATATAGCCGATGGCGATGGCGAGGGAGGAGTTTTTGGTCAGGTTGAGATATTGCGAGGTGAGGGGTGGGATGATCACGCGCAGGGCCTGCGGGAGGATCACCAGTTTGAGTACCCGGCCGGGCCGCAGGCCGAGGGATTGGGCGGCCTCGCGCTGCCCCTTGTCAACGGCCAGAATGCCCCCCCGCACGTTTTCGGCGATAAAGGCGGCGGTATAGATCGAGAGCGCCCAGGTCAGCGCGACGAATTCGGGAATGAGCGACAGACCGCCCTGAAAATTGAAGCCGCTCAAGGCCGGAAACTCGAAGGAGACCGGCGCGCCCGCGGCAAGATAAGCTAGCAGCGGCAGCCCCACGATGGCCGCGGCGCCGACCCACAGTGCCGGGAAATAGCGTCCGGTTTCGTCCTGGAGGCGTCTTGCATGGCGGCTGACGCCATAGGCGACGCCGATGCCGACGATCAAGGCGGCGAGGAGCACCCACGCGCCTTCCTCGAACAATGGCCTGGGGATATAAAACCCGCGATTGGCCAGGAAGACGGACCCGCCAAACCCGATTGCCCGGCGCGGATGGGGCAGTGTGTTGATGATGATGCCGTGCCACAGAAGTATGTGGAGCAGCACCGGCACGTTGCGGGTGAATTCGACGAAACAGTAGGTGGCCTTCGCCACCAGCCAGTTTGACGACAGCCGCAACGCCCCCAGCGCAAAGCCCAGGGCGGTGGCGATCATGATCGCGACGACCGCCACCAGGAGGGTGTTGATCAGTCCGACCACGGCGGCGCGCAGGTGCGTGTCCTGGTTGGTGTAATCTATCAGTGTCTGGTTGATGTCGTAATTGGCCGGCAGTTCCCACAGAAAGCTGAAGCCGAAGGTCTTTTCCAGCGCAGCAAAATTGACCAGCACATTGCCGATCAGCCAGGCCGTGGCGGCGAAGAACCCGAGCACCACGAGAATCTGGATCGCGACGCCGCGAAGGCGTTCATCGCGCCACAACCGTGACAGACGAAACGGCGGCTTCGGCGGCAGCGTCCGGCTGGTTAGCGACTGGTTTGTCACGGCGGTTGAGCGTGAACTCAAAGAAAATCACCCCGCGGGACCGCCGCGGGGTGATGGAGGGATTTCTTCTAGCGGAAGGGCGGGGAGTACATCAGCCCGCCGTTCGTCCACAGCGCGTTGACGCCGCGCGCGATGCCGAGTGCCGTGTTCTTGCCTAGATTGGCCTCGAAGACCTCGCCGTAATTGCCGACTTGCGTGATGACGTTGACCGCCCAGTCCTTCGACAGCTTGAGCACCTCGCGGCCCTGCAGGTTCTCCTCGCCTAGCAGCCGCTTGACCTCGGGGCTCTTGGTGGTCTTGGCCATGGCTGCGGCATTTTTCGAAGTGAGGCCGAACTCTTCCGCCGTGATCATGGCGTTGAGCGTCCAGCGCACGATATCGGCCCACTGGTCGTCGCCATGGCGCACTACCGGGCCGAGCGGCTCCTTGGAAATAATCTCCGGCAATACGAGATGGTCCGACGGGTTGTTGAAGGTGGCGCGCGTGGCGGCGAGCCCGGAAGCGTCGGTGGTATACGCATCGCAGCGCCCGGCCAGATAGTTGCTGCGCGCTTCCGCGTTGGTCTCGATCGGCACCGGCTGGTACTTCATATTGTTGGCGCGGAAGAAATCGGCCAGGTTGAGTTCGGTAGTGGTCCCGGTCTGTATGCAGACCGACGCGCCGCCAAGCTTCTTGGCCGACGTGACCCCAAGCTTCTTCGGGACAATGAAGCCCTGTCCGTCATAGTAATTGACGCCGACGAAGGTAAGCTGCAGATCGACGTCGCGGCTGAAGGTCCAGGTGGTGTTGCGCGACAGCATGTCGATCTCGCTCGAGCGCAGTGCGGTGAAGCGGGTCTTGCCCGTCAGGCTGGTGTATTTGATCTTTTTCGCATCGCCCAGCACGGCGGCGGCGACGGCGCGGCACAGATCCACATCGAAACCTCGCCAGACCCCCTTGTCGTCGGGTGCGGCAAATCCCGGCAGGCCGGTGTTGATGCCGCATTGAAGATGGCCGCGCTTTCTGACGTCGTCCATCGTGGCGGCGTTCGCTATGCCGGCTGCGAGCATCACGACCGCAGCGGCAGTGCCCAGTGACTTAAATAATTGCATGGCTCATACCTCCTATTTCATCGTCCTTGTTTTGATAACAGGCTGGGTTTAGCAAAATATGAGATAGCGGTCAATGTTAATCTTTCCAACTGGTTCAGTTCGATTTTCGATCCGGTAAATTCCGGGTTCCGTCGCCGCCGGGCGACTGGAGGTTGGTGTCGAATGAAGAATTTCCTTCGCGCAAGCTGACGCCCATGGCCCGACTCAATCTTTTGCGTCATATTGATGAACCAGGAATCCTCCGTTAATCAAACCTTTGTCCGGCGGATAACCGTATTTGCGCAGGATGCGCTTGACGATCACTCGCAACTGGGCGCGGACATTTTCGCGAACCGTCCAGTCGATAGTCACGTTCTTTCTCACCGTTTCCACCAGTTCACGAGCGATTTTAAGCAGCGTCGGTTCCCCGAGCGCCCTGACCGCGCTGTCGTTCACTTCAAGCGCGTCGTAGAAGGCCAGCTCGTCTTCGGTCAGCTTCAACGCTTCACCGCGTTCGTTGGCGGCGCGCATGTCCTTCGCGAGCTGGATCAGCTCTTCGATCACCTGGGCGGTTTCGATGGCGCGGTTCTGGTACTTGCGGATTGCCTGTTCGAGCAGGTCGGCGAAGGATCGCCCCTGTACCACGTTGCGCTTCGCGCGCCTTGACCTGGCCTTTCAGCAGCTTCCGCAGCAACTCGACCGCGAGATTGCGCTGCGACATGCCGCGCACCTCGGCCGGGAACTCGTCGGGAAGAATGGAAATGTCCGGTTATTTGAGCCCGGCGGCGGCCCATGGGAGGTGCGTTGACTCTGTCATGCCTCTTGCCGCGTAGTGGGTTATTGACCTCCTCAGTGCCTATATCCATAATGACCGCGTCACTGGAGGAAGGGGGATTCGGTCATGATTGAATGGCTTGGCATTGGCCACCTTTTCGAGCTATCCCGGACGGAAGCGATCGCGGGGTTTTTCACCCCGCTGGTGATCTTCGCCGTGTTTTTCCTGACCCAGCTCATACTGCCGGGAAGGCGGGTTCGCGGCTACGTCATCAATCCGGAGACCCGTGAACCCCGCAACTATCGGCTAAACGGTATTCTGGTGTTTGCAATCGCGCTGATCGTGTGGGCTCTCGAGCTCACCGGGATGCCGCGTGATTGGTTCTACCGGTCCTCGATCTATGCTGTGGCTGGCGGAACGGTCTTCACCGCTATCTTTACCATCGTGGCGGTGTTCAGCCGGCCGTAGGGCAAGATACAGAATCCGATCTTGGCGCTGTGGGTTGGGCGGGCCCGGGAGCTGTCGTTCTTCAACAACCGCTTCGACATAAAGATGTATCTCTATGTCGTCGGTGGGACGATGTTGTCGCTCAACGCCCTGTCCGGGGCCGCGTACCACTACGAACTCTTTGGCGAAGACTCCAATCCAGGCGTTTTCCTGTATGCGGCGTTCTTCACATTCTACGTTCTGGACTACTTCATCTTTGAGCGCGTCCAGCTATATACCTACGACCTGATCCATGAGAATCTCGGCTTCAAGTTGTTCTGGGGCGGCCTCGTGGTCTACGGGTGGCTGTTCATCCTCCCGTTGTGGGGCATAGCCGCTTACCCGGACCCCGGATTCTCGCCGGCGCGGACGTATGTTTGGCTCATCGGAACGGCTGCGCTGTTCCTGTTCGGGTGGAGTATCTCGCGCGGCGCCAACATGCAGAAATACACATTCAAGCGATGGCCCGACCGCAAGTTTCTCGGGCTCATCGAGCCTGAGTACATTGAGGCCGGTGACCGCAAGATCCTGTGCAGCGGTCTATGGGGGTGTCGCCCGCCACTTCAACTACATGGGCGAGGGGTTCCTTGCCCTGTCAATTGCCCTGGTATTCAGCTACTTCACTAATCCCTGGGCTTGGACCTACTTTGTCTTCATCGTCACGCTGTTCACCTTTCGTCAACGTGATGACGACAGGCTCTGCGCCGAGAAATACGGCGCCGATAAGTGGGCAGAGTATCAGGCACGGGTGAAGCACCGGATTTTTCCTGGCGTTTATTGAGAGGGCTCCCTGCGGAGTCCATGCAGGTCGCCTGTGATGAGTTGACCGAGCTGAGGAATCCTGCGGCGCCGTTGCCGCCGCCGGCCGATCCAATACTTGAACAACATCCTGGAGCAGGATCATCGAGCTATCAAACGACGAGTGAAGGCCAAGCAAGGCTTTCGTGGATTCCACGCGGCGCGGCGAACGATCCAGGGATACGAGGCAATGCGCATGATCCGGAAGGGGCAGGCGAGGCGGGTGGGCGGTTCGGATGTTCGGCGACAGATTCAGTTCATCAACAAGCTGTTCGAGGTGGATCGCTCCAATCGATTACTCGGCAACCCGGCTAGGTCTTGCAGCGATTCCGCACTGTCTAAAACCGTGTCGCATTCCCGCAATTGAGCTAATGTGTCGGCCATGATCATCGCGGAACAGAAGATAGGGGCCGGTGTCAGGCATGCCTTCTTGCCGTTCTGGGCTTCCTTCCCTTTCGGATTCCAGCCCGTATCGTGCCGATTCTCCTCCGCAATGTCCCGTCCATTTGGATTCGATCTTCTAGTTGCCGCAACCCGCGGCTCACCACTCCGGCATCACGGCTTAAATATCGAGCAACCTCCGTGAGTCGGTATCCGGCTTCTTCAACCGCTATCTTTCCTATAATCCAGCGTACCCTGCTTATCTCCCTGCTCTTATCTCTTTGACGCACCCGCCGTGGTAGTACGTTGAATCGGGAACAAACCACTCCGACGATATCCTTAAGGGCAATGTCCACAGGGGGCTTGGTGTCAGGTTTTTCCACTCTTTCTCGTGTGTCCTCTACAAACTCCTCATCCCCCAGGAACCGCTTGTCAATAACATCGTAAAGGTCCTTGCGATGACCTTCCCCCAAGCCGTCCCTGGTGAACTCACGGTAACGTCGAATCGCCTCCTTTTGCCTCTTGCCGAACTGCTCCAGGACCAGGTTCACCGAAACCCCTTGGGCCTCGTTGCCTTGCAAGTACTCCCGGTGACTGCTCCACCGATACCGGTCGGGACGCCTGACTATTCCGGACCGAATTGGATTTAAGTGAATGTATCGCACCAGTTCCAAAAGATAACTGTCCCGGTCGCACACAATGGCCTTGTATCGGCCCTGAAATAGATGCCCGACTTTTCTATACCTGCGGTTGTATTGTCGGGTATAGCGGAATTGGAGATTCTGCATGATCTTGGACAGTGGGATTTTGGCAACCTGGATTAATAGATGGACGTGATTGCCCATCAATACGTAGGCGTAGAGCTTGCAGCCGAATCGGGTCGGCAGCCCTTGAAGGATCGCAAGGTAGCGTTTCCGGTCATCGTCATCGCGGAAGATGGACCGGCCCTGGTTGCCGCGACTGATGGTGTGATAAAGGGCGCCGGGAAAATGGACGCGGGGTTTTCTTGCCATGAGGTGTCTGTATCATTGAGCGCTTCAAACAGCAATAAGGCAAGCCGGACCCCGCCCCTCATGGCGCCCGATCCCTTTCGCGCCCATCTTATTATCACGCCGGCGGCGAAGCCGCTCGAACCTGATCCTACCCGTCCGCCTTCTCCGCGAGCCTGCGCATCGTGCGCAGCAGCGCCGCCAGCTCCCGGCGTTCGGCGATCGTCTTGGCCGTGTAGCGCCCATGCTTGAGCGCGTTGGTGTTACCGATCGGCGCGCCGGGAGAGGTTCCCCCATGCATCCGGCAGCGGCCGTTCGCCATTGCGGGCGACCGGCACGGCCTCCTCTTGCGTGTCCGCGCTCCGCAGCGCGGGCTGAGGTGCATGGGCATTCTGCTCTGCACTGGTTTGTTCCTCCGATCTCTCGCGCTTGCCATTCCCCGACGCCTTGATGGCGCCGACCATCGCCTGTCCGCCGGCATTGACGTGGACATGCTCGACCGTCACCTTCTGCCCGCCTTTGCCGCGGTGCTTGTTGAGCGCTTCAAGCAGGGTAGTCCAGGTGCGGGAGAGCTTGATCGCCTGGTTCAGGTTCTCGCTCCTTCCCTGAAGGGTCTGTTCGCCTATCATGGCGCGGCGGTAGCACTCCATCGCGGCGTTGTGGGCGGCGAGCAACTGCGCCGCCATCATGCCTTCGAGCTCGTCCTTGGGACCGATGCCTTGCAGAGCGGCGGCGGTGGCGCTGAATTGCTTGTCACGTGTCACGTTGTCGGAGTATTTGAGCCAGAGCGCATTCAAGGCCTGAGTGACAAGCGTGTGGTTCCATCGGTCGGACTGCGAGCCGCCGATGGCCTTGAACTTGCCCCTGTTGTCCTGCGGGTCGCCGAGGACGACTTTCGTCGGTTCGTTCCCCTTCGCGGATTTCCTATTTGTCATGGGTAGATACTCCCTGGGCGGTTGTCGCGCCCGCCGCCGACCGGCCGCAGATCGACCGCGGCGGCGATATGGTTTGATAAAAAAATTATACTCCTAAATCTCCCAAAAAGGGAACTGTGTGAAATCTTTCTGATAGGTCGGAGAGGGGAGGAATTGTGGGCTTTTGGACTTGACAATCTCAGCCTGCGTAGGGGTGATATATATGGTGGTCACGGCGGCTCCCAGGGATTGGCCACGTCCAGGCCCTCGAGGTCCGCGACATTCCTCGTTGCGACGGAGAGGTCAGGGGCTTGGCGGTTCCGGCGATGAGCGCATCCCCCAGGTTCAGCACCCGACCGGAGCGATTTTATGGGGTCAGACCTTGACATTTGATATGATTCATCTCGCCTTCTCAAAAGTTATTGAGAGAGCACTAAAAACCGGCGTCAGGCTTGCCTTCTTGCTATTTGGGTTCCCTTGTCCAATTGACATGCGTACCGGTATGCGATACACTGCCTCATGATTCGAAGGTTTCGTCATCGCGGCCTGAAGCGCATGTACGAGCGCGGCGATCCGAGCCGAGTGGGTCCGGACTTGGCGGGCCGCGCCGCGCTCGCCTTGGCGGACCTCGACTTGCCCGGCTACCGGCTTCACCCGCTGAAGGGCGACCTGAAGGGGTACTGGAGCATATCGATTTCCGGAAACTGGCGGGTGATCTTCCGCTTCGAAGATGGCGATGCCTACGACGTCGACCTGATCGACTACCACTAGCAGGAGGCAGCAACATGGCGATGAACAATCCCCTGCATCCCGGATGCAGCATCCGCGAGAACTGCCTGGACCCGCTCGGTTTGAACGTGACCGAAGCGGCGCGGGTCCTGGGCGTTGCCCGTCACACCCTCTCGCGGGTCCTCAACGGCCACGCGGCCATTTCTCCAGAGATGGCCATTCGGCTGGAGAAGGCGGGCTGGTCCAATACCGAGTTCTGGCTGCGCCGACAGACCACATATGATCTCGTGCAAGCGCGTAAGGAAGAACACCGGATCAAAGTCGAGAGATACCAGCCGCAGCCGACGGTGTGAATTTTTGGGGTCAGACCTTGACACTTGACATGATTCATCTCGCCATCTCAAAAGTTATTGAGAGAGCACTAAAACTCTCCCGCCACTGTCGCCTCCCAGGTTGCACTGTCCCGACACCACGGAGCTGCTGCTGCTGCAATATGCGTCAACACGCCGTCGCATGACGTGGAGCGGCTCGGCTATGTCGTCTTTTGAAACCGGCGTCAGCCTTGCCTTCTTGCTGTTCTGGGTTCCCTTCCCCTTCGGATTCCAGCTTGTATCGTGCCAATTCTCTTTTGCAACGGCCTGTGCATTTGGACGCGGTGTTCTAACCAGCGCAACCCACGGCTCATCACCCCGGGGATCACGGCTTGAATATCGGTGTAGGCGGACGGAAATAAGAGGCGCCCCCCCGATAGGACCGGACCCCCATCCCGCGCGCGCACTTCTCAAGCGTCTACCGTTCCCGTCCTTTCGATAGCGCCTCTCTCCCGAACCGCTCGTTGGCCTCCAGTGTCTCGCGCACGTCGTCCCAGGTCGTGTTGTGATTGATGATGCAGAGCCTGAGCGCAAACGTCTTGCGCAGCAGGGTCGATGACATGAACGCGCGGTCCTCCCAAAAGACGCGGGCGAGCACGTTCCTGTTGATCTTCTCCAGGGCTTCCTCGTCGAGGTCGGCGCTCGCGGGGTTGACCCGGAAGCACACGATCCCAAGCGACGCGGGGTTCAAAAGCTCCAGCACCGGGCTCTCCCGGATATACTCCTCGGCCCGGGCCGCCAACTCCATCCCCTTCGACACGGCCCGCCGGAACGCCGCCATCCCGAAGGTCTGCACCGACATCCAGACCTTCAACGCCCGAAACGAGCGGCTCAGTTGCAGGCCGCTGTCCGAGAAGTTCGGGTGGTTCGCTCCCCACACCGTGTCCTGGAGGATATCGTGCCGAACCGCGAATGCGCTCTCGAGCGTGCGTATATCCTTCACCAGAAGGCCGCCCGTCTCGTAAGGCTGGAAGAACCATTTGTGCGGATCCAGCCCGATGGAATCGGCGCGTTCGATCCCGCGCAAGAGCTCCTTGCCGCGCTCGGTCACCACCGCGAAGCCGCCGTACGCGGCGTCGACGTGCAGCCAGATGCTCTCCGCCTCGCAGTAGTCCGCCATCGCTTCGAGCGGATCGATGGCCCCCGTGCTGCTCGCTCCGGCGTTGGCGCACACCGCGATGGGATTGAATCCCGCGGCCCGGTCCTCTGCCACGGCGCGCGTGAGCGCATCCATGTCCAGGCGGAAGCCTCCGTCGTTCACAACCAGGCGAATGCACTCCGGCCGAATGCCGATGATCCTGGCCGCGCGGATGAGAGCGCTATGGCTCTGGTCGCTCATGTACACGGTGGCGCGCTCGGGGTGGCCCGCCGCTTCCCGGGCCGCCGCCAAGGCGTCGACGCTGGTCGCCGACCCTCCGCTCGTCAAAAGCCCGCCCGCGCTCTCCGGATAGCCGAGCCAGCGCCGCAACCAGTCGATGACCACCAGCTCGAGCTGGCTCGGACCGCTTGCGACCAGCCAGGTGCATGCGTTGATGTTGTATCCGGCCGCCATGAAGTCGGCCAGCACCCCGGGCCACGTGGGCGACGATGGGATAAACCCGAAGCAACGCGGGTGATCGTTCCGCAGCGTGATCGGGAGGATCTCTCTCGCGGCCTGCTCAATAACCTCCACTGGCGGGCGGCCGTCCTCGGGCGGAGCCTCCATCAGTCTGTCCATGAGCTCCTGCCTGAACTCTCCGTCCCAGGCGTTTTCTCCGGGCAAGCCCTCGATCCGCTCCACCACGAGCTCGGCCGCCTTGCGGGCGAGGTCGAGCATGAGCTCGGGCGCCATCCGGAGGCCGTCGGGCGCTTCGCTACGTGCGCCTGGACCCGGCTCTTTATCGCTCCCTTGTTCCATCAGACTCCTCATGCTGCAATACAGTCATTCCGGCTTCGGTCCCTATTCGGCAAGGCATGCGCAGAATAGCCGGCCCGCCGGAGCCCCTCTACCATGGCACCGAGCCCCACAGCATGACGCCGTGGTCGGGCGCATTGTCCTTTACGGTTTCGCGCCGGGTGCCTTCCAGCTTCAAGTTAAAGGATGAGCCGAGGCTGTAACGCCCGCCCACGCGCCAGTTACGCCCGCCCCCGGCCGACAGCGCCACCCCCGCATACGGGGTAAGGAGACCGCGATCACTCAGCGCATCCAGCCCGTAGCCCAACTCCGCATCCAGACGCCCGCCCGGAACGGCATCGTCCTTAGCCGCCAGACCCGCCACGTCAGACCGCGACCACAGACCATTCACCCCGCTCGACACCACCCCCCACGACGGAGTCAGGGTGAGCGACAGACCGCGCCCCGACGCCCCCGGCTCCAGACGAACCGAGCCGCCAACGCCCCATTCCCTGTAACCGCTCTCCCCGTGCGCCGCCAGACCCCTGGCCCGCGCCTCCATCGTCAGACCCGACCCCGGGTTGGCATAGCGAAGACCGCCGCCCAGCTCCAAACCCGTCCCCGTCTCCGCATCGCCCCCGTCGTAGCGCACGCCCACCTCCACCGAAGGCCTGAGCATTCCGCCCTGGCCTATCGCGAAACTGCCCGAGCCCTCCAGACCAAGACGCACCCGCATGGCCTCGGCTGTAATCGACTTCAGACCCGACTCCTCGTCCGACTTCACCTGCGTCAGAAATACATCCGACTTCACCGCCAGATCGAAGCCCCCCGTCTGCGACGCCGACAGAATCTCCCCGCGCGCCCCCAACGCACCCATGGTCATCGCAATATCGGTCTCCACCAGCTTCTCGACATCGTCCTCTCTGAGCGACATCTTGCCACGTCCATAACCAAAAAGACCCCACACCGAGAGACGCTCACTCAACGCGTAGCGAAGATAGGGATGTACGCTCGTCAAAGACGCCTCCATCACGCTGCGCCCGTCCGCCGCGCTCCCAAGGTCGAAGCCGCCGTCGCCGCTGGAGTACGACACCGCCAGACCCGCCAGCATCCGGCCCCATTCGTAGTCCGCGCCCAACATGCCCGTCACCACCTCGCCGTCGAACGACGCGCCGTTGCTGCCGCCGAACTGGGTCAGCCCCGCCTGGCCCCACACCGTTCCCCGGCCGCCCGGGCCGGAGCCCTTGCCCCCCGCCATGGCCGACAGATGGAACGAGCTCCCGAGCAGAAGATCGCGCGCCGACGGGCTCCAGGATGCGGTCCTTCGATCATTCCATACCCCTGGGAGACCGTCACCGGCGGTACCGCCGTTGAAGCCGTTTCCCAGGGTCTGCGGGGACCGCAAGTCATCCAGAGTCAGCGTCCGCCCGGCGATCTTTACCTGCGAAGTCCCCGGGGAAGACAACGACAACCGGTTGCTGATCATCTCCACCGTCTGGCCCGCCGCCGCCCGGCCGAACCGCGCCAGCCAGCTCTTTGCCGCCGCCGTGCTCTCTTTCGACACCGGGTCGCCGTAGATCCCCGCGCCGACGATGAACGCATTGGTTATCGGCCCGACGCCGGGGATGTTGAATGTGTATTCAACCTGGCGCGCATAGGTCACCTTGGGCACGTCGGCGCTGTCGCTGTCGTCGTCCGGATTGTCGAAGTTATACGAAACGAAGCCGCCCCCGGGTTTCTGCGCCGCATCGATGATCTGCGGCAAAATGAGTTTTCCGGTGACCACGTCTCTCAAGGTATCCGTGGGCTTCTGGAATTCGAATCTGTCCGGAAACGCCCCGTGAAGGTGCGTGTAGCCCTCCTCATCCGTCACGAAGAGGTAGACTTCGCCGTGCCTCCAGGGTGGTCTCCTCAAAACGCTTCTCGCGATTCCGAGAACTCCGGTGGGATTCATCTGTTGGAGCTCGGTGAGGTAGTCTATCGCCCCGTTTACGAATTTTTTGAGCGTTCTGCGGTCCACGACCTCCTCGGCCGTTATCTCCGGCTCGGCGGGCTCGAGGGTTTCCGGCGCAAGGAGAAGTTCATGAAGGTTCAGGCCGGCGAGAAGAATGTAGGGGATGTTGGTGCCGTACCCCACGGCGTAGCCGCCGACTCCCGGCACGGGGCCGCCGTTGGTGTTCGGGAAGGTCCCTGTTGCAAACACAGTTTGCAGGCCGGCAGTTATGGTGTCTTGGCTGGTGACATCGATTCCTAACGCGGCAAGGATCGCTCCATAAACCAGGGGATTGAGCGGTCTGCCTCCCGTGGTCATATCGTCCGCGTTGAAGAACACCCTGCCGTCGAGTGTCACGGCGGAGAGGTAGATGGGGCCGGACTTCCAGGGCCCCTCGTTCCTGGTGATGCACCCGGCGTAGCCCAACTCCTCCGGCGTCGTGATGCTGTTGAAATAGTCTCTGGCCGCCTGCGCGAACTGACCCAGGGTGCCGGCGCCCGTCGTCACCTCGCCGGCCGTCGGGCTGGGAGTCGCCAGCGGGTTGTCCGGAACGCCCGCCGGGCGCGGGCAGTCCTGCGCCGTGGCCACCGCATCCGGATCCCCGTAGATGCCCGCTCCGATGATGAGTACATCCTGGAGAACGGTTCCGTCCGGCAGCGGGATTCGCACCTCGACCTCGCGCACGTAGCTCACTTTGAGTGTGTTGAAGTCGTCGTCAGGGTCATCCGGATTGTCGAAAAAATACCTGACGAAGCCGCCCTCCTCCCCGGCGCCCCTTGCCGTATCGATGATCTGCGGCAGAATGAGTTGTCCGGTGCGTTCGTCTCTCAGGGTCCTCGTAGGGATCTGAAGTTCGAATCTGTCCGGGAACGCTCCGTGAAAGAGCGTGTAGCCGGTGCGGTTCATGAGGAAGAGATTAGGTGGGGCCATGCCTCCAGGGGCCGTTCGGGTCCCGGAAGGCGATCTTTATTCTCGAGTTGGCGGAGAGGTCTCCGGTGGCGGTGAGGGTCTTCACAAAGTCCGCCGCTCCGTCGACGAATTGCTTCAAGGTTGCGCGGTCCACGACCTGATCGGCCGTTATCGAGGGCATGCCGGGGTCGACGACTTCCGTCTCTAGATGGGATGCCTGAAGATCGAAGCCGACCAGCATGACGGTTGGAGCTCGAGTAACGGAGGAGATGAATCCGACGGCGTAGCCGTCGCATGATCAAATCCTCATTACTAGATTTGACAATAGCTATCGTCATTTACCGCAACGCCCTTCGCTTGGGCGAGGCAGTCCTACAGCGAAAACGCGCCGGTTTGTCGGTCGAGCCCGGGCTCCTGGCACACATCTCACCCCTCGGATGGGCTCATATCCCGCTCACCGGCGAGTACCGATGGCCGAGAATACGCTGGCCGGCCCTTAGCGTAGAATTTCGCCCCCTGCCGGACTCGACCCCATGACGCTCGAACGTACACGCTGGGACATCGTGGGTCTTGCGCTGGCCGCCGGCTACATCGTGGGTCTTCAGGTCGGAAAAGTACCCCCGGCGCTGCCCATCCTGCAGGACGAACTGGGCATGACCCGCGTTGCCGCCGGCCTGGTCGCTTCCTCCTTTTACGGCATCGGTGCCGTTCTCGGTGTCCCCGGAGGACTGCTCGCCGACCGGCTGGGTCCGATGCGCCTGGTCATTGCCGGCGGCCTGGTGATGGCGATTGCGGGCCTGGCGGGCGGCTTCGCCGCAAACGGCGCGCTTCTGCTCGCAACCCGCCTCGTGGAAGGGTTTGGTTTCCTCGCGCTCACGGTCGCCTCGCCCAAGCTCATCGGCGCCTCACGTAAAGCGCAAGGGCCCCTTCATGACCCTGCGGACATCCATCATGGCTGGGAATGGTCGGCGGGCCTTCGAAATGAAAATAAATGCCGGACCTGGCCGTTTTTTGAAAGTTGCAACACATCCTTATGACCTCATCGAATGATTGGGGTCTTGACGAGGAACAGAATGTGTCCTATATATGAAACATGACAAATTTTGGCGACACCACCCGGAAGATCCGTGAGCGCCTGCGCAAGGAAGATCGGAGCTTTTCGTTGCGCAAGGTCGCCCAACGCATCGGGGTAGAGCCGGCCTATTTGAGCAAGATCGAGCGGGGCGACGTGGCGCCGCCTTCGGAAGCTACGACGGTCCGGCTGGCAAAAGAACTGGCTGAGGACCCGGACGTATTCCTGGCCATGGCGGGGAAGGTCTCCGGCGATCTGCAGGAGATCATCCGCAAGCGACCCAGACTGTTCGCGGAGTTGATCAGACAACTGAAGGAAGCACCTGATGACGCCATTCTCCGAGTGGTGCGAGAGGTGCGAGACGGAGATTGGTAAGGAGGACCCCATCAATGATCACGCTTGAAAAAAACCGATTGGAATTCCGGTTCCCGGAAGTCCATGAAAAGGCGCGCTGCTCGATCGAATTCCAGCGCACCCTTCGCATTCCGGACGATGGCCAGGATTACCCGCTGCCGGCGGGCCTGGGTCGTTTCCCGTTGCGGCATTTGGACGACTACGCGCCTCGGCTATCCGAAGAATGGCTTCGCCGCGGCGGTGTCGTCATGCCTATGCATCAGGCCGAGGCAATGTGGATCAACTTCGAGTCCGGCTCCGGCTATCCGTTTGCGGTGAAAGTCGCCACCGGCAAGATCAGTGCGATCACAGGTGAGCCCTGGGTCGATCACCTGAACACAGACCCGCAAGATTATGTCGCGCTGCCCGAACAGCCATGGCTCGACGGATACTGTGTCGAACAAGGGTCGGTCCGGCAGTTCGTCGCCATGCCGCTGGGGGAGGGTTATACGGTCGAGGAGCAGCTTGCTGGCGCCGGAAAGCACGGCGGATTGCAAATTGTTGCATACCCCATGAAGGTGGAGCGGTACGAGAAACTGACCGCGGATCAACCACAAATTCTATATTCTTGCCCTCCCGATCTAGTCAGTGAAAGCATGGGCATGGGGTTGGCGCCTGGGGGACGGATGAAGCAGGAAATCTATGATGATAGCCATGGGCTGGACGCTTGGGATCAGAGGCACGCCGGCCGGTGCTTTGTCTCCATCGTTAATTCGATGCAGTGGTCGGCGGTTACCGGTGAGATGCCGCCGAGCGATCCGCCGACGGCAAAACAGTATGCCGAAGCCGGTCTTCCCTGGTTTGACTATTACGGTGGCGATGTCCAAGCGGTCGCCGGCGCCCAAAGACTAAGGGCGCTCAGGAGCGTAGCGCAAATCGGCATTGAGAAAGACGAAATGCCGCTGCCGGGAAACGAAACGCTCAATGTGACCCACGTCATCGGGCTGAGGAAGAAGGGCGTGCGCCAAGTGCGGGAGAGTTCCGCGGGCGAGGTCATGGAATCATGAATTCACTCCCGGGTCGCGGTGAAGGACAGGGTAGCAGTGTCAAGATGGACTTTACCCCCCATATGAAACCGTTCCTGCAATTTCCGCGTCGATTGGTCGTCTGTCCAACCAACCCGAGGGTAGAATGAACTGGGGTGAGTGGCGACCGTATATCGGTGCGGGACATGCGCAGCCATGTCGGTGCCAAAGTCATGATGGTCGGCGTGTATCGGTGCAACATACGCTCGGTCCAAACAAGAACCGAACGCCGGAAGGCGGCGATTGCGCAGAGAGACGCATGCCATGCGCGCGCATGGCACAGCCAGCATCACCGATGCGTGGGGTGTGAGAACCAACCGCCGAAGGGCGTCCCTATCCCGCTTCCTGACCGCTCAAGCCCTCGTGCGATGAAAGTCGTTGTGCAACCGGCATTTAGCCCGAGCGGCGCTTGAGCGGCAGCGCCCGCCGCGCACCTGAGTAAACAGTTTCCGAACCATCGCGCGGCTTCCGAGCGTCATTATAGGAAGCACGAGGTAACAAATCAATGTGTGAAGTTTCGTGCACCGTCGGGATCATTCACTCGGCCCGCACTGTCGGCGGCGGTGCGGTTCACACGTTACCGCCGCGCAGCAGCAACCGCTGCACATATTCCCTCAACGCTGAACCGGGCCGTGCCCACGTTACCGTTCCGCAAAGCGGTCGGTGGTCATGAGGCACGACCGACGCTTGCGACGTGTATCGCGGCGCGCTACGGTGAATCATGAGGATCAGGCACAAGGGACTGCGGGCGCTACACGAGCGGGACGATGCCGTGCGGCTACCCGCTGGTTTGGCGCCACGGTTCCGGCGCATCCTGTTCCGCTTGCAAGAGGCGGCGCACCCGGGCAGCGCCGATGCGTCTCGGGGAACTGGCGCGTGGTGTTACGCTTCGACGACGGTGTGGCCGTGGACCTGATCGACCATCACTGACCGGAAGGGAGCGCTGACCATGAACGACATTGCAGGCGATCGCGTCGGCCCGATGCTGAACCCGTCGCACCTAGGCGAACTGATCCGCGAGAGCATGGACGAGGTGGGCTGGAACGGGACCGAGACAGCGGTGCGCCTGGGCTGTGAGCGCGGGACGCTGTCGCGCCTGCCGAACGGCAAGGCGGGGGTGTCCGCGAACATGGCGCTGGCGCTGGAGGACATCGGTTGGAGCACCGCCAATCACTGGATGCGGATGCAGGCGAGCTACCAGCTTGCGCAGGCCCGCCGGAGCCGAGACGCCGCCAAACAATACCGGGGCGTTGGAACATCCCAATAGGAAGCAATCGCTATGCATGCTTTGGTTCGCCTGATAGCTGCGGCCGTGTTTTTCGCGGCAGCTTCGTCAGCGTTCGCTCAGACGTGCGAGATCACCGGCAATGTTCCAGCCTCGATCCGGGGCGTGATCTGCGGTGTTGCCACATCCGTCCATGGGGGCGATGCCCCGGTCAACCAGTTGACGATCATTGTCACTCGCGCAGTGGCGTTGGCGCTTAGTGCTAAGACGCCAGACGCCGAGGACTTCATGCTCACGTTGCTCAACCGGTGGATGACCGACCGCGGCGTGAGGGTCGCGCGAGTCGAGGCATTCTACGGCCGTGCCCATCTGGCTACGGCCAAAACACGTGTGTTCGGTGCGCCATGCGTCGAGTACCACTAACCAATCGGCAAGCCGGGAGCGGCTTGATCATGAACTCTCTAGGCTTAGTTCTCGCTAGCATGCACGGGTGCGCCGGACACGGGTGACAAACAGGACACGCGTAGCAGCGTTTCAGCGCGGCTCCGCGGTTCGGATGTATCCGAGTTCGTCGTAGAAGGCGAGCTTCCCGTCGTTCGTAATTGCCACTCGGTTGTTCGGACCCCACGACGAGCCTTCGACACCGCGGAATCTCCGCAACTCGCCAGCCTTCGCGCGTATCTCGACAAGTTCGATTTCTCGGCTCGATCCGTCCTTGAATTCACTGGCGTAAAGGGGCTTCCCGGCCACGGTCTGGATCGTGACGTTCTCCCAGAGGGTCCGAGTGAAGTGCACCACCCACCGTCCAATTACGCGGTTAGGTTCGTCGTTCTCTGCGTCGATTGGGACTTCGGCAGGTTTCGGGTTCAGTACTGCCTCGACACTCGCCTCCCACATCTTGGCTGCGCCCTGGTTGCCGCGACCTTGGTAGTACTCCCTCCCGAGGGAAATCAGTTCTCCAGGAAGGATCCCAAACGACCGGAGAAATTCGTCGGCGTCGTTGCCTCGCAGCGCTTCAACCTTCTTCATCCATTGGTGGTATTTGCAGCACCGACCGTACCCGACCCTGCGGAACTTGTCTTCGTTCTTGAAGGCCTGAAATTCCGCGTACAATTTGCGGATCTCATTGACGGCACTCGACGCTTCGGTGTCGGTTCCAGTATTTGCAAGCATACTTAGGGCGATGCCGAGGGCGACCACCACCCAAGGCCGGAAGCAACTTACTCGGGACAAGCCACGCTTACGCTTATCGATCTGTGTCACTTGGTACTTGGCCATAGGCACCTCCTTCTGTAGGCAGCACGCTCAGCGACAATACAATCTTCTGGCCCGATATGACATCACCTGCGACACTCCACCTCGCCGCCGACCTGGTGCATCAGTTCTCGCCGCCCGGTCTGCGCCGCGCGAGGGGCAGCCTGCCTTTGACGGAAGCGGCACCCGGTACTGAACGGCCGCATCCGTGATGGACAGCTGTTCCGCAGCGTATCCTCGAAACCAGATCATGTGTACCCGCCCGCACGCCGTGGTTCAAACCGATTGAACCCAACGAAGAGTTTGCATCCTATGCGTTGGTTATCGCCTTGGCGATGAAATTTTCTACCTTCTCCGCTGCCGCGACCAGGTGCCCGTCGGCAAGGTGAGCGTATCCCGCCGTCGTTTGGTGCCGCCGGTGCCCGAGCAGCTTGCCGACCAGAGGCAGGTTTTCGCCCGACATGACGGCCTGGCTGGCGGCGGTGTGCCGAAGGTCGTGCAGGCGCAGTCTGCCGAGCTTTGCATCGGCGCGGACGGAGCGCCAGCAAGCGACGAGGCTGTACTGCCCCCGGCCTTAGGCGTAGCGGGGAAACAGGAACGCATCGGGGTCGCGTGCACTGGGAAGCGCGTCGATATGCGCCCGCGCGGCTTCACCGAGCGGCACAGCGCGCGGGCCGGTCTTGGAGTTCGGCAGATTGATGGCGTCGCCGCCGATGTCGCGCCTGCGCAGATTGAGCACTTCGCTGCGGCGGCATCCGGTGAGCGCGAGCAGCCGGAACGCGGCGACGGCCTCGTGCTACCGGGCCTCGCGGGCGTCGAGCGCGCGCCCGAGCCGGGCTAGCTCGTCAGTATCGAGGAACCGGGCGATGTTGGGCCTTGGGTTCTTCCTGATGCCGACACAGGGGTTGGTGCCGTGCTCGCGGAAGCCGCATTCCTCTGCCCGGAACATCATCGAGCGCAGTATTTCGAAGGCGCGGTTGGCCGCGCCGGGTTTGTCCCTGCTCGCCGCGTCGAACCACGCTGCCACGTCCTCGGGTCCGATGCGGTCGAGCACTAGAGCCATTATGGCGTTTATATACTTTGCACCACAATGGAATGCTAGCTGCGCTGCCGCGCCCTTTTCAGCGCTTCGGAGAGCTCTTCCGCTTTGGATTCGTTGGTACGGTGACGTGCGCTGGGGTGAACGACACACTCAAAAGGTTCGATACCAGCCTGACGACAAGCGCGCGCTACGTCCTTGCCGAGCGCAATCACGGTTCGGCCCTCGACTTCGTAGCGCGTGATTGCATTGAAAGATTCGTAAAGGTGCTGCGCCTGAATTCTCTGAGATCGATTGTCAATTGGAAGCAGGTGAAATGCCTGCGTGACATAGATGTCGCGACGGCACAGCCCGGCCAACTTCAAAGCCCGGCTGACCACTATATTGAAGGGTATTTCCGGTAGATAGCCCTTTTCCATCAACTCTTTGCGGTTCTCTTCGACCGACCGGGCATCCAGCCAGTGTAGGGCTACCAGCACCGGGCCCGTCTCGCTGGCGGATGTTATCTGGTAGGGCGTCACCCAATCACCATCAAAACCGACTTCGGCAAGTGTCCTGTATCCGCAAATTCTGAATTCGCGGCGTCGGGCGATGATGTCGTCTCGTGTCAATTGATTCTCTTGCCGAGTCGCCGATACCGCGCGACCTAGCTGTCGTCGTCTTCTGCCTGCTCGCGCTTCACCGCTCGGCCTTCGGCCACCTTGACCGTCTCCGCCTTAACTAACCTGACGACGACGCGGGCAAACTGTTGAAATAACGGAAGGGATTTTGCATTCTTAAAGGCTAACGGATCTCGCTATGTGACTCAAGCCGATTTACTCTGACAATGCCAAAGAGAATGTTACTCCAACCGCTATTTTTGACCCCTATTTTTTGATGATCCAATTACGTCGAGCCGCTCGAGCAATCGACGAATATGACCTTCCGTGATCATTGCGTCCAAATGACCGTCACAGAAACGCTCTCCCCGCACACAGTAAGTCAACATTGTTTTGACCTGGGATAATGTGGGGGTCTTAATGGCCCCCTCGTTCTCAAGCATCAGGCCCGCTTCGTTAGGATCATAGTCATGATCGCACCACCATTCACTGGAGGCGGCCTCGAAAAATTTCTCGACGAGCTCATCGTATTTGGGCCAAGGGAGACAGAGTCCCCCGTCCTTGTTATGGGTGCGCCACTGTTTGATTGGCGTGAACCCTTCCGCATAGAGTTGTGGCAGAAAGGCGACTAGTTCTCTGATTTGCCGTAACGTAAGCCGTCGTGTTTTCGTCATGGTTGAACCATTGCTCTGGAGGCGGTGCGATGAAACCGGAACCATGCTTGCCTTCTTGCTATTCTGGGTTTCCTTCCATTTCGGAATCCAGCTTGTATTGTACCAGTTCTCTTTTGCATTGTCCCGTCCATTTGGATTCGATCTTCTAGTTGCCGCAACCCGCGGCTCACCAATCCGGCATTACGGCTTAAATATCGGGCAACCTCCGTGAGTCGGTATCCGGCTTCTTCAACCCCTATCTTCCCTATAATCCAGCTTATCTGACTTGTCCCTATACACGTAAGCGTAGAGTTCGCAGCCGAATCGGGTCGGTGGCCCTTGAAGAATCGTAAGGTGATGTTCCCGGTCATCGTCATCGCGGAAGATGAGCCGGCCTTGGTTGCAGCGACTAATCTGCCTTGTCGGCAGACAGGTGGCGGGATACAGGGCGCCCGGAAAATGGACGCGGGGTATTCTTGCCACGAGGTGTCTGTGTCATTGAGTACTTCAAATGTTTTGCGGATTACCAGAGGCGGCGAACGCCGTACCGGTCGAAGAGCTCTTCAATCGAGATGAGAACAAGGCTGCGCGCAAGCGCCTGCGCGATGAGCACTCTATCGAACGGATCGCGGTGGGGACCTGGCAGCCCGCCGGCGCGCCCGGCGTCGTCTACAGTGATAGCCAGCTCTTCAAAGCCTTGGCCGACAATGGCCCCGGCAACGTCCGGCGCGACCGCCTCAGCGCCTCGAAGCTTGCGGAGACGATGCTTGGTGGCGATCTCCCAGGCCGAGGCCGCGCTGACCAGTACGTCGTTCGCTTCATCTGCGATCACCTGGCGGGCCTGCTGCGACAGCCGTTCGCTTCCGGCGAGCCACCACAGAAACGCGTGGGTGTCGAGCAGGAGGCGCAATGCTCACGCCTCCCAGGCGGACAGCTCCGTATCCGGGAGCGGTTCGAAAAAGCCGTCGTCGATCGTGATCCGCCCCGCAAGTGCGCCGAATTCCCGCTTGCCCCGGCGCCGACAACCGACGAGCCGCGCAACCGGCTTGCCGTTGCGGGCAATGACGACCTCCTCGCCGCCCTCGACTTGCGCGAGCAGACGCGATAACTGGGTCTTTGCTTGATGGACATTTACCACTGGCATCGCTGGCTCCTTGATACAGGATTAGCTAACTATATAGCTAACATTGATATTGTGTCAAGCGGCTAACCCCGGCCGCGGTCGACACATCCCCAGCGTTGAACCACGGGAGCCGGCGTGACCGGTCTCAAGATTACCGAGGCGGCCTCGGCTCGGTTCCCTTATGGTGGCGCACGTAGACGAAGTGGGCTGATCGATTTCGAGACGCCGGGGCGGGATCAGGTAACATGAAAAAGGAGGCAAGCTCCGGTAGGATGGTGGTTGTAGCGGCCATGCTTGAGTGCAGCAGTGCATGGGCATTCCGCTTTGCAAGGGGTTGTTCCTCCAATTTCGTGTGCTTCCCACCCCACTGGTGCCTTGAAGGTCTGATTGTCCATCATGGCGCGGCGGTAGCACTCCATCATGGCGTTATGTGCTGACCAACTATGCAGGTGTGCTCCCTCGGATCAATCGCGATGCGTCATATTCCATGACCGTTTCCCCATGCTGGTTTCGAACCCGCTGACGATAGCGCACGATACCTCCGCCACGGGAGGGAACCGGTTTCGTCTCAAGGACCTCAATCTCAACCTGGAGGGTGTCGTTTACCTTCACGGGACCCAACAGCCGCATTTGGGTTAATCCAACGAAGGCCATCCCGGTCTTGTGGAGGATTCCCGTTTGCACGGTTAATCCCTCGGCCATTCCAAAGGTCAGACTCCCTGGAGCAATTCGTTCCCCAAATAGGCTCTCCTTCCGGATGTAGTCCAGGTCCAGGAAAAGTGGCTCATTGAGACCCACCAGCGCGACGAATTGCAATATGTCATGCTCTGTAACCGTGCGACGTCCGGTCACGAAGCGGTCGCCGGAGTGAAATTCTTCAAATATTTTACCTATGGTCATGGTTTGTCCTTGATCATCGTCTTTTAATTTGGATCGGGAACGGCAATCAGATAATCCCTTTGCTCTGCAAATCAACGATTTCGCTGTCGTCCATCCGGAGCCAGGTGCGAAGGATCTCCTCATTGTGCTGTCCCAGTAAAGGCGGAGCCAGCCGAACGGAAGGCGGTGTGTCCGAGAACTTGAGGGGGATGCCGGCCATTGACACTTTCCCTGCGGTCGGGTGCTCCACTTCGGTAACCATTTGCCTTTGCAGTACTTGATGAGAGCGAAACACCTGGTCGACGGTCTGAACCGGGGCGCATGGGACCTCGGCGGCGTGCAAGCGTTCCATCCACTCGGAGGATTTGCGCCCGAGAAATACTTCACTAAGGAGACGAATCAGAAGGTCCCTGTTTTGGACGCGCTGCGGGTTTTTCTCAAACCGGGCGTCGGTTGCGAGCTCCGGCCTTTCAATGGCGGGACAAAACCTCTTCCAAATCGCTTCGCTGGCCACGGCCACCACCAGGAACCCGTCCCGAGTCTTAAAACTCTGATAGGGGACGATGCTTGGATGGGCGTTGCCATGCCGTCGCATTACGCTGCCGTCCACCAGGTAGTTGCTACCCGCGTTGACCAAGCTGGCAATACCGGCTTCCAGTAGTGACGTTTCGATCCTTTGGCCGGTCCCGGTTTGCCGGCGGGCGTAGAGGGCCGCGGTGATTGCCTGCCCCAACATCAGGCCGGCCACGATATCAATAATGGCAACACCCACCTTTGTGGGCTCACCTTGCGGTGTCCCTGTGATGCTCATCAGGCCGCCCCACGCTTGAATGATCAGGTCATAACAGGGCCAGTCCCTCATGGGCCCGTCGGAACCGAATCCGGAGAGGGATGCGTAGATGAGTCTGGGGTCGGCCCCGCGCAATTCCTGGTGGCCTAATCCCAATCGTTCCATGGTCCCCGGTCGAAAGTTTTCAACCAGCACGTCCGCCACCTTTGCAAGGCTGCGCAACAGCTCCACTCCCTGTACCGTTTTCAAATCAACCGTGAGGCTTTTCTTATTGCGGTTCACACTGAGAAAATAAGCGCTCTCGTCACCGGCAAATGGGGGACCCCAACCGCGGGTATCGTCGCCCACCTCCGGCCGCTCCACCTTGACCACCTCCGCACCCAGATCCCCCAGGAACATCGTACAGTAGGGCCCGGCCAAAACCCGAGTCAGATCCAGCACGCGAATGCCGTCCAACGGTCCTCTTTTTCCTTCGGTCATTTAAAATCCAGTCCTTTTTTCTTGACCACTTCCTGAAGCGTTTCCACTCCCATCCATAATCCCGGCATGCCGCCCGGAATGGCTGCCACCTCCATAGCCTCCAGTACTTCCCTTGGGCTTGCCCCCAGGGTTAAGGCCCTTTCACTGTGCACCCGAACCCCCCGGGGGCGAAGCATGGCACAGGTGATCCCAACCATAATGAGTTCCTTTGTCTTTCTTGGCAGGACACCCTCCCGTCCGAAGGTGCCATCCACGTACAGGCTCTTGAGGTGCTCAAAGTACTCAGGGTCCAGATCGGCGATGGCCTCGTAGGCGCTATTGTCGGCGCCAAGTGAAGTTTTCTTGAATGCTTCTCTAGTTTCCTCATTCATGTCATGTTCCCTCCTTTGTTCGGTTCACTTCGGTCCACCACGGAAACCATTCTGTGTCTATCCCATAGGTCGGAGTGTGGTCAAGAAGAGCCTTTCCCGTTGAGGGACTGTTCTCACTATTATGACATCACCATCTAGTTTAATTTGCGGTTGACCGTGGGGGGGATATTTGGTCATATGCGCGTGAGGCTCTAGGTGGGATGAGAGGGGGTGGGGTGCTGACACGGTAAAGCAAAAGGAGGCGAGTTCTGCTTGAGCTGAGGACCGTCTTAAGCCGCCAAGCCGAAATAGCGGCATTGGCAAACTAAAAAAAGCGAGGGACCGATGTTTGACGCCGACGGCCATATATTTGAGAAGGGCACTGAAATCTTTGAATATTTTGACCCCCCGTTTAAAGGCAGGTCCAGGGTCCTGCGGGCACCGTAGAGGCAGGATGGAAAAGACCAGTCCCACCGGGTGGTTCAGGCGACGTTTTTCGTCGGCGAACGGGTTGAGTACTCGGTCAAGGTAGAGGACCAAGGAGTCTTCTCCGTTCACGGGCTGAGGCGTAACCCTATTGACGAGGGGGCCAAGGTCTGGTTGAAACTGCAGCCGGAGGTCACAGTGTCTGGTCTACGGATTGGTATCAAAACCTTGAAGAGAGAAAGTCTTAGCGCTGCAAGAAAAGTCATTGGATCATGCCCATAAAAAGCAGTGTGTTTTTATTTAGGGAGGCCAAAGGAGCAACGAAGAAAGGGAGGGCGACATGGCTAAACAGGAACTCACGAAGGAAGGGACAGATCGTAACACGACAGTCAACGGGCTAAAGATTCATTACAATGATGCGGGAAAGGGGCCGGCCCTGTTTTGTTTTCATGGGGGTGGACCGGGGGCCAGCGCTTGGGGCAACTCGAGGTTTTGCCTACCGCTGTTGGCGGAGCGCTTCCGGTGTATCCTCATGGATCTTCCAGGCTATGGCGGGTCGGATAAGGATGCGAAGCTCAACGGTGAGCCACTGGACGTGTTCTGGGCCAAGGTCGTCATCGGCCTGATGGACCAGCTCGGGATTGAGAGGACTCACCTGTACACTTCGTCTCAGAGCGGGGCCATGGGATTGCGTCTGGGGATCGATTACCCGGACAGAGTCGGTAAAATCGTGATGCAGTCCAGCTCTCCGGAAAAAGGCGGACAACTCATGTTTTCCTCCTCACCGGCGGAAGGGCTTAAATCTCTGGCCGTGTTCGCCCAGAATCCGACACGGGAGAACATGGAAAAAATGATGCATCTTTTTATTCCCAAAGACGACCTTTGCACGGAAGACATCATCGAGTCTCGTTTCCGGACTGCACTGACTCCGGGACACATCGAGGCGCGGCGGGAATTCTCCGCGGCAAAAAACAGCGACTTGAGTCAGCTCGTACGAAATCTCAAGGCGGAAGTCCTTGTGGTTTGGGGTCATCAGGATAGGATGGTGCCTGTTGAAGGAGCGTTCCGTGCGTTGGCGCTTATTCCTAATGTTCGTCTTCACATCTGGGGTGGGGGTGCCGGGCATTTCGTTGCATACGAAAAAGCTGGTGAGTTTGCGCGTTTAGTTACCGATTTTCTCAGCCATTGAGGGCGTGGATCGAACTCTGCCACGGTTCCCGGACGTTTCCCGGATGATTCCAAAGATGAGATGACTCCGGGGAACCGGGTCCGCACCCGATGCCCTATGGTGCATCCCTTGTGGCTTGTGTGCGCCTGTGCTGTTCTGAGCAGATGAACCTTTAACCCTTAGTCCTCCATTACCGGACCCACCACGAGCATCTTTGGGTTGATTCGCTGAAAGAGTTCTCTGCTGGGGATGCCATCGTATTCCCTCCCCGGACTCTACGAGCCCGACTGGCCGTAACTCCAAAGACCAATTTCGGAATGCCCGCCCAATGGGTTGCCCCACAACACATGATGCAGCACTCGGTGCTGGTGTAAAGTGTACTTTCTAACAGGGTGTCGCTGGAAAATCGTTGCGTAGCCAGCGCCGCCAGTCCCGTTTCAGCGTGTCTTGTCACATCCGTTGGTGGTGAGCACGGCATTTTCAAATTCAGCAACGTTCTTTCCCCGGTGAACCAGTAAAGCGCCAAATGGATGGTTACCCTTAGCACCGCGCTTCGGGCTATATCATAGGTACGGCGAATAAATTCCCGATCTATTTCAGTGGACATTGAATCATCAGGTAATACCATAACCTCGATCCGCCCTTTTCTCTCCATGTCGGGGGTCTCCTCCAAGTCAGCCTCTAGCGCCAAGTATGGATTGTGTCAACACTGGCTGATGGAAATTCCCGATTCCTTGACGTGCAAATTTAATCCCTATAGAGATTTCATAGCCCAATTGACCAGGAGCAAAGAGATGGAAAACCGATCCTTTGAACAGGTTAGGAAAGAAATCCTTCACCGTGCCGGCAGGATCAATCCTTTCGAAGGGGTCAAGAAAGAGGACGTGGAGGAGGTGGTGGGGAAACTACGCAGTTTAGATCCGGACCATTGGGGCGAGGAATGGGGGCGAATGGCTGAGGGGTATGAAAGCCTCGGTGATGAACAGGAAGCCCAGGGTCAAAATGAAGGCGCCGGCAAGTTCTACTACTGGGCCTATGAATTCTCCCGGATCGGGCGCTACCCTGTGCCCAGTAGCCCACAAAAGGTGAGATGCTACCACGCCGCGTTAAAGAACTATCTCAAAGCTGCCAAATACTTTGATTCCCCTTTGGAGAGAGTAGAGATACCCTTCGAAGGTAAGGTCCTGATAGGCTATTTGCAGATTCCTCGCGGCACGAATCGCCCGCCGTTGGTCATGCACTGGGGGGGAGTGGACGGTTGGAAAGAGGATCGCCGGGGAGCCAATCTGGCATTCCACGGGCTTGGTTTGGCTACGTTTAACATCGACATGCCTGGAACGGGTGAAAGCCCCGTCTTGGCCCATGAGGATAAAGCAGAGCGCACCTTTTCTGCCGCGTTGGATTTTCTGGAGCATAGGCCCGATATCGATGCTACCCGCATAGGCGTCATGGGAGCGAGTTTTGGCGGCTATTGGGCGACGAAGCTCGCGTATGTGGAGGCAGCGCGGCTAAAGGGTGCGGTTAACTGGGGGGCAGGGGTCCACCACACCTTCCAATCGGATTGGCTCCGTCCGGCACTGACCGAACGTGCCGCACAGTACCTTATGGGACCCAGCGGCCTGCTGGAATCCCGAGCCTATATCTTCCGGGCCAAAACTTTGGAAGAGGTTTTACAAACAGCGCCGCGCCTCTCGCTTAAAACCCAGGGTTTACTGGATCAGCCTAACGCTCCTCTATTACTAATCAATGGCAAAAAGGACGATCAACATCCCATTGAGGACTTTTACCTGCTTATGGAGTACGGCGATCCCAAGGAGGCGCGCATCTTCCCTGAAGCCGGACATATGGGACGTGTCCCCGGTCAGTCCAATCGTGAAGCGTTGGAGATCGTCAGCCGGTGGCTTAAACAAAAACTAACCAAAGGTATTTGAAACCTTTAGTTGAGTTTTAGGTTACAGGATGGGGAAAAAGACGACTCGCGCAAAGGCGCCCTTCGACGGACTCAGGACGCTGAGCGTGGTCGAAGCACAAAGAACGTCAAGTGCCGAGAGAGTAGAAGAGAAATTTTCTTTGCGCGCTTAGCGTCTTGGCGCGAAAATTTTTGTTGAAATTCTTCTTCAACCATTCCATGGGCAAGAGTTTAACCTGTCTCTTGGCTCGCCGGATTCCACCGCGAATTTGTACGTGTTGCTAGGACAGGTCCCGCAAAACGGCACGGCAAGGAGCGCCATCCAGACCGCGGAGCCGCAATGGAAAGCAGATTAGCTCATAAAGCCCCGGCGTGATATTCGAAAGGTCCACGCCTTCGAGAAGGGCTACGCCATGGTCTAAGAAGGCTCGGTGCACCGGTACCTGTTCATTGGGATGGGCCACAGAAAGATAGTCCAGTCCCACCAGCTTCACTCCGCGGGCCACTAAAGCCTTGGCCGCCTCCACTGAGAAAGCGACGAAGTTGGGTTCAAACTCGGACTGGTTTAAGAAACGAGAATTCCGAGTCTTGAACAATACCCGGTTGACCCCCTGAAGCTTGATTTCTGAAACGTGCTTGTCCGTGATGTGACTTTCGGCTTCCACGGCGTGGACCAGGGCAGGTCCCATGAAGAGCTCCAAGGGCAAGGAGTCGATGGTGCTTCCGTCCGGTACAAAATGGAATGGAGCGTCTAAATGGGTGCCCGAGTGGACGCTCATGTTGAGGGCCGATGAGTTGTTTTGATCTCCTCGACTCATGCGACGCCGCTCCTGAAGCTCCAATGGCGAAGAGGTCACCCAGCGCACCGTTTCAGGAGAGAGGTTGAGGGAGATGTCATAGTATTTCATAGTCAGGTCACCCGGATCGGATTGGCTTTTATCAATGCCCGCGCCAGCTCCCTCTTGAGCCAGCGAATAATCGTGGGCAACGTCTCTGGCGTGTGCCCCATATGGCCTCCGGGAAAGACACGTGCAGCCTTTGGGCTGCCGGATTCCAAAAGGATATAGAGATCCTCGATGGGAGTCTGCAGATCGTCCTTGCCGTTGACAACCAACATGGGGCAAGAGAGTTTGTCCAGCCAACCTTGAGTTTTGAGGGACAGTGAAGGAAACAGCTCCACAAGCTCCTCGAGACCATTCACACCGAAGGCCATGGCCCGCGCAGTCTCGTGGTCCATCAGGTAGCTATCGGCATTGGTGGACTTGCGCAGCCACTCTTCCTGGAAGAAGTAATGAACGCCCCCTCCCCAGACAACCGCTGCGCGGAGTCGACTCGCCTCGGTAAAAGCCGTCTTTGCCGCCCAATAACCTCCGAAACTGCGTCCCAGAACGCCGATACGCCGCGAATCAATATCCGGGCGCTTCACCAAGTAATCCATTACGGCACTAAAGATTGATTCAGCGGTGGTGGACCCTTTGATTGGGCTCTCTCCCACTCCTGGCATATCCACAGCACACGCGCCTAAGCCCGCTTGTAGTAAAGTTTCATCGAGATCATGAGATTCGGCTTTGTAGGAATCGATGCCGCCAAAGTTGATGACCACCGGCTGCTTACCGTTGCTTTCGGGTAGGCGAAGGTAGGCGCGGATGACCTTCTCCCCGTATGGGATACTCAATTTCTCCAGTGGGGGATTGAAGTAGCGCCCGGCTTTTGCATACAGCTCAAGACTCTTCTGGAAGGACACTTGTTTGCCAGTGGTATGGGGCACCGGATAACGGCCCAGCGTATAATAGGTGTAGGCCATCAAATAGGCGCTACATGCTTCTTGACTGCGACCGGCCGATTCCTGCTTTGCGCCTTCCTCTTCGTAGGGCCTGGCCACTCTAGTCCACTGGGCCGCCCAATGGTCAGGATCTTTGTCCTTTAGCTGGTCCAGGACGGATTCTACGTCGTGTTTCTGAGCGTTGCGAAACACACCTCGCTTGCCCGTACGCTCGCGAACCATTGTCTTGATCTCTTCCAGACTCTTGACGCGGCCCATCCAGCAACTCTCCTCGCTCAGATTTTTATCGAAGAACGTTTAAGCAGGACAACTCTACCAAAGTTTCTGGCACGAAGACGTCTCTGATTTAAAATCTGGATTCCGAAGCTTAACATCTCAAACAGGCCAAAACGCTCAAATCAAAAATCGAAATCAAAAACGAAATTGTTTGGAAATTTATGTTATTGGATCATTTAGATTTGTTTCGGGTTTTGCTTATCTGATTTCCTAAGTGCAAATTCAAGGGATAGTTTCAAACCTATTTCGTGAGGAGTTCCCTCGTATTGCAATGCCGGGCGCTAGCCTTTCCAGTCGTAGTTCAGGGCTGCAAGATCGATCTCGTAGTCTCCGCCGGCCTTTGCCCCGCGCGGCGACTTGTGGGCCTCCTTGAAGCCCTTTGGACAATAGATTTCAAACAGATTCCCTGAGGGGTCGCGGAAATACATTAACGTTCTAATCCCATCACGCGTCCATATTTCCGTGGTGGGCACCCCATAGCTTTCCAGGCGCTCTTTCATAGGTATGAACTGGTCGCCCTCAATGAAAAAACCGTAGTGAGGGTATTCCGCCCGGTAACCGGTCCATCCCTTTTCCTGTGGCGAAAACCCAACAATGACTCCTCCCAATTGCACCTCACCGAATCCCTCACGGTCAAAAACAAGCTCCGCGCCTAACACCTCGGTGAAAAATTTTAGGGCTTCCTTGGCGTCACGGACCGGTAGGCTCATGTGGCTGAAGCCAGAGAATTTAGGCTGCTGTTCATTGGCCATGGTTGCCGCCCTCCTTTCGTTAAAGTTGGAAAAAATTCTGTTTTTCCTTCTGCCTGAAGGCCTGATTGGAGCGCTCGGTCAACCCTTATTTCATAGACCCCTCAACCTGTCAATCGGTCAAGGACCCTTGGAGAACTTAGGCTTGGCGGCCTGCCCGTTTGGCTGAGCTCAGGTCGAAGCCTTCAGCGGGAGGGCAACAATTAGCCATCAGCTCTCAGCCCTCAGCCATGAGCAAATCAGGACCGAGTGCTGAGCTTTTCCCCACTAAGCCCTCAGCGCTCGTTACTCCATGCTAACTTTCGTGCCAGGCCCCCTACGCCCCGTACTGGAATACGACGTAGAGGAACGCGATGTGATGTCCCTCAGCCTGCAATAGACGTTTCTTGACGACACCCCGTATAGTGCGATAAACAAGTAATAGGGGCGGAGGAAAGGGCCCAATTTCATTAGACCCAAAAGGTAGAGAAGGAGAAACCCAAGATGGCCACGCTCGCAAGGTTAAGTCACGCCGGTTTCAATGTGCCGCGCGACCTCTATCAGCAGGAATGCGACTTCTGGGAAAAAATCATCGGTCTCAAGCTCGTGCGAAAGAATGATCGGAACGCCTTCTTCACAACAGATCCCCTCAGGGACCACGAGTTCATTCTCTATGCCGTAGATGGGCCGGTGACGGGTTACGGTCAAGACGATTGTATCCTGAATCACCTGGCCTTTGACGTGGCAACGGACGCGGAAGTGGACGAGTTGACAGAGCGACTCCGCGCACACGGGTTCGAAGTGGGGGAACCGCCCCGGGACCGCCGCCAGAACAAGGTGACGAGTCCGTCCGGCATTCATCTCGAAATTAATACGCCACCTTATACCTTCACAAAACCAAGGTAGGGGAGAGCTCAGAAACGGCCGGAAACCGGAGCTCTTGAGACCATTCGGCCGATCAGCCTCCTTTCCCCTTGATTATTCCGAGACCGAATGGCAATCCTCGTTGCTTTGTGGTACAAATCTCCTGAGGCAGGAACGGTTCTTGTATTCATCAATATAATCTTGTCACGGTACACATTTGGATAAGAGGCTTCGGACGGGGCCGAGCCCCTCGCTGTGGTGCCCATCAAATTCTCCGGTTGAATCTTGATTGATGGAACGCCCCATCACCCTAGGTCGCGGGTCGTTGCCTGGGATGGCTAGATTGGTGGCCCATCCTTAAGCCGTTCGTGCCAGACTGATCTCAAAAGGGAAACCCTGTCAATCATGGCGATCAAAACTCCGTTAAAAGTATTTGACATGAAACGTGCCCTTCTTTATTTTTTCCCGCTTATCATTATCCTCGCCGCGGGCCTGTGGCTTCCATTCCAATTTGAGTGGCAGGCTCCAACCATAAGGATCAAGCTGGATACGGAACACGTGGGCAACCGTCCTTTCTCCGTTGAAGTCAATGAAAAAGGCAGGGGTTTGAAAACGGTGTCTATTTCAATCCTTGCCGGAGGTCAAGAGCACCCCATTGTTGTCGAAAACTACGACGGATCGGTTAAGAAAAAAGACGTGGTTGTTTCCCTGTCCCGTGAAACCCCGAACCTGAAGGGGGGCCCCGCCGTTTTGCGAGTCACCGCCACGGACCGGTCCTATTGGAATCTTTTCAGGGGGAATACGGTGACGGTGGAAAAGAATGTAATTATTGATTTGATTCCACCACGTGTGCAAATAATCGCTGGTGATCGGTACATCAATTTTGGTGGATCCGGTCTCATCATCTATCAAACCTCTCCCGACGCAGCAAGAAGCGGGGTTCAAATCGGTGAATATTTTTTTCCGGGATACAAAGGACCCCTGAAGACCCCGGATACCTATATGGCGTATTTCGCTCATCCCCATGACGTGCCAAAGGCAAAGGGGGCCATTGTGGCCGAGGACGCAGCGGGGAACTTCACGGAGCGAACGCTTTATTATGTTCTTAGAAACGTAAGAATTAAAAAGAAACGGGTAAAGATAACTGACAGACTAATTGAAAGGATGATGATCCCGCTCCTGGGAACGGGCACGGCCCAGGGAAAGAGTTTTAAAGAACTGTTCTTGGCGGTGAACCGAGACATGCGACGAGAAAGCAATGCCAAAATCAAAGAGGTCGCCAGTCAATCCATAGATTCATTGCTCTGGGACTTACCCTTTCACCAGCTTTCGAATTCAAAGGTTGAGGCCAACTTTGCGGACCAGAGAACCTACACCTACAACGGTGAAGTCATCGATCAGGCCTATCACATGGGGTATGACCTGGCGGTGACAAAAAATTATCCCGTTGAAGCCGCCAACAACGGGGTGGTGGTGTTTGGTGGGGATTTGGGCATCTATGGGAACACGGTCATCATCGACCATGGATTGGGTTTGTTTACGCTTTACGGCCACATGAGTCTGATCAATGTCAAAAAGGGTGAGATGGTAAAACGCAAACAGATCATTGGCAAAACGGGTTCCTCTGGACTGGCCACGGGAGATCACTTGCATTACGAAACCATGCTACACGGGGTACCGGTACTGCCCCTTGAATGGTGGGACCGAAAGTGGGTGGATGAGAACATTCTCAGCAAGATTCGGTTCGTGATCAGCAATCCACCCATGGTTTCACGAAGTCCGCAGGTTAAAAAAGCGGATAACCTCACCGTTCTGGATACCCTACAGCAAGTTCAACGCAAGGAAGAAGATCCGACGCCGTCTAACCTTCCGGAACAGCAACCCATCAAGGAAGGCTCCGAAGCTCAACATCCAATGGTCACACAGTGAATCGGGTCATTCCTTGAGTTCGAATATAAAACCATGTTGAAGGACTTTCTCTTCAGGAGAGATAGCAGCCAGGAAAGTGTTTTTAATGCATGGAAGGAACGTCCATTTTCGTCTTAATCCATCTCTCCAGGATGATTCGTTTAAAGCGCCACTGATTACCGACCTTGAAAGCCGGCAGCTTTTTCTGTGACACCAAACGGTAGATGGTATACTTGTCTACCCTGAGGTAGCGAGCAACCTCTTCCGTGGTCATAAAATCTTCTCGTTCCATAACAGACAATCAATGGGGGTCAGGGGTACTGGTGCACTCCGCCTGCCAAGCCACGGCAACTTGCTACATTCGAATCGTGGCTGTCAACCCATCTTACAGGTCCTGAGAGGCGAATCTCAACGGAAGATTGAGACAGCAAATGAGGACTTTCACCTTGGAGCAGATAAGCACTTGATATCATTTCGCAATGTTGTCTGTGGCACCAGAGATTATGGCTGGCAATGAACCGAAGGGTTGACCCATACCTGTTGGCCAGGTTGATTTTATAACCGAACCAATGGCAACCGGTAATTTTCACTCCCAGCCAATCTTTGAGCCATTTTCGTTTGACGTAACCGTGCCGGTTGTCGGCCTTGCTCTAACTCTCCCATATTTTCAATTGAGTTCGTTACGACTGCGCGGAAAAGTCTTGCGCTGATCGTATTTTGATCGTTGCGGGGGTTGTCCCAACGGGCATCCGATCGCAATCGTGTGCGTCTTGGCCGTCAATCCATACGGGACCTTTAGGGTAGCTGCGAACTTCCGAACAAAACACCAGCCACGGCTGAAACTTCAGTCCCGGGAACACGCATCACGCGCTTAATATTGTCGGATCGGGGTTGACTGTGATCTCCTTCCGGTGCTAGTTTTCCTCCAGGCTGATTTTGGTCAACCAAGAGATTGAACAATAAGGAAAGGGGAATGTTTGCATGGCTAAATTAAGAGAGATTATTACTGTACCTGGAATGCCCCATGGCGCCCCGATTCCCAATGGAGCGAAGATCGGCAACATGGTTTTCTCCTCTGCCATTGCTGGACGGGATGTGGAGAAAAAGGCGCTTCCTGACGACCCGGATGAGCAGGCGGCGGCAATGTTCAAAAACCTCAGGACCTTTATGCAAAACGCTGGGGGGACCCCGGATAACATCGCCCACATGACCGTGTTCATGAAGGATGAGAAATACCGCGACAACATAAACAAGGAGTGGGAGAAGATGTTTCCCAATGAAGATGATCGACCCGCAAGGCATGCCCTCAAGGCGGAGTTGCGTGGGGCGATGCTTTTTCAAATTGAGGTCATCGCTGTTCTTTGACCAACCCCTATCACCGCGCCATTTGATTCCATGATGGAACTAGGCGGTCTTTCGGCGAGTGGGGGAACTGACGAGTTTGTAGCAGGGTTCGGACATAGGAGGTAGTGAATGAATCAAGAGATCGGTAAACAATTTCCGGATCTGGAGTTGCCGGATCAGGACAATAACAAGGTCAAGCTGTCCGCCATTGCCAATGGCCAGCCACTTTTTGTCACCTTCTATCGGGGTTACTGGTGACCGAAATGCCAGGTCCAGTTACGGAACCTGACACAGATCCAGGAAGAGTTTCGCATAGGCTATAGCAAGCTTGCAGTTATCAGCGTTGATCCGCCGGAGGTCAGCGCGGCATTCAGAGTCGGACTTGGGGCCACGTTTCCCTTTCTGAGCGACAAGGATAAGACGGCCATTGAGCAATTGGATATCGTGAATATCTCGAAAGGTCATGATAACGTGCCGGGTCGCGGCGCCATCGCCATTCCTTATTCTTTTACTCTGATGCCGGACTTTACGGTCCATAACATCTACAACGGTTATTGGTTTTTTGGTCGCCCGACAGTGGAGGAGGTAAGACAGGATCTGCGCGAGATTTTGAAGAAGTGCCGGCCGGACTACGATCTGCAACAGGGACAGTAAGGTTGCCCTGCAGACCCAAAGGCCCTGCCCTGAAATAGATTAGACGCATGGTAGCCGGGACAAGGGGGGTAAAAGGCAGGCAGTTCTGAGATCACTTAGAAGTAGGGGGTTACTATCAGCAGTTTTTAAAGAGCGAGGTCATTCATCTGACCTCGCTCTTTTTTTACCTAGCCGGTGACTGGGGCTCTCTAACTAAGAACTAGCGCCTCGGCGTTCCACCACCCTTGAGCCACAGATCATTCCAGAACTCATAAACCTTGGGCAGCACAGTGGTCTCAAGAGCTGGTTCTCTATAACTCATCCTTCTACCAAGGATCTGGTCGGGCCAGGGATTGAACTCACGGCGCATAAGGTCCTGCCGAACAGGGGGAATATTTCCGGCAAGCCAGTTGGAAATTTGACCTTCCTTGCTCAACATCCAGTTCATGAAGATCCTGGCGGCGTGGGTATTGGGGGATTTCTTGAGAATAATGGCCTCTTCCAGTGCGACGGGTACCGGTTCGGGGCATGTGTATCCAATGGGTGCTCCCCGCAAGGCAATCTGCTTCGTTCGTGCTTCGCCCGCCGGTACGGCTCCATGCATCTCACCGGCTGCCACCAACTGTCCGACGGCGTTCATGCCCTCCTTGCGAAGCTGCGGTTTCAGTTCTTTAAACAGCCGGGTTAAGAAGTTCTTCGTCCAGCTGGCTCCCTCCGAGTTCCACAGTTGCAAGGCCCAGAGGTTGGGACGATTTCCCAGACCCAGATTCCCGTTGCCCCATCTGGGGTGGATGAGGCCATCCCAGGTTTTTGGTAAATCCTTTTTTTTGACCAATCGGGTGTTGTACGACAGGCACCAGTATCGTGTGTTGATGCCGGTCCAAAGACCGTTGGGGTCCCTGGCTTGCTTGGGCAATCTATTGACTGCGGGGATGATACGTAGATCCTGTACTGCGTTTGCGGCCTTCCATTGAAGAAAGGTCCCCCCCACGCCAAATACGATATCGGTCCCAATCCGCCCGGCTCTATAGGCGATAATGATTCTAACCTTTTGCCTGCGGCTCACCACATTATGAGTCGTGGAGATAAAGGGATATCGCTCCCTGAAAGGCGCGAGCAGCGTCTTGGCCTCTCTTGGTGTTGCGGTTGAGGTTACCTTGAGTTTTCCTTCTTTTTTTGCCTTTTCAATCCACTCTTGCGGGACTTTAAGGTCCTGGTCGAGCCCGGAAAGAATGGATGAGTCGAGTTTGAGCTTCTTGAGCATTTTCTGCGTTGCTTTCGGTAGTGGATCCGAAAGGGCATTGAGGGGCAGGGTCAGAGTGGCTACGAGGGCCAGAGAAAATAATATTGATCCGTTGAGCTTCATAGATAAAAACGTCCTCCAAATTAATTTTAATTCAAACGAGCAAATGGCAAATTCAAGTTTTAATGGCGCGACAACGGTCCGGGGGAAGTTCCAAATGAACCACATCTCCTGGAACCAGGGAAGAAGAGGGGTGGAGCTTCACCTTAATGCTCTGGCCTCCGGTGATGACTCGACACTCCAGCGTATCACCCATGAAGATCACGGCGTCCACGTTTGCATCTAGGATGTTGCCAGACGAGGAGGCGTTGTCGCTCACCAGGTTTGCGTCTTCGGGTCGCACGAGAATCACTACACTTTCTCCCACTCCAACGCCATCGGGGAGAGTGCATTTGAGCACGCCCCCGGAGGTTTTTACTTCACCAAATGAGCTGCCGTTTTCCGGCAACTGGTGAACCTTGCCTTCGAGGAAGTTGGCCAGTCCAATGAAGTTGGCCACAAACCGTTCCCGGGGAGCCTGGTAGATCTCATTGGGAGGCGCTTCCTGGGCAATCTGGCCCTGGTTGATCACCGCCACCACGTCGGACATGGTCAGGGCCTCCAGCTGATCATGGGTCACATAGAGGGTGGTAATGTTCAAACGATTAACTAACTCACGCACCTCGAGACGAGTCTCCTCTCTGAGCTTAGCGTCCAGATTGCTGAGAGGTTCATCCAATAGCAACACCCGTGGCTCTTTCACCAGGGCGCGGGCCAGGGCCAGACGTTGCTGTTGCCCGCCGCTGAGAAACGGGGCGGGACGATCCTCCAGACCGCTTAATTGGACCAGAGAAAGCGCCTTGAGGACCTTTTCATGAATCTCCTTTTTGGAAAACCTGCGGCTCATTTCCTCCAGCGGGAAGGCGACGTTGTCGAATACCGTCATGTGAGGCCAGATGGCGTAGGACTGAAAGACCATGCCAATATCCCGCTTGTAGGGGGGGATGGAAATTCCCTTGGAAGAAGAAAAGACTAAATCATCGCCGATATAGATCTCCCCTTCTTCCGGTGTCTCCAAGCCGGCCACGGACCTGAGGGTCGTGGTCTTACCGCATCCGCTTGGACCCAGCATGGTATAGAATTCACCCGGTTTGACCGTTAAGCTGATCCCACGCACGGCGTGGACCTCTCCCATGTCCGAGTGGTAGCGCATGTGGAGGTTTTCGATACGAATCATTCAGTTCTCCCAAATCTTTGTTGCAGCCGAAATCCGTAAGGGAAACCACCCGGCGAATTATTTACAAACCCAGAATTATGGGTGTTCACTTGGAGATATCCGACCTCATTATTCTGAATTAGCGCCACCTTTGACCCTATCTCCTTCTGCGACGCGGTGCGCCACCGCCGCTCAGCCAGAGCTTGCTCCAGAACTTGGATAAATCCGGCATCACCTTCATTTCGAATTCACGATTCCTAAAGCTTTCTTCCCTGCCCAGAATCTGATCGCGGAAGGGGAGCATGTGTGCCCGGAGCTCGTCGCTTAGGGGGGTGGCGTACTCGAAAGCATATTGGGCGATTTGCCCTTCTATGCTTAGCAGCCAGTTTAAGAAAACCTTGGCCGTCGGCACATTGCCACCCCTTAAGATCACTGCGTCTTCCGTTGACGCTGGAACGGGCTCGGGGCAAGTAAAACCGATGGGGGCGCCGTCCAATTTGAGCTGGTAGGGACGTTTGTTGTTTGACGGCATGGCGCCGTGAAATTCGCCCGCGGCAGTAAGTTGCGGCAAGACGTTCATGCCTTCTTTCCTAAGCTGGGGCTTCACCTCTGTAAATAGTCGCGTGATGAAGTTTTTGGTCCACTTCTCACCCTTGGCCGCCCACAGGGCGACAAAAACCAGTTGGGGGCGGTTTCCCAGGGCCAGATTGCCCCCCCGCCATTTAGGATTGGTGATGAGATCCTCCCATTTCTTCGGGAGATCCTGTTTCTTCACCAAGCGGGTATTATACGACATGCACCAGAAGTTGCTGTTGATGCCCGTCCAAAGACCGCTTGGGTCCTTGGCCTTTGCGCCGATCCTTTGAACATTTGGAACATCGCTGAGATCCACTAAAGCGCCGGCGGCCTTATACTCATGTATGAACCCGCCGATGCTGGTCATGAAATCCGCCAGGATGCGCCCGCTTTTATATGCCATCAGTGTTTTCACGGACCGGGTTTGTTGGTTCGTGCCGGAGAACTCGATTTCGATAAACGGGTAACGTTCTTTAAAGGGTCCTAGCAGGGTTCTCAACTCGCTGGGCCGGGCGGGAGTGGATCTGATTCTAAGCTTTCCATTTGCCTTAGCCTTCTCAATCCATTCCTTGGGCATCTCCAGTTCCTGATCGATATTTGCCAGTAGGGAAGAGGAGAGATTAAACTGTTCTAATAGCTTCTGGGTGGCTTTTGGGAGAGGTGCGGAGAAACTTTTTTCCAGGGGTAGAAGGAAAAGGACCAGCAACCAGAAGATTGCCATCAGGGTTTGCATTTTCTTCATTCCCGCTCTCCTTTCCCTTCACGCCCAAGAACGTAGCAGTATACTCGTGTATTACACGGAACTGTATAAAGTCAAGCCCTTAAGATTTCGGCCTTTTTTAATTTTTCTCTTCCGAAGGCGGATATTTGACAATGCACCATGGTTCCCGTAAGAAGATCCCAAAGGGGGAGTGATGTTATGGCCGAAGAACAACATGATTTTTTAAGTCTCGCAAAGGCCTATGACCATTGGGTGGAATCCCACGGTGTGCCGGTTCATGCGGGATATTACATCGAGGACCTGCGCGCTTTGGAGCTGGGTTGGTGGGAGGAACGTCAATGCAACGCGGCCTTTCTCAAACTCACGGGACAGGAAGGCATAAGTGAAGCTCGAGTTACGCAGATCCCTGCCGGCAAAACGCTACCCCCCATGAGGTTCGCCCTGGACGAGATCATCTACGTGGTGGAGGGGCGAGGCCTCACCACGGTCTGGGGAGGCGAGGGAACTACCAAAAAAACTTTTGAATGGCAAAAGCACAGCATGTTTCTAATACCGCGGAATTCTTTTAGACAGCTCAGCAACATGCAGGGGAATAGTCCCGTCAGGCTGTTGCACTATAATTTCCTTCCCATCGCCATGTCCCTTACACCGGATCCCAATTTCTTTTTCAATAATTCTTTTGCAGCAGAGTTGAACGGTGTGGACGGTCCGGAAGAGGATTTTTACTCCCAAGCCAAAAGGGTCAAGGGTGGATTAGGGGGGCTTAGCAACCGGGACATCTGGTATGGCAATTTCTTTCCGGATATGCGCAGTTGGGACAAGCTAAACGCTCAAACCGGCAGGGGCGGTGGTAGCAAAGTGGTCCATATCCGGTTTCCCAGTGCCACCATCAACTCTCACATGTCCGTCTTTCCGGCCCAGAGTTATAAAAAGGCCCATCGTCATGGACCAGGGGTCGTCATTGTGATTCCCACGGGTGAAGGCTACTCTATCATGTGGCAGGAGGGAAAGGACAAGATCGTTATCCCCTGGCACGAGGCCAGCGTTTTCGTGCCTCCCAACCGGTGGTTTCATCAACACTTCAATGTGGACTCAGCTCCCGCGCGGTACCTTGCCCTGCGCACCCCGTCCGCCTTGAGCGGCTACAGCGAGCGAGTGGAGGACAGAAAACGGGATCAAATCGAATATCCCGATGAGGATCCGTGGATCAAGGAAAGGTTCGAGCAGGAGCTTGCCAAAAAAGATCTCAAGTCCCTGATGCCGGTGGAGGCCTATCGCGACCGGGACTACGAGTGGGATTACCAGGCAAGCTCAACTGAATCCATTAAACCATAGACACGGAAAGCCGGTTCGGTCTGACGGAAGGCGAATCTAGGGCTCGACCCTGAGTGGTGGCCGTGGATTTCCTTCTCTTGCCGTAAACTCGCGGGAGCAAAAGGGGCACTGGCACGGCGCATCCGGGTTTCCTGCATACTCGGCGCGCTCCACGTAAAACTCCCCCTGACATGCCGGGCAATTCACATAGCTTACTTTGTCCATGATTATTCTTTACCGATAGGTTCCTTTCCCGTTGGGTAGATAATCTTTCAGTTGGATTCGGTCCATCACCTCCTGTGGGATGAACGAGCGCTGTTCGTAAACCGCTGGAGGACATGGAATGGTGCAATCAATTCCTGCCCGGGTACCCAAACCCCGGCCCGTGGTGGTTGGTTCCAGATTGCTGGCGTGGAGGTTGGGGACCACGATGAGATCCTTGGCCCAATCGGAACGGGTATCGATGGCCCACTGCACCTCCTGCTCGTCCCAGATATCCACGTCTTCATCAAATACGAAGCAGTGTTTAATACCGTCCTGTAGAGACAGGGCGGCCATGATTGCCATGCGCGGTTGGGAGTCATGGGTCTTTCGTATCTGGACGTACATGTGATGTGGGGCAGGCATGGGTCGGTAGACGTTTAGGAGTTGCGGGACCACACGCTTAACCGCTTCGTAGACGGAACCTTCTCTGCGCAACGCCCCGATTTGATCGTCGGCATAACCGGTGAGGATTGAGACCCAATGGGCGTTTTCCCGGTGGCTGATGCAGGTGACTTCCATATAGGGATTGAGTCGCTGGGCGCCAAAATATCTGGTGTATTCTCCAAAGGGACCCTCCGGTTTCAGCTTGCCCCGCGGCACGATCCCTTCGATGACGAATTCAGCATCCGCGGGAACCAAAAAGTCATCCCCCAGTGTCTCTGAAGGGACCAACCGCAATGGCTCACCCATGCAGCCGCCGGCTGTATCCCAGTGACTCAGTGGATATCCCATCTTCGCTTCTGCTCCCATGCATACCCCAGGGTGATGACCGGTCCAGTAGGCCACCCGGGCGTCCTCGCCGCGTTCCTCCCACTTGCGAATGTTCCAGCGGTTGTGGCTGGCGCGATTGGGGAAGATGCGAAGCTCCTTTTGACCCAACAACCAGCCGCGCTGTAGGGCACAGTTGTCGACGCCAGTTTCCGGGTCGTAGGTGGTCAAAAAACCGGCGGAGACATAAGGGCCTGGATCCCAGGCGGCGTGAATCAAGCCGGGAATTTCCTGCAGGTTGACCGAGTCGCCCGTTTTCACCACCTGTTTTACCAATGCTTCGCTACGGTTAACCACCACGGGTTTGATCCGTTTGGCCCGCATCTCGTAGAGGTCACGACCCAATTTTTCGAAAGTCGATCCCACTGCAAGGGCGGACCGTTGTCGGGATGCAAAGAGGTTCGTGACCACGGGAAAAGGAGAGATGTTCCCATCCGCTCTTCTCAGGCGGTGAAAGATGAAGACCGGCGTTTCACGCAGTTCCTTCTGGGCCTTGAGGGTGATGGCAGAGGCGTCCCATTTGGCATTGACCTCCTGTTCCACATGAACCACAAGGTCAGGGTTGGTCTCTTCATATTTACGCAGGAACGTCTGCAAATCTTTCATATCCGCTCCTCAATCTGCTTGTAAAGTCTTTTGTCCATCTAACTCATATCCGAAATCGTTGCTGGCGTCTACCTTCAACCAGTGGTCAACGTTTGCTTCCCTTGGCGTCGGGTAAATAGTCCTTCAGTTGGATCCGGTCCATGACCTCTTTGGGAATGAAAGATCTCTGCTCGTAGACGGCGGGTGGGGAGGGGATGGTACAGTCAATCCCCGCCCGCGTTCCCAATCCCTGTCCCGTAGTGGTGGGCTCCAGGTGGGTGGCCTCCAGGTTAGGAACCACAATAAGGTCCTTGGCCCAATCCGATCGAGTGTCAATGGCCCACTGGACTTCCTGCTCATCAAAGATATCCACGTCTTCGTCAAATACGAATACATGTTTAATGGCGTCAGGTTGGGATAACGCAGCCATGATTGCCATTCGCGGTTGAGCATCGTGGCTTTTTCGAATCTGAATATAGATGTGGTGGGGCGCTGCCATGGGCCGATACACCGCCAGAACCTGGGGCACCACCCGTTTCACTGCCTCGAAGACAATGCCTTCCCGGCGTAGCGCTCCGATCTGATCGTCGGCATATCCGGTGATGATGGAAACCCAATGGGCATTCGTACGGTGGCTGATACAGGTGACTTCCATGTACGGGTTCAGGCGTTGAGCGCCAAAGTATCTGGTGTATTCGCCAAAGGGTCCCTCCGGTTTGAGTTTTCCCCGCGGCACGATCCCTTCAATGACGAACTCCGCGTCGGCGGGGACCAGGAAATCGTCCCCCAGGGTTTCCGAAGGTACCAGTCGTAATGGCTCACCCAGACAACCCCCCGCCGTTTCCCAATGGCTCAATGGGTATCCCATTTTGGCCTCCGCCCCCATACACACGGCAGGATGATGACCGGTCCAGTAAGCCACCCGAGGGTCCTCGCCGCGTTGCTCACACTTGTTCATGTTCCAGCGGTTGTGGCTGGCACGATTGGGAAAAATGCGCAGTTCGCGCTTGCCAACAAACCACCCGCGCTGCAGCGCGCAGTTGTCGATTCCTGTGTCCGGATCATAGGTCGTAAGATACCCGGCGGACACATAAGGGCCGGGATCCCATGCAGCGTGGACTATGGCCGGAATCTCTTGCTGATTGACAGAATCACCTTTGTGGACGACCTGCTTTACCGGAGCGTCGCTACGGCTCACCACCACCGGCTTGATTCGTTCTTCCCGCCTCTGGTAAAGGTCACGACCGACCTGTTCAAAAGTTGATCCCGCCGCAAAGGCCGATCGTTGCCGGGATGCAAACAAATTGAGAACCAACGGTGACGGTGAGATTTCACCTATTGTGGTGCGGATGCGGTGGAAGATGAATACGGGCGGCTCACGCAGCTCTTTTTGCGCCTTGAGGGCGATGGCAGAGGCGTCCCACCGGGCGTTGACTTCCTGATCCACATGAACCACAAGTCCGGGATTTGCCGATTCGTATTCCCTCAGGAATGATTGTAAGTCTTTCATCTTTGGTCCTTATTTATGTGGAGTCCGGTTGTTTGAGCTGCCATTGAACAGACGACTTCAAATTTCAAGTCGATTTCGGAACGTTTCCGATCACCCGAGGAGAATACGCTAGCCCTATGGGTAACTCCACTTAAAGTTTCTGTCTTCATAGGCCCCCTCAGGCATCGAAGACTTGGATACTCTTTTGGCTAACTCAGTCTTGAATTTTTCACGGATCCAGGGGTCTTCGTCGGGATACTCGATCTGATCTCTCTCCACGTCTTGCACCCGTTCGCTATAGCCCACCAGTCCCTCGGGGGAATGGAAGGCTAGATACCTGGCAGGACTGCCACCTACGTTGAAATGCTGGTGGAACCATCGATTAGGAGGGACAAGGACACTGGCTTCATGCCAGGGCATGACCAACTTCTCCTTTCCTTCTTCCCACATTATGGAATACCCTTCCCCGGCCGGGATGACGATGACGACCCCAGGGCCATGACGGTGGGCTTTCTTATAGGTGTCGGCGGGGAAAACTGACATGTGCCCCTTCATGGCTGAGTTGGGAAATTTCAGCAAGAGAACGTTGCCCCCCGCTCCTCGATGCTCGTGGGTGTCCAGTCTGTCCCAGTTTCTCAGGTCGGGGAAAAAGTTTCCAAACCAGATGTTTCGAGAGCGTGATTTTCCCGCCCATTCACCGGTGTCGCGCACGGCCTTCGCCTCAGAGTAGAACTCGCTCTGTGAGCCGTAGACGAGATCCAAATCCACGTGGGAGTTATTGAAGTAGAATTTCGGGTCTGGCGTGATGGACATGGCCAGGGGAAGAAAATTGTAATGCAACAGTCTAACAGGTTTATTCCCCTGCATATTGCTCATCCGGTAGGAGTAGTTGCGGGGGATTATAAACAGACTGTTCGTTTGCCACTCGAAAGTCTTTTTAGGCGTTTCCTCTCCACCCCAGACAGTGGTGAGTCCTCGTCCCTCCACCACGTAAACGACTTCGTCCAGTACAAACCTAAAGGGCGGAAGAGTCTTTCCCGCAGGAATTTCTATGACTCTGGCTTCACTTACACCCTCCTGTCCGGCGAGCTTGAGAACGGCTCCGTTACACTGTCGTTCCTCCCACCAACCCACCTCCAGGGTCCGCAAGTCCTCAACATAATATCCTTGATGGACAGGTATCCCTTGAGACTCAACCCATCGATTGTACGCAGATACGTTCGAACCCGGGACTCGATTTGCCATGGCCTACTCCCTTTTTACCTAGACAAACGGTTGTTGTCGAACCCATGGTACCAAATTGCTCCAGAATCGCTTTAGCTTAGGGGGGATCGAGTGGTGCTGTCAAGGCACCAATGCTTAAGGCGCAGAGGAGGATTGGGTGTCGTAACGCAGTATTGCCCCCCTTGACAAGTTGTCACTGATTATGGTGTAAGGCTATCCGAACAATTGCGATCTTTCGAGCCAAAGGAGGAATGGAAGAATGAGGCTACGCACAGCATTTGCGGTTCTATTCACCGCCGTATTTTTTCTTGGATTAGTGTTGGACGGGTGGTCTCAAGAACGAAAAAAACGTAGAAGGAGCAAGGCTCCTCAGGTGCTTGAAGGGGCGGTGTATGAAGTGGGGAAGCGGACAATCCAGTTGGATACCGGGAAGAGAAGACGAGGGAGAGTTTCTGCGGTGATTATTCCCGTGGATCCTGAACAGACCAAATTTCAAAAGGTTTCAACGGAAAAGCTGTCGCTCAAAGATCTCAAAAAGGGTGATGTGGTCATCATCAAGTACAACGCAAAGGGAAAATATGACCCGGTTCCCTATGTGATCGCCACCGGGGAGAGGAAAGAGATCAGGGAGGGGAGACGGGGCAAGAAGAAAAAGAAATAGTGGGGTTATAACCAAATTAATTTCTCCCAGCAAGCTTGAATGCCTGATTAGCCGGCGGAATAAAAGCTGCCAAGGGTAATGATGGGGCGAGCTTTTCTCAACCAACGAGGGGAGCTCGCCTTTTTTATTTAAGGGGGCGCATTATGTCCGCGAGGGAGGGTGGCGCGTCATGGTCTAACAAAGCACGGAGCTTGACAGGGTGTAGAAAGTATTGATATAGGGCGCATTACGAATGGTGGGAGGATATTTATGATAAGAACAGTTGGTTTCGTTTCTTTCCTGGTTTTGATTCTCCTTTGGCCCCAGAGTGCGATCTCGGAGCCCTTACCCAAGGCCACACAGAAGATGTTGAAGGAATACAAGCTTGACCCCTCCGTGTTGGCCGACATCGACAAAGAGCTAAACCTCCCCAAGGAATGGATTAAAAAAGCGAAACAAGAAAAAAAGTTAAAAGTGCGCGGAAGCCCTGCTACGGCCAAGGAGTTGAGGGTCCTCTTTGCTGCGTTTAAGGAGAGATACCCCTTTATTGAGCCGGATTATTTCGGGGCCAATCGGCAGGGTCGAACCATCAAGACCCTCATGGCCTATAAAACAGGGCGATACCTTGCGGATCTTGTGATCAGTGTTGGAGTATTTACTGGTGAGTTCCAGAAAGCAGGGGGGTTGGAAAGCTTGCGCGATTTACCGGCCTTTAAGAACGTACCTGATCAACTCAAAGACCAGAAGGGTTTTTACGTCGGTATCAACAAAAATTACTGGTGTATGTCGTACAATACCAGACTGGTCCAAAAAGAAGATCTGCCCAAAAAGTGGGATGACCTTCTGACTAACCCCATCTGGCGTGATGGCAACCTTGCCCTTGGAAACCGCCCCAATTTATGGGCGGTGAATTTGTGGCAAGCCAAGGGTGAGCGTTGGGTCAAAGATTTTCTCACCCGGCTATTCAAAGAGGTGAAACCCCAGTTGCGCAAAGAAGGGATGAACGCTCTTCCTCAGCTGGTTGCCGCAGGTGAGTTCTATGCGGCCATTCCGTCCAATTACAAACGTCCTTACCAGATGGTGCAGAAAGGAGCCCCCGTTGGCTTCGTTTGTCCTGAGCCCGTGCCCGGCTCCACTGAGGAGGCCATCATTCTCAAGGGTGCTCCTAACTTGTATGCTGCCAAGATCTTGATGAACTGGCTCTTGAGCAAGGAAGGGCAGATCGCTCAATACGCCCATGAGTTTGCAGCTCCGCTAGACGAGGGTCTGAGGCCGAAACTGCTACCCTTCGCGGATCAGATCGTAGGTAAGCCGGAAGTTTTTCGGGATCCACGCACCGTGGAAACAAGCATGTCGAAGTTGTTTGAGTTCTGGAATGAACTCTGGCTGAAAGGGGGCGGAACGCCGCGCCGGCGTCGAAGGTGAGTCAGGATCCAGCCAGTTTGAAACACCTTAGGACTGAAAAAGCCAGGAGAAGAATGAAATGCCTTACAGAGATCTCAGGGAATTTTTAACCACGCTGGAAAAACATCAGGAGCTTCGCACCGTTCAGGGCGCCGACTGGAACCTGGAGATCGGCGCCATTACCGAATTGAATTACGAGCGGCAAGGACCGGCTTTTCTTTTCGATTCCATTAAAGATTATCCCAAGGGTTACCGGATTTTAAGCAACGCCATGGATAATCTTCCTCGTTCTCTGCTGGCCATCGATTTCCCTCCCGACCTCGACATGAACGGGGCGTTGGATGCCTATACAAAAAAGATCGCTTCCTACTCACCCGTACCTCCTGTAGAAGTGGAAACGGGCCCGGTCTTTGAAAATGTTTTTACCGGCGATGACATCGATTTGTGGAAATTTCCCACCCCGCTATGGCATGAGGACGACGGCGGACGCTTCATCGGTACCGGATGCGTGGTGTACATGAGAGATCCCGATACCGGCAAGGTCAACTTCGGCTGTTATCGAGTCATGATGCAGGACAAGAATACGGTGGGTCTCTACATTACTCCCTCCAAGACGGGAGCGGTCATTCGAAAAAAATATTGGGAGCGAGGTCAGGCCTGTCCCGTGGCGGTTTCCATGGGCCAGGAACCGGTGATGTTTCTAGCAGCGGCCCCCATGCTGGGTCAAAAGCGCGGGCTCTTTAAGTACGAGCTCGTCGGTCATGTTCGCGGGGCGCCGGTTGAAGTGGTCCGCGAACAGGTGACGGGGCTGCCCATCCCTGCCACCGCAGAGATTGTGGTCGCCGGAGAGGTGCCTCCCCCCGAGGTCGAATCCAGAGATGAGGGACCATTTGGCGAGTGGACCGGGTACTACGCCTCGGGCACCAGGCCCGAGCCGGTGATCAGGGTGAAAGCTCTTTATCATCGTAATGACCCCATCATCCTCGGTATGCCCCCGGTAAGGCATCGTCATACGGGGAGTCACTTTCAACTCCCCACCCATGCGCCCAACGATAAGGAAATGCTTCAAAAAGCCGGAATAACCGACGTTCTGGACGTGTGGCGCCTGGGGGTGCCCGGTGTCACGGTGGTCCAGATTCGTCAGCGCTACCCCGGCCACGCCATGAAGGCCGCGTTGGCGGCTTCCGGTGACTACATGGGGCGGTTCGTGGTGGTAGTGGACGAGGATATAAACCCAAGGGACCGCGAGGATGTGCTGTGGGCCATTGGGACTCGGTGTGATCCGGAAACGAGCATTACCATTCTCAAGGACTGCCCCTCCAGCCCCCTGGACCCCCGTGTCCCGCCCGAACAGAAAAAGAGAGGGGATTTGACCAGCTCCCGCGCCATCATCAATGCCTGCAAGCCATACGAGTGGATGAAGGACTTCCCCCGCACCAACATCGCAAGCCCCGAGCTTCGGAGCCGAGTTCTAGCGAAGTGGAAAGATCTGATCTGAAACTCAGCACCGGGTTTTATCGTAAGTTCTGATTGCCTTTGGTTGATTGAGTTGCCACCAAAGAACTCAGAAAGGAATATTGATGGATTTTAAGACACCTCATTTTCCTCCTTCCATTACTCGGTCGCGTATGGTGTTGGAAGTGGCTTCAGAAATGGTTGGAAAGAAGGAATTCCCCTATCGTCAGGCCAAGCTTAGCCTTCGAGAACAAGGTCCGGGGAGTTGGAATTACAATTTCTTTGGCAGTGACACTCCAGACGCCATCCATGAAGTAGCGCGCCGGGAGGCGGATGTAGCGATCATCAATCCTGCTGGACCCCTTACCTTGGCTTATAAAGGGACGGGACCATTTAATGAGCCTGTTCCTGTGAGGATCATCACGGTAATCCCTTCCCTGGACCAGTTTGCCTTTGCCGTCCTGGGGAGCACCGGATTGACCTCATTGTCAGACCTGCGTGATCGTCGCTATCCACTCAAAGTTTCGCTACGGGACCAACGAAACCATTCGGACCATTTTGTTATCAATCAGGTGCTATCGGAAGCCGGGTTTTCCCTGGACGATATCACCTCCTGGGGTGGGACGGTAAGATACGACCCTGGAATACCGGGGGCCAGTAGGATTGGTCTTATCGAGCGTGGGGAAGCGGATGCGATTTTCGATGAGGCCGTGGATTCCTGGGCGGCGAAGGGTCTGGATCTGGGCATGCGTTTCTTGTCCCTCGACGAGTCCCTGATCAAGCGGCTGGAGACCAAGGGCCTTCGTCGTGCGGTGATCAAGAAGTCCGATTACCCGAAGATCGAGGCCGATGTCTTGACGGTGGATTTCAGTGGGTGGCCTGTGTTTGCCCATGCCAGTGTCCCGGACGAAGTCATCGCCACCTTTTGCGCGGCACTGGAGGCACGGAGGGGAGCCGTTCCGTGGCAAGGAGAGGGGCCTCTTCCGTTAGAACGCATGTGCCGCGACGCGGAAGATACGCCCCTGGACGTTCCCCTGCACCCCGCGGCGGAGCGTTATTGGCGCCAGCGTGGTTACCTCACCTGATTAACCATCCCCTTGTGCGCTGACGAAGAGATTGACCCGTGGACAAGAAAAGTAATCGTGTCTCACCTTCAGCGATCCGGTCTCGATTGGTTTTGGAAGTGGCGTCGGAACTCGTCGGTCGAAGATCGTTTGCAACCAATCAGGCTAAAGTCAGCCTTCGTGAACAGGGTCCAGGCGCCTGGCGACTAAATTTCTTTGGCAGTGACGCTCCCGATGCCATTGAGGACCTTCGGCGCCGAGACGTGGATGTGGCGATAATCAATCCTTCGGCCCCCCTGACCTTGGCCTACAGGGGCACTGGACCTTTTAAGGAACCCATCCCTGTGAGGGCCATTGCAGTCATTCCATCCTCCGACGTGTTCGTGCTTGCCGTATGCGAAGCCACCGGTTTGACCTCCCTCTCAGACATTCGGGAGCGTCGTTTCCCCCTCCGGGTTTCGCTTAGGAGTCAGAAGAACCATTCTCTTCATTTGTTTGTGGATCAAATACTCTCGGAAGCGGGGTTTTCCCTTTCTGATATCGTTGCCTGGGGCGGACAGGTTAGGTATGATCCCGGGATGCCCGGACGGGACCGAATCAATTTCGTGCAGCGCGGCGAAGTGGACGCGATTTTCGATGAAAGCTTGGGCTCCTGGGGGAATAGGGCCTTGGACTTGGGCATGCGTTTCTTGTCCTTTGGGGAACCTATCCTCCAGCGGTTGGAAGCTACGGGCTTCCGGCGGGCGACCATAACCAAGGGGAGTTATCCCAAGCTGCCGGCGGACATTGAAACCCTCGATTTCAGTGGGTGGCCGATTTTTACTCATGCACAAGCGTCGGAATCAGTGGTGATCTCTTTTTGCGAGGCCCTGCAGGCCCGCAAGGAGTCAATCCCATGGCAGGGGGAAGGGGCTCTTCCCCTGGAGCACATGTGTGGAGATACTGTTGACGGTCCCCTCGATGTTCCGCTGCATCCTGCCGCGCAGCGGTATTGGCGTGTCCGCGGATACCTGACTTGAGCGGACATTAAAATGTTCAACTTTTCCCCGGATTCCGTAATTCAAAATTCAACAGAAAATCTAAACGGACTGATTAGAATTATAAAATAGGAAAGGGTCTTAGATGAGCAGCAGCGTCATTGGCCGGGGTATTCCCCGCATTGAAGGAGAAAGCAAAGTAACAGGGACCTCCGTCTATTCAGCAGACGTCAAGCGTCCCGATGCCCTATGGGGTAGTTTCCTACGCAGTCCATATCCCCACGCCCGGATTGTCAATATTGATACCAGTCGGGCCGCCAAACTTGTGGGGGTCAAGGCCATTGTGACGGGAAGGGATGTTTCACCCCGCTTGGAAGGCTGTGCTTTGCTGGACAAGCCGGTGCTGGCACAAGAGCGTGTTCGATACATCGGGGAAAAAGTAGCGGCCGTGGCAGCCGCCGGCAGGGATGATTTGGAGGAAGCACTGGAGCTGATTGATGTGGAGTATGAGGAGTTGCCGGCGGTCTTCGATCCGTTGGAAGCCATGAAACCCGAGGCACCCGTCCTTCATCCCGATTACGCCGGTTACAAAGGGATTAATAAGGACGAATCTTGGAGGAACGTCCGTTCAGCAGAACGGTCCCATAAGGGAGATATCGATCAGGGTTTTGCGGAATCGGATCGAATCTTCGAACATACCTTTCGAACCCAGGCCGTTCATCATGCCTTCGTGGAACCTCGCGCCGGGCTGTTAGCTATTGATTCTCAAGGCCGCGTGGATATCTGGCAATGTCACCAGGCTCCCTTCTTGATCCGCACCTGGTTGGCCGCCCACGCGGATCTGCCCGAAGAGATGATCGCCGTTCACCCGGTCTCCACCGGGGGTTCCTTTGGCGGCAAGCAGGGATCTGAAGACATTATCTGCACCTATTATCTTGCTCGGGCTTCAGGGTGCCCCGTAAGGTATGTGGAGAGTTACGCGGAGGAGTTGCAAGACGGTCAGCCCCGTCATGCGGCAGTGATCACTCTCAGGACAGGAGTAAAACGGGACGGGCGGTTGTGGGCTTGGGATGGAAAGATTTTTTATAACGGCGGAGCCTATGGGGCGAGAACTCCAAGAAACGGAATGAACGGCACTTTCCTCATGGCGGGTTCTTACCGGACCCCCCATGTGCGCATGGAAGGCTATATTGTTTACACCAATCGTGTTCCCTCCGGTTATTTCCGTGCCCCCGGCGAGCTCCAGACTCTGTTCGCGGCTGAGAACCATATGGACATGATAGCCCAGGAGCTCGAGGTAGATCCTCTGGAATTTCGTAGGGTCAATGCCTTGAGGGAGGGAGACACAAAACCCAACGGGAAACCCCTAAGAGACCCATGTGCCTTGCAGGTGCTGGATCGGGTGGCTGAGGTCTCCAAATGGAAAAGAAACAGGACTCAGCTTCCCAAGGGCCGGCCCAACGTCTTGGTGGGGCGCGGGATCAGTTTGGGTGACCGGCATATCGGATCGGGGGAGTCCAGTGCCCAGCTATTTCTTGAATCTGATGGTTTCCTGCGGTTGGCCACGGCCGTACGCGACGTTGGGGTGGGTGCCTACACCATGCACCGGCAGGTGGTGGCGGAGGTTCTCGGCATCGAGCCTGAGTTGGTACGAGTGGAAGTGGGGGGGACCGATACAGGGCCCTACGATGAAGGTGTCAGGGGACAGAGGGGGACCCACGTAGAGGGCCAAGCCGTCTGGCGGGCTGCCAACGATCTAATCGAGATCTTACGCAATCGAGCGGCATCCCACTGGAAAGTAAATCCAGACCAGATCCGTTGGGAGCGGGGGCGGATACTCCTCAGCGGATCGAAAAAGCAGACCTTGAACCTCAAGGACCTTGCCGGAATTCCAGCGGACAGTACCCCTTGCGGGTTTGGTCACTGGAAGGCGGGTGAGGTTCATACCTACGCCTTCCAGGCCATGGTAGCCGAAGTGGAGGTGGATCGAGAGACGGGACAGGTAACGGTGCGCCGGCTGAACCTGGCCCACGATGTGACCAAGATCATCAATCCGATCATCTATCAGGGGCAGATCGAGGGTGCGGTGACCCAGGGGCTAGGATTTACGCTTTCAGAACATCTTGCCGTGGAAGACGGCCGGGTGACGACCCTCAGCCTGGGGGACTACAAGATTCCCACCATCCGCGATATCCCCATCTTGACCACATCACGGGTGCCTGCCAATGAAGGTCCGGGGCCCTTTGGAGCCAAGGCGGTGGCGGAATCCGGCATCGGTCTGGTGGCTCCGGCCATTGCCAATGCCGTTTATGACGCCACCGGAGTGAGGATTACAGAGTTACCCATCTCACCCGACAAAATCTTACAGGGATTGGCGGAAAGAGAAAGACTTTCGGCATAGAGTATAGTCAGAGTAGGGTAAGAACCTAGGTAATGGAAAAAGAAGAAGACCAAATCGGTTCTCGTGAGCACGAGAAAATGGAATTTGGGACGGCAGGAAAAATTGAATTACCGGTGAATCATGGAGGAATCAATGGCCGAGAATAAGCCTGAGCGTGAATACGTCTTTTTCGCCAAGGACGAACTCGAAAGGAGAAAAAAAGCGCCAGTTCAGACCAAAGCTGAGGATGTCCTGACCCGATTTACGGAGCAATGGCGAGCCACCCTCATCGTTGATCCCAAGCAGGGGTTCAACAACCGTATCATTCGGATGTGGATCAACAAGATCAAGCCGGGAGATCAAGAAGGGATGGGCTGGAAGACCCTTGGCCACCGGCACACCGTGGAAGCGGTCATCTATATCAAGCAGGGTAAAGGCTACAGCATCGTGGACGGAATACGTTTCGATTGGGAACCCGGAGATTTTATCTGTGTGCCCTACTTTGCCTGGCACCGCCACGTCAACGAGAGCGATGTGGAGATGCAATATATGGCCTGCACGACGCAACACCTGTCTCGGGCATTGGGAGTGGCCGTCTATGAGGACGAAAAGTATCCGGAGTACTGGGTTTTCGCCCAGAAGAGTGAGGAGGCCATGAAGGGGCTGGTGCCCGGAGGATCGGAGGTTCCCCCTCCGGTGACACCGCCACCGAGCAAGCAGGCCAGTGAAGCCCTCGACTCTCGGCTCTATGAGGAGCAACTCTACTATTCAGCCAACGAAGAGATGAGACGGCGTGCGGGAAAGGTCATGGTCAAAGGAAAAGATATTAAATTCAATGAAACGCGAATGGGGTTTATGGCCCACATCGTGGATCCCCGGATTGGATTCCACGTGAAGCAGATGTCCACCCTCATGGCAGAGATCCCACCGGGTGGAAAATCGGGGGCCCATCGCCATCTGTACGAGGAGATCGAATTCGTTCTTTCCGGGAGGGGTTACAGCATCATCGAGGACAAGCGCTACGATTGGAAACCAGGCGATGCCTTCTCCATCCCCATGTTCGGCTGGCACCAGCACTTTAACACAGGGGATGAACCTGCGAGGTTTCTAGTTCACACCTCTCGGCCGGCCATGGAAAATCTCGGTCATGTCATCACCCAGCAGGGGGAAGCCTATTGCGATTGATGGCGATCGTAAGGAAATTCCTGTTCTAGGTAAACAGCCGTGCGCAAAGGAGGGAAGCAATGGTAAATAAGGTCATCGCGATTATTTCTCTGGTGTTTTTGACTTTCTTATTCAATTCCCCTCAAAGCGTCATATCCGCTTCACTGCCTGAATCCACCCAGAAAGCGTTGAAAAAGCTCAAGCTCTCTCCATCCATCCTGGGAGACGTCGAAAATGAATTTCAGGTTCCCCGAGATTGGATCGAGGGAGCCAAGAAGGAAGGAAAGCTGAAAATCAGGTCCAGCCCATGGACCTCCCAAGAGCAGAGGGAGCTTTTTGCTCCGTTCAAGGAGCGTTATCCATTCATCAAGATTGATTTCTCAGGGACGAATCAGGCCGATCGAACCGTTAAAACCCTGGTTGCTTTTAAGCAGGGAAGGGTCCTCAGTGATGTCCTCACCAGTATTGGAGGTTTCTACTCCGAGTACAGGAAGGTGGACGCTTTGGAAGATCTTAGGAACATCCCTAACTGGAAGAAGATTCCCCAGGGGGCAAAAGGCCCGGACGGCTACTGGGTGGGTTGGAATATCAGGCATTGGTGCATGTCTTATAACACCAGGCTGGTAAAGAAAGACCAATTGCCCCAGAAATGGGAGGATATTCTAAACAATCCGTTGTGGGGTCAGGGCAACCTGGCCCTGGGCAACCGTCCGCAGCTTTGGGCGCTTATGGTTTGGAAGGCCAAGGGTGAAAAGTGGACCAAAGAATTTCTGACGAGGCTATTTACCGAGGTCAAACCACAGTTGCGCAAAGAAGGGATGAACGCGCTCGTGCAATTGGCGGCGGCCAGTGAATTTCACGCTGCTCTTCCGTCGAACAAGGCTCGTACCTACCAGATGGTCCTACGGGGTGCCCCTTTGAGTTTTACCTGCCCTGAACCCGTCCCCGTTTCCTCGGAGGATACAACGATCCTACGAGGCTCCCAGAACATCAATGCCGCTAGACTCTTTCTCAATTGGTTGTTGAGCAAGGAAGGTCAACTGGTAGCGGCATCTGCCCGGCATATTACGCCGGTTCGTAAAGACCTGCAGATAAAGGAGATCATTCCTTTCTCAGAGCAAATTGTTGGCAAGCAGGTGAGTTTTAGGAGTCCAGAGGTGGAACGCGCCATTATGCCTACACTATCTAAGTTCTGGGATAAAATGTGGTTAGGGGCTAAGAGGTAGTGGCCTTACCAAAGAATAGTTAGATCGAACAGACCGTTCACTGAAGGGCGCGGAGAAAAATGTCTCCGCGTCCTTCTCCGTCACTGCCGCTACCTCTGCCGGTTTTACCGTGTCTTTTAGTCTCCCTTCGCTAAAGAGGTTCCCACAGAGAAATCAAGATTCGGCTCAAAGACCTTCGACGAAGGCCCCCTTTTTCAGTGCCATGATACTCATGGGGTGCCAAGATATTGGGGTGGCGATGTATGACCCGGTGAAGGCAATTGCGGAAAAGATGGGTGAGTCTCGGCCTGAAATGTGGTTCCCGTGGTTTTTGACGGGGGGGGCCGCCGACCCCAAGTAGCAATACATGGAAACGCTAGTTAAATATGGTATGGTGTTCCCGGCCCGAAAAGGCAGAACTTCAGCAGAGGAGAGTGACATGCTCAACGGGTTTTTTATCTACGATGCGGATGCCCATGTGATGGTGAGCCAGCGCATGTGGGAGGACATGCCCAAACCCATCCGGCAACGACGGCCGCGTCCTGTACGCATTGAAGATCACGAGGATTTTGGGGGCCTGGAAAGCTCTTGGTTTGTGGACGGGCGACTAACCCCACGTCACTGGGGGCCAGGGAGCCAGCCGGCCAATAATCCCGCAACCACCGATCCTGAATTTTCGGGTGCGGATTTGAGCCTACCAGTTGAAATAGGGAGCCGGGACCTTTCCCAACCGGATCTGCGGTTAAAAGATCTGGACCGGATGGGTATTGATTGCTCGGTGATGTATCCTTCCACTCTCTACGCCACCATGGCTACCGATCCCGAACTGGAGGCTGCCCTCTACCGTTCTTTCAATCGTTATATGGGAAAGGCATGTCAAAGGGATCCCAAACGTCTCAAGTGGGCAGGACTGATCCCTTTAAGAAATCCTAAAGAGGCGTGCCAAGCCATCGCCGAGATGAAAGAGCTGGGTGCCAAAGCCGCCGTGGTTTTTGGCACAGCCGGTGAGCGGCCGCTCTCGGATTCCTCTCTCAATCCGGTTTATGATGAGTTGATTCGTGCTGGACTTCCCCTGAGCATTCACTTCGGTATGAGCTTTCCTCCCCTCTGGGACTTGAGCCGGACCATGTTCTCAGGCCAATTTATCGGTATGACCTTGCCCGTGTTTCTTGGCTTTTATGCCGTCACCGGCGGGGGGCTGATGGATCGCTACCCCGGTCTGAAGGTCGCGTTTCTTGAATTCGGTTCGGAATGGCTCCTTTACGTGGTGCCCCGCATGGAGCGTTTCCGCAAAATGGCCTTGCGGCGCGGAGCGCCAATGCCCACGGATATGCCAGAGAGGGAGATCCTCCAGTACCTTCGTTCGGGGAATTTCTTCGTTACCTGTGAAGGTGATGACGAGGTGCTGACCGACGAGATTGAGCTGATGGGCGAAGACAACATCATGTTCGCCTCTGACATGCCCCATCCGGAGATGAGAGATAACGCCGCGGAAGAGATCTTCGAAAACAAAGAACTCTCTGATTCTCAAAAACGAAAGATCCTCTCTGACAACGTAATCCGGTATTACGGGGAGCCTTGATAAGGAGCCATTTCACATGAAGTAGGTCGGGTCTTCATAAAGGGGATGTTTTTTATAAGGTGTTTGGCAAAGGGATGAAGCGATTCGGATCTTCAGCGAAGGTCATGGCAGTTCCCCAAAGATTGCTGGTAATTTACGACGGAATGGACTAAGGAGGCCCCCTCAAGATGCCATACAATGACCTGCAAGAGTATCTGGCAAAATTAGAGGAAGCGGGGAAACTACACCATATCACAAAGCCAGTGGATCCAGCCTGGGAGGTGTCGGCGGTCACAAGAAATATGTTTGAAAACTATTCATGGGACCATCGCAAGGCCCTCTACTTCGACAAGATAGGCCAGAGCCAGTTTCCCTTGGTGGTGGGTGCCGTGGGGGGCTCCCCCTCCATTTACGCCCTGGCCCTTTCCACCACTGTGGATCAGATTCCGGCACTCTGGGAGAAGGCCCAGCGTGAGCCCATTGAACCTGATCTTGTAAAGACAGGTCTATGCAAAGAGGTTGTCACTCAGGATGCCGATCTAGATATACGGATACTCCCTCATGCCATCTGGACCCCGAGTCGCGATCCGGGCCCCTTTATTACAGCGCCCCTGGTGGTTACCAAGGAGCCAGAGACCGGTAGCCGTAACATCGGAACCTACCGCTTACAAGTAAAAGGCCCGAAACGTTTGGGAATCTACATGGGCCATGAAAAACACGGCGCCAGGCATCTGCGCAAGTATGAAGAATTGGGAAAGGACATGCCGGTGGCCATTGTTATCGGGGCGGACCCTGCGATTACGCTCGGCTCGGTTACCAAGTTTGCCTATGGAACCGACGAGTACCGAGTGGCGGGTGGGCTGCGGGGGGAACCATTTCCGCTGGTAAAATGTGAGACCTCGGACCTGGAGGTGCCTGCCAACGCGGAAATCGTGTTGGAAGGAGTCATGCGAAATGGAGTCCGGGAAGAGGAAGGTCCCTTTGGGGAATATACGGGTTATATGGGGGTCCATGGGTTAGCCCCGGTGATTGAGCTTCATTGCATGACCCGGCGGCGCAATCCCGTTTATCAAGCATTCCTGAGCCAAATGCCTCCCAGTGAGTCCAGCTGTATTCGTAGTGTAGGTCGCTCCGCCGCGCTGCGTCGCCACCTGGGCGGGGTGCTGGGCCTGCCGGTCACGGATGTTCATTTTACCGAGAGTGGGGGCGCTACCGGCAGGGTAATTATTTCTATGCGTAAGGAGCATCCGCAACAGGTGAAGGAGGTTACCTGGGCCACTTGGGCCATGATGAACAAGGAGCCGAAGTATCTCATCATCGTGGACGAGGACATCGATATACGAAATCCCTTTGAGGTGGAGTGGGCCATGAGCTTTCGATCCCAACCCGGAAAAGATATGTTGGTGGCGAATGACGTCATTGCCATCGGGCTGGATCCTTCAACCGCGCCAGCGGATATCCCTGAACATGACCCCCAGCGCAGAATTGGCAGCAGGGTGTCCATCGACGCGACGCGTAAACATACCTATCCGGCCGACTCGCGCGTGCCTAGGGAATATCTTAATAGAGTACGTGAGCGCTGGAGTGATTATGGTTTCAAATAGGACTGAGGGGAGCGTCAGACCTGTCATTATGGCGGAGTTTCAAGAACGGAGGGTGTCCCATGGCGAATATCGTTCAAGACGGTGGTTATGTCTTATCCGATCGGACGGAGGCGTTGAAGGGTTTCGAGCAAGAGCTGGAAGCGGCCCATCTGGTGGGGGAATGGCAGATCCCGCGTCAACCCGAGCCGAGTCCAGGAGGGGTGCCCCATATTTGGAAGTGGCCCATGATGTTAAACATGATGCGGCAGGCCTGTGAGGTGCTGGGTTTAGAGGAAGGCGGCCGCCGTAGCATCCTGTTCACCAATCCGGCGATTCCCACCAAAGGGACCATCCTTGGTGTTAGAGTCGGTCTTCAGATGCTGAAACCCCAGGAAGCCGCCTGGGCCCATCGCCATACCATGTCGGCCCTGAGATTCGTGGTGAAGGGAAATCCCAACGTCTACACGGTGGTGAACGGCGAGAAATTCTACATGGAGGATAACGACCTCATTCTAACGCCACAGGGAACCTGGCACCATCATGAGAACCCCACCGATGAATTTCCCATCTGGCTGGATGCCATCGATACGCCGTTTGTGAGAAATACCAACGCCGTATTTTATGAGCAATCCCCTACCGAAAAGCAGGAAATTGTACAGGACGCGGACAGTACATGGCTCAGGGTGGGTTGGGCTCGACCTCAATGGAGCAATGTGGAGGAGGCAAGGGTTGGCGTGCCGGTTGCCTACAAGTGGAAGGAAACTTACGAGAGGCTCAAACGTCTAGCCGGCAAAGAGGGAAGTCCCCACGATGGAATCATCTTGGAATACATCAATCCCATTACCGGCGCCGCCGCCTTCCCAACCATCGGTTGTCACATCCAGATGCTCCGCCCGAGAGAGCAGACGAAAGAACACCGTCATACCTCGGGGGCCGTCTACTTCGTGGTGCAAGGTGAAGGGGAAAGCAGGGCCGGGGATCAAACCATTCGCTGGTCCAAGGGAGACGGGTTTGCCGTTCCCAACTGGTCCTGGCACGGCCATAAAAATCTTACGCGGGACGAAGCCATCCTGTTCAGCGTGACGGACGCGCCCATGCTCAAGGCCGTGGAGCTCTATCGGGAGGAGGGGAAAGCCTAGCGCTTGCGCGCTGCGAGTACTTGACATGTTGCGCGCTGACCGGTATCAAGATTCGCTGATCTTTGAGCGCAAGCCGTTTACCTGGCCAGAAAACCGTACCCTCGCCATTTGGGTCGTCCCCAACGTCGAAGTTTATTATTTTGACCAGCTCAGTGGGGTGGTTATCACTCCCAATGTGCGAGGAACCCTTCCCGATGTGGTCAATTACACCTGGAAGGAGTACGGGATACGGGTAGGTCTCTGGAGGATTGCAGATCTTCTCGACGAACTGGGGATCAGGGCCACGGTGGCATTAAACTCGGATGTTTGTGAGGTTTTTCCCAAGGTCGTGGACGAGATGAATCAGCGCAAATGGGAATTTATGGGTCACGGGGTGACCAACAACCAAAGCCTCATTGGTCTTCCCTTGGAAAAGGAGAGGGAAGTCATTCAAAAAACAGTGGAGACCATCGAACGCTCGGTGGGTAAGAAGCCCAAAGGTTGGCTTGGGCCAGGGCTGGGGGAGACTGAGAACACGCTGGACCTGTTGGCAGAGACGGGCCTCAACTATGTCGGCGACTGGTGCCATGACGATCAACCCTATCCCATGAGGGTAAAAAAGGGTGAGATGACCTCTCTCCCGTACTGCATGGAGATCAACGATATCCCCCTCATGCTCAGAAAAGGATATACAGGCTCGCAGTACTATGAGTCCGTTCGTGATCAGTTCGAGACCCTTTATGCCGACAGTGAAAAGTGCCCGAGGGTTCTGGGGATCCCGCTTCATCCTTTTATCACCGGCCAGCCGTTGCGGATCCGGTATCTGAAGAATGCTCTTGTGCAAATAAAACAATACGAGCGCGTTTGGTTTGCCACCGGAAGCGAAATTATTCAATGGTACCGCCAGCACGGCATGTAGCAGCTTTATTTTTCACTGGGAGGATGGAGAACCTATGCCTTATCGTGATTTGAGAACGTGGCTCATCCAGGTAGAGGAATTGGGCGAGCTGAAAACCATCAAGGGCGCCAACTGGGACCTGGAGATTGGGGTGCTGGCTGAGCATGTCATGCGGGCGAATCAGCAGCCGGCAGTGATCTTTGATCAGATCGTCGATTATCCCGCGGGTTATCGAATCCTGATCAACGAATCAGGTTCCAGGAAAAGGGCCGCCTTGACCCTGGGACTTTCCACTGATCTGGACGAACCGGGGCTTATCCGTGCCTGGCGTGAAAAGCGCAAGTCCATTCGTCCCATTCCGCCTGAGTACGTTCAAGACGGGTCTATTCTGGAAAACGTTTTAAAGGATGGCGACATCGACATGTGGAAGTTCCCCACCCCTCGATGGCACGAGCACGACGGTGGACGTTACCTTGGCACCGGGGATGCCATTATAACCAGGGACCGAGAAAACAACTCCCTGAATATGGGTACCTATCGAGTCATGGTGCACGATCGAGGTCACATCTTCGTCTACATCTCGCCCAGTCATGACGGTCGTATCCATCGCGACAAGTGGTTTGCCAAGAATGAACCGATGCCCGTGGTGGCCATATTCGGCGCAGATCCACTTCTTCACATGGTTGCCAGTTGGTCAATGCCCCACGGGCAATTTGAAGTTGAATTTGCAGGTGGAATCAAAGGCGAGGCCATCCGGGTCATAAAAGGCCCGGTTACGGGGCTCCCCATACCGGCCGACGCAGAAATCGCCGTGGAAGGCTTTGTGATGCCTGACGATCGTAGACCCGAAGGGCCTTTCGGAGAATGGACGGGTTACTATGGGAGCGGTGCCAGAGAAGAACCCGTGGTCCGGGTAAAGGCCCTCTATCACCGTAACGATCCCATCATATTAGGTTCCCCGCCCGTTAAGCCGCCATCGGGTAAGGTATATATGCAATCGATTCTGCGATCGGCGGCCATTTACGAGCAGCTGGAGGCCGCGGGTGTCCCGGGGGTGAAGGGGATCTGGTTTCATGAGGTGGGCGGAGGGCATATGTTGAATGTGGTTTCCATCCAACAGCTCTATCCGGGGCATGCCAGGCAGGCGGCTGCCATTGTCTGTCAGTCCCGCGGGGGCGCCTATATGGGACGCTATGTGATCGTGGTGGACGAGGACGTCAATCCAAGGGATTTGCCGGAGGTAATGTGGGCCGTCTGCACAAGGAGTGACCCGGTTCAGGATATCGATATCATCCGCCGTTGCCTGAGCGGTCCCCTGGATCCCATGATTTCACCTGAGAAAAGAAAACGCCGTGATTTTGGGACCTCACGAGCCATTATCGACGCCACGCGTCCCTTTGAATGGCGAAGTGATTTCCCCCGTGTCTCCGAATCAAGCCCGGAGCTCAAGGAAAAAGTGCTGGCCAAGTGGCAGTCGCAGCTTTAAATAGCTGATAGCCGCAGGTCAAGACAGACGAATCACTCTCTACTAACATAACCGTAGATTTCCGCCGATTGTTGACAGCGTAGAGCATAGCGCATGGTGTCCGGATCTCTCTTTCAGCCCTTTTTCGATCTTCAATTCTCTATTCTCATCCCTCCCCACTCAGTCCTCAGCACTCGTTACTCAGTACTGAGTCCGCTTTGGGCTCTGCGCTTAGCGCTTAGCTGTCAACGATTGGTACCCCCCATGGCGTCTAGTTCTGGTATCTAGTATATTTCTTAACTTTGCGCCTTTTACCAAACCATTCAGGGTACGTGCAGTAAAACCGAACATGTTAAAGTTTGGCAGGTTCAGACAGGATTGGCTTCTGGGGATAGCCTTTGTCTGTTTTTTCATATCGGGCATGTCGGGTCTGATCTACGAGGTGGTTTGGACCCGGATGCTGACCCAAATCTTTGGCAACACCACCTATGCGGTTGCCACTGTGCTAACCGCTTTCATGGGAGGGTTGGCGCTAGGTAGTTACCTCTTTGGCCTTTTGGCCGATCAGGGCAAGAATAATTTTTTTCTCTATGGTGCTCTTGAAGCCGGCGTGGGACTCTATGGATTTCTCATTCCCTGGCTTTTTAAATGGGTACAGTGGGTTTATGTCCCCCTTTTCTCGCTGAGTCAGTCTCATCCTTTTACTTTTAATCTCTTCCTCTTTTTACTCTCCTTCATATTTTTAATGATTCCTACCCTGATAATGGGGGCGACCCTTCCGGTGCTCAGCCGCTTCTTTATCGTCAGCTTCAGTCACGTTGGACGTAGGGTGGGAGACCTCTACGCCACCAACACCATGGGAGCGGTCCTGGGATGTGCATTGGCAGGCTACTGGTTGATTCCTGCCGTGGGGATGCGAGTCACCGTTTATGTCGCTGCTACCCTCAATGTTCTGATTGCTTTGGTGATTTTTGCAGTGGACCGGGCGCGGGACAAGGAGTTCGAGTTTAACATGGGAAGTGATGACCCTGTTTCGTTGGGAAAAAAACCTGCCGAGGCGGTTTCCTCTCTGGGTTGGGTACTTCTCGTTTCCATCGGCCTTTCCGGATTTGCAGCCTTGGTTTATGAAAACAGTTGGACTCGCGCCTTGACCATGGTCATCGGAAGCTCTGTGTATTCTTTTACCACCATGCTGGTGACCTTTCTTGTTGGCCTTTCACTTGGAGGGTTCCTCTATGCACGACTGTTCGGAAGGCGCGAAGTGGGACTAAGCACCTTTGGGATCATTCAACTGTTGGCTGGTTTTGCGGCTTTGACCACCATTCCGCTGTTCGAAAGATTACCGCTGCTTTTTCTCCGGCTGCTCCATGCCCTTGGGGACTCTTTCTCCCTCTTCCTGTCCATCCAACTGCTTCTCTGCGCGCTGGTCATGTTGCTCCCGACGGTGCTCCTGGGGATGACCTTTCCGCTGGTAGCCCAACTCTTTACCCAGAAACTCTACCGTGTAGGAAGTAGTGTGGGAACCTCCTATGCCGCAAATACCCTGGGGGCGATCCTCGGTGCTTTTGCCGGTGGATTTATCTTTATTCCATGGATCGGCATACAGAGTAGCATTGTTCTGGGCGTAGCACTGAACCTGACAGTGGGGTGGTTTCTACTGGTTCTGGACCCCCGCTCCGCCCTACTGCGTCGATTTGCCGTTGGTCTACTGGTTCTGGTGGCAGTTATCCTCATTCCATCAGCAATCCCACGTTGGGATCCTCGCATCATTACCAGCGGGGTTTCCATCTATGACGATGTATTTGAAGAGTTTGAAACTGACGCTTTGCGACGAGAAGAAATGCGTAGGGACGAAATTGTTTACTACAAGGAAGGGTTAACCGCTACCATCAGTGTCCATCGAGGCGCATCAGACTACCTCTACTTTAAGACCAACGGAAAGGTGGACGGCTCCCATGGAGATGCTTTGACCCAGTTGATGATCGGTTACATCCCGCTGTTGCTAAATCCCACTGCCAAGAGCGTTGCAGTAATTGGTCTCGGCACCGGTATGACCGCCAAGGCGGTGGGCGCCTTTCCTATACAAGAGATGGAGATTCTTGAGATCGAGCCTGCCATGGCCGAGGCTGCCCGTTATTTTGATGACTATAACGAAAATATACTGGACGATCCAAGGGTGCGATTGGTTTTTGCGGACGGTCGGAACTATATTCTTGCCACTCCAAAACTATACGACGTGATTACCTCAGAACCTTCCAACCCGTGGATTGCTGGCATTGCCAATCTCTATACCCGGGAATTTTACGAAGTTGTGAGGTCCAAGCTCAGAGGCAATGGAACATTTGCTCAATGGTTTCATAACTATTCCATGTCCTTGAATGATTTTCGAATGGTGTTTCGTACCTTCGGGGAGGTGTTCCCCCAGGTTTCGGTTTGGGAGTTAGGGGGAGAGGATTACCTGTTGGTTGGAAGCAACAAGGAACAGGTTTTTGACTACACTGCCCTGGCACCGATTTATTCCAATAGCCGAACATTGAGTGAAGATTTCAAAGAATTAGGATTAACCGATATCCATGAAGTCCTCTCATTTTACCGAATGGGAAGAAGAGAGCTCATGGCCTTTAGCAAAGGTGCGGAAGTCAACACAGATGACGGTGCTCAGTTGGAGTATTCTGCGCCGAAAAATGTTGGTTATGACAGTGTGGACGACATCCGCGAGCAGATGGAGCCCTATATTGTCAAAGCCCCATGGCTTGGGTCCAAATCGGATCTGTGGGATTAAAAGGTGTCAAAACTCACCATGGAGGTTGACCCCGATCCGACATTAATTGTTCCAAGAAATCGGCCCCTGCGAGTCCCTTGCGATGAGCTATGGTTTAAGCTCATTCCTTCTCGATCATGATGAGATCCTATTTGGGTCGGATCGGGGTTGACGGTTCAGATTGCTCCTTGTATAAGCCGCTAACAATGACCACATCGAAGTCCAAACGAGTAAAAATAAGCATCATCGGTAATGCCCTTCCACGGGTGGAAGGGAGCAGCAAGGTCACAGGCTCCTGCATGTACGCGGGGGATGTGAGTCGCCCCGGCGAGCTGTGGGGAGGTTTTCTTCGTAGCCCCTACCCCCATGCTCAAATTTTGCACATCGACGTAAGCCGTGCGGTCAATCTTCCCGGGGTCAAGGCAGTGGTTACGGGAAAGGACGTTTCACCGCAGCTGGAAGGCCTTGGACTGCAAGACATGCCAGTCATGGCTCAGGATCGTGTGCGCTACATTGGAGAGAAGGTTGCAGGAGTGGCCGGGATTGACCAGGAGGTGGTTGAAGAAGCTCTGGGATTAATAAGAGTCGATTATGAAGAGCTGCCGGCTGTTTTTGATCCGCTGGAGGCGGTGAAACCTGAAGCCCCAGTACTTCACCCGGACTACGATCAATACGTTGGCCCACACAAGGAGGCCGAACTCAAAAACGTTCAATCCGTGGAAAGGGCGGGACAAGGGGATATCCAGCAGGGCTTCTCCGAGTCTGACCATATCTTTGAGAATACATTTTACACTCAAATGGTGCACCAGGCTTTTATCGAACCACGCAACGGCCTGGTGGAGATTGATGAACAGGGTCGAGTGCAGGTTTGGCATTGTCACCAGGCCCCCTTTATGGTGCGGGGTAAACTGTCCGCGCACCTGGACCTTCCGGAGGAGAGGGTTTTGGTACACCCGCTTTCCACGGGAGGCTCCTTCGGCGGTAAACTCGGATTTGAGGATATCCTCTGTAACTACTATCTGGCACGTGCCGCCGGCAGGCCCGTAAGGGTCAAGGAGAGCTACACGGAGGAGTTGATTGACGGTCAACCCCGTCATCCGGCCGTGATTGTGCTGCGTACCGGGGTAAAAAAAGACGGAAGACTCTGGGCCTGGGACGGAAAGGTCTATTACAACGGCGGAGCTTATGCGGCCCGCACGCCACGGAACGGTTTGAACGGCACCTTTTTGTTGGCAGGTTCCTATGGAACTCCCCATGTGCGAATGGCTGGCTACAGTGTGTACACCAACCAGGTTCCCACCGGATTTTTTCGTGCGCCGGGTGAAGTCCAGACGCTGTTTGCCGTGGAAAGTCACATGGACATGATGGCAGAGGCCCTTAAGGTGGATCCCCTTGAATTTCGTCTTTGCAATTCCTTGAAGGAGGGTAATACCAAACCCACGGGTGAACCGCTTCGTTCTCCCAAAGGCATCGAGGTCCTGGAGCGGGTGGCAGAGATTTCGCGATGGAAAAAAGGGTCCAGTCCGGCTTCCACTAAGAATAGGCCTCATGTCTTCACGGGACGTGGTGTCGCCTTTGGGTATCGCCACATCGGTACGGGTGAGTCCAGCGCGGAGCTTTTCTTGGAGCCGGACGGCTCCCTCCGACTGGCAACCGCAGTGCGCGATGTGGGAGTAGGCGCTTATACGATGCATCGACAGGTGGCTGCGGAAACCATTGGGGTGCAGCCCGAGAGGGTCCATATCGACGTGCAAGGGACGGATACCGGGACTTACGACGAGGGTGTGAGAGGACAGCGGGGCACCTATGTGGAGGGGCAGGCGGTGGTTAGCGCGACCAACTCACTCATTGAACTTCTGAAGAAACAAGCGGCTCTCCAATGGAAGGTTGGCCAGGATAGGGTGTGGTGGGAAAAGGGGCGTGTCTGGCTAGCGGATAACAAAAAGGTGTCTTTTGGACTGCGGGATTTGACAAAACTCTTTCACGCTCAACCCGTCCGCGGGTACGGTCATTGCAAAGGTGGTCGGCCCGAGGTTTACGTCTTTCAAGCCCTGGTTGCAGACGTGGAGGTGGACAGGGAAACCGGCCAGATTCTCGTGCAGAAGCTATACTTTGCCCTGGACTCTTCCAAAGTGGTAAACCCCTTGATGCATCAGGGCCAGATCGATGGCGCTGTGATTCAAGGAATCGGGCAGTCCCTTATGGAGGACCTGGCAGTCGAGGATGGTCGTGTCTTGCCCTTGAGTCTTGGAGACTACAAAATCCCCAATATCAATGACGTCTCTCCTTTACTCACCTCACTGGTGGACGGTGGAGGTGGACCGGGGCCTTTCGCGACCAAGGCGGTTGCTGAAGCCGGCATCGGTATTGTGGCGCCAGCCATCGCTAATGCGGTGTACAATGCAACCGGTGTGAGAATCATGGGACTTCCCATCACGGCCCCAAAAGTCTTCGAAGTTCTAGGAAAAATCAGCAGTCATTAGGTTCAAACTGACAGTCTGGCCTTCTTAAAACGCCTGCCCAGCGCAAATCTTCTGATGGTGGTGTCGGCAGTGCTGCTCCCGGTGATGGAGGTGGAGGCGCTACATGATACGGGTCCGGGTTATGCCGAGCGCTGGTGCCCGTGCTGGCGAACTGGCTCGCTAACGCGGCATGGGTGGGAGTGCTGGTGGCATTCGGCTTTACCACTGCCTTCCTGCACTATGCCCTCGACCGCGCGGTGTTCCGCCTGAGCGACACCGAGGTTCGCAAGGCCGCCGACGGATTGTTTCGCTAGACGTTAACCACGCCACTACCGAGGATTGTTGGCCTTGATCCAGTTGCCGATGGCGTGCACCACCTCGTCTTCGATTCCCAGAAAGCCGTGAGGACCCATCGGCCCACAATGCCTGCCCTGAGCCGGTAGACCCCCTTCAAACGCCATCTGCTCAACCTTCGGGGCGTTTCTCAGAATTTTCATGTGTGGCGCTACCCCACCATAGGGTGTCACAATGCACAGGTCCTTCTTATGATGCACAAAAAGGGTGGGAACGGTGATGCCCCCCAGGTCAACGTCCGTTAGGGTCCCGCCCCCGCCACCTGGGTGAAATACTGTTGCGGTCAGCACGAGGCCATCGGCTCCACCCTCTTTCAAGCGGCTGGCAGCGTTGGCAGCCGAAATAGTTCCCCGGCTGGTACCGATCAACCAGACTGGGACATTGCTAGCCTCCATGAGGTACGCAATGACACCCTTGATGTCCAAGGCATGGAAGAAGGTGTCTCTAGCCCCACGGAGGTTTCTATAATCCGACGGTGAGTCGACGACAGCCACGTTAAATCCCTCATGGGCAAACCTAAATCTTGATCGAACCAGGAAATTGGAGTCCCGACCAATGACGCCATTTTCTATGTTCAGTGTTCCACCCCCGCCGGCAAACAAAATCACACTCGCCACCGGCCGTTTAACCTTCATAAAGAGAAAGACCTGCTCCGCGCCTTCACGCTTCGAAACTACGACGTGGCATAGCTCGATGTCGTCTTTGTTGGCGACTTTGTTAACTCTGGCAGGTTCCGTAACCTCTTTGACATGGGCCGAGCAGCCTACGGAAACGGCCGTGGATAACATTAGAACTGGTATAAGCCGGTTCATCTTCAGGTTGACTCGTGCTTTCCTTTCGGCTAGTCTCTGCCCTATAAATATTGCAACTACATGGAGGATTTATGAAGCACAGCAAGATTCACAAGAGTGCTATGACTTTCATGGCCTTAGCCAGTTTTATGCTTGCAGGAGTTATACTCCCAAGTCAACGGGCGGCAGCCGCAGATTCGTTCTTCAAGGGAAAAACAATTACCATCGTGGTCGGATATGGGCCAGGAGGGGGGTTCGATATCATGGCTCGCCTTATGGCACGCCACATGCGGCGTCACATTGAGGGGAACCCTAGGTTTATCGTTCAAAACAAGCCCGGCGCGGGGGGACTCATCACCGCCAACTGGGTCTATGGAAAGCAACCGGGCGATGGCCTCACCGTGGCTATGTTCCATTATTCCTTTGTCACTCAGGCGTTCATGAAAGACCCCACAGTCAAGTTTGACCCCTTGAAGTACATCTGGTTTGACGAGCCCACAATTGGAACCCTTCCTAGGGTGGTTTTTCTCCGCACCGATTTGGGCATTCACACCTTCGAGGACTTCAAGAGCTATAAACGTCCTCTGGGTATGGCGGAGAGCGGTCGCGGTACGGGTGCGTCCGTAGCGACCCAGTTTCTCAAGAGTCTCGGACTCCCCATCAAGAATATCTATGGTTACAGAGGCTCGGCGGATGGCTTCGCAGCCATCGAGCGTGGGGAGGTGGACGGCCGGTTGACTTCCCAGGAGAGCGCCCAGACCAGGTACAAGCGCTTTCTTGATGACGACATCATTCGGCCCGTCTTGACCATGGGAAGCGACCCTAGAATCAAGACCTTTCCGGGTGTGGCAACCTTCAAGGACCTGAACCTCAATGCGAAGCAGAAAAAGGTAGCCAAGTTTTTGACCCGAACCTGGAGTCGTCTCCGCATGTTCGCGCTCCCGCCGGGTACACCACCCGATCGGGTAAAAATCCTCCGTACCGCCTTCACAAAGACACTTGCGGACAAGAAATTTCTCAAAGAGGCCAAGCGGCAGCGGTTAATTATTTCCCCGGCACCCTGGCAGGACGTGGTGGCGGATATTAAGGGTCTAGCGGAGGCCCCTCCCGATATCGTTAGGGAGTATAGGAAGCTGCTCGGTCTGAAAAACTAAAAAGCCGAGGCAAAGATATAAAGTCCGGCAGAACGAGTCGACTCCGTTTGCCGGACTTTTCCAACTGTAAGTTTCCATGGGATCACCTGAGTTCTTCAACTTCGCTTCACATGTCGAAGATCGTTCCATCGGTGCGAATTAGCAGGTTATCTCTAAGGAGCCAAATTTTCCATTTGATCCGATCTCCTTATTCTTCAAGGCCCCCCACATGATTGACTCAGCCGTTTTCGCTCTTCAAGAACTCTTGGTTCCCATGCGCCTCCTCTTTCTATTCCTGGGTGTTCTTATGGGGCTGGTGCTGGGGGCTATTCCAGGCCTCGGCGGATTGGTGGGGTTGGCCGTACTTCTCCCCTTTACCTTCGATATGGATCCCGCCATGGCATTTGCCATCATGCTCGGGCTCCTCTCGATCACGAGCACCTCAGACACGATTCCTTCGGTGCTGTTTGGTGTGCCCGGTACCGCGGCGTCCCAGGCCACCATTCTGGACGGCCACCCGATGGCGAAAAAGGGAGAGGCCGGTAGGGCCCTGGGGGCGGCTTACATGGCTTCGTTGATCGGTGGTCTCTTTGGCGCCGTCGTCCTGGCCTTGATGATCCCAATTATCAGACCGATCGTTATGGCCTTCGGCGCGCCGGAATTCTTCATGATGGGCATGCTCGGGATCTCGATGGTGGCGGTTCTGAGCGGCGGTGCACCCATCAAGGGTCTGGTGGCCGGGGCCCTGGGGCTCATGTTGGGGATGGTGGGGATGGATCCCTTGAGTGGGGTTCACCGCTGGGTCTTCGGCCAACTCTATTTGTTGGATGGCGTACCTCTGGTCCCCGTATCCCTCGGCATATTTGCTATTCCGGAAATTGTGGACCTTGTCATACGGGGTACCCGGATTGCCGATGTGCCCAGTGATGCCTTGAAAGGGGTCATGACGGGTGTCCGTGACGCGTTTCGGAACTGGACTCTGGTCATCCGCTGCAGCGCTTTGGGGGTTTGGATCGGCGCTATTCCGGGCCTCGGTTCCGCGGTGGTGGACTGGTTCGCCTATGGTCACGCCATGCAAAGTGAGAAGGGCGCGTCGGAGACGTTCGGGAAAGGCGATATTCGCGGGGTGATAGCCCCTGAGTCGGCCAATAACGCCAAAGAGGGCGGGGCGTTGGTCCCCACCATCGCCTTCGGTGTTCCGGGGAGTGCTTCCATGGCATTGCTTCTCGGTGCCATGATGATCCAGGGCCTCAATCCTGGTCCGGCAATGCTTACCACCCATCTCGATGTCACCTTCACCTTGGTATGGAGTATCGCTATCGCAAATATCTTCGGGACGAGCCTGTGCTTGCTCTCCACCAATCTCCTGGCAAAGATCTCTCTGATTCGGATCCATTTGCTGGTACCGCTTATCACTGCAATGGTTTTCCTGGCTGCCTATCAGTCCAGCCGCCACTATGGAGATCTCTGGTCATTGCTTTTCATCGCCCTTCTCGGCTGGTTCATGAAACGATTTGGCTGGCCCAGGCCGCCCATCATTCTCGGTTTGGTCCTGAGTACTATCCTGGAAAACAACCTGAATATCTCAGTTGAGATTTATGGATTCGGGATGCTCTCCAGACCCATCTTCATCGGGATCATATTGATTATCTTTGTGAGCTTGTTTTACGGTTTTCGAATGCAGCGCGGCCAGGCAACCGGCGTCGCAGAAGCCTCACCCCAGGGCCCAGTGAAATTTCGCTTTCAGGCAAGCGCGCTGTTCACCCTGGTTATGATGGGGATCTTTGGGGGTGCCGTCTACACGGCATGGCAATGGGATTTCCCCATTGCCCGAATTTTTCCTTGGTCCATGGGTATCCCTGCCCTCATCCTCTGCATGGCCCAACTCTATTTGGACCTCTTTAGACCTACGGAAGTGGGAAAAAGCGGCTTCATGGACCTACCGGTGGATCGAAGCGTTCCTGTCTCGGTTGTGATCCGTAGGGCTTCGAATATCTTCGGTTGGATCCTGGGGCTTTTCTTCGGTACTTGGCTTTTCGGAATGATTGTCATCGTGCCGTTGTTTGTCGTTCTTTATCTTACCATTCAGGGGCAGGAGAAGTGGCGGGTCAGCCTAGTGTACATGGTGGCTATGATGGCCTTCATGATCGGAGTATTCCATATGGTCTTGAACGTTCCCTGGCCCGAGGCGCTATTCCCGCAACTGCAGCGGGCGATCCTCGCCTGGTTCTGAATTCTGCTACCGTTAAGTGTTACTGACACCTTTTCCGTTCGCAGATCAAAACGCAATAAGCCTGATCCATTGCCCCTTCCCGAGGAAGATCGAGGGACAGCCGTTATTTAAAAACTTTCACCTTTTCTTCTTCTGGGGCCCTTCTCCAACTCTGCGTGAAAACCGACCTCGGGTTGACATCATAGGTTGTCATCCGATATTTCCACACAAAGCGAAGGAGGGCTTGTCCGTTTGCCTGTCCCGCGCCCGCTTTGAGCTGTCGACGGCGGGCTGACCGTGGCTGATTCGGGAAATCTTCGATCCTTGGTGGCCAATCCTCGAAAGCAGAATCCTATCATTGGTTGAAATAGAAGTTGTTCGATGAGTAGTGCGGCGGACGCATCGTAGGGCAGGGTCGGAACCAAGGTGCTCAAGATGGGCATTCTCGGCATCGGCGTCAGTGGTGCTCGGATAGCACGCGCCATGGCGGTCATGCCTGAAATCGAACTCGTCGCGGGCGCCGCCCGTCGTCCCGAACTGCACGTCGACTTCGCTGAACGGTACGGCGCCAAGACCTATGGGAGCGCAGAGGAGATCTGTCGCGACCCCGAGGTGCAAGCGCTGTGGATCTCAACCCCAAATCAATTCCACGCTGAGCACGTGCTCCTCGCGGCTTCTCATGGCAAGCACGTCATCATCGAGAAGCCTATCGCGATCACCATGCGGGAAGCGGAGCAGATGATGGAAGCGGCGGAGCGCGGCGGCGTCACGGTGGTTTGCGGCCACGTGCTGAGCAACACGCCGCGGGCCCAGATGGTCCGCCGAATCATACGCTCAGGCGAGCTGGGCCCATTGGGCGCTCTGAACGTCTGGGCCTACACAGACTGGATGCTCCGTCCCAGGACGGCTGCCGAGATGGACTTTGCTAAAGGAGGAGGCGTGCCCTACCGGCAGGCGCCCCACCAGGTCGACACGCTACGGTTGTTGGGGGGTGGACTCGTCAGAAGCGTCCGGGGAATGATCGCCCAATGGATGCCAGAGCGAACGATGCCCGGTTACTACTCAGCCTACATAGAATTCGAGGATGGGACACCGGCCACCCTCGTGCATAACGGATACGGCTACTTCATGACCAACGAGCTGTTGCCGTGGGTGAAAACGGGCCCACGGGCTTCTATCGAGAGGCGAACCCAGATTCGCAAGGCCATTCGCGCCGGCGAATGGGACGAAGGGCAAGCGAAAACGGAGCAGTCCCGGGGGGTTAGCCGCGAGATCGAGAAGACCCAGCGGGGCGAGGTGGGAGACATCTGGGTAGGCGACGACCTTGGGATCCTCGTGGTGAGCTGTGAGCGCGGAGACATCCGCTATTGCGCGCCCGGTGTTTACGTGTACGACGACGATGGAATGAGAGAAGTCCCGGTTGAGAGGCGTTCGAGGGCGGGAGCCCCAGAGATCCGGGAGCTGTACGATGCGGTCGTGCTGGGCAAACCCGTCATGCACGGCCTATCGTGGGGAGCCGCTACGCTCGAGGTCTGCCTCGGCATCATACAGTCTGCGAAAGAACGGCGTGAGATCATCCTTCAGCGCCAGGTGCCGGCTCCTGACTTCCACGAGTAAGGCACCTGGCGCATGTTCCCCGCTCTGAGACTCGCCGTTAGGCCCCCTTTTTGCGTGGACTGCTTGCTTACAACGCCACAAGCCCTGCCGCGTTTCCGCCCAATACCTTCCGATTCGTCTCCTCCGAAGGCTTCTCGCAGTTCAGGACCGACTTGGTAGGTGGTCGGGCATTTGAAATACCGGGATGGGGTAGTCAAACTGCGCTCAACTGGTTGTGAAGGGCTTGACGATGGGGACGTAATCTTGGTATCTCACGTTGGTAAGGTTTTCCATCAGAAAATCCTCAGCACGAAAAGCTATTGTAACTAGCGGTGTCTTGGAAACGAATCTGCGGCTGGGTAGAACGAATGGAGTAAAGTATATGTCTCTTGAGCTTCTTATTAAGGATCTAAAGGCATCCTTTGAGCTGACTACCTATTCCAAGTGGATGAAGGCAGAGGGGCTTGCGGTTGTCGAAGGATACGGATTAGAGGATGTACGGGATTTACGACTTTCCCCCTGGTCTCGCTTGGGAGGAAAGGGAACCTTCCTTCAACTCTATGGCATGATGGATGGTTCCAGGGGGATGTATGTTGCGGAGATCCCGCCTGGCGGGGCACTGGAGCCAGAGCGGCATCTCTACGAGGAGTTGATCTGTATCTTTGAGGGGAACGGGGCCACAGAAATATGGCAGGAGGGGAGCCGAAAGCAATTGTTTGAATGGGGCCCCTGGAGCCTGTTTGCCCCGCCGTTGAACGCATGGCATCGCCTGGTCAACGGTGGTAGGGACCCTGTGCGATTTTTAGGAGTCACCAACGCGCCCTTAACGATGAATGCCTTTCGCGAGCCCGATTTTATTTTTAACTGTCCCTATGCGTTTTCAAAACGCTATGCGGGACAGGATGGTTATTTTCAGGCGGGCAACAAGCGCTATCAGGATCAGTTTTCCAACGTGTGGGAAACGAATTTTATTCCCAGCGTCAAAGAAGCCGCCCTGGAGGCCAAGGAGCGCAAAGGCTCAGGGGTCAAAATTACGCAGTTCGAGATGTCTGGCAATGCCTTGATTGGCCATCTATCGGAATGGCCGGCCGGTCGCTATCATAAGGCCCATTACCATGGGCCGGGTGCTTTGCTCCTCGGTCTCGAGTCCCAAGGTTATGTATTGATCTGGTCAAAGGAACTGGGACATCAACCTTACGCCAACGGGAATGGTGGGGATGTGGTCCAAATGGATTGGAAAGTGGGGAGTGTCTACAGCCCGTTGGATGGCTGGTATCACCAGCACTTTAATACCGGGTCCCAACCGGCCCGTCACCTGGCAGTGCGGTATGGGGGCGCTCAGCATGGACATATCGATATGGGGACCTCTGCTCGCCTTAAGAAGGGTATGAACATGACATCCGTGAAAGAGGGGGGGACCCTCATTGAATACGAGGACGAGGATCCCCAGATCCGGCGCGATTATGAGAGTAGGTTAAAGAAGGTGGATGTTCCCTGCCAGATGCCGGATTTTGCGAGCTCCGCGAGGGCATGAGCGAAGACCGATTATTTTATTTGTAAGGTAGGTTATCAAGGGATATGAGTGAACCATTTCTAAAGGCGGTGGGTCTGGAAAAGCGGTTTGGCAATGTGGCTGCCGTGAACAATATAAGTTTCGATATAGACAAGGGCGAGGTGCTTACCCTATTGGGTCCAAGCGGCTGCGGTAAGACCACTACTTTGCGCATGATTGCGGGCTTTGAGAAGCCTGATACAGGGGAGATTGAGGTGGAGAACAATTTTGTGGTTTCGGTTCAAAGACGCATCTTCCTCCCTCCGGAGAAGAGGGAGTTGGGTATGGTCTTTCAATCCTACGCCATTTGGCCTCACCTGAACGTCTTCGAGAACGTTGCCTATCCTCTAAGGGTACGCCGTGTTAAAGGCGGTTTGGTCCGAGAGAAAGTGGAATCCGTCCTGGATCTGGTGGGTCTGGGTGGCCTCGAGGACCGGCCTGCAATGCTATTGAGTGGAGGGCAGCAACAGCGGGTGGCATTGGCCAGGGCCCTTGTCTATTCTCCCAAACTCCTGCTACTGGACGAGCCTCTATCCAATCTCGATGCTAAGCTCCGCGAGCAGATGCGGGTTGAGCTCAAAGAGCTGCAACGGCGTCTGTCCATTACCGTGGTCTTTGTCACCCACGATCAAATAGAAGCCATGACACTGTCTGACCGACTCGCGGTGATGAGCCAAGGCAGGATCGAACACCTGGGGAGTCCGCAGGAGATCTATACGAAACCCGCAACCTCCTTTGTGCAGGAGTTTCTCGGTCGAGTCATTTGGCTGGAGGGGAATGTGGTTGAAGACAACCTGAAAAAAGTTTGTGTTGGGCTTTCGGGCGATGAGCCGGTGCAAATCCAATGCGACTCCACTGATGGCGGAATGAAGACGGGGGAGCCGGTGGTGGTGGCAGTGCGACCGGAAGAGGTTAAACTGAGCAAGAGCAAAGAAGGCGATGGGTTGAATCAAGTGCCCTGCATTGTGGAAACGGCGGTTTTCCTGGGGGATCGATACGAATGCCATCTCCGTTTCGGTACCAATACGTTTACGCTTTACACCGCTGTCAACGAGCCCTATACGGCGGGTCAAAAGCTCTATTTGGGAGTTTCAGACAAGACAGTCCGTATCTGGCGCAAGGCAAATGCAAGCCCGTTGGCCGTCGAGGGATCCGCATAGCGAATACTAAGCCGCACCTACCGTTTAAGAGTGTCCGTGCGTGTGCGAGCCTAGATAAAAAAGGCTCCTAAAACAGCGACTTATACCGGTGCTGAACAGAGGGAAGATCAGCGGGTTGCATCTTCAGTCGCTCCCACCGGGCTTATGGTCCATTGACAATCCGCTATCTACGCATTATCTTAAGGGAAAATCCACGGTTTGAAGGATTGTAATGCCCATATACGAATATCAGTGTGAGAAATGCGGCGAGTTTGAGGTTACTCAGAAGATTACGGATCAGCCTCTCAATGTTTGCCCCACCTGTGGGCAAAGTGTCAAAAAGCTCATTTCCAATAGCACATTCAAGCTCATGGGAACCGGCTGGTACCTTACCGACTATGCCCGCAAGGGGCAGTCTTCGGATGGTGCACAATCCGCCAATACACAACCCAAGACAGACGGTACGGCGGATACCAGCTCGGATAACAAAAAAGAGTCGTCTTCCACCGACCAGAAATCTTCCAGCCAAAAGGGTTCGGCCTCCACGGCTTCTAATACGTAAATAGTTTTCCTAAACAAAGAGTTAACCGCAGATTCACGCCGATTAGCGCAGAGAAGCGGTTATCTTCCGCCTCAAAATGAAGAGGGATATATCCTAAATCTCCATTCATGGGATGTTGGAGTCTAGAGGGCCAGGGAGATTCAAGCAGAACTCCGCTCGAGCGTATCTCTTGTGGACTCGGTGCAAATCAACCAACTCCGCTGGGTTGGCGGTGCGGACGTGTCTTACTCTGCAAAGGAGGGGATTCTTTATGGTGCGGCGGTGGTCTTGAGTTTTCCGGAGCTATCGGTTGTAGAGGCGAAATGGGTCAGGGATCGAGTTCGCTTCCCTGTATTCCCGGCCTGTTAAGCTTTCGTGAGGCACCTGTCCTGGTAAAGGCCTTCAGTTTATTGCGGCAGCGACCTGACGCGATGATCTTCGATGGTCAAGGGATCGCTCATGGTCGGGGCGTGGGGTTGGCTTCTCATGTCGCTTTGTTTCTTAATGTTCCGTCTGTAGGATGCGCGAAATCGAGACTGATCGGTGATCATTTGCCGGTGAGGATGGAAAGCGGCTCCATCAGTTGCCTTGAGTTTGAGGGGCAACATGCGGGGAATGTGATCCGGACGCGGGACGACGTGAAGCTCGTTTTCGTATCCCCCGGTCATCTTATGAGTATTCAAGGGGCAACAGAGGTAGTCTTGGCCACCTGCCGACTTTACCGATTGCCGGAGCCCATTCGAATGGCTGACCAATTAGTGAATCGGCTCAGAAGGGAAGGATAGCTTTCGTTCTTTCCTGTCAAGTGCGCGACAGAATGACTTCAACAAACTTTTTCGCGCCAAAGCGCTCCCACGTTGATATCCTAAATCTCAAGCACGAAATCTCAAACAAACTGAAACACTCAAATCCAAAGATCAGAATCTAAAACGAGATTGTTTGGAATTATATGTTTTTCGATCATTTGGAGTTGTTTCGAGTTTCGAGTTTAGAATTATAATTATACTTGGCGCGCTTTGCGTCATAGCGCGAGTTATCTTTGTCGGGTGGGAATAGATGAGCTTAATTCTTGGAATCGATACGGGCGGCACCTTTACTGATTTCATTTCCCTCTCCAATGGGGAAGTGATTGTCCACAAGGTACTTTCTACACCGGACAATCCGGCGCGCGCCATTCTTGCGGGTCTAGGCGCATTGGTTAAAGAGTCGGAAGCGGTGAGCGTTACCTATGGAACCACGGTAGCGACCAATGCGCTTTTAGAGAGGAAGGGTGCGACGGTGGCCTTTGTAACCACCAAGGGATTTGAGGACCTAATTGAGATCGGTCGTCAAAACAGACCTGAACTCTATGACCTTGAACCGCAAAAACCGATTCCTTTGGTGCCCCGGTCCCTTCGAATCGGCGTCGCCGAGCGGGTGCTCGCCACTGGTCATGTACTCAACCCTTTATCCAAGAGGGAAATTTTGCGGGTTAAGAGTTGGGTTCGAAAGAGGGCCGTGGACTCCCTTGCCGTCGGATTCCTTCACTCGTACCGCAACCCATCCCATGAAAAAATAGCGGCCAGGGAGTTCGAATCCCTGGGTCTTCCCGTCTCTCTCTCTCACCGCATCCTTCCCGAATATCGTGAGTACGAGCGATTTTCCACCACGGCCGTCAATGCCTACGTCGCTCCTGTGATTGCCGGGCACATGATGGAGCTTCACCGGGCCCTCAAAAGAAGCGTTGCCGGGTTGAACGGTTCCTTACGGGTAATGCAGTCCAATGGGGGAGCCATGACCCTAGGTGGAGCCAGTGAGCATCCCGTGCGGACCTTACTTTCGGGACCTGCCGGAGGGGTGGTGGCGGCCCATGAGTTGGCGACACGGGCTGGAGTGAAGAAAATGATTAGCCTTGATATGGGAGGCACTTCTACCGACGTGTGTCTGGTGAACGGGGAAATCCCATTGACTTCTGGAAAGTTGCTGGCTGGGGTCCCTGTGCAAGTTCCAATGGTGGATATTCATACCGTGGGAGCAGGGGGAGGCTCCATTGCCCGTCTGGATGAAGGAGGGGCCCTAAAAGTGGGACCCGAAAGCGCTGGCGCCGACCCAGGTCCCGTTTGCTACGGTCGGGGTAGCAAGGTGACGGTGACCGATGCCAACCTTTTTTTGGGGCGTTTAAACCAGGATCGATTTTTGGGTGGAAGGATGAGCCTGGATATGGCGCGGACCACCAAAATCATGGGGGCGTTCGCCCGTACAGTGAAACTGAGTCCATCGGCCATTGCCTGGGGTATCATCCAGGTGGTCAACAGCAATATGGAGCGAGCCATACGGGTTGTATCTCTGGAGCGGGGGCTGGATCCTGGGGAGTTCACTTTGGTTGCCTTTGGAGGTGCGGGTGGCCTTCATGCGGCGGACTTGGCGGAGGGACTCGGAATGTCTCACGTGGTAATTCCACTTCGGCCTGGCCTCCTGTCTGCTTGGGGCATGGCGGTTTCCCCACTGGTGAAAGATTATTCGCTCTCCGTGCTGGAATCCAATGCCAACTTCGGGGAAATTGAAAAACAAATTTCCGCTTTAACTGCGCGTGGGCTCAGGGAGATGGGTCGCGAAGGGTTGAAAAAGAAAGAAAGCAGAGTCTTTCTTTCAGTGGATATGCGCTATGCGGGTCAAGCCTATGAGATCAACCTTCCATGGGATAGAGGTTTTGCTCGTCGGTTCCACCAGTTGCACGAAGCTCGCTTCGGTCATTGTGACCCCTCCAAGGAGGTGGAAGTAGTTACCTTAAGAGTGCGTATCCAGGGAAAAAAGGGAGTCAAAAAACCGCGCCCATTATCATTGAAACCGGGCAGCGGCAAACAGGCGTCTATCGGTCAGAGGAACGTTTATTTTGAAAAGCGCTTGCTCCGTTGTTCCACCTATGAGAGAGAGCGGCTGAATCCCGCCGACTGCATTCGGGGTCCAGCCGTTATCCATGAGTTCAGTTCTACCGTGGTGGTTCCGCCGGACTGGCAGGTGCGAGTGGACAAGTATTCTAACTTGGATCTCTTAAGAAACTGAACCTGTCTTGTGAAACACGGGGTCCTTTTACACACAGACCCCATGTTGAAACGAAAGTCTCCATTCGAATCCGTCCATCTACCCCAAGAGAGTCCGGAGTGTCTGGATCCACTTTTCCCGTGACCGTTAAACCCTTGGCGGATTGGTACCGTTTCGGGGCGGAAACGGTCTTTGGGCCCATGATGCCGCCGGGACGTCCCGATTGATACCCTTCAGCTCTCAATAGCTGTTGGGCTTTGCGAACCTGTTGCCGACTTGGGGTAAATTCATTTTCCTTGGAGAAGATACCTTTCACCTTGGAGGCGGCAATTTTGGCGTCCTCTTTCAGACCACGAAAGGTGGAGCATCCTCCCAAGGCAAATACGAAAACAACCACGAAAAGAGCAACGAACCTGTTCATTTTGTGCCTCCCCGATATCGATCCGGCCTTTGATCGGTTTTAGTTGCCAAAGTGGGGGCCGCCCCTTTACTGATGCCGTGGTTTTAACATTGGCGGACCTGCTTAGGATTCGAGGCAAGAAAAGTGCCTTTAAAATAGCGTGAACCTATAAGCAAAAAATAGTCGCTGTTGTACCACCTTTGTCAGAACCCGCCCGGGCTCGGGTCACTCAAGATTGCGGGATTGTCTATCTCTGCCTTCGGATGATTCCCAAGCGTGCAGAATGGTTCACGAATGATACTCGCGGCTCAAATGTTAAGCTGTTGCGGTGAGTTGGGTTTGCGGTTCGTTCTGACGAGAAGAGTTTGATTTAAAAGCGGTTTTAATCTAGGGCCTGGCTCAGATTCTTTCCCTTGAAGTGTTCAGCAAAACAGCTTCACTCAGTTTATCGCGCCAAGTCATTGACGTCGCAAAGAAAAATATTTTTATGCTCTCCGAACTTGGCATGCTTTGCGGTTCGACCGATTCGACAGGCTCACGGCCCTGAGGCTCTCGAAGGACGCGAGTCATTTTTTCCCGGAATGCGCTATCCAAGATTCTGCTGAAAATTTCAAATACGTCGGGTTAGCTTTTGGACAGCTCGAGGAGAAGTCTCCTCCAGGATTCAGACTCGCCCTTGGGATCCACCAGGGGGGATAGACGGGTGCAGTGGTCTTTCAGTTGGCGGTAAAAGTATGGTTCATTTTCAGCTTTTTGCAGGAGGCGGGTCAGGGCACGAGTATCGCCAACCGGGAAGTATCCTGGGTAGTTCTCGCCAAGTGTCCCCATTAGGCCGGTAATTTTTGAAGCCAACACCGGTATCGATGAAGCAAGGGCCTCGGACAGGACATTGGAACTTCCTTCAATCTTGGAACTGAGTGACATCAGGTGACTGTGGGCCAATACTTGGCGTGTCTTCCAATGGGGCAGCTCTCCTACCCAGTGATAGCGAGGGTTGCGCTCAACTTCCTTCCGCGCCCGCTCTCCCATCTCATTGCTCAGTGCGCGTCCTACATGGGTGATCCGTACACGAGACGATACAGGAAGCTGGCGGGCGGCCATGGCCGTGCGAAAGGGGTCCTTCTCGGGGCGCAGGTGTCCAACCACACAGACTTTGAAGACCTTACTTGCATTGGAGGCCTTCCCATTGACTTTAGGGGCTGACTGATAAATCGCCCGGGTCTTGCTGTGAAGGCGCCGTGGGAGTTCCTCCATGGCCTTCCTTTGCAGAACGATGAGATGCGTGGCAAGTTCGAGGGATTCCTGGGCACGGGAGTCCTTGCGGATATCCCGGTAAAGATCGGTGCCCGTGAGTACTACAATGAGTGGAAGATTGGGAAACTTTTCGCGATAATGGCAGATGGACTCATAACTGCGCAGGGCGTGCAGGGCAATTAGCAGGTCGCATGATCGGCCGTTATAGTTTCGTTCGACACTAACACGGTGACCCAGCCGCTTTAAGATCCCTGCCCATCGAAGGGCTGTAATCTGGTTGCCGTTTCGGGCATGGGGTGGCGCCGGCGTAATGAGCTTGATTCTCACACTGGACCTCTGCTCTATGCAATTACGCGATCAGGCGCTCGGTTGGGGCTGGATACGGTCAATTGGTAAAACTCAATGTTGCCCATCTGGCTCTTCCCGAAGGTTCAATTTTTGCGAATGTACGACACTTGCCCTCAAGTATCAAGTTCAAGATTGATTTTCATCATCTCCAACCATGGGTGAAATTCTTCAAACCAAGGTTCCCGTTGATTTTCCAAGAGAAATCGATAGGCCCCTCCAAGGTCGGCTCGTTTTTTTTGCGTAAGGGCCAGGGGTTTTTCCTTGTCCTTTGAACCGTTGACCTGCTCACAAAATCTGCGAATAACCCGCCAGTGAGGTAATGCCGTTGAACCGAGTCGCTCCGTAACCGCAACTTCCCAACTCGATTCGGGATCATATCGGACCGGGTTGGAGGCATAGTCGAAACAGGTGGCAAGGGGAATGAAGCTAAGATTTTCCTGCAATAAAGGGTTATTCAGATAACCATATACCAGTTCCGGCAACCGGGGGTCTCGGCTTTTTAGGGGACCCAAATGCATTTCCATGCTCATGGTGAGGTCGTTCACGGGATAGTTGTCCCAAAGAATGAGGCGGCGGTGGAGGGCTTTCTTTACTTTTCTCGCATGGGCCAAGGTGATGGACTTTGAGACCACCGCCGGGCCAGTCCAGAAGCAGCATACCGATTCGGGCAGATGCTCATCCAGGGTCTCAAGGAATGAGGGCTCAAAGGCCCCAAAGGTTCGAGCAAGAAAGGGATCTTCCGTGTAGTAGGAAGGGCAGATCCACCATTCCACTTCGTTCCAGAACTTCGATTGTCGGTTCAATATTGTTTTTAGCCACAGACCTTCGGCCTTTGCCAAGCTCCCGTCGAATAGTTTTTTGTCTTGGGGAAATTCCAACTGGGAGGGGATATCATCGAACAGGACAGCGAAGGTCCGTACACCGGCCTCGTACAGGCCCTTGGCTTTGGCAAGCAGCCAGTCCACGGGTTCGGCTGCGCCAAAGTGGAGTCCCTTTCCTGGATGAAACCCGTAGACGAAATCCACATCATGCTTGGTGGCTTCACCAATGAGTTGTAACAAATCCTGCCATTGCTGCTCTGGGTAGGGTTTTTCCCAGTGTTCCCTGTGATAGGGGTCATCTTTTGGGGCGTACAGGTAGGTATTCATTCTCCTTCTCTGTCCGAACTCGAAAATCGCGGCCCGATGGGACATACTCCAGGGGGGACCGAAAAATCCCTCAACAATGCCACGACGCTGAAAAGTCTGATCCGCAGGCATAGGATGAGTCAAAAGATATTTTGATTGTTTGTCAAGCATGGGGCCCCGTTGACCCATGGTCAAATTTGGGGTTTGGTTAGTTCGGGTCGTTTTTTCTGACGGTGAAAATATTGTTTTTGCATGGGAGCGCTGCGAAATATATGGATACGCCTAAAGCAATCTTTAAAAGCCCAAAATTCCTCCAGGCCATTGCTGTTATATTCGTAAGCTATGCCGTGGTCTATGCTCAAGGGCCTAGCACGGCCATGATCACCATTCCCGCGGGGCCGTTTATAATGGGAAGCGATAGAGGTCCTGAGGACGAAAGGCCCGCGCACGCTGTAGAGCTCCCGAGTTTTGCCATTGACCGCACTCCGGTGACCAACGCTCGGTTTGCCGTGTTTTTGGACGTGGCGGGTCCGGAGAGTCCCGAGGGAAGACGCTTCTATGATGTTGACGATAATGACGCGCGCATCCACCGGATGGATGGAAGGTGGCAAGCCGATGATGGTTTTGCAGATCATCCGGTGATGGAAGTTTCCTGGTTCGGTGCAACAAGCTACTGCGGTTGGGCAGGTAAGCGCCTGCCCACGGAAGCGGAATGGGAGAAGGCAGCCAGGGGAACCGATGGTCGCAGGTTCCCTTGGGGAAACATCCCTCCAGATTCCAGCAGGGCTCAGTTCGATGCGGGATGGAATGAATCCGCTCCTGTGGATGGTTTTCCAGCTGGGGCGAGTCCCTACGGAGTTTTGGATCTTTCAGGGAATGCCTGGGAGTGGGTTAGCAGCGCCTATCTTCCCTATCCTTATAACCCGTCAGATGGCCGCGAAGATTTACGGGCGGGTCCAGTTCGTGGCACACGAGGGGGAGGCCACGATTCGCCGGCTGAGGAGTTGACCACAACCCATCGGGGTGAGAACCTTTCGCGTAACTATCGAGGGGGACACCATAACATTGGGTTTCGTTGTGCAAGGTAGTTTCCCCCTTCCTGCAGGTTTGTATGGTGCATTCGTGAAGGTGGACGAAACCCACGGCGAGCTATGATAAAATTTTCAATGGTGCGCATAATACTACCAATGATTGAGCATCGAAGCATAACCCGGGTGCTAAATTACCAGTGGACCGTGGGCCTATTTTGCTTGCCGCTGGTCATTCTCTCAGCGATTCGCATACCAGCACAGCCATTTCCAACTCCCGTGGAGGTTGCCCCTGTGGTGACCCAAACGGTGGAGGAAGAGGTCTCCTTCATCGCAACCCTCGAGCCCAATATTACCACCACGGCGGGTGCTGTGGTTTCAGGACGAGTTATCAGAGCTGAGGTGCGGGAGGGGGATCGAGTGGAGAGGGGAAAAACCCTCCTCATGCAAATCGACCGTACCTCCAGAGAGATCGCGCTCAGGGAAGCGGAGGCGTCAGTGACCAAGAATCGTGAAAAATGGCAGCGCTTGCGACGTGGCTATCGCCTGGAAGAAGTGGCACAGCGACGGGCCGAATCGGAGGAGCAAAAAGCCATCCTTTCTCGCACGGAGCAGGACTTCAAAAGGGGGGAGCGCCTTTACCGCGACGAGCTTGTTAGCCTCGCTGAACTTGAGCGTCTTCAAAGCGAGTACCTTGCAGCCAAGGAGAAGCATGGACGAACCCTGGCGGCCCTTCGGATGGCTGAAGCCGGCCCGAGGCGTGAAGAGATCGCGGAAGCAGAGGCCGAACTCAGGGAGGCTCAAGCCAGATACGACCTGATCGCCTATGAGCTCGACCGTACGACTCTACGTGCCCCACTCACAGGTTTTCTGGTTAGAAAATATGTAGAGGTGGGCACCTGGGTAAGCACGGGTGATCCCATTGCCGACCTGGTGGACTTGAATCCCGTTTATGCCAGCGGGCCGGTGGGAGAGCGCAAGATTAGCCTTCTCCAAAAGGGCCTTACTGCAACAGTGGCGGTGGATGCCCTTGCGGGACAGAGCTTTGAAGGAATGGTGACCCAGATCGTTCCCCGTGCGGATCCACGAAGCCGAACCTTTCCTGTGAAGGTCCGCATTTCCAATGAGAATGGACGGTTGAAGAGCGGCATGCTGGCACGAGTTACGGTGAAAGTGGGCAATGGACGTTCCGGCCTGCTGGTACCAAAAGATGCCCTAGTTCGTAGAGGGGTGGATGAAGTTGTATTTGTGGTGGAAGACGGGGTGGCGAGACAGGTAAAAGTGAAAACGGGGCGCGCCGTTCAACAATTGATGGAGATACACGACAGCGATCTTAAACCCGACCAGGAAGTGGTGGTCATCGGCAATGAATCACTTACCGGCGGGGCTAAGATTCGAAAGATAGACCGAAAAGAACCAGGTCGAGCACCAAGGACTCAATGAAGCTCATCGATTTCTGCATTCGCTACCCCGTGACGGTGATGGTTGGGGTCTTGCTGTGTCTCCTTTTCGGAGTCATAGGGCTATCACGCCTGCCTGTTCAGCTAATTCCTGCGGTGGATCGTCCTGAGATCACAGTTGAGACAGAGTATCGCGGGGCCGCACCCCTGGAGGTGGAACGAGAGATCACCGATCGCATGGAGGAGAAGCTCAACGCCGTTGAGGGTCTCAAGGAGATGTCCTCCGTTTCCATCGAGGGCAAGTCCACTGTGATCCTGAAATTTGATTGGGGGACCAACAAGGACATTGCCCGGCTGGGGGTCTCCGAAAAACTTGACCTGGTTACAGAATTGCCTCCAGATGCAGAGGAATCGCAGGTCCGCGCGGTCAACACCGATGAAGAAAGTCCCATCGCCTGGATTATTGTCGAAACCACTCGTGACCTCAACGAGGTGTGGGAGGAAGTGAAAGACATTATCGTCCCACGGATTGAGCGGGTCAGCGGTGTGGGTGCGGTTTGGCGATTTGGAGGGCAGGATCGCGAGGTCCATGTGACCCTGGACCCCCGGGCAATGGCTGCAAGGGAGGTCACCATCGGTGAGGTACGCCAGGCGATCCTGAGGGAGAACAGGAATATTAAGGGTGGTGATCTGAGTGAAGGGAAGAGCCGCCATATGGTTCGCACCCTGGGTCAGTTCACTGATATCTCCCAGATCGGCGGTGTCATCGTGCGTCAAGACCGGAACCGGCCGGTCTATATCCGGGATATCGCCACTGTGACCTTTGGCAATGAGGACCGGGATTTCGCAGTGCGCATCAACGGCCGGCCGGCCATCGGCATGGGAGTACTTCGCCGCTCAGGGGCCAACACCGTGGAGGTCATGAAGGGGCTCAAAGCAGAGCTCAACTATCTTGCTGAAGGTATATATAAGGGCAAAGGGATTCATCTTCGCATGGTGTATGACGAGACGGAGTATATCAACGACTCTCTGGATCTCGTAATCAACAACATCTATTACGCTGCCCTTCTGGCGGTTGTGGTTCTCCTCCTATTCCTCCGCAGTTTCTCGAGCATCCTCGTCATTTCTGTGGCAATACCGGTTTCCGTAGTCACCACATTCGTATTTCTGAGCGGTCTCGACCGTACGCTTAACATCATCACCCTTGCCGGCTTGGCGTTTGCCACGGGCATGGTGGTGGACAACGCCGTCGTGGTATTGGAGAACATCTTCCGCCATCGTGAAATGGGCAAGGACCGATTCCAGGCGGCCTTTGACGGTGCAAAGGAAGTCTGGGGGGCCGTGTTGGCCTCCACGTTGACCACAGTGGCGGTCTTCGTCCCCGTCCTGTTCGTGCGCCAGGAGGCCGGTCAGCTTTTCCGTGATATTGCCATTGCCGTCTCCGTTGCCGTGGCGCTGTCGTTGGTAGCCGCCCTCACCGTGGTCCCCATGCTCTGCGCACGGGTCCTCTCGGCGCGCGCGCGTTTTCCCATAGCACCGATCCAGCGCATGTTTGATCTGTTGGACCGGGTAGGCGGAGTTTTCAGTGCTGGCATTGTGGGTCTCCTTGCCTGGCTCCATCATAGCTTTTTACGACGCGTGACAGTGATCTGGGTCATCGTCCTCGGATCTCTCACCGTGGCCTACCTGTTCGCGCCGCCCCTGGACTACCTGCCGAAGGGGAATCGCAATCTGATCTTTGTCGTGGTGAACACGCCCCCTGGCTTCAGCGTGGGACAAAAAGAAGAGATTATTACGACTTTGGAATCGCGCTTTCTCGGCATACCAGAGGTTGCCCGGCTCTTTGCAGTGGTGCGGATCGAGGACCCCATCATGGGGGCCATCGTCAAGCGGGAGGATGCCGACCTGAAGGGGATGCGTCGTGTTGTCGATGAAATGCGGCGCCGTGCCCAGGGAATCCCTGGCACCCAGGGCGTCTTCATTACCCAGTCTTCACTATTTAGGCAGCGCAGGGCGTTCTTTGGTGGTACCAACATAGATCTGGATGTGCGTGGAGATGAACTGGGGGTCATCCGAAACATTGCCGAAAGGCTACGTGAGCAAGTCGCAGGCGTCCGGGCGGTGAACTTTGTCAGCTCGACCTTCGAATGGGGAAATCCAGAGATTCAAGTGGTGGTGGACCGTGAACGGGTGGCTGCCCTTGGGCTCGGTGTCACCGAAATTGGTGAAGTGGTTGAGACCATGGTGGAGGGGACGTTGGCAGGGGATTATCGTGAAGGGGGTAAGGAGATCGACATCGTTCTCAAAGGGCCGGACCTCGAGCTAACCCGGACCCAAGACCTGGGTCAAGTGGTTTTATCGGACCGCTCGGGACGGTTAGTTCAACTTTCAGACATCGCAGCCATCAAACCGGGAACCGGACCCACAAAGGTCGATCATGTGGACATGGACCGAGCCATTAAGCTTACGGTCAATATAAGTGAGGGTATTCCACTGGAGCGAGCGGTAGGCCTCATCGAAGGGGCCGCGGTGGGCCGGGCACGGCAGGCGCTTCCCCTGGGCTATTCCATCGACGTCAGCGGTCAGGCCCGCAGCCTCGCTGAAGCTTGGAATTCCCTAAGGTGGTCCTTTCTCTTGGCCATCATCGTTATCTACCTTCTCATGTGTTCGCTCTTTGAGTCCTGGAGCCTACCCTTCATTATTATGTTCAGTGTACCCCTGGCCATGACCGGCGGTATTGTTGCGGTGAGCCTCGCCCATGCCACCGAGCCGAGCATCAAGATGGACACAGTGACAATGCTGGGGTTCATCATCCTGGCTGGCATCGTGGTCAACAATGCCATTCTGATCGTGCACCAGACCCTGAATTTCATGGGAGAGGGTGCCCCTAGGCAGGAGGCTTTACTGAAAAGCGTAAGGAGCCGGATCCGACCCATCTTCATGACTAGCACAACGACGATATTTGCCATGCTACCCTTGGTGGTTTCCCGGGGAGCAGGTTCGGAGCTCTACCGGGGTTTGGGCTCGGCGGTGCTGGGAGGGTTGGCCTTCTCCACGCTGTTCACCCTGATCCTGATCCCGACCCTTTACTCCTTGTGGCTTGACATTCGGTTTCCCGCACGACAAAAGGTTCCTCAAACGGTTCCTGAACAGGAAGGCAAGTCCGCCGTGGCCCCAGGGGTCGCAGGAGGAGAATAGTTATGGGACAAGTGAACGCAGAGATTGTGGCCATCGGCTCCGAGCTATTGTTGGGTCAAATTGTCGATACCAATTCGGCTTGGATGGCCCAGCGCCTGAGCGCCCTGGGCATCAACCTGTTTTACAAGACCATCGTGGGCGATAATCCTGGACGAATGAAGGAAGTGATTGGCCGGGCGTTGGAACGGTCCCATGTGGTGATCACCAGCGGAGGACTTGGTCCTACTCAGGACGACCTCACTCGAGAGATTGTTGCGGAGGTGGCAGGTAGAAAACTGGTGCTCAGCCGTGAATTACAAGATCAGGTGGAAAACCGGTTCCGCCGTCGCGGCCTCACCATGACCCCTAACAATGAGCGGCAGGCCTACATGCCCGAGGGGGCAATTGCAGTGGAGAACCCCAATGGCACAGCTCCCTCATTTATCGTTGAAGATCCTCGCGGGGTAATCTTTTCACTCCCGGGAGTTCCCTGGGAGCTCAAGTGGCTGTTCGACAACGAAGTGGTTCCTTATCTGCGCAAGAAATTTGATCTGTCTGAAGTGATCACCTACAAAGTACTGAAGGTAGCCGATATGGGAGAGAGCAGCGTCGATGACCGTATCGGCCATCTCATTGCGAACTCCAGCAACCCGACGGTGGGTGTCCTGGCGCATCCAGGCCAGGTGGACGTGCGAATCACGGCCAAGGCAGCCAATAACGATGAAGCCATGAAACTGATCGTTCCATTGGAAGGGGAGGTTCGTAAGCTCCTGGGACGCCATGTCTTTGCCAGCGACGATGAAACCATGGAAGACGCTGTGGGTAGGCTGCTGAGGGAAAAGAACGTTACCATCGCCGTATATGAAGACCTCACCGGAGGCTTGGTGGCCGAGCGGTTGCAACAGGCCGGTGCCGAGCACTTTGTGGAAGGGGTCATTGGGGCAGGCGTAGGCTCTGTTCGACGTATTCTAGCCTCCTCGCGCCAACCGCAACGAGTGGATGAGCTATTGACACAGCCAACTCAACTAACCGACGAGCTTGCCTGGGCCGTTCGCGCCCAGGCGCAGTGTCACCTTGGCTTGGCCCTGCACGCGGTAGCCGACCCCTCAGACAAGGCGGAGAACATGGCCAAAGGTCAGACATTCATTTCCGTCACCGACGGCAAGGGTTTTAAGAATCGGACCACCAACATGGCAGGCCGGGGGCGTCCGGACCGAACACGCATGAGTCAGAACGCAATGGGACTGGTTCGGTTGGCGCTTCTGGAGGGAATGTAGTTCTATTAGCGTGTCACCTGCCTCGAAAGCGGGTGAGAGCCCGGCGATCCTTTTTGGATGGGCGACCTTTTATGTGGGGAGATTTCCACTCGTGAGCCCTTATTTCGGAGGCGGCCTCCTTACGATGGAGCTTGCTTTCTTGCGTTTCCTCGTACAGCAGTATGGCCACGCTTGCGGGTCCCCGTTTTGCGGAAACAGCTCGTACCACCACGGTCCATTCATAGGAGCCCCTCCGAATGGTGAGTTGGTCGCCGCTGTTAATCTCCCTGGCAGGTTTCGTGCGTGCGCCGTTCAGGTGCACCTTGCCTCCTGAAACCGCTTCGATGGCCAAGGATCGTGTCTTGAAAAAGCGCGCCGCCCAGAGCCACTTGTCGAGTCTTACTTTCTCCCCGTTTTCTTGCATGGTGATTGATTCACGATACCAGAATTTGTCGGAGCCTTAAATATAAAGTGCTTTATTGAGAACCGCATAATATAGTAACATTGGATAAGAACTTAATGTATAGTGGTGGTATGGGAAACCCACTTGGAGTGCGACGGGACTTTGAAGCATTGGAGCGACGGCGGATGGAGGCGGGGAGGCTGTTGAAGCGAGGGCTGTCGGAGGCGGAGGTGGCGCGTTGGGTGGGAGTGCACCGCCAGTCGGTGAATCGATGGGCGCGGCAGTTGGCCGAGAGCGGCAGAGCCGGGCTCAAGCAGGCGGGGCGTGCCGGACGCAAGCCGCGACTGAGCCCGGCGGATCTGAAGAAGATCGAGGGCGGTTTGAAACGGGGACCCGAAGCGCTGGGGTACGACACGAGCCTGTGGACCGCAAGGCGAGTGGCCCACTTGATTGGGGAAGCCTGCGGAGTCACATACCATCCGGGCCATGTTTGGCGGATATTGCGGCAGTTGGGGTGGAGTTGCCAGCGGCCGACGGGACGTGCCTTGGAACGAGATGAAGAGGCGATCCGGCAGTGGAAGAAGAAGCGCTGGCCGGAGATTAAAAAAAAGCCCGAAACGAGGGGCGAACCATAGTGTTCGTGGACGAAAGCGGGCTGAGCGAGCGGCCGAATCGGTATCGTACGTGGTCGCCCCGAGGACAGACGCCAGTGCTGCAATATCACTTCAACTGGAAGAGTCTGTCGGCCATCGCCGGAGTCACCTGGTGGCGCTTGTACTTTCGAGTGTATCCGGGAGCCATCAAGAGCCCCCAGATCATCGAATTCCTGAAGCACTTGATGCGTCATGTTTCCGGGCCGCTGCTGGTAGTGTGGGACGGACTGCCCAGCCACCGGAGCCGGTTGGTTCGGGACTTTGTTGCCGCTACCGAAGGCGCGTTGGTGCTGGAACGGTTGCCGGCCTATGCACCGGAACTGAATCCCGTCGAATACCTCTGGGGATACTGGAAGCATCATGAACTGCCCAACTTCTGTGCCAAGGACTTCGCTCAACTCAGCCACCATGCTCGTCGCGCCCTTTGCCGAATGCGCCGCAGGCCTCGTCTCGTTACCGCCTTCTGGAAACAGTCCAGCCTTTTCTGATGTCATTATATTATACGAGGATCAATAATAGACCATTTACAGCTCCGACTCACGCGGACAATGTTTGTACATTCTCAATTCCTGTTGCTTTTGGCTTCGGTGACTTTCTTCGCTCCACGGGACTCCCGCACCCCGAACCGCAATTCGACGCAGGGGAGGGAGACGTAAGGCCACGGGCATCGAACGTTCAGCTTCAGATATTCACTGGCCTGTTGCCCGCGGCTGCAGGCTCGCTCCCCGAGGAGAATTGCGCAAACACAGAGCAGGTCCCTGAGCCTCTTCTTGTCCGCAAATCGCCCTACAAACAGATAGAAGTTGACATAAAGTTGCAAGATCACATACTCTCTGGTTTTGGTTGCTCATGAGTTCACCGGTAAAACAGAATTCTGCCATTCCATCCGGAGAATTTGACGTGCTGGTTGCGGGAGGAGGAAACGCCGCACTCTGCGCCGCCATCACAGCGCGGCTGGCGGGTGCGAGGGTCCTCCTCCTGGAAAGTGCTCCCGAACATCTTCGCGGCGGCAATAGCCGGCACACACGAAACCTTCGCTATATGCACAATCGTGGAAACGACGTCCTCACCGGCGCCTATGCAGAGGAGGAGTTCTGGAACGATCTACTGCGGGTGACGGGGGGCGAGACAAACGAGGAGCTCGCGCGTCTCACCATTCGAGAGTCGGAGGATCTGGGTGAGTGGATGGTCGAGCACGGCGTTCGGTTTCAACCATCCCTCAGGGGGACACTTCAATTATCACGCACCAATGCCTTTTTTCTTGGCGGTGGAAAAGCTCTGGTCAATGCCTATTACAAAACCGCTCAGAGCCTGGGGGTGGAAATATTTTACGAGTCCGAGGTATGTGATCTAAAAATCCAGGACGGGCTTTTCCAGTCGGCAGTGGTGAAATCCAATGGAAATTCCACGGAAGTGAGCGCGAAGGCACTGGTGGCGGCGTCCGGAGGATTCGAGGCAAACATCCCTTGGTTGAAGGAATACTGGGGCGAGGCGGCGGAAAATTTTGTGATTCGCGGCACACCGTACAATCGAGGCGGGTTACTGCGCGAGTTGCTCAACCATGGCGCATGCCCGGTGGGTAAGCCACGGGAGTTTCATGCCATCGCATTGGACGCCAGGGCGCCCAAATTCGACGGGGGTATTGTGACCCGGTTGGATTGCATTCCTTTCGGCATCGTCGTTAATAAATTCGCTCAGCGTTTTTACGATGAGGGGGAAGACTTCTGGCCCAAGCGCTACGCCATCTGGGGAGGACTCATTGCACATCAACCGGACCAGATCGCCTATTGCATCGTCGATGCCAGGTGCATGGAGCTGTTTTTACCCTCGGTCTTTCCGCCGATTGAGGCGGCTTCCATTCTAGAGCTGGCCGTGAAGCTGGAGTTGGACGCTTCCGCGTTAGAAAAAACCGTAGTTGCCTTCAACGGGGCCGTTGAGTCTGGGAGCTTCAACCCCTCAAGCCTGGATGACTGCCGGACCAATCGGCTGGACCCTCCTAAATCCCACTGGGCTCGTACTATCGTAGAACCGCCGTTCTATGCCTATCCCCTTCGTCCCGGGATCACCTTCACTTATCTTGGGGTCTCCGTGGGTGAGCGGGCGCAGGTGTTATTAAAAGATGGACAACCCACCAGAAATATTTTTGCCGCCGGCGAGATCATGGCGGGTAACATACTAGGGCGAGGATACCTCGCCGGATTTGGTATGACCATCGGCAGCGTGTTCGGGCGAATCGCCGGAAGGGAGGCCGCACGACATGCCCTCGCCTGAGAGACTCAAAGAGGCCGAGCGGCTCATGGTGATCTGCAATGCCTGCCGCTACTGTTCGGGTTACTGTGGGGTGTTCCCGGCCATGGAACGGAAGAGGACTTTCACTAAGCAAGATCTCGTTTATCTCTCCAACCTCTGCTTCGAATGCCGGGCCTGTCTCTACGCGTGCCAGTACGCTCCACCCCACGAGTTTGGGGTGAATGTTCCCAAGGCCTTCGCTGAACTCCGGGTGGATACTTATAGTGACTACACCTGGCCGCGAATTTTTTCGGGTCTTTTTCGCCGCAGCGGGTTGACGGTTGCGGTGACCACCACCCTGTGCGTGGCCTTGGCGCTGCTGTTGACGTTGACCTTACGGGGACCTTCGGTCCTGTTCGCCACACATGTGGGAAGTGGGGCCTTCTACGCGGTGGTACCGTTCGCGGCGATGGTGCTACCAGCCTCGGCAATGATGCTGTACGTTTTCCTGGTCTTTTTGGCGGGTTTCGTTAAATTTTTGCGCGACACTGGAGGGCAACTGAAAGAGGTGATCAATGCCGCTGCCTTTTTTCGGGCTATGCAGGATGCCTTCGGGCTTGTTTACATGAAGGGTGGCGGTGCCGGATGCAACTATCCGGACGACGAATTCTCACATAAAAGGCTCTGGTACCATCACCTGGTCTTTTACGGTTTCCTGCTCGACCTGGCTGCAACAACGGTGGCCGCCGTCTATCACCATTTCCTGCACTGGGAAGCGCCTTACCCCATCTGGAGTGCTCCGGTGGCGCTCGGCACCGTCGGTGGTGTTATGCTACTGATCGGCACTGGGGGTTTGCTGCTCCTCAAGGCGCGCAGCGATAAGGAAGCTTCAGATCCGCAAATGCTTCGTATGGACGTTGCCTTCCTCGTGCTACTTTTCATGACCAGCCTCACGGGGTTGCTTCTTCTGGCCTTCCGAGAGACGCCGGCCATGGGAACGCTCCTGGCAGTGCACCTGGGTGTGGTCGCCGGTCTATTTTTGACCCTGCCCTATGGCAAGTTCGCCCATGCCGTATACCGCTATGCGGCGCTGGTGCGGAATGCCATCGAGGAGCGCCAGGAAGCGGAACAAGACACCGTCTCTGGTTAAGCTCAGTAACGAATCATTGGTATCTATAAGGTCCTGGGGCTGCACTTTTCAGGACTCAACCGGCGGTTGCGTTATGGCAAACGGAATTAATTTACCCGTGAAAGGACGTTCTCAGCGAAGCGCTGCAGGAAGTCTTTGCGATCCTGGAGTGTCTTGGGCAGGTTTAAGATGGTCATGTTGACGTAGCTGACACCTTTATCTGCGAGCCGAAGGAAACCCCCCACGCAGTCGTCGGGACCACCCGCCACGGCCCAGTCGGCCACCTGCGAGTCGGAGTCGATGTTGATCTTTACCATGGCGTTCTCCTGCATGTTCCAGGTCTTGTAAGTGCGGTAGGATGACTCGGCGGCTTCCTGCGCCTGTTCTGTGGCCGATTTTCGATTCGATGCAAAGCTTACGCCCCGGGAAATCGTTATTCGACCTGCGTCTTGCCCCGTCTTTGCCCGTTCGTCCCGGTAAATGGAGATCAAACCGCTGAGATCGTCAAAGCCCACCTGAGGTGCAAGGTAACAAGCATCGGCGATCCTCGCCGCCCGGCGTACGGCTCCCTCACTCTGGCAGGCCATCCAGATGGGCGGGTGCGGCTGTTGAAGCGGCACAAACCCCATCCTGGCCTTGTGCACGGTCCAGTACTTTCCTTCAAAATCAATCTCTTCCCCCGTCCATAGCCGCTTCATGAGTTGGATGGACTCGGTGAGTCTTGGTACCCGGTCCTTGCGGGTGGCGCCCACGGCCTCCAGTTCCGTGTCTCGGTAGCCGAGGCCGGCGCCCAATACGAAACGGCCTTTGCTGACATGATCCAAGGTGGCTGCATCCTCGGCCACCTGAAGGGGATTGTGTAACGGCAACAAGAGGATGCCGGTGAGCAAGCGCATATTACCCGTCTCCGGGGCAAGCCTTGCCAGCATCTGAAAAGGTTGCGGCCAGATGGTGGGGTGAGAGACCCAATGCTGGGGCATGGCTACTCCTGCGAAGCCACAATCCCGTGCCACGTGACAGATCTCCACCACATCGTCGATCTGCTCATGAAGTGGCCTTGACCGGTCGGTTAGAAAAGAGCGAAGGTAAAGTCCGAATTCCACTAAAGCATCCCCAACGAAAAAGGAGAGTCTTCACACCCACATTCACGGGCCAGATATAACATGCAATCCAAAAATTTCCTATTGGTGGAGAAATGTTTTCTCCAGGTTGATATGATGCACACCGGCGCAACTTCCATGGGTGTTTGAGGAGGTTCCCATGCGTATTGCAGTGTTCGGCACGGGTGGAGCGGGGGGGTACTACGGCGCACGACTGGCGCAGGCCGGAGAGGACGTCACGTTTATCGCGCGGGGTGAGCATTTACGGTCCATCCAGGAGCATGGCCTGCGTGTGGATAGCCCTAACGGCGACTTTGTGCTCCCCTCTGCGCGTGCCATCAGTGACCCGGGGCAAATAGGAAAGGTGGATGTCGTCATACTGGGGGTAAAGGCATGGCAGGTGCAAGAGGCCGCCAAAGCCGTGAGTTCTTTGCTTGGGCCGGAATCTGTCGTGGTGCCGTTGCAAAATGGGGTCGAGACCCCTGACCGACTGGCAGCGGTTTTAGGTCGTGAGCATGTTTTCGGTGGCTTGGCCAAGATCTTCAGCTCGGTCATCGCGCCGGGGCACATTCAACACGTTGGTGGACCCACCTCCGTCACTTTTGGCGAGTTGGACAACCGTCCCAGCGAACGTGCGGAAAAACTGCGCGGGGTCTTCGCCCAGGCAGGAATCGGTGCCGATATACCTCCAGATATTCAGGTGGCCATGTGGGAGAAGCTGTTGTTTGTAGCTTCCTTTGGGGGAGTGGGTGCTGTGACACACGCTCCCATCGGTATCATTCGCACTCTGCCGGAGACCCGACGGATGTTGGAAGAGGGAATGCGCGAAATCTTCCAGGTCGGCAGGGCCCGAAGGATTCAACTGGATGACGATGTCGTGGACAGGACAATGGCTTTTGCCGATAGCCAGCCACCCGCCGGAACCGCCTCAATGCAGCGGGACATCATTGCCGGACGGCCCTCCGAACTGGAGGCGTGGAATGGTGCGGTGGTGCGCTTGGGACGGCAGGTGAATGTCGCCACACCCGTGCACGGCTTTCTTTATCACTCCTTACTGCCCTTGGAGCTGCGTGCGCGTGGGCAAATTCACTTCTAGCTTTGGGGACGGCACTTCCTCAGAGCAATGAAAACACTAGAGTTGACCATATTCGGTGTAGTTTTACCGGGCTTCAGGCTAAGTTTCCCGAACTCGTTTGGGAGCACGTTAAGGCCGGCTATTATCACTTCACCAACGGCAACGTGATCTTTCGAGGTCCCGCGCCTGCCTCGGGCCTCTACGAAGACAGCCTGCTTACCTTCCCGGCCTTCAAGGCCTAGTGGTCGCGGTTCTTGACAGAATTTATTACTTAAATTTGGTTATGGTGCAGGCAATCCGGTTGCTTCGCACCAGTAGGAAGCATCGTAGAATCGCTCAGGGGGATGATATGGGGGGCGGGGGTTGGGAAATACAGACGGTCCATGTATCATGTGTGATTCGGGTTAACGCCCCTTGAGCTATGATCGAGTTATTATCGCTTGCCACCGCCCTCATGTACGCGCTGAGTCACATCGCCGTGAGAAAGGGCTTAGCTTTTGGCTCCAATGCTATCACCGCGGCGAATCTATCCCTATTTATAACTTTTTTCGTGTTTTTGGTTTTGCTTTCTGTTTTTGTGCCCTTCGACCGGTGGAGTGTTTGGGCGCTGCCATATTTTTTATCCGCTGGAATACTTGCTCCCGGTCTATTTCGCTTTTTACTTTATTCCGCTATTTCACGGGTTGGCATTGCGGTGGCGACCGTGGCTACGAATGTGTACCCGTTGGTTGCCGTTGTTGTCTCAATGATATTTCTTGGCGAGCGGCTCACTCCTCTGAAGGCCCTGGGGGTCGCGTTTATTCTGGGTGCTGTTTTCCTTGCCGCACCCAAGGGGAAAAACCGAAGGTTCGACCTTGATACCCTGTCCAACCGGGGATTTATGCTGGCAGTCACAGCGGCACTAGTCCGGGGGGCATCCGAGACCCTGCGGAAGTCCGGCCTCTTTGTATTGGATTCGCCGATTTTCGGTGCCGCCACTGCCAATGGGGGGGGGTTTTTAGTCTCGGTGTTTCTCCTGGCGGGATCGAGTTCCACCCGGAGCGCCCTGACCTATGAGAAAAGGAGCATGATATATTTCCTCTTCTCCAGCCTGTTTCAGGTGGCGGCATGGATATTGGGCTTTTATGCTCTCTCCTACGGAGAAGTGGTGCGGGTTGCGCCCATTGTTGGATCGGTTCCGCTTTTCACCGTGCTGCTCAGTGCGGTTTTGTTGCGGGGAGTGGAGCAAATTACCCCGAGGATCATCGTGGCCAGCTTGCTCGTTGGAGTAGGCGTGGTCTCGATCCATCTCGGCTCATGAACAATCGACTCTTATCCATAGAACGGTTAATAAAACGAATCCAACGAGGTTTTTTGTGACAATTCGCTATCGCGTTAAAAACCGAGTTCCGAAGCTCGAAATGTCACAAAAAACCGCATTCAAATCCGAAGTCTCAATTTCGAAATTCGAAGCAGTGCCGAAATTCAAATCACCGAAATCCTGAACTTTTCAACCCTTGGGTTTCGGACGTTTGCCGTATTGTCGGCTGAAATTGTTTGGAATCTTATGTTCCCGGTCATTTGGATTTGTTTGGTATTTCGGATTTCGAGTTTGTCATTTTTTTACTTTGCGTCTTTGTGCGGGTCTTTTCTTTTCCGACTTGGATTGATATAGGGTGTAACCTTCAACCTTCACTATGATTCAAGACTGCGGGGTGTATTAAAGTGATTGAGGCTGTGGGATATGCGGCCCCCATTTGGGTATCTGGGGCGGCCGCTCTCGTTACCTTCACGGCGGGTATGCTTGCGTTAGTGGGGGGGATGCCTGCAGGACGGCGTCTTCATTTCCTCCTTGGGTTAACCTCCGGAGTGTTGCTGACAACGGCCTTTGTGGATTTGATTCCGGAGGCCATGAGCGGGGGAAGGTTAACGGGGTTGACCATGACCCTTGGTTTTTTAGCGCTCTATGCTGTGGAATGGGCGGTGGGGGTGCACGGCCACGGCGAAGGCCTTACGGCTACACAAGGGGAAGTGGACACCCACTTCCACCGTCATGCGCCCAATCTTCCAATGGTGGCCTTCACGGCCCTTGCGTTACATCGCCTGGTGGACGGCATTGCGTTGCCGGCGGCGTTCCATGCTAGCAATGCCATCGGATTGACCGCCGGAGGTGCGATTCTGGTCCATCAGTTCCCCGACGGGTTTGTGGCTGCCGTACTGTTTATGGCCGGTGGCTGGTCGCGGGGTCGCCTTATTGGAGCTGTGGGCGTCCTTGCACTGCTCACTCCTGTGGGGAGTCTCATCGGCATCGCCCTGGTTGGTGTGCCGGAGTGGTATCCCCATATCGTTGGGTTCGCGGCTGTGACGTTCATTTTCATCGCCGTCGCGGAACTCATGCCTGAGCTTCACCACGGTCCCCACAAGCCGACCGTTGGAGTTAGCCTTGTGATCGGGGTATTGGTCGCCTATGGGATACATTGGTTCGTTGGGGAATGATCGACAACCCGGGAATACGATGGTGTTATATGCTTCTCAACATCATAGTTTTCTCTGAGATTTTCTTCGGGGATTAGTGAAATAGAATACACCATTTTGGGCAGGACTGGTTTGAGGGTGAGCGTCGCCGGTCTTGGCGCCGGCGGGAGCAGTCGGCTGGACCGGGCCACGGGGAGAAGCGAGAAAGAATCCGTTGCCTTGGTGCGCCAGGCACTGGATTTGGGAATCAATTTGATCGATACGGCTGAGGCCTATGGAACCGAGTCCATCGTGGGCAAGGCCATGGAGAGTTTCCCGCGGGATCGGGTCATTCTCTCCACGAAGAAACAACTTCCACCTCCTGATCACCCGAATCCCGTCGGCGAAGTGAGAAAATCTTTAGAACAAAGCCTTCAAAAGCTCAAAACCGACTATATCGATATTTACCACGCCCACGGGGTCAAACCCCATCAGTACTCGTATGCCCGTGATGTCCTTGCACCCATCTTTTTGAAGATGCGTGAGGAGGGCAAGATCCGATTCCTTGGGGTCACGGAGTATTTCGGTCCTGACGCGGGTCATCGTATGCTCACGCAAGCCCTGGAGGGGGATTGCTGGGACGTTGTCATGCCCGGCTTCAACATTTTGAATCCATCGGCCCGGGACAGAGTTTTTACAAAAACAACAGTGAAGAATATAGGAGTGCTGGTTATGTATGCGGTTCGAAGCGCCCTCAGTCAACCAGATCGACTCCGGACGGTGGTCTCGCAGTTGAAACAGGAGGGGAAGATTCCAAAAGATTCCTGTGACTCCAAAGATCCCCTTTCGTTCTTGATGGGGAAAGGCAAGGCCTCAACCCTGCCCGAGGTCGCCTACCGCTTTTGCCGGCATGAGCCTGGCGTCCATGTGATCCTGACCGGTACGGGTGACCCCGATCATTTGAAGGCCAATGTGGAGACCCTCTCCAAACCTCCCTTGCCCGAAGGCGATTTGCAACGTCTTCAAGAAATCTTCGGATCACTGGACTCCGTTACGGGTGGGTAAGTTGCGGATACTCCCTTCGCTTGCAAGGCTTGAAACACCTTTTCCGAAGTAACCGGCAGGTCCCGAATACGTACCCCCGCGGCATCCTCCACAGCGTTTGCTATGGCAGCCGCCACGGGCGTGTTGGGGTTCTCCCCGATTCCCTTGACATTGTACGGACCCACGCCGCTTTGTCCCTCGAGAACCACGGTTGTGAGCGGTGGAATATCTTTTACTGTGGGAATCTTATAATCGCCGAAGTGAAGGGTGGTCACATGCCCCTCATCCACCAGCAGTTGTTCCATTAATCCGAAGCCTATTCCTTGAATGACACCACCGTCGATCTGCCCTTGATGACCAATGGGATTCATGACGGTTCCTGCGTCGTGGGCCGTGGTAAAACGGAGCACCTTGATCTCGCCCGTTTGGGGATCCACGAAGACTTCTGCAACCTGGGCGGTAAAGGAGGTTACGTGAGCCTGGCCCGAGTCTTTGTTGATCACCTGTTTGAAAATGGTTTTTCCCGCGCGGGATAATAATTGGTCCCAACGCTGCCGTTGTCGAGTTTTCTTGCGCACGACTTCTCTTCCTACGAGAGCGAGTTCCTCCCGGGGCCATCCCAGCTCCTCCTCCACCAAGCGAAAGAGTTCTTGCTTGGTTTGCTTCGCTGCTTCAAAGGCAGTCTTGGTCGCGGTGCGGGTTCCCCGGCTGCCCCCGATGCCTGAATCGAAAGGAGAGGAATCTGTGTCCAAGGTCTTGATTTGGATTTCATCCGGGCGGATGGAAAGCTCTTCTGCCACGATTTGCCTGTGGGTGGTATAAGTCCCGGTCCCTTGCTCCACCACCCCCGTATGCAGCACCACGGATCCGTCAGGGTTAAGCTCTACAGCCAGTGAGGTTTCTCCTCCTCCGGGTTTTCGCTCTCCCATGGCGACCCCTCGCCCGACGTTGGGTAACTTGCGGGACCTGTAGCGCGCGGCTTTCTCAGCGGCATCGAGGGTCTCCTTCGCCCTGAGTTCCTGGTAGGCGCCTCCCGTCAGCATGCTGTCCCCTGCTTGGATTAGGTTCTTTTGCCGGAAGTCAACCGGGTCCATGCCGAGTTTGCGGGCCACGCAATCCATATGGGATTCAGCGGCGAAAAACGATTGCGGTTCCCCGGGAGCCCTCATCTGACCTCCGGGGATGTTATTGGTGTAGATTCGCTTTACCGAGATGCGTGCGTGGGGGCACTTGTACCAGGCTCCCCCCTGGGCGGCGCCGTTGATGACGGCCCCCGGCCTGAGGCCACCGTAAGCTCCGCTGTCGAAATAGGCGTCCATTCCATAGGCAACCAGGGCGCCGTCCTTCATGACTCCCGTCTTCATATGAAAAACAGCCCTGTGCCGTGGGTCACCGGCCATGAACTCTTCCTGATAATCCATGACCATCTTCACGGGACGCCCACTCTTTAACGCTAGAAAATAACAAACGGGCTCGTCCAGGGCGCCTCCCTTTCCGCCGAAATCACCTCCGATGGTGACGGGGTTCACCAGGATGCGCTCCGCGGGTATGTTAAGTGCTTCTGACATGCTCTCCTTGACTCCATGGGGGGCCTTGCTGGAAGACCAGATCTGCACCCGTTCCTGGCGGTCAATCCAGACGAGGCAGCAGTGGGGTTCAATAAACGCCTGGTGCACTCGGGGAACGGTAAAGGTGTTTTCGATGACAATGTCAGACTGGCGGAATCCGGCTTCAATGTCACCCTTTTCGTGGAGATCGTGAACATAGGCGTTGGATGGCCTTTCCAGTTTTTCGGGAAGGCCCGAGTAGCTGTTCACGTCGGGATGAATGATAGGAGCGCTTTCTTCAAGTGCCGCTAGAGGATCGAAGACAGCCGGCAACTCTTCGTAATCCACGTGGATGAGTTCAAGGGCCGCCTCGGCCGCCTGGCGGCCTTGCGCCGCCACCGCCGCCACGCGTTCTCCTGCGAATCGGACCCGATCCTGGGCCAAGACCGACAGATCCCGGTAACGGCGTCCATAGAGGATGCCGCGCACGTCGTCCCTTGTGATGACGGCGTGTACGCCGGGCGCCGACTCGGCCCGTGAGGTGTCGATGCCGACGATGCGTGCATGGGGGTAGGGACTCCGCAGGGTCTTTGCCCAGAGGGTCCCAGGCAGCATGGCGTCGACGGAGTACTTTTCTTCACCGGTGACTTTTGCGAATTCCGCCCGAGGGGTGGAATGTCCAACGATGCGATACGACACTTTTGTACCTCCACGAATCCAGTGAAGGTAGAACCTATTTCATCTCCCGGAAAAATACAACGAGTTTTGTGCCCTGCGGGCAAAAGCGCAAAACTTTCAGAAATTAACCGCCGATTTATGCAGATAGACGTCGAGGGGCGTGCGCTGAGCGTATGGCGCAAAGCGACTGAAATTAGTGACGGGCAATGAGCGCTGAGGACTGAGTGAGGTGGGATGAGAATCGAGAATAGAGGGTTGAAGATGGAAAAGGGGCTGAAAGAGAGATCCGGACGCTATGCGCTCTATCCTTTGCCGTTTTGCGTCTCCGTTAATCGGCGAAAATCTGCGGTTAAAGCCCTACTTGGCGGCTTGACGGGAAAAATTTGTTGAAATCGTTCCCTGGTGGGCATAGGATCTAGATTCTTTTTAGTGGATTGCCGCGCAATCCGGTCTGCGAATTAGTGTACGAGATTAGTATGAGCACGGAATCAAAAACGGATACTTTGGAGCGAAAGACCCTATTCAGCATCGTCTGCGCTTCCCATCTGGTCAATCATTTCCAGACCTCCATGATGTCCGTTCTCTTCCCGCTGCTGATGCGGGACCTGGGGTTCAGCTACCTGGATATTGGGGTGATCAGTACGCTCAGAGGCATGGCCGGCCAGTTCCTACAGGCCCTATACGGATTCATCGTCCCTTATGTGAAAAGGGCCATCATCTTGGGTACGGGAAATTTCGTGGTGGGACTTTCCGTCATAGCCACTGGTTTTGCCTCGAGTTATTCATTCGTCCTTGGCACCCGTATTTTCTCCGGTCTTGGATCAAGCCCGCAGCATCCGGTGGGCTCCACCATGCTCGCCACCCACTACCCTGAGGCTCGCGGCCGAACCCTCGCGCTCCATACCACCTCGGGAAACATCGGTTCACTGTTGGCCCCAATTTCCGCCGGCCTTCTGCTTCTGCATGTGGACTGGAGAACCGTTTTCTGGCTTGTGGGGGGTATCAGTTTTTTAACGGGAGTTCCCTACTTCCTCTTCCGTGACGCGGTTCGTCCAGCCGCGCCGCGGGAAACGTTAGTAGGAGGAGGCAAAAGGGGCAAGGCTATTGAAGGGTGGGAGGCCTACAAGGAGTGTCTCAAGAACAGAAACTTCCTAGTGATATCCCTGGTCCTGATGGTGGGGGCCGCAGGCAGGGGCGGCGGGGTGAATACAACCTTTCTGGTCCCCCACTTCGTCAACGATTTAAAAGTCGATATCACCTATGCATCGTTTCTATTCACTCTACTTCAGGTGGCCGGGCTGGTTGCGCCTTTACTTTGGGGTTGGGCCTCGGATCGAGTCAGCCGGGTCGGCACGATGCAGTTGTCGCTTTTCGTATCATGCATCTCCACAGTCTGGCTGGGGTGGGTGTCGAGCATGTCGATTTGGTTACTGTTCAGTCTCGCCTTTTACGGCCTGGCGGTTCATTCCCGCCAATCACTGACCCAGGCATTGCTGAGCGATATCGTGGAGGAGCGGTCCATGGACGCGGCCTTTAGTCTCTACTACGCCATTGGATTTATTTCCGGGCCGTTCTGGACTCTCCTCACGGGTTGGATGATGCATAGGTATGGCTTCAGTCATGCCTTCTCGGTTATTGCCGTTTCCTATTTGCTGGGGATGGTATTGTTGACCTTTCTCCACGACCCGGTATCCAAGAGGGCCCAAGGGGGAGGGCCGGCCTAGTTCGTGGGCTCGTGGCCGGCGAATTCGCCGAGATTCATTCTTCCGCGACACTGGCGGTATTGTAGCATTCCGGACGGGTTCCCAGTTTCCAGATATCATGTTGGACTTGTTTCCACTGATCTTCAGTGGAGATGTCATGCTCGACATCGAAGTCCTTGCCGCAGGCGGAGCATCGTTGCGGGTAACCGATATGTCGAGACATGTGCCTCTCCTTTCAGACCGAGCAGATCCGCAGGCTAGGATATTTAAGCGAGTGGCATGCCATGCTTGATAAATGTTATCCCTAAATTTGAGAATGGGTATTTTGTAAGGTTTTTACCCCTTCGTTGTGTAAACGATTTGCACGTCAATTACATGGGTTGACATCCTTTACGGCACAATATAGAAGAAGTGTCTGCCTCTCGCTGGGGTCGCGTAGAATTGGGGCATCATAAAAATTGTCCGGATCAAAAGAGGAGGATTGTTTTATGCATGTAACAAGTAGAAGGCGGAATTTGATGATAGCCACAATTTCGTTGACGGCGTTTGTGGCGTTATCGTTTGCTCAGGCTTACAAGGCTCACGCCCAGAACAAGGCCTTTTTCGATGGCAAAACCATCCGGGTGATCGTCTCTGCCGCCGCAGGTGGCGGTACCGATTCCGCGGGAAGAGTGATGGCCCGGTTCATACCCAAGCATCTGCCCGGAAGTCCCAAAATCTTTGTGCAGAATATACCGGGAGGGGGTGGAATCCTTGGCAACAACTTCTTCTACAATAAGGCAAAGCCAAACGGTCTGGATCTCTTTCAAGCCTCATCCTCAACGGTGACCCAGTATAATAGGGGTGGTAAGAGGATCAAGTACGATCCGCGAAAGTTTATCGGTGTGGCTTCCATCAACCGAGGCGGGAGCCTAATTATGATACGTAAAGATGCGCGTAGCCGGCTTAACGATCCCAAGGCCGAGCCGGTGGTGGTGGGAGATGCCGATGGCAGCCGTAACTGGCTCGCAGCCATCGTGTGGGGAAACGACTACCTGGGTTGGAATACGCGTTATATCTACGGCTATTCCGGAACCTCAGACATGGCACTGGCATTTCGACAGGGCGAGATCGAGATGATGGCGACGGCAAACGTCCCCATCGTCGAAGACTTGATCAAGGACGGATCCATCGAAATATTGGGCACCCATGGCAGCATGCGAAGAAGAGACTATCCTAAGATCAAAACCTTTGAGGAGCTTCTGGGTGACAAGCGCCCCGGTGGGGTTTCATGGGAGGCCTATCGATTCTGGTCCTTGCCTTCCGAACTCGACAAGATGGTCATGCTTCCCCCCAACACTCCTGCTAATATTGTAAAAATTTACCGTGATGCCTATGTAAAAATGAGCAAGGATCCCGAGTTTAAGGATGCAACCACAAAATTCTTCGGCGAGGGATGGGTTGTCCGTGGTGGAAAAGAAACCGAGGAGTTGATGAAGGAGACCACATCCGCATCTAAAGAAGTTCACGACTTTTTGAGAAAAATGCGGAAGAAGCGTGGTTTGCCTGCCGGATAAGGCACCATTGGGAAAGAGATCTTTTGGTCCAGCTTAAGTTGCTGGAGGGATTTAGCTTCCTTGCCTCTCAAATAGGCGGCTTTTTTTCCTTGAGAGTTAGTGATTGGTAACGCGCGTTCCGAAGGTAGCTATAGGCATTTAAAGAGGGTGCCTTCCTGCGGGCTTCTTGCTCGTAGGGTGGGGCGAAGACGCTGAATGCCTCCGCTCACCTGTCACGGTCCAGGGAGTTTAAAGCTGAAAAGGCTTGGTGGCCTTTCCCGTGGTCGGTGAATTCATAAGGATTACTCGAAACCTTGGAGCGCTCGATCATGATCCTTCTGACTTCCTCCGTTGGACGAGTATAACGTGTGATCTGTGGTCGGGCCTGCCGCGACCTCCTTGCGTGCCGTTATATTTGGAAACTTGCATCGGCAGGCGTCCCGCGGCTACGGGTTGTCCTCAGGAAGTCCGTTGTTGGGATAGAAAGTGGTTCACGATCTCCTCACCTGTGGCGCGCCACACGCCTTGGTGTGAGCAGATGTATTCCAGGCCCTTGTCGAGGGCGTCGATCCGGTGGGGGAGGCCTATGAGAAAGGGGTGTAGGGAAATCGCAACCACCCGGCCTGATTCCTCGGACTCCCGATACAACACGTCGAAGGCGCGGTTGATCATGCGCTCAAAGTCCTCCGGCGTGTAGTAGTACCGGTTGAACGCCTGCAGGTCGCTGACCCCCGCGCCATAGGGCATGGAGACCAGCGGTTTTCCGCCGATATCCATTAACACGGGCTGATCGTCGTTATCCCAATCCACGGTGTAACTGCAGCCTTCCTCCACCAGGAGATTTACCGTGTTCCATGTCTCCTGGCGCCCGGCGCCAAGCCAGCCTTTGGGTTTTTTGCCGGTGGCCTTTTGGATACGGGCAAGGGTATCGTGTACAATCCGGGTGGCTTCTTCCTCCGAGTCCACGTCAATCAACCGGCGGCTGTTGGTTTCACAGTGCCCCATCATTTCCCAACCATGCTTCAAGCACTCGTCCACTACTTCCGGGCACATGTCGCACACGCTGCTGTTTAAGGCCACGGTTCCCCTAACACCGTAGCGTGCCATGACATCGATTATGCGAAAGACGGCCACACGGTTGCCGTAATCCCGCCGTCCCCAGGCCGATACATCTGGAATATGGTCCACGCCTCCCGGTATCTTCTCATCCAGGGGGAAATACTCGATATTGGGAACCACGTAAAACGCTACACGCGCACCGCCGGGCCAACTCACCTTAGGACGGTTTTTGATGGGTTTATAGGGGAAAGGGCCGTAGGGTCTCGGTTGCATATTATGTGACCTGTGTGGGAGCTTCCATCTAGGATGGTCCGGCGTTTCGTGAAATACCCGAGCTAGAATTCGTACGAAGCTTTCAGGTAATAGAATCCGCCGTCGAACCCATAGGGGGAAGACTCGGGGTACTTCGCGCCCGTCTTCCCTTTGTGTGGATTTTCGGTGGGAAACGTGTCGAACAGGTTTTCCGCCCCCGCCGCGAGTGTAAGCCCGGGCTTGAAGGTGTACGAGGCTTCCGCGTCCGCCAACAACCGTTCAGAGGCGTCTATGCGAAAATCATCAGTATTCGCATGGAACTCAACGAAATCGTCGTAGTAGCGAAGCCGGGTCAGAAACCTCCAGGGTCCGCGCAGGTGATCAGCCGACAGCGAGGACCGGAAATTCGGCAGATTCTCTTCCAATTGAGTCACTCGCTTAGAATTGATGATGTCCGGATTGAACTTGTCAACCTGGGTTTGATTCCAGTTGGCCGCGAGAGTGAAGGTGGTGTCTCCGCCGAACATCTTCATCGGGTAAGTCGCCACGACGTCGATTCCCTGCGTGGTGGTGTCGAAATCGTTGGTGAAAAACCGCACGCTCGTGAAGCTGGAGGCGTCAGGAACGTTAGCAGCGATCAATGTCTGACGATCATTGTCGTCCAAAGGCAAGTTACTGGTCAGCGCGATACGGTCCTTCACCTTGATGTGGTAGTAGTCGGCGGTGACCGCAAGGTCCCCGAGGTTGAACACTATGCCCGCGCTGACGTTGACGGACTTCTCCGGCTTCAGTTCCTTGCCCCCCTTGAGAATCGCGCCCGGATGAGTCGGCGGCAGGGTGACCCGGTCGGCGAGTGTACCCCCGATGAACTCTGTGGTGACGTTTTGAACGTTCGCTTGCCCCGCGGTGGGCGCGCGAAAGCCAGTGCTGAACGAACTGCGAAACGCAACGCTGTCGGTCGCTTGCCAACGGGCGGCCACCTTGCCGTTCAGGGTGTCTCCGAAGGTTTCATAGTTCTCATACCGGCCGGCCACGCCGACCAGAACGTCCTTGATCACGTCGGCTTCCAGGTCCAGGTAACCGGCGTAGCTGCCCTGGTTGAACTTTCCAGCAATCCTAGCCGGGAAGCCAGCAAAGCCGTTGGAGCCTACCCCGAAGCCCTCCGGTAGGGTGGTGTCAATAAACCATGAATTCTCATCGCCGGCTTCGATTTGGAACTCTTCCTCGCGATACTCCATGCCGAGGGAAAGGTTCAAGGGGGAGGCAAAGACGTTTGTGACGAACGGTTTGGACAGATCGAAATTGAATACGCGATCGGTCTCCGTGTAGGCGCCGGGTTCGTAGTCCGTCGGAATGTCAAATCCCAGTCTGATGAGCTGTGGATTGATGGTGTTATGCAAGAAAAAGTCCGTGCCGTGCTGACCGAAAACGGCGCTTAAGTCATAGCGCCAGCCGTTGAGCCATGCGTTGTCGTGGGACAGTTTCCCCCGCAGACCGAAGGCGGCGCTCCAGTCGCGCACGGTGGCTCCGAACGTCGGGGTGAATCCGCCGGGGAAGAGATCTCTGAACGAAAACCCATCCACTCTTGGGAGGAGGTCGCCGTTAGCATCAACGAAAACGCCCTTGCGGGGGTTAGTGGCTCCCACTCCCATGACACACTGGACGTCGCTGGCTCGCACGGTACAGGGGTTACGGAAAAAGAACCCTCCTTCCACCTTGCGTTGGGCAAAGTTGCCGAATGCGTAGGCTTCCATGCCGCCGGCCAGATCGAGGCCGAGGTTGCCGAATAATTTATAGTCGTTGTGAAGCTCCGGCGAGCCCCAGATCTGCGCTGCGGGCTGCCGCACGTCGGTATTGCCGGCGTCGATCAGCCCTTGCGCATTATCCAGCTGGACGCTACGGCTGGTCGGGTCGGCTTGATTGTACTCGAAGCTGAAGTTGGCAAAGCCCGCCTTGGTCAGGGGCAGGCCGAGGTTGCCTGCAATATTGTACGTGTCGCCGTCCCCCTGGTAGTACCGGCCCCAGCGGGTTTCTACCGTGCCCCCGTCGGGCGCGTCTTTCAACACGAAATTCATCACGCCGGCCACGGCGTCGGAACCGTACTGAGCCGACGCGCCGTCGCGCAGCACTTCCACGCGCTTGAGCGCAATGGCCGGTATCGCGGCGAGATCGGGAGGATGCGACCCGTCCGAAATACCGCCGCCCAGGAAGGTGATCACCGACGAGCGATGGCGTCGTTTGCCGTTGACCAGAACCAGGGCGGAGTCCGGGGGCAGCCCGCGCAGGTTCGCCGGGCGCACCAGAGTTGCGGCGTCGCTGATGGGTTGCTTGTTGACGTTGTAGGACGGAACGGTGGCGGACAGGAGAGAGTCCATGTCCCTGGCGCCGTAATTCTCTAACGCGTCACCGGGAATCACATCCACCGGCACCGGAGAATCAAGGGCCGAGCGTCCCGGGAGACGGGACCCCACGATTACCACTTCTTCGAGCTCCACGACCTTCTCTTTCTGATCCGGAGCTTCCTGTGCGGCGCCCGGTGAAACCGGCAGTACCACGAGGCTCAGCAGGAGGATGCACTTCAACGATTTCCATTTGTTCATGATTTTTACCTCCTCAAAGCGTATTCCGTAGCACAACATTATACGGCAAAGCAACTGCCCCTTCGGTAATTTTTATTCGAAATGATGTCAACCTGGGCGGGTAGGAAGGATGTCCACTTGTTTGCTTCCTTTTTTGCCCGCTAGTATCAAGTAAAGGAACGAGAGAATCGTTTCCACCTAGATCCACTGGAATAAACCTCATTGCAACTGTCGGAAGGAGAAGGAAAGACCCCGTGAGCGCTCCTCAGCAGCCGGACCTCAAGCGTCCCTGCAAATTCTGCTCGCGTTTGGTGGAACAAGAGGTTTGCCGTAACTGCCAACGCCATCGTGATGTCTTGGGGCATTTTCCGGTTCCGGTGCGATGGCAGCAGGCGCCGGGGCAGCCGAGGGTTCTCGACCGGGTCTGCGGAACCTGTGGTCGGGAACTATCCTAGTGCCGACCTATGGCCATGGAAACATGAGGGACTTTACCTGATCAAAGGAGGCGTGGTTGGTCATGTCCACATGGAGCGGGGTCACGGAAATGAATCCTTCGTGGACCGCCACGCAGTCCGTTCCGTCTTCGGGGGCAAACCCCAGATCGTCGCCGCCGATCCAGTAGTATTTCTTCCCTCTGGGATCCACCCGTTCCACGACGTTTTCAGCGTAGTGTCTCTTGCCCTGACGGGTGAGGCGCCAACCCTTGATTTCACGGGCGGGTACGGGGGGTACGTTAACGTTGATGAGGGTTCCCCGGGGTAGCCCCTTGTCCAAAATGCGCTTGGCCATGGCGGCGGCAAAGTCGGCTGCCACGCCGAAGGAAAACTCCTTTTGCGCCACCAATGACACGGCGAGGGAGGGAATTCCCAGAATGGTTCCCTCGATGGCGGCCGAAACTGTGCCGGAGTAGATGATGTCGTCTCCAAGGTTGGGACCCTGATTGATGCCGGATACCACCAGGTCGGGTTTTTCCGGTAGCAGCCCGGTGAGTGCCAGCTTTACGCAATCGGTGGGGGTGCCGTCCACGGCATAGCGCCTGGGCCCCAGTTCCTCGACTCGAAGCGGGCGGTGCAAGGTCAGGGCGTGGCTCATGGAGGTCTGTTCGCGGTCGGGGGCCACAGTGTATAACTCGCCCAGTTCCTGAAGCTTTTCTTCCAATGCCGAAATGCCTTCGGAACGGATGCCGTCGTCGTTTGATATGAGAATTTTCATTGGTTTATTTCATCAGAATACGGGCCAAGGAACAAGCCGCGGCAACTCCGGTTGTATTTAGACAGCGTCCCGACCTCATTCAGCTAGCACCCCGGGCAAGAGAGTCTCCATCTGGTTGAGCGGCTCCTCGAGGCTCCTAATCGCCTCGATCCAAAATTCGCTGGTTTCAAGGTCGCGATTGATCGCCTGCCGGGCGATGTTTTCAGGGGTGTCACTCCCCGTCAGGCGCAGGAACTCTTCATATTTGGGCAGGAACCCTGCTCCCTGCTCCTTGAACATCGCAAACAGCCCGCGGCTCAGAAGAAAGCCGAAGGTATAGGGAAAATTATAAAAAGTCATCCCCGATATGTAGAAGTGGAGTTTCGATGCCCAGAAATAAGGGTCCTCGCGTCCCGCTTCCAGGACGTCGCCTAAAACGCGACGCTGGGCCGCCACCATCAGTTCCTTGAGACGGCTCACGCTCACTTCACCCTTGGCCCTTTCCTGGTAGAGGGTCTTTTCAAATTCATAGCGTACCGGGATGTCCAAAAGATAAATGGCGCCATGACCGGTTTCCATATCCAATACCAGCGTTTTCTCGGCCTCGCTTATGGCAGGATCCTTGAGCATGCCGCTAGTCAGGACCATCTCGGCAAACGTGGAAGCCGTCTCGGCAAGGGTCATGGGCCCTCGTCTGGCATAGGGACGGATGTCGCCCATGACTTTACTGTGAAAGGCGTGTCCGGCCTCATGGGCCAAGGTCAACACGTCTCCCATGGAACGGTTGTAGGTCATGAAGATTCGGGATTCTTTGGTCAGGAGAGAACCCGTGCAAAAGCCGCCGGGGCGTTTACCGGCACGGGGCCGCCAGTCGATCCAGCTCCTGTGGACCACCGACCGGAAGAAATCGGCGAGAGCGGGGTACGATTGATCGAAGGAGTTTTGGATGAGGGCTTTTGCTTGATCCCAAGAGAGCTGCCCTTGACCAGGAATGGAGAGCGGGGCGCCCAAGTCATACCAGGCTACCCCCGCGGTCTTCATGGCCCTGGCCTTGAGACGGAGAATTCGGCGGGGCAATTCGAGTTCCGCGTGGACGGCCTCCATCATGGCATTGAGGGTCTTTTGTGTGATCCCGGACTGGAACAGGGCGACATCGAGGAAGTGGTTCACGCCTCGATGCCGGTCGAGAGTCAGGCGGGTTCCTGAGATGCCGTTCAGAGCGGCAGCGGTGGTGTCTTCAACACTCCGCCATGCTCTGTTGCCGGCCTCGAATGCGGCCTTTCTGACGCGGCGGTCCGGGTTTTCCATGAGAGAACGCCGCTGGGATATGGGCAAGCGCTGGCGGGTACCGTCCGGGTAGATCATGTGGAATTCAAGCTTTCCGGATAGGGTGTCGTAAAGACGCCCCCAGGCGTTGATGCCGTCCACCCCGAGATCGGTGGCGAGCACTTCCTCTTCCCGGCTCATCCTGTTGAGAGCCTCCTGGCGCAGGCGGTCTAGATAATGCCGTGCGCCTCGAAACTGATCACGTTTAGACACCATGGCAAACGCCTCAGGGGATGCCTCTTTGACGGCGCGCAGTAGTTCGACTCTGAGCTTGGCAAATTCCGCCCTCATCAAGGACATCTGAGCTTCCTCTTTGACGTAGGCCTCGTTTCGTGCGTCGGCGGAGGCCAGACAGCCGATGTAGGAGCCAAGGTGAGAGAGACGCACCTGGAGTTCCTCGTTCTTCTCCAGTATTTCCGACCACTGACCAACAGTGTCGGGGTTCAGGGAGGGTAGGGCGCCAGCCCGTTCCCGGAGTGAAGCAATGTCTTTTTGTAACGACTCTTTGAATTGTCGCATCTCGCGGCCATTGAACTCCGGAAAATAGCTGGTGAGGTCCCAGTCCATTTTGTTGTGATTGATATTCGCCATGGTGAAAACGTTTCCTTTCTGAACTGCCCAGAAGGCTACCTGCCTTGTTCGCCGGTGTAAAGAAGATTTTGCGGAAGGCTTCGAGAATTGAAACTCTCCGCCGGGACCTGAAAAGACTTGCTCAGTGCTCCTCGGGGAGCGATCCTCCGGCCGTGGGCAACAGGCCGGTGAATATCTGAGGCTTTACGTTCGATGCCCACGGCCTTACGTCTCGCTCCCCTCGTCGCCCCACGTTGTTAGGCGCAGGGGGTCTGGCACGAAGAAAGGGAGACGTCCGGTACTGGCGGCTCATGCCAATTTGGCATGTCAGATCAAATGATGGGGCCTCGTGGCCGAGACCCATCGGCTCCCGCTGAGAGGCAGGCCCCCAAGCCCAGAAATTCGCGATTTTGTAAATGGCGCGCTGAGCGAGCTTGCAAACCTATGGAGAGCCGCATAATATAATGACATTGGATAAGAACTTAATGTATAGTGGTGGTATGGGAAACCCACTTGGAGTGCGACGGGACTTTGAAGCATTGGAGCGGCGGTGGATGGAGGCGGGGAGGCTGTTGAAGCGAGGGCTGTCGGAGGCGGAGGTGGCGCGTTGGGTGGGAGTGCACCGCCAGTCGGTGAATCGATGGGCGCGGCAGTTGGCCGAGAGCGGCAGAGCCGGGCTCAAGCAGGCGGGGCGTGCCGGACGCAAGCCGCGACTGAGCCCGGCGGATCTGAAGAAGATCGAGGGCGGTTTGAAACGGGGACCCGAAGCGCTGGGGTACGACACGAGCCTGTGGACCGCAAGGCGAGTGGCCCACTTGATTGGGGAAGCCTGCGGAGTCACATACCATCCGGGCCATGTTTGGCGGATATTGCGGCAGTTGGGGTGGAGTTGCCAGCGGCCGACGGGACGTGCCTTGGAACGAGATGAAGAGGCGATCCGGCAGTGGAAGAAGAAGCGCTGGCCGGAGATTAAAAAAAAGCCCGAAACGAGGGGCGAACCATAGTGTTCGTGGACGAAAGCGGGCTGAGCGAGCGGCCGAATCGGTATCGTACGTGGTCGCCCCGAGGACAGACGCCAGTGCTGCAATATCACTTCAACTGGAAGAGTCTGTCGGCCATCGCCGGAGTCACCTGGTGGCGCTTGTACTTTCGAGTGTATCCGGGAGCCATCAAGAGCCCCCAGATCATCGAATTCCTGAAGCACTTGATGCGTCATGTTTCCGGGCCGCTGCTGGTAGTGTGGGACGGACTGCCCAGCCACCGGAGCCGGTTGGTTCGGGACTTTGTTGCCGCTACCGAAGGCGCGTTGGTGCTGGAACGGTTGCCGGCCTATGCACCGGAACTGAATCCCGTCGAATACCTCTGGGGATACTGGAAGCATCATGAACTGCCCAACTTCTGTGCCAAGGACTTCGCTCAACTCAGCCACCATGCTCGTCGGGCCCTTTGCCGAATGCGCCGCAGGCCTCGTCTCGTTACCGCCTTCTGGAAACAGTCCAGCCTTTTCTGATGTCATTATATTATACGAGGATCAATAGGTTCTCCTCGGGGAGCGATCCTCCGGCCGTGGGCAACAGGCCGGTGAATATCTGAGGCTCTACGCTCGATGCCCACGCCCTACGTCTCACTCCCCCTCGTCGCAAACCGCTGCAGGGTGAGGAGTTTTGGCCCCCGGTCCTTTTCAATTACCACGGCCTGTTGCAGGTTGATGTCGTGCTAAGTAAGCCTTCGCGGCATAGCCGCAGCCCGCGGTGGAGTCATTTTAGTCCGTCGAAACTCTAGGCGACTGGAGTGACTGGAATGGAAATTCCATGACTTCTTGACTTTGAAGTTTCTTCTCACCTAGAGTGCCGTGAGAGTAATAAATGAGGAGGATCAATTTATGGCAATTGCGTCCTACGCAACCGTAAAGGTTGAAAAGGAAGATGGAATCACTTGGGTGACTTTGAATCGCCCGGAGAAACGCAATGCGATGAACCCGCAGCTCCACTTTGACATGCTGGATGCGATTACGGATCTCGAGGTGGATGACGAGACCAAGGTGCTGGTTTTGACGGGCGCCGGGGACAGCTGGTGCGCCGGACAGGATCTTAGAGAGTATTTTCGCGGACTGGAGAACAACCCCAAAGAGCGCAGGCGCGCGGGATGGTCCAGTCAGCAATGGCGCTGGGAAAAACTCTACATGTTCCCCAAGCCCACCATCGCCATGGTGAACGGATTCTGTTTTGGTGGCGCCTTCACCCCGCTGGTGGCCTGCGACTTCGCCATTGCAGCGGAGGAAGCGATCTTTGGGCTTTCCGAGGTCAACTGGGGTATCCTTCCCGGTGGGCTAGTGACCAAGGTGGTGTCCGACATCATGAGCTACCGCGATGGGCTCTACTATTGCATGACCGGGGATAGCTTCGACGGCAAAAAGGCCGCCGAGATCCGCCTGGTGAACTATGCGGTTCCACGTGCCAAGTTGCGCGGGGAGACCGTCTCATTGGCCAAGAGGCTCATGGAGAAAAATCCCTGGGCGCTGCGCGGCTGCAAGCAAGCCTTCAAGACGGTCCGAACCATGGATTATCACCAGGCGGGGGATTATCTCGCAGTCAAGAGTTTGGAGATCAGACACACGGATAAGGAAGGGGGCCGTGAGAAGGGCATGGAGCAGTTTCTGGACGAAAAATCCTATCGTCCCGGCCTTCAAGCCTATGACCGTAAAAAGTAACCAGAAGTGAGGCGAGTTGACAGGGGAGGGAAAGCAGCGTGAACTTTGAGCTACCGGAAGAGATCCAGCTCATCAAACGAACCGTAAGGGAGTTTATTGACCGAGAGGTTATTCCCTTGGAGCGTGAGTATCGCCCTGAAGGGGAGGAGATGCCGGACCATATCATGAAACCCCTCCAGGAAAAGGCCAAGGCTCTGGGGTTCTGGCACCTCGACGTCCCCAAGGAATACGGCGGTACTGGGCTCGACCTGCTCACCCGCTGTGTCATCACCGAAGAGGTTTCCCGTACGGCAGCCATCCCGTTTCGCAGCAACGAACTGTTCGGACCCTCGGTGCGGCCGGTTTTGTTTCATTCCAATGAGGAGCAGAAGGAGCGCTTTCTCTTTCCCGTATTGAGGGGTGAGATGAAGGTCTGTTTTGCCCAGACTGAGCCGGACGCAGGAAGTGACCCCGCGAACATGCGAACCCGGGCGGTGCGTGATGGAGACCACTTTGTTTTGAATGGAACTAAACGCTTCATCACCGGCGCCGGTCGTGCGGACTATGCTCAATTGATTGCTGTAACTGACCCGGAAAAACGAGCGCGCGGCGGCATTACCTGCTTCATGGTGGACATGAAGAGCCCGGGGGTATTACTTGAACGCCAGTGGCCCACCATGATGGGGGATGCACCCTGGCAGATCGTCTTCGACGACGTACGGGTCCCCGCTGCGAATATCATTGGAAATCTAGGACAGGGCTTTGCCCTGGGCCAGAATTGGATCCAGGAGGGTCGCATCAAAGGGCATGGCGCCCGGCCCCTGGGGATCGCCCGGCGCGCCCTGGACATGATGATCGATTACTCCCACAACCGTGTCACCTTCGGGCAACCGCTAGCCGAGCGCCAGGCGGTGCAGTTTATGGTGGCCGATTCCGCCACGGAACTCCATGCGGCACGGCTCTTGGTTTACGAATGTGCCTGGCGTAGCGACCGTGGAGAGGACGTGCGCAACCTTTCCTACATGGTCAAGATCACGTGCACGGAGATGGCCAGTCGGGTGGTGGATCGTGCCATTCAAGTGCACGGTGGTGTCGGGTTGACCAAGGACCTGCCCCTGGAATGGTGGTATCGGCAGCTTCGCAGTATTCGAATCACGGAGGGGGCCACCGAGGTTTTACGTTGGCGGCTGGCGCAGAACCTCATGAAGAGACGCGGGCCGCGCTAACCAAATCTATTTTGAAATTTTCTCCCTGAAATTGGGTTTGGGGATCGGATAAAAGACGACTCGGGCAAAGGCGCAAAGGATAAAAAAATTATAAACTCGAAATCCGAAATTCGAAACAAATCCAAATGATCAAAAGACATAAAATTCCAAGCAATTTCGTTTTGGATTTCGGTTTTTGGATTTGAGTGTTTTGGTTTGTTTGAGATTTCGAGCTTGGGATTTCGAATTTTAATTCGGCGGCGTCTTGGCGCGATAAACCTTGACGAAGTTGCTCTGATGAACATTTCAAAGGGTTTTATACGCTTAACATGCCAAAATAAGATCTCGTCAAGACTTAGTTTATCCCTCCTGTCTTGTTGCGAACCTGTGCCTCTTGTATAGCCTTCCGAAAGTTCAAAGGTCCAGAGATAACAGGAAGCTCGATATCGCCTGCGCCTGTCCCGTAGCAAACTAGCTTACCGTAACCCAGAATGCGACCGATCACTCCCTGCTTTACGTTGATTTCTTCGATTCGATTGAGACTCATCTCTTCTGTCTTTCTCGCGATCCAGCCTTTCTTGTAGACGAGACGACGATTGGTAACGACGACCTCTGTCGTCCATCGATTGACGAGCATCACGAGTCCGAAAAAGCTAAGAACGTAGGGTAATATGAACAGGAAACCTCCAACAATTCCTCCCACGAAAAGGACAATAGCCGAGTAGTTGTAAAGCCAGTGGAATTTCGCCCAGCTGATAATTCTTTCTCCGGAAACCATTGTCTTAGTTACGTACGACAAGAGAACCTCCCTCCCTTTCTAGAGCCGGACCCAGGTGGAATTGCCGGGTCATGAAGCCATCACAACAGAGGAAGTAAAGTTCCGCTTATTCACCCAAGGCTCCGGGAGCTACCCTTCGCCAGAATCGGGCTCTTGTATTCAACGGATGGCCCGACACACGGACCTCTGTTGAATGGCTTCGAGACTTAGGATAGGCTTTACATGTCTCTAAAGTCAACGATCCCCGCTAGGGTTAGATTATTTGATGGCTTGACAGGGGAACCTCCAATGACAGACGAAGAAAGAGACCACTTACTCGGTAGATTTGCTGCTCTTGAGTACGTGGTCTACATCACCGTCCTGAGCTTGGACTCTGAGGTTTATGACAAGATTCAACGGGATCTGAACCGTACCAGCAGCTCCTCTGATGTTGCCGCACTTCTCGCAAGTGAAAGCAATAGCTGGAGAGATGGGTTTTTTGCGGTTCTTCATAAACTCCGGATCTTTGCTCATCACTTTCCAGATAGCTAAAAGCAGTTCTTCGTCTTTCACTTTGATTCTCCCGCGGAGGATAAACAGCCGTTCGGTTATTTTTGGCATGTCATGTTAGGCGTATAAAACCCATTTCAAAGGTAAAAATCTAAATGGAAGCATCGTCAGCCTCGCTCCTTTCGGGTCTTCGAGTCCTGGATCTCAGCACGGCCATGGGGGCCCTGTGCGGCAGGCTGCTAAGCGACCTGGGAATGGATGTGGTCAAGGTGGAGCCTGCGGGCGGGGATTCCCTGCGCAGTGAACCTCCCTTTGCAAAAGACCAGCCCCACCGGGAGGGAAGTCTCCCCTTTGCTTACCTGAATGCCGGCAAGCGCGGCATTACCCTGGGTCTCACCCGACCTGATGGTCGGAAACGTTTCCTAGATCTCGTGGAGCGGTCCGATGTGATTTTGGAGAGCCATGCGCCCGGTACCTTGGAAGAATGGGATCTCGGTTTTAGTGTCCTCTCTGAACGTCAGCCGAAGATTATCTTGGCTTCCCTCTCGGGATTCGGACTGAGCGGCCCCTACCGGGACTACCTCTCACCGGACATCGTTACCACGGCCATGGGCGGGTTACTTTACATCAGCGGTGACCCGGGCCTTGCGCCCTGCATGCCTCCCGGCGCTCAGTCCTACAACTATGCCAGTCTATGCGCGGCCTACGGTGTGATGCTCGCCCTTTGGCAGCGGGAAAAAAGCGGTATTGGAATACACGTGGATACTTCGGCACAGGCAAGCATGGCTCTCCACGAGCATGTGGCCTTTACTTACTCTGCGGAAGGAAGGCTCATGAAACGGGCCGGAAGCCAACATCAGCATGCTGCACCAGCCAACCTCTTTCCTTGCCGGGACGGTTATATCTCCCTATTTGTAACCCAGCGTCACTGGCCCCTGTTTCTCGAGATCTGGGAGAATCACCCTCGGGAACTCGATGACCCGAGCTTGAATAGCAACGCGGCAAGACACGCTCGGGCCGGTTGGTTGAACTCCCTGGTAGCTACTTTTACGTCGAAGTATAACAAGGACGAGCTCGCTCACATCATGCAGAAGCGAGGGCTTCCTGCTTTGCCGGTAAACAGTCCCGGGGATTTCCTGGGTGATCGCCACATCCGGGAACGTGGGTTCTTTGGGCAGGTGACTCATCCCGTGCTCGGATCCTTTCAACAGCTGGGAGCCCCGTTCATGGTGGAGGGAGAGCGCCTCGCGCCATCCGTGGCGCCGCTATTAGGCCAGCACAATTCAGAGATCCTTGATGGCACGCTGGGATCGGGTGAAAAAGCGCCAAGGGATTTGGCGGGGCAGGGGAGGAACCAACGGGACAGACCCACGGCCTCCGTGCCAAGCACAAACAAGATCCTTCAGGGGATCCGAGTACTTGCCTTGACCAACGGATACGCCGGTCCCTACGCAGGGCGATTTCTCGCCCAGTATGGGGCTGAGGTGATCAAGGTGGAATCCATGAAGGGCGGCCTCGATGCGTTTCGGCATTACGGTCAGTCTCCAAACATAGATGCCGCCCCTCGATTCATCGAGTGCAACCTGGGGGTGCGTTCCATTACAGTTAACCTGAAGCATCCGGTGGGGGCGCGACTCCTGAAGGAGTTGGCGGGTCATTGTGATGCGGTGTTAGTCAATTTTCGACCGGGGGTTCTTGGACGTCTCGGCCTCGGCGACGAGGAAATTCGAAAGGCAAATCCGAAGATTATTATTCTCAAGTTACCTGGTCTCGGTGAGACGGGACCCAAGAGCTGGTACGGCACCTGGGGATTTAACCTTACCGCCTTTTGCGGGATGACCTACCTTTGGAATCACCCCGGACAGCCCCGTCCCATTGGTAGCCAGGGTGTTTATCCGGACCATGTGGGGTTCGTCCTGGCTCCCACAGTGCTGGTGGCAGCGCTGCTCCATCGAAGGCTCATGGAGCGAGGCGTGTCCATTGATCTGGCGCAGGCTGAATCCACCGCGTATACCATGGGGGTGAGCTATCTGGAGGCCGGGATCAATGGCAGAGAGCCGGAGCCCCGGGGCAATCGGGACCCCGTTGCGGCTCCTCAAGGCTGCTACCGTTGCCAGGGAGAAGACCGATGGTGCGTGGTTTCAGTCCGGTCGGATGAGCAGTGGAGCAAGTTCTGCCATGTCCTGGATCGGGACGACCTGGTTGGAGATCCACGGTTTGCCAACATTTCATCCCGGTCTTTAAGTGCAGTGGAGCTTGATAAGATCATAGAGGAATGGACCCGGGCGCAGTCGGCAGAAGAGGTGATGAAAAAGCTCCAGGCAGAGGGAGTGCCGGCAGGCGTAGTGCAGAGCGCAGCGGATCTGTTAAAGGACCCGCAGCTCCGCGGCCGGAATTACTTTGAGGGATTTAGGGATTCACCCATCGGACCCTTCGAGCTTCCACGTAGCCCGTTGGAGTTCCGCGGTATGAGTAATGAACCGCTGGCCCTGCCCTCTCCTCTGGGTACGGATACCGGTCCGATTATGCGTGACCTGCTCGGATACGACGATGCGACCATAAATCAATGGCGTGACGACGGTGTTCTAACCTAGCCCACCAAAAGTCACGTAACTGGCCAAAGTATCCAGCGGGCTACGGAACACGCAATTTTTACTATTTCCCCTTGGTTGCAATCAGCCTTTTGACGAATTTCTGCGACGCCTCCATCTTGGGCAGGAAGCCGGGGTCTTTTTCTAGAAAAATATACGGGAACCCTTTCTTCCTCAGATTGTGTGGAAGCACTTTGTCTTTGGGAATGTCGATACGCAGGGAGTTGGCTCCGTCCACTCTTTGCGCAAATTCCTGTCCCTCCCGGCTGAGCCACCAGTTGATGAATAGCTTCTGGGCATTAGGGTTCGGCGGGCTGTCCATAGCAAAGACGGCGCTCCCGCCAACGGCGATTCGCGATCCCTCTGAGAGGGCGTGGGGGAAGCGTTCGTCCACAGGTAGGCCTTGCCTCCTTGCGTTGCGAACCTCTGTCCTGCAGGCGAACATGCAGATGCTGTATTTCCCCAATGCAAGCCACTCCGCCGCCTGCCGGGCATTACTTGAGATGGTCACATTCATCTCCGTCAGCAGGCTGCGTAAAAAAGGCTTCCCCAGATTGGGGTGCATGTAGTAGAAGGCCGTGCTCTGAAGGGTCCCGGCGGAACTGGGATCACGCATGACGATCTTTCCCTTCCACTTGGACTTGAGCAGGTCGCTGTAGGACTGGATCTCTTTGGGGTCCACAAGGTTCGTGTTGTAGGTGATCTCTGCCGTCGAAGCGTTTCCGCCCCAGGCCACGATGTATGCACGGTCCTTTTCATCCAGGTAGGTGAGCCCACCCTCGTACCAAGCGGAATCATCCAGTGCCTCCGGGTGTATGAGCAGCGGTTTCAGGGGAGCAAGAGCCCTGGCGGGCATTAGCCTCGCTTGAGAAGTGCGGGCGCCGCCCATCCAGAGGTCTATGGTGAACCTTCCGGCCCGACGTTCTGCCAGAACCCTGGACGCTTGCTGACCCGAGGAGCCGGTGGAATTGATCCACTTGATGCCAAACTTCTTTTCGAACTCGGGGATCATCTTGCCCACGGCTCGGCCGGTTCCGCAGCAGATGAACGTAACAACTTGCCCTTCCGCCTGTGCGGCCTTGATGAGTGCATTCCATTCTTTCTTGAAGTCGTCTGCCTTAGCGGGTGTGACTGTTCCAAGAATGATGACTATCGTACCTGTAATTAGCGGGAAAAACGCAAGAGCTTTGGTCAGCTTCATAATTGTTTCCCTCCGTATTTAATTTAAAGGTCCGAACCGTATCCCCTTCTTTCGACGGGGCATGACGTTACCAGTCCAGTATGATTCAGTCAAGGCGCTGGACCTGTTCCATATCAACCACGATTTTCATCATTTTTCAGAGGCCCTTCAGGATGACCGCCGGCGAGCGGGCCGTCCTGTGATTCTTGCTCCTAGGATTAAGGTTATTCCAAGTATTTATGTCTGCAACCTTTTTTCTGTTTTCTAATGGAGTTTAGGTCTCGCGAAGAATGTCGGATCGGAGTTGACAGACCCCATTCCCTATGCTGATATAGGGTCACTTGAAGCTAAGAAATTGATCCCTATTCCCTTGTTGGTTGAGGCAGTTTTGGGAGCATTCTCAGACAAAATGGAGGGAAAAAGTATCATTAAAGGGGGAATCAAGGGATTAAAAATCGGCCAGGTGCCCTACTCATTCGTGGTGGGTGTGTGCTGGCCTTTTCTTTTGCGACAATGACGGTTGTTTTGAAACTGGGTAGGGTTGATATTTTGAGTAGATCCATCATGGAGGAGGAGACAAGACGATGCCCATAACCAAAGAGATGAACGATTTTCTGACCAAGGTGGGTCCAGGCGAACCTGCAGGTGAGCTCTTGCGCCGTTACTGGCATCCTGTTGCCGTGGCTAAAGAACTGACCGAGGAGAATCCCACAAAGTTTGTCCGCATCCTCGGGGAAAACCTGGTGCTGTTTCGCGACATGAAAGGTCGGGTGGGTCTCCTGGAGGACCGTTGCGCGCATCGCGGTGCCTCTTTGGTTTACGGAAGGGTTGAGGAGCGGGGGATTGCCTGCGCCTATCATGGATGGCTCTATGACACGCAGGGGAATTGTTTGGAAACCCCACCGGAGCCTGCCGAGAGCAAGTTCAGACTGACCATCAAGCAAAAGGCCTATCCGGTGCAAAAACTCGTGGGTCTCTATTGGGCATACATGGGTCCGGAGCCCGCCCCCCAGATCCCGAAGTACGATACATTGTTCCGTACGGACGGCCACCGCAAGATCGTGGTTCATCCCCAGTTGGACTGCAATTGGTTTCAGGCCATGGAGAACTCTGCGGATCCATCCCATCTGCAGGTCCTTCATCAGGAATTTGCCGGCAGGAAAGGGAGAAAACCGGAGAGCACGACCCGGGGATTTACCGATGACGTTGATAATTTCGAGTTCTACACGGTCCCCTACGGCATCATCAAAAAACGGCTCTACAAAAACGGCATGCTGGATGAACATCCCGTAATCTTCCCCAATATCCTCAGACAGGGGCCGAGCACCCAGATCCGCGTGCCCATCGATGACGAGCATACCATGCATATCCACGTTATGTTTACGCTCGCTGGAAACGGAGCTCCCTCACAGGACCCGCAAGACCTGCCGGTGGAGTACAAACCACCATACAAGGAGCCGGCCCACCAGATCCATCCTTTTACCAGGTACACCCTGCAGCATGTGATCCCTCAGGACCATATGGCATGGGAAACCCAGGGGCCGGTTGCTGACCGAACCAGGGAACGCCTGGCCACCGCGGATAAGGGGATCGTGATGCTGAGGGAGATGTTGAAGGAAAACATCGAAAGGGTGCAAGCAGGGCTTGACCCCATACATGGATATTCCCGTGATCCTAATCAACCCATTATCGATACCAACATCGATAGCGGACTGGAGCAGACGAGGGCCGACCGGGCTCCGGAGGTGAAGAAGGGTGGAATTCGAGAAATCGCTCCACTCGGCAGTACCTCGGCCGACCAAGCTAAATAGAGTCTCATAAGGAGAAACAAAATGAAGCTGCGTAGTCAACTTAATCTCCGGGCAATGCTTGCGGCCATGGTTGTCCTTTTGGCCTTGCCTGCAGCGGGGTTCGCTCTGAGTGGTTCGTTCGACCAACAGTGGGCGGAACTCCTCAAGAAGGCCCAGCAAGAGGGAAAGGTAGTTGCCTTTATTTGCTGTGGTGTCGGGCGTGGGGTCGGGAAATACATTGGGGAGTTTGAAAAGAAGTACAAGATCAAGGTTGTGTTTTCCACCGGCTCATCCCGGCAGCAGTCGGACCGCGTTCTAGCCGAGCGCAGGGCCGGTCGGTATTCCCTTGACGTCTGGATGGGGGGTATCACATCGGTGAACACGCGCCTACTCCCTGCAGGGGTTGTAGAACCCCTCAAACCACTCCTGATCCACCCTGAGGTTCTCGACAAGAAGGCATGGTACAAGAGCGAGGGTCCGGTCCTTATGGACCCGGAGGCAAATTATGTTGTGGCCTTCCGTGGTAACGGCGGTTTCACGTCGGAAATCACCTACAACACGGACAAGCTCAACCCGGACGAAATTAAATCCTTCTGGGATCTATTGAAGCCTAAGTACAGGGGGAAAATCGTAGGTCGCGATCCCAGTACGGCAGGTGTGGGACAGAGCACCGCGTACTACTACATGCATCCAAAGCTAGGTCCCAAGTTCCTCCACAGGCTGTTGACCGAAACGGATATTACCATTGTGAAAAACGCCCGGCAGGCAGCGGAATGGTTGGCTCTGGGTAAATACTCCATGTGTCTGTTTGCCTGCGGACGGGAGGTGAGGAGTCTGATGAGGCAGGGGATGCCGGTGCGCGATGAAATTCGAAAACTGCTCAAAGAATCTCCGCGAATCAGCGTCGGAGGCGGGGCCATCTGGTCCATGAAGAATGCGCCGCATCCTAACGCCCGCACGTTTTTCCTCAACTGGTGGCTAACCCGGGACGGCCAGACCCTGATGCAAAAGGCCGATGGCGATGACTCCCTACGTGTGGACATCACTAAAAAGGGGGTGAATAAAGCAGCCAGACGGCAAAAGGGCGTTGAATATTGGTTCCCTGACAGTGACCCCGAGTTCCAGAAAAAGCTGGGTGAGTCCATGGCCTTCGCGCGCAAGGCCCTGGTCTCGGTGGGCAAGAAATAGGGATAAACGAAAGGGCGTAGTAGCCTATGAATCGAATCGCCGGGACCGGTACAGCCGCATCTCCCTGGAGTGCCATCCGCCGTCCAAGCACGGGCACATTTGTGATGGCAGCGCTGATTCTGACCTTCGGGTTCTACATCCTCTATCCGGTGGTGCTCATCTTTGTAAACAGCTTCAATATCGCCAGTATCGTAGATCCCTACAAATTCAGCTTTCAGAACTGGCAGATGGCCTTCTCCCAGCCAGGGATCATGAAGTCCATCGGCAACACCTTCCTGGTTTACGTTGCCTATACATCTATCAGCTTCCCTTTGGCCGTGGTTATTTCCTGGATCCTGGCCCGCACTCGAATCCCCTTCAGCCATGGCCTGGAATTTATGTTCTGGGTCTCCTTCATGCTGCCGTCACTCTCGACAACCGTCGGGTGGACCTTTCTCTTGGACCCGGATATTGGCTTTATCAATCAGGCGGTGAAGTGGTTTCCCTTTGTGGAAGAGGGCCCGTTCAATATCTATAGCGTCCAGGGAATTATTGGCGCCCACCTGTTCGGCAACGCCATCTCCCAGAAGGTGATGCTGCTCACACCTGCCTTCCGCAACATGGACCTGTCTTTGGAGGAGGCGAGCATCGTGTCCGGGGCATCGAATTTGGGCACAATGATGCGGGTTACCCTGCCCGTGATGATTCCGCCCATGGTGGTTGTCTTCATGTTGAACGTGGTGCGCATCTTCCAAAGTTTTGAGACCGAAAGAATTCTGGGCACACCCATTGGGTTTTTCGTGTACTCCACCAAGATCTTTCAGCAGATTCGGGATTTTGATCCACCGGAATATGGGCAGGCAACGGCCCTAGCCAGTGTCACCCTTATTCTCATCGCCGCCATCATCCCAATCCAACGCTGGCTCCTCCATCGGCGCCAATACACCACCGTGACGTCGGCATACAAACCGGGGTTGATTCATCTGGGATGGTTTCAACCCATAGCAACCACTTTAGTTATCACCGTGGTTGCCCTGCTCACTTTGGTCCCCGTACTGACCCTCGTTGGAGGGAGCTTCATGACCCGGGTAGGGTTTTTCCAAGTCAACACCGTATGGACCCTCCACCATTGGCGGGAGGTGCTCCAGGACCGGTTTTTTCTACTCGCTTTACAGAACACAATACTCCTAAGCTTGAGCACCGCGTTGATTTCTCCCTTGCTGTTTTCCATTGTTGCTTACGTGCTCGTGCGTACCAAGTGGCATATGCGGGGCATCTTGGACTCCCTTTTCTGGATGTCCGCATCCATTCCCGGTATCTTGGCCGGCTTGGGCTTGCTCTGGCTGTTCCTGGGGACACCCTTATTGAAGCCCATATTCGGCACCATTTGGGCGCTGGTCCTGGTGACGTTACTTCAGGGTAAACTGACCAGTACCCAGCTATTCAAGGGGATATTCCTCCAGATGGGAGAAGAACTCGAAGAAGCGTCAAGGTTATCCGGAGCTGGTTGGTGGCGGACCTACTTTAGAATTTGGCTTCCCTTGATCATGCCGATGCTGGTCCTGGTGGGGACGTTCAACTTCGTATTGGCGGCCCAGGCGACCAGTGGCATTATCCTTTTGGCCAGCCGTGGGACGGTGACGTTGTCAATTCTTGCGCTGGAACTGATGACCCATGCGGATGGGGCCGAGCTGGAGGCGGCAGGCATCGTCAGCCTTGTGATGATTGCCCTGACTGTGGGAGTCGCCCTGGTGGCCCGAAGGTTCGGACTCCGTGTGGGTGTCCCGCAGCGGTAGAACAGATTCCGTCAAAGGTTGTAGAGGGCGCTCGGGTTGTCGTTGAGAATCTTTTCGATGACGCGCGGACTAAACTCACCTTTCTGTTGTAGACTTCGTAGCGCGTCGATCTCGGTGGCCGTGTCCGCATGACCGTAATCGGACCCGATAAGGATGCTGTCCTCTCCGGCATACTTTAGTATATAGGAGAGGTCGTCATCAGTCTGGCACGCCACGTAAAGCCGCATTTCCCGCATAAAGTTGGGACTGAGAGTCCTTTCTTTTCTCTTGAACCGCTTGACCATGTCGTGGATCGCGTAGGGTATCCACTGGGCGCTCACCTCTATAAAGCCGAACTTGAGTTTGGGAAACCGTTCCATGAGACCATCGGAGACGATGGAATGGAAACTTGAGACCACCGGGAGCTTGTTTTTTCCAAACCCGATCTCTTGCTCGAATACATTGACCCAGTCAAAGCTGCCCGTGCCTGCGTGGACGCAGACGGGCACGTTGAGCCGGCTGGCTTCCTCGTAGAGGGGGTAAAAACAGGAGTCGGTGAGCACCCGGTCCTCGGGTATGGGTCGGGTAAAGAGTGCGCAGGCACCGTTGTCCTTGGCCCACTTTGCCTCGGCCAGGGCGTTTTCCATATTCAAGAGCGGAACAATAGCCGCCCAGTGCAGCCGTTTTTCCCCCTTTCTACAGATGTCGACCATCCAGCGGTTGTAGCTTCTTGCAAGGGCCCGTTCGACCTCGGGTCGGCTGGTGAGGGGCCGGAGAAAGATGGAAGGGTAAAGGACCTGAACGTCCACTCCCAATTCGTCCATGTGTCTCAGCCTGACCTCGACGTCTTTCATCTCCCGGGAGGGCGCAGGGAATTCTTTGCCAACGTTGCCGCCCCGACCAAAGACTTTGCCATCGATCACCCAGAACTGCTTTCCCGGGTCGGACGAGGAGGTAACGGTAACAGGCCTAAATTTAGCGTCGGACCCGTCCATAAATTCCCAAGTTCGCTCCGTTTCAATGACATGCGCGTCCGCATCGATTGTAGGCATGGATTTACCTCCCCTTGGCCCCAATTGGGATCAACTTACACTATTCCTGCGGATTTTGACAAGCGGTGCTAGGGGAAAAATCTTACGAATCAAGGTATGTTTCCAATTCGCGGCAATCCAACGGGCATTATTTTAGCAAATCCAGTTGCTGCTGCCGGCTCCGATTGGAAGTCTTTTGAATATCCGCGAGTGACTCTTTGGTACTTTCGTATATCTTAAACTCCTTAGTAACGACTTCTTTCACGGCGCGCGAACCCGGTTCTCGTCGTCCTTTCCGCCACAGGGGGTGAGAATCAGGGCCATTGTTAGAACCTCAAGCATATTCATGTGATTTCGTTTCATATTCTTGGCCTCCCCATTGTTCTTGCAAGGGTTTGCTCTCATCACGTCACCCGCTATTATACGATACTCAGTCCCATGGAGCCATTTGAGGATCAGGAGGCCGGTCGAGTCAGTATTCTGCTGATGGGATCAAAGACCGCTGGATTTTATGCTGCTATTTTGCTACCCGATGTGGATGTGCGGTTCATGGCTTTTCGTTTGTGGGGAGCCAATCTCACTATCCACTGTCCGTTATAAGGAAAGGGAGGTCTACCGTGTGTGATTTCGCCGCCGATGCCGCAGCCGCGGAACAGCTATTGGTTGGGAGGACCCTCACTGTGGAGCGAGTCCGCGAGCTCAATGCCAAGGACTATTTCTACCAGATGCTCAAGGATAATCCGGAGATGCTCAAGATCTATCCGGGCATCGAAAATGAACTGTTGCTGGGTGCCATTGACTGCCACATCCATGCCTACCCCGACTTTGTCCATCGCTCCCAGAATATGATCCAGATCGCCCTGGAAGCTTCCAAGTCGGGTATGCGGGCGGTGGCCTTCAAAGACCATTGGAACATCAGCTGTAGTTCCGCCTATCTGGTCCAGCGCCATGTTGATTTCTTATTCGAGCGCGGTGAAATCGAGCGCCGGGTGGAGGTTTACGGCGGCGCCGGCACATGTCATGGGATGAATCCCGACTACATCCGTGTGGCCCTTCAGTATCCCAATTTCAAGATGATCTGGTTTCCCACCTTTACCTCGCTGGGTTTCTGGCGCGGGGCGGGTCATCCCGACAGGGGAGGCGTCAGGTTGGTGGGGGAAGACGGTGAGGTATTGCCCAATGTGGTGGAGGTCATGCAGATGGCGGTGGAGAAGAAAGTCGGCATCGGTTTTGGCCATACCGATTTTAAGGAGTTGCTGCCCCTGGCCAAAAAGGCCAAGGAGCTTGGCGTTCGTGCCACACTCGATCACCCGCTACTGGAACTCAACAAACTTCTTCTGGATGAAATGAAGGAACTGGCGGAGCTGGGGGTCTATGTGGGCACCTATTGCCAGCCCATGATCCCAAGCCTCTACCAACCGGTGGCTGACCCCATGGAGACCATTAAGACCATCAAAGAGATTGGACCGGAGCGCTGTATTATTGGCAGCGACTTTGGCCAGGTGCTTCATATGGACGCCATCGACGGCATGCGCGTTTTCATCCGCGCCTTGCTGGCCTATGGGATCAAGCCCGACCAGGTGAAGATGATGCTCAAAGACAATCCCGCCAAGCTCATGTGGTTGGATGAGTCGGCGTAACGGAATAGGAAAGGAAATCCATGGCTCAAGACCTAAAGAAACACAGCCGCGCAATCACTGACGGGCCGGACCGGGCGCCGTCAAGGGCGATGCTCAAGGGAATAGGATTCACGGATCAGGATCTAGCCCGCCCATTGGTGGGTGTCGCCAACACCTGGATAGAGGTGATGCCTTGCAACTATCACCTGCGTAGGCTCTCGGCAAAGGTGAAAGAGGGAATCCGTGCCGCAGGGGGAACCCCCATTGAATTTAACACCGTGGCCGTTTCCGACGGCATTTCCATGGGAACTGAAGGAATGAAGGCCTCCCTGGTTAGCCGGGAAGTCGTGGCGGACTCAATCGAGCTGGTCACGCGGGGTCACCTCTTCGACGCCGTGGTGGCGCTGTCCGGCTGCGACAAAACCATCCCGGGCACCGTCATGGCGCTGGCCCGTTTGAATCTGCCTTCATTGATGCTCTATGGAGGCTCCATCATGCCGGGAAGCTTCCGCGGCAGGGATGTGACGATTCAGGACGTCTTTGAGGCGGTGGGAGCTCACGCCTCCGGCAAGATGTCCGATGCCGATTTAAAAGAGCTCGAGGGACAAACCTGTCCAGGACCAGGGGCCTGCGGCGGGCAATTCACCGCCAATACCATGGCCACCGCATTTGAGATGATGGGAATATCCCCCATCGGCAGCGCGAGCATTCCGGCCATGGACACAAAAAAAGACGATGCAGCATTCAGCGCGGGTCAGCTGGTGATGAAGCTGTTGGAGCAAGGTCTGACTGCCAAAGACGTCATCACTGAGGAGGCCCTCGAGAACGCCATTGCGGCCATCGCGGCCACGGGTGGCTCCACCAATGGAGTGCTGCATCTCCTGGCGGTAGCCCGCGAAGCCGGCGTGTCTCTGGTGCTCGATGATTTTGACCGGATCAGCGCACGCACCCCTCTGCTTGCAGATCTCAAACCGGGCGGGCGATTTGTAGCTACAGATCTTTATCGGGCGGGTGGTGTCCCGCTGGTCGCCCGACGTCTTTTGGAAGGCGGGTTGCTCAACGCTAACGCCATGACGGTTACGGGTCGAACCATTGGTGAAGAGGTTAAGAGTGCCAATGAGGCCCCGGGACAGGAGGTGGTTCTTCCCCTCTCAAAGCCGCTGAAGCCCACGGGGGGACTGGTGATCCTCAAGGGGAATTTGGCACCTGAGGGATGCGTGATCAAGGTAGCTGGACATGAGAGGGTTAAGCATCGCGGGCCGGCCCGTGTCTTTGACCGTGAGGAAGACGCCTTTCAGGCCGTGCAGGCGGGAAAGATTCAGGCCGGTGACGTGGTGGTCATTCGCTACGAGGGCCCCAAGGGAGGTCCAGGGATGCGCGAAATGCTGGCGGTCACGGCGGCGCTGGTGGGTGCTGACCTGGGAGATTCCGTGGCGCTGCTCACGGACGGCCGCTTCTCTGGTGCGACCCACGGGCTCATGGCGGGCCACGTGGCCCCGGAGGCGGCCCATGGAGGGCCCATTGCGGCCCTGCGGGACGGAGATATGGTGTCCTTCGATGTGGAGGGTCGTCGCCTGGACGTGGAGCTGTCGGATGATGAGATCCGGTCACGGCTCGGCCAGTGGACGCCACCAAAGGCGCGTTATGCGACCGGGGTCATGGCAAAATATGCTTACCTGGTCTCCTCAGCAGCCGATGGTGCGGTGACGGGATTCAACCGCAACGGGGGGTGATAAGGCAATGCGGTCCACAATAATTAAATTGATGGTGGTGTTGGTGGGTCTACTGCTCGCGAACGCCGTTCCCAGCTCAGCCCAAAGAGAGCCGGTCCGGAAAATTGACAGGATCTCCGGCGCACTCTATCGATTCCAGAACAATTTTCACTATTCGGTCTTTTTGGTGACCGGGGATGGAATCATTGCAACTGACCCCATCAACGCGGATGCGGCTAAATGGCTCAACGGGGAGCTGCGCAAGCGCTTTAACCAGCCGGTTAAGTATCTTATTTACAGTCACGACCACCCTGACCACATTGCCGGCGGAGAGGTCTTTGCCGACACCGCGGTGGTTGTAGCGCATGATAATGCAAAGGCGGCCATAGTTGGAGAGAAGCGGCCTGCTGCGGTCCCCAACGTCACCTTTTCCGACAAGATGACCATTGAACTGGGTGGCCAAACCGTGGAGCTTCAGTATGTTGGCCGGGGACATTCGGACAATTTGATCGTCATGAATTTCCCGGGGCAACGTGCGCTGTTTGCGGTTGATTTTGTTTCGGTTAATAGACTCCCGTATCGGAATCTAGGGGACGCTTATTTTCCAGACTGGATGGAGGGACTGAAGGTCGTGGAAGGGATGGAATTTGACATTCTGGTGCCAGGTCATGGTCCCATGGGCAAGAAACAAGATGTCCGAAACCATCGTGCTTATCTCGACGATCTATACGAGGTGGTTCTCAAAGAGGCCCGTGCGGGGAAATCTCTTGAGGAGATGCAGCACAGCGTCAGGCTCCAAAAGTATAAAGACTGGGGCCGGTACAAGGAGTGGCTGCCGCTTAATATTGAGGGGATGTACCGAAACATCCAGCTCCACCGTCGAGGAAATTAGAAACGTAAGGAGAACACCGTAGCAATGGCTAAGTATACAATGCTTTCTATGCCGTTAGGTAAGGTGAAAGAAAGGCAGTTTCTGGCCCGCGCCATGGGTTGTAAAGGAGTGGGTGTGAGTCTCATGCGACTCAAGCCGGGGGAAGGGGCCGGCTATGTCCACCGGCACAAGGTGCAGGAAGAGGTCTTTATCATCCTCAAGGGTACCGGCACCATCCTCCTCGATGGAAAACGTCACTCCATGCCGGAGGGTGCCATGGTGCGGGTTGGTCCCACCGTTTATCGTGCCATGGGCAACACCTCGAGACGAGATGTGGTGTACATGGTGCTCGGCGCGATCCCGCCAAAGAATTTTCCCAAAGGCGGTAGAACTCTTCTCGGAGATGGCATCCCAAACCGAAAAAGGACCGTACGCTGGAAAAAAAAGTAGAGACGGCAAATTTGTTGCGTATCTTCTTTGACAAAATACCGGTGATCCCATAAAAAGGAATTAAGGCCGGCTCGTTTCAATCCATGGATTAACTGAACCATGAGTAAACGGGAAAAAGATTTTGACCATGGGGTGGTCACGGAAACCGATAAAGAGACCGAGAAGAAGCTCAAAAAACCGCCCCTTTATAAAGTCCTGTTGCACAATGATGACTACACCACAAAGGAATTTGTAGTGCAGGTTCTGGAGTACGTATTTCACAAGGCGCACACTGAGGCCGTGCATATCATGCTGCATGTTCATCAAAACGGTATTGGTGTAGCGGGTGTTTATACCTACGAGGTGGCGGAGACCAAAGTGGCCCTGGTGGATAGTTTGGCACGACAACACGAGTACCCTCTCAAGTGTACTATGGAAGAGGCCTGAGATGATTGCGAAAGAACTTGAAAAGATCTTAAAACTAGCGTTCCAAGAGGCAAAGAAACGACGTCATGAGTTCGTTTGCCTCGAGCATCTTCTCTACGCATTGCTCCAGGACGATGAGGCAAGCCGCACCATTTTGAAGTGCGGGGGCGATGTGGAGCAGTTGAAAAAGGATCTAGAGGATTTCTTTGAGAACAACCTGGAAAGGCTGCCGGCGGAAATGGACCGAAAGCCTCAGGAAACTTTGAGCTTCCATCGTGTGCTGCAACGGGCGATCCTCCATGCCCAATCCGCCGAAAAATCAGAAATCCATGGGGGAGATATCCTGGCCGCGCTGTTCCGAGAAGGGGACTCCCATGCAGCCTTTCTCTTGCAGAAACAGGGAATCACCCGCTTTGATGTGATCAACTATATCTCCCATGGGGTCTCCAAGGTCGATGACGAGGAAGAAGGAGAGGAGCTTGCCGAGGAGGAGGAAAAAGACGGCGAGGGCGCGAGGCCCTCCAGGGATCCCCTCAAGGCCTTCACCGTCAACCTGGTGGAAGAGGCCAAGCAGGGACGCATTGACCCTCTCATTGGTCGGGAGAACGAGATTCAGAGAACCATTCATATCCTTTGCCGTCGGCGAAAGAACAATCCCATATACGTAGGCGATCCTGGAGTGGGGAAGACCGCCATCGCCGAGGGCCTTGCCTTAAAAATTCATCAACAGAAGGTGCCCGAGGCCCTCAAGGACGCGGTCATTTATGCTTTGGATATGGGGGCGTTATTGGCAGGGACAAAATTTCGGGGGGAGTTTGAAGCCCGTTTGAAAGGTGTTTTGAGCGCACTGAAAAAACAACCCGAATCGATACTTTTCATTGACGAGATTCACACCGTGGTTGGGGCAGGGGCCGCCAGTGGCAGCTCCATGGATGCGTCGAATATATTGAAGCCCGTCCTTGCCTCCGGACAGCTCAAGTGCATTGGCTCTGCCACCTACCACGACTACAAGAGTTATTTTGAAAGAGATCGAGCACTGGCGCGACGATTTCAGAGGATTGAAGTTCCAGAGCCCAGCGTGGAGGAAACCTATCAGATCCTTCAGGGATTGAAGGCCCACTACGAGAAGCATCACGGGGTAACCTATAGCTCCCCGGCCCTTCGCACCGCTGCACAACTGTCGGCGAAACACATCAACGACCGCCGCCTGCCTGATAAGGCCATTGATGTGATTGATGAGGTGGGGGCTTCGGTTAAAGTCTTGCCGCCCGATAAGCGCAAGAAGACCATCAGTCCCAAGGATATCGAAAAGATCGTGGCCACCATGGCCAAGATCCCGCCCCGCAGCGTGTCGGTGTCGGATAAAGAGCAGCTCAGTAACCTGGATAGAGACCTCAAACTAACCGTCTTTGGACAGGACGAGGCCATTGATACTGTGTCCAGCGCCATCAAGTTATCACGCTCCGGGTTGGGTCAACCTGAAAAACCCATCGGCTGTTTTCTCTTCCTGGGACCCACAGGGGTGGGGAAAACCGAAGTGGCAAAACAGCTTGCCCGTACCCTGGGAGTGGAATTCCTCCGCTTCGACATGAGCGAGTATATGGAAAAGCATACGGTCTCGCGTCTCATCGGAGCGCCTCCGGGCTACGTGGGATTCGACCAAGGTGGCCTGTTGACCGACGCCGTAAACAAGACGCCTTATTCGGTGTTGCTCCTGGATGAAATCGAAAAGGCCCATCCGGATCTGTTCAATATCCTGCTTCAGGTGATGGACCACGCAACGCTAACCGATAACAACGGGAAGAAGTCGGACTTCCGCAATATCATTTTGATCATGACCACCAACGTGGGCTCGCGGGAGATAAGTGGATCGCCCTTGGGATTTGGAAAGAACACCAATGTGGGCAAGGGTAAGGAAGCCATGGAGAAGATGTTCAGCCCCGAGTTCCGAAATCGACTGGATGCCACGGTCTTTTTTAACTCGCTGAACCCTGAAGTAATCGAGCGCGTGGTGGATAAGTTTGTTATGGAGCTGGATCTTCAACTAAACGAGAAGAAGGTCTACCTCCACCTTACGCCGAAAGGACGTAGTTGGCTTGCCAAGAAGGGCTATGACCCCGTATTTGGTGCCAGGCCCATGGCCCGTGTCATTCAGACCGAGATTAAACGGGTGCTGGCCGACGAGATACTTTTTGGAAAGCTGCAAAACGGCGGCAGGGTAGAGATCGACGAGAGCGAAGACAAGCTCACGTTTAAGTACAAGGAATCCTAGCCCCCATCGTCCATCCCCTTTTTTAACTGGCTTCTTTCCAGCAACGCGTTTTGTTTGGAGACGGTGTAGGACCTTTCCTCCTTCAAGTGTTCCCGCAAGACTCGCCTGAAACCCTCGTCTGATATGTAGTGCATGCTGTAGGTCTTTTCCGGCTCGAGCCCCCGGAGTTCCTTGAAGCTTCCCCCCGCGCCCGCCTCGAAGCGCTGTAGACCCTTGAGAACGCAGTGTTCAATGGCCGAGTAGTAACAGACGTTGAAGTGAAGGAACCGGTGGTACTCGATGGCCCCCCAGTACCGACCGTACATTGCCGTCTCGTCCTGAGCGTTCAGTGTTCCGGCAATGACCCGTGAGTCTTTTTCCGCAATCACGAGACAAACATAAGGTTTAAACCTTCGGGCCAGCTCCTCAAAAAAGCCCATGGTGAGGTACTGCCTCCCATAGTAGAGTTCATCAATATGGGCTTTGTAAAGATGGAACATGGTCTTGAGGAGGCCCGGGCTCAGTTCATCTCCTTCTACTGCCCGAACCTGAATGCCCTGGGCCGACAGCTCGCGCCGTTCCTTTTTAATCTTGTTGCGTCGGTCGCTGCGAAAGGAGCCCAGGTAGTCGTCGAAGGTCTCATAGCCGTGGTTTTGCCAATGGAACTGGAGGCCAATTTTAGGTAGGAATCCGAGCTTCGTGAGCACCTCTGTCTCATCCTCCAGGCAAAAATTCACATGGACTGAGGAAATAGTATTGTCCCTACAGATCTGGATCAGAGATTGTCCGAGGAGATGAATCAGCTGACGACGATCCTCCTTAGGGTCGGTCAAGAATCGCATTCCCGTGACGGGAGTGAATGGGACACCAACGAGCATTTTTGGGTAATACTGGATCCCCGACCTGGACGCGAAATGGGCCCACTCATGGTCAAAGACGAACTCCCCCATGCTGTTCCCTTTGAGATACATGGGACAGGCCGCAACGGGTTTACCCTCCTTCTCAATGACGATGTGCTGAGGTAGCCAACCGGTCCGTCCGGTAGCGCACCCCGTCTGTTCCAGGGCGTCGAGCCAATCCCACCGCATGAACGGCGATCCGCCCTTTAACAGGCGATCCCAGTCGTTGCCCTGAACCTCGCTAACCTTCTTGAGGACCTTGACCGTAAGCTTCGTTTCCATTGTCCCCTTACATGCCAGATGCATTCCGAAAGGTCCAGAGGGGATGAGATCGCTACGAATTTCATTTCAACCAGCGATGCAAAGTGGAACTATCGGGGAGATATAGTAATAACTGATTTTGAGTAGAGTCTTGAGAACCATAGCCTGCGATCACAGGGGTAAGATGTTTCACAAAGCATAGGTAGGTTTCACGTTAACCCTTTTCCACTTGAACGGCTTTGACCCTGACCCGGGCGGTTCCTTTTTTATGGAAGCCAATCTTTTTGGCGGCCCCCAGGCTAAGATCAATGATCCTATCGCCTGATCTGGCGTTGTGATCGCTGGGGAAGGGCCCGCGATCATTGACCCTGACGATAATGGAACGCTTGTTTTCAAGGTTTGTGACTTTAACGTACATCGGAAGAGGTAAATGCTTATGGGCGGCGGTTAACCCATTGGGGTTGAAGGCCTCACCATTGGCTGTCATACGCCCGCCTTTTTTATTTTGAGTCTCGTAGCCATACCAGGAAGCGACGCCAGTCTGTTTGTAGTTCTGAGCCTTCTTAACCGACATGGGATAGTATTTTCTCCCTTTAACGGTGTAGGGAGCGTTCTTGACTTTACCCTGGCGTATGGCTTCCTTTGGTGAGAGGCCGTCGATGGTTTCGATATCATTGGTTAGCGGCCATTGTATGGGAGCCTTAATCACCACATAGGTGAATTTACCCACCTTGTAAATGACCTTTCCGGTCTTATAGGTCGCCTTTCCTACCCATATTCCTCCTTTGATTGTCCCTACAGTGGCCTTGTAGGGTGCTTTGATTACGGAACAAGCTCCCAGAACCAGGGCCAGAGCACCAAAAACGCCGCTGTTATAAGAGTTTATCTTCACACTAAGACCTTGCAAGGAGTGCCCGATTTGGGATATAGAAAACCTGGACGACCTGACACGGACGCTGTATCCAGCCCTATTTTCTACCAAGTTGACTGTCATTGCAAAGGCTGAGTGTGAAGTTGTAACCGGAAAGGTGGAAGATGACTTACAAATTTTCCGTGGGTGACAAGGTTAGAATCAAAACCGAAGACTACAATGATCGAAAGAGGGTCCCCAGGTACATCATGGGAAGAGTGGGTACGGTGGAAACCGTGCGTGGTTTTTTCAGTAACCCGAGGGACCATCGGGAGGATCGGCCCCCCATCTATTCCGTCGGTTTTGATCAGGAGCAGATCTCTCCACAAGGCTTCAAAAAAGATAAAATTATTGTGGATGTATTTGAAGACTGGATGATGGCCGAATAGGAGGAATGAGATGCAAAAAGATCACGGGCATTCACACGAGGGTCACGACCATTCACACGAGCCTATTACAAAAGTGGTGCCACAGCAGCCCGAACATGTGCTCAGGCTGATCGCTCTGGGTGAAACCCTGGGGAGAAATGGAGTCACGGTGGTGGAAGATGGCCGGCTCAAGGCAGATGAACTGAACGCCAAAGGCGTGACCAAGGGACTTCCCTACTTCGAAAAAAGACTCATGTCCATGCGAGGAGTGCTGGCGGACAAGGAGGTGGTTTCACAGGAGGAAGTGGAGCAGAAAAAGGATCAGTTGAAAAAGAGCCGGCAAGGTTCCGACTTTGAGCTGCGTGTGATGGCGCTCACAAACCTGTTGGTTGAGAAAGGTGTTGTGACCCATGAGGATATTAACGGGCGATATGAAATCGTACGAGCACGGACACCCATGACCGGCGCGAAGATAATTGCCAGGGCATGGGTGGACCCCGAATTCAAAGCCAAATTGAAAAAGGACGCTAAAGCAGCGATTACGGAGATGGGCCCCGATCTCCTTGATGCAAATAACGGGGAGCCTGTGGACACCTGGAACATTACAAGGTTGGAAGTCATAGAGAACACCGAAAAAGTTCGTAATGTGGTGGTGTGCACCCTCTGCTCCTGTTATCCCCGCGGCATCCTGGGTGAGCCTCCGGAGTGGTATACCAGCGAAAGTTACAGGGAGAGAGTCGTCAAAGAGCCCAGGAAGGTTCTTGCGGAGATGGGTACGAAACTTACAGATGACGTGGAAACTAAGGTTTACGACAGCAGCGCAGACATTCGCTACCTGGTGATCCCCATACGCCCAAAGGGCACAGAGGGAATGCCGGAAGACCAATTGGCCGAGCTGGTGACGCGGGATAGCTTGATCGGCGTGGCGGACCCTGTGGCGCATCCGTAAAAGTAGCGAATCGAGGCGGGAAATCTTTTTTTGCAAACGGAACCGAATTGGATCCTGTTCAACTAGAGGTCTTTTCCAATCGCATGAGTTCCATTGCGGAGGAGATGGGTGTCCTTCTCAGCCGCACTGCTTATTCTCCCAACATAACAGAGAGACACGACTGTTCCTGTGCCGTTTTTGATGGCCGGGGCGATATGGTGGCCCAGGCCGCTCATATCCCTGTACACCTGGGCTCGACGCCGCTCTCCGTGCGAGCGGCCATTGAACGGATACCCATGGAACCAGGTGATGTGGTCATTTTGAACGATCCCTTCGCCGGAGGGACTCACCTACCGGATCTCACCATGGTAACTCCGGTTTTCTTTCACAAAAAAGGGAAACCCATCGCTTATGTCGCTAATCGAGCTCATCATTCCGACGTGGGGGGCATGACACCCGGTTCCATGCCTCTTTCCACCGACGTTTTTCAGGAGGGATTGCGCATCCCCCCTGTGCGGATGGTTCGCGGCGGTAAAATCGTCAGAGACGTCTGGGATCTGCTGCTCAATAACGTGCGCACGGCTGAAGAACGTGACGGTGATTTGAAAGCCCAGTGGGGATCTTTGAGGATAGGAGCGCTCCGGGTGCTGGACGAAGCAAGGAGTCGAGGGTTGCCGCGGCTCGCCCGGGAAATGATTGCCTTAACGAATTATTCCGAAAGACTTATGGGAGCTACTCTCAGAGAAATCCCGAACGGCTCCTACAGTGCCAAGGATTATCTTGATGATGATGGCATGGGTGGGAAGAGAATCCGGATTCAAGTGGAGGTGACCATCCATGGATCCAAGGCTCGAGTGAACTTTACCGGCACGGATCCCCAAGTGGAGGGTTGTCTCAATGCCAACGAGGCCATCACGCTTTCCTGTGTCTTCTATGTCTTCAAGGCCATCAGCCGATTTTCCATTCCCGCCAATGGCGGAATCATGCGCCCCGTCCAGGTGGTAGCTCCCCAGGGAAGCCTCGTAAACGCGAGATTCCCTGCGGCGGTGGCGGGAGGTAACGTGGAGACATCCCAGCGAATCGTGGATGTTCTATTGCGTGCGCTTTCTGAGGCATTGCCCGGTCGGATACCGGCGGCGAGCTCCGGCTCCATGAACAATACCGCCATGGGCGGCTACGACCCGATTCGACAAAGGGTGTTTTCATATTACGAAACGGTGGGAGGAGGAGCCGGGGGCGGCCCGGGTGGACCCGGAGCTTGCGGCCTCCATACCCATATGACTAACACAATGAACACACCCATTGAGGCCCTGGAGAGCCATTACCCCTTTCGTGTCTGTGCCTATTCATTGCGCAGAAATTCCGGGGGGACGGGGACACAGCGGGGCGGAGACGGCCTGGTCCGTGAATTGGAGTTCCTCGCGGATACGCACTGTACCTTGCTCACGGAGAGGAGAACGATTGCGCCCTACGGACTCAAGGGAGGTGGGGAGGGTAGGAAGGGCAGAAACTCTCTCATTCGCAATGGTAGAGCGGCACGACTCCCTGGGAAGGCGAATCTGAACCTTCGCGCGGGTGACCGGCTTAGGATTGAATCGGCCGGGGGTGGAGGCTTCGGCCGGGGGTAGTTTTCCCTAGTAATTGTTATTGAGTTCGGCTATAGAAAAAGCCGTGCCAGTCAATACAGCGTAACGAAAGGAGAAGATACAGATGGCAGAAGCGATACCCAACATAGTTCCGGCTGATGACCCCGGTCTTTCCTCATCCATGGTTGATATTTCGGGGAAGGGGGGAGTCGTCAAAGCTTATCTCTCACACCCCAAAGATGGGAAGAATCTTGGGACGGTGATCGTAATTCATGAAAACAAGGGGTTGGTGGACCATATCAAAGATGTGGCCAGACGGTTTGCCAAGGAGGGCTTTGTGGCCCTGGCACCGGATCTCCTCTCCCGCCTTGGGGGAACCGATCAGTACAAGACGGAAGACGACGCCATTGCGGCGATCAGGAACGTTACCAATGACGGTGTGGTTGAGGATCTGACAGGCTGTGTGGATTATTTGAAGAAGCTCAATTTCGGTAATGGCCGTGTGGGCGTGGTGGGGTTCTGTTGGGGAGGGGGGCAGTCGCTGAATTTTGCCACAAAGTGTAAGGATCTAAATGCGGCGATTGTTTACTACGGTCGCAACCCGGATCCCCTGGACGCCGTACAAAACGTTCCTTGTCCCGTGCTTGGAAACTATGGCTCGGAGGATAAGAACATCACGCCGGGCGTTGAGCCCTTGCAGGAAGCGATGAAAAAGTTCGGCAAGAGCTTTGATCCCAAGATTTATCCCGGAGCGCAGCATGCTTTCAATAACAACACCAACGCGGGTCGCTATCATCCGGACGCGGCCAAGGACGCTTGGTCAAGATCGGTGAGTTTTTATAAGAAGAACCTAGCTGCCTAGGTCAAGAAGGGATTTCCTCCGGCACGTGATTACTCCTCGTGGTCACGTGTCGGATTCCATTCTGCGGTTGGATCCGGCCGCCTTCCAATGGCCCTACTCGCCTCTTTAGGAGAAATAAAGTAGGGCGTATCCGTCAAATCCTTCCAAATTGCTTTTACTTGTTTAGTATCTCCGAGGGAGCCCAGCCACGAAATAACGGCCACGGGAGCTGCGAAACCCATTATGGCAACTTTCACTGGTACGAAAACTAGATTGCCCACGGTGACCCCGGTGATCTCCCCTGCTTTATTGACCGCCTCTGCGGCATGGAGGTGGGCGGGGGACATGATTGCGATCATGAGGAATACAACCACAAGGGATCTGAGATTTGCGCGGTGGACCATAATGATGTTCCTTTATTCAGAAAAGAGTTTGGCTCGGATGGCGTTAGTCTTGTTCGATGGGTCCCAATATCGGCGCATGCCGAAATAGTAACAACACCTTTCGCTATCCAGATCGTTATCAAAGACACGTAGTTTTCCGTCCTGGAAACGAATCCGAGTCAGGCAGGTACCCCCTGGGACAGAGGAAGTCATGATTTCTTCAACCACGCCAACTCCCCATTGGCTGTTTTGTTTATGAGAGACCTCGTTTCCCACCTGGAGGAATAGTCTTTTCCCTCTTGCCAATTTCCTGCCCTCTTTTTTGAAACCTACCAGGATTCAACATTCAGTTCAATGTTTTGTTATCCCCTTGCGATCTTAAGAAAAGATGCCACGGCTTTAGCCAACCCTTGCGGGTTGTCACGATGGACCATGTGACCGGCACTTGCAATTTCAACCATGGATGAATGGGGAATTGCTTCGAAACGCTCATCCAGGTCCTTTCGATGCACCTGCCGACTCTCCTTGCCTCGGACCAGGAGTACCGGGCACTGGATGCGGCGCAGAAATTCCAGGGCCTGTCCCGCATAAAGCGGTTGGGGTGAGACGGTGCGGTGCAGGGGATCAAACTTCCATACGCGCTTTCCATTTTTTGTTTGCTGCGATCCGTGACGGGCAACGTGCAACGCCACCTTTAATTTCAACCTGGGATCTCTCCGTTGCAACCGCCTCGCCATTTGTTCCACCGACGCATACTCCACGGGTCTTTTCTGTTCTAGCGCGTTTACCTCCGTGACCCATTCCCCCATGCGCTCAGGCGCGTGTGCAAAGGAGAAGCCGGCGGGGCCAACCCCTTCCACCAGGATGAGTTTCTTGACCTGGGTGGGAAAGGTCCCGGAATAGATAAATGAGATGGTTCCTCCCATGGAATGGCCCATCAAGATCACGGATGAAACCTTTAAACTACGAATGAGAGAGTCCACGTCCAGGACGTAGTCTGGAAAGTGATAGTAGCCCCCCGTACCCACCCAGCCGCTGTCGCCATGCCCTCGGCAGTCCGGCGCGACAATCCATAGCGGCTTTTTGGCTTTCTTCTCTATGGCGGTGACGAAAGGATCCCAGCTTCGAGCGTGATCCAGAAAGCCGTGGATCAGTATGAGGGGTGTTCCATTGGGGCTGCCCCACTCGACGTAGTGGATCTTGAGTCCGCGGGCCTCGATGGTGTGGTCCTTGAGGCTCATGGAGATGGGATTTTACTCAAAGGGATTTCAATGAAATCTTTTTCCTGCGGCTTCCAGGCGTAGGCGCAAATCTCTTTTACCACGTGATCGTAAATTGAGATGACGATCTGGGCGCTTTGGGGGTAGGTGGGTTCTCCGAAGGGGCTGGCAAACCCTTTGTCCTCGTCAGAGAAGTATGCCTTGTGGTTCGGGTGAGAGTGATAAAAGGCCTTGAGAGTTGCCCCTTCCCGTTCCGCCTGCTGGGTGAGCATATCGAGTTCCTTGAAATCCATTGCATAGGCGATGGTGGCGTCCCGTGGATAGGTCTGCGGGTCCAGGGCGTGGAGTTTGTTTTGAATGTTCGTGCAGCGATGCACTGCATCCCCTTGACCCCTGGAGAGGATCATCCCACAGCACTCTTCGGGGAAAGTGTCCCTCGCGTGACGTGAGATTTCCTCCCACGCGTTGTCTGTTAAGGTTAACTGGCTGGGCTCATTCATGGTGCCTGGGGGGGGGAGCAACTGACTAATCGATTACGCCTTGGTCCACCAGCTCGGCGTATTCCTCGGTGGAGAGTCCCAAGAGCTCTTTGTAGAAGTACTCGTTGTGTTCGCCCAATAGAGGGTCGCATTTTTCGGGTCCTGCTGGGCTTTTTGAAAGAATAAACGGGGGACGCTGATACTGCATCACTCCGATCTCCTTGTGCTTAAGCGGGACCCATTGGCCGCGATGGGATAGCTGTGGATCGGTGTAAATATCCTTCATGGTGTTGACAATCCCCGCTCGAATACCCGCGGATTGAAGCTTCTCCACGATCTCTTTAGGGGCCCGTGTTTTCGTCCATTCTCCAATCTTGAGTTCCAACTGGTCCTCGTTCGCTTTTCTTCCCTCACGGGTACTCAGATCTTTTGCCTTGGCCCAGGCGGGATTTCCCATCACCTTACACAGGGATTTCCATTCTTCATCCGTGGACACGCTGATGACGCACCAACGATCCTCACCTTTGCAGGGAAACGCCCCATGGGGAACCATGTACGGGTCACGGTTGCTATCGCGGGTGGCTACTCTGTCGTTCACCTTGTAATCGAGGAGGATCGGAGCAAGGTACTGAAGACCGGTTTCATACTGGGCCAGATCGATGTGCTGTCCCGTGCCGGTTCTGTTGCGGTGGTCCAGGGCCGCAAGGATTGCCACTGCGCCGTAGCCCACGGCGATGTAATCGATATAGGGCCCGTAGAGGATTTGGGGAGAGCCGTCAGGATAACCCGTCAGGTTGGTAAACCCGGCCAGAGAGGAAAGCTGGGAGCCAAATCCCGGGTGCCTGGCGTGGGGACCCGTCTGTCCCAGATTGGAGCTGCTCAACATTATCAGTTCCGGTTTGATTTCCTTAAGAGTTTCGTAGTCCAGATCGAGGCGCTTCATGGTTCCCGGACTGAAGTTCTCGATGACCACATCGGACCAGGCGACGATCCTCTTTGCCATTTCCGTGGCCCGGGGTGTTTTCTTGAGGTTCAGGGTGATGCCCAGCTTGTTGCTGTTGGCCAGGGCGAAGAGACCCGAGCGGTTCAGGCCGTGAATGTTGTCTTTGTAGGGTGGGTAGTGGGTTCGGAAACCGTCGGGACGCGCCTTCGACTCCACATGGACAACGGTGGCGCCAAAATCCACCAGATGCTTCCCCACCACGGGGCCTGCCGCAAAGGCGGCGAACTCGACGATTTTGACTCCCCGTAACGTTTCCATTGGTCTCTTACCGACTGAATGTTAAACAGAACCTCTTCAACAAAGATTTTCCCGCCAAAACTCCGCCTGATTAAGATCCGAAATCCTAAGCTCGAAATCTCAAACAAACCGAATCACTCAAATCAAAATATAAAATCTAAAACAAGATTTTTGGTCAATTTCTGATTTATTTATGCTTAGCGCCCTTTGCGCCTTCGTGCGAGTCATCTTTTCCCCAATTCGTTATCCAGAACTCTTCCGAAAATATCAAATATCCTTGCCTTGGCCTAGAGAATACCTTGCTCTTTGAGCTGGTCCATCTCCGCCGATTTGATGCCCAATTCCTTCACGTAAACCTCTTCGTTGTGCTCGCCGATGAGGGGCGCGCGACGCCGCAGAGTGCGCTGGCCGGAAGAGAATTTTGAAAAGGCGCCCGGGTAAAGCAGGGAGGTTCCCAATTCCGGATGGTCAAGGTTCTCCCAGAACTTCCTGGCTTCCAATTGAGGGTCCGCTAGAATTTCTCTTGCCGTTGACACCGGGTAACCGAGCATGCCGCGGCTGATCACGGCATCAAGAAACTCCTTTTTAGTGACCCCAAGGAAAAAGCGGCCTATGGGTTCTTCCATTTGATCGATTTCTTCCTGCGTCACCTCAGCTATGTTGAAGACCTTCCAGTCCTTGTTCTTTAAAATATCCGGGGCTACGCCCTTGGTGTCCATCCACTCCACCAGGGCCTGGTTCGTTTTTCTTCCCGCCTCGCCGCCATAGATGATGAAGTTGAGATGGCCGTCCTTACAGGGCCAGAACACGCGCATCTTAGCGCCCGTGATGCTGCGGCCTGTCATAAATGAGCCGGCCCTCTTTTCCAGGTGCCGGTTCAGGTCCCAGAAGGTGTGGGCGTGGGAGAATGCCCAGAGCAGGCAGGCCTGTGCTGATACGTCCACGTGCTGGCCTTCTCCGGTGCGCTGGCGCTGGAGATGAGCCGCCATGGTTCCCATGGCGGCGTAGGAGCCGGTCCAATGGTAGGATTGCGGAAAGGTGACTCGCAGGGGGGCCCGGGTGGGATCCCCCGTAAGCGACATGCAACCGCTCATGGCCATGATCTCGATATCCGAAGCGTTAAACCCGCTGTAGGGGCCGGTCTGGCCGAAGGGAGTGATAGACGTGAGGATGACACGGGGGTTCAACCGGCTTAGGGCGGTGTAGCCCAGTTGGATCCCATCGAGATATCCCGGGGTGAAGGACTCAATGATAAAGTCTGACTTTGCCGCTAATTGGGAAAAGAGGTTCCGGCCGCGGCTCGTTTCCAGGTTTAGGGTAACGCCCCGCTTGTTGTTGTTAAAGGCAAACCAGTAGAGGCTCTTCTCCGGGTGAACTTGATTATGAAAAAAAGGACCGATATTTCTTGACGGGTCTCCTCCGGGTCTCTCGATCTTGATCACGTCCGCACCCAGATCCCCCAGGATCTTGCCGCAAAGAAAACCCAACTCGTCGGTCAGATCCAGAACCCGAAAAGGCGAGAGAAGAGCATTTTCACTGAGAGCCATTTTCTTTGATTAAAAAAGGGCAGGGAGTTGACACCCTGCCCGGTTATATGAAGAACCCATTTATCGGGAAAGCCGATTGACCAAAAAGGGCAGAACCGAAGCGAAAAACCTCAACTTTTCCTCGCCCATTTCAAGTAGCAGGCACTAGTATAAATGTCAAGCAAGTATGGAGGCCTTTGGGGGGTCGGAACGGGTTGAAATCTCGGCAAATCTAGACTAGGTATTATGAACCCTGCTTGGGTTCAGCGATATCATCTAAATTCAAATTATTCAATTGGGGGAAGTTATGAGTAAGGCAATGAAAGAGGCCAATACAGGTGCTAAAGTGGTGACGGATCTGCGTGGAATGCTGGACTGGTTGAGGTCTGAGGGTGATCTGATCGAGACCGACAAGGAAGTAGATCCCAGTCTGGAGATCACTGCATTGCAAAAGCAGATGGACGGAGGCTGTCCTATCCTATTCAACAACGTGAAGGGCAAACCGAACCATCGCGTGGTCACCAATCTATTTGGCGATATGGATGTCATCAATAAGCTGTTCGGTTGGAAGGATCATCAGGATCGTACCAAAAAGCTGGCCTACGCGATAACCCACGGGATTCCCCCCGTGGTGGTGGATCATAAAGACGCCCCTTCTCAGGAGGAGGTCGTTGAAAAACCGAAGGAAGTCAACGAATACATGGTTCCCATTCGCCATACCGAGTACGAACCCGAACTCACGGTGGGTTCCGGCAACAGGCTGATATCCGGCGAGCATTTTGGCGGCGGAACGGACCTGGGTTATAACCGCATGAATTTTCGCTGGGGAAACATTGGGACCTTCCAGATTTCACCGGGTTCCCACATGTGGCAGGTGGTATCGAAGTATTATCGGGACGACAAGCCTGTGCCCATCACCATGTGTTTCGGTGTGCCCCCTTCCTGTACACTCCTTGCGGGGGCGGGGTTTGACTATGTGGTGCTTCCTCACGGATGCGACGAGATCGCAATAGCCGGCGCGGCCCAGGGTTCTCCCGTTCGATTGGTGAAGGCCCGTACGGTGGACGCCATGGCCCTGGCCGATTGCGAAGTGGTGCTGGAAGGTTATGTCAATCCCCGCGACCGGCGCTACGAGACGGAAGAGTCGGAGAAGGCCGGGGTTCAGGGCCGTTTCCATTTCCATCCAGAGTGGGCGGGCTATATGGGTAAGGCCTATAAGGCGCCCACCTTCCACGTAACCGCCGTGACAACCCGCAAGCGGGAATCCAAGCCCATCATTTTCGCCCTCGGCGTGCACACCCTCGACGATCACAACATCGACACCACGGTGCGCGAAGGGGCCATGTACGAACTATTGGATCGTATACAGCCCGGGATTATCCAGGACGTAAACATCCCTTACTGCATGACGGACTGGGGCGGGGCCATTATCCAGGTGAAGAAGCGCAACCAGATTGAGGAGGGTTGGCAACGCAACTTCATGTCCGCTATCCTTTCCACCTCACAGGGATCGCGGATTTGCATCGCGGTGAGTGAGGACTGCGACCCGTACGATATGGATGACGTCATGTGGTGTCTCACCACCCGTGTCAATCCCCACACGGATATCCTCAATCCGATCCCCGGCGGCCGTGGCCAGACCTTCATGCCGGCAGAGCGTATGACCGCAGGTGGCAGGGAGTGGACCGCATCCAACACCCGATTTGAGGGTGGAATGGGCATCGATGCCACGGTCCCTTTCGGTTACGAAAACGACTTTCTCCGCCCCGTTTACGCGGTGGGCAAAGTTAACGCGAAAAACTTCTTCTCGGATAAAGACATCCAGAACGCCAAGTCACGCATGAAGGGCTGGGTTCATTCGCTGGCGCGTACGGGCAGATAACCGCGTACTCACGCACTTGAAAAAGGGACGGCCCGTAAAGGCCGTCCCTTTTTTCATACCTCTTTCTCTAAAAACCTAACCGCCGATTTTCGCTGATTCTCGCAGATGAAAAACGGCAAAGAGCAAAGCGTCCATTCTTAAACCATGAGCTGTCAGCCGTCGGCTTTCAGCTCCGGACTCATTACTGCAAACCGTCTTTCTGCTCCTTTTCTCGGGCTGAGAACTGATAGTTGACTGCTGATAGCTAAATTCACTCAGTCCTCAGTACTCGTTACTCAGCACTGAGTCCACTTTGCGCCTTTGCGGGAATCATCCTCTATTCGATATCTTTAGTTAGAACTCTTTGAAGTTCGAAACCCTCCACGCGTCGTTTTCCATTCTTGCGGTGATAATCCAACGGCGGGTAAACTCAGGGGCATCCTCCACATTGATGGTTCCTTTGTAAATGAATGAGGCTCGCTGCTTGCCTATTTTTTCTTCCAGGAGTTTATAGTAGATCTTGGGCTTACGGGTGGAAGCGTCGATGACTTGCCCCGCGGTCAAGCGGATTTCTTCGTTAATCTTGTGGAGGGCAAGACCCACGCAAAATTCTTTCGCTTTTTTTAGATTGATATGGACGTAGTGTTGGTCGATAAATTCCTCCGCCACACCTCTTGCCGTTTGAAGGTCTCTACCGCAGCCTGAAAAAACCAGAACAAAGATAATCAGAACATGGACGGCTCCCGCGCCCACTCTGCCGCTTAGATTGGCTACGTGGCCGTTGATTAAAAAAGTTGAGTACATATGGCCTACTTTAACGTTGACGGTAGTGCTTCAAGCCGCTATTTGGTTGTCAAGACCGAGGGTGCGTATCCCTATGGCAAATTTACTCGAAATGGCACCATTGAATTGGTTTCAACACTCCCCGACACGCACATTTGCACTTGTTCCTGCAGCGGTGTTGGCCTGGGAGTTATTCATAGATAAAGGGAGACTTCATGTCCAGCCTCTTTTTCTAATCCTCATGGTCTGGGGTTACGTCCAGTTCCGTTGGTGCGGCCGATTCAGAGGAGGGCGAGGCGGTGGAGGCCCTGGATTGCAAAGGCCGCCGGATCAATTGGTCACCACCGGCATTTATGCCTATACGCGTAACCCCATGTACCTTGGACACAATATTTTTCTCGTCGGTTTAGCACTATCGTTGCAATCCTGGCTGGGGGCAATCATTGCCGTGGCCAACGCCATTTGGTTCCATACCCGGGTCCTGGGTGACGAGAAACAACTCGAGGAACAATTTGGTCAGTCCTACATTGATTATAGGGATCGTGTGAAGAGGTGGATCCCGGGGCTCTTCTAACAAAGATTATCGGCATAAGGTCGCAGATGCCATGGTGAGGCACCTGACACGCACCTATATCAAAGCCGAACATTTTCAGCAGCAGCTCACCCAGATCGCCGAGCGTCTGGTCCGAATCAAAACATCAAAAGCCTGACCCCATCCCCTCTTACACTCAGTTAACGTAAAAGGTCCTTTCTTTCCAAGGGATGGGTGTTCAGAGACTCACAAGTCGATCAGCGCAATGGAATTATGGAGGCGTGTCAGTTGGTATCGACGGTTGGGTTGACTGAGTCGTAAGACCTAGTGCATGATTCCTCCGCCTTCCACCACGAGCAGTTGGCCTGTCATGAAGTCACTATCGGAACTGGCCAGGAAGAGGGCCGTGCCGGTGATGTCTTCGGGCAGCTCTATTCGGCTGAACGCCCGGCCGCGGACGCTGGACTCGCGGCGCTGACGCACGTCGTCGGTGACCACTTCCTCGCTCATGGTTGAGCCCGGGGTCATGCAGTTTACGTTAATGCCCCAGGGTCCTAATTGACGCGCCATTACGCGGGTGAGGGCGACTATCCCGCCCTTTGCGGCGGTATAGTGGGGCATATTGCCCGAGCCGCTGAAAAAGGTACCCGAGGCGATGTTGATGATTTTCCCGCCTTTCTGGTCTTTCATGACGGGAATGACGGCTCGGCAGCAGAGGAAGACGCCTTTGAGGTTGACCTCCATGACCCGATCCCACTCCTCCAGAGGGAGTTCCTCTAGGGGGCCCTTCCACAGAGTCTGGGTTACATAGATGGCCGCATTGTTGAGGAGGACATCGATTCGCCCGAAGCGTTCTAAGGTCTCGCGCACCAAGCCTTCTACGCTTTTAGTGTCCCTGACATCGGTGGTCCTTGCCCAGGCTGAAGACCCGGATTCATGCAATGCCGTGGCCACCGATTCACCCGCCCGTTCATCGATGTCGGCGATGACCACCCGGGCGCCTTCCGCGGCGAACCTTTGAGCATAGGCCTTACCGATACCATGGCCCGCTCCAGTAATTATAGTCACCTTGTTCTGTAACCTCATGGCCGGTCCTCCAGCGACAGGGCTCACTCTGTTGCGAAAGGGTCCTTGTCTTTGGATTGAATGAGGCGAAACAGGGTTAACATAACCCCCACCGTGATAAAGCTATCGGCAGCGTTAAAGGCAGGCCAATGGTACCTAGACCAGTAAACGTCGAGAAAGTCGATCACCTCCCCGTAGAGGAGACGGTCGATCAAATTTCCCATGGCGCCGCCTAGGATAAAAGATAAGGCTACCGTTAGGGTCTTTTCGCCCGCGGGCAGCCGTCTAAGGAGCACGACAATAAATCCCATGGCCAAGAGAGAAAAGAAAATGAGGAAGGAGGAGCGAACCCATCCTCTCTTCCCTGCGAGGATGCCGAAGGCGGCTCCCGTGTTTCTTATGTGGGTCAGGTTGAACAGGTTTTCGATGACGGGAATGGAATGGTGAAGGGGGATGGTCCGGTCGACGAGGAGTTTAGTGCCTTGATCCAGGACCAGGATCAGAGTGAGGGTGATCCCTATGAGTTTGATCTTGCGACTCAAGTGGAACTCTCGGGTCGTAGGACCTCCGAACAGCGACCGCACACCGTTGGATGATCAGAGTTCTTTCCGATGTCTTCGGTGTATTTCCAGCATCGCTCGCATTTTGGGACGTTGCCGTTGGTGGCGGCCTTGGAAACCTCAATGCGGCCTCCGAGGATGGGGCTGTGATATCGGATGGCTAGGTTGCGAGTCCCGTCGCTGTCCAGCGGCCCAACAGGTTCCGATCCACCCTCTCTTAGTTTCTCGGCGTCTTCAGACTGCCACTTTGGATCAGGTTCCCCCAATTGCAGTTGCGAAACGATGGCCACATCGTCCCATTTAATGTTCTTGTCCCCGATGTAACCGGAAACATTCTTCTTATACATGGCAGGATAGAGAACGACTTTTGCGTCCAGGGAATGGCCGATGTTTCCGTTGGTCCTGGCAGCTTCCAAGGCTTTGAGTATCTCGGCCCTGATTTTGAATATCCCGTCCCACTTGTCCCCGAGCTTTTCATCCACGAGATCCTTGTCTGGCATTGGGATCTGGGACACGAGAACGCTTTGGGGCGCGCCTTTCGGTTTGGGTAGATGCTCCCATACTTCCTCTGCGGTGAAGGACAGAATGGGTGCCATGAGGTGGACCAGTGCGTCTAAGATCCGGTATAGGGCCGTTTGGGCGGAACGTCTATCCAGGGAACCGGCCCTACCGCAATAGAGACGGTCTTTGACGATATCGAGATAGAGGGCGCTGAGATCAACGCTGCAGAAGTTATTTAACCGGTGGTAAACCGTGTGAAACTCAAAATTGTCGTAGGCTCCCCGACAGTCGCTGAGGAGTTGCTGGGTGCGGTGCAGGATCCAACGATCCAGCTCGGCAAGATCTTTCGACGCTACGGTGTCATTTTCGGGATCAAAATCGTAGAGATTCCCGAGTAGAAAGCGCGCCGTGTTTCTCAGCTTGCGGTAGGCCTCCACCAGGCGGTTTAAAATCTCCTTTGAGATCCGGACATCGTCACGATAATCCTCTGCGGAAACCCACAATCTCAGGATCTCGGCCCCAAAACCCTTGATGGTTTCCTGTGGGGCAATCACATTACCCAGGGACTTCGACATCTTGCGACCCGCTCCGTCCAGGGTGAAGCCATGGGTGAGCGCACTCCCATAGGGCGCTTGGCCGCGTGTCCCCACGGAAGTAAGAAGTGAAGTGTGAAACCACCCCCGGTGCTGATCGCTCCCTTCTAGGTAAAGGTCCGCACGGCCCCCCAGCTCGGGATAACGTTCCACCACCACCGCATGGCTTACCCCCGAATCAAACCAGACATCCAGGATATCCTCTTCCCGAGAAAAATCTTTTCCTCCGCACTCTGTACACTGGAGGCCTGGAGGAATGAGTTGGTCGATGGAACGGATAAACCAGGCGTCCGAGCCCTCTTTCTCAAAGATCGAAGCGATATGTTCGCACAGCTCCTGATTGAGCAGTGGCTGCTGGCATTGTTTGCAATAAAAAACCGGGATGGGAACACCCCAGGATCGTTGACGTGAGATACACCAGTCCGGTCGGCCCTCCAGCATGCCGCGGATGCGCTCTCGTCCCCAGTGGGGAATCCATTTCACCTGGCCCACTACCTCCAGGGACCGGCGGCGTAGATCATTGGCCTCCATTGAGACAAACCACTGCTCGGTGGCGCGGAAGATCACCGGATTTTTGCATCGCCAGCAATGAGGATAGCTGTGGGTTAGCCTTTCCTCCTTCAGCAAAGCGCCCTTTTCGTGGAGTCTCTCGATGATTTTCGGATCGGACTTGAAGACGAATTCCCCCGCAAGGTCTCCTGCATCGCGGGTAAACTTGCCCTCGGAATCCACCGGCGCAGACACTTCGAGGCCATAACGCTGTCCCACTTCGTAGTCCTCTTGACCGTGACCCGGTGCGATGTGCACACAACCCGTGCCTTGGTCCTTGGTTACGAATTCTCCAAGGATGATCCTTGCATCACGATCGATCCATGGGTGGCGGCATACAATTCCTTCCAGCCATTCACCGCTCCATACTGCTCGGTCAACCTGGTAATCTTTTTTCTTGAATCCGAAGGTCTCCATTAATGAGGGAATTAGATCCTGAGCAAGTATGAGCCCCCCGGCCGGTGTCTTGACATGCTTGTATTTCATCTCGGGATGCACTGCGATGGCCTGGTTGGCAGGCAGGGTCCATGGGGTCGTGGTCCAAATGACAAAGTGGGATCCCTTGGCTGAATCCGGCAAAAATTTTCCCTTAGGACCCGTTACTGCAAACTTCACGTAGATGGACGGAGAGGCGTGTTCCTCATACTCCACTTCGGCCTCTGCCAGGGCGGTAACGCAGGAGGGACACCAATAAACCGGCTTTTTTTGCCGGTAGAGGGAACCCGCTGCAATCAATTTCCCCAGTTCTCTTATCTCCTGCGCCTCATAGGGAAAATCGATGGTTCTGTAAGGGTGCACCCAGTCTCCTAATATCCCCAACCTCTTGAATTCTTCCCTCTGAATGGAAATGTACTTTTCTGCGTATTCCCGGCACAGCTTGCGGACCTCTGCCTTGCTCAAGGACTTTTTCTTTGCCCGACCGATGGATTTCTCCACTTGAAGCTCGATGGGTAAACCATGACAATCCCAGCCCGGGATGTAGGGAGACTTGAACCCGGTCATGCTCTTGTATTTGACGATGATGTCCTTGAGGATTTTGTTCAGCGCGTGCCCCAGATGAATATTCCCATTGGCGTATGGAGGACCGTCGTGGAGAATGTATTTACCCTTGCCGTCATTGCCCTCCATCATCTTGAAGTAGGTCTTGTTTTGCTCCCACTTCTCCACCTGCAGGGGCTCGTTCTGGGGCAGATTGGCTCTCATGGGAAAGCGCGTTTTAGGCAGGTTGAGGGTCTCTTTATAGTCCATGGGAGCGCCAAGGGGGACGAGTGGATTTGGACATCTGTTGTAGAGGGATTTATTTGTTGTGCTTCATTTTGCCGTTGCCGTTCAGGCCCCGGACCATTCTAACTGCAAACATATCCGCCTTGGTTTCGGCGTCAGCCCAAAAGAAGTAGTGGGCCAGCTCATGGTAAACCATGTTAATCCATTTTCTCTCCGAGTTGTACTTTCTGCCCCTTTTCCAGTTTTCGGGGTGAACCAGATGGATGTTTCCGTTCTCATAGGTTTTTCCTGCGGTTTTTCCCCAATCCATATACTCGAACCATTCCACGTTGGGCATCTTTAAATGATAAAAACGGCAAAGGGAGCCAATGGCCCTTTGAAAGTTGGAAGGCTTGTAATCACGGAAAAATAATGTGAGATGGCGATCCACCAAACGGCGTTCTTTTAATGGGGGCAATATGGTACGCATAGGTTTTGTCACCGGCCACAACAGGAGAATCTTTAGCACAAACGGAGGGAAATAAAAACAGCCCATGATAAAACGAGCTGTGGAAAATATGTGTAACCTATTGATTTACATAACGGATTCTGCCTCCACACAGAGAACGCTGTCAGCAGGCTTTGATCTGTGATATGTATGGCACGTAGGGTGGACTGTTGAATTTTTGAGGTGCCATCGGGTTCCTCCACTCCATTATCGCTGAAATTATTGGTCAATTTTGATGCTGGATCGTCTTCTCGACAGGCTTTACTTCGTCGGGGTCTATCTGACCTTTATTGGAGGTATTGGGCTTCTGAAGCTCCTCCCCCGGCGGGTGGTAGTCCGATGTTCCGAATTTTTAGCCGATTTAGGCTTCTATCTATTCCACGGCTTTCGAAAACGCTCGGTTAAGAATTTGAGCCTGGCCCTAGGTGCAGGTCTCGATAAGAAGGAAGCCGCTGAGGTGGTGCGGAATTCCCTCAGGAATTTTGCCCGCGACGTGGTGGAGATCGGTTGCGCCATCTCCCTGGCGCCCAGTGAGCTGCAACGGGAAATCCCCATCGTGGGTAAGGAGCATCTAGAGCGTGCTTTGGCTAAAGGAAAAGGGGTGGTTGTCCTGAGTGCGCATCTGGGAAACTTTTTTTTGGTTGGCAGCAGGCTAGCGCTTGAGGGATACCCTACTCATGTTCTGGTGAATCCCCCCAAGAATAAAAAGTTGCGCGATTTTCTTGCTGGAATCAGGTTGAAGGCGGGCCAAAGGACGATTCACACGCGACCACGACAAAAGGCCTCACGTGAATTGCTACAGGTTCTTCGGCGGAATGAGTTGGCGGTTGTGATTGCCGATGAATACAGGTCTGGTAGAGGAATCTGTGTGCCATTTTTCGGCCGAACCGTCTTGGCCCGTCGTGGGCCGGCCACATTGGCCCTGCGAACCCATGCGGCGCTGATTCCTGTTCATCTTATTCGAGAGCCCGGTGGTCAGCTCAGATTGATTCTGGAACCTGAAATAAGGCCTCCCAGATCTGGGAATTTTCGTGCGGATACTGCGGAATGCACTCTGCGAATGACGCAATGGGTAGAAAGGGTGGTGCGTTCCTACCCGGATCAGTGGAACTGGATGACCGTCCACTGGCGGGATGCCTCCCATGAATCCATGGCGGGGAAGGCACTGCGTTGAACAGACGGCACACCAACCACAAGGCGAACAAAGACAAATTATGCTAGAAAGCTCAGTACCCTGGGGTTACGCGTGGGGTCTTGGAGCACGGCCCTTAATCGGGACTGTAAAAACTTCATCTCCGTGGTGGCCTAGGAAGGGTTCTGTGGTACGGGATAAAGGTGGGTGAACGATGAATTTGACGAAGAAGCAACTAGATGAGCTCAAGGCAAAAGTGGCCCTGGGGAATCGGATCATGTTTCATCAAGGTCTAGCGGACTACCATGGCCATGTGAGCGCCCGGATTCCTGGGACCCGCAAATTCCTGATCAAGCCGGTACTGGCGGCCCTAGGCGGGATTTCCGCAAAAGACATCATCCAGGTGGATATCGATGAGTACAAAGAGGTCTGCGAGGAAAACTATGCGAAAACCGGAAATCAACGAGAAGTGATCAAGGTCAAATTGCCGCCGCGGGAAACCATGATACACGCGTCCGTGTATGAGGCCCGACCCGATGTCAATTCAGTGGTTCACACGCATCAGCCACTGGCCACGGCCTTTTCGGTGGGCGGAGTTCCCATTAAGCCCATCTACAATCAAGCCGCCGCCTTTGACCCTGAGACGCCTATTTTTCCCAGTCCCAGGTTGATCTATAGCGTGCAGGACGGTAAGGATATCTGCCGGGCCCTAGGGGGTCGCATGGCCTTGTTGCTTCAGGGTCATGGTGTGGTGGTGGTGGGGGAGAGTGTGGAATATTCCACGGTTCATGCCATCTATCTGGAAAGAGCCGCTCATATGCAGTGGGTCGCAAGCTCCGTGGGAAATGTAGTGACGATGCCGCAAAAGGATATCGAGGATATGAAGGAAAACATGATCCATCGTTCCTATCACGCTTTCGCCTATTTTGCCTCTCTCATGCCGGCAAAAAAGGCTGGATAGTGGCTGTCAATAATCAAACTGGTTCGGTTATTCATTTTTTGAGGAGATAATTCAATGGCGAAGACAGAAAAGCTATCCGTAAAAGCTGATGCCGCAGGTCAAATAGGGGCGGCCCCAATTCAAGATCTGCGCGAATGGTTGCAGCGCGTGGATGAAATCGGCGAGCTGGTCCGAGTAAAGAAACCACTGCATTGGGACGAGGAGATGAGTGCCATCGGTTACCTGGTGGCCAAGCAGACCCCATCCCCTGCCATTCTCGTGGAGAAGGTGAAGGGCTATGAGAACAGTCCTGTGGGTGCCCGGTTGCTCTGGAATATCCTGGGCCCAAGCTTCAAACGGATCGCGGTGACGATGGAGGAGTCACCCGACACCACGACCCTCGAACTGATCCGTCGGGTAAAGAACAAGCTGAAGAATCGCATTCCTCCCCGTGAGGTGTCGGCCAGTCAAGCGCTTCTGTATGAGAACACGAAGACCGGCGCACAGATCGACTTGAGTCAGTTGCCCATTCCTAAACATTGGGCGCTGGACGGTGGCCGTTACGGGGGTACGGCGGATGCGGTGATCACACGCGATCCGGATACCGGCTATCTCAACATCGGAACCTATCGGATGATGCTGCAGGGCAACAATCAGGTGGGGCTCTATCTCTCACCCGGTAAAGACGCACGGTTGCATATTACCCGCGCCTGGCAGAGAGGGGAGCCCATTGAAGTGGCTGCGGCGTGGGGCATCGACCCGTTATTCATGATGGTGGGTTCTCAGACCTTTCCCAAGAATGTGTCCGAATACGAGTTTGCCGGCGGTGTGAAGGGACAACCCATTTCTGTGGTGCGCGGGAAGACATGTGATCTTTTATTGCCGGCCAGCGCGGAACTGGTCATTGAAGGGGTCATTAAGCCGCAGTCGGTGAAGCAGGAGGGACCCTTTGGCGAGTTTACCGGTTATTATGGAAGGCCGGAAGCCGGCTGCCCACTGGTGGATGTGACGGCCGTTCACTATCGTTCCAATCCCATCCTGACCAATGCGCTGATGGCTGACTACCCTTCTAATGAGCAGAGCACCTTCTTTGCCATTATTCGCTCGGCTCGCATATGGGACGATATCGACAAGCTGGGGGTTCCTGGGATTCAAGGCGTGTATGCCCACCCGGCAGGCGCCGGCGGGTTTGGTATGACGGTCATTAGCTTGGAGCAGCGCTACGCTGGGCACGCGGCCCAAACGCTGGCCCTTGCCGCTCAGGTCCCGGGGGGCGCCTATTACACCAAGTGGATTATTGCCGTTGACGACGACATCGATCCAACGGATATGGACCAGGTGATCTGGGCCATGAGCAGCCGCTGTAACCCGGTGGACGATCTCGATGTGTTACGAAACACCTGGAGCACTTGGCTCGATCCCACCCAGAACCCGCCGGAAAATCGGCCCTACGGCTCCAAGGCCCTGATCAACGCTTGCAAAGAGCACCGTTACCTTCCGGTATTTTCAAAGCGAACTAGAATCCGCAAGGAGATGTACGATCAGGTGGCCTCTAAATGGCAAGATCTCGGACTGCCGGGCCAGGTTCCGGAGGTAAGAGACTTCGAAGAGAAAACCAACGTGGTCTATCACGAGGTGGGCGGATTCGAGCCCGGGGAGCAGCCGGGTGAAGACAAGAAAGGCATCGCAGAGAAAGATAAAAAGCGATAGAGTAGAAGAGTCCGGTGCCCGGCTTGGGTGAGCAGTGAGGGAAAGATGAGGGCTAGCGGATCGCCTCGTCTCCCTTTTCGTTGGTTCGAATTCGAATCGCTTCGTCGATCGTGGAAACGAATATTTTCCCGTCTCCGATCTTTCCCGTAGACGCGGATTCCAGAATGGCTTCGATGGCCTTTGAGGCCATGTCGTCCGTGACCAGCACCTCGATCTTAACTTTGGGTAGGAAGTCCACCGTGTATTCGGCTCCACGGTAAAGTTCCGTATGGCCTTTCTGTCGGCCAAATCCCTTCACCTCAGTGATGGTCATACCGGAGATTCCGGCAGAGGTTAGCTTGTGCTTCACCTCATCCAGTTTGAAAGGTTTGATCACAGCTTCGATCTTTTTCATTGTGTTAACCTCCTTGGGCTGCGTTTGAAGCCCCTCACTGCCCCTCGACTTGATTTTCTTCTAGATATCGAAGTATAGCGCGAATTCATAAGGGTGGGGCCTCAGCCTGATGGGATCCACCTCCTTGGTCCTCTTGAAACTAATCCAAGTGTCAATAACGTCCTTGGTGAAAACGTCCCCGTCCAGGAGAAATTCATGATCCTGCTCAAGGGCGTTTAGAGAGGCCTCGAGGGACCCTGGGATCGACTTTACATTGGCCGCCTCTTCAGGGGACAGATCATATAGATCCTTATCGATGGGCTCTGGCGGCTCGATCTTGTTCTTGATGCCGTCCAAACCCGCCATGAGTTGGGCCGAGAAGGAATAGTAGGCGTTGCAGCTCGGATCGGGTGTCCTGAACTCGAGACGCGTGGCCTTTTCGCTGGATGAGTACGTCGGGATTCGGATACAGGCGCTTCTGTTTCGCACCGAGTAAACTAGATTGATGGGGGCCTCGTAACCCGGCACGAGCCTCCGATAGGAATTGGTGGTGGGTGCGATGAAGGCACACAGGGCAGGGGCATGCTTGAGCAGTCCTCCGATGTAGTACCTGGTGGTATCGCTGATTAGGCCGTAGTTCTTCGGGTCATAGAAAATGTTCTTTCCTGCCTTCCATAGACTCTGATGAGTGTGCATGCCGGAGCCATTGTCCTGGAAAATAGGCTTGGGCATTACCGTAACGGTCTTCCCGTGTTTCCTCCCCACGTTTTTGATGATGTACTTGTAAATGAGTACACGATCCGCCATCTTCGTGAGGGTGTTGAACTTCAAGTCGATTTCGCATTGCCCGGCGGTTCCCACCTCGTGGTGGTGTACCTCCACCTGCAAACCGCTCTTTTCCAGGGTTCGGACCATCTCAGACCGTAAGTCCTGCAAATGATCCATGGGCGGGACCGGGAAATAACCTTCCTTGTATCTGGGCTTATACCCTAGATTGGGTTTTTCATCTTTGCCCGAATTCCAATTGCCCTCCACGGAGTCGATATAATAGTAGCCGTAGTTGTAGCTCTGATCGAAGCGAATATCGTCAAGGACATAAAACTCAATCTCGGGACCCCAGTAACTCGTATCCGCGACCCCCGTTGACTTGAGATACATCTCTGCCTTCTGGGCCACGTAGCGAGGATCCCTGGTGTAGGGCTGTCGCGTGATGGGGTCCTTGACGTTGCAAATTAGATTTAGGGTGGGCAATTCGGTAAAGGGATCTAAAAACGCCGAGTCCGGATCCGGGAACAGGAGCATATCTGATTCGTCAATGGTCTGAAATCCCCGTATGCTCGATCCGTCAAATCCGATGCCATCCTCGAACAGTCCCTCGTTGAACTCGCTCATGGAAATGGAAAAGTGCTGCCACAGGCCCGGTAGGTCGCAAAACCTTAAATCGACGATTTCTACCCGGTTGCGCTGGGCCAAGTCTAATACTTCCTTAGGTGTCATGTGATTCTTCCTCTCTTTCCTCGATAGTTAGGATATTGGCACGCAAGACCCTGTAGCATTTTTGGTGGCCTCTGAGAAGCCCCGGGCCCGCGGCCTTGCTTATTATTTATAAGGAATAACCTCTTTCGTTGTGTTGGCTAAGGTCGAGCCCCTGGCGCTCGTCGTCTTCCGATACCCTAAGCCCCATCACTGCTTTGAGGATTCCCAGTATGATGAAGGTCCCCACCATGGCCAGAATCCAGGTTGCAGCCACCGCCACAAACTGAATCCAAAGTTGCCCCGGGTTGCCGAAAAAGAGGCCGTTGCTTCCCCCTGAGTTTACCGCTGTGGATGCAAACAGTCCCGTTGCCAGTGCCCCCCAGGTGCCGCCAACCCCATGGACGCCCACGACGTCGAGGGAGTCATCGTATCCAAAGGCGGTCTTCAAGTTACAGGCAGTGGAGCAGAGGACACCCGCGCCAAGCCCTATGAGAAGGGCCGAGATGGGACTCACAAAGCCCGCAGCCGGCGTAATAGCCACCAGGCCGGCCACCGCGCCGCTCGCCGCCCCCAGGGCTGTGGGTTTGCCCTTCAACATCCAGTCCATGGCCACCCATGAAAGCACAGCCCCCGCAGTGGCTGTATTGGTGGTGACAAAGGCGATGGTTGCCAGCCCGTCGGCGGCTAATGCGCTGCCAGCATTAAACCCGAACCAGCCCACCCACAACAGTGAGGCGCCAATTACGCTGAAAGGAAGATTGTGCGGTGGCATTGCTTCCCGGCCGTACCCTGCCCGTTTGCCGAAAATGATGGCGGCCGCGAGAGCCGATGCGCCGGAGCTGATATGAACAACGGTTCCCCCAGCAAAATCCAATGCACCCATGGCTCCTATCCAGCCTCCTCCCCACACCCAGTGGCAAAGGGGATCATAGATAAAAGTCGCCCACAGCAGAATAAATACGATAAACGTGCTAAATTTTACCCGCTCGGCAAACGCACCGGTAATGAGTGCCGGCGTGATGATGGCAAACATCATCTGGAAGACCATGAAGGCTTGATGAGGAATGGTGGAGGCATAGCTCGAGGGCTCAACACCAACTCCGTTTAGGCCGAACCAGGCCAGGCTGCCAACAATTCCGCCCACATCCGGGCCAAAGGCCAGACTGTAACCCCACAAAACCCATTGAACACTGATTAGGGCCACGATGATGAAGCTGTGCATGATTGTGGCGAGGACATTTTTCCCTCTCACCAGTCCACCGTAAAAGAGAAACAACCCCGGAATGGTCATCATCAATACCAATGCGGAGGAGGTGAGGATCCAAGCCGTATCCCCAGAATCGATGGCGGGTGCGGCAGCAGCCAGGGTCAATTCCGGGAAAAGGGTCATAAAAGCTAAAAGACAAAGCAAGCTTAGAGAAAAGGTGCAAAACGTCATTGTTTTACTCACGGTATAGTCCTCCCACCGTCAATCTAGATTTAAAAATTATAGATTGAGATTAAGTTAGGTACAGGGCTGGTTTTGCAATTGGCATGCCAGCGGGAAAATCTATATTTGTCAGGGTTTTTGCTTCCAGCCGATCAGGCTGTACTGGCTAAACAATAGGCACATGCTTAGATTTTAAGCACGAGACGCAAACCAATGGCGTGATTATTTAGGACAAGCCTTGAATTTCAGAAGGGAGGGCAAAATGGACGTCGCTTTCTTCGAATCCAATATAGGAAATTTCAGCTCCCTTTTCCGTGAAGTATTTTACTGTTTCTTGAACCAATTGTTCCGGGGCCGAGGCACCGGAGGTTATTCCTACCCGCTCTATACCGTCCAGCCATTCCGGTTCGATCTCGCGGTGGTTATTAATAAGGTAGGACCGAACGCCTTTGGAACGGGCCACCCGGCAGAGTTGGTTGGAGTTTTCACTGTTGGGTGAACCGATAACGAATACGAGGTCCACCGCACCGGATAGTTCTTTCACGGCGTCCTGTCGGTTTTGCGTGGCGTAACAGATATCGTTCTTGGGCGGAGTAATCATTTTTGGAAATCTTAGCCGCAGGGCTTCAATGATTTCCTTGGTGTCGTCCATGCTGAGTGTTGTTTGGGTCAAGACCGCAAGGCGGTCTGGATCCGACACATCAACATTTCTTGCTTCCTCGAGGTTGGAAACAATTCGAATGTGCCCAGGCGCCTCACCGATGGTTCCCACGATCTCGTCATGGTCCACGTGGCCGATAAGTATTACCCAGTACCCTTGGGTTACGAACCTGCGTACTTCGCGGTGCACCTTCTCCACCAACGGACAGGTGGCGTCTAAAATAACCTGAAGCTTTTTCTTGTTCGCCTGTTCTCGCACCTCAGGGGAAATCCCGTGGGCGCTGAAGATCAATCTTGCCCCGCCTGGGACGTCGTCGACTGATTGGACGAAGACTACTCCACGGCGGCTAAATCCATCCACAACGGTGCGGTTGTGAACGATCTCGTGAAAGACGTACAGGGGCGGGCCGTACTTTTTGAGGGCCCGTTCCACGGTCTCAACGGCCATCTCAACGCCGGCGCAAAAGCCCCGAGGTTGCGCCAATACCACTTTCTTGACCTTCATAAATTCAGACCTCGATTATTTGAAGTTTGGATGATAAGAATAGGCCTGTCAAGCTAAGGCATGCTCATTGCCTTGCCAGGGCTGCAGATCTCGATTTACGAAACCACACTATTCGGACCACAGCGGTGGAGGTGTCGCATTGATGCTGGGCCCCAGAGATAGTGCGGAAGGGCCATTTCATAGTCAGTTCTTTCGGAGGTGTAGATGGAAAGGCGAAGATTTCTTCTAACGGCTGGAGGAGTGCTGGCAACGTTGGGCGGAGCCATCACGGGTTGTCGTCAAGACACCAAGCCGAAGGACGCCCCGCGGGTCATCACGAAACCCAAGCATCAGTGGCGAATGGTAACCACCTGGACCCCGGCCCTCGACGTCCTTCAAGGTAATGCCGAACGATTTGCGAGTATGGTGGAAACCATGAGTGAGGGTCAGTTAAAGATCGAAGTCTTTGCGGCGGGCGAGTTGGTCCCGGCCCTGGGTGCATTTGATGCCTGCCAGCAGGGGACCATCGAGATGTACAACGGTGCCGCCTATTACTGGGCCGGCAAGGGGCCGGCGGCGCAGTGGTTTACGGCGGTTCCCTTTGGATTGAACGCGCAAGGCCAGTATGCGTGGTGCTATTCCGGCGACGGTTTAAAGCTCTGGGAGGAGACCTATAAACCATTTGGGCTGGTTCCACGTCCTTCTGCATCCACGGGAGTTCAAATGGGAGGGTGGTTCCGAAAAAAGATTGATGAAATTTCGGATTACCGGGGACTCAAGATTCGAATTCCCGGTCTTGGCGGGAAGGTGATGTCGAAGGCTGGTGCCTCGGTGGTTTTGACCTCTCCAGGCGATACCTACCCGGCTCTTGAACGAGGAGTCATCGATGCCGCAGAGATGGTGGGCCCCCACGACGACATGAAGCTCGGGCTCCACAGGGCGGCAAGGTACTACTACTATCCAGGTTGGCAGGAACCCGGGGCGGTCACGGAGTTCGTATTCAATCAGAAAGCCTATGAGTCACTGTCAACGGACCTTCGTGGTATCTTGGACGCCGCCGCCATGGCCATCAGGACCACGGCGTCCGCCGAGTACAACGTGAAAAACGCCGTGGCGCTGAAGAAACTACAGACGGATTTCCAGGGCAAGGTAGAGATTCTTCAGTTTCCGCCGGCGGTGATGAAGTCCCTCAAGGGACTTGCGGAGGAAGTGAACCGGGAAGAGTCCGGGAGGAGCCCAATGGCGGGCAAGGTCTACGCCTCCTACACCAAATTCCAGCAAGTGATGCGGGACTGGGGTAACATTTCGGACGGTCCCTACTACGAGATAATTGCAGGATGAACCAGTGGGGAGAGATCAGGCTCGCGCAAAGACGCAAAGCACATGGCGCAGGGCGTCAGGAGTAATGAACCGCTCTCGGTAGGTTGCTGAGTTTCTGGTAAATGAGCAGGTGATTGATGCAGTGGGCATTGACACCGCCAGTTTGGGTTACGGGAAATCGAAAGGTTTTATTGCCCACCGGATTCTTAGCAAGGCCAACAAGCCCGGATTGGAGAACGTCGCCAACCTGGATCGTCTGCTTCCGACGGGTGCCGCCTTGATGGCCCTTCCCATGAGGGTGAGGGGCGGATCTGGAGGGCCTGCACGAATCATTGCCCTTCTCCCTTGAGCGCGGGTTAGCTTGCGCCTTTACCCGAGTTGCTTTAGCATGGAAAGGGCGATTTTTGCGTTCCCATGAGGAAATTCTTTAAATTTATTAGTCTACTAGCAGCCGGTGTCATATTTCTCGCCGTGCTGATCCTCATTACCTTGCACCACCTGGTCGAGGTGGGAGAGTTCCGTCGCATCCTTATTCGTGAAGTTGAAAACCGGACCCGGTTTAAAGTTAACGCGGGGAAAGCGGAATATCACGTTGGCGAGGTCGTGGGTATCTCCGTTCATGACTTTGCCTTGAGCGACCCCAAAAAGGTCCAGCCTATCCTGGTTTCGGAGAGGGTCGTCTTTCAAATTTCGGTGCTGCCTTTGCTCTGGCGCAAGGTGGTTATTGATGGGATCCTTTTCTACAACCCCCACATTCGGTTTAACCCTAGGTCGGGACGTAGCCCTCGCTTGTTTGACTTGATGGTGGCGCTGTTTGGTTCCAATATTAATATTAATAAGGTGGGAATCAATAACGGACAGGTGGTGTTCCGCGAGCCACGTGAGGACGGAGGCGTTGCCACCACCTACTTCCGTGACATGGACCTGGAAATCCGGCATATAGAACCGGGGGACATTTCGCCCTTTGGAACCGGGCCCGGGGTTTCCGCTCTAGGCTACAGCATTAACACCACCTTGGAAAAGGAGGGCCGGCGGGCAGGACTTGCATCGGAGGGCGAGGTGGTCTTCCCTGACCGTAGCTTCGAGTTCCCGCATGCCTGGTTGGATGTTCGCGTAGCAGTGGAGTCTCTACCTGCGAGGCTATTGCCGGACTTCTTTGCCCGCCTCCTCCCCGTCAAGGGGCTCAAGGGCGTACTCAGCTCAAGTGTTCGCTGGCAGGGAATCCTGTCGGAGAACCTGCACATCGAAGGAGATCTCGACTTTAGCAAACTCAATGTGACTTTTCCCGGTTCCACCATGAAAACCCTGGCGCTGGGAGATGGCCGAATCGAGTTGAATCTGGGAGTGTTGCCGGACGAGATCCGATTCGAGCGCTTATCCTATAACTCCAACGATATCGAGCTGTCCGCACAGGGTTTGATGCGTTCTCCAATGGAGAAAGACCCCTATGTGGAACTAAGCGTTGGGTCGTCTTTCGTGCCTGTTTTGACCCTATGGAAGTATGTTCCACCCAATTTCAAGTCCTCCGCCGTGGGTTCCTGGATCAAGGGGGTCAAAGAGGGGGAATTGCGGTTGACCGATGCGCACATAAAAGGACGCCTTTCAAAGGTCCTGGACGCATTTGGTCCCGGCTTTGAAAACCGACTTGCGGCTCAGGCCGAGGTCAGAGGGTTGAAATGGTTGCCGGCCGGCAGCCGATATCTCCCTGTGGAAAATCTGAGTGGGCGGCTGGCACTGGATAAGGGAGTCCTGTCCTACAGCCGGTTCCAGGGAAACTACGGTGAGGTGGCGCTGAACGACATTGAGGGGAGCTACAAGATTTTTTCCACCGGGGACCCCCTTGAAGTTCGAGTAAGGGGCGCTACGGATATCGAGCGGTTGTGGAAGCAGTTGGCCGCGAATTTCTTGCCTGATCGGCTAATTAAAGCCACCGGCGGTGTGCAGGATTTGAGCGGTCAGGGTAAATTTAATGTCTATCTGCGGACGGACTTTAAATCCCCCCTCTTTTACCGGGGGCAGGTCCTACTGGAGGATGCGGGCGTCAGAGTGGGTAAATTTTCCCTTTCCAGGGGTTACGGCCGCGTCTCCTTTTCTCCAGAAGAGATACGGACAGGTGGTGTGACCGTGCGAGTGGGGGGTACACCCATCCGCCTTGGGGGAGTCTTGAAGGGGTATCAAACCGGCAAGCCGAACTTTGAGCTTGAGGTGGACCTGCCTGGAGTTCGACTGGGAGAGGTGACCCGTATACTGCTCTCTTGGGGTTCTCCTGATGATCCGGGTACGGTCCAGGGTAAAGTGCATTATCGGGGCTTCCTGGGGAGCAATGGGGACCGGCAGCTTACGGGGTCCTTGGAGCTATCCGGCGTTCAGCTCCCTCTTGGGTTGTTCAAAAGACCCATCAAGGATGTCTCCGGGAAACTCGAATTCGATCAATTCGGGGTAGATCTCAAGGGAATTAAGGGGCGAGTTGGAGATTACGACCTGGATTTCAGAGGTCGATACAATTATTTCGAGAAACCACAGCTGACATTTCTGGCCACTGCCCCTTTCATGGACTTAGCTGAGCTCTTATTTCCGCGCGGCGAGTCCCCAAAACCCCCTTCCCCGGCAATGGAGCGTTGGTACGGCGGGCTCGAGGTAAAGGGCAAAGTCAAGGTGGACAAGGGGGTCCACAAAGGTTTTTCCTTCACGGATCTCGACTCCGACCTGTCCCTGAAGGAAAGACGCTGGGTCTTTGATAACCTCTCCGCCCGGTCCAAGGAGGGACTCGTTCAAGGAAAGGTCTCCCTGATGGACCATCCAGGACAGAACCTTACCTTTTCGATAGAGCCGGATATCCAAAGACTTCCCGTAGAGGAACTGCTAGGTTTTTTTGGTATAAAAACCGGTGAGGTTACAGGGAAGGTGGATCTCTCCGGCGCCTTCAATTCCACGGGCGAATCGGTGTTCGAGAGGAAGAAGAACCTTAACGGAGGGTTCAGGCTGCGAATGCGGGAGGGGATGGTTCGGCGGTTTAAGATCCTGGTGCGCATCCTCAGTCTCATGGACCTTTCCCGCTGGTTCACCTTGAGAATGCCGAACATTGACAACGAAGGAGTTGAATACCGATATATCAGCGGCGACTTTAAGATAAGCAAAGGGATCTACTCCACCGGGGACTTCGTCCTCGATAGCGAGGACATTCGCCTGAGCGGAGCGGGGACCGTTGACGGCTCGGATGCAAGTATGAATTTTGTCGTCGCCGTGCGTCCCTTTCCAAAGCTGAACGCAGCGGTAAATTTTATTCCGATCCTGGGAAAGGGAATCGCGGGCGTTAAAAACTCCTTGCTGGTGGCGAGTTTCCGAATCAAAGGACCCCTGAGAGAACCGAATATAGCCCCTGCTCCCCTCAGTACCCTCTCGGAGTTTTTCATTAGCACCCTGTCCATTCCCAGGGATATGATCGGTCTTCCGAAATGAGAAAGGAAGCGGGACCGCAGCTTAGGCCATTGACGGGAAGGGTCCGCAGAGGCGGGAGAAGAAAAAAGATCGTCCGAAATCCAGCGGTGGTGTCGTGTCGGGGTCATGGGATATGATCCCGATGACCCGAGACCCTGAAGGTGCATTGATATCATGACCGGAATGCAAAGGTTAAGAATCTATCTCTGGCGCCATTGGCAGAGTTACCTCCTGGGCGGAATTTGTCTATTCGGCACCACCACCCTGGTCATGTTGATCCCGTGGTGGATCCGCGCAGCCGTGATCGTCATTGAGCGCGGGGGAGCTAGGGAGGACGTGGTCACCTATGCGGTGATGATTATCGGGGCCGCCATAGGTCAGGGATTGGCCCGGACTTTTTCTCGCTTTTTGATCTTCAATTCCGGTCGGGCCATCGAATACGAGTTGCGCAATGATATCTTCTCCCATCTGCTCCGACTCCCCCTCTCTTATTACCGATCCCAGAGGACCGGGGATTTGATGTCTCGTGCCATCAATGACATCAACAGCGTGCGCATGCTCCTGGGCCCCGGCATCCTGAACCTCATCAACGCCCCTCTGTACTACCTCTATGCCATGGTTTTGATGGTCCAGATTGATTTACGTATGACCTTTGTGGTGGTTCTGACCTACCCCATTATGGCTTGGGCTTTTCGAAGGTTCAGGGGCAAGATCCAGTCCACCTCCTTCAAGGTGCAACAGCAGATGTCGGTCTTGAGCAGCCATGTGCAGGAAAATCTCAGCGGTATCCACGTAGTGAAGGCCTATGGGAGGGAGCAGGACCAGACGCGCCAGTTCATGGAATTCAATCGCGTATACCAGGCAAGGAATATGGATCTGGCCCGGCTCCGAGGCCTGGTGCATCCCTTCATGGGAGGGATCAGCGGGATGACGGTCCTGGTGATCCTTTGGTATGGAGGCGCCCGGGTCATTTCCGGTAATTTGATGATCGCCGACGTGGTGGCGTTTATTGCCTATCTTAATGTGCTGGCTTGGCCCACGGCGGCTTTCGGCTGGATGCTGGCGCTTCTGGAAAGGGGCAAGGCTTCCATGGAGAGGATTGAAGAACTCTTCAAGGTAGAGCCCTCCATTGCCGATCCGCCTTCACCGGTTCCCCTGCCGGACTCGGAGCAAGGAATTGAATTTCGCGACGTCTGCTTTAGTTACGGGAGGAAAACCAACGGGGAGTCCGCCCTCAAGAACATCAATTTCTACCTCCCGCGCGGGCAAAAGCTTGGCATCGTGGGGCGTACGGGAGCGGGCAAGACGAGCCTGGTTCAGCTCATTCCCCGGCTCTACGATGTCTCCTCGGGAGAGATCCGAATCGGCGGGCGGGATATCCGCACGGTCAGCCTCGCCGATCTCCGGCAGACCGTGGGTTACGTTCCACAAGACGCTTTTCTTTTCTCCACTTCACTTCGCAGCAATTTGGCCTATGGCCGGGGCGGGGTCTCCGATGAGGCCATTGATAAAGCCGTGCGAACGGCCCGGTTGGATCAAGATGTGGAAAGCTTCGTTCAAGGGTTGAATACCATTGTGGGGGAAAGGGGCGTCGCCCTTTCAGGGGGACAGAAACAAAGGGCCACGCTGGGTCGGGCCATCCTCTTTGATTCACCCTTTATCATCCTGGACGATTGCCTTTCCAGCGTCGATGCGCAAACGGAGCAGGAGATTCTCAAGGAGTTCAAGGACCTCCTCAAGGAAAAAACCACCATTATTATCTCCCATCGGATCTCCGCCGTGAAAGAGGCCGATGAAATATTGGTCCTGGACGAGGGGGAAGTCGTGGAGCGGGGAGATCATCAGACGTTGATCCAAAGGGGAGGGATCTACGCGGATCTTTTCCACCAACAGCAATTATCGGAAGAACTGGAGCAGCTGTAGATGGCCGTGACGTCTCAACAGGATGAGATCTTCGGAAAAGCCTACGACTTCAAACTCATGAAGCGAATGTGGCGCTTCATTTCGCCGTATCGGAGTGTGTTCTTGCTGTCCCTGCTCTTGCTCCCTCTTCAACAGGCCTTTGGTCTTGCCCAACCCTTTATCATGAAAGTGGCCATCGATCGATTCATCGAAGGTTCCAATCTATGGGGTCTCGGCATGGCCGGTATTCTGTTCGCCGTGGCGGTCGTAGGCGAGATGGTGACTCATTACTTTCAGTATTACCTGACCATGATCGTGGCCCAGAAATCACTGGCGGACTTGCGAGTCAGCATTTTCTCTCACGTGCAAAAACTTCCCATGAGCACCTTTGATCGAAACCCGGTGGGCCGTCTCATGACCCGGATGACCACGGATGTGGAGGTTCTCCAGGAGATGTTTGCCGCCGGGATCATGACCCTTGTGGCGGACATGATCATGCTTGTCTGGATCATCGCCATCATGTTTTATATGCACGCGGGGCTGGCGTTGGTTTGTCTTGTGTTGATTCCTCCCATGGCCCTCGCCATCAACTTCTTTCGTATCAGGGCTCGACAGATTTACCGTGTCATCCGGGAGCGTATCGCCCGGATCAACTCTTATCTGGGAGAGGCCATCTCCGGCATGTCCGTCATTCAGCTCTTTGTGCGCGGGGAAAGAAGCTTCCAGGAGTTTGACGAGCTGAACATAGCGCACAAGGATGCCATTCAGTTGTCCAATATCTATGAGGCTTCTCTCTTTTCCATGGTGGAGGCGGCAGGATCGATCAGTGTGGCCCTTTTGCTTTGGTATGGAGGCGGGGAGGTCTTGAACGAGGCCATTGGCATCGGGACCCTGGTGGCCTTCAAGGAGTATATCCACCGGTTTTTCATCCCCATGCGTGACTTCAGCCAGAAATACGCCGTGATGCAATCGGCCATGGCGGCGGCGGAGCGGGTGTTCCATCTGCTGGACACGCCCCTCACCATCACCAGCCCGGACCGGCCCGTATCGGCCAAGCCCTTTCGGGGAGAGATCGCCTTCAACGACGTTTGGTTCAGTTACCGTGACAATGATCCGGTTCTGAAGGGCATCTCCTTCCGCATTGAACCCGGAGAGAGAGTGGCCGTGGTGGGGGCCACGGGTTCTGGAAAGACCACCACCAGCAAGCTCCTCGGTCGCTTGTATGACGTCCAGAGCGGCTCGGTAACCGTGAGCGGGATCGACGTGCGGGACTGGGACCTCCCGGATTTAAGGCATCACATCGGCCTGGTGCTACAGGACGTTTTTCTCTTTTCGGGTGACGTCTTGACCAACATCTCCCTCGGTGACACCTCGGTTCCCTTGGAGCGCATCGAACAAGCCGCCCGGGCCACCAACGCCGCGCGTTTTATCCGGAAACTGCCCGGTGAATTCTCCGCACAGGTACGGGAACGCGGGAGCAACTTCTCCTCGGGTCAGAGACAGCTCTTGGCCATGGCTCGGGTGCTTGCCTATGACCCTGAGGTGCTGGTGCTGGACGAAGCCACCTCCAGCGTGGATACCGAAACAGAGCTTTTGATTCAGGATGCCCTGGAAAAAATCATGAGGGGCCGCACCTGTCTGGTGATCGCTCACCGCTTGTCCACCATCCGCAATGCGGACCGGATCATTGTCATGCACCGGGGGGAAATCCGCGAGATGGGAACCCATGCGGAGTTGCTGGAAAGACAGGGGATCTACTACCGTCTCTACCAGCTCCAGTACGAGAGGGAAGAGTGGGCAGCGGAAATGGGAGCCCCCCGTGCTAAACTCATCGACTAGGTTGCCGGGATATCTCCGGGTCTTCATTCCCGATCTCACATGCGCGCCCCCGTTCTATTGATTCTTCTGGTATTATTCTCGGGTTGTTCGCCCGTTTACGTTATTCGTGCCGCTTATGAGGAGACAAAGATCCTTTGGAGGCGCGAGCCCATCGAAAAGCTGCTGAAAAACCCTGCGTTGGATACCGAGACTCGAAAAAAATTCGAGCTGGTCCTGGCGGTTCGTGACTATGCCCGTGACAAGCTCAGATTGAGGGTTAAGGGAAGCTATGCCTCCTATTCCCGCCTGGGTCGACCGGTTCTCTCTTATGTGCTAACTGCGGCCCCTCAGACCAGTCTGGAGCCTTATACCTGGTGGTTCCCTTTCGTGGGACGGTTGCCCTACAAAGGCTATTTCTCCCAGGCGGAGGCGGAATCCAAGGCCAGAGAATTCCAGCAAAGGGGATATGACACCAGCATCCGCCCGGTGTCGGCCTTCAGCACCCTGGGCTGGTTCGACGATCCCCTGTTGAAGCATCTCCTGCGGTTGGACAAGGTCGATTTGGCGGAGGTCATCTTTCACGAGCTCTTGCACAATACTCTGTTCGTAGCCGGGTCGGTAAATTTCAATGAAAGCCTGGCCAACTTTTTCGGCAACCGCGCGGCAATGGGTTTCTTTCGCGATCGTTACGGAGGATCGAGCCCCGAGTACTCGCAGGCAGCCGCGGCCTGGGAGCGGGAGCTGGAGTTTTCTGGATTTATCACCCGGGTTGCCGATTCTCTCGAAGAGCTCTATCAAAAGGACCTGTCGAGAGAAGAAAAACTCCGGCTGCGGGAGGGTATTTTTTCCCGTAGTCGAAAGGAATGGGTCGAACAGGTTGCCGGCAAGCCGCAACATCAGTACCGGGGGTATGGCGAACGGGAAGTCAACAACGCGACCATGGTTCGATATCTCCTCTATCTCGGCGGTCTGGAACTCTTTGAGTCGCTGTACGAGGCGCGGGGAAAGGATCTGGTGAAATTGATGGATTCGATCCGGCAATCCATCGAAAGGGGTGAGCCCCCCTTTGAGGCCGTCAGGGATCTCGTGCCCCTGTCGAGGCCAGACCCTAAGGGAGAGACGCCGCCGGGCGCCGGTCTGAGTCCGGCGTTCGTTCCCGGAAACAGTAAAGCCAGGCGCCTTATTCCGCCGGTACCCGACGTATCCGCCGTCCCTCTTTCCACCGCCCCGAAGGCGAGTAGGGGCTCCGTGCCGGCGGCGGTTCATCAAACCTCGCGGGGAGTCCATGGTTGATCATCGGGCCGAATCGGTGAAATTCGCAGCGGACAGAATGCTGGGGAGGCTGGCCAAGTGGCTTCGCATCATAGGCCACGATGTGGCCTACGGTTCCCATCTGGCGGGCTATGGGTTGGTCCGCACCGCACGGAAAGAAGACCGCTTGATCCTGACCCGCGACCGTGGAATCCGTAAGAAAGGCCCTCCCGACTATCTGCTCATCGAGAGCACCCGGTTCCGTGAGCAGCTCAGGCAGGTGATCCATGCCTATGGTTTGGATCCTGTAAAGAACGCCTTCACCCGGTGCGTGGAGTGTAATGACCTCCTCGATCCGATCCCCAAAGAGGCGGTTCAGGAGAAGGTTCCCCCTTACGTTTTCTCAACACAAGAGAGGTTCAGTGTCTGCCGGCACTGCCAGCGGGTCTACTGGCCCGCCACCCACCTGCACAAGATGCTGGAGGAGTTGAAGAGCCTGAGTGCGGGCCCGCGTGCAATTTAGCCGAGGTGTATGGCTGTGACCTTTTCTTGTTGCGGCTATTCGCCGTAAGGCGAATTGAAAAATCGGGTGAATTCAGGCAACTCCAAGTCCCAAGCGAAATCGAAGGATAGGGGAATCCTGAGCGAAGCCCGCCGAAGGGGAATTTAGTAGGCAGGAACGTGCAGAGACTAGAGGTTGAGGACCCTGCCAATAAAACCTCGCTGGCGTCCGGCACCCATTTCTCAAATGTTTGAAGAGATATGGGTGATGAGATAGTCCAAGCCCGGTAGAAATATCAGGAGTACTTGTAACCACCGTGTCGGGGGTTCGAGTCCCTCCCGGGGAGCCATTTTTTCGGGGGCGAACTACAGCGCCTCGATAGTTAACGCGAGGCCCTGGAGGGTGACCCCTTCGGGGCTTCGTCGTATCTAGCCATTTTTCAAGCAGTTACGCCCCCTCCTACATGCTCCTCGATTCTCCGGTTCTCCAACCGGACGCCGCGGGGTGTCTGCAGGGCGCTCCCCAAGTTGTTCACGGTCAGCGAGATCGGGCTGACCCCTGGCGCTGCTGCGGTGTCTGGGCACGACGAACGTGATCGACAACACCCACTCGGAGATGCCCCAGCGAATGCGGCGGGTGACTCGGCAGAGGGACGGATCCGCTGGGCGGCCGCCTCGTTCCTGGACGCCGAGAGGAACTACTACACGATCATGGGCTGCCCGGATCTCCGGATGCTCGAGGCGCTCCTGCACGAGCTCGGCGCTCCGGTTGCGAGAAGAGGCTGCGTCGCAGGACCCGGATACGGTCTCCGCAAAAAAACAATTCAAATCGCTTGACAGTCTATATCTGCGTTTATATACTGCTATATCAATGGTGATATAGCATATGAGCCTCGACCACATTCTCCTCGCCCTGCTTCACGAACCGTCGACCGGCTACGACCTCAAGGCGGCGTTCTCCGATCGGATTCGGCAATTCTGGTCCGCCGAGATCAGTCAGATCTACCCCACCTTGAAGCGCCTCGAGCGGCGACGTTTGCTCCAGAGCCGGGTGGAGCAGTCGTCGAAGGGGCCGAACCGGAAGGTTTATGCGCTGACAGTTGCCGGCCGGGAGGAGCTGCTGGACTGGCTTCGCGGTGGTCCGGTGATCGGCACGGAACGTTTCGCCTATCTCGCCCAGCTCTACTTCATGGATGCTACTGGTGACATCCGGGAGACACGGGCGTTCATGATCAGTCTCCGGGACCATCTCGCCCGCTGGCTCACCCACCTGCAGGCGATTGAACGTGAGGTGACCGACACCGCCGGCCACGCGCCGGAGCGCTATAGCGACGCCGGCTTCCATCGCTTCGCGGCGCTCCGCATGGGCATCCATTCCGTCGGGTCGAAGGTGGTCTGGTGCGATGAAACGATCGCGGCGATCGACCGGCGTCTCGCGGGCGGCCCACACGACGCTGCGCCGAGCCCCTCCGTCTCTCTGCCCGCTCATCCAGACGCACCCGCAACGAGAAAGGACGGTAGGTCATGACCTTGCTGCTCGACCTCGTCATCTGGGCAAACGTCGCCACCGGGTTCGTCGGCCTTGCGGCGTTCCGGGCTCGGTCCCCTTGGCTGCCTCGGGGTGGCGACGATATAGCTCCGATTGGCATCCTTGTCACCCCGTCGGAGGTCTCCGTCTGATGCCGTACGACATATTGCTCGTCATACACATTACAGCAGGGTCAGTCGCCCTGCTCATGGCAGTGATCGCGCTCGTTACAGCGAAAGGTGGGCGTCATCACGTACTGGCGGGAAGGGTTTACGCCTCCGCGATGACAGTAATATTTCTTACCGCGTTGCCGCTGGCGATACTCGGCTCAAGCGTATTCCTGCTGCTCATTGCCGTATTCAGCTTCTATCTGGTCTTCGCCGGTTGGCGCTTTGCCCGCAACCGCCGCGGACGTCCTCAACCGGTGGACTGGTCTGCCGTCGCGGCAATGGGGGTAACCGGCCTGGCGATGTGGGGCTACGGAATCGCCCTGGCCGCCGGCGGCGACGACCAATGGGTAACCATGCTCTTTCTCGGCGGCATCGCGGTGGCCCTGAGCCTCGTTGACACCCGATACTATTTTCGCCTCGCCAGGGAGCGGAGGCCGTCTGGCGGTAGGCGCATCAAGCGGCACCTTACCAATATGCTCGCCGGAACCATCAGCACCGTTACCGCCGTGTTCGTCGTAAATGTAGACACGAACCCGGCGTGGCTGGCGTGGATTCTGCCCACAGTCGTCATCACTCCGCTAATCGTCTGGTGGAACATGCGCGTCCGCAGGCGGATGGGCGGACCGGAGCCGCGTCACGAAGGTGGATAATCGCCCACCCGGGCGGCTGCCATTTCGGCGCGCTTCATCTGCCTTGCTGCCGTCATCCCGGTGAAAGCTGGAATCCAGTCCCTCCACAAAGCTCAGCACACATCTGAAGGCAGTCTTTATCGCGTCCTCTGGGCTTGGGCTTGCTGCGTATTGGATCGCCGGGACGCAATTAATGAGCTATTGAATTGCGTCTGGTGCGCTTAGAAGCTCTTTTGAAAGGGGAGCAGTGGCCGTTATGGATCGCCGTAAGGGACAGAGCCAGTGCTCACCTGGTATGACAAGCGGGTCTGTTTCATAGACCTTTTGGATGAACAGTCGGGTCATATGCTTTCTCTCGACACCCTTTGAATGTTTCTTCACTCGTGCTAGGATCTTAATAGTCTTCGAAGTTCCTCAAAGGATAAATGAGTATCCAACAAACAAACCTAGAAAATCATTCTTTAAGGCCGGAGAAAGTAACATTTACCGGAGGGCAAGGTGAGCTCGCTGGTTTTTTCTTTTTACCTCCGGGTAGAGGACCATTTCCTTGTGTAATAGACAATCACGGTAGTGGCATATCTCCTGGGACAACCGACCTATCACACCCGCAAACAGCAGCATTATTTTTATCTTGGGGTTGTGCTTATTTTTTCCCGCACCGTGCCGGATATGGTGATTCATCAGGGACACCACTCGCAGAAGCAGTTTCTGCCGCGCGGGGTACAACAGAACATGATCATCAGTTGTCTGAAAGGCTTAAAATGGAGAACCGCGATGTTATTGCAGCGCTTAACTTTGCATCGACACGCGGAGAGATAGATGAAACACGTATTGTAGTTATGGGAAGTTCGCTGGGCGGAATCCATACTTTGTTAGCCCTCGCCGCGGATACCCGTTGGCAATGTGGAATTGATTTTTCTGGTGGTGCCAGCCAGTGGGCGCAACACCCTAAGATAAAACAAATGCTATTAGACGCGGTAGCTGCCCTAACACAACCTATTTTCTTAATTCAGCCCAAAAACGATTTCAATATTGCGCCAACGAATGAGTTAGGTGCGTTATTAAAAGAGGGTCGCCATAAATATATAGCAAAAATCTTTCCACCGTGGGGTACAGATGGAATTGAGGCCCATAGATTTTGTGCTGCAGGACAACAAATTTGGGGTCCGGACGTGAAAGAATTTCTTAAGGAATTTATATAGAAATAAACAAATTTGCCCGGCATTTGGTTGAACAAGAAAAGCTGGACTGCCACCGGAGGAAAGACCTTTCGTAAAACTCACACACATTCCATCTTCAAAAAGAAAAGAATTAGAACGGTAATCAAGTGGTTGATAACACTAGAGAGGAGAGTTGGTGGGACCACCTGGATTCGAACCGCGACAGCGAGAAAAACAAGGGTAGGCGAAAAGGCTAGCAACTCCGCGTAGGTTCTGGGAAAGCTGGCTATTTATGCTGTTGGTCCACCATCCCAAAACGTTCCTCAAAAACCCCATTGATCCCTTTAAAACCGAAACCGTTTCGGTGGAGGCCGGCGTCGGGCCTGCCTTTTTGCTATTTTTGGTTTCCTCCCTTTTCGGATTCCGGCTTCTATCGCACCGATTCTCTCTTGGAATGTCCTGTCCGTTTGGACGCGGTGTTCTAAAGCATGGACTGGGTGAAACGGGTATATTTTACGTTCGATGAGGGAGAAGCGTAGACCTGATGCACGTCTGCTTAGCTCCAAAGCGGGATGTCTCGATGCTTTTGACGAAGCGCGGAAAGGCGCTGATAGCATCGAAAATGAACCGCGCCTCGGCCTGGTCGATAAGGTCGTTGTCGTGGGCGAAAGACACGTTGTTGCGTATGTCATTGAACTGCTCGAAGACGCTGATGGCGCTCTTGATAATGCGCCGTGTGATCTCGCGAAGTTCGCACTCCTGTTCGATCGCCTTGACATGCTTGCCGACCCGGCTTTGCAGCGGATCATTGCGATCCGAGGCGATGGCCCGCTCCCCAAGGAGGTGAGCGAATTTCTTCATGCAATAGGTGTGCAGGCGATCAAGCGCTGCCGCCGCCTTCTATCCGGGAGATTAGATCAAAGAACCGCGTTGTTAGCGTGTCGGTTTCAGGGGAAAGGCTCTGGTAACGCGGCAGACTCTCCCCGTGCTGCCACAAGGCGCGTGCTACCTTCGCGACGGTGTATTCGTCCTCGGTCTTGACGAAGGCTCGGAGACGCCTCGCCTTCGAGGGGCCGTTGAAGCGGTATTTCTCCTGATAAATTTCAATGCCGAATTCATCCTCGAAAAAATTCCGCCATTGTGCGGTCAGAGAAATCCGGCACGTAACCGTCATGCATGTCGAAAGCGTCATCGAAAACCCGCCATGCGGAGCGTTTCAGCGAAACCATGCGTCGCTCCCTGTAGTGCGCGGCGCTGGCCCTTCGGCCGATACGGCTGTGCCTTTCACCTGCTCCAGGCCTCTTGCCATGCCGTGAACTCGGACGGCCTGATCTGGTAGCGCGCGAAATTTCCCTCGTGCAGGCTCAGAAGCTCTCTCTCGGCGATCTCGCGAAACCGCTCGCGATCCTGCTGTTCGATATGCTCTTGTGTCCACGCGCTGACGTGGGCGGTGGCCTGCTTCTTGTCCATGCGCCTGCGAACGACCGTGCCGACAACCTCGCGCAGCGCCGTCCGGTGCCGCATCCGAAATGGATCGGGCTCGCCCAGCGACTGCCTTACCGCAGCGTAGCGGGCGGCGGATCGCTTATAGGCCCAGATGAACACGTCGTGAAGCAACTCTATGCGGTTCAGTTCGTACACGCCGAGCACGGCTTCGGTATAGATGTCCCGCGGCACATCCTCGAAGGACAACGGCGATAGATTCGCCTTGATCAGTGGAATGTTTGCAGAGAGTCGCGACACTCGCTTGTTGACATCATCGAACGGCTGCAAGTAGGGAAGCTGCGCCATTACGAAGAAGGCCTGCTCGAACGGATCGATGATCGCTGAGGCGGTGGCGAGAATCTGATCGAAGCACTCTTCGATGATCTGCGGCACTTCCAGCGGACGAAAGACCGAGCCTTCGATAGCGACGCCGATATGCCGGAGTCGGCCCGCCGCATCCGGGTCGGCAAGCAGGTTGCCCGCCAGCAGCGCATGAAGGTTGAGAATAGTGTAGCGATTGAAACCGATCTCCTCCGCCGCGCCGACCAGAAACTCGATCGCGTCCTTGTGGTTAAGGATCATCTGCGCCTCGATTCGTTGCTTCCCTTCCGCTTCTTTGCCAAGATCGATCAAACGCTTGGTATCGAGCAGCGAATAGGTGTTGCCCTCAAGACGGCTTGAGTTCCAGGATAGATCGATCAGCAGCCTGTTCAAAATCTGCTTGGCATAGGTCCCGGCGGGCTGTTCGGCGATCTTCGGCCTGCCGGCCTCCTCGAGGAGCGCTCGGTCCGCTCGCGAGAGATAGAAGGTGTCGTTGGGCCGGTACGAATCGAGGAACGCGCGGTCATAGCCAACCGGCATACGGGCCTCGGGCGGCCGGCGGACATACTCCTGAATCTCGGCGCCGGGCTCGGAGAGTGGCGGCAAGACTTCGAGCCGCGCACTGGCTGTGGAGTTTCCCGCGCCCGCTCGGACCGCTCGCCAGATCACTCGTGGCACGCGATAGCGCGCCCAGCGGCCCTTGCCCTCCATAACCAGGCGCTTGCTGTCGACGAGGGACTTGAGGCGGTATTGCAGGGTCCGGCGTGGCGGAGCGGACTCCAGCGCATCGTTGATCTGCTGAGCGGTCATGCCTTCCGGGCGCTGCCGCATAGCCTCCTCGATCGCCTGCAAATACTCTTCCTGAATGCGCTTTGCCACCTTGTTTCTCTTTATTCTGCGTAAGCTTTTTCACTCAATTTAAACCATTTACGCGCAACTTCCAAGTTTATACGCAAAACTTCCTGCGCATATCCTCTAATCTTGCGTATGGGACGTTAGGCGCAGGTTTGATGCAACCATTTCCATCAAAGCGAAGCTGCGCAGGCAAAGCCCGGAGTCCATGTTCTGCCCACGGCCGGGTACTATTCAGCCCAACCCTCGGAGAGTTCAAAAGCCTCCCGGGCGGCGGTCGACAAAGGGGTCAAGCTCCGGCACGATGGCGGTTGTAGTGGCCGTCAAACCTGAAAGGAGAAGACCCCATGCTTTACGTCGGGATAGACCATCACTAACGATACGCTTAGGTATGCCATCAACGAGAAATGGACAGGACATTCCAAAAGAGAATCGGCACGATGCAAGCTGGAATCCGAAAGGGAAGGAAACCTAAAATAGCAATAAGGCAAGCCCGAGCCCGCAATGCTATTCTGATGTCGCAACGGCAATGCGGAGTTCGGGGATGCTCATACATAGCTTGACTCACACACCGAAGACCCGCGTCAAGATTTTTCTCAAACTTTAATACTTGATCATGGAGAAAATGATCGAAGGCACCAGTGGTTCACCGGCCGGCTGGATAGCTTCAATGCACATATTCGCCTTTGGGTTATTGGCTGACATCATGACTTCTAAAACATCACCCGCCTTCAGTGGGACGATTCCCTGCGATATGATGACGTCTTTCGCCATGCTGTCGGCATCCTGACACAGCTGTACATTGGAATTCGCTACATCCTTCCCATTGACACGCAACCACAAGTCAAAACACCCAAGGGGTCCTCCACCTTCGCGGCCAACTTGGGGCGCAGCGACTATCAGATAGGCTCCAGCTTCACTCACGGTGATTTTGTTGTTTTTTATGGCAAGGCCATTGGCTGCATCCGTTATATCCATTTTAACCACCTCGGGTGCCTTGCCCGGGCACTGGGTAATCGTTGAGGATGCCTGCAAATACTGGGCGGCGCTTGCCATACTCACGGATGCCAAAAATACAAACAGTGTAGAGATAATCTTCTTCATGCTCTTTCGCTCCTTTCCAATAAGAAAACCTGTTCGAATCGGAATTTGGCACGTGAACCAAACTTTATATAGATCCGCTTCGGCTGTCAAGAACACGTCTGAATTGTCTGCCTGCTTCGGTTCTGACCCCGGATTTCGAGGCCGGGGCCGCTCGGGATGCCCGCCGAAAAGGATCACCACAAGCGGGAGTGGGTAACGGGAAATGCGGTCCTCTCAATGGGAAGGCACCGGAGCGCGGCGCGGATCGGTGTTGCCTTTACCACTCTCCGCGTTGCGTTATGTGGGCGTAAACGAGTTAGCTTCCAGAGTGTCCATCATTTCGTTCGCAAGACATGCCCACTTCTACTCGGGATGGCGGCGTTCCAATGAGGGGGGATTCGTGAGGCGCTGCCTGCCCCGATTTAACGGCCCTTTAAGGCCCGTTTTTCGAGCCCTGAATGCCCTTTAAAATCCAGCCGGTTTCCGGCCCGTTTCTATCTAATTTTGTCGGAATTTCCAATTATTTCCATCCGCCCACAACGCCGCAGCCCAAGTCGCGGGGGTCATCGCAAAAGTCGTGGGATTCAAGGCCGAGCCGCTGCCGTTGCAGGCTGAGGCCGAAGCGTTCCATGGGACAGAAAGACGGGGCGGCGCCGAGGGTGAGTACGCGCGGACCGCGCCCCCAGATCCATGGGACACTCCCCCGGATGGAGACCGAAGAAACTCCAAGCCGTCACCTGGCGATCTGCGAAAAAACAGGATGACACGCGGCACCCTCGCCCCGGACAATCTGAATTGGCGCTGATTCCCGAACCACCTTGGGCCTGCTTGGTCCGATTGCGTCGGCTGGTCCACTCGATCTCGGCCGGGGTGGGCCAAGGTATTGCGTAATGGCCGCCGGGGACATGATGGATGCGCGTACCGTCGCAGGCGCCAACGCCGTCATCGCCCTGCGATGTTGCAAACTCAGCGGACGCTTCGAGAACTTCCGGGAACGACGGGCCACCGCCGGAAAACGCACGATCACAAATCCGACCTGCGCCCGCAAGCCGGACAGAAAGGGATAAACCGCGTATGGGTTTACCGCAGTACGAACTGAACCGGGACAACCAGCACAACCTGTGTCCGATCCAAGCTGTCAGGAATCCGTGGTAGCGGCTGAGCGCGTTTGATCATTGCAATAGCCGCCCGGTCCAATAAATCATAGCCGCTGCTCCTCTTGATCCGGTAATCCCGCAAGCGCCCGTCTCGATCTATCACGAAATAGAGATAAACCGTGCCTTCTTGACGGCGAGATCGGGCTCTTCTGGGATATTCTTTGTATTTCTCCAACCATGCTTGCAGCCGCGCCATGTAATCCGCCCGTGCGCCGGCCATGCCGCCGTCGCCGATGGAGCTGGGACCGGCCCCGGCACCCGATCGGCCAAGCGCACCCGGTACCGCAACCGATTCGATTTCCACGGCAGTCGCAACGGTCTCGGCCCGCGCGGCCTCGACAAGGGTCGCGGCGGCCGGGGTCACCGCCTCCACCTCCAGGGGATCCCGTGGCGGCGCACCGGTCTCCTCAGCCAGGCGCGGCGCCAAAGTCGGCCCGGGCGACGTCGCTTCGACCAACTCCGCAGGCGACGCCTGTTCTACCGGCTGTGGCGCAACCGATCCGATCTCCACGGCAGTCGCGGCGGTCTCGGCCCGCGCGGCCTCGACAAGGGTCGTGGCGGCCGGGGTCACCGCCTCCACCTCCAGGGGATCCCGTGGCGGCGCACCGGCCTCCTCAGCCAGGCGCGGCGCCAAAGTCGGCCCGGGCGACGTCGCTTCGACCAACTCCGCAGGCGACGCCTGTTCTACCGGCTGTGGCGCAACCGATCCGATCTCCACGGCAGTCCCGGCGGTCTCGGCCCGCGCGGTTTCGACAAGGGTCGCGGCGGCCGGGGTCACCGCCTCCACCTCCAGGGGATCCCGTGGCGGCGCACCGGTCTCCTCAGCCAGGCGCGGCGCCAAAGTCGGCCCGGGCGACGTCGCTTCGACCAACTCCGCAGGCGACGCCTGTTCTACCGGCTGTGGCGCAACCGATCCGATCTCCACGGCAGTCGCGGCGGTCTCGGCCCGCGCGGCTTCGACAAGGGTCGTGGCGGCCGGGGTCACCGCCTCCACCTCCAGGGGATCCCGTGGCGGCGCACCGGCCTCCTCAGCCAGGCGCGGCGCCAAAGTCGGCCCGGGCGACGTCGCTTCGACCAACTCTGCAGGCGACGCCTGTTCTACCGGCTGTGGCGCAACCGATCCGATCTCTACGGCAGTCCCGGCGGTCTCGGCCCGCGCGGCCTCGATCTCGGCTGGCTTCACCATCTCCGGCACGACGGGTTCTACGGCCAGTGCCGGAACCGGCGCCGGTGACATTGTGACCGTCTTTTCACTAGGTCCTTGCAGGGCGGTTTCGGTGGCGACCACCCGCTCCGCCTCAAGTATCCTCGTGATCGTTCCGGCAACGCTGCCTGGTTGAGCGACGGCAGAGCCAAGCGATATCTCGATCCCGGCCGGTTCGGTGCTCTCGGTACTTTCGGTCCAGCGGATATTCGGCTGCCACAACAGTCCCGCCATCACGATGACATGCATCAGCACGGCCGATGAAAACGCCATCATCCAATGGTACCGGCCGATTCGCATCAGCGTTTTCCGGGCAAGGTGAGAAGGTGGAGTTTCTCAACTCCGGCATCGCGCAACAACTCCATCACAAAGGGGTCAAATCTTTTGTTGACAAATAACATCTTCCGGATTTTCCCGCCGCCTCCGAAATCTTCCAGCCGCCCCGCGCTTTAAGTGAATCCCAAAATCGGCGTCATGCTCGCCTTCTTGCTATTCTGGGTTTCCTTTCCTCTCGGATTCCGGCTTGCATCGTGCCGATTCTCTTTTGGAATGTCCTGTCCGTTTGCACGCGGTGTTCTAAAGCATGTATGCGATCCTATCTCGTCGATTGCATTTTCCCGGGCGTATCGTTTGTGATGGTCTAACCCGACGTAAAGCATGGGGTCTGCTCCTTTCAGGTTTGACGGCCGTTGCAACCGCCATCCTGCTGGAGCTTGCCCCCTTTTTCATGTTGCCTGATCCCGATTTCTGATCGTCGGGGTGTCTCGACACTCCCCCAGTCTCCGCCGGAACAAAGATCCCAAGACCGCCACACCACGATCACCCGGAAGGCCGATCACGAAACCCACGCCGCCCATAAAGGCGGGCAAGACGCGGAGATCGACGGTCGTCATTACGAGACGCCCAGGATGAGCCCCAGCGCCATCGTGGCAATCGCTATCGTCGCGACGCCCCAGACGATACTGCGAAGCCAGCCGACTCCTGTGGCATAAGCGGGCAGGTAGACGACCCGGCTGCCGAACCATATCCACCCGCCGTATGAGGTCAGTTCGTTGGCGCGGCCGGACAGCTCGGCGGCAATGAGCACCGCCAGGGCGGCGGGCAGCGTTTCGAGGTAATTCGCGAACGCGCGCCGCATGCGGCCGCTCAACGGGGTCTCGCGTGGCGGACCGTCACGAGCGCCGAACGCCCAAGCGTTTCCCGCGGCGCCCCATTGCGTCAATCCATGTGCGATGAGATGGACAAACAACCACGCTCCCGCAAGCACGATCAGCAGGACTTCGTCGGTCACTGTTTCCTCCCTTCGACCTTGACTACGTTTTGCCGCAAGGCGGCCTTTGACGGCCACTCGGGCTTGGCGTCAAGGCTCACGTCCTCCTCGGCTTGGCCCTCGTTGGCCGATAGTTGTACAGCCTCACCGTCACGGTGGGGCGGTCATCGGATTCAGGCATGGGGCCTCCCGAAAGGGCAGGAGTCATGTCGCCGCCACTTCTTTATTAGGTTTATATTATGACACAAATAAAACCATTGATGCATCAAGAACCGCTGACAATCCGGAAAGAAGAGTTACGGTGCTTTAGGCCGGGCGTGCCATGGGATTCACTTAAAGCGTGAGGCGGCTGGAAGATTTCGCAGGCGGCTGGAAGATCCGGAAGATGTTATTTGTCAACAAAAGATTTGAACCCTTTACCGGCAATCTCCACGGTGTCGGAGTCGATGAGGCGAGTCGCGCCGGTCGGAGTTTCGGCACTGGCAGGCGCCACGCGCAGTAGGGCCGGCAAAGCAGTTCTCATAATTGGACTCTTCTTAGAGAAACGTGCTGAGACACGGCGAGACCTACTTGTCCTTCAGTTGCTCCCAGGTCTTCGGTTGCCATTCCACCGCCAACAGATGGGCTTGTCCGACTTGTGAAGCAGTCATCTTCTTCGCCAGTTCGTCTCTCGCTAATCGGTAGTCCTTCGCTCTCTCTGTAGTTAGTGAGGCTGCCAAGATAAACCACTTGTGGGCTTGGACGTAGTCCTGGGGCACGCCCTGGCCGTTGGCATACATGAGACCGAGGTTGTATTGGGCGCTGGCATACCCCTGCTCGGCGGCCTTGCGGGACCAACTCACCGCCTCCTGGTAGTCCTGAGGCACGCCCTGGCCGTTGTGGTACATGACACCGAGGTTGTGTTGGGCGCTGGCCTTCCCCTGCTCGGCGGCCTTGCGGAACCAACTCACCGCCTCTTGGTAGTCCTGGGGCACGCCATGGCCGTTGGCATACATGAGACCGAGGTTGTATTGGGCGCCGGCGACCCCCTGCTCGGCGGCCTTGCGGAACCAACTCACCGCCTCTGAATAGTCCTGGGGCACGCCCTTGCCGTTGAGGTAAATGACACCGAGGTTGTATTGGGCGCTAGAGTCACCCTGCTCGGCTCGGCGGCGCAATTCCGTGAGCGAAGCCGCGTCCTGTCCGAACACCCAAGGCGTGATTAACATCAACGCCAGCACGGAAAGGGCAAGAATCGTCGTCTGTCTCATTTTTATCCGTTTAATCACTTGTCAGAGCAATCAAGATTGGGAAGGGAGATGATCTTTGGCGGTGTCTCAGTTCCCTTTAAATCGGTCAGTATCAGCCCGGCCCGCGAACCGCTCTTCGCGGTACAGCCGTCCGTTGGCCCGCTCGCGCTCGTCCGTCTCCTGCCGGTAGAAGCGCGGGGCGGCCTTGTGTCCGAGTTCCCCGGTGTCCCCGGCATAGCAGCCCCTTGCGCTCGATGTTATCGAACTTCGCGCTGGCCGATTGGCCCCCGGCTCGGCTACCTACGCTCACCTTCAGGTGATACACCGCCATGACTATCCTTCCGCCCTCTGCCAAAGGACCGCACGAAACCCGGAGTCATGCCTGCCCTCTTGCTATTCTGGGTTCCCTTCCCTTTCGGATTCCGGCTTGCATTATACCGATTCTCTTGTGCAACGTCCTGTCCATCTGGACGCGGCGTTCCAACCAGCGCAACCCACGGCTCATCACTCCGGGATCACGGCTTGAATATCGGTGTAGGCGGACGGAAATAAGAGGCGCCCCCCGATAGGACCGCACCCCCATCCCGCGCGCGCACTTCTCAAGCGTCTACCGTTCCCGTCCTTTCGATAGCGCCTCTCTCCCGAACCGCTGGTTGGCCTCCAGTGTCTCGCGCACGTCGTCCCAGGTCGTGTTGTGATTGATGATGCAGAGCCTGAGCGCAAACGTCTTGCGCAGCAGGGTCGATGACATGAACGCGCGGTCCTCCCAAAAGACGCGGGCGAGCACGTTCCTGTTGATCTTCTCCAGGGCTTCCTCGTCGAGGTCGGCGCTCGCGGGGTTGACCCGGAAGCACACGATCCCAAGCGACGCGGGGTTCAAAAGCTCCAGCACCGGGCTCTCCCGGATATACTCCTCGGCCCGGGCCGCCAACTCCATCCCCTTCGACACGGCCCGCCGGAACGCCGCCATCCCGAAGGTCTGCACCGACATCCAGATCTTCAACGCCCGAAACGAGCGGCTCAGTTGCAGGCCGCTGTCCGAGAAGTTCGGGTGGTTCGCTCCCCACACCGTGTCCTGGAGGATATCGTGCCGAACCGCGAATGCGTTCTCGAGCGTGCGTATATCCTTCACCAGAAGGCCGCCCGTCTCGTAAGGCTGGAAGAACCATTTGTGCGGATCCAGCCCGATGGAATCGGCGCGTTCGATCCCGCGCAAGAGCTCCTTGCCGCGCTCGGTCACCACCGCGAAGCCGCCGTACGCGGCGTCGACGTGCAGCCAGATGCTCTCCGCCTCGCAGTAGTCCGCCATGGCTTCGAGCGGATCGATGGCCCCCGTGCTGCTCGCTCCGGCGTTGGCACACACCGCGATGGGATTGAATCCCGCGGCCCGGTCCTCTGCCACGGCGCGCGTGAGCGCATCCATGTCCAGGCGGAAGCCTCCGTCGTTCACAACCAGGCGAATGCACTCCGGCCGAATGCCGATGATCCTGGCCGCGCGGATGAGAGCGCTATGGCTCTGGTTGCTCATGTACACGGTGGCGCGCTCGGGGTGGCCCGCCGCTTCCCGGGCCGCCGCCAAGGCGTCGACGCTGGTCGCCGACCCTCCGCTCGTCAAAAGCCCGCCCGCGCTCTCCGGATAGCCGAGCCAGCGCCGCAACCAGTCGATGACCACCAGCTCGAGCTGGCTCGGGCCGCTTGCGATCAGCCAGGTGCATGCGTTGATGTTGTATCCGGCCGCCATGAAGTCGGCCAGCACCCCGGGCCACGTGGGCGACGATGGGATAAACCCGAAGCAACGCGGGTGATCGAGCCGCAGCGTGATCGGGAGGATCTCTCTCGCGGCCTGCTCGATAACCTCCACCGGCGGGCGGCCGTCCTCGGGCGGAGCCTCCATCAGTCTGTCCATGAGCTCCTGCCTGAACTCTCCGTCCCAGGCGTTTTCTCCCGGCAAGCCCTCGATCCGCTCCACCACGAGCTCGGCCGCCTTGCGGGCAAGGTCGAGCATGAGCTCGGGCGCCATCCGGAGGCCGTCGGGCGCCTCGCTACGTGCGCCTGCGCCCGGCTCTTTATCGCTCCTTTGTTCCATCAGACTCCTCCTGTTGCGGTATGATACATCGGCATTGTCAGACTCACTGGATCGGACCTGTAAAACCTGCAATCGAGCACTCTCAGGCTGCAAGTTGACGCCACCCGGCCAGAGCGGTGGCTCGGTCTTGTTTGAAAATGACGCTATGTATGCGATCCTATCTCGTCGGTTGCATTTTCCCGGGCGTATCGTTTGTGATAGTCTAACCCGACGTAAGGCATGGGGTCTTCTCCTTTCAGGTTTGACGGCCGCTGCAACCGCCAACCTATGGGAGCTTGACCCCGATTCTGACCCCGGTTCTTTTTGTGTATGGCTATGCATTGTTCGCACCGCTTTCTTCTCCGATCGGCTCAACTGCGTCTTCGATCTTGAGCGTCTTGATGTGCGGGGCAAGCGCCTCCACCAACCGATTCATTGCGTCGGTCATTCGGTTATGTGTTTCTCCCCAACTCTCTTCGGGGTCACTGTATCCTCCTTGCACAGCTGCTCGTATACGACAGGCTTGCTTCCCCTCTAGCCGCTCCCAGCCAAGCTGTCCTCCGAAGACTTCTTCAATCTGCCCTTTCTTCGCGTGGAGATGGTCGAATATGTGAAGATTCTCGTGGCCCATACCTCTGCCACGGTCAACGTAGAGCTCCGCAGCAGAGTTCTTCTTCGTAACCGTATAGTTGAAGTTGGCACCTCGCACTCCGGATCTAGTCCCAATCCAGGAGTTTTGCCCTGGTCTGATGCGGCGGTGATGCGTTGCATTGGGATGCTGGACCAATTGCGACCACCACTTGAGGCGCGCGTGGTGCCGCTCACTCATTTCCTTCTTGCTGCGCCCAATCGACTTGCCCTCTTCCGAGGGACCAACGATCACCGTGAGTAAGGGTGCGGGGGGTGAGTTCTCGATGCGAATCGCCTCGATCTTCAAGAGAAAGAAGTCGGTACTCGTAGACTCATTGAGCCAATTCAAGTCAGCTACATGCTCGGGGCGCGGGTCGGCTACGATCCAGACAACGACGCTGGATTGCATCGCTGTTCGATAAGTGATCAGCTTGCCCGGATGGTCGTGTTCGCTCTTCCCTAATTGGTTCTCGATAATGATTGACGATCCGTCATTGCTTTCCGCAACCAGATCAACACTGAAGATACTCTCGGTCTTTTTCTCGCGCTCGACGCTTTCGATGTCGTGACCGATCGCATCGCTCAAAACGTCGATGTTCTGCTCAAGCCACTGCGTGAAATCGTAGGCCTCATGCCTCCAGACATCGCGGAGAGGGACACGTTCAAGCTTGGCTACCGTCATACTGTCTCTCCCGCGTCCATCGCTCGCCCCTCAAGGCGCCGGGCGCGATAGTCGGCCCTGCTTAGGAACACCTTTCGGCGGGCGGATCCTCGGTTCATCGAATGATGGACTGCACCCCGATATTCAATGCGTAAGGGCCGTGACATTGATAGCCTTAATTACAGTCCACATTCCAATTATCGACAAGTTCGCCACCCCGCAAGGGCCGTCGTTTGCACAAATTAAATTAGCGCTTAGGCATAAATTTTTCCGTTTTACAAGGTGTGCCCGAAACGCTTATCAAAGAAAGTGCTCAGACTTTGGCTTGGAAGCGCCTGGTCCCGTACTACGGGCGGCTCCGTGCGGTTCGACGCATCGCCCGCGGGGGTTCCATGGAGCGCCTCATGAAACGAACTCAAGAAGGAAAAGGAGCAAGTGTTAGCAAAGAGGCGAAGGGAAGATAAACAAAGGCGACTTGCTCAAGTACTCGCACTATCGAAGTTGTCTCGTCCGTACAGGTGTATACCGGACCAGCTTCAACGCTTGAGCGGTCCATTGCGGGGTTACCCGATATGGCCACTTGGGAAGTGAGAGAGGCTCATCATACTTTACAGTTGGGGGTTTTACTTATTTTTCCCCCACGAGGGCGGAGCGGCCATGCAGGTTGCTCAACCTGTCAATGTGTTCATTCCTCCCTGGGTGGGCACATGCCCCTTCGCCCGTCCTCACCTTGGAGATGATTGTCGAACGCAAGAGAATGGTGCCGGACCGATCCGGCAAAATGGTGGAAGGCACCGTTGTTGACGTAGACAAATCCATGGAACGGTTCAGTGAGATAGAACTTGCAGACGGGACAATCCTGAGAGCCAAGATCATGGTGGTCGAGGCTGTTCGCCTGGATAATCGATGGGACGATGATGGGAACCCAGTGTACAGCCTCAAGAGCCAAAACGTGGTGATAATCTCTGAATCGCCAAAAGAACTCAGAAAGCCGCTGCAATGAGTTCGTTTCGCTCGTCTTCACTTCCCTTGACAACAGGGTTGGTAAAGGGTTCAAATCTTTTGTTGACAATTAACATCTTCCGGATCTTCCAGCCGCCTCCGAAATCTTCTATCCGCCTCACGCTTTAAGAATCCCATGGCACGCCCGGCCCACCCCGTGTTTTCGAATTCTCCGATTCTCCATTTTTCGCTTCGCGTTGTTTAACAAACCGTTTCGCCTTGGGCCCCCTCGTTTCGACGTTTCCTAACCCGCTCCGGTAGGTATCCAGCGGAAGCCGGGCCACAGGGGTCCGGCCCATCACCAGACAGCGGCAACGGCCGTGAGAACGGAGCCCGTTGTGAGTGCCGACAAGTGCTCAACGCCTTACGGCATCCAATAGACAATCACATCCAGGACCCGGGCGGCGGCCGCAAGTCGCTCTAGTGCTCAACGCCTTACGGCATCCAATAGACAATCACATCCGGTTGTGGACCAGCCGAAATAGCGCAGTGCGTGCTCAACGCCTTACGGCATCCAATAGACAATCACCGCTGGCGCGAGGAGACACTGGCCATAGTCGGTGATGTGCTCAACGCCTTACGGCATCCAATAGACAATCACACGGCCTTTACCAGTTCCGTCAGGTTGGTTAACTGGGTGCTCAACGCCTTACGGCATCCAATAGACAATCACAAGAAGCAGAATGAGCTCCCTGTAATCCAACGGCCTCTGTGCTCAACGCCTTACGGCATCCAATAGACAATCACACGAACACGAGCAGTTCACTTACACCGCGGCCGAAGCCGTGCTCAACGCCTTACGGCATCCAATAGACAATCACAGCCGAGACGTTTCTATCGTTGGACACTCTGTGGACGTGCTCAACGCCTTACGGCATCCAATAGACAATCACGCGGCCGAGCCGCCGCCGTCGTTCGAGACCGTGCCGTGCTCAACGCCTTACGGCATCCAATAGACAATCACTTGTAGCGCTCTTGCTTATCCAAAAGGGCCAAGTTGTACTGTGCTCAACGCCTTACGGCATCCAATAGACAATCACAACTCGTTCTTGTCGAACACCGGCTCGTCCTTGTCGTGCTCAACGCCTTACGGCATCCAATAGACAATCACGTAATAGAGCACATCGACAACAAAGTGGACAGCCAGTGCTCAACGCCTTACGGCATCCAATAGACAATCACTCCAACGCATCTTGCAGGATTCGCAAACTAGTTGCGCCCGTGCTCAACGCCTTACGGCATCCAATAGACAATCACCAGGAATGCAACCGAGTAATCGATGCACCAAACATAGTGCTCAACGCCTTACGGCATCCAATAGACAATCACTACCGAACCGAAAAAATAAAAAGCCTCTCTTGTCCGTGCTCAACGCCTTACGGCATCCAATAGACAATCACCCGACGATCCGCGAGTCGGCGCCGCGCCCCTCCATGTGCTCAACGCCTTACGGCATCCAATAGACAATCACTTCCCGTGGATAAGTATTTATGTTTGTTGGACTTTTCCATCCTCTATACAAGGACCCCTTTTCCACAATCGAGATTTGTCTCAAAATGTCCCCGCTTTCCTCCCTCTTCCCATCCAACTGATGAATATCCCTCCACTTTCTCTTATTTCACGAACCCTTTTCTCCCTTAATTTCACTTTTTCATAGAAACACAAGCAGTTAGTCGTTTTTCTTGAATCTTGGCTCCAAACACTCCTGGGTGCATGAATTCCGGATCTTCCCGAAAAAATCACACCACACGAAAGCGCGGCTCATCCTCAACCCATTCGGTGTTGGGATTACGTACAATCAGCTTTGACCTGCACGAGGAACAAAGTCCCGCAATCATCAGGCTGTCTTCAGGCGCCATCTCCTTCTCCAGCTCCCAACGCATCCGCTCAAGCTGTCGCCTGGTCAGACGACAACGAAAGATCGAATATTGCAGGCTTTCCCCGTAGCCCTTAAGCAGCTTGAAGCAACGACGCCAACGTTTGGGGTCACGAATGTCGTAACAAACCAGATACCAGATCCGTCCTTCCGCCATGCACGACCTCTCAACGCAGACGCATACGAGCGAACAACCCAGGTTCTCCGGCCCATTCCTTCTCCAGCAAACGAGCCTCCAGTTCGATCAATCGCGCATACGATAACGAATATCCTGTCACAGGATGTTTCCACCGGTCTTCTTTTCGGCGTTCATAGATCTCAATGGCTTTTTTTCGACCGGAATCACTGAGCCAGATTTGCTTGCCCGCGTGTGTAAAGTCCTCTTCCACATCCCACTGAAGGCGATTGACCGAAGCAACCAACGGCATGTCCCATAGCGGGACTCGAAACAACTCCATCAGATCCAAAGCTAACGGGTGAGCGGCCGAACGCGGACGGTGAAAGAAGCCAAAAGCGGGTTCAAGTCCGACGGCTATTATCGCCTGCAAGACATCCCGGTACAGAAGTGCGTAGCCAAAGCTCAACAGCGCATTGATCCGATCCCGAGGCGGACGACGGTTTCTTCCGTTGAAACGCAATCGTTCATCCAAGTCGTCTCGCAGCAGTCCAGGGAAACCTGAGAAATAGTGACGCCCGGCATCCCCCTCGTGGCCCCGCAAGGAATCGATCCCTTCCGCATAACCGGCGGCACGAAGCGCGTTCCGAAGCCCTTGCACGGCGCCATCAATGCCCAACGACTTTCGATCCTTGCCCCGCGACGCCCGCAGCAAAAACCCAAGCTGGCCGGACGCTCGGGCAATCGCCAACCGTCGGCCCAAGCGAAATGTCAAGCCGGGGTCTCGCAATGCCTCGAACTGACGGATGCGCCGCTGCACCGGACTTGCGCTAGAGACAAGTCCGCTTACGTAGCGTCCTCCGCCCGTAAACCAATGCACCCCGACTTCCTGGGAGGCACACAGATGGATCGCTTGGGTGCTGATCTGCGCGTAACCGTGGATAACAATCTCTCCGACCTCACGAACGGGAAATGCCTGCTTCTGCCCGGCTGTGTCCGTGACCGTCAGGGTTTCTCCGGACTTGCCAATCCATGCTCCATGCGTCGTGACGTGAACGGTCTGACGTTCACGGTCTTGTGGAAAGAGTCGGACAGGTTCCCAGTCCTCATCTTTAGCCAGGCGTTCTTCCTCAGGCAGACAGACCGGGGCGAGGGAGCAGCGCAGACATAGCCGATCATTTTCAGCGACCGGCGGGCGTTCAACGGTCCGGCTGAGCTCACGGGCACGAGCGACAGCCTTTAGAACATCTCCACGTGCTGTTTCGTCCACGGGGACACGGACAGTCGTATTATTGGCGTGGTAGCGAATCCGCGCTTCTTCGATATGAGTCCCGGTGTGCTCCTCCAAAAGCAGAGTATACGCGCATACCTGGAGACGGTCGCTCGGCCACGCCTGCGGCCCAACGTCGCCTTTAGCCGAACGACCGCGCTTGTGTTCGTAGGGAATGAGCTGACCATCCCGGCGGCGCAGGCAATCAACCTTCCCGCGAATGCCGAGCGTCTCGCTCTCCAGGACCAGGCTGACAATTTCGCCTTCGTCAGCCGCCAGCTCTTCATGGAGACGGCGCCCTGCGTACACCGCTGCATCCGCGACGCGAATCTCTTCGACCTCTTCCAGGTAGAAAAGACGCTCGCAGTACGCCAAGGCGTGGAGAGCCATGACGCGGATGGTGGGGGTATCCATGGTAACAAGTTCGTTCAGAAACACTTAAGCCGGGATCATCACCCAAGCATCTTTAGGGATATCCCGTCTTTGCTCAGGACAAGGGGAAAATAAGGCGCTCGTCGTATTTGCTATGTTCCGGCGATCAATCGTGATTGTGAAATGGGCGGTTCGAGGACGTAGGCTATGAGAATCATGTTCAGAAACTTTTTCGTACCAGTACGCTGGCTGTCGCTCTGTTTCTTCACGTAAGATATCAACCAGGAAATTGTTATCACCAAGGAAGGGAACACCATAACGCGCTGAGTTGTATTCCCCGCTTAAACCGTCTCTTATTCTGTCCGCCAAGTCAGTATTGTCCTCGAGACAGATGTAAGCCCTAACATCGCTTAAAAATTCTCGCCGAACAGGGGTTATGTTATATTTCGAGCCTTTGGCAAGCGGGATGTATTTGACCCCGGCTGGGCCTACCGGATAATTATGCGCTTGTTGATACAGGCTATGGACTTGCGGAAAACTCAACGCACCGATCGCGATTTTTATGCGGGGAAGGTCTTTCCGCATCAAGGTCATCGGCTGTTTGTCATCATCAAGCCTGGACTCAATACCGGCGATATTCAGTAACAGCCCATATGCTGCCGAGGGGGTTATGAATCTTGCCGTCGGCCGAAACGATCCAGCAGTGAACGTTCGAAACACCGCAAATGGAGCTTGGACGTACAAGCACATCATTGTATAGCCCCATGGCCTAATATTTGATCCGTGACGGTAGCGATGAGCCGCTGGGCACTTCTATCTAGGGTGACACCCTTGTCCTTAAGGGCGTTGGCGCTTGCTTCCGTCATGTCTTTAACAATCTTTCCTCCGATGAAGAATTCCTTCCCGGGATAGTCACCTTTACAGATGCCCTCGACGACTTCGGGAAAATCGCCTTCTTTTGTAAAGCCGTAGGTATTGTAACCGGCGACCAGGGATTCACTGAGCCTGATGACAATGCTTGCTGGGGCCATCTCGTAATAACTCCGCGCATGATTGCCTGAGACACCACTGAGCTCGCCAATGGCCTTCAGCATATACTTGAGACCTTTTACTTCTTCGTCTTCTCCAGTCGTTTTCTTAAACGTTACGGATTTGCATTGGTTGAGATTCAAGGCAAAAGGATACTGGAAGGCGGTTTGTGCCGTTTCACGATGCAAGAGAGCTGAGTCGTCGGCATTCTTCCATGGGCTATCATCGCTATTTTTAGGTGATTGGGTAAAAATTGAATCGTGCCGGTAAGGCTCGATCCCCTTGGCTAGGTTCATGCGGAGAATTGAATCCCGTTTGAATTGGAAAGAGTCTTTTCTGCCTTGCGTCTCTAATTTGTCAAGAATCTTTTGACGGTCAGTAGTATTGGCGGCGACGAGATAGCCAAAAAAGAAGTCGTCAATATACTTCTCCGGGTTGGGATATTCGGTGAATTTTACCGCTAACTGCTCTTCATCATACAGTCGAGAGCGATTACACGGTAGCCCATACCCAGCTATGATTTCCCTAAGTGCGTTGCGCATCGCCTCCGGTGAGATAACGGGATATTCAAATCTTCCGTCTGTAATCTTCTGAATAACAGCTCGGTTTTGTTCGCTTTCTCCTCGGTAATTGGCCGAGGGCGCCGCATACGTTAGGACGGTTGCAAATAGATTCATGCTTTTCCTCCTCTGAAATTTCGTTATTTAGGAATGCGCTGAAAGAGCCAACATCGACAGCGCTTTTATCCTCTCCCACCCTCCGTCTTCAAGGAGGGCCTGCGAGACAAAGACGTAATCATCTGAAGGTAGAAACTGTGGGACAGAACAGATAGCCCCGGTAAAGTATTCAATGAATTCCTGGTCTCGACGGGAACGCATCGCAAGGAAGGCATCCATACAGATCTTTTGCCTTGCCTCTATGTATGCGGGCGGGATTGATATTTTCCCGTCAGGTGTTTTCTTGTCTTTAAAGTCACTCCATTTAATCTTTGATCTAGCCTCAGTCTTTTGCCGGACATAAGCACCCATCATGTCGTAGATGCGTTTCTCTAGCGACTGAGGTTTAACTGTGTCCTCTGCCATAGCGTGAGCCTCCTGTGAACGTTTGAAGTCTTCAGTAAGGGTTTCGAACTTCTTGCGGGCGTCAAAAGAAAAGAGAGCGAATCCTTTCGGCGTTTTTTCTGTGCGAATGAAAAATTCGGCTGGATGGTTCGAGAACAATCCAAGAAAATCTTCCGTCCAATCAAGCTCCCGCAGAAGGTTCAGCAATAATCGCGATTTGAAGAACGGATTTCGGCATGACTGCCTGATGCTTTCGTATCGGGTCAGCAAGCCATCCCGTGGAATGATTTTATCGGTAGTATGAGTCTTGACGTTATTCCCTTGTTTTTCCAAGGAGAAGAGTTCGATCGCGCTTACACTGTACTTGACGTTTTCACTTTCCGCCTTTTGCTGCGCAATAAGTGACAGATTGCGGAGGAACTCCAGTCCACCTTCTTCTGGGATATCGATTATGGAAGCCGCAGGACGGTAACCCCGTAACTGAGGATCAAGCGTAGCCAATGAGGCAGGGAAAACATCACAGAATTCTTCTAAGTCGCTTACCTCCGGGATAGCAAGGACATATCCTTTGATCTCATTGTTGCCTTTTCTGTTGATAGTTTCCGGGACAAAAATGTTGAGAGTGAGCGGCCAAAAGTGGAGCAGAAGATTCTGAGTCACGACTCCCTTAAACGGGACCTTCTCCGCGTTGGATGCTTGCGCTCCCACAAAGAGTGAACCCGAAATTGTGTCAACGATAGGTTGTGCTTGTTCCTTTTTCTGCACAGCTTCGCTTAACGCCTTCCATGATGATTTTGCTTCCTGACATTGGTGATGATCTGCTCGTTGCTCGTAAACCTTGCGTGTGGTGGGTTGCGCTCTTAGGGTTGCCCAAAGCATGTCACGCCAGAGCTTAAGCCAACCCTCTTCAACCCCAGGATAGTGATGCCCCAGGAATGAAGCCTTCGGTTCGATTACATCGTAGACGTAAATTTTATTTTTCTTAACTTTTCCACTCTTCTCATCTTGGCTCTCCTCCATCTCTTCCCGTTTGGGTGTTTTCCCAGGCCGTTTGGATTTGAAGCGCCGTTCTACTTGCGCTGCGTCATAAAGGTCATCAAAAACGGTTTGCATCGAATCCTGAGTAAATATTAGCTTCACACCGGTCGCTGAAAGATTGTTCACCTTCGGTAATGGACCGGCTCCACGTTGTTGAAGAGATTCAATCAAAAGAAGTAAACCGGCGAGACCAGCTTTATGCTGGGCGCTGGGGAGATCGAATAGATTGTAGGATAATACAATCTCTTTTATAGGAGTTGCTCTTGTCATTATTTCAGTCCTTCACCCCTACAAGCCGGTCAAGAAAACCATAGGCAGGATGGTAATGAGTAGCGGGAGCCACTTTCAAAAATCGTCCCAGAGATGAGCATGATTTAGCAAACCGCCTTGGGACCGGCACAACGAATCCATCCGTTGGCTGCCTATGCTTTACTGCCAAAAGCCAGTCCTGCATATCGATGTCGAGGATGGCGGGCACCGTGAATTCCTCTCCCTCTCGATATGCGTAACTCATCGCATAACAACCACTTTCCAAAAAACTGCTGAACCGTTCGGGTTCACGCTGGACGGGCTGATGTTCGGCCATAGTCGCTTCCAAGTATGCTTGAGAGAAGACTTTTCCATCAAGTACGTGTATGAAGGATTGAGCGTCGCTGATTTCTTCGGGCTTATAGGGAAGGCCATCTGTCGCTGGATAAACATAGACTTCTCCACATTTCCCATCTCCAGGCTTTCCTCTTCTGTTACAACGCCCCATCCTCTGAATGAGAGCAGTAATCGGCGCGTATTCTGAAAGTAAAACATCAGCGTCGAGATCCAGGCTCATCTCACAAACTTGGGTCGTGACTGCGAGGAAAGGGCCTGTCTCTCCCTGAAATGCGTTGATGACCGACTTATGTTGTGTCCTCCGATCAGTAAGTCTGAAGCGACTGTGGTAGCACTGGACTATCCCGTCACCGAACTGTTGCCCCATTGAGAGCGCAATATCCTGACATTTCCTAACCTGGTTAGTAACCCACAGCACTTTCTTCTTTTCTTGAAGAGCTTGCCGGGCTTTTCTCTCTGCGTCCTCGCGTGAAGTAATATGGAGGCGGTAGCGGGGGTGTTCGGCTCTTTCTTTCAAGTCGTCGAGATTGTTAAGCGTTTCAGGAAAAAGCTGCAGGCCGCACTCGTCAACTAAGGTGCGCCGCCTCCCCTCTGACAGTGTGGCAGTCATGCACAGCACAGGGACATCAAACTGTTTGAGAAATGTCGTAAAAGCAGAAAACATCGCTTTGTCAAAACTATGGATCTCATCTACAACGATGACGCTATCGACAAGCAGAGGCAGTAGGCACAATGGGCCATATTGGTTTTGCATGAAGGCTAAAAACTGGTCTGCTGTCGCACTGAAAAGACGTTTTTGCCAGAATCCTAGTGCGTAGAGACGTTGTTCCGTAGTGAAATTCTTCTCCGTTCGGGTATCAGCAGGATTTTCAAACATTTCCTCCAGGTCATAGGCTGCTGTACCATGAGCCAGCGCTGCATCTTCTTCCGGAGCCCAGGCTACATAGTCCCGAAAGCCTTCCGTTGCGGTCGCACGTGTTGGATAAAGAAAGAGCACACGGGTCGCCGGCTTTTTCTGTAGGCGCGTCGCAATCCAGTTCCAGGCTGCCAGGGTTTTTCCGCTTCCACATGGAGCGAGCAAGAGGGCTCGCTCGCTAAGGGTGCTCGCCTGCTTCTGGAAATCTTGGAGCTTAAAATTGCTTTCGGTTTTTCTCTCGATCTCCCGAACGCGGGGAAAAATAACTTTGTCACGGATGTCCTGAGCTGAAAGAGGATCTCCAAATGAAGCTTTTAACCAGCTTTCAAGATCATGACCTTCCCGGACTACGCCTGACCCTGCCGAGTCCGCGGCGAGGAGGGCTGCCTTTACGCTGCACAGAAATGAAAGCTGCTGTGGATCTTTACTTATTGCTCTCCCAAAACGATGTGCTTGGTGTTTTGCGGAATTAAGGAGGTCCGTGAGATTGAATAAAGAAGAGGAGTCTGTCTGGAAACTCCAGAAAAGAGGAATATTGGGTCGAAAGGGGACTGGCAGGCTAAGTGTCTCACCAATAACGTCAAGCAGCTCTGTAAAACCGCTTTTATCTCCGAGAACGCGGAATGAATCGCTCATCCCTAGCGGTTGACCCCAGCGGTCTGGATCAATCTTTAGGTGGTGAGAGATAACGCTGGATAGCACGACATCGAAGTCGAGCAGAGGATTGCAACTAAGCCACCATTTGAAATCCGGCAAACTTAATAAAAGACCGCTCAAATGTTCGTGACGAATGCTTTGGTCGCCGTTTCGTCTGACAACTTTTTGGAATCCATCATTTGCTTTGCCAAGATCATGGCAGGCTGCGGCTGCTAACGTATTCATGAGAAAACGTTCATAGTCCTCATTTTTCAGGCGGAAAAAGCGTAGCCATTCCCGAGCGAGACGTGTAGGGGCATTGGCATTGCCGTAAAGCAACTCTACGGATGCCATAATATCCTTTGTGTGGCACAGCAACGTTTTTGGTTGCCTACCTGGAATTGGACTTTTTGCTAAGATTATTCCTTCCATCAACTAGCCTCTCCACGGCACGAACACACCACAACCCATCCGCCTACGACCACCTAAGCCGTTCTCTTGGAGGGTCAGGGATTCCTCTGCTGTGAGTTGGGTGACGAATAATTCAAATCCAACCACCTGCTTGTCCTTGACCCGGAAGGTGCGCCGCTGGCCCAAGGTGGCCTCGCACGTAACGTCGAGACTTTGCAACTTGCGCTGTACGGCTTCGAGAAAGTCCGCCTCTTCAAGAAATCCCTTGATCGTAACCAATCGAGCGCGGAGACGGGCGGCTGGCAGGAGCATACGGACTTCCGGTACACCCACGCTGAGAGGGTGTTCGTCCACGTCCAATCTTTTCCCGGCCAGCTTTAGATAAGAACGAATCCGGTCATCTGGAAGGCGCAGTATCAAACGAGAAAAATCCATTAATTGGAGTTTCCCGTTTCCGTTATACATGCCGCGAATAGGCTGAACGCCAAGGGCTTTTGCCTCGTGTATCTCCGGAACAACCCGGCTCAGCGCCGCGTATAAAGCATAGCCATGGTCAACGGGAACGGTCGATCCGTTCAGGCGAAAAGCTAGATCAATATGCGGCATTGCGATGGAACTGTTGTCAAATTGTGGGTAAAAAGATCCCGGCGGCGACTCTGGTTCTTTCGATTTGAACCCCGTCTCAGTATACAAAGAGGTCAAATCTTTTATTGACAAATAAAATCTTCCGGATTTTCCATCCGCCTCACGCTTTAAGTGAATCCCAAAATCGGCGTCAGGCTTGCCTTCTTGCTATTTGGGTTTCCATCCCTTTCGGATTCCGGCCTGTATTGCACCGATTCACGTCACCCCGGCCGAAAAGGCAATTGTTCCAGTCAGCGCCCATACGGTCGGGGTGGCGTCTTTCGCGTGCGGCTTCGACGACGTATCGAATGACACTGAACTCCGACCATCGGTCCGGAACTTCAAGCGTGCCCACACCAAAGTCGGATCACTGTCTTAATGATAAGCCTGTCTCGCGCGAGTTGTGAAATGGAAAGATTTGGGGCTCAGGGCTAATTCAATTTGGGCAAATGCGGGGGTCGTTGCCGCCGTCGTTGCGGGGGCTCGACGGCGATGCGGGGCCGGAGTCATTCTTGCCTTCTTGCTATCCTGGGTTTCCTTCCCTTTCGGATTCCAGCTTGTACTGTGCCAACTCTCCTCCGCAATGTCCTGTCCATCTGGACGTGGTGTTCTAAGGCATGGATCCGATCCTTTCTCGTCGATTGCATTTACCTGAGCGTGTCGCTTGTGATAGTCTAACCCGACGTAAAGCATGGGGTCTTCTCCTTTCAGGTTTGACGGCCGCTACAACCGCCATCCTGCTGGAGCTTGGCCCCATTTTCATGTAACCTGACGCCGGTTTTTGTTTGTCAATCGTAAGATTCGAAAGGAGACAAAACGGGATGCGATACTCCCGCTTATTGATACAAGGCATTCTGATACTGCTGACAATTTGTTCTGTTCAAAACGCGTTTGCCCAGGCAACGAATACTCCTCTTTATGTTGACCTTAACAAAACATTGGGTTTTATCATAGGACAACGTTTCACGCTAAATCGCATCAAGGCTGAATACCCAGCCTTATCTTTGCGAGTTATTGAGGTAGAACTTAAATTCAAGCTTTCTTTTGGCACTGCTGAAAAGAATATTCAGAAGGCCCTGAGAGACAACCTCAAGGATCGATATTCTGAATATATCGCATCAATGGAGAATCAGATCGAGTCTACTTTGATTTCTCAACAGATAAATCAAAAAATTGCCGTGCATTTTCTTCGTAAGGTAGAGTCCAGAGCAAAGGGGAAAGTACCTTCTCCGATGCTTGAAACCCTTTTAAGTTATCAGTTTGAGGATAGGCCGGCCCAAGAATTCAATCGAGGATTTAAGGCTGTATATCGGACAAAAGGGCATCCCAAAGCAAAGGGTTTAGATTTTCAGGTAGAGTATCCGAAAAGCTGGTTATCGCAAGAGGGAAAGAGACCCAACATCATTCAGATTTTCAGTAGCAACAACGGAAGAGGGCCTGTTTATGCATTGATCATGACACGCGACCTTATGAAAGATGCGCAAGGGGAGCTAACTGGTGAAGAGATTACGGCTCTTAAAACACTTGAATGGAGCGAGGAGTTAGCTTCGGAAATCTTTTCGGATGGTAGCCTTCGAGAAATGGCAAAAGGCATTGGTATGGACAATGTCCGAGACATAGTCACCAAAAGAGTTGTATTGGATGGTTGGCCCGGAGCGATGCTTTCATTAATAGGCGATATGCAGCGCATTGATACTATACTGACGATGTACAACCGGGTGTATATCGCCATATATAAAAATTACATGCTTTTCTTGCAACTTCAGATTGCGAAGTTGCCAAGTGATACGGAGGGCGCTCTGAAAGCTAGGGTCTCAAAGATTTTACCGCTTTTTCGCCTTATGGCAAATAGCTTGGTGATACAAAGTCAATATTGAGCATCTAACTGGGTGCTCCACCGGACGGCAATTCCACTATGCTGGGGCCGGGGTCATGCTTGCCTTCTTGCTATTCTGGGTTTCCTTCCCTTTCGGATTCCAGCTTGTATCGTGCCAGTTCTCTCTTGGAATGTCCTGTCCGTCTGGACGCGGTGTTCTAATCAGCGCAACCCACGGCTCATCGCTCCGGCATCACGGCTTGAATATCGGGTAGCCTCCATGAGTCGGCATCCGGCTTCTTCAACCCCTATCTTCGCCATAATCCGGCGTATCCGACTTATCTCTCTACACGTAGGCGTAGAGTTCGTAGCCGAATCGGGTTGGCAGCCCTTGAAGGATCGCAAGGTAGCGTTGGCGGTCATCGTCATCGCGGAAGATGAGGCGGCCTTGGTTGGCGCGGCGTGTCTATTTCATCGAGCACTTCAAATAGCAATAAGACATGCTTGACACCATCCTCTTGCTGATTTCCGCAGGACCGAGACATTCACTCCCATGCTTGGCTTCGAGCAGTACATCCAGCACGGCTTCCTCTAGGCAAAATTCACCGATCCTGGCGAACTGTTTGGGTCTGATTCCACTCATGATCGAGCCTCCTTGTTTCTGTTTTCTACCAGTCGGATGGCTTGAAAGGATCTTTCTGATTCGATAGGGATAGGATGGGTGTTTCTTACTGTGACCAGTATCCTGGATAATTCCCCAAAATTTGAAGGAGACCGAGTATGACCATACGTAGAGTAGGATTGATCTTTGCCGTGTTTCTTGCAATGACCGTGCATCCGCAAATGGCCACTGCCGATTCAATGCTTGAATCCGAGAAGCAGAGAGTAGTCAAGCTTGTCGAGGAGGCAGTCACGGTGGTGAACGCCAAGGGGAGAGACGCCTTTTCCATCTTTTACAAGAAAGGAACCATGTGGCGTAAAGGCGAAACCTACATTTTTATCGGTAACAGCGATGGCGTGATGCTTTTCAATGCGAGCTCGGGAGGAGAGAATATAATCGATCCCCCGGACGCCAGACAGAGACCTCATCGTCAAGCCTTCGTCAAAACGATAACAACCAAGGGTTCGGGATGGGTGAAGTATATGTGGCCCAAACCCGGCCAAAAAACACCGGCCAAAAAGATGAGCTATGTAAAGAAAGCGAAGCTGGGAGACAAGATCGTATTCGTCGGATCGGGCATCTACTACTAGGGATCAGTTGTCCCACCACTAATATGTGGTGTCAGCCTTTCCTTTCGGATTCCGGCTTGTATCGTGCCGATTCTCTCTTGGAATGTCCTGTCCATTTGGACGCGGTGTTCTAAGCATGGATGCGATCCTTTCTCGTCGATGGCACTTACCTGGGCGTATCGCTTGCGATGGTCTAACCCGACGTAAAGCATGGGGTCTTCTCCTTTCAGGTTTGATGGCCGCTACAACCACCATCCTGCTGGAGCTTGACCCCTTTTTCATGTTACCTGACCCCCATGTTGGGTAATTTGGAGTGAAGAGTTACGGTGCGGCGGGCCGGGCGTGCCATGGGATTCACTTAAAGCGTGAGGCGGATAGAAGATTTCGGAGGCGGCTGGAAAATCCGGAAGATGTTATTTGTCAACAAATGATTTGAGGTAGCCCAGGTTTGACGGACACCTAAAAAGGGGACAAGATCCCCGCAGGAGGTGTTCGATGGGCAAGCGAAGGCGTTTCACCCAAGAGTTTAAGTTGGAAGCTGTTCGACTGCTGGAGGCGGGCGCTCGGCCAGCAGCGGAGATTGCACGGGAACTGGGAGTACCTCGCAATCGACTGTACAAGTGGCAGGAGCAAGTGACGAGGAAAGGGGCGGCTGCGTTTCCCGGCACAGGTCGAGGTAGAGACAACGATGAGGTAGCACGGTTAAGGCGAGAGCTGGAGCGGGTAACGGAACAACGAGATATATTAAAAAAGGCCGCAGCGTACTTTGCCAAGGAGCTCAAGTAAAGTACGCGTTTATACGAGCTCACAGGACAGAGTTTAGGGTAGTGAGGATGTGCGAGGTATTAGAGGTCAGTCGTAGTGGGTACTACGACTGGAGCGGTGGAGGGGAGTCTCGGCGTAGAGCACAGGATAAGGTTGTGATCAAAGAGATCCGCAAGGTGCACGAGAGCTACAAGGAAGCGTACGGGGCAGTCAAGACATGGCTGACGCTGAAGGAGGCGGGGGTGACATGTGGGAAGCATGGGGTGGCGAGGCTGAGGAGTTTAGTGGGGATAGAGACGCGTCGGGTGCAAAGGTTTCGATTGGCCTACAAGGCTCGTCACAGTGCGCCACCGGCACCGAACTTGTTGCGTCAACGCTTCGAAGCGTCAGGCCCCGACCAGGTATGGATGGCCGATATTACCTTCATTGGTACCCGATCTGGGTGGTTATACCTGGCGGTAGTGGTGGACCTTTACTCTCGGCTGGTGGTGGGATGGTCAATGAAGCAACGTCCCACACAGGAGTTGGTCAGTGAAGCTTTACTGATGGCTATCGAACAGCGCCAGCCTATGGCGGGGCTGATTCACCATAGCGACCAAGGAATCCAATACGCTAGCAATCACTACGTTGAGTTGCTCAAACGCCATGGGGTGGTGCGCAGCATGAGCCGCAAAGGGAATTGCTACGACAATGCAGTGGTCGAGAGTTTGTTCAGCTCACTAAAGAATGAACTTGTACACCATCAGGATTATAAGACGAGGCAGGACGCTAGGTCGGATATCTTCGACTACATTGAACTGTTCTACAACCGAAGAAGAAAGCATGAGTCGTTGGGATACCACACCCCAATGGCATATGACTCGATCAAACGTGTGGCTTAATTAACTGTCCGTGAAACCCGGGTCGCTTCAATTTGACCCCTTTGTCGATTCGGGTAGAGAGCTCGAAGGGATCAGTTGTCTTAAGCGTGTGCTTGAGGGCTGCGAGCTTTTTGGGATCTCCCTTTCGGGACTCCACGACCCGCTCAAAGGGGGTACAGGGCGTGTCATAGCGGCGAATAAGTCGAGAGCCTTTACGGATTTTGCATTGCAGTTTCATCGAGGGCTGGAACAGATTCTGGAAGATCCTAAGCTCATCATAGAGCTGGTTGGTGGACTCTTGGGCCTTTGCGGTGTCGTAGCGATCCCAGCCCATAAGCTTTCTGACATGGGTCCAGTTTTTCTGCTCGATGTGGGCGTTGTCGTCTTTTTTGTAGGGTCGCGGGCGGGTGAACTGGATAGTACGGCCAGCTGGGCGTTGTTGACAGAAAGCAAGAAGGTGGTTGTTGATGAACTCGCTGCCGTTGTCAGAGTCGATCCCCTTGAGAGGGAAAGGAAGCTGGTGTTCGATCTCGGTGACCGCATTCAAGATACCCAAGGCGCTCTTACCCATGACGGCCTTGCGCTCTACCCAGCAGGTAGCAATGTCGACACAGTCCAGGCTATGGACAAACTCCCCAACCGCTGAGGCCCCTGAGTGTGACACCAGGTCAATCTCCAGATAGCCCGGCCGGTTCACATCCCAATGATCGGTCTTAATGGGAATCATCTGCTTGAGCAGCGATCCGGGCCGAGTGGTGCCATAGAGTCGGCGTTTTACGATGTGCTTGGTTGCCCTCAGGCGCCGATCCATCTGACGGGCACTGATGGCCAGGAGCTGATCCTCTACCGATTGGGTCAGCTCGAAGTGTTGCCTTATCCAGGGCAACCAGTGCACAAGGGCGGCCTTCAGACGTTGGGAGCACAGATACCCCGAGGCCTCCCACACCTTTGCCAAAATCCTTACCATCGCCCGACTGTATGTAGGAGAGTGTGGTGCACTCCGTTTGCGTACAGTCGTCTCGGGCAAGGGCCGGTTTAAAAGCCAGATGGCATATTTGCGGTTGTAGCCGCAAACCTTGTAGAATTCCTCTAACATCATCTTCTTCTCCGCCCGTTGTGCCTGGCGGTAACGTTCATAGATGGATCGTAAATACTCCCGCTTGGATCGTCGTGCCATGGTGAACCCTTCCATTGTTGTCCTCCTTGAGCCCTAACATGAGCCCTTGGAGGGTTAGAATTACAAATGGCGCAACGAATGGTCTTTGGGTTAGATTATACACGGCGCAATACGGCGGGTTGACATCATAGTCCGTTATCGGATACACTCTACCCCAAAGTGAAAGACGGGCGGCCAGTTTGGACGTCCTAGCGCTCCTTGGCACTTTCGAGAGTGCGCCGATAAGTGGCCGTGCCGGGAATCCTTGGCTTCTGGCAAGCTGGACCTCAAAAGGATAGTTCCACCAATAAGATGACACCGAAAAACATTGGATCGAGCTCGCTGCTTTCTTTATCTTTGGGGTGCCTCTTGATGCCCAGGAGAATGAGAGGCTTGGCCCAGAATGGTTGAGTCTGGACGGTAGCGTTGGGCTCTTCGACAATAAGGATACAGCAAGGGAAATCGGCCGTAGAAAAAGTGCTTGGCGTCAATATCACCGGCTTCCTCGATACTAGCTACACCTGGAGTTCCAATCACCCAGGCTTTGGCAATGATGATGATCTCAGTGTTAGGGTATTCGACCTGGACCATAACGAGGTCGTCTGTAATCATTTTAACCTGACCCTAGAAAGGCCTGAGTCAGAGAAAGGCTGGGGGATTGGCGGTAAATTGGTAGCCGACTTTGGTCGGACGGCGGAACTGCTTAGGGAGGCCATCTTGTGGGGTGATAAGTTACAGACAGAGCCCTCGGCAGAGTTGCGCGAGGCTTACGTGACTACTACCCTTCCCATCGGAAAGGGGCTTGGAATACAAGGGGGGCTATTCGTGACGCTCCTTGGCACCGAAATTATCCCTAACCCAGGTGCATACAACGACAACATTTCCCGATCTTTCTTGTTCGGTTTTTCAATTCCTTTTCGGCATCTCGGCGTGCTGTTCAGTTACCCGCTCCATGATACGCTCACGCTCTCGGCTGGTCCCGTTACGGGCTGGGATAATCCACGCGATAACAACACGGTACCCACATTCCTGGGCGGGCTGACCTTCGAGCCTACGGACAATTTCTCCTTTGTCAGCAGTCTTGTCTACGGCGCAGAGCAAGACAACAACAGCGGTCGTAAGAGGTTCGCCTCGGCGAACATCGCAAGCTATAGCCCTATTGATCCGCTGTCCTTCATCGTCGAATACACTTATGGCTATGAGGAGAAGGTAACAGCGAGCTTACGCAACGGCACATGGCAAGGAGTAGCTGGGATAGTTTCTTTCAATTGGACAGACCGCTTCAATACAGCGTTCAGGGCAGAGTTCTTCCGTGACCACGATGGCACGCGTATAGGAGGAGAAATTGTAGGGGGCCAGGCGGACGTGAAAGTGAGGGAAATCACGTTTACCGGCACCTAGAAGTTTACCGGCCAGCTATGGGGACGTTTCGAGGTGCGTCAAGACTGGTCTGACGCAAGAGTTTTCCAAGAAGGCAACACTGGGGCCGATAAGAACCAGACAAGTATTGGCCTGCAAGCCATCTACACGTTTTAATGAGAGTAACTTTAAGGCGGGGATGGACAATCATTAAAAGGTGCAAAAGGGGTACAAAAAAAGATTCTGTTGCAAGCTAAACGAAAATTACCCGTGATTTCCCATAATTTGAGCCTCAATAAGCGGATAATTCGCGTCTATGAAATCGTTGCACGCGAAATCTCCCTGTTGTGGAACCGAAATCTATCGCTTTGGCGCTCGACGTCGTCAGTACAGCCATTGCAAGCGAACATGGAGTATCCGCGCAGCAAAAAACGAGGCCGCAGACCTTGGCGAGCTTCGCCCCGATTCGTAGAAGCAGTCTTGTTGCAGGGGCGGACTCTGAAAGATATTGCTCTGCGCCGCGGCCTTACGCCCCAAGCCATGGGTCAAACCTGATGGCTCTGAAGCCCTGTCATAAAAATAGAGCGGTCTTCCTGGATCCTCTGCTCTTTCCTGGGCGGGAGGAAGTCTGCCGCTGGTCGCAGGCCTTCAGCACCATCCCCGCACGAATACACAGGCGCATCCGCGCCTCACAGCTCACGGCGGCCGAAGCACCAACACATTGGTCTGGGAGACAATGAAGATGATCGATACTGGAAACACCGCTTTCATGCTCGTTGCGGCGAGTTTGGTCCTGATCATGACCCCTGGCCTCGCCTTCTTCTATGGCGGGCTTGTGGGTCGCAAGAACGTGCTGACCATCATGATGCAGAGCATCGTGTCCCTGGGGGTGACCACGATCCTGTGGGTCACCGTGGGTTACTCCCTTTGCTTCGGGACCGATGTCTACGGGATCATCGGCAATCCCATCGATCACATCCTGCTGCGGAACATCGCACCCACCGATCTCTCTACCGACCTTGACATACCGGTGTTCGTCTTTGTGACCTACCAGCTGATGTTCGCCATCATTACTCCCGCCCTGATCACCGGGGCGTTCGCCAATCGGGTGCCGTTCAAGGCCTACCTGATCTTCCTGGTGGGGTGGCTGCTGTTCGTCTACTTCCCCTTTGTCCATATGATCTGGGGAGGGGGCTGGCTGGCAGATTGGGGTGTGCTCGATTTCGCCGGTGGCATCGTCGTGCACGAGCTGGCCGGCCTGGCGGCGCTCGCCACCGTGTTCGTCGTGGGCGCTCGCCAGGTCCATGATCCCGAGCCCCATAACATCCCGTTTGTCGCCCTGGGGACGGCGTTGCTGTGGTTCGGCTGGTTCGGCTTCAATGCCGGGAGCGCACTCGCCGCGAGCGGTGTCACTGGCCTCGCTTTCCTCAACACCCAGATCGGCGCCTCGTTCGCAGCGGTGACCTGGATGGCGTTCGACTGGGTCGTCAAGGGGAAACCTTCTGTGGTGGGTTTCTGTGTCGGGGCGGTGGCCGGATTGGCCACAATCACACCGACAGCGGGTTATATTGACCCTCAAAGTGCCATGCTGCTCGGAATACTTGCCGGATCCGTGTGCTATGCTGCCGTTATCTTCCGGAAAAAGATGGACTGGGACGACGCCCTCGATGTGTGGGGGGTGCACGGTGTAGGCGGAGTGTTGGGGATCCTGTTATTGGGACTGTTTGCTACGACGGGCATGAATGCCGCTGGTGCCGATGGTCTCTTCTTCGGAGGTCCCGAGTTCTTCTTAAAAGAACTGGTTGCCGTCCTGTTCGCCGCCGCCTGGGCCTTCGGATTCACCTTCGGGATGCTAAAACTGATCAACATTTTTACGCCAGTGAGGGTCTCCAAGTCGGTCGAACGAACCGGGTTGGACAGTGCCCTGCATGGCGAGTCGGCATACATCGAGGCAGGGTCGGCCGAGATCGAAGAGGAATAGATCGGAACCCGAGAGCGATCCAGGGGGGCTGTCCGATAAACCGCCGCCGAGACCCGGTGAGCCATTATCACCCGCAGGGCCAGCATCTTAGAGACCTCGCACAACTGCGAGCCTGCCGTGAGTGTTTCGTCTCAAGGCGGCGGCGAACGGCCGGGTGTTCGTCTCTATGCGGAGTCGACCGGAAGTCTCCATAAATCCCGGGGTGGCCCAAATTCCCCACGTTATGAGTAATCAGATGAAACGGCATGGAGGGTATTTCGTTATACACATTCAAGCCGTTCCTGACGCTCCCCCATGGCGTTGAAAGCATCAGATTTATCCGGTGAGTACCCTTATTAACTTCGTTAGCTAAGACGCCTAATAAACCCTCGCATGTCTTGGGAACTATTTCTGTAATAGTCTAGGGGACATTGCTTCCGAAAGAGCTTTATCGTAGCTGGTTGATATGCCTCGGCAAGCGCGCCTCGATGCTCCTGGTATTCTGCACCACGTGGTGGTGCGAGGGTTCGAGCGCCGCCCCATCTTTCGGGACAACGTTGACCGGCGCGACTTCTGCGCCCGGTTGGGGGGACTGGTGGAAGGGACTACCCTAACCGTGTACGCGTGGGCTCTGCTCCCGAACCACGCGCACCTCCTGCTCCAGACGGGCCAGCGGCCCCTGGCTCTGTGTAATAGGGGACATCCTATAGTCTCCTTGTCAAGTAATAATTTCTTGGCATTAGTTTTTCAATAGAATCAGCACATTGCAAATCCTGCCGGATTGATCACACACTTCTACACTAAGCCTGCACACAGGCTTTGATATTTTCTGGCGAGTCTCTCACTACCTTCGAACTTAGCACCTCATCGTTACAAGTATTCGGTGTACCTGCTTTTAGTCACCCATCATCCCTTATCCAGGTTGCAAAGTTCAGTGAGAGGCCCCTGTATTGTCCCTCCCGAGGTCCTTGTTTGGCCTCTACGTTGCGTCTCGGGGTCCTCCCTCGCCAAGGTCAAATAGACTCTAGTCTATCTTCAAATACGTCGGATCAAAAAACTCCTTTTTCTTCATCAACGTCCAGGCAATGATTAACATCTTAGCTGTCAACTTCACCCTCATCTTGGTCTTAATCCCTTTCTCCTTTTGCCGCCCTGTGAGTTTGTGGGTAAAATAGGCAGTAAAGTGCTTATCCTTGTTTGAGGCCACCAACGCTGCCTGGTACAACCCATAGCGCACCTCGACCTTACCCTTCTTGGAAATACGCGGCGTGCTATCGGATGAATACTTTCCACTACGAGAAGCCGAAAGATCCAGACCCACCATCTTCAGCACTTGGCTGCCACTACTAAAACGAAAAGGGTCTGCTATAGCGGCCAGCACCATGGCACAAACCAATGGGCCAAAACCAGGTATACTCAAAAGGTAAGGATAGGATTCAAACTGAAGGCAAATCTGCTTAATCTGCTCATCGGTTTCGCCAATCGTTTGGCGTACCTGCTTTAACAGACTGACCACCCTATCGGCTTCAAATTGAACCGACGGACCGAACCGAGAGCCAATCGAAACCGCTGCCTTTTGCCATACGGCGGACAACCGACGTTGTTGGGCATAGGTTTGACCTCGGGTGTGAATCCTGCTTAGAAACTGTTCATAGTCTAAGCCCGATACCTCCACTGGGTCCAAACACCATTGGACAATCGCTAATCCCTCCTTTGCTGCCCAATGACAACACTGGTCTAACTCCGGGAAATACTGGGCCACCAGGTGATTGCGAATGCGTATCCTTAGCCCATGTTCGAGCTTCTTTAGCTTTCTTCTCATTGACAGAAGATTCCTTAACTCCCGAAGCTCCACACCGGGAAATTCGTAATACACGCACTTTCCCTGAGAAATCAGATCCGCAATGTTATCTGCGTCCTTGGTGTCGTGTTTGTCCCATCTACCATCCAACAATGAGCGGTTCTTCTTCACGGCATCTGAAGCTACCAGGACCACCATATGCTGTTTCCTGATTAAGAACTCTCCCAGAGGTTTGTGATAGTTCGCTGTCGGTTCCAGCCCAAAAACTTCCTTCGTTAATCCGTGCCTAACTCTAACGGCCTCTACCTGCAATAAAAGCTTTTCAAATCCCTCTCTGTGGTTATCGAAGACCAGTTGCTTATACAGCACCTTGCCTGTAGCCGTGCCCATAAAGGCATAGTGCCTGTCCTTGGCCACATCGATTCCCACGATCAGATACTCTGTTGAGCCACGAATCTCCTTTTTCAATTGACGAAATGCTTCGAGCCTGTTAGCTTCAAACCGTTCCATATTTAAACCTCCTGTGTATTAAGAATTTTATGGGTCGTACCTAAGTTCTTAGCAGGAGGTTTTTTTTATACAGCTATAAAATAACTTCCAATTATAATACCGTGCGGATCTATAACCCTGGTAAGCTATAATATATAATGTTGCGGCTTTAATGGCTTTTTACTTTATTTCGATTCCAGGAGCCTAAACCAGTGCTCACTGTTAAGATCGCCTTGTAGCGCAGCGGGTGGAGCGTATTCGAAACCGGGGTCAGGTTATATGAAAAAGGGGTCAAGCTCCAGCAGGATGGCGGTTGTAGCAGCCATCAAACCTGAAAGGAGAAGATCCCATCCTTTACGTCGGGTTAGACTGCCACAAACGATACACCCAGGTAGATGCCATTGACCGGAAAGCACCGCGTCCAAACGGACAGGACATTCCAAGAGAGAATTGGCACGATACAAGCTGGAATCCGAAAGGGAAGGAAACCCAGAATAGCAAAAAGGCAAGGCTGAGCCCGATTCAAATAGTCAGGAGGATCGTCAGCTAGCGACTGAAAATCAGTCTGCCCTTGCTGTTTTAGCCATTTCTTAGCCAAACGTTCGTCATTGCTCTTTCCATTATTCACCAGGTAAAAATACATCCCATATTCAGTTCCCATCGAACATTAATTTCTTCGCCCAACGGGAGGTCGGCGGCCCCGCAGCCGTTTCGTTTTCCCCATCATCCCCGCTCCAAGCGGCGCGCGCATCTTCTCATAGAGCATGAACAGGTGTTCGACCCGCTCGCGCTCGGAGGCGAAGCCGCCAGGGCGGTAGAGTCGGTCCACCGCACGGTCAAGGGCCTGATGCGCCCGGCGTAGGTTGGGCGGCATGAGGTCGGGATCGTAGAGGTCCGCGAGCGTCGCGCCCAGATGGGCAGCGCGGGCGTCAAGGACGGCTTGCGCCAGAGGCTCCAGTTTGGGCAGATCCGCGCCTTCCGGTGGTGTCGGGAATGTATTGTAGACGAGACCGATGGAATAGCGGTAACGGCTCTCCAACCGCCCGCCGACATGGCGCAGCCAAGCCATGTGCATGGCCGAGGTCAGCAGCGCGAAATCGGCTAGCGAGGCGTTCTGGAGGACGAACACGAGATCGCTGGGAATGGTCGGCGGCTCCAGCCAACCCACCGGCACATATTCCCGCCGCTCCGAACTCACCTTCGGAATGACCAGGAACGGCGCGGTGGGCAATACGTTGACATGATAGAGCGTTGGGGTAGCAGCCAGCTTTTTCGTGGGCAAGCTCTCGCTTTCCTCCCGGTACGCGCGGACAGCAGCAATGCGTTCCCGTACATGCGGCAGTCGCGCTAACTTGTCCGGCCGCGCGGCGTGGAGGACGAGAATCCAGCGTTCCCCGCCTCGCAGATACTCCCAAGCGCCAAGGTACGGACGAAGGAAGGGCTCGGCGTCCGGCTCGGAGTCCAGAAGCGTGTAGCGTTCTTCAGCGTCCAAGATATAGTTTCCACCATCGATGGGTTTGGAGCCGATGATCAACCTGCCCATCCCGTTGATCGGCCTACTTTCTTCGCGCACGGTCAAATGCGGGTCGGAAAGGCCACTGGCATCGAACAAGTACGGGGACAGCACCGAGTGACGGCTTTCCTCTGGTTCGCCGTTAATGTCGGGATAGCCGAACAAACGCCTTGCGGGCCGCGCGGCCTCCCGTCGGTCGAGGCCGAGAATGACGACGTGCACGTGCGCCTTGCCGCGCGCGTCCGATCCCCACGCGAACGTGCGGTGCGCGAATGCGCTCTCCAACTTGCAGCGGTCGAACAAGACCGGCCAGAGTTGGGCGACCTGCTCGCCCTGCGTAATCGAATTGGTCGCGACGAAACCGATACGAGCGTTTCCAGACCGGATATACTCGCCCGCCTTGATGAACCACGCGGCGACGTAATCCAGCGTGCCGCCGCTCTTGCCGAGCGCCGCGATCCCGCGCACCTGCGCGCGCTGGTCCGCCGTCTGGTACTTCGCGCCGACGAAGGGCGGATTGCCGAACACGAAGGAACAGTCCTCCGGCCGCAACAGGTCCGCCCAATCGGTTTCCAGTGCGTCTCCGTGGACGATATGCGGCGATTTCTCCAGCGGAATCCGGGTATAGGTCTGGCCGAACTCCAGGCTCAGCCGGTTGTTCATGATATGGTCCATCATCCACATGGCGGTTTCCGCAATGCGGGCCGGGAACTCGCCAAGCTCGATGCCGTGGAACTGGTCGACATCGATCACCGACAGGGTTTCCGCGTCGAGTTCCCGTTGCGTGCTCACTCGTATCGCTTTCAGAACCTCGATTTCTAGCAACCGCAGCTCCCGGTAGGCGATGATGAGGAAGTTGCCGCAGCCGCAGGCCGGGTCGAAGAATGTCATCCCACCCAGCTTCTCCTGAAACTTACGCAGCTCGGCGATACGGTGGCTGTCCTTGCGGGACTTCAGACGCGCGAACTCGGCGCGCAGGTCATCCATGAACAGCGGCTCTATCACCTTCAGGATGTTCTTCTCGGTCGTGTAGTGCGCGCCCTGGGCGCGGCGCTCGGCAGGTTCCATGACCGATTGGAACAGGGAGCCGAAGATCGCGGGCGAGATGTTCGACCAGTCGAACCGGCCGGTGTCCAGCAGAACCCTGCGCATGGCCGCGTCGAATGCCGGAATGCGAAGCGGCCCTTCGAACAGATCGCCGTTGATGTAGGGAAACCCCTTGAGGTCTTCGTCGAGCGTCGCGGTGCGGTTGCCCTCTGGAGTATCCAGCACCTGGAACAGTTGCGACAGCCAAGGTCCGAGATCGGCGCCGTCCTCCCCCGTGCGTGTCTCGATGAAGTCGAAGAAAATATCGCGCGGCTCGAAGATGCCGGTGTCGTCCGCAAAGAGGCAGAACACGATCCGCACCAGAAACCGCTCCAGGTCGTGGCCCCGGTATCCCGCCGCGTGAAGTGCATCGTGCAGCCGCCCCACCAGTTCGGCGGCCTTGACGTTGGCCGGGTCCTGATCGCGGAAGGTCCGGCGCTGGACGCCCAGGATGAAGCCGAACGCCTCTACATAAGCGGGCAGGTCCTTGAGCGGGAAGGCGACGGTTTCCCGTTCATCGAGATCGCGAAGCTCGAAGCTCCGGAAGTCGCTGACCAGAATATAGCGCGGCCGGTCGCGCTCGGCGAGCGCATCGAAATACCCCCCGGCCTGATCGTTGGCTTTGGCGAGATCGCGCCCGGCGCTTTTCTGCTCGACGATCAGGACGCCCGGCCAGAACAGGTCGATGAACCCGGAACGGTTGTCCAGCTTCGCCACATGCGCCTCGTAGCGCGCGACGGTTCGCCGCCGTATGCCGAATATCTCGAAGAACTCGTTGTAGAAGCTCTGCGTCTCGCCCTTCTCATAGGCAGCGTCCCGCCATTCGTCGGCGAAGGCGGCGGCGCGGACGCGCGCCTCGTTCCATGACAGGCGCATGATCTACAGGGATTCCTGATCGAAATAGTCTTCGTCGATCCACTTGACTTCGTGTCGAGCCCTGGTACGCACGCCGATATTGTGCGCGACCATCAGACGAGCCAGTTCTTCTCCGTCGATCAGGACGATGCGTTTCGGACTTCGATCCACATAGTCCCTTGCGGCGCGCGTGAAACCGGCGGTGGTGACGAATACGCCCTTGGTCGTGCCCGCTGCGTCGATCGCGCCGGCGAAGTTGCGCAGGTCGCCCTCGCCCACGGTGTTGCCGTCGGCATACTTCTTCGCCTGAACATAAACCTCGTCCAGACCGAGCTTGTCTTCCCGGATCGTGCCGTCGATCCCGTGATCGCCTGAATGCCCGGTTACACGGCCCATCGCGGCGTCGCCGCCGCCGTACCCCATCGCGATCAGCAGATTGATTACCACCTGTTCCAGAAATGCCGGAGACGCCTTGCGAACCCGGTCAAGCACATCGGCCTCCAGCGCATCGCGCAGTTGCTGGACGGCCCGTTCCAGGGTTTCCTCCGGCGTGTTCGCCGAATCATCCAGTGGCGCGAGTGCGGCATCACCGCTCGCTGACGGGGTGTTCCTGCCGGTCCGCCACGCGACATAGGCCGGATAGTTGCGAAGGTGATTCATGTCGATGCGGGGCGGTGCATCGGCCAGCAGTCGCTTGCCTTCCGCCGTCAGTCGCCAGACTCCGCTCTGAACTCTTTCCAACAGACCGGCGCGTCCAAGATGAATCACCGCCCAACTCACCCGGTTCGTGAATACCGGCTGGCGACCGCTGGGAAGCAGCTCTCGCATATCATCGGGCGTCAGCCCTTCGGCAACGGCAACACGGGCGCGCACCTCGGATAGCGGTGTTTCTGAATCACCGGACAGTGCCTTGAGAACCGGCAACATGAGGGATTGAAAGTCAGGGATAGGTATAAGATTCTCCTTTGTTCGTTCCGTCTACGCCGCCGGGCAGTCGGCATGCCGGTTGCTCGAAGGTCATGATCTGCAGGCCGTGCCCGTGCTCACGGGCTGCGGCGAGCCGAAGTTCGCGCATTGTAAAACTGCCGTGCCCGATTACCGTCCGACGCTGCGCAGCTTCCATCTTTTCCCCAAGGCCAAGCGCCTGCCATAGCGCTGCCTCACCTATAGTGGACAACGGCGCTCCATCCTATCCTTGGCAAGCCTCGCCCCTTCTAGTTCAAACGCAATCGTATTGCCAAGTCAAGCTGCTTGGTCCCGATCCCGGTCCGCTCTGCCCGCTCCGATTCATCGATTTCCGGTCTCGGCTCCCGCACACTCCCGCCGCAAGACGGGCGGATTCCCGTTAACTTGACGATACTGACGGAACACGGCGGGGCCGTGTCGCTGTCGGGGTCCGATACATTCGAGTCGTTTCTCAAAGCGACATGAAAACCGGAGTCGATATGGTCGTTAACTTTCAAAAGCGATTCGCCGCAACGGTGGAAAACGGCGCCAGGAGACAAACCATCCGTAAGGGGTGGAGGAACGGCAAGGTTGCCTGGAAACCGGTTGGGCTGTTACAGTTTTATACCGGACTGCGCGCGCGGAATGCTCGTCTTTTGCGTGGCGCGGTCTGCAAGAAGATAAGCAGGATATCCATCGGTAAGGATCGGACTCTATATTATTTGGGCGGGCGTTGCTTGCCCCCTGCGAAGTACCGGGAGCTTGCTCGGCTGGACGGGTTCGACGATCACATTGGGATGGCGCTCCGGTTTCAGGCAAACCATGGTCTGCCGTTCAATGGGGGTATCCGATCGATTTCAACGATAATGATTGTTAATGGTCATCGCCCCGGTTCTGCCATGTGGAAGCAATCGTATGGACCCCGACCGGCTCCACCGATTTTCCGGCCGAAATACGACCCCGAAAACAGCCAAAAAACGGCCTTTAAAGGCCGCTTATCCACAGCTTCCGGCTGGATTTCCGATTATTTCTTTCGCTCGGAAACCTGGACCCTGCGGGCGCTCAAAACCCTGAAAAACAAGGGTTCCATCCCGCATCATCCCGCATCATCCCTCATCATCCCGCCACTTCCTGTCTTTTTCGCCGCCCTACATCCAGTCGCACGTGGGTACAGCGGTAGGTAAGTGTTCATGGCCCGAACCCGGAGCCGCCGAAGCCGATTGCCACAATCAAGGCAACCAGAAAACATTGGATCGTCAAACGAGAAGATACCAGCCGATCTAGGCTTTCTTGTGAAGGGCTTGGGGTTCTCCTGACTTCAGCGGAATGACTTGAGGCTCCTTGCCCTTCACGTTGCAGCGGCCCTCAAAAAACACGCCCTCCTCCATGATCAGGACGGGTGTTACTATATCACCGACTACTCGGGCTGATTTTCGTAATTCGACACGTTCCCGCACAGTGATATGGCCGGAGAATTGACCTGCAAGGATCGCCGTACCCGCTCGTACGTCGGCCTCCAGCTCTCCCGATTCGCTGACTATCAGGGTGTTGGAAGAGATCAGCTCTCCGCTAAATTTTCCGTTCACGATGAGGGTTCCAACAAACGTCAGGCGGCCTTCCATTTCACAGCCGTGATCGATAACCGACATCGCGGCGTGTTCGGGATTTGATTTGTGTTTGGACTTCCGAAACCTCATGGTTGAACCATCTCAATTATGCTCGGTTATGAATTGGGTTGATTGTTAGCGAGCTTCGTTTGTTCTCTTGGCTTCAGCAGGGTAGGACCTGCGGAGTGGCGTTCGGGAACGGCTTCAGAGCCCCGTTGCACCTTCACCACGTTGCCATTGAAGAAGCCGCCTTTGGATATTACGAGAGAATCCGTTTCGACGTTACCGCTTACGCGTCCCGTGGCCGTGATCTCGACAGTGCCGGTGGCGACCATATTACCCTCGTACTGCCCCATAATGAGGGCGTCGGTCGTGCGGACGTCAGCGCGGACAATCCCCTTCTCGCCGATCACGAATCTGCCGCCTACATTGATTTCACCCGTGACTTTGCCCTTGATCTGGATCGATTCGGCAATATTAAATTTACCTTCCAGCCGGGCACTTTCGCCGATAACCGTGAGGGGCGGAACTGAAGGAGCGCCACGTTTGTTATTGAACATGAATGGATCTCCTCGGGCCTGGAATCAAGCACGGATCGTGCCAAAACAATCCCGTTCACCTCTACATGATCACCATCTGACGGTCAAGTCCCATTTTTCCCGTAAAAGGCTGAGGCGTTGGATGTCCTCTTTCCCACATCAGGCAACGGCCGGTTGAGCGAGAGAAGCCATCATAGTCTCCACTCGGAATTGTTCGAGCTGCTTGATCACGGCCGGTGTCATGGGCACGCCCACCTTTGATGAGTGCCGGTGGGTAGCTGGGAGCCGGAAATACCTGCTGCACCAAATGTTTCATCTGACTCTGGATCCCGCGGGGCAGCTTGGCCGGGATGTCGGGCATCTTATGGATCTGACAGCGTCGTCCGAAGACCCGCAGCCACATCCGTTTAACCGCTTCTACCAAACAACTGTTAACAAGGTTAACCTAGCTTTAACTCTTTGGTTTTTATAAAAAAGTTATTGGACGGGACCCTAGGATTCCGGTTTTGGCAAGACAACAAGGAGCAAGCAGGTCAGTTAAGCCCAAAAGGGCTGTGGATTCATCCCAAACGCAACTGAGGAGTCGTTGAATGGCGTTTTGTAAAGATTGACAACCATTTTCCCTATGGTATTGGTGCCTTCGTGACGATACAGGAGGCATGAAAAGCAGATACCTTTCATTTAAAGATTTGCAGTTCAACAAGACGAAGGGGGGAGATCATGAAAGAAGTTATTCAGCCAGAAGGTTTGTCAGATCCCAGACCGCGCTATTCGCAGGGAATCGTCACGCAGCCAGGCAAATTGCTTTTTATCGCGGGACAAACGGCCAGCGACAAAAACGGGAACGTCGTCGGCAAGGGCGATATCGAGGCCCAGGCGAAGCGGGTCTTCGAAAATATTGAGGCCGTGCTCAAGGAGGTCGGCGCATCCCCGGAGAACCTGGTGATGACGACGACGTACATCACGGACATAAAATATCGCGAGGGTTACGGCCGGGTTCGCAGTCAATACTATAAGGGAACTCCGCCCACGAGTACCCTGGTAGTCGTAAAAGGCCTGGCAAACCCAGACTACCTGATCGAGATCGCCTGCGTCGCGGCCCTCTAGCCCGGAGTATTCGCGACACCGATTGGGTTATGGACGGGCGCAACAGGGAGGAGACCGTAAAACTCCTTCTGCCCGAGAACAAGGGCTCCAAAGATAGGACCGAAGAGATGTACGAAGGGCAGATCAGTTCCAGGTTCGGCTTCACGCCGCCTCGTATGCTTAGCCTAAGTGCTGTGCGAGAAATTCAAGGGTGCGTTCGCGGGCGAGTTTTACTGTGGCGGGGTCGTATTTGGGGCGGGCTTCGTTGTCAAAGCCATGGGACGCCTTTGGATAAGTGAATATCGGCGTGCCGGCCTGGGCCTTCTTGATGGCTGCGAGTTTTTCCGGCGAAATGATAGGGTCCTCTTCCCCGATGTGCATTATCACGGGATGACGAGCATGCTCGTTGGGAAAGTGCTCAATTTCGGCGCCGTAATAGGCTACTGCACAGTCAATTTCACCGCGGCATGCAAGGAGCCAGGCTAATGTGCCACCCCAACAAAACCCGATGGCTCCAAACTTTTGGGCTCCGGCTGTACGAATCGTTGCCAGTGACGACTCTACATCGTCAAGCGCTTGGTCCCAGCCGACTTTAGAGGAAATCTGTATGCCTCGCTGGACGCCTTGTGGTGAATATTTTATATCCAGATCACGCTCTGTTCGGTCAAAGAGCGCCGGTGCGATGGTGAGATACCCGGCCTTGGCATAAAAGTCGCAAACGTTTTCTATATACTGGTTGACACCGAAGATTTCCTGACAGACGACTATTCCGCCCTTCGGTTTGCCGTCAGGCTCCGCCAAATAAGCGCCAAATCGAAATCCATCCTTACCTGTAATAGTTGTCCTTTTGCCCATGATGATTTACCCGTTACCGGCAGATGCTACAGATATTCGGAATGAATGTATAATACAAGGCGAAGGCGCATGGTGCAAGAAAGGTGTGTGGGGGAGTTGGACCTGGGAAGGTTGCCGATGCCGGCGAATTCGTTTTCGGTTCTTTAAGTTCTTTTCGAGTCTTATCCCCCCGGCGTCCTCTCAAGATTATGGATATGCAAGAGTATCTTTTTCGCGTACGTAAGGAGACGGTTCCCCGCCGGGGTAAGCTCGATCCCCCGCCCATTAACCGTATAGAGCTGTATTCCGTAATCTTTCTCTAAAAGCTTAATCTGTCGGGTTACAGAAGGCCGCCTGATACGGAACTCCGCCGCCGCTTTTGTCATGCTCCGGCGTTTCGCGACGGTGGTCCAGATCTTGAGCTGATATAGGGTCATTGACTGCTCTATCCTCTCTGTGTCAAAAGTAATCCACCCGAGACTACCGACAAGGTAGGTACCCTGGGAACTCATAAAATTACTAGTTTTTGGCTAGAAGGTTACCGGTTTTTTACGGCCTTGGTGGGACAAAATATGCGATTTTTCTTGGTTTTATAGGAGGAGGAGGCATCATGGCAATAAGACGAGGAGAGGAGTTTCTCGCCGGCCTCAGGGATGGCCGCCAGGTTTGGTTGCGTGGTGAAAAGGTAAACGATGTCACGACTCATCCTGCCCTGTCGGGGTTCGCGAAGTCGATAGCGGAGATTTACGATCTCCAGCACGACCCTGCCCATCAGAACCAATTGACAATGAAGTCGCCCACTACGGGAGATGTTGTAAGCCTGGGTTACCTCCTGCCCCATTGCACCGAGGACCTTATCCGAGTGCGCCACATGACCGAGTTCTTGCAACGCAGGTGTGGAGGTGTCGCCGCCAGACTTCCCCATTATATGGCCACGATGCTAGTCGCGTTGTACGATATGCGGGAAATCCTGGGCCAGGAGGATACGGCTTTCGCGATTAATATATCTCGATACTTTGAGTATTGCCGTGAAAATGACCTGTGCTTAACCGTTGCCTTCGGCGATCCCCAGAGACCGCAAAACCGACCTTCAACTGACTTTGAGTTCCTAAAGTTGGTGGAGCGTCGGCCGGATGGAATTGTCATTAATGGTTGCAAGCCTGTGGCGACTCTTGCGCCTTACGCCGATGAGTTCTTGGGACTGGTTGCGCGCCCGGGCCATGGAGTTGAAGAGGTTATTTACTTTGCCGTTCCATTGAACACCAAAGGTGTAAAAGTCGTTTGCCGTCAACCCTTGGCGCCCGAAGATCCCCAAAACCATCCCCTGAGCGCGTTCTGGGACGAAATGGATGCTTCCCTGCTGTTCGACAATGTTTTCGTACCCAACGATCGGGTTTTTTATTACCAGCGAGTTACTCCTGAAAATACCCCTTTTTTGGTCCAGATCTTTCTATGGACCCTCACATGGACTTTCTACCATACTCAAATTCGTAAGGTGGTTAAGTTAGAGGTGTTCGCGGGGATCTGCAAGGCCATGGCCGAATATCTGGGTACGGCGGGGCAGCCCCAGATTCAATCCTTGCTCTCCGATATAATAGTCGATATTGAAACCCTCCGGGCTCTGGTGCAAGCCGCGGAGACCAATCCTACTCCATCTAGGTCTGGATTGGCTGAGCCTAATCTCACTCAGTTGCTGGTGGCCCATAGTTTTTCAGTGGATCGCCATCCTCGGGTACTGCAGACCTTACGCGAGGTGTGTGGTTCTGGGCCCCTGATGGCCCCAGGTCAGCATGAAATGGCTAACCCGGAACTCAGTCCTGAAATTTACCGCTATTTTGTGGGAAAGGACGAGAGAGCACCTGATCGTTTCCGCATGCTTCGTCTCGCCTGGGAGTACGCCTGCGAATCCTTTGGGTCTCGCCAACTGCTATTTGAAATGTACAACTCCGGAGCTCCGGCTCAGATCAAAATGAGACTATTACAATCTTATGATCTGAGTCCCTATGTTCGCCTGGCGAAGGAGCTGGCGGGCATATCGAAGTGAGTATGTCTCCATTTTGAGGCCCTCAGCAAAATCTAATAACACCATAGAAGATCCCCGGACGTAAGTCCGGGGAAATTTACTTACGAATGTTCGCAAACTTAAGGAAGGTGCTGATATCAATCCTGCGGTGGGTCAGGTGGGAGTGTTCAACCGGGCTCCTCACCCCAATGCGGCGAAGGTTATATCAACCGTCTCCTCTCTTAAAGAGGGCCAGACCGAGTTTGTCCGGGCCACGGGTTACATTAGCGCTCGCCTGGATGTGCCGACGGATCACGCTCCCAATAGTGATTCCTGCAGGCACTTGTCTTATGAACTAATTCTCCAGGCCGCATATTCCTTGCAAAACTTCCCAATTTTTCATATATGCGGAGAGTAGTCACTTAACGAGTGTCCTGGGGGCATTGATGCATTTAATTCAATAGGAGGTAGACTATGGCCGCTAAGGTTGACAGTGGGACGGGTCAGACGAACGATGAGCGTTTGGAAGATTTCCATAGGCGGCTGGCTGAGAGCTCGCTGGCAGGGCACTGGCAGTCCCGGGACCAGGTGCCAAAGCTGAAGCCGTGGGTGTGGCGATGGAAGGATATTTATGCGGCTCTTATCGAATCGGGGGAGTTGGTGCCCATAGGAGGGGCAGGGGAGGCTAACAACCGGCGAACGGTGCAGCTGATCAACCCCGCGCTGACCGGCGTGAAATCCACCAGCCGGACTCTACACGTATCCATCCAGCTGGTGAAGCCCGGGGAGACCGCGGAGGCCCATCGCCATGCGTTTAATGCCATGCGCTTCGTGGTGCAGTCCAAGGGAATGTACACCACAGCCGCGGGTGAACAGCAGATCATGGAGCCGGGAGACCTGCTGATACAGCCAGGCTGGGCCTGGCACGACCATACCAATCCTACAGATGAACCAGCCATATGGCTCGACCTGCTCGACCATCCGCTGACCCGTTATTTGGACTCCATGGCTGGCGATGTGTACGCAAACGGCGCCTCCCAGCCCATAACCAAACCTGACGGCTATTGTCGCGAGCAATACGGGACCCTACGCCCTCGCCGGGCAGATGGCGATGCCAAATGGGTGGCTTACTCCTATAAATGGGATGAAACCCTGAAGACGCTAGAAAAGTTAGCGGCAGTTGAGGGGGGAGGGGACCCCTATGACGGAGTTCTGTTGGAGTACACCAATCCCCTGACAGGGGAAAGTACGTTGCCCACCATTGGTGCATGGATTCAGATGCTGCGTCCGGGAGAGGCCACGAAGTCCCACCGTCATACCGCGTGCTCGCTCTATCACACGATTCAGGGCGAGGGAACTACCACCGTGGGGCAAGGGGAGAAGGAAGACTTGCAGTGGGGGAAGAGGGATTGTTATTTTGTGCCCCCATGGCAGTGGCATCAGCATCGCAACCTCAGCAAAACGGAACCGGCGATTCTGTTCTCCCTGACCGATCGCCCAACGGTGGAACAGTTAGGATTTTACAGGGAGGAAAGGGGTTAGGACACGGACGATCAGTCGGAGAATGATCGGGTCATTGTAGTGTTGTAACCGGTGAGGAATCTGTATGGCTGGAACTTACAACTTGATCTCGGCGGATGCGCACATAGAAGTGCCCTGTGAGCACTGGACGGCACACGTAGATAAGAAATACCGGGACATAGCGCCGCGACACGTGCGCTTGGCTAACGGTGGCGATGGTTTCCTGGTGGAAGGTAGTCCCATCTATACCGGGGGCATGAATCTTTATGCGGGACTTACCCCTGAGAAGTTTAACCCCATTGGGCTGAAGTGGAATGAAATGCCCGGCACGGGATCGGCGCAGCAGCGACTACGGGAGCAGGACCAGGACGGAGTGGATGCCGAGGTGCTCTACGCTGGCGTGGGCGGGGTTCGTGGACTCACTAGAGGGATCCGTGATACCAACGCCTATAATGCCATGGTGCGAGGGTACAACGGTTGGTTGGGGGAAGAGTACTGTGCGGTGGATCGGGACCGGCTCATTGGTGTTGGCTGCATACCCGAGCGGGGTTTGGAAGATGCCATTGAGGAGTTGGAGTACTGTGCAAGGATTGGATTAAAGACAGTGGAATTAGCGGCATTCCCCAGTGCAAAGGCCTATCCCACCCCGGAGGATGATAAGTTTTGGGCCGCGGCGATGGATATGAAGATGCCGGTGACGGTGCATGTGGCCTTTATGAAAAGGTTAGGGCGGGGCGAGTCAGCCATAAAGTACCCCAAGGTACCGGAAGAACACCAACGGCCGGCGGACTATGTGACCCGTCTGGCCCGGTATGGTATCCGCGGTGCCCTGAACGCCGTCCAGATGGTCATGTCGGGGCTCTTTGATCGTTTTCCAAGCTTGAGAATCTACTGGGCCGAGAATCAACTGGGTTGGATTCCTATTTACCTGGAGCAAATGGACCACAACTACCTGCGCCACCGTCACTGGGTGGAAAGTATCCTGGGATTGAAACCTCTGAAGCGACTCCCCAGCGAGTATATCCGGGAACACATGTACTGGGGTTTTTTTAATGACCCCATCGGGGTCCGTTTGCGCCACGAGGTGGGGGTAGATCGAATCCTGTGGGGTGCCGACTTTCCCCATGTGGAATCCGAGTGGCCAAATTCCCGAAAGGTTCTAGCAGAACGGTTCGCAGGTGTCCCGGAAGAAGAGCAGCACAAGATGGTGGTAAGCAACGCCGTGGAGTTCTTCCGGCTCAACGGCGCTTAGCCATACACCTGAGACACGCGGCCTAGTACGGATTGAACTTACCCTGAGCTCCCCCTCGGGTCGCATCGCCGGCTGCGACGCCGACTTTAAACTCATTCCCGCAATAGGGGCAATGACAGAATGCTTCCGGCAGGCGGAAGAACTCTTCTCCAACCATGAATTTCTTTTCGCATTTAGGACAGGGTACGTATTCAAAATCTGCCATGACTTACTCCTTATCTCGTTGCAAAGTGATGGTTTAGACTGTGGCTGGGGCGTACATAGGCCACAAGGGGTCGTTGTCGCCTCGCTTTGCAATGTGATCCAAAGCCTCGTTGATTGCCTCTACGGGAAAGAAGCGGGTGGTTACATACTTTGTGTCGATAAACCCACGCCTGGCCAGTTCAAAAACCTCCGGAAAATCAGTGTAATGTCGACCGGTAACGCTGGTAAATTCGATAGAACGAATCATGAGATAACGGATCGGAAGATTCAGAGTCTCTGGATTGGCGCCAATCAGTGCCACCCTCCCGCCGGGCTCTAAGCCTTTGATGCACTCGACGGTGGTTTCGGCTCCACCGGGAGTCAGATCGGCGAGCACGCTCCCACCCTGACCATAAGTTAGCTCTTGAATTTTTTGAGTAATAGATTCCCCCCGGCCAATGGTCGAAATTCTCAGCGGATCGATGGTACGAATTTGCTCCAAGCGAACAGGGTTGCGTGCCACTGCAATTACGTGAGCAGCGCCCATGGCCAGAGCGCTCATGACGGTGCCGATGCCTGTGATGCCGGTGGCCCCATTGACGATCACCGTCTCACCGGAATGCAGCCGGGCTCGTTTCAAGGCCCGGTATCCCACCGTCATTTGAGAGACTTTACATCTCTGGTCGATGTCGTCATCGGGCCGGATTCTGACCAGGTTGGTTGCAGGCACCCGGCAGTATTCCGCCCAGAGACCATCCTTGTAGCGAAGGAGTTGGTCCAATCCGCCCTCCCGCCACCTGGCTACGAAGCCCATGACGCGATGCATGACGCACAGGTGCTGGCGATCCGACCGACAGTATTTGCAAAAGCCACAGGTGATGGAACACATCACCACCGCCCGGTCCCCTTGCTTAACGTTGATCACGTTGGGTCCCACTTCTACCACCTCGCCCAGACCATCGTGCCCGACGGTCATGGGCAGAACAGGGACAGTGGTGCTTTGCGGTTCGTACTGTAGGGCGTCCTCTCGAATATGGAGGTCGCCATGATTAAGCCCCGCGCGCAGGACTCGAATGAGGACTTCGCCGGGTCCGATATCGGGGATAGGGACCTCATCGACTCGAACCAGGTCTTTCGAGCCATGGGTCTTTTCAAACCCATGTAAACGTGCGGCCTTCATTGTGCCTTGCATGACACTTTTCCCTTATCCCCACGGCTCGAAGGGAATCTTATCCCATCGCGCAGGGTTGATCACTTCTCCAGGATCGAAGCGCTTGAGTACATCCTCAGGGATGGAGAGGCGCTCGGCGAAAGGCTTCCCCAGAGGCTTGGTACAGTCGAAACCGGCCTTACAGGCCACGTGACCGTCAGGGGAACTGGGATCCAATGGGGAACCGGTCATCCCGGGAAGGGAAATCAATCCGCGATCGGCCTGGAAACGCGTGGCCAAGGCCAGGAAAACTTCCCGCTCATCGAAGATATCCACGTCTTCATCAAAAACGAATGCATGCTTCAATCCGAAAAACGCGGTCAATGCGGCTGTGGCTGCCACCTTGCCCTGTCCTTCCACGGTTTTACGAATCTGGATGTAAATGTGATTGACGCCGGTACCCGACATGGGGGCGTGCACGGCCTTGACTCCCGGTACTACCTTTTGAATGGCGCGGTAGGCAACGCCTTCCTTTGTTAGGCTGCTGATCCAGTGCGTGTGTCCCACCATGTTGTCATCCCAATAGGCGTTGCGCCGGCGGGTCACAGCGGTAACTTTCATATAAGGACACCACCGTTGGGGTCCCACGTGGCGCGTGTATTCACCGAAAGGACCCTCTGGTTTGCGTTGGCCCTTGGGAACAATACCCTCGATGACCACCTCGGCGTCTGCAGGAACCAGAAACTTATCTCCAAGGGTCTCGGAAGGAACCAGTCTCAGTGGGGCCCCAAAGGTTCCACCCGATGTTTCATAATGGCTTTCGTCCGGACCCACGTGGTTTTCCGCACCCAGGAGTATCAGAGGATGGTGGCCCACCCAAAAGGCCACGGGCATGTCTTCTCCCGCCTCTTCGTACTCGCGAAGATTGTGCCTGTTGTGGGTGCTGGGTCCCATCCAGATTCGGATCTCGTCTTTTCCTGCCAGCCAGCCCCGTTGCATGGCGGAGTTGTCAAGACCGCTCTTGCGATTGAAAGTAAGGACAAAGCCTTCGGTGATGTACCGGCCAGGGTCCATGCGGTGGTGCAGGGGTGCGGGCAGGCGGCGCACATCAATGTCATTGCCCTTTTCCACCACCTCTTTCACCGGTGCCTCCTTGGGGGAAACGGTGACGGGTTTCTGCCTTGCCTGCACTCGCTCGTAGCATGACAATCCTGCATTAGGGACATCGACTCCCATGGCTCGGGCCAGGCGCAAGCGGCTGGCCATCAAAAAAGTGACCAGGGGAATCTCGCACTTCTGACCATTGGCGGTGACGTTATGACAGATGAGAATGGGAAAGCGGTGGTCTTTTTCCAACTGCATGGCAAGGGCGGTCACTTCCCACTCGGCCTTCAAGGGCTTTTCGATATGTAACACCTCATCCGGGAATTCTTTTTCGTACTGTTCAATAAAAGAGTGCATATCCGTGCCGAACAATGCAGTTGTGGATTGCGTGGCAGTCTTTTTGGGCGTCGCCATTATGATTCCTCCCTGTAATTTATCCAACTATTCGCTATCGTAAAGTCAATGCGCAGCATTCGTGGACCAGACGGAGTAATGATCCCCACGGATCCTCATGTGTTCCAGCGCTTCGTTGATATTCTCCAGCGCAAAAAACGATTTGTCACGAGCTTGGTCTTGGTATCTATCACCCTTGGCCGTACCAGTTCAAGGAACTCGCGGAAGTTTGCGTAATAATGGGCTTCACGGCACCTCGGATGGTTCCATTTACCCCCAGGGTTCGAAGGGGATCTTATCCCATCTTGCGGGGTTGACGACTTCCATCGGATCGAATCGTTTAATCACTTCTTCGGGGATCGACAACCGCTCGGCGAATGGTTTTCCCAGGGGTTTGGTGCAATCGAAGCCAGCCTTACACATGGTCATTCCGTCAGAACTAGGGTCAAGAGGAGAGCCTGTCATCCCGGGAAGGGAAATCAATCCGCGATCGGCCTGGAAACGCGTGGCCAAGGCCAGGAAAACTTCCCGCTCATCGAAGATGTCCACGTCCTCATCAAAGACGAATGCATGCTTGTGGTCAAAAGACGAGCTCAGGGCCGCCGTGGCCGCCACTTTCCCCTGGCCCTCGACGGTCTTGCGGATCTGTATATAGCAGTGCGAGACACCTGAGCCCGACATGGGCACGTGGACTGCCTTTACCCCAGGAACTACACTTTGCACGGTGCGAAAGATCATTCCCTCCTTGATCAGGCTGCTGATCCAGTGGGTGTGACCTACCATTACGTCGTCCCAATAGGCATTCCGCCGTTGAGTAATTCCCGTAACCTTCAATACCGGGCTCCAACGCTGGGGTCCCACGTGTCGCGTATACTCACCGAAGGGAGCTTCCGGTTTGCGTTGCCCTTTAACGATATATCCCTCAACAACCACATCCGCATCGGCAGGGACCAGGAATTCGTCTCCCAGGGTTTCAGACGGAACCAGTCTGAGGGGTATGCCAGATGTGCCACCTGCAGTTTCATAGTGACTTTCGTCGGGCCCCACACGAGCCTGGGCACCCAGGAGAACCAGGGGATGGTGACCGATCCAATAAGCCGCCGGCATGTTCTCTCCAGCCTCCTCATATTGGCGAAGATTGTGCCGATTATGCGTGCTCGGTCCTAAAAAGACCCTAATTTCGTCTTTTCCTGCCAGCCAGCCGCGCTGCATGGCGGAGTTGTCAAGACCGGAGTAACGGTTGTAAGCGAGAAAGAAGCCTTCGGTGATGTACCGACCAGGATCCATGCGATGGTGCAGGAGGGCGGGTAGACGACGTACGTCGAGATCACTCCCTTTTTCCACCACCTCTTTAACCGCTGCCTCATGGCGCGGGACAACAACCGGTTTCATCCGCTTTTGCACACGGTCGTAACAGGTTAATCCAGCGTTTCGGATATCTGCACCCAGGATCCGGGCCAAGCGTAGACGGCTGGACATTAAAAAGGTGACCACAGGCATATCCGCCTTTTGGCCGTTTACCGTAACGTTGTGGCAGACGAGGATTGGGAAACGGTGGTCCTTCTCCAGTTTCATGGCAAGGGCCGTAAGTTCCCATTCGGCTTTGATAGGCTTCTCAATATGGACTACCTCATCCGGGTACTGTTTCTCGTACTGCTCGATGAACGAATGGAGGTCGGTGCCAAAGGCACCGGCGGAAGGCTGGGCAGCGACACGCTCAGGTTTTGCCATTTCAATTTTCTCCTTTCTCGTTTTTTATCTGCGAGCGATTCAATATGAGTTCAAGGTGTTGATTCACAGTTTGAAACTATTCGGCTTTTGGGCCGTATCGGGTTCCTTTGCTCGAAGCCACCTCCCACAAACGTGTGGGTGTGATGGGTAGAGTCGTGATGCGAATTCCCAGTGGCGCCAGTGCATCCTCTACTGCGCCGGCAATGGCGGCCGGGGCTATGACCGCTCCCCCTTCACCGATACCTTTCGTGCCTAGGGCGGTAAAGGGCGATGGGGTTTCGTGATGGTCTCCTTCTATGGTGGGAACGTCAGCTGCGGTGGGTTTGAGATAGTCCATGAAGCTCGTGGTGAGAAGCTGACCCCTATCATCGTATACGAACTCCTCCAAGAGAGCCGCGGCAATACCATGTACGGCCGCCCCATGCACCTGGCCGTCGACGATTGCAGGGTTTATCTGACGCCCGCAGTCGTGGACGACGCCGTAACGTTTGAGCTCGATCTCAAAAGTCTCTGGATCCACCTCCACCACGGCTACATGGGCGGCACTGGCGAAGCCAAGCTGGACCCGGACCCTGTTTTTCTCATCGGGTTTCTTGGCCATAGGGTTCTTGTAATAATAGAGCGCTTCGAGGCCCGGTTCGCCGTCGGGTTGTTCTTCCGCAAGGCTCCAATAGGCGCGGCCGGCCAGTTGGGCGATGCTCACCCCTTTTTCCGGCGTGCCCCGAACTGAAATTTTTCCATCGCTGAGCTCCAGATCCTGAACGTCTGCTTCCAAATGATCGGCCGCCTTTCGCAGGAGTTTCTCACGGACCTTCTTGGCCGCACCAATGGCCGCCGCGGTGTCGTGACCGTTGAATTTGTTTGAATAGACTCCCGAAGTCATGACGGACGGATGGCTCGCGCTGTCAAAGGTCATTGGGACGCGCACTTGTTCAATTTTCAAACCAAGCTCATCGGCTACGATCTGTGCCAGGGAGGTGGAATGACCCTGTCCGGCCTCCAGACTCCCGGTAAAAACGGATGCGGTTCCATCGGTCTCGATTCGGACCCTCGCCGCTTCACCCTGGCCGCTAAGCAGCTGAGAGGGCCCGCTAATCAGCATGCCATAACTGAGATTCGAACCACCGGGCTCCACGCCCATGGCGATACCAAAGCCCAGCATACGGCCTTGTTCCCGCGCCTTTGCTTGTTCCTGGAGAATCTTATCGTGGTCCATCAGTTTGAGGGCCTTGCGAAGAAGTTCGGGATAGTCCCCGCTGTCGTAGGTCTGACCGGAAGGGGTGTCATAGGGGAATTCATTGGGTTGGATAAAATTTCGCTTGCGAATATCGAGACGATCCATCTTGAGGGTGTTGGCAATTACATCCACGATCCGCTCCACGGAAAAACACATAAAGGGTTTGCCGATACCGCGGTTCGCCACCACAGGACAGCAATTGGACAGCACGGAGTAACCTTCGTATGAGACCGCAGGTATCCGGTAACAGTTTACTATATTGCTGAGCATGAGCAAATTGTGGCGTCCCGCAAAATCAATTCCCGCCCCTTCATTCTCGATGTTGCGAAACTTGAGGCCAAGAATCGTACCGTCGGACTTGACGGCCGCGGCGACGTCCATAACGCCGTCCGCAGCGTGCCCCAGGGCCAGCAGGCTTTCACGGCGGTCCTCAATCCACTTCACAGGTCTTTTTGCCTCCCGTGCCAGCAGTGCGAGGATGATGAGAAACAACGGGCGAACCTTATTGCCAAAGGCGCCGCCCATGGGGGGCACGATAAAACGCACCTGTCCCGTGGAGATACCCAAGGAAGCGCACACGGCCTGACGATCCTGGCTGGGCTGTTGCGTATGACCCCAGATGGTAAACGCCTCGGTGGCTGGCTCGTATTGAACCATGACGCCAAAGGTTTCCAAGGGTGTTGAGGAGTAGCGGTGGATGGTGAAGCGTTCCTGGATCACTTGATCGGCCTGGGTAAAGGCTCCCTCCACGTCGCCGTAGGGGAAGGTGTCGTGCCACAGCACGTTGGTTTCCAGCTCTTCGAACACCATGGAGGCATCCGGCTTGAGCGCCTCTTCCGGATGAACCACGGCAGGCAGCGGCTCGTATTCGATATCAATCAGATCCAGCACATCCTCTGCCGTAGCTCTATCAATGGCTGCAACGGCCACCACAGGCTCGCCTACGTAGCGTACCTTTTCGTAGGCCAAGGCGTAAACCTTTGGCGAAAATTGCAGGGGAACCCGACCCCTCTGGGGTCGCGTCAACCGGGCCACGTCCTCGCCGGTCATTACAGCGAAGACACCCGCGTGGGCCCGGGCGTGGCTGACATCTATACGTAGAATCTTTGCGTGTGCATAGGGACTCCGGAGGTAAGCGGCATGGGCCAGCCCCGGCAGGACCAGGTCATCGATGAACTGCCCTCGGCTGACCAAAAGGGCGCGGTCTTCCGTGCGCCGGACTGACTGACCTACCCATTTCGGCGCCATGGTGGTCATGCCGGCCCTTTTTCTTTTGAGCTTGCGCCGGCCTGTGCAGCCGCATGTACAGCTCTGACAATATTAACGTAGCCGGTACACATGCAGAGATTACCGGAAAGTCCTGCCCGAATTTCTTCCTCGGTGGGGGAGGGGTTCTGCCGCAGGAGTTCAAGGGCGGCGAGGAGCATGCCGGGCGTGCAAAAGCCACACTGCAGGGCATGGTGTTTTTGAAAAGCCTGTTGGAGTGGATGGAGCCCATTTTCAGTTGCAAGACCTTCGATGGTGGTGATCTCCGCCCTGTTGGCCTGCACCGCGAACAGAAGGCACGACCGTACGGTTTGTCCGTTCATCAGCACGGTGCATGCCCCGCAGACTCCATGTTCGCAGCCCACATGAGTTCCGGTGAGTCCTAATTCGGAGCGCAGGAAATCAACCAGGGACACGCGGGGTTCAGCGTTCCCCGTGTGAGGAGTTCCGTTAACAGTGAAGGATATGGAAATATTTTCTGCCATGGGAGTGACTTATGCAGCACGAGCCTGCGCTGTTTCCAGGGCCCGGCGCACGAGTACGGAGGAAAGGTGGCGGCGGTAGCCGGCGGATGCATGGATGTCGCTTTCGGGATCGATCTCAGAGGCCGCCAATTCACCCGCTTCACGAAAGAGCGCAGCGGTTGGCTGTTCCCCCATCAGGAGCTGCTCCGCAGCGCTGGATCGGACTGGGGCAGGCCCCACGCCTCCGAGGGCGATTCTGCTAAAGACTGTCCTCTGCTGTTTATCAAGTCGAAGGAGCGCCGCCACTGCTATAATGGCAAAGTCACCATGACGACGTGCATACTCGCTAAAACACCAACCCGTCCCCTTGGGTGGAGTATGCAGAGAGATTCCCACCAGCAACTCATGGGGCTCCATTGCGGTTGTCAGGTATCCTAAGTAGAACTCTTCAGGCTTGAGCTTACGTTTTCCCTTTTTGCTCCGAAGTTGTAACTCAGCGTCCAAGGCTAGGGTGATCAGCGGGAGTTCGGCAGCAGGGTCGGCATGGACCACGCTCCCCCCGATGGTGCCGCGATTTCGGATGGCCGGATGGCCCACAAGACGAATGGCGTCCGTAAGGATGGGTAGTTGTCGTGCCACCTGGGGTGAAAACTCCACGTCACGGTGCCTTGCCATGGCACCGAGGGTAACCTTGCGGCCAGTGACCTTGATATTGGCCAGATCCCCCAAGCCGTTAATGTCGAGAAGGTATGAGGGACGCATAAGCCTGAAATTCATCAGCGGAACCAAGCTTTGGCCCCCGGCCAGGATCTTCACCTCTGGGCCGTATTCTTGTAACAGGGTTAGCGCCTCGTTCAGGCTCTTTGGCGCAAGGTAAGTGAAGGGCGCTGGCTTCATCTGGGGTCTGCTAGTAGAGCTCCCCCTTGAGGTACTGAAGCGCAATCTTATTGAACTCGTTCGGGTACTCGGTCTGCGGATGAAGCCCACAGCTGGACATGGAGTAAAACCGGCTTCCCGGCGTTAACGCATAGCCTTTGAGCGCCTGCTCGATGGGGAGCACTTGGCTCTCTCGGCCCACCACGAAGAGGACGGGCACCTTGATCTCGGCCAGTTGGGGCCTACAGTTGGGAACGTCCATGGGATAACCACCCAGCTTGTTGTAAGCATCGTACTGACGCGCACTGTCCTTCAAGTATTGCTCGAAGACCTCGGGGGGAACCGAACGGTCCGTGGAGAAGTAACTCCTTGCTAGCATGGCCTTGAGATTTTCTTTGGTGGCCTGGTAATTTGCGTAAGGGGCCAATGCTTTCTCTTCCAGTTCCGGAGGGATTCCACCACCGGCATTACCGATGAGAATGATCCGTCCCACCCTTTCCGGATGCTCATGTCCCAAGGTGATGGCGATCAATCCACCCCGGCAGTTGCCCACCAGATGGGTCTTCTTGATGCCCACGGCATCCATGAAGTCGAACATATGCTTGACGTAGGCCGGATGCTTCAGTAGGGCCTTGGGAGAATCGGTCTGTCCGAAACCAATAATATCTACCGCATAGATTTTGAAATGCTCGCTCAGCGGCTCAATGGTATGCCGGTATTCCAGGCCTCCGCCCGTGCCGGGATCGGCCGAGTGCATCATTACCACCGGGTCGCCCTGGCCGGCTTCCCAATAATGGGTCCGATACTCACCTGCTTGAACGAATCCTTCCTTCGCCTTTCCCATATGAATTAACCTCCTGTCTGATTCTTACATATCAAATGTTCAACACAACGACCTCAACGAAATTCTTCGCCCCAAGATCGTAAGGAGCATTAAGCCGCGGATCATTTATACTTTATCATCCCCCAAGATGGACACAGACGGGTCATGGCAAGGAGCACAGCGCATTGGGTCCGGACGGTTGCCCCCTGAATACTCCATGCGCTTAGCGCGGTCGTCTCCGTGGCGAAATGTCCGAATCCTTGCGTTTTTCGTCTTGCGCGAGTCATTTTTTTATTTGTTGTCTCAATCCTGTTTTTTAGCAGAGCGAATCAATTCCCAGAGTCGTAGGGGCGATGCTGGGATGGTTCGACATCGGACGCCAAGAGGAGTCAATGCATCATTGATGGCGTTAAGCATTACTGCCGGTGTGGCCAGCACGGCGTTTTCGCCAGCACCCTTGACCCCCATGGGTGAAAAAGGAGAAGGGGTTTCGGTAAAGTTACGCTCGGTCATTGGCACTTCCCAGATTGTAGGCATCAGGTAGTCCATAAAAGTGGAGCTCAAGTATTGACCCTTTTCGTCGTAGGCATGTTCCTCTAGTAGAGTTTGTCCTATGCCCTGAGCCACCGCGCCCTGGGTCATGCCTTCCACCACGGCAGGCTGCAACCTCACTCCGCAGTCGTCGGAAATTGCGTACTTGAGAATCTTAACCTGTCCAGTTTCGCGATCAACTTCAACCATGACTACATGGGCCGTGTTGGCCGCCGTCAGGTCAAAACTTCCTCTACCTTCGGCATCGGGCAGCTTGGGGTTCGGTGGATTATAGGTATAGCTGGCCTCGGGATTGCCATCCACGTCCTCGGGCAGCAGATCGGATCGCGACAGCATGGCGGCAACCACTTTCTGCATCGGCATGGCCTTGTCAGGAGAACCCTTCACTTGCAGGTTCCCGTTCATGAGTTCCACGTCTTCCGCGTCCACCTCCATGAGCACGCTCGCCACCTTGCGAAGCTTGTCCGCAACCCGGCCGGCCGCGCCCAGCATGGCGCCGGAGAGCATGACCGCCTGGCGGCTACCGATGGGGCCCGTGCCTGGTCCGGCCGCTAGGCTATCCACGGTCACCACCTGGACGTGATCCCGTTGGACACCGAAATAATCGGCCAGAATGCTGGTGGCAAAACTATGTTGACCTTGACCCTCCCAAGGGAAGCTTACCTCGGCAAAGATCTTGCCGGTCATGTCGATTCTCACACGGGCACTCTCAGGCATGGAGGTGCCAAAGGGTGAGTTTGGTCCCAATAGGGTGAATATGCTCATGGATACCGCACTGAGCTCTACGCCAGTGTAGACACCGACCCCCACGAGCCGTCCCTGGGAACGGGCCTCCCGTTGTTGATTACGGAGTTCTTGGTAGCCGGCGAGGTCCAAGGCCAGGTCCAACGTGTGCTCGTAGTTGCCGCTGTCGTATCTCGCCCCGTTGGGTGCCACGTAGGGAAACTGCTCGGGTCTTAGCAGATTGCGCCGGCGGATCTCCGCCGGGTCGAGCTTTAACTCCCGTGCGGCCAGGTCGACGCAATGTTCCACTGCGAGATTGTGGGTTGGAACACCCCAACCTCGGTAGGAGCCCTGCGGGCATTTGTTCGTTGCAACCACCGTCAAATCGTACTGCGCATGGCGTATGCGGTAGGGGCCCGTAAAGCATGATACGGGTTTCAAGGCTTTGCCCACCGCCACGGAAGCGGCATACCCACCCATGTCGTCGAGTACCTTGATTTTCAAGGCGGTGATTTCTCCGTCGCGGGTCAGCGCCATTTCAGCGGTAACATTGCGGTCGGGACCATGGGTATAGCTCCCCCTGAGATGCTCAACCCTATCTTCGATCCACTTCACCGGTCGCCCTCCCGCTTTACGGGAAAGGAGGGCCATTCGAATAACGGCATGGGGATAAATCTTTGTGCCAAAGGAGCCGCCATGAGGCAGGGGAACCAAACGGGTCTTGTTCGCTGGAATTCGAAGCCCGCTGCTAACAGTTGGCGTGAAAAAGCCGGTGCCCTGAAAGCCGCCCCATGCGGTCACCGATTGCTCCGCTGGATTCCATTGGGCAATGCAACCGATGGTCTCGATGGGATTGCCGCTGGCGCGGTGCCAGCGCAGGTCGTCTTTGACCACGAGATGGGCCTTGGCGAAGGCCTCATCTACTTCGCCGAAGGTGAAGACCCGCTGGTAGATGACATTGGTCCCATGTGTTTCCCAGACCAGAGGACTGGAGGGCTCCAGGGCCTTGGCCGGATCCACCACCGGCGATAGTATTTCATACTCCACCTCAACCAGGTCCAGAGCATCCTCCGCGATGTAGCGACTGGTGGCGGCCACGGCCGCAATGGGTTCGCCCACGAAACGAACCTTGTCTTTGGCCAGACAGTGACCAGCCCAACCATTGGGAAAGCCGGACACGGGTCCCGACCATTGTTCTGCGTACTCACCTGTAATAACGCACGTGACTCCTTTGAGCTTTTCCGCCTTGGAGGTGTCGATGCGTTTGATGCGGGCGTGGGCGTGGGGACTCTGGAGGACCGCAGCGTGTAGCATATTGGGCAAGGAGAGATTATTGGTAAACTGGGCGGTCCCGGTCAGCAATGCACTATCTTCAACCCGCGGTACGTCTTTTCCTACGTATCGTGGTTGGGTCACGGGTAATTCGTTGGGATGGTGAGGAATATTTTGCGCCATGTCAGTCAGCTATGTTCCTAAATTTTATTGAAGGCTTAGCGAGATAGTGATTGCTAAAATCTCGTAGCCGTTTCGAGCATGCCGTATAACATCCCTGTGCTAAGTTGTCAAACTTACGAGTAAAATCACTTCAGATTTGGATTGCAAATCTGGAAAATGACCCGCGCAAAGACGCAAAACGTATGGCGCCTATTACTGAGGACTGAGTGGGGATTAAGAATAGGGTGAAGGGTGTGGCGTGTAGGAGGAGGTGAAGTCCAAACCCTACACTCTACCTGACCGTCGAACCCTTAATACTAATCTCTGAATCAGGACGCTATACGCTTTGCGCTCTGCTCTTTACCATTTTTATCTGCGTTAATCTGCGGCTAGTCACTCTTCCTCTACTATTTGTCCGACGCGTGAAGTTGTTGGTAGTTGCCCTCTGAGTCAAAGAAGTAAACGGCCCGACCGCTCTCACGGCCAACAGGACCTTCGTGAAAGTAACCCTCGGCTTTTAGGAAAGCCACGGCCTGGTCGAAGGTTCCGGGAGCCACTTCAAAGGCCTGGTGAGTGATACCGTCCTCCTTGAGCGAATTGCGATTCAAGGGACGCGGGCGGCGAAATAGCACCACATCTGCATTGCCACACTTCAGCCTGGAACCTCCTTCCGCGATTCGATGCCCGCCGCTCATGCCAAGAATCTTAGTGTAGAAACGCTCCGCCCGATCGAGATCGTCCACCGGAATTCCCATATGGTAGATACCAACCGTTTGAATCATATTTCCACCTCCTTCTTGTATGGGTAACTGGCAAATCCTTTAGAACTGCGGGCTAAAGTACAAAGGTTGTCCCTACGCTGTTGGCAATGAACGCCTCTGGAAATTCCCGAGCAATCTCATGGGTTGCTTTCCATCCCGTACAGTGCTGCGGCACAATAACCTTTGGATTGATCTCCTTCAACGCTTGAATCGTCGGCGAGATGATAGGCTCAAATATTTTGCCGGTGAGGTGGAGGCCTCCGATCACCGCATAAATATTGAAAACGCCTGTGGCGTTCTTTGCATGCAGCAAAGTATTGACCACCCCCGCATGTCCACATCCCGTCAGCACGACTAGGCCCTTATCCTTGACGTTGATCACCATGGCTTGATCATCATGGATCCAAGGGTCTGGCTGCCATTGGTCATCAATTTTTGCTTGATGCGGGGGAGATCCCTTCTCAAAGGGTGTCGTCCGGGCAATCTGGCCCGTGATCATGGTTTTTCCTTCAACCAGTATGGTTGGTCCCCGCTCTTCAATCACTTCCATCCCTTCGGCTTCGAGATCTTTCCTCACAGGCGGGATGTGATATGTTTCATGCCCGTCGGGGCGGACGTTCCTGCGTTCTAAGAATGCATCCGGGTGCATAACTACGGGAAGCTTCCTGCGGCCATGGCGTTTAAACAATCCAATCAGACCCCGTGTATGGTCCGTATGTCCGTGGCTCACGACTAATGCATGGAGTTCTTTTGGCCGAACTTCCAGTACGTCCATGTTGTGCAGCGCTCCGTCAACGGTGACGCCTGCGTCGAAAAGAAATTTATCCTCCTTGCCTTCTGAGAAAGTTGTTATAAGCATAGCTACCCCGTGCTCAGCCCTGAGCTGAGGTCGGGACATTGCGTCCGGCGCGCGAGCGGCTCGCTTGGCAATAGGAGTGCCTGCCATGAGCACGTCGATGGAGTTATCCATGATGCTTAGTATCTCCACCCGATCCACGGGTTTTAACATTATCTCAGGCATGACGACCCACCTCACAGAAATTTTACTTTATTATTAAATTAATGGCAGATTTTTGCTAAATACCTTCACTTCGTTCCGACACCGATGAGCATTTCGCCTGGTAACTCACATCCCTTCGGCCCCTCAAAGCGGCGTAGTTGCTGCTCAAATTCCACGCAGGCCTGTTCACGCTCGGCCTCGCTCAGCTTGGCCAAAGGTTTCTCAAGCATATAACCACCTGTCTTAATCCTGCGGCTAACCTCGGCGCTAGACGGAAACCAACGTTGCACAGCGACCGTATGTACAGCGACATGGGAAAAGCCGCCATCTCTGAAGGCATTCTCAAAAAGAGAGGATTCGCTGAGCGCGAACATGGGTGGCACTGTGCCTCCCAAGCGGTGGACCACCGCCAAAGGAATTCCCTCGTAAGGGTTCTTCTCCGCCGTTGAACGGACGAGGGCTACGACTTTTCCTCCTGGCTCTACTACTCGAAGCATCCCTCTCAGCGCTTTCGGTGGATTGGAGAGCAGCATCAAGCCTAACCGGCAGATGACTGCGTCGAAGGAGTCCGCGCCCAGGTCAAGGTTCTCGGCATCCATGAGGCGCGTCTCCACGTTGGTTAAGCCCGCCGTTCGCATTGCCTTAGCAGCGCCATTCAGCATGCTAGAAGAATTGTCTGTGGCCAACACATAGCCCTTAGGACCTACGCGCCGAGCGGCTAATAGGGTTTGGTCTCCCATTCCACACGCCACGTCGAGCACACGGATACCTGTCCGAACACCAGCCAGGTCGAGCATCATTTCTGTTGCTGGACCATAGACCTTGCCACGCTCGGCTTGCCTGATGCTCCACCGTTCGGCCCGCTCATTCCAGTTAATGCTTGTCTCACTAGAATCAGTTGATTTGGCGGTCATCGTCTTTTCTTTCCGAATTGCTCTGAAATAAAGCGACTTGACTCTATGTTGAATTCAATCCTGCTGGAGTGGCTCGCCGTGAGTTTCCCTTACCAATTTCTGTACTCTTTGATTTAAATCCTCGTTAAGCATGCCGCGCCAACCGGGCACCTGTTTATCAAGGTTTACCCGAACCATGCGATCGATGAGAGGGACGACATAGATAATACCGGGTCCCCGGGTTCCCAATGACATGCCCAGTCTGAAAATCACGGCACGTTCATTTTCCCGCAGGACCCGAGCCCCGAAGAGGATTAGGATCACGATTAGAATAAGAATCGAAGGTCCAAACTCTTGAAGCATTATCCTCTCCTCTGGTTTGTTCCTTTCTGAAATGACGTCACGCGGTAAACGACAAAACACCCATATCACTTTGGAGATGGGTGTCAATAATTCAATGTCGCAGTTAGGCCTGTTGTGTGAACGGGATTCATTTTTCGCTCCCGCTTGTGTTCCGCTATCACTGGCCGAATTTCCAGTGGAATCCGAAAAAGCTGGCCGGTCCGCTAGCGCGGTTACGCCATCGCCAAGGCCGTTTGATCGGTCGGATGGAGACCTTGGGCTTCTCATTGCGGGAGGAAGCAACGCTGCAAAGGTAGTCTGAATATCACTCCCTGGTTGGAATGGTTTCTCAGTTGCCTCGACCGCGCCTTTGGCCATGCGGAAGAAATCATTGGTGGCGTCCTGGTTAAACCCCGTTTTTGGGAAATGCATGCCAGCACATCGCTCAATGACCGCCAGCGAATGATGCTGGACAAGCCGCTGGACGGGTTTGAGGGCAAACTTACGACGTCCAAATGGGCGACGATGGCCCAATGCTCACAGGATACAGCCTTACATGACATACAAGACCTAATCAATCGGGGTATTCTTGCCAAAGAGCCCGGCGGGGGGCGCAGCACCAGTTATTCCTTGACGCAGCCGGAGGGGCTTCAATAGTACAAAAGCCACCGGCGTGGCACTGAAGAGCGTGTGGCCTTTCGATCTACCAGTGGCGATGGGTTTTATCCGAGGGCACAGGCAGCGCCCTGGTGTTATATGCCTTGGGTCACGCAAAAGGAGCCTCTTTTGATTTCCCGCTACAGGTAATGGAGAAATTGAGCGATGGGTTCAGTGCAGAGCGATGGCTCCAAAAGGTCCGTCTGGTACCCTAATGACACCCTAGCCTTTCTGATAGAGAAATTCTTGTCCTCCTAAGACTTGTCTTCCAACTGAGGACCTTTGGGGATGGATGAATCCCCCCGCCGCACCACTCACCAGTTGTCAGCCAAATCCGGACGGGTAAGGTACGTATCTTACTTACTATCTATGAGGCAGAGAAAAGGCTGGATTTCCCGGGGTCTCCCGATTCCCGAAAGTACTCTCACATCAAAAAGGTTGAAAGGAGCCAACGAAGATGGCCCCGTTGAGATCGAGGCCTATAAGTGGCTCGAAAACGAGAGAAACAAAAGTAGTTGGCTACTTGGGGACGTGAGATTGCTGAAACAATGGAACCAGACACTCACGCTGCTATGGTTTGAGGAGGGCGCCGACAAGGAACAGATGGAGCGCCTCGAGGAAGATGAAGACCCCGGGTTGCGGGAACTGGACGGCACGCTACCGTGGCCGGGAAAACGCAGGAGGAAATGACCTCTTTTAGTCAAAGATCGCCTTGAACAACAGGGCGAGCCTAATCCTATCGGTGGCCTCTAAACCAATCCACCCTTTGCTTTTTAAGGTCGGATAGTGTCGATCAGGTTTTGGAATGAGGAGAATTGGTTTCCTTTCCCGAATTCGGACTGATTTACTCGGATGTAGCGCCAGCGATTGCCGGTTTGGTCGGAGACCTTTCGGCACCAGTCGGAAATAGCGGCGTCCTTGGCTAGAGTGTCCTCCCATCCCCGGCCCTTAGTCTCGATGATCCAATTGACCTCCCCTCCGTCAACTTTCTTTTTGGATGGGGACGCAGGTAGGATAGTATGACCGATCGCGCCACTTGCCTTCAAGTAGTCTACTTTGAAACGGGTGCCGCTCTTCCGCTCCGTCGCGCCGAGAGAGGCAAAGCGGGGGATGTCGCTCACTTCCTTCAATTTCCTTTGAACATGTTGGACCTAAACCACGGGTCGGATCCTAGTGCCTGCTATGGTGATTGTAAAGAAAAAAGCCGGGAGCCATGACAATAAGACTAGGGCAGCCGGGGGCGAGGGATCGTTTGTTTTTTAGCTCGTTCACATTCCACCAGCGTTTTGCCTTTACAGGCCCGCTTCAAGAGCGTTAACTTATTACGTTCCTTCCCGGCTGCCCCCGAGTGCATGGGGTGCAAAAGGACTGGGAAGACCGAATTCCACCTATGGCGATCCAGCGAAACCAGGTAGACGAGAACAAGTTTAACCGCAAGGCGATTCTGCCGTTTCAACTTCGTCTGAAGGATTTTGGGATGGCTATGCAGGACGTCTACGATTTTTTCCACGATGTTAACGTGGGTCTCGTTGAGCGGGGACTTGAGCGTCTGGACGACCAGCTTCGTCCGGCAATCATGTCCGGCGTACTGTCGGACATGTTGACTGCTAGTCTGGCGAAGCATTCGAGAACGCTTACTGTGAATGCCTATTTCAATGGACATCCCGACCTGGTTGTCCGCGGGGTGTACCCTCTGGATTCTGTCAAGGCGGGGTCAAAAGGCGTTGAGATCAAGACAACAAGGAAGGCCGGCGGGGCGGTAGACACGCACGGGGCAAGGGATCAATGGATGTGTGTATTCGTCTACGTCGTGGATAATCAAACCGAGCCAGCACGTAAGCGAAAACCAATGACATTTGCGGAAGTTTATCTGGGCCGGGTTTCTACAGTTGACTTCCGCAAAAATCCCCGAGGGGAGCTCGGAACGAGAACAGCAACGCTCCACCGGGAGGGGATAGAGAAGTTGCGGCAAAATTGGATCTACATATTGAAGGAATAATTCCCGCCGTTCTTGAACGCAGTGAGCTTTGGAATCGCCGTTCTAGCCAAGTCAAAATACCGAGGGTCTTTCTCTAGTCCTAGGCTTTCGTATCCGACCGCCTCAGCGGCGGCCAAAGTCGAGCCCGATCCAGCAAACGGGTCGAGGACGGTACCCTCGCCAAGTGGAAGGACCCCTCGGATTAAGCTACGCAGAAAAGCCTGAGGTTTAAGACTTGGATGAGGTGCCAGGCCACGCTCGGATTTATGGGTTGGCGATGACGGAATTACATCCCCAAAGGGACGATCGCCTGAGGGTCGTCTGAAGCCACCGGCTTTCCACTTTCGAAGATTGTCTTGGATGCGGCCCTCGATCGGTTTCCGAAAAAGAATCCAAGGCTCCCACATTGAGCGCGGCATCACGCTTACGCCGGAAAATTCCTCATGCGCATGTTTTGGCCTGTCACCCCCGCGCATCGTCATAACGAGTCGTACAATTTCTCCGCGCCGCTCCAAACCGGACCGCGCCAGAGCGCCTGAGACCACATAGGATAGCAGAGGATTGCTCGCGACGATGACATTGGCTCCAGGAACAAGGACTGGTAGCAGCGCTCGGCCCCACTGAAAGAAGAAGCGTGCGAGCTCTTCAACATTTTCTGGAGAGAGGACCGTGAAACGAGGAAGGGGCGAGCGTTTAGTCCCATCGAATGCGGGTGGAATTCGCCAGATTCCACCCTTTCCATTGCGAAGTTTACTCTGTTGCTCGGGGGCGTACTCCACCAGTCCGTATGGCGGGTCCGTCACCACAGCATGGATGGAATTCTCCCGTCGCTGTTCCAACCACTCAAAACAATCAACTTCAATCAAGGTTGCTCGCCCGAACCTGGTTGATCGGTGTGATATCGGCTTTCCTGGCTTTGATCCATATGCCGCGGAAGGAGCCTCGCGGATGGTATATACACCTCGGTCCCGCCGGCGAAAAAGTGAATCGGAGTTTAAACGAAGGTACGAACGTATACTCGACGGGGCGGCGCCACCTATTAGATTACGAACAGCGTCTTGGATTTCGGCGACGGAGGCTCCGTAAGGCTTTGTCGATAGTGCAGCAACGATTGCGTCACGGACCTCGCCCGGCCGTCGGCGCTTCTGATTTTTTCGTCTTCCTAATGTTGGCATGAACGAAGATTACGACGTCCAGACGTCTTTGTCAATGTTTTTCTAAAGGCGCTGGCACAAAGCCAACCATTGCTGGCTCTTGGTTTACGTTCAGAGGCTACGATTCACTTAAGTTTTTGCCCGTTGGTTAATGGCGTTCCACAGTCTCAAGGGCGTGAAGGGGGCCTCGGTGACCCGGACTCCCAGGGGCTCGAGGGCATTGTTGACGGCACACAGGATGGCGGCTGGTGTGGTATGGATCGCCGCCTCGCCGACGCCTTTGACCCCAAGTGCCGTGATGGGAGAGGGGGTACACATCTCGTACTGCTCTGTTGTCGGCACCTCCGTGATCCTGGGCATCAGGTAGTCCATGTAAGTGGAGGTGAGAATCTGTCCCTGTTCATCGTAAACGTATTCCTCGTGGAGTGCTACGCCAACCCCATGGGCCATCCCTCCGATGAGCATTCCTTTTACGACGCTCGGATTCAATCGAACGCCGCAGTCGTCCACCATGATGTATCTGAGGATCTGCACCATTCCAGTCTCCCGGTCCACTTCCACCATGCACAGGTGCTGGGCGCTGGTGGCGGTGACGCTGTAACGGCCCCAGCCGTGCTCATCTGGAATGGAACGGTCGGGTGGGTTCCAAACATAGGTTGCCTCCGGATTGGCATCGATACCCTCAGGTAGCAGGTCCGGACGCATGGCCATGGCCATGACCACTTTCATGGTTGGCAAGGCCTTTTCGGGGACACCGCGCACACGAAACTGTCCGTCGAAGAATTCTACGTCCTGTGGCGCCGCCTCCATCATACCCGCCGCAACCCGTGCGAGCTTATCGGTGAGCCGCTTTGCCGCCCCGAGGACGGCGCCGCTGAGGGCAATGGCCAGGGAACTGGAGATAGGTCCTGTACCAGGCTGCATGGTTAGGCTGTCGACGGTGATGACCCGTATGTCGTCCGGCGTCATGGAAAAGTAGTCGGCGAGGATCTGGCGCACAAAGCTGTGCTGGCTCTGTCCCCCTTGGGGAAAGCCCACCTCTACGATCACCTTGCCGAACTGGTCGATGCGAATGAGCACACCTTCCGGCGACGAGGTTCGCGTGAAGATGCGGGGCGATGCCAGGGAAAGCATGGGCGGGCCCGTCAACCCGGGTTCGATGCTGCTCACCACACTAAGGCCCACGAGCCGGCCCTCCGAGCGAGCCTGTTCCTGCTCGCGCTTGAGATCACCGTAACCGGACTTCTCGAGCAGCATCCTGAGACCTTCCTCGTAGTTGCCGCTGTCGTAGACGTTGCCCGACGGCAACTCGTAGGGAAAGCTGTCCTTGCTGATGAGGTTGCGTCGGCGCAGCTCGATGGGGTCCATGGCGAGCTCTTTCGCCGCCATGTCCATCAGTTGCTCGAGGACCCAGAAATGTGGCGGCAGGCCGAAGGCCCGCATGGGTCCCTGGGGGACCTTGTTGGTTACCACGGCCTTGGTATCGTACTCGAAGTTCGGGAGATGGTAGCAACTGCCGAAGGCAAGGATCGGTTTGATAACCATGCCGACGGCGAGCCATTCGGAAAAGGCTCCCATGTCGTCGATCATGTTGACCCGCATTCCCGTAAGGGTGCCGTCGCGCTTCAGGGCCAATTCACACTCGTAAAAACGGTCCCAGGCGTGGCTGCTATTGCCGATCATGTGCTCGATGCGGTCTTCGGTCCACTTGACGGGACGACCACCAAGTTTTTTCGCTAGCAGTGAGAGCAGGGTCACGTATCGGGCGAAGGTCTTGACGCCGAAGCTTCCACCCAGGTTGGATTGAATAATCCGGATGTTGGAAGAGGGTAGGCCCAGGGAAAAGACCAAGGCGGGTAGAATGAGGTGTGGCGAACGATGGCTGCCGCGTAGGGTCAGCATGTTTGTCACTGGATCCCAGTCTGCAATACAGACGCAGGTCTCAATAGAATTGCCGCTGCTGCGGTGCCAACGAAACTTTTCTCTGACCACTGTGTCCGCTTCAGCAAAGGCCTGCTGTGTGTTCCCGTAAGAGAATTTACGGGCGTACGCGGTGTTGCTCTCTTTCCCCTCCAGTACAATGGGTCCCTCACCGGCGGCAGCGTTTACGGCGTCCACCACTGGCTCCAGAGGCTCGTAATCCACTGCAATCAGTTCCAGTGCGTCTTCGGCGGTATAGCGGTCCTTGGCAGCCACCACAGCCACGGGCTCCCCAACCCAGTGGGTGATTTCAACTGCCAGCGCATGGCCGGTCCAACCCTCAGGTATGCCGAATACGGGGCTTGACCACTGTTTGACCTCTTGACCGGTGAGCACAGCGGTGACGCCTGGAAGTTTTTCCGCCCTGGAGGTATCGATGCCCTTGATGCGGGCGCGAGGGTGGGGACTGCGCAGTATGGCTGCGTGCAGCATCCCGGGCAGTTGTATGTCGTTACCGAACTCGACCCTTCCCGTAAGCAGCAAGGGGTCTTCCGTACGAGGCACGTCGCGTGCCACATAGCGCGGTTGGCTGATGGGAAGGTTTTCGGGAAGTTTGGGATCGGCGGTGGCCATAAGCATCTTTTTAGGATTTAAATCAAGTAACAGTCCGGATCCACGGAAGTGGACTCAATCCCCACCGTGGTCTCTAGTGAGAAAAGGGGAATGTCCCATGAGCAATGCAACCTCTTCGCATGTATGTCCTCTCACATGCTTTCGCCGCTGTTGTCCCGAAAACTTTGGAGCTATTTTGGGTTGGTCTCCGGGGCCGCAGCTTCACCCCGAAGCCGGGATGCCGCCAGTTTCACCGATTCAAGAATATCTTCGTATCCGGTACAGCGACATAGATGACCCGACAGCCACTCCTTGATCTCATCCACGCTAGGATTGGGGTTGGATTGGAGGAGTTTGTGTGTCGTCATCAGGAAACCAGGAGTACAGAACCCACATTGGAGCCCATGCTTTTCCCGGAACGATTGCTGGATGGGATGGAGTTCCCCCGTTGGACTTGCGAGACCCTCTACGGTCATCAGTTCCATGCCATCCGCCTGTACCGCGAGCAGGAGACAGGAACGAACGGTTTCACCGTTCATCAGGATCGTACAAGCGCCGCATACGCCGTGCTCGCATCCAATATTGGTGCCGCACAGTCCGAGATCCTCGCGTAGAAAGTCCGATAGGGTCTTGCGTACCTCCACCGTTCCTTCGTGATCCACGCCGTTGACCCTTAACCTAACGGTTCGATTGGTTGCCATCAGTTCCCTCCAAGTTTCCGCCAGGCCTGATCGAGGGAGCGCCTGGTTAGTGTCCCTGCCACGGACCGTCGGTAGTCTGCGGAGGCGTGCAGGTCATTGTCCGGATCCAATGCTTTGGTTACGGCATCGGCGGCGGCCTGAAACGCAGCCTCGCCCGGCGCTTGACCCACCAGGAGTTGTTCGGCCGCTTCGACCCGCACTGGTGTGGGGCCAACGCCAAAATAGACCAGTCGCGCTTCGGTCACCGACTTGCGGGCTTGGTCAAGGCGTAAACCGGCCACGACACCCACCAGGGCGAAGTCCCCATGACGTCTGCTCACCTCGAGAAATGACCAGGCCATGTCCTTTGGAGGAGCAATAAATCGTACCTCCGTTAACATTTCATTGGGCAGGAGACTTGTGGTGAAGAAACTGACGAAGAATTCGTCGCTGGGGATAGTCCGTGATCCATTGGAACCGGAGGTCACCATCTCTGCTCCCAGTGCCAACGCCAGGGCGGGTAACTCCGCCGCAGGATCGGCATGAGCGATACTGCCACAGATGGTGCCGCGGCTCCGGATCTGTGGATGCGCGATATGCCGGGCCGCGTCGCATAGGATTGGGACACGTTCTGAAAACAGTTGGGCTTTCTCGATGGTTTGCACGGGTACGGTTGCGCCCACGGCAACCCCTTTATCCCAGGGCCGGACATAGTACAGGCCTTGAATGCGGTTGATATCAACGATCACTTTGGGTCGAACGAGCCTCATATTAAGGAGGGGCATCAGGCTCTGACCCCCTGACAGCACCTTGCATTCGCCGGAGTTATCGTTGAGTAGCTTCAGTGCCTCTTCCACGGAATGCGGGTCGTGATAATCAAAAACCGGTGGTTTCATTTATTTGCCTTTGCCTCAACGAGCTCTGCTCCCATAGCAATTTTCCTTAGAAATTGAGTGGCGCGGTGCCAGGAGTCTTCTGCGGCCTCTTGCTTGTATGCGGCTCCCTTGGGATTGGTCCACCCGTGGTCTGTCCCCGGGTAGGTTTGAATTTCAAAGACTTTACCGTGCTTCGTTAATTCGCTCCGGTAACGTTCCACTTCCGTCATGGGTACCAGCCGGTCAGCCTCGCCGAACAGACCGATCACGGGTACGCTTAGATGCTGGGCCCGGCCAGCAGGCTCCGTAGGTGTGTTGGGGTTGGCGGTATCATTGGTCGGAAAGCCGTGAAACGCGGCGGCGCCGGCAATTTCCTTTTGATAAGTTGGCCACAGTAAGGAAAATCGTCCTCCTACGCAGTACCCCCATGCAAAGATGGATTGGTTCTCAACAAGGGAGTGGTTCTTGAGAAGATTTAACCCGGCGTCCAGATCTCCCAGTACCCGTTCATCCGGTTGGGAACCGGGACGCTTGAAGGGATCTTCGGGGATTCCCGGATGATCAAAGATATTGACTCCCAGGGCTACCCAGTCTTCCTTGGCCAGCCGCTCCACGGCGTAGTGAGCGAAATCGTCAAAGCCCCTGACTGTGGGTATGACGATGACCCCGGGGAAGGATCCGCTCCCTGAGGGAACCGCCAAAAGTCCACCGATGTCACCGCCTTGACGTTGTATGCGTATTTCCTGGACTGCCATGAAACCCTCTCGAAATTGTCTTTCTTTCTTTAGAAGTTAGCTAGCAGGACCCGCGGGCGCGTTGGTACGTGAGGCGAGTTGGTTCTGCATGCACTTGAAGAACTGGCCCATGAACTGCTTTGCCACTCCTTCCAACAACCTCTGACCGACCCCTGCAACGAGACCGCCCACCTGTGCGTCACCGCTCACATGGACGGTGGTTTTATCTCCGCCGTCTTCCTGGAGCGTCAATACCCCTTCGCCTCGAACAAATCCTGCCGCGCCCGATCCCTCGACAAACAATTTGTAATGCTGGGGCGCATCTTTTTCTACCATACGGATCTTGCCTTTAAAGTTACCCGTCACGGGCCCCACCCCAATTTGCATGCTGGCCTTGTATTCGTCAGTACCTACTTCTTCTAATTCCCGGCAACCGGGAGTACATTGTTGGAGGGCTTTTGGGTCCGTAAGCAGATCCCAAACCTGCCGCCTTGTTCCCTGAAAAGAGTAGCGATTCTCAAGCTTCATTCATCCCCCTGCCAACCCATTGATGTCTTTCAATTTTGCGCGGTTCCTATCTGATAGCGTTGGGGTAGCTGCTTGTCAAGGGGGAGTGACTCTGCATAGTACGACACCGCCATGATTTACGAGAGCAGGTAAGCGTTGAGCGAACCGTTACGCTAACGTAGGTAGCCCCGCTCACGCCAGTAGCGCTCAGCTGCCGGATGCAATGGTACATCCATGGGCGTGTCGGGGCCGTCGATGCACATCCGCTCGATGGGTAACGGCCCTGTCCCCTGCCAGGGGACTTTGTCCTTGCGTGCCTCAATGCCATAGCAGATAAAAGTGACGATCTCGTCAGATACGTCGGCACGGGTGAACAACGCCCAACCGCTAAAGTCGAGACTCATCATGTCCTTGGTGATCTTTGGAACCGCCGCCTTGGTGATAAGGGCCCGTCTGTAGCCCACGGCCTCTAGCTTCTTGAGGATCGGTTCCTCCAAAGGCAGAAAGCGCATGTTCAAATCCAACGCCATATCGCCCCACACGTTGACCGCCTCGTCAAAGATGGCATCCACCTCTCCCCGTTCCACCGCACCGATGCGGTTCGGCGCGTCAGGGAGGCCGGGATCGTATCTCACTTCCCCTCCCCAGGAGCGGATATCGCCCAGGGAGAAACCGTAAGCCTCGAGAGTGTGTTCCACCATGGGCTGGATAGAGTGGTCCCGCTGACCTCGAAGGGTCACCTTCAAGGGAAAGCGACGCTGGCGAATGTCGGCCAACGAACTCAACCCAGTTTTCTCAGTGACGGCGAATCCCAGCTGGTCAGCAGAAGGTATGGTTGTGATGGTTCTCAGAGGGGCGGGATTTTTGTACGGACCCGTTCCTCGGTAGGCGAGGGTGAGGGGTTCCACGGGATTGATGATCCCCAGGTCAGCGTCTCCACGGATAACCTCGTCGATACCGCTGGGCGCATCGCTGGCGAAAAAGGATAGGTTCCAACGCGGTGCTCCCTGTTCTCTAAGGTAAAGCTTGATTTGCTTGTCATTCCATTCCTCGATTCCAACCAGCTCGGAGGCCATCTCCAAAACCAGACGGGACCGAGTGGTCACGGGTCGCGCACGGGTTCGTGAAGTCGCTTGCATAGCTTGGATTCCTTTCTAGTGTAGTTTGTCAATTAACTTATTCAGTGCCCTCTCCCTTCCAGGCTCACCCCTCGATCGGCAGTCCGTCGGAGGATTTTCTGGGTTCATGAATAGTGTGCGTTAGAACCCGGGAGCGTACATGGGCCAGCGGGGATCGTGGCCTCCTCGGTTTTTTATATAATCCAGGGCCTCATTGGCCGCCTCCAAGGGAAAGAAACGGCTGGTTATGGGTTGTGTATCGATCACTCCACTTCGCGCCAGCGCCAGCAGTTCGGGCACGTCTGCGTAGTGACGGCCGGTGGTGCTGGTAAATTCAATGTTTCGAACCATGAGATATCGGATCGGGATATGGAGAGGCTCCGGGTTTGCCGCGATCAGAGTCACCCGCCCGCCTGCTTCAAGGTTTTTCATGCACTCCATCATGGTCTCGGCTCCGGCTGGTGCCACGTCCGCCAGGACGCTGGCTCCTTGTCCCCCGGTCAATTCCTGGACTCTATCAGTGATGGACTCCCCACGGCCAAGCGAAATGGTCGAGATTCGCCGGGGATCGATTTCCCGAACTTGATCCAAGCGTACGGGGTTCCGAGCCACCGCAATGATTTTTGCCGCCCCCATGAGCAGGGCGCTAATGATAGTACCTATGCCTGTAATGCCGGAGGCTCCATGAATGATCAGGGTTTCTCCACTGTGAAAGCGTGCTCGCTTCAGGGCCCGGTAGCCCACCGCGATCTGGGAGATCTTGGACATGACGTCGATGTCGTCGTCAGGTCGGAGCGGGCAAAGATTGGTTGCCGGAACCCGGCAATACTCCGCCCAAAGGCCGTCTTTGTAACGCAACAGCCGGTCCGGTAACTTCTTCGCGCCGAAGTTGGCTACGAATCCCATGGTCTTGTGGGACGGACAGAGGTTTTGCCGATCGGTGCGACAGTATTTGCAGAAACCACAAGTGATGGCGCACATGACCACTGCGTGGTCGCCTGGGCGCAGATTGGTGACGTCTGCACCCACTTCCACCACCTCCCCCAACCCGTCATGGCCGATGGTCATGGGTAGATATGGAATTGCGTTCACATCGGGCGCGTAATTTATGCCGTCTTCCCTCATGTGTAAATCGCCGTGATTGAGGCCTGCCCGTAGGATACGAACGAGCACTTCGCCCCGGTCAATTTCAGGAATGGGCACCTCTTCCACCCGGACCACCTCGTCCTTACCTTGTGGGCCCCTGGCGCCGTAAAATCGCGCGGCTTTCATTGTGCCCTGCATTTTTGTTCTCCCCTAGGATCTCGGTATTCTCAAACTGTCAAATGCTGTTTGTTCGGACAATGCCCAAGGTCCATGACCATAGTAGACCCTTGTTTGCGCTGTCAAGGGAGGTAAGGGATATACGAATGCAATCTTCAGCACCTCTGTGCTTCATCGAGTTGACAGAAAATTGTAAAGGTGATAGCAAATCGGCTACTTCATAGCGGTAAGAAAATTAATGGAATCGGAGCGGTAAAAATGGTGAAACGATGGCGGTTATGGATGGTTTCGGTCCTTGTCCTTTCCGTATCTTCTGTTGGCGAGGCGGCTTGGCAAGAGGAATGGCAAAAGGTTTTGAAGGAAGCCAAGCAAGAGGGCAAGGTCTCGGTGTTTGGGCCTGCCGGAGTCCCGGCTCGAGATGCCCTGACCGAACCGTTTGAGGCGAAATACGGCATTGCCGTCAATTTTCTGGGCGGCTCTGGGCGTACGCTATCGCCCCGCGTGCTGTCTGAGCGCAGAGCACGTCGATACGAATGGGATGTCTTTGTGCATGGCACCACCACTGGCCTCACGGCAATGATCCCGACAGGGGCATTCGCTCCAATTGAGTCGGCCTTGATACGTCCGGAGGTTAAGGACCCCAAGAACTGGCGCGGAGGTGGGCTGGAAGTCATGGGAGAAGGCGGATTGCTTGCTGTGATGACCCCTTTCCAGCGCGGTACAATTTTTGTCAACACCAATATAGTGGATCCTAAGGTGTTCAAGTCCTATATAGATCTCTTGGCCCCAAAGTGGAAGGGGAAGATCGCCGTGGATGATCCCACGAGAGCCGGCCCTGGGCAGGCGACTTTCACTTTCTTCTACCTGCATCCTCAACTTGGCCCAGAATTCATCCGGGCATTTGCCAAGCAGGACTTAATCCTCCAACGGGACTATACAACGGAAGCGGATAAACTCGGCCACGGCCGCTTCCCCGTTCTTGTTGGCGCAGCTGATTTTTTTGTCGAGATTCGGATCAAGCAGAAAGTTCCCATCGCAATCGTGAATCCCCGGCGACTTCGGGAGGGGTCGGATGTAAGCCCTGCCAACGGTGCCATTGCCATGTTCTCCAGGGCGCCGCACCCCAATGCGGCCAAGGTTTACATTAACTGGTTGCTTTCCCAGGAGGGACAGACCATTTTTTCTCGAAATATGGGCTACGTTAGCGCCCGGAGGGACGTACCGACTGACCATGCGTATCCGTGGCGGATACCCAAACCGGGGGCGATCAAAACCTACAATGAGCAGGCAATGAAGATCAAGCCTAGGGTAAGAGCTTTGGTGCGCGAGGTCTTCCGGCGCTGACCATCGCTCCTAGCGCCATATTCAAGCGAAAAATTATTTGAGGCATTGACCTATGTCCCAGCCGGCAATAGCTGAATCATCCCAGCCGCGTCCATTTTCTCGATCCTTGGAGCCGGCCACGCTCCTGATCGCTCTGTTGTTCGCTGTGGTGGCGTTTCTCGTTCTTACCCCGCTCTTTTTGATGCTGCTCAATAGTTTCCAGTTAGGCCGCCCTGGTGAGGTCCCGGTGTATGGGCTTGAAGGATGGAGACAGGCCTTCAACGATCCTTCCATGCTATCGGCTCTGTGGAACACTGTGTCTCTGGCAGTGACGCGCCAAGCCATTGCCCTGGTCATAGGTGTGATGCTGGCCTGGTTGATCGCTCGTACGGATCTGCCGTGGAAGAACGGATTGGAGTTTACCTTTTGGATCTCCTTTTTTCTCCCCTCTCTACCAGTGGCCTTGGGGTGGATCCTTCTCCTGGATGACAAATTCGGGTTGCTAAACCGCTGGCTTCAGGCTTTGCCTTTCATTGAGCAAGCTATCTTCAACGTCTACTCCTTCTGGGGAATCGTGTGGGTTCACATGACAACAACCCTGGGGGTCAAAGTGCTGCTATTGGCGCCAGCTTTCCGCAATCTGGATGCCACGCTGGAAGAGTCGTCACGCAGTTGTGGGGCCAGCACCCTAGGGACTGTGTTCCGCGTGGTCATACCATTGATGATGCCTGCCATCCTGGTGTCGAGCATCCTGGGGGTCATTCGCTCCATGGAGGCATTTGAGATCGAACTCTTGCTGGGAGTTCCCATTGGGTTGTTTGTTTATTCGACTAAAATTCGCGACCTGGTGTCTTACGAACCGCCGGAATATGCGCCTGCGACTGCTCTGGGTACCGTGTTTCTGGTGGTGCTGCTGGCCCTGGTGGCTTTTCAGCGCTGGTACGTAGGACGTAGAATGTTTCGCACAGTGACCGGTCGCGGGTTCAGTACCCGACCCGTGGCCCTGGGCCGTTGGCGTTGGCCCCTTTTCGGGCTGGTGCTGCTGATCGCTCTTTCCGTCACCCTCACTCCAATGGTCATGCTGGCCATGGGGACGTTCATGCGGGCCTTTGGCTACTTTGATATTCCGAACCCCTGGACTTTTGAGAACTGGACGCGGGTCTTATCCGATCCGTTTCTTATCCAGTCCGTGCGAAATACCATTATAGTGGGTCTGGGTACTGCATTTGCCGGTGTTGTTTTTTATGGGCTCATTGCGTACGTTGTTGTGAAGACCCGTTTCGCAGGGCGCGCGATTCTGGACTTTCTCTCCTGGCTTCCGTGGGCAATTCCCGGAATTCTCCTGGGGTTGGCTTTGCTCTGGACCGTTTTTCAAACTCGGTTTTTGCTGTTTCTTTATGGTAGCGTTTACCTCCTAATGCTAGCCCTATTTATCAAGAGCATGCCTTTTGGAGTTCAGATCACCAAGAGCGTTCTGCTTCAAATCGGTCCCGAGTTAGAAGAGGCTGCACGGATCAGTGGCGGATCCTGGCTCCAATGCTATCGCCGGATCCTGTTGCCTTTACTGACTCCCACTTTCATCGTCGTGGGTTTGGTTGGATTCATGTCGGCTGCACGCGACATCAGTACGGTGGTACTGTTGGGTTCGGCCCAATCGCGGACCATGTCACTGTTGGCGTTGGATTATGCCTTTGGAGGACAGTTCGAACGGGGTTCGGTGGTTGCCTTCATGACCTCCATTATCGTAATTGTGACTGCTATGTTGGCCCGGATGATCGGTGGAAAAGTGGGCATTGGCGGGGGCCAGTGAAGCAGCGACCATCGGAGTCGCCGAATTCTCAGGTGTTTAAATTTCTAGTCATAAAACGCACGGGGACTCATATATAATGACGGGTGATGAGGAGGCAACGTAATGGCGCGCCCTGAGGTAAAAGACCTTCGTAGTTACCTGGAGGTCCTCGAACGGGAAGGCGAGTTGGCGCGAATCAAGGCGCCGGTGGATCTCAACCAGGAGATTGGTGCCATCTGTTACCGGAATTTGCACAAAAAAGGTCCCGGGCTGCTCTTCGAACGGCCAGGCGGTTTCGATATGCCCATGGCCGTGGATTTGCTGGCTTCACGCCGCCGCTATGCGTTGGCCCTTGGCGTAGAGACTCACCAGCTTGCGGCAACGTGGAATGAGCGTGCTGGAAATCCCCTGGAGCCGGTCATCGTTAAAAAAGGCGCTTGCCAGGATCATGTGATGATGGGAGACGATGTAGACCTGACGAAGTTCCCTGTTCCTATCTGGAACGACCTCGACGGCGGCCCTTATTTGACCCTTTGCAGCCACCTCACTAAAGACCCAGTCACTGGCATTCGAAACGTAGGTCTTTACCGCAACCAGGTTCACGACCGAGATACCCTTGGAATCCTTTCGGGTCCCTACACCCACTTGACCTTGCAAAGGAGGAAAGCTCCGGGCAAGCCGTTTCCAGTGGCATTGATACTTGGTGCTGATCCCACGGTGGTGATGACGGCCACTTCCCCTTTGCCCTTCGGCACCGATGAATTGGCAGTGGCGGGCGCCCTGCGCGGTGAGCCGATGGAGTTGGTCGCGTGCCGGACCATTCCGCTGGAGGTTCCCGTCACTGCGCAGATCGTCATCGAGGGTGAGATCGATCCTGAAATGAAGCGTGATGAGGGGCCCTTTGGGGAGTTTACCGGATACTACGGCGGCCCAATGATGAAGCGCGATATCATTCGCGTCAAAGCCATCACACACCAGGCTAATCCAATTCTTCAATTGACCTATGAAGGGATGCCACCTCACGAATCATCCGTCCTCACGGGGGTGCCCCGGGATGCTGAAATCATGCGCACCGTCAAGCTCCCGGGCCTGAAGAGCGTTTATGTAACGGATGCAGCCGGAGGCGCCTTCCATGCAGTGGTTTCGGTAGAGAAACCGTTTGAGGGATTCGGTAAATTCGTGGGCCTCGCGGTCCTGGGAACCCAGGCGGGACGCTATATCAAGCAGGTGATCGTAGTGGACGATGATATCGATCCCTTCGACCCGGTGGCCGTGGAGTGGGCAATCGGGACCCGTGTCCAGGCTCATCGGGACGTGGAAATTTTGAATGAAGTGACAGGGATTTTCCTTGACCCTTCCATGGATCATGACGAACAGAAGGGTCCGTCCCGCGTTTCCAAGTGGATCATCGATGCTACGCGATACAACGCCAAGGACTATCCCCTCGTGTGCGAGCCTGAAGTGGAGGTGATGAAGAAAGTGGAGCGGGAGTGGGATCGTTATAGGATCCCCAATGGTCGCTAGTCCAGAAACAATGAGATGAGGAACAAACGGTGAAGGAACTGAAGAGGATGCTTTGATGGCCAAGGATTATCCAGTAAAGGACCTGCGCACTTATATCGAGGTCCTTGAAGCGGTGGGGGAACTGGCACGGGTGAAGGTTGCCGTGGACCTGAATCAAGAGTTGGGTGCCATCAGCAAGAAAAATATACATCACAATGGACCAGCATTGCTCTTCGAAAAACCTGGAGGTTATGACATCCCCATCTCCATGGGCTTGCTGGCAACGCGGCGTCGTTACGCTATAGCCATTGGAGTCGGCGCGGACCAAATCGCAGAGGAGTGGAACCGTCGGGTTGCCAATCCCATACCGCCGGTCACCGTGGAGGCCGGTCCCTGCCAGCAGCATGTTATGGAAGGCGACGAGGTTGACTTAAGGCGACTCCCGGTACCGATATGGAACGCGCATGATGGGGGTGCCTTTTTCACTTTGCCCTGTCATGTGACCAAAGACCCTGTAACCGGACTGGGCAACGTCGGTATCTATCGCAATCAGATCCACGATCGAAACACCCTTGGCCTGCAGATACAACCCTACGGTCACCTCAAACTGCAGATGCAAAAGAGGCCCGACGAACCCTTTCCGGTGGCCATTGTCCTTGGTGCCGATCCGGTGGTTACCATGGCCGCGTGTGCGCCGTTACCATTCGGAACGGATGAGCTTGCCGTGGCGGGAGCATTAAGGGGGAAACCGCTGGAGATGGTACCCTGCCGCACAATCCCCTTGGAAGTCCCGGCCTCGGCACAGATCGTGATCGAAGGGGAATTCCTCCCCGGGTTGGTGCACGACGAGGGACCCTTTGGAGAGTTTACCGGTTACTACAGCGAGTTCAGGAAGGCCCGTCCCGCGATTCGTGTGAAGGCCATCACCCATCAGGACCATCCCATTCTCGATGCCACCTACGAGGGGAGACAGCCCAGCGGCTCCACCGTGATGATCGGCGTGCCTCGGGAGGCGGAACTCAGACGCCAGATTTCTCTTCCAGGCATAAAGAAAATACACATGACCCCGGCGACGGCTGGAGTTCTGCATGCCGTGGTCTCGGTGGAAAAGCCCTTCGAAGGGTTCGGCAAGTTCGTGGGAATGGCCGTGCTCGGTTGTATCGCCGGACGTGCCGTCAAACAGGTTATCGTGGTGGACGACGATGTGGATCCTTTCGACCCTCTCTCAGTGGAATGGGCAGTGGCGATGCGGGTCCAACCGCACAGGGATGTGGACGTTATCAAAGAGGTGCAGGGAGTGGTGCTCGATCCTTCCATGCCCACTACCAAGTCCGGGGAGCGCGGGGTGACCTCCTCCAAGATGATTATCGATGCAACGCGGTACGATGCGAAGAACTATTCCAAGGTTTGTGTCCCTTCGGCCGAGGCGTTGGAGAAGGTGGACCGGGACTGGGACCGTTACGGGATTAAAACCTCCCGGGGAAAATAAAAACTTTTCGTGCTCGTTTAACAAATCGGGCCGCTCCTTGTAATCAAGGGAACGGCCCGATTTCCATTGAATACCTGAAATTTCAGACTACGCGGCCTTGATAGGGTCCGTCCGATAGATGACAGGTGGCATTGCGTTCTTAACACCGGTTATCTTCAACGCAGCCTCGAAGTCCTTCCGAATCTGCGGATCCTCATCCTCATGCTCGATGAGGGTACCGCCCTCCCGAAGGCTAGTCACCACGCCTTCCCGGCCGCTGGTGGCGTCATGTAGTAGGGTCGGGTTCTTGCGGCTGCCGAGGCGAAGAGCCACGTGCCGGGCCGCGTCGATTCCCGTGTTGAGGTGCATGTGAAACCATCCGTCCGGGGGGCTGTATACGCTGCCAGGTTTCCAGTTAAATTTTACGACCCGGTCTCCGTATCCCGATTCGAAGGGATGGATGCCAAGCTCCTTGGGCCACATGAGCATGTACCCTGAAGATTGAAGCACCAGCAGGACGGCCCCCGCTGCATGGTAGTGGGCCTTGTGATAGATCCCTGTGGGCCAGTCGGAAATATGACCGATGAGGCAGTTGTCGGACATCTCAAAGCAGGTGAGACCTCCCTTTGCCTGTTTATATGGCGCCTCTTCAACCTTGGCGCTTCTCGCATCGGCGATGAAATTGGTTTCCCAAATCTGGGTTTTATGGGCTTTCCAATAATTATCCTGGGACTTGAAGTAGTTTTCTTCTCCGCGGTAACGGGTTTGGAACTTGAAATCGTTATTGAAAACGAATTCAGGATCGCGGAAGAGGTCAAGTATCAATGGTGCCGTGGTCACCGCGAGGACAATAGCCGGCTCCGCGGCGCCATTGACCAACCGGTGCCACGTGTTGAGCGGTGGCGCAAAGATGCTACCTTCCGACCACTCGAAAGATTGTTTCTTTTGTCCATCGTGCCAAACCTCGGTAGCCCCACGGCCTTTGAGTACGTAGAGCAACTTGTCGTAGAGGTGACGTTCCGGATTAAGGGCTCCGCCGGAAGGGACCTCCGCCACGTACATGCCGGTGACTCCGCCCCCGCCTTCTAATTGGATGTAAGAACCGGTTCCTCCGAGGCGCTTCCAGGGCTTGCGGGGAAGTTCGGTTACATCCTCGATCCCGTACCCTTCAGCTACCGGAATTCCTTCCTCTTGCATCCATCTTTGATACCCGGTCTTGGCGGGTATATATGAAACAGTGTCCATTACTAACCTCCTGTGGATTCTTTGATTCGTTGTCCTGTACATATATTCTTGCCGGTCTGTTTTGTCAAACAACAGCGCTATGAGACACCTCGTTCATTATCATTTTAAAATAATGAACATTTTGTGGTTGCCCGCAATTTATCCGTTGCCTCAACCCTTAATTCCTAAAGAGTAGAAACTCATGGAGTTGGCGCCCAGGATTTTTGCCTTCGACTCTTGGGATAATCCCTTTACTTCGTTCATCAAATGTATCGTATCGGGCCATTTCGAGTCTCCGTGGGGATAGTCCGAACTGTACAGCAAGCAATCGTCTCCCAATTCCTCTATCACGTGCGGGATATGGTATTCTCCAGGCTCGCAGCCAAAGAAAAGACGCCCCTCCCGTACGTATCGTGAGGCTGGTATGCCGGACCCCTTATAGCGGGACTCGATGTGTTCATCTATTCGTTTCACCCAATAGGGCGCCCATCCACAACCTGACTCTAGAAAGGCAAACCGTATATTAGGATAGCGCTCCATCATCTGTCCGTCGAAGAGGCTGCTCATAGCAACCATATACGCCACCGGCATGGCTACCAGATGGGTTCCAAAGTTACTTGTAAAGAGGTTTTCCCAGGGCATGGAATAGACCCCGGTAACCGCGTGAAGTCCGACGGCAGTGGAAAGACGGTTGGCCTCTTCAAAAAAAGGTTCAAAGTCGCGGTGGTTGAGAAGCCTTTCACCTACCAAGGCTGGGATTACGACGCCAATACAACCAAGTTGAGTCACGCAACGGTTCATCTCTCGGGCCGCCTCATTTGGGTCCTGCAACGCCACTACGGCGATCCGCTTAAGGCGATCATTCTGCGCTGTACACTTCGCTGCAATATAGTCGTTGTAAGACCGTGCCATGGCACAGGCCAACTCTGAATCCTCAATTCCGGGATCGACCATAATCAAATCTGGATACAACACCTGAATTTGGATGCCTTCTTTATCCATATCTTCCAAACGGCCGTGAACGTTATCCATACAGTGGTCCTTCGGCGCGTCATTTAGCGTTGCCGCCCGACTAGCGTCGGGTTTCTGAGCGGAAGGATCTTCCATCCAGGACATAAATCCCCTTGGAGTTCCTGGCCCACGACCTGCGGGCTTCGGTACCAGACGGCCCTCCACGACCCAGAAGTAATGGCCATCGACAGGGACCAGCTTGGGACGTCGCTCCTGCAATCCGGCTGGCAGTCCCTCAGCAAACATCTCCTCAGGAATAGCAACATGGGCATCCGCATCGATTATAAGCATCTGTCTTCCCTCCTTATTCACTTTGCTATGGGATTGTTGGAAAATTGAGGTGGTCCGATTTGAGGTCGCAATCGAATACAAGCAGCCGCTCCCCTGTTTTTCTTAGTAAGCGCATGAGCGTAGCGAGAGAGTTGCATTTATATCCCGATGGGTTTTCTAAACTCCAGCAATGCTTCCTGTTTTGCTGCGTTCACTGCTCAGAATCTCTTGGATATCTCTTTTCCCCCTGCATCGCAACTGAATTTCGGACTTCCGCCAATACCTGTGATTGACAGGTTCTCTAACTCATGCTATTCGACCGACAGTACAATCTTCGCCTTTGGTGCGTCGGCATAGACATTCCCTAAAGGAAGGCTTGCTATTATTCCGGGAGGGACAGGTCATGTTTAGTGCTGAAGAAAATGAGATGTTAACCAGGGTCGGGCCCGGCACCCCCATGGGCGAGCTTGTACGGCGCTTCTGGATTCCTTTCCTTTTGTCGGAAGAGCTCCCTGCTCCCGACTGCCCGCCGTTACGAGTCCGGTTGATGGGAGAAGACCTCGTGGCTTTTCGGGCCACGGATGGGCGGGTTGGACTCATCGATGCCTACTGCGCCCACCGGCGAGCTCCCCTGTTTTTCGGGCGCAACGAGGAAGGTGGTTTGCGGTGCGTGTACCATGGGTGGAAGTATGACGTGGGTGGCCGCTGCATTGACATGCCCTCAGAGCCCCCAACGAGCAACTTCAAGGATAAAGTCGGTCTAACGGCATACCCTGTTCGGGAGCGCGCAGGAGCACTTTGGGCGTATATGGGTCCTGTGCAGAATACGCCCGGGATGCCCGCATTGGAGTGGATAGATCTTCCTCAAAGCCATCGATACGTTACCAAACGCCATCAACGGACAAATTTCGTGCAAGCCGTTGAGGGTGGTCTTGACTCCATTCACCTCGCATTTCTTCACAGTCGGACCGCACCGTTAGGGACATCTGGAGATACCAATGGTCGTACGGGAGTCGACATGAAAGAGAGGTGGAAGGTCGGAAATGGACCGGTTTATCGCGTTTACGACACGGACTCCGGCGTAATGCTAGTGACTCGAAGGGAACCCGACGAGAAGACATACCACTGGCATGCCATCTATTGGCTCATGCCGTTCTATAATACCTGGCCTGCCGGTGGTGGAGAGGGGGGCTCCAATGCCAGCGGTCGAGGCCTGATGTGGACGCCCATCGACGACGAGCATACGTGGGTGTTTTCTGTCACTTGGGACCCCGATCGGGTCTTAGACGATGAAGACTACTCCGAGGCGGAGGCCTTCAGCGGGGAGACCATCCCTGGTACCTACATACCCCGGCTCAACAAAGACAACGATTACCTCATCGATAGGGGGTTGCAGCAGAGGGAATCCTTTACGGGGATCAATGGATTCCAAGCTCAGGACTTCGCTGTCCAGGAGGGGATGGGGCCGATCGTGGATCGAACGAAGGAGCACCTGGGGACGAGTGATGTTGCAATCATCCAAATACGGCGGCGGTTGCTCAGGGCGGCTAACGAACTTCGAGAGGGAATCGAGCCGTTTCCGGCTCGACATGGAGATGTTTATAGGGTGCGGGCCAAGGGGTTAACGCTGCCTCGAGGCGCTGAACTGGATGACCACGCTATAAGCGCTCTCTCGGGGCGCGTCTAGGCCGAAGGCTGGTTTGAGGGACAAAAGAAAAGGAGGTACATGAAAATGAGATTCTTATCACTGGGGAGAGAGCCGATAAAAATGGGGTTGATCGCGCTTAGCGGCTTTTTGTTGATGGCGACATGGGCATCCATGGGAGAAGATCCGACATCCACTCCAGCTGTTCTTGCGGCGGCGTCTTCCCCGGGGGTCTCGCAAGGGTCGGAAGGCCAACGCCTATTAAAGGAGCTGGTCGAAGCGGCTAGAAAAGAAGGCAAACTTGACTGGTTCGGAGTATCGAGCTTGCGTAAGTCAGGGGCCCGCAAAATGGCAGAAGCCTTTAATCGCCGTTTTGGGCTTAATATTAAAGTCAACGCCAATGTGTCTGGGGGAACCGTGCCAGCATTTTCGAAGGCAGTGTTAGAGACAAGGGCGCGTGTTCGCCCGACGTACGACGTGATGCAGGGCGTGGACCACCACGCGTTGGAAATGGCGGATGTGGGAGGCTCGCGTTACATTGACAAATGGGAGATTATCCTCCGCGAGATTTCGCCCGAAGCGTATCGGGTTCGTCATAAGATTAGCCCCGCAGACGTGGCCGGGCAGTCATTTCAGTATGGCAATCGGTTAAAGGCGGTGTTGTACAATACGGAAAAGATCTCCAGGGAAGATTTGCCTAAGACCTGGGCAGAAATGGGCGATCCCAAATATCGAGGAAAGTATAGCGTGCCCCCGTGGGTTGCGGATTCCCTCTATGGTATCCTCAAGTACCCGAAGGATGGTTGGTACGAGACCGTAAAGCGAAACAGCGCCTGGGGTGTGCCCGTTCTCAAATACCGGGGCGCGCTTAAGCGCATGTTGTTGGGCGAGTTCGCTTTCTTCCACGCCAATGCGTATATGTACTTTCAGACAAAGGCAAAGGACCCGAAAGCGCCGATTGGCCTCTCGTTTTTCAGGGACTTCGAACCCCTTTCGTACACGTTCATGGTGGTGCGAAAAGGGGCAAAGCATCCCAATGCGGCAGCCCTGTTTGCCCTGTGGTCCGCTACACCGGAAGCGAACCGTATATACTCCGATAGGATTTTCTTGCCGAACTACACTCTGGGAACGGATCCCATCGCTAAGCAGGTCATGAAAGTCGTAAGGAAGCAAGGTGTAGAGCTTGTATCTTGGTGGGAAAGTCCAGAGACTGTCAAGAAGTTTCGATGGTACAATACGGACGAGGGAAAGGCATACTCACAAAGGCTTGCCAAGGCTTTGACCGGCAGGGCCGGCAAATGATCCAATAGCCTGCTCACTTCGCCTAAGCGTGTTCGAGCATGAGTTTGGGTAGTTTGTCAGTGTCGAATTCTAGCACCGCCTTGTGACCCGTACCGTTGAATACTTGGCGAGAAAGAATCCTGCGCGATGGAATTGAGTGCGGCTAGGTCGTGGGTCACTTGGAGCCGCAGTGCCCGTACTGCGTGCGGCTCCTCGATTGCAGGCAACCTGCTACCTCTAATGGTGGCATGGTTTGCCTGCGGTGCCGTGGTACTGGTGACGTTGTTTGTTGTGTGGATGACGTTTCTTCCCGGTCTTCCAACCGAGCTCGGGTTTACTCTAAGGAACTATTCCGATGTCTTCACCCCCCTGTTGTTTAGGGTGATCCCGAATACGGCTATCGTCGGATTCGGCACAGTCGCCGTTTCGTTGTTTTTCGGTGTATCACTAGCCCTGTTATTACACCGGACGAACGTACCTCTCCGTCAATTTTGGATCACGATTATCCCACTCACGGTTATTGTGCCCGGGTTTCTGACGGCCATGGGCTGGCTCATGCTGTTGAGCCCTAAGATTGGGCTTATCAACAAATTCCTCATGCTTGTGTTCGACCTGCAAAATGCGCCTTTCGACATAGAAAACCCCTGGGGGGTCGCCTTCGTCCAGGGCCTAATGCTGACTCCCGTGATCCTGATCTTGCTCACCGGCCCCGTGCGTTCCCTCGATCCCGCGTTGGAGGAGGCCGCGCAAGTGGCGGGTGTCAACAGGCGCCATACAATCTGGGGTATCACTCTGCCCATGCTGTGGCCGGCCATTCTGGGTGGGGCGATCTACACGTTTATGACTGCCATAGCCATTTTTGAGGTCGCTTATCTAATAGGCGGCATCGGAAAGAGCCCTGTCCTTGCGACGGAATTGTTTCTGAACACGCGGCCCCTAGGAGCAACCACGAGCGTTCCAAGGTTTGGAATCGCGGGGGTTTATGGCGTGCTTATCATCGTTCCTAGCCTGATAGCCCTCGCTTTCTATTTCCGTGTGATCGAGAAGGGTTATCGCTATGTCGTGGTTACGGGGAAGGGCTATGTACCGAAAACGATCAACCTCGGGAAGGCTCGTTATTTCGCCCTGCTCTTCGTGCTGCTGTACTTCTCCCTGGCTGTGGCCATGCCCCTACTGATGCTCCTGTGGGCCTCTTTGCTGCCCTATCTCGTGATGCCTTCGGTGAAGGCTTTGTCATTGGTGAGCCTAAGGTGGTACGGCGAGTTGATGGATATTATTGGAGGTTTCGAGGTCATCTGGAACACGTTTGTCTTGATGATATCCGTCCCTCTTATCGTTATGTTCTTTAGCTTTATGATTTCTTGGATCGTCGTTAGGACTCAAATGAGGGGTAGGCGTGTTTTGGACATGGTGGCGATGCTTCCTCATGCTATTCCGGGCCTCGCGTTTGCTTTCGCCCTGTTTATGTTGGCGATTGTTGCCGCGCGGTGGGTAGAGTGGTTTCCCTTTTACCAGACTATAGGGATCGTTGTGTTGGCCAACGCCTTGAACCGGCTTTCCTATGCCACCCGTATTACGAATGCAGCATTGCTTCAAGTTGGCCGGGAACTGGAGGAGGCGGCCGAGGTGAGCGGCGTGCGGAGACTAGGAATCATGTGGTGGGTGTTGGCGCCACTGATCAGGCCATCACTTTTATTTGGGGCAATGTGGACAGGACTCTTGGCCATTCGTGAGATTACGATGGCGCTCATGTTGAGCGGGCCCGAGAATCAAGTGATTTCCGTGCAGATTTGGTCTAGATGGGACGCGGGAGACCTTAGTGAGGCCGCAGCGCTCGGCGTGGTGATGGTCTTTGTACTAGGGGCGCTCGTTTTTATTATTCAAAAGCTTACGGGTCGCCATGTAGGCGGAGAAACTCGGCTGACGTAGTTTGATAGGTCAGCGCGGCACTATGCTAAAAGTAAAGCAGCTTACCAAGAGTTACATCACCGATCGGGGACGGGTGGAGGCAGTCCGTGGCGTAGATTTTGAGGTCGGAGAGGGAGAGCTGTTCACGCTGTTGGGACCTTCTGGATGCGGCAAGACGACCACGTTGCGTTGTGTTGCCGGGTTGGAAACTCCAGACTCAGGAGAGATCCGTATAGGAGAAAAGGCTATATTTGCTGACCAAGGGCGAACAGTGGTGCCTACCTACCTGCGCGGAATAGGCATGGTTTTTCAGTCTTACGCTATTTGGCCCCACATGACGGTTTTCCAGAACGTTGCATTCCCGCTTATTCGAGGAAGCTTAAGGGTTACCAAGAGTGAGGTGAACAAACGAGTCTCAAAAGCCCTCAGTTTGGTTCAGATGGAAACGATGCTGGATCGGCCAGCGCCTTTGTTGAGTGGGGGTCAACAGCAAAGAGTGGCTTTGGCGCGGGCCTTGGTACACGAGCCGAAGGTTCTGCTGTTGGACGAGCCGTTGAGCAACTTGGACGCCAAGTTGCGTGCGGATATGAGGCTTGAACTAAAAGAGCTGATGAAGCGGATCAACATTACTACCCTGTATGTTACTCATGATCAGGTTGAAGCGCTCTCTTTGTCAGACAGGATAGCTATCATGGATCAGGGGCGCATTGTCCAGATAGGGTCACCGCGGGATATCTATCTCTCGCCTAAAAATACTTTCGCCGCCTCTTTCGTCGGCCAGAGCAACTTGTTCAAGGCCCGCGTGACCTCCCGGGACAACGGTGGAGACAGGGGGACGGTCGAGACCGGGATTGGTCCACTGATTTGCTACCTGCCACGGCAGCATCAGGAAGGCGATGTCCTCCTTGTCGCTATTCGGCCCGAAGCGATATTGGCTGACTTGCGTCGGCCCGAACGTAATGAAAACGTCTTCGAAGCCGAGGTCGAGAGCGTGACATTCATCGGTGATGCCTTAGAGTGTGAGTTCAGGATCGGAGATGGATTGGTCCGGGTGAAGGCGGATCCGGTGCTGGAGCTGCGAGAAGGGATTCGCGCCTATTTATACCTTCCCCCGAGTAGATGTTTGGTTCTGTCGGAGCCTGTTCCCCCCGACCAAGAACGAGACTAGAGGAGAATGAACGATGCTGACATCTGAAGAGAACGAGATGCTCACTCACGTGGGCAGGGGAACACCCATGGGTGAGCTTCTGCGCAGATTTTGGGTCCCCTTCCTCCTCTCGAACGAACTTCCCGGCCCGGATTGTCCCCCCGTACGTGTCCGACTCCTCGGTGAGGACTTGGTCGCCTTCCGCGACACACAAGGTAAAGTAGGACTTGTCGATGCCTACTGCGCTCACCGGCGAGCTCCCCTGTTTTTCGGGCGCAACGAGGATGGGGGCTTGCGGTGCGTATATCATGGTTGGAAGTATGATAGGCAGGGCAACTGTGTAGACATGCCGTCGGAGCCGCCGGAAAGCGGTTTCAAGAGCAAGATCAAGATAACTTCGTACCTGGTTCATGAACAGAAAGGCGTAGTGTGGGCGTATCTCGGGCCGCCTGAGCGACTTCCCAAGATGCCTGCTTTAGAGTGGCTCGACCTTCAGGAGGGTCATCAGTTCGTTACCAAGCGTCATGAGCGGGCCAACTTTGTACAGGCCGTTGAAGGAGGCATCGACACCGTCCATGTTCCGTACTTGCATAGTCGAGTGAGCTCTCATCAGAGCCGGTCGACGGCGCCGAAGAGCTTGGGGTTTGACAAGACACCTATCGTCGCTTATCTGTCCACGCTCAAAGCTCCGAGGTACAAGGCAAAGCAAACGCCCTATGGCGTCATGCTGGCGACTCGCAGGCCCGGAGAAGGTGAGACGGACACTTACCGACTCACGCTCTGGCTTATGCCCTTCTATAATATGTTTGCGAGCGAGAGCGCGAGGGGGGACGGTGTCGCCAATGGGCGCGGTTTAATGTGGACCCCCATCGATGACAACAATTGCTGGGCGTTTTCGGTAACATGGGATCGGGAGCAACCCCTGAATGAGGTAGACCGCACTGACGCGGAGGCTTTCAGCACTGAGGTGATACCCGGGACGTTTATCCCTATACGCAACAAGGACAACGACTATCTTATTGATAGGGAGGCGCAGAGAACCGTGTCGTTTACTGGTATCCAGGGCTTCCAGCCACAAGATCTGGCCGTACAGGAAGGTATGGGCCCGATCGTAGATCGAACGAAAGAGCACCTGGGGACCAGCGACGCGGCGATTATTCTAATACGCCGTCATCTCCTAAAAGCCGCTATGGATCTAAGGGAAGGGATCGAGCCGTTCCAGGCCCAACACGGCGAGTTGTATCGTGTCTGGGCGAGGGAGATCGCTGTAAAAAAAGAAGAAGAACTTAACGACAAGATTATGGAGGCTTTGACAGTAGATCCGCAATGCGCCTGATCGATCACCATGCCCGCTTAGCCATTCGGCGCTGACGTGAGTATCCGGCTCCTGGATCTCCGGTCGGATAGGGCAAAACGAAGCTGGCGTCGGCTATGGGGCGGCCTGGAGTCGGCCATCCGTCAGACGCACAAGCTGGCCGGACAACTCCATCCCTGCTTGGGCCGCGAACACATAAAGGTCGCCGACTGACTCGGGGCCGGGAAGACGCTGACGAACTTCTTCGGGCGCCTCCTCGGTGGCCACCGCCCCGCTTGCCCCGGTTACGACGATGCAGATATTGAACTCTCTTTCCTCCTCAGCCACATAGCGGGTGAAGGCGCGTACCGCTTGCTTTGAAGCAACGTAAGCGCAGGAGCCGAAAGGCGTCAGTTGTCCTCCGCCATACGTGTTTATGATATGGCCGGAACGCTGCTCCTCCATATAAGGCAAGATATTCTTAGTGCACAGGAAAGTGCCGCTCAGGTTTGTCTCGATTACGCAGTCCCAGAAACTTTTGTCCATGTCGCGGATTCGAGGCCATAGCGGAGTCCACGCAGGATGGGTAACGACAGCTGCGTTGTTGAGGAGCACATCGATGCGGCCGAAGCGGCTCGCGACCTTTTCCGCCATCGCTTTTACCTGGTCTTCACGTTGGACATCGACCCTTATCCCGATTGCTTCGGCTCCATCAGATTGCAACTCGCTGAGAACCTTATCCGATGGCAGTATGTCGGCAATAACGACTCTTGCGCCTTCTCTGGCAAAAGTGTGAGCCGCGTGTCGCCCGATTCCCTTGGCGCCGCCGGTAACAATTACGACTCGGTCTCGCATCATCGTTTTCACCCTTGCTCTTGCGGCAGTTTAAAATCCCTTTTTCCGGGGGATTGTAATGTTCACTTCGGTTGCTGTCAACGGCAGGCGGCTTAGTAAAACCCCGGTGTTCGGCTCAGAGCCTTAAAGCTCCCCTGCATGTCTCGAGGCATCCTTCGCATAATTGGCCGCACTCTCTCCCGCCACTCGGCCGAACACGAGGCATACCTGAAGCGAAGCTGCCAGCATGTCGTGGTTGGACCGGTAGGTCCAGGTTCCCGTCGGAGTTTGCGCCCATATCCCGCTAAAGATCCCGCCGAAGATCGCCCCCGCCGCAAAGAGTCCGGGGATGGGGTTTGCGCTTCCGTCGAGCACCCGTGCCCGGGAATCTATTTCAAGGCCTCCCCAGATGGTGTTCATGGATGACCAGACCGGGTAAACCGTGTGGAAGGGCGGACTGTCGATTAGCGCCGCTGTGGCGAGATGTTCGCCCTTGGGGATTTCCAGGGCCAGCGCTTTATTATTGGTTACGCACTGGTTGAATTCGCGTACCGTGGCCTCCATCTGCGCTGCCGGAGCTCCAATGAACTCCGCGATTTCCCCGAGGGTCTGTCCCTGGCGAATGGCTCCGGGAACCGCCTCCTCGTACTTTTGAGCTTCTTCCGGAAATCGCTCCAGAGTTTTCTGATCAAAGAGCAGAGCCGCCACACCCCCGGGCTGACGCATGATGGCGGTGGAAATCGGGTCGCTTTCTTCCGACTCATCGATAAACCTCTTACCGTCTTTGTTGATCCACAGTCCCCACCGGCCGGTATTGAGCAGGGCGCGTGTGGGCCCGCCCTGATTCTTTGGCTTCACCCCCGGGGCTTCCCATGCTTTGTCCTCCGCGCCGCAGTGAATGAGAAACGGCTGCCTGGCGAAGCTCGCCCCCACCTCCATGGCCATGAGCTGCCCGTCGCCTGTGTGGCTCGAGGAGGACACGCGCTTCTTGAAAGCGGTCTCATGGACCTGCCTCCCAAGATAGCTTTGCACCATCTCCTCGTTGGATTCGAACCCTCCCGTGGCCAGGATAACCGCGTCAGCGGAGTATTGCTCGAGTCCCTCCCGGGTCAAGGCTTCCACGCCGACGATTCCGCCTCTTCCATTGGTTAGCAGCCTCTTCGCGTCTGTGTCGAATTGAAAATCCACTCCCCTGGACCGAGCGATCTTTCCCATGAAAGGGGGGATGGCCGCGCCTCTGCCGTCCACCAGAAAACCGCCTTTTCGGGCAGGATTGGGTATGAAGGGAAGCCCCAGGTCATCTTTCAGCCAGGCGAAGTCATGCGCCAGCCTGCGGGCAAAAACACTGACCAGATCGAGATCGCACTGAAAATTGCTTGTCTCCTGAAAGGCCAGGATCAATTCCGGCTGGGATAATTCTCCATAGGGTTGGACGTGGAGGCTAAACCCCCCGCCGGCCATAAAGGTGCTGCTATGGGTGAGATCCGGAGATTTCTCGATTAAAGTCACTGCGGCACCCAGTTCCGCGGCTTGGATTGCCGCGGTCAAGCCGCCCATGCCGCCGCCCACGACGAGTACCTTTCTAACCTGTGCTGTGGAATCTTCAGTCATCGGCAAGAAAATATGAAGAGTTTAGTTATCGGGACAATGCAGAGTATTTTAGCGGCTGCGCGCGGTCTCATGTGAGACGAAATACTCGACGCGCCCCAAAGGTTATCCTGCGATGGGGTCCGTCCGGTAGGTGACCGCAGGCATCTGTGAGGTAACGCCATTTCTCTTCAATTCCTCCTCGAAGTCCTTTCGCACCCGCGGGTCTTCGTCGTCGTACTTGATGACCGTTCCTCCCTCGCGAATGCTCAGGGTGACCCCTTCACGGCCGCTGGTGGCGTCGTGAAATCCCGTGGGATTTGTTCGGCTGCCCAGCCGTATGGCCACGTGCCGCGCCGGCTCGTTGCCGGTGTTGAGATGCTGGTGGAACCAACCGTCCGGCGGACTATAGATGCTGCCCGGCTTCCAGTTGAACTTAACTATTTTATCCTGCCTCCCGGATTGATAGGGATGGATCCCGAGCTCCTTGGGCCACATCAGTAAATAGCCCGTGGAGCGAAGAACGAGCAGGATGGCCCCGGCGGCATGATAGTGGGCGTTGTGATAGATGCCCGCCGGCCAGTCGGAGATGTGTCCCACGAGGCAGTTGTCCGACATCTCGAAGCAGGTGGTCTGCCCCCTGGTGGTTTTGTAGGTTGCATCGTCCAGGAGGGCCGATCTCGCATCCGCGATGAAGTTCGTGTCCCACATCTTTGCCTTGTTGGCCTCGTACCTTTTGTTGCCGGTTTGAAAGTAGTCCTGTTCGCCGCGGTAGCGAGACGTGAACCGGTAGTTGCTATTGAAGACAAATCCGGGGTCGCGGAACAGATCGAGAACCATTGGAGCCGTGGTCACGGCCAGGACTACGGCGGGCTCCCTGGCCCCGTTGACCAGCCGGTGCCAGGTGTTGAGGGGCGGGGCGAAGATACTCCCTTCACCCCACTCGAAGGATCGTTTCTTTTCTCCCTCCTGCCAGACCTCGGTGCCGCCGTGTCCCTTTAGAACGTAAAGAACCTTGTCATAAAGGTGCCGCTCCGGATTCAAGGCGCCGCCCCCGGGGACCTCCACCACATACATCCCCGTCACCCCTCCTCCTCCCAATAGCTGGATATAGCTTCCCTGACCGCCCAGGCGCTTCCAGGGTTCGAGAGGCAACTCCGCCACGTCTTCCACGGCAAGGCCGTTGAAAATGGGAATTCCTTCCTGTTCCATCCAGCGTTGGTAGCCCGTCTTTGCGGGAGTATAGGGCGTATCCATCAATGTTCCTCGGCTTTTGTAGAAGTTCGATTCGCTACCTATAGTCGCGGTTGCAATTCATGTCAAACCCGATTTCATCCGAGTCGAACACAGCCGACTTAGGGAGATAGCTCCCCCGTTCAGGGGGGTGAATAATGGGACGTGACGGCATCGATTGCGAGTAGAGGTCGGTTGCTTTTTTCGTGGCCCGTCCGCAGTTGGAAGCGTATCGGTGATGTCGTGCCTGCAACCCTCAAATGATAATCTATCCAAAGACACCGAGGCGTGTCAAACCGCCGAGTCAATGGGCGCCAATGGCTGAGTCTTGTATTTAACGGCGCCTGTTGTTAGGAAACGATCTGTGCCGGCTGCCGTTATAGGGACTAAAGACGTTCATCATTGTGGTAGGAAGGTTCAGCTATGAGTAAAGGAGAAGAGGCGATTCGCATCGCCATGGGAGAGAGCCTTTGGACGAGGGCCATCTTGGATGGGACGGTTAAAGTCGAAAGCTTTCCAGTGGAGTTCCATTCCAAGGTGACTCTCCCGGATCGTTTGCACGGCGTGAGGGAGGGGAAATGGGACGGCGGCGACGGTACTCTGACGGACTACCTTTTGGAGAAAGATCGCCATGAGGGTATTCCCAAGGTGGCACTGCCTGTATTTATGTTGGGCGGGTTTCGCCAACGCACATTGCTCATGCGCCGCGACGGATTGTCTCCAGAGGACCTCAAGGGAAGAAAGGTCGCCTTGCCGCGGGTTTTGACTCCGGGCGGGGTCTATATGCGCGGTTTTCTGGACGAGGAGTTCGGCATCTCTCGGGACAAAGTGGAGTGGTACACCATCCATGGAGCGGCTGAAGACGCTGAAGTTGCCTGGCTAAAAGGCCGCTTCGATCAACCGGAGGGCCTGGAGGCGGTGCGTGACGCGGCGGACCGCTTGACGCGGGGGGAAATCGACGCGCTGATCCATCCGGGCGCCCATGGCTTCGCTGCACTCTACGGCGGGGACAGGATGATCCAGGGCACCCTGGAACGCTTTCCCAAGCTCCATCAGCCCCTGGGCGACGCTGACGCCATCGCCGGCTGGTTCAAAAAAGCGAAGATTTATCCCATCGTCCATTGCCTGCAGCTTCGCACAGACTGTCTGGAAGAAAACCCCGGTCTTGCCGAGAGCCTCATGGATGCGTTCAAGAAGGCCTGGGCCGTGAGTGAAGATCGTCTGAATGAAAAGGAAAAGGAACTGATCGAGAAAGAACGTTCGGTCCTGGACTTCGACGCCTATCAGTACGAACTAGGCGCGGTGCAGTTCCAAACCATTGAAAAACTCATGGACTACCTCCAGGCCGACGGTTTACTTGGTCAACGGTTTACGGTGAGGGAGATCTTCCCCGGCACGACCGCTAAAGTCGGCTGATAGAAAGAAGTGAGCGAGATTGGAATCGGTAAATGAACCCCTTCTATTTACGGCCCGTCGAATTCTAATCTATGTGGAAGACCTGGAGCGGGCGATTTCCTACTATCGGGATATCCTCGGATGCAAGCCCCTGAACGGTGTAGACGGGGTGAATTTCGAATTTGCAACCTCGGGCCCGCCGATTGTCCTGCACAAGGGCGGCAAGGCATCGCGAGATCCTCGTGGCTTGAATGGTCCGGTGCCGAGCTTCCAGGTCCCCAACATTCAACAAGCGGTTGCTATCTACAAGCAACGCGGCGTCCGCATGGTCCAAGACGTCCTGGAAGTCTCCCACGGCTGGATCGCCTTCATCGCCGACCTTGAAGGCAACGTGATTCAAATCTATCAGGCGAAGACGGGACACTGACCTGGGAAGAGCAAAGATTTCGATTTGGGCAACAGCCCGACAAGACGTAACCCCTATTACTATCCCCGCGCATGCGGAGGAACCCGACCGGCGTCGTCGAGGGCAGCTGATGAAAGGGGGCGGGAAGCTGGAGGCATTAAACGAGGAGAGCAAGGCCCCCCATAGGCGTAGGAGTCGTAGTTGGCCTCAGTTGGTGCTTGGACAGATTGGCCGCATAAGGACGGAGCACCCCAATCTAAGCAAAGAGAAGATCTATCTATCGCTCAAGCCGTGGTGTGAGAGGCAGGATCTGAGGTGTCCAAAGCCCAGGAGCATTGGCCGGATCATAGCTGGGGCTGTGGACAAGATGAGAACGGTTTCCATGAAGATAAGGTCTAACGGTCGTAGAGTAACCAACAAGCCGAAGCGGGCAAGAGACCCCCAGGGTTTTAGAGCGAGCGGTCCTGGTGAGTGCGGGGCCTTCGATAGGGTGGAGTTGTTCCTTGATGGGCTAATGAAGTATGGGATCACCTTCACTGATGTCTACTCCCGGTTCTGTTTTGCCTGGGCGAGCCATAGCCATGGTTGTGAGCCAGCACGGGAAGTCTACAGGGTGCTCAGCGAGGTGTTTCCCTATCCGCTTCAATATGTGCTCACAGACAATGGCTCTGAGTTCATGAAGCACTTCGATGGGGAACTGAGGAGGCTGGACAAGGTCCACTGGCATACTTAATCCCAAGAGCCCAAAAATGAATGTCCATGTGGAGAGGTTTAACCGTACCCTTCAAGAAGAGTTTCTCGATTATCATGAGGAGTTGCTCATGGAGCCGGCAGCCTTTAACCGAGAGTTGATCCCGTGGCTGTTGTGGTATAACGAGGAGCGGCCCCATTGGGGATTGGAGTTGAAGTCGCCTGTGCAATTTCTAATGGAGCAAAGACCCGAAGAGTGCAAAATGTGGTGGCCCAATACAGGAACTTGTTATTTCATGAAAGGAAGAGTATGTTCTCTCCACAAGCGGGTGCCTTACCCCTCTTGCCGCAACGGCTGGCGATGACCGAGTTGGCTGTCAGCGTGAATTGGCCAAGTGAGAGCTCCTTGGCGGGTACCGGTCATCGAATGCATCGTCGGGGAAAATAGTTTCTGAACCGCGCGCCCAGCCCTCCCTTGTATTCGAAAATAGCCGTTGCATTTCGATAAAACTGCATCCGAATCTCATGGGTAAAGTAAGCAAGGGCGTGTCGATGCGCACCCACATCGGCTCGGGCCTCTATACGTGAGCGAGTTACGGTACGGCCCGGCACAACATTATGAGGAGGTATTTCTAATGAAAAGAATCAGAGTGGCCATCGCCGGTATTGGCAACTGCGCGAGTTCCCTTATCCAGGGTTTGGAATACTACAAGGGACAGAACGAGAGTGCGTTTGCCGGCCTCATGCATACCCGGATCGGCGATTGGGGTCCGAGCGACATCGAGATCGTGGCGGCCTTTGATATTGATCGGCGCAAGGTGGGCAAGCGGGTGGAGGAGGCGATTTTCGCCGAACCCAACTGCGCCAAGATTTTTCAGCGCATCCTGCCGGTTTCCGACGTCGTGGTGCGGATGGGGCCGGTTCTCGACGGTGTGGCGTCTCACATGGCCGATTATCCCGATGACGAGGCATTCCGCCCCTCCGACGAGGATCCGGTCGATGTCGTCCAAACCCTCAAGGACGCCAAGGCTGAAATTCTAGTCTGCTACATGCCGGTAGGCTCTGAGGCGGCGGTTCGGAGCTATGCTCGGGCATGCCTGGATGCCGGGGTCGCCATGATCAACTGCGTTCCGGTGTTCATCGCCTCCGATCCCGAATGGGCTGAGAAATTCCGTCGCGCGGCCCTGCCTATCATCGGCGACGACATCAAAAGCCAGGTCGGCGCCACTATCGTGCACCGAACCCTGACCCGGCTATTCGGAGACAGGGGCGTGTCGCTTGATCGCACCTATCAGTTGAACACGGGCGGCAACACGGATTTCCTCAATATGAAGGCTTTAGACCGCCTGAAGTCCAAAAAGGTCTCCAAGACGGAGTCCGTGCAGTCGCAATTGGACGAACGCCTGGTTTCTCGGGACATTCATATTGGACCGTCCGACTACGTGCCGTGGCAGGACGACAACAAGGTTGCCTTCATCCGGATGGAAGGCCGCGGCTTCGGGGACGTGCCGTTGGAACTCGAGCTCAGGTTGTCGGTCGAGGATTCCCCTAACAGCGGTGGTGTGGTCATCAATGCCATCCGTTGCGCCAAACTGGGGTTGGAGCGTGGCATCGGCGGACCATTGGAGGCGCCCTCCGCCTACTATATGAAAAGCCCGCCCAATCAGATGCGCGATTCGGTGGCCTATGATTTGACCGAGAAATTTATTCAAGGCAGTGATGCCTGCGGTATTTCCAGTATGGAGGCTATTCGAACAACCGTCGGTGAATAGCTCCGACAATCAGGCTGCCAATAATAGTCCTGGCGGTGCAAACGTTGCCCTGACCGTAGCCTCGCCCTGGGTGGAGCGGTTACTCATGCTCCACCGCCAAGTGCGCAGTGCGGTCGCGAATGCAGACCGCGCTGGAACCGGATCAAGGAACGCAAAGGGCGACGATGTCAAACGCTTCGACCTGGTCGCCAATGACACGGCTTTAGCTGTCCTGCGGGGACTCCAGTTGCCGATCGTCGTCGATTCCGAGGAGAGCGGACCTTTGGAAATCGGTTCCGGCACGCCGCGATACCGTATCGTCCTCGATCCGGTGGATGGGTCCGACAACTGGGCGCAGGGGTTGCCGTTGTCGGCCTTGTCCTGCGCCGTGCTGCCGGCTGACGCCCCCCTCCATCCCGATTGGGTCGAAGTAGCTCTGGTCGGGCCGCTCGAGCCGGACACGCCCCTGATCGCGCTCAAGGGCTCCGGTACTTGGCGCGGGAAGGAACGCCTCCGGACTTTCGGCGTCCGCAAGATTGCCGGGGCCACGATCTCAGTCGAACTCAATCATCATTCCCCGTCGCCGGGCCTTGCCCGTCTGATGGTCGCTGCCAGAGGCGCGCGGTGCTACGGTTGCGCGTCACGCGCCATCTCCCTGGTCGCCGAGGGCGCGATTGATGCCCATGTGGACGCGCGTGGCCGTCTGACCGCTGAAAGCTACCTCGCTGCCGCACGATTGGTGATCGAGGCGGGGGGCTGGGTTGTCAGCCCCGACGGTGCGCCCCTGGCGGCGCCGGAGAATTTGACCGACCGCGTCAGTCTGGTCGCGGCGTCGAGCCGGGACCTGTGCGATGAAATCGTGGAAGTTTTGGGCGATGAACAACACTGACTTGACCACGGCGGCGCCGGAGATGGCGCTGATCCTGGCTGCCGGATTGGGGTCGCGGCTTCGACCGCAAACCCATACTCCGAAACCCCTGACCAGGGTGCTCGGATTGACCCTCGCGGAACGGACCGTGTGCACCTTGCTGGGCGCCGGCATCCGCCGATTCCTTGTCACCCTCGGTCATGAGGCTGAAGCGGTCAGGACCCATTTTTCCGATATCGTCCAACGTCGCGGCGTCACGATTGACTTCATCGAAGCCGAGGACTGGGAGCGCGGCAATGGCGCCAGTGCCCTGGCGGCCAAGGGTCGCACCGGCGAGGCGCCCTTCTTCCTGGTCATGATCGATCATCTTTTCGATCCCCGGATCGCCCGGGCACTGGCCGACTACCCTCTTGCACCGGGAGAAATGTGCCTCGCCGTGGACCGCGACAAGTACAGCATCTTCGATCTCGACGATGTTACTCGGGTCAAGATCGACGACGGGCGCATTGCGAAGATCGAGAAGACGCTCAACGATTGGGATGCTTGCGACACCGGGGTCATGCTTTGTACGTCCGGCCTGTTCGAGGGTCTCGAGCGCGCGGCGGCACGCAACGAGCATGGACTCTCCGACGGGCTCAGGGAACTGGCGGGCGAAGGCCGCGCGAGTACCGTCGATGTGACGGGAATGCCGTGGCTCGATGTGGATACACCCGAGGCCTTGCGTGAGGCCGGACGAAGGCTCATGCGCGACCAGGCCGGTAAAACCCGGGACGGGCCGGTGGCGCGCCATTTCAACCGACGAGTTTCCCGTTGGCTCAGCCGCTATCTGGCTGCCACAGCCGTGACGCCTAACCAAATCTCGCTGGCATCCTGGTTGCTGTCGTGTATTGCGGCGGGATTGATGGCATTGGGCGGCTATCCGACCCTGGCCGCCGGCGGCTTGCTGGCACAACTGACCTCGGTCGTCGATGGATGCGATGGCGAGATCGCCCGGCTAAAGCATTCGCAGAGCGAGTTCGGCGGCTGGTTCGACGCGGTCCTCGACCGGTATGCCGACGCCATCCTGTTATTCGGTCTGATGTGGCATGAATTCGCGTCAACCGGCACACACTTGTCTCTCGTGCTGGGATTCGCGGCGATCGTGGGGTCGTTTCTGAACAGCTACACGGCGGATAAGTATGACGGGTTGATGGCGCACAGACTGCAAGGCGCCTCATACTTTCGGCTGGGCCGGGACATGCGGGTGTTCGTCATTTTTATCGGCGCCATCTTCAACCTTCCTCTCGTCACCCTGGGTGTTGTCGCGGTGGTGATGAATGTGGAGGTGGTTCGGCGAATTGTCGTTTGTGCCGGCGCGGACACCAACGTAAAGGAGCGACTTTGAAACAGGCGGGTGAAGAGGGGCGTCATCCTCCTCTCGCCGGCGCGCCGGGAATGGCGGGGACGGCTGTGGTTCGAGTAACGGCCGCAAGGGTAGGGCGTTCGTTTCATTGCTGGGATCGCCGGGAGATATTGGATAGGGTGCGTAGCCGGGCGCAGATTGAAGATTACTTGATAGCGATAGTGCAGAATACCGAGCTGTCGATTGATCATGCATGGCCAAAACTCAGAGCGGTTATGGCTCGGTTGGATCTATTGCGCTAATTAACCGACGTTTGGGCAACGGCCCGGCAAGACTTGATCCCTTCTACTCGGGATGTCGCGTTCTAATGAGGGGGGCGTGAGGCGCTGCCGGCCCCGATTTAACGGCCCTTTCAGGCCCGTTTTTCGAGCCCGAAATTCCCCGGAAAATCCTGCCGGTTTCCGGCCCGTTTCCACTTAATTTTGTCAGAATTTCCAATTATTGCCGACCGCCTACAGGGACTCTGCGGGAGCCGAGACCGGAAATCAGTGACTTAGAGAGGGTAGAGTGGACCGAGATCGGGACCAAGAAGCAGCTTGACTTGGCAATACTTCAAAGAGTTGTAACGGCATCTGAGCAGTTCGAGATGATCTTCCCGTCGCAACATGCGCCGAGCGTGACTGAGGGTCCGGCGATTCCGGTAGGCCGTTAACCCATGCCATTTGAGCAGGTGACAAGAGACCCAACAACAATTGATTGCGGAAGCGCCGAGGTGAGATGGCAGAGTGTACTAGGGCCAAGGACTTTCGTAGAAGAGGTAGAGGATCGATTCTTACGTGATCGAGAAACTGGCTTGACCGGGGTCGGTGGCGAATTATCTAATAAGGCGGTATAGTTTAGTGAGGTGAGTGGAGATAGGCGGGCAAGTCGGGTTGTAATATAGTACGGTGGGCAATATGGTTTGCCGGGTTGCCGGGAGTAGGGACCGAGGCCTGCGTGCGGTATTGAATGAAACTGAGGTAGCAATCAAGAATCCATGGGCCCGACCCCCACAGTCGTACCGGCGACCTCTGCCGACGCCGAGGTGAAAATCTCCACCACGAACTTCGGAGAGGACACAAATGATTTTCGTTCTCAATCAACCTAAAAAGAGGCCTGCATGCGCGTATTTTTGATTCACGTTCGCGACCCGCAGTTCTATGCACTGCCGGCGAAAACCCGCGCCAAGAACGGCAACATCCGGGTCATGGGGTTCCCGCCCATCGGGATCATGTCGCTCTCTGCCGTGCTCAAGCGTGCCGGCCACGAGTGCGTTATGTTCGACCAGGCCAATCCGGCAACACCGACCGAGGTCATTATCGAGGAGATCAAGCGGCGGCGGCCGGCGCTGATCGGCCTGAGTTTCCTGAGCACCACGAGCTACCCGTATGCGAAGATCCTGGCCCGGCAGATCCGGGCGGCCGATCCGACGGTGCGCCTGGCATTCGGCGGGGTATTCGCCACCTTGAACGCACAACTGGTGAAGCGGCAATGCCCGGAAGTGGACTTCGTTTGCCGCGGCGACGGTGAGCAACTGATTCTCGACCTGGTGGAGCGGCTGGAAGACCCTGCCGACGTGGCCGGGGTTACCTGGGCCAAGGACGGGAAACCGGTGCATAACCTGGACCGGCCCCTGGAACGCCACCTCGATCAGTGGCCGTTCCCGGACCGGGAGAGCCTTCCCTTGGACTTCATCGAGTCCATGCCCCTCGATGTGCCCGCGGTCCTGTCCATGGATCGATTTACGACCATGCAGACCTCCCGCGGCTGCCCGTGGCCGTGCGTGTTCTGCGACATTCCGATCTTCAACGAAGGGAAGTGGCGCTCCCGTTCTCCTCGGCATGTTTTGGAGGAATTCGACCACCTGCAGCGGATGGGCTACGGGGCGGTCTACTTCGTGGACGACCACTTTCTACTTCAGCCCAAGCGGATCGAAGCGATCTGCAAGGGTATCAACGAGAGGGGGATCACCATTGAGTGGGGCTGCGAAGGGCGCGTCGACTCGGTCGTCCAGCACCTGTTTCCAGCCATGGCCGAGGCTCACTGCCGCACCCTTATGTTGGGAATCGAGTCCGGGAGTCAAAGGGTGCTCGATCGATTAAAGAAGGAACAAACCCTTGCAGAGGTTGAGACAACCGTGGCCAATGCCAAGAACGCGGGAATTGAAATCGTGCACGGGTTTTTCGTTATCGGGAGCCCGGACGAGAAGGCTGAGGATGTTCGCGCCACGTTCGACTTCGCCGCAAGGCTTCCCCTGGACACCTTCGGGTTCAACCGCCTTTGCGTCTACCGCGGGACCCCGCTCTGGCACGAATACGTAGAGCGCGGCTTGGTCAACGACACCGATGATTGGTACAAGTATTTCAAGTGCACGGAGATCGATCCTACCTGTCTTTCCGGCGAAGCCGTAAACGTCGAGCGGACCGCCGGTTTGCGGCGGCTGTATCGCTACAAGCTCAGGCACTTCCCGCTCCAGACGTTTCGACTGCTGAGGCGTTTCCTCCGTCACATGCCGCTGCGCGACTTGATCTATCTTATCGGTAAGCCGTTCTTGGGGGCGAAGCGAGGGCCGACCAAGGCCGAAGTGCTTTCCCGCGCGGTCGATCACGGCGAAGCAAAGTCGGCGGCGGCGGAGCTCACACAGGTATCCGACCCCGTCCTTGCAAAGGTTGTGGAGCAGTCACTGTTGGAACGCCGGCGGCTGCAGTGATAGGTTTTGCGATTTAGGGTGAGGGTTTGTAATCGCACATCAATCAGGCGGCCGGCCCAAGTAAACAAGGCTCCGGGATCAATTCTTGGTTAATGAGGCGACAAACGGAGGCGGGTGTTTCTTGATGAGGCTGAATATCCTGCGAAGATTCATTTTTAGGATATCGGCCATTTCGCCGGCTGATGAATTCGATGTCGGAACAGCAAGAATAAAGACCTGACGCCGTTGCCCTCATCGTCCCGGATGCCCAACGGATTGCGGGCGCCGGACAACCGCGCGGTCGGCGCCGGGTCCGCCTGTGAGACGGTCGTCCCCGGGGGAAGGCGGCCCGCGGTGACCCGGGGGTTGTCATCCACGCGGGGTAGGGCGGCTGGCACGGCCCGGGCTTGCGGCCCCAACGGCGGCCTCGTCCGCCGGTCTTGGCGTCCGGAGCTCAACGCAGTCATCCTTGGGTATCGTCGAATTAATGATAATCCATCCGTTTTGCGGCGGGACTCTGCGGGAGCGGAGACCGGAAATCAGTGACTTGGAGTGGGTAGAGCGGGGCGAGATCGGGACCAGACAGCTTGAGTTGACGATACTTCAAGGAGTTGTGACGGCATCTGAACGGTTCGAGTAGATCTTCCGGTTACAGCGATTCAGGCAGGGCGTCAACCCATACGACATGAGCAGGCGGCAAGAGACCCGACAACAATTGATTGGGGAAGTGCCGTATAGCCAGAGGGCTCTGTTAACACACTAAAAATATCGATTTCAGCAACAGCCCGGCACGACATGACCTTTTCTACTCGGGATGGTCGCCTTCCAATGAGGGGGGATTCGTGAGGCGCCGCCCGGCCCGATTCAACGGCCCTTTCAGGCCCGTTTTTCGAGCCCTAAACGCCCCGGAAAATCCGGCAGGTTTCCGGCCCATTTCCATCCGATTTTGTCGGAATTTCCATCTTTTTCCGTTCGCTTAACCGATATTCAAGCCGCGATACCGGAGTGATAAGCCGTGGGTTGAGCTGATTAGACCACTGCGTCCAAATAGACAGGACATTCCAAGAGAGAATTGGTACAATGCAAACTGGAATCCGAAAGGGAAGGAAACCCAAAATAGCAAGAAGGCGTTCCTGAACCGACCCCGGTTTTACGCCATAGTCGATCGGTTGACCAGGTCACGCTCAAAGAGGGCAAGGCGGCCATCCTGTGGTTCGAACAGGTGCTCGCCCGCAAAATGAACATCATCGACAAAGAAGAGACCGCATGAGCCAGAAATACGAGAAGCTGAAAACCCTGCTGAAGGAACTGTTCCAGCTCGACCAGCCCGACTTGGACTTCGGCCTCTACCGCATCATGCACGCTAAGGGGGCCGAAGTATCGCAGTTCTTGGACAAGGACCTGCTGCCGCAGGTGCTGACGGCGTTCGGCCAATACAAGAGCGCCGACAAGGCGGAGCTCGAAAAGGAGCTGTCGAAGGTGGTCGCGGGCATCGAGGCCGCAGGAATGAACCCCGACGACTCGCCCAAGGTCAAGGACCTGCGTTCCCAGATCAAGAGCGACACCGTGGACATCGGCGCGCTGGAGAGCGAGACCTACGATCATCTCTATAGCTTCTTCCGCCGCTACTACTCGGAAGGCGACTTCCTCGCCAAGCGCGTGTACAAACCTGGAGTCTATGCGATCCCCTACGAGGGTGAGGAGGTCGCGCTCCATTGGGCCAACAAGGATCAGTACTACATCAAGACCAGCGAGTACCTGCGCGACTACGTTTTCCGACTGAGGCCGAACGATGAGAAGAAGCCGATGCGTGTGCACTTCCGCTTGGCGGACGTCGTCGAGGGCGAGCACGACAATATAAAGGCTGCTGAGGGTAAGGACCGCATGTTCATCCTGGCCGCGCCGGGAGAATCAGGCCATGACTTCATAGTCGTGGAAGACGGCGACCAGGGCGAGGAGATCATCATCCGATTCGAGTACCGGCCGGCCACACTCACCGATTGGCCGGAGGCCGGACGCGACGGAAAGAAGAAGCCCCCGGCCCAGAAGGACCTGAGCGCGCTTACCGCGAATCGCCTGCTGGCCGTGACCGACGCCGCATTGGCGCCATGGATCGTGGAACTGGGCAAGCTGCACGTCACAGCGGGCGGCGAGCAGGCCGACTATACGCGGCTGGAGGCGCACCTCAAGCGCTACACCGCTCGCAACACCTTCGACTATTTTATTCACAAGGACCTCGGGGCTTTCCTCCGCCAGGAGCTGGACTTCTACATCAAGAACGAAGTCATGCACCTGGACGACGTGGAGAATGAGTCCGTGCCGCGCGTCGAGCAGTACCTCTCCAAGATCAAAGTCATCCGCAAGATCGGGGGCAAGATCATCGACTTCCTTGCGCAGCTCGAAGACTTCCAAAAGAAGCTGTGGCTGAAGAAGAAGTTCGTGGTCGAGACACAGTACTGCATAGCGGTCGGGAGTATCCCCGAGGCGTTCTACGCCGAGATCGCTACGAACCAAGCCCAACGCGAAGAGTGGATGAAACTGTATGCGATTGACGAGATCCAGGGCGACCTGACCACGCCTGGCTACAGCAAGGAGCTCAAGCCCGAGTTTCTGAAAGCGTACCCAACACTGGTCGTGGACACAAGACATTTCGATGTAGGCTTCACCGCACGGCTACTTGAAGCCTTTGGCGAAGTGGACGAGAAGACTGACAGCGTGTTGTTCCACAGCGAGAACTTTCAGGCGCTAAGCCTAATGCAGGCACGCTATCGCGGCTACGTGGAGTGCATTCACATCGACCCTCAATACAATACACAAACCAGTGGTTTCTTGTATCGGAACACATATCAGCACTCTAGCTGGCTTGCAATGATGGCGGAACGGCTTGAAGCGGCAAAGAGCCTTATAACTGACGGTGGGACATTGCTTTGTCACATCGACGAGAACGAATACGAGCGCTTGTACGTCATGTGCGATGAACTGCTACTACCGAATGCGGGAACGGTCGTGTGGGACAAGCGAAATCCGATGCTCGGGCGAAGGGGGGTAGCGACCCAGCATGAGTATGTGCTGTGGCGCACTCAAGCTGCTGGTCCGCTTTATCTACGTAGTGCTAATCAACGTCTTATCTTACAGAATGCTACGCGAATAGTCGCAGAATGCGGTGGTGTGACGGAGAGAGCAAGGAAAGCCTTCTCAAAGTGGGTGGCGGACTGTCCTGGTCTGTCTGGAGGAGAACGTGCAAATCGCTATCTTGTCGATGACGGTCGTGTCTTTCAAAGTGTTAGCATGTCCGCCCCAGAGAAGAGAACCGACGCGAAGTTCTTTGAGCCACTAATGCACCCTAAGACAGGAAAGCCGTGTCCTGTGCCGTTGTATGGTTGGTCTCGTGCCCCTGATACTCTCATAAAGCTGCTCGCAAAGAACGAGATTCTCTTCGGTGAAGACGAGTCGGTGCAGCCTAGACTAAAGGTATTTCTAAGAGAGGATTCTCAACGACAAGTGCCGTCAGTTATCCAAGATTCTGGGCGTGGCAAAGCGGACATGGATAAGCTAGGTCTGAAGTTCCCTTATTGCCACCCACTATCGCTCTACATCAAATTGGTCGGTGCAGCCGCGCCGAGTAGCGCTGGGGTCGTTTTGGACTTCTTCGCTGGTTCTGGTACAAACGGTCACGCAGTAATCGAACTAAACCGCGATGAAGGCACTCGCAGAGGGGTGGTTCTTGTCGAGGTTGGTGAGCAGTTCGACAGCGTGTTAATCCCTCGTATCAAGAAAGCTACGTACAGCCCGGAGTGGAAAGACGGCAAGCCCAAGCGCCTTACGACACCGGAGGAAGCCGAGCGCAGCCCACGCATCGTGAAGGTCGTCCGTCTCGAATCCTACGAGGACGCGCTCAACAACCTGGAGACCCGCCGAACCGACAAACAGCAGCTTCTGCTCGACGACCCCGAGGCGTAAGGCGCGGACGGTCTCAGGGAGCAAGTACACCTCCGCTACATGCTCGATGTCGAGACGCGCGGCAGCCAGTCGCTGCTCAACGTTCAGGCCTTCGCCGACCCCACGGCCTATAAGCTCAAGGTCAAGCGGCCCGGTTCGGATGAGAGCCGCGAGGTCGACGTTGATCTGCTGGAGACCTTCAACTGGCTGATCGGCCTCACGGTCCAGCACATCGCTGCGCCCCAGACTTTCAGCGCCGCGTTCAAGCGTGACAGAGAGAAGCGCCTGCGGATGAAGGGCCGCCTTAAGCAGATAACAAACGGCCCATACTGGTTCCGTACCGTCACCGGTGCCACGCCCGACGGGCGCAGGACGCTCGTTATCTGGCGCAAGCTCATCGGCGAGCCGGAGCAGGACAACCTGGTGCTCGACGAGTGGTTCACCAGGCAGGGCTACGCGGCCAAGGATAGTGGGTTCGACCTCATCTACGTCAACGGCGGCAACAACCTCGAGAACCTGAAGACCCCCGACGACCTGTGGAAGGTGCGGCTCATCGAGGAAGACTTCCATCGCCTGATGTTCGAGATGGAGGGAGAGTGATGGCGCGCCGCGCCAACAACCGGTCGCAGGAACCGTTCGCTTATAAGCTCGTGCTCAACCAGTGGCTGCTGTCGCTCTTCAACGTGAAGCGCTTCGAGGACCTGGCCGAGCACCTACACGACGAGGCCCTGGAAGGGCTGGACGAGAACAATATCCACCGCTTCCACAACACGCTCACGACGCATCACTTCGACCTGAAGCAACTGTCCACCGATCTGCTGCAGGAGTACGACCAGAATATCGTCAGACACACGCAGCGGCTGAACGAACGGCGGATCGCCCGCAGCAAGGAGCCGGTCGTCTGGAAGTACTTCCAGTACCTGGCCCTGCTCTTCAGCGAGATCTACCTGGACCGCTACTTCCGTGATCCCAAGGCGCTGCTCGTGGAACTGAACGCGCAGGTGGCCGCCTGCAATGCGGACAAGCCTGAGGCCGACCGGATCGCTGCGTTCGATGAAGCCGCCGAGGCCTGGCCGCAGCTCAACAAGCTCGCTTTCTGGATGGCAACCGGCAGCGGCAAGACCCTGCTGATGCACGCCAACATCCTGCAATATCAATTCTATCTCGACAAACACGGGTGCCGCCGCGAGCTGAACCGCATTCTCCTGCTCACCCCGAACGAAGGGCTCTCGCAGCAGCATCTGCGCGAGTTCGAGGCTGCGGGCATCGGTGCTGAGCTGTTCAACAAGGACGGCCGCGGGCTGTTCAGCAGGCAGGCGGTCGAGATCCTCGAAGTCACCCGGCTGCGCGACGAGATGGGCGACAAGACCATCGCCATCGACGCCTTCGAGGGCAACAACCTGGTGCTCGTGGATGAGGGACATCGCGGCGCCAGCGGAGGAGATGAAGGCGCGTGGATGCGCTTTCGCAATGCCCTGTGCGAGAAGGGATTTTCCTTCGAGTACTCGGCCACCTTCGGGCAAGCGGTGAAGGGCAGCCCCAGGCTCACCGACCTTTACGCCAAGAGCACGCTGTGCGACTACTCGTACCGCTATTTCTACGGCGACGGCTTCGGCAAGGACTACCAGATCCTCAACCTCGACCAGGGAACGCAACAGAACCACCTGGAGCTGTATTTGGTGGCCTGCCTGCTCTCGTTTTTCCAGCAGCAGCGGCTCTACCGCGAGCAAGGCGCGAGTTTCCGGCGGTTCAACATCGAGAAGCCCTTGTGGATCTTCGTCGGCGGGCGCGTCGTCAAAGGTCTAGCCACTCAGGACGCGTCGGACATCGTGGAGATCTTGCAGTTCTTGGCCCGCTATGTGGCCGACCGCGCCGAAAGTATCCAGCGCATAGAGCAGGTTCTCAATCAGGGCCTTGTCGCCGGGACGGGTAAGAACCTGTTGGCCGGACGCTTCGCCTATCTCAATACCTGCGGACTCTCGCCGGAGCAGGTCTTCGATGAGACGCTTGCGACGCTCTTCAACGCACCCCATGGCGGCCAGCTCTATGTCGAGAACCTGAAGGGCGTGACCGGTGAAGTGGCCCTGCGGCTGGGTGCCGAGAACAAAGCCTTCGGCGTCATCAACGTGGGCGACGACGCCACGCTGGTCAAGCTGTGCGAGGAGAACGGCCTTTCCACGGGTGATCGCGAGTTCTCGGGGTCGCTCTTCCACGAGATCAACAAGCCGGACTCCACTGTGAACCTGCTGATCGGCTCGAAGAAGTTCACCGAGGGCTGGAACAGTCAGCGCGTCTCGACGATGGGCCTGATGAACGTGGGCAAGGGGGAAGGTGCGCAGATCATCCAACTCTTCGGACGCGGGGTCCGGCTCAAGGGCTACGACCTGAGCCTTAAGCGTAGCGGCAAGACGGGTCTGCCAGAAGGTGTCGAGCGGCCCAAACACATCGGCGTCCTAGAAACGCTCGGCATCTTCGGCATCCATGCCGACTATATGGCGCAGTTCCGGGACTTCCTCGAAGAGGAGGGGCTACCCACCAACGACGACCGCATCGAGTTCCCGCTGCTGGTGGTCAACAACCTCGGGACGCTGAAGCTCAAGACGATCCGGCTCAAGAAGACGATCAACGGCGTCAGCACCGAGTCCGGCGACGCGTTCCGCAAGCTTGCACCCGTCCCGACCGTGGCGCCGCCGGACCCCATCGGTGATCCGAGCACCGTGTACCTCCAGAAAAACCAGGTCTTCCTCAACTGGTACCCGAAGATCCAGGCGATGAAGTCGGGCGGTCTAGTGGGTGGCGATGCGGACGCCGCGCCGAATGAGACCCACCTGACATCCCGCCATGTGGCTTTCCTCGACCACGACCGCCTTTACTTCGATCTGGAGCGGTTCAAGGCCGAGCGCGGCTGGTACAACCTGAATCTCTCACGAGAGGGGGTCGAGGCCCTGCTCGCCGACCAGAGCTGGTATAGTTTACAGATTCCCGCAGAGGAACTGGTCGGGGATTCTTACGATAAGGTGCGCCTCTGGGAGGAGATCGCCGTTGCGCTGCTCAAGAAGTACACCGAGCGCTACTACACCTTCCGCAAGCGCGAGTGGGAGCTTCCTCACCTTGAGTACCGCTACCTGGAAGGCGACGACCCGAACTTCCTGGGCGTAAAAGAGTCACCTGACAAAGGCTACTACCGCATCCTGATCGACAAGTCGCAGAAGGAGATCGTCGCCAAGCTCGAGGAGCTTAAAGCCGCCATCCATAAGGGTGAGCTGAAGCCTTGGGAATTCCAGGGCATGAAGGCCATCTGGTTCGGCAAGCACCTCTACCAGCCGTTGCTCTATCTGGACACGAAAATCGTCGAGATCAGCCCGGCGCCCCTGAACAAAGGCGAACGCCAGTTCGTTGAGGATCTGAAGGCGTTCCACGATGGTCATACAGACTTCTTCGAGACCCGCGAACTCTATCTGCTACGAAATTTGAGCAAGGGCCGAGGCGTGGGCTTCTTCGAAGCCGGCAACTTCCATCCGGACTTCATCCTCTGGTTGCTGGCAGGCGGTCGTCAGCAGATCACCTTCGTGGACCCCAAGGGAATCCGCAACCTCGGGCCGAGCGATCCAAAGATCCAGTTCTACGAGACCATCAAGGAAATCGAACACCGCCTCGGCGACCCGACCGTGCGCTTGCAGTCCTTCATCGTCTCGAACACTCCGTCAACAACGATGCGCAGGCAGTGGAACATTGAGAAAAGCGAGATGCAAAATCGGCATATTCTGTTTCAGGAAGAGGACAAGGAAACTTATGTCTTGAGAATGCTAAGTGAAGTGACGAGTTCTTGATCGACCAACTTTGCATGGAGCACTGGCCGGGGGTAGGTAACATAAAAAAGGGGTCAAGCTCCAGTAGGATGGTGGTTGTAACGGCCATCGAACCTGAAAGGAGAAGACCCCATGCTTTACGTCGGGATAGACTGTCACAAACGATACGCCCAGATAAATGCCATCGACGAGAAATGGATAGGACGTTCCAAAAGTGAATTGGCACGATACAAGCTGGAATCCGAAAGGGAAGGGAACCTAAAATAGCAGGAAAGCGTGAATGACCCCGACTTCAGGAGGAAACAAAGATGGCGACGATTTGGCGCTTGAACATCAAACCCGATGCAGAGGAGAACATCGACCCAAGAAAGTTTTGTATCGATAAAAACATCCTTGGCATCGGCTGGCCAGTAGACTTGGATGAACCTCTGGACTGGAATGATTATTACGTCGCGGGTAAGAAGAAATACCGCGAGGAAAAGGGTGACAAGGGATGGTGGCCTGCCGTCAACGCGATTCGAAATAGGATGGAGATCAATGACCTTTGCTGGACCCGCGACTGGGACAGCAACTACTACATTGGCCAGATCACGGGCAATTGGAAATACCGTTCTACACGCAATTACCGTGATGCAGACATCGTGAACGTAAGGCCCTGTAGGTGGTTTCAAACCGGCGGCGTAGATTCGGTCCCAGGAAAGATACTGAATAGCTTCATCCGGAGTAGAACAGTTCAAAAAGTGCACGACGAAACATCGAGTTTCTACTCCAAACTCAAATACAACCAACTGAGCAAGGAAGCCGCCTACGACTTGTCTAGTGATAAAAATCCAGACTTGTTTGCCCTGATTTCCTCAGAGGATTGTGAAGACATCGTTGGGATTTACTTGCAGGAGAAACAGGGCTATAGGCTCATTCCGAGTTCGTGCAGGCACGATACGGTCAAGACCGAATTCGTCCTGAAAACGACGGCAGGGAAGCAAGCATATGTGCAGGTAAAGCAAGGGGTAGCCATTAACACGGATAAATACAAATACGACTCTAGCAATCCGTGCGAGTGGTTCCTGTTTACGACCAACGGGCAATATACCGGTAGAGGAGACAGCCATGTGCATTGTCTCGATCCCGATGATATGCGCGACTTCGCGTTGGCTAATCGAGAACTTATGCCGGACCGTGTTCGGACATTCATTGACTTCTGCTTTCCAGGTCGGCACTCATAATTGTGACCGGTTTCCCCATCCCTTCCATCGCCTCGACGAGGTATTCGTCGGCGTAGCGGATCAGAAACAATTGAGAATGGCCTGGAAAATCCGAGAAATTCCGAGGCGAAACGACCCGGAAACCGCCCATGCAAAGCCCCTGAAAGGGGCGTGCATCGACCACGCTCGATGCCGCCGGTGCCCGAGCGGCTTACCGACCAGGGGCAGGTTTTCGCTGGACATGAAGGCATGACTGGCTAGCGTGTGACGGAGGTCATGGAGCCGGAGCTTATCCGCCCAGGCGTCCGCATCGTTCTTCCGTTCTGCTCAAATGCTCGCGTGCGGCACGCGACCTGGAGGAGATCTACGATTACGTTGATCGGCACGATTCGCCGGGTCGTACCGATTATGTGCCGGAGCGGATCGAAAAAGCGTTCAGCGGCCTTTCCGAACATCCCCAGCGCGGAAGTTACCCGAAGGAATTGCTGGATATTGGAATTCGGGAGTACCGTGAAGTTTTCTTCAAGCCCTACCGGATCATCTACCGGGTAACCGAGAACAATGTCTACGTGCTGGTGATTGCCGATGGGCGGCGTGACATGCGGGCTTTGCTGGAGCGACGCTTGCTGCAGGCGTAAGGCCCGCATTGTGCCGCGGCTCCTCCAGTATCCGGCACTGGGCGGCATAGCACCGGCCTTAACGGGCCGGTGAGGATTGAAACACTGTCTACGCGCCGCCTTTATCATCGCACGCTGGTTTTCCCCACACGCGTGGTGATGGTCCGTTGTTTCAAGCTGTTTTATGGTGATTGCACGGTGTTCCCCACGCGCGTGGGAATGAACCGCACATGGCATCCGTCGGAAATGAGATTTTGCCGGGCTGCGTTGGATCGATCGCCGGTACAGCGCCGGGGTTCGGCGGATCTGATCCGATGAGCACACCGGCCGGACGCAGCCTCACCGCGTTGCTGACCCACGTCAGCGAAAACATCGACTTAGAGGCGGCAGGGCTCAGCTTTCTGATGATGTCGTTCACGTTCGCGGGCATGATTACTTCCTTAAATCCACCCGAAGGCTCCTTTTTTATTTTTGAAACTACTCCCATTCAATGGTGGCGGGAGACTTGGAGGAAATATCATAATACGCTATCGCAACCTCCTTACCCTGAAAATTTTTGTCCTTCCCTTCCGCCTTGGGCTCAAGTTGACACTATCTCGCGTTACCATTACGCTCTGTTGCGAAGAACTCGATCCTTGATCTTGCATCTTTTTCCCCTGGAGCGCCCGGATGGAAATCCGTACCGATACCGACGCGAAACAAGAGATGGCCGTACTGACCTTCGCCATACGGTTGATCCTTGCGGAGCTGGATCACCGCGTCTTGGTGGAGCGGGGTTTGGAAACCTTCTCCGACTTCGGCCGGTGCGAGAGGGTCGCAATCTTTCTGTTGGACCCCTCGGGCGAGACGTTACGGGTTGAAGGATGCACGGGCGCCAGCCTCGGAGCCGATCCGATTCAATTCCATGTGGCTGGAACTCCGTTTGAAGAGGTGATGAGCTCCAAGCAACCGGGAAAATTCCGGCTGAACCTGTTGGAGAAGGTCCCTTATCCCACTTACGATTCCGGCGAGGCGGAACGGCAGTGTCTCTGTGTGCCGTTGGTGGAGGCCAACAACAGGTCCCTGGGCGTGGTTACCTTCGACCAACCGGCCGGGGAATCTCTGGATTCCACCGCTATGCAGTGTGTCCTGATCCTTCAGTCGGTGTTAGCCGTAAGTCTTGAAAATGCCCGCGTGTTGGGGCGGCTGCGGGAGACTCACGCGGAGCTGGAAACCCTGTATCAGGCCAAGACGAAGATGATCGATCATCTTTCCCATGAGCTGAAAACACCCCTGGCCGTAATCTCGGCCTCTTCCAAGATATTGTCCAAGGATTCCGTGCGGCGCGATGAGAGACGGTTTTCGTCCGCTCTTCATCGCATGGGCCGGAGCATTAAGCGGCTCCTGGAGCTGGAAGAAGAAGCGGGCGATATTGCGAAACAAGGAGGATTTGCAGCCAAAGGCTTATTGGAAGGAATGATCCGGCAGTGCCGGGATCTTCTGGAGACCATGGTGGATCAAGGCGATCCGCCGGCTCCGCTGCTGGCCAAGCTCGCTTCGCGTATCGAAGAATGCTATTTGCCGCTGGTAGATGAACGGAGAGACAGTATCTCGTTGGTTGATTGGGTTCCCGACGTGCTTGCCGGTATTGAGCCTCTCCACCGGCATCGCGATGTGCGCTTGGAATTGGATTTGCGCCCAGGCCCGGCGGTACGGATGCCGGAGGGGCCGCTGCGCAAAGTGTTCAGCGGACTTATCCGCAACGCCGTTGAAAACACGCCGGATGGGGGTACCATCAGGGTGGAGGTCTCCCTGGAGGGTGATTCTGTTGCGCTTCGCGTGCGCGACTTTGGTTTAGGCATTAAAAAGGAGGATATGAGGCAGTTGTTTCACGGTTTTGTCCACACGGGCGACACCGAAGACTATTCATCCGGCAGGCCTTTTGATTTTAAGGCCGGGGGGAAAGGCCTGGACCTCCTGCGGAGCAAGCTTTTTGCTGAAAGATATGGATTTGATATCCAGGTTGAAAGCAAGTACAGTACCGGCAGCCTCTTCTCCCTGGTGTTCCCGCCCTCCATGCTCGCTCCGGAGGGGGAAGAACCGCGTGGACGGTAGGAAAGGGACGAAAGGACCATGTAAATCTATGGATGGCGGTGGTGAAAGCAGGACACCGGGACATTTTTTCAGGGAACTTCAAGTCCAGTTCCTCGTCCATGAGCTCAAGGATCCTATTGCGGTCATCGAGGCGGGAGTCAGATCCCTCCTCGAAAAGGAGGACAAGTTGGGTCCTCTCTCACCGCGTCAGGAAAGGACCCTGAAGCGCGTACTCAGGGGCGCCTTGAAGGGACGCAGCATGTTGAACAATCTCCTTGAGATCGGGCGTTCGGAAGCCGGGCAAATAACCGGGAGATCGTTTCGCCCGGCGAAAACGATTTATGCCGATTTACTGGCCTCTATTGAAACCATGGAAGGGGAACTGTTCGAGCAATTAAATGAACTCACGACCGAGGATGCCGTCTTGAGATTCCTGAACCAGGCCGGAATTTCTCTTTGTATTGCCGCCGACATGGACGCCATGGAGATCGTTCAGGACGAATCGAAATTCAGTCAGATCGAGGGCAATTTGATCAAGAACGCCCTGCGTTTCCGGAAAGAAAGGCTTGAAATCAAGCTCTTTCAGGAGAAGGAAACGGTCGTTGTCGAAATAGAAGACGATGGCCCGGGCATCAAACCCGAAGACCACAAACGCATTTTCCAACCTTACGTTCAGGCACAATCCGAGTCTACCCCGGCGAGAAAGGGTCACGGTCTGGGTCTGGCCGGAGCCCTGATACTGGCCAAAGGACTCGGGGGGGACCTCTCCGTTCAAAGTGAAGCGGGTAAGGGGGCAACATTTCGGTTCAGCGTGCCCATGAGATAGGAGTGGAGCGGTAAGTGGGTCGAGTTCAAGTTGAGCGGGATATAACATAATGAGTCTATCTTGAAATGAGTCGGAGTATGGAAAGGAGGGAGTAAAAAATGGCGGAAACGGAATCAACAGCCAGTATCAAGGGTCTGAATGTCCTGGCAGTGGACGATGAAAAGGATATTCTCGACACCATCGAAGACGTTTTGGATGATGCAAAAGTGGACAGGGCGGAGGACTACGAGAGCGCCTCGCAAAAACTCAAAGATACGAAGTATGATCTAGCCGTCCTGGATATCATGGGAGTCAATGGACTGGATCTCCTGGTGGAAGCCGTCAACAAAGGGATTCCGACCGTTATGCTGACTGCCCATGCCGTGAACCCGGAAACCCTCAAGGCTTCCATCACCAAGGGCGCCCTTTCCTATCTTCCCAAGGAGGAGCTCTCGAGGCTGGACGAACTTGTGCCTGAGCTGCTGGAAGCCCACAGGAAGGGAAATTCCACTTGGCACATCCTGTTCGAGAGAATGGGTAACTATTTTGAAAGGGTTTTTTTACCCGGTTGGGATAAAGATGATCCGGAATTCTGGAAATACTACGGATACCTGCATCCGCCGGACTATTAAGGTCCCCCGTCTCCAAAAAATTAGCAACCCGACGGTACAATGGAACTTTCGTCTGAATGATTCGCCCCTTCAGACGGCGAAATGATCACTCATCCGGCTCATGCGGATTTGACGAGCGACCCGTCTCGCTACGATCAACGGCTGCTGAACTCCGTTTTCTATATCCATCCGTCCAATATGGGCAAGCAGAGCATGATGCTCCACAACCACGGCGTAATTTTCAGCGAGCCACCCATGTCCTAGCAGGCCGCGTCCTTGGAAACTGCAATCGGAGAGGTAGTGGAGAATGGAGACATTTGCGATATACGCCATTTGCTGGACAAATCCACCCTTACACAGGCTCCGGCGGGGTCTTAAAGGTATGGAGAGCCCGCAACAGTAAGACCCCATGAGTTTAACCTTTGCCGGATTGATCAGACCCTTTCTCTTTAGCCTGATCCTGCTTGCGCCCGCTTCGGCTCAGGCGGAAGAATTGGTGGTTGGCATGTCCGCCGCCTTCACGGGGACGTCCCGTGGCCTCGGCATTGAACTGTACAGGGGTTCGATGGCCTACCTGGAAACCGTCAACCAGGAGGGGGGGATTCACGGCAAGAAGATTGCCATCCGCGCCTATGACGATGGTTACAACCCCACTCCGGCCATTCGAAATACCATCAAACTCGTTGACGAGGACAATGTATTTCTGCTGGTGAATTACGTCGGAACGCCAACGGTGACCCGGGTGTTGCCGCTACTCAAGAATTACAGCAAGAATCACGTCTTTCTGTTTTTCCCCTTTACAGGGGCAGAGCCGCAGCGTCAACCTCCCTACTCGGAATTTGTCTTTAACCTTCGCGCTTCTTATCGAAACGAGACCGAAGGACTGGTCAATCACTTCGTCAAGGTAGGGAGAAAAAAGATCGCAGTGTTTTACCAGGCCGATGCTTACGGGAGAAGCGGTTGGGAAGGTGTCAAAAACGCCCTTGCGCGCTATGGATTGAAAATCAATGGCGAGGCCACTTATCGTAGGGGCACACAATTCTCTGCGAGTCTGAAACGCCAGATGGAGATTCTCAAGGCGGCAGGCCCCGACGCAATCGTTTCCATCGGCTCCTACGCCGCCTGTGCAGCACTGATAAGAGACGCCAGAGATTCCGGCTGGAAGGTTCCCATCGCCAACGTTTCATTCGTAGGTAGTGAGTCCTTGGCAGACCTCCTCTTACGAAGCGGCAAAGCCAAGGGTACCGATTACACGGGGAACCTCATCAATTCCCAGGTGGTCCCTTCTTATGAGGACACGTCACTGCAAGCGGTCAAGGAATATCGGCAGCGGATGGATCGGTATGGCGCCAAGGTACCCGGTCCCTGGGCCGCCGGCGGGTATCAACCGTTAAGGTACAGCTTTGTGAGCCTCGAAGGCTATTTGAACGCGAAGCTGTTGGTTCATATATTGAGCGACATGGGTCCCAATCCGACCAGGGACCGTATCAAGGAGACCGTGGAGAGCGTCCGCCGTTCGGACCTCGGGACGGGAAACCTCATATCGTTCGGACCGGACAAGCACCAGGGATCGGACCGGGTTTACTATACCACCCTGAAGAAGAACGAATTCGTTCCCGTGGCGAGCTGGGAACAATGGAAAAAATGAGGACCTCAAGGCTATTTACGAAAACGCTGATTTTGATCGTGATACTATTCGGCGTCATCGCAACCGCCACGTCGGTGCTGTCAGGTTGGACTCTCTACCAAAGCTTAACCACGGAATATCAGAGCAAGGGTATCGCCATTGCAAAGAGCGTCGCCGATTCGAGCGCAGAAATTCTTTTGAACCGGGACCTGTCCACAGTGCAGGCCATTATCGACCAGTTTAGCGAAATCGGCGGGGTTGCCTATGTATTCGTCTCCGACGGCCAGGGGGAAATCGTTTCCCACACCTTCGTGCCTGCCGTGCCCAATGAGGTGCTTCCTCTCATCGAGCAATCCAGGGCGAGTCCATCCACTGGAGAAATGGTAACCACCAAGCTTCAAGTTGAAGGCCTAGGGGACTTCATCCATATTTATGCGCCTATCATGGCCGGGGTGGCAGGCTTCGTGCACGTGGGCATGGACCAGAGCTTTATTCGCGCGCAGATCTGGTCCACAGTCGTTAAGCAACAGGGGCTCATGTTTGCGATCTTTATCCTGAGCATCGTGGCGGCCTACATCCTCGTTAATCGCATTTCAAGACCATTGAACCAGCTGGCGGATTACACTCATTCCCTGGCCTCACACGACTTTTCCGCCGGGGTGAATATCCCCGAAGAAATCGAAGCCCTACCGCAAAGGTCCAAAGATGAAATCGGTAAGCTGGCGGAGTCATTTATCGACATGGAGCGAACCCTGCAGCGCTACCTCAAGGACCTGGAGGAAACCACGGCCTCCAAAGAGAGGATCGAGAGCGAACTGAAGATCGCCCACGACATTCAGATGAGCATGGTGCCCAAGACATTTCCCCCTTTTCCCAACCGGCGGGAATTTGATATCTATGCAACCCTTGTGCCGGCTCGAGAGGTGGGAGGGGACTTGTATGATTTTTTCTTTATCAATGACCACCAGCTCTGTTTCGCCATCGGGGATGTCTCCGGCAAGGGGGTGCCTGCGTCTCTTTTTATGGCGCTCACCAAAACCCTGTTCCGGGCCACGGGGGGGCGTCGGAATGCCACTGCGGAAACCATCCTAACCCGGCTTAACGCAGAAATTTGCCGTGATAATGAGTCCTGTATGTTCGTAACGGCTTTTTGCGGGATCCTGGATGTACGAACGGGGCAGGTGGATTACAGTAACGCAGGCCACAATCTACCCTACGTTTTATCCAATGGGGTCGTCACGGCGCTGCCCAAGACGGGGGGCATAGCCCTGGGTGTGACCGATTTGGTAAGCTATCAGGCGGGGAAGCTCGTGCTCAAATCTGGAGATCGGCTCATTCTATATACGGATGGTGTAACGGAAGCGATGGATAAAGACGATCAACTTTTTTCCGAGAGTCGCCTGGAAACGACCCTGCGGGGCTTGAATAGGCAAAGCATCAGGGGAGTCATTGAAAGAGTGGTCGGTGAGGTCCAACTCTTTTCCACCGGCGCACCCCAATCGGATGACATCACGCTTTTGGCGCTTGGATACAATGGGCCTCATGAGACTCAGAAGCCAACTCTATCGGTTCAGTTGGAAAACGACCTTGCGGAACTCCAGCGCTTGAACCGACTCCTGGAAGAGTTTGCGGAGCATCACGGAGTCCCTTCGGAGATGGTGTTTCGAATAACCCTGGTATTGGAGGAAATCATCACCAATGCGATCTCCTACGGTTTCGAAGACAAGTTGCAGCACGAGATCGCGGTGAGGCTCACATGGGCGGAGCCTGAAATGACCATCGAGGTGGAGGACGACGGCCGCCCTTTCAATCCCCTGGAGGCTCCCCCTCCGGACATGGAAAAACCGTTGACAGAAAGAAAGATAGGCGGACTGGGTATCCACCTGGTGCGGGAAATGATGGATGAGCTCGAATATCGGCGTGAAAATGGCAAGAATGTTTTTATCCTCAAGACGAAAATTCGGGCGACTTAAACTATGGAAATCGCGGAAGAGCGATGAGCCAATATTATAATTGTCCACGTAATTGGAAAACTCGATGCTTCCGCATCTAAGGATCTGGAGGCAAAGGTCATGTCCCTAATAGCCGCAAACCACGAAAAACTGGTCTCAAAAGGGGCACTTAGCTGTCGGCGTGATTTACGATGAAGATAGTAACGGTGAATTGAATAAGAGCTTCTCGGGAATTCCCACCGAGCCATTCGGTGCGTCGAACAATACAAAGGATAGGTTCGGGCCACCCAAATTTAAAAAGGCCTATGGCCGAGGCGAAGGATTGACCTAAACGTAAGAGAGTGATTGGCGAAAAGGGGCCGGAAGAGGACGGTGGATCCATTCAGCGATAAGGGAATCGACTGGAAAGCATTTCAATCCCAGCTCGACGAACGCGGGTTTGCGGTCATGCCCGGTGTTCTCACCGCAAAGACCTGCGAGGAAATAACCGCCTTATATTCTCATGACCAACTGTTCCGTGCTCGGATAGAAATGTCCCGCTATTCCTTTGGCCAGGGGGAGTATAAGTACTTCAAGTATCCACTGCCACTTTTAATACAACAGATTCGGGAGGCCCTTTATCCTCATCTCGCGCCGCTTGCGAATGAATGGCTCGGTCGGTTGGGAAATGATGGGCCTCGGTTTCCTGACAAGCTTTCGGACTTCATCCAATTTTGTCATGGTGCAGGCCAGGCGCGTCCCACCCCGTTGATCCTGAAGTATGGCTCCGGTGATTACAATCGTCTGCATCAAGACCTGTACGGGGAAATTGTCTTCCCCTTCCAGGCGACCATTTTCCTGAGTCAGCGGGGAAAGGACTTCGATGGCGGCGAATTCGTGCTTGCCGAACAGCGGCCGCGACAACAATCCCGCGTTGAAGTGCTCTGTGTGAATCAAGGTGACGGGGTGATCTTTGGCGTCCATCATCGACCGGTTAGAGGGACACGCGGTTATTATCGCGCAACCCTCCGGCATGGCGTTAGCACGGTTCACTCGGGTGACCGCTACACGTTGGGAATCATATTCCACGATGCGAGGTAGGTGAGTTGTGTTACGAGCCGGAATCAAACAATGTGCCGGCGCCCGTCGGTGGAAACAACGGCGGAGCTCTCCAATCCAACAAAGACTGTCAATTGCCTAACCCCATCTGCCCTACCTGCCGGAGAGCCGCAATATTGGAAACCATTCTTATTGCGTCGTGGGGACCGTCTACGGGGTGATCATTGGATTTTTCTTGGCCATTATTGCCAGCAAATACTTGAGCCCGCACCTCCACGACTTCTGATGATTGCATCGCAGGACCGCGGCTAATTTTCACTTTACAATTCGAGGCGGCGCAGGCGCAGGGCGTTGCTGATAACCGATATGGAGCTCAAGGTCATGGTAGCGCTGGCAATGATGGGGCTGAGCACCAGACCGAAGACGGGGTAGAGAACTCCGGCGGCGATAGGGATTCCCAGGGTGTTGTAGATGAACGCAAAGAAGAGATTTTGCCGGATGTTGCGCATGGTGCCGCGACTTAGCCGGCGGGCGCGCACCAACCCCCTAAGGTCACCTTTTAGTAGAGTCATGCCGGCGCTCTCTATGGCCACGTCAGTACCGGTTCCCATGGCAACTCCCACCTGGGCTTGCGCAAGGGCGGGTGCGTCGTTAACGCCGTCACCAGCCATGGCCACAATATGGCCTTCAGCCTGAGAGCGCTTTACGATTTCACTTTTTTGGTCCGGTAGTACCTCGGCCTCCACATGGTCAATACCGATTTTACGCGCCACGGCCTGGGCGGTGGTACGGCTGTCCCCTGTGAGCATTACGATTCGTACCCCTTCGTCGTGAAGCGAACGGATAGCTTCGAGGGAAGTCGATTTAATGGGATCTGCGACCCCAAGGAGGCCCATGACCTTTCCATCCGCCGCAAGAAACATCACGGTCTGTCCATCCTCGCGTAAGGACTCGGCCTCGCCTGATAAGTCTCCGGCGGCGATCTTTAACTCGTCGAGTAATGCCTGGTTACCCAGCGCCACCGAGCGCCCCTCAACGGTGGCCACGATTCCTTTGCCCGTAACCGAGCGAAAATCCCGCACCTCGGCGAGATTCAAGTCTTTTTCCTTGCTCGCTTGCAGTATGGCAGCCGCCAACGGGTGTTCGCTCCCCCTCTCGAGGCTTGCGGCCAAGCGCAAAAGCTCCTGCTCCGTCTGCCCGGGTATCGTCTTCAGAGAAACGAGGGCGGGCTTTCCTTCGGTTATGGTGCCCGTCTTATCCACCACCAGAGTGTCAACCTTCTCAAAGGTCTCGAGGGCTTCGGCGTTTTTGATCAACACGCCGGCCGTGGCGCCGCGCCCGCTCCCCACCATAATCGCCATGGGAGTAGCTAGGCCGAGTGCGCAGGGGCACGCGATGATGAGCACCGCAACGCTACTCAGCAATGCGTGGGCCATGCGGGGTTGCGGACCCATCAGGCCCCAGACCACGAGAGTCACAAACGCCACGAGTATCACCGTAGGGACGAAATACGAGGCCACCACATCCGCAAGCCGCTGAATGGGAGCCCGGCTGCGTTGCGCTTCGCTCACCATGCGAACAATCTGGGCCAGCAAAGTGTCACTGCCTACGCGCTCGGCTTTCATGACGATGCCGCCGGTGCCGTTTACCGTGCCTCCCGTAACCTGGTTCCCTGGAGTCTTTTCGATCGGAATGGGCTCGCCGGTAACCATGGACTCGTCGATGGAAGTCGCCCCTGACAATACCACGCCGTCCACTGGAATCTTTTCTCCCGGGCGGACACGCAGCCGGTCTCCCGGGTGGACACGATCCAAAGGTAGGTCTTCTTCACCTCCGTCGTCGCACACCACCCTCGCCGTATTTGGCGCGAGTCCCAACAGGGCCTTGATGGCGCTATTGGTCCGGCTCCGTGCATGTAGCTCGAGCACTTGTCCAAGGAGTACGAGAGTCGTAATGGTGGCGGCGGCTTCGTAGTAAATGGGTACCACGCCTTCATGGCTCCTAAAGGTTTGCGGGAACAGGTCCGGGAAAAGAGTGGCGAAAACGCTGTATACGTATGCCGTGCCAACGCCCATGGCTATGAGCGTGAACATGTTGAAGCTACGATTCAGCAGGGAGGTCCATGCGCGCTGGAAGAAGGGCCACCCGCACCAGAGTACGACCGGGGTGCTCAGCAGAAACTGAACCCACGTTGAATGCGCGACCGAAATGAGCCCCTGCACAGGTTGCCCTGGAATCATCTCGGACATGGCAAGAAACAATACAGGTATGGTCAGGATAAGGCCGATCCAGAACCGCCGGGACATGTCCGCCAGTTCGGGATTGGTCTCTCCCTCCGCCGTCGCAACACGCGGCTCGAGAGCCATCCCGCAAGCCGGGCAGGGGCCGGGCTCGAATTCCAAGACCTCCGGATCCATGGGGCAGATGTAATTCGTCCTAGCCGCGGGGATGGCGTCGGGGGATTGCTCGAGGGCCATGCCGCACTTTGGACAGGGTCCTGGCTTTGACCGCTGTACCTCGGGATCCATGGGACAAGTGTAGTTCATGCTTTTGTCTGTGCGAGTGACGTTCTAGAGGCGATTCATGGGGTTTGCCTACGAAACCCAAAACCGACAAAAATGTGAATGTATCAGCGCCGTCAACAATCGAGAGCCTGCGATCTTACATGCCGTGCTCATGGAACTTGTCATGACGGTTATCATGAATCACAAAACACGTCTACCTGTGCACGGCACCCGGAGCCGCCCATCTCTGATTTCCATCAGTGCCCACACAGCAGACTCAATTACCGCCCAATAGTCAATCTGTCGAGAATAAACTCTGTCCTCTCAAGGCGAGCCAATTGGTCGGGTATGGAGACAAGACGTCAATGTGCCGGGGCCATTTCTTGAGACGGGGCTCCGCCGCATTTTAGTTGGACCGTACTCCGGGATACTTGACAAGCACTTGGAACGGCGGGAGAATCACCGCTGTTTCGTGAAAGTTTCAAACCGTGGAGTAAAAATAAACTGGCGAAAGACGAAGAACAGAGATGATTTCCACTTCCCCGGATGAAATGTTGTGAGTCTTTTGGGGCTACAATGACTCAGGCTCTACCCACCGCACTTGAGGGTACGGTTGTAGTCGAAGTCAGCGGTCATGTGGCTGGCCCTTTTGCAGGTAGTCTCCTTGGCGACCTTGGGTGCGAGGTTATTAAGGTGGAGCTACCGGGAGGGGGTGACACCCACCGCGGCCGTAATCCGAAGTACGAAGGTTATGGACCAAGCTTCAGGGCGTTAAACAGGAACAAAAAAAGTATCACCCTCAACTTGCAGGATCCGGAAGGCAAGAAAGTACTGCTTCGGCTACTGGAAAAGTCCGATGTTTTGCTCGAAAACTTTCGCCCGCAGACGCGAAAGCGTCTCGGTCTCGAATACGAAGAGCTCAAGCAACTCAATCCGAAACTCATTCATTGCTCTATCTCCGGCTATGGTCAAAGCGGACCCTATCGGGACAAACCCGGCTTTGATACCATCGGCCAGGCGTTAAGTGGGATGCTTGGCCTGGTCACGGATTTAAACAATCCAAAAGTTGTAGGAGTTTCCATCGCTGATCACACCTCCGGGGTTTTTGCCGCTTACGGAGTCATGGCGGCCCTTCTTGCTCGCCACAGCACAGGCCGGGGACAGTTCGTGGACACATCTCTGCTACAGGTGAGCCTGGCATTTATCGAGTCCCATATTGTCGACTACCTAAATGGCGGGGAGGCTGTCTCCCGAGATAACTTCCCAAGGGGTCGCATTTACTGCTTCATCGCTAGCGATGAGCTGCCCTTAGTGATCCACCTTTCCGGGCACCAGGAGTCATGGGAGGGAATGGTTAAGGCAGTGGGACGCACCGATTTACTCAAGGAGCCGAAGTTTGCTACTCGTAGAGACCGATGGGAGCACCACCACGAGATCGTTGAATGTCTGGGAGATGAATTTCGTAAGAGACCTCGTTCCTACTGGCTGGAGGCACTGGAAAAGAATGGCGTAGCCATTGGCCCCGTTTACGCTCCTGATGAAGTCTTCCAGGACCCCCAGGTCCAACACATGGGGGTGCCTAAGATGATGGATCACCCCACCATGGGGTCCACTCGTCTCATCGGCAGCGCCGTGAACCTCTCCGACACCCCACCGCAGTTTATTCGGCCTGCACCCCTATTGGGGGAACATACCGACGAGATACTATCCCGGTTTGGCTATGACGTGGAGGCCATTGAGGGGCTTCGCGCACGTGGAGTGATATCGAAAAACGAAAAATAGCGCCAATTTGGTGAGCCAGAGGGGAAGACAAGGAAAACTTAAGGGGGATTACTTATGGACTTTAGCGTTCAGGCAGATCCGCCTGAGGTCGGCGCGTTTCGGAAGGAAGTCCGCGATTGGCTTCAGGAGAATTTGAAAGGTTCCGAGCACCTGAGGTGGTCGGCGTCTTGGTCCACACGGGAAAACGTGGAAGAGTACCGGTTGCGGCGTACGCTGGCGGGCAAGCTGGGGAAAAAAGGGTGGCTGTTCCCGATGTTTCCGGTCGAATACGGGGGCGCGGCGCTTACAATCAACCACCAGCTGGTGCTGGAGACGGAGTTAGCGAAGTATGGACTCAACCTCAACCATATCTTTTACACCCTAGCTCGCATTGTTGCGCCGGTCATCCTCAAGTGGGGCAGCGAAGGGCAAAAGCGAGAGTTCTTGCCTCCCATCGTTCAGGGGGAGGTCGCCGTGTGGCAGGTGCTAACCGAGCCCCAAGGGGGGAGCGACGTGGCGAACTGTCGGACCAAGGCCATTCGGGACGGGGACCACTACGTGGTCAACGGGCAAAAGGTCATGGTTGGCCATCACCTTCCACCGGATTATCTTTGGGCGCTGGTCTGTACGGACCCCTCTCGTCCTCGGCACGAGAATCTGGGCTGGCTTCATATCCCGGCAAACCTGCCAGGGATTACCATCCAGCGCATGCACTTGATGATGGGGATCAAGAATTCGGTCTTTTTCGACAACGTGCGCGTGCCGGCAAAATTTTTGGTAGGAGGCGAGAACAACGGCTGGAAGGTGGCCAACACTCACCTGGAGCTGGAACACGGCGGCGAGGGGAGGGTCGGAACGGACCCCTTGGTGGAGCGGGTGGTGGAGTACTGCCGGAGGATGAAAGTCGGCGGGAAGCCTCTGATAGAAGACGAAAAGGTAAGGGACCTCATTGCCGACATGACCATTGAGCTTCACACGGCGAGCCTATTCGCCCGGCGAAATTTCTGGCATCGCTTCGTCAGAAAGCCGCACGCTTACGGGGGAGCCCAGTTCCGGTACTACCAGCGCATGGCCCGGCTTAGAAACGGAGAGCGTTTGCAGCAGATCATGGGTTACGACGCCCTGGTTCCGGATCACGCCGTGCATGAGGTGGTGGACTTTGAGTACGTGGTGCGTAGCGGGCCTGGCCAACTCCACGGCGGGGGAACGTTGGACACTGATCGGCTGATCTTTGCACGCCGGGTCGGATTGGGCCGCCCTTCCCAGGAAAAGGCACCTGAGACCATTTAATGGAGAGAGTGGATTATGGATTTAGGACTGACTGAAGAACAAAGCATGTTTAAGAAAGTGGCGGCCGACTTTGTGAAAAGCGAGGCGCCGCCTCATGTGAACACCACATGGTTTCGTAAAAAAGAGACATTCCAGTCTGCTCTCTATCGCAAGGCAGGCGAGCTAGGATGGTTAGGCATGATGATTCCGGAAGGGTTCGGCGGGGCAGGCGCATCCTTCACTGACTGCGGAATCGTGTTCGAAGAGCTGGGCCGGGCGCCCCTTCCGGGTCCGTTCTTTTCCTCCGGCGTTCTGAGTGCGCAGTTAGTTATGGAAGGCGGTTCCGAGGCGCAGAAGCGATCTTTGCTTCCAGACATCTGCAGCGCGAAATCCATCGTCATCCCAGCAATCACGGATACGGGAGTCCATTGGGGTCCCGAGGCGGTTGAGGTTCGGCTGACCCAAAACGGTGGGGACTTCATATTGGAGGGTACCAAGAGATTTGTGTACGACGCGCAAGCGGCCACGAGCTTCATTTGCGCGGCGCGGACAGAAAATGGCGGAGTTGCTCTTGTGGTGGTGGATCAATCTGCCCCTGGAATCACCATCACGCCTCGCGTTGGATTTATGGTATCGGTTGCGGAGGTGCGTTTTGAAAAGGTAGAGACCCCGGCGTCGAATGTCCTGACGGCAGGTGAAGGTTGGCAAGTGCTTGATAATGCTTTGGAGAAAGCGATTCCGATTCTATGCGCTTACCAGGTGGGGGCATGCCAAGAGGTTTTTGACCTCACCGTCGAATACACAAAGAACCGTATCGCGTTTGGTCAACCCATTGGCCGGTTCCAGCGTGTGCAGGACCACTGTGTGGATTTGGCTAATCACCTCGATGCCGCTCGCTGGGTAACCTACGAAACCCTTTGGAAGCAAGATACGGGTCAGTCGGCCAGGGCTAGCGTGCACGAGGCCAAAGCCGTAGCGAGTTTGGGTTACTATGAGGCGTGTAACTATGCGCACATGGTCTTCGCTGGACCCGGCACAGACTACCAGCATCCCCTCATGGCCCATAGCGTCATGGCTCACACTCTTTACCAGTACCTGGGGACCCCTCAACACCACAAGCGCCGAATGATGGATACTCTGTACCCAAGATCAAGCAGGTAAGACTATCTTCGCCGTGGGAGCGAGCATAGCCCTTTTCTCCTGGAGGGCAGACGCTCCGATTGGCGCGTCCCAACGGCATGGGATTAGCACAATACATTAGTCCAATTTTGTTAGTTGAGTGGAGCTTTGAAAAGCTTGACATGCACTCGGAACGGCGGGAGAATCACCCCTAATTTGTGGGTTTGCCCGGTGTACAACGCCGAACCGAGTGCCAGCGAGTGATGTAGCCACAAGCTAAGAGAGCCAGCGCTCAAAAAGGAGGAAAGGATATGGCAATTGAACTCAACCACACGATCGTGCCGGCACACGATAAGGAGAAATCGGCCAAGTTTTTTGCTCGAATCTTTGGCCTTTCCTATGACGGCGAGGTGGCCCACTTTGCACCGGTGCGTGTGAATGGCTCCTTAACCATGGATTTTGACAATCGGTCGGAATTCAAGTCGCACCACTACGCTTTTAAAGTAAGCGATGAGGATTTCGATCGGATCTTTGGACTAATCCGGGAGGAGGGGATTCCATACGGGAGCGGACCGCGTTCTCTGGAAGACATGCAAATAAACCACCGGCGCGGGGGGCATGGTGTCTATTTTCGCGATCCCAACGGCCATGTCCTGGAGCTTCTTACGGTGGATTAATGAGTCAAAAACCGGATCGGGTTTTGCAGCATACCCGGCCCATGGCAAAAGCCGAGCCTTGTAAAAATGAGATCTGAGAATAGGTGCAAGTGCTTTCGAACCCATGTGATGAATGAAGCCTTTTTGTCAATAGGAGGTTGAGCCGTGCTTACTCGAGAGATCAATGAAATGTTCACTCGGATTGGTCCTGGCACGCCTGCCGGCAAAATGTTGCGTCGCTATTGGCAGCCTGTCTGCTTGGTCAATGAGCTTACCGAGGAGAAACCAAAGAAACGTGTCAGAGTGATGGATGAAGAGCTCGTGATTTTTCGTCTGCCCCAAGCAAACGGCGACCGGCAAGTCCGTTACGGTTGTGTGGCCGAGCACTGCTCTCACAGAGGGACGTCCTTATACTACGGTTTCGTTGAAGAGGACGGAATTAGGTGTCCCTACCACGGTTGGAAATACGACATCGAGGGAAAATGTATCGAACAGCCCTTCGAAAAAAACCCCCAATTCAAGCACAAGATCCGTCATCCCAGTTATCCAGTGGAGAAGATGTGCGGACTGCTCTTTGTCTATATGGGGCCCCCTGAGAAAAAGCCGCTGCTGCCGCGTTGGGATGTGTTGGTGCGGACAGATGGGACGCGGTCCATTGAAGTCCACCCGGTGCTCAACTGCAATTGGCTCCAGGCCATGGAGAACTCGGTGGACACCCTTCATACTTACTATCTCCACGCCCATTCCATGAAGGTAAGGGGCCTTCGCGGAGGAGAGTATTACTACCGGCCAATAGAAGAATACGGTTGGGAGCTTTGTGAATGGGGAATCGTTAAACGCTGCAGGTATGGAGGTGATAGGCCTGAGATGGAAATACGCCCTCCTTTAGTATTTCCCAATATCCTTCGGATCCCACAGGGGACTGCTCAGGCGCTGCACTGGCGAGTACCGATTGACGACACCCGTACGCAAATCACGGTCATGCTGTTCGACCCTTCCAAGGATGGTCAGGTGGTGGAACAACCTGGAGATCCGCCCGTCAACCGGTTAGACTCGTTGATGACGCCGGAAGGCGAGCACCAGATGACCTCCTTCCCCAGTCAGGACAAGATGGCGTGGGAAACTCAGGGAAGTATTTTCGATCGGAACGAAGAGAATCTAGGCGCATCGGATGGTGGAATCACCATGTATCGGAAGGTGCTTCGCGAGCAGATCGAGATTGTGGAGCGGGGCGGTGAACCCATGGCCCTGGTCCGCGATCCGGAGAAAAACCAGATAATCAATTTCCCCGGCAGCAGAACCCCACTGCGTTAAGAGCGCTGGATTCCCGCCGGCCCTCCAAGGTAGACGTCAGTTATCCGCTCTGCCTCGGACCGAGATCAGGTGTTTATGCAACCGATTCCTAACATTTCATCCATAATGCTCCTCCTTGCCTCGACCATCGAAGGAAAAAAGGAGTCAGCGGCCCCTGTTGGAGTTTTTACCTCTGAGCTCCAAGCTGACCTAGCGCTTCAGGTGAAAGTGGATCGGTGCGGTAGGTCACCGGTGGCATGGCACATTCCACGCCTTCCTGAAGGTTGGCCTCGGCAAAGCACCTCCGAACCTCTGGATCCTCGTCTTCATAGTTGATGAGCTGTCCTCCCTCGCGAACAGGAACCATAACCCTGCTGCCATCGCTATACCGAGTGCTTGCCAAGGGGTTGGAACCTCCATAGCACGCCACATGACGCGCCGGCACCTTGCCCGTGCTCATGTGCTGGTGGAACCAGCCGTCCGGGGGGCTGTAAATGCTGTTCGGGCCCCAGTGAACCTGGATGACCTTGTCTGCGTGCCCGTCCTGCCATGGATGCAAACCAAATTCCTTGGGCCACAGGTTGACGTAGCCCTTGCCTTTAAGGCCCACGAGCACGGCGCCGGGACCGTGGAAATGGGCCTTGTGATATCTACCCACCGGCCATTCCGAAATATGGCCATAGGGGAAGCGTCCGGCCATCCGGTAGCCGGTGAGCTGCCCGCCCGCCACCTTTTGCTCATGGTCGTCGACGACTTCCCTGTTCACGTCACTAATGAAGTTCGTATACCAGGTAGTGGTGTTGTAACGCCCACCTCGAACTCGGTTCTGCGTTTGACTAAAATATTCGTCCTGACCATTGTAGTAATCGATGAAGTCATACTTGCAGTTGAAGACGAACTCAATCTCGTTCAGGCTGTTCATGATCCTGGGCGCAGTGGTTATGGCAAAGAAAATCACAGGTTCCGGTCCACCATTGTAAAGCTGATAGTAGGCATTCTTGGGGGGAGCGAACACACTTCCCGGCCCCCACTCGAATATCTGCTTGTGCCCGTCCTCTTGCCAGATCTCGGTGGCTCCCCGGCCCTCCAGAATCAGCGTAAATTGCTCGTAAAGGTGGTGTTGGACCTCCAGTGCTTTGCCGCCGGGAATCTCGCACACGAACATACCGCGCTCGGATTGAAACGTGCTCTTCAGTTCGATGAACGTTCCCAGGCCGCCTGTGCGGGCCCAGGGGCGGCGCGGTAGCGCGGTTACGTCATCCACGCCTGTTACTTCCTTATGGATCGGTATACCTTCACCTTTCATGAATTCTTCGTAAATAAACTGTGGCTGTGTGTTACTGGTATTGGATTGCTGCATGGGCTTTCCTCCTTAATCAGTTCTATGGTCGATCATTGCTTCGCTATGGCTTGTTTATCGCCTTTGGGCTTGAGACATCGCTCTTTTGATAACTTTTCTCGCTGGTGTCAGATCCATCCATTCCGGGCGAACTGATCTCAGGTATTTCCCTCCTAACTTACGACGGTTTTCAATGGGAACATCATCCTTTGGGATGTCGATCCTGAGGGAGTCTGCACCGGGCCTGGCCAGCAAGCGGCTCTTTTGATACGCCATCTGTCCTTCTCGCGACAAGAACCAGTTAATAAAAACCTTCGCTGCGTTGGGATGCGGGGCTCGATTCAAAAGAACGATATTCCCCAGGATGGGAACGATGCTCGCCCCCTCTTCCAGGCCATAAGGCCTGACCGTATCCACTGGAAGCCCCTGCGCCTTGGCCGTGCGCACGCCGTAACAAAAGAGACAAACCGAGTACTTGCCGTTGGCGAGCCAATCAAGCCGCTGCCGTCTGTCTCGGGTCACTCTAATGTTGGTTTCGCTAAAGAGACGGGTCAAATAGGAGGGCCCCAATTCCGGGTTATTGTACATAAACCGGGTCCCGTGACTGACGATACCCGGTATCATAGGATCCTCGACCACGAGCTCTCCTCTCCATTTGGGTTTAAGCAGGTTCCGGTAAGACGTGATCTCGCCTCGCTTTACAAGGTTAACGTTGTAATGTACGTAATCCTGCGCGGTGCCTTCAAAGCTGAAAATAAACTTGCCTTCGGAATCTACGTAACTATGCTTGCCCTCAAACCACTTTGACCGATCCTTCACCTCCGGCAAGATCAAAGTGGGGGGGATCGGATCAAGGACTTTGGCCTGGTAAAATACCTGATACAGTGTCGTGGGACCAGTAGTAAAAAGGTCGAGAAGATATTTTCCAGCCCTCCGCTCGGTCATGACCCTTTGTGCCTCTTGAAACCACATGGACATTCTCGTGACGGTCTTGATCTGTGGGTAGGCCTTATTAAATTGTTTCACCACGGGATTGAGGCTCGAGGATAGGTAAATGTCCAGTCGTCCCTCTTTTCGTACCGCCGCGAGAGTTCTCTCCCACTCGGCTTTCCACGTTGGTTTTGCCTCCCCGGAGAATGCGGGTTGTGCTTTCAGAAAGAACACTCCGAGGAGAACACCGCTGGTCAATACCCCTAAGTATAGGAGGCTCCGTTCCATATTTATTTCCTCCTTCCCGTCGCACTTATGCCGTATTCATCTGCTAGAACCGCTGTGTGGTGACCTAATCCCTCTGGATTCAGGACACAAAACGCTAGATGGGTCAATGGTAGTCACCCTTATACATTTTTCGTATTACCTTAACCGTTTCGGTATTGACGCAAGATTAGATATCAGCCCGGCCTACATGTCAATCTCCCATGACCGTCACCACTGGAGAGGCTTGACTTCCCAGAGCGGTCTTAATAGAGGTACTTTTATTGAGGGTACGATGGACCGCAATGCAAATACATGCAGCCAGCGATTAAAAAGAGTACGGGAAAAGAGTGTCACGCCAATTTTAATTTGTTGGTTCGTCTTGGATACTGCAAAGAAGGAGAGGCACGACAATGGAAAAAATGAAAAACCCGTGGTTGAATCCAGCTAAAGTCGCAAGCCATCTGCTTCTGGCGGTGTGTTTGCTTTATGGGACTCATGCGCGCGCTGCCACGCAGGAAGAATGGGAAAAGACGGTCGCCGCGGCTGAAAAAGAGGGCCGGGTTAACGTCTATATGTGGGGGGACGTCGCGACCCTAGACGCGGGAGTGTTCCAGAAAGCCTATCCAGGAATCAAGCTGTACGGGGTGACAGGGAGAAGAGGTATTTTACACCGTGTAATTGCTGAGCGCAGAGCCGGGAAGTATATTCCAGATGTTTCGATTAACGGGGCCTCTACGAACTACAGATTCTTTTACCGGAAGGGATTCCTGGTTCCCATCAAGCCGGTTTTAGTATTGCCGGAGGTCCTGGATGAATCCAAATGGTGGCAAGGTAAGCACCGCTATGTCGATCAAGAGAGAAGGTATGTGTTTGTTAATTTGGGCAGTGCGTCTCAGGGAGGCTTTCATTACAATACCAACCTTGTTGACCCCAAGGAATTTAAATCGTTCTGGGACTTTCTGAATCCTAAGTGGAAAGGAAAAATCGAGGCGCAAGACTTAAGGGGAAATCCAGGACGAGCTAGGGCACCCCTGACGTTTTTGTATCATCACCCCGATCTGGGTCCCAAATTTCTGCGGCGACTGTTTTCTGAGATGGATATTACACTTTTCAGGAACGAGCGTTTTGGGACGGACTGGTTAGTGGTTGGAAAATTTTCGATCTGTTTTGCGTGTAATACGCGTCCTGCCAGGCTCCAGGGGCTTGCAGTGGATTCGTTTGGTCGTATGAAGGAAGGGCAAGGCCTCTCTCCCGGAGGGGGTACGGTAGCTCTTATGAACAGAGCGCCGCACCCGAACGCGGCGAAGGTCTTTATCAACTGGTTTCTCTCCCGTGAAGGGCAAAAGACCTACCAGAGCGCGGGACAGGTGCCGGGAGATTCGGGCCGTAACTCCCTCAGGGAAGATATCCCTAAAGAAGTGATCTGAGGTAGCCCAGGTTTGACGGACACCTAAAAAGGGGACAAGATCCCCGCAGGAGGTGTTCGATGGGCAAGCGAAGGCGTTTCACCCAAGAGTTTAAGTTGGAAGCTGTTCGACTGCTGGAGGCGGGCGCTCGGCCAGCAGCGGAGATTGCACGGGAACTGGGAGTACCTCGCAATCGACTGTACAAGTGGCAGGAGCAAGTGACGAGGAAAGGGGCGGCTGCGTTTCCCGGCACAGGTCGAGGTAGAGACAACGATGAGGTAGCACGGTTAAGGCGAGAGCTGGAGCGGGTAACGGAACAACGAGATATATTAAAAAAGGCCGCAGCGTACTTTGCCAAGGAGCTCAAGTAAAGTACGCGTTTATACGAGCTCACAGGACAGAGTTTAGGGTAGTGAGGATGTGCGAGGTATTAGAGGTCAGTCGTAGTGGGTACTACGACTGGAGCGGTCGAGGGGAGTCTCGGCGTAGAGCACAGGATAAGGTTGTGATCAAAGAGATCCGCAAGGTGCACGAGAGCTACAAGGAAGCGTACGGGGCAGTCAAGACATGGCTGACGCTGAAGGAGGCGGGGGTGACATGTGGGAAGCATGGGGTGGCGAGGCTGAGGAGTTTAGTGGGGATAGAGACGCGTCGGGTGCAAAGGTTTCGATTGGCCTACAAGGCTCGTCACAGTGCGCCACCGGCACCGAACTTGTTGCGTCAACGCTTCGAAGCGTCAGGCCCCGAGCAGGTATGGATGGCCGATATTACCTTCATTGGTACCCGATCTGGGTGGTTATACCTGGCGGTAGTGGTGGACCTTTACTCTCGGCTGGTGGTGGGATGGTCAATGAAGCAACGTCCCACACAGGAGTTGGTCAGTGAAGCTTTACTGATGGCTATCGAACAGCGCCAGCCTATGGCGGGGCTGATTCACCATAGCGACCAAGGAATCCAATACGCTAGCAATCACTACGTTGAGTTGCTCAGACGCCATGGGGTGGTGCGCAGCATGAGCCGCAAAGGGAATTGCTACGACAATGCAGTGGTCGAGAGTTTGTTCAGCTCACTAAAGAATGAACTTGTACACCATCAGGATTATAAGACGAGGCAGGACGCTAGGTCGGATATCTTCGACTACATTGAACTGTTTTATAACCGAAGAAGAAAGCATGAGTCGTTGGGATACCACACCCCAATGGCATATGACTCGATCAAACGTGTGGCTTAATTAACTGTCCGTGAAACCCGGGTCGCTTCAATCCGACCTCAGAGCCGCCGGGGAAAAGGGGTCTACTATATTCCTACAGACCGATGGGATTTGCTCGACGTGAGACCTATCTTCAAGATTATTAATGATGGTTTGAGGCAGGCCGGGAAGCGATAAGGATGTCGTTAAGTCAATACGGTGTCTCACTCGGTATTTGGTTCGTGTGATGGACTTTGGTTACAGACACAGGGGGTGTGAAAAAGGATGGCAGATCAAAAGGAATTAGAAGGACGGGTCGTGGTTGTGACAGGAGCGGCCCGGGGAATCGGTCGTGCCAGCACCAGGGGATTCCTGGCTAGCGGCGCTATGGTGGTGGCGACAGACAAATCCTGGCAGGGGGCTGATGAGTTTCGTCACGAATTGGAGTCCACCGACAAAGCCATTGCCTTGGATATGGACGTTACCGACAAGGATCAGATTGATCAGGTATATCAGGCCGCCTTGAAACGGTTCGGCGCGTTTGATGTCGTGTTGAACAATGCCGGGCTACTCCAAATGTTTCTTTACCCCCCCACGGGAAAGAGTACTACTTTGGGCACGTCAGATGAAGATTGGGTCAAGATGTTTGACGTAAACGTACTGGGTCCCCTGAGAGTCGTTCGTAAATTCGTTTCCCCGATGATCGAAAAAAAGAAAGGGAGCATTATCAATATTGTCAGCAGTGGAATATTAAATTTCTCCCGCGCAGGGGGATACACAGCGCTGCGTCCAAACAGCAGGGAGATGCCTTACATGGCGTCCAAGGCCGCGCTGGCAACCATGAGCTTTTATCTAGCCGATGAGATTCGGGAGCATAACGTTGCGGTCAATACCATAATCCCCGGTCACACCAGGGGGGCTTGGTTCGACGAAACGATTCGCGCTCGAGTAGCAGCGGGGTACGCACCCGGAAGAAGGCCGGTGACGCCTGAGCATTTGGTTCCCCTTATGATGTTCCTGGCGTCTCAAGATGGTAAAGGAGTCACAGGCAAGATGTATGACGCCATGGAATGGAACCTGGACCATGGCCAGGGCGGGTACGATGTATGGTGCGACAGGTCATTGCCTGAAGATATTGAGGCGGCGTTCGCCAAAAGCGGTGCGCCTTAAAAGTCACGAAGTTACTTTGCGCTGATTTTACGAGAGTCTCAGCAGGGGAAGGCGTGGGGACAGGAATGCTGCCGCGCTCCTGGATACTGCATTACCGCAAGAATCGGGTGGAAACGGTAACCACTCGGTGGCAGGATGGGGACATGAATGATTACGAACGCATTGCTCGGGTTATCCGCCGTTTGGATGAGTGCCACACTGACCAGCCTGACCTGTCGACACTGGCGGAATACGTAGGGTTGAGCCAGTTCCATTTCCACCGTTTATTCTCTGCCTGGGCGGGCGTCACCCCAAAGGATTTTCTGCAGTGCTTGACGCTATCTCATGCCAAGGAACTTCTTAGGCAGGGGAAGAGCGTGCTGGACGTCGCCCTGAATTCGGGTCTATCCGGTCCCAGTCGGTTGCATGATCTCAGTGTAAGCTTGGAGGCTGCCTCACCCGGAGAACTGAAATCGGGTGGTGAGGGGTGGACGATCACAGCTGGCTTCGCTGACAGTCCGTTCGGGCGGTGCCTGGTCGGCAACAGTCCTCGCGGCATCTGTCATCTTTCATTTGTCGAGTCGGAAGACGGCAGTGTAGAGTGGGCTGCGCTTCAGGAAAACTGGCCACAGGCGCGGCTGCGTCGGGACGACGCTTTTGCTTCAAGCCTATCCGATCGAATTTTCAAGCCCGCCGCCCGTGCAAAATCGCAACAGCCATTGCGGGCATTTGTTGGAGGCACGGTGTTTCAGGTGCGGGTATGGCGGGCATTACTTCAAGTTCAGCCGGGCACACTCGTCAGCTACGGTGGATTGGCTGCGGCGCTGGACAAGCCCACTACGTCCCGCGCCGTGGGGACGGCGGTGGCGCAGAATCCGCTGGCCTACCTTATTCCCTGTCATCGCGTGATTCGTGAGACAGGCATGTTTGGCGATTATCGGTGGGGACGAGTTCGCAAACGTGCGATTGTGGCCTGGGAGAGTTCTCCGCGTTTCGCCGTTGAGACTCGCAATGGGACTGCCACAAGACTGGAGGAAACGACTAACGAGGAAATCCGGCCAGCACGTTAAAAAAGATTGTCTGGACTAGAATGTCTACCCTCGGAATCGGCGGAAAGCATAACGGGGGGACCGTATGCTTCATTTAAGATTCTTATATTACCGCCGAGGGAAGTCATGGCAAGAGTATGTACTGATGTATACTGTGCCCGGCAATTCCCCGGTGGCTTTCTATGACATGGTGTGACGAATAGATAAGGAGCAGACGATGGCTACTCATCTAAAAAGTTTTTTAAGGGTCATGCGGGTTGACCATGTGGGGAGCCTCCGGCGCCCGGCACGATTGCGAGAGGTTTTTGCAAGATACGGAATGGGGCAGGCGACGGATCAGGAGCTAAGGCAGGCGCAGGACGACGCAATCCAAGAGGTGGTCGCGAAACAGGAAGCGCATGGGCTTCCTGTCGTGAACGACGGGGAATTCCGCCGCCTCAGTTTTCAGGACAGCTTCACCAGCTCGGTAAACGAGTTTACAGCGGCGAAGAATACGGCACGGGTATCCTTGGGAGATTCTGTGCAGGTTGAATCTTCCACGGAATCTCCCGGCATGTTCTTGCGGGGCCCCGTGTCTGAACGTCTTTCGCTCATCCGAAACCTTCCGCTGAATGAGTATCTATTCACTCGAAGTGTTGCCAACAGACCGGTCAAAGTGACAGTGTTAAGTCCTGATCGCATCTCCCAACGATTTGATTATGAAAAGTCGTATTCGGTGTATTCCGGGATGGAAGAGTTTCTGGCCGATGTCGTTGCAATCGAACGGCGCATGATCGCCGAATTGGTAGAGGCCGGGTGTCCGTACGTTCAAATCGATGCGCCCGGTTATACGGCTTATACGGATCCCCGCTTGTTACAACAGATGCGGGCTCGTGGTGAGGACCCGCTGACAAACCTGGAGCATTCCATAAACGCGGACAACGCCATCATAGAAGGTTTTCCCGATACTACGTTTGGCATCCACATTTGTCGGGGCAACCGACCTGGCGGGGAGCGTCGGCAGGGCGGATACGATGCCATCGCGGAGCGGTTGTTCAATAGACTCAACCATAATCGAATTCTATTGGAGTATGACAGTGAACGAGCGGGAGGTTTTGAGCCGCTCCGTCTGATTCCCAAGGAAAAAGTGGTGGTGCTGGGGCTAATAACCACCAAGGAGGCTCGAATTGAGGCTGCCGATGAACTCAGGCACCGAATCGATGAGGCCTGCCGCTTTCTCTCAATCGAGCAGCTAGCGATCAGTCCCCAATGTGGATTTGGCGGTCTTTCCAATAAAGTCATGAGCGAAGATGAGCAGTGGCAAAAGATCGATGTGATGATGGAGACAGCCACAAAGGTTTGGACTTAATGGCGTCCGGGAATAAGGTTCGTGGCCGCGCCGTTCGCCCTATGTGCCCTAATTCCCGTGACGATTTCTTCCAAAGGCAGGACAATCGCCGCTGTCTTGTGAAATAATTTCCGGGCACTATACTTACCCACAAGATTAAGCGATCAGGCTTGATACAGTTCCTCTTGAATTGACCGGGACTTTGAAGAACTAAAACGATGCTCGTAGTCTCTGCACCAACCCACCATGAATATTTACCCGCTTCGGTCACTGACCTGAAAAATCCGCAAACCGATATCCCTCGAATTGCAAAGAACCAAAAGCTGCTGAAAGAGATCGAGGCGGCGGTTAAAAAGATGCCGACGACACACCAACTAGTCCAGGGGGATGCCCGAGATTTGTCGTTTATAGAGGAGAAGTCCGTTCACCTGGTGGTCACGTCTCCACCGTACTGGGTCTTGAAGAAATACCGTGACCATAAGGATCAGCTCGGTGATCTAAAGGATTATGACATGTTTCTCCACGAATTAGACAGGGTCTGGGAACATTGTTTCCGGGTCTTGGTGCCTGGCGGCCGATTAATTTGTGTGGTCGGCGACGTTTGCCTGTCGCGAAGAAAAAATGACGGCAGACATACCGTCGTTCCCCTTCACTCCTCGATTCAAGAGCACTGTAGAAAGATCGGCTATGACAATCTGGCACCGATTATCTGGTACAAAATAGCCAATGCGGTGTTTGAAGCCTCTGGAAACGGAGGAGGGTTTCTAGGAAAGCCCTACGAGCCCAACGCGGTTATCAAGAACGACATCGAATTTATCCTGATGGAACGAAAGCCGGGCGGCTATCGGAAGCCTACCGTAGCCACGAGGGTGCTTTCGGTTATCTCGGTCGAAAACCACAAGCAGTGGTTTCAATCGATTTGGTCCGGTCTAACCGGCGCCTCGACTCGCGATCACCCGGCTCCGTATCCCGAAGAATTGGCAGAGCGCTTAGTCAGAATGTTTTCCTTCGTAGGGGATACTGTCCTCGATCCTTTTATGGGAACCGGGACCACAACGGTGGCCGCGGCAAAGTGGGGGCGGAACTCAATCAGCCTCGAGATCGACCCTCACTATTTTGAATCTGCGGAGAAAAGGATCAGGCGTTCGACGGGCTCTCTGTTCTCTAAGGCCAAAGTCACCACTGACATGAAACCAAAATAGGTGATGGATCACGAGGATAGAGTCAAGAAAGCGGTTCGATATTTCTGGAGGATTAGAACTCAACAGCTCAAAAAACAAGGTTCAGTCAGCGGGAGGAAAGATACCGGCAATCGAAGCGCCGTCACCGGCGGCAAGCATCTCGATGGGTTCATAAATCTATTCGCGGAACTGCTTTCGGAAGCCGGCTTGCCTGATTCCACGATTCATACCACTTCCACCACGCTCCCTGGCTACTTCAGGCCGACAAAGAACTGGGACCTCGTAGCCGTCGTAGACGGTCAATTACTAGCGTCCATTGAATTCAAAGCGCACGTTGGCCCGTCGTTTGGCAACAATTTCAACAACCGGGTTGAAGAGGCGCTCGGCAATTCTACGGATCTTCTGACCGCATACCGGGAGGGTAAATTCAAACCATCCCAAAAGCCATGGCTCGGATGGTTTATGGTGTTGGAAGAAACCTCAAAGTCAATCTCGCCGGTTAGGGCCGACGAACCTTATTTCGAAGTCTTTCCGGAGTTCAAGAATTCGTCCTACTCGCGACGCTATGAGCTTTTCTGCGAGCGATTACTGCGGGAACGACTGTATGACGGTGTATGCCTGATCCTTTCCGACAAAAAGAGCGGTTTGAGGGGCCATTTTACCGAGCCAAACCCGGAACTTAGCTTCACCACCTTTGCAACCTCCTTGAGCGCCCATGCAATGGTGTATGCAAACTTACGCAATAAATAAAAAGCGGAACCCGTAGATTCATCACATAGGGGCATCGGGATTGGACGGCGGCACGCTAATGCGGATTTTGACAGGCTAAAGTAAACGTAAAGTATAGTCGACCGTACTAGTCCATATTGAACATGCAAGAAGTCCAGTGAAGGTTTTCGGCATAACTGAATTTGAATACCCCGGCGCATTGGAGGTGGATCGTATTAAAATCCCTGTCGCAAGAATTTGAACGGTTTGGAAAGGAGGAGTGTTATAAGTCTTGTCCCTTCTATGCGCGCCTCTCATTGGGGATTGCAGATGATCCAGAGTTACTCGCGTTGGCGGCGCATGCCCGAAAAGGCGAGAGGGCGCCCAATCTGTTCCTTGCCGCCGTGCATTTTCTGATTCTCAAGGGGGCTCAACACCCACTTTAGATATTCTACAAGAGTACTGCTCAACCTACCGACTGGGCTGAAGACCCATACCCCAATTTTCGCTTGTTTTGCCTTGAGCATATCGATCAGATCCGAACTCTGATTTCAACCCGTTCAGTCCAGACCAACGAGGTTGGGCGGTCCGTGTTGCTGCTGCCGGCATTTGTTCTGGTGTTACGTCTAGTACAGCTCCGATCGCTTCATCTCCTGGAAATCGGTGCCAGTGCCGGCTTGAACCTTCTTTGGGACCGCTACGGGTACAACTACGGAGATGGCCCGCGATGCGGAGACGTGAACTCACCTGTCCAGATAACGTGTTCCTTGCGGGGAAAGTTGCGACCACCTCTTCTGAAATCGTTCCCAGAAATAGGGCTTCGCCTGGGAGTGGATCTCAACCCCGTTGACGTTCACGATCCTGACGCAACCCTTTGGCTTCGCGCCTTGGTCTGGCCGGGGGATAAAAGAAGGGCCGAGCTGCTGCAACAGGCCATCGAAGTGGCAAAGCAAGATCCTCCCTCACTCATGGCCGGAGATGGGGCAGAGCTTCTAGCCAGCATGCTGGAGCGTGTACCGAAAGACGGAGCCTTGTGTATCTTTCGCATGTTCACCAACCTCTCGCCAAAGGGTCGGGAGCAGTTTTCCTCTCTAATCGCTCACCACGGATCCGAGCGGGATCTTTTTCTGGTTTCTACCTCGGGGAAGGGAAGCCACGCGGATCAGTCGGCAATTGAGCTGGTTTCGTACATCGACGGCGTCAGGTCAGAAAAGCTTCTGGCAAATTGCGAAAACCACGGCCAGTGGATCGAGTGGCTGGTCGAGTGATAGTCAAGATTGTTCTCTCTGTTCAACCCTTCAGTCCATAGATGTTTTCAAGTTCGGATCTGAAAGTCCGGCAGTGCTCGCAGCACATTGCGAAAAGGCTGGTGAACTGGATCAAACACATGTGAGACAGATTTAAACTACAAGGGAGGGGTCTCGTAACAACTAAATGAGTCCTCCATGACCTTGTTCGCACTGAACCGGCAATTCAACTGGGCTTGCCGTCATCTCAACACAAATCTCTCCCCCAATGAGCGCCATCGACTTAGAGCCCTCCTTTTGTGCCAGCACACCAAAGACGTAAAGCTCACCCGCCGCACTTTTGACCTGAGCCGACCTACTCTTTACCGCTGGCTCCATCGCTTTGATCCCAACAACCTCGGCCCCCTACGAGAGCGTTCCCGTAAACCTCACCGGTTCACACGGCCCCAATGGCCCCTGGCCCTCAAGCAGGCAATACTACGCTTAACAGAGCAATATCCCCGCTGGGGTAAGAACAAACTCCTCGTGCTACTTCAAAACGAAGGCTTTGAGGTCTCTGCCCCTACTGTGGGCCGTATTCTCAACTCTGTTAGGCAGCGCGGACAGCTCTTGGAGCCCAAGTTCACTAACATCTCTGCCAAAAGACGGCGCAAGCCAAGGCCCTACGCTATCGGTAAACCCAAAGACTATCAGCCCCTTTACCCTGGCGACCTGGTTCAGATCGACACCCTCGACATCGGTCCCGTGCCAGGCGTGATCCTCAAACAGTTCACTGCCCGCGATGTGGTCTCGCGCTGGGACGTACTCGAAGTTCATCGTCAAGCTAGCGCTTCCCTAGCCGCCTCGTTCATCCATACCATCAAGGCTCGTATGCCCCTTGGCATCCGGGCCTTGCAGGTCCATGGGGGCTCAGAATTGTTCTGTGATTTTGAGACCCGCTGCCAACAACATGGCATCCGGTTGTTCGTCGTGGCGCCTAAAAGCCCTAAGCTCAATGGCGCTGTGCAACGGGCTAACCGTACTCACACCGAGGAGTTCTATGAGGTCCAACAGTGTGCTTGGACCGTTGAGGCTCTTAACCAACAACTGCTCGAATGGGAACGGACCTACAATACGGTACGGCCCCACCAGGCACTTAATGACTTAACTCCCTTGCAATATCTCCAAGACCGAGGCATCGTAGCCCGATACATTCGGTTGACACTTCAGGCATGCAGGAATAAACTAACCGCCAAACCACGAATTTCTTAAAATCGATTTTATGATGAAAGGCTTGAGCGACTCATCAGGAAGGCATGAAAGCCCGGGTCAGCTCAGCTCAGCCCTGCCCCCCAATATAATTACAATATTGGATTCGGCGCTGGTCTCCAAGAGGCTAGCCGTAATTTGGCTGCGAGAACAGCTTATTACAACGGGAGTCATATTGGTATTCAAGCAAATTGAGTCAATAGTGAAGAATGGCAATTAACCTCGACAAGCCGACGCAATGGAAGACTGATATTGCACAATCGGTGGACATGTATAACGACTGGTTCATGAAATTTGCGCCCCAGGCGTTTCGTACGACGCGAGTTCGGACGACGATTGATGTTGAATCAACCCTTGGCTCGACTGGTAACATGGCTAACATTCGCCCAATCATCATGCGGCAGCGTCCGGAAATCCTGCCGACTCTCCGCATGTCCACTTGTCCGCCCCTCGCTGTGGATCGCCTTGTTGGTCTCGCAGATGTTCCAACTAACTTGGTAAAGAGCATGGAAGTTGAGAAGAAGCTCCCACCGCGCATGGATCATTCAGACATCGACAGAAATTTAAATAAGATCGCTAGAATCATTCGGAAAATGGTGGATCCCGACATCTTTACTTGGATCGGACGGAATAAATAGGCGACCAAGACCGAAATTCACCGCGCTGCGACTATCGTTGCAGACCGCCTCTGCGGAGCCGTTGCAAACCCTATCATTCGTAACGCACAGGAGAAGCGACAGCTCGCCGCGATCAAGAAATGGCTCGAAGCGCGCCGCTACAAGCAGCTAACTGCTGGCGATGGTACGCGATTTGATGCTATGAGGCCTGGCACCTTTTCCTTCCGCACGAACGTACCTGTTAAACTCGAAGGCGGCGTTCGGAGCGTAAACATTCCTATTGACGCGGTTATAATGCCGAAGACCGTTAAGAAAGGGGCGTTCCCAATCTTCTTCGAGGCGAAATCGGCTGGGGACTTCACAAATACCAACAAGCGCCGTAAAGAAGAAGCCATGAAGATGGCGCAGCTTCGCTCAACGTATGGAACGAAAGTGCAATTTAATCTTTTCCTCTGCGGCTACTTCGACAGTGGTTATCTCGGTTATGAAGCTGCGGAAGGCATCGATTGGGTGTGGGAACACCGCATCGATGACCTCGCCCTGTTTGGAATTTAACAATGGGTAATACGATCGACACCCTCGAAAAGCACCGCCTGGCACTTCAGGCCGAACTCGATGCCGGAAAGACGCAGGCCGAGAGAAACCGGCTCGGCCAGTTCGCTACGCCAACTGCTCTCGCTGTCGATATCCTTAACTACGCGGCAACCATCCTTCCAAAAGGGGAGAGGGTGCGCTTTCTCGATCCCGCCATCGGGACGGGAGTCTTCTATTCGGCCCTTCGGAAGGTACTCCCGAAACAGAGGATTGCCGAAAGCTTCGGGTTCGAGATTGATTCCCATTACCAAAAACCCGCCTCGCAGCTTTGGGAGAAGTCTGGTCTTGCGATGAAGCTCGCTGACTTCTCGCACGAGGAGCCGTCTCCCCGTTTCAATCTCATCGTTTGTAATCCACCCTACGTGCGGCACCACCACTTGCAGAGTGGAGACAAGTCTCGTCTGCAACTTCGCATCTACAACGCAAACGGCATGAAATTCAGCGGGCTTGCCGGGCTCTATTGTTACTTTCTCGTCCTCTCGCGAGCCTGGATGGCTGACAGCGGTATCGCCGGATGGCTTATACCAAGTGAATTCATGGACGTGAATTACGGCCAGGCCTTAAAGCGATTTCTTCTTGACAAGGTGACGCTCCTTCATATTCACCGCTTCGATCCCAGCGATGTGCAGTTTGCAGACGCCCTTGTCTCATCGGCCGTCGTCTGGTTCAGGAACTCCCCGCCACCAAAAGATCACAAGGTGACGTTCACTTTCGGCGGCACGCTTCTTGACCCGAAGCTCTCACGCGAAGTCCCCGCGAAGGCTCTCTACCACGAGCTGAAATGGACTCGGTTCCCCGCTGCGGACATCCGTAGCACGGATGCCATCCCGACACTTGCGGACTTCTTCCAAATCAAGCGTGGCATTGCAACCGGAGATAACAAATACTTTATCCTCACCGCGGAAGCGATCCAATCACTCGGCCTTCCATCCAAACTTTTGCATCCCATACTTCCTAGCCCGCGCCATTTGCCAGACGATGAAATAATGGCTGACAAAAACGGGCTGCCTCTGATCAAACATCAGCTTTTCCTTCTTGACACGCAGCTTTCCGAAGACGAGATCAAAAAACACTTTCCCCCCCTATTCGCATATCTCCAAGACGGTAAGTCCCGTCGTATACATGAACGCTATCTCTGCCGACATCGCAGCCCTTGGTACGCGCAGGAGAATCGCCCACCTGCCCCTCTCGTTTGTACCTACCTCGGCCGTGGTGACGTGAAGACCGGCCGAACTTTTCGTTTTATTCTTAATCACTCGAATGCCACTGTTGCGAATGTCTATCTCGCCATGTATCCAAGGCCGAGCCTCGCGCGAGCAATAGAACGCAATTCCACACTGATCCGCCGGGTCTGGGAGCTGCTTAACCAAATCACGCCTGATCAGCTTCTTGGTGAAGGTCGTGTATATGGCGGTGGTCTTCACAAGCTCGAACCCAGCGAACTGGCAAAGGTGAACGCCACAACTATTGCCAAGTTGATCCCGGACTTCAAACTATCGCCATCCAGTAAACAGCTCGGCTTATTCTGGGGTAACGAAGAGTTGCCCGTTAACAAATCTTTATAGCAACTGCGGGTGCTCCCGCGCCGCTAAAGGCGGATATTTGGCAGCCAATTTCTAAAATTGTTGTCGTCAGATAACTCTACAAACTCTGCTTCGAAAATTCGAAAAAAGAATGTCTTTCCACAGTCTATCGATATGCGACTAGGTATCCTAAAAAAACCACTTGCTTCTTGCTAATGTTTTAACCTAAACGATTATTTTTAATCATGTCTTTCTGCGCAATTCCCGTTATCGTGACGTGAGCGTTCCCATGAGTGTGAGCCGTTAACCTCCAAACATCACGCCCTTGACATTAAAAACAGGGCAGTCTAATTGTCGACAGGCCTGTAGACAACAGGAATTCTAGTGGGACAACGAAAAACAAGTCAAAATTCCAGCGGCACGCTGGTTCAACGGACCCTCGATGCTCTAATGAGCGAGATCATGAGTGGTCGGCTGAGACCCAACCAGAGGATCAGCGAGATCGCCACGGCAAAGAAGCTGGGTATCAGTCGATCCCCTGTACGAGAAGCGCTGCGCATCCTGGAGAGGGACGGTCTGGTTACCTATGAACCCGGTCGGGGTGTCACGGTTACCGACATTACACCGGAAGATGCTGACGAACTCTATCTTATCCACGGTCACCTGCTTGGTCTGGCGATGCGATTGGCGTGTCAGAAGATGACGGCCGGCGACATTAGCAAGATTGCTGGCCTGGTGAAGTCACTCGGGTCCGCAGTGGACAGTCAGGATCGACAACGCTTCGTGGATCTACGGGCACGCCTCGAGCAGACCATTGCGGAGAAGGCTCTATCCCCCCGGCTTGCACGTCTCCTGTCTGTAATGGGTCATCCCAGCGCTCGTTACCGCGCGCTGCACGTCAATGTGCCGGGCTATATGGACGACGTCGTTAAATGCTACGAGGGGATTGCAAAGGCGTTTCACGATAGGGACGCAGATCAAGCGGAGGAGCTCAGGTTGCGAATTGTTACTCTCGGAAGGGAGTTGTTAAGGCGGTATTTTATGACGCCGGGCGCTGCGGAGAATCTAGAAGAGCAAAGCGCAAAGGACATAGCGCAAAGCAGTCTGAGGATGAATTAAAGTGATAGGGTGTCGAGGGTTGGGTATAGGGAGCTGCAAATCGAAGATTGAGGGTCGAGGATAGGAGAGAGAAAGACGGCAGGCAGGAACAAAGCAAGTGCATTGCGGTAAGAGGAAAGATCAGAAAGATGGCGGAGATTAATATTCAGGTTCCGGATGTGTTTTTGACGCGGGCGTTGGTTGATGGGAGTGTCAGGGTGGAAAGGTTCCCGGTTGTGTTTAAAGGCTCGGTATTCGATCAGCGGACGTCTAGACGCCTTCGGGGGGAGGTGGAAGAGGAGTGGGCCGGGACAGAGCAGGTGCTGACGGATTACCTCGTGCGATTTGCCAAGGGGCAAGAGCCAAATCTCGTGATACTACCCATCTTTGTTACTCGAGGAATGAACCATCGAAAGTTCGTGATGCAGCGGGGATCTCTCATGCCGAAGGACCTCGCCGGGAAAAAGGTTGGCATGGGGCGGGTTCTGGGGGCCACCAGCGTCTTCCTGCGTGGGCTTCTCGCCGATGACTACGGCGTTAGCCGTGACCAGGTGCCATGGGTGGCGGCGGAGCCCATCACCAGCGATGGAGCTATGGGTGGCGAGTGGAAACACCTTTCGCAACGGGGTGGTGTAAGACCGCCGGAATTGATCCCTCAATTAGAAAAAGGGGAACTGGATGCCGTGATCTATCCCGGAGGCGCAGGCGGACATTGGTTCAACTGGGCTGTTGAAGGAGGAGCAGGTAAGAGCCCCAACCCTTATGGAGACCTCGAGCAGATGGTTAAAAATAGTTCTAATTTGTATTTTCCGGTGGGAGATGTGGAGACACAGGTCCAGTGGTTCAAGCGTTGGGAGTACTATCCCCTCTATCATTGTTTGGCCGTCCGCCGCAGGGTTGCCGAGAAAAATCCCGGTCTGTGCGCTGCGTTGGTAAGCGCCTTTAATAAAGCCGCAACTGTGGGAGTGCGTTATCTGACCCCGGAGCAGCAAGAGCTGTTCGGTCGTGAGATAAAACTCCTGGGAGTGGATCCAAACCGAAGCGGGCTTACCCCTTTAAATGTCAAGAGCGTGGAGAAGTGTATGGATTATCTCGCAGCGGATGGATTCCTCCCGCGACGGCCCACCATGAAGGAGATTTTTCCCTTTAATTAATTCAACAATTGCGAATGAGAAGAAGGAGAGGTAAATGAAAGTCTGGATTTTTGTGCGTATCGGTTATCCCAAGCGGGTCACCGGAGATTACTTGATGGCAGGGCGAAACTATGACCGCGCACTTGGCCTCGAGATCTACGACGAGGCCATGGATTTCATTCGACGGGCGGAAGAGGTGTATGGCTTCGACGGACTCTTCTTCCCGGAGCATCATGCCCGAGCGGCCAACGGTCTTTCCCCTTCGCCAAATCTTTTCGCCTCTGCGGCGGCGGTTATGACAAAAGAGATCAAAATCGGACTCATGGGAAACTGTTTACCGCTGCATCATCCGGTTCGGCTGGGTGAAGAGCTGGCCCTGCTGGACAATCTGAGCCACGGACGGCTCGTGGTGGGGCTCACCCGTGGAGGTGATTTTTGGGCCTTTCATATTCCAGCGTCCGAGTCCCGGGAGCGTTTCGAGGAGGGTTGGGAGATCATCCAGAAGGGGTGGCAGGCGGAGGAGCCATTCGAGCACCATGGTAAGTACTGGGACCTGGAGTACATCGCCTTCTTGCCAAGGCCTCTGCAGCAGCCCGTCCCGGAAACGTGGATCCCGTCCATCAGCGCGGAAAGCATCGAGTGGGCTGCAAAGAACCGCGTGAGGCTGGCGGCTTCATGGTCGCCCACGGAGCAGATTCAAGAGAGTTTTGAGTATTATCGCCGTTACGCCAAGGAAAACTGCGGTTGGGAACCCGGACTGGATCATTGCGTGGTATCGCGGGATGTATACGTGGCCGAGACCAATGCGAGGGCTCGTGAAGAGGCGGAGGCACAGCTCAAAGTGGGGCCGGCTGAGGAATTCGGCGGGTCGCCGGCCAAGTACGGCCGGAGTGTGGAGGATAAGTATTTCAGTGAACGAGCCACTTCTTACAAAAAAGGCCAGCACGTGGGTGTGATGGAAATCAAAGGCTGGTCCTATGAAGACCTGCAGGCTTCAGGGATCGCCATTTCCGGCGATCCTGATTACGTCACCGAGCAGATCCTCCACCAGGCAAAAACACTCGGGATGAACAAAATCATGTTGCGGCCGGTCTTTGGTAGACTCCGATTGAATCAGGTGCAAAAAAGCATGGAGCTTTTGGCGAAGGAAGTAATGCCTAACTTGAAAAAGGAAGCCCCTGCCAGGGCGGCCGGGGCTTCTTCATAAAATAATTAGGAGGTCCCATGAAACGGAAACGACGGTCCTTTTGGTTGTCCGTTAGTTGGTTGGCGCTTGCGTTGCTTTTCATGACCGTATGGCATGGGCTAGCTCCCGCGAGTGAAAGTTTCTACAAAGGGAAAACGATCACTGCCCTTGTGGGTTATTCCCCCGGTAGTGTAATCGATCTGTTTGCGCGGGTAGTTGCGCGTCACATCTCTAGGTATATCCCTGGTGAGCCGAGCGTCATAGTGCAAAACATGCCGGGAGCGGCGAGTCTGGTCGCTGCCAATTTTCTTTATAACAGATCAAAACCCGATGGCCTTACCTATGTCGTTTTAGGTACAAACATACCCATAAGGCCTTTGGTTGACCCTCAGGGGATAGCTTACGACCCAACGAAGTTTACCCCCATAGGTAGTGTTTCCAAGGCCCGGCAGATTTTAATCATTCGGAAAGATCGACCGTGGAAAACAATAGACGATCTGAAAAAGACGAAAAAACCGGCTCACTTCGGAGCTTCTGGAGTTGGGAGCGGACCCTATGTAATTCCCAGGCTAACCGCGGAGGTGCTGGGTCTGAACATCAAGATGGTCGCCGGGTACAGTGGAGGTGCTGCTGTCGATATGGCACTGGAGTCTGGCGAGGTAGATGGACGATCTACTACGGTGGAGCTCTTATTGTCCCGGAGCCGCCGGTTCCTCGATGACGATTTAATCATTCCTCTCGTTATGGTGGCGCAGGAGAGGCATAGCACTTTCCCTGACGTTCCCACGCTCTACGAGCTTGCGCCTGAGAAGAAGGAGCTTCTCGATCTAGTCCTGGGCCCCAGCCTGTTTTTCTTTGGTTTCCACACCCTTCCTCCGGCAGTACCGGACGATCGGGTGAAGACGTTGAGGACGGCCTTCCGATCACTCTTTCAGGATCAGAAGTTCACTAAAGAAGTAACAAAGTTTGCGATTGTGGCCCCTACTTTCGGGGAGGAGCTCGAAGCGATAATCAAAAAGATCGCCGCAATCCCGCCAGATCAGCAGAAACGGCTTAGAAGGATTTGGGGTAAAAAATAATGGGCCGAAAAATCTGTGAGGCGAGCCGTTGTTGAAAGGTCGTCAGGGCCGAGAGGTTGCTTTGATTTGGTGTTGATTTACGACTAGGAGGTGAACCATGGCATTTGATTCCTTGCGCGAGTTTGTTTCGTCTCTCGAACGAATGGGAGAGCTTAAACGTATCAAGGCGGAAGTAGATCCGGTCCACGAACTGGGGGGCATCTCCTATGTGTCGTTACTCCGAAAAGAACCTGCGCTCATGTTTGAAAACATCAAAGGGCACAAAACCCCTGTGCTGACGAATGTCCTGTCCACGGACAAAAAGGTTGCCGTCGCTTTGGGAGTGGAAGGCGACATGAAGGAAGTGTTCAAGAAATTCCTTTCCGGTTTCAATGAAACGGTTCAGCCCGTGGAGGTCAAGGGGGGGCCATGTAAGGAGATCGTTCACAAGGGAGACGAGGTCAATCTTGAGGAGTTCCCCACGCCGGTCTGGCACGAGAAGGACATTGGACCCTATATCGGAACCTTCCATGGTTGCATCTCGAAAGATCACGAGACCGGCGATCTCAACATGGGTATGTATCGGCTGTTGATAAAGGATAAAGATACACTTTACATGTCCATGCATAGGGATGGAATGAAACATTTTCGCGGTTGGGAAGCCCACAATAAGAATATGCCGATGTCCATCGCCATCGGCATGGAACCTACTCTCTGCATCGCGTCCATGAACCCCATAAGCTCCGGCCTGGCCCGGCACGCCGAGTTTGCTTTTGCCGGAGGGCTCAGACAGAAACCCGTAGAGCTGACCCAATGTGAGACCATCGACATGCCTGTCCCCGCCCATTCAGAGATTGTGATTGAAGGCGAAGTGCAGGCGGGAGTCCGGGTGTTGGAGGGCCCCCATGGGGAGTCCCACGGCTTCTACGGGACCGAAGAGGAAGGATGCGTCATCAAGGTGAAGTGCATCACCCATCGGAAAGACCCCATCGCACAGGGGCTCATTTGCAACTACATGGAGGATGGTGGAAAGCGAATCACCCGCTCTGCAGTTCTCTGGGGTAAATTGAAGAGTCTAGGTACGCCCGGCGTGGTGGACGTGAGGTTCCCGGATCCCGGCTGCGGTAGGGAGATATGTATCGTCGCCGCCGATGTCACCGAACCGGGCCATGCCAATCAAATTATCGATACGGTTTGGGGCGTCAGCACCATCATTCCGAATTGGGTTATCGTCGTGGATGCGGACGCGGACCTGGACGATTGGAACGATATCTGGTGGAGGTTGTACACCATGGCGCTGCCCCACAGGGATATCTGGATCACGCCTCCGCGCCAGAAGGGCGGCCACCAGCCCATGGTCAAGCAGGGCTTTACCTCACGGATCGGCATCGACGCCACGTCAAAGTTCAAAGAAGTTGAATTTCCGGAAAAGAATATAGTGAGCCGGGAGCTGACCCAGAAGGTCCTGAAGCGATGGAAAGAGTTGGGGCTTGAATAAGTTATTGATTAACAACAGGCCGATGAATAGAGTCTAATCGTATGGCTAAGGTTGTTGGATCGTCTTTACCCCGGGTGGAAGGTTATTCCAAAGTCACCGGCAGCTGTCTCTACGCCGCCGATTTCCAGCGTCCGGGAACCCTGTGGGGTAAAGTGCTCCACAGTCCGCTTCCCCACGCGCGGATTCTCAATGTGGATACCAGCAAAGCCCTAAGCCTTCCAGGGGTCAAAGGTGTCATTACTGCTAATGATATTTCGCCTCGATTGGTGGGGGCCACCCTAAAAGATATGCCGATCCTTGCAAAGGACCGGGTGCGTTTTGTGGGTGAGGAGATTGCAGCGGTGGCTGCGGTGGATAAGGATGTGGCGGAAGAGGCCCTAGGGCTCGTTGAAGTGGATTATGAGGAGTTGCCGACGGTTTTTGATCCCCTCGATGCCATCAAACCACAAGCCCCACTCCTGCACTCGGATTATGTTTCCTATGAGGGGCCTCACACCAAAGTTCCCCATATGCACAACGTCCAGACCCTGGTTCGTGGCGGTAAAGGAGATATGGAGCTGGGTCTTCGCGAGTCCGACCGGGTCTTCGAGAATACCTTTCGTGTTCAGATGGTGCACCAGAGCTACATTGAGCCTTATGCCTGCACTGTGGAGGTGGATGCCGAAGGTCGAGTGGCGGTCTGGGTTTGCAATCAGGCGTTCTTCAAACTGCGCAAAGTCCTGGCCCAATATCTGGGCATCGAAGAAAAGACGATTACAATCTTTCCCAGTAACATGGGAGGCTCCTTTGGCGCCAAAGACTTTCTCACCCATGTGCCGGCGGCCTATTATCTTTCCCGTATCACGGAGAAGCCCGTTAAGTTTGTGAAAAGTTACGCCGAGGAGCTTACGGCCAGCTGTCCCCGCCATCCGGCGGTAGTGAAACTTCGTACCGGCGTAAAAAAAGACGGAACCCTGTGGGCGTGGGAAGGCAAGACCTATTACAATGGCGGTGCCTATGGGGCGTTTAAGCCCAATCCCGTGGCATCCATGAGCGGCGCCTTTATGGTGGCAGGGTCCTATCGTATCCCCCATACGCGGCTAGAGGGCTACTGTGTTTATACGAATCAGGTGCCTTGCGGTTATTTTCGTGCCCCGGGGGAGACCCAGACCCTGTTCGCGGTGGAAAGTCATATGGATATCATGGCAGAGGCGTTGGGGTTGGATCCATTGGAATTTCGGCAGCGGAATGCACTCAGGGAAGGAGACACGAGGGCCACGGGCGAACCTCTGAGGGATCCCCATGCCGTGGACGTTCTGCGCAGAGTCAAACAGCTCTCGAAATGGAAACCGTCAAGAAGAGCGGTGAAAAGAAACGGCCATCTTCTGGGCCGGGGCATCTCCCTTGGTGACCGCCACGTGGGTCATGGGGAGTCGAGTTTTGAATTGTATCTGGAAAAGGATGGGCGCCTTCGATCGGTGAGCGGGGTCGGCGACAACGGCGTGGGGGCCTATACCATGCACCGCCAGGTGGTTTCCGAAACACTCCAGGTGGATCCGAATCTCGTCCAAATCGAAGTGAGGGATACGTCCTCGGCTCCTTACGATCAGGGTATTATGGGGGCCCGGGGCACCCATATTGAAGGAATCGCCATTCAACAAGCGGCAAACTCCCTAATTGATAAATTATGTGAGCTTGCGGCGGCGTCCTGGGATGTGAGTCGCCAGGAGGTCGCCTGGTCTGAAGGTCGTGTGGTCCATAAACGCGATCGTAAGAAGAGATTGGCATTGAATGGTCTTGCCAGGATCCAAGAAGAACCCACTCGCGGCTTCGGTCATTACAGCGGACACAAGCCTGATGTCTATTCTTTTCAGTCGGTGGTGGCGGACGTGGAAGTTAGCGCAGAAACAGGCCAAGTTAAAGTGCAGCGTCTATACTTTGTTTACGATGCAGGTCGTATAATCAACCCCGTGATCCACCAGGGACAGATCGACGGTGGCGTCGTCCAGGGCTTGGGGTACGCCCTCTCGGAAGAGCTTCTGCTCGATGACGGCAGGGTTACCACGACGAGCATGGGCGATTATAAGATATTTACCATCCAGGACGTTCCATCGCTTACGACGTCTCTGGTCCAAGCCAAGGTGGGCCCGGGTCCCTTCGGTACAAAGTCCGTCGCTGAAGCCGGTATCAGCATCATTGCACCTGCAGTTGTTAATGCCGTGTATAATGCCACGGGGGTGAGGATCCACGAGATTCCCATCACCGCGGAAAAGATACTCAGAGGTTTAGCCGAAAATAATTAGATTTCTCGGTTGGATTTTGGATTTGGATCACGAAATCGTGACAAAGATAACTCGCGTCCTTCGAGAGCCTTGGGACCCCGAGGGGAAGCGAGGGGCAAAGGCGCAGAGAATTAATTTTTTGTTTGTCGGGAGACGACGATTGGGCAAAAGGGATTTCCTCAGGATGTTCTGCGTCTCTGCGGTGAAGTGTCCGAATCCTTATCCGCGATAATCGGCGAAAATCCGCGGTTAAGTTAGTCGAGAGTAACTGGTCTGAACATGCTATCGGTAAGACTCTAATATGCCGTTCACAAGCTTCAGAGAGTTCATCCAGCGGGTAGATCAGGCCGGCGATTTGCTGAAAGTCGATGGCGCCGATAGGGAGGCGGATATCGGCGCCCTCACCGAACTCATCTCGGCAAGCTCAAAACATCCCATGCTTCTCTTCGACAAGATCAAGGGGTATCCCCAGGGATTTCGTGTGGCCGCGAAACCACTGGCTGGAGTTAAACGCATGGCAATGGCTCTGGAATTGGATCCGGAGTTAAGTCATGTGGACTTGGTCAAGGGTTGGAAAGAGCGGTTAAAGACCTTTCGACCGCTTCCCCCCAAAGAAGTCAAGGACGGCCCGGTACGGGAAAATGTCTTTGGATCAGGGAAAATAGATCTCTCAAAGTTTCCCGCACCCAAATGGCATGATCTGGACGGTGGATTTTACATTGGCACGGGGAGTTGTGTCTTCCTTCACGACCCGGACGGTCAGTGGGTTAACATGGGGGTCTATCGCGTGGTGGTACACGATGAAGGGACTTTGGGGATTTTCATCAATCACATTCAACACGGCAGACAGATCCTGCAAAAGTACTGGGCGCAAGGAAAGAGCTGTCCTGTGGCATTGTCCTTCGGGCAGGATCCGGCGGTTTTTCTTGCGGCGGCCCAGAGAGAACCCTGGGGGGTGGAGGAACTGAGCGTGGCCGGATGGCTTAGGGGAGAGCCGGTGGAGTTTTTCAAGGGCGAGGTAACGGGACTGCCAATTCCTGCCACGGCGGAAATCGTAGTGGAGGGTGAGATCCCGCCGTTCGACAAAGAATCGCGTTCGGAGGGACCCTTCGGTGAACGAACGGGATACTACGCCACGGGCTTGAGGAACGAACCGGTCATCAAGGTCAAGTCTCTCATGCATAGAAACGATCCCATCATTTTCGGCGAGCCTCCGCTGAGACCCGTGCCCGGCATGGATCACTTCGGCATCCCGCTGCCTGCGGCCGGTGTTTGGTCCGCGTTGGAGTATGCCGGTGTTCAGGACGTCAAGGGGGTCTGGCAGCATGGACCCTTTGCCACGGTGATTGCCATCAAGCAGCGTTATGAGGGGCATGCCAGGCAGGCGGCTTCAATCGCCTTGGGGGTCAGGGCCACCCTCGCCATGTGTCGATTCGTTATCGTGGTTGATGAAGATATCGATCCCGCCAATCTGAGCGACGTCTTTTGGGCGGTGACCAGTCGATGTGATCCCGCCGTTCAGAGTGAGGTCCTAAAAGATTTTCCCACCAGCGATATCAATCCAAGGGTCCCTCCCGATGAAAGAGGGCAAGGTCGCTTTGTCTCATCCAGGATGATCATAGACGCCTGCAGACCGTTTCGATGGCTGGACAAGTTCCCCGTCTCGAATGTTATGAGCGCCGAGAGAAAAAAAGAAATGACCAGGAAGTGGCAACCCATTCTCAAGAAACTTGAAAAGTAGTCGAGTCGTCATGGCTGTTCTCAAACCTGAAAAACGGGACCAGATGTTCATGGAGTCGGTCCAATTTGCCAAACAGGAGGCGGAACAACGGCAAAAGGCCCCTGTTATTGTCAAGGCGGCTGAGATCGAGGCCCAGTTCAAAACCCATCCCCACGTCTATCTGGTGGATCCGCGTCTGGGTTTTCATAATCGGACCTTTCGGTTCTGGATCAACCGTATACCTGCCGGTGAAGAGGAGGGTATGGGGTGGAAAACCCTGGGTCACCGCCACACGGTGGAGGCGGTGATACACGTTCTCCAGGGAAATGGACACAGCATCATCGACGGGATTCGTTACGATTGGGAAGAAGGGGACTTTATCTCGGTTCCTATGTTTGCCTGGCATCGCCATCTCAATACCGGTGGCAAGGATTTCGTTTACGTAGCAGCCACAACAGGGCCCCTCTCGTTATCCTTGGGGCTGGCGGTCTATGAAGACGAGCGTTACCCGGAGTACTGGGTCTTTGGCGGTAAAGGGGAGCAGTCCATGCAGTCGCTGATCCCCGGAGCAGGCGAGGGAAACCGGATCCGCATGAAAACGGAATCCCACCGCCCTGCTAAAAACGTTACCGATGGGCTCTACGAAGAACACCTGCTCTTTGCCAGCCGTGAAGAAAAGAAGCGGAAGACGGGCCGGGTATTGAAAAAAGGCCGGGACATTCAGTTCGAAATGACTCCCATGGGAAAGTTGGCCTACGTCATTGACCCAAAAACGAATTTTTTCATGCGGGTCCTGGGAACCTTAATGGCGGAGATCTCGCCGGGGAAGTGCTCCGGTGCACACCAGCATATATATGAGGAGGTCAATTACGTTCTGTCCGGGAGCGGTTACAGCATCATTGAAGACAAGCGTTACGATTGGGGTAAGGGGGACGTCCTCTGTCTACCGGTTTTCAGCTGGCATCAGCACTTCAATACTGGAGCAGATCCAGCCCGCTTCCTCGTACATCACAATCGTCCCCTCATGGAGAACCTTGGCTTTATGTACGTCCAGCAAGGCGAGGAGACAAATGAATAATCGGTTCGACCGATGTTTCACCAACCGTGACCGGAAATTGGCATGGGTAACGAAATCTCAAACATGGAGCGCTTGAAGCAGCTCGTCGACCGCCCGGAGGAGGCCATTGACCTTGCCGAGGCGGCCCTGCTGATTGCCCAAGGTGAGTATCCCCAACTGGATATCGGCGCCTATCTTGAGAGACTCGACCACCTGGCCGGGAAGGTGCGCGCAAGGCTTTCGCCAGGCGCACCTCCAGAAAAGATCGTTGCCGCCATGAACCAACGCTTGTTTGAGGAAGAAGGGTTCGCGGGCAACACCGGGCGATATTACGATCCTCGCAACAGCTTTCTTAACGATGTGCTGGACCGCAGGATAGGTATCCCCATTTCTCTTTCCATCGTGTATATGGAGGTGGGCCGACGCCTCGGGCTATCTCTCGAGGGCGTGTCATTCCCAGGTCATTTCCTGGTCAAGCTGGAGCTGGAAAACGGCGAAGTGGTACTGGACCCCTATTCCGGAGGTGCCAGCTTGAGCGAGCGAGAATTGGGTAAACGCTTGCGCCGGTTCCATGGCGACCTATCAGGAGTGTCCATCGATCGGTTTCTCACCGGTGCAAGTAAGAAAGAGATTTTGGTCCGCATGCTGCGTAATTTGAAGGCTATCTATTTGCATCGGGAAGATTTTGCGAGAGCACTATCAGAGGTCCAGCGAATACTCCTCATTATGCCCGATCTCGCGGAAGAGTTGCGTGACAGAGGGCTATTATACGAACGTCTGGAATGTGCGCAATCGGCGCTTCAGGATTACCGACGGTATCTTGAGCTTGAACCGAACGCGCGCGACGTTCGGGTGATTCGTAGTCGCATCATCAATATCGAGAAGACGTCGACGGCCCTTCATTAGCCCCGGTAACAATCCGGCCGAGGCACCTTTTTTCTTCGCTACCCTGTGTACTCCCGGTACAAATCCTCGATTTTCTCCTTTACCCGACCGATTTTCTTGGCCAGTTCGTTCAACTGAGCCAGATTGTTGCGGTTCGCTTCGATAGCGAGTTGCTCGTTGTATTTCTTCAACGTGTCTTCGCTTTTTATGATCTGGGCTTCGAGCTTTGCGATTCTGGCGTTTTCCCTGCGTTGCGCTTTTTCACGTTCTTTTCTCTCGTGGTAATTATTCCGCGACGTTGGCGTCTTGCGTGCGCCGCTGGTTTCGGCTTCGTCCTCCCATCCGATCTTTTCTAAAAACTCGTCATAGCTTGAATTGAAGACATCGACTTTGCCGCGGTGAAAGACGATCAGTTTAGCGGCTAGGGCCCGAAGAATCCGTTCGTTATGGGTGACAATCAACAAGGCCCCGGGAAAGTCTTGCAGGCTCTCAATCAATGCCTCGATGGATTCCATGTCAAGGTGGTTGTTGGGTTCGTCCAATAAAAGCAGGTTTGAAGGATGAGCGAGGATCTTGGCCAAGAGAGTTCGACTTCTTTCGCCGCCGGACAACACGGACACTTTCTTTAAGGCCAAATCGCCGCCGAACATCATCGTGCCGCATAGGTTTCGAACCTGCGTACGTGTCAATGCAGGATTGGTTCTCTCGATTTCTTGTTCGATGGTTAACTCTGGATTGAGCCTTTGAATATTGGTTTGGCCGAAGTATCCCAGTTTCACGCCCGAATGAGTCTTGATCTCGCCCTCAAGCGGTTTGAGTCCGCCGGACAGGACGTTTAACAAAGTCGATTTGCCTTTACCGTTTTTGCCGATCACCCCGAATCGGTCGTGTGCGTTGATGGTTAGATTCATGTGCCGAAACAAAACATCGTCGGAGGTGTAGCCAAATGAAATATTACGCGCATCCAGTAGTGTTTTGGCCGCAAAGGCAGCGTGCCTAAACTCAAAATTCAAAGACTCAATATCCGCGAGCCCATCGAGTTTGAGGATTTTCTCCAGTATTTTGATGCGTGACTGAACCATTTTGGCTTTTGAAGCCTGGGCTCTAAACCGATTGATAAAGGCTTCAGCGTGGGCCCGTTTTTTCTCTTCGTGGGCGCGGGTCTTTTCGTGTATCTCGTCTTCGAGGACGATTTGAGCATAGGCCTGGGCGGTGCCGCCTTCGAATTTGCGGATTTTCTGGCGATGGATAACCGCGGTGTGCGTGGTGACGCTGTCCATAAAGTCACGATCATGGGAGATCAAAATAAGCTCGCCTTTAAAATTGACCAGAAACCTTGCGATCCAACGAACCGATGTGATGTCGAGGTAGTTTGTCGGTTCATCAAGCAAGAGCAGATTGGGGTCGGAGAGTAGAAGCTTTGCAAGGTTAATGCGAATTTGAAAGCCGCCGGAAAACTCATGAGGCGCCCTTTCAAGATCGGCGTGGGAAAATCCCAGACCGAATAAGATGGCTTCAGCCTTATAAATGAAGTGGGATTCTTCTTCCGGCAGTCCTCGAGCCGCTTCCTCCAAAATCGTGGGCCGGGTAAAGTGTAAGTGCTGCTCGAGATGGCCGATGCGATAGTTCCGCGGGATGGTGATCTCGCCGGAGTCGGGCTCTTCTTGTCTCAGAATGAGTTTAAATAGGGTGGATTTGCCGTGGCCGTTGCGTCCTACGAGGCCCAGGCGATCACCCGCATTCATCTGTAGCGTGACGTCGGCGAAAAGCTCACGGGCAAAATAGGACTTGGAAAGTTGTTTGATCTTAATCACGACAGGTTGGTCCGCTAGAAGATCGAGTCACGTTAATCAAGTGCGCGGTTCGGAAAATCAATTATTGTTGTTTAGATCGAGCGCGGTGCCAGAAGGACAAATGAGCGTCTAACCACTGATAGTGGTTAACCTCATAGTCTTCATCGAACGGGGATTTATCATGGCCCGGGCGCGCACGCTGGCAATCACAATCAGAGTGCGATTTTATCATTCTTTTGACAGAATTTCGACTCGCGGCATAGCCATCGAGGATTTGGCATGAGTGGCCGCTCTGCCCATTGACGTCCCGGGGCAACAAACGCAAAGCCGTTGAATCGCATCCCTGAACGATTGACAACCCTTTCCCCTGTGATATTGGTCTCTAAGTTTCAAACCCATTGAGTCCTGAGGGTTTGTCTGGACCGAGGTAAGGGGGAGATGTTATATCCATCAAGAGCTGCGGCTAGCTAATCAGCAAACACTAACTCGGCCGCTAACTAACTGGCAACTGAGATGTCGGGTGACGATTTATGTTCCCCTTGACATGATCTCTGGTGAGAGATAGAGGCATGAACTGATGTATCATGGAGTCAAAGTCTTGGACGTTCACAGTCACGTCCATGACATCTCGATGACCGACCGGAGTCTACAGCCGCGGCTTGCTACCCCGTTTTGGAGCTCTCTCGCGGGCTTGCCTGGCCTCGGCGCTTCCAAGCCGCTTCCAAGTCCCATTGGTCCTGGCAAGCATTCCCAGCAACCCGGGAACAGAGACGAAGACTTCAATGCCGTGGTGGCCGCTCTTGCCAAGTACATGGACGCCCGCAACATCGATACTCAGATCCTAAGCCCTCACCCACTCCAGATTCACGGCTGGATGGAGGATGAAGTTCTCTTTAAAAGTTGGATGAGCTACTCCAACGACTTGGTCTTCAAGTTAGTCCAGGCTCAACCTGCTCGTTTTGTTGGAGCCTGTCACCTTCCACAGCGCGCGGATGCCAAGGATACCACTCATTGTCTAGAGGAACTAGAGCGCTGCGTGCACGAGTACGGGTTTGTCGCCACCTACGTTTCGCCGGACATCACCGGCAAGGGTGACACGCCCACGATGAATATGCCGTACTGGCACCCTCTCTACGGAAAATGTCAGGAGCTCAACATCCCTATCATTGTGCATGGCACGGATAAACTTGACCCTCGTTATCGCACCATGAACGTCAGCCGGTACTTTGAGTTCAACTTCATACCTCCACAGTCAATGGCGTGCGCGACCCTGCGGGTCAATGACCAGTTCGAACACTTTCCCGGGCTAAAGATTATTATCTGCCACTGTGGCGGCTTTATCGATCGCCTCGGAGAGGGCCACCCTTACCGTGCTAAAATTAAAGACAATTCCAACAACCTGTTCTACGACACCGCTGCCTATGACTTGGATTTCCTTTCTCTGGCTATTAAGCAGCGCGGCGCCTCCCAGTTTGCCTTTGGCACGGAAGCTCCCGGTTCGGGGACGGAGATGCGTCCTGGCACGAAATACACGGCGGATGACCTTGTGCCCATGTTCGAGAGTCATCCAACTCTCAACTTCCTGAGTGAAGAGGACAAGCTGGACATCCTGCACAATACTCCTGCCAAGCTCGCTCCCGGACTGGCCGACGCGGCCACGCAAAACGCCAAGGCCAAAGTTAAAGCGTACTAGAGCACCGGCAGGCTGACCATGAAGCCGCCGCACCAGGGAAAAAGCGGTACAGTAAAGGCGGACAAAACATGATATGAGCCCTTCCGTTGATGGTTCTCAAGGTCCTCCGTTCCATTGCGTCTCTGGGGTGGATAATCGTGCCAGAGGCTTGACAAGGGCTGGGCATCGGTCGCAGAAAGGCCACTTTCAAAAAATTCAGTATGATTTACGTGGATGGCGGGAGCTTAAGCCAGCCATTTGAGTGATTAAAGACGCTTTGGGAGAGCGGGGAAGAGATAAATAACTAAGGGTTTACATCTCCGCCGATCGAAATAAGCAGAGGAGGATAGAGCTATGGTGAAAAGACAACTTCGTCCTCGCAGCGCAGACCACTTCCAGCATCATCTTGCTCGCCAGCCGGGAGACTGTCACATTGTCCATTCTGGCACCCGAATCCATGGCGGGCACCAACGCAAACTATGAACAGGCCGGCATCGTGAGTCTCTTCATCGTCTCGCTTACGGTGGTTGTTGCCCTCATTGCCCGCACGCTCGGCTTGAAGGTTGGACTGCATCATCAATGAATAGCAGGCCGTCTTTAATCCTTAAAAGCGGATTCCCATCGTTTCGGACCTTGCTAGTTTCAGCTTCCCGTCGGAGAATATCCAGAAGCTGCCGTGGGTCGAACCGGGACAGCAGGGGGCCATGGTCGCCGAAATTTAAAGTTTCATTGAGCAGTTTCGTGAGCGTCTCTTGGTGCGTTGGAGAAATCAACTCAACGAACCGGTGACGCGCGCGTGGCAACTGAACCGAGTGATTAGTATCGAGCGAGAGGACCCTATAAATGAAAGTTATCGAGCGTCCATTAACCGTCGAGCAGGACTCAATCCCCGGATACCTGGCTCAACCTGAGCGGTTGGAGCCTGGGCCAGCTCTATTGCTTGTCCATCAGAACACCGGGGTCACCGATTACATAAAGATTGAAGCTCTGAAGTTTGCTAAGCTCGGTTACACTACCGTTGTCCCGAATCTTTACGAGCTCCTGGGTCGCCCCGGCGCGACTCACATTCACACGGTGTAGGGCGGCGGGATGCGGGATGAAGCGGGATGAACTGGGATGATGCGGGATGGAACCCTTGTTTTACAGGGGTTTTTGACGACCGCCATTCCGTGGGGTCCGGGACGGGAAATAACCGGAAGTCCTGTCCGGAGCTGTGGATAACCGGCCTTTAAGGGGCGTTTTCCCGACGTTTCAGGGGTCCGGAATCGACCGGAAATTCAGAGCGCTTTCCGGAGCCCGATTTCGAGCAAAAATTTTTTTTATCGCCGGGGGGGATTCATGACCCTGTCTATCAAAGCTCCCAGTTCCGAGTCTCCGCTATTCAAGACCTCGTCGGCGTGAGGAACGTCGCGAGTGATCTCCTCAATCGCACCGAGCTGTCCGACGTTGTGAGCGAATCCGGGATCGATGCCGACCGGCACGGATAGGGTCTGGCCGGTACGGGGATTGAACCATAGACGTTCCTGGAGTGATCCGGGGGGAGGGCCGTCGGATGGGGAAAAATCGAAGTCTGTCAGGTCGTCGTCGCTGAGCTGCTGCACGGTGCAGCGGCAGCGCCAGCCGTTGGGGGGGTAGTGTGAGGACCACCACGGGTCGTCCACCTGCAGAATCGTGCCGTGCCAGGCACGGTGTTGCGGCCGGGTCCGGGAATCCAGGACTGCGACGTAGCGCAGCCAGGGCCGGTCGTTTTTTACCCGCTCGATGCGCTCCCACCTCCCGCGCGCGTACGAGGTCCGGAGGTTGGTGTCGAAGATGGTCTTCAGACGGCTCGGGGATCCTAGCTGGACGATCCGGGTCCGGCCGGTGCGAGGGTCGAGCTGCACCTGCCGGCCCCACCAACCTTTATCTTTGAGTACGGGCTCCAGACGATCCTGAAATTGCTGAAATGTCTCGCCGTCGGCGATGGCGGCGTCTACGGCCCCGCGGATGTCTTCGAGCAGATCGGTCCTCATGGCCTTGGCGACGGTGAAGCTTCTCAGGTGCGCGGCGGCGTCGGTGTCGCGCCAGTCGAAAGCGACGTGGTAGCCTTTGGCGCGGAACGTTCGGATCGCCTCGGTGGGCGAGACATTGAGAATTTCAGGGACGGGCATCGTCGTATTCCGCTGCGGCCTCGATGATCTTTTTGAAACTAGAAATTTGCCTAGAGTTTAGAGCCCAGCTTATTGGCTGGTTGTCTTCTAGGTCGATCAGAGACAAGAGGATTTTTGCACAATTCCTAGAATTGCAATTTTTAAGCCGCCCAACGTGCCCGTTGTCTGAACGAATCGGGTAAGTGGGGATTTTGGATCGGGCATCTGGTCCAGTTAAAGGTCTTACCTGATACCGTCAGATCTCAGTCTGGCAATCAGGTAGGCCTGATCCTTGTCGCCCTTGAGGCTGTTGCACGCGCCGCATAGCAGTTGCAGGTTGTCGAAGTGATCGCTTCCGCCCTTGCTTTGGGGCACGACGTGATCCACGGTCATGTTGCGGAACGGGAACATTATCCGGCATCCGAAACAATGGCCCTCCTGCTTGCCGTAAAGGGTGTGCCTGTGGGTCTTGTAATCGGGAACCTCGCCTTGATCCGTGCGCCGGGGAACGTCCGTTCGGTGGTGAACGTCGTAGAAAAGCCCCATCTCTTTCCGTAGCCGCAGCTTGACCAGGTCCGCCGCCTTCGGGACAGGTCGATGCCCACCCACTGGCGTTTGAGTTTCTCGGCAGCCACGCAGGCCGTGGCGCATCCGGCGAAGGGGTCGAGGACAATATCGCCTTCGTTGGAGCTGGCTTTGATGATGCGATCCAGTAGTGCCAGGGGTTTCTGGGTGGGGTAGCCTATGCGTTCTTTTGATGATGATGAGATGCTAGAGATAGGCCATACGTCCGACATCGCTTTCCCTTCAGCCATGATGTCGGATAGTTTCTTCAGCTTACTCTTACTCCTTCCTCTTCCACCCGGCATCCAGACAACTTCGTTACCATCATTGTCCAAGTGGATTTTTTGTTTTCGAGTTTTAATGATCTCATCTCGTGTCCATGGTGTTTTCGGCATACTGAAGTTGCATCCTGCGGTTTTCGCATAGAACAAGATCACGTCGTGTTTACGATTAAAGAAGCGGGGCAAGTCCATCAATCGGAACGAATAATCCCACACAATTTCATTCCTGAAGTTATTCGTTCCGAACACCGCATCCATAAGCAATTTCAAGTAATGGCTTGCCGTGGGGTCACAATGCAGGTAGATACTCCCCGTCTCCTTCAACAACCGCCGCATTTCCAGGAGCCGCACGGCCATCATGATGAGGTAGGACTTCATGCCCTTGCCGTGGGAGTGCTTGGCCGCGTCGATGATAGAGTAAAGGGCCGGTTCCCGGTCGGCAATCTCCCCGTGCCACGCTTCGTCCACGTCGCTCAGGGTCCAGGTGTCCTTGAAGGCGGCGCCGGCGGCCTCGGAGCCGATAGGGGCGGCGTAATTCTTGTTGGAATTGAAAGGCGGGTCCAGGTAGATGAGGTCAACGCTCTCGGAGTTCAGGCCCCGCATGATGTCGAGGTTGTCCCCGGTCCACAGAGTGCGGTTGGTCCAGTTTGGGTTGCCCCTAGACATCGGCGGCTATACATATCAGGAGGCATCCGGAGAAGTCAATTCCCTTTTTTAATCCTCCTCCAACCCGGCGTTGCTGGATAGTGAAGCGGTGAAGCCGAGGCGGCGAAGGGTCTCGATCAACTTCGAGTCGTCGAGGCCGGCGATGAGGTCCGGCAGCCGGGCGCGGAAAGTCTGCAAGCTCTCGCCGGGCCTGAGGGAGGTGCGGGCGGCGGCCAGGATGGGCTCGATAAGCGGCTCCATGATGGGCTCCCAGCGATCTCCGTCAAGCGAGCGATCGACGGCTCGCTGTATCGCGTCGCGCCGGTCCGCCTCGGCCTGGGCCCACGCGCGGGCCTGCGCGGGGGGCATGCCGGGAGGGGGCTCGGAGCGGCCGCCTATCACGTCGTCGCCCTCATCGGGTTCAGTGAAGCCGAGGCGCTCGCGGACCTCGATCGTTTTCACTTTCAAACCCTGCGGCAAAAGCTTGGACAGGGCCTCGGCCATCATCGCGGGGTCGTACTGCTCCTCGCGGCCGATCCGGATCATGGGCCACTTGTCGCGCATGCCGCGGTTGAGGAAAACGAGAGGGCGGACGATGTCGCGGTTCAGCGTGGCCGCAAGCTGGCGCGCGTCGGAGCGCTCGATATCGTCCTTGACGCCCTCGTGTACGGTGCCGAGCGCGTAGGACCCGCTGCCCTCCTGGCCGGCGTCGGTGGTGAGCGTCTGGCCGAGAACCGCCTTGGAGATCTGCATGTCGAAGTAAAGAAGCAGGTCGTGGTAAAGCTTGGACTGAGGGCCGGTCCCCTTGGACTCGATAAACTCGATCATCATCCCCTCCGGGATGATCGCGGCGTCGTCGCCGGCGACGTTGCGCACGGCGCGGAGCAGCACGGCGCGGTCCTCTTTGGACGAGCCCTTGTCGTACTTTCCGAGGCGGATGGGGTGGCTGTAAGCCTCTATAAAACGAAGCCAGTCCTTTATGCCGTAGTGTTTGAACAGCCAGGCCCACGCGGCCGCGCGGGCGAGGCCGCCGCGTATGGACAGGCCGGACTTGGCGTGATGCCGGTGTACCACAAACTTTCCCGGCTCGAGGTCCGTCCATTGCAAAGTGTCGTCGCGGCGCTGGAGCCTCATGCTCGATTCCCAGTCGTAGCGGAACCACGCGGGCAGGCGGTATTCGAGGTGCGCCTTGAAGGGCTGTTTAAGGGATTTATTGGGCGCGATGACTCTACGGGGAAGGAAAGAATTTAAAGATCACACCCATGGATAGAAAAAATAACAAGAGGCTCATCATTAAGGTGAAGTCCCCCAAAAAAATCAACCCTCGCCACCTCGAAGACTTCAACTTATATGTTGTCAAGGGATAAATGCCTAACGGAATGTTATCCAAATCGATCACGCAAGACGAAGGAGGGCCGGCCCGTTGGCCTGGCCGGCGGTGTTCCGGGATTTTCTTCGCTTCTCGGCGGCCGCTCCTCAAAAGCAGATAACTGTCATTTGAACGCTATCTCCTCTTTCGAGCCGCTTTACCCGCGTCGGCTCTCGCTTTGGCGACGAGTTTCTTAAGGCCGCTCACGTCCCTGTATCGGAACAGGTTGGCAATCATATACTTCCCCCCCGGTTTGGCGACGGTAAAGGGATCGGTGATCATGTCCTTGGGAATATCCATCCGCATGGAGTTGCGGTCCGCATTCTTCTGCCATGCAATTTGCCCCTCCTTGGATATCATCCAGTTTGCGAAAACAGTGGCTGCGTTGGGATGAGGAGCGCGATTTACAACGGCGAGTTGACCCCATCCCCCGGACATATACGCCTCGGAGGTGGGTGCCCGATAGATGTCAACGGGCAAGCCCTGTTTTTTGGCGGTCGCTACCTCAGTGCCCCGGGCTGCAATGTAGAGCTCGTATCTTCCTCTGGCGACCCAGTCGATCATCTGCACGATGTCTCTCCCTATGGTGATGTCCTGCTCGCCGAACAATCGCTTGATAAATTTTGGCCCCAGGTTCTTGTTGTAGTAGATGCCCTTCCAGGTGGCCAGCTGGCCCCGCGTCGTCGGATCGTAGGACACCATCTTGCCGCGCCATTGGGGATTGAGAAGGTCCTTGAAGCTCTTAAGCTTTCCCGGCTTGTGCTTCTTGGTGTTATAGAGTGCGATGGTGGAGGTGACGGTCCCTTCCATAAGAAAGAGGGACTTATTGGGAACCGCGTAATGATGTTGCTTTCTGAACCAGGCCGACTGGTCCGCGGCTTGCGGTAAGATCAACAGGGGTGGAAGGGGGTCAAAGTAACCCTTTTCTGCCAAGATGCCGCCAGTTCCGGCGCCTCCAACAAAAATGTCCGCGATAAATTTTTCCGCCCGGCGTTCGGCGCCGAGCCGATTGGCGTGCTGGCTTCCCGAACCGGGAACGTAGACCATTTTGATTTTGGGATAGACGCTTTTAAATGTCTCAATGGCGTTGATGTACTGGTTTCCCGGGGGGCCATAGACCCTGATACCCCCCTCTTTTCGTGCCGCCGCCAGGGTCTTTTCCCAGTCGGCCTTCCAATCCGCTTGTGCCGGTTCATAAAAAGTCATCACAAGAAGACTCAAAAACAATGAAAACGTGAAGAAAAGTCTTAGACGATAAACCATTTTTATTGCCTCCTATTGATGGCGAGATTATGGATAACCACGGCAGTCTAATGAGAATGGGCGCCGCTGTCAAATCGCAGAATACTGACCATGCCTCTGGAGCTCCCAATCATTCAGCGCCACCAAGGATAATGGCGCGGCCAGTCCAAACAGATTGTTACGCTCTGGCCGGTAGAACGACCCAATTCAATGCTCCCGGAAAGAGATCACCCCCGCAATCTTGACTGCCACAATTGCGTCTAGGCCAATCAACATCGAGTCAACCGGGGCCCAGAGCATCTCCCGGCCCAACGAAAAACGACGTTAGAGAATTGTCTTCCGGACGGTTTTAGAAAGGGTGTGGATGATGAGGGCAAACGCCCCTGGAGCGCTGAAAGAACCGTCTCTTATGTGGTGAGTAGGGTCGAGAGGGCAATAGGTTGGGCATCAACCGCATAGCACGCGCTCCCTGAGGCGGCAATCCTAGATCGTTCAAGGGACGGTGTCCGTGGTTCCTCAAATGGTACGGTAAATGCCCTTTGTTCGATATAACCATGGCTGTGACTTCCAGTTGACACATACCCGGCGTCTTGATAGGAGAATTGGACTCAGGGGACCCTTCAGGTCCTTTTATTTAGAAGGGAGAATTTATGGCATTTTTACGAACAATATCTTTGTTTTTGGGGCTCTTCATGTTTACCGGGTCCCTATGGGGAGCGGATACTCCCAAACAGGGGGGCAGTTTGGTGTTCGGCATACGGAAAGACCTTTCTTCCCTTAATCCTTTTTGGAGGACTCAGTCCACGGATTCCTATGTAAGGCAGCTCATTTTCGAAGGTCTGCTGGATTTTGACCTTAAAGGGAAACCGGTCCCGGCCCTGGCGGAGTCCTGGAAGATCTCCTCGGACGGGTTGACATACACCTTCAAGCTGCGCAGCGGCGTCAAATTCCACAACGGCAAAGAGATGACCGCTCAGGACGTCAAGTGGAGCGCGGATTACGCCCTGGATCCTAAGAATGCGGCCACGGGACTTTCGCTACTCAGAAACGTCAAGTCCGTTAAGGCCAAGGATAAGCTCACCATAGAGTTTACTTTAAAGGAGCGCGAGCCGATCTTTCTTTCCACTCTGGCATCCATTCGCCCATTTACAGTGGTGCCGGAGGGGTCGGTGCCCACAGGGGAGCGGAAGATCAAGGGTTTCCCTCCGGGTACGGGTCCCTTTATATTCAAGGAATATGAAAGGGCCCGACAGTTGGTGGTGGTACGGAACAAAAACTACTGGCAGAAAGGTCTGCCTTACCTCGATGCAGTGGTCATGAAACCTGTGCGGGATACCCAGGTCCGATTCACCTCGCTAAGGGCCGGTGATCTGGACCTCATTGAAAGGGCGCCCTATGCCTTTGTGCGAAAATTGCTCAACGGCGAGTATCCCAAACTCGGAGTCGCAGAGGCGAAATACTCAGGCTTTCGCCGCCTTATCTTCGAGGTGACCAAACCGCCTTTCGATAATATGAAGGTTCGTCAAGCGGTATATCACGCACTGGATATGAACGAACTGATTACGGCGGCCTATTGGGGTTTCGGAGAGCCGGCCACCGTGTGGGCGGTCCCTACCTCAAGCCCCTGGCACAACGGGCTGCCGGGAGTCAAGCGCGATGTGGCCAAGGCGAAGGCCCTGCTGAAAGAGTCCGGTGCGGGTTCAGATGTCGTGGTTAAGATCGACGCTCGGAGAGGAGAGGAGGATGTGGTGCAGGTGCTTCAACGCCAACTGGCCAGTGCCGGGTTCAAGGTAGAACTGGAGTTTCTGACCGGGGGCAAGATGTCGCGGAAGAGGCGCTCCGGGAATTTCAAGGTGGCGTTTAGCGGAGCAGAGCCCGTGAAGGACCCTGCGGATGCCTATCCCTTCCGGTTCTCGTGCCTGGAGGGGAAGAGAGAGAAGCGCATCCTGAATTACTCCGGCTACTGCAATCCGAAGTTTGACGAGCTGGTGGCGGAGGCGGGGAGGATCACGGACCAGAAGAAGCGCTTTGAGCTCTACGATAAGGCCATTCGTATTCTTCATGCCGATCTTCCGGAGATCCCATTGGTCTTTGTGCCAAGGTATTTCGCATTCAACAAGAAGGTCAGGGGATTCACCACCGATGATGGGGCTCGCTTCAATCTGACCACCGGCGGGCTATCGCGGACGTGGATAGCAAAATAGAGCGTGAGCGAGAGAAAAAAATGAAGAAGAGGATCGCTTGAGCAAATATGTTCTGAAGCGTCTTCTCCAACTGGTCCCGGTCCTCTTCTTTGTTTCCATCTTTGTTTTTCTGATCATCCATCTCATCCCCGGCGATCCGGTGGAGGTCATGCTGGGTGAGGACGACGCCGTCGCCAGTCAAGAGTTGTACGACGCCCTGAAGAAACGTCTTGGTCTGGATGCCCCTATCCATATCCAGTACCTGCGCTGGATGGGGAATATCCTACGGGGAAATATGGGGCAGTCCATGCAGACAGGGGAGCCGGTCTGGGACATGGTCAAGGCCCGCTATCCCGCTACGATTTACCTGGCATTGAGCGCCTTTTTCGTGGGGATCCTGATCTCGATCCCAGCCGGCGCCCTAGCCGCAGTTAAACAAAACACCCCAGTGGACTACTCGGCCATGGGGTTTGCCCTGTTCGGCATTTCGGTGCCCAATTTCTGGCTGGCCCTTCTGCTCATTCTCGGGTTGAGTCTGTACGTGCGGGTATTTCCCACCATGGGGTACGTGGACCCGAGCGTTCACTTTGGTCTCTTTCTCTGGCACCTCATTCTCCCCTCCATTGTGTTGGGCACCGCCATGGCCTCCAGTATCACACGGTTCGTCAGGGCCGAAATGTTAGAACAGCTGCGGTTGGATTACGTGCGTACGGCGAAAGCCAAAGGGCTGCCTCCACATACGATTGTCTCCCATCATGTCCTGAAAAATTCTCTGGTGGCAGCCACCACCGTCATCGGGTTGGAAGTGGGTCGGCTCTTTGGCGGGTCCACCATTGTGGAAACGGTTTTTTCCTGGCCCGGGGTGGCCCTCTTGGTGTTGGAGTCTGTCTATGCCCGGGACTATCCTCTCCTCCAGGGATCCGTCCTATTCCTTGCGGTCACCTATGTCTTTGTAAACCTGTTCGTGGATATCATTTACAAGTGGTTAGATCCGAGAATTCAACTGGGGTAGCATGGCCAATACAACGGGTCATATGGTGAATCCCGCCACCTCATCGGTAACCTTTCAAAAGTTGGCCGAACATATCGTGGGCGGTCTACGGATGATTTTACGCAACCGCCTTTCCGCCCTAGGGCTTCTTTTGATCGTGCTGGTGGTGTTTGCGGCTCTCGGGGCGGATCTCATTATCACCCAGGACCCTTATCAGATGAACGTGATCGATCGTCTGTCTGGGCCTTCGGTTCAGCACCTCTTCGGCACCGATCTCTTCGGCCGGGACATCTTTACCCGCGTTGTCCTGGGAACCCGCATCGCCATGCAGGTGGCCGTGGGCGCCGTTCTCCTGGCCGTTATTATCGGAGTTCCTTTAGGAGCCTTCTCCGGTTATGTGGGTGGACGGGTGGATACCCTTATTATGCGTTTCATCGACGCGGTCCTCGCCTTTCCCGGGCGATTGCTGGCCATCGCCTTGGTGGCTGCTCTGGGCGCTAACTTTTTGACTCTGTGGCTGGCCATCGGCATCACCTCCATCCCAGGCTACGCCCGGGTGGTTCGAGGGGTGGTCCTTTCACAAAAAGAGAAAGAATACGTCGAGGCCGCCCGCATGACGGGCGAGTCCGAGTTGAGGATCCTTTTCTTTCAGATCATTCCCAACTGCATCGGTCCCATCCTGGTTTTGGTGACTCTTGATTGCGCCCATGCCATTACCACGGAGTCCTCTCTTAGTTTTCTCGGGCTGGGATTTGCTCCTCCCTCTCCCAGTTGGGGCCTCATGCTCAACGAGGCACGGGGTTACATGGAGCTTGGCCCCCACGTTGCCATCTTTCCAGGTCTGGCCATCTCCTTGACCATATTGGGCTTCAACCTGCTGGGCGATGGCCTGCGGGATGTTTTTGATCCCCGTCAGTACGATAGATAATAGGCTACCTCATTGACGCTTTCCGAGTGGATGGTGTCGCTTGCACCCGTGTCCTGAATATTAATATAACAGGCATGGGTATTTGGATTTTGATAAGGAGACAGCAATGGCATTAGAGGATCTAAGAACATGGCTGAGCAGCGTTGATGGCATGGGGAAGCTCAAGGTGGTTGACGGCGCCGATCCCCACCTCGAACTCGGTATCCTGGCGGAGGTGAACTGTAAGCGCAGGGGCCCCACCCTGGTGTTCGACAATATCAAAGGCCACTCAAAAGGATTCAGAATCGTCACCGGTGCTATTCTAGATGCCCAGAGGCTGGGACTCACCCTGGGTTTGCGCGATATTCATACGGATCAGGACCTGGTGTCGCAACTGGAGGGTAGAGTCATCCAATGGGAGAGGCGTGCCAGTGAATTTCCGGCCAACGAAGTCTCGGACGGAGCTGTCCTCGAAAATCGAGCCTATGGGAACGACGTAAACCTGCTCAAATTTCCCATTCCCAAGTGGCACGAGGATGATGGAGGGAGGTACCTCGGTACGGGCTGTATTGTCATTACCCAGGACCCCGATACCGGCGTGGTGAACCTGGGAACCTACCGCTTGATGGTGCATGACGAGAAGACGCTGGCGTTACATATCTCCTCCGCTCATCATGGCGCGTTGAACATAAAAAAGTATCACGCCCGAGGGGAAGCGGCGCCCGTGGCCGTGTCCTTCGGGCATCATCCTTTGTTTCTCGTGCTGGGGGGGATGAGCGTACCCTACAGCATGTCCGAATACGGGTTCGTAGGGGCCATCGCCGGAAAATCGGTGCCCGTGGTGCCTGGTGAAATCACCGGGCTACCCCTTCCTGCCGAGAGTGAGTTTGCCATTGAAGGACTCTGCCCTCCCGATGAATTAAAGGAGGAGGGGCCCTACGGGGAATACACCGGCTATTACGCTTCCGGGATGGGAAAGGAGCCCGTGATTCATGTGAAAGCCCTCTACCATCGCAATGATCCCATTATCCTCGGCGCCATGCCGGCCCGTCCACCCCACGACTATTCCTATTTCATGTCGGCCATGAAGTCCGCCAACGTCAAGGATTCTCTGAATAAAGACGGAATCACCGACATCAAAGGGGTCTGGTACCACGAGGTATCGGGGATCAATTTCTTCGTCGTGGTTTCCATCCGCCAACGGTACCCGGGTCATGCGCGGCAGGCCGGCTTTATGGCATCCCAGTGCCGCGCAGGGGGAACCTCAATGGGAAGGTACGTCGTTGTGGTGGACGAAGATATCGATCCGAGCGATCTGGACCAGGTGGTCTGGGCCATCAGCACCCGTTCCAATCCGGAAAAAGATATCGATATCATCCGCAACACTTATACGGGCCCGCTGGACCCCGTTTATCCCAAGAGCGCCAAGATAGCCTTTGGCTCTAGGGCCGTGATTGACGCCTGCCGGCCCTTTGATTGGATCAAGGAATTTCCCAAAGTGGTCCAATCCAGTGATGAAGAAAGGGACAGGGTCTTGAAAAAGTGGAAGGGGCTTTTTGATTGAGAAGCCAAGTTTGTTAAGGGGGTAGATTAAATGGCCATACCACCGGAGGAGCTGGTTCGGGAGTTGATGGATCAACGGCAGGATTATCGCGCTGTGCGACCCACGCGCCTGTTGATTGAGGGTGGAAAGCTCACCAGGGATCAAATCAAGCTCTGGGTAAAACAGCTCTATTACTATCGAGTGAACGTGCCACGAAAAGAACTGTACATATTAGCCAACTGCCCCATCAGAGAGGTGAGGATGGAGCGCATGAAGAAATACATCGAGGAGGAGGACAGCCGGGTGATGGGAGGGACCGTGGGCGCCCACGCGGAGCTGTGGGTGAAGCTCGCGGAAGGTCTGGGTATCCCAAGGGAGGAGCTGGAAGATTTCCGGGATCTCAGCCAACCTTACAAAGTGGTGTGTGACTCGTGGGTGAATTATGCCCGGGATCATAGCTGGCTGGAGGGCCTGTCTACGAGCTTTGACGAGGATACGGGCACCGGTAAAACCGGCCATGGGATGAAGATGGCCGAGGCCATGAGAAAGTATTACGGTGTCCCCGATTGGGGCCTGGCGCATTTCACGCTTCATTCCGAGATGGATGTTGAACATGGATCAGACACCCGCGATCTAATAAAAAAATATGCCATAACCGATGAGCAGCAGGAGGGCGTGCGCAAGGCGGTTCAATTCAAAAGGAGTTTCACCCTACTGGAAGATCACTGCATGCGGATCGCTTGTGGAATTGATCCCGGGTTGTACGCCGAATTGGATTGAGCGGTGTTAAGAATTCCGGTCGCTGACAGAAGCCAAGCTTTGGGTTCCAAGGAGGAGCTATGGCGAATCGCTACGGGTCGGCGATCTTCTCTACACCAATAGCGCCCTCTGGACCGCCTCGAGCTACGACATTCCGCTATTGATGATCATGACCAACAATCGGACCTACTATAATGATGAGGAGCATCAGGCGAAGGTCGCCGTTGAACGGGGAAGGCCCCCGGAGAACAAAGGCATCGGAATGCGTATGGAGGCTCCGCCGGTTGACTTCGCGACGTTGGCAAAGTCTTTTTCCATTGCTAGCGAAGGGCCCATCGAGGATCCCGCAAAGATTCAGCCTGCAACCGGCCGCGCGCTGGAGGTGGTGAAAGAAGAACGCCGCCCCGCTCTGGCGGACGTCATAACTCAATCGCACTAGGGGAACTTACGGGAGCCGGGTTGACCGCCATGGGAACGAAGTGATAGTTTTCGGCAGAAGCGGAAGGATCCGGTTGGAGCCAAAACGGAGGTATTATTTCCATGTCCAAAGCCGAAGAACTCGCACAGTTTGATCAGGAGATACAACAGTATTCCATCCAGGGCCATTGGAAGATGGATCTTCCGAACAACATGGAGCCCCGGTCCAAGCTGCATCCCATGCTTTGGAAGGGGTCCATGATCCGTGAACAGCTCATGCGTGCCGGAGACCTCATCGGCGTGAACGAGGCGGGACGTAGGACCATTCAACTCGTCAATCCCGGAGTTCATCCGTTAAAATTTACCACCCATACGATGCAGATGTCGATTCAGTTGGTTCTGCCCGGAGAAGTGGCGACGGCACATCGTCATACCATGGCCGCCATTCGCTACGTGATTGAAGGAAAAGATACCTTCACCACGGTCAACGGCCAGCGCTTCTTGATGGAACCCGGCGATCTGATCCTTACCCCGAACTGGACCTGGCACGACCACATCAATGAATCCGACGCCCCCATGATCTGGATCGATGGTCTTGATATTCCATTTTCCCGGGCCATGGATGTGATATTTATCGAGGAGCATGAAAAACCGCAGCAGTCTGTACAACGAGTCCTCAGGACATCAAGCGATAGCGTTGCGCCAGAGAACGGGCCTCCGTGGTATTACAAGTGGCGGGAAACCGAACAGAGCTTGAAGAAGATGGTGGATCGACCCGCAGGCGTCGACCTGGTCCAGGAGTACAAAGGTAAGAATGACGGACCCACGTTGCCTACCCTTGCATGCGGCCAGCACCTATTGCGCCAGGGTGAAGTGACCAAGACTCGCCGCCGCACTTCTACCGGCATATTTCATGTGATGCGCGGTCAGGGCAAGACGGTTGTAAATGATACCGTGCTGGAGTGGGAACGCGGGGACTTCTTCGTGGTCCCAAACTGGAGCTGGCACCACCACGAGAATCAATCGGCCAACGAGGAAGCCATCCTGTTCTTCATGTCTGATTACCCCTTGCTCGAACCCTTTGGGCTATACCGGGAAGAGTTCCAGGCTTGATTCAGTTCCCATCTCTCTTTGCGGGTGAGATTTCCGAACAACTGAACAACTGCGGGTAAGCTGTGGAAAACTGGGCTCTATCCTTGGAGGCCTGAGACCGGCATCGCATTTGTGCCGTCACCGAGCTAGTGAAAGGTTCAGGCGTAGAGGGTTTAGACTTGGGGCTTTGGTGTAAACCGCTTGGGGGTTCACATGAAGGGCAGTTGTCCATAGGCCCTAATTAACCGAAGTTTTCGGAAGCGTGCCAGGGAATGAATTGACATCAGCAAACTGGCGCCTATATCAGGGTCAGGTTAAGGGTGTCAAGGGAGTCTGAGACTGGGTAGTGGCTCAGTCTGAAATCTTAAGGGGCTGGAGTCGAAGAGACTAAGGTATCAGGACTTGGTAGGTTAGGAATCTTCAAAAATGACAAGGGACTTTGTGGGGTCAATTATAAGTTTCTTCTTGAAAGCCCGTAAGAACTCCATGCCAACCAAGATCAAACTTTCAGGTGGGCCAAGTACAATTGTGCCAACCTGATCCTCACTCTCCACTCTGGCAAAACCCCTAGCAGTCAATTGAGAACTCAACTTTCCATCAGCTAATGTTAAAGGCATTATTCTGAGGCGGTCCTGGTTTGTAGGACAGGATGGCGGAAGAAATAAGGTGTATTCCGGGTAATCGATCATGCCGCCAGGGTCCTGTTTAACACGTTTCGCTGTTCCGGTAGAGCCGGCAGAGGGGCAGTTGAGCTGGGGCGCTCAGGCTGCGTCCGCGGCAGCATTGCTTGTTCGTAGGCCTCGGCTGGGGTGGAGCCGGCCAAGGCAGAGTGTGGCCTCTCCCGATCATAAAAGGCGAACCAGCAAGAAATCAGGCGCTGAGCCTGGAAGCCGTCTGAGAGCTCGTGCAGGTAGACGGCCTCGTACTTGAGGGAGCGCCACAGGCGCTCGATGAAGATGTTGTCCATACACCGGCCTCTACCGTCCATAGAGATGGCGACACGGGCGTCGTTGAGCACGGAGGTGAACTCCAGGCTGGTGAACTGGCTGCCCTGGTCGGTGTTGAAGATCTCGGGGCGGCTGTAGCGCTGGAGGGCTTCGGAGAGGGCCTCGACACAGAAGCGTGCGTCGAGGGTGTTGGAGAGCCTCCAGGAGAGCACGCGGCGGGTGGCCCAGTCCATGACCGCCACCAAGTACAGGAAGCCGCGCTGGACCGGGATATAGGTGATGTCCGCGGTCCAGACGTGATTGGGCCGCTCGATGGCGACTCCCTTGAGCAGATAGGGATAAACCCGGTGCTCCGGATGCGGTCGGGTGGTCCGGGGTGCCTGGTAGATGGCCTGCAGACCCATCAGGCGCATCAGACGCCGCACCCGGTGGCGACCCACACGGACGCCTTCCCGCCACAGATGGCGGACCATCTGGCGGCTGCCGTAGAATGGGTAGCTCAGAAACAGCTCATCGATCCGGCGCATCAACCCAAGATTCTCTGCGCTCTCGCCCTTGGGCCTGTGGTACACCGAGGATCGGCTCACACGGAGCAGGTGGCATTGACGGCTCAAGCTGAGCTTGGGATGGCCGGGCTCGATCATCGCCCGGCGCTTCTCCCGGCTCACCACTTGAGCCCTTTGGCCAAAAAATCCCGCTCCACCGTCAACTCCCCGATCTTCGCGTGCAGGTTCCGGATCTCCCCCTCGTGCTCCCCACGCGACCGCTCCGCCCCCTTCGAGAAGACCTCCCTCATGCCCTCCACCGCCCGCTGCTTCCAGGTGCTCACCTGGTTCGGGTGTATCTTGTGCCGCGCCGCGATCTCCTGAATCGTCTTGTCTCCGCGCAGCGCTTCCAGCGCCACCTTCGCCTTGAAGTCCCCGCTGAACCGTCGCCGTGTGCTCATTGCGCATCCCTCCTTCAGTCGGTGGAATACACCTTAGCAACCTGTCCGTTTTTCGGGACCACCTCATCTTGACGAATTTAATTTTAGGTACAACCTAAGAAAGAGCAAGGATGGCGAACGGTCTATTTTGGCAATCAAAGAGGTAAGTGGAAAACGATTGACTTACAAACAGCCAGTTGAAAAGACCACAGACAAATGATACTTTTTTAAGTGATGGGGCGCAGGGGGATCGAACCCCTAGTAAAGCAGATTCCAGGTCTGCTGCGTTTGCCAGTTACGCCAGCGCCCCATAAAACTAAGCAATAATCTCTTTAAGGTCATCGTCTAGACCAAAGTTGTCTGGAAATTCCCCATCATCCACTTTCTGCTGTTGTTCAAACTCAATTAAGCCATAGGTGTTGGGTGCGGTCTTTGTAAAGATTTCTCCTTTTTTTGAGTAGCTAGCAAGGGATGCTCCAACCGATGAGCGGTTGTTTCTTGTATTTTCCTTTCCTATACCTTTGAGAATATCCTTGATGTGCATCGGCCTTCCCGACTTCGTGAGACAATCTCTGGCTTTGGCCATATTGCTGCCTTCCCGTAAAGCACGGTCAGTATCCACCGAGCCATCTCTGGGTAAAACCTTTAAGGCCTCTTGCAGACCTTGGATAAATGCTTGTAGTTCTCGTAGCTTAGCCTCAGTTTCAGCTATTTCTTGCTTTTTTATATCTATCTTTCGTTCTAATTGGATTCGGAAATTAATCATGGCAATTCCTCCAATATGGGAGATTTACCACATTCACCGAACCATTGTCAACATTTGATGGAAAATGCTTGCGTTGTGACAACAATATGTTATCATTGCACCTGTGAGATTTTACCAAATCTAAACTGGAGGCAATGTGATGGATGTAAATGAAATCCATAAAAAGTTAGATCAAATTAAGCACATACAGGACTTGGGGCCTGAGAGAACAGTCGAATATTGGATGGCTAGGGACCTGCAAGTAATACTTGGATATGAAGCCTGGCAGAATTTCGAATCCGTGATTGCAAGGGCGATGCATGCTTGCGAAACCAGCGGCAAGAATCCCGACAATCACTTTAATGCTACCATTAAAGAGATAAGGGCCGGGAAGGGTGCGATAGGACGACGACAGGATTACCGACTGACAAGATACGCTTGCTACCTTGTGACTATGAATGGCGATCCTAGCCAGAAATTACAGGTTGGTCTAGCTCAAACATATTTTGCGGTGCAGACAAGGCGGCAAGAACTCGATGACCAGCTAACCTATGAACAGAAACGACTGATTCAACGCGAACGAGTAAGAAACGCGAATAAGTATTTAAGTAATGCGGCCAAGAAAGCAGGTGTAAAAAAGTTTGGCGTATTTCAGGATGCAGGCTATCGCGGTCTCTATCAAATGAGTTATAAAGAGATCAAGCGAACAAAGGGGATTCCAGACCAGGAAAATCTTTTGGATTGTAGTGGACGGGCTGAGCTGGCTGCGAATGAATTTCGGATTACCCAAACAGAGGAACGTCTTACCAACGAGAAAATCCAAGGGGAAATGCAAGCTACAAACACCCATCATAAAGTGGGCACAAAGGTGAGGCAAACTATCAAAGAGCTTGGCGGAACAATGCCAGAAAAACTGGTCGCTGAGCCATCAATTAAAAGATTGACCCAAAAGAAGCAAAAACAGCTACCGCCTAAAGATGAATAAAAAGACCACGCCACCTGATAAAGAACTCACCGAAAAGCAATTCCTCGAAGTTTTGAAGGGTTTTCTCGAAGTCAAACCAACCAAGAGAAAGCCCAAGGCAAAAAAACCCAAATCCAAGAAATAATTATATTTCAATTACTTACCCTTTCCTGTATTGGGTTTGTGAACGGGATAAGCCACAGTCTGTTAAAGGCGATAAGGACAAGGCCGTTGGCTTTAACCTAGCAGGCATCAAACAACTTCGATTTACCGATCCAGAACTGGAGTTCACCCCGGCATTGAAGCAAAACATCGAGCGTTTCTTCAAATTGAAATAAAAGGACTACTTCCATGGCGATCTGGTTAATCCGTGCCGGTTCCCACGGCGAATACGAGCAGAAGTTCATTCAGGAAAACCGTGTTTATGTGACTTGGGACAGACTCGATGTAGACCTCACCAAGCTCCAGCAAAAGGCCGATTTGACAGCAGCGATGACCGAGCGCTACCCGGACAGAAAGCCCAAGACGATTCAGAATTGGGTGAGCCAAGTCTGGCCCTTCGCGCATGAAATGATGAAAGGCGATTTGGTCGTGTTGCCGCTCAAGTCGCAGCCCGCCATCCAGATTGCCGAGATTACCGGTGACTATCACTTCGAACCTTCTGGACCCGACCCATACTTTCATTGGCGACCCGTGAAGTGGATTGCAGAGGCCGTGCCGCGCGCCAATTTCGGCCAGGACTTGCTCTATACCTTCGGTGCCTTTATGGCCATCTGCCGGGTCCAACGCAACAATGCAGAGCAACGCATGGCCGCCATGCAGACGAACGGATGGAAACCTGAAACCATCCAACCCATCTACAAACCATCCAACATATCTACCAAAACCGCGGTGCCGGGCACGGAAGAACTGCCCGAAGACAGTGACCTTGAAGAACTCGCCCGCGACCAGATCGCTCAGCTCATCGCAGCGCGATTCAAGGGCCACGGACTCACGCGACTGGTCGAAGCTATCCTCAAAATCCAGGGTTACACCACCTATCGCAGCGCGGAAGGCCCCGACGGTGGCGTGGATATTATCGCGGGTGCCGGGCCACTCGGCTTCGGGAAGCCGCGACTCTGCGTCGAAGTGAAATCAGAGAGCGGCCCTATCGACCGCCCGACGGTAGACAAACTGTTGGGCGCGGTTACTAAATTCGGAGCGGACGAAGGCTTATTCATCTCATGGAGCGGCTTCAAGGGCAACGTGCAGAAGGAACTCGCTGCCAGCTTCTTTCGTGTGCGGCTGTGGACGCAGAAAGAACTACTTGAGCAACTATTTACCCACTACGACCACCTGGACGAAGACCTTAAGGCCGAATTGCCTTTGAAAAGAATTTGGACCGTGGCCGTGCAGGACAAAGAATAACGTTGATCTGCTCTCACGCTTCCCGTCCGCCTCAAGGGAGTTGCCATTAACCTCGCTGTGGGGAGATGGAAATAATGAGAAATCTTGGCTAAAACTGTGGATAACCGGCCCGCTGGCGGCCGGATACGATCCGTCGCCGTTCACCGCGATAGGTACAGGCACGCGGCGGTAGAGATTGTGCCCGCCCGGACGGTCCATAGCGGGCAGAGGGGTTGCGGGGTCGTCAAAGGTAAGCAGCTCCCGCACTCAGCGCCCAAAGCGTCAGATACGACAAAACCCTGATAAGGTCTCCCTTCGGGGTTTCGCGTTAACTAACCACCGCCAAAGTTAGCGGTCAGATATACGGCTCCCCGAAGGGAGTTGAATTTGCAGTATAACTAGCTGAATAATAAAGAATTATTTAGCACCTATGATTCTATGGACCCACAAGCGGACCCACGAGGGCACTACTTAAGGTCCGAACTTTCGCGAAATTTCGAAATCAATTCGTCGCCCGGGTAGCAGCTATTGATCTTTCCAGAAGATGTGTGGACTCGTAGCTGAAGCGTGTGGAGGTCGCTACCCTTGTAACGCCTTATTGAGAACCGCATAATATAGTAACATTGGATAAGAACTTAATGTATAGTGGTGGTATGGGAAACCCACTTGGAGTGCGACGGGACTTTGAAGCATTGGAGCGGCGGTGGATGGAGGCGGGGAGGCTGTTGAAGCGAGGGCTGTCGGAGGCGGAGGTGGCGCGTTGGGTGGGAGTGCACCGCCAGTCGGTGAATCGATGGGCGCGGCAGTTGGCCGAGAGCGGCAGAGCCGGGCTCAAGCAGGCGGGGCGTGCCGGACGCAAGCCGCGACTGAGCCCGGCGGATCTGAAGAAGATCGAGGGCGGTTTGAAACGGGGACCCGAAGCGCTGGGGTACGACACGAGCCTGTGGACCGCAAGGCGAGTGGCCCACTTGATTGGGGAAGCCTGCGGAGTCACATACCATCCGGGCCATGTTTGGCGGATATTGCGGCAGTTGGGGTGGAGTTGCCAGCGGCCGACGGGACGTGCCTTGGAACGAGATGAAGAGGCGATCCGGCAGTGGAAGAAGAAGCGCTGGCCGGAGATTAAAAAAAAGCCCGAAACGAGGGGCGAACCATAGTGTTCGTGGACGAAAGCGGGCTGAGCGAGCGGCCGAATCGGTATCGTACGTGGTCGCCCCGAGGACAGACGCCAGTGCTGCAATATCACTTCAACTGGAAGAGTCTGTCGGCCATCGCCGGAGTCACCTGGTGGCGCTTGTACTTTCGAGTGTATCCGGGAGCCATCAAGAGCCCCCAGATCATCGAATTCCTGAAGCACTTGATGCGTCATGTTTCCGGGCCGCTGCTGGTAGTGTGGGACGGACTGCCCAGCCACCGGAGCCGGTTGGTTCGGGACTTTGTTGCCGCTACCGAAGGCGCGTTGGTGCTGGAACGGTTGCCGGCCTATGCACCGGAACTGAATCCCGTCGAATACCTCTGGGGATACTGGAAGCATCATGAACTGCCCAACTTCTGTGCCAAGGACTTCGCTCAACTCAGCCACCATGCTCGTCGCGCCCTTTGCCGAATGCGCCGCAGGCCTCGTCTCGTTACCGCCTTCTGGAAACAGTCCAGCCTTTTCTGATGTCATTATATTATACGAGGATCAATAGGTAGTCAGTGAAGAGCTTGTCTTGAATAACCCATGCAACTAAGGACGTGTGCCCAGGCAGAATTTCAACTGGTGGTTCACCGTTCTTTGGCTGAAGTGGGCAGTCAAGAAAAATTTGGTGATTTCTCCCTCTGCCGATAGACCAGTCCATTGCCCTGACGACGACGGGATATCTGCCCTCATTTAGAACTCTGATCCGCGTCCGCGATTCTTCAACGTCAACCCGAGCTTTGAGTCTTGGACGATTCCGGTAATCGGTCACGCAAGAAACCAGCTTGTTTAGGCAAGAAACCAGCCATGGAAAAAACTCGGTGAGCCCCATCCCGCCCAAACTATCAGACTGGTTGTAAACGGTCCATCGTCACCAGCCCGGTCGGGCGTAGGGTTCAACCCGCCCACACGCAGTCCAACTCCAGATAACGCTGCCCCCGCGCCTCGGTGATCCCTCCCCGGCACCGCGGAGCCCGATCACCGAATACTACACCCCACCGTCGGCTCGATCGCCGCCGTGCACCCGTTACCGGCGCACACTTCAACCATCGTCTACCATCAGCCCCGCCAGTGCCGCGGCTTTCGCTAGATCCATGCCGCCGCCCACCATGCTTTGAAACGCCCGCGCCCGACCGGACAGATCCGACGCGCGGAGCTCGTGCCAATCGAGAGTCACTTCGGTTTCTAACTTTCGGGTGAGCTCGTCGGAGACAATGCGACCCAGCCGTGAGACGCAATCGAATAAAGAGCTCAAATCTTTTGTTGACGGATAACATCTTCCGGATATTCCAGCCGTCTCCGAAATCTTCTATCCGCCCCACGCTTTAAGTGAATCCCGTGGCGCGCCCGGCCCGCCGCACCGTAACTCCTCACTCCAAACTCCCTGAAATGGGGGTCGGGCAACATGAAAAAGGGGTCAAGCTCCAGCAGGGTGGCGGTTGTAACAGCCATCAAACCTGAAAGGAGAAGACCCCCATGCCTTACGTCGGGTTAGACTGTCACAAACGATACGGCCAGGTATATGCCATCGACGAGGCGGTGGTCGGCGCGGCGGATCAAAAATAATTGAGAATGGCCTGGAAAATTCGAGAAATTCCGGGGCGAACCGACCCGGAAATCGCCCATGCAAAGCCGCTGAAAGGGCCGTGCATCGACCGCGCTCGATGCTGGCAATACCCGAGCAGCGTGCCGACGTGCGGCAGGTTCTCGCCCGACATGACCGCTTAGTTGGCTAACGTGTAGCGGAGGTCATGGAGCCAAAGAGCGCCAAGGCTGGCGTGATCGACCGTGCGCAAGGCGCTTGGGGTGGTGCGGCCGGCGCCGTCGTGCCCGATGTTGTCAGATGCACACTTCACGCAGTAGTTCGTTCACTGTCACTGATGAACCGGCGGCGGTCCACGGCGGTATCCCCGATGAAGGTTCGCCGCAGCTCTCCCTTGCCGCTCGCAAAGCATCACGGTATCTTGAGGGGAGCACGATGAGCACACGGAGCCGGGAACAATTGGACTTTGTCGATTCAAGTGAACATGCCGGACGCCGTCCCGGACACGATGCGCCCGCGCAACCCATGCCATGACGCCGGGTGAGTTCATCGCCAAGTGGCGGGCATCGGAACTGAAGGAGCGCTCGGCGTCACAGGAGCACTTCATCGACCTGTGCCGGCTGTTGGGCGAGCCGACGCCGGCCGAAGCCGACCCGACCGGCGAGCATTACTGCTTCGAGCGCGGCTCACGTAAGGATGGCGGCGGCGACGGCTGGGCCGACGTGTGGAAGCGGCACTGCTTCGCCTGGGAGTACAAGGGCAAGCACGCGGACCTTGACGCTGCCTTCAACCAGTTGCGGCAATACGCGCTTGCACTGGAGAACCCGCCGTTGCTGATTGTCTCGGACATGGTTCGGTTCCGCATCCGCACCAACTGGACCAACAGCGTCAGCCGGACCCACGAGTTCGACTTGGCCGATCTTGCGGATGCGGCCACCCGCGACAGGCTCAAGTGGGCGATGTCCGACCCCGAGCGCCTGCGCCCCGGCGAGAGCCGGCAGGCGCTGACCGAACGCGCGGCGGCGGCCTTCGCATTGCTGGCGCAGTCGTTGCGGGAGCACGGCCACGAGCCGCAGGCAGTGGCGCATTTCGTGAACCGTCTGGTGTTCTGCATGTTCGTCGAGGATGTGGGCCTGCTGCCCGGCAACATGTTCACCCGGATGCTGGAACAAGGGCGAAAGCGGCCCGGGGACTTCGCCGTCATGGCGCGGGATCTGTTCGGGGCGATGTCCACCGGAGGCCGGATCGGGTTCGAGGCGGTGGCGTGGTTCAACGGCGGGCTGTTCGACGACGACACCGCCTTGCCGCTGGACAAGGCGGAGATCGAGACAACGCTCAAGGCGGCGGCGCTCGACTGGTCGGAGATCGATCCTTCGATCCTGGGCACGCTGTTCGAGCGCGGGCTCGACCCGGACAAGCGCTCGCAGCTTGGGGCGCACTACACCGACCGGGACAAGATCATGCGGATCATCGAGCCCGTGATCATCCGTCCCTGGCTCGCCGAATGGGAGAAGACAAAGGCCGAGGTCGCCGCGGTCCTTGAACGGGCGGATGCGGCCAAACCGAAGGCGGCGGCGACTCGACAGCGGGGGCAGGCGGAACGGCTACTGCGTGTTTTCCTCGAACGGCTGCGGAAGTTCACCGTGCTCGACCCCGCCTGCGGCTCGGGGAACTTCCTCTATCTGTCGCTGCACGCGCTCAAGGACCTGGAGCACCGGGTACAGTTGGAGGCCGAGGCGATGGGCCTCGAACGGGCTTTCCCGGCGGTCGGTCCGGCCAACGTCAAGGGGATCGAGGTCAATGCCTATGCGGCGGAATTGGCCCGCGTATCGGTCTGGATCGGCGATATACAATGGATGCGTCGAAACGGGTTCAACGAATCGCGCGATCCGATCCTCAAGCCGCTTGACACCATCGAATGCCGCGACGCGATCCTGACACCGGAGGCTGGCGAGCCGGAGTGGCCGGAGGCCGATGTAGTGATCGGGAACCCGCCGTTTCTCGGCGGCAAGCTCCTGATTGCCAACCTTGGCGAGGACTACGTTTCGAGCATTTTCACGGTGTATGAGGGCCGCGTGCCTGCGGAAGCCGATCTCGTCTGCTACTGGTTCGTGAAGGCCGGTAAACATATAGGATCAAACAAGGCGAAACGGGTCGGGCTTGTAGCAACCAATTCCATTCGCGGTGGCGCTAACCGGCGGGCGCTGCAAGCCGCGACCGAGGGGCGGCGGATCTTCGAGGCATTGAGCGACGAGCCGTGGGTGATCGACGGGGCGGCAGTGCGGGTGTCGTTGATCTGCTTCTCGCACGCCGCCGCCGAATCCGTGTCCGGCGCTCGGCTCGACGACGAGTCCGTCGACGAGATCTACGCGGACCTGACGGCGCGGAGCGGCGGCACCGGCTTCGATCTGACGGGCGTCCGGCGTCTTGCGGAGAACGCCAGCGTGGCTTTCATGGGCGACACGAAGGGTGGTCCCTTCGATGTTGCGGGCGATCGGGCGCGCGGGTGGCTCCGTCTGCCGGCGAACCCGAACGGCCGGACCAACGCCGACGTTCTGAAGCCGTGGGTGAACGGTATGGACCTCACCCGGCGGCCGGCAGGGAAGTGGATCGTCGACTTTGGGTTGAAGATGTCAGTCGGCGACGGGGCGCTCTACGAAGAGCCGTTCCGGTGGGTGAAGGAACACGTCCGGTCAACATGGGACAAGCAACGTGTAGCCGAGAGACGTGATCAGTGGTGGTTGCACCATCGGCCACGGCCGAACATGTGGGCGGCGCTCGGCAAGCTGTTGCGCTTCATCGCCACGCCGACAGTGGCAAAGCACCGACTGTTCGCCTGGCTCGACGCCCGCATCTGTCCGGATCATCAACTGATCGTCATCGCGCGCGACGACGACACGACCTTCGGCATCCTGCACAGCCGCTTCCACGAAGCGTGGTCGCTCAGGCTCGGCACCAGCTTGGAAGATCGCCCGCGTTACACGCCGACCACTACCTTCGAGACCTTCCCTTTCCCGGAAGGGCTGTCGCCCGACATTCCCGCCGCCGACTATGCAAACGACCCGCATGCTAGGGCCATCGCCGAGGCCGCGCGGAGGCTTGTCGAACTGCGCGACCGCTGGCTCAACCCGCCTGAATGGGTGGAATGGGTAGACGAGCCGGTCCCCGGCTATCCCATGCGTCCTGTCGCCCGCGACCAAGCGGCCGCGAAGGAACTCAAGAAACGCACCTTGACCAATCTTTACAACGCCCGTCCGCAATGGCTCACCGACGCCCACGTGAACCTCGACGCTGCCGTCGCGGCAGCCTATGGATGGGATGCCGGGATTTCAGAGGATGAAGCCCTGAAGAAACTGTTAGAATTGAACCACCAGAGAAAATGACGTTCTGAGCCACCGCAATGAAGAGAATTGGTTTAATTCCACTAAGTAGGTTGAATAATATCCCCGACAAAATCCGGGCACTTCATGAACTTTGCTTTTTCTTGCACGATGAGTGCGCACGTTCTCTGGTCGAATATGAAAACGCCGACGCTCAATTGGAGACGATAAAATTTCGAGACCAAGCGGAATTAACGAGATTCGAAGAACTATCCAATGATACCGATACGATTGAGGCTTTGCGTGAACTTGGATATCTTAACGCCTCCAAAAAGGTTGTTCTAAATACGATTTCTATGGCAATGATCTCTGATTGCCTGCATCATGTGTATGAAGCACTCCGATGCTTTGAGAAACGAAAATGTGTAGTGGGATTCAATTTGTTGCGAAAACCTCTGACAGAGAGCTTGCTTTATTTGTCATGGATGCATGGAAGACGGGATGAATTTTACATCCAATTCACAAAGGGTGATCCCGAAATTCTTTCGTTAAGTAAGCTTGGGGAAAAACGCAAAGAGATTTACTCAGAGGCGGTAAAAAATCTCGAACATCACCATTTGTTTGACCCGGATTCCATAGAATATACGATCAACAGCAGGAGAAATGAAAATGGGTTTCAAAAATATTTTCAGCATGCAGTTCATTTGGTAACGACGTGGAATGCTGAACTTCGAACATCCGCAGAGAACTTTAATTTTATATTCAAGAATCCACTTGATGATGACATTTATGATTTGATTTATCAAAATTTGCCATATCTTCTATTGTTCATGTCTCATGTGATTATCGATATTTTTGATCGAATGAATAAAATGGATGCTGACCTTGCCCCCTAAAACGAGTCCAGGTGAAATGTTAGGGATTTTGATTTTAGGAAGGAGGCAAGGATGGCAAGAAAGCGATTTACGGCCGAGCAGATTATCCTCAAGCTGCGTGAGGCGGAGGTGAGCTTGGCCCAAGGGAAGGCGGTGGGCCAGGTGTGCAAGCAGGTGGGGGTAACCGTGCAGACCTACTACCGGTGGAGGAAGGAATATGGAGGCCTGAAGATGGATCAGGCCAAGAGGCTCAAGGCCTTGGACAAGGAGAATGCGCGGTTGAAGAAGCTGGTGGCGGATCTATCGCTGGACAACCAGATCCTGAAGGAAGTGTCCTCGGGAAACTTCTAGGCCCGGCGAAGAGGAGACGAGCGGTGATATGGGCCAGAGAAAGATTGGGACCTGATCGAGTCTCCGAACGCCGGGCTTGCCAAGTGTTGGGACAGCCGCGATCGACGCAACGAAGAGTCCGAGAGATCCCGGAAGAGGAAGCAAGACTAGTGGCTCGGATGATGGAGCTGGCCAGCGAATACGGGCGATACGGCTACCGGAGGATTACGGCCATGCTGCGTGGGGAGGGGTGGAAGGTCAACCACAAGCGAGTGGAGAGGCTCTGGAGGCAGGAAGGGCTGAAAGTCCTCAGCCGTCAGCCTAAGCGAGGGAGGCTCCGGTTGACTGATGGCTCCTGCATTCGCCTGAGACCGGCGCATCGAAACCATGTGTGGAGTTATGACTTCGTGCACGAGCGAACCGAAGACGGTCGGGCCTTTCGGCTGTTGAGCATCGTGGATGAATACACCCGGGAGTGCTTGGCGATTGATGTGGCCAGACGGATGAATCACCGGGATGTGCTGGAACGGTTAGCGGAGCTATTCGTGGAACGGGGCGTGCCGCAGTCCCTTCGGTCCGACAATGGCCCCGAGTTTACGGCTCAGGCTATCCGGGACTGGCTCAAGGCCATTGGTGTCAGGACACTCTACATCGAGCCTGGCAGTCCTTGGGAGAATGGCTACGTGGAGAGTTTTAACGGAAAACTCAGGGATGAGCTGCTCAACAGGGAGGTGTTTGAAACCCTGAGGGAAGCTCAGGTGCTGATCGAAAGATGGAGAAGAGAGTATAACCAGCGGCGGCCTCACAGCGCCCTGGGCTATCGTTCTCCGGCACCGGAGGCCTTTCTGCCCAGAGCGCAGGCTGGGAATTCATCCCCATGGGCTGGACTCCAGATAATTCCGGCTCTAACTTAAAGGGTGGTACCACTCCTGGGGGCAGGTCACCCTGAACAACTAGTATGCTTATTAATATGACAGGAATTTCAAATACCCTCCCCATATCCCTATCCCGTTTCTATGTCAACGACATCACGAAAAGTCCAAAAGCGTGCAATTCCGAAAAATATTTTAGGGTTCGAGATAAGGAGAAAGTATGGCAAATACGGGTCCATCTCAAGACTTGCATGTAAACCGGCCGAAGAGCCCGTACCGCCAACGACTGGATCAGGAAGGGGTGCCGGTTCACACGGGTTACTTTATCGAAGATCTTCGTGCCCTCGATGTTAAGCCGTGGCCTCGGATGGGGGCTCTCGGAGCATACGTCCTCCTGGAAGGCACCGAAGAACGGGATGATGCCTATGTGCTGGAGATTCCTCCAGGCCAAAGTACGAAACCTGAACGACATCTTTATGAGGAGCTCATCTATGTCTTGAGCGGACAGGGGGCAACGACGGTATGGGCGGAGGGGGAGAAGAAACAGACCCTCGAGTGGCATGCCGGGACGCTTTTCAGCCCGCCCCTCAATACTTGGCATCAGCATTTCAGCGGGAGTGGCAGCGAGCCGGCGCGGTTCGTTGCGGTTACCACGGCCCCTGTGATGATCAACCTCCTGCGCGACCCCGACTTCATATTCAACAACAACCATGTTTTCCGGGACCGCTACGCCGGGGAGCAAAATTACTTCGACGGTGTGGGTCAATCCATCGGCACCCGATTGTGGGAGACGAACCTTGTGCCCGACGTGGCAAGCTTTAAATTGCAGGAATATAAAGAGAGAGGCAAGGGCAATTCCTACATGAGGTTCGAGATGTCGAACAATTCAATGATAGCCCACGTGTCCGAGTTTCCCGTGGGATCCTACAAGAAGGCCCACCGCCATACCGCCGGAGCCCACGTGATCATCGTCGGCGGCCGGGGTTATTCTTTGATGTGGCCTGAGGGAACCGAGCCCAAAAAATTTGATTGGCACGAGGGAAGTGTGATTGTTCCCCCCGAACGATGGTTTCATCAGCACTTTAACACGGGAACGACGCCGGCTCGTTACCTTGCACTTCGTTGGGGAAGCGTAAAGAACCCCATCATTACTCAGAGCACCCGGGATGTGGAAAGAATCAGAAAAGAAGATCAGATTGAATACGAGGATCAAGATCCAAAAATTCAACAGCTGTTCGAGACGCAGTGCGCCAGGTTCGGAGCTCAAGTCGCCATGAGGATATAGCAGCTGTCATTGTAGGACCTACACTGCATTCGCCAAACCGGTTAAAGCAGTGGCAAGGAACTGTTTATGGCGCCAATCATCATTTTGCTTTTGCGGCCGGCCGCAGGCCAACCATCGGCTGTGGATCAGTCACTGGGTTCACGGCTTGCCGCCATGGACGGAGGATTGTCCGGCTCCCTGGTCCTTGCGGAGGATTCGTTTCGTGACGGTGATTTGAGCGATCTGGAAAGGAGTTTGAAACGCTGGGTGGGAAAGGTGTCCGGCGTCGTGGGATCCACGGGAGTTGCTGAATCCACCAAGCTCGGTCAGCTTGCGGAGCAACTGGATCTTCTCTGCTTTGTCGCCAACAATAATCCTACGGTGTGGGAAGGGCGGAGTCATGTTTTTCATATCGGTGTTCCCACCCCGCTAACCACGCATTCGGTTGCCGAGAATCTAGTGCGGAACCTGGGGGCCAGGAGGGTCTATCTTCTCCATGATGATACGGAGTTTCAAAGCCTCGTGGCGGCCAGGAGCGAAAAATTTCTGAGGGAGGCGAAGGCGGAAGTCCGTTCCTTCTCCGGCGGGCAGAAGGGCTGGGCGGAGGATGTGAGATCATGGGCGCCCGATGCGCTTTACCTGATATATTCCGATGAGGGCCTGGCGGTTCCAATGATTCGAAGTCTGCGCGCTGTCTCGAAGGATCTCCCGATTCTATTAGGGAGGTCGTTAATCCGTCAGTCTTTTCTCTCCTCACTGGGGGAATCCGCCGAGGGGCTGCTCATGGTGGATCTTTTCTCGCGGGGGTCTCCTCGCAATGAACTGGAAGAAAGGTTTGCGAGGGCTTTATCCAGCACGGGTTCTCATCTTCCAACCGCGAATCACGGGTTCGGCTGGGATGCCATGAGCCTCTGCGGACGTGCACTGGTGGAGGCCAAGGGGGGTCCGAAATCCGCGATTCGCCACCTGGAATCGGGTGTTCTGCTGGAGGGAGTTACGGGAAAGTACCGATTTAGTTCGGACAATCATAATGGGCGGGGCGACTTCAATCCCACGACCTTGAGTCAGATACGAAATGGGCTGGTGAAATCGTACTCGATGGGAAAATGATCGCAATCCTACTGTGTTGGGTGTGATGCTTCGACGCTTTACCGTTATCTCATGTGCTTTGCGCTGCAAATTTACGCTACGGTGTTTGTCATTGGAGTTGCCACTTAAAAGTGAATGTTTGTCTCTCTTTTGACAAACGCCGTCTCCAGCTACGCCACTTGCGCCGCCGCGCCAGACGCATGGCGGGAAGCCCACGCAGCCTGCGATCGGACAAAAATCGGCCCAAAATCGGCCGTTTTTTCCGGGCCTTTTTAATCGGCAAAACGTGAAGAGACAGGTTGCAATGAGACAGAGTCGCCGTTGCCGCACAAGCATGAATATGGCGCTAATGGCGATATGGAGGGCAATGTGCCAAGCGGGAATCGAGGGAATGACGCTCCCTGGTGCATATGTATTGCCTGCCCCAGCCGTCATTGAAGGTCCTTTGGCCTTTACCCTCATTGTAGAGGAAAGTCGGTGCCATTTTGATATTGGGAGAAGCGGCTACGGGGTGTGAGACTGACACATTAGTCACATAGCCATACCCGTGCAAGGCCAGACCGATTCGAAAGCGAGTGGGATGGTGGAATCAGTGGCTATCGAATATCTTTTGGTACTCGTCTAGCCTGGACTGAATGCGTTCCATCTCGGCCCTTGTGGGATGTTCAGGATCGGCAGCCGGGGGCAGGCACCCCAGTTTCATCAAACAGGCCATGAGCAGCACCCGGGCCTTGGTGGCGGTCAGGTTGCTGCCCGCGATGGCAAGATCATCGGGGCGCTGCGGAGTGAATCCCTCCGCGTTTCCACGCCCCACTTTCACCACCGGCATACCGCACAAAGAGGCTCGCTTGAGGGCCTCCGATATGGAATTGACTGTGCTGCCGTAGGGCGCTGCGCCCTCTGCAACGAAACCAGCCAGGAGCCCTTCCCTCAGATTCCGGTCGATCAGAGCGTGAATGCCCACCTCCGTGCTGTTCGATCCACCGTCGCGATAGCGCGCGCTTTTTTCGATGGTCACCATGGGTATGGCGCTTGGGAGGATCCTGCCCCGCCCGTCTTTGATTTGGACGGAGGTTTGCTCCCAGGTGGAACCGTTTCGGCGGACTCCTGGAACCGTTTCCGGCAGGCGGTTAATGTTGAGCTCTGATGTATGGGTATGTCGCCTCACTGGTTTGAAGGTGATGGCCGTTGGGCCGTGGCCGACGGTTCCCACCACCCCTCCATGGCCTCCTGTGGCGGTATAGCCTCCGGGCCTGGCGTCTGCCTTCTGGACTTCCCGTGATGTAAATACCTGCTGGTCCATGATGACCACTGCGCCGATTTCATCTTGCCCGGCGGGGTCCGCCCAGACCCGGGAGGCGATGTAAGTGACGGAGTCAATGATGTTGCGGTCTCCATCGTTTCCCACCTGGCCGTGGGGTCGCTGTGCCGCGTTGCCCGCAATGGGAACCCGAGTATCGATTAAAAGATTGAGCCAATAGCAGGTTTCTTCCACGTTGGGGCTACCCTCGAGCCATACACCGCCATCGTATTGCCCGGACCCCATTGCTTCCTGCACCATATTGATGACCTGGGCGAGGGTCTCCATGGTGGGGGAACAACGCAAATGGCCGGGGCGGTATATAAAAAAGTCTTTGCCGAGGTTTTCCGGCGGGATATCCCCGGACCCGATATCCGTTCGCTCCGCTTGGGGCAAGCCCTTTCGATAGCCCCCAGAGGGCGCCGGCCGGTAAAAATGAAAATCTGCCATGGAGGAGAGGATACCCGCGCAGCCGGAGCCACCGACTCCCAGTCGATCAATTTCTTCTACAATGCGAGAGGCGTCGGGATAATAGGGCATTCGGCACATGGCCTCGGCGGCCTGCGGACTCGCGCAGTCGTTTTCCCATGGTGCGCCGCTGGTCTGCCGGGCCATGTAGGGCAGGGGGTAGAGTCCATCATCGGGTTGGAGGGTGACCCGGTATACGGGAGTGTCGTTGGACCCTTGACGACTCTCGTGAAAGGCGCCGCCGGCGTCCACGTACCCGTCCGGTGGACCGTAAAGCTCAGTAGAATCACGCTCCAGGGGATGGGCGCTAAACTGTTCGATGTAAACCGTCACCGGAGCTGCCAGACGCTGGGGCCGCAGCGTGTCAAAGCGTAATGGCCTTCCATTCCCATCCTTGCGAAGGGGTAGTCCGTATTGCTCCCTGGCCTTATTACTGGTGACCAATGGTGGACTGTTCTGTATGGTTGCCGTGGCTCCAGAGAAAATGGCGATTCTCGGTCTTGTTGGTTGCATGGTTTTGTTCCTCCAACGTAGATTATTTCAAGGTTTCGTCAAAGAACTCCAGGGTCCTCTGAAACGCATCCATGGCCGAGTCGGGACGATAGACATGGGGAGTTGTATGGCGATGAAAGCCGTGGGGCGCGCCCGGGTAGACCTTCATGTCCAGGCTCTTTCCCAACCTCTCCATGGCCGGCCTGAACTTTTCGACGGCCCAGGCGGTAATGTTCTTGTCCTCTTCCCCAAAGTTGCCCATTACCGGGGCCTGCAGGCTTGTGAGGAGCTCAAGATTTTCGATCCTTCCATAAAAGACGACACAGGCGCTCATCTTTTGCGGGAATAGACAGGCGGCCCTGAGAGCGAAGCCTCCTCCCATACAGAAGCCAATGACCCCCGTTTTCCCGGAAGAATAAGGTCTCGATTCGAGGTAGCGGATCCCTGCGTCGATCTTTGTCTTGAATGCCTCTTCTGTTACCTTGTCCCTCAAGGGCCGTCCATCCTCCATCCCATTGGCGGTCTTTCCCTCGAACAAATCCACTGCCAATGCCACATAGCCCGCATTCGACAAACTCCTCGCTACATCCTTTATGTAATCCACCAGTCCCATGACCTCATGGATTACAATAACGGCTGGTCCTCTGCGCTGGCCATCAGGTGTAAACTCATACCCGAGGATCGTCTCATTGAGTTGAACGGTTGCTTCAGCCAAGGAAACCTCTTTTCTATGAGCTGCCAGAGTTATCTAATGTGCTCTTTAGGTGGTTGTCAAGGAGATGTATTGGGCCACCACATTTTGCACTCTTCGGGTGTTTGCTCTATTAGAAACTGCACAGGCGACTTCAACTCCAATCCCCAATGGGGCCGCTCGCGGTTATACCACAACGGCCACGGGATCAACTCGCGGTTAAAGAAGGCATGCCGCTGTCATCGTAAGGACCGTCTTTAAAGCTCTATGCGCGCTTTAGTTTGGAATGGCCGGAAATTGTGTTTTGAGCGATCCCATCCCACACCGGAGACGGATGACCGAACGGCCCTGGTTCAGGTGCTCCTGGCCGGTATCTGCTCCACGGACCTCCAGATATTTAAAGGGTATATGGGTTTTCAAGGCATTCCGGGCCATGAATTTGTGGGGGAGGTCAAGGAAGGCCCTGGGGAGTTGGTTGGCAAAAGGGTGGCGGGAGAAATCAATTTTGCCTGTGGTCGTTGTGAGTTTTGTCTTCGGGGGCTTGGACGCCATTGCGCCCAACGCAAGGTCATGGGAATCCTCGGCGCCGATGGCAGCTTTGCTGAATATATGAGTGTCCCGGTCCAGAACCTGCTCCTTGTGCCTGAAAGCTTGTCCAACGAGGAGGCCGTATTTACAGAGCCCCTGGCGGCGGCCTTTGAGATTTCGGAACAGGTTCAGCTCAAGTCTACGGATGATGTGCTGGTGTTGGGCGATGGAAAGCTCGGCCTCCTCTGTGCTCAGGCGTTACGACTGACCGGGGCCCGCGTGAACTTGCTCGGAAAACATGAAAACAAAGTCTCCCTGCTTAAGGGCATGGGAATTCACACGATTATGCTCTCCGACTGGAAACCCCGCCAGTTCGACATGGTTGTTGAAGCCACCGGCTCCAGCTCAGGTCTCAAGATGGCGTTGGAGACTGTACGGCCACGTGGCACCCTTGTCCTTAAGAGCACCCTGGCCGAGCCACATACCCTATCCCTAGCTCCGCTTGTGATCAACGAGGTCACGGTTGTGGGTTCCCGTTGCGGCCCTTTCCTGCCGGCCCTTCAGGCCTTGGCCAAGAAAAGAGTTGAAGTGACGCCGCTGATCGATGGGATTTATTCTCTGAATGACGGAGCGCAGGCCGTTGCCCATGCGGCACAATCCGGTGCGTTAAAGGTCCTCTTGCGTAATTGAAAATAGGTCGAGCCACCCACGTTCACTACAAGCAGCCTTGTCACCAAAGCAAGAATAGGGTTATAGAGTAGGGCCGGGCCGTAGCTTCATCTACGCCAAGGAGGATACTCATAATGGACGCTTTTGAGGATCATTGCTGGAAAGACGTGGTGAGCCAGGAAGTGCTGGAGATTTACAAGCCCTACCAGAGAAAAACCTACGTGGGTGAAAGGGCGGCACTGCTGGCCGTTGATCTTTACAACCTTGTTTATGAGGGGGGTCCCAAGCCCGTGCATGAGGTGGTCAAAGAGCACAAGAGTTCCTGCGGGATTCACGCCTACGACGCCGTCAAGCCCATTCAGGGGTTGTTGGCCATGGCGCGCTCCAAAGGGATCCCAATCATTTATACCACCAGCGAGACGCGCAAGGAGGCCAAGCCAAAGACCGTGCACGCAACCAACCGGCGGGTGGACGAAATCGGCCAGAGCGCCTACGAGATCTATCACGATTTCAAGCCGGAGACGGGTGACCTGATCATTTACAAGGAACGGGCCAGCGGTTTTTTCGGTACGTCTTTGATTGCCCACCTGACCCGCATGGGTATCGGTTCACTCATCGTGTGCGGCGAGACCACGAGCGGTTGCGTTCGCGCCAGTGTGGTGGATGCCTATTCCTATGGATTTCACACGGTGACGGTTGAGGAATGCTGCTTTGATCGAAGCCTTCTTTCCCACAAGGTGAACCTCTTCGATCTGCATCACAAGTACTCGGACGTCATGCATTTGGACGAAGTCGGAATGTGGTTTAAGGAACAAAAAAACATCACAGGGAAGGTAAAATTGGGATGAGAGGGGTCACCCGGAACAATCGGCGGTCGAAACCGAGTCTCATCGGTCGCGGCATTGCGCGCGTGGACGGCCTGAGCAAAGTCACAGGAAAATGCCGATACTCAGCGGACGTGCAGCGTCCGGATGCCCTATGGGGAGGCTTCGTTCGCAGCCCCTTCTCCCATGCGCGCATCTTGCACCTCGATGCGACCCGAGCCCGCGCCCTACCAGGCGTCAAAGCGGTGGTCACCGGCAAGGATGTCGCACCACGCTTGGAAGGGATCTCTCTTCGGGACATGCCTGTACTCGCCCGTGACCGGGTGCGGTACATTGGAGAAAAGGTGGCCGCTATTGCCGCGGTGGACAAAGACGCCCTCGAAGAGGCATCGTCGTTGGTGGACGTGGAATATGAGGAAATGCCGGCTGTTTTCGATCCCCTGGAAGCGATGGAGCCCGACGCCCCCGTCCTCCATCCTGATTATGCCGCCTATCAGGGCCCCAATAAAGTTGACTCTCTTAAGAACGTTCAATCCATCGAGGAGGCCGCCAAGGGCGATATCGTTCAGGGCTTCGCCGAGTCCGATCAGATTTTTGAAGACACCTATCGCACCCAGGCGGTGCATCAGGCGTTCATTGAACCCAGGGCGGGTGTTGTGGAAATCGACGAAGAAGGCCGTATATCGGTGTGGCATTGTCACCAAGCCCCGTTCAACGTGCGGAAGTGGTTGGCCGCCCATACCGGACTGCCTCAAGAAAAGATCGTGGTGCACTCGGTGGCCACAGGTGGATCTTTTGGAGGCAAAGAAGGTTATCACGACGTCCTTTGCACCTATTATTTGGCATGTGCCGCCGGCAAGCCGGTGAAGTTTGTATCAAGCTATTCGGAGGAACTCCTCGATGGTGAACCGCGACATTCCGCAGTGGCGGTGATTCGCTCGGGGGTCAAGAGGGATGGCAGGCTATGGGCATGGGAGGGTAAGATTTTTTACAACGGCGGGGCTTATGCGGCACGCACCCCGAGGAACGGCCTCAATGGCACCTATCAATTGGCCGGTTCCTACCGAACTCCCCACGTAAGAATAGAAGGAAAGATCGTCTATACCAATCAGGTGCCCTGCGGTTATTTCCGGGCACCCGGGGAAGTCTCAACTCTCTTTGCGGTGGAGAGCCATATGGACGGGATCGCACAGGTCCTTGGGTTAGATCCTTTAGAGTTCCGCCTGTTGAACGCCATCAGAGAAGGGGACACCAAAGCAACTGGAAGTCTGCTGCGCGACACCCGCGCCAAGGAAGTGTTGCAGCGAATACAGGAAATTTGTCGGAGGCGCAGGCCCACGTCTTCTCTCAAAACAAAGTGCCCGAGTGTTTCAGTGGGACGGGGCATGAGCTTTGGTGACCGGCACATTGGACTTGGGGAGTGCAACGTCGAGTTGTTCTTGCAGCCCGATGGATCGCTGCGCCTGGTCAACGCGGTGCGAGACGTGGGGGTTGGCGCTCACACGATGCACCGACAAATTGCCGCGGAAGTTCTCGGAGTGGAACCGCAACGGGTGGCCATCGATGTCAGGGGAACCGATACGGGCCCTTACGATGACGGCGTCAGAGCCCAGCGCGGAGTGTACATTGAGGGCCACGCCGTTTCTCGTGCGGCGGCTTCGCTTATGGAATTCCTGCTGAAGCGCGCTGCCGAATATTGGCAGGTGAAGGAGGACAGGGTTCTGTGGGAGCGGGGGCGGGCATTCCTTAAAGGTCCCCAAAAAAAGTCTTTGTCTCTACGTGATCTGGCCCGAATTTCCAGAAACGAAACCCTCTGTGGACATGGACGTTTTGAGTCCGATTATCCCGATTTTCATTGTTTTCAATCCATGGCCGCGGACGTAGAAGTGGATCGAGAGACCGGTCAGGTCCGCGTTCGACAAATTCATTTTGCAGTGGATGTGACGAAGATCATCAACCCAATTACGCACCAGGGGCAAATCGATGGCGCCGTGACTCAGGGCCTGGGCTTTACGCTCATGGAACACATGGTCGTTGATGATGGGCGGGTTACGACACTCAGCTTGGGTGACTACAAGATCCCTACCGTCTCCGACGTGCCGCCTTGCGCCACTTCTCTCGTGAAGGCTAGGGAAGGGCCTGGGCCATTTCAGGCAAAGGCGGTGGCTGAGGTAGGCATTGGAATCACGGCTCCCGCTATCGCCAACGCGGTTTATAACGCCACCGGCGTGAGAATCACGGAACTGCCAATCACTTCCGAGAAGATCCTCAAGGGGCTGAAAGAGAGTGGAGCGAAATAATTTACCCCGAACCACAGAACGCCCCGGGCGCGAGCCCTGGGATGAATGTTCCGAACTTCCCCGCAGGCAAGCGCCCCCAAAGCCAGGGCCGTAATTCCGTGGTGCGGGGTTTACCTCCGGCGGAGTAGGCAAAGAGGGCGCTTCGGTGGATTTCGCCAAAGAAATGAAGGAGAACAGAGGTGTAAACCGCGGAAGCTTCATTGGCGCGGGCCGCGGGGTTAGGTATGAGAGTCATGGAGGGTTTCAATGGCGGAAGCTTCATCCGGTCGTAAAGTAGGAACGGTTTCTTCAAATCAGGACCTTCGGACATGGCTCCACCAGGTGGAGGCCCTGGGAGAGCTAAAGGTTATTAGCGGTGCTCACTGGGACTTGGAGATCGGAGTCCTCAGCGAAGTTGTTGAACGGTCGCGCCGTGGACCGGCCGTGCTCTTTGACTCTGTCCCAGGATACCCTAAAGGCTACCGTATACTCGTCAATAGCCTTGGCTCCATCCGGCGGATTGCCCTTAGCCTGGGTCTTCCCTTGGAGATACCCCTCGTTGAGCTCATGGTGCGCTGGCGGGAAAAGCTCAAGAGTCTCAAACCTGTCCCTGTTCGCACTGTGACCGATGGTCCAGTAATGAAGAACGCCTTAACCGGGCAGGCGGTGGATCTCTATAAACTTCCTACCCCTAAATGGCACGAGCACGATGGCGGACGGTATTTGGGGACGGCGTGCGCCGTTGCCACGATGGATCCAGAGGAGGGATGGGTCAATGTAGGGACCTATAGGATGATGATACTGGATGAGAAGCGGGCGGGGCTTTACATCTCTCCCGGCAAACACGGTCGCCTTCATCGAGAGAAATGGTTCGCTAGTAAAAGGCCTATGCCTGTGGCCGTTTCCCTAGGCCATGATCCCCTCATGTTTTTGGTTAGCAGTATCGATGTCCCCTACGGAACCTGTGAGTACGATTATGCCGGTGGAATCAAGGGTACGCCGGTTGAAGTACTGAAAGGTCCCATAACGGGTCTCCCCATACCGGCCCAGGCGGAAATTGTTCTGGAGGGTTTTGTTCATCCTGACAAGGCTCTTCCTGAAGGACCCTTCGGAGAGTGGACAGGATACTACGCGAGCGCCGTGCGTGATGAACCCTTCATGGAGGTAGCCGGACTTTACTGTCGAAATGATCCTATTATCCTGGGCGCTCCTCCCTTACGGCCTCCCACGGCAGAGAACCTGTGGAGGGCCTTTCTCTCCTCGGCTCAAATATGGGAGTTCCTAGAACGCAGCGGCGTGCCTGATGTCACGGGTGTTTGGTGCCATGAGGCTGGGGCGGCAAAGCTTTTCATTGTGGTGGCCATCAAGCAGAGATACGCCGGCCACGCAAAGCAGGCGGCTATTGCAGCCTCCCAGGGCAGCCAGGCCGGGGCCTATCTGGGTCGCTATGTAGTGGTAGTGGATGAGGATATTGACGCCATGAATCTGGAAGAGGTGATCTGGGCCATGTGTACCCGGGCTGAGCCGGCCAGAGACATTGACGTCGTGCGGCAATGCTGGAGCGGTCCGTTAGACCCTCTTCTTAGCCCTCAGCAGCGAGAGGCACGGGAGTATTTCAACTCCCGCGCCATTATTGACGCTACCCGGCCTTTTCATTGGAAGGAGCATTTCCCTCGCGTTTCGCAGTCTAGCCCAGAGACAAGGAATAGTGTGTTGACCAAATGGAGGCAGTTGGTGGACGAACTCACCCTATAAATTCGCCCTGGCCAATCTATATCGGAGAATATTATTTTGCGGAGCATACATTGACAGACGTCCCGTGAAATCGTATACAGCGACGGCCTATACTATCGAATTTTAAGATTCTATTTCTTAGGAGGTCAAATATGAGACGCGTTCTATTACGTGTCCTGTTTTTCGGCTTTCTGAGTCTGGCGCTAAAGTCCGCGATTGTACCTACCGCTTCGGCTGCAGGACCTATAAAGGTACGCCTGGGCGGGGTAGCCAAGTGGTCGGCAAGTGGATGGATTGCACAACTGGGGGCAAGACAGGGTTACTTTCTTAAGCATGGGTTGGCCCCGGAAATCACCTGGACCTATAAGCAGGAGGAAGCTTTACTGGGCAAATCCATCGATATCTCGAGCTACGAGCCAGGTCGACTTCTGCTGAACCACAGTCGCGGAGGTAAGGTCCAGGGCATCGGCGTGCAACAAAAAAACCGGGTTTTGCCATTGTAGCGCGCCCCGAAATTAAATCGCTGAAAGACTTGGAGGGGAAGGTCATGGCAGTGTCCGCGGTTCCTGGAGGCGACCAGATGGTGGTGCTGACCAATATCCAGATAAAGCACGGCATCAAATTGACCTATCGGAAGATTGGGGGATCGCCTCAGCGCTTAGCGGCGGTGTCAAACAAACTTGCCGATGCGGCACCCATCATGACGCCGATTCATCTTAGGGCCAAAAAGATGGGATTAAACATTTTAGTGCCTCCGGAGACCATGGAATACCCCTGGCTTTCCTACAATGTTCGACAAGAGTGGTTGGGTAAGAATCGGGACGTGGCGGCGCGGTTATTGAGGGCGTTAAACGATACCATTGAATGGATGTACGATCCGGCCAATGAACGGTCGTTGAAGAAATTCATCCACGGGACTCTTAGAAAACCCACGGACGAGTTGGTCAACATAGGCTATGATTTCAATATCAAGAATCGGAACCTTGATTTGAGGGGATACCAGGAGAAAGAAATGGAGTTCCTGGCCAAAGGTCTGGAAGCGGCCGGGGTGATCGCCAAGGGATACGATTGGCGGCGCGCGGTGGATAATTCATTGGTTCGAGAGGCCCTCGGAAAATGAAGGCTAGCCAGATCGCGGTAGATGTTCAAGACGACCATGTTGTTGCCCCGCTAGGTAAACGGGGGGAGGAGTTTTTCCGCCCAATTAGGCCATTATCTTGCCAGCCTCGCCTTTGGGGCGGTGGTGTGGGAAGTCATTGGACATTTTGTGTCTCCTCTTTTCTTTGCCCCCCTCTCTAAGGTTCTAGTGGCTCTGTGGAATTTGATTGTCACAGGGGAGCTCTGGGGGGCACGCCTCGATCACATTCACCGAGCTCAGCGTGGGTTATTCCCTGGCGGTCATTGTGGGCTTGTGCGGCGGCATTGCTACGAGCTTGAGTAAGACGGTTAAGAAACTCTTCGACCCATGGTTAACCTTTATCTACTTAACCCCCTATGTGGCTTTCACTCCCCTGTTGATCATCGCCCTTGGCTTAGGGGTCGCTCCCAAGATGGCCATCGCTTTTATTGGGTCTCTTATTCCAATCTGGTGGAACACCCAACTAGGCCTTTTGTCTACCGAACCCGCCATGATTGAAGTTGCAAGGGCTTTCGGTGCGAGCAGATCCCAGGTCGTGTACCTCGTCATGTTTCGGTTTGCGGTGCCGTCCTTCCTGGTGGGTCTTCGCTTGGGTTTTTCCAGAGCGCTAATCGGTGTGATCGTGACGGAGTTTATGGCGTCCACACGGGGTCTGGGATTTCTCATTGACGACGCGGGTAGCTGGTTGTTACCGGACGTGCTGCTGGCCGGGGTTCTCGTCATCGGGTTGTTCTCGATCTGTGTCGTAGAGTTTTTAAAATGGTTGGAAACCAAGCTCGCTCCATGGGGCTTGCGGGCATTGTAGGGGCTCCGGGACCCGCCTAAGGAGCCTAATGCGACGTTACTGCACGAATCCCGTGCCTCGTATAGGTGGGTCTGAGCGCGACGTAGGCGTCCAAAGACGCATCATGGCAACCGGCGGTGGCGGTACGAAGGATTGAGATCGTATTATGGCCTTTCTTGAAGTGAACAGCGTGGGTGTACAGTTTGATACCGGTATGGGGACGGTAGAGGCGGTGCGAGAGGCCCGCCTTGAGGTCCAAAAAGGAGAATTCGTATGTGTTGTGGGTCCCAGTGGATGCGGCAAGACCACTCTGTTGCGTGTGATCTCCGGTCTGATTACGGCCAACCGGGGAGTTGTCACATTGAACGGCGAGCCCGTGACTCAACCACGCAAGGAGATGGGTTTTGTATTCCAAGCGGATTCTCTTTTCCCTTGGTCAACGGTCGAGGATAACATCACCTTTGGGCTTAGAATTCAGCACCGGCCCTTGGCGGAGCGTCGGTCCGTAGCGCGACGGCTTATCGACATGGTTGGGCTCAAAGGATTTGAACGCCGATTTCCGCATGAGCTCTCCGGAGGGATGAAGCAAAGGGTTAACCTGGCTAGGGGACTGGCCATCGACCCTCAGATTCTCCTCATGGACGAACCCCTAGCAGCCCTGGACGCCCAAACGAGGGAACTGATGCAGATCGAATTGCAAGATATATGCGTCAAGGCCGGAAAGACCGTTCTGTTCGTCACCCATCAGATTGACGAGGCGGTCTGTCTTGCGGATCGTGTGATTGTAATGTCAGCCAGGCCATCCGTGGTTAAACAGGCCTTGCACATTGACATCAAGCGGCCACGAGCACTCGGGGTCAAACGCACTCCTGAATTCAATGCCTATGTGGATCAGATATGGCGCCAGATAGAGAGTGATGCGAAGGAGGCACTTGCAAGTTCGGAGGCTTTGCCATAGCTTGCATAGCCCTTCGGACCTCGAGCCGCCCTGCGCCCCCCTCAAACCGTCCATAGTTCCCAGAGCCACCCTTCGATCCACGGAGTGTGGAGCACCATCTCGAATAATCCGTACATGAAGCTGCCTACCAGCAATGGAATAATGAGGGTAATCAACCATCGTTCGTGGGCATGGAATCTTAAGTAGAGTAGAGAAAACAGAGGTATTGCGATCAACATTCCGATGGTCAGAATGGTCAACAGAAAACCCACCAGCCAGGCCCAGATCTCAATGCTCCTCCAGCGCAGCACAGCGGGGTCCTCCTCTCCTAAAATGCCAATGTCCATGGATTGCTCTGCCGCCTGGGTCTGCGGAGAATAGAGAGACCTCCATAGTTCTCGAACCACGTAAAACGAGAGTAAAACGATGCCCACCGCCACGAGACTCAAGGGAAAGAGCCTTGCGGAAAAGGGCCATGATTGAGCCTGCCATCCAAGGAAGAGCAACGTGATGATACACACCACGGGAAATAACAATGGTAATTTCAGCATAGGGGTCATGCGTTGGCGCGCTCCAATTTGGCCCTTTGCCGACGTTCCTCAAACACTGGATACAACAAAGTCCCCACGATCAACGCCATGATGAGGAGGAACCAAGGACGGTAGAGCCACGTGAGCCCGTATAGGTTCAGAGTAATGAAAAAACGGTTTTCTAAGATGGGTCCTAGAACGAAGCCCAGAATGAACGGCGGTCGTGGCCACCCCCAGAGTTTCATGAAGAAGCCGGCCACGCTGAAAAACATCAAAGTGTAAAGATCGCCTGCAGCTCCATTCCAACTAAAAGCAGCAAGAAAGATGACCGGAATGATGGAGGCAATGACCCAAGCATAGGGTAGGAAAACCACCCTGACCAGGAAATTGGTGGCGGCCAGGCAAAGGCCTGTGCCAACGATGTTGGCTATGGCGAGGCTCCAGATGATGGTGAAGGTCAGGTCCAGATGGGTGGTCATCATATCCCGTCCCGGCGTAATACCCAGAGAAATCAGGACGGACAGCAGCAATACCATGGACAGACTCCCGGGAATTCCAAAGGCTATGGTGGGGATCAGTGACCCCCCGTCCTTGGAGTTGTTGGCGCTCTCGGGAGCGATGACGCCACGCACATCACCTTTGCCGAAGTTCTCCCGGTCCGGGCATGTCTGAAGCGCGTGTCCATAGGCAAGCCAGTCCACTACGCTGGAGCCCAGTCCGGGAATAAATCCAACCAGGATTCCCAGGGACGAACAGCGGAACACCAGGGTCCAGTTCTTCAGGACGTCGATGGCGCCCTGAAGTTGGTTGCGTAGCAGATTGGTGGGAGGTGGAAGGCGTGAAATGCTAGTTCTACCGATGGCGAGTGACATCAGCTCGGGTATGCCGAAAAGCCCAAGGGCAAGTAGGCCAGTGGGTATGCCCTCGATCAAATACATTTGACTAAAGGTGTAACGTTCGATTCCGATGGTCATCTCTATACCCACGGTGGCGAGCATCATGCCCAGCACCCCCATGGTGATGCCTCTAAGTGGGGTGTTGCCGCTCAAGACCGACACCATGGTGATGCCCCAGAGCCCCAGTGCGAAGAACTCCGGAGATTGTAAGAGCAGAACCAGGGGACGCAGAATTTGCAGGCCCAAAGCTAGAACCAGGGCTCCAATCACCCCGCCGATGGCGGAGGCGGTGTAGGCCGCTCCCAACGCGCGTGCGGCTTCACCCTTTTTAGCCATGGCATGGCCGTCGAGGATTGTCGCCTGGGAGCCGGCGGTACCTGGGACGCCCAGGAGAACGGAGGATACCGTGTCGCTGGTGGTGGTTACGGCGAATAAGCCGATGATGAGCGCAAAGGCAGCTTCTGCTCCGAGGTTGAGCAGAAGCGGGAAAAGAATGATAAAGGCGGTGATGCCCCCTATGCCTGGGATCGCCCCAAAGATAAGGCCCACCACCACCCCGATCAAAAGGAAACCGAAGGTAGGCCAGCTCAGGACCGCAAGGAAGCCAGAAAGGGAAGCCTCAAAAACCGACATCTCGGATCCACTCTTCCCCGACCTGACGGCCGGTTCCCCGTAAATTTCTTCCGGATATGCCGACCTGATTCATTTCACGAAACTGCAGGTAAAAGGTGTGTCACTCGGCTTAAGCTTTTAGCTTCGCCCACCCTTGAGCAACTTCTTCAGTTGGTCTTTATCCTTTTGGGGCATCCCCAGGAATTCCGTGACGATCCGATGAGCCTTTTCAGGTGCAAGATATTCGATTAGAAATTGTTGTTTTCTTGCTTTCTTCACTAGCCCGGGGTCCTCTAGGGCTTTTTTTAGCGAGACCCGCAAAAAATCCAGTCTGTCCCTGGGCACACCCGGAGGGGCCAAAAGAGACCAGCCTACTCGCCCTATATCAATCCATACATTAAAGGGTGCGGGGATGTCTTTAATAACCTCGTTTAGAGTGGGTACATCTGGTACCGCGGGATGGCGGTTTTGCCCAACAGTGAGGAGGGGTACGACAATGCCGTCTTTTATGGCCGACACATATGAGGACGCGGGAAAAAGCGTCACGTCGACTTCCCCGCTCAGTATGGCCTGCCGCACGGCGGAGCTCCCTGAGTACCCTGAGACGAACTGCAAGTTGAGATCCATGATTTTCTTTAGTGCGACACCGTTGAAATGAACGTTACCTCCGGGCCGAGTTAAACCATAACGAATATTATCGGCACGCTTTAGATCCTGTATGGATTTGAACCGCTTCTTATAAGCCATGAGGGTGAGATTGGTGGGGCTCACCACACCGACAAAGGATAACTCGGTAAATTTGAAGCGTATATTTGGCTGACCGCTGACGATATTAAGGGACTGTGTAGAGCCGAGATGAAAGGCCAGTCTCAACCCGTCTCGTTTGGCCTTGTTATATAAGTAATTGAAGGCAAAGGTTCCGCCGCCTCCCGGCCGATTCTGAAGCACGATCTTGGCGCCCATATGCTTCGCCAGGAAGGGCCCCACCAGCCGTGAAAGCCGATCAGTGGAACCTCCGGGTGTGGCTCCGATCATCCAAATGATGGTCTTACCATTGTAAAAAGCTTTGGCCTTGGACATGTCCGCCCCCTGGCTAAGGCCGGTTTGGGCGAAAAATACAAAAACCCAAGTAACGATAATAAAAGACAGTCGATTCATGGTCTCTTCCTCCTAGATCGATTCAGCGCCTCTCGGAACTGTAGCGGCTACCCCTAGCAAAGTGCTCCGTGTAATGTCAAGGCTTTAAGGAGTTTGGGGGCATACTTAATTTGATAGGCTCTGATGAGTATTGCGTGGTCGGTCTGTAAGTGTTAAGGGCAATTTTTAACCGGTAGAGGTGTGAGGTTTGGGGGATGCCAGATCTCTTTGATGCCAGGCCATACTAAGCTGGAGGGACAGGTACGAAATTACGAAGGAAATGAGACCCACGACAAACGCCCATCTGTAAGACCCCGTGAGGTCGTAGACATAGCCGCCAAACCAGGCTCCCAAGGCCATTCCTAGGCCGAAACTGATCTCGAGAAAGCCGTAAATGGTTCCAATCTTGTTCCCTGCGAAGATATCCGCAATGGTGGCGGCGGAGACGGGGTTCCCGGCGCTGTGGCCGATGCCAAAGAGAATAGCGAAGGCATAGGCGAACCAATGGGGAGTACCGGGGCTGACCGCCAGCAGGAAGGCAAGACCCAATGCGCTGATAACAGTTGAAATGCCATAGGCCTGGGTTCGGCCAAGACGATCCGAAACGTATCCCCATATCATTGTGCCACCGAAACGCATCAAGCCAATCATGCCAAAGATGGAAGCGCTGACGATTTTTTCGAATCCCTGGTGCACCAGGTATGCCACCGCGTGGGTGGAAAACATGGCCACGCCCGTGCCCAGCGCTAGGTGACTTAATGTAATGGTCCAAAATGGAAAGGAGCCGGTCGCCGATCCCATGGTCCATTGGCGTCGACCCTGAAGGTTTCGTGAGAGTCCATGGGTGTGCGGGTTCGGCGGTTGTGCGGCGCCGTCCGGAAACTGGCCCATCTCATGAGGGCTTCGACGCTGAAAGTAGGCATTGGCGGGTACCACGGTAATCAAGCCCAGGCCCGCCATAACCATAAACGCGGCGCGCCAACCGAATTGGGTGATGAGGAGTTGGGCCAACGGAACGAGGATCAGCGCGCCGAGACCCATTCCCATGGTGGCAATACCCACCGCCGTTCCGCGCCGACGTACAAACCAGTGGGAGATCAGCGCGCTTTGACTGACAAAACCCAGCCCCGCTTGACCCACTCCAGCCAGGAGCCCATAGGAAAAGTATAGCTGCCAAATTGAATGGCTTAGGCTCGAAAGGAGGAGACCGATGCCGATAAGACCACCTCCAACGGGCATGAGAATCCGTGGACCGAAGCGGTCGAAGGACCAACCGGTGAGTGGGGAAGCAATGGCATAGACCACAGCGTTGACCGAAGCGATGCTGGCCGCAGTGGCATAGGACCAATGGAATTCATCGATCAACGCAAGGTAGAAAACACTGAAGGATCCGATCACTCCGCGTAGAAAAACCATGTTCACAAAGCAGAGGGTGAGGATCACGTAGCCGTAAAAGAAGCGTGAGGGCATCATTCCAAACTTTTACACAGGTATGCGGGGGAATCAAAATTACCGTTTGGAGTCAGATGAAGAATAGTGGGAATGGAAAATCCGCCCAAGCGGAGGATGGGAAGAGTTGAATCCGATTATTGAATAGGCTGAACCGCGAGGATTTTGACTTCAAAGGTCAAGGTCTTCCCCGCCAGTGGGTGGTTCAAGTTGAGAACTACCGTTTCGTCTTTGATTTCATGCACCCGCACTGGCATGGATCGCCCCCGGGGACTTCTCGCCACCATCTGGGCACCCACCTTTAGCAGTTCCGCCGGAATGTTTTTGCGGGGCACCTCTTGAAATGCCTCAGGATTCATCTTGCCGTAAGCGTCATCGGGCTTGACCTCAATGGTTTTTTCGTCACCCACTTTCATTCCATTGAGTCCATTTTCCAGCCCCGGGATGATATCGCCCTTGCCGTGAGTGTACTTGAAGGGATTACCGCCCTTATTGGATTCGATCTGTTTTCCCTTCTCATCAAGTAGGGTGTATTCGATACTGACCTGAGCCCCGTCCTTAATTTTATCCTTTTTCGCTTGGGCACCTACTGTAGAAATGGCAAAATAAGGTGTCAACAACGCCATAATTAAAACGTAAAAGAATGTTGATCCTTTCATGGTCACCCTCCGATAAATAAAAAGAGGCCGCAGAAACCCGAAAACGGAATTCCCGCGGCCTCTCGATAAGGTTTAATTTAATGCCCGATTTGTAACAAGCATGCACCTTCTCCCCCCATAACCACAATCATCTGCAGGTGGCGGTCTGACTCGCGTCCAATGCCAATCTTGACCATCTCAGTGGAGCCATTGCCGCGGTATTGAGCGATTTGACATCTACAGTAACCCCATGGGACATTTAAAGATCGAAGTATTATCCATAACAGGGCTCTATGATCACCTTTCAAGACATCGTGGCGGCACGCGAACACATTCGTAAAACCATCTCCTGTCACCTTGTGCCTATTCCGAAACCATCAGTCGGATGACTGCCAGCAGCGTCTTCTTCAAGTTGGAAAACCTGCAGATGACAGGTTCATTCAAAGAGAGGGGTGCTCTCAATCGTCTTGCGGCTCTGTCCCAGGAGGAGAAAAACAGGGGCGAATATTCTTGATATCAGTCATGCAAGGAGTTGGGCTTGGCGAAACCGAAGTTGAACTGACTCTAGAGACAACAGGCTGAGACCAAATCCATCAAATCACTCAGACCCTTGGGAAGGACGGCTTTCGAACCAGCCGACCACACTAGAATCAATTGGCATTTTGCCAGGATTCAAAATCCAAATTTGAAGGGTAGACAATGAAAAGGATAAAGCGCTTGACCCTGGTGTTTCTTTGCTCAGTCATAATGGCGTGGGGTTGTGGTGGCGATAAAAAGGAGCCTCCTCCCCAAAAGAGTTCGGCGCCTTCGGCAACTCCATCGGTAGAGCGGTCAGAGGGATACCAGACCGTCAACGTGGCCGACGGAGGGACCATTTCCGGCAAGGTGATGTTCACGGAGGATTGGAAGCCCGTGGTGATGCCGGTGGCCAAGGACCAACAGGTCTGCGGGAAGACTCAGCAGGATCCTTCCTTGGTTCTTGGTGGTCAGGGAGGGGTACGCAATGCCTTGGTACAAATCACCGATATCCGAAAGGGAAAGGGTTTAGGAGGATTGCGGCCGGTGTTGGATCAAAAGGCTTGCAGATTCAGGCCCCATGTGTTGGTTGTCCCTGCTGGGACCGCCGTGGAAATTTTGAACAGTGACGGGATCCTGCACAACGTTCACTCCTTTAGCAAGAAGAACGCCCCTTTTAACAAGGCGCAGCCGAAATTTCGGAAAAAAATAACCCACGCCTTTACAGATGCAGAGATCGTCCCCATTAAGTGTGATGTCCATAGCTGGATGAGCGGTTGGATCGTGGTGTCGGAGCATCCCTATTACGAGGTAACCTCAGAGGGAGGTGAATATGAACTGGCGGACGTTCCTCCAGGCAAGTACACCGTGGAGATTTGGCACGAGAGACTTGGAAAGCAAACGAAGAGCGTCTCTGTGGAGCCCGGCGGCAATGTGAAACTCGATTTCGAGCTCTCTCAATTGAAAAGTTCATGAGTTAAATGTGGATGTTCTAGCGCACGGGCTATGGGGTGGGGCGGGATTTTTGAGCCGCGGTGGAAAAGCGTTTGCCGCCGCCTTTGTCCTGGGGTTGGCTCCGGATCTCCTCTCCTTCGGTCTGTTTCACCTGACCCATCCCCAATGGATCAGTCAACGGATCCTGGGAGAAGTTTCTGGGCCGCCTCCTATTGCGATCCTTCCAGAATTTGTTTTTTATGCCTACAATCTAACTCATAGCCTAGTGCTGTGGTCTGTCCTCTTTGCACTAATCTGGATCTATCGACGACGTCCACCGTGGGTTTTCCTGGCATGGGGAATACACATCCTATGCGATATCCCCACTCATAGTTCCGTGTATTTCCCAACTCCGTTCCTATGGCCCTTACCTACCCCCTTTGTCCAGGGATTTTCCTGGGCCACACGGTGGTTCATGGCAACGAATTACGCAGCGCTTCTTTTGGTCTACGTAACCTTGCTGGTATATCGCCACAGAGTGATTGCCAGGGGGTGACCCCGAACCTTGGTTCTCCTCGGTGAACGAGTCTTCAGGTCGTGAGCGACAGGTTGGTGGATATCCGAAGCTGCACGTTCGATGCCCATGCCCTTCATCCTCATTCCCTTCGTCGCACAGCGGTTTCGGGGCGCAGGGGGCCTGGGACGAAGAAGGGGGGATATCTTAATGCGCGGTGAAAGCGAGATGTTGCCTTTGAGGGTATGATAAATTTCGCGGGTTAAAAAATGGTTCTGATTAGGATGCTTTGGAAGGCCTGATCTCGCGTTGAAAAGCAGACATGAGAAGGGCCAGGGTGGCAATGAGTAGCACAACGTAGAAGGTCTCATGAAAGGCGCTCAAAAAAGACGAACTAGCGAAGTCCTAGCCAAGCCTGGAACCGTGGCTACCTTCGAGATGAAACGCGAGGCGGGGATTGAAAAAGCTTCCAAGGAGGGCAACGCCGAATATGTCTCCCGGGTGCCTCATGGTGGCGTAAATTCCACCTGAGATCCCCAGCCGGTCCATGGAGATGGAGCTCAAGACTGCAGTTAGGTTCGGTGATCGATAGAGGGCGCGGGCTGTACCGAGAACAACCAAGCGGACGACAATGCCCAGGGTGGAGGAGTTCTCGTCCAGGGATGTCATAGAATACAGGCCGGCACACAAGAGAAACATGAAGACCCCCGATGGCCATTTTGCGCCGAAACGATCCGTCAATACCCCGCCCGCCATTCCCCCGAAAACCATCGATATGGCTAGCGGTAAAAGGAGAAGCCCCACCGCTTCAGCCGAAACCTGAAGAGCTTGCACGAGATAAAGGGCATCAAGAACAAGACACTGAACATGATCATGTTGCTTAAAAGATTTCCTGCCTGGGCAACGGCGAAGACCTGATTGCCGAAAAGGCTCAAATCGAGCATGGGGTTGGCCGCGCGCCTTTCGATCATCACGAAGGCGAGGGCGAGCAGTGCGCAGAGAAACAACAGAACCACCACGCTTGGTGAAGACCATCCCATCTCTTTGGCTCTGTGGGTGGCTAGCATAAGGGAGGCTATGGATACAAAAAACAAGACCGATCCAGGAACGTCGATGTGGACTGTTTTAGAAGCCACAGATCTGCCTTTAATACCGTAACTAGTGAAGAGTCCGAAGATGCCAACGGGGACATTGAAGAGGAAGACGGCCCTCCAGCCGTACAGGCCGCCCAGCATGGGGCCCAGGGAGAGGGAGGTTCCGACGACGATGGCCTGCAGGCCAATGGCCCTCCCTCTTTGTTGCGGCGGAAAGGATGAGGTGACGATGCCCGGGCCATTGGAAATGATCATGGCGGCTCCCATGGCTTGCAAAACCCTGAAGCCGATCAGCCATGCTACGGACTGAACGAGGCCGCAAATGAGTGAGAAGAAAGTAAAGACCACAAATCCCACGGTGTGTAGTCTCAATTGGCCCAGCAGATCCCCCAGCCTGCCGAAGTTGATAGGGTGCTGGAGGTGGTCAGAAGGTACCCAAGGACGACCCACTGGGCGCTTCGAATGTCGGTTTGGAAGCCATCGGTAATGTAGAGGAGGGCTACGTTGGTGATGGTGAGACCGCTGGTGGTTAGGAACACGCCCGCGGACACAATGGAGAATACAAGCCACCGTCGAACCATGAAGCTCCCTTCGGAATCGCCGAGTTAGAATATCCTACCCGAAGCGGTTGCGTTAGGTAGCAACCCACACCGTCTATGCGCTGCAATGAGGGTATCAGGGGGAGGAGGATTTTTTGAGCAGGAGAAGAGAGAACCACTCGTTGGGATCGGTGAAGTGCTCAGCCGTCGCAAAGTCGAAGAATTGCAGATGCTTTTGAAGTTCCAAGGGGTCAAATTTTCGGCTGATCTCCACCAGAATCTTCTCCTCTTTTTCCCACAGGAATGATGTCCCGTGAGAAGGAAACTTTATCTCTTGATCCTGGGTGGAGACTGAGCACATTTCCACACGTTGCCGCTCCAGGTTGTAGCGCGAGTGGAAGCGCATCTTGTTGAGAGCGAAGTTGCTCTGGAGAAGCCGGTTGATGTTCTCAAATACGTTGAGGATAAATTCCGCAGTTACACCCTGGGAATCGTTGTAGGCCCTCTGGATGACATCCACATCCTTGACCCGATCCACCCCGAGGAGCAAGTAGTCTCGAGGTCCCATGGAATCGGAGAGCTGTTGAAAGAATCGAATAAATTGAGGCTGGGTGAAGTTCCCTATGGTACTACCCAAAATTATAAATAGAGTCGGCAGGCTCTTTTCAATGCTCTCCATTCCCCCTTCAAATTGAGCCTGTAATCCATGAAAGACCAGTTCCGGAAACTGTTCACGGATCACCTCTCTGGATACCACCAATCCCGTGGGACTGACATCCAGGGGGGCGAAGATTCCGCCTTGCCTTTGTCGGGCCTGTTCCTTCAACAGGTGCAGGGTCTTCTTAGAAAAACCCGCTCCCAACTCGACGATACACTCCACCGGTGCCAGGGCGATGATTCGCTCGGCTTCCTTTTCCAGCATGGAGTTCTCGGTTCGAGTAGGATAGTACTCGGGAAGCTCGCAGATCTGTTCAAACAGTTGGGAGCCCTTTTCATCGTAAAGGTTGTGGGCCTCCAACCAGCGGGGTTGGTCAAACAGGGTTCTCAGGATCGAAATGGAGGGGTCTTTAGCTACATGGTTCCCGTCCAAGCTCCATATGGATGGCTCCAGGAGATGCCAGAGATGACGTTGAGCTGGGGCAAAAATGTTTGGCAACGTTTGTGATTCCATAGATTATCCGATGGTGCGAGCAGAGCTCGTGGGATGATGGAGTAGAATCAGCAGTTGGGTAACCTTAGAGTGGATTGGCCCATTATTCAAGGGTAAAATTAATCGTGAGAATCTATTTTGCCAAGGACCACGAATCGTTTGGATCATCAATGGCCACTTGAGAGTGTGAAGGGTATTGGAGATTAATACGTAGGATCACGAACATCGAAAGGGGGGCTGAAGGGGGTATGGACCTTCCCGTCAGCACTATTTTGGAGAGGTTCTTTTCGATGCACTGAACCGCTTCTTCTGCGTTGGCCGATTTGGCGATAAAGGGACGACCGGAAATCATTCCCTCTTCGTTTTTTGCCGCTGCCGCGATCAAGAAAACGATGGGGGTATTCTTGAGAGTCTCATCTGCGATGATATTGGAGGCGATCTCGCCTCCATCCATATCGGGTATGACGATGTCGAGCAGGATAAGGTCTGGCTTAAATTTCTTGGCGGCTGCCAGTGCCATTTCACCTCGGTTCTCGTCTCTCACCTCGTAGGTGCCCGTTTTTTCCAGATAGAGCTTTAGCACGCGGGTAAAGCCTGGCTCGTCGTCGACAAGGAGGATCCGCTTTTTCGTCATTATGATGTCGCGTGCTGATGCGCGCGTCCCGGGCGTGTATGGATCGTTGGAAACCTAGGAGTAAGTGAGCACAAGTTGTGCCAAATGGGGTGCCTCCCCGTGCCTGAAAAAAATATTGTTGGGCCGAAGGTTTCTTATGATGATCGACCCCAGGGTTCGTTGGTCCACCAGGAACGCGGTTTCGAAACACTGCCCGGAGTGACGAATTTTGTCTCGATGGGTTGAGTGTGGTCTTGGATGTTTTTTGCAGGACTTACTTGGGGGAATCCTAGGGGGGCAAAACGGCCTGGGTAGCCGGTGACGCCGGCTTAGGATTATTTACAAGCCGAGACAAATACGGAGAAGATTTTTCTTTGGGGGAGGTTTTTCTCCATGAGGTACTCGGGGTGCCACTGAACTCCGAGGACGAAGCGATGATCCTTGCTTTCAATGCCTTCGATGATTCCATCTTCCGCGGTGGCATTGACGATTAAACCCTTGCCGGGTTCCTTGACCGCCTGGTGATGGGTGGTATTCACATTGATGGCTTTTCGGCCCACGATTCGATGAAGTTTCGTCTTAGGTAAAATGGTGATGGAATGGCTGCTCTGGCTTTTTGGGGTTTTCTGCTCATGTTCTAGGGTATGGGGAACTTGCGTGGAGATATCCTGGTAAAGGGATCCGCCCAGAACCACGTTGATGGCCTGTTGGCCTGCGCACACCCCGAGGATCGGAAGGTCGCGCACCAGAGCCAAACCGATCAACTCAAGCTCAAATTGCGTTCGCTCTTTTTTTATCTCTCTAATCGACTCTAGGGGATTCTCGCCATACAAAATCGGATGGATGTCAAAGTTTCCTCCCGTCACCAGGATTCCATCGAGACCATCCAAGGCCCTTTTCAATGTTCTTCGTGAAAGAATAGGGGAGAGGACCATGGGGATCCCTCCCCCATTGAGGACCGCTTGGTCGTATCGATGTGACAAAAGGAGGTTCAAGTCGTTAAGATCGGCGCCGGTTTCACCGGTTCCGATGTCAGGTGTAACGCCAATGATGGGTTGTTCGCCCCGTTTCACTAGCAGGGTCCCTCTCGTTTGATGGTTGAGTTTCCCAAAAGAGTACGATGATCGATTGAACCCCCTATGAGCCGCCGCTGATGGCGTCAGGTTTAAGGGAGTCTTTCAAGGTTTGTTGTCATAGAGTTCTTTGTAGATCCAATAGTTGCGCAGGACGAGTTTTACGTAGCCGCGAGTTTCCCGATAGGGTATTCGCTCGATGAACTCCTCTTCATCCAGGGAAGCAAATCTTTTTTCCCAGCGATTCACAGGACGTCTGCCGGCATTATATGCGGCGAGGGCTTTTGCCAGGCTGTTTGGATACTTTTCACGGAGCCCCTTGAGGTGGTGAATTCCCAGCTTGAGATTCAAATCCGGGTCGAAGAATTTCTCCGGTCCGGAATACCTGAGGCCCATGTTCGCTGCTTCACGGCCGGCGGTCGAAGGGATAAGTTGCATCAGACCCAATGCGGACGCCGGAGAAACGGCGTCCGGATCAAAAAGGCTTTCCTGCCGGATCAGCGCCAAGATCAAATAGGGATCCAATCCTCTCTGTTCCGATTCTTTTTTTATGATGTCCCAATAGGCGAGCGGATAGCGATACCGTTTTGACTCTTTAGAGGACGCACCGAACTGTATAGCCAAGGTGACGCTACGGTCGTAGCCTCTATTGCGCGCGTACTGCTCCATCAGCATCATCCTGAATTTAGAGTCCTTGCCGATCTGGTCTCTGACTCGATCCAATTCGGCCACTGCGAATCGATGGAGCGATAGTTCGGATAGCTTCTGCGCGCGCGAAAGATGAAAGGAAAGGTCTTCATTGGTTGGAACCGTGAGGTTGGGTGGAGGCTGACCGGTGAGCGGTTGTCTATTATCCACCAATTCTCCCAGCCTGAGCAGCGCCTTCCTTGAAGGGCCCTTGTAGTAAGTATCGCCGGTTCGACTCAAAATTCGCCGGTAAAAGCCTTTTGCCTCCTCTTGATTGCCCAAACGTTCGGCGGTTTTTGCCTGCCAGAAGCGGGCGCCGGTCCTGAAATGCTCGGGGTACTTGCCCGTGGCGATAACTTTAAAAGCAGCGTGTGCCGCGTTGTAGTCTGCTGCGAGGTAATGAATCCAAGCCAATCTCCAGGCCGCCTGAGCCCGCCAACGACTGCGGGGGAATTTCCCAGGAAAATCGCGATAGATTCTTATGGCCTCGGATGGGACCTTTAGTGATTCGTAGATGCGACCTCTAGCGAATTCAGCGTGATCAATATTCGGGTTCTCCGGGTAACGCTCCCCCAGCTTTTTAAATCCGGTGAGGGCCTCCCGGTTCATGCCCTGATTCCAAAGGATTTCTGCGATGCGGTGGAAGGCATCGGAGGCTTGCGGTGTTTGTGGATACTCCCGCACCATCTGATTCAGAACTTCTTTTTCTTGATTCCTTTTGCGTGCCCTGCGGTACACCTCGGCGAGGCCCGTGAGGGAGGAAAGCCGGACGTTTTTACTTGAATCCTGACCTGGCAGGGCTCGGTAAATTTTTTCTGCTTCGGAGTAGTTCAGCTCACCCAGAAGGATTTCGGCCTCTCTTAATAAGGGACCGAGTTTCTTCGCTCCTAAGAGGTCTGGAAATTGTTTCCGGAGTTTTCGCGCCTCTTTTTTTGCCTTGCCGGCCCATGGGGATAGGGGGAAAGTGGCCCGTAATCTTTGGTAGGACTGGAAGGCAGGTTGTGGATCCCCTTGTTCCGCGTAGGTCTGGCCGAGGAGGTAAAGGGCCTCGGTGAACAACTGTTCTCCAACCTTTTTCGAGCCAAGGGAATTGAGTAACGCGACGGACTGATTAAGTTTCTTTTCTTTGAGGGCAATCTTTGCAAGATGGAAGTTTGTGTCGTGGAGCCAAACACTGCGGGGAAAATTATTTTTAAGCCGTCCAAAGTAGTCTCGAGCCTGGTCAAAGGAATCTTGGGAAAAGGAAATGAGCCCGAGAAAGTAGAGGTTGTAGTCTTCTAGAATGTTTTTTTGTTCCAGAGATTCTCGAAAGAGGGGCTCAGCTTCGGTGTGTTTTTCTTGCTCTAGAAGAACATAAGCTCTAGAGAATGGATCCTGCAGAGGGCTCGCTGCCGAGTCGATCAGGCCAGGATGTGTCAGCCAGAAAAGATGGACGAGAAGGACCAACACCTTGTTCATGACTTGATTAAAAGCTTAACGGAGTAACAGTAGGAATTCAACCCTGTGGAATGAATTACCTCGAAATTTATGCTATGGGATTCCAAAGAGGCATGGCAGTGGTGGATACGATTGCTGAGAATATCCGAAGAGTGATGGCAACCATTCACCGGGCGGCAGAGCGAAGTGGAAGAGAGCCTAATGAGATCAGGCTCCTGGCGGCCTCCAAGACGCAGGATGTCGAAAAGGTTCGAGCCGCCGCGGAGGCTGGGATTCGCCTCTTCGGAGAGAACTATGTCCAGGAGGTGAAAGAAAAAAAGGATGCTCTCGGGGAATCCGTAGAGTGGCACATGATCGGCCATCTCCAAAGAAACAAATCTAAAGTAGCCATTGGATCGTTTTCTCTGATTCAATCTTTGGACGGCATCGAATTGGCTACGGTGCTGGACAAGGAGGGCAAGAAGTTGGGAAAGCAGGTGAGGGCTTTCGTGGAAGTCAATCTTGCCAAGGAAGAGTCAAAGAGTGGGGTGAGCGAGGAGGATCTGATGCCGCTGCTAAAAAAGGTGGGCACGTGCTCTCATTTAAAGGTGGAGGGGTTAATGGTTATTCCGCCTCCCCGAGAAGACCCCGAAGAGGCTCGTCCTTTTTTTCGGAAGTTACGAGAGTTGAAACAATCGTTGGAAAAATTAGCAATTCCTAACGTGGACCTGAAAGAGCTTTCCATGGGTATGACCCATGATTTTCCCGTTGCCATAGAGGAGGGATCCACCATCGTTCGCGTCGGTACAGCCATCTTTGGACAGAGGACATAGTAATAAAAGCATATGTTTTTGTTAGCGAATCTACTGGAGGCCCTGGCGGCGGTTCTAAACCTGTTCCTCACCCTGTACATGTGGCTCATTATTGCCAGGGCAGTGGTTTCCTGGGTAAGTCCGGACCCCTACAACACCATCGTGCGAATCCTCTACCTCACCACCGAACCCGTGCTTTACCGGGTGCGACGGGCCTTCCCCCTAAATGCCGGGGGAATTGATTTCTCTCCTATTATTGTTTTTGTGGTCATCATTTTTCTTCAACGTTTCCTCGTGCAGTCCCTCTACGACATGGCCGGTACGCTTAAATAAAGAGTTGGCAGGACGCAGTAGGCAGCGGGCAATGAGTCTTTGAATATCTGAGGCTTAACGTTCGATGCCCGCGCCCTTCACCCTCATTCCCCTCGTCGAAGCTTGAGTTTCCGCCGACCACGGCTCAGGCCGTAGTCAGTCAGCTCTCTTTTGGTTCCAGGCCCCTGAGGTCGTCGCAGTGAGAAATATAAAATTTAAGGTTGTGGGGGGAAAAGATTTGGTGCGAGGAGGGGGACTTGAACCCCCACGCCATCGCTGGCACTAGCCCCTCAAACTAGCGCGTCTGCCGGTTCCGCCATCCTCGCATGTACAAGCCAACAGGTAGGTTAGGATTTTATACTGCCAAAGCCCGAGGTCAAGGGCCAGGAGGTTCCGTTTTGACTGGTTGCGGGGCAGAGGCCGCCGGTGTATCCGCCTTCTCCTGGGTAGTCGTTGGTGGGGCTTGCTGGCCAGCGGGGGGAGAAATGGAGTCGAAGATACTGGAGGTGGGTGCCTTGCCGGTAAAATATCCCAGGGTGAGCGACGTCAGCATGAAAACAATTGCCATTGCGGTAGTGAGGCGGGTTAAGAAGTTTCCAGCCCCGCTACTCCCAAAGATAGTAGAGCTGGATCCTCCAAACACGGCCCCCATTTCCGCTCCTCTGCCAGTCTGTATGAGCACAACCAAAATCAATCCTAAGCTCACGATGATATGAACCGCAACAATGAAGGTAATCACTTTTTTTGCTCCCTAGACTCCACCCGTCTTTACCTCAGAAAAACCGCGAATGATCTTCAGGAAATCAATTGCTTTGAGGCTTGCGCCGCCTACCAGAAGGCCGTTCACGTCTGATTCTCTTGCCAGCTCCGCTGTGTTTTCTGGCCGTACGCTACCACCATAAAGGAGTCGATTGTCCATGACGTTGTTTTTTCCAAACGGCTGACTCATGCAATTTCGAATCCACTGGTGGGCTTCCCTAACCTGGGCCGCTGTGGCGTGATGACCTGTGCCGATGGCCCAGACAGGTTCATAAGCGATTGTGATTTTGTCTATAGCATTTTTCCCTACTCCCTTCAACGCGGCTTGAATTTGACGGGAGAGGACGGTTTGCATCTTTCCATTCTTTCGTTCTTTTAGGGTCTCGCCGACGCAAAGGATTGGTAAAAGCGCCGTGTTCAGCGCCGCTAGTATCTTTTTTGCAACCATCACGTCGCTTTCAAGGAATATATGACGCCGTTCTGAATGACCGATGATGACATATTTACAACCAGACTCCTTGATCATCTTTGGGCTGATCTCGCCGGTGAAGGCGCCCGATTCCGCCCAGTGGACGTTTTGAGCGGCGAGCCGGATTTTTGATGTTTTGGTTATTCCGGCCACGGTGGCCAAGGCAGTGAAGGGTGGGGTCAACACCACCTCCACGCGACGAACATTTTTCATCCCACGGTAAACCCCCCGAGCGAGCCTAAGGGATTCGGCCGCGGTACCGTTCATTTTCCAATTACCTACCACCAGCGGCGTTTTCATGAATTTCCTTCCAGTGCGAGGACGCCGGGGAGGCTTTTCCCCTCGAGAAACTCCAGAGTGGCTCCACCGCCGGTTGAGAGATGGGTCATCTTGTCCGCCACCCCGGCCTTTGCAACGGCCGCCACAGTGTCCCCTCCGGCTATAATACTGATGGCGCCACATCCCGCTAAGGATCGTGCTACGGCTAGCGTTCCGCCGCTGAATGGCTCGTTTTCAAACAGGCCCAAGGGACCGTTCCAAAGCACGGTCTTGGATTCGCCAATGGCTTGGACGAAAGAGGCGACGGTCTTTGGACCGATGTCCAATCCCATGGAGTCTTCAGGAATGTTCAGCCCTAAGACTACAGTCCCATGGCCGCTCTCGGGCTCATCTGTAACCACGTGATCTGTGGGGAGGAGAAAGCGAACCTTTCGATCCGCTGCCTGCTCCATGAGATCCTTTGCCAGGCAGAGACGGTCGTTTTCCACCAGGGACTTGCCAATGGCTGCGCCTCGGGCCTTTAGGAACGTGTAGGCCATGCCTCCGCCTATAATAAAGCTATCCACCTTCGGGAGCAGGTTCCGTATGACTCCAATCTTGTCGGAGACCTTGGCTCCGCCAAGGATTGCACTGAAGGGTCTACTGGGTGAAGCGAGTACGCCGCCTAAATAATCCAGCTCTTTTTTAAAAAGAACCCCCGCTGCTTTTTCATGAAAGAATTTAACCATACCCTCCGTGGAGGCGTGGGCCCGATGGGCGGTCCCGAAGGCGTCGTTTACGTATACCTCGGCCAGCGAAGCGAGGGCCTTTGAAAAGTCCGGATCATTGGCTTCTTCCTCGGGGTGAAAACGCAAGTTTTCTAACAAGACCACTTTTGGCCTGGCTGCGTCAGCCACCGCCTTCTCGACTTGGGGGCCGATACAATCCGCCGCCCATGCTACAGGTGAATCGAGTGCGTTTTCCAAATAATCTCGAACCGGAGCCAGACTCCATTGAGCCGCAATTTTGCCCCCGGGTCTTCCCATATGAGAGGCTACGATAATTTTTTTCGCTTGAGCTACGAGGAATTGCAGTGTGGGAAGCGTGCTGTCGATGCGGTGCGTTTCAGAGATTTTTCCATTCTTGAGAGGAACGTTGAAATCCACTCGCACAAAAATATTTTTATCCTTGAGACTGAGCCCTTCGAGAGCGTGAATCATACTCGAACTCTTCCTGCTTGAAGCGTTTGATTTGTTCCACGACGGATTATTGATTGACTAACTACAGCGATTATAATACTTTTTCAATTGATTTGTTGGAATTCGTTATGCCTTCCTTTTCGTCTATTCAACTTTTTGCGCAGACAGGCTTGTCAGCGACCCAGGAACAGGGGATCTGGGATCTAGTGGCGGGATCGGGACCCGTCGTTCAGATGGTCCTTTATATTCTGGTGCTCTTTTCAGTGGTCAGCTGGGGAATTATGTTCTACAAGTTCCGCCAGGTCCGTGCGGCAAGAATGCAATCAGAGAGGTTCATTGCTATCTTCTGGGACAGCAAGGATCTCTCCACCATCCATGAAACGAGTACGGAGTTGATCATGAGTCCCGTGGCGCAGGTCTTCCGCGCTGGATATGAAGAGATGCTGCGGTTTTCCCGTATAAAAGACGAGAAATCTCAAGGGGAAAAAATAACAACGGAGTTAGGAGGTGTGGAAAACGTGGGTCGAGCCATGAAGCGGGCCACCACTGTGGAGATCACAAAGCTCGAAAAAGCTTTGATCTTTCTTGCTACAACTTCCGGAACCACGCCGTTTATAGGGTTGTTCGGTACCGTTTGGGGAATTATGAATGCATTTCGGGGCCTCAGCGCGACCCACACCTCTAGCATTCAAGCTGTTGCTCCCGGCATTGCGGAGGCTCTTGTCGCTACCGCCGCCGGATTGGCCGCTGCCATTCCCGCCCTCATGGCCTACAATCATTTTGCCCAGAAAATCAGAGTTCTCACTTCCGACATGGACAACTTCTCCCATGAGTTTTTGAACATAGCAGAGCGACACTTCGTCGCATAACTTGATTTCATCACATAATTTGTAAGGATTAGAAAGGGAGTTGAGTATGGCTACCGATTTTTCCTCCCGGCGAGATGGAACCGCCATTTCGCAAATTAACGTAACACCCTTTGTTGACGTAATGCTGGTACTCCTGGTGATTTTCATGGTCACGGCACCCATCCTCCAGCAGGGGGTGCAGGTGAACTTGCCGGAGGCCAAGGCCGGAGCCGTTGCGGGGAAGGACGAACCCTTGGTGGTGTCCATTACGGAGAAGGGAAAGGTCTACCTCAATGATAATCAGATCAGGCTAGCTGAACTGAAAATAAAGCTTCAAGCCATTAGACAGATCCAGAAAGGCAAGGAGGTGTTCCTTAGGGCAGACAGAAGCGTTCCCTACGGAGTGGTTATGAAGGCCATTGCAACAATAAAAGAAGCAGGTATCGTTAAACTTGGAATGATTACCCAACCTCCACCCACCAGGAGCTAGGCTGTGCTATTCCGATCTCTGCTGAATGAAGAAGGGGAGCAAGAGGAAGCCTCACTTCCCCCTTCATCTGAAGATGAAAAGGGTGGATTGTGGCGGTGGATCCTCTTTTCTGGAGCCCTCCACTTCGCTATCGTTGCGATATTCCTGCTGGTGCCCCACACTCCTTTTTCAAGGACCATAAGCTATCCGGTTTATACGGTTGAATTGGTGGGGGGAGAAAAAATCGGCGGTGGTACCCAGGTCGCTGCCGTCAAAACACCGCCCGCCACAAAGAAAAAAGCCAAGCCGGTCAAGACCCAACCAACTAAGGTTAAAAAGAAGGCCGCTCCGCCGCCTGTAAAAGTAAAAAAAACAGCAAAGAGAATAGACGCACCGGCGGTGAAACTCGTTAAAAAGCCAATAAAACGGAAAAAGCTAGGAAAAAAGGTCACTCGGAGGCCAACTCGAAAAGTGCATAACAGAATCATCAGCGCGGAAATAAAAAAAACCGAAAGAACCCCAGAGAAGGAAGGAATCTCTGAGCAAGCCCGTGAAAAAATGATCCTGGCGGCCGTGGAAAGAGTTAAACTACGGGCCGAGACACAACGGGCGAAAAAAGAGAAATCCGGTGCCATGGGGGATCCGAAATCAGGTGGAGGGGCAGTTGGGCCTGGGAAAAACGGTCGTGGCGGTGGACTCCTTAAGGGATTTGAGTTCTTGGTCTATCGGAACAGAATGCTACACTTGATCAAGGAGCAGTGGACATGGGTGGGGAAGTTATCTGATTTGGAAGTTACCGTCCGATTTGGAATTCTGGAGAATGGCGAAGTGAATGGGCTCCGGGTGGTTGAGGCCTCTGGAGATCCTACCTATGACGATTCCGTGCTGCGGGCTATGCGAAAGGCCGCCCCTTTGCCGCCGCCTCCGGATGATTATCGTAAGGACTTTATGAACGTGGAGTTGACATTCCGACTGAAAGATTTGAGAGGGTAGAAGCTTGGTCCAAAAGTATTTTCTGATGGTTGCTGTTGCCGTTGTCTTGCTGGGTCTTGGTCCCTTTCAGCTTCAGGGCCAGGTCAGGGGATTGATTGTTGGGCCGGGGGCCGAGCGGTTCCCCATAGCGGTTCCGCTGCCCAAAAATCTCGGGCCACAAATGAACGATGGAAAATACTCACGGGGAATGGCGGATATTGTGGCTCGCGACTTGGAGCTCTCGGGATGGTTCAAGGTGCTGGATCGGTCGGCATACATTGAAGATTCGCGCCGGACGGGAACGGCATTGGGCCGTTTTGATTTTCGCGATTGGTCCACCATAGGGGCAGAAGCGTTGGTCAAGGGAGGATTCGAGGTAAGAGAAGAGAGCATCGTTGCGGAATTTCGGCTCTTTGATGTTTATCGTCGACGTCAGATCGTTGGGAAAAGATACACGGCAGAGATCAAGAATTTCCGCAGGATTGCACACAAGTTCGTTGACGAGATCATTTATCAATTCACCGGTGAGCGAGGAGTTTTTGACACGCGCATTGCCTATGTTTCCACGGGGGGCGGGCGATTTAAGGAAATCTATGTGGCCAACATGGATGGGACGGAAAGAGTTCGGTTGACGAAAAATCGTACCATTAACCTCTCTCCTTCCTGGTCCCCCAACGGCCGTACGTTACTTTATACTTCATTCAAGGAAGGCAAGCCTAGGGTTTATCAGCGTGATCTCTACTCCGGCAAGGATTCGATGTTTTCCTCTCGTACAGGACTCAATCTGGGTGGTAGCTGGTCAGCCGATGGAAAAACCATCGCCCTGTCCCTCGAACGTCGTGGCAACGTTGATGTTTACCTGCTGGATCGATCTGGAAGAATCGTGAAGAGGCTTACCAAAAATCCTGGAATCGACGTGTCTCCTTCCTGGTCTCCCGAAGGGGACCGATTGGTTTTCGTTTCCAATCGCAACGGCAGCCCCCAACTTTATATTAAGGATCTTGCCAACGGAGAAACCAAGCGCCTAACCTACGTGGGTGGGTATAACACCTCCCCCGAGTGGTCGGCCAAGGTGGATAAGATCGTCTATACAGGGCGGTCGGGTGGTCGCTTTAATATATTTACCATCGATACAAAGGGTGGGGACCCAAAGATGTTGACTACGAATTCCGGTAATAATGAGGACCCATCCTGGTCACCTGATGGGAGGTACATCGTCTTTAGCTCCAATAGGAATGGTCGATACAATCTTTACGTCATGCGAGCCACCGGGGAGAATCAACGAAGATTGACAGTTTCGCCAGGAGATGATACAAATCCTTCGTGGTCCCCTCGACGATTGGATTAGGAGGTCACCAGGTTAAGGAGGAAACGATGAGCATCCGGTGGGTCTCCCCTCTGAACAATCTTGTCCTAGCAAGCTTGGTCTTTCTGATGGGGTGCGCGCTCAACCCCGCAGGTAAGCCTTCGGCCTCGTCTCAGCAAGGCAGTGATGGGGGGCAAACTCAAAATTCTCCCACTGGCCTTCGAAGCGGTCAAGTGACAGAATCCGCACAGTCTTCCAGTCTTGAGGCTTTCCGTAAAGGTCAAGAGGTCCCCCCGGCCTCGCGCAGGAGTGCCTCCAGTCCTTTAAGGGATATTTACTTTGACTTCAATCGCTACTCCCTTCAGCCAGAGGCTCGTCAAACTCTAAAAGCCAATGCCAATTGGCTGAAGAATAATCCAACCAGGCGAATTGAAATTGAGGGCCACGCTGATGATCGGGGAACCAATGAATATAACCTGGCCCTTGGTGCTAACAGAGCGCAGGCGGCAAAAGACTACTTGGCCACTCTAGGGATCGCCTCAGATCGATTGTCGACCATAAGTTACGGCGAGGAGTTGCCGGTTTGCAAGGGGCAAGGGGAGTCGTGTTGGCAGAAGAACCGGCGCGCCCATTTCGTCATTTTTTCCTTAGGGCCCTCTTCCTGACGTCATTGTCTACGTGAATCTCCATCGCGTGAACTTTCCGGGTCGTGTTTACCCGTACCACAGATCGCCCTATCCGTGAATGCGGGAAGGAACGTTGCGGGCAACTTGCAAGGGCAGTGCCACAATGCCACGGGCGTGAGCCCGTGGTACGGGGTTTACATGAACTGGCTCTCTCCCATTTTCATAATCATTACCGGTATGCTGCTGTGGGGATGTGTTACCCCACAAGAAATGATCCTTGTTGACAGGGAACAACAGAAACTGAAGTTTGACGGCGTTCAATTCCGTAAGGACCTTGATGGGATCCGCACACACCTGGCCGATACACAGGCGACCCTTCAGGAAATCCAAGGCCAACTGAATGGGTTGACGGAGAAACAGGCGGAAGTGCGTTATCAGATGGATCGTCGGTTAAGCAATTCCGCTCGCGCGGGGGATGAAAAGGTCAAGGAGTTGGAAATTCTTGTAGCCGGGATGAACGATGAGATCAAGGCGCAGGGTATACTTCTGAAGGCTCGGGAAGAAGAGTTTAGTGTGCTACGAGAGGCGGTTCTGCGAGCCACAGGCGGGACGCCAGCATTGGCTCCTTTACGGACCACGAAGCCCGTTGCCACGGGGGTCAAACCCGCAGGGCCAAGTCAGGTGGACAATGGACGTTTTGCCTATGAGGAAGCCTGGAAGTCTCTAGAGCGAAAAAATTACCGGGAAGCAATTGCCCGATTAAATGAGTTTTTGAGGAATCATCCACGGAGCGAATATGCCGACAACGCCCAGTATTGGATAGGGGAAAGCTACTACGCTTTAAGGGAATTCGATCAGGCCATTCTTGAATTTGACGCGGTTCGGCGAAAATACCCGGGTGGAGAAAAAGTGCCGGCTGCGCTGCTCAAGCAGGGCTTCGCCTTTGCGGAACTGGGAGATAAAGTCGACGCCCGTCTCATCCTCCAGGAGCTCATCGCCCGATACCCACAGTCAAAAGAGGCGGTGAAGGCAGAAGAAAAGGTAAAGGCCCTGGAATCGTAATTCCTCGAGGATCCTGAATCCCAACGTCCCGTCTCTTCAACAGCTTCCTGTTGGTAGTTGTCGGCAACTATCCATGGCGGAAGCCCCCTCGGCTCAAAGGCGAAGGTTTGCCTTACGGGGCGTTTGAAAATCAGGGCAACTCAAGGGAGTGTCCCCCTAGTGGGCAGGCACAGAGACCTGGAGGTTGTGTCCGGTTGCATGCCGGCCCGTCGGATACAGTCCCATGGGTCTCTCTGGGCCCGCGACGGTAAGCTTGGATAGAGCGAAGGGTGCGGCTAATTGGATTGCTGGGTGGTTCAATTGGTTAACGACTAGCGGAATCATCGATGAAACGATCATGGAGATCCTCCGCCATATAGAAAACCGTCCACTTGCGTTTCCCAGGCCCATATTGACCATGGGGAACTTTGACGGTCTTCACTTGGGCCATCAATCCCTGTTGCGGCAGTTGTGTCAGGAAGCGAAAGATCTGGGTGGCTCTTCAGTGGTGCTCACTTTTGAGCCCCACCCTTTGAAAATCCTGGCACCCACACGAGCCCCCAAATTGTTGTTGACCCACAAAGACAAAATGCTTCTCCTCCAATCCAAGGGTGTGGATGTCGTGATTATTCAAGAGTTCAATTCTGCCTTTGCAATGTTAGAGGCAGAGGCATTTGTCAGGCGTTATCTTGTGGAAGGGTTAAAGGTGCATCGGATCTGGGTGGGGAAGGGATTCCGGTTTGGCCGAGGAAGACGAGGAAACGTGGAAACCTTAACGGAATTTGGAAAGAAATGCGGATACGGAGTTAAGATCATTGAGCCCATCTTGGATGAAGGTCAACGGATTAGCAGCACTCGCATTCGAGCACTCATTGAAGAGGGCCATGTCCATCAAGTCAACCGGTTTCTTGGGCGGTGTCATTTTGTCTCGGGCCGCGTGGTCAAAGGCCATCAGAGGGGAAAGGCCCTGGGTTTTCCCACAGCGAATATCTCCACACGCACTGAAGTGCTTCCACCAGATGGGGTCTATGCAACTTTTTTCTGGGTCCAGGGCCGTCGCTGGTCGAGCGTTACCAGCCTGGGGAGCAATCCCACCTTTGGAGACGGACCGCGGACCCTTGAAACCTATCTTTTCGATTTTGATGGGGACCTTTATGATCAGTCGATTCGGTTGTCCTTTGTTAAACGAATTCGGCAACAGATGAAATTTTCCTCTCCCGAACTTCTTATTGCCCAGATGCACGAGGACGTCCTACAGGCTCGGGAAGCCCTGGGGAGGGCGGAAGGCAGCGAATTGGCGGAGTTCGGAACTTAGTTTCTCATCCACAAAGGCTCGACAGTCCGAATCCAAACATGTTTTCCCGTTCGCCAAGGCTTCGGGGAAGCCTCGGAAACCTTAGCGTGGGAGGATTGCACGCCAAGACTCCCCGGAGGACGGATCTGTCCTTGGCTGAACCGATGCCACAACGAGAAAAAGTAGGCGGATTACAGCATGGAGCAGGAAAATCTAAATTTGGAAAACCCAGGCTGAGCCGTGGACTTCTAACTGGTTGCTGTTTTGTAATCCCGTGTCCGAATTACTGCCTGGTGCCAGCTGCTAACTGCCAGATGGTTTTGTTTCGTGCCTTGCGTCTCTGCGGTTATATTCTTAAAAGGATGTCTTTCTGTGTCCATCCGCGTAAATCTGCGGTTAATAGCTTTTTTGAGGCTTTGCGCCTTTGCGCGAGGGGAAAATCTCGAATATCTTTGGTTACAATTATATGACCACCCATGGCGCCATAGTGCGAGACGAATACGCTGGGATGCGATTGGATACTTTCCTGGCGCAACGTTATCTCGACTCCGGGGAAGGGCCCTCGTTAATGGAACTTCACACTCAAGGAGATGACGACATTTCCATTGGTCCGGTGCCGGACGAGGTGGGCCCCTCATTAGATTTAAGCCGGTCTGCCGTGCAAAAACTCATTGCGGGAGGACAGGTGACCATCAATGGCCACAGGACCAAGGCTAGCGCACGACTGAAGTCGGGTGATCGTGTGGAGGTTAATTGGAATCCGCCTGTACCCTCGAAGGTCGGTCCTGAACCTCTCAATGTCCCAATTCTCCATGAGGATGAGGATCTCATCGTCGTCAATAAGCCCCCGGGAATGGTGGTTCATCCGGCCGCCGGCAATCCTCGGGGTACTTTGGTCAACGCCCTTCTTCATCACTGTCCCAATCTGCCGGGGATCGGAGGAGAACGACGCCCCGGAATTGTCCACAGGTTGGACAAGGAAACCTCGGGCGTCATGGTAGTTGCCAAGCATGAAAAACCGTTCCGTCACCTCTCGCTCCAGTTTAAAGATCGGCGAGTCACTAAGGAGTATTCCGCCTTTGTATGGGGTCGGGTGGACCAAGAAGAGGGAGTCATTGATCGTCCCATAGGCCGACATCGTAGCGATCGCAAGAGGATGTCCAGCTTGCACTCACTCCCCCATTCGAGAAGCGCGGTGACGGAATGGGAGGTGGAAAATTCCTTTGGCCTGCCCTCTTCACGGGGTCCACTGGTTTGGGTGACGTGGCTGCGCGTAAGACCCCATACCGGACGAACCCATCAGATTCGGGTGCATCTGGCGGATCAAGGGCTCCCTGTGGTAAGGGACAAGGTCTATGGCAGGAACAAACAGGGGACTCTAAAAGATGACGACACAGCCATTGCCAGGATCGCTAATTTTCCACGACAGGCGCTCCATGCTGAAAGACTCAGTTTGATCCATCCGAGAACGGAGCGTTCGCAGGTATTCACAGCTCCCTGGTTTGAGGATATGAAAGATCTATGCGAAATTTTGAAACAACGTTGCGTTGAAAAAACAATGGAAAAATACTACAAGGGTTGACAAGGAGTTTGATTTTTCCTAAGGTGAATTTTATCGCCCATTCCGTGGAATTAATCCCGCATAAAAATTATCATCACAGGTTCCGACATTTATATTTGATTTAAGTATTAGAATAAAGATTCACGTCCGGAACAGAATTCTTGTTGATATGAGATGCCGCAACTGCCCCAAGGCTTCCTGCTAGACGATTAAGGTTGTCGTAAAATTCTTCGGGATCGTGCATCAATTTGACTCAATTTGTTGGCGGCACAAGAGTTCCGGGGCGGTTTAGACGGGTTAGGAGATTCACCCCGCCCCCTTTTTCTATAGGTCCAGCGCGAGTATGGGGATGAAATCCAGCCAAATTCCATTTTGAGAAACGCGTTTCCTATCCAAGATTAAATTGTTACGAGGTGTACATTGAGAGGTGAAAAGAGAGGTGTTTCCATGGCCAGTGCGAGAAGCCGAGCCGAATCGGAGATCACGGAACAAAACGGATTGAATCTGACTTTCCTCAAAGGGAAGAAAATCAGTGAATTAGCGCAGATCGGAAAGACCTTTAGTATCGATGGCGCCGCCAACATGCGCAGGCAAGAACTCATCTTCGCCATCCTTCAAGCGCAGACCGAGAAAAACGGGTTCATATGTGGCGAGGGGGTGCTTGAGACACTTCCTGACGGCTTCGGTTTTCTACGTGCTCCCGACTATAACTATCTCCCGGGCCCTGATGACATCTATGTGTCTCCCAGTCAGATCCGACGCTTTGGTCTTCGCACCGGGGATATTATTTCCGGTCAGATTCGACCTCCTAAAGAAGGGGAGCGGTACTTCGCCTTGCTCAAGGTTGAATCCATCAACTACGAAGATCCCGACAAGGCACGGGAGAAGATCTTATTCGACAACCTCATTCCTTTGTATCCGGATGCTCGGTTGCAGCTGGAATATGTTCCGGACGAATACACGACCCGCATCACGGACCTGTTGACCCCCATTGGGAAGGGACAAAGGGGCCTGATTGTGGCAGCCCCTAGAACCGGCAAGACGATGATGTTGCAAAACCTTGCCAAGGCCATTGCCATCAACCACGAAGAGGTGGCTCTCATCGTCCTGCTGATTGACGAGCGTCCTGAAGAAGTGACCGATATGCAGCGTTCCGTGAAAGGCGAGGTGGTGAGTTCCACATTCGATGAACCGGCCACACGGCATGTACAGGTTGCTGAAATGGTGATTGAGAAAGCCAAGCGCCTGGTGGAACATGGACGTGACGTTGTGGTCCTCTTGGACAGCATCACACGCCTTGCCAGGGCCTACAACACAGTGGTCCCACCAAGCGGGAAAATCCTATCCGGCGGAGTGGACTCCAACGCATTGCATAAGCCGAAAAAGTTTTTTGGCGCGGCCCGAAATATAGAGGATGGGGGGAGCCTCACCATTATTGCTACCGCGCTTATCGATACAGGGAGCCGCATGGATGAGGTGATTTTTGAAGAGTTTAAAGGGACAGGTAACATGGAGCTGCATTTGGACCGCCGACTCATGGACAAACGGGTATTTCCCGCATTGGATATCAACAAGTCGGGAACCAGGAAAGAAGAACTCCTAATTTCACGGGAAGATCTCAATCGAATCTGGATCCTGCGCAAGGTTTTGTCTCAGCTAAGCGTAGTAGAAGCCATGGAGTTCTTGTTGGACAAGATCAGGGGGACCAAAAATAACAAGGAGTTCCTCGATGCCATGAATCAATGAGCCCCCCTTACCCTTCCGACCCGCTCAAATCCCCGATACCTCTTGCAGCAGCATCCAATTTTTGCTAAAAGCCCAACATCGCTGAGTTTTTTCCTTCCCCCGGTAAGGGGGCAAGAGCCTATTGTAATTCCAGGCCGTGCAGCGCTTAGACATGCGGTTGGCGGGCCCTCGCCACCCCTCCCATGGCCACGGATGGATAGAAAAATAGAAAAGAAGGGAGATTAACCTAGGACAATGAAGGGTTGGAATTTATGACTGAAGTTTCTATGAAGCTGCTTTTGGAGGCCGGGGTTCATTTCGGACACCAGACGAGTCGTTGGAACCCTAAAATGAAACCCTACATCTTTGGGGCCCGTAATGGGATTCATATCGTTGATCTGCAGCAAACCGTAAAGATGTTTTACGATGTGTATGGCTTTGTCCGTGATATGGCCGCCACAGGAGGGCAGATCCTGTTTGTAGGCACCAAAACACAAGCCCAGGATGCCATCAAAGAAGAAGCCTCACGCTGTGGTATGCATTATGTCTATCACCGGTGGCTCGGAGGTACTCTCACGAATTTTCAAACCCTACGACAGAGCATCGAACGGCTCAAGAAAATCACTGAGATGGAAAGTGACTCTAAAATTATTGACGCTTTGACGAAAAAAGAGTTGTTGGGTCTCAGCCGGGAAAAGGAAAAGTTAGAACGGTTCCTAGGGGGAATCAAAGGCATAAAGAAACTGCCAGACGCCATTTTTGTCATTGATCCAAAGCAGGAAGCAATCGCGGTTCGAGAGGCGAGAAAGTTGGGGATTCCCGTGGTTGCCGTCATTGACACGGATTGCGATCCGGATTTGGTGGATTACAAAGTGCCGGGTAACGATGATGCCATTCGCGCCATCCGCCTCTTTTGTAGTGCGGTGGCTGACGCTGTGAACGAGGGAAAAACCATATACGAGCAAGCCACAGCGGCCCAGGAAAAGGGAGAGACCTCGGAGCAGGCACCCGCGCCCGACCCTCGGCCTGTGGAGGCCCAAACCAGCGAGATTCCAGTGGTGGGGAAGAGTCAGTAAAGATGGAGATCAGCGCTGCATCGGTGAGAGAGCTTCGGGAAAAGACCGGGGCCGGCATGATGGATTGCAAGAAGGCCCTGTTAGAATCGGCGGGAGATATGGAGAAGGCAGTGGACCATCTGCGTCAGAAGGGTCTCGCGCTGGCATCTCGGAAAGAGGGAAGGGTAGCCGCTGAGGGTTTGGTGGGTTCTTACATCCACGGGGGAGGTAAAATCGGAGTCTTGGTTGAGCTCAATTGCGAAACGGACTTCGTGGCTCGTACTCCTGAGTTCCAAAATCTTCTAAAGGATGTGGCGATGCAGATCGCCGCTGCCAATCCAAAGTATATTCGCCGGGAAGACGTACCAGGGGATGAGCTGGAGCGAGAGCGCCAAATCTTTGACCAGCAAGCGATTGAGTCGGGTAAGCCGGAAAAAGTCGTGGGCAAGATCGTGGATGGGAAGATAGAACGCTTCTATTCTGAGGTTTGCCTCCTGGAGCAGGAATATATCAAGGATCCTGACCGACGGGTGGGGGATCTCATCAAGGATATCGTGGCCCGGCTGGGTGAGAATGTTCAGGTGAGGCGGTTCACGCGCTTCCACATCGGGGAAGGGGTCCCGGGGTAATCGTCAAATCGAGCGGAGCATCGATGGGCAGTAGGAGCCTCAAGTATAAGCGTGTTATTTTAAAGGTTACTGGAGAGGTTCTTGCCGGGGTACAAAAGCATGGAATTGACGGCTCCACCCTACGCGACTTTGCCAAAGAGATTAAAGAGGTCCATGAGCTGGGATGTGAGATAGCCCTGGTCATGGGAGGGGGAAACATCCTGCGCGGCGCCAAAGCGAGCGAGGAGGGGATGGATCGCGCCAGCGCCGACTACATGGGGATGTTGGCGACGGTTATTAATAGTCTGGCCCTACAGGACGCGCTGGAGAAAATTGATGTCTCAACCCGTGTGATGTCCGCCATCGAGATGCGCCAGGTGGCCGAACCCTACATTCGTCGACGGGCGGTGCGCCACATCGAAAAGCGTCGAGTTGTCATTCTTGCCGGAGGAACCGGTAATCCTTATTTCACTACCGACACAACAGCAAGCCTTCGTGCCATGGAGGTGGGGGCAGAAGTGATTCTCAAAGCAACCAAGGTTCAAGGGGTCTATGACGCGGACCCGTTGAAGACTACTCAAGCCAAGATGTACAGCGAAGTGAGTCATATGGAGTTGCTGAGAAAAGAGTTGAAGGTCATGGATGCCACCGCCGTATCCCTGTGCATGGACAATCAACTACCCATCGTGGTCTTTAATATTCTGGAAAAGGGGAATATCAAAAGGGTCATCTCAGGTGACGCTATCGGGACCCTTGTGACCATGGAGAACAGATGAACGAACCCTTTTTTGCCGATCTGCAAAAAGAATTCGATAAAACGGTGACTGCTTTCCGCAAGGATCTCGCGAAGGTGCGCACTGGGCGGGCTTCCACAGCCCTGCTCGAGGGAATGATAGTGGACTACTATGGAACGCCAACACCCTTGAATCAACTGGGCAACCTCTCGGTCCCTGAACCTCGCCTTTTGGTAATTCAAGCCTACGATCAATCTGCCATGGGCAACATTGAGAAGGCAATCCTCAAAGCGGATTTGGGGTTGAACCCCAATAATGATGGCAAGGTGATTCGTATCCCCGTTCCCGAATTGAGTGAGGAACGGAGGAAAGAACTGGTCAAGCACGTCAAAAAGGTTGCCGAGGAATTCCGAGTCTCCGTGCGCAACCATCGACGCGTCATGATCGACAAGATCAAGGACATGCAAAAGAGCAAAGAAATTACTGAGGACGATCTCAAGCATAGCCAGGAACGAATTCAGAAGTTGACGGACGACTTTATCGGCCGCATCGACAAGGTGCTCAAGAGCAAAGAAGACGAGATAATGGAGGTTTGATCCTCCAAGCTTCCTTCCCACCTTTCCACATACAAAATGAATCTTCAGGGCTTAGACAAAAATCGGTTGCCCAAGCATGTGGCGATTATTATGGATGGCAACGGTCGTTGGGCAAAATTGCGGGGAAAGAGCCGAATCGAGGGTCACCGGATAGGTAAGTCTTCGGTACGTGTGGTTGTGGAGTTGAGCCGAAAATTGGGTATCTCTTACCTTTCCTTATACGCCTTTTCGGCGGAAAATTGGCAACGCCCTAGAGAAGAAGTGGGTGCGTTGATGGAGATACTGGAACGCTACCTTTCCGATGAACAGGAAAGAATGATGCGAAACGGTGTGCGGCTCCTGGCCATTGGTGAGCGGGATCGGCTCCCGGGTTCGGTACAGCGGATTTTGGACTACATTATTGAAAAAACAAAGAACAATACCATGATTACGGTCATCCTGGCATTGAGTTATAGCGGACAGGACGATGTCGTAAAAATGGTCAGAAAGATCGCGCACGAGGTAAAAGCAGGACGTTGGGAACCCGAAGATATAAACGCGGAAATTATCTCAGCTCATACGGAGACGGGTGTGATTCCAAATCCGGATTTACTCATACGAACCAGTGGGGAGATGCGGATCAGCAATTTTTTCCTCTGGCAGATCCCCTATGCGGAACTTTATTTTACCCCCACCCTTTGGCCTGACTTTCGAGAGACCCAATACATCCAGGCATTGATTGAGTTCCAACGACGTCAGCGGAGATTCGGGGGGATCGATGAGCGGCAACTTTAGGGATCGCCTCACAGCGGCTCCGAGCCTGGCCCGGTGATGCGGACTAGGGTGATCACAGCCCTGGTGGGGCTACCCCTCCTGATCCTCATGGTAGCCTTCGGTCACCGTTGGCATTTATTTTCTTCGTTTATTTTTATTTTTACCGTTGGCGCCTTGGGGGAATACTTCTTCATGGCTTTCCCCCACCAGGGAAAGAGGAGATTTCTGGGAATAGGTTTCGGTATTCTTGTTTCACTGATGATTTTTATCCCGGCAGTGGCGGAACCTGGATTGTTCCTGGCCTTCGTGTTGGTGGGGCTGTTTTCAAGCTTTCTTTTGTTTAGTGGAAACCTGGAGGATCGGTATCAAAGCCTGGGTTGGACTTTGCTAGGGGTGTTGTACGTAGGTTTTTTATTTCCCCATTTCGTTTTGATCCATCGAGGACCCGCGGGAATGATGTGGGTTTTCTGGCTGCTGCTGACGGTGTTCCTGTCGGATACGGCCGCCTATATTGCCGGGATTGCCTTGGGTAAAAGAAAGTTGTATCCTCAGGTAAGCCCAGCAAAGACCGTCGAGGGCGCCATCGGCGCATTACTCATTAGCGTTGCGGTGGGGACATTGGCCGGGCGTCTAATGCTTCCCAATCTGTGCTGGTTTGAAGCGGTCCTGCTTTCCCTGGTGGTGGGATTGCTCGCACAAGTGGGAGATTTGGTAGAGTCAGGGATCAAAAGGGTGTTCTCAGTAAAAGACTCAGGACGGTTTCTTCCGGGACATGGGGGGCTTTTGGATCGGATCGATAGTCTTATTTTTCCCGCTGTATTCATTGCCCACTATACTCGACTACATTCCCTATGAAATCCATTGCTATTCTGGGCTCCACGGGGTCCATCGGGGTCAGTACCCTCAAGTTGGTTCGAAGCTTTCCAGACAGGTTCCGGGCTCGAGGTTTAGTGGCGGGTAGAAACATTGAGAGGTTGGCGGAACAGACTGTGGAGTTCTCCCCTGAATGGGTGAGTATCGGGAAGAAGGAAGACGTCCCCCGTTTGCAAGCCCTGTTGGGAAAACGAAAGACAGAGATCCTGTGGGGGGAAGAGGGTGCAAAAACCATAGCCGCAGCGCCGGAGGTGGATGTGGTGATCGCCGCAATTGTGGGTGGCGCGGGTTTGGTCCCTACCCTAGCGGCGGTTCAAGCGGGAAAAGAGGTTGGTCTGGCCAATAAGGAAACCCTTGTCATGGCGGGGGAGATCTTTGTGCGTGAGGCAAGGCAGAGGGGTTCGAAGCTTCTTCCCGTGGACAGTGAGCATAGCGCTATCTTTCAGTGTCTTCAAGGTCATCGGAAGGAGGATGTTGACCGTATTATCCTTACAGCTTCCGGAGGGCCTTTTCTGCGTACCGCACTCAAGACTTTGGACCATGTAACAGTGAAGCAGGCGTTAAAACACCCCAATTGGAAAATGGGACCGAAAATAACCATTGATTCGGCGACCATGATGAATAAGGGGTTGGAAGTGGTGGAGGCGCGGTGGTTGTTCGATATGGAACCTGATCGGGTAGAGGTTGTCATCCACCCCGAAAGCATCGTTCACTCCATGGTACGGTACCAAGATGGCACAGTTATTGCTCAATTAGGGATACCGGATATGCAAATTCCCATTGCCTATGCCCTGTCATGCCCCTATCGCCTAAAGATGAACCTTCCACCACTGAATTTGACACAAAAGGGTAGACTTAATTTTCTCCCGGTGGAAAAAAAGAGGTATCCGGCCCTTGATTTGGCCTATGAAGCCCTAGCGGTGGGAGGGACCATGCCGGCGGTTCTCAATGCGGCCAATGAGGTGGCCGTGGGGGCTTTCTTGGACAAGCGCATCGGATTTCGCGATATTCATCGATTGATCGAGAGGACCACAGGGGCTCACTCTTGGACACACCCCCAGGATATTGCGAAGATCCTTGAGGTGGATCGTTGGGCCCGGGATCATACAGCAGCTTTTGTAAATGACGGGCTGAAGGAGAACAGAAGATGATGAGTGTTACCTACGCGGTGGTGTCGGCCATAATCGCGCTAGGGATATTGATTGTATTCCACGAATTGGGTCACTTCCTTGTGGCAAAAAAGAGCGGGGTTGGGGTGTTGACCTTCTCCATCGGGTTCGGTCCTAAAATATTTGGAAGAAAAGTGGGGGAAACCGAATACGCGGTCAGTGCCTTCCCCTTGGGCGGGTATGTCAAAATGGTTGGAGAAGACCCCGATCAAGAGGTTCAGGCGGTCGACCACGAACGATCGTTTTCTAATCAAAGCTTGGCCAAGCGCTCAACCATAGTCGCAGCTGGGCCGGTTTTTAATTTTATTCTTTCGATTTTAGTTTTTACCAGTATTTTCGTGTTCTTTGGGATGCCCGTCCTCACGACGCAAATTGGTGGTGTGGAGCCAAATTCTCCGGCGGATCGGGCCGGCCTGCAGAAAGGGGATCGTATCCTGTCCATCGGTACCCAGGCGGTAGAAAAGTGGGAAGACCTTTCCATGCAAATCAAGGAGAGTAACGGGAAACCCATGGTGCTTCGTGTGGAACGAGATGGCAGGCAGATGGATATTTCGGTTCAGCCCACAGAGAGGGTGGGGAAAACGGTTTTTGGCGAAGATACCACCTATTGGGTGGTTGGAATTGCCAGCGCTGTGGCCATCCAGAAGAGCAATCCCTGGATGGGGTTGTGGCAGGGATTTTATAAAACGGGTGAGTATTCCGTTCTGACGCTCGTGGCCCTCTTTAAAATGGTGACCGGAGATATCTCGCCCAAAAATCTGGGAGGACCTCTACTCATCGCTCAACTTGCAGGTGAGCAGGCCCGTCAGGGTGTGTGGAACTTCCTATTTTTCGTTGCCATTTTGAGTGTAAATCTGGGTGTGTTGAATCTATTGCCAATTCCTATCCTTGACGGGGGGCATCTCTTCTTCTTCCTTCTGGAAGGGATGCGAGGCCGGCCGGTGGAACTCAGGCACCGTGAGAAAGCGCAACAGGTTGGGGTCTTTTTGTTGATCCTGATCATGATCTACGCTTTCTATAACGACATTGCGAGATTCTTTGAAGGTTAGTCCTGGCTCGAAATCAATCAGGCGGAGAAAACAATTCTGACGAGCCCGGGACCTGAACGAAAAGCCCCGGGTAACTTAGATGAGGAATTCACCTCAAATTTATTGACCGAAATGTAATCGATATGTCGGCAACCCGCGCGCCGTTGGTCAAAGAATGTATCCGGATTGATTCTTTCTGTTGGATCGGGGTTAGCCGTCGGTTCTTGGTCCTCATTGTTCAGTTCGATCGTTCTTTCAGCCTTACGCTGCTTGTGCTTTTATGATTATTCTCGGGCTAGACACTTCCACAAGCGCGGCAAGCGTGGCCCTCATAGAAGATGGGAAACTCATACTGGAAGATGTTCGTAGGGGGAACGCCAAGGGGCAAAAACCCACGGCTTTGATTCCCAGGGCCAACCACGCTGAAACCCTTCTTCCATCAGTGGAAGAACTTTTGAAAAACTCTGATCGTTCCTGGGAGCAGATCTCCGCTCTTGCTGTGGCCATCGGACCAGGTTCATTCACCGGTCTCAGGATAGGCCTTAGTACCGTGAAAGGTCTAGCCTATGGTTGGGATGTTCCCGTAATAGGGGTTCCCACGCTCCTGGCCGTGGCGGCACGTGTGACCGGTTGGACTGGATTGATTTGTCCACTTCTAGATGCGCGAAAGAAGGAAGTTTATACCGCTTTGTTCCGCACAAAGGAAGGCAGTGGGCCAGAACGCCTCACAGAGGACCTGGTTTGCTCGCCTGACCACATTTTTCAACATATGCAATCTCTTGGCGGAGAGGCGTACCTTATGATTGGGGATGGGACTGAAGTCTATGAAGGTTTGATTAAAGAGTATTTTGGAGAAACGGTACTGGTTACCCAAGGAGACTCTTATCCCTCCATTGCCTATTCAGTGGCATCCATCGCAGAGCAGAGGTTGAGGAGGGGGGAATTGGATTCGCCGGACTCGCTAGTCCCCCTCTATTTAAGACCCTCCGAGGCGGAGCTCAAGTTGGTGTCCCGTAAAGGTTAAATCCAGCAAATACGGCTTGGAAAGAGCCGTAATGGCTAGGATTTCAACCCTACGCAGCGTCGTTGACAAAATAGCTGGCGTGGGATAAATTCTCAGCTTCTGAGTCTGCATGTTAAGGAGGCCCTTCATGGATCAGACTGAAGAAAGGCTTATCATTCCATTATTGGATAAGGACCCGGAGTTAAGAAGGTATTACGAAGAGCACCAGGACCTGGAAAACAAGCTCATGGCGTTTCAAAACCGGTCGTATCTATCGCCGGATGAGGAGATAGAGAAAAAGAAACTTCAGAAACTCAAGCTTGTGGGCAAAGACAAGATGATGGAGATAGTGAGTAAGTACCGTCAGACGGAGGCCCGGAAAGAGACTTAATGAAAAAAAATGGGTCCGAAATATTCGTAGAGATGCTCAAGCGCGAAGGGGTCAACGTTGTCTTTGGTATCCCTGGCGGTGTCGTGCTTAAAATCTTTGACGTCCTTCATCAGCAGAAAGACGTTGAAGTCATACTCACACGCCATGAGCAAGGGGCTGCCCACATGGCTGAAGGATACGCCAAGGCGACCGGTAAACCGGGGGTGGCATTGGTGACCTCGGGTCCAGGCATGACTAACATTGTCACTGGATTGGCGGACGCATTTATGGATTCCGTCCCCCTGGTGGCCTTTACGGGTCAGGTTTCCACCCATCTAATCGGCAACGATGCTTTCCAAGAGGCGGACAACGTAGGCATTAGCAGACCATGCACCAAGCACAACGTCCTGGTCAAGGATGTAGGGGATCTCGCTGCAAACATTAAAGATGCCTTTCACATAGCCACCACTGGTCGACCGGGCCCCGTACTGGTGGACATTCCCAAGGATGTCAGTACCGATAGGACCGAGTTCAAATACCCGGAAAAGGTAAACCTACCAGGATATAACCCTACCCTTGAAGGGAATAAGCATCAGATCAAGCAGGCCGCTGATGAGATCCTTAAGGCAAAGCGGCCGGTTCTCTACGTGGGGGGCGGGGCAATTTTTTCCGATGCGGCCCCTGAGCTTTTAGAGCTGGCTGAGCTGACTCAGATCCCGGTCAATATGACCCTCATGGGTTTGGGATCGTTCCCTGGCACCCATCCGCTTTCAATGGGGATGCTGGGGATGCACGGAGGTTATTGGGCAAACAAAGCGATGCACGAGGCGGACCTGCTCATTGCGGTGGGCGCGCGCTTTGATGATCGTGTCACTGGAAACGTTGCCGGCTTTTCGCCCGGGGCCCGAGTCATTCATATCGATATCGATCCGACTTCCATCAAGAAGACAGTGAATGCCCATATCCCCATCGTCGGCGATGTGAAGGCCGTGTTGCGGCAGCTCAATGTCATGCTGCGTTCCCTGGACGGCGACCAGAAGGCTGTAAAGCAGCGGACGGAGGGATGGCTAAAACAAATCCAGGGATGGAGACAATCTTTTCCCTTGAAGTATTCCCAAGACGCGAAGATTACCAAACCGCAGTACGTCATCGAAAAGCTCTATGAGCAAACCAAGAATCAGGCCATCGTGGTTACGGATGTGGGCCAACATCAGATGTGGGCCGCCCAGTATTTCAAAGGGGCGAGTTCAAGGACCTTTCTCACGTCGGGCGGGCTGGGAACCATGGGATTCGGTTTCCCGGCAGCCCTGGGTGCACAAAAGGCTTTCCCTGAAAAGACCGTGCTCTGTGTGACCAGCGAGGGGAGCTTCCAGATGAACCTGCAGGAGCTGGCAGTGGCTCAGATCTATAAATTGCCGGTAAAAATCGCTCTGCTCAACAACCAGTGCCACGGTATGGTGAGGCAATGGCAGGATCTGTTCTATGAAGGGCGGTACGCCTCGAGTCAGCTCGGGAACGTGCCCGACTTTGCAAAGCTGGCCGAGGCCTATGGGATCCTGGGACTGCGGGCTTCCAAGCCTTCGGAAGTGCAACCGCTGATCCGCGAAGGTTTGAAGCACAAGGGGCCGGTCCTGATGGACTTTCAAGTGGATCCCTTTGAGAGTTGTTATCCCATGATCCCCGCTGGTGCGGCGCACAATGAAATGTACTTGGAAGACCCGCCTGAAATGAGAAGGGCCCAAAAAGGTGCACCAGCCAAGAAGAAGACCGAGGAGGAGGAGGAAGAAGAAGGGGAAGGGATTCTTCCCGCCTAATCTCCGCCTGGCATGGAACATATCATTTCAACTCTGGTAGAAAACAAGTTCGGTGTCTTGGCGCGCGTTGCGGGTCTGTTTAGTGCGCGGGGCTACAACATTGAAGCCCTTTCCGTTGCGCCCACCATGGAACCGTCCACTTCTATGATCACCATCGTCACCGAGGGGGACGACCGCATCATCGAGCAGATCATCAAGCAGTTGAATAAGGTCATCGAGGTTCTCAAGGTAGTGGACCTGACCGAGGCGGATTTTGTGGAGAGAGAAACGGCGTTGATCAAAATCAATGCGAAGCCTGAACATCGCGACGAAGCCATTCGGATCTGTGAGATATTTAGGGCCAAGATCGTAGATTCCACACCCCAAACCTATACCATTGAGATTACTGGAGATCAGGACAAGATCCGAGCCATCATTAATCTGCTCCGCCCCCTGGGCATCAAGGAACTTGTGCGGACCGGCCGAGTGGCCATTGCCCGCGAAGCCGCCAGGGTGGCTCCCCGACACGAGCTCCAAGGCGCCAAGGCCTGAGTCTTCGGAATAGGTGTTAAGTGTAAAGTGTTAAGTTCGCAGGTCAGGGAAGAAATTCCAAGCCGAAAACCTGATGGTCGTTGACACTCAATTCTTTTCTTAACGCTAAAGACTCAACTCTCAACGCTTTCTTCGCTGCTTTTTGCGTTTTCTTTGCGCCTTAGTCCTGCCGAAGGATAGAGCTTACTTGTTCTTACGGGAGTTGCCGTCCCCTCGCTCCGGTGGCTCCTCAGCGGGAAGCCTTAGCTGCTCGTTGAGGGCAGCGCCGAAACTCGCTTCGCTCAAACAGTTGACCCTTCTTTTCCTCAGCTTCGCAGAGGCGTCCGGCGCCTCAGAGCCAACCCCCGCTCAGGCACGCCCGCTCCCTTTGCATCGGTGGTGGGCTGAGGAGGGCTTGCTGAGCGGAACCTGGACGGAGCAGCGGGCAACCCAGGGAGGTCGGCGTCGCATGAGCGCCGGAGTCGGCTCAAGGGGAATCTGAGATCGAGAGGGTTCGTGCGGGCGCTGGCTCGGTGGGCCGTTGCGGGAGGTCCGTGGAGGGAAGGAAGCCCCCGAAGCCCAGAGTGATAGGAATGGAGAATGTGCAAGCGTCATCTCCTCCAATCGGACCTGGTCAAAGATACAACTTGCGCCGCACTTTTTGGTACGCGCCTCACCGCAGGTTGACAGGGTGGGCATGGGGCAGATATCCTTAAAGCAATCATTAGAGGAGGATAAGGAATGCAGGTTTATTATGATCCAGACGCGGATTTGAATCATCTGAAAAATAAGCAAGTAGTGGTTCTCGGCTACGGAAGTCAGGGTCACGCCCATGCCAATAACCTGAGGGACTCGGGGGTCAATGTAGCGGTAGGATTAGGGAAAGGGAGTAAGACCGCTCCCAAGGCCGAAAAAGCTGGGTTTAAGGTGATGGAAACCCAGGACGCCGTGAAACATGGGGACGTTATCATGGTCCTCTTACCCGACGAGGTTCAGGGCGGAGTATATGAAAAAGAAATTAGACCCGGGCTAGAGGATGGAAATTACCTGGCCTTTGCCCATGGTTTTAATATTCACTTTAAACGAATTGTTCCACCATCGGGGGTGAATGTCTTTATGGTGGCCCCAAAGGGACCCGGACATCTGGTTCGCAGCGAGTTTGAAAGAGGGCGAGGGGTTCCCTCTCTCCTAGCAGTGCACCAGGATCCATCCGGCGATAGCAAGCAGGTGGGTTTAGCGTACGCCAGCGGCCTGGGGGCAGGACGGGCGGCAATCTTGGAAACGACATTTAAAGATGAAACCGAGACGGACCTTTTTGGCGAGCAGTCGGTCCTATGCGGAGGGCTTTCGTCCTTGATCTTAGCGGGTTATGAGACTCTGGTGGACGCGGGTTACCCGCCGGAAATGGCATATTTTGAATGTTTACATGAGGTCAAGTTGATTGTGGATCTCGTCTATGAAGGCGGGCTGACCAACATGCGATACTCCATAAGCAATACCGCCGAATATGGTGATCTCACCCGGGGAGATAAGGTCATCGGCCCTGAAGTCCGCAAGGCCATGAAAACTATCCTGAAGGATATTCAGTCTGGAAAGTTTGCCGAGGAGTGGGTCAACGAATATCAACGTGGCATGCCGCGATTTACGGAACTCAGAAAGGCAGGGGCCAACCATCCCGTTGAGAAAGTGGGAGAGCGTCTACGGGCCATGATGCCCTGGTTGATGCAGGATCGCTTGGTGGACAAGAGTAAAAACTAAACAAACCCTCAGGGTCAAGTGGTGGGCAATCGGTATGAATTGAAAGTCTATGGACGGTTGCCTGGAAACTAGCAGCCGGTGGTAAATGGTTTAAGGATTAAATTGAGAATCGCGAGAGAAGGTTATCCATGGATACTTGCCGCGGGCATTCTTGCCCTGGTTGCGCTTTTGATCGGCTGGAATGGGATGGGCGGAATTCTTATTTTGTTCGCCTTGAGTTTCGCCGGTTTTTTTCGGGATCCGGAAAGAACCCCTCCGGCCGGCGATGGTCTTGTCCTGGCTCCCGCTGATGGTAAGGTTGTAGCCGTTGTAAAGGAGCCGGAGGAAGGAAAAGAAGGGGAAGGAGCAACCACGAGGGTCAGCATATTTCTGTCCCTGTTTGATGTTCATGTGAATCGTGCTCCTATCAAAGGAGCGGTAGAAAAGGTACAATATCAACCCGGAAAGTTTCACGCCGCCTATCGGGACGATGCATCCCAGGCCAACGAGCAGAATGCCGTTCGGCTGGTTGACTCCATGGGTAAGAGTTTGAATGTTGTGCAGATCGCGGGCCTAGTGGCTAGACGCATCATCTGTTACGTGAAAGAGGGGGAGACATTGGAAAGGGGCCAGCGATTCGGTTTGATCATGTTTGGGTCGCGGGTGGATCTGTTTATGCCTCCAGCTTCCAGGGTGGAGATTGCCGAGGGGCAAAGGGTGAAGGCTGGAGAGACCATTATAGGAAGGCTTTGATGAATCGGAATAGCGAGCTCGAAGAAGAAAAACTATCCCTGCGCGGAGTCCGACTTCTACCCCGCAAGGGATTGGGACGCGGAGCCTTTAAACGGAAGGTGCCCTCGGCTCAGTTGAAGAAAGGCATTTTTCTGATTCCAAGTCTATTTACCACTGGAAACCTCTTTTGCGGCTTCTTCTCCATGATCGCAGCCATAGAAGGTCAGTTCCTACAGGCCGCCGTTCTCATCGTTCTGGCTCACCTGCTGGACGGTCTCGACGGAGCGATTGCGCGTGTTACCAAGACTACAAGCCAGTTTGGCGTGGAATTCGATTCGTTGGCGGATCTGATCTCCTTCGGTGTCGCACCCGCGATGCTGGCGTATTTTTGGGCGCTTTCCCCCTTGGGGATCTGGGGGTGGTTGGCTGCGAGCCTTTACGTGATTTGCGGTGCTCTCAGGCTTGCCCGCTTTAACGTTCAGGCCGGTACCGTGGAAAAGACCCATTTTATTGGGCTGCCTATTCCGGCGGCGGCGGAAATGGTTGTGGCTACGTCCCTCATGTACCAGTTTCTTGGCGGGGCCGCGGCCTTCCATAAACCGATTATCTTGCTCCTGGTGATCTATGGGCTTGCCGGGTTGATGGTGAGCAATTTCCGGTATATGAGTTTGAGGCAATTGGACCTGAAAAGGAGGCATCCCTTCTGGTTGTTGCTTTCTGCCATCTTACTCATTAAATTGAGTATTGCGGAGCCGCAGATCATGTTGTTTAGTGTATTTCTTTTATATACCCTATCGGGACCGCTCTTGGGGCTCTTCTCGATATTCAATCGGGGGAGGGAGAAGAGAGGGGAACACGCAGAGTCACTATAACTCCCTTTCCATGTTCGAATTTTGATGACTCCCGTTGGCCCCGCCGCGGGAGTTTTTGTTTACGGAGGCCTGTAGATGTCAGAAAAAGATGTGAACGATTCGAGTGTAAGGATCTTCGATACAACGCTGAGGGATGGAGAGCAATCTCCCGGCGCCAGCATGAACGTGGATGAAAAAGTCCTTCTTGCACGCCAGCTCGACAAGCTTGGAGTGGACGTCATTGAGGCGGGATTTGCCGCATCGTCAGAGGGGGATTTTGATTCCGTGGAACGGGTCGCCAAAGAGGTCAAAAGGCCCATTGTGCTCAGTCTAGCACGGGCGCAGGAAGGGGATATCAAAAAGGCCATCAAGGCGGTAGACAAAGCCGAGCAGCCTGGAATTCATATTTTTATTGCCACTTCGGACATCCATTTGAAGCACAAGCTTCGGATGTCCCGCAGTGAAGTTTTGGATGCCGCGTCCTATGCCATCAGCTACGCCAAGAAACATATTGATTATATTGAGTTTTCCGCTGAAGATGCCTCCCGGAGCGAACCCGATTTTCTAGTTCAGGTTTTTGCCGAGGCTATTCGAGCGGGGGCGAAAACCCTCAATGTGCCCGACACCACAGGATACGCAATTCCTTCAGAGTTTGGCTCGCTGATGCGTCACCTCATAGACCGTACGGGGGGCTCGAATCAGGTCACCTGGAGTGCCCATTGTCATAACGATCTGGGATTGGCCGTGGCCAACTCCTTGGCTGCCGTGGCCAATGGGGCCAGGCAAGTGGAGTGCACAATCAACGGTATTGGAGAACGTGCGGGAAATACCTCTCTGGAAGAGGTGGTGATGGCCCTCAAGACGAGGAAGAGTCTGTTCGGCGTGGATACCCGTGTGATCACCGAGCAGATCTATCCCACCTCCCGCCTGTTGTCACAGGTTACGGGGATTCCCATCCCCATCAATAAACCCATCGTGGGCGACAATGCCTTTGCCCATGAGGCGGGCATCCATCAGGATGGAATCCTTAAAGAAAAGATCACCTATGAAATCATGATGCCGGAGACCATTGGCATTAGCGGGAACCGCCTGGTCATGGGAAAACATTCAGGACGGCATGCCTTCGACGATCGGCTTAAGGAAATGGGTTTTAATCTCGATAAAGAGGATCTGAACAGGGCATTTCTCCGATTTAAGGAGCTGGCTGATAAAAAGAAGGAAGTCTACGATGAGGATATCGAAGCCATCGTGGCGGAGGAGGTGCTCAGGCTCCCGGGACGTCCTGACCGATATGAACTCCTGTACCTCAATGTGAACTCAAGCTCCAATGGGATTCCTTCAGCCTCCGTGAAGATGCGGGTGGACGGTCAAGAAGCCACGGATCACGGAACGGGAGATGGGGTTGTGGATGCCTGCTACAAGAGTATTTCCAAGATCACAGGCTCGCGTGCTAGCCTCGTGCGTTATTCGGTCAAAGCCATTACCGGAGGGACCGACGCCCAAGGTGAAGTCTCCTGTCTAATCGAGGACGGTTTTGTGCGGGTCACGGGAAAGGGATCGCATACCGATATTATCATGGCCAGCGCCCTGGCTTATATCAATGCGTTGAATAGGCTTGAGTATCGAAATCACTACCGGCAGTTGGTGGAAAGGCAAGGACCATGAGTTACCGGATTACGGTTCTTGCGGGGGATGGCATTGGACCAGAGGTGGTTAGGGAAGGGAGCGAAGTCCTTAGCCAAGCGGCTTCCATCTATGGATTCCAGGTCGAGTACCAGGAAGGATTGGTCGGGGGGGCCTCCATTGATGCCACGGGTCAACCTTTGACGGGTCCGGTCCTGAATATGGCAAAGGAAAGCCATGGGGTTCTCTTGGGGGCAATGGGAGGACCCAGATGGGACGGGTTGGATTACTCGGTTCGACCGGAGCGCGCATTGCTAGCGTTACGCCGCGAATTGGGTCTGTTTGCCAATCTACGACCGGTGAAACTCTTTTCGGCTTTGGCCTCAGCTTCAACGCTTAAGAAAGAAGTGGTTGAGGGTACAGATCTGTTGGTGGTACGGGAATTAACCGGTGGAATTTATTTCGGCGAACCCAAAGGAGTGACCAGGCTCCCCGAGGGGACCGAGCGCGGCGTGAACACGTTGATCTACACCTCCCCCGAGATCGAACGCATCAGCCGGGTGGCCTTTGAAGCCGCGCGACGCCGAAGGAAACAGGTTCTCTCGGTGGATAAGGCCAATGTCCTTGAGGTTACTGAGTTGTGGCGCAGGGTCGTCACTAGGGTGCACAAGGAGGGGGGCTTTGAGGACATCCAGCTTGAACATATGCTCGTGGATAACTGTGCCATGCAACTCATCAGAAATCCCAAACAGTTTGATGTGATCGTTACGACCAATATGTTTGGCGATATTTTGAGTGACGAAGCCGCCATGCTGACGGGTTCCATTGGAATGCTGCCGTCTGCCAGCATAGGAGGAAAAGTGGGGATGTATGAACCCGTCCACGGAAGCGCTCCTGACATCGCCGGGAAAGATATGGCGAATCCCCTAGCCACTATTTTGACCGTCGCTCTCATGCTGCGTCATTCCCTGGATCAGGGAGACGCCGCCGAGCGTATTGAGAAGGCGGTGGGGGACGTTCTCAACGAGGGGTACCGGACGGCGGATATCCAAGAACAGGGTTGTCGCTTGATCGGGTGCAAAGAGATGGGAAGGCTGGTCAGGGAAAGAATTCAAAGAGCAGGATAAATGATTCAGCGGGGTTTTGTGCAGTGAAGAAAAAGGAATACCGTGTTGCAGTGGTGGGAGCCACAGGGGCTGTTGGGGAACAGATCCGCGAGGTCTTGGAAGAGCGGCTCTTCCCTGTCGAAGAGCTTCGACTCTTGGCATCCAAGAAATCTGCGGGCCGCACGCTCCCGTTCCGCCGCAAGAACGTTTGTGTGATGGAACTACGGGAGGACTCGTTTCAAGACATGGACTTGGCCCTTTTTTCGGCGGGCGGGGATGTCAGCGCCAAGTTCGCCCCTCTAGCGGCTGAAGCGGGTGCGGTTGTGGTGGACAATACTTCCCGCTTCCGCATGGATGCCGATATCCCCCTGGTGGTGCCCGAGGTCAACGCCAACGATATCGCCCTATACAGGAATCGAGGGATCGTGGCGAACCCCAATTGCTCCACTATTCAAATGGTGGTTGCACTAAAACCCATTTATGATGCCGTTGGCATCCGAAGAGTGGTGGTTTCCTCTTATCAGTCGGTATCCGGTGCCGGCAGAATGGCCATGGAAGAACTGAGCCGACAGTCCATTGCCCTGTTCAATGGGCGGGAGCTCACAAAAGAAAAATTCCCTCATCAGATCGCGTTCAACTGCATCCCCCATATCGACGCCTTTTTGGACAATGGTTACACCAAGGAAGAAATGAAGATGGTCAATGAGACCCGTAAGATTCTCAATGATCCTTCCATAGGCATGACAGCCACGGCGGTGCGAGTTCCGGTCTTCTGCGGCCACTCGGAGTCCGTGAATGTGGAAACGGAGAGAAAATTGACAGTGGATGAAGTCAAGGATCTCCTCCGGAAGTCGCCGGGGATCCTTCTCTGTGATGATCCGGAGGCGGAGGTTTATCCCATGGCGATCGATACGGTGGGGCAGGATGCGACCATGGTGGGGCGGGTCCGGGAGGATGATTCAGTTCCCAACGGTATAAACCTCTGGATTGTGGCCGACAACCTTCGCAAAGGCGCTGCCTTGAACGCCGTGCAAATCGCCGAGATCTTGATCAGGGACCATCTCTGAGCCAAGAGTTTCTACGGGGTACACCCCCATACCCCTCACCGGTAATCCTTTTCATTAAACGTCAGGTCTGCAGCGGAGATCCATGGGGTATCTAAGAGGCCTGTTGTCAAGTCTACATCCAGTGAACTATCCTGTGAATTATGAACATCAAGCTCACCATAGAGTACGATGGAACGGATTATCATGGCTGGCAGGTTCAATCCAATGGTAAGACCATTCAGGAGGTATTGGAGCACGCTCTGAGTGAGATCCTCCGTGAAAATGTTCGGCTCAACGGCTCAGGTCGCACCGATGCTGGGGTCCATGCCCTGGGACAGGTGGCCAACTTTATCTGTAACCGTGAAATAGATCTCTGGAGACTGCAAAGAGGGCTCAACGGATTGACCTCCGCGGACATCGTGGTGAAAAACGTGGAATCGGTTTCCGATACCTTCGATGCCAGACGCGATGCGCGTAAGCGAGTTTATGAATATAGAATTTGGAACCACCCCTGGCCCTCGGTCTTTGACCGCCGATTTTCATACCATATGCACCATCCTCTTGACCTGTCAGCCATGGTGGATTCCATTAAAGTTCTGGAAGGGGAGCATGATTTTTCGTCCTTTCAGGCTTCGGGATGTGACGCGGCTCGCCCCGTACGGAGGGTCTACCGTAACGCCCTGGAGACGAGGGGAGATTTCCTTGTTTACCGCATCGAGGCAAGCGCCTATTTGAGGCATATGGTACGTAACATCGTGGGCACCTTCATGGAAGTGGGTCGAGGGGAGCGTCGTCCCACCGAAATGGCTGGGCTCCTCAGTGCCAAAGACCGAACAAAAGCGGGTCCCACCGCACCCCCCCAAGGTTTGTTTCTTGTTGAAGTGGAGTATTAAATCGGAGAAAGATCACTCGCGCGAAGACGCAAAGCGACTCATTAGTGACGGGTGCTGAGGGCTGAGTGAAGAGGGATGAGAATCGAGAATGGAGGATTGAAGATCGAAATAGGGCTGAAAGAGAGATCCGGACGCTATGCGCTGTGCTATTTGCCATTTTTCGCCTGCGAGAATCGGCGAAAATCCGCGGTTAAGTTATCGGAAGGTCAGTCGTCTGCGTTGATCTGAGGCTGATGACTCTTTGCGCACTGGGTGTCTTGGCGCCGAAAGCTTTGTTGTAAAAGTAAGCCGCGGCTGGATTCAACTCTTAGGGTCCTAACTGAGGTTTCCCAAACATGAGGAAGATTCTCCTCGTATTTGCCACCCTTGTTGTTTTTCTCGTGGCGGTCTTTTTCGCTCAACTCCGTTTAGGGTTCGTGAGCGCACTTTTCATTTGGGATTTTCTGGAGCAAAACGGGGAAAAGAAACCCCATAGTATGGCCTTGTCTTGGGTAAGCTCAAACCCAACAGTCAGTCGTTTGTCCCTCCCTGTAGGGGACAGAGAGATTAAGGCCGACCTCTATTACGTTCAAGACAAGGAAAAAAGGGCCGCCATCCTCCTGACTCACGGAATCATTGCAACCGGCAAGGACGATCCCCGTCTCGTTCGCTTTGCCTCCTCACTGGCAAGGGCCGGGTTTATTGTCCTGATCCCTGAAATAAAAGGAATGAAGTCTCTTCGCCTCCTTCTTAGCGATGTGGATGACATCGTTGCCTCATTCCGCTTTCTCGCTTCTCTGGGTGATCAAGTGGACGTAGACAAAATGGGACTTCTGGGTTTCAGCCTCGGTGCAGGGCCCACCGCGATGGCAGCATCTCACCCCTCAGTTCGGTCCCAGGTAGAATTTCTCGTCTTGTTTGGTGGTTATTTTGATCCGATCAATGTGATCCGTTTTGTCACCACTGGTTCTTACGAGTATCGGGGCGAGGAGGGAAAGCACAAACCAGAGCCCTATGGGAAAAAGGTCTTTTTTCTCAACAACCTGGATTATGTGGAGAGCGAGCAGGATCAAAGAACCCTAAAGGAAATCTTTACCGACGAAGCCTTGAAAAGGAATAAGACGACGAAGGAATTTCGTCCTCTGCTTCGTCCACTCAGTCCAGAGGGGTTGGCCCTTTATGAGCTTTTAATCAATGAGGATCCGAAACGGGTGGAAGGGCTTATCCGGAGAACGGATCGGAGGTTTCAGGATTATCTCGACCAGATATCGATGGTTCGGGTCATTCCCTCGGTAGAAGCCCATCTGATCATTGGCCATGGAACCAGTGATCCTCTTGTGCCCTACACGGAAAGCCTCAGGCTAGCAGACGCGGTGAAAGATAAAGGCAAAGTTCATCTTGCGATCCTAAACCTCTTTGCCCACGTGGATCCCTCCCAAAAGAGATACTCCATCAAGGATTATTTAACCGTCCATCTCCCTTCCATATTTCATTTCTATTTGCTGATTTACGACCTCCTGAGCCAGCAGCATTGAATGGGCTCGGTGACACCCGGCTCTTCCCTTCGGAGTCGCGAAAAAATCCACCTGTTTGGACATTCACAGTCCAATCTGTGGCTGTAGTTGACGCCCACGTGGGCAAAATTTCCTGGGTAGGATTCTTGCATCCATTTCACAGTAATCCAAGGGGCACTCTACGTTACTTTAGAGTACTGTTTGTCATAGATTGGAGTAATTACGTAGCGTTGGAATAAGGAGGAAGGTCCGATGATGGTACGATACAAAAGTGGTTTTATACCGCTAGGCATGGGAGCGGTTCTCACCGCTCTGGTTGTTTCTAGCTGCACTACCATCGATAGCGACTGACAAAAAAGGACAAGCAAAGTCAAAATTTGTGATTTATGGTAATGAGTTCCGATTGCCACGTGGCGCAGGCTTTCCTTAAAAGCTGATCTCCTGACTTTTCCAGTGAAAATCTCCCGGTGTTACGGTAAGGTTCCTCCGAATCGAGGATGCTATCTCGCAAATGGGCGGAGTTCCCGGGGAGTTCCCGGGTGTCGGCGGAGGCTGGCTTCGGGTGCGTTTGTTCTAACTGAAAAGCTGGAGCTGGTTGTTTAGCGGTGATCTGAATGCCGCCGTCGAAAGCGTTGGTCGTTTGCCGGATATCCCCGCTCTGCGACAGGCCGCGGAGAAAAGTGAGGCTATCTGATCAGCGAAAATTCCTTCACCTTTCATCCGTGTTTTAAACCTGGGATCGTTCAAGTGACCGCCACGAATGGCACGGATTCGGTTCAACACTTTTTCCTTCCTATCCGGGAAATGCTCAGTCAACCAATCCTCGAAAAGTTTCTTGACGGCATGGGGGAGTCTCAAGATCACATAGTTTGCAGACTTTGCTCCAGCCGCCGTCGCGGCTTTTACGATTGAGGGCAGTTCATGGTCGGTGAGTCCCGGGATCACCGGAGCTACCATGACACCAGTTGGGATACCGGCTCCACTGAGAATGCGGATTGCGTCGAGACGTCGAGCAGGCTGCGAGGCGCGAGGCTCCATATGGCGAGCTAAGCTGCTGTCCAGTGTGGTGATGGATAGAAACACGGCCGCCGTGTTGTGCAGGGCTAGCTCTCCTAGCAGGTCAAGGTCGCGTGTCACCAGATGGTTCTTGGTGATTATGATCACCGGGTTTCGGAACTCGGCCAATACCTTGAGGCAACTCCGGGTGAGCTTCAGGTGTCGCTCACCCGGTTGATACGGATCCGTCACTCCGCTGATAGCGAGGACCTGGGGTTTCCAATGTTTCGATGACAGTTCCCGTCGAAGCAGTTCTGCAGCGGCTCCCTTCACCAGGATATTCGTTTCGAAATCGAGACCTGCGGAAAAGCCCAGATACTCATGGCTTGGGCGGGCGTAGCAGTAGATACACCCATGCTCGCAACCCCGATAGGGATTGATGCTTGCATCGAAACCCACGTCTGGGCTGTCGTTGGTGGTTATGATGGAATGGGAAGTGTCCTTGCGAAAGTGCGTGTTGGGTTTTGGATCGTCCGGGCGGGATTGGCCGTGGTCGGGGACAGACCAAAGGGTTTCGAACCGATTGGGCGGGTTGTCACGGGCTCCCCGGCCATGGATTGGGTGTTGCTTTGCTGCCATTGATTGACTCGGTAAAATATTCGCTTAATCTTCGTCTAATACCAGGGGAATGTCAAGGGATTTTCGGTCCAAAGAATCGCTCCCTGAAAAGTGGCGGAGATAAGGCTCGGGGGCTCGCCCCTCAGCGGGAGCCGATGGGCCGCTGCCTCGAGACCCCGTCGATGTGATCCGGTATGCCGTTGTGACTTGAAACTCCAGTATCGGACGTCTCCCTTTCTTCGGTGCAAGCCCCCTTCGCCCTAAAACCGCAGGTCGACGAGGGGGAGCAAGGATGAAGGGCGTGGGCATCGAACGCGTAGCTTCAAATATTCACAAGTTTATTGCCCACGACCTGAGCACTCGTTCCCTGAAGAGGACCATTGCTCGTGGGCCTGTCTGTTCGATTGAGCTCGGTTCGAAGCTTTCAGCGGGAGCGGACGGTGTGCTGTTGGAATCCCAGATGAGAATATAATAGATTAAAAAATTCATTGAGCTGAACTCAAAGAAGCCGATCTATACCGATAGGATCAACAGGTCGTGAGTCTAAAAGATAAGGTTGCTTTAATTACCGGAGGTGGACGTGGGATCGGAAAGGCGGTGGCTCTTGCCTACGCCCGCGAGGGGGCGAAGCTAGCGATTTGTGCCCGAACCGAGGCCGAGGTTGAACGATCCGCAGAGAAGATCCGGGCCCTTGGATCGGAGTGCATTGGACTTGTTTGTGATGTTTCAGTGGAAGATTCGGTGGAGAGGATGATGAAAAACCTGGAGAATCGTTTTGGCAGGGTGGATGTTTTGGTTAACAATGCTGGGGTGATGACCCGACCTGTCTCTTTGGCGCAGCTAGAGGTGAGAAAATGGGACTATACATTAGCGGTGAATCTGCGGGGGAACTTCCTGGTGACCCGTATGGTTCTGCCGCTCATGTTTCGGCAAAAGACGGGTTCCATTATCAATGTCTCTTCGACCATTGGGCGGGGCGCCTATGCCAATTTCGCAGCCTATGCCGTCTCTAAGTGGGGGATCGAGGGTCTCACTCAGACCCTGGCGGCGGAGGTCAAGTCCCATGGGATCCGTGTGAACACGGTGGATCCAGGCTATGTCGCGACCAAACTCACTGGATACACGGGGAGCGCGCCAGAATCGGTTACAGAGGTTTTTGTCTTCCTGGCCAGTGACGAGTCCTGTGCATTGAGTGCAAGGATGTTGAGTTCGTCCAACTGGAAATCTCAGATCAAGCAAAAGTAGCGGATTTACGACAGGCCCAAAAGCTCCTCGATCCTGGCCTGATCAAAGCCGATAACGGCATCTCCGTCGATAAGGGTGACGGGTGTGCTCTGGTACCCCATGCCGAGCAGCTCCTTCAGCGCCTGCTGATCCTCACGAACGTTCTTGTCCACGAATTCGACGCCCTTTTGAGAAAGAAACTCCTTCTCTGTGTTACAGGGCCCTCACCCCGGTTGGCTAAATACGATCACTGATTTGGCCATGGCCGTTTCCCCCTTAATTATGATACCGGAGGCACTCTAGCCCCGATCCAATTAAATTGCCAGTCCAAAAGGAGGGCCTGACCCGCGGAACCTTAAGCCGGCCAAGTCCCTGAATGAGCCCCTCCGGGCCGTTGGGAGCCCGCCTGACTGGTCACATTTGCTGACTTCGCGCACAAAGTCGGTTTTCGAGTTATCCTCTGAGATTGGTTCGGCTCGGAGCTGGCAGATCGCCGGAAAACCGACAAATCTCCACGAAAATTCGGAATCTATTGTATCCCCTGACAGTGGCTTTGTGGTATCCTGATCTTTAAAGAGCAAAGGATTCTATTGTGCGATTGAGGCAAGGAGGGTAGGACCTATGATGAGGCTTTATCATTTTCCAACTTCAACCAATTCCCGGAAGGTGCGGATTACCCTGATAGAGAAGGGGTTGGAATTCGAGCGGGTTAAAATTGATCTAACAAAGAAAGAGCATAAAAATCCTGATTATTTGAAAATACATCCTTTCGGCCAGGTGCCGGCATTGGATGACCACGGATTCATTGTTTATGATTCAACCATTATCAATGAATACCTTGAGGACGAGTATCCACATCCACCTCTTATGCCAGAAGATTCCGACGGTAGGGCTCGGGCCCGCATGATGGAAGATTTTCGAGACAATCATTTTAATCCCCCATTCTTGGAACTCATTCACGAGGTTGCTTATAAAACCGAGCAAGAAAGAGACGCAAGAGTGGTTGAGAGGTCCAAGGCGAAAATCATTGTTTGCTTTGATCGTATTGAGACGGAATTGGAAGGCCGGGAATATCTGGCCGGGACCTTTAGCCTCGCCGATATCGCTTTCATGCCCAACGTTGCTCTCATAGAGCGCTTCGATATCCCCGTTGATCCTAAGTTGACCAATATGCTCGCCTGGATGGCGCGTCTTAAGTCCAGGTCGAGCTTTGCGAAATCTGCTACATAAAGCAGTGAGATCAGGTTGAGCATCCTCACTGCCTGGCTGGTTCACTTCTATACTGCGCTTGGGGCCCTTCTAGCGTTGGTGGCCCTTTTCTTTGCTCGAGAGGCAAATTTCCAGGCGGTCTGTTGGCTCATGGCCCTTGCGGTCTTCATAGATGCCACAGACGGAACCTTGGCCCGCAGCTTCCGTGTGAAAGAGATCCTTCCCTGGTTTGATGGCGACCGCCTGGACGATATCGTAGACTATCTCAACTATGTTCTCGTGCCCTGTGTTTTTATGATGGAGGCCCGACTCCTTCCGGAGCGTGATTCCCTTTGGTTGGCAGGGCTTCCACTTCTTGCCAGTGCGTATGGATTTTGCCACAAAGAGGCTAAATCCGCAGATCACTTTTTTCTCGGCTTTCCTTCCTATTGGAACGTTGTGGCTTTCTACTTCTTTGTTCTTAGAACCCCACTTTGGGTCAATGGTTTTTTGGTTATCTTCTTTTCCGCTCTGGTTTTCGTCCCTATCAAGTATCTCTATCCAAGCCGTAGCCCCATCCTTCGCCGTCTTACAGTCACCCTAGGCGCCCTCTGGGGGATCCTGGTCCTGCTAATAATTTACAGTCTTCCTGAGCCCTCCACGTTTCTAGTTTTCTGCTCCTTATACTTTCCCACCTATTATCTGCTGATGTCGTTTTGGCTGGAAATCGCAAGGCGCAGCTCCGCATTCTAGCAACCGAGAATTCCCAATCAGGCCCTTTGCTTAGTCAAGTGTCATCGGCTAGAATCTAGCCCACCACTGGTTGGAGGGAAACATGAGCTGGACCATGCAAAGAAGAGCATCCAGGCTTCGACTTTCGGTTGCTGTGCTGGTGGGCACTCTAGTTTTAAGCCCCTTTCGTAGCGATACCGCTGAACTGTTCGAATCGAGCAGGCCAAAATTTATCTTTATATTTTTAGCGGATGGGGCGGGGATCAATCACCTTGAAGTCACGCGAATATACAACGAGCATGTTCATAATAAAGGGTTTAATATTACGGATCGAGTATTCAACGAGGGATACCTTGGTTTCCTGACAACCCACTCTGCGGATTCGCTTGCCTCGGATTCCACGGCTTCAGCCACTGCCCTTGCGAACGGATGTAAGGCCAACAATCGAGTGGTGGGGATGTGTGCTAACGGTTACAAGTCTGCATCCGTGCTGGAGGTGGCAAGGGGACAAGGAATGAAAGTTGGAATCGTAACGAATTCAAAAGTCTATGATGCGACCATTGCCGCCTTCAGCACCCATGTCCTTAGTAGAAACTACTATGACGAGATCTGTGATGCATTTTTAGGCCTCGAACCGGACGTTCTAATGGGTGGTGGGAGGGATCGTTTCCTGCCAAAAGGTGTTGCAGGCAGTCGGAGGAAGGATGACAAGAATGTCATCCGGCTGTTTAAGGAGAAAGGCTATACCTACGTCTCCGATAAAAAGGGTCTTGAGGAGTCGAACGGATCCAAAGTCCTGGGACTGTTCAGTTTGGGGGATATGAGCCTGGAAATGGATCGTAAGAAAGACCAGGAGCCTTCCGTCTTTGACATGACCCGAAAGGCTCTGAATATACTTCAAAGGAATTCGGATAATGGCTTTGTTCTGCTTGTGGAGACTGAAAACATTGACAATGCCTCTCACCAGTCGGATGTGGCTTCTCTAATCCATGATCTTCGCGAGTTCGACGGCGCTGTGGGCCATGCCTATGATTTCTATCTGAAGCACCCGCGAGAGACCCTCATACTTGTCACCTCCGACCACGAAACCGGCGGGCTTGCCTTTACGAGGGCTGCCAGTCGAGTAAAAAAGTCGAAAAAAGGCCGCGCCCGGCGGTTTAATCCCACTGTAAAGAGCCTGGAAAAAATCCATGGGATTCCCATATCCATTAATCGCGCGCTGAAGATACTGGGAAAGCGGCCCACTTCCGAAGATGTGGATAGGCTCATGGCGGAACAATACAAGGGATTCCATCTTGCTCCCGAGCTCAAAGAAGCGCTGATCACAAAAAGAAAGTCCCTTGGCCCCACATTTTATTCCAGGATAAGGGGTGCCGCGCTAGGAGCCATGGTGGCCGACAATACCCAAGCCTACTGGCTCGGCCGCGGTCATACCAATCAACCCGTTTTTGTGGGAGCACTGGGTGCGGGGGCTCATCGTTTCAGCGGCTACCAGGACAACACGCGATTCGCCGGCCATCTGTTTTCAGTCCTTGGGGCCGAAGACCCGCCCTAGGGCCGATTTTTTCCGCCTTCTTGGGCGGCCTCGAGAATGGATTGCGCGATGGCCGGGTAACACCCGCAGCGGCAAATATTTCCCTTCATCCATTCCGCAATTTGCTCATAACTAGGAGATGGGTTCTGAAGCAGGAGCGCCTTGGCCGCCATCAACTGTCCAGGAGTGCAATACCCGCACTGGGCCCCTACGTTTCGGATAAACGCGGTCTGGAGTGGATCCAGGTGTTCCCCAACGGCTAAACCTTCGATGGTGGTGACGGATCGTTGATGCGCTTCGAAGGCCAGATAACTACAGGAGCTGATGGGCTGGCCATCCACCAGGACCGTGCAAGCCCCACACACCTGGGATTCACAGGAACGCTTGGTGCCCGTGAGCCCCACCCGTTCCCTCAGGAAGTCCAGCAGAACTTCCTCTGCCGGCACCGGTCCACTCCACGGTTTCCCGTTGATGCTCAGCGATACCTCAATGGACTGAAGCGTCCCGAGGTCGTCCAATTTATCTTCCACGTCCCGATTCCCTTCCACTTTGGACTGATTGGTTCAAGGCATTTTTCAGTAGCACACAGGTGACATGAATCTTGTAATCTGATGAGCCCAGAAGATCATCAATGGGCTGCAGTTGGTCCGCGAGATACGGTTTTGCCTCGGCCATGATCCGCTCGGCATCTGCTAGTGTTGAACCCGATAGTTTATCTTCTAACTCTGGGAGACGTTGGGCCTTTGGCCCCACACATCCCACCGCCAACCGAACGCTATCAATGGTCCCGTCGCTGAATTTTGTTGCGGCGGCGACATTTACGGTGGGACGGTAGAACTGCTCGATTCTCAGGTAGCCGTGCCCCCAGCCGGGTGGTAGGGGAGGCACCTTGACCTGTGTCAGTAGTTCATCCGGTTGCAGGATGGTTTCATACGTTCCCAAGAGAAATTCGTCCAACGGCAGGTCTCGGCTTCCGTTGCGCCCAGCGATCCCAACCAATGCGCCATGGACCAATAACGCCGTTGCGGGATCGGCGTGGGGATCCGCGAAGCAGAGGTTCCCTCCCAAAGTGCCCTGGCAACGGACACGAATATTACCAATGTGGGACTCAGCGTGGGCCAACATGGGGAGGTGCTGGCGAACCAGCGGGTCCGTCTCCAGATGCCGATGGGTTACAGTGGCGCCTATGCGAAAATGGCTCCCATCCCAGGAAGTTCCTTTTAATTCTGAGATCCCTTTGATGTTGACGAGGGTGCCGGCTTCAATCAACCCGTAACGCAGGAGCAGGATGAGCTCGGCACCGCCTGCATAGACCCTTGCCTGTTCGTCATCTAGTTCCGAGGCGGCTTCTTCGATGGTGGTGGGTTCCTGGATTCGGAGTGGCTTCAGCATGAAATCCTCTCAAGCAATCTCTGCAAAAACATGACAGTAAATCCGGTACTATGTCAACACCTGATCCGATGGGTAAGGCCAGGAGGATCATGGATTGATGCATGGGAATTATTTGACTGCACCGGGTAATGAGGATATAGGGTTCCTACGCGCCACGTTCCAAGGCTTGTCATAGATAAAGGATGGAGTCAGGGAGCATCCCAACCAGTTCTGGGGGGTTATCAGTGAAGGTCGTCGTAACCGGTGGATCGGGAAGGATCGGTCAATACGTTGTCAAAGAATTGCTGGGTTCCGATCATGAAGTAACCGTTTTTGATCGGGTAGCTCCGCCTGCGGAGAAAGGTGTGCGGTGGGTTAGAGGTGACATCGAAGACCTGGGTGAGGTTATAAGCGCGCTGCGCGGAGCCGAAGCGGTCATTCACCTGGCTGCGTTCACCATGCCCTATCGTGACGTGCCCGACCACGTTTTATTCCGCTGCAATACCATGGGAACGTACAATGTCCACGAAGCCGCGTTTACCCTGGGTATCCGGCGTGTGGTTTCCACCAGCAGTGGCGCCGTGGTGGGTTGGACCTACCGAACCCGCGAGTTGCGGCCACAGTACCTACCCGTTGATGAGGATCATCCTGTCTGGCCTCAGGATCCTTATGGCCTCTCAAAGCTCTGTGGTGAGGCTGTGGCGCGATCCTATACGTTAAAATGTGACATGGAGACCGTAGCGCTTCGTCCCGCCTGGGTAATGACCCCCGACGCCAGTGATGAGCTGCGGGCGCGGGGTGGACGGAGCGCCCAGAGATTTGATTTGTTTGCTTATATCGACGTCCGGGATCTTGCCACTGCCTATGGCCGGGCAGTGGAGCAGCCCGGGCTGCGCCATGAGGTGTTCTATGTGGTGGCAGACGACAGCGTTGCCAAAGAGCCTCTATGCGACCTGTTGCCGAGCTTGATGCCAGGCATTGGAGATATGGCGAAGGATTTGACCGGTGTCAGGTGTGGGGTCTCCAACGAGAAGGCGAAGCGAATGCTCCAATGGCGACCGCGCCACTCGTGGAGGGATGCTGTTTAGGATAAACGGACGTTCAATGGAGAGTTACTGGACCCGCGCAGCCGCCTGATAGTACCCATCGTAGCTGACCCACTGACGCGCGATGGACCTCTCTTGATGAAGCCACATCTCTTGTTGTGCTTCTTGGGTGGTGGCTCGACTGATAACGATCTGCTTGCCGATGTCGCTGTGGTCCTCATCGGCTTCTTCATGGGAGGTGAAAAATTTCACCCCTTCCTTGGACACTTTGTATTTTTCCCTCAACACCTCCGCCCAGATGGGATAGACGATGGAGGTCACCCGTTCTCCAAGCCGCAGGTTGGTGGGCAAGCCGCCGATTTTCTGTGTCATGGATCGTGCATGTTCGGCGGTGAGGACGATCTCAGTGATGGCCGTGGGTTTTGAAGTCATGATTTTATCTCGGGAGAGCCCCAGAGCTTCCCCGAATTGCATCCAGAGTTCCGGGTGGCTGGGCTCCCCGGAGCTTTCCACGCCCACTTCGCAGGCGAGGACCGATGCCTGTTTTTTCATTTCCTCGAGCGTAGGAGAGGTGGCCACGATCATGGCATCATTTCGGATGGTCTGAACTTTGTCGTGGTAGCCCTCTTTGGCCCACTCTCGAATTTGATTGAGACTCCACTCGCCTTTGACCAGCTTCACGATAAATGGATGTTGCACTTTGGGTGAATTGACAAAGACCGCCTCGGCCAGTTGCGCCAGGAATTCCTCCGGAGTAAGGAAACGGCTGGGCGGAGGTGAAAATTCGGGATTGTGACGGGGTGAGGTATTGCCCTCATACATGGATTTGGCCCGTTCCCGCAACGCTACAAAGTTTTCCATAGTCGTGTATCCTTTCGAAAAGGCCGTGTTGATATAAACCAGACTCTAAAAACCGTGTCAAGGGAACGGACACTGTGTTACCGGCTCTGCCGCAAAAAGTGTGGTGTCGTGAGTTGAGAACCTCGTCCTGGCTTTGATCTGACATGCCAGTATGGCTTGAACCTCCAGTATCGGACGTCTCCCTCTTTTCGGTGCAGGCCCCTGCACCCAAAAACCGGAAGCGACGCTGGGGAGCGAGACGCAAGGCCGTGGGCATCGAACGTTCAGCTTCAGATATTCACAGACCTGTTACCCGCGGCCGGAGGCTCGCTCCACGAGGAGCCTTGAAGCTTTGGAGGTTCATAGGAGCGAATGCCCGATGGGTCGCTACGGGAGTCCCGTGGAGCGAAGGAAGCCCCAGAAACCCAAAGTGTAACAACAACGGAGCATGTGTAATTGGCATCCCGCCCCAGTCGGACACGGTCGACGAAACATTTCGCACCACACTTTCTGAAGGAGAACCTGTGTTACCTTGACTCTCCGCATTCTTGCATGGTATCCGGAGAACAACGAAAGAATTTAGAATGGAGTTAGATAATTACATCTATCAATCGTACAAAACAGTAACTACGGGGAAGGAGGAACCAAGATGGAGAGGGAAAGGGTCAGAGAGAAAGAACCCACGCAGAAGGGAGAGGGGGAGCATTACGAAGACATGTTGAAGGCTAACGCGGCGGCTAGAGAGCGAGCGAAAACCGGCAAGATCGTTATAAGGGCCAAAGATCTTCCGTGGCGGCAGTCGAGAATGGGGTATACCAAGGGATTCCTTGCCTGGAACCGTCCAAAGGACGAGGCTGCGGAAGACTGGACCGTATTCATCAAGGACCTCAAGATCCATTCAGGTAAACATCGGCATCAAGGGGGCATCCAGTTGTTCATTCTGGAAGGGGAAGGTTGCACTGTGGTGGATGGTGAACCAGTGGATTGGGAAAAATGGGACCTTATAGTCTTGCCGGTGAAGCCCAACGGCTGTGAGCACCAGCATTTCAGCAAGGTCAAAGGCATGCCATCCAAGTGGATGGCCTTCCGGTATCATCCTTTCTCCAAGGTTCTCGGAAACATGTTTGAACACGTGGAGGATTCATCCGACTGGAAGGGTGAGAACCGGGTGGCGGGAGGCTAAGAGGTGCGGGGCACTGGGATTTGAAGCATATGAGTTCCCTCAACATCGCTGAAAACGGCACCGACTTCGTCCGCACGGGTCCAGGGACTCCTGCGGGTCGGTACCTCAGAAGGTTTTGGCAGCCCGTGTATCGCGCCGAGGATCTCGCCCCCAAGCAATTACGTCCCATTCAAATCATGGGTGAAAGGTTTACTCTCTACCGAGGAGCAACGGGGGTTCCCCACGTGGTGGCGTTCCGGTGCGCCCATCGAGGCACCCAGCTGTCAACGGGTTGGGTCGAGGGGGATTGCGTGAGGTGCCGTTATCATGGATGGAAGTACGAGGGCTCCGGTCAATGCGTGGAACAGCCGGGGGAGGAAGCCTCCTATGCGCAAAAGATTCGCATTCGCAGTTATCCTACCCAGGAATATCTAGGGCTCGTCTTCGCCTACTTTGGCGAGGGGGAGGTCCCTCCACTACGCCGCTATCCCGGCCTCGATGGCCCTGGAGTCCTCGAGGTGTACCCCGCTGAATACTGGCCCTGCAACTACTTCAATCGCATTGACAATGCCTGTGACGTTGGGCACGTTGGTTTCACTCATCGTGATTCCAGGGAGGCGGTTGACCAGCACCCCGAACTCCCCGTCTTGTCAGCCCATGAGACACAATCCGGCATCATGACCCGGGTGGAGCGAGGCGGGAAGCTCGTTGCGACACTCCAGTTCCATATGCCCAACACGAACCATTTCAGGACGGATCTGAGTCTCAGGGACCCGAAGAGTGGTGTATCCGGCGGGTATCTGGACCGCCTTCTCTTCCGGGTGCCAGTGGACGATGAGTCCTGTGTCAGCTTTCCCATAGACTTTGCCCATGTAAGTGGCGACTCGGCCGAAGAGTACCGGGAGCGCCGTGGTCGGGCTCTCCGGACCACCAAGGATTCCCATGTGGAATTGGGTGAGGCGATGCTTGCCGGAAAGTTGCGTATGGCCGACGTGAAGAAACAGAGCAATCTTAAAAATTTGACGAGCCTGGAAGACTACATTGTTCAGGTGGGTCAGGGTGAAATCGCGGATCGAATCAATGAAAGGCTTGGGCGGATGGATGTGGGTGTCATTCTCTTGAGAAAGGTGTGGGAACGCGAGATCAAGGCCCTAGCAGAGGGGAGACCCCTTAAGAAGTGGGTGATCCCGGAATCCTTTAACGAAAGGGGTCTCGTCTAGCAGGTCGGTGACGACATCTTCGGGATTTTCCGTCGAGAGAGACATGGGTATGACATTATGGTGAGCAAGGTAGGTTACATCGGTATCGGCAATATTGGCAAGCCCATTGCTGCCAACGTCATCAAGGGTGGATTTGATCTCATGGTTTGCGATCTCCATGAGGAGCCCATGAAGGAACTGGCCGCCTTGGGCGCAAAAACGGCCGCTTCCCCCATGGAGGTGGGTAGGCACGCGGAGATCATCGAAATGTCCGTGGTGGATGATGCCCAGGTGGAGAAGGTCATTGCCGGGGAAAAAGGGATTTTGAGTGGAGCCAGGCCCGGGGTCATTATCGCCATTCACAGCACTATCCATCCAAGAACGGTCAAGCGTGTGGCTGAACTTGCAAAGGCCGGCGGGATCCATGTGGTGGATGCTCAGGTTAGCGGTGGTGAGAGGGGGGCACGTGCCAGGACCCTGTGCTACATGGTGGGAGGAGAGAAAGAAGACTTTGAGAGATGCAGGCCGGTGTTTGAAACCTCTGGCAGGGAAATCTTTCACGTGGGCCAGGTGGGCATGGGGGCAGTGGCCAAACTCGCACAACAGGTCATCGTCATGATGAACAGGCTTTCCGCCTACGAGGGGATGCTTTTGGGTGAAAGCGCAGGCCTTGATCCCAAGATCCTACAGGATGTGGTTCGAGCCAGTAGCGGAGATAGCCGGGTGGCAAGCAACTGGGACCAGTATCGGGATGTGGGAACTTCTGACCTAGCCATGGCTCAAGAGCGCCTGGATGGTTTCTATAAGGGTCTGATACCCGCCCTTGAGCTGGGCCATGAACTTGGACTTTCCCTCCCCGGGCTAGCCTTGACGCAACAGCTTTTAGACCGCGTGCTGGGCGTGCGTTCTCTGGGGAGTTAAGAGAGACCTCACTCTCATCCTACGATTCCTATGAGACCATAAGGAGGAGCAACCCAATGGAACTTTCTCAGGACTATAACGATTTTGTCCATACGGGGCCAGGCACCCTCGCTGGTCGTTTTCTGAGAAAATTTTGGCAACCGGTGTATCGTGTTAAAGATCTGAAGCCGGGGCGTGCGGTACCCATCCAACTTATGAGTGAACGGTTTACCCTTTACCGTGGCGAGGGTGGAACACCTTATCTGGTGGACTTTAACTGTGCCCATCGCGGCACCCAGTTGTCAACGGGATGGGTTCAGGGTGAATCCATTCGCTGCCGTTACCACGGGTGGAGATACGATGGTACGGGGCAGTGCGTGGAACAGCCAGGGGAGGATGAAGTTTACGTCAGCAAGGTAAAAATTTGCAGTTACCCCGCCAGTGAATATTTGGGTCTGATCTTCGTGTACATTGGTGAGGGGGATGCCCCGCCCCTGAGGCGACATCCAGACTTTGAACAGCCCGGGGTGCTGGATGCGGGTGTTCCAGAGATTTGGCCGTGTAACTATTTCAACAGAATTGACAACGCCTGCGACGCGGGTCACGTGGCCTTCACCCACCGCGAATCCATCTCACGGGTGAAAAACATGGAGAGACAGCTTGCCGTCCGTTCCTTAACCTCGGAAGAGACGGAGTATGGAGTCCGAACCGCCAGTAAGGTGCCCGGGAGGGATCCTTTCTATCTCCATTTCCATATCCCAGTGACCAACCAGAACAGATCCCAGGCGAGAGTTGAGGGTACATTGGAAGATGCTGCCAACCTTTGGGTAGACCGTTTGTTCTGGCGGGTACCCATCGATGACGAAAACTGTATCAGCTTCGTGGTTGACAAAGTGCCTTTGACGGGAGAACAGGGCGAGGCCTATCGCAAACGTCGCCGGGAGGCGGAAGAAACCCAGGCGGCGCCGCTCAACCAGATCGCCGAAGACATCCTTGCCGGGAAGACGACTCTGGCCGATGTGGATAAGAGTTTATCCACCTACAAGCTTTTCTGGATTGAAGACTACGTGGTCCAGGTGGGACAGGGTGCCAGAGAAGATCGTCCTGAGGAGCATTTAGGGCGAATGGATGTAGGTGTCTTCCTGCTGCGAAAAATCTGGCAGCGCGAGCTAAAGGCACTGGCCGAGGGACGGCCTCTCAAACAGTGGAAGACTCCTGAGGGGCTGGCTGATATGAGTAAACTGGCTGTTCCCAAGGCATCCTAAACAGTGAGGAGTGGAAATCAAATACCGAGCCCGGATAATTCATCGCTCTCGGAACGAGCCCTTCGGTTCGGCCGTCTTCGACCCCGAGGCTCAGACCCGAGGGGAGCGCACCGTCGAGGCCCGCTCCAGGGCAATAGGCCTGTGCCTTGAGGTGGCCTGCAAACTCCAGGACACCAGCGCACGGCATGAGCGGACGCGGAGCGGATAGGCAAGCACCGTAGAAGTCATCGAACTTTCAAACTCGGTGCCCTCGCCCGTCATGGCTCGCCCCCCGGCCGACACTGTGTCATGGTTTTTCCCAGTATCATGAAAAATGCCGGCTGGTAGCAGACAGCGGAGGAAAATGCAGTGGTAAAAAAAGTTGGATTTATAGGGTTAGGCACCATGGGGAAGGCCATGGCCGCAAATGTCCTCAATGCCGGTTTCGACTTGATGGTCTATGATCTTCGAGAGCAGCCCTTGAAAGAACTGGCAAGGCTGGGTGCCGGGATAGCTCAATCTCCCAGAGAGATCGGCCAGCATGCGGAGGTGGTGGAAATTGCCGTAGTCGATGATGCTCAGGTAGAAGAAGTGGTGCTCAATGAAGGTGGCGGTGTGCTGGCTGGGGCGCAGTCAGGCGGTGTGATTGCCATTCACAGCACCATACACCCAGATACGACGAGAAAACTAACACCCCTGGCCAGGGCCAAGGGAATGGATGTGGTGGATGCACAGATGAGTGGTGGAGAGAGGGGAGCCAAAGCCAGAAGCCTATGCTTCATGGTCGGTGGCAGGAAGGATTCCTTTGACAAGTGCCAGCCTGTTCTATCTGCGTCAGGAACCAATGTCTTTCACATGGGTGACGTGGGGACAGGGTCCATAACCAAGCTGGCTCAGCAGACCATGGTCCTTATTAATATGCTTTCCGCCCATGAGGGTATGATGCTGGCTGGAAAGGCGGGGATTGACCTCAAGGCCTTTCAGGATCTCGTTCGGGTGAGCACCGCTCAGAGTTCCATCGCCGACAATTGGTTGCGGTTTCAGGAAGACCAGAGAACTGACCCTGTCCATCGTGCGGAACTCTTCTATAAGGGGGTCGGCCCAGCCCTTGAGCTTGCCCACGAGCTGGATGCTCCGCTTCCCGGGCTTGCTCTCGCTCGACAGCTTCTGGGGAGAGTGCTCGGTACAGGAAAATAGCATTTCCCTGCGCAATAATGTTACCTTCCAATAATTTGAGTCTCAGTGCCCGAGCAATTCTAGGGGGCACGCAAAGCATAAGTGCAATCCCGTAGTGCGGGAAGTCCGTGCTCTAATCTAGGAATTTTCCTTGATCCTGGGCATATTGATGGTGGCGAAGGCGGCTATCCCAGTGGCAATGACAAAGGCCGGGTAATAGCTGTCTGCCATGTCGAAAATAACACCACTCAAATAGGCACCCGTGGCCATGCCCAGATGGTGTGTCACTTGCAAGGCTCCATACACGGTTCCGACGGAACGTTGACCGAACACTCGGACCACGAGGGTGCTTGTGGAAGGGAACCCCATCATCACGGTGGCACCGTATATTGGTGTGAAAAGAATCAACCAGACGAGGTTGCCCGTGAGGCCGAAGAGGATCAACATGGGGAGACTGACGGCCCTTAGACCATGCATCAAGCACAGGGCGGACTTGCGGTTATAGTGGTCACACATCCACCCGGAGGCGATGCTCCCGGCTACGGCCGCCAGATGGCTTGCGCTTAGGAACATTGCGGCAAAGAGGTCTGTTTGCCCTTCATCGGAGACGAATGGAATGAAGTGAACCGAAACCACATGGTCCACGATCCCGCAGCTCACCTGGCTCAAAAGGAGCAGACGAAAAAGTGGGGTCCCCATTGCCTCACGTAAAGTCATTCTTGGTCCAATGGACAGAGATTGAGAGGTCAAGAGCTGTTCCGTCTCAGGCACCTCCTTCGCGGTTGGCCCATTGCGTAGAAACAGTAGGATCAACGGCAAGATCAAGAGGAGAGTTGCGCTAAGAACAATGTAGGAGATTCTCCAGCCCATATGTGGAACCAGGAGTGCTGTGAGGGGGGTGAAAACCGCCCAACCCAGGGGTAACGCCGACGATATAATACCGGAGGCAAACCCAGCGCGGTTGTGAAACCACCGGCCCATGAGGCTTGCAGCGGGAACATTGGTGGAACCAGCGATGGCAGCACCCGGTAAGATTCCGAAGAACAAATAGAGGGCCCATAACGATTTTACCCAGAAGATGGGTAGCACCACAACGATCATGAGAACAATGCTAGCCACCATGACGCGCTTGGCTCCGTAGCGATCCACAAGGGGGCCCACCAGGGGCAAGGTCAGAGCCCAGGCCAGGGTGCTGATGGCATATGAGCCAGCGGTGGTGCCTCTCCCCCAACCGAGGTCCTTTTGCATGTCCTTGAACAGGGCTCCAATGGTTCCCTTTGTGCCCGTGACGACGAATACCGTGGCGGTGCAAATGCCTACGATGACCCAGCCGTAGTACCGGGTGTTTGTGGTTGGCCGCCTATTCAACCGGGAAGTCTCAGATGTCATAATTATTCTTTCGGGTTCGAAAGCCGAATTTTAAAGCTCGAAATCTTTAACAGACCAAAACGCTGCGCTCCAAAAATCGAAATCCAAATCCGGATAATCTTGAAATTTTGGTTCTTGAGCATTTGAGTTTATTTCGAATTTCGGATTTCGAATTCATGGTTGATTTATACTTGGCGCGCTTTGTGGTTCGACTCTGCTCGCCACCCTGAGTCTAGTCGAAGGGCGCCTTTGCGCGAGTCTTCTTTTCCCTTAAGTGTCTATAGATGAGCCATGTCATGAGTGCGAAATTCCTGTGTTAGAGGAGAGAGACTAACCGATGGTAGGGTGCTGTGTCAAAGAGCCGGTGAAAGTCTTTGTTGCCCACGATCTTCTGGTTTGACATTGGCTTACCGGTGAGGCTAAGGTCAGTACAATTTTTGAATTTGTTCATTTGCTCCTAGGAAAAAATCCTTTTGGCCACAAGCATTTCACAAACCGCAGTGCCAAGGGCGGAGCCCGCGCCGCGCTTTGCGGCCCTGCGTAACCCAACATTCCGTCTTTACTGGTTGGCCACGGTCAGTTCCGCTCTAGGTGATATCTCTGAGGCGGTGATCCGAAACTGGCTGGTTTGGGAGTTGACCAAGTCGCCTTTTTGGCTGGGCATCGCAAACTTCTGTCACTGGCTACCCTTCAGTCTCCTGTGCCTTCATGCCGGGGTGTGGGCCGACCGCGTTAACAATAGAAAACTGGTCCGACTGTCGGAGTTCTTTTACCTCGCTTCGGCCGTCGTCATGGGAGTGCTTGTCCTGGCTGGAGTCATTCAGCTTTGGATGGTTTTGGTGCTGTTGATCTTACATGGCACCGGCGGGGGAATGAGCCAGCCCAGCAGAATGGTGATAGTGCATAATATGGTGGGAAAAGAGGCGCTTCTCAATGCCGTCAGTTTGAGTTCCTCAGCGCGTCATTCCTTGCAGGTCATCGGGCCCCCATTGGCAGGTCTGGCCCTTGTATCCATTGGAGTGGGGTGGGCCTACCTCATCATTGGAATGCTCTTTTTGCCTCTCATCCTGACTCTGGGCGCCATGCGAATCGCTGAAACCCCTCATACAACAGAGGGGGAGCCCGTATCCGCATGGCTGAGCCTTAAGGAAGGGCTTCACTATGCAAGGTCAAATCCGATACCGTCGAGCCTATTGGCTCTGGCGGCCGCCCCCACCATACTCATCGGTAGCAGCTTTCAATCCATGCTTCCTTATTTTACGGAAAAGGTGTTTGGCCTGGGAGCACAGGGGTACAGCTTCTTACTGGCGGCCACCGGGGTTGGGGCCATTTTGGGGGCTCTAGGATTGTCCTGCATGCGCAGTGTCACCCACAAAGGGGCCGTGGTGCTCGGGTTTACCCTTGCCTATGCATTATTCATTATCGCCTTCGCTTGTTTCTCCTGGTATGTACCCGTGGTTGCGGCGTCGCTCTTTCTGGTGGCTTATGGTTCATCCTTTGTCATTCATCAAGCCTCAATCAATACGCTCCTGCTAATGGTGGCGCCACAGGCCGTGCGCGGACGGGTCATGGGACTTTACAGCATGTCGGTATTTGGTCTACAGATCTTTAACGGGCCTGCTGTGGGTACCCTGGCGGTCGTCATCGGCATGTCCTCCGCCTTGTCCATTGTTGGGGCGTTAATTGTCATGATTACTCTAACCATTACTCTGAAGGTTCCGGCCTTGAGACGATTGCAATAAGCCCTGGCAGGGAAGATGCCGCCTATTCATCTAAAATCTATTTATGGAAAGGAGTTGGAACCATGCGCTTAAAAGATAAAGTCGCCATTATTACGGGAGGAGGTGGTAAGATTGGCAAAGCCTATGCTCTGGGAATGGCCAGGGAGGGGGCAAAGCTGTGTCTCCCTGACATGGTTGATGCCACTCCGGTGGTGAAGGCCATTACAGACGTTGGTGGGGAGGCTATGACCGTCCAGTGCGATGTCTCCGATGAGAAGAGCGTTCAGTCCATGGTGGAGGCTACCGTAAAGCGATTTGGCAGGGTGGATATTCTCGTGAACAATGCAGCCTATTTCATGAACATCAAGAAGAGTCGCTTCTGGGAAATGGAGGTGGAAGAGTTCGACAAGGCCATGGCGGTGAACGTACGAGGGGTCTGGCTTTGCGCCAAGGCCGTTTTCCCGCATATGAAAAAACAATCCAAAGGAAAGATCATTAATATTTCCTCCGGTGTGGTCCTCAACGGTACTCCTGATTACGTGCACTACGTCTCCTCTAAGGGCGCGGTCATGGCCATGACCCGTGCCATGGCTCGAGAGTTGGGAGACTACGGGATTTGCGTCAACACCATTGCCCCGGGATTTGTGGTGACGGAGGGTCGAAATGTGACTCCCGAGCAAGTAAAGAGGGCCAACGAGCGGCGTAGCTTCAAGCGGTCACAGGTGGAGGGGGATTTGGTGGGGACCATGCTGTTTCTTGCCTCTTCGGAAAGCGATTTCATGACGGGGCAGCTCCTGTCAGTGGACGGGGGCACCAATTTTCTATAGAGTCTAACCCAATTCAAAACGAAAAGGAGATTACCCTATGGCAAAGGGATACGTTGACGCCGATGGTCATGTCATGGAAAACGAACAGGAGTTGAACGAATTCATTGAAGCCCCATTCAACAATCGTTATGTCTCCGCGCGTCTGATGCTTCCGAGCCTCGACGAGTTTCATACCCCCAACGCTCGCCCGCGCCAGCCCGGAACCTTCGATCCGACTGTTGGGCCTGAAAGATGGCTTGAGTTCCTGGATAGGACGGACACCGATCATTCGGTGCTGTATCCCACCCTAGGGTTGGCCTATGGTCATGTGGTTTATCCTGATTGGGCAACGGCCTTTGCCAAGGCTTACAACAATTGGCTGAGTGAAAAGTATTTGAGATTTAGCCCCCGCTTCAAGGGTATCGCACTCATCCCGATGCAGGACGTTCCCAGCGCCGTGGCCGAGCTGAAGAGGGCAATGAAAGAACCTGGAATGGTCGGAGCCATGATCCCCTCCAACGGTCTCAAGAGGCATGTCAGCGCCCGGGAGTTCTGGCCCATTTACGAAGAGGCGGAAAGGCTGGATTGTGTGATGGCCGTGCATGGTGGGAGTTACAGCGACCTGGGGTTCAATACCTTTACGGTTTTCCCGCCCACCAGGGCGTTGGGGATGCCTGTCCCCTTGGCCATTGCAATGACGGGCATGATCGCGGACGGAGTGTTCGATCGATTCCCCAAGCTCCGGGTGGGGTTTTTAGAGGGAGGAACCAGCTGGATTCCAATGGTAATCGACCGGTTGGAGCGGGAGGTGGAGTATGGGGGGCTGCGCCTGAAGAGTTCCCCGGAGGATTATTTTCGCAACGGTAGAGTGTTTGTGGGGTGCGAAGGCAATGAGAAGGCCTTGGCCTATTCCATTGACCGCATCGGGCATGAGCCGTTTATGTTTGCTTCCGACTACCCCCACGAAATTGCCGCGGACAACGCCATGGGTGAGATTGATGAAATACTGGAGCGCAAGGACCTGAAAGAAGAACATAAGGCGGCGATCCTGGGGGAAAACGCCAAGAAGTTTTACAAGATTTGAAGGATCGACTTCAAGGCGATCATAGGGAGTGGTAATCGTGGCCACACATTCCTTCGATTTTGCCCGCACGGGACCCGACACCTTGGCCGGACAGTATCTGCGAAAGTTCTGGCATCCGGTCTACCGATCTCAAGATTTATCGCCCGGCAGGATGGTTCCCATACAAATCATGAGTGAAAGGTTCACGCTCTACAGGGGAGAGACGGGGACTCCCCACGTGATTGCATTTCGATGCGCCCATCGTGGAACTCAGCTATCCACCGGTTGGGTCGAAGGGGACTCTGTTCGATGCCGTTATCATGGGTGGAAATACGATGGCTCCGGACAGTGTGTGGAACAGCCGGGTGAGGAGGAGTCTTGCGCCCCCAAGGTCCAGATTCGCAGCTACCCCACGAAGGAGTACCTAGGTCATATCTTTGCTTATCTCGGTGAAGGTGAAACCCCGCCTCTGAGGCGGTTCCCAGATTTTGAAAGGCCAGGTATTGTGGAAGCGGCGACCCCGGAGATCTGGCCCTGCAACTATTTCAGCCGGATTGAAAACGATCCAAACCACGTGCCGTTTGTCCATCGGGAGTCCCTGTTGCGAGCAGGTCGCACTGAACGACTCTTTCCACGCAAGGTTTCAGCCGAAGAGACGGAGTACGGTGTTAGAATGGGCATGAGCGTCCCCGGAGAACCGCAAGCCTTTCTTCATTTCCACATGCCGAATATCATACAGTCGAGATCACGAGTCCGGGTAGAAGGCTCGCAGGAGGACGTGAATACCCTATGGGCGGACCGTTATCTCATGCATGTCCCCATTGACGATGAAAGTAATGTTACCTTTATCGCCGATTGGATCCCCGTTATCGGCACGGCGGCACAGAGCTATCAAAATCGGCGCCTTCAGGCGCGGAAAACCATGAGTGTCTCTCCAAATCAAATTGGGGAAGCCGTTTTAGCCGGGAAAATGCGTATCGAGGACATGGATAGAGAGACTCCTACTTATTACTCATTTTGGGTGGAGGATTACGTGTCCCTGGTGGGGCAGGGCCCCATTGCCGACCGCGCCCAGGAGCAACTCATCCAAGCGGATATAGGAGTTGTGTTCATACGCAAGATTTGGGAGCGTGAGCTTCGCGCGCTGGCAGAAGGACTCCCCCTCAAAGAGTGGACCACGCCGCCAGGGCTGGCAGATCAGAGCGTGGTTGCGGCTCCCCAGCGGATTTCCACGTGACGCTATCTATTAAGAGATGTATTGCTCGATTTGCTCGTGTATTAGTTCAAGTGTCTGGTTGGGTAATGACAGGGGCGACGTTATTTTTATCGGCGTAAAATCCCCCACGGCTTTTCAAGGAGTGTAGTTATGGGTATCTACGATCTTCATTCCTTCTTGGATGAATACGAGCGAGATTTCCCGGATGAGGTGGTGCATATCGAAGAACCCCTGAACGCCGCCTGGGAGATCACCGCGTTGGCCACAAAGATGGAAAAAGCCAAACGGTTTCCTGTGATCATCTGCCATAACGTTATGGTGGAAGGCCGACGGATGGAAATGCCGCTGGTCACTTTTCTCATGGCCAGCCGAATTCGGTTGGCCCGTGCCTTGGGAACGGACATACAACAGGCGGGGGTCGCCTGCTACCAACGAGTGCAGGAGAGACGGAAGCCGCAAGTGGTTCCTCGTGGTGATGCACCGGTGAAAGAGGTGGTGGAAAAGGGCTCAAATGTGGATGTTCAGGGCTTTCCCGCCCCCCTGCACCACCGCATGGATCCGGGTCGGTACATTACGGAGGGACTGTTTCTCACACAAAACCGCAATTCTCGGTTGGACAACTCAGCCATGCATCGGGGATGGTTGTATGGGAGTGATGAAATTCAAGTATTCCTGGGGCGAAACTCCCATAATGCGGACAACCTCAGGCAGTACGAGCAGGCGGGTGAGGATATGCCCGCTGCCTACTGGGTGGGACACCATCCCCTGGTCCTGCTGGGAGCGGCAACCCATGTGGGGCCGGATGAGAGCCATTTCGAGACCGCGGGTGGTACCGTTGGTTCACCCCTTAGGCTCGTGCCGTCCGAAACCCTGGGTGAGGACTTTCTGGTGCCAGCCGATGCGGAGATCGTAATTGAGGGGTATGTCCCCAAGGGCAGTCGCAGGCCGGAGGGCCCCTTTGGTGAATACACCCGGTACGTTGGCCCCCAGCGTTGGAATCCGACCTTCAAGGTAACGGCAGTGACCCGTCGTCGCAATGCCTTTTGGGATGACGTCATGGTGGGCCATACCCATTGGATCACTAGCCTCAGCCGCGAAGGCGTCATCCTCCGAGCCATACGAAGCATCGTTCCTGGAGCGCGTGCCGTTCACCTGCCCATGTCAGGTGGTGGAGGTGTGCACGTTTACGTGCAAATTCGTAAGACTGTGGAGGGACAAGGTAAGGCTGCAGCCGTGGCGGCACTGTCATCAGGATTCGGGCATAAGCATGTGTTCGTGTTTGACGAGGATGTTGACATCTTCGATGAGAAAGAGGTGCTGCTGGCGGTTGCCATGCGGTTTCAGGCGGATCGCGGATTGATTGTGTTGCCCGGATTGACCGGCGGGGTGCTTGACCCCAGCTCTCCGGACGGAACCACCGCCACCAAGATGGGTTTTGACTGTACCAAGCCTGTGGGCACGGCCTTCGCAGAGCGTCTTTCGGTACCCCCAGAAGTATTGCAAAAGATTGACCCCTTAAAGCTGCTAAGCCGCGAGAAGTGGGAGCGTATCCCAGTGGAGCCGTGGGGCTGAGGTGGAGCGGAACCCTGCCAGCCTTGACTCGTCTCAAGGCGGTGTGCTATGCGAAGTTGAATTCAATAGAACTTTTGTAACTCAGAGGAGTTAGTCTTGCCTGCGCCATTGGCCGGGTGATTTCATCGGCCGGAGAGACGCTTCATGGAGAGAGAAAGAGTCAGAGAGAAAGAGCCGGTACAAAAAGACCGGGGAGAGCACTACGAAAACATTCTGAGACTCAACGCAGAGGCCAGGGATCGTGCCCGAAATGGAAAAATCGTTATCAAGGCCAATGAACGGCCCTGGTACCAGTGCAGACAGGGTTTGATCAAACAATACCTTTCCTGGCACGACATGGAAGACTCCGCCGCAACGGACTGGTCCTGTTTTGTTCATGATATCAAGCGTCATTCAGGCAAACACCGACACCAGGGTGGATTCAATCTATTTGTACTCGAAGGTGAAGGGATGACTGAAGTGGATGACCAGACAGTGGAGTGGGAGAAATGGGACCTGATACTGTTGCCGGTTAAACCGGGTGGGTGCGTTCACAAACATTACAACAAAGTCGAAGGAGAACCGGCCAAGTGGATGGCTTTCAAATACAATACCTTTTCACAGGTTTTGGGCAGTATGTTTGATCAGGTGGAAAACTCGCCGGATTATAAAGGGGAGAAAAAAGCATCATCGGCATGATTTAGTTGGAATTTTAGCACAGTAGAAGTCAGCAGGGAGGTTCCTAGATGGCAAAAGACTTACTCGATAATCTGTTTTCGAAACGGGATGCCTGGCGCAAGAAGATGGAAGGTGCCAGGGCCTTGATCAAGTGGAAGGATCTCAAGTGGGAGATTAACAAACAAGGCAGGTTCAAGTGGTATCTTCACCCGGATATTGAAGATATTGCCAGCCCGGCCCATTTGTTTTTTATGCAGGAGATCCTCCCCGGGAGCCGCAGCGGGAAGCAGAAGGTCCAGGGGGGGATTGTACACCACATCCTGGAAGGAAACGGTTACACCATCGTAGATGGGGTGAAACATGACTGGGAAGCCGGAGATGTGGTGGCGTTGCCATTTCTACCCGACGGCTTGGAGTATCAACACTTCAATTCCGACCCGGAAAAGTCAGTAATGCTAGTGGCAGCCATGCCCAACTTCTTCGACGTTTTCGGGGTGGACATGGGATCGGGTTTTGAACAACTCGAGGCCTGTCCCGAGTATCAGGCCGGCTAGGGTCTATTACTCTCAGCTGTTTTCGACGGGAAAGCGCGGGGTGGTCCCTTTTCTCAGTTGGTCTTGTGGTTCGCGGAGCGGAAGACCATCTGACCTTTTTAAGGCAACACCTTCGCCGTCTCCATACTTAACCGCCATTGGAATCAGTGAACCTGACCCACGGGTTTGTATGAAATCCGAGGGTCTCGGCCGGATTGTATGGGTGTCGAGTTGTGTGTTTGGAATGCCGGCAATAAATTCATGCGGCATAAGCTAGTTTATGCATTTGGAAACATCCATTGCTGAGCCTCAGTTCCCGGCGTTCAATCTTCACGAGGGGCACTGGGACGAAGATGAGTTCTCAGAGGCCATGGACATCGCCCTGGGTGATGAATTTCTCTACGGCAAGACCGACCTGGTCAAGGTTACCAGTATGGGCGTGCACATCGGCTCGGCAACGACCCATCTTGGAATCAGCAAGCTTTCTTTGCGCAAAGGCGGCAAGAATCTATCCAGTAAATCTGTGGTCAAAAGCAGAGAGATCTTTTACGAGTCTGCGGTGATTTCGACCCCGTTTCAAGATGACGGGCAGCTCCATGGGAAACAACTGAAAGCGTTTATTGAAAGTTCTTATAACGAGGCCCGCCTTGTGGGTCATCTGATCGAGACCGGAGTGGTGGTGATGAGTGGTAAGGCGACTGGGCCGAAAAATCTATCCGTGGTTGAAGAAGTGTTGGGACAGGAAAAGAGTCGGCTTCTTTTTGTTTCAGAGGGTTTGAAATTGCAGGCCATGCTGGCCGCATTGGGGGCGGGAGCCGTGGAAAAATCCGGCAATGAGAAAAAAAGAGTCCTCAACGTGGACCTTGGAGCCGACGGAATCAGATTCGCATGGGTGGCCAATGGGTCCTTTGAGAATTTTTACTTTACCCGGGCCGGGGCGAAGGTGCTGGACATGGATGAGCAGGGGGAATTGACTCATTTGAGTGAGACGGGGCAGAAGATAGCGGCTCAACTAGGTCTCAAGCTGCAGGCGGGCAAGCCGGTATCACGTTCCGAGAAACAGGCGCTGGGCAGGTTTCTGGCCGAGACCTTGCTTGACTACCTGGAGGGGGAAAGTGTCTCAGAAAAAGGTAAGATCATATTCGACTCGACTCCTCCGCCCTTGGACAAGGTGGATTTCGTCCAGTTCTCCGGTGGGGTGGCTGAGTTTGTCTATGGTTACGAGAGTCAACCAGGAGTAGACGTTGGCTTTGATTGGGGAACCGCAATTCGTAAACGAGCACCCAGACTGGGTGTCAAAATGGGAGTGCTGACACCCGGAAACCGGGTGCGTGCAACTCCGGTGGGGGTAGCCCTTTACTCGACTCCTGTGCCCCCTGAATCTTTCTTCTGCTCCCATGGCCATGTCCATGGTTTGAAAAATCTATTGGTGGTTTCTCCAAAGTTTGAGCCGGGATTGAAGAATGCAGAGGGCACCCAAAAAGAGATTGAAAAGGCACTCTCCCGTTTTGAGCTTCTTAACGGCTCGAGACAACCCTTTGCCTTGTCCATGGATTTGGTTGAAGGGCAGGACTCCGATGAGGCCGTCACCATGGGACTTTCCTCTGCCCTGGGCCATCTGTGGAATCATGACTTCCCCCTGGTCTTGGTGGGTGAATCGGATGCGCCATGTCGCCTCGCCAGAGAACTGGCCGCTCGAAATCCGGATAACAATGGTAGTTTCATCGGGTTGAGTGGGCTCCATGCACACGATATGGACTTCATTGAAGTCCGAAACGCGGATCCAAATGGTGAGGTGCCGGTGCTGGTTCGTTCCATGGTGTTTCGGTGATGGCCGCAACTCGTAACGAGAGAGTGCTTTTATTGAATTTGATCAATAGAATGCTAAATGGGATGAATTTGAGAAAATTTTTTGCGTTAAGACGCCAAGGCGCAAAGAAAAAATTTTTGTTGTTTCCAATCTTGGCGTGCTTTGTGGTTCGACCAGGCTCGCCACCCTGAGTCCATCGAAGGGCGTCTTTGCCCCTCGATTCCCCTTGGGGTCCTGAGGCTCTCGAAGGACGCGAGCCGTCTTGTTCCGGATTCGGAACGCCGGTTTAGAGCTCACAGGTGAATTTACATATAGCTAGGACAGCAAAATGAGGGAGGAAGGTTCATGGCGGTTTTCTTGCAGGTAGAAGAGTGTCCTGCCGCCTATTCGGCTCAGGGACGTGTGCTTCTGGATCCGGAGATCATGAAAAAAAACGGTATCAAAGCGGACGATGCCGTGGAGGTGGAGACCAACAATGGCCGGAGTGTTCTGGCGCGGGTGGCCAAGCCACAAGAAGAGGATGAAGGGAAGAAATACATCCGCATGGATCAGTACCTCAGGCATTCCACCAAGAGCCTCTTGGGTGACTGGGTTTCGGTGGTTCCCATTCAGATGAAGACGGTAAGCAGGGTTACCCTCGCTCCCTTCGTTAATATCTCTGACATCAAAGGGGTCGATGCCTATCTGATCAAGAATTTTGCCTCTAAGGGATTGCTGGTCAGTGACGGGCAGGTCCTCTACGCGACGTTGCCGGGGCAGAGTCAGGGCACCGCGTTCAAGGTCACTGAGATTGAGCCGGAAGCCGGCCTGATGACGGCAGAAACAAAACTCGACCTGGACTATGTGTTCTCGTCATGGGGCCAGGTCTCGGATCAGGTCACCTTTGAGGACGTAGGAGGTCTCCAAAAGGAAATCGGTCTTATACGGGAACTGGTGGAACTCCCGTTGCTCTTTCCGGATGTCTTTCGTCACCTTGGCATCAATCCGCCCCGTGGAATTATCCTGTACGGTCCGCCGGGGAGCGGCAAGAGCCACACGGCCAGGGCCATTGCCAATGAGATCAATGCAAAGTTTCTTTACATCAATGGTCCCGATATCGTGAGCTCGGTGTATGGTGAGACGGAATCCAACTTGCGTAAAATTTTTGAGGAGGCGTCCCATCATCTCCCTTCGATCATTTTTATTGACGAGGTGGACGCCATCGCACCTATGCGGGGGGAAAGCGGCTCGCATTCCGACACCCGGATGGTGGGCCAGCTTTTGGAGTTGATGGACGGCCTTAACCGAGTAGAGGGGATAATAGTCCTGGGGACCACCAATAGGGTGGAGTCTCTGGACAAGGCCATACGACGTCCCGGCCGATTCGATAGAGAGATCTTCATTGGACCGCCCGATGCTCAAGGGAGATTGGAGATACTACAGATCCATAGCCGGGGCATGCCGCTTGCCGAAGGAATATTTGAGACCTTGAGGGAGGTGGCACGTGTTACCCATGGCTTTGTGGGGGCGGACCTGATGGAGCTGTGTCGTGAGAGCGGGCTGAACTGCCTGAGAAGGATCATGGGGGATCGGCGCCTTTCGCCGGCACGATTCAAGGTAGGTCTCGACGATCTGGTGGTTACGGGTGAGGATTTTACCAAGGCCGCAGGCCTGATTCGACCCTCTGCCATGCGGGAGACCATCACCAGCATTCCTGATGTTGGATGGGACGACATCGGCGGATTGGAAGTGGTCAAGAATAAACTTCGCGATCTGGTGGAAAAGCCGCTGGTGGACCCGGAGGCCTTTCGCGCAACGAATATCCGTCCCCCCACTGGAATTCTCCTCTATGGACCTCCGGGTACAGGGAAGACCCTTCTAGCCAAGGCCATCGCACGGGAGTCGGGGGCGAACTTCCTCTATATCCGGGGGCCTGAGGTGTTCAGTAAGTGGCTGGGAGAATCGGAAGAGAGTGTTCGTCACGCCTTTCAGGTGGCCCGGCAGGTGGCCCCAGCGGTCATTCTATTCGATCAAATCGATGCCATTGCTCCAAGCCGGCGCGCCGACAGTGATACGAAGGCTTCCGAACGGGTCGTCAACCAAATCCTGACCGAAATGGATTCCATTGATAACTATAGTCGCATTGTCGTGGTGGCGGCATCCAACCGGCTGGATTTGTTGGATCCGGCAATTCTTCGACCTGGACGATTTGGGGTCCACATTCACGTGCCCCTACCTGAGTTGACCGATCGTAAAGCTATCCTGGAGTCCAAATTGAAGAAGGCTTCGTTCAAGAACAACGATAATCGAAAGAAGGTTGTCGTTGAAGTGGCAGAAAAAACTGAAGGGTTCTCAGGCGCTGAGCTTGAAGCGCTTTGCAATGAAGCACAGCTCATCTCCCTCAAGGAAAACAACTATGCAGGAACAAATAAACTTGAGGTGATTCATTTCCTTCGGGCGCTGGACGATATGGAAAAGGCCCGGGAGATCTACCACGCCGAGAAGAAGGAATTGTCCCTGAGTTGATCAAGCAAAGCGTTGATTTCGGGTGAGTCGGACAGGCCGTATTGATTCATTCCCAGGAAGAAGAGGGGGGACATGGCGAAACAGTCAATAGTGAAGGATTTAAAAGATCGATTAATGGATGGAATCAAGGTGTTAACAGGGGAACAGGTTTTGACCGGCTCGGGGCATCTAAGCGTCAGAATCCCGGGAACGGATACTTTCTTGATCAACCCCAGGTACGCGGGAATTCTTGCCGACGTCAAGGATATCTGCACGGTCAACATGTCCGGCCAACGAGTTTCGGGTTCGGAGCCCATCCCCCTGGAAATACCCATTCACGCCGTGGTGTATCGGGCCAGGCATGACGTCATGAGTGTCCTTCACTGTCACGCCCGCTATGCCGTCATGGTGGGACTGCTGGATTCGGGGCTGGTCCCGTTTCACCGGGAGGCCAGGGCCTTCGAGGCCGGCGTGCCCGTATTTCCCGACAGCAACGGAATCAACAATGCGGCTCTTGCTCAACGGATGGTGGAGAGCCTGGGGTGGCACTCCGCAGTGTTTCTCAGGGGACATGGGATCGTTGTGACAGGAAAGAGCATAGAAGGGACCTGTGTCTCCGCCATTCAGTTGGAGCGGGCCTGTGCGGATCAACTCCTCATGTCGAGTTCCACAACCATCAAGCCCTTAACCGAGGAATACACCACCAAGGTGCCGGGCAAGGATGAGAATCCCTACCGGGCCTGGCCATTCCTCCTGTATAAACACAAGGTCAGGTCCCGGCAGGCGATCAAATCCACCACGAAGAAAATGATCAAAACCTTGTGGCCGGATGAGAGGTAATCAGATGAGCTGCTTTCTTTCGGCCCGTAAAACACAATTAAAGCGTCGTTTAGTTTCTTTCTGGAATGAAAACATTTCTTAGGCACCTAATCATTGGGCACCGTTTTGTAGGATAAATACTACAAAACGTATCAACCCAACCTCTTTAATTCCGCTTCCGCCTGCTCCAACCACAATCCCATTTGCATTGCCCGTATCATTGAGATTGCAGTCGTGAGGTGTCTCTTTGCTTGCTCCGGATTATCTATCCGCCGATACAGTCTTCCCGGACCGAGATGACACTGGGCCATGGGCGGGCGCGTGCCGAGTTCTTCAGCAAGGGCGAGAGCTTGATGATAGTAGTCTTCAGCTTCCCCCAACACTAGGGGGATCCATTAGCCCCGCCAGCGGATAGCCCTTGGTGAGCCACGCCATAGGGAGCGAATCGCCTTGAAGTCTCCTGCCGCTCTGACCCACGACCTCCTCTAGGAGCTCGATAGCCTGGGCGACCCGACCTGAGTTGAGATACAAGGGATGAACTGGATCAAACACATGTGAGACAGATTTAAGCTACAAAGGAGAGGTTTTGTAAGTATAAAGAAAGGACCCCTCCATGAGCTACTTTGGACTGAACTGGCAATTTAACTGGGCTTGCCGTCATCTCCACACTAACCTCTCGCCCAAAGAGCGCGATCGACTTAGAGCCCTCCTTCTGTGGCAGGAGACCAAAGACATAAAGCTTACCTACCGCACTTTTGACCTGAGCCGACCCACTGTTTACCTCCGGCTCCAACGCTTTGATCCCAACGACCTCGGCTCCCTTCGAGAGCGTTCTCGCAAACCGCACCGGTTCACACAGCCCCAATGGCCCCTGGCCCTCAAGCAGGCAATACTACGCTTAACAGAGCAATATCCCCGCTGGGGTAAAAACAAACTCGTAGTGCTACTTCAAAACGAAGGCTTTGAGGTCTGTGCTCCTACCGTGGGCCGTATTCTCAGCTCTGTCAGGCAGCGCGGACAACTCATAGAGCCAAAACCCCAAGCTATCTCCACAAAAAGACGGCGTAAGCTAAGACCCTACGCTATCGGTAAACCCAAAGACTATCAGCCCCTTTACCCTGGCGACCTGGTTCAAATCGACACCCTCGACATCGGTCCCGTGCCAGGCGTGATCCTCAAACAGTTCACTGCCCGCGATGTGGTCTCGCGCTGGGACGTACTCAAAGTTCATCGTCAAGCTAGCGCCCCCCTAGCCGCCTCGTTCATCGATACCATCAAGGCTCGTATGCCCTTTGCCGTACGTGCCTTTCAGGTCGATGGAGGCTCAGAGTTGTTCTCTGACTTTGAGACCCACTGCCAACAACATGGCATCCGGTTGTTCGTCGTGGGGCCTAAAAGTCCTAAGCTCAATGGTGCTGTGCAACGGGCTAACCGTACTCACACTGAGGAGTTCTATGAGGTCCAACAGTGTGCTTGGACCGTTGAGGCTCTTAACCAATCAACTGCTCGAATGGGAACGGACCTACAATACGGTACGGCCCCACCAGGCACTTAATTACTTAACTCCCTTGCAATATCTCCAAGACCGAGGCATCGTATCCTCCAAAAATCCCTCCCTGTCTCATATGTACTGATCCACTACAGGGGATTGACAACAGCCAACGCACGGGGTATTTTTTCTAGATGCTCGCTTAGGCAGGCAATAACGTTTCAGTGGATTTCCGTGGGTAGCGACTAGCGCTACGAGCGCTCCAGGGGAAGGACCCGTAGCATCGGCGGCGCACACACCACTGAAGAAAGTAAGGCGTATGGGTTGGATAGACTCGGACGCGCACGTAGTGGAGACGACTCAGACGTGGGACTACCTCTCGGCCTCGGAGCAACGGCTCCGCCCCCTGCCCGTCTTCACCGATCGCGAGAACTCCAAGCAGCGGGCCTGGCTGATCGATGGCAAGATCGGCGGCCTCCACAACGAGCCTCTCTCCGCTGAGGAGTTTGCGGAGCTCTCTCGTCGCATGTCGGGCAGGCAGATGGCGACGACGAAGGAAACCCGCGAGATGGGGGACGTCGAAGCCCGCGTGGCCCACATGAATGAGCTGGGGATTGAGATCCAGGTCGTCTACCCCACCTTCTTTCTGGGCCCTTATGCCGATCGGCCCCAGGTCGAGGTGGCGCTCTGTGGCGCCTACAACCGGTGGATGGCGGACGTCTGGAAGCAAGGAAAGGGCCGCATCCGCTGGATGTGTGTGCTGCCCTTCCTGAGCATTTCCGACGCCCTGGACCAAATGCGGTTCGGAAAAGAGCATGGTGCCTGTGGCATCTTCATGCGGCCCATCGAGGGCCACCGTCGCCCGGTCGATCCCTATTTCTACCCGGTGTACGAGCAAGCGTCGCAACTTGACCTGTGCATCGGATTCCACCAGTCCAACGGGAGCTATAACATCTTTGATTTCTTCCGTCCGCCCCAAGGGGGCAACGACTTCTTCGTGCAGTACCGGATGTTCTGCGTAGCAGCCTTCTTCTCCATCGTCAGGGCCGGCTTGCCGGAGCAGTTCCCGCATCTGCGCATGGGGATCATCGAGTGTGCGGCCTCATGGCTCCCCTGGCTCCTCACGCACCTCCACGGCCTGACGAGCCTTGCGGGTGGCAAGCTGCCCGAGGACCTGCTCAAGGAGTACCGGCTGTTCGTGACATGCCAGAACGACGACGACGTGCCCTACCTGGTGAACAGCGCCGGAGAGGACAACCTGCTGGTGGGGACGGACTACGGCCACCGGGACTTCTCCACGCAGATTGACGCGCTGCGGCTGTTGACGGAGAATGGGCGGCTCAGCCCGAGCGCGGTGAACAAGATCGTCGACGACAACGGCAGGACCTTCTATGGCCTGGAGCAGGTTGCCTCTAGAAGCCCGTGAGACACCGGCCTTGGCCCTGTCAATGCTGATTGCAGAACAGCACAGTAGTCCCAGCTATCGATAAGGTTTAGGAATTCAAGAAAAAAGGAAGGCATGACATGAATACAGGATGGTCAAAGCGAATAGTGTTTTCTGTGGCAGGCGCAGTCTTGCTTGGTCTTGTGGTTGCATGTTCGGATGAAGAGTCAGCCACCGGTACTCCTAGTGCCCCGGTTGCTCCCGCCGCTTCCGCATCGAATGAACAGCAAATGTCGCTGCCGCAGTCGGGCCCAGCGCTCACCCCCGCAATGAAGCAACTCATCAAAGACGCTCAGGCCGAGGGCACCCTCGACATAACGGAGACAATCTTGGGCGAACCTAAGTTCCTGAGCGACGTTGAGAAGGCGATGAATACCAAGTACGGCATCAAAATTCGTCTCGAAGCAGGGGCCGGGTCATTCATGGGCGCAATGGTGTCGCGCATCGTTGAGGAACGGAAAGCAGGACAACCCCCGTCGTCCGACGTGCTCTACGTGAGCCCTCAATCACAACTCAATTTGAGTAGGGGAGGGGGCGTGGTTACGGGAATCAACTGGAAGCAGTATGACCCTGCCATCACAGACTTCGAGATTGTTGACGATAGTTCCGGGCTGATATTGTTCGCCGACTCCATTGGGCTCGTCTACAACACAGAGGTTATCGCACCGAAGGACGTGCCCAAAACCGTGGAGGAGCTGCAGGACCCGAAGTGGAAGGGGCTGGTGACCACGACGCCATACGGCACCGGTTGGGGAGAATGGGCGTTCTTCGTTGGGCCGGACAAAGCCTTTGAGGTGGCGAGGGGGATAGCCAAGAATGTTGGAGGGACGACTGGGAGCACCGACTTTGGGCCCATCATCTCGGGTCAGTTCCCGATAATGGCCTGGACCGGGAGCACACAGAAGGCACTAATGGACAAGGAAAAGGGCGCCCCCATTGACATTGTCCGCCCAGATTTCGTGTATTTCCTGTCCTCGGTCGTCGTCATCGATGGAACGCCTCATCCGAACCTGGCGAAGCTCTTCATCCTCTTCCTCCGCACGACAGAGGGTCAAGACATCCTTTGGAAACATAACCGCCAAGACTCTCCCTATTTGATGGGGCGTCATATCTGGGCTCAAATCCAGGATGCTCTCGACAACCCGAATGTTCGCATCCATTTGGAGACCCAAAGCTCGCTCAAGAAATGGCCAGGGGGCGGCCTGGACGCCTATTTCGGGTTCCGGAAGAAGATCAACAAACTCATGAAGCAAGGGGGCTAGAGCGCGGCCCCCCCCTGCTCGTTACCTCGGCAGGGCCGAAATGAAGAGCGGCGATCGAACGCAGTCCATGGGCACTGCATCCCCATCGGCTCAGGATCCCTGTGTTCTCCATATGATAAATTGGCTAGGGCATCCCGCGCCGGGGCGAGAGATGGAGCGAGGGCGGTGGGCGTAAGTCAACCAGCACATACACGCTGGTCCCCGCAGAATCTCTCGTGGAATCTCTTGGGAGACTTGGGCAGGCGCGGCCCCATATACCTCCCTGCCTTCGTCACGATAGGGGCAGTGGTGGCCCTACTTGCCGTCATTGCGATGGTCGCGTTTCAACACCGCGTGGGCGCGACCGGCAAGGAAACGAGCTTCACCCTCGACAACTTCGTCGAAGTCTATACAAATTCCTTTGTTTACGAGAGTTTGCTGAACACCGTTGGGTTCGCCCTTATAACGGTGGTGGTCGCGTTGGTTCTCGCAATTCCCATAGCATGGCTTTCAGAGCGGACGGACCTGCCGGGACGTTCGTTGGTCTTCCCGGTCATGACCATGACGATTATCATCCCTTCGTTCTTCACCGCGATGGGGTGGCAATTCCTCTTTGGAAACCGGGTCGGCTTCGTTAACCGATGGATTCAGCAGATCACGCCGTTGGAAGTTTCCCCCTTGAACATCAATACGGTGGTCGGTATGGGATGGGTGGAGGGATTGGGCCTGACCGCGTTGGCCTACATCATGGTTGCCGGTGTCTTCAGGGCCATGGACCCCTCCCTTGAAGAAAGCGCGCAGGTCCACGGCATTTCGCTGTTTAGGCGCCTCTGGACCGTGACGTTGCCGCTAACGTGGCCAGGCATTCTGGGGGCGGGGTTGTACTGTGTCACTATTGCCTTCGCCGCCTTTGACGTTCCCGCAGTACTGGGCCTGACGTCAAACGTCTACACGTTCAGCACCTTCATCTTTACAGAGATAAATGACCCGAGCGGTAAAGTGCCGAACTACGGCCTCGTTGGCTCGTCCAGCGCAATCATGCTGGTCGCGGCGCTGTTCATGAGCTGGTGGTACCTGAGCGTCATCAGCAAGTCAAACCGTTACGCCGTTGTTACAGGCAAGGGCTATCGCCCCAGTCTTATCTCACTGGGGCGCTGGTGGATTGCGGGCTGGGGTTTCATCCTTGTATACACCACCCTGAATCTCGTGCTTCCTTTCATCACACTCGTGTGGGTGTCGCTTACGCCATTTATCCAGATGCCTTCCATCAGCGCCCTCGAGGCGGTGTCTTTGGACAATTTCCGCGAGATCCCGGTGAAGGGGGTAATGCGGGCAGCCGGGAACAGCGCCATTTTGGGCATTGCCACGCCGACGCTGACCACGATAGTCGCTCTCACAATCTCTTGGATCGTAGTTCGAAGCCGCCCACGCTTCGCCCCGGCGATGGATGTGCTGGCGTTCCTGCCGCACGTCGTGCCCAACCTGATCTTCGCGGTGGGCGCATTGCTGTTGGCGCTGTTGTTCCTACCGAAGTGGACTGGCATTTATGGGAGCGTCAATATTATCTTGTTGGTGTATGTAGTGACGAGGATCAGTTTCGCCACTCGCATTTACAACAGCTCCTTGTTGCAAATCCACCGAGACTTAGAAGACGCCGGCTATGTTTTCGGCCTTGACTCCGTGCGGGTGCTGTGGCACATCTTTACACCCTTGATTCGCCCGGTGTTAGTGTACATTTGGCTATGGATGGGGCTCATAACACTGCGTGAGCTCACGGTTGCCGTGTTCCTGGCATCGCCCCGGAATGCGACCATTCCGGCTTACATTTGGAGCGTCTGGGCTACCAGCGACTATAACGGGTCGGCCGCGATGTCATTGGTGTTTGTATTGGGGCTGATTCCTTTGATATTGCTCTACTTCCTCGTAACTCGACGTTTCATAACTTCGCCCGGGTAAAGCAATGACGGGACTCTGGGACCATCCCTCGGAGGACAGCGTTGTGCTGCCTTCTATGGTTCTGCGCTGTTGGTTGCTCGCTACTTTGCCTCCATGGGGCGAACGCCACCAGGGGTCCGTCAGCTTGACTTGTAAGTTCCGAAATTCAGAGATTGGATTGATAACTAGGGTGTGGAACTCATGATCACCATTCAGGATCTGGGCAAGGTATTTAAAGCCAAGGACAGTGAGGTCGTCGCCCTGCATGACCTCAACCTTCAAGTAGAACCGGGTGAGTTCTTTGTATTACTGGGGCCAAGCGGGTCCGGTAAGACAACGCTCCTTCGTTGTGTGGCAGGTTTAGAAAAAGCGGACCAGGGCGAGATGTACTTGGCTGGGAGATGCGTGTTCTCCAGTGCGCGGCGGATACTCGTGCCGGCTGAGGACCGGAAAGTTGGGATGGTATTCCAATCCTACGCCATCTGGCCGCACCTGACGGTCTTTCAAAACGTTGCTCTTCCCCTCAGGCACGGGAAAGGCAAGATTCCCAAAGCAATGATCACAGACCGGGTGCGGCGGGCATTGGCACTGGTGGGTTTGGAAGAGATGGAGTCGCGACCGTCCCCCCTCCTTAGCGGAGGTCAGCAACAGCGAGTAGCCCTGGCCCGGGCATTAGCCATTGAACCCTCAATCCTGCTCATGGACGAGCCCCTCAGCAACCTGGATGCCCGGCTGCGGGAGGAGGTGCGCGCCGAGATCAAGGCGCTTGTGGAGAGGTTGGGAGTCACGGTCCTTTACGTGACGCACGATCAGGCTGAGGCTATGGACCTGGCCGATCGAGTAGCGGTTATGCATCATGGTGGCGTGCTTCAACTAGGAGCGCCCGAAGATCTGTATATGTTTCCGGCTCACTCCGAAGTGGCTCAGTTCCTCGGCTCAACAAATTGGCTGCAAGGCGAGATGGGGGCTGATGAGGTAGTACAGACCTCTGTCGGCAAATTGCACACCAAAGCGGACGGCAGGTTCGGTCCACACGATTCCGTGACGCTCGCAATCCGGCCCGAGAGCATCGAACTTCTCGCAGATGCTCCAGAGGGCGACCTCGCTGAGAACTCATTCAGCGGTGAGATCATCTCCGCCCGGTTCTTGGGAGATCACCGGCTTTATACCATTAGGGTAAACGATGCAACGCTCCTTGTAAGGACTGCGCAATCCCAGAAGCTAACGGGCCAGGTTCACGTCAGGATAGCCAGAACAGACATCCGGCTGTTCCCCAAGGATGCCGCTGGACAAACGGCGAACTCGTAGCAAATGCCCCGGCTCTGATTTGTAGCATGAAACTACTCCAATGCCGTTGGCGGGCGCAAGCTGCCGTCGCAGGCTTCCAGGGGATGGAGCGGAACGCATGATGAGCTACGGAACAAGCAACGGAAGTAGCCGGTCATCGGGGTAGAGAAGCCAAGGAGAAGCTGAGTCCCAGGGGCCGCAGGGCAGGACGAGAAACCGGCCCCCTGCAAGCGCAAGATTGGGAAGATTAAGAGTTTTCTGAACTCCAGCCCCAACAACATCGGCTCCAGTGCTACCGAGCCCAAGAGCAACACCACCGATCCCCAAAGCGCCAAGATGTGGACGAACCACGCAGTGGTTCAGGGCTACAACGGATTGGCAGTGGTGGATGAAAAACATCGAGTCATGGTCAAGGCTAAAGCCCACGGGGGCAGGACAGCAATCGCACTTGCTTGAGCCCATGGTTGAGAGCACGGGGGAAGAACTCAAAGCTGTTAAGATGGCCCAAGATGTTTACCAACGAACGAAGTGACCGCCGACGCGGGTTATCCCGGCGGAGCATGGGTCAGTTGCGCCCCAGACAACGGCCTGGATGCCTAATGGCCGATGGCAGCTATCGCCAGGGTGATCGAGCATTTGCGGATTACCGTCGGTGTAAGGTTCGATTCCGAAAAGACAAGGGTCGTTATTATGGGATTGATTCTCACGGTTTCACGGCTAAAGAGTTCATTTACGATGAGAGGAATCGGAGTTGTGGTTGTCCGGCGGGAAATCGCCTGTAGCGTAACGGCAACGACATCAACGTCCATGGGTTTATCGGCATGAAGTTTTGCGGCGCCAAGTGGGTATGCGGGCCAGGCATGCTGAGAGAGGGTTGTCTAAAGACGCCTAAGACAACCGAGACCGGGCAGGTGAGCATCTTTATGGACCGTTCTGACCAAACTAAGGACAGCCCGATGGAAAGGATGAAACGGAGGTTCGACACCTTATTCGGCCAGTTCATCTACGACATGCGGCTTGGGGTCGTGGAGCCGGTGTTCGGCAATCTGAAAAACAAGGGGATGGGTCGATTCACGCTACGGGGAAAGAAGAAAGTAAATACTCAATGGCAGTGCCCTGAAATGATAGATTTTTGGCGGTTTTTTGCTGCTCCACTGAAATGAACTAGGGCCTGCTCAAGCGGGGGCCTTTTCTTCACCCTTCCAATCGGGGGAGTTCTCCACCTGCTCGAACATGTTTCCCAGCACCTTAGCAAATGGGTTGTAGCGGAAGGCCATCCACCTGGCGGGCGCCCCTTTGACTTTATTGTAGTGCTTGTGGGTACAGCCTTCGGGCTTCACCGGCAGGATAATCAGGTCCCACTTGTCCCATTCCACTCTCTGATTGTCCAATTCCGTATGTCCTTCACCTTCGAGGACAAATATCTGAATTCCTCCCTGGTGCTTGTGCTTTCCTGAATGGACCTTGATATCATGAATAAAACAGGTCCATTCGGTAGCCGCCGTGTCATCATGACCGTGCCAGGAAAGAAAGGTCTTCGTTAAGCCCTGGCGACCCTGGTGCCAGGGACGCTCCTTGGCCTTGATTACGATCTTGCCCGACTTGGCACGATCCCTGGCCTCGGCGTTTAACCTCAGCGTGTTCTCGTAGTGCTCTCCCTGGTCTTTCTGTACGGGCTCTTTCTCTCTTACCCTTTCCCTCTCCATGTTCAAAACTCCTTTTTTCGGTACTAAATGACCTAGTCCGTGCGGATCAAGCCGAGGTACTTTTTTCTTCACCCTTCCAATCAGGAGAGTTCTCCACTTGATCAAACATGTTGCCAAGCACACTAGTAAACGGATGATACCGAAAGGCCATCCACTTGGCAGGTGAACCTTTTACCTTATTATAGTGTTTGTGGGTGCAGCCATTGGGTTTCACGGGGAGGATGATCAGGTCCCATTTCTCCCACTCAACTTTTTCATTATCCACTTCTGTATATCCGTCCCCTTCGAGAACAAACAACTGGATTCCACCCTGGTGCCGATGTTTTCCCGAATGGGCTTTCACGTCATGGATAAAGCATGTCCAGTCTTGTGCAGCCGTGTCATCCATGTCATGCCAGGCGAGGTATGATTTGATAAACCCCTGTTTGCCTTGACTCCAGGGGCGCTCTTTGCCCTTGATGACGATCTTGCCTTTCTTGGCACGTTCCCTGGCCTCGGCGTTGAGTCTCAATGTGTTTTCGTAATGCTCTCCCTGGTCTTTTTGTACCGGTTCTTTCTCTCTGACTCGTTCTCTCTCCATGTATGTTATCCTTTCTTAGCTGTGTGTGAATTGTATATCATTCGCCCATTGTAGAGTCAAGGCTGTGACGTTATGCCTAGGCGGTGGCCCGTTTTGCGCTCCTGGGACGGTACTTCTCGCAAAGGCCCTTCCAATGTTCCACACGCGTTTGGATACTTTTCAGCACGTTCTCCGGCACGTTGATAAAGGGTGGGCGTAACGAACCCGGGTTACAGTAACCCGCCTGCTGAATAGCGATCTTGGCCGCCGTTTCGCGCCAGCTCAGATTGGGTGGCCCGCCCATACCAGAGGTGAGGCCAAGGATAATCTCCCTGGCCGTTGCTACATCGTTCTCATTAATCGCATCCCGGAGACGTAACACGGGCCAAGGTCCCATCCAGGCATCAATGGACCAGCAACCGGCCGCCCCAAGTGAGGCGAAGGGATGATACTGCGCCTGGTTTACGAAGACGCTCATTTTGCCATTGACAACCTCCATGAGCCTCATAAATTCCGGTGTGGTTCGGTGACTGTCCTTCATGGCCACGACGTTGGGACTCTGGGTTATTCTTTTAAGGGCGTCTACGGGTAAAGTTACATTGTGCAGCGTAGGATTGTGGTAGACCATAATAGCCAGATCCGGGAACATCTCAGCGATGTCATGGTAGAATTGCACCGCATTATCCACGGTGGAAGGAAAATAGAAGGGAACACCTACCAGCACGCCGGTTCCCCCGGCTTCCCGAATGAACTTCATCTTTTGGACGGTTTCCCGGCTATTCAGGCTGGTACAGCCTATGAAGAGCGGTACCCGGCCGTTCACCGCTTCCACCGTGGCACGGGTTATGGTTTCAAACTCTTCCCATAAAAGCGTGTGAAATTCGCCAAAGCTTCCTGTGGTAGTGATAACGTCACCGCCGTCGGAGATCATCCGGTCGACACCCGCTTTTAAATTGTCCACATCAATGGTGGACGTGGAATGAATGTCATTGGCGTCTGGGGTGGCGAAGGCAGGCATCATTGCCATTACTCCGTGGAGATCCTTCGCGGTTAGCATATGTTTCCTCCCCTTCTTCTGTTTGGTGGGTTGTTCAAAAACAATTTGACATTACCTGCCTATCTTATCAATAATGGCCTCTAAGAACAAGCCTGTCGGTGTTGGATGTCCTCCTAGCCCTGGGCGCTCCGGAAAGTTTCTTTGCTCCACAAGACTCCAGTAGCGATCCTATGGAGGCTTGCTCAGTGCTCCTCGGGGAACGAGTCTTCAGGCCGTGGGCAATAGGCCTGTAAATATCTGAAGCTGCACGTTCGATGCCCACGCCCTTCACCTTCATTCCTCTCGTCGAACCTGAAGCAGCCCATGCGTTCCCAGTGTGGGCGGACCCCCTGCGCCTGCAATGTTTAGCTCAGTCCCCTGCCAGGACCAGGGTTTGTAGCGGTCTGAATCACTCTTTGTCTCAAAAACTTGAAAGGGCATTGTGCAAGTTGACAGCCTCCACCATTTCGCATACAAGATCGGAAGCAACTGAAACAAATTCTTGGGCTTGCGGTTCTAATGCTCGCTGCGAGTCTACTAACATAATAGGCTCTAGTTAATTAAGGAGGCAAGTATGGGGTCCGTTGGATACAACGATCTGCGGGAATTTATCGATGCGGCGAAGGAGATTAGTGATTTCCGACAGGTGGACGGGGCAGATTGGAACACTGAGATCGGTACCCTCATCGAGGCGACGACAGAATTGATCCCACAACCTCCCATGCTCATGTTCGATAACATCAAAGGCTACCCTAAGGGATACAGGGTGTTGAGCCTCCCTTTTGCCGCGTATAAACGGGTGGCCCTTGCTTTGGGGCTCCCAACGGACAGGAGCAAGCTTGAAATTCTACGGTTGGCCACTCGCAAATTCAAATCGGCGACTCCCATTCCACCCAAAGAGGTGTCCACCTCGCCTCTCATGGAGAACGTTTCCAAGGGAGACGAAGTGGATTTGTTAAAGTTCCCAGCCTTGCATTATCACGAACATGATGGAGGACGCTATCTTGGGACCGGCGATTGCCTCATTAATGCCGACCTAGAGGGGAACTTCATCAACATGGGCACCTATCGGATGCAACTCCACGATAAAAATCTACTGGGATTGTGGATGAGTCCCGGGCAGCATGGGAGGCTCATCTGCATGAAGTATTGGGAACAGGGCAAAGCCTGTCCCGTGGTAGCCGCCTTCAGCGTGCATCCACTTGCATTCATGGTCTCCCATTCCAAGGTTCCCTGGGGCCATTCGGAATTGGAACTTGTGGGGGGGCTTATGGGCAAACCGTTTGAAGTCATTCGTGGGCCCATTACCGGTCTTCCCATACCAGCCAGTGCAGAGATTGCCATTGAAGGGGAAGTTCCTCCACCCAATAAGGAAGCTCGCGATGAGGGTCCATACGGCGAATGGCCGGGATATTACTCCGGTGGGACCATAGGGACGGGTGAAGCTCAACCGGTTATCAAGGTTAAGGCACTGTACCACAGAAACAATCCCATCCTTGAAGACGAGGCCCCGCAATGGACAATGGCCATGAAGATGGACATAAGCATATCCTCAGGGGTCTTGTGGGATCAGCTGGAGAGCGCAGGGATCCAGGACGTGGTAGGGGTGTATAGCCATAGTCCTTACCTGGTAGTTGTTTCCATTAAGCAACGGTACGCAGGGCATGCGAGACAGGCAGGATTGGCTGCTCTGAGCTGCTCGGCTGCGGCCCGTAACGGAAGATACGTTGTGGTGGTGGACGAAGATATCGATCCTACAAACATTAAGGATGTGCAGTGGGCCATGATGACCCGCGTGGATCCTAAAACCAACATTGATATTATAGATCAGTGTTGGAGTACTCCTCTGGATCCGCGCATGCCTCCGGACAGGCGAGATTCCGGTGATCACACCAATAGCAGGGCCGTTTTTTACGCAGTCAGGCCGTTTGAATGGCGCGATAAGTTTCCCAAGGTTAGCCGGAGCCGGCGGGATCTGCGCGAACAGGTCATAAAGAAGTTTCAGGGAATCATCCCTTTCCCCGGAGTGTAAATCGGAAAGCGTGATATACTATTGCGGATTAGATTAAAACGAGTTCTTTCGGCGCAATAACTCCAAGGGGGCAAAAGCTATGATGACTCAAGAAGAGAACGAACTGTTAACTCGAGTGGGTCCCGGCACACCGGCTGGCGAGATGCTCAGACGTTATTGGCAACCGGTGGCATTGGCCGAGGAGCTGCCACCGGGGGGAGCCCCAAAGGCGGTTAGGTTCTTCGGCGAGGACCTGGTGCTCTTTCGAGACGATCAGGGAAAAATCGGTCTCCTGGACATTCACTGCTGCCACCGTGGCGCAGATCTCAGCTATGGGCGGGTGGAAGACGGAGGACTCCGCTGTATTTATCATGGTTGGCTCTATGATGTGAAGGGAAACTGTTTAGACCAGCCTGGCGAGGCCGAAGGGGGCAAGAACCGTGAAGCCATTCGGCACAAAGCCTATCCCTGCCAGGAGAAGGCGGGGTTGATCTTCGGATACTTTGGTCCTGGCGAGCCGCCCCTGCTGCCGGCATACGAGATATTTGAGATTCCAGAGGAGTACCGATTCGCCCACAAAGTCTACTCCGAATGTAACTATTTACAGGGGAACGAGGGTAATATTGACCCGCGTCACCTTTCCTTCCTGCATCGTTTTTTCGACGAGAATCTAGTGGTTGAGTCGAGAGAGTCCCGGTACAGGACGGTGGGCAGGAGCAATAGCTCACCCAATCAGCTCTGCGGTGAGAATCTGGCTCCGCCCATTGAACTCGAACTGGAAGATTTCGGCGTGCGTATCCATACCTGGCGCCCGGTGGGGGAAAACGCCTACCTCAGGGTTTCCAATTTTGTGATGCCAAACCTCTGTACCGTTCCCGGAGAGACCCAAGGAGCGGGATACCTTGTTAACTGGCACGTGCCCATCGACGACGAACATCATTGGAAATTTATGATCGTTTTCAGTCGTGAGGAACCTCTGAACAAGGAAGTGTTTCACAGTCGCTATACTACGGGGATGCTTCCTGGATACCAATCAGCGCGCAATGCCTCTAATCGCTATCTCCAGGATCGAAATGAGTTGAAAACCCGGTCCTATACGGGGATGGGATCGTCCTTTCCAGTGCACGATCTCTATGCCACGGAGAGTCAGGGGGCCATTCAGGATCGGACCAAGGAACACCTGGTCACTTCAGACAAAGCCATTGTTGCGGCGCGTAAACAGCTCTTGAAAGCGATTAAAGATGTTCAAGAAGGCCGCGATCCGATGCATGTGATCCGCAATTCTGAACAGAACCGCTTCCCGCATATGCTTGTCATATCGGAAGTTGTTCCCACCTCGACTGATATGAAAAACTATGTGCAGGAGGTGGAATCGGGAGCGCAGGAAAAGTCGAGCGTCGTGTAGTTTGTGCTCATTCTAAGGGGGTGTTATGGCTCGAGTGTTGAGAATGGGAATGGCGGGCCTTGGAGTCGCCAGCACTCAAATCCTTCCCTCTGTGGCGAGGCTTTCACATATAAAAATCGCCGCAGCGGTGGATGTTCGAAAAGAAGCCATGGGAAAGTTTCGTGAAGAATACGGGGGAAAGACCTTCGATACCGTTGAGGAGATGTGCAAGAGCGACACCATCGACTTTATTTATATAGCCACCCCCAATGAGCTACATGCCGAGCATGTGATCACGGCCGCAAAGCACGGCAAACATGCCATTGTGGAAAAGCCCATGGCGCTGTCCATTGAACAAAGTGAGGCCATGAACGACGCGGCGGAAAAATACGGGACTAAACTGCTGTGCGGACACACCCACAGCTTCGATCCCCCCGTCAGGAAGATACGGGAAATCGTCAAAAATGGCGAGCTGGGTAGGCTCTGCATGATCAACACCTGGAATTACAACGAGTTCATGTACCGCCCGAGGATGAAGCATGAGCTGGCCACGAGCCGGGGAGTGGTGTTAAACCAGGGGCCCCATCAGGTGGATGTGGTCCGATTGATTGGCGGAGGAATGGTCAGGAGTGTCAGAGCCACCACTGGCATCTGGGACCCATCCCGTGTCCACGAGGGAAGTTATGTAGTCTATTTAGAATTTGAAAACGGAGTACCTGCCACTCTGGTCTATAGCGGTTACGGTTTCTTTGACACGGCTGAGCTCCACTGGTGGGTGGGGGAAGGGGGCCAGCCAAGGAAGCCAGATCATAATCTCAATGTGCGACGCAGGCTCCGTGCAATCAGTGACCCCGAAAAGGAGGAATCACTTAAGGAGCAAATGCGCTACGGGGGGCAACGTGAGGGAGAGTACAGTCACAGGTCTCAGGGTGAGAGGAAACAACCCTTCTTTGGCTTCACTGTAGTGACTTGTGAAAAGGGCGACATCCGGCAGTCTCAGGACGGGTTGATTATTTATGGAGATGAAGAAAAGCGCGAGGTGCCCCTTGAGGCGCGTCGAATCGGACGGGAAGCCGAGATGGACGAGCTTTACAATGCGGTGGTGAACAAACGGCCGGTCTTTCACGATGGTCGCTGGGGTGAGGCAACCCTCGAGGTTTGCATTGCGATATTGGAATCTGCCAAGCAACGGAAGGAATTATCTCTTTCCCATCAGGTACCGAGCCCCGAATGAGCATTGGAGCTGTGTGATAGCGTGGTGCAATTCTAGCGGAGAAAAGGCGGTATAAGATGTTTAGTCAATTAAGATCGAAGCCGAGCAATTGGTCCGTTGTGCTTTCTTCTTTCGTTATTTTGTTGGCTTGGGGTTCGCTGACAAACGCCAAGGCTCAATCGGCCAGGCAATCGGAGTGGGAAAAGACCCTGGAGGCTGCCCATCGGGAGGGACGGGTGGTTTTAAACGTGGCCAGGAGGTATGATCGGATTTTTCGTCATTTTCAAAAGAAATATCCGAAGATCAAAGTAATCACCATCGGCGGACGCGGGAGTCAGATTGCGGAGCGCGTGATGGCAGAGCGACGGGCCGGAAAGTACCTCTCGGATATTTATCTCAGCGGTTCGGGAACGCCCTATAGGATTTTTTATCGGCGAAGGGTCCTGGCCTCGGTTAAATCAACTCTAATATTACCCGAAGTCCTGGATCAGTCGAAGTGGTGGGGAGGCAAGCATTTTTATCATGATGATGACAGTGAATATATCCTTGCCTTTAATGGGATCCCCCAGTCCTACTTCGCCTACAACACAAATGTAGTCAACCCGAAGGAAATCAAATCATACTGGGATTTTCTCGATCCAAAATGGAAAGGAAAGATCGTTAGCCTGGACCCCACCATGGGAGGAGCCGTTAGTGGCGTGCTAACGTTTATCTATCGGAACCCCAAGCTTGGCCTTGACTATCTAAGACGGTTTTTAAGTGAAACGGATCTCACGCCTACCCGTAGCGGGATTCAGTTGGTGAACTGGTTGGCGGTAGGTAAATACCCGATTTCCGCTTTGGCTCCGCCCGACAGAGTAGGCATCTACGATGCTCAGAAGCAGGGCCTGCCGGTGAACATTTTTGATTCCCGGAATTTTAAGGAAGGAATTCCCTTGAGTACCAGTAGCGGCAATGTGGCATTGTTCAAAAATGCCCCCAACCCTAACGCAGCGAAAGTGGCCATTAACTGGCTCCTTTCCCGAGAGGGGCAGAAAGTCTATCAAAAGGTCAATCTGGACAAGAACTCATTGCGCATTGACATTCCGAAGGACGATGTACTGTCGCACGTGCAGCGGGAAAAAGGAGTTGAATACCAGATCCTTGCAGGACCAGGGTTAAAAGAATTGGGACCGGTGCTGGAGGTCATAAGAGAGGTTTGGAAAAAGAAAAGGCCCGGGAGGAAGGGCAAGAAAAAGTCATAATTAGGTTATTCCCGGTAAATCGCCGAGAAGGTTATTGTTCTCATGGCTCCTGCTCCGGTTATGGTCATTGGCGGGTCCGGTTTTCTCGGCTCCCACGTTTGCCTCGAGCTGGCTGAGAAAAGTATCGACGTCATCTCCTTTGACGTTCAAGCCCCTGATTTCGAGGTGCCTAAATCGACCCCTGGTTCCATAAGGTCCGTTGTGGGGGATATTTTGGACCCGAAATCGTTGTCCGATTGTGTTCGTGACCTTGGCGTCGGCGCAATCATTCATACTGTGGCCTTCGGTAACGAGGCTGCCGCAAGACAGAGTCCCCATCCTGCGATTACACTGAATGTTCAAGGCACCTTGAACGTTTTGGAGGCGGCTAGGAAAAACGAGATCCAAAGGCTTGTTTATATCAGTACCGCCGGGGTCTACGGCAAACAAAGCGAAGAAGCTCCCATCAAGGAAGACCAGGCCATCACCTGGCGGGGAACCATCTATCATCCGAGCCATTACATGGGCGAAATCCTGGTGGAGATGTTTCACCAGGTCTACGGTGTGCAGGGGGTTATTCTCCGTCCCCTGTCACTCTACGGGCCCGCCCTCTCATCGAACAAGGACAAACACCTAAGGACAAAATCTCTGTTCCTGGGAGGGTGGATTAAGCAGGCCCTTAAGGGAGAGGTCACGGAGATCCATCATGCGGACACTCTCACTGATCTTACCTACGTAAAGGACTTGGCCACCGCGGTATTGTTGGCCTATGCCACGCCAAAATTAAAGCAATGGGTGTTTAACATTAGCTCGGGGGTTCTGGTGTCCTATAGAGACATTGCCCTAGCCATTCAGAACAATCTACCCAGTGCGGAATTTGAGTTTCACCCGGGAACACAGGACAACCCCCTAAGGCCCAACCGAGGCCCGTTGGATATTTCCAGGGCCAAAGAGGAGTTTCAGTTCGTGCCGCAGTATGATCTACAGCACGGGATGCATAAATTTATTGCTTGGTGTATGGCTGGTTAAGCGAAGGCTGGAAGCATTTTTGGAGGAAAGGGATGGACGTCGTCATGTCGGAATCAAATGTAGGAACCTTTAATGAATATGAGAAATGGTGGGATCAGGAAGCGAAACCGCTATATGAGAAGTGGATGGCGCTGCCATTTTTTACTGACCTACGGGCTGGAAAACTCACGGAAGAACGACTCAAGACATGGCTGGGTAACTGGTACGGCCATGTGCAGGAAGGCGATATGCATCGGGCTCTCCTGTGGTCCAGGCACCATTACATTCTCGGGCGGTTCCCCGAAATGGAGGAAATTGTTACCGAGAGAGCTGGAAAATCCCTCAACTATCCTTACCCGGGCGGGCAGGTGCGTGGCCTTCTCAAATTGAGCGACGCTTTGGGAGTGAGCCACCAGCAGTTACTTCAGTCCCGTACAGGCCCATTCACGGTTCACCTCACCAGTTTTCTGAAATCCTTGTATCTGGAAGGAACCTTGGCAGAATCTGCCTCTCAACTCATTGGGGAAGAGTATCTTTTGCAATTTTGCGAACTATTCCAGGAGGCCCTTGGCAAACCCCCTTTTAAACTCAAGGGCGATGCGTTGGACTATTTTAAATTTTGGAAAAGATGCTTGCTGATGGACCATGGCAGTCCAGGAAGGTTCCTTCTCAAGTCTCTTTTTGATAAAGGGCTGGTGGAGGAGCGACCCAACGCGGGTATCAGGCATGTGGGAAAGAGGTACGCCGAATATTTGATCCGAGTGTATCAAAGTCTTTAATAACAGGCTTTTGCTATAAATTTTCTCTAAAGGGGACAACCTATGGCCGGTGAGCTAGTGCAATTTCCTACCTTCCAGTCTTTTAAATCCTGGTTTGACGAAAAGACGAAGACTCATCCTTTTAAAACAGGGAAGGAGCGGGGGCGTTTTTATGATGATTTCGCCCAGGGAAAAGTCCCCAGGGATTTTTTGAAGGAGTATGCCAAGCAATACTATATCTTTATACAGCTAACCAATACCAACGTGACTTGGACCATTGTGAACTACCTGGATCTGTGGCGTAAAAACCCTGATCTCTACGATATCGTGGCTTCGAAGATCGGATCCGAGCTGGCTGACCCCAGACCAGGCGGCCATGGTCGTACCTATATAAAATTCGCACGCTACCTGGGTCTGAAGGACGAAGACCTCCATTACTCAAAGCCCATCCCGGAGCTGGAGGCCCGTTTCAACACTGCCCTCGTTTACCGGTCGCAGAGTCCTGCGCTGACCGCAGTCAGGTGGATGTTGGAAGGATTTGTCGGATACAGCATGAAGTTTTGGCGTGACGTCCTGCATGAAAAATACGACATTCCCGATGAGCTGCTGGAGTATTGGGATATTCACGTAGTGGCAGATCTAGAGGAGCATGGACCAGAGGGCGAACTGCTACTTGCCAGGCTGTATAAACTCGGCCTGGTTAGGGAAGACGATTACGATGGAATGAAGGTGCAGGTGGATAGGGCTGTGGAAGGGGCGCGTCCAGGAAGCAAGACTCTCCCGTGGCCCGACGCCCTCTACGCCAGTTACTGTGAGCGCCACCCGCAATGAGCAATGCGGGCAGTCAGAACAGAAGGCACCGTTCAAAAAAGGGAGTTTGTCTTCACCTGAGTTCTGATTGCGATGGTATTACCGGCGGAAACCGAATAGTCAATCAGATTTCCCGAAGAAAGGGGCAATGATGATGAAACGAATTATGGTGATAACCGTTTGTTTCGGACTCCTTGTGGGTTTGGCACTGGAAGGCATTGCGGATCAGCCAAAGCGCGGTGGGACCCTTAGAATGGCCATCCGAAAAGACATCGATATTATGAACCCGTTGGTCGGCACAAAGTCCACCGATGGGCGGATTCGCGAGCTGATGTTCGAGCCGTTGTTGGGGATCGACCTGCAAGGCAATGTCCACCCAAACCTGGCGGAGTCGTGGGAGATGTCTCAAGGCGGTAGGGTTTACACTTTCAAGCTCCGCAAAGGGGTGAAGTTCCACAACGGGAGAGAGATGACCGCAGAGGATGTAAAGTTTTCCATTGACTACACCCTGAACCCGAAGAATGGTGCCTACGGCTTGGTTCGGCTTGCCTTGTTAGACCGGGCGGAGGTGGTTGGCAAGTACCGCTTGAAGCTGTACCTGAAGAAAGCTGGCCCGGGTTTTCTCTCCGTGTTGACCAACATCCAAACCTTCTCAGTGGTTCCCAAAGAGTCACTGCCGGAGGGGATCGAGAAACTCGTTAACTTTCCGCCCGGAACCGGTCCTTTTAAGCTGGTAGAATGGAAGCCTGGACGGCGAATCGTAATGGAACGTTACGACGACTACTGGGGGCATAAGGCTTATATCGATAAACTGGTTCTAAGGCCGGTGAGGGACGCGACGGTGCGTTTCACGGCGCTGCGGTCGGGAGATGTGGACTTGGTGGCACGGACACCCCTGGAGTGGGTACGGCAGGTGGCCGACGGCAAGGTAAAGGGGGTCAAATTTTCTGCGGCTACTCATGCGGAATTTCGTAGCATTGAGTTCAACCTGGTTCGTCCGCCCTTTGACAACAAGAAGTTGCGCCAGGCCGTCGTCCATGCCGTTAATAAGAACGAGCTCCTGGAGGCCGGCTTCTTTGGCTTCGGCGATCCCACCGACCAAAAATACCCCAAAGGACATGCCTGGTACCTGGAGGGAGTGCCATCCTATACCTATGATCCCGATAAGGCGATGAAGCTGCTGAAAGAGGCCGGTTACAAAGGACAAGCCATCGAGATGTTGGTCCAACAGTCGGCGGCACGAGAGGCCGAGGCGGCCATGCTCCAGGCCCAGCTCAAGAAAGTGGGAATGAATATCAAGCTCGCTATGGTAGGACGTGGGGTCTACAATGCGCTCCTGCGCAAGGGCGAATTTTCCTTTCATGCCGGCGGTGGCAGCTACTACGCGGACCCTTCGATTACCTATGGGCCGGATCTCAGGTGTGCCCCGGACCTAAAGAAGCGCAGCAGCAATAACTCCGGATACTGCCGGCAGGAGATGGATACCTTGCTCGATAAGGCGGAATCGGAATCGGATCCGGCTAAGAGAAAGATGCTGTTCAAACAGATCGTTAAGATATCAGTTGAAGATTTACCGGAAATGAATATTGGCTTTGGGCCACAGTTCTATACCTTCCGCGATTATATCAAGGGTTTTACCACTGACAGTGATGCTGCGTTTCGTTGGTGGGGAGGCGGGATAAGCCACACGTGGATTGACAAGTAGCCGCGGCCGCCGAGAGAATCAGTATCAAGCAAAGGGGTTTGCGATGAAGCGTCCTGTGAGCATGACAAAGGTCCCTCCCATGACCAGTTACGAGGAGTGGATGAAAGGAGAGGGGATACCCGTGATTGAGGCAGAAGGTGGGATTGAAGACGTTAAAGAGGTTGACCGTAAACCCTGGGCCCGTACCGGTGGTAAGGGGGCGTTAATTTATTTGAAGGGGTTGAAGCAATCAGGCTTTACCGGAATGTATGTGGGGGAAATCGACCCGGGAAAGGTCCTCAACCCCGAGCGGCATCTCTATGAGGAACTGATCTACATTCTGAAGGGTCAGGGGGCCACTGAGATCTGGCAGGAGGGCCAACCTAAGAAGACTTTTGAATGGGGTGAGGGGAGCTTCTTCGCTCCTTCATTAAATGCCTGGCATCGATTATACAACGTGGGTAAGGAACCGGTAATTTTCCTCGGTGTTACCAATGCTCCCATAGTGATGGATCTCTACCACAATCCGGACTTTGTTTTTGGAGATAGTTTTAAGTTCACAGACCGGTATGACGGCGAAGAGGACTACTTCAAAACAGCCAATCGGGTGGAACGGGGCAAAGGGGAACACTTGGTCTTGGAAACGAATTTCATTTCTGATCTGAAAAGCGCCTTCGTGGATCCCCGCAAGCGGCCAAAAGGGGAGGGTGTCCGGATCATGGGATTCGAGATCTCAGAAAACATCCTCACCGGGCATATCTCTGAGTGGCCGGTGGGTATGTACCATAAGGCCCACTATCATGGACCAGGTGCTATACTCCTTGGCTTGAAATCGAAAGGTTATGTCCTAATGTGGCCCAAAGAGTTAGGGACTACTCCCTTTAAGGACGGGTATGGGGATCAAGTTCTCCGGATCAACTGGGGAGATGGGGCAGTCTATAGCCCGGGAAACGGCTGGTTCCATCAACACTTTAACACCGGGGTAGAACCGGCACGCCACATCGCCTTTCGTACCGGCGGTGCAAAGTATCGCATTGGGCTTCGCGGCAGCGACAACACAAGGGCCACCGTCACCAGTATCAAAGAGGGAGGTGCCATGATCGAGTACGAAGATGAGGACCCCCAGGTGAGGCGAGACTTTGAGGAGGCGTTGCGGGAGGCCGGGATTGCCTGTGAAATGCCAACCCTATGAGAATTGTGGTTTTCGGAGCCAAGGGAGAGAGGACGGCCGGCCCCTTGGATACGAGCTAGTGTAAGGACCGCTCCCAATGAACGATCGAGAAGTTACCCTTCTGCGCCTTTGAAGCAGAGATCGGCCTGGTAAGAACGGTCTTCGCCAAGAAAAACCCATGGACACACAGGCAACACAATTTCCAACTTTTGATTCGTTCAAGGTCTGGTTTGATGAGAAAACCAGGAGCCATCCATTTAGAACCGGCAAGATAGAAGGGCAGTTCCTGAAAGATTTTGTTCAGGGAAAGGTTCCCATTGACTTTCTCAAGCAGTACGTCCAACAAAATTATTTCTTCATCCAGAATACCAATGCCAGTTTGGCTTGGACACTCGTGAATCACCTTGATTTGTGGCGGCGACATCCCGACCTTTACGATATGGTGGCCGCCAAGATAGGAGAGGAGTTTTGCGATCCTGGTCCGGGTGGTCATGGTCGCACCTATATTAAGTTCGCTCGCTATTTGGGTGTAAAAGACGAGGAACTTATCCATGCCAAGCCCATTCCTGAGATGGAAATCAGGTGGCTCAATGTAAGTAGCACATATCGCTCCCAACGACCCACTGTGTTAGCAGTGAGTTGGATCATGGAGGGGTTTGTTGGTTACGATATGAAGCTCTGGCGTGACATATTGCATGATAAGTATAGTGTCCCCGACGAATTCCTTGAGTTTTTTGATATTCATGTGAAGGCGGACCTTGAGGAGCATGGTCCCATGGGTGAGATGTTGCTGGCGAGACTCTATGAGCTGGGCTTGGTGCAGGAACAGGACTACGACGAAATGAGGGCTTGGGTTGACAGGATCGGTAACGAAGCCCTGCAACGTGCCCGAGGCAACTCCTGGCGAGATGCCATCTATCTTCGATTCTGCGCAAGTCATGCCATCTGACTCGACCATGGAATCCTGTCTTGAAAATCGGGTACTCGTGCTTTCATGACCTCTAGAACTCGTCAGGATATAATCTAGAACCATTGTGATCTGCGAAATGGAAATGTACGTTGCGAGATCAAGGGAGGGCGAAAAAGATGGCCTACAATGACTTAAGAGAATTTACCGATGCGCTTGAGCAGGAAGGTGAGCTACATCGCATTACCGTGCCGGTAGATCGCGAGTGGGAGGTGGGGGCCATATGTCGCGAAGTATCGGACCGAAATGGGCCGGCGTTGTTGTTCGAGCGGGTAGGGGATTTTACAACGCCGTTGGTTACAGGTGTCCTGGGGACCCGCAAGCGTTACGGGAAGGCTTTAGATGTGGGACCGGACATTTCGAGCATTTCAAAACGTTGGGAACAGGCCTATGCCTGTCCGGTTTCTCCGCGGGAAACCACAAAAGCATCTTGCAAGGAGGTGATCCTACGGGATGTTGATTTTTTCAAGGATCCGTTTCCCATTCCCCGTTGGCATCACCTGGATGGAAAGTACATGCTGGGGACCTATCATGCTGTGATCACCCAGGACCCGGAGACAGGCTGGATTAACCTGGGAACCTACAGGAACGCCATCTTTGAGCCCAATATCCTTGGCTGTGCTTCTTCACCACGCCGCCACCTCTGGCAGCACTGGAGCAAGTACAAGGCCATGGGCCGACCTATGCCCATTGCCATTGCCATTGGATTGGATCCCTATCTCGCGCTTGTTACTGTCAGTGCGGTGCCCCCGGGTATTGGGGACTATGCCGTTGCGGGTGGTCTCAAACGGGGTCCTATTGAAACCGTGAAGGCTGAGACCAGCGATCTTCTGGTTCCGGCCCATGCGGAAATGATTATTGAAGGGGAAATGCCCACGGATAAAACCTACGAGTCTTCGGACGGACCCTTTGGTGAATTCGCAGGTTACATGGGCGGATCACGACCTCGTCACTGGTACATCGATGCAAAGATGGTAACCCATCGGCAGAGTCCAATTTTTCAGGGAACCTACGAGGGGCGTGCCCCAAACGAGAGCACCACGGTGCGGGCCACGGGTGGATCCATGGGTTTAAAACAGTTTCTGCAAAAGTCCGGGATACCTGGGGTCGTTGGTGCCTGCATAACCGAAGGTGGTTGCGGCACGTTCCATGCCGTAGTGAGCATCCAGAAATCCTATCCGGGACAGGTCCAGGATATCTTAAGCCTCGTGTGGGGTATGCCCACCCTGTCTGTCAAGCTATGTATTGTCGTGGACGATGACGTTGATCCGTGGAATCCTCAAAAGGTTGAATGGGCTTTGGCGACTCGGATGCAAGCGAGTCGAGATGTTGAGATCATTCGTCATAGCCGGGGCCTGGCCCTGGATCCGTCGAAACCGCCTTCCAATAGCCTGCGGTCTGACAAAATGGGTATCGACGCGACAAGGCCAGAGTTCGAATACAAGCAGGAAGATCAGGAGTTCCCGGCCTCGGCGGATCCTAATCAAGAACACCTGGAGCAGGTGCGCGGTCGCTGGAGTGAGTACGGATTTCGTTTCTGAGAAGTTTTCAGTCTCTGGTAACTTAACCGAAGAATTTCGCCAATTATCGCAGACGAAAAACAGCAAAGCGCATGGCGCAAAGCGTTAAGAAAACTTAACCGCAGACTCACGCAGATTAACGCAGACGAGAAATGGCAAAGACCAGAACGCAAAGCGTCCACTTTAAAGCCATCAGCTCTCAGCCTTCAGATCAGGACTTATGGTTACCATCTGCTAGCTTCTTTTTGTCTTGAAGTCCCGCCGTCAGTAGTCTTATTACGCTTTGCGCCATGCCCTTTGCGCTTAGCTGTTTAGGCTCAGTCCTCAGTACCCTCTACTCAGTGCTGATCTCGCTGTGCGCCCTCTGTTGATACTCTTTACGGTTTTTCAACGGGCGGTTTGACCATTGGTTCACCGAGGGCGCGCCACACCCTTTCGCTTTTGAGAGGCACGTGCTTGATCCTCACGCCGGTGGCGTTAAAGACCGCATTGCACACTGCAGGGGCCACCCCAAGAATTCCTCCCTCACCCACTCCCTTGGCCCCGTAAGGTCCCGGCCCGCCGGTGTCCTCACGAATTCGACTGGTAAAAACATGCGGCAGGTCACGGAAGCGAGGCAACCGATAATCCACCAGGTTAGGGTTGGCGAGTCGCCCGTCTTCGTAGAGTAACTCTTCAAACAGGCTTAGCCCAATGCCGAACACCGCCGCCCCCTCATCCTGTCCCCGGCAATGCACCGGGTGGATCATTTTTCCTGCATCTGTCACAGAGACGTATTTTAGAATCCTGATGGCCCCCGTCCATTCATCCACCTCCACCTCCGCCCCGCCAAAACCCACCTCCCAAAAAGGAGAGCGTTGCCCGAGGGGGACGTTTTCATCCCGGGTCTGGTTAAAACTACCCTGCCCCACCACTTCGCCGCCGAAATTTGCAAAACACAGACGCATGACCTCCGGCAAACTCAGACTTTTTTCTTTAACGATGATTCTCCCTTCCCTGAGCTGGACTTCTTCCACAGGGACTCCCATTGCAGCGGCGGCTCCCGTCACTAGTTGCCGGCGCGCGTCCTGGGCCGCGCGCTGTACCGCCTGGCCCATGACGATGGTGGCGCTGCTCGCGTTGGTGGAATGATCATAGGGGGTGGAGTGGGTGTCCAGTGCCGCCACTTCCACTTTGTCTGCTGGTAGAGTCAGCTCTTCGGCGGTGACCTGAAGCATGGTGGTGCGCACACCCTGACCGATCTCCACGGATCCGGTGGAAAGAACCGCGCTGCCGTCGCTCATGATCCGTACTGTGGCGCTGGCTGACTTTCCTGACCCGCCGCCGTCTTTAACCGCACAGGCGATTCCTTTACCCCGTTTGAATCGTGGGTTCTTAGGGGCCTCTGCTTTTTTGTCCCATCCGATGGTTTCCACCAGCTCGTCTAACATAGCCTTGAGATCGCAATCGATGGGGGTATCCCCCGCGGCGTATTCATCGCCGCGACCCAGGAGATTGCGGCGTCTCAGTTCGACGGGATCCATCTCCAGCCGATGGGCGATGATGTCAGCCTGGGATTCATAGGCAAAGGCGGCTTGGTGCCCGCCGAAGCCGCGGAAGGCTCCTGCCGGAACCGTATTGGTGTATACCGCGTAGGAATCCGTTTGGACGTAAGGGAGATGATAGGGCCCGTGGGCTCGATAGCCGGCTTTCTCCGCTACCGACGGCGTGCTGTAAACATAGGCTCCCGCATTTAAATAGACCTGGGACTGGCGCGCGACAAAAGTCCCGTCCTTCTTAACTCCGGTTTTGACTACAATCTTTATTTGCGGCTGGCAGATGGTTTTGAAATTCTCATCGGCACTGAAGGCTACTCGCACTGGCCGACCCACGTATTGGGATAATGCCACAGCAAGAATGGAGGTGAGCCCGCCTTTAGCTCCGCCGTAACCGCCTCCCACGTGGGGGACAATGACGCGGATATGGCTCAAGGGCAACCCAAAGACCCGGGAAATCTCCTGGCGGGCAGAAAATGGCGCCTGACTAGGGCTCCATACGGTAACGGAGTCCCCTTCGAAGCTGGCCACAGAGATAGTGGGTTCCATGGGGTAGTGTTGGGCCGTGGGATAAAGGAACTCATCCTCAAAGATGACATCGGATTGACGGAACCCTTCGTTTATGTCGCTCCGCTCGTAATGGAAGTGGTGACATATATTACTGTGCTCGTGCACGATATAGCTGGCCCCGGCGCCGTAAGCGGGAGGACGGCTGCGCTGGATCTTGTCATGAACCAGCGGTGCAGCAGGACTCAGCGCGTCATCGACAGACATTACAGAAGGCAGTTCCTCATAGTCCACCTCGATGGCCCTGAGGGCCTCTTCCGCCGCGGCTTCGTCCAAGGCGGCCACCGCTGCCACCACGTCGCCGGCGTAGCGCGCCTTTTCTATGGCGATAAACGGTTGATCCTTGATCATGGCGCCGATGTAAGGGGTTTCCACTTTCAAGTTGTCGCGGGTCAGGACTCCGACAACGCCGGGAATGCTTTCCGCTTTGCGGGAGTCGATGCTGCGAATCCGTGCATGGGGGTAGGGGCAGCGTAGAACCTTACCTTGAACCATGCCGGGTAATCTAAGATCACCGGTATAGAGAGCCTTACCTCTAACCTTCTCCTGTCCGTCCACCCGGGAAACGTTTTCACCAATGACCTTGCTCAGGGGTTCCTCCTCAATTTCTCGGCGGCAGCCGTTACGGACTCGATAATCATCTGGTATCCCGTGCAGCGGCAGAGGTTTGCGTCCATATACTCTCGGACTTCCTCTTCCGTGGGAACCTGTTTTTCGTCTAATAGCGATTTGGCCAACAGGATCATGCCCGGCGTGCAAAAGCCGCATTGAAAACCGCCGCATTGAATAAAGGCTTCCTGAATGGGGTGAAGCCCTCCCTCAGGAGCAAGCCCTTCAATGGTAAGAACATCTTTGCCGTCCACGTCAAATGCAAATAGAGAACAGGAACTTGTGGCTTTGCCATTGACCAAGACGGTGCAGGATCCGCAGATCTCCATGTCACAGGACCTCTTGGTGCCGGTAAGACCGAGGCGGTCACGGATCAAATCGATCAGAAGCTCCTGGGAAGGAACCTGCACGGCGTGCTGCTGGCCGTTCAGACGAAAGCGGACGGAAACCACATTTTCATCCATTGCTTGTCCTCTCCCTGGAAACACGGCAAAGCCCATCAGCCACCAGCGCCTTTATGACCTGGCGTTTGTATTCCACCGAACCCCAAAGGTCCTCCACTGGATCGCAGAGGCCTGCCGCCTCTTGCGCCACTTCGGCCGACTCTGCGGCAATTTCTCTCGCCGTTTTCCCTTTCAACCTGTCTTCCACCGCAGCAACCCGAAAAGGCTTGGAACCCACGCAGCCCAAAGCAAGTCGAGTATCCGATGCCACCCCGTCGCTCCAGCCCAGGGCGAGGGCGGCGTTGGCCATGGGGCGCTCCGCCGGACAGAACCTCAGGTACGCGGCGCGGAAATTCGCAGGAAGCTTGTTCACTTCAATGGAGGTCACCACCTCGTCTTCCGCGAGGGCGGTGCGGTAGTCATCGATGAAAAAGTCCGCAAGGTCAAGGGGCCTCTCCCCCCTCGTGCTCCGCGTGTTTACTCTTGCCCCATGTGCAAGGAGCAATGTGCCGGGGTCGGCATGGGGCTCGGCAAAGCAAAGGTTGCCAATCAAGGTGCCCACATTACGGACCCTCACGTTGGCCAGGGTCTGTTCCATCTCCACAAGGAGCGGAAAATGATCTCTCACCACCGGGGACTGCTCGATCCAACGGTGGGTTACCAGGGCCCCGATACGCAGAACCTGATCTTCCGAATCGAATTCGACGTCGTCTAGCCCCGCGACTTTCTTTAAATTTATGACGTGGGGCGACCTCACCAGGCCCAGTTTTAATAGCAGGATCAGCTCGCTTCCTCCTGCCAGGAGCTTCGCATCGCCGCCGTAACGACCCAGAAGGGAAGCAGCCTCTTCAATGGAACCTGGTTGGTGAAGGACAAAAGGTGAAATCATAAAGGCACTCCACTGAATAACTTACATGGAATTATTCGTGCAGATGGAGCCTATCACGGGGAAAGGGGATAAAGTCAAGGGGTTCTAGCGCCGGTTCATTAGTGCACATTCTATGCTCCTGCATTTTGGGGCTTGGGAGACGGCTCCCCTCGATCTTCCTCGCGGTTGCGAGCAACTTTCTTCGGTGCAAGCCCCCTTCGCCCCAAAACCGCAATGGACCAGGGGAGCTAGGCAGGTCGCCTCAGGTCACAGCAGTGCCAGTGAACTTGACTTTAAACCTCCCCATGGAATATGTGAGAAGGGGATTGGCAGGTTTTTATTACCAGTAAAGATAAAAATTAGATGTAAACTACTTACAAGGAGCACGCCGGTGAGAAAAACAGCAGAGACAACCTACGAGAAATGGATGAAGAAAGAGGGGATCCCCATCATTGAGGATTATGGATTGCGAAACCTGCGGGAATTGGAACGTCGGCCATGGTCGCGCACGGGCGGTTTGGGTGCCTTTGTTGAACTCAAAGGCATGGAAGGTTTTACCGGCACATACATAGGCGAGATTCCGGGCGGCCAAGCCCTCAAACCGGAACGTCACATGTATGAGGAAGTGATCTATATCCTCGAGGGGTTGGGCCTCACCGAGGTCTGGGCATCGAGTTCGGGGAATGAAAAGGTCCGATTTGAATGGGGACCAGGGAGTATGTTTGCCATACCTCTCAACGCCCGGCATCGCCTTTATAATGGTGCCCGGGACCCTGTGGTCTTTTTGGCAGTGACGAGTGCCCCGGTTATGATGGACCTGCTGCATAACGAGGATTTTATTTTTAACTGCGATTACTGGTTTGCCGATCGCTTTAACGGTAGCGCCGATTATTTTAAGACCAGCAACAATCGATACCGAAGCGAAAGTGGAAGCGAAGTCTGGGAAACCAACTTCATCGCAAACGTTAACGGTGCCTTGACCGATCATAAACGTCATCACAAGGCCGTGGGCGGCGGCACCACCCTGTTTCAGATTGCCGAAAACGCCCTCGTAGGCCACATCGCGGAGTGGCCCACAGGCAGTTACCATAAAGCACACTGGCATGGCGGCGGAGCCGTTCTGTTCCCCATCAGTTCCGAAGGGTACGTTTTACTGTGGCCTAGGGAAGCTGGTACCCGCCCCTATCAACAAGGAAATGGAGACAAGGTGGTCAAGGTGTATTGGCAAGAAGGGGGCATGTACAGCCCGCCCACCGGGTGGTTTCATCAGCATTTCAATACCGGTGGGGAGCAGGCAAAACACGTGGCGTTTCGTTATTCGGAAAACAATCACAAATACGCCTTTGGCATCTTCAAGGCCTCCGTGCTCGGGGGTGTCAATGTGAGCATCCGAGATGGCGGGAATCTTATTGAGTATGAGGATGAGGACCCCAAGATCAGGCGGGATTATGAGGAGGAGCTCGCAGAAAAGGGAATTAAATGCGAGATGCCTCCGGTGGACTATCGATTGGATTAAGTGGGGCCATGTTGTAAGGTGCCGCACAGGAGAATCGTAGGATGAAAAAAACCAGAAAAAGTGTCCAGCCCAGGAAGAAGCCATCCCAATCGGGAAACGGTTTCTTGAACAAGCTGGTGCAGGTGGATAAGGGGGTCATAAGCTCGCGGATCTTTAATGACCCCGAGATCAATCGACTGGAGATGGAGCGGATCTTTACCCGAAGTTGGCTTTATGTTGCCCATGAGTCGGAAATACCCAAGGCCGGGGATTTCGTAACCCGTTATATGGGGGAGGATCCCGTAATTGTGTGGCGGGGGCAGGACGGCAAGGTGAGAGTGTTTTTAAATGTCTGTCGCCACCGTGGGATGAGAGTGTGTGGTCAGGATATGGGTAAAGCCTCTCAATTTCGATGTTCCTACCATGGCTGGACGTACAGCAATCTGGGGGAGCTGATTTCTGTCCCGTTTTACGAAGGATACCATGGGGCGTTGGACATGAGCAGTCTGGGCCTCTGTCGGGCTCCAAGGGTGGAAAGCTACCATGGGCTTGTATTTGCCCACTGGGAACCAAAAGGGCAATCCCTGGACGATTACCTGGGCGAGATGAAGTGGGTGTTGGATATCCTATTCGGGCGTTCCGCGGAAATGGAAGTGGTGGGGGCCCCCATGAGGTGGGAAGCGGATGCCAATTGGAAGTTGGGAGCCGCGAACTTCTCTGGAGACGGCGTGCATCTCTTTACCACCCACGGATTCAGGTCGGCTCTGGGTTTAGAAGATAAGATGCAGGGTGAGCGTAAGAGTTTTCGCATGATCACTGAAAACGGACATGCCTCCTCCCTCACAGGGTTTACGGGTAATTTTGCCATGGGATTACCGGAAGAATTACGGCCAGAAATGGAACGCCACCTCACCGCACAACAGTTGAAGTTTCTCGACCCTCTGCTCATTGCTGTGGGCAACGTTTTTCCGAACATGAGTTTTCTTAACAGCGGGCAACACACTTCCGCAGAGTGGGGAGGTGGCGACGCCGGGAAGGATGTGGTTTCTTTTCTTACCCTGCGCCTATGGCAACCAAAAGGGGCGGACAAGATGGAAATTTGGTCCTGGTGTTTCGTGGACAAGAACACCTCGGATGAATGGAAGCGGGCATCCAAGGAATCCTATCTTCGTGTGTTTGGCGCAGGGGGGATGTTTGAACAGGATGACATGGAGAATTGGGGCGAAATCACCCAGGGCCTGCGGGGCCCCATAGCAAAGCGACTCATGCTGCAATACAAAATGGGAGTGGGTGTACCGCGTAAAGATCGTCCCATCAAGGGCCTCAAAGATATGATGGTGGGCGGCTTGAGTGAGGACAGCGAGCGTTCGTTTTACCGCAATTGGCACAAGCTCATGATGCAGGAATAGAAGAATGGAGATGGGTGGCAACGGGAGGAACCTGAGCCCCGCTGATCCCTGTTACGCGGAGATCGTCGAATTCCTCCATCGGGAGGCGGAGCTCTTGGATCACGGGCGATTTTCGGATTGGTTGGGGATGCTCGCCGGGGATGTGAGGTATCGCATGCCGGTACGTTCGAACCTGGCGCCAGCACGGTCGGATTATAGGGAAAAAACGGAAATCTTCTCTGAGAATATGGCCTCACTGCAGGTCCGGGTGAAGCGGTTGAGTACGGACTATGCCTGGGCCGAAAGCCCCCGGTCTCGGACCCGCCATCTCGTTACCAATGTGCGCGTACGGGTGACGGAAAACCCACAGGAAGTGGAAGTGTCGAGCTATATCCTTGTTTATCGCAACCGGTCGAACTCGTCGAGCCAGGACCTGCTATCCGGGGAAAGACAAGATAGGATGCGCCGGGTTGATGGGAAATGGCGCTTGGCTTCAAGGACGGTTTTATTGGATCAGGTGGTGGTTGGGTCGAGGAACCTTAGTATTTTCTTCTAACGTCAATGGAGCCTAACCAAAGAATAAGCTTTCCAACCTTTAGTTCATTTAGGGACTGGTTTCATGAGAAAACGAAGAACCATCCGTTTAAAACTGGCAGGAACCGGGGCCCATTCCATGAGGATTTCGCTCGAGGGAAAGTGCCCATGGATTTTCTGAAGGAGTACGCGAAGCAGTACTACATCTTTATCCAACTGACCAATACGAATGTGACCTGGACCCTGGTGAACTACCTCGACCTGTGGCGGCGCAATCCTGACCTCTACGATATCGTGGCCGCGAAGATCGGGTCCGAGCTGGCGGACCCCAGACCCGGGGGGCATGGTCGAACCTACATCAAATTTGCCCGTTACCTCGGGCTAAAGGATGAAGATCTCCATTATTCCAGGCCCATCCCAGAGCTGGAAGCCCGCTGTAATACCGCGCTCGTGTATCGGTCCCAGACTCCGGCCCAGACGGCGGTCAGGTGGATGCTAGAAGGCTTTGTGGGTTATTACATGAAGTCCTATCGCGAGATACTGCATGAAAAATATGGTGTTCCAGACGAGATGCTCGAGTATTTCGACATCCATGTGCTGGCGGATCTTGAAGAACATGGCCCTGAAGGCGAGTTGTTGCTGGCGAGGCTCTACAAGCTAGGTTTGGTCAATGAGGAGGACTATGAAGGGATGCGGGTACAGGTGGAACGAGCGGCTGGAGGCCCCCAACCTGGTAGCCAATACTTCTCATGGCCAGATGTACTCTATGACCGCTACCGGAGCCAACATCCCCTGTAGGGGTTGAGGTGACTGGGTCCAAGATGGCCTTGCCGTCATTAAAAAAATGGTAGTCATGTGTCCCATCAACCGGTTTCTGAACAAAAAACGACCAAAGGGTTTGACGGTTTACAAAAGCAGTTTGAGTCCCACGGCAATTTTATGCTATTGATCCGCAGTCCTATGGGGTCTATGTGAGTAACGACGCGTCGGCAGCATCTCGAAACCAAGTGAGAAGACCGCTACTGGCGGGAACTCGAGTCCTCGATTTCACTCATGTGCTGGCAGGTCCGTTCTGTACGCGATTGCTAGCCGATTTGGGTAGCGACGTGCTCAAGGTGGAGTCTGCCACCAGGCCGGAGCGCATGGGCTCCAGAAAAGCGGCATCGAACGCCGCACCCAGGAGTCGACAGGACCGAGCACCTTCCTTCCTCAATACCAATCGAAGCAAACGATCCATCACCATCAATCTTAAAACCGATGCCGGTCGCGATTTGGCGAAGCAACTCGCCGGCGTGGCCGACGTTGTGGTGGAGAACTTCAGCGCCGGAGTCATGGACCGCCTGCGGCTTGGGTACGGGCACCTGCAGCCGCTCAATCCCAAGTTGATTTACGTAAGCATGTCGGGGTATGGCCACGACGGGCCGCGCAAGGCCTGGACCAGCATGAATATGAACCTTCAGGCCTACACCGGTTTAATGATGGTGACCGGCGCAGAGGAGGACCCTCCAACGGCCATCGCCAATTCCTGGAATGACTACATCGGAGGGTTGCATGCCTGCTTCGGTATCCTTCAGACCTTGACGGAACGAACAAAGACGGGCCGGGGCGCCAAAATAGATCTAAGCCAGTTTGAGTGTAGCGTCTCCACCTTTGGGCCATTATTGTTGAGTAGTATTGTAAACCAAACCGTGCCTCCGCGATTTGGCAACCGTTCGCTGGTGGCGGCTCCCCAGGGGGTTTACCGTTGCACAGGTTCCGACGAGTGGTGCGCCATTAGCATCCAAAATGACGACCAGTGGCGCGCGTTCATCGCCGCCGTGGGAAACCCTTCCTGGGCTAGGGAGGATCGGTTTGCGACGTTGCAGGGAAGGCTCGGCCATCATGATGATCTCGATAATCTGGTCGAGAGCTGGACTAGCCGGTTGTCGAATATTGAAGTAGAACGATGCCTCAAGGAGGCCGGGGTTCCGGCAGAGCGCATGCGGCGGATTCCAGAGGTACTGAATGGTCCGGACCGGGCCCAGGTATTTCACCCTTGGGATGATCCCCAGGGCGGTTCGGAACTCACCACCGGAGACCCGTTTTCCTTCAGTATGAGCCTCTTGTCTCCCTTACGTCCGGCCCCGATGCTGGGTGAGCACACAAAGGAAGCGTTGAGCGAGTGGCTCGGCCTCTCGGAGAATGATATCAGGGAGTTGAAGGACCAAGGGGCCTTAACTTAAAGCGGTTTTAGTTTTCCCTCGGGAGGAAATTCCAATTCATGGCTCGCATTATTGACTTGACCGCTCATCCAGGTGTCTATGCTACCCGTCTCCTGGCTGAAACCGGGAATGAAGTGATTCGGGTGGAATCCGCCTCCGGCGACGACCTAAGAAAGTTGGGCCCCTACCTCGGCCAGAAGCCGGATCTGGAAAAGGGTGCCTACCATCAGTTTTTCAATGCCGGCAAGAAGAGTTTTAAACTCAACCTGGAATCCCCTACCGCCAGGAATGTACTTCTCAATCTCATCGGTACCGCGGATGCCGTGGTGGCCAGTACCCCGCTATCGTTCGACGAAAACCAGCTGTTGGAAGGGAATCCAAGGCTGGTTCTTGTCAAAGTCATTGAGGACGAGCCTGAGCTTTGCGCTGTGGCCCGGTCGGGCCTGTTGACTCTCACCGGTCACCCGGGGCAACGGCCGGTCTTGCTGGGCGGCCATGTGGTTTATGCGGCTACCGGGCTTTATGTGGCTGTAGCCACGGCTGGGGCATTGTTCGCCTTGCAGTTAACGGGTCAAGGGCAGCTGGTGGAGGTTTCCATCAGGCAGTGTTTGGAGTCCCTGGCGGAGCAATCCATGGTGGACTACACAAGCTTGGGACAAGTGACCGAGCGCTGTGGCTATAGGGGGGCCATTACCGCGGTCTCCGGGGCGTTTCCCTGTAGTGACGGTTACTGGATGGTCAGTGTGCCCCATTCGCGGGAGGGGTGGGGAAAGTTCGTCGATTGGGTTCGAGACCCGGTGCTATCCGCTGACCCATCCTTGGCCGATGAGGCGGAGCGCGACGCGAAGAAGGATTTGGTGGTTGAGCGATTGGGCATGTGGTCAAAGCGCTTCTCCAAGATCGACATCGTAACCGAGGCACAGAAACGCCATGTGCCTGCATCTCCCGTGTCTACACCGCTGGATCTGGTCAATGACCCCCAGCTTACTGCTCGTGGGTTTCTCTGTGAAACGGATCACCCGGAATTCGGTCGCATTCTGTTTCCCCAGGGGGCCATTGGAAGCCTGAAGGGAATGCGCATTGGCCCCGCGCCATCGTTGGGTCAGCACAATGCTGAGATCCTGGTTCAACTGGGGTATACGGATTCTCAACGTCAAGAGCTCCTAAGCTCTGGAGCCATGTGAGACCGGTGGTGAAACCTCGCCAGCAAATCCAATCCCCGGGATCCTCTTTACTAATTCCCTCGGATACGGCGCGGAGTTGAGCATGGCAAATATCCGAGGCCGATATGCCATTGTGGGCATCGGGGAGACCCAGGTGGGAAGACGATCCGATAAGTCGGGTACGGCTCTAGGCCTCGAGGCTGCTGCTGCGGCCATTGGAGACTCAGGCTTAGACAAACATCGAATCGACGGCGTTATCACCCATCAGGCTCGGAGCAATCCGCAGCCAAACTGTTCGGCCTTTTTGGCCGAACGTTTGGGTATCACTCCCGCCTATATCAACGATATCAGTCTAGGCGGCTCCGCTGCAGTTTCCATGGTGTTGAACGCCGTGTCCGCTATCGAGGCGGGATTGTGTTCCACCGTTCTGTGTGCTTCGGCGGGTGGCGAACAGCCCTTGGGCCGGCACGGACGTAAACACGGTCATCTGGCGTCGGGGTGGGAAGACTTTATGTTTCCCTTTGGCGCGGTGGGTGCCCCCATTGACTATGCCCTGGGCGCCCGTCGCCATATGCATGAGTACGGTACCACCTCGCGACAATTCGGGGCCATTGCAGTGGCCTGCCGCAAGCATGCGTCGCTTAATCCCAACGCACAGATGCGAACCCCTATCACCCTTGAAGACCATCAGAAATCGAGGATGATTGCCGCCCCGTTTCGCCTGTTGGACTGCTCCCTGGTTTCCGTGGGGGAGGGCGCGGTCATCGTGACAGGCGCAGAGCGGGCCAAGGACTTTCCCCATCCGCCGGCCTATGTGTTGGGCATGGGCTATTCCTGTCGATTTGGCAGCATCGCCTATGCCGACAACCTCACCACGGTTGCTGGCAAGGAGGCCTCCGCCCAGGCCTTCCAGATGGCGGGGCTCACTCCGAAGGATGTGGATGTGGTGGAGCTATACGACTGCTTCACGTATACCGTCTTGGTGACTCTCGAGGACTACGGGTTTTGCAAAAAGGGTGAAGGGGGAGGCTTTGTAGAAAATGGGAGAATCGAATTGGGCGGCGAGTTGCCGGTAAACACCCACGGTGGTTTGCTGTCACAAGCCCATGTGGGCGGTATCCTCCACGTGACTGAAGCGGTCACCCAGCTCCGCCACGATGCCGGGGGACGCCAGGTGAAAGATGCGAAAGTGGCCGCCGTGAGCGGTCAGTGTGGGCAGCTGGGTATTCATACCACTCTTTTACTCGCTGCTAGTCCCAACTGAACAAAGTCCCTGCCGTGATGGAAAAGACGACCCAGCCACTTCCGATTCCCAACCCGGACACTGAGCCGTTCTGGCAGGGTTGTGGCCGGAGCCAACTGTTGCTTCAGCGCTGCTCGTCGTGCCATTCCCTTCGGCATCCCCCCAGCCCCATATGTGGTTCCTGTCTTTCGCCGGACAACGAGTGGGTGCCGGCCAGTGGTGATGGGACCGTATACAGCTTTGTCATTGTGCGGGAGTCATTGCGCGGGTGGAAATTTACAGTCCCGTACGTTGTGGCAATTATCGAATTGGCGGAGGGTCCCCATATGCTGAGCAACGTAACGGGGATTTCCCCTGAGCAGGTCCAGATTGGACTGCGGGTCGGAGTGTTTTTCGAGCGAGTGAATGAAGAAATTACCTTGCCGAAGTTTAAGCCGTTGGAGGTTTGAGATGCGTTTTGTGTGGTTGCTGGTTGTTATTATTGGTTGGTTTATTCCGGGCACCACAGTGGCAGAGTCGTCCTGGAAGGCTGAATGGCAAGAAACCCTAAAGGCGGCCAAGCAGGAAGGACGGGTTGTCCTTTATGTCAGTGATGTCTATTTCGAAGTGTTTCAGCAGTTTCAAAAAAAATATCCCGATATAAAAGTGACCTCAGTGATGGGTAGGGGGAGTCAACTCTCCCAGCGAGTCATGGCTGAACGCAGGGCCGGCAAGTACCTAGCCGACCTCTATATGGGGGGTTCCGGCACTCTCTATAATGTTTTTTACAAGGGAGGGGTTCTCAGTCCAGTCAAGCGTTTGTTGATCCTCCCCGAAGTGGTGGATGAGTCCAAGTGGTGGAGTGGGAGGCATATCTATCACGACGATGAGAGTCGCTACATGCTTGCGTATAACGGGAACGCGCAGTCCTACTTTTCCTACAACACCAAGCTCGTAAATCCGAAAAAATTTAGCTCTTACTGGGATTTCCTCGATCCCTCCTGGAAAGGACAAATGGTTTCCTATGACCCAACCATGGGGGGTGCGGTGAGCGGCGTCTTGATGTTTCTTTACAAAAACCCCCAGCTGGGGCCAAAATTTATCCGGCGAATTCTGACTGAGATGGATCTGAGGGCGACCCGTGACTCCCGCCAGTTGGTTAACTGGTTGGCGGTGGGAAAATATCCTCTTGCCGCATTGGTGGGCCCCAATAGGGCGGGGATCTATAGCGCTAGGGAACAGGGACTTCCCGTCAATACTTTTGATTCCCGGCGCTTCAAGGAAGGTGGACCCTTGAGTACCAGTAACGGGAACGTGGCGTTTTTTGACGGGTCCCCTCATCCCAATGCAGCGAAGGTGGCACTCAACTGGCTGCTGTCCCGTGAAGGCCAGATAGCCTATCAAAGATTCGGCTACGATAAGGATTCCTTGCGCATCGATATACCGAAGGACAAAGTCCCGCCCCGGGTCCGGCGATTGGAGGGTGTCGACTACCTTGTGCTGGCAGGACCCGGGTTCAAGAATATGGAGCCAATCAACAGGATCATTCGGGAGGTGTGGAGAAAAAAGAAATGAGGATCTTTGCAAAAATCATGGTGGATTTCTCTTGCACTCGAATTGACTTCATGGGATATGGTCTTTTCATTGACTCAATTTAAATCTAATGATATCGATGACCCGGAAGAGTCGCTGTGAAAGTAAGGTACGAAACCCTGAAAAATTTTAGTTTGTGGAATTTCACGTCGGTCCCTGGGGTCTCCTCCATGGCGACCCGTTGACCCAGGAGGAAATTTCATGCCTGAGATGAACCATGTTGAAGTAGGAACTGCGCCCCGGCCCAAGAAAATATCCCCCTTGAATTGGGGGCTGTTTCTAATGATCATCCTCATTGGGTTTATGGGGTTCTATATCCTTTATCCCCTGCTCTTGATCCTGATCAACAGCTTTAACGTCGCAACCATAGCCGATCCTCCGGAGTATGGTTTTGGCGCTTGGGTAGAGGCCTTCAGTGAGTACGGGATTAGGGAAGCCCTATGGAACACCATCAAGGTGACCGTTGTCCGCCAGAGTATCGTCTTCGTCATCGGCGTGGGTTTAGCCTGGATCCTTGCACGTACCAATACTCCCTTCTCCAGGGGGTTCGAGTTTTTCTTCTGGATGTCTTTTATGTTGCCAAGCGTGGCGACCACCTACGGTTGGATTCTCCTTTTGGATCCTGATACCGGCCTCGTCAATAGTTGGTTTAGCGACCTATTCGGCGTTATGCCGTTCGATATCTACTCCTTCTGGGGTATCATCTGGGTGCACACCATTAGTGGGTTGGATACCAAGGTCATGCTGCTGACCCCGGCATTCCGTAACATGGATGCCTCCATGGAAGAAGCAAGCCGCATGTCCGGCGCCAGCACGTTAAGGACCATGTTTAGCGTGACCCTTCCCGTGATGACGCCCGCATTGATTGTGGTACTGCTGCTTAGCCTTGTTCGCTTGTTTGAGTCTTTTGAGACCGAGCTCCTGCTTGGTGTTCCATGGGGTTTTTACGTTTATTCCACCATGATTGTGGATCTGGCAAGGCAAGAACCCCCCCTCACCAACCAGGCGGCGGCATTGGGAAGCCTCATTCTACTTTTTTTAGCGGTCTTTATACCTCTGCAGAGAAAGCTCATCGGCCGAAGGCACTTTACGACCATTACCAGCGCGTTCAAGCCAAAGATCATTGATCTTGGCTTCTGGAAGTATCCATCGGTGATAGGGATAGCAATCGTTGCCTTCCTGGCCGTGGGGGTCCCTATTATCAGCGTAGCGGGTGGGAGCGTGATGACTCGCTTCGGCTTTTTTAACCTACCCGTAACCTGGACCCTGGACTACTGGAGGATCGCTTTAAACGACCCGCGATTATTGCTGGCCCTGAAAAACACTTTGATTATTGCCGGCTGCGCGGCAGCAATCGGGCCATTTCTCTTTTCCATCATTGCGTATATTATCGCTCGGACCAAGCTTCCCGGTCGGGGCATTCTGGATTCCATCTGTTGGATGCCTTCGGCCGTGCCCGGGGTACTTTCAGGACTGGGACTCCTCTGGATGTTTCTAGGGACTCCGTTCTTTCGGCCCCTTTACGGAACAATTTTTCTATTAATTATCGCCTCTATGTTTGGTGGGGTCACTCTTGCGACCCAGGTTTTCAAAGCAAACTTCGTTCAGTTGGGTCAGGAACTGGAAGAGGCCTCTCGCATGTCCGGGGCGGGCTTTTGGCGGACCTATTTTAAGGTGGTGCTACCATTGATGGCACAGACCATGATCCTGATCGCGGTATTGAAGTTTTTGTTTGCAGCCCGCAGTGCTTCTAGTGTAATCCTATTAGCCACTTCGGAGACCAGAACGTTGGCATTGTTGGCCCTGGATCAAATTGCAGCTGGATACCGCGAGGCGGCGAGCATTACGGTGTTACTGATTGTATTGCTGACCACCGGCTTGGCCCTGGTCGCGAGAATGTTTGGTCTCAAGGTTGGTATCCGTGCTTAAGTAAGAATGAGCGTTGGTGATTTTTCATAGGAGGCAGGAAATCAGATGAGTTTTCTTCGACTCCAAAACCTGCACAAATTCTTCAACGAAGTCCAGGCGGTAAATGGCGTGAACCTCGAGGTTCATGAGGGGGAGTTTTTTACCCTCCTGGGTCCAAGTGGCTGTGGTAAGACCACCACCCTTCGGATGGTTGGCGGTTTGGAAGAACCGGATGAGGGAGAGATTCTCCTGGGGGACGGCTGCTTGGTATCGGTCAGCAGGGGGGTCTTCGTCAATCCCGACAAGCGAGATATGGGCATGGTGTTTCAGTCCTATGCCCTGTGGCCCCATATGACCGTTTTTGAGAATGTGGCCTATCCGCTTAAGCTTCGTTGGATGAAAAGACCGGTGATTCGAGACAAGGTCCTTGCGGCATTGGAACTCGTGGGTTTGACGGGATTGGAGGATCGACCCATTCCGGCCCTCAGCGGCGGACAGCAGCAGCGGGTTGCGCTGGCCCGGGCCCTGGTCTTTTCGCCGAAGGTTTTGCTTCTGGATGAACCCCTGAGCAACCTGGATGCGCAGCTGCGCGACGAGATGCGCAGGGAGTTAAAATCCCTGCAGAGACGAGTTGGCGTTACGGTGCTATTCGTAACCCACGATCAGATCGAGGCTCTGAGTCTGTCCGATCGAATCGGGATTATGTCCAAGGGAAAGTTAGAGCAGGTGGGCAGCCCCGAAGAGGTGTACCACAAGCCGGTGACCACGTTCGCGCGGGATTTTCTGGGCAAGACGTTTATCGTCCTGGGCAAAGTGACCAGGATGGGCGACCCGGTCCAGGTTGAACCCCACGGGATTAAAGAAGCTTCACTGTCCATTGATCAGGCCAATATCCCTTCTACGGTCGCCGGTTCTCTCAAGGACGGGAGCGAGGTGGTGGTGTCCATTCGGCCGGACCATATCAGAGTTTCGGGAACCGGGCCGAATTCCAACCCTAATGTGCTTCCGGCGATTTTGGAGAACGTGCATTTCTTGGGAGATCGGTACGAGTACACGGTGTCCATGGGGTCGGATACACGGGTGCTGGTTTTGCCTGCGTCCCAGGTGCTCAAACCGGGTGAAAAAATCTTTTTGGATTTAAAGACAGAAAGCCTCTCTCTGTGGCCCCGGGAGATGTAAGGGCGATGATTTAGAGCGCAAATTCGTGAGGGGGGCCTTGACAAAAGAAGTCCAATATGGTGTAAGACGGTATTTTTAAGGGTCAAGTTTCGAAAGGAGGAGTGAGATGAAAAGGATCTATCTAATGGCCGTGGCGGTCCTGATGATTTTGAGTTTTGTTGGGACTGCTGATGCGCAGAGGAAGAAGAAGAGTCAGGGGAAGCGGATTCAGACGATGGATATCGTGATCAGCGAGGTGGGTGAGGCGACCGTTGGTTACCAGGTCCGGCGGAGGGGAAGGATGCGGACGAGTTACATCGGCGTGGCGGATGTCACCAGAGTCCAGAAGGCTGACTACAAGGATGTCGCTCTCAAGGATTTAAAGAAGGGCGATAAGGCTCTAGTTACCCTTTACAAGGACCCTGACGATCCATACTTTCCTGCACTGTCGATTAAAGTGTATGGGAAGGCGGTTATGATGAAGAAGGCTCGAAGGGCCAAAAAGAAGAAAAAGTAAGAGGGTTCCTTCCAACCATGATTTAGCGCTGTGCCATCTGGTGAGCGGTTCCTGCCGTATCTCCAGATGGTACAGTCTTAATCAACCTCCGCTGGTTGACGACAAAATCATAATTCGTCTGCATTCCAGAGGGATGTCTCGCCAATTCATTAATCTATCTTTCAGCCGGCCGCGAATTTAAATTGGGTTTATTGGTGCCTCTTTACAGAATTTTCTATTCCTTTATTTCTCTGTGCTTACTTTTTCCAGCTGTAGCGGCAGCTCAATCCCAGGGTATAAGCGTCAGCCTCACATCAAACAAAGCGAGGCATATACCGGGGGAATCCATCGGCGTATAAGTGAAGGTTGTAAATGAAGGCTCGGAACCTCTCCGGCTCAATTTTGGTACGTCTCAGCGTTTCGAAATTCTCGTTCAGGACCAGCAGGGCCGTGTCGTCTGGCGGTGATCCCACGGCAAGTACTTTTCCCGGGTTCTGGGAAAAGAGGTTTTAGAGCCGTCGGGGGAGGTGAGCTTCTTTACCGGACCACTGTGGAAGGAAGGTTCTTTCCTGGAATCTATCAGTTAATGGCAATCATCCCTGCGATGGGACGCTCCATGTCGGCCACCACCACCGTTAACATCAGATGAAGGTAGTAGGTGATCCGGTTACGGAGACCCGCAAAAGGACTATCGGCTTTTTGCGGGTCCCTGCCGGTTGGGAGTGGGAAAGTGGAGTTCCAGGTAATTCCCTTCAGGGTCAAACAGATAGATGGTCTTGCCCGACGGGCGGTCCACGCAGCGGTCAAACCTTCCCGTCTCTTTGACCTCTTTCAGGGCGTCCTCGTAGTCATCCCATTGCATATCAAAGGCTTGGTGCGCTATGCCGTCTTGTTCCAGGGCGTTCTTGTGAATCGGCTTCGGCCGTTCGAACAGAACAACGTCGCTGCTTCCGCATTTTAGGCGGTCTAATCTTGGATCCGCGCCGCCCCCGACTCGGTCGAGAAACCGCATGCCAAGGATCTTGGTATAAAACTCCCGAGCCCGGTCGATATCATCCACGGGAATACCCACGTGGTAGAGATCCTTAAGTTTCATCGCCTTTGACTCCTGTCAGCAAATTCCATTTACCTCTGAGATTGTTTTTTCACTCGAAAAAAATCACTCGCGGGCTATTTCCCAGCCGCTTGCTGCTTGGCGGTCCAGTCCGGATGATCCTCCACGTGCTCAAACATATTCCCAAGCACTTCTGAAAACGGATGATATCGGAAGGCCATCCACTTGGCGGATTGTCCAGGGGAACGGTTGAAGTGCTGGTGCTCGCAGCCATTGGGCTTAACCGGTAAAATAATCAAGTCCCATTTCTCCCAATCCACCTTCTTTCCATCCACCGTCGTGTATCCTTCGCCTTCCAGCACGAACAGCTGAATTCCACCCTGGTGCTTGTGTTTTCCTGAATGGGTTTTGACGTGCTGAATGAAACAGGTCCAGCCCTGGGCGGCCGCTTCCAACACTGCCCCGTCCGCCACCTTGTGCCAATTAAGGTATCTCTTCGAAAGGCCCTGACGGCCCTGGCGCCACGGAAGATCCTTGGCCCGGATAACGATCTTGCCTGTTTTAGCTTGTTCTCGGGCCGCGGAGTACTGCCGGAGGGTTTCCTCGTAATGGGCTCCTTCTTCCAACTGGACGGGTTCTCTTTCTCTTACCCTTTCTCTTTCCACAGTAGTTCTCTCCCTTCGACCTTTTGGACCCTTACTTATCATGGTTTCACAACCCTGTCCATACGGATGCACTTGACAGGTTTAAGGGGGAGCAGTTATAAGACCCACGTTCAACCACTCCTGGGTGGGTCATTGGATTATTACTAGGGAGGTGCGATGCTAATATTAAATGACGAAGAGGTTCGACAATCGCTCCCCATGACGGAGACCATCCAGGCCATGGAAGAATCGTACCGGGAAGTTGCGGACGGGCCAGGTAAAAACCTTCCGAGACAAAGAATTCGAACAGCTCCCGACCAGGATGGTTTCGGTTACTTTTTTAATTGTATTCCTGGACTGCTGCCCAGCCGGGGAGTGATGGCTGTACGGTTGGACTCCATTGTCCGAGAGGTCCGTGCGGAGCGAGCAAGCGGACGGTATGCCGGGGATCAGTACTGCGGGTGGGTGATTGTCTACAGCTTGAAAACCAGTGAACCCCTGGCGATCATGGATGACTTCAGCCTCTCGGCCATTCGCGTGGGAGCCACCACTGGGATGGCGGTGAAATACATGGCGAGACAAGATGCGAAACAGGTGGCGCTATTTGGTTCTGGTAAGCAAGCACGAACAAATCTTGAAGCCGTCTCCAAGGTCCGAAAGCTTGACCAAGTGAAGATCTACAGTCCAAACCCAAACCATCGCCGGCTCTTTGCCGAAGAGATGACAGAGGTGATCGGAGCTGAGATCATTCCTGTGGATAGCCCGGTAAAGGCCATGGACGGGGCGAACATTGTGCTCTGCATGGGCAACTCGGTCAACCCGCTATTTGACGGGAATTGGCTAAAGCCCGGAATGCATGTCGCCTCTATTTCAGCGGGACGGGACAAGACTCATGAGGATCTCGGCCAAGAGGAACGCAAGGAACTCGATGATACGACGCTTGAGCGGAGCTCTCTCATCGTGATTAGCTCCAGAGCGCAGATGGCGTGGGACGAACAGAAGAGACTGTCGAGCCAAAACCATAAGCTTTTTGACTTAGGCGAGTTGCTGCAGGGAAAGGTTAATGGGAGAAAAAGCGCAGAAGAAATAAACCTGTTTGCAAGCAACGCAGGTACGGGAAACCAGTTTGCGGCTGCCGGGGCAGTGGTTTACGAAAAGGCGAGGGAAAGAGGTCTCGGCAAAGAAATTCCAACGGAATGGTTAATGACAGATGTAAAAAAATGGGCAGACCGGGGCTTCTTCCCGTCACCGTAGGGAATCAATTAGACTCGAACCTTTTTTGACGACGCGGTCAAGATGTGTGGGCATTTCCAAAGGGCCTACGCACACGATGGCAACTAGACCAGTTTCTAATACCTGAACGGACTACCCGTTATAGTCGTTTTCCTAGTTACCAGTTTTGTTCGGGAACGACGGTAGGGTGTAAGGGCAACCGCCCGCCCCAGGGACGTGGGCCTGATTCCACTTAGCCCCTTTAATTCTCAAGGGAGAGTAGGAGCCCCCCTATTTTTTAACGCTGTCTAGGACTTGGTGACTACCATCTCTCCAAATGGACCTCCTCCCGTCCTGAAGTCTTGCGCGAGGGTGGTGACAAAGCATACTAACCGCCATACTTCAATTCTCTCCAAGGACCTCAATCACGTGATGTATTCCCAGAATTCTCGTTCAGCTTTTTTCGACGGGCACTTAAGAATTTGTGTCATCTTTTCCCCCCAGCAGGCCCTCTTGACTGCCGCACGCGAGTCCGGCTTTCGTCCGCGACCGCAAGGTATCCTTCTAGCGACTCCAGGCCTTGCTCGGCTAATACCCGCTTTATAACTCGTAGTACCGAGCTGCGTCCCTTGCTACGTGGGCGGGGAAGCAGTATGCCTGGGTGAGATCCCGGTCTGTGGCGGCGGGCATCTGAGAATCCTAGGTCAAGGGTGATCAGGAACCTCCTCTCGCCCCTGACATGGCGGCAAATTCGAGACATGGGGCCAATGCTGTCCCAACGTTTTCAAATAGGGCCGCTTTGGAGACTCCAAGTGTTTGATTTCTAGACGTCACGGAATTCGATGGCATTTCAAATCGATTACATTATTTCACTGTCAAAGTTCTTAGGATTCAATGACTTTCATAAAATTTCCAAACAAACGTTGGGACACCCGTGACATGGGGCTTATTGTGAGTTACCCTCGCATAACCCACGATGCCCTCTGGATGTGAGTTTTACGAACCCGTCTGCACCACGGACGGGAGTTCGCCGAGACTCGCTATGATTCGATTGGCTCCTGCTTCAACCAGCCGATCTTTCTTTGCCAGTCCGGAAACCACTCCGACCGTGAAGATCGAAAGCGGTTTGGCCGACAGAATGTCATCCGGACTATCCCCCACGAGTAGCGTTTCCTCTGCGCTCCACCCCAGGGAAGTGAGACAAGCCTGATTTTGATCCGGGTAAGGTTTCAAACGACAGGGGGGATCGCGACCGAAAACTCCATTGAAACAGTCGCTAATTCCCAAGCATTCCAGAATACGCCCCACCGCGGCCGTTCCGTTGGAGGTGACAATGGCACAGGGGTAGCCTTTGGATCGCAACCAGGAGAGGGTTGGCTCAGTCTCTTGCAGTGGCTTGGCCCTGCCGGCGCCCTGGAGCTCGTAGCTCTCCAGGGCGTCGAAGACCCGCCCCTGGATCTGTTGGGTCCGATCTGATGGGAGAGCCTCAAGCATGAAGTCATACACCGTTCGCATGAGTTTAAATCCCACACCCCTGCTCTGTTCTAGCACCTTTGGCGGGATTCCTTCCTTTAGATAGATGCTTTCGATTTCCTCGATTGCTCGACGCCAGTCCACATGAGGTCCGAGCTCCACCAGAGTATGGTCAAAGTCAAAGATTATTTGATTGCGTTTCACGGTAAAACCACCTGATTATTCCAAGTGCGGCCCGAGGATACGCCTCACCTTCTCTCGTACCGTACTGGCCACGGCGACCCGTCGGAAGAGAGCGGCATTTTCTGCCATGGCGGTGGCGTCGATCCCCACGCGGGGCACCGGTTTGCCTGGCTGCACCGATGGGTCGATGCCCATTCCCTTGCCTCCCTTTTCTGACCAGAGTCCTTCGTCCGCCCGCAACCGGGTGGACATAGCCCACCAGACATCCGCGCCCCCCTCCAGGGGAACGTCTGCATCCACCACGACGACATTCTTGGCCACGGGCATCATTTCCCAAATAGCCTGGATGAGGGTTTTAACCTCTGCATGGGGCATGGGCTCCACCGCCGCCAGCACACTCAATCCAAGACTCCGGGGCGGGATGTGAATTCGTGCCAGGGAAGGAAATCGTTGTTTTAGTTGCGGGAAGTTCTCGGCCTCCCATAAAAATTCGGACAGAGTGGAATCCTCCCCGCTGAAGGGTACCAGGGCATGGTAAATAGGGTTCTTCCTATGGGTCACCGCTGTGATCTTTCCCACTGGGCATTCAAAAGTTAAGTAGTAGCCGGAAGATTCCCCGAAGGGGCCTTCCGTTTCCCGGACTCCTGGAAGAATCTCTCCCTCAAGAACTAGTTCTGCATAGGCGGGAACCTCCAGGTCGGAAGTGACACAGCGAACCATTTTGATGGGCCGGGAGGCAAGTCCCCCTCCCATGGCAAATTTTTCCCCGTCCGGCGCGCGAATGACGGAAGCGAGCAGGGTCAGGGGATCGCAGCCTATGACAAATGCCATGGGCAGCGGTTTCTTATTGGCCTCAGCCCTGCCGAAAAAGGCGGCGATGGGAGGATTGTTGAGTAGGATGCCGATTTTGTTCCCACCTTTGATCTGTACGCGGTGAATCCCGCAGCTGAGTTTTCCTGTCTCCAGATCTCGGGCAACGGCAATGGCACTGGTCAAATAGGGGCCCACGTCCCCCTCATGGTGCGTTAAGACGGGGGCCATCTGTGGAATGTCTATACCCTCGCGGTGAACGACTTCATGTACCGGGCCATCGTTAACCGATTCGGGTGGAATGAGCTCCTTACGTCTTTCTGCGTATTGGGCCAAGAGGTCCCTGGGTTTTCCAAAGGCCATCTCTACTCGTCTTCGATGGCCAAGCAGATTTCCCACTAACGAAAACGGATACCCCGAGACCTGGGGCAGGTGGAGAGCCTTTCCTTTTCTCTCTTCCACCTCACGAATGGCGGCGGATATCTCCTGATTGGGTGAGAGTTTTTCCGCGACAGTTAAGATCTCGCCCTCTCGCTGAAGGAGATCCACAAATTCCCTCAAATCGCGAAACATATTTGACCTCCCTGGTCTCGGGTTTGGCTCCACCGTTGGAGCCGTGTTAGTTTGCTATGGTGTCGAGCACACCACGGGTTACGAATCAAATACTCCGTAAAATGTGTTATAGTCAAGGGACTGCCGGTGCGCGGCTTCGGTTCACTTCTATCCTTGCTCCCCCTGAGCTTCCTTGGTATTTTTTCGCAAATGGAACGAAAAAGAAAAGATGGCCAGTTTCGCCTGGTGACTGATTTCAAACCCAAAGGGGATCAGCCCCAAGCCATTGAGAAACTGGTTCAGGGGTCTAAGAAGGGCCTTGCTCACCAGACGCTTCTGGGGGTTACAGGTTCGGGAAAGACCTTTACCATGGCCAATGTCATCGCCAGGTTGAATCAACCGACCTTGGTGATTGCCCCCAATAAAACCCTGGCTGCTCAGCTTTACAATGAATTCAAAGAACTGTTTCCGGAAAATGCGGTTCGGTACTTTGTGAGCTACTACGACTATTATCAGCCTGAGGCGTACGTGCCGTCCACAGACACCTTCATCGAGAAGGACGCTTCCATAAACGATGAAATTGATAAGTTACGCCACGCCGCCACCATGGCCCTGTTGGAAAGACGTGATGCATTGATTGTAGCCAGCGTCTCGTGCATCTACGGTCTGGGCTCACCTGAGGCCTATTTTGAGATGATGGTCTACCTGGAAGAAGGCATGAAGATGGAGCGCGACGTCGTGCTTAGAAAACTGGTGGATATTCAGTACCAGAGAAATGACTACGACTTCCATCGCGGCACCTTTCGGGTTAGAGGGGACGTGGTTGAGGTTTTTCCCACCTATGAGGATAGCTCATCCATTCGCATGGAATTTTTCGACGATCGGATAGAGTCGCTTCAGGAGTTCGATCCCGTGCGAGGAAAAGTGCATCGGCGCGTGGATCGGGTGGCCATCTATCCTGCGAGTCATTACGTGACCAATGAAGTAACGTTGCAAAGGGCGGTTAAGAACATCCGGTCGGAGCTAGAGGAACGGCTCCAGGAACTTCGGGGAGAGAGTAAACTCCTTGAGGCGCAGAGATTAGAACAAAGGACACGGTACGATCTCGAGCTCCTCGCCGAAATGGGATTTTGTCCGGGCATCGAAAACTACTCGCGTCATCTCACCGGTCGCAAACCGGGAGAGCCACCCCCAACCCTTCTGAATTACTTCCCGAAAGATTTTCTCCTGTTTATCGATGAGAGCCACGTGACGGTTCCTCAAATCGGCGGGATGTACCGCGGTGACCGGTCACGCAAGGAAACCTTGGTGGAATACGGTTTTCGTCTTCCCTCCGCCCTGGACAACCGACCGTTGAACTTCGAGGAATTTGAATCAATCTTGAATCAAACGGTTTTTGTTTCAGCGACGCCCGCGCATTTCGAGCTGGAAAAAAGCCGTGGGACTGCCGTGGAGCAAATTATTCGACCCACTGGCTTGATGGACCCCGAGGTGTTGGTTCGCCGGGCCCGAACCCAGGTGGATAATCTTCTGGAGGAAATCCGTAAGAGAGCTGAGGTACGCGAGAGGGTGTTGGTCACCACACTGACCAAACGAATGGCGGAAGACCTCACGGATTATTTTCAGGATTTGAACGTCAAAGTGCGTTACCTTCACTCTGATATCGAAACCCTCGAGCGGGTGGAGATCATTCGAGAGCTCAGAAAGGGTACCTTTGACGTGCTGATTGGTATCAATCTGCTGCGTGAAGGGTTGGACCTGCCAGAGGTGTCCCTGGTGGCGATATTGGACGCCGACAAAGAGGGGTTTCTTCGTTCGGAACGGTCTTTGATCCAAACCATAGGTCGGGCGTCCCGTAACGTGAACGGGACCGTGATCCTCTATGCGGATTCCACCACCCAATCCATGAAACAGGCCATGGACGAAACCAGCCGCCGCCGGCGTCTCCAGGCGGAGTTCAATAAGAAACACAAAATTACGCCCAAGACAGTGGTGAAGTCCTTGGGGGCACCACTGGTTAAAGTCTACAACGCTGATTATGTGACGGTGCCCATTGCGGCAGAAAAGGGTGAAGGTTTTTCGTCGGTGGAAGCGATTCCAAAGCTGATTGAGGGTCTCAGGAAGGAAATGAAGCGGGCGGCGGCCAATCTGGAGTTCGAGAAGGCTGCAGAGATCAGGGACCAGATTAACGAACTTCAAGAAAGGGAACTAGGCTTGAAAAATCCACTGGTGGCACGGGGGTCCGGGGATTAGCCTCGGCATCATTTTTGTCCATTCAAGAAAGACTCGATAGCTTTCCATCTCACCCCGGGGTCTATCTGATGAAAGACCGGGGTGGCAAAGTCATCTACATCGGCAAGGCAAAGGATCTTCGAAATCGGGTAAGGGCCTACTTTCGTGGTGGGGACGGTCGATCTCAAATCGACTTTTTGATGCGCCGAGTAAAAGATGTAGAGACCCTGGTCACCACCAACGAGAAAGAGGCCTTCATTCTCGAGAACAACCTGATCAAGCAATACAAACCCCGCTACAACATCCGGCTGAAAGACGACAAGAGCTATCTCAGCATCAAGGTTACCGTATCCCATCCCTGGCCCAGGATCCTCGCTACGCGCAAGATTGTCAAAGACGAAAATCGTTATTTTGGGCCGTACTCTTCCGCCTTTGCGGCCCGGGAGACCATCGATATCATCGAAAAGCATTTCCTCTTGAGGACCTGTACGGATTATAACTTCAAAAACCGCGCGCGTCCCTGTCTTCAATTTCAGATCCGGCGCTGTCTGGGTCCCTGCGTTTTAACTGTGGATCGCCGGGAATATGAAGAGCAGCTCAAACAGGCGATCCTCTTTATCGAGGGAAAGAGCCGTGAGTTGTTGGAGGAGCTAAAGGCGAGGATGGAGGAGAGGTCTGAGGCCCTGGAATTCGAGGCGGCGGCTAAAATCAGAGATCAGATCCAGGCGGTGGAGCAGACCCTGGAAAAACAGAGGATGGTTTCCCACTGGGGAGCCGATCAGGATATCTTTGGGCTCTATCGGGAGGGCGGGTTTTTCGAGGTGCAAGTCCTTTTTGTCCGGCAGGGAAAACTCACAGGGAACCAGGCCTATTCCTTCGAGGACCTGATGTTCTCCGATGAGGAGTTGATGGAATCGTTGCTCACCCAGTTCTACCAAGGGGAGCGTTTCATTCCCGACGAGGTCCTTTTGCCCGTGGAACTGGAGGATCAGGGAGTGCGCGAGGAATATCTTTCAGAACGCAGAGGCAAGCGAGTGGCCCTGCTAAGCCCGCGTAGGGGAGATCGGCGGAAACTCTTAGAGATGGCGGGACAGAACGCCCGCCAGAGTTTTTCGGAGCGTCATAACAAGGAAAAGGAAAGAGAGACCATGCTCCTGGAGCTTCAGCAAAAGCTTCGACTGAAGCATTATCCCCAAAGGATCGAGTGTTATGACATATCGAATATCTCCGGCAAACAGGCGGTGGGGTCCCAGGTCACTTTCTTCGACGGGGAACCGGACAAGAAGCGATATCGCCATTACCGAATTAGATCGCCGCAAGCGGTCCGGGGTGGAGACGACTTTGAGATGATGTACGAGGTGCTGGAACGTCGATTCCGCCGGGGAGTTGAAGAAGGAGACTTTCCCGACCTTGTGGTTGTGGATGGGGGTAAAGGTCAGCTGGGGATGGCCCTGGCCGCGTTGCGGGACCTTGGGATCGAAGATATCGACGTGATTGCCCTGGCAAAGACGCGTGTTCAATCGTCGCCGCGTAGCCGCGATATTGAACGTACCGAGGAGAGGGTTTTTTGTCCCGGGCAGGCCAATCCCGTCACCCTAAGCCGTAATTCCAACGCCCTGTTTCTTCTCCAGCGTGTCCGGGACGAGGCCCACCGGTTTGCCATCACCCATCACAAAAAACTGAGATCGAAACAATCATTGCATTCCGTCCTGGACCGAATTCCTGGAATCGGGGGAGTACGCAAACGGGCACTGCTGCGTGCCCTGGGCAGCCTAAAGCGCATCGAAGAAGCCACCTTGGAGGACCTATTAAAAGTTCCTTCCATCAACGAGAAGATTGCCCGGGACATCCTTGAGACCTTGGGGTCAACTTCCAAGGACGATTGAATTCTATGGATTCCCTCCCGTCCTTTGATCCAGGGAAGGACCCATTAGAGAGAAATCCAGCTTCCCTGTTAGTGGTTCCAACCCTTTCGCTTCTTCTCGGTCAAACTGCGGTTTCACTGTCCTTCCGAGTGGCGGTAATCTCCTCCATCGCAATCCTCATGGCATCCGCGTGCGCCTGGCTGTTGGGAAAACGAAAATGGGCGTTACTGTTTTTCTTCTCCGGCGTGGCATTCATCACCGGATATGGGATGCACCAACGCTTGCTGACGCCTCAGTTCCCAGATCATCACCTTCGACTCCTGACTGATGGGAGGAAGGCGGTCCAGGTGGAAGGCTTTTTCTATCGAGAACCAGAAACGCGATTTGGCTGGAGCCGGTGGTACTTGCGGGCGGAGTACATTTGGCGACCACTTGGCGCCCGGAAGGCTGTTGGGAATGTTCTAATCACGGTGCGGAAGGTTCAAAGGAAGTGGCACTACGGTGACCGGGTTCGCCTTCGAGTGAGAGTTCGACCACCCCGCCCCGCACGGAACCCGGGGGAATTTGATTACAGGGCCTATTTGGCACGACGGGAAATCTACCTGACCGGTTTTCTCGGTGATGATGGAGGGGTGGAGCTCCTTCACAGAGACAACAGAGGTGTGTGGAAATGGATGCAGCATGTTCGTGGAGAGATCCAGGGCTTCACGGACCGTAACCTTCCTCCACGCGAAGCGGGTCTATTGAAGGCCCTGGTGATCGGGGACAGGGGAGGTCTATCCAGGGAGACCCGTGAGAGTTTTGCCGCCGCCGGTGTGGCCCATGTTCTTTCCATATCAGGTCTTCACGTGGGAATGCTGGGTTTAGTCGCATTTATTGTGGTTCGATTCCTGGGATCATTGAGCAGCACCCTGATGCTCCGTTGGAACCTGTTCAAAATTGCGACCTTTTTATCTTTCATTGTCGTATTATTCTATGCGGCCCTGGCTGGAGGGAGGATTCCAACGATTCGGGCGGCCATAATGGTCGGTGTTTATGTGCTGGCGGTTTTATTTGATCGCGAGGAAGAGTTTTACATAAGCCTTGCCCTTGCCGCCCTTCTGATCGGCCTGATCTGGCCTGGGGTTGTCATGGATACCTCTTTCCAACTCTCTTTCCTCGCCGTTTTATTCATCGTTTGGGGTCTACGCCGAATTCAACAACTCAGGGAACTCAAACCGAAGGACAACCTTTTACAATTTCAAACCCAGAACTGGCTTCGACGGCGAGTCCCTCAAATCGCACTCTATCTTGCCGTTCCGGTGCTGGCGACCCTCGGGACCGGGCCTGTCGTGACCTATCATTTTGGTCGGCTTTCCCTGGCGGGTTTCCTCGCCAACCCAATTCTAGTCCCAATTGTGGGTTGGGTGCTTGTGCCCCTGGGATTCTTGATCGGTTTCCTCTGTTTGTTCTCAACGGCCCTTGCCCTCCCTCTGCTTTGGATTGCCAAGCCCCTACTTTCCTTGACCCTGTGGATGGTGGAGTTGTTCTCAGAGTTGCCCATGGGGGTTATCACCGTGCCCAAACCCAACTTATTGGAATTGGGTATCGTTTACCTGGCCATCTGCTCTATCCTGGTATTGCAACGGCGGACTCATGTCTATGTGCTCCTGGTTTTCTTGATAGTCGCCATGGCGGCGGACGGCGCTTATTGGTGGCGGCAGAGATGGGGGCGCAGAGATCTACGCATCACCTATCTCAGCGTAGGTCACGGCGATGCAGCGGTGGTGGAGTTTCCCGACTCCAGGGTTCTTCTCATCGACGCCGGTGGAAGCTCATTTCCTCAGTACGATCCCGGAAGGTCCATTGTTGCGCCATTTTTACGGTCTCGGCGGATTGCAAAGGTGGATTACGTGCTTGTGAGCCATCCAAGGATTGATCACTACGGAGGGATGAAGAGCATACTGGAGGAATTTGCCCCTTCGGAGTTCTGGTCCGGCCCCGTCGGGGGAGGGACTCGACGCTATGTTGAATTGGAAGAGGCGGCGAGACACTTAGGTGTTAGACGGGTCCTTCTTAATCAAAGCGATTCCTGTCGTGACATTGGAAAGGTTCGGATTTGTGTCTTATACCCTTCGGATGCCGGTGGAGAAGAATCTTCCGTGGTAATGAGGCTATCCCTGGGTCGATACCATTTTCTTTTTCCTGGGGACATTAATAAACAAGACGAAGAAAGGCTTGTGGGATTGAAGACGGAGCTCGCGAGCCAGGTTCTAAAAGTCCCCCGGCACGGGAGCCTTACTGCCAATACGAAGTCGTTTGTGGGTGCTGTGGCTCCAAGTCTAGCTATATTTTCTATGGGTTACCGATCACCTCGAGCGGAAGTGATCGCTAGGTATGACGACGCCGGATCCGAAGTTCTCCGCACCGATGAGGACGGTGCAATCATCGTTGAAACAAACGGAAACAGACTTTCCTACACAACCCATCTTAGTGGGAAAAGAGGGAAAATCCCCTTATCCATGGAGGTAAATTAATTCGTAACCAGCCTAGAGCTCAATGATGGCTCTGGTCCAGTTGTCTTTAGGTGCGATGGTGTGGCCCTTCCCGGTGAAGTCTTCGGCTAGAAAAACATCCCCCGGCCCAAAGGTTTTCACCGTCCCGTCCCCGATGGTTACGTCCACCGAGCCAGATAGGGTGATGAGAAACCGACGATGAGGTGCGTTGTGCCATTCGCTGCTTTGGCCCGGTGCGACGTTCCTGAAAATCACTCCCTTGGCCGGCTGCAGCTTGGCAAATTGGGCAGGGTCTAGATCCTTAAAGTGGGATTGTCCATCGGAACCGCTGAAAAGTCTTACAAATTTCATCATTGCCTCCTTGTAGCGACTTAAACATCATAGTAAAGGAGAGGTCAAATGGCGGATTCAAACCCTTCACCGGAAAACATTGATAAGCTCGAATACGCAGTTTGGCCCTCGTATTCGTTGCTAGCAGGAATCCAACTCGACCTCTTCACCGCGCTTAAAGACGCAGCCATGAGCGTCGAGCAAATTGCCGATGCTTTAGGTGTCAGGGCGGACAAGCTGCAGCCACTCCTCTATGCACTGGTGGCCATTGGGCTGTTGAGGGTGGATGGATGCCTTTTTTCCAATACTGTCGAAGCAAGTCACTTCTTGGTCCGAGGGAATCCGACCTACAGGGGCGGAAAGCACGAAACCTTCTTAAATAATTGGAAAGCCGGACTCGGGACTGCTGACTCGATTCGAGCCGGATCACCCCAGGCCAAGCTTGATTTCTCAGCCGCGTCCCAAAACCGGTTGGAGATGTTCTACCGGAGCACTTATGCGCAGGCACTTCGCAGAGGGCGTGAGCTCGCTGGAATCTACGATTTTTCGGCTCATCGCTCATTGTTAGACGTTGGTGGAGGGACTGGTGGTTTGGCGATTGCGATGACGGAGGCCTGTCCAGGTTTGCATGCAACAGTGGCTGATCTGCCTACGGTGATACCTTTCACGGAACGATTCATTGACGAGGGGGGTGCTAGGGGCCGAGTCGATGCGGTGGCGGCCGATCTCAGTAGGGAGAGCATCACAGGCTCATTTGACTCTGCCGTGTTGAGCTCCCTGATTCAGGTGGTCTCCCCCGACAAGGCATGCTCCCTGCTCAAGAATGTGGGCAAGGTGATGAATCTGGGCGGTATTCTCTATATACGAGGCGACGTTCTTGACGATTCGCGTGTTTCTCCCATGAGATCAGTTATGCGGAATCTTATATATCTGAACCTGTATGATGAAGGGCAGGCCTATACAGAGAGAGAGCACAGAGAGTGGTTAGAGGAGGCGGGATTTAATCATTTTGAACGGAAGATTCTACCCGATGAATTTAGTCTAATGCGTGCTAGAAAGGCACCATAGAAGTCAAAGAGCTCTTTCTCTATAAGATGGATTATCCTTTTCCCATTCTCCGGCGAACTGGGTTAGAATCTTATCCAAGCTGTCCCGAACCCGGGAGACAGCCCCGTTTAGCGGTCCCGTGATGCTCCGCGCCCGATACTACATCATTCCCGTAACCGATTGCCACGTTTTCTTGATAGTCACTGCCCGATAAGCCCCTGCCCAAACTGCACCGTAGTAAACAGTCTATCCGTTTCTCATATTTGTAAGGGCCAAACGAGTATTGATCCAAAGGAAAGAATCCGTCGAAACATGGTAGATCCCTCTTTCATGTAGGGAGTGGGCCGTTTGTGGCCTTCAACTGACCTGCCCCCCTTGATTGTCCTCACCTGGAGGGTAGTCTTTGACCCAAGAGGAGGGGGACGCATGCGCAGGAGCCGATTCAGCGAACAACAGATCATCGGGAAACTGAAGGAGCACCAGGCGAGACTGGGGGTGGCGGAGCTGTGTCGCAAGCACGGCATCAGTGAGGCGACGTTTTACAAGTGGCGCTCGAAGTAGGGCGGGCTGGAGGTGTCTGAGGCGAAACGGCTTCGGAACCTGGAAGCGCAGAACACCAAGCTGAAGCGCCTTTTGGCGGAAGCGATGCTGGACGTATCGACGCTTAAGGAGATGGTGGGAAAAGACTTCTGACGCCGGGGTCCAAGAGAGAAGCCGTGGACTGGGCGATGAAGGAAGGGGGCCACTCACAGCGGCGGGCTTGCGCTCTGGTGGACATTGAGCCGCGGGTGTAGCGGTATCGGTCGATGAGACCAGATGACGGGGAGCTACGGCAGAGGCTGCGGGAGCTGGCGGCGGAACGGCGTCGGTTTGGGTATCGGCGCCTGCACCTGTTGCTTTTGCGGGAGGGCGTGGTGTTGAATCGCAAGAAGCTCTACCGGCTCTACAAGGAGGAGAAGTTGGCGGTGCGCAAGAGGGTGCTTGGGAGCCGGGCGCCGATGACGATCCCGCAGGGGGCCAATCAGCGCTGGTCGGTGGACTTCGCATCCGACGCCCTGATCGACAGCCGGCATTTCGGTGTGCTCTGCGTCATCGACGACTTCACACGGGAGTGCCTGGCCACCATCGTCAGCAACTCCATCACCGGTGAGCGGGTTGCCACAGAGCTGGACAACATTGCGCAATGGCGTGGTAATCCCTTGTTGGTGGTTTCCGACAACGGCACCGAGTTCACGTCCAATGCGATGCTACGATGGCAGCAGGGTCGCCGGGTAGAGTGGCACGACATCGCTCCAGGCAAGCCCATGCACAACGGGCTGGTCGAGAGCTTCATCGGGCCTCTGGGTGATGAATGCCTGAACGAGCACATGTTCACAAGCTAGCGCAAAGCCCGCGAGATCATCGAAGACTGGAGGGCCGACTACAACGCCAGGAGACCACACACGAGCCTCCACGGACTGACGCCGACGGAGTTTGCAATCCGGTCCCGATCGGAACACAGTGAAACACGGCTAACTTATACGTGAGGACAAAAAGGGGTGCAGGCCAATGAAATCTACAGCGATTACAAGGACAAGGTTGTGTTCTTTGGGGTTTACGTTTCAGAGGCGCACCCCATGGATGGAAGGGTGTCAGAGAAAAATGTCGATGCCGGCGTCTGCTTTCTACAGCCAAAGACCATCGAGGAACGGAACACTGTGGCCAAGTCGTTCATGCAGGATATGAAGTTTAAAATTCCTCTGCTCCTGGACACCATGGACAATGTCACCGCCGAGAAGTACAGCGCGTTGCCCGACCGGCTGGTGGTGATCCACAAGACCGGCGCGGTTGCTTATGCAGGTGCCATAGGACCCCACGGTTTTGGTCCGGATGCGTGGCTGGCAACCATCCGTAAGGTGGTTTCTTAGCTGTAGGCAACTTATTTTAGAGGAGCAATAATATGAAAAGGATCATTCAGCCCAAGAGCCTACAAGACCCCAGGCCGAGATATTCTTTAGCTATACTCACTGACCCGGGTAAGCTTTTATTTATAGCTGGCCAGACGGCTTCGGATAAGGATGGAAATGTTGTGGGGGTGGGGGATATCGAGGCCCAGGCGAGGCAGGCGTTCGAAAAGATCAAGATCATCGTGGAAGAGGCGGGAGGAACCTTAGCCGACATTGTAAAGACCACCGTCTACATCACGGACGCCAAATATCGGGAAGGCCAACGCAAGGTCCGAAGTGAGTATATTAAAGACGATCCTCCCACGAGTACGCTTATCATTGTTAAGGGCTTGGCGCGAGAAGAGTTTCTGATCGAAGTGGAAGCCATGGCGGTGCTGAAGTAAGCAGTCGGGGAGGCAAATTTTTGCTCGCTCTCATCTTGGACTAGGGAACGATCAAAATGCTGGATCGATTCAAGGTTCAGTCTGAAGACCGGATGCGCGTGTCGCCGGCGACATTGCGTCGGACTGTCAGCCACATTTTTGAGAAGATGGGCCTGACCCAAGAGGACGCAGCACTGGGCGCGGATGTGCTGGTGACCGCCGACCTGCGCGGTGTGGATTCACATGGTGTGTCCAATATGTTGCGGGAATACGTGCGGGGCTTCCGGGAAGGGGAGCTCAATCCCAAGCCCAACTGGAGAATCGTGCGTGAGTCCCCAAGCACCGCCACCATCGACGCGGATCGTGGCCTGGGTATTGTCCTGGGTCCCAAGGCCATGCGGATCGCAATGGACAAAGCCCGGAACGTGGGGGTTGGCATTGTCACCATGAACCACGGGCGCCACCTGGGAGCGGTTGGGCATCATGCCATGCTCGCAGCCCAGGAAGACATGGTGGGGATGTGTATGACAGCCACGCGCCCGGCGGTTGTTCCTACCTTTGGCGCTGAGCCCTGGCTTGGCACCAATCCGGTGTCCATTGCGGCGCCTGCCAAGAAGGAGCCCCCTGTGTTGTTTGACGCCGCCACCTGCTCTATCGCAAATAATAAGGTCCGACTGGCTGCCCGGATGGGGACGACGTTGTACCCCGGCTGGGTGACGGACAAGGCAGGGAATCCGATTATGGAGGAAAGTCCGCCCCTCGAACGTGGGCAGTTCTTTCTCTTGCCCCTTGGAGCCACCAGAGAAATGGGTTCCCACAAAGGCTATGGCCTCGCCTTGATGGTGGAAATCTTGGGCTCGCTTCTATCAGGCGCCTTACCCCACGCCCTCGATCCTAGCAGTGGGTACAAGCACTATTTTGCCGCTTATAATATCTCTGCGTTCACGGACGTTGCACAGTTCAAGGAGACTATGGACCAGATGCTTCGGTCACTCCGGAGTATAAAGCCAGCCCAGGGACACGACCGCGTCTTCTATCCCGGACTCTTGGAGTATGAAGAAGAGCAGGAGCGCCGCTCCCATGGTATCCCGCTCCATAAGGAGGTCGTAGTTTGGTTTGGGAAAATCACCAGCGAGTTGGGTATACCTTCTTTGGAAACTCTATGAGTAAAGAATTCAAGAACCTTTTCAAGAGGTTCCATTTAGGTTGACAAGCGACGATCCACTATTTTTTTCCAAGTTTCAATTTTCCACGCTATTTTTGTCTTAAATATTCCTAAAAATTCCCAAAAACTCGCAACTGAATTGTGCAAAAACGCTCACCTGTGGCTGTGACGCAGCAACTTCATGAGCGACTTCAGTGAATCAGTGGAGGGCATCGAGGAAAGCAAAACTATTCCACGGTTCTGGCAGGCCAGCGGCGGTGCCGACGCGCCAATAAAGGCGCTGAGTGTACCTGGTGTAGTGGTGGGTAAGATCAAACAGACGAAGCGATTGACCCGGCATGCAGTGGACTCTCTGAAGCAGCATAGTCCCGGTGGTTTCAAGATCACTCTACCATCAGCCAACCAGTTCCCGGCCATATTCTATAAAAAAGGAGTTGCCGATAAAGTTTACCCCAGCCATTCAGCATTGCTCTGGGACATTGTCCCCGTGATCAAGGCGCAGATTCAGGCCCTGGTGGGTGAAGGAGTGCCCTATGTGCAAATTGGTGCCCCCCGCTACAGTTACTACGTCGATCCCGAGTGGCAGAACTATATCAAAAATGAATTGGCTCTAGACCCCCGCCGGGCACTGGATGAGGCGGTTCAGGCTGACTATGCCTGTCTAGAGGGCGTCATGCGTGCGGGTGTAAATCTGGCCGTTCACCTCTGCAGGGGCAATAACCGGAGCCAATGGTTGGCGGAGGGAGGATACGATGCCATCGCGGAGAAACTCTTCGGCCAGCTTCAGGTGGATACCTTCCTCCTTGAATACGACACGGAGCGGGCTGGTGGCTTCGAACCCCTTCGATTTGTGCCGCGGCGTAAGAATGTCGTCCTGGGACTGGCAAGCACGAAGGTGCCGGATCTGGAAACGCAAGATGATTTGACTAGGCGTATTGACCAAGCCGGCAAGTACATTCCTCTGGAAAACCTTGCCCTCAGCCCCCAGTGCGGCTTTGCCTCTGTCATGGAGGGCAATCTGATCAATGAAGGCGATCAGTGGCGTAAGCTCAAGCTAGTGGTTGATGCCGCCGCCATGGTGTGGGGCTATGGTTAGAATCGTCAAAGCTTCAGCACGATTCGATCGATGTTTAGTTCTGCCGGGCCATTTACTCCTAGGTATCATAGGTTTTTTTGTTACTGTTGACGTGCTAGAAATGGGGAACGAGGTGGAAGGCCGTCCTGTTTGTCGTCACACGTTGATTTTATAGTTTTAGCCGCCCGATGAAAATCACAAGAATCCGAGGATTTTCCGATCTCCTTCCGGGAGAGACCGAAACCTGGCAATTCGTGGAAAGTGTAGCGCGGGAGGTTTTCGCCCGCTACAACTTCTCCGAGATCCGGATCCCTATTTTGGAAAAGACGGAGCTGTTCAGCCGATCGCTGGGTGAGACCACGGATATCGTGGAGAAAGAGATGTACACGTTTTCGGATCAGGATGCCAAAGGCTCCATGCTTACATTGAGACCGGAAGGCACCGCCGGCGTAGTGCGAGCATACATAGAAGCGGGTCTCGCCCAGGTGGAACCGACGCAAAAGCTCTACTACCTGGGCCCCATGTTCCGCCGCGAGCGGCCGCAAAAGGGGAGGTTCAGGCAGTTTTATCAGATCGGCGCAGAGGTGCTGGGGCGAAAGGACCCGGTGGCGGATGCTGAGCTGCTGTTGTTGCTCCACGATTTCTTCTCCACTTTGGGGTTGCACGATTTATCTCTGGAGCTTAATTCACTCGGCTGTTCGCAGTGTCGCCCGCGCTACCGAGGCCAGCTGCTCAAGTTTTTGAAGCGGAGAGAAGATCAACTTTGCGACAACTGCCGGCGCCGCATGGAACGCAATCCTCTGCGTGTTCTGGATTGTAAGGAGCAGTCTTGCTCTGAGCTGACCAGGAAGGCGCCCCGTATCATCGATTATCTCTGCCAGGCCTGTCAGGACCACTTCGGCGAAGTGAAGCGTTTGCTCGAAGAGACCAAGGTGTCTTACGTTGTCAACCCCAAAATGGTACGAGGTCTGGATTACTACGGGCGCACGACATTCGAGTGGACCACAAACCGTTTAGGGTCTCAAAGCGCGGTGGCGGCCGGGGGACGTTACGATGGTCTGGTTAAAGAGCTGGGAGGTCCTGCCGTGGCTGGGGTGGGGTTCGCCCTAGGCATGGAGCGGCTGGTGCTCTTGTTAGGGTCGGGAGAAGAAAGTCGATTCAATCGCCCGGGCCTTTATCTGGCCTGGATGGGAAAGGCCGCCGGTGATTGGGCCTTCCCGGTTGCCCATGCGCTACGTCAAAAAGGAGTTGTGGTGGAGATGGAAGGAGAGGAGAAGAGCTTGAAGAGTCAGATGAGACGGGCGGACAAGGTCAAGGCCCAGTACGTCTTTATTGTGGGTGAGGACGAACTGAACAAAGGCAAGGGAATCCTGCGGCACATGGGTAGTAGGGAACAGGTGGCAGTGGGTCTCAAGGGGGTTCTGGCCGAACTGTCGGGTAAGTTGCCCACGTCCAAGACAGTCCTATGAGTCAAGCAAATACAGAAAGAGTTTTTTCCGATCCCTTGGGGGATTGGAAAAGAAGCTGCTTCTGCGCCGAGCCTCGCGGTTCATCTGAAGGGAAAGAGCTTGTCCTCATGGGCTGGGTCCTGCGCCGGCGTGACCATGGCGGACTGGTTTTTATGGACCTCCGTGATCGTACCGGTATCGTTCAGGTTGTCTTCAATCCGGCAGTGGATGGCACGGCCCATGAACGGGCGAAGCATATCCGGCACGAGGATGTTTTGGCCGTGCGGGGAGTTTTGTCAAAAAGAACCCCTGAAACCATTAACCCCGAAATCGCCACGGGCGAAGTGGAGCTCATGGTCAGGGAGGTCAAGCTCTTGAGTGCGTCGCGGGTGCCGCCTTTTTCCCTGGAGGATGACACCGACGCCAACGAGAACACGCGGCTAAAATACCGCTACCTCGATATACGCCGTCCCCAGAGTTTGCAACATCTCGTTTTGCGCCATCGGATGGTGAAAAAAATTCGCGACTACCTGGACGGTCTAGGTTTCATCGAAGTGGAGACTCCCATGTTAACCAAGAGCACGCCGGAGGGGGCGAGGGACTATCTTGTCCCTAGTCGAGTCTATCCGGGTAAGTTCTACGCGCTGCCCCAATCGCCTCAACTGTTCAAGCAGGTTCTCATGGTGGGGGGTGTGGATCGCTATTTTCAGATCGTGCGGTGCTTCCGTGACGAGGATCTTCGGGCCGACCGGCAACCGGAATTCACTCAGCTCGACGTGGAAATGTCTTTTGTTCAGCCGGAGGACGTATTTCAAGCGGTTGAGGGCATGATGGTGCTGCTCTTCAAGGAGCTCAAAGGCGTGGAGATCAAAGGGCCGTTCCCACGTCTGTCATACGCCGATGCCATGTCTCTGTATGGATCCGACAAGCCGGACCTTCGCTTTGGGCTCGAGCTATCGGAATTTTCCGCCGTCTTTCAGGGCTCGAAGGTGACGGTATTTTCCAAGGCACTGGAAAAGGGCGGGATTGTCAAAGGACTCTGCGTACCGGGTGGGGCAAGCCTGTCACGCAAGGAGTTGGATGACCTAACGGCCTATGTGGCGGAGTTTGGTGCCAAGGGCATGGCATGGATCAAGATTTCAGATAAGGGATGGCAGTCTCCCCTCACAAAGTTTCTTTCCGCAACTGAACGGGACGAGATCCAAAAGATCACCAAGACAAAGGAAGGAGATATCATATTATTCGCTGCCGACCAGGCAAGCATCGTCCATGAATCACTGGCCAACCTTCGCCTGCGACTGATCGACAAGATGGGGCTCAAGCCCAAGCAGGAGTACAATCTGACATGGGTCGTGGATTTCCCACTGCTAGGGTACGACACAGGTGAGAAGCGGTACGTTGCCGTCCACCATCCGTTTACGGCTCCTCGAGATGAGGACCACTCATTACTCGGCACCGATCCTTCAAGGGTGCGCTCCAAGGCCTATGATTTGGTCCTCAACGGCGTTGAGGTGGGGGGTGGAAGCATCCGTATCCACCAGGTGGAATTGCAGAAGGAGATCCTGGCACTCCTGGGTATCGCTGCTGATGAGGCGCAGTCGCAGTTCGGGTTTTTTCTGGAAGCGTTGAGTTTCGGCGCGCCGCCTCATGGTGGCATCGCCTTCGGCATTGACCGGCTTGCCATGCTTATGAGCGGCGCCCAATCCCTCCGGGAGGTCATCGCATTTCCCAAGAGCCAAAAGGCCGTTTGCTTGCTCACCGATGCTCCGAGTCGTGTGGACCCCAAGCAACTGAGGGAACTTGGGATCAAGACCGTGACCGGTGATTGATCGGTCTAAGTTTTCCTGCCGTGCCGGCATCTGAATTTACCGATTGATCCAGTAGCGGGCGAATTCGGGAAGGTAGGTAAGGCTGGTTAGATCTTTCATCCGATCGAGGAAGACCTTCCCCTGCAAGTGGTCCCATTCGTGCTGGACAACGCGGGCGTGAAATCCACATGCGACGAAGTCCAGTGCTTTCCCCTCGCGGTTGAAACCCACCACCTTGATCTCTTTGTAACGCGGGACCTTCCCGCGCATCTCGATGATGCTGAGGCATCCCTCCCAGTCCTCTTCCATTTCCTCGGATAGCGGTTCAATCTTTGGGTTTATCAGCACCGATAGGGGGACTTCAGGTTTTTGCGGGTAACGGGGATTATCGGCCACCTCTAGGACGGCAATTTGACTGGGTATATGAACCTGCACGGCGGCAAGGCCTACCCCATCGTATTCTTTCATGGTTTCCACCATGTTATCGATTAGTCGCTGAGTCTCGGGGGTGGTGATCTCTTTCCGTGCCAGATCCTTGGCAACACCACGCAGCACGGGATGTCCCAGCCTTGCCACCTTGAGGATGGACATGCCTGATTTAATAGCATAGGTGGAAGGGGTGGGGGAAGGGAATTAGCCGGAAGTGTGTTTTAAATGGGGCGAGAGCACTCTCCAACGGTGCCTATTTCACGCCGTGAACGACAGTATCCCCAATTTTCCTCAATTGACTCAAAGCGTTGCAGCTATTGACATTGTGGATTTTCTAGGTCTATATTACACAAGTAGCGACTTTTGCAAGGAGGTGTCACCTGTGCAGGATGACGGCTCATTCAAGTCCATGAAAAACGACAGAAGTTCCCTGATGAATGTGGGGCGTCGGGTAGATTACGCGGTTCGTGCGCTTTCCTATCTGGCAGCTCAGCCCCTAAACAGGGTCATCGGTAGCCGGGAGATCACACAGAAGCAGGATATTCCGTCCCACTACCTATCCAAGATCATGAAAGACTTAGTTGCCATGGGGTTGGTCAAGTCTCATGTGGGGTGCAGGGGAGGATTTAGCCTCGCCAAACCGGCGGATGCCATTAGCCTGAAGGAAGTATATGAGGCGGTGGAAAAACCCCTGGTCCTTATGGAATGCCTGGATAAAGGGGAGCCATCCTGTCCTTACGATGCTGTCTGTACCCAGATCTCAGTGTGGGATAGGGCGCAGAGCCTCCTTACGAACTACCTTGCTGGAATTTCCCTGGGAAGCATTGCGGATGAAAGCGGACTCAAGAGACGGATAGCAAGCCCCGTCCCTTTTTGATTTTTTTAGCCATAAGGTAGATTCAGTAGGTCCATTTTTGTCTAGGGGCGAAACTTTAATGGGGAATCACTGCTTATCGGGCTATTTATTAGAGTTCAATCATAAAAACACCAGGCCGCGCGGAGGAGATCAATGCCATTAACCAACACTCTACCTGAAACGGTCTTTACGACAAAAGTCGATGACCTGCTCAATTGGGGCAGGGCCTCTTCACAGTGGTACATGCTGTTTGGCCTGGCGTGCTGCGCCATTGAGTTGATGCAGACGGGTGGGCCGCGAGCCGATGTGGACCGCTTTGGCTGCGTTCCAAGGGCAACGCCGCGCCAGTCGGATCTAATGATCGTGGCCGGTACGCTTACCTATAAAATGGCCAAGCGCACGAAGCTCCTTTACGACCAAATGCCCGATCCAAAGTACGTTATCTCCATGGGGAGCTGCTCGAATTGTGGCGGTCTCTTTCAGATGGCCTATTCTGTGTGTAAAGGCGTAGATAAAATCATTCCCGTGGATGTTTATGTTCCCGGGTGCCCTCCTCGGCCCGAGGCCCTAACGGAAGGGTTGTTGAGGATCCAGGACAAGATCATGAAGGAGCGATGGCTGGTAAAGAGTGCTGCAGCAATCTAGGGCCGGCTAACTGAGGTGGCGGCGAAGCAGGCGAAATTATGATCGATGAAGCCGTTGTAAAGCAGGACTATAAGTACGGATTCGTCACCGATGTGGCCGCGGACACTGTCCCACGTGGCCTGAACGAGGACATAGTTCAGACCATCTCCGCCAAGAAGAACGAGCCCCAATGGTTATTGGACTGGCGACTCAAGGCCTACCGGCATTGGGTCAAAATGGAAAAGAAAGAAGGGGCACCGAAGTGGGCCAACGTTCACCATCCACCGATTAACTATCAGGACATTATTTACTATTCGGCGCCGAAGGCCGTGGCAGATCGACCGAAGAGCCTTGAAGAGGTTGACCCGGAGCTGCTCAAGACCTATGAAAAGCTGGGAATCCCTCTCATGGAGCAGGAAAAATTGGCAGGGGTGGCCGTGGATGCAGTCTTCGACAGCGTCTCCGTTGCCACAACGTTTAAAGAAAAGCTGGGCGAGATGGGGGTTCTGTTCTGCTCATTTTCAGAGGCGGTTCAGCAGTATCCGGACCTCGTTAAAAAGTATCTCGGATCAGTGGTGCCCTACACGGACAATTTCTATGCCAGTTTGAACTCTGCGGTCTTCAGTGACGGATCGTTTTGCTATGTGCCCAAAGGCGTGAGATGTCCCATGGAGCTTTCCACCTACTTTCGAATCAACGCCGCGGAAACGGGTCAGTTCGAGCGGACTCTCATTGTGGCGGAAGAGGGTAGCTACGTAAGCTACCTTGAAGGATGTACGGCCCCCATGCGGGATATCAATCAATTGCATGCTGCGGTGGTGGAGTTGGTTGCACTCGATAACGCGCAGATCAAATACTCCACGGTTCAAAATTGGTATCCTGGGGACAAGGATGGCAAGGGCGGCATCTACAATTTCGTCACCAAGCGTGGCAAATGCCTTGGCAAAAACTCAAAGATATCGTGGACCCAGGTGGAAACCGGATCCGCCATCACCTGGAAGTATCCCAGTTGCATTTTGCAGGGGGACAACTCGGTGGGTGAGTTTTATTCGGTGGCCCTTACCAACAATTTTCAGCAGGCAGATACCGGAACTAAAATGATTCACATGGGGAAGAACACACGGAGCACCATCATCTCCAAGGGCATCTCTGCCGGCCATGGCCAAAACAGCTACCGTGGTCTGGTGAAAGTCCTCAAGGGGGCCACCGGTGCTCGAAACTATTCCCAGTGCGATTCGTTGCTGCTGGGGGACCAATGTGGTGCCCATACCTTCCCGTACCTCGAGGTGATGAACAGCTCGGCCCAGGTGGAGCATGAGGCTTCGACTTCGAAGATCGGTGAGGATCAGCTCTTCTATTGCAAGCAACGGGGGATCTCAGCCGAGGACGCGGTTACCATGATCGTAAGTGGCTTCTGTAAGCAGGTCTTTCGTGAGCTGCCCATGGAGTTTGCAGTGGAAGCCCAAAAGCTGCTGGGAGTCAGTCTCGAAGGCAGCGTTGGATGAGCCGGGAGAGGCGCAAAGGGGAATATCGTGCTGACGATTAAAGATTTAAAGGCCAATGCAGAGGGCAATGAAATCCTGAAGGGAATTAATCTCACAGTCAACGCCGGTGAAGTTCATGCCGTCATGGGTCCCAATGGTTCGGGTAAAAGTACTCTGGCCCACGTTCTTGCGGGACGGGAAGGTTATGAAGTGACCGGGGGCGAGGTGAGGTACGAAGGAAGGGACCTGCTGGCCATGTCACCTGAGGAACGGGCTCGCCAGGGAGTCTTCCTGGCGTTTCAATATCCAGTGGAAATTCCTGGAGTGAGCACCACCTACTTTATGAAGGCTGCCCTCAACGCGGTGAGAAAAGGACGTGGCCTTGAAGAGCTGGATGCGATGGATTTCTTGGCCCTGGCTAAGGAGAAGATGAAACTGGTGGAGATGGACCGGGATCTTCTGAATCGGCCAATCAACGAGGGGTTTTCCGGCGGTGAGAAAAAACGCAACGAGATTTTTCAGATGGCGGTGTTGGAGCCGAAGCTGGCCATCTTGGACGAGACGGATTCCGGACTGGACATCGATGCCCTAAGAATCGTAGCGGGGGGTGTCAACTCCCTGCGTAACAAGGACACCGCTATGATTGTGGTGACTCATTACCAGCGATTGTTGGACTACATTGTGCCGGACTATGTCCACGTTCTCTTCGATGGCCGCATCGTCAAATCCGGAGACCGGAGTCTTGCCCTGGAGTTGGAAGAAAGAGGATATGGCTGGGTTGAGGGGCAGGTCCAGGGCGCTCAGGCCTCAACCTAAAAAAGGACAATTCCCGCTGTGATGAATACCACCGAAGCAAGGGACTTCTATCGAGACCACTTCGTTCAATTCGAAAAGGACCTCCATAGCAACCAGGCATGGACTCACTTGGTTCGCCGGGAGGCCATCTCTCGGTTCTCCGAGCTTGGGTTTCCAAGCGCCGGTCATGAGGAATGGAAGTATACCAACGTTGCACCCATCGCGAAGATCCCTTTTGAGCCGGCTCGGGATGGGCTCAACGGCGTCACATCCGAGACCCTCGCCCGACTGGGTGTTGGGAATCTGGTGGATCATAGGATTGTTTTCATTAACGGCCGCTACTCTCGCAATCTCTCGTCTTTCGAAATCCCCGAAAATGTTCGGGTCGGTAGCCTGTCTGCGGTTCTGGGTGATCATCCCGCAAGTGTGGAGCCTTACCTGGCGCGCTACGCCAGCTACCAGGACCAAGCCTTTGTGGCCTTGAACACGGCGTGGATGAATGATGGTTGCTTTGTTCATGTCCCGAAGGGCAGTATCCTTGGGGAGCCCATCCATCTGATTTTCTTTTCAACCACCCAAGGCGAAGCCACGGTTTCTTACCCTCGCAACCTCATTGTAATCGGTGACGAGGGCCAGGCGAGCATCGTGGAAACCTATCTGGGCGTGAAAGACGAAGTCTACTTCACCAACGCCGTGACCGAGATCGTGCTGGGTAAAGATGCCGTGGTGGATCATTACAAACTTCAATGTGAAAGCCGCAGCGCCTTCCACGTGGCCACCTTGCAGGTTCATCAGCACCGGAACAGCAACTTTTCCTCACATTCCGTTTCCCTGGGGGGGGCCCTTGCACGTAATGACTTTAATTCAGTGTTGGACGGAGAGGGCAGCGAGTGTTCCCTCAACGGCCTCTACACGGTGGACGGGAAGCGGCATGTGGACAACCACACACGGGTGGACCATGTGAAACCCCATTGCAACAGCCGCGAGCTCTATAAAGGTATCTTGGGTGGGAGAGGGAAGGGAGTCTTCAATGGCAAGATCTACGTCCATGGGGCTGCTCCAGGGACTGATGCCAAACAGACCAATAAAAACCTCCTGCTGTCCGAGGAGGCTACCATTAACACCAAACCCCAATTGGAAATTTATAACGACAACGTAAAGTGCACGCACGGTTCCACGGTGGGCCAGCTGGATCCAGATGCCGTCTTTTACCTCCGCTCTCGAGGGATGGGTCTCCAGGATGCCCGTAGGCTCATGACTTTTGCGTTCGCGAGCGAAATTATCGGAACGGTTAAGCCGGCGAAGCTCCGTTCCTGGCTCGAAGAGACGTTTCACTCAAGGTCTTACCAGTCGGGTGATTCGGAATCCTTGGAGAAGTAAATCAGATGACCGTAAGCAGACAGAGCGTCGCGGCCAGTGATTGGAAAAACCCGGAGAGACCCTTTGACGTAGGGGAAATCCGGAAGGACTTTCCGATCCTGCAGCGAAAAGTCCATGGTAAATCGCTGGTCTACCTTGACAATGCCGCTACAAGTCAGAAGCCGCAGGCGGTTATTGATGCCATTGACAGATACTACAGCAACGAAAATTCGAATATTCATCGTGGCGTCCATCAATTAAGCGAGGAGGCCACAAAGAACTATGAAGACGCCCGGAAAAAAATCCGGCGTTTCATCAATGCTCCAAAGGATCGGGAAATTGTCTTTGTGCGCAGCACCACGGAGGCCATAAACCTTGTGGCTCAGAGTTACGGCAGGAAGTTTATCCGTACGGGTGAGGAAATTGTCATTTCGGCCATGGAGCATCACTCGAATATCGTGCCGTGGCAGATGCTGTGCGAGGCGACCGGCGCTAAGCTCCGTGTGATCCCCATTAGCCAGGAAGGGGAAATACTGTTTGATGAGTATCGGGGCCTGTTAAATGATCGGACCAGATTGGTCTCCGTGGCCCATGTTTCGAACGCGCTTGGCACCATCAATCCGGTCAAGGAGATGGTTGAGGAGGCCCATCACCGAAAAATACCCGTGTTCGTCGATGGAGCCCAGGCGGCGCCTCACATGAAAATCGATGTTCAGGACCTGGGTTGTGATTTCTACGCGTTCTCAGGGCACAAGTTATTTGGTCCCACGGGAATCGGTGTGCTTTACGGCAAGGCGAGCCTGCTGGAGGCCATGCCGCCCTATCAAGGGGGCGGTGACATGATCAGTCTGGTGACCTTCGAGAAAACCCATTACAATGTTTTGCCATATAGATTCGAAGCGGGCACCCCGAACATTGCCGGGGGAATCGGATTGGGCGCGGCCATTGACTATCTCGACGGGATTGGGTTCGCGGCAGTGGAAGCCCATGAAAGCCAGATCCTGTCCTATGCCACGGAAGCCCTTTCGTCCATTCCAGGGCTGCGGTTCATCGGAACGCCGAAACGGAGGGCAGGCGTGATCTCCTTCCTGTTGGAAGGTATTCACGCCCATGATATCGGTACAATCTTGGATCAGGAGGGAGTTGCTATCCGAACGGGACATCACTGCGCCATGCCTGTCATGCAGCGCTTTGGCGTGCCCGCAACGGCAAGGGCATCCTTCGCCTTTTACAATACAAAAGACGAAGTAGGCGCTTTGGTCCGGGCCATGGGTAAAGTCCAAGAGGTATTTGGTTGATGTCAGACTTGAGCGAACTCTATCAGGAGGTCATACTCGATCATAATAAAAGCCCACGGAACTTTCGCGTCCTGAAGGATGCGAATCGAACAGCCGAGGGCTACAACCCCCTGTGTGGTGACCAAATTACCGTCTATCTCAAGTTGGAAGACGGTGTCATTAAGGAAATCAGTTTCCAGGGCGCTGGCTGTGCCATTTCCAAGGCTTCGGCTTCCATGATGACCGCAAGCTTAAAGGGGAAAACGGAGGCAGAGGCGAAGGCTCTTTTCGACCGGGTTCATAGGATGCTTTTGGGGGAACTGGACGCGAAGAGCGACGAACACAACCTTGGGAAATTGTCGCTCCTTTCTGGCGTGTGCCATTTTCCCGCTCGCGTGAAGTGCGCAAGCCTTTCTTGGCATACGCTTCAGGCGGCATTGAAAGGGGAGGAAGAGTTAGCCACCACCGAGTGAATCGGGTGAAAATCATTCAATTCCAAATGAAATCCAGGGGAGACGAACATATGGAAAGCGGTGATGCGATAACACTGAACCGCGAGTGCGAAGCCGTCATGATTCCCAGTGGCGAAAAGCTGTCGCTATCAGCAGGCAGCCGGGTATGGATTACTCAGTCTCTGGGTGGCGGTTTTACCGTGACCACGGATCGCGGACATATGGTGCGTATTGCTGCCAGGGACGCCGGTGTTCTGGGCATGGAAGTCCCGACCCGCGCAGGGGGTCGGTCTTCAGTGGCGACGGAGGGCCCCGTGGAAATTGAAAATAAAGTATGGGGTCAGCTTCGAATGTGCTTTGACCCGGAAATCCCGGTAAATATCGTCGATCTGGGGCTGGTTTATCATTGTGAGGTAACCCCCATAGCCAAGGGAGAGAGCAGGGTGGAGGTGAAATTTACCTTAACGGCTCAAGGGTGTGGTATGGGCGAGGTCTTGAAGGAAGATATAAGAAATAAAATCACGAGTGTGCCGGGGATCAGTGAAGTTGATGTGGAGCTGGTCTGGGACCCACCTTGGGACCAGAGCATGATATCCGGCGCGGCAAAGCAAAGGCTCGGAATGCTTTAGTCGCATTTTTCATATAAGGAATCCATTAGATGGAGAGCATCAATTCAACCGTTATCGAGGCCCAGGTGGTGGAGGCTCTGCAGACCTGTTTTGATCCCGAAATTCCAGTTGACATCTATGAGCTTGGATTGATTTATGGAATCGAAGTGGACCCTTCGGGCAGTGTCACCATTACCATGACCCTCACTTCACCCGCCTGTCCCGCAGCCCAGTCCATTCCTGAGGAGGTTGAGAGCAAGGTGCAGGCCATCCCAGGGGTTACCGATGTCCACGTGGTGATCGTTTGGGAGCCCACCTGGGATCCAAGCAAAATGTCCGAAGCTGCTAAGCTACAGCTCGGTATGCTATAAGATCAGTGTTTCAGTTCAGCATGACTCGTTAATAAAGGAGGAGTAAGAAGTTTATGGCTGGATTTGTGAAGGTTGCGAAGGCAGATGACGTCTCTCCTGGTAAGGGTAAGATGGTGGATGTTAACGGAAAAAAGATTGCTCTCTTTAACGTTGAAGGGGCCTTTTACGCCATCGACGATACGTGTACCCATCGAGGAGGCCCCCTTTCCCAGGGGTTGATGGAAGAAAAACAGGTGCGGTGCCCGTGGCACGGCGCACTTTTTGATGTGACCAACGGTGAAGCCGTAGGCGCTCCTGCACCGTCGGGAGTGGCGCGGTACAATGTTCGAGTGGAAGGTTCCGATATCGAAGTCGAGGTCTGATGGGACTCCATTGGGCCCTGACTGCCCCCTGGCGATTCTTTTCCAATCGTAGGATTCCCAGTTCCAATATCATTGCTCTGGCTCCTCATTAGTTTCCAGGGGAACTTGTAGTCTTTGTCCTAATGGTTGGTGTGTGTGTGAACGACTTCAGCCGTTTGGGATCCCGAGTTCAGTTGCAGAGCCTTGTTTAAAAATTCGGAGTTGCTCTCCGGACACTGTGAAAGGACCATGGTCGCATCATCGTATCCCGGCGGTCTCACCGAGTAGCGTGGAAGCTCTAAAACCACCCTCTAACCAATAAAAAGTTCGCCAGTTTGTAAAAGTTGTGGTATTTCTAGTAATTAAGACCTTTACGCCGGGAATTTCCATTTTCGGGTGAGTCTGATCACTTAAGGATGTCAAAATGGAGGATGTGAACGAACAGGTCGAGGTTCGCCTCGGCAAGCTCAAGAAGCTGAAAGAAGCGGGAGAAAACCTCTACCCCAATGACTATCGGCCCAGTCACATTGCGTCACAAATTTTCTCTCAGTTTGCTTCTTATACCGAGGAGCAATTGGGAAAGCTTCCCGCGGACATTTCCCTGGGTGGGCGCATCGTGAGGATTCGATCCTTCGGCAGGGCATCATTCTTTCACCTCCAGGACCGTGGAGGAAAGATCCAGGTATACGTTCGACAAGATCGTTTGGGGAAAGACGGTTACAACCTTTTCAAGTCTTTGGACATCGGCGACATCGTAGGGGTGTCGGGCAACCTGTTTCGTACCAAGACGAAGGAATTGACCTTGGAAGCCCATGACCTTCGCCTTCTCTGTAAATGCCTTCGCCCTCTACCGGAGAAATGGCATGGGCTAGCGGATGTTGAGGTTCGTTACCGACAACGATACTTGGATCTAATCGTAAATCCCGATGCAAGGGAGGTGTTCCGGAGACGCTCTCAAATCATCCGTCTAATTCGCGCATTCTTCGAAGAGAGGGATTTCCTTGAGGTGGAGACGCCCATGATGCAGTCCATTGCTGGAGGGGCGGCTGCAAAACCGTTTAAAACCCACCATAACGCGCTCGACATTGACCTCTATCTTAGGGTTGCCCCCGAACTGTACTTGAAGCGCCTTTTGGTGGGAGGTCTAGAGCGGGTCTTTGAGGTTAATAGAAACTTTCGTAACGAGGGGATTTCAGTGCGTCACAATCCCGAATTCACCATGGTGGAATTCTATCAAGCCTACGCAACTTTCGAGGACCTTATAAGCCTCACGGAAGAGATGTTTATGACACTGGCCGAAAAGGTCGTTGGCGGTACTAAAATTACTCACGGTGGTCATGAAATTGAACTGAAGCCGCCTTGGAGGCGTCTGTCCATCTTGGAAGGAATCGAGCAGTACGGGCAGGTTACCCGGGACAAAGTGGCGAATAAAAGTGATCTTCGCGGGTTTGCCGAAAAGCAGGGTTTCTCGCTGGATCCCGAGATGTCCTATGAGAAGACGCTGGTGGAGGTGTTCGAAAGGGTTGCGGAACCCCATCTCATTCAACCCACCTTCGTAGTGGATTTTCCCTTGGAGGTTTCTCCCCTGGCTAGAAAGAACGATAAAAATCCTAAGCTGGTGGACCGATTCGAACTGTACATAGGCGGAAGGGAGCTTGCCAACGCCTTTTCAGAGTTGAATGATCCCGTGGATCAAAAAGGGCGATTCCAAGAGCAGGTCAAGGCCCGCAGCGCGGGAGATGAGACTGCCAATGAGATGGATGAAGACTATATACGTGCCCTGGAGTACGGCATGCCCCCTGCAGCGGGGGAGGGTATTGGCATTGATCGCTTGGTGATGCTCTTTACAGATTCTCCCTCTATACGGGACGTGATCCTTTTTCCCTTGCTCCGCCCTCAGAGGTGAGTCTACCAAAATTCCGTCATGAAATACGAGCTTTTTGTTGGTCTGCGGTATTTGCGTGCCCGGCGCCGTGAGACCTTTATCTCTTTGCTCTCCATGATCTCCATCCTGGGGGTAATGATCGCTGTTCTCACGCTGAATGTAGTCATTGGAGTTATGACTGGCTTCGAGGAGGTGCTTCGTGACCGCCTGTTGGGAATCAATTCCCATGTGGTTTTGGTGAAGTCCGGGGATCTGCTGCTGAAGTACAACTACCTCACCGAGCAAGTGATGAAGGAAGAAGGGGTCTTGTCCGCAACCCCCATGGTTTACGGGCAGGTCATTTTGACAAAGGGTAATCGGATTTCTGGAGTGGTGGTTCGAGGGGTGGATCCGGATAAGGCAAATGGAGTTGTGGCCATAGAGAAATTTATGGAGGCCGGGAGCTTGAAGGATCTAAAACAGCATCGTGTGGTGCAGGTTAAAGACCGCCCCATGGAGTTGCCCGGAATCATCTTGGGTACCCGGTTAGCCGCCGGTCTCGGAGTCCTGTTGGGGGAGCCCATCCAGTTGGTTTCTCCGCTCGGTAAACCTACGGCTGTTGGAATGGTACCAAAGATTAGGCGTTTTGCCGTGGTGGGGTTATTCAAATCTGGAATGCATGAATACGACAGCAGCTTGGTTTTCATGAATCTTGTCGATGCTCAGCAATTCTTTCAGTTGGGAAATTCGGTGACCAGCATTGAGATTAGGGTTCGGGATGTGGACGAGGCCCGGGCGGTGGCTCAGAGAATTCAGCGGAGATTGGGACTTCCCTACCTGACGGAGGATTGGTCTCGCCTGTGGCCCAATCTGTTTGCCGCCCTTCGACTGGAGCGGTGGGTATACATTCTCGTTCTTCTCCTCATGGTGTTGATCGCGGCCTTTAATATCATTTCCACATTAATCATGGTGGTGATGGAAAAACGGAGAGATATCGCCGTTTTGCGATCCATGGGTGCCAGTCGTGGGAGCATCTGGCGGATATTCTTGCTGAAAGGTTGCGTGATAGGAGCGGCGGGGACTCTCCTGGGATCAATTTTGGGCTTTGTCATATGCCTGTTTATTCAGGAATACCAATTTATTGAGCTACCCAAAGACGTCTTTCTTGTCTCAACCGTGCCTGTCAAAATTTCTGGTCTTTATTTTGTCTTAGTGTCTTTTGTCTCGCTATTAATCTGTCTCCTGGCTAGCATCTATCCGGCGCGCCAGGCCGCGAAATTGGATCCGGTGGAGATTATCCGTTATGAATGAGCGCCTGAGTCTTTGGGTTTTCCCTGAGATCCAGGTTCGACGTTTCCTTGAGTTGTAATGTCAAATTTGTATTCCATACAGGGTCTCCACAAGTCATACACCGAGGGCGAAAAGAAAATTGTTGTCCTGTTGGACCTCCAGTTGACCATTGCGGAAGGAGAACGGCTGGCCATCGTGGGCGAATCTGGGGTGGGTAAAAGCACCTTGCTTCATATTCTTGGGACATTGGATCGTCCCAACAGTGGACAGCTTATCTATCAGGGGAGAGATCTCTTGCTGTTACGGGATGAGGAACTTGCCCACTTCCGCAATCAAGAGATCGGTTTTGTGTTCCAATTCCACTACCTTCTGCCGGATTTCAGTGCGCTGGAGAATGTAATGCTGCCCGCTCTAATCCGCGGTTGGACTTGGGAGAAATCGCGTGAGGATGCAGTGAAACTCCTGGAGATGGTGGGATTAAAAGACCGCTCGGAGCATCCACCAGGAAAACTCTCGGGTGGGGAACAGCAAAGGGTTGCGGTGGCGCGATCCATGATCCTTGAGCCGAAACTCATTATGGCCGACGAGCCCACAGGTGATCTGGATCCTCATACCGGTGAGGAAATCGAAAAACTTTTATTTCATCTCAATGAGGAAAAGGGGGTCGCGTTAGTGGTGGCCACCCATAACTGGCAATTCGCGCGTAGAATCGGGCGACAAGTGGAGCTACGAGAAGGTGGGCTTTTCCCTGTTCAGTAGTGATGGGTGCTTGGGCCCGGGGAACGCTGCTATGGAAAAGGGTTAGGCATAGGCCTGTTGGGCAAACGGTTAACCAATAAGCCCCTAGAACCCGTAATTATAAAAGGTACCTGGTTTTTGGTTTGCCATGTGCCCATGTATCTAACTTGGATTAGTCCCAAAGGTGTGATAAGGGCCTAAATTGTAGCATCAATCTTGGCAAGACGGGCTATTTTTGAACTTTACAAAAGTCGTTTAATTTGTTAGGCAAAATGAGTTGGGGTGAGCTTTTTGTGGTGCTCAGCCAATGTGGGGTAAAGCCGTTTTAACGTTTAAAACACTTTTTTCCGCCCTCATATTCTCTGCAATTTATCTTCCTCTAGCCTTTTTGGAGGCGAGTGAGCCCGTGATCATTAAGGAGATCAGGATCCAGGGGAACCTCAGAGCGGAAGATGACGGGATTCGGATTCGCCTCAAGGCACGCAAGGGCGAGCCCTTCAGTCCGGCTGTGGTACGTGATGACGTGAAGTCCATCTATCAAATGGGGTTTTTTGACGATGTGAAAGCGGACCTCTCCTCCGACGGGATTCTCACCTACATTGTCAGGGAAAGGCCATACATCAAAGAGATTAGAATTCAGGGCAACGCGAAGGTCAGCAATGAGAAGATCGAGGCCGCGCTGGGAGTTAAGCCCCGAACCATCCTGGACAGGGATAAGGTGTCAATGGGGGTCGAAAAAGTAAAAAAGCTATACAGCGACCAGGGGTATGTTAGTGCGAAGGTGGATTTCGCCATTGCAGAGGAAGTCAACAATCAGGCCATGGTTATTCTGGATATCAACGAGGGTAAGCGGCTTTTGATCGAGAAAATTTCCTTTGAAGGTAACCATGTCTTTACCGACAAGCAGTTAAAAAAACTCATGGCAACGAAACAAAAATGGATCTTGTCTCGATTTACCAGACGGGGGGTATTGGATCGGGACATTCTGACGAACGATATCGCGAAGCTGTCAAATCAATATTATGACCACGGGTATATTGATCATAAGATTGATGAGCCCGTGATTTTACGCCGGAACAAAGGAATCGAGATCGTCATTCGAATTCAGGAAAAAGAAGAATACCGGGTGGGGAAAGTGGAAGTAGGGGGCGAGTTAGTGGAGGATCCCGAAAAGCTCTTGGAAAAGGTCCAACTGACCACCGGGCAGATTTTTCGCGGAAGTCGCTTGAGGGAGGATATCAAGGTCCTAACCGCTACCTATGCCAATGAAGGGTATGCTTTTGCTCGGGTGGATCCAGTGACGAGGGTCAATCATAAGAAAAGAGAAGTGGATATTGCATTGCTGATCAAGAGGGGCCCACCGGTCCATTTTAACCGAATCATCATTTCGGGAAACACGAAGACTAGGGATAAGGTCATTCGACGAGAGATAAGGGCGGCTGAACAGGAGCTGGTTTCGATGGGAAAGATTAAGGAGAGTGAAGGCGCGCTGAACCGCACGGGGTATTTTGAAAGCGCTCAATTGACCACTAAGAAAACCGAGAGGCCGGACGAAGTCAATCTCCATGTGGATGTCAAGGAGGGTCGCACGGGAAGCTTGGGTGGTGGTGTGGGGTTTAATACGGGGGACGGTTTTTTGATCAGGTTGAACGCTGGCGAGAAGAATCTCTTTGGCCGCGGATATAAAGTCAACGCCATGTTTGATTTCGGGCAATCCCGGCGTGATTTCATCCTGGGTTTTGCCGATCCTTATTTCCGCGATACCCGTCTATCCTTGGGTGTTGATGCATTCAATAGCAAGGTGGAATTTGATGAATTTGACTCACGAAGATTGGGTTTCGGCACAACCGCATCCTATCCCATGCGGTATCTAGAGGTTCCGTTTTTACGACGTTGGCTGCCTAGGGAGGGAAATAAGCGTGAGGGGGAACCATCTCCCTCTATGATTGACCTAATGCGCTTGGGTATGTCTTATCGGTTGGTCAAGGCCGATGTTGAGGGAGTTTCAAGCAGTGCCTCACAAGAGGTTCAGGATGAAGCGGGGCCTTCCTTGATCAGCTCGGTGACCCCGAGCCTCAGTTATGATAGTCGAGACCATGGTTTTCTTCCTACGGAGGGGACCCAATCTAGGACTACTTTCAAGTTTGCAGGCTTGGGAGGTGACAACCGCTTTATTAGAACAGACGTTAGGGCGCGTTGGTATCGTACCCTGCTCAATAAACCCCGCTGGGGAGGCGCCTATGTGTTGAGCCTGAGGGGTGCTGTGGGATTAAGCACGATATTCTCGCGCTCCAACGACTCTGATAGCCTACCCATTGGCCAGAGATATTTCCCCGGTAATCCATCCGTGCGGGGATACGAATCACGAAGTCTTGGTCCAAAGGACGAGTTGGGTAATGTGGTGGGGGGCGATAAGCAGCTCGTCACGAGCATTCAATTGCGCTTCCCGGTTTTGAAGCAGTACGGTCTCAACGGGGTGACCTTTTTTGATTCGGGTCAAGCCTTCAGGCAATCCCAGAGTTTTGACATCGGTGCTATGAGAAGTTCCGTGGGACTTGGGGTTCGTTGGTTTTCTCCCCTTGGCCCATTGGCGGTGGATTTTGGTTTTGCCTTGAATCCAGGGTCAGACGATAAAACCTCGCTGTTTACCTTTAATATAGGCGGTGACCCATTCTAGTTTGTCCGGGCATCGCATCCGTTCTATCGTAGCCAATATGATCGATTGGAGGTCCATGTGAAAAAAGTGCTGGCCTTGTTCCTTCTAACGCTATTTACCGCTCCCGCCTGGGGGCAGGAAAAGATGAAAATCGGATTTGTGGACCTTGAGATGGCTATTAGAAGTTCTAAGGCGGGCAAAGATGCAAAGGCGAAGTTTGAGGCCCAAATCAAAAGGGTTGAAGCTAGTCTTTTGAAAGAAAAGAACGAAATCGAGAAGTTTAGGGCCGATGCAGAAAAAAAAGGTCTTCTCCTTAAAGAGGACGAGAAGAGAAACTTGGGGAGGGAGTTTCAAAGACGGTTGCGAGACTATCAGGTGAGGATGCGCGATTCCCAAGAGGAGCTCCGTGCGAGGGAACGAGAGGCCATGGACAACATCCTCAAGCAGATTGCCAGTGTGGTATCCGAGGTTGGAAAGAAGGAAAAATTTACTCTCATTCTTACCCGAAATCAGATGCTCTACGTGGATAAAGGGGTCGATATCACCCAAAAGGTTGTGGAACTCTACAATCGTAAAGTTGGGGCGGGAGTGGTAAAAGCCAAGTGAAGGTGGCGGGTAAATCGCTTTCCGAATTGGCCACACTGGTGGGTGGCAGGGTCGTTGGGGATGAAAAAGTTGAGATTCAAAGGGTCGCATCCATTGATGAAGCCGTAACCGGAGATATCACCTTTTTCACCTCACCGCGATACCAGACCTATCTCCAGAGCTGCAAGGCTAGCGCAATCATCATCGGAAACCAGATAGCCCTTCCCTCCCAGGATCAAAATAGCTTTCTCGTAGTTGATCAACCTTACCTAGCCTTTGCCAAGATTCTTGATGCCTTGACGCCAAAGCCGCAATTTGACGGTCGAATCAGCCCCAGTTCCAGTATCGGTGATAGTGCTGTCCTGGGAGAGAATGTTACCGTGTTCCCCCATGTCTATGTGGGGGAGAGGGTCAAAGTGGGGCGAGGGTCAGTGCTTTTTCCCAGTGTGTTTTTGGGAGACGGTGTGGAGGTTGGGGAGGATTGCATCTTGTATCCCCAAGTCACCATCCGTGAGGGCTGTCGCTTGGGTAACCGGGTGATGCTCCATGCAGGCGTGGTGATCGGAAGTGACGGATTCGGATTTGCAGAAGAGCGAGGTGTGCAGAGGAAAATTCCCCAGGTGGGTACCGTAGAGATAGGAGACGACGTAGAAATTGGGGCCAACACGACGGTGGATCGTGCGACCCTTGGTTGTACCAAGATCGGTCAAGGCACCAAGATCGACAACCTGGTACAGATTGCCCATAACGTGGTGGTGGGAGAAAATACGGTCATTGTGGCTCAAGCGGGAATCGCTGGAAGCACCCGCATTGGTAAGGAAGTGATCGTGGCGGGTCAGGTGGGTATTGTCAATCATATTGAGATAGGTGACCGGGCAAGGATCGGACCTCAGTCGGGGATTGTCCAGTCGGTGCCCCCTGGGGCGGTTCTCTCGGGAGGATTTCAGGCTGTTCCCCACAAAGACTGGATTAAGGTCAGGGCGCTGATTCCCCGTTTGCCGAAGCTTTGGAACACTGTCCGCCATCTGGAGCGCAAGGTCGGTCAGTTAAGCCGCAGGGCTGGAAAGAGGGTGACCACTCATGATGGACGTTAGGGAGATCCTGAAACACCTCCCCCATCGGTATCCGTTCCTTATGGTGGATCGAATTCTGGAAATGGAGCCGGGGACCAGAATTGTCGGCATCAAGAACGTTACCTACAATGAGAACTTCTTCCAGGGCCATTTCCCAGGTAAACCTATTATGCCCGGGGTACTGATTTGTGAAGCCATAGCGCAGGTGGGTGCGATTCTAGCCCACTCTTCAGGATCCTTCACTGGTGAAGACAAGATTTTCATGCTCACCGGGTTGGACCGGGTTAAGATCAAGCGGGTTGTAGAGCCGGGCGATCAGTTGCGCTTGGAATTGACTTTACTGAAACGACGGGGGTCCTATTGGAAGATGTCAGGCGAGGCGAGCGTCGATGGAAAGCTGGTTGCTCAAGTAGAACTGTCAGCCATGGAAGTTTCGCGCGAGTAAGGTAGGATTTGAAGCAATTGACCATGGGGAAAATTCATCCTACGGCTATTGTGGACCGTCACGCAGAGTTAGATACGAATGTCGAGGTGGGACCCTACTCTGTCATCGGCCCGAAGGTTAAAATTGGCAAGGGGACAAAGATTAAGTCCCACGTAGCCATTGAGGGCAACACCACCATCGGCGAAGGGAACACAATATTCCAGTTTGCAACCGTAGGCTCTGTTCCCCAGGACCTCAAGTATCAGGGGGAGGACAGCCAACTCATCATTGGTGCTGGCAACACGGTGAGGGAGTTCGCCTCGCTCAATCCTGGAACCACGGGCGGAGGGATGATTACTCGCGTGGGGGGCCAAAACCTTCTCATGATGTATTCCCATGTGGCCCATGATTGCATCATCGGCAACCATAACATCGTTGCCAATGGGGCTACTTTAGGAGGCCATGTGGTCATTGAGGACTATGCCATCGTGGGAGGACTCGTTGGAATCCACCAGTTTGTGAAGGTGGGAACTGGTGCGATTTTGGGAGCTGGCTCCATGGTTTCAAAAGATATTCCGCCTTACTGTAATGCCACGGGAGATCGTGTCAAGCTCAGGGGCCTCAACCTTGAGGGGCTTAAGCGAAAGAAGTTTAGCCGAGAGAAAATCGATGCTCTGAAGAACGCTTACCGAATTATCTTTCAGTCGGGTTTGAGGACCAAGCAGGCGCTGGAGAAGATCAGGAGCGACGGGCCGCTGACTACGGAAGTAGAACAAATGGTCCGCTTTATAGAGAATTCTCAAAGGGGAATTTGCCGTTAAAAAGATAATGAGTTTCTTAGTGTCTAGTAAGGTAAAGCAGGCGGTCACCCTCGGGCCGAACCCTTCGGTTAGGCTGAGCTATTGTCGAAGTCCGAAGGCGGTCAACGAGTCTCTATTTTGTAAGCCGCCACTCCGGCCGCTACAAGGGAGGCCCTTGTAGCCACTCGGGCCTGAACAAAACTCTATGTTGCTGTGCCCGCGCTCTTCAGGACTCATGCCTCGGTTGTCTTTTGGGTCATTGCTTTTAAGCTTCATGGCAAGTAACGTCTCTTGAAAAAAGCGTTGCGGTTGTAGGGCGCATTCCATAGAAAATGTTCGAACGGTTTTAAGTGTTGGGAACGTATTTTCCGATGAAGAAGTTGGGGCTTATTGCAGGTAATGGTATCTTTCCTTTGATCTTTGCCAAGGAGGCAAAACAGGAGGACGTTTCTTTAGTAGCGGTGGCCCATCGAGGTGAAACATCTCAGGCCCTCGAGGAGTTGGCTGACAGTGTGACCTGGATACGCGTGGGTGAATTAGGAAAAATCATTCGTACCTTTCATCAGGCGGGAGTCAATGAGGCCGTGATGGTGGGTGGCATCGGTAAAGCCAAGCTCTTTGCTAATTTTTGGCCCGACCTGAGGGGGGCGACGTTCCTAGCGCGGATAAGGAGCCGGGAGGACGATCAGCTGCTCAAGGGAGTAGCGAAGGAGTTGGAAGGGGAGGGAATTCGGGTCCTGGAGTCTACACTATTCTTGTCGCGGATTATCCCATCGGAGGGTGTGTTGTCTCGTTTATCGCCTACCTCCGAGCAATGGGAGGATATTCGCCTGGGGATTGAAGTGGCCAAGGCCATCGGGCGGTTGGGCGTGGGACAAACCGTAGTGGTCAAAAGCCGTGTGGTTTTAGCGGTGGAAGCCATCGAGGGTACGGATGCGGCCATCCTCAGGGGAGGAAAATTGGGAAAGGGTGGGGTTGTGGTGGTTAAAGTCAGCAAGCCACAGCAGGACCTGCGTTTCGACGTGCCAGCCGTGGGAGTGGATACCATTAAGGTCCTCAGTGATGTGGGGGGAGGCGTTTTGGCCGTGGAAGCCGACCGTACCATCCTATTGGAAAAGGAAGAACTGGTGAAGGAGGCAGATCGGGTAGGAGTTACGGTGGTTGCAGTTAAGTGTTAAACGATCTTGCCTTGATCTGACCTACCACAAGCGTGACGGGAACCATGAACGTGCAAAAATCTTCCCGGGGAGGGAAGAGGCCGAATAGCGATCAAAACCTGGAGAAAGCCCATGGACTACTCGATGTGGGGGTCGTTGGAGTTGGGTATGTAGGCAAGCGACACGCCGAAAAGTATGCAGCCTCTGGCAAGGCTCAGTTGATGGGTGTGGTGGATATTGTTCCAGAGCGGAGCAAACAGGTGGGTGAAGAGCTTGACGTGACTTCCCTCACGGATTATCGTGACCTGTTCGGCCTCGTGAACTGCGTAAGCATCGCTGTCCCCACTAACCTTCACTTTCCCGTGGCCAGTGCCTTTCTGTCTGCCGGGATTGATGTGTTGGTTGAGAAACCCATGGCCGCCACGTTGGAAGAGGGCGGGAAGTTAGTCGATCTGGCAAAGGAGAAAAAACGTATACTTCAAATTGGCCACTTGGAGCGGTTTAATCCTGCCGTGCGTAAATTGGAGACCGTCATTCGAGACCCTAGGTTTATTGAATGCCATCGTCTCGCCTCCTTTGTGGAACGCGGAACGGACGTGGATGTGGTTTTTGATCTCATGATTCACGACATTGACGTCATCGCAAGCCTAGTCCGGGCGCCGGTGGAGGAAGTCCACGCAGTGGGAGTGCCGATCTTGACGGATAAACCGGATATCGCCAATGCACGTTTACAATTTGCCAACGGAAGTGTTGCCAATGTTACGGCGAGTCGGGTTTCCATGAAACGAGAAAGAAAGATCCGTTTTTTTCAGCCGGATGCCTATATTTCGCTCGATTACGATGGTAAACGAGCGCAAATCTATCGCAAGTCGGGGACTGGAAAGGGATTAGAGAGCATTCTAGCTGAGACGATGGAAATGCAAGAGGGGGACGCCCTGGCGGATGAGATTGACTCGTTTCTAAATTCAGTTAAATCCCGTGAAAGGCCTCTGGTGAGTGGAGAGGAAGGGCTGACAGCCCTCAGAATTGCGTCAATGATTAGTAACCAGCTTTGAGACGGCGGGTTCAGGATTTGATGGAAATGCCGAACCAGGCCAAGCGGATTATGCTCGTGGTGGGGGAAGCCTCTGGGGACCTTTATGGAGCCCAGTTGGTCAATCATCTTTACCGGCAGAATCCGAGCCTGGACATATACGGAGTGGCCGGGGAGAACCTCAAACGTGAAGGGATCAGAGTGCTCTTTGATGTGGCTCGACTGGCAGGTATGGGCCTAGCTGAGCTGGTGGGAAACCTTAGATCTCTATGGAATGCCTATTGGCTCTTGCGGAAGTCACTAAGAGATCAGAGACCGGATCTGCTAATCCTAATTGACTTCCCTGAGTTCAATTTGCGGTTAGCACGGCTGGCCCATCGTTGGGAGATCCCAGTGCTTTATTACATCAGCCCACAGGTTTGGGCATGGCGAAAAGGAAGGACCCGGAAAATTGCCCGCTGGGTGAGCCGGGTTGCTGTGGTTTTTCCCTTCGAGGTCCCTCTGTACGAGAGAGAAGGGGCTCGGGTCACATTTGTGGGTCATCCACTTCTTGACGTGGTTCATTGCAGTGAGTCCCGGGACATTACCCTTAAGCGTCATGGCCTTGATCCCACGAAACAGACCATCGTGATGCTGCCCGGGAGTCGGAGAAGGGAAGTGGAATATTTACTCCCTTTGATGCTTCGAGCCGCCACTCGTTTGTGTACTCAGCGTGAGATTCAATTTGTAGTCCTCAAGGCAAGTACCGTTGATCGTGAACAACTCGAGACCTTGCTGTCAATGGCTCCCGTGCCGGTTGTCATGGTCGAGATGGATGCCTACAACTTGATGAATGCTTCGGATATGGCCTGGGTAGCCTCGGGGACGGCTACTCTTGAAGCGGCACTGCTAAGAAAACCCATGATCGTGGTCTACCGATTGTCCCGTTTAACCTACGCCCTCGCTCGATTGCTGGTCCGTGTAAATTACATTGGAATGGTCAATATTGTTGCCGGAGCTAGGGTTGTCCCGGAGCTAATCCAAGACGATGTAACGGAGGATAGAATCTGTACGGAGACCCAGCGGATCCTTACCGATCCCAACCTGACGCGACAAATAGTAAAAAGATTGGAAGACGTGCGGGAACGCCTTGGTTCTCCGGGCGCGCCTCGGCGTGTGGCGGAAATGGCGCTTTCGTTAATCAATTGATTTTGTTGCGAGAGGAGAAAGGTTGAGCAACTATTTAAGATTGCTTCAGTATCTGAAGCCGTATATTTGGCCTTACTTCACCATAGCAATGGTCTGTATGGTGGGTTACAGCGCCACCATGGGGGTGCTTCCCTTCGTCGTAGAAAGGGTTTTTGATGACGTTTTTGCACGAAAGGATCAGGCGGCTCTTCGATACCTCCCGTTCGTTATCATCGCTGTGTTCGGCTTTCGGGGCCTAATGAACTTTGGCCAAAGTTTCTTGACCGATTATGTAGGTCTTCGAATCATTACCGATGTTCGGTACGCAATCAATCGTCATTTGCAGTTTCTACCCCTTTCCTTTTTCCAACGAAATCCAACGGGCACCCTCATCTCCCGCGTGAATAACGACGTGGCGTTGATTCGATACGGACTCACCGATGCTGCCGCGTCCCTGCTACGGGATTCCACCTCCCTGTTGGCCCTAATTACAGTGGCGTTCTTAAAAGATTGGGTTCTAGCGACCATTGCGTTCGCGGTATTCCCCTCGTCGGTTTTACCTGTTTTGCGCATCAGTAAAAAGATAAAGCGATTTACGAGGCGGGGGCAAATTAGCATTGGAAACCTGACCACAGTGTTACAGGAAAGTATACAAGGGAACCGAGTCGTCAAGGCCTTTGGCATGGAGAATTACGAGATAGAAAGATTTTCCAATGAGAATTTGCGTCTATTGAAACAATTTGTTCGTGCCAGTCGCGCGAAAGCCGTGGTCACCCCCGCCATGGAATTGCTCTCATCCATGGCCATCGGCTCAGTGGTTTGGTATGGCGGATCCAGTGTAATTGGCGGCGGGCGAACCCAGGGGGAATTCATGGCCTTTATGACGGCCATGTTCCTTATGTATCAGCCCTTCAAGCATCTCAGCCAGACGTATTCAACCATTTATCAGGCTTTGGCCGGAGCCGAGAGGGTATTTGAAGTCCTCGATTATGTTCCGGAGATCAGGGATAACCCCGGTTCTCAGGAAGTCCCGCGCCTGGTTCAGGGAATTGAATTGCGTGACGTGAGCTTTGGCTATGGCCATGGGTTGGTTCTCAAGAACGTCAACCTTAAATTGGATTGGGGATCCGTGGTGGCCCTGGTGGGTGTCAGTGGTGTGGGTAAGAGTACGTTGGCGGATCTAATCCCGCGGTTTTACGACGTGAGTTCAGGAAAGATCACTATTGATGGTGTGGATATTCGTGAGGCGACTCTTGAATCCCTTCGTTCCCAAATTGGGATTGTTACTCAACACACGTTTCTCTTCAATGATACCGTGAAAAATAACATTGCCTATGGAGACCGAAGCAAGGATATGGAACAAATCGTCGCCGCAGCCAAGGCTGCCTACGCCCATGATTTTATCATGGCATTGCCTGAGGGCTATGACACGGTGGTAGGTGAAATGGGTAAAAAGCTCTCCGGAGGTCAACAGCAACGGTTGGCCATCGCCCGGGCACTCCTTAAAGATGGGCCTATTCTAATTCTGGATGAAGCCACATCCGCTCTCGATGCAGAATCCGAGAGATCGGTGCAGGAGGCTTTAGAAAACTTAATGACACGACGAACCACGTTGGTCATTGCTCACAGACTTTCTACCATCCGGAAGGCGAACCGAATCGCTGTCTTGTCGGAGGGGACCATTGTTGAACAGGGCACTCACGACGAACTGTTGGCGCGAAAGACGGAGTACAGCAGGCTCTACACCTTACAGTTCCTGGAGCAGGAGGGGAATTCGCAGGCAAAGATTCTGCATTGAGAATCCATGATTTATTGGATTTATAATATTCTCGTCACACTTTTTTTAACCCTGGGGCTACTCTTGTTCCCTCTGGCTTTTTTGTTTGGAAGAAGGATGTGGGAAGGCGCTTGGGAACGAATGGCGGTATATCCCCGCGAATTGAGGAAATCTCTGGAAGGCCATCGCCCAGTCTGGGTACACGCTGTTTCAGTGGGCGAAGTGCGGTCTGCGGCCTGTCTCACGCGGCAGATTAAGGTAGAGTACCCGGACCGAAAGATTGTTCTATCCACATTGACTCGCGCAGGGAAGAAGACTGCCCAGCAGATGGATGCAGGTTTGGATGGGATTATCTATTTTCCCATCGACCATCCCTGGATTGTCCGCCGTGCTATACTTCAGTTTGACCCGTCTCTTTTGATCTTTCTAGAGACTGAGATTTGGCCGAATTTTTTGCGGTTGGCCTATGGCCAAGGAATTCCAACTCTGATGTTGAGTGGTCGAGTTTCGCCCCGGGCATTTCGTCGCTATCGCGTTTTCCGCTGGTTTTTCTCCTCCGTCCTAAACAAATTTACCTCCATGGGTATGCAGAATGGCGATAATGCAGAGCGGATCATCCACTTGGGGGCGAATCCAGAAAAGGTGAGCATTACAGGCAATCTCAAACGGGCCCTTGGTGATGAGAAGGCTACCGCAATGGAAACCGGCAATGGGGGGTTATCCCTCGACGGCAAAGGTAGCCGTCGAATCCTGGTTGCGGGAAGTACCCATCGAGGAGAGGAAGAGGTGTTGCTGGATGTGTTTCAATTTCTCAAATCCAGTATCCCTGATCTGTTGATGATATTGGCCCCACGGCATCCTCAGCGGTTTAGGGAAGTGGAACGATTGTTAAAGCGAAAGAGCGTGAGCTACGAAAAAAGGAGCCGGCTGAATGGCCGATTGGTAACATGGCCTGATGTGATCTTTCTCGATACCATGGGAAATCTTCCGGCAGTGTACCGCTTCGCGGACGTTACCTTTGTGGGTGGGAGTTTGGTGAATGTGGGAGGGCATAACCCCATAGAACCCGCACGATGGGGCAATCCAATTCTATTCGGTCCTCACATGACGAATTTCTCGGACATTGCCAGGGCGATGAAAACCAGGGGAGCCGGCATCGAGGTCCAGGATAGGGAAGGCCTAATTCAAGCAATAACCTCACTCCTTAATGATCCGCAAAAGGCGCGGAGGGTAGGGGAACGGGCTCGGGAAGTGGCCGGCGAAGACTCGAGAGTCACTGAGCGTAGCATGAGATTGGTAAGTCCCTTCATCTAGAACATGGGACACCGCTGGCCTTCGGCGACCCTGTGTGATTGCGAACGTGAATGCTGAAATCCATGGTGGGCTTTAGAGTTTGATGAATGGATGGGGGTTCTTTGGCTCGAAGAGTCTGGGAGCGGAGAGGCCCTCTAGGGTGGCTCCTTTGGTTTGTAGTCCTCCCTTTGTCCTTGTTCTACTCCACGGTAATTAGAATTCGAAATTTTTTCTATTCAACGGGATGGAGGCCCAGCAGGGACCTCCCCTGCGCCGTGGTGAGCGTAGGGAATCTAACGGTGGGTGGAACGGGTAAGACTCCGACCACTTTGTGGCTTGCAGAAGAGCTGATTCAGCAGGGATATCGGGTGGCAATACTCAGTCGCGGTTACAAGGGCGCCGGATTGGGTTCTAGGATTCTGGAGCCGGGATTTGTGGGAGGGGAAGACCGCGTGAGCGCAGGTGATGAACCGCTGGTAATGGCTCAGATTTATGGGCACAGGGTGGGCCTCGGAAAAAAGAGGTGGAATACTGCAAATCTGATGCTTCGTCAATCCCCCATCGATGTTTTTTTATTGGATGACGGATTCCAGCATCGCCGGTTGGTGCGTGATCTAGACCTCCTTTTGCTGGGACAAGAATGGAGCGGGTGGGTGATTCCTGCAGGCCCGTTTCGGGAGCCCAGAAGTGCGCTCGCCCGGGCTCACCTGTATCTCATTACGGGGTCCGGGGCGAGGTGGGAGGCCGTCCTGGGACGACGTGGAGGACCGTCAGAGACCTTCAGCGGTCGCCTTGAACCTAGATCCTTTTTGCTCAAAGATGACGATGGTTGGGGCGAGTTACCGTTGGCAGAGATTTCCAACTCTAAGGTGTTAGCGGTCTCAGGAATCGCACGCCCCGAATTATTTTACTATATGATTCAAGAATGGGGTGGAAACATTGTGAATACTATGGAATTCCGAGATCATCACAACTATTCTATCAAGGACTGGCAGGAAATCAGCAGGGCCGCCCGTCATGCCGACCGAATCGTTACCACTGAAAAAGATATGGTTAAGTTGATCCAATTCCCTTTTGCGAAAGGAAGCATTCTTGCTTTGCGAGTGAAAATGATGGTGGAAAGGGGTGAGGACTTGATCAGCGCAGTGCAGAGGGCCATCCAAACGAAAAGAGAAAGGTTTGAGACCGAGTAGACCATGGCGGTTCGAACTCCAGCGGTCTTTGTGGACCGCGATGGGACTTTAATACGAGAGGTGGGTTATCTCTCGCGGCTGGATCAGATTGAGCTCCTTCCGAGGGTGCCGGAGGCGGTCCAGTTGCTCCGGTCCCATGGTCTAAAGGTGGTCATGGTAACGAACCAATCGGCCGTTGCTCGAAAGATTATTAGCGAACGACACCTACACGAGATTCACCTTGAGATCGAAAGGGTATTAAGTCAAGGCGGCGCTTTCCTGGACGGTGTGTATTATTGTCCGCACCATCCAACGGAGGGAACGTATCCCTATCGAGTCTCTTGTGGATGCCGCAAGCCGAAAACTGCAATGGTGGAACGAGCATGCCTGGAACTGGCATTGGATCCGCGTCTCTCCTATGTCATTGGGGATCAGATGAGCGACATGGAGTTGGCCACGCGAGCGGGAGCCCGGGGAATCCTGCTAGAGTCTCGGACCCCAGAGAAGGGCGGATCCGGTGGCGGACGGGTAGAACCTCGTTATGTGCCCGTGGCGGATCTTTGGACCGCCACCCAGAGGATCGTGGGCCATCTTAGTGGCAAAGGGACACTGGAGGGCGAGTGAAATTAAAGGGATTTCCAATTTGACGTAGCCGTGCGACACTTGCTCTCAGGAGAACTCGAAACCTCGTGTTGTTCGAACTCGGGGGTGAACAGGCGCAGAGTTTTAGTGGGACTCAATCCAAGGTCAGCCCTAAAAATCTCCAAGGACAAGTGTTAAGCAGAAGGTATTGGAAAAAGAGGATTCAAAATAAACCGCCGGTCATCGCTTAACGAACGTGCTGTTAACATAGATTGAGTAGGGGTGTCTTAATGCCAATCAGTCAGGACTTACTGGATATCTTAGCGTGTCCCAAGTGTAAGGGGAACATCCATGTGAACGAACCTGGGGATGGCCTCATCTGTGAGGCGTGTCGGTTGATGTACCCCATTAGAGACGATATCCCCATCATGCTCATTGACGAGGCGGTCAAACTGTGAGAATCAAGGCCGAGGTCTGAGGGGTATCAGGAAAATGTCACATGGGTAACCCGGTACACGTTCCTGATGGCGGTAAGGGGCTGAGGATTCTAATCAACCAAACCAGCTACCTTGGTGATGTGCTGCTGACGACTCCGCTTGTGGCCGAACTTCGCCGCTGTTTGCCTGAGGCGAAATTGGATTTTCTCTGTACTCCACGGGCCATGAGTCTTGTGGAAAATAATCCGGATTTGGACCATGTCATTGCGGACGATAAGAGCGGAGAGGGGAGAGGCCTTAAAGGGGTATGGCGCGTGGCGATGAATTTGAGAGGCCGGAGTTACGCCATAGCCATATCACCTCATAAATCGTTGCGTAGCGCGCTTCTACTTTTTCTCGCCCGTATTGCGTGCCGTATCGGGTTTCGCCAGAGCAAGGGATGGTTCCTCTATCATCATCGAGTGAATCGAGACGCGAAGTTACACGACGTGGACCGGAACCTTTCCCTCCTTCAACCCTTTGGTTTGGATCCTCGAATATCTCAAAGGGCATTGCGAATTGAGATGGAGCCAGTGACTCGGAACCGTGTGGCACAAGTTTGTGATTCCTTGGGACTCCGCAAGCGCGACGGTCAACTCATCTTTGGGATCAATCCCGGCTCCGTCTGGCCAACCAAAAGGTGGTCTGCTGAGGGCTACGCAAGTCTGATGGTTCAGTTAAAAAAGAAGTACCCCTGTGAAGTGGTTTTGTTCGGCGGCCCAGAGGACCGGGAGACCGCTGATCGGATTCAAGAGCTGTCCGGCCACGTTGGATTGGATCTGGTTGGACGCACCAGCTTGGGGGAACTTCCCGGTGCACTGCAACGATGCGACCTATTGATAACCAATGATAGCGCACCCATGCATATCGCCGTTGCTCGAGGAATTCCAGTGGTTGCTCTTTTCTGTGCAACGACTCCCTCCCTGGGATTTTATCCCTATTCCTCTAGGGCTGCGGTTGTCCAGAAAGAACTTCCCTGCCGTCCTTGCACGTCCCATGGGGGGAGGCGCTGCCCTCTGGGAACAGAGGACTGCATTCACTTGATAGGGCCAGAAGATGTCCTGCGCGGTGTTGAACAGGTCATGAAGGGTGAAAACCAGAGGGATTCCACAACAGAGAATCTCTTTGCGCCTCATTTTATTACGCTCTAGCGATTTCCATGTCTAGTTTGGGTGTCGTCGTGTTTAGCCTTGGGGGGATGAAACATCTTCCGCAATGCCTGGACAGTGTTCAATGGGCGGACGTGGTGACGGTTTGGGACTTGGATACAAAGCGGGACTTTGATCCTGTTAAAGAGACGGCGCGTTTGGCTCGGGAAACCAAGACCGATTGGGTGCTCTATCTGTGGGGAGAGGAGAAGGTGGGACCGGAACTGGGGGAGGAGCTGAAGCTGATTTGCCAAGCAGACCTTCGAACCGCCCCGCTGTTTCACCTTATTCCCGTACGTTCCTTGATACTGGGACGTTGGGTAAAGGGAAGCCTTTGGGGGCCGTTGCCGTCCTGCCGTTTGTGGCGTCGGAGTATGAGCCCACCCGATGGTTGGTGGAGTTTGGATCGTGAGCTGCGTGGGGGCTCTTCGAAGACGCTGAGGCACGGGATTGAGGATTACTCCTGTGCCGAGCTGAAGGAGGGTGTAGAGCGAGTAAATCAAATCTCAAGTCTCATGGCAGAACAACTTAAGTTCGAGGGACGAACTCTTGGCGCGGCATCCATTTCCCTTTACCCTATTCGTGTTCTGTTTCGACTTCTCCTGATCAACGGTCTTCTCCTTGACGGGCTGCCCGGGTTGAGCCTGTCAGGGCTGGCAGCGTACTCAACTCTAGTGAGTGGTATGAAGTGGTGGGAAACCCACCACTCGGCTACCGGACCATGAGCTTACGGACCGTGCCCAATTCGCCCCAAGGGTGATCTGTACCCACCGCCAGGGTGCTGGAGTCTATCCCTAGCTGGGTAAGTATTGAGGAAGATTGCGAAAAATACTAGAAGAATGGCTCTGGCCCGATAATTCTATGGGCTTTAAAAGGGTTTACTTGAGCCGTAAGCAGTTGATATTGGCACGCGAGGAGATGGACGGCCACAGGATCGCTTCCATGGTTTTTTCCTCCAATTCGCCGGGAGACGAGTCCACCCCCCATTATGGAAGAGGTGCGCTCCGTCGGATCCAACTAAATCACCATGACGTTGCCTTAGTACGGACCTACTACCATGGAGGACTGTTTCGCAAAGTGACAGGTAAATTCTTCTTCACCTGGCCTGCTCGACCGTTCAAGGAATTGGTCATGACTGAAAATGTGCGTGAGCGTGGAATTCCAACTTTAGAAGTCTTGGCAGCCATTGTGGAGAGGTGTTGGGGACCTGTGTATCGCGGTTGGCTGGTCACTCGGGAATTGGGAGGGGCCGAAGACCTCTGGACCGCCTTAAAGACGGTGACCCAGTCTCGATATCGAACCTTGCTTCTTCAGGCTGCAGCCGTGAGTGTAAGGCAGATGCATCGTGAGGGGGTCTATCACATCGACCTTAATTTAAAAAATATTTTGATTCGAGGGGAGGGTGAAGAGGTTAAGGCCTATCTCATTGATTTTGACAAAGCAAGGCTTTATCCCCATGGGATTCCCTTGCACCAAGCGAAGAGGAACTTGAGTCGATTGTCGCGGTCAGCGCGGAAACTGGATCCCGGTGGGGAGTATTTTTCCAAAGGGGATTGGGCTGCATTTATGGCTTTTTATGAGCAAGGTCAATGAGAGTAAAGTCGGGGGTAAGAGGATCCTGCTCGTACTGCATGGCTCCATTGGAGATGTGGCTCGCGCCCTGCCCTTGGCCAATCTCCTTCGACGCGGCTACCCAGAGGCGAAAATAACGTGGTCCGTTGAGCCCTTGGCCCTGCCGCTGGTGGAACATCACCCGGCGGTGGATGACGTGCTCGTATTTGATCGGGAACGGTGGTGGGGGTCCTTGGCTCCCTTTCTTGGTAAGATTCGTTCCGGTGCGTTCGATCTGGTGCTGGACCTGCAGCGGCATTTAAAGAGTGGATTAATCAGTTGGTGGTCCGGTGCTCCATTTCGTTTAGGATTTCACCGGCTTGACTCGAAGGAATGGAATTGGATTTTTAATAACCGGCATCTCCCGCCCGTGGGTGACCAGCTGCCGAAACTGTCTCACTATCTCAAGTTTGCAGAGTTCCTGGGTATCCCTGATGCCCCCATCGAGTGGAATCTCCAAAACACTCCGCAGGAAGAAGAGGGTCTTTCAAAACGCCTCCAGTCGGTGGGGGATCCCTTCGCGGTGTTTTATGTGGGAGCGAGCCGGGAGAGTAAACGATGGTTCCCCTATCAGACGGCACTGAGCGCCCGCGAAGTTCGTAGCCGTTATGGGTTGGACATCGTGCTACTTGGGGGAGGAGGAGATGTCCCTTTTGCGCGGGAGATGGAGAGCCACGGATTGGTTCCCTTCACGAATTGGGTTGGAAAGAGCTCCCTGAGAGAGTCCATGGGGATTCTGGCGCGGGCAAAGGTTGCCGTTGGAGTCGATACGGGGCTGATGCACCTTTCGGAAGCAGTGGGTACCCCGGTGGTCTCCCTCTGGGGCGCCACCGATCCGGTTCGAGCGGGACCCCACGCCTATGGGAATTTGATTATTAAAGGGAAAAGCGACTGTTCGCCCTGTTATCTGAGAAAGTGTCCCATTGGACGAGTCTGTATGCAGTCCATTGAAATCGAGGATGTCATAACCAAAGTTGGTGAGGCATTGGCTCAAGGTGGTTATTTGCATGGGGCCGGAGGGTGAGCATCGACTCTTCCGAAACGGGAGCTGGAGTCTCCTGGTCAATCCTGATATCCGAACTCCGGATTTGTGGAATGCATACTGCGACATCTGCATGCAAGCGGCAAAGATCCCGCCCGTCACCCCCCAGACAATATCGTTGTTAAAGCAAGAAAGGAAACGGACAATGAGAATCGGCCTGGCTAATAAACGACTTGACCTCGGAGGGGGAAATGAACGGATCTTTTATCATACGGCGGAGGGGCTCAGGGACCTGGGCCACGAAGTCCATCTCTTTTGCAGTGATTTTCGTGTGCCTCCCCCCATGGGGACCCTGGCTCACAAAGTCCCGTCCATACATCTTGGAAGAACCGCCCAACTCCTCAGCTTTGCTCACTTTTGCCCGAAGGTGATCCGACCTCACAATTGCGATGTGGTTTTAAGCTTCGCACGGATGGTATGCCAGGATATCCTGCGTAGCAGCGGTGGATCTCATCGGGTGTTTTTAGAAAAGATGAGCTTGGGGGAGGGGGCCCTGAGGCGGTTTTGGCGTCGCGTTAGCCTTTACCACCGAAGTGTCCTCGGACTTGAGACGCGCCAGTTTCATTCCAATGCCTATAAGAAGATCCTTGCCATTTCCCAGCAGGTGAAAAGAGAGCTTGTTCAATCCTACGGAGTCCCTGAGGATCGAATTGTCGTGATTTACAATGGCGTGGACCTCCAGAAATTCCATCCCGGGAATCGGGAGAGAGTTAGAGTAAAGATAAAGCAGATGTGGGGGATACCCCCCGAAGCGCCTCTGGTGCTGTTTGTTGGCAGCGGATTTTTGAGAAAGGGTCTTGACCGGTTGATCAGAGGATGGCGGGAACCCTCTCTTAGCGAAGTTTACCTTTTAGTGGTGGGTGATGACCTGCATTTGAACCGCTATCGTCAAAGAGCACAGGCCCAGGGTCAGGATAGGATTGTTCTGGCCGGCCGTCAAAGCAACATCGAAGACTACTTCGCAGCTGCAGATATTCTTGCGCACCCCGCCCTTCAAGAAGCTTTTGGAAATGTTATGCTAGAGGCCCTGGCGTCCGGTGTTCCCGTGATCACTACCTCCATCGTAGGTGCGGCTGAGCAACTCAAGGGTCCTCTCAAAAATGGCATTCTGACCAACCCGGACGATCCCTGGGAGATGGCGGAAAAAATCCTGTGGATGCTCGACCCAGATTACTGGCCAACTCTTTCCGCACAGGCCAGAAGAACCGGGGAGAACTTTACTTGGGAAAATCACTTTCGTGAGCTCGAATCCCTTCTTATGGAAGTGGCCAAATTGGACAAACGTGAAGAGTCTACCTGACCATATTCATTTGAGAAATGGTTTCTCTTCACTTTGGATCTCTCGCTCTTTGGATGCCCAATCGGCCCTCCGTCTGTTTTCCGATCCAGATGCACTCTTTGCGCATCCCCGGTGTAAGCTGATTAAAGACCGGAGAAAAATAAAAGTGGGTCGGGTCCCCTTGGAAATGGGTGGTGGGCCCAGATACATTTACTTGAAGCGTTACAATGCCTTCTCTTGGCGCTATCGCTTCGTGTCTCTACTGGTTTCTTCCGCCGCACTTCGGTCCTGGGCGGGAGCTGGCCTCCTAACGGGGGCGGATTTCCGCACGGCAAAGCCCGTGGCGGCGGTGGAGTGTCGTTCATGGGGAATGCTGACCAAGAGTTTCTACATCGCGGAGGAGATTCCAGGTGGAAGCGCCGTGGATGGACACTGGCGGGAAAAGCTCAGGGACATGAAGGGGGCCGAGGGGTTTCGCCGCCGGCGGATTTTCTTGGGGACCCTGGCTCGGTTGTTTCGATCCCTCCATGAGATGGGCATTTATCATAATGACCTCAAAGAGGCGAACATCTTTGTATGTCGGAATGAGGACGTTCATGAAGGGTCGTTTTACCTCTTGGATCTAGATGGGATCCGGAAGTTTCGCCGTTTAGGCGAACGACGAAGGATCAAGAATCTGGTCCAACTCAATCGGACAATGGGAAGAATGATGAGCAATGCGAAAAAAATCTATTTTCTCAAATCCTACTTGGGCGGAGACTTTTCCAATGGAGAGATAAAGAGAGAGTGGATCAAAAGAATTATAAAGGTGAGCGGGCGAGAGGATAGACGCTCGCTCAGACAAACCTTGGGTTGACCTTGCAAGAGTCCGCATCCAAATCTATCAATGTGCAAGAAAACCTTTCCACTCAAGTCCCCAACAGCTATCTTGCCTTCGCTGCTATTTTGTTGGCGTTGGCAATGAGGCTCTACCTGTTCGAGAACTACTACACCATAAAGCTTCCGATATCTAAGATCACACCTTTGCCGAATGTGGACTGTGCCGGCCGGCAGAGAAACCCGCCTTCGGTGGGGGGCAACATCCCCTCTACGTTTGAGACGGCCTCTTCAGTTTCTTTCCATGGGCTGCTCATGGGTTGCGCCGCCTGAAGAGCGGTGGGAGGTCGGGCTGAAACAAAGGCGCAAGACTCATTATCGAAAACCACGGTGGCGTTGGGCGACACAACTGGTCCCGTGTAACCCGTGCGGTTGATTTTCGCCATGGTGAAGCGGAAAATAGGGGGAATCGCAAACAACGCTCATGTCTACCAATGGACGAAAAATTTCAGCCCTTATCGTATGTTACAATGAAGAGGAGAACATCCGCGACTGTCTGGAGAGTCTAAAATGGTGCGATGAAATTGTGGTGGTGGATTCCATGAGCACGGATCACACTGTGGCTATCTGTCGGGAGTATACCGATCATGTAATCCAGCGGACATGGGCGGGTTATCGGGATCAAAAGGCCTTTGCCCATTCCCAGGCCACCCAGGAGTGGGCCATGCTGGTGGATGCGGATGAAAGGGTAACCATTGAATTGAGGGATGAGATCTTGCATGCCCTTGTCCGTTTCGGGGATCGCTTTGATGCTTTTGCTGTGCCGCGCCTTGTTCGCTATCTTGGAATATGGTGGTGGCGTGGGGATTGGTACCCCGACTACGATATCAGGGTATTTCGACGAGACCGTGCCACCTGGGGCGAACAGGATCCGCACGAGCGTATCCTCGTTCCAGGAAAGGTTCGGCGTCTAAGGCACGCCTTGCATCATCACTCGTACCGAGACATTAGCGATCACTTAAATCGGGTCAATCGCTTCACCACAATCTCGGCGGGAGAGATCAAGGGGCTGGGGCGACGCTGGGGCTGGACGGACAACCTCTTGCGCCCCCCCTTTCGCTTCTTTCGTGCCTTCGTGCTGAAAAGAGCGTTCCTGGATGGATTGCCCGGATTTTTCGTGGCTGTAACGGGAGCAATTTATGTCTTCCTTAAATATGCTAAACTCAAGGAACTGGAATTGATGGATCAGGAGAAACGCCGACGTGGAGGAAACTAGACGGCCGCTAAAAATTTTGCATGTGGATTCAGAGAAGGATTGGGCCGGCGGTCAGACTCAGGTGGTGGGTCTCCTCTCCTATCTTTCCGGTAAGATGCATCAGAATCATCTTTTGTGTCATCCCGACGGGGCCCTCCAGAAAAGGGTCCGGAACATGGGTATCCCGACATTGCCCCTCAAGGTAAAAAACGACCTGGATCTGTTGCCGGTTTTTCGCTTGAAGCGACTCATCAGGGAAGAGCGGTATGATATTGTCCACTTTCATACCAGGAGAGCCCATGCCCTATGTTTCTGGCTGGGACAGATTCATCCAGGGCTCAAGTATGTGGTGACGCGGAGAATGGACTATCGGATAAAGAAAAATTGGTACAATGATCGTCTTTATGACAAACAGGTGGATGGAGTGGTTGCCATCTCTGAAAAAATTGCATCCCTGTTGGCCGAAGGGGGAGTGAACAGGGAAAAGATCCGTGTCATCCATAGCGGTATTGATCCCCAACCTTTTCAAAGGGAAAACGTAGACGAACCCAATTCCACCCGGCTCATTGTGGGAACGGTGGCGGTGCTAGAACAGAGAAAGGGCCATCGATTTTTGTTGGAAGCGGCGAAGATTCTGAAGGACCAGGGCATTCGGTTGCGCTATCTCTTTGCTGGAGAAGGTGCCGAACGGAATTATCTAGAGCGGCTTGTGCTTAAGTGGGGACTCCAGGACGAGGTGGCTTTTATCGGCTTCGTGAGTGACATCCCATCGTTTCTAGCTGGCATCGATATTTTTGTTTTGCCTTCTCTGTATGAGGGCCTCGGGGTTTCCGTTATTGAGGCCATGGCGGCTGGCAAGCCAGTGGTGGCCAGTCGGGTGGGAGGCGTTCCCGAATCGGTGGAAGACCACATAACGGGTTTATTGGTCCCGCCGGGAGATCCTCCGGCATTGGCCCGGGTGATCTCAAATCTACTTTCTCAGAGAGAGACCCTAGAGAGAATGGGCATGAAGGGGAGGAAGCGCGTACAGCGGCACTTCACTCTAGAGCTCATGGCTAAGAGGAACGAAGAGTTTTATTACGAGCTTCTTCAAGACGGGATAGGAAGTGAGCCCATCCAATAGCCGTAGAAGAAAATTTCTCACCCTAGTGAATCGATTCCGCGGCAAACATCTACTGGTGGTGGGTGATTTGATGTTGGACCGATTTATTTGGGGCGAGGTGGAACGGATGTCACCTGAGGCGCCGGTTCCTGTGGTTCGGGTGGTTTCGGAAAGTCACCGTCTCGGGGGAGCAGCCAACGTCATTCACAACGTCCGCGGACTTGGAGGGCGTGTCACTGCATGTGGGGTTTTGGGAAAGGACGAAGCGGGAAGGCAGCTGCTTAGCGACCTCAAGGTCATTGGAAGCTCCACCGCAGGGGTCTTTGCAGAGCCTCGGTTCATGACCACCCAGAAGAGCCGGTTGATTGCCCGACCTCGCCACCAACAGCTGGTTCGATTGGACCATGAAAATCATGGAGCCATAAGCGAGAAGGTGTGTGAACAAATTCGCCGGTTTGTGAAACGTCAAATGAGCCGATGCGATGCTGTGGTGGTTTCCGATTATGACAAGGGAGTCGTTCATCCTGAGCTTTTGGAAGTCATCGGCGAATTGGTTCAGAAAATGGGCATTCCATGTGTGGTGGATCCGAAAAAAGAGAACTTTGGCAGATACCGCAACGCAACTCTTGTGACCCCCAATAAGGAGGAGGCTGGTGAAGCGGCGGGTATAGCTATCCATGATCAGGCCTCCTTGGAAAGAGCGGGCGATGTGCTGCTAAAAAAGTGGCAAGCCAACGCCGTGCTGGTGACCCGAGGGCAGGAGGGTATGAGCTTGTTCCGTCACGATGGATCCGTTGGATATTTTCCCACCGCCGCCAAGGAAGTCTTCGACGTCACGGGGGCAGGGGACACCGTGGTGGCCACCTGTGCTTTGACCCTCGCAAGCGGGGGAACCTTTGAAGATGCCGCAACCTTGGCCAATTTGGCTGCCGGAATAGTAGTGGGAGAGGTGGGTACCGCCAACGTACCTGAGGACCGGCTCAGACAGCAGATCCGCGAGTGGTACTAGGCTTCATCTAATTATCCGTCCAGGAATTTATCGTTGGCAGATAACCCATGGCGCTCCGGGTTTGTTTGTGCCATATTCCGGCAACTGTGTTTTTTGCGAAGGACTATGATGGATTTCCGAAGCCCAATGAAACGTTCTGGGCCTTTGTTTGGGGTCTTTGAACTTGGTACATGAAAGGGAAGTGATGGGCTCAATGAAAAGCATGACGGGTTACGGTGAATCCACAGCTCAGGGCAAGGCGGCAAAGGTTTCCGTCCAGCTCCGCACATTGAACCACCGCCACCTGGACATTCAGCTTAGGGTGCCGAGACATTACCTTGCCATCGAGGAAGGCATGCGGCAGAAGATTCGACAGAGCATCTCAAGGGGCCGGGTGGAGTTGTTCATCACGCGATCTCCAGTTAAGGGGACGGGCCGCAAACTAGAGCTGGATGAGGTTTTGTTGGAGCAGTATCTGTCCGCCATTCGACGGGCCAAGAAAAGATTTGGTCTCAAGGGAGAGTTGGATCTTGCGTTGGTTTCTAGTCTCCCAGACCTTTTCCAGTCCAGGGAAGAGGAGGGTATCGGGGAAAATGAGAGGGGGCTGGTTTTAAAGACGCTTGGTGCGGCCCTTGCAAACCTCGATCGTTCCAGGGGTCGAGAGGGAAATCATCTAAAACAAGATATCCAGGAGCAAGTGCGCGAGCTCCAGAAGATTTGTGCCGGTTTGCGTGAGGAAGCCAAAAAGGTGGAGAAGTCACTGCGGGATTCCATTTCCTTCCGGGAGGGGGGTAAATCGCCGGAGGGGCAACGGGGCGCTTGGGAACATGAAAATTCCCTCCCCAAGGGGGATATTCACGAAGAGGTGATTCGGCTTAAAAGCCATGTGGATGGCTTATGGCGATTGGTGCGGGAGAGTGGGTCTGTGGGGAAAAAGATGGATTTTCTACTCCAAGAAGTGCAGCGAGAGCTGACAACCATGAGTTCCAAAGCGCCCCATCTTTCAGTGGTGGGATTGGTTTTGACGGGTAAGGAGAAGGTGGAAAAAATCAGAGAACAGGTTCAAAACGTCGAGTGAGAAAGCCCCCTGCTATGCCTGTCAGGCGTAAAGGCTTTATCTTTGTTGTTTCGGCTCCATCGGGCGCGGGTAAGACGACCCTTGTAAAGAGGCTCTTGAAGCTGTTCCCTGATATCCGCCTCTCGGTGTCATGCACCACACGGAGCATCAGACCTGGGGAAATCCGTGGTCGGGATTATCACTTTGTGGGCCGGGGAAAATTCGAGCTCATGCGCGACAGAGGTGACTTTGCTGAATGGGCAAAGGTCCATGGGAGCTATTATGGAACCCCTTGGCGCCCCTTGGATCGTAGCCTCAGAAACGGTTATGATGTTCTATTAGACATTGACGTGGTGGGTTTTCGAAAAATCAAACGACGGTACCCCAACGCGGTGTCTGTTTTTCTACTTCCTCCCTCCTGGCAGGAGCTGGAGAGGCGACTGGCCTCAAGGAAAACTGACGGAAAAGAAGTAATTCGGAAACGATTAAAGAACGCGCAGCGGGAGTTGCGTGAAAGCAAGAGGTACGATTTTTTGATCGTCAACCGCGAGATCCGTGATGCTCTGGACTCGCTCAAGTCTATTGTGAAGGCGGAAAGGCTGCGAGTCTCCAGAGTGCGGCGTTGGAAGGATCCATCCCCTTGAGGATGGGAAATTTCCAGGGACCATTGTTATGAGCAAGGAAGTTCGCGTTGGCGATTTAATTGAAAGAGTTCAAGGCTATCATCCAGCGGCGGATGTAGACATGATCCGTTGTGCCTACGACTTCTCCGCCAAAGTCCACAAAGGCCAGAGGCGCTTGTCAGGTGAACCCTATCTGATCCATCCCATGGCTGTGGCAGGGATTATTGCAGACCTAAAACTTGACGTGCCAAGTATTGTGGCGGGATTACTCCACGACACAGTGGAGGACACCTTGACTTCCTTGGAGCAGGTTGAAGATTCCTTTGGCAATGAGGTGGCTGCCCTGGTGGATGGGGTCACAAAAATCAGCCAGGTTAATTTCACCAGTCGAGAAGAAAAGCAGGCGGAGAACGTCCGCAAGATGATCCTGGCCATGGGCAAGGATGTGCGTGTCATCTTGATTAAGTTGGCGGACCGAACCCACAACATGCGGACCTTAAGCCACATGCCGATGGAAAAGCAGATCGCCACGGCTCAAGAGACCTTGGACATTTACGCCCCCTTGGCTCGTCGTTTGGGTATCGAATGGATCAAATGCGAACTGGAGGACCACTCCCTTCAGTATCTGCGCCCCGAAATCTTTTATCAACTCAGACGGGACGTGGCGGAAAAAAAGGGGGACCAGGAAAAGTACATCAATGATGTCATTACGGTCATTAGTAAAAAGTTGGCGGAGGAAGGAATTGACACCGAGGTTACCGGACGGCTCAAGCACTTCTACAGCATCTATCAAAAGATGGAAAGTCAAAACCTTCCCTATGACCAGATCCATGATCTGGTTGCGTTCCGCATTGTGGTGGATACGGTGCGGGAGTGTTATGAGACCTTAGGGGTGATTCACTCACACTGGAAGCCCGTTCCCGGTCGTTTCAAGGATTACATCGCTTTACCCAAACCCAACATGTTTCAGTCCCTCCATACCACTGTTATCGGTCCCCATGGGCAACGTGCGGAAATTCAGATCCGGACCCATGAAATGCACCGCGTGGCGGAGGAAGGGATCGCAGCCCACTGGCGCTACAAAGAAGGGAAGGATTTCGAGTTCACGGAGATCCAAGGGTTTGCCTGGTTGCGCCAGCTTCTTGAGTGGCAGCAAAACCTCGAAGATCCGCAGGAATTTCTCCATAGCATCAAGGAGGACCTTTTCCCTGAGGAGGTCTACGTGTTTACTCCGAAGGGCGACCTCATAAACTTTCCCAAGGGAGCCAATGTGATTGATTTTGCCTATCGAATTCACTCTGACATTGGACACCGCTGTTCTGGCGCACGGGTGAATGGTCGGTTGGTTTCATTGAGATATATTCTGCGTAGCGGCGATACGGTTGAAATCATCAGAACCCATCAACAGACCCCTAGTCGCGATTGGCTCAAACTAGTCAAGACGCCACGAGCAAAGGCGAGGATTCGCAATTGGATTAAGACCCAGGAGCGAGAAAGGAGCGTGGACCTCGGTCGCGAACTCTTGGAGGGGGACCTCAACCAGTATCAACTGGATTACGCAGCGCTTCGTCGTGAGGGCAAGATTGAAACCATGGCCCGTGAACTCGGCGCAAAGGACGAGGAAGGCCTTCTGGCCGGTATCGGTTACGGCAAGATCAGTCCGCTTCAGGTTTTGACCAAACTGGTCTCCCCGGAAAAGCTGGAGAGCGGCCAGAAAAAGAGCGAGGGGGCGCTGAGTCGTCTTTTTCGTATGGCGGGTGGTCAACAACGAGGCCAGGGTTTAAAGGTCAAAGGGTTAGGAGATGTTCTGGTTCGCTTTGGCCAGTGCTGTCATCCTTTACCGGGAGAAGATGTGATCGGTTTTATCACGCGGGGTAGGGGGGTTACGGTCCATGTTTCAAGCTGCCCCACAGTTTTGGAAAGTGACCCGCAAAGGAAGGTGGGTGTGAGATGGGAAGATGAGGGGCAAACCCGACGACCCATTAAAATTGAGGTAAGCTGCGTTGACCGACCGGGACTCTTAGCCGACATTAGCTCGGCCATTACCAGCTCAAAGGTGAACATCGCAAGGGCCTACGTTCGTACCTTCCCTGATCAAAAGGCCCTGAATACCTTTGAGATCATGATTACCAACTCAGACGAGCTAAATCGCGTTCTGAGAAGCATTACAAAAGTCAAAGGCGTCTATACAGCGGTGAGGGCGAGGGGATAGATTGATTTTGGATTAATCTAAAATCAATAATCTTCAGGCGACCTTCACCACCCGGCCTGAACGGATGCAGTGGGTACACACGGAGACCCGACGCACCTGACCATCGACCTGGGCCCGTACCTTCTGAAGGTTGGGTTGCCAGACTTTTTTGGTTTTATTGTTGGCGTGGCTTACGTTGTATCCTACGGATCGCCCTTTGCCGCAGATTGAGCAGATTCTTGCCATAACTCTTCTCGACGAATTCTTTCTATAATATTTGTGGTAGAGTGGCCTGAAAGGAAGGGTAAGGCAACCACTTTACCTCCATGACCCTCTACAGTATCTTTACCGATGATATGGTCTTGAGTCCAATCTCCCCCCTTGACCAAAACGTTTGGCTGAAGGGCCCCTATAAGTTCAGCCGGGTCAGCCTGGAAAAAAACCGTAACATAGTCTACCATCTCCAAGGATGCAATCAACTCCGCCCTTTCCGTCTCCGGGAGAATCGGGCGGTTTGGGCCTTTGATTTTCTTAACCGAACTGTCGCTATTGAGGGCTACGATGAGAAGATCCCCGAGTTTTTTTGCTTCCCTCAGTAGATGAACGTGTCCGAGATGAAGAAGATCAAAACAACCGTTGGTAAAGACAATTTTTTGATTTTTGAATTTGGCCTTTGTGGCGATGGACCTAAGCTCACCAAGCTTTTTGATCTTTCCCGGCACGTTAGATGGGTACCATGTCCCTAGTACGAATGCAATAACATGGGATCACTCCGGGTGGCCGGGTGGGTGCAAAATTAGGGGTGCTTATTGACCGCCGCAGGGTTGAACATCCGGCCAAAATTCGCTAAGGGTTATAACTCTCAAAGCTTTGCATTTTTGGCTCATTTAGATCGGAGGAAGTTATGGAATATAGGGATCTCAGGGAGTGGATCGCCAAGGCTGAATCCATGGGGGAACTAAAATCCCTGAACAAGTGCCACTGGAACCTAGAGATTGGTGCCGTCACGGAGCTGGTACATCACCAGGAAGATGGTCCGGCGGTCCTGTTCGATGAAATCAAGGACTATCCCAAGGGTTATCGTGTATTGTCCAATTCCTTAAGCTCCAGGCGCCGCATGGGACTCACCTTGGGGCTCCCCCCTGGCGAGCATAAGATGGAGTTCGTTCGGACCTGGCGGGAGAGATACAAACAGATCAAACCCATCCCCCCCAAATACGTCAAGGACAGCCCACTGTACGAAAACGTTTATGATGAAAAGGACATCGATCTTTTCAAGTTTCCAACCCCCCTGTGGCACGATCACGATGGAGGCCGCTATATCGGGACGGGTAGCATCGACATCACGCGTGATCCTGATGAAGATTGGGTCAATTGGGGAACCTATCGAGTGATGATTCATGATCCGAGGACGGTTGGATTTTACATTTCTCCGGGAAAGCATGGACGCATTCAGCGGGAAAAGTATTCAAACACTGGGAGACAGTGTAAAATTGCCATGTCCTTTGGCCATGATCCCCTTATCTTTCTTGGCGGAAGCATTGAGGTCCCTTATGGTGTGGCGGAATACGAGTTCATCGGTGGCGTAAGGGACGAACCCCTGGAGCTGATCAAAGGGGAGTATACGGGCCTTCCTATTCCTGCCCATGCTGAAATCGTAGTGGAAGGGGACGTATCCTTCGATGAGCCGAGGACTGAAGGGCCCTTCGGCGAGTGGACCGGCTATTACGCCAGCGCAGAAAGACCCGAGCCCATTGTCAGAATCAAAAAGTTATATCATCGTAACGATCCCATTATTCTGGGTTCTCCTCCGGGAAAACCACCCGTGGAGTTGGGCTGGTACCGTTCTTATCTGCGCTCCGCCCTAATTTGGGATGAGATGGAGAAGGCGGGGGTCCCGGATGTGAAAGGGGTTTGGCTGATGGTTTCGGGCGGTAGTCGGCTTGTGCTTGTGGTTGCCATCAAACAACGCTATCCGGGCCATGCACGCCAGGCGGCACTGGTTGCCTCCCAATGTCATGCTGGCGCTTATTTAGGTCGCTACGTGATCGTTGTGGATGACGATATCGATCCGTCCAACACGGATGAGGTCCTGTGGGCCACCGCGTCTCGTTCCGATCCCGAACAGGACATCGACATTATCCGCCGCTGCTGGAGTGGGCCTTTAGATCCTATCATTCACCCCAGTCAGAAGGGGTTCAATTCGCGTGCCATCATCGATGCCTGTCGCCCCTTCGAGTGGATTAAAGACTTTCCCAGGGTGTCGGCTTCGAGTCAAGACGTCCTCGACGCCACCTCGAAAAAATGGGGTAAAATACTCTTTAGCAGCAACGGGAAAGTATAGCTGGCCCTGGGGGGGCTTGAATGGGGCCTCATTCCTAGTGCTCTAATTCGCGAATCCGCTTAGGTGTTGTTGCGGATCCTGGGCAAGTTGTGGGACAAATACTGAGTCCTGACGCAACGGATTTATGAATGGAAGGACTTAGGAGGGAAGATTCATAACGACCGTCTCAGGTTTGCCGTTTCGCCGTATCTTCATCTTTATTTTGCCGGGTTTTTGGGCCTTGTGGAGAAACGATTCCAGTTGACCCACATCGTTGATCGTCTTGCCGTTGAAATCGGTGATAATGTCACCCCTCTGAAATCCCGCCTTTGAGGCGGTGCCCCCTGACTCCACATCCGCCACCAGAACTCCGCTCTGCGCTCGGAGGTTAAACAGCGCCGCAAGCTCCCTGGTTAGGTCTTGGATGTAAAAGCCAAAAATTTTCCGCACCCCTTGCGCCTCTTTGAGGGAGGCAGATAATTTCCCGGCCTTTGCCAATACCTCAGGTGAGGCATAGATTGGTGCCCCCTGGCGTAAGGCAATTGCGATGGCGTCGCTGGGACGGGAATCAATCTGAAGGTTTTTGCCTTTGAGCTTTAGAGTGATGACTGCGTAATAGGTATTGTTTTTCAGATCAGTGATGGTGACCCGATCAAAGGAAGCTCCAAGCCCCTTGACGATATTGCCGATGAGATCATGGGTGTTGGGGCGGGGGATCTTCACATGTTGCAGTTCCATGGCAATGGATGTGGCTTCCGCCTTGCCGATCCAAATGGGGATAAACCTTTTTTCCTTAAGGCTCTCAAGAACCACTACGGGTGTTTTGCTCGATGGGTCCAGTAAAAGTCTCTTGACCTTCAACTTCACGGTTTCGACCTGGGCAGAGCTGGAGGCGGGCGGGACTAGGGCAAGCAGGCACGTGATAGCCAGGGCTCTTGCTAAATAATTAGTTTTCATAGACTCCTCCTCGAGGGCCTTGGGCTCGAACTTACATTGCGTGAATAAGGCTGTCAATAGGCCTACGGAAGGTCGAGCCCTGAGTGAAAAAAAGCATGGGTTCAAGCCTTTAGGGAATCCGAACCCCTTTTTCGTGTGATCCAATAGACCACGAATCCCATCAGTAAGACGACAATCCAAGTGGCTGCCCCGCTGACGAATCTTGGCTCCGATCCTCCGAAGAGCAACCCCAGGTTCCTTTCATCGTAGTTACCGAACAGGGTTAGGGTCTTGCGGCCAAACACAAGGCCGGCGTGGATGCCGATGCTCAGATAGAGAGAACCCGTACGGAAATACGCGTAGCTCAGAATCATGCCGAGCAGAAAGAGGCCGAAGAAGCCGGGAAAAAGGCTCGCGGGGTCTAGAAATTGATAAAATGAATCGAGGACATGATGTGCCCCCGCCAGGGGTTCAAGATCGGTGAGAAAATACTTCTTGGCTGGCTTGATAAAATGAACGGCGGAATACAAAAGGCTGGTGCAGACGAAGGCAAAGGGTTTTTTCCAGTCAGCGAGAAGCCCCTTAAAGATGATGCCACGAAAGAAAATTTCCTCTAACATCCCCACCGCCACCCCCGACAGCAGAGCTGATAGTGAACGCCCAATGGATACCTGCAAAGAACGGGCAATATACGGGGAAAATACGTCCAGCGAAGACATAGCCACGGCCAGCATGATCCACGAGACCAGCGCGAGAAGGACTCCCCAAAGGAGATCCGGGTATCCCAAGCGAATGGACTTAAGACCCATTTGATTCATGGATTCGATCTTGAGAAAGGGACGGTAGGCAAAAAAGAGTATAATGCCGAGGGTCATATACGTGCGGTCAAAGATTCGCGAGAAGGGGAACCGATACTTCTCCCATTGTGGAAACGCATCGAAGAAACGATCCCAAAGAACAGCGAACCACGGACTGAGAAGGGCCGTGAGGAACAGGACCACAAGAAGAAAGAGAAGAATCCGTTGATAGCTTTTCATGAAACCAGATTAAATGGGGCAAGCGAAGTGCAAGCGCGATGCACTGCAAAGAGAGAAGAGCACTCGGTAAGGATACCTGTGTAGTGTTTCAGATACAAGCTCTCCTCGGGGAACGAGTCTTCAGGTCGCGTGGGCAACAGGCCGGTGAATATCTGAAGCTGAACGTTGGATGCCCGAGCCCTTGATTCTCATTCCCCTTGGAGCCAAGTGAGTGGCGAAGGGAGCCTGGCACGAAGGCAGGGAGACGTCCGATACGAAGGGACGGCAGATCCTGCCTCGGCATGCTCACACTCTTGCGTCGCCACGATTCTCCGTTCACGCATCGAGACTTTAGCATTGCAGCCCGCTATTTCTTGACCTGCTCTAAACCTCTGGGCTATGCTTTGGAAACCTCGAACGTTCGTGGCGTAGGATCAGAATCAGGACGTGAAACGTGGAGTCTTACTGGTCCCGATGGTGGGAAAGGTGACGCCGGTCCGTGAGCATTAAACTTCTTTCTGACAACTTGATCAGCCGTATTGCAGCCGGTGAGGTGGTGGAACGACCAGCCTCAGTGGTCAAGGAATTGGTGGAAAACTCTCTGGATGCGGGAGCCGATGAGGTCTCGGTATGGATTGAAGGGAGCGGGACCATTTCCATCCGGGTGACCGATAACGGAGCAGGGATTCCTTTGGAGGACATGGCCTTGGCCGTGGAGAGCCATGCCACCAGCAAGTTGAAGGAGGAAAGTGACCTGTTGAATATTGCCACTCTCGGTTTTCGCGGGGAGGCGTTATCGAGTATCGCTTCAGTATCCAAGGTGGAGCTCCTATCTCGAACTCAAGACCACGAGATGGGAAGCCGATTGCGGGTGGAAGGTGGGACAAACCTCCAGCCGGCCAGGGTGGGGTGTCCTGTGGGAACCACCGTAGAGGTGCGTGACCTGTTCTACAATATCCCTGCGAGACGAAAATTTCTGAAGTCACCGTCTACGGAGCTAGGCCATATTAGTGATGTGATTAACCGTTTAGCCCTATCTTACCGTCACGTTCATTTTCGTCTTTACCATGCGGGCAAGACGCTTTCTGACTACGTAGTAACCTCACATTGGGAGGATCGTCTGCAACAGGTCCTGGGTCCTGACGTTTCTGGCAACATGGTTCCACTGGATGGCACCAATGGATCGGTGAAGATCTCCGGGTATTTGAGCGCCGCCCCAAGCTCCTTTTCCAACGCTCGTTATTTGTTGTCGTTTGTCAACCAACGTTTCGTCCGGGACAAGATTATCACCCACGCAATTGTTCAAGGATATGAGACCTTGCTGATGAAAGGGCGGTATCCCGCCGTGGTGCTTTTTCTCGCGGTTCCTTTTGGAGAGGTGGACGTCAACGTGCATCCAGCGAAGTTGGAGGTTCGTTTCAAAAAACAATCTGAAATCCACGATGCGGTTGTGAGAACGATCCGTGGCAGCTTAAAAAGGGAAGCTAAAAGACCTGGGACCAATACGAGTCCGGGCAATTGGCCGCTCCATACCAACGTGCGAGAGGGGCCAGTACCCTACGGGACTTTCTCGAGAGATAGCCTTCGTTTGTTTCGAAACGATTTATTTAGTGATGATCACGCCGAGACCCCGTCCGGCTCGGAAAGTATAGGTAAGGGATTCTTTTCATCACTAACCATCCTGGGTCAGCTCCTTGGGTGTTACATTGTCTGTCAGTCCGAGAAGGGGATGGCTTTGGTTGATCAGCACGCGGCCCACGAACGTGTTGCCTTTGAGAGGATGCGCCAGCAGATAGCCCAGGGAAACATGGAACGGCAGGACCTTTTGATCCCGCAGGTATTTGAGCTTCCCTTGGCTGAAGCTGCAATTCTTGGTCAATGGATTGGCGCTCTCGAGCATCTCGGTTTTACGGTGGAAGGGTTCGGGGGTGACAGCTTCGCCATCAAAACCGTTCCGGCACTGTTCCCCGCCGGCGACTACCGCGACGTTATGCGCAGAATGGTCGCCGAGCTGACCGAGGTGGGGCACTCCACAGAATTAAACCGAGAAATGGAGGAGCGGTTAATGACCCTAGCATGCCACAATGTCATCCGTGCAAACCGAATTTTGACCAGGGAAGAAATATCTGCGCTCCTCAAGGAGCTGGATGAAATTGACTTTGCCACCCAGTGCCCCCATGGGCGTCCCGTTTTCATTGAAATTTCTCAATCCCAGATGGAGAGCATGTTCAAGAGGTCATGATGGTTCGGGAAATTGACTTCCGGATTCCCATTCGATTTACGAGTTCTGTGCCAAATCATGTTGCTCCAAGGGGAATGAGTCGCCGGGTGCGGGCAATAAGCCGGTGAATATCTGAAGCTGAACGTTGGATGCCCACCCCCTTACGTCTCGCTCCCCAGCGTCGCATTCCGGTTTTGGAGTGAAGGGGGCTTGTACCGAAGAAAGGGAAGGGCGTGACGAACCCGGAGGGTACCTATCATCGCATCCGTAAAGCCTAAAATTGTCATCATTCTCGGACCCACGGGAGTGGGCAAAAGCGAAGTCGCCATAGATGTGGCATTGGCAGTCCATGGTGAGATCATCAACGCGGACTCGCTCCAGGTGTACCGATACCTCGACGTGGGTACAGGAAAGCCCTCGCCCGAGCAAAGGCAAAAAGTGCCTCATCACCTGATGGATCTTGTTGACCCTGACGAAGACTTTAATGTGTCGCTGTTTCGCGACTGTGCTTTGAAGGCTGAGGAGAATATCCGGTCAAGGGGTAAAAGTACCGTCGTCTGTGGGGGCACTGGACTCTACATCAAAGCCTTGGTTCACGGTCTCTTCGTTGGTCCGGGAAGGATTGCAGAGGTTCGCAAGGGGCTTGAAGAAGAGATGGAAAAAGAAGGCGTTGAAATTCTCTATGGCCGGCTAAAGCAAGTGGACCCTGACGGCGCAGCAAAAATTCACCCCCACGATCGCCAGAGAATATTACGAGGTCTGGAAGTATACGGACATACGGGAACAGAGATCAGCCGATGGCAGGGAAGCCACGGCTTTAGAGAAAATCCTTTTGACACTTTCAAGGTAGGATTGAACCGTGATCGACAAGAGCTTTATGGCTTCATCGAGCGTCGGTGTGAAGAAATGATGGCCAAGGGTTTGGTTGCGGAAGTGGAGGGACTCGTAAGTCGCGGCTATGGTCTGGACCTCAAGCCGTTGCAAAGCGTGGGTTATCGACACGTGGGCCTGCATCTGCTGGGAGAGATGAGTTTCGACAAGGCCCTTCCCCTCATGAAGCGAGATACCCGCCGACTTGCCAAGCGCCAGTTGACCTGGTTCCGGGCCGATCAGGAAATTCATTGGTTCCACCCTGAAAAAGAGAAAAAAGAAATAATAGAGGGGGCTAGAAGATTTTTGGCCGGTTTGCCTCACCCCTAAGGTCCCCTCCCTCTTTTTTTCAATATTTGACGGAAAAAACTTGCTTATATATAAAAATTTGATATATAAACTAAATCTTCTTACGTCTTAACGATTAACACATAAATCCAATAAGCCGAAATTTAACCTTTTTTCTCATAGGGAGGATATCTATGAGCAATGAAAATATTGGCCAAGTTCCATTCTTGAAGATACACAGGGCATGGCTTGACTGGAACCTCAGCAATGCCGGACATAGACGAAGCTCGCTCCATCCGAGGATTCGAATTTCCTCTGCCCATGATGAATGGAATCATGTAGTGATACCCCTCATCGCCCTCGCAAAAGGTTTTTTTGCTGACGAGGGTCTTGAGGATGTGGAACTTGTGACTCTGGAAAGCGAAGGGGCAAGCCTTGAGGCCTTAAATCATGGCTTCGCAGATTTTGCCGTGGACCCGGTGACCCCCTACGTATTGAAGGCGATAAATCATGGCAATGACCTATTCATCATTGGTCCTAGACGAAGGACCCATGCTTTTTTTCTGTTCGGGCAGAGGGGTATGACATCGCCTAGGGACCTCAAGGGGGGCAAGATTAATGTGTTCACGCCGGGTGATGAAATGACCGTTCAATCCACACAGGTAATTCGCGATGCCGGTATGGTACCCAACGTGGACGTGAAAATCGACTATTATCGGGGAGACATGCACGACATTCTCGGCATGGAGGATGCGTTCCGGCGGGGTGAGGCCCAGGGCTTACTTGCCGTAAATGTACAGGTAGACAGACTAAAGTCTGAGGGTTTTCCCATCCTCGTCAATCTTCAAGAGGCATATTTGCCACGGCAGGATAGGGTGATGGTGGCCACCGGTCGGATGGTCAACTATCATCACAACACTGTCAAAGGATTTCTCAAAGGAATGATTCGCGCCAACCGTTATTTCATGGACAGGCGGAACAAAGACGAGATCGTTCGATTCGTGGAGGACGCTGGCTTCGATCAGATCGTGCAAGCCGATAGAAAACTATTCGAAGCGATGTTTGAAAATTCGTACACCCGGATTCCGCCGGACTGTCACCTCCCGCTGGAAGCCGTAGGGCAGGCCATAAAAGAGCAGATTGCCCAGGGAAACATTGACGAAAGCATTACGGTGGAAAGGATCGTGAGAATCAAGGCGCTGCAGGAGGCGCAGCAGGAGGTTGGGCTAACCGCATCAACGGAGCAGCCCGCCCAGATTCATGCCTCCCCCGTGGCGGTTGCCCCTGCCTGAACAGTCAATTTGTGAACCCGGCTCCCTGTACACTACCTGTCCAGAGCTTCTCCATGGACCTGGAGGCTCTCCACAGGCAGGTCAGAGGACGGATGGAACAGGGTTTACGGGAAGGGTGAGTGGGTAGCTCTGAGAGAAGATTCCCTGTGGGAGTCGATGGCGGGGTTTTCTTCTTCAATTGCCGTTGAGCTCGTTGTATATGAGCGTGACAAGTTTTTCCTTGGTGAAGAAACGGGTCTTCCCCCATCGAGCGTCGTAATTGGCAGTGGGTTTGGCGGCAAGGGTCTCTTCGAGAGATTTGCCGTTATGGATGAGCCCTTGAACCCCGTTGCCAATAGCCACCAGCATGTCTCGATAAGCCATCATTACCTGTTTGTTAGACACAACGCCGTGGCCTGGAATGACCTTGGTGTTCGAGTCAGCGAGTCCAATCGAGAAATTCATCGCCTCTACCATTCCTTTGAATGTTCCCCCATGGGCTTTGTCGATGAACGGGTAGCTGGTGGTTCGGAAAACGTCTCCCATGTGAATCACATTGGAGCCTTTGAAGTGAACAATGCTATCCCCGTCCGTATGGGCATTGGGCACCTTGAGTACCTGTACTTCTTCACCCTTGAGGTGAAAAGTAACGGTGTCATTAAAGGTAATCAGAGGTAGGGCCTCCCTGGGTTTCCCGGAATCCCTTTGACCCGTGCGGCGGTTGATCAGGCCTTCCTCCAGCCGGCCACGAACCGTATCGTGGGAAAATATCAGCGTGCCCATTTTGCCGAAATTCTCGTTGCCACCGGTGTGGTCGCCGTGGATATGGGTATTGATGAGAAAACGGATGTCCTTGTCTGAAAGCTTGCGTATGGCAGCAACGATCTTTTTTGTGAGGGGAGCGAATTGATCGTCAACGAGGAAAACGCCTTCCTCGCCGATGGAGGCACCGATGTTCCCGCCCCTGCCTTGGAGCATGTGGACGGTACCCGCCACCGGACGGGTTTTTATTTCTACATCGTCAAAGTTCCGGCGGCGTTGACCCTGGGATTCGGTGGCAAGGCCAAACAGCACCAGCCAGGTAAAAAGGACTGTGAAAGAGGACACACGCAACGGGAAGGTAAAAGACATTTGATTCCTCCAGAATGATCGAAAATTATTGAAGTTCGAGTCAAATGGTGATTTGAATCCACGTCATTAGCATTAGACAGGGAAAGGTTCCTCTTCTTTGAGCTTGGCGAATGAATAGGATGGCTGGAAAGATGAGGTGAAATCCGCGCCGCCGTTTTTTCCGTTTGGGGTGCTTCTCTTTGCATTTGCTTAGAAATTAAGCTAGGTTAGGGCGTCTGGCGCGTTCTTTTATGAAAAGGATTTGGCGCCCATGTGAGGTTTTCATTGGCACGTACAGAGTCGGTGGATGGGCTCAGAAAAAAAATAGACCAAGTCGATGCAAAGATCCTAAAGCTTCTCAACCAAAGGGCCGGCCTTGCCCAGAAAATTGGGCACGCAAAGAGTGTCGGGAATGATGAGATCTATGCCCCCAGTCGTGAAAAGGCAATCTTTCAAAGAATCACCAGCCTAAATCAAGGACCGTTACCTGAGCAAGCGGTCCGTTCCATTTACAGGGAAATTCTTTCCGCCTCTCGATCCCTTGAGGCTTCAATTCGGGTGGCCTACCTTGGTCCGGAGGCGACCTTCACCCATATGGCCGCAAGAGAGCGGTTCGGTCTATCCAGCGCCTTTCTCCCCGCAGCGAGTATCAGTGATGTCTTCCACGAGGTAAGCCAAGGGAGAGCCGACTACGGCGTGGTGCCCATCGAAAACTCCACAGAAGGCGTGGTTACCCATACGCTGGATATGTTGGTAGAAGCGGACGTTAAAATTAGCGCCGAGGTATCCCTTGAGATTCACCAATGCCTGATGTCAAAGTCCGGCGATGGTGACCAGATCCGGCGTATCGTGTCCCATTCCCAGGCCCTGGCTCAGTGCCGTCGATGGCTGTTAAGCCATTTCCCTCATCTATCCGCTAGCGACGTGACGAGCACTGCACAGGCGGCACAGATGGCAGCCGAGGACCCATCCCTGGGGGCCATTGCCAGCGCCCTAGCCGGTGAGATCTATGGATTACGGGTGGTGGAAGAAAATATTGAAGATCAGGTAAATAATGTGACTCGTTTCTTTGTCATTGGAAATCACCCCTCCCGACCCAGCGGTGACGATAAGACCTCCGTCGTATTTTCGGTCAAGGATGAGGTGGGGATACTCCACCGAATGTTGGAACCTTTCGCCAAGAACAAGGTTAACTTAACCAAGATCGAGTCTCGCCCTTTAAAGAATAAAACTTGGGAGTATCTTTTTTTTCTAGATTTTAACGGGCACAGGGATGAGCCAAAGATCCGCAAGGCACTGAAGCAACTCGAGGAGAGGTGTGTTTTTGTAAAGGTTCTTGGATCCTATCCTTACGGGTTATGAACATTACCGATAAAGTTCCAGGCTATGTCCGCAACCTGATCCCGTACAATCCCGGCAAGCCCATAGAAGAGGTGGAAAGGGAATACGGTATAGAGGGTTGCGTCAAATTGGCATCCAATGAAAACCCCCTGGGTCCGTCCCCCAAGGCCTTGAAAGCCTTGGCCGGGCGGTTGACTGAGCTCAACCTTTATCCGGATGGCGACTGCTTTAACTTGAAACGAGGACTGGCGGCGAAGTTAAACGTTGCGGACACCCAATTAATCTTTGGCAATGGTTCAAACGAGATCATCGAGTTGGCCGTGCGGACCTTCATGGGTCCGGGGAGTGAAGCGATCATGGATCAATTTGCCTTCTCCATCTTTCGCCTGGTGGTGCAGGCTGCGGGGGGGCAGAGCAAGGTTGTTCCGTCAAAGAATTTTACTGTTGATCTCGAGGCCATGTCCCGTGCGGTAACGCCAAAAACTCGAATCATGTTTTTGGCCAATCCCAACAATCCAACCGGTACGATCTACCGTAAAGGCGAATGGGAAAAGTTTCTAGAAGGGATGGAGCGCGAAATTCTACTGGTTGTGGATGAGGCCTATTTTGAATACGTCAAGGAGGCCGACTATCCCGACTCCCTGTCCTATGGCAGCGAGAAGCGGTCCATTTTAACCTTGCGTACCTTTTCCAAGATATATGGTCTTGCGGGCCTGAGGATTGGTTACGGGGTGGGAACGGAGGAGATCATCGGTCTTATGCACCGGGTCCGGCAACCCTTTAACGTCAACGCTGTGGCCCAGTGGGCCGCATTGGCGGCTCTGGAGGACCATGAATACATTAAGCGGACGCTGGCCGTTACCCAGGAGGGAATGCGGTACTTGAGCAATGAAATAAAAAACTTAGGACTAGAGCAAGTGCCCAGCTATGCGAATTTTATTCTCGTTCGTGTGGGAAGCGGGCAGAATTGCTTCCAACAGCTTTTGCGGCGCGGGGTCATCGTGCGGCCCATGGATGGGTATGATTTGCCAGAATACGTTCGTGTGACCGTTGGCTCCATGGAAGAGAATAGACGGTTTATACAGGAGCTCGGGTCGATTGTTGGATCCACGGGGAGTTCTAAATAGGGACTATGATTGTTCCCCTGATACCCGAGCTGATCCAGGAAAAGGTTCATTATCGACCAAGGATGTCCTTGAGTGATGGAACCCGGTTGCTAAAGCCGCAGACGGTCAAAGCCCGCATGAAGGACCTCAGAAAAGTCGCCAAAGCAGTGGGGGGGGAAGTTTAGTGCCTTTTATGTTTCGGCGCATGGTAGTTGCGGGTGTAGGGCTCACGGGAGGGTCTCTGGCGTTGGCGGCTCGAAAATTTGGACTGGTGGATGAAATAGTAGGGTATGGGCGTGGGGAAAAGAACTTACGTCTGGCTCGAAGGAAGGGAGTGATTGACCGTTATTTCATGGATGAAGGTAAGTTCCCTAAGGGAGTCGATCTGTTGATTTTGGCCACTCCAGTACAATCCTTGGCCCCACTCGCTAAATCCTTTCTGCCCGGGCTTGGGCCAGGTTGCTTGGTGAGTGATGTGGGGAGCGTCAAAGGGAGTGTTGTGCGTCAGGTGGAGCGCGTGCTAGGCAAACGGGCTTCCTTTGTGGGGGCTCATCCCATCGCTGGAGGGGAAAAATGGGGAGCCCAAGCTGCGAAGCCGGATCTTTTCATAGGACACCGTTGTATCCTTACTCCCACACGGCATACCGATCCAAAGGCCCTTAAAAAATTGACCCTGTTTTGGCGTCGGCTGGGATCAAAGGTAGAACTCCTGGACCCGAGCGTTCATGATCGGATTCTGGCATTGGTGAGCCACCTTCCCCATGTCTTGGTCTACTCATTGGTCAATAGCCTACGTGATGCAAGGGTGGATTCATTGGATCTGAAGGAGTACTGTGCCGGCGGATTCAAGGATTTTACCCGTATCGCCTCCAGCCGTCCTGAAATATGGCGCGATATATGTCTGGTTAATCCGCGGGCCATTACCAAAGGAATTTCCGATTACGTGACGCGACTGGAAAAGATCAAAGGATGGGTCCGGGATGGAAGAGGGGATTTGCTGGAAAAAGAATTCCAGAGGGCCAACGAATTTCGAGGAGCCATCCCGTAGCATCGAAGATGAATAAAATCCAGGAAAGCTCCCAGCCACTGAAGGGTGAATTGAGTGTCCCCGGGGATAAATCCATTGCCCATCGGGCCGTAATTTTTTCATGTATTTCCGAAGGAGAAAGCCGCATATTCAACCTTTCCGGTGGGGAGGACAATTCTCGAACCGCAAAGGCTTTCAAGGATCTAGGGGTAAAGATATGGAGTGAAGGAGAGGCTCTCTTTGTTCACGGAAAAGGCTGGAATGGTCTTTCAGCCCCTCACCACACCATTGACTGTGGTAATTCCGGTACCACCATGCGGCTCCTTGCCGGTGTTTTGGCAGGTCGACCCTTCACCACCATATTGGACGGAGATGCGTCCCTTAGGACGAGGCCCATGCAGCGAATCATAGAACCACTCGGTCAGATGGGCGCTCAGATATTGAGTCGGAAAGGTAAAGGCCTCGCCCCCCTTGAGATTCGGGGAGGGCAGATGCAAGGGATCAGCTATGGGACTCCCATCCCCAGCGCTCAGGTCAAATCGGCAATACTACTGGCAGGGCTTCAGGCCCATGGCCTGACGGTGGTCAAGGAGACACAACGATCCCGAGATCATACGGAGATTATGGCTCGGGCCTTTGGGGCGGAGCTCAAGGTGGATGGATGTTCCGTCTCCCTCAATGGCCCTCAGAAGCTTTCCCATCGGGAAGTCAGGATTCCCGGCGATCTCTCCTCTGCGGCTTTTTTTATGGTCGCAGCCGCTGCCATCCCTGGTTCTAATATAGTGATTAGGGGGGTTGGGTGTAACACCACGCGGAGCGGCGTGATTGACGTTCTTAGATCCATGGGTGCTTCCGTGGAATTGATTTGTCCGCGAGAGGAATCGGGTGAGGCGGTGGCGGATTTAAGGGTCGTGGGGGGGCAGCTTAAGGCTGTTCAAGTGGGTGATGAGATGGCGGCTCGAACCATCGACGAGTATCCGATCCTTGCGGTGGCCGCCGCATTGGCTGACGGCGTGACCACGTTTTCTGGGGTAAAGGAGCTCCGGTATAAGGAATCTGATCGTATTGCCACCATGACACGGGAGTTGCGTAAGCTGGGTGTGGATGTTGAAGAGCGTGACGATGGCATGAGTATCAAAGGGAGGGGGAAGCTTCGAGGGGCCCGCCTGGAGAGTTATGGGGATCATAGGGTGGCCATGGCCTTGGCCGTTGCAGGTCTTGTTTCGGAAGGGGGAGTAGAAGTTGAGAATAGTGCTTGTGTGGACATCTCTTTCCCTGGGTTTTTTGATCTATTGGGGAGTCTCCAATAAAGGAAGGATGCAACCATGAAAGGTTTATGCCCACTAACAGCAAAGACCGATTAATTGTCGCCATTGATGGCCCTTCCGGTGCCGGGAAAAGCACCGTAGCCAGGCGATTGGCTCATGAGTTGGGGTACCTTTACTTGGACACCGGAGCCATGTATCGTGCAGTTGCATTGAGCGTCGTGGAGGCAAGGATTGATCCGTCTGACGAAAAGAAACTGAGAAAAATCCTTGAAGATATAAGGGTTAAGCTGATAGAGGAAAGTAATGGGATAAAACTCCTCCTCAATGGGCGGGATGTAACCGAAGAGATTCGCACGCCAGAAATGAGTCTCATGGCCTCTAAAATCTCCGAGCTCCAAGCGGTTCGGGAGAGGATGGTGGAAATCCAAAGGACCATGGCCTCACAGAGGGGGCTCGTTGCAGAGGGAAGAGATATTGGAACCGTTGTATTCCCCGGGGCCGAGGTCAAAATCTACTTGGATGCATCGGAGCCAGAAAGGGCAAGGAGACGCTTTCAAGAGCTCTTGTCCCATGGTAAGCAGGTCACTTTGGAGGGTACCCTAAGGGAAATGCATGAGAGAGATCGACGGGACCAAGAGCGCGCCCTGTCTCCTCTGCGAAAAGCCGAGGGTGCAATGGTGGTAGACTCAACGTCCTTGGAGGTGGATGCAGTGCTGGATGGGATTGTTAACGAAGTGAAACATAAAATGGCGCAAATTCAGTGAGAAGGGGAGATTAGTCTTTATGGCCCAAGGCGAGGACGATTTTGGGACTCTATTTGAAGAAAGTATCCGGTCGGTAAAACCCGGGGGCATTGTTAAGGGAACCGTCGTGGGGATCACTCAATCCCACGTGGTGGTGGATGTAGGCTACAAGACTGAGGGACAGATCCCGGTGAAAGAGTTCATGGACCGAACCGGGGAGTTGCAGGTTAAAGTTGGAGATGTGGTGGACGTGTTTTTCGATTCCCTGGAAGAGGACAATGGTGGAATTGTTCTTTCACGGGAACGAGCGGAAAACATCAAGGTGTGGGAGGATATCGAAAAGGCCTATAACGAAGAGACTGCGGTGGAGGGAACTATACTAGCTAGGATCAAGGGGGGCTTCAAAGTGGACGTGGGAGTCATGGGGTTCCTCCCCGGTTCCCACGTGGACATTCGTCCTAATCGAAGCGTTGACCGGTTCATTGGAAAGAAAGACCACTTCCGCATTTTGAAATACAATCGCCCGAGAGGAAATGTGGTCCTTTCCCGTAAGCTCATGGTTGAAAAAGAGCGAGAGGTGCTCAAAAAAGATACCCTGAAAGTTTTAGAGGAAGGAGTCATCCTTGAAGGGACCGTTAAGAACATAACCGGATATGGGGCATTTGTGGACGTAGGTGGGATCGATGGGATTTTACACATCACGGATATGTCTTGGCGAAGAATCAATCATCCGTCCGAGCTGGTCCAAGTGGGAGATCGGATCAAGGTGGTGGTGCTAAAGTTTGATCCGGAGCGCGAGCGAATCTCATTGGGCATGAAGCAGATCACGCCGGATCCGTGGAAATCCATTGAGGAAAAATTTGTGGTGGGAGCCCGTGTTCAGGGTAAGGTGGTGGGGTTGACCGACTATGGTGCCTTTGTGGAACTCGAAGAGGGAATTGAGGGTTTGATCCATATATCAGAGATGTCTTGGGCTAAAAAGGTGGCCCATCCAATGAAGGTGGTCCAGGTGGGAGAGACGGTAGAAACCGTAATCCTCAACGTGGACCCAAACCGGCGGCGCATTTCATTAGGATTGAAGCAAGTCATGCCGAATCCATGGGTATTGGCCAAGGAAAAATATCCCGTGGGAAGTATTGTGAAGGGGCCCGTTCGCAACATTACTGATTTCGGACTGTTCATTGGAGTAGAAGAGGAAATCGATGGCCTGGTCCATATCTCCGACCTCCATTGGACCAAGAAGGTTAAGCACCCGTCAGAGCTTTATAAAAAAGGGGACATGGTGGAGGCCAAGGTTTTGGGGATCGATGCGGAAAGTGAACGGTTCTCGCTGGGAATTAGGCAGGTTACCCCAGATCCTTGGGAACTTGCCGCACAGAACCACCCCGTGGGCTCCAAAATTGACGGGCCCGTTACCCGGGTTACCGACTTTGGAGTTTTTGTTCGTATTGAGGAAGGGATGGAAGGGTTAATTCATGTTTCCCAATTGAGCTCTGAACGAGTGGAGAAACCTTCCAGTCTCTTCAAGGCAGGAGACCATGTCCAGGCGGAGGTGATCCATGTGGATGTCCATGAGAGGAGGGTCGGATTGAGCATCCGGGTCTTGGGCCAGACGGAAGAGCGAGAGGAAATGGAGGCATACTTGAAAAAGGAGAGGGATGCGGGGCGGTTTTCCTTTGAGACGATTTTGAACGAAGACTTGAAACTGGATAAGGAAGAAAGTGGACAGCCCGCGAATAAAGGGAAGGGTGGCAATCCATGACCACGTGGTTCTCCCTACGATCCGTATTCCGAGGGCATTCCCTGTTGCGGGGGGTGGGGATCCTTTTTATTGCGGTGCTGGTATTATTTGTTTCGGTGTTTTTCTTTACCTATCTTACCGGCGGAGAGACGCGACTGCTCACCATGATCGGTGGGGACGGGGTGGGAGTGGTACTGCTGGAGGGGACCATCGAGGAATCCCGTAACACCATTCAAAGTTTGAAAGAATTCGGGGACACCGAAAGAATCAAGGGAGTCGTGGTGCGAATCAATTCCCCTGGAGGAGGGGTGGTACCCACCCAGGAGATTTATGAGGAAATCGGAAAATTGAAAAAAAAGAAGCCCGTTTTTGCCTCCCTGGGTGGAATGGCAACCTCGGGAGGTTACTATATCGCCAGCGCATGTCATCGCATCGTGGCCAATCCGGGCACTCTCACGGGTTCCATTGGGGTGATCATACAGCTGGCAAATGTGGAAGGCTTGATGCAGAAACTTGGTTTAGAGGGATACAATGTCAAAAGCGGACCTCACAAGGATATTGGATCCCCCCTGCGGCCCCTTTCTCCCGAAGGCGAGGCCATACTCCAATCCGTGGTGGACGATGTGCACGGGCAATTCGTACGTGCGGTGGCAAGTGGCAGGTCCATGGATGAGAGTAAGGTTCGTGAACTGGCGGACGGTAGAATTTACTCAGGAGAGCAGGCGAGGGAATTGGGATTGGTAGACAGCCTGGGGAACATGGATGACGCCATTGATCTTGTGTCCAAACGTGCCGGGATCAAGGGTGTCCCTCAAGTCATCTATTCACGAGTCAGGGAAAAGAACTGGTGGGAAAGGTTACTTTTCTCGATGTTCTCTGAGCAGCTAGACATGGGAAGAAACTGGGGCCTACGGTATCAGTGATCCAGCGTTTAATAATTAAGTAATAATTGAGTGGAGGAGTCATGACAAAACGAGAACTAATTGACGAGGTCAACGGGAGGTTCCCTCACCTTTCACGGTTTGATTCTGAGGTGATAATTAATTCCATATTTGATTCCATGGTGAACGCCATGGAGCAGGAGGAAAGGGTAGAGATACGAGGCTTTGGTAGCTTCGTGGTAAAGCACCGCAGAGCCCGTGAAGGAAGGAACCCTAAAACTGGAGCCATGGTATCAGTGTCGGCCAAGAGAGTGCCCTTTTTCAAGGTTGGCAAAGAGCTGAGGTTGCGCGTGAACAACGAAGTGTCGGGTCCTGGGGATTCTGAATGAAGCAACTCTGGGCACCCTGGAGGATGGCCTATATCGGTAGTCCGAAGGAGGCAGGGTGTGTTTTTTGTGATAAGCCGCAAGACGGGGATCTCCGTTCCAGTTTAGTCCTAGCACAGACTCCTCACTCCCTTGTTATGTTAAATAAGTACCCCTACAGCAGTGGCCATCTCCTACTTGCCCCCAAACGCCATGCCAATCAACTCTCCTCGCTCCCATCGCAAGAGTATTGGGACCTCTCCCAGGCTTTTAAGGGGGCCGTGGATACCCTTTCCAAGGCCTTGAAGCCGGGAGGATTCAATTTGGGTATGAACCTGGGCCGGTGTGCGGGCGCGGGTGTTGAGGATCATCTCCATTGGCACGTGGTTCCTCGGTGGGAAGGAGATACCAATTTCATGCCGGTCATGGACGAGGTCCGTGTGATACCGCAACATCTCATGGAAAGTTACGATCAGTTAAAACCGTTTTTCGTAGACTTTCTATTTATGGAAGAGAACTTAAGACAATAAACAGAAATGATGGATTCAAGACAATACCATAATTGATTTTAAGGGAGGCATTGAACGTGAACCTTGCAAAAACGGTAGGCGAGCTCAGGAAGAACGGAGCCCCAATACTGACGGTGAATCAGGAGATGCGGAAAAATTTTGTTCGGCATCTGGAGTCGGGCGAAAGGATCTTACCTGGTATTGTCGGGTATGATGATACCGTCATCCCGGAAATCGAGAATGCGATCCTTTCAGGACACCACATGGTCATCCTGGGTGAAAGGGGACAGGCAAAGTCACGCATTATTCGAAGCCTGGTTTCACTTCTAGATGAGCGCATTCCCATTGTCCAAAGTTGCGAGATAAACGATAACCCATTGGCACCCATCTGTCGTGTTTGCCGGCGGCGGATCGAAAAAGAAGGAGATAACACACCCATTGAATGGGTGGACCGAGACCACAGATACGGTGAAAAGCTCGCCACGCCGGATGTTTCCATCGCCGACCTGGTTGGTGAGATTGATCCGATCAAAGTGGCGGAAGGGCGATACCTCGCAGACGAGGAAACCATTCATTACGGATTAATCCCCCGTACCAATCGGGGTATCTTTGCCATCAATGAGCTTCCCGATCTCACCGAAAAGGTCCAAGTGGGACTTTTCAATCTCATGGAAGAGAGAGACGTTCAGATCAAGGGTTACAAGATCCGGTTGCCGTTGGATGTTATCATAGTGGCCAGTGCCAACCCGGAGGATTATACCAGCCGGGGAAGAATCATCACCCCCTTGAAAGACCGCTTTGACGTCCAGATCCGTACCCACTATCCACAGACAATGAAGGATGAGATTGTCATCATGGAACAGGAGGCGGCTCCTCTGAGCCTTCGCAGCCAGTCCGTCCGGGTACCGGATTTCATGAAAGAGATTGTGGCCCAGTTGACCTTTGAAGCCCGCAAGTCGAGTGAAATCAATCAGGCCTCGGGGGTTAGTGTCAGAATGACCATCAATAACTATGAGAGTATGATCAGTAATGCGGAAAAAAGAGTCTTGCGTCTCAGGGAAAAAGAGGTGGTGCCCCGGGTGAGCGATCTTCACGCCATGCTGGCTTCCACGTGCGGCAAGGTTGAAGTAGAATATATTGGAGAGGACAGGAGAGAGGACGAATTGGTAGAAAAGCTTGTGAATCGGGCCATAATGAAGGCTTTTGACGACCATTTTAGTGTGAACTCCTGCCAAAAGATCATTGAATACTTTAACTCGGGCTGGGGGGTGGAAGTTTCAGATGATATGGCTTCGGAAGACTACATGGAGGGCATCAAGGAGATCCCGGGTCTGGAGGAGACCATTCGTTCCCTTGGCGACCTGGAATCGCCGGCTCTTCTGGCTTCCGCCACAGAGTTTGTTTTAGAGGGACTTCACTTGCATCAAAAGTTGAACAAGGAAGTAAAGGGAGGAAGAATAACCTACGGAAAGTAGGGAAGGGGTGACAGAGATAGAGACAGGGACAGAATAGACGGTGATCTTTGACTGAACCCTCTGTCTCTGTCTGATACACTTATGCCTCATATCCGATACAGCCAATGGGTCGACACGGGAGCCCCGGCGCAATCAGCCGAGCATATATTTGAGGGGCTTAACGAGCATCTGAATAATACCGGGGATCTTCAGCAGGCCATGCGGCGGCTCATTCAGCGGGGTATGGGTGAGGGTGAAGAGCGTGTAAGCGGTCTTGACGACTTGCTGTCAAAGGTGGCCCGGGAAATGAGACGGCTCTACGAGCGTTATCAGCTCCGCTCGGCCTTGGATCAGGTTGCTGAGAGGCTGGAGTCCATCGTCAAGCAAGAGAAACAGGCCCTGGCGGAGCAGGGAGAAGGGGCGCCCCAAGCCGGCGAGAAGGAGAAGTTTCTCGATCAACTGTCACGTCGCCCAAGTGAAGCCATTGAATCCCTCGCGTCCTATGAATTTGAAGATGAACAGGCTCGCTCCGAGTTCGAAGAGCTCCATCGTCAGCTGGATGAGATCAAACGATTGGAGCAATATACATGGCGTGAGGGTAACATATTTAGGGGAGGAACCCCTTTGGATTTGAAGGAGGCTTCGAAACTCCTGGAACGGATGGAAGGCCTACGCCAGCTTGAGAGCCAGCTTTCCAGCAACAACATGAAGGATATGAACGTCGATATGTTGCGATCGTTGTTAGGTGAGGATGCGGGACAGGAATTTGAGGGGTTGGCTCGATTGGAGTCCCTCCTGGAGGAGAGCGGGTATGTGATGGAGCGAGGGGGCCACTACGAATTGACACCCCGCGGGGTGCGAAAAATCGGTCAGATGGCCCTTAGGGACATTTATAAGCAGTTGACTCGTGATGGCATGGGCCGCCATATCATGCGTCGCCGGGGCGCTCAGGACCAGCGAATGGATGAAAGCCGTCCCTATGCCTACGGAGATTCCTTTGACCTCCATATGCTTCAAACCCTCAAGAACGCTCTGCTTCGGCAGGGGGGGATGCCTTTGCGCCTCCATCCAAACGATTTTTCGGTTTATGAATCTGATTATGGGACAAGGGCGGCAACGGTGCTGCTTTTGGACATGAGCTGGTCCATGAGTTGGGAAGGTAGGTTCACTGCAGCCAAGAAGGTTGCCCTGGCAATGGAGAGCTTGAGTCGTTCCCTATACCCTCGCGATTATTTCGGTATTGTAGGATTTTTTACTCGAGCCATCGAACTGAAGCCCAAGGATCTTCCCGAGGCGAGTTGGAATATGGGAGATCCTTTCACCAATCTCCAGGACGGGTTGCACCTTGCGTCCGAGCTGCTGGATAAAAAACGCAGTCATAACCAACAAATGATTGTGATTACGGATGGTCAACCCACGGCCTATTGTCGCCAGGGGCGGCTTTACTGTGAGTGGCCATTGAGTTTCGGAGGCATCAGTCAGAGGGCTGCGGAGGAAACCCTCAAAGAGGCAGAGCGTATCACACGAAAGGGTATCACCATTAACACCTTCATGTTGGATGACAGTCCGGTATTGAAGGAGTTCGTGGAGGGTATGACTCGTCTCAATAAAGGCCGAGCCTTTTATACTCGGCCGGACCATCTGGGACAATACCTCCTGGTGGACTACTTTTCCCGCATTCGAAAACGGGTCTAATAACACCTTAGAAGATCCCCGGATGTGAGTCCGGGGAAATTTACTTAAGATTCGGTTTCGGCGTGGTGAATCTGACGATGAGAAGAGTGGTCCTAGCCGCCAGCCAGTTTCCTGGGTATCTGTTGCGACGTGGTTTCATCACGTCTCCCACTATCCTAGGTTGCCGGGACACTGGAGCTTTATAACTAGGAAGATGCGTGATCTCCCCGGCGAGGAGGCGACTCTATCAATTTCGTTTGTGGGCTATAACCCCTATGGAATAACTTATCGGTGGAAACCACTCAACTCAGTTGAGAAGAATGTGACTCAGAGTGCGATCAGGCGAAGGATCCTCTAGCCATGGCCTCCAGGCGTGCGATGCGTTCTTTCATGGGAGGGTGGGTGCTGAACAAAGAACGCAGGCCGCCGCCCGTTAGAGGGTTCACAATGAACATATGGGCTGTTGCCTCAGCGGTTGACTCGTTGACTTGAAGGGGGATTCTCTCAGAGGCGGCCTGCAGTTTGTGCAGGGCGCTTGCCAGGGCCAGGGGATCGCCGCAAATCTTGGCCCCTCCTGTATCCGCACCATACTCTCGAGAACGAGAAACGGCCATCTGTATAATCATTGCTGCGAGAGGGGCGACGATCATCATGACCACAAGTCCAAAGATGTTTCCTCCCCGATCCCGGTCGTGTCCGCCGAAGATCATGGCCCATTGAGCCATCCAGGCCAGATAGCTTATGGCCCCAGCTAACGTGGCTGCGATTGTAGACACTAAAATGTCACGATTTTTCACATGGGCTAGCTCGTGTCCAAGGACTCCCGCCAATTCCTTTTTGGTGAGGATACGTCGTATTCCGACGGTTACGGCAACGGCGGCGTGCTCCGGATTGCGGCCTGTGGCAAAAGCGTTGGGCGTTTCTTGAGGAATGACGAAGACCTTAGGCATGGGGAGTCCGCCCCTTTGAGCCAGATCCTGCACGAGACCGTAAAGCTCAGGATCATTTTGAGGACCAATTTCCTGAGCCCTGTACATGGCTATGACGACCCTGTCGCTATACCAGTAGCTGAAAAAGTTCATGGCCCCGGCAAAAATCAGCGCGATGACCGCCCCCTGGGTGCCCCCCAACATATCGCCACCCCAAACGAGCAGGGCGGTCAAGGCTCCCAAAAGAACAGTGGTTCGAAGTGTATTCATTGATTCACTCCCTTTTTAGATGTGACATTGTACAATTTAAGGCGTCGTTTGTTTATGTCAACGGGGGGATGTCTATAGTGCGAAAAGTCCGGTCCCGTGAGTTGAGAACCCCAGTGCCGGCAAAGCACTGAGCCTGGTCCTGTGATTGCTCCGCCTCATAGGCCAGTGAATATCTGAAACAGCACGTTCGATGCCCACGGCCTTACGTCTCGCTTCCCAGCGTCGTCTTGCGGATTGGGGCAAGGAGGGCTTGTAAGGAAATATGAAGAACGAGCGAGGATCGGGGGAGGGAAACAAAGCGAGACGCGTTACGGCAGGGTATTTTGTTCCACTGCCGCAATGAGTTCCTTTAAGTATTCCTCTTGCTCCTTGGCTTGATAAACGGCCAGCGAACCGTCTTGCCTCAGGGGAATCCCTCCGTAAAAATGGAAGAGATGGCCGTCCCAGTCGAAAAAGTCGTCTCCTCGTTTGTATGCCTTCTTCCACTTTACACCCACTGGGCTTGGATGCAGGGCCGTTCTCGCCGGCAAAGCGTTTTCCTCTTCTAGCGGTAAGGCAAGCTTTTCTTTCGTGTCCTTTTCTTCCGGGAGTCCTTCCCACATGCGCCGGTAATTAGAGAAAAACTCGTCGTACCGAACCGTAAGGGCGGTATGCATATCCCACCAGGGCCTATGTCCGGCAATGCGCTGGTCCACTTTGTCCACGAGCTTGTAAACGATCCGCGCACCACCCAATAGACGTAGGACGAGGGTGTTCTCTGGGACATCCGGACTATCCAATTGGCTCAGGGCACAGTATTTTTTGAAAAAGGACGCGGTGCGTTCCAAATCCCGTGACCCATAGACAGCGTGGCTAATTCTACCCACTTTGGCTGGAGTGGAGGCTTCCATGGCACCGTCGGGCATATGCACGGGTGCCCAGAATTCGTACTGGTTCCCATCGGGGTCCTGAAAGTATACGGTGGCACCCTCATCGCCTTCGGTAGTTACGCGAATGGGATTGGAATGGGGGATGTCATGCTGCTCCAGTCTTTTTAAGTGCTCCTCTATCTCCTCGGGGCGAATAAAGAAACCGTATCGGGGTGTTTCCTGTCCCAGTTCTTTGCTGGGAGGAAAGGTTTCCGACTGAAGAAACGCTCCCAGACGGCAGGATCCGTTCCCGAAGGGAAGAAAACAAAAGATTGGCAGGTTTCTTTTGCGTGCCTCAGTGGTCAGCAAGGAAATTGGCTGACGCGGAACGCCGGTGGCATGGATTGCCCAATCCACCCAGGCGGACATGTCGTTGGTCCCGACGGCGAAATGGTCGATCCAATGCGGAGCCCAACGGGGATTTTCGTCTGCCATATCTTTTCCTCCCATCGTTAATCGGCACCAAAAGAACTTAAGAACGTTACTCAGTCCTAAACAATCCGTAAGGTATCAATGAATGCCCCAAGTTGTCAATCGACGGGAACGTTTTGCTTGACTTCGTTTCCCTCGCTCTTTATCATCGTGGAAACACGTTTGTTTTCATCTTTAATCCCATGAAATACTTTAACAATAAGACGGTCTCACGCATTGCGGAGGTGTCGCTTAGGCGGATCCAGTATTGGGACGAACAGGGATTTATCCGTTCCACCATTTAGACAGGCCACTGGGAGAGGGGTCAAAACGGTTATGCTCCTTTTCTGACCCGGTAAAGCTGAAGGTGGTAAAAAACCTATCCGGTCACGGGCTTAGCCTGCAAGGGATCCGCTCGTGTCTACAACACCTAAGCGAGTATTCACGGACAGGGTGGCGTATTGCCGATTCCCTCAAATTCCTCACTGAGGGGAAGAATCTCTTTGTTCTAACGGATGACGGCAAGACGATCCTTGGCACCCTCAATAGGGAATTCGTATTTTCACTGGCCATCGGAAATTTAGTGCGGGAACTGAATGGTGAAGTCCGACGTCTTGAAATGAATGAGAAATCACAAGCCCATTCATCATTTACTCCACCTAGGCGTGTGGTTGCGTCGAGACCTAGAGGTTAGTGAAGTGGATCAAGTCAAAGTCAGCCCGATGATTCGGCAGTACCTGCAGATTAAAGAAAAGCACCAGGATGCCATCCTGTTTTTCCGCCTGGGTGATTTTTACGAAATGTTCTTTGAGGACGCTGAGAAGGCATCGAAGCTATTGGATATTGCGCTCACCTCGCGAAATCGAAACGAGGAGTCGTCAGTACCCCTTTGCGGTGTTCCCCATCATGCCGCCACACCGTACATCGGAAAATTACTGGAGGCGGGGTACAAGGTAGCGGTCTGTGAACAGGTGGAGGATCCCAAGACGGCAAAGGGTGTGGTTCAAAGGGAAGTGGTCAGAGTCATTACCCCAGGTACCATTACGGACGGTAAGTCTTTGGACAGGAGCGACAATAACTTTCTCCTGGCGCTGTCCAAAGGCGGCAACGATTTTGGCCTGGCCTTTACCGATGTGACCACGGGCGAATTTCGCTTTACCCAGCTCGCTGATTACCCTTCTCTCCTGGACGAGGTGCTGCGGGTTCATCCACGTGAAATCATCATCCATGAGGAGGATACATCTTTTGCTGAAAAGCTCAGAAACGATCTGGGTGACGTTCACCTCAGCCTCGTGGCGGGATCCATCTATACCCAGGGAGCCACAGAGCGTCTTCAGTCCATGGGGGTCTGGGCCGACGGGTCGAGCGAAGAGTGGGACCAAGGCCTCCAGGCGGCCGGCGCCATCGTTTCCTTCCTGGAGCAAAATCTGTCCGAGGCCCTCAAGGGGCTTGGCAACTTGGAGCCTTACCGCGCATCTCAGTTTATGATGCTCGACGATACCAGCAGGCACAATCTCGAACTCCTGTCGGACTACCAAGGGCAGAGGCAGGGATCCCTGCTTGGAGTCCTGGACCATACCCTGACTCCAATGGGGGCCAGACACTTGCGACGATGGATCCTGTACCCCCTGCTGGACGAGCTGGCTATCCGCGAGCGTCAAGACGGCGTTGAAGACTTAGTAGAAGACTATAAGGGTCGTCAGGACCTCAGAGGGTGCCTTAAAGGCTTGCAGGATCTGGAGCGATTGGCAGGGAGAATTGTTGCCGGCAGTGCAAACCCAAGGGACCTCGTGGCGGTAAAGGAAACCCTACGTGCCCTCAACCCCATTAGCGGAAAGTTGCAAGGATACCGTGCGGAGATTTTTGGCCGAATCGGACAGGATCTCTGGGATCTACCCGAAGTGGTGGATCTCGTGGAACGGGCCATTGTAGATGATCCCCGTCCCTATCTGAAGGATGGAGGAGTCATTCGAGCCGGGTTCAATGCTGAACTGGACGAGTTGAGGGGGATCCGAGGTGACGCGAGGAATTGGATCGCCTTGTTGCAAAATCAGGAACGCAAACGTACGGGTATCAACACATTGAAAGTAGGGTACAATAAGGTCTTTGGTTATTACATCGAGGTGACCAACGCTAACCTGAAGTTGGTTCCATCCGATTACCTTCGCAAGCAAACCCTCACCAATGGAGAGCGATATATAACACCTGAGCTCAAGGAATATGAGGCCAAGATCCTCGGTTCTGAGGAAGAAATTCAAAAGCTGGAGAATTCGGTCTTCGGCGAGATCCGAGAAAAGGTCGCTTCCCACTACGAAAAAATGAAACAGGCCAGCCTTGCTTTGGCCAGGCTCGATGTCTTGGTGTCCTTAGCGGAAGCGGCCCATTCCTGTCATTTCGTGCGGCCGAAAGTGGATTCTGGGTTCACCCTATCCATTCGTGAAGGGCGTCACCCGGTGGTGGAAGCCGTCCGGGGTCGCGGGGCATTTGTTCCCAATGATTGTCTGCTGGATTGCGAATCTCATCAGATCCTAATTCTCACGGGGCCCAACATGGTGGGAAAATCAACCTATATGCGCCAGGTGGCCCTGATTGTGCTCCTGGCACAGATGGGAAGCTTTGTCCCAGCGGCTGAAGCTAGGATCGGGCTGGTGGATCGGCTTTTCACCAGGATCGGCGCGGCGGATGCGCTGGCCCGCGGAGAGTCAACCTTCATGGTGGAAATGAGGGAGACCGCACGAATCCTTCAGCAGGCCACCCCCAGGAGCCTGATTCTGTTGGATGAGGTGGGTCGTGGAACCAGTACATTCGACGGCATTTCCATTGCCTGGTCCGTAGCGGAATACCTTCATGGGGTTCACCATCGCCCCCGGACCCTGTTTGCTACCCATTATCATGAGCTGGCCGATCTGGCTTTGACCCAGGAACGGGTGAGGAACTTTAGCTTTGCAGTGAAAGAGTGGAAGGGAGATGTCATATTCTTACGTAGCCTCGTGGAGGGAGCTTCCAGTCACAGTTACGGCATCCATGTGGCTAGTCTTGCCGGTCTCCCGCATTCGGTGGTCCAACGGGCCAAGGATATCCTGAACAACCTCGAAGGAGAGGAGCTGGACGGGGGTGGCCGACCAAGGTTAGCAGGTCCCTCCAGCGGGAATGATCAATCCCAAATGGTGCTATTTGCACCTTCGGACTCTATGCTACGCGAGGAGTTGAAGCGGGTCGATGTGTCGGTACTGACTCCGGTTGAGGCGCTGAATCTTCTCAATCGGTTGGTGGAAGAGGCAAAGAAAGACAGCCGGTAGCGAGATGCACTTACCTCGACTTTCAAAAATCCTGTTCATGGGTTTTGTTTTGGCCCTTGGAGTGTTCCACTTCTCGGACGTGATCTGGTCACAAAGTGGCAGTGGGTTACGTGTTAAGCAGGCGCACGGGAAGAATCGCAAGATAAACAAGCAATCCAAAAGATCGAGTAAGCCGCAGACCTCCCTGGTGCACAGGATTCGGTATGTTTCCTCCAATAGTTACACGCGGGTCATTATGGATCTGTCGTGGAGGATCAAATATGAGACCCATGTTTTGAAGGGAAATCCCGCCAAAGGCTTACCTCCAAGGATCTATGTGGATCTATCGGGCGCGCACCTAGCCTCGGACCTTAAGCGGAAAATCGTCGTCCAGGATCGGTTGTTGCAACAGGTGCGTGTGGGACAGTTTAAAAGTGACGTTGTGAGGATGGTCTTGGACATGAAGAGTTTACGGGACTATCGGGTATTTTTGCTGCCCAGTCCCTTTCGCTTGGTGATGGATGTCCATGGAAAGGGCAATGGGACTCGCCCAAGGGTTGCGAAGAAACCCAACCGTAACCGGCTTGCGAAACAGAAAAACGGTTGGAATGGGAAAACACGCCCAGGCCGTATTCGCAAGATCGTCCTGGACCCCGGCCATGGAGGCAAAGATCCGGGGGCGGTGGGAGTCAATGGCCTTGCTGAAAAGGATATTGTTCTCGCTCTTGCAAAACGGTTGGCAAAAAAGCTCAAAAGAAAGATGAGGGTGGAAGTGGTTCTTACCCGTGAGAGGGATGTTTTCGTACCTCTTGAAGAAAGGACGGCCTTCGCCAATGCCCAGAACGCGGATCTTTTTGTTTCCCTTCACATCAATGCGAGCCGCAACCGCCGTTTGAGGGGTATTGAGAGCTACTACCTGGACAATGCCACGGACGAGGCAACGATCCGGTTGGCGGCACGCGAGAACGGGACATCCCGGCGAAACATATCAGACCTTCAGTTCATTCTGAGCGACTTGACTCAGAACTCAAAGCTCGAGGATTCCATTGGCCTGGCTCACCACATCCAATCAACCCTCGTTTCCCATATGGGAAGAAAATATCGTCGTGTCAAAAATCTCGGAGTGAAAAAGGGCCTGTTTTATGTATTGGTGGGAGCGAGAATGCCCAGTGTGCTGCTGGAATTGTTTTTTATAACCAACAGATATGAAGGTCGTGCCCTGGCCAGGGAGCGGTTCCAGGATGACATCGTAGATGCCCTTTATCTCGGAGTCAAAAAGTATGATGCCAGCACCGTGGGTAGAAATTTGTAGGAAGGATATCCGAGTGACCTATTGAGAACCGCATAATATAGTAACATTGGATAAGAACTTAATGTATAGTGGTGGTATGGGAAACCCACTTGGAGTGCGACGGGACTTTGAAGCATTGGAGCGACGGCGGATGGAGGCGGGGAGGCTGTTGAAGCGAGGGCTGTCGGAGGCGGAGGTGGCGCGTTGGGTGGGAGTGCACCGCCAGTCGGTGAATCGATGGGCGCGGCAGTTGGCCGAGAGCGGCAGAGCCGGGCTCAAGCAGGCGGGGCGTGCCGGACGCAAGCCGCGACTGAGCCCGGCGGATCTGAAGAAGATCGAGGGCGGTTTGAAACGGGGACCCGAAGCGCTGGGGTACGACACGAGCCTGTGGACCGCAAGGCGAGTGGCCCACTTGATTGGGGAAGCCTGCGGAGTCACATACCATCCGGGCCATGTTTGGCGGATATTGCGGCAGTTGGGGTGGAGTTGCCAGCGGCCGACGGGACGTGCCTTGGAACGAGATGAAGAGGCGATCCGGCAGTGGAAGAAGAAGCGCTGGCCGGAGATTAAAAAAAAGCCCGAAACGAGGGGCGAACCATAGTGTTCGTGGACGAAAGCGGGCTGAGCGAGCGGCCGAATCGGTATCGTACGTGGTCGCCCCGAGGACAGACGCCAGTGCTGCAATATCACTTCAACTGGAAGAGTCTGTCGGCCATCGCCGGAGTCACCTGGTGGCGCTTGTACTTTCGAGTGTATCCGGGAGCCATCAAGAGCCCCCAGATCATCGAATTCCTGAAGCACTTGATGCGTCATGTTTCCGGGCCGCTGCTGGTAGTGTGGGACGGACTGCCCAGCCACCAGAGCCGGTTGGTTCGGGACTTTGTTGCCGCTACCGAAGGCGCGTTGGTGCTGGAACGGTTGCCGGCCTATGCACCGGAACTGAATCCCGTCGAATACCTCTGGGGATACTGGAAGCATCATGAACTGCCCAACTTCTGTGCCAAGGACTTCGCTCAACTCAGCCACCATGCTCGTCGGGCCCTTTGCCGAATGCGCCGCAGGCCTCGTCTCGTTACCGCCTTCTGGAAACAGTCCAGCCTTTTCTGATGTCATTATATTATACGAGGATCAATAGCATGGACCTGATGAATTGGAAAAATCTACTGGAGCCCACGGAATCGGACCCAAGCCGAGGGGCGCGTGCCTACATTCGGAAAGGCAGGGAGATTCTTTTTGAGGCCCACCGTGCCGGCGCCGGGGGAAATGAAATTGTGTTGGCCTACACGGGAATGATGGACCACCTGATTACTTCCCTGTTCGAATCGGCCAGCAGGGACTATGTGAGCCGTTACCCTAGCTTGAATACACGTTGTGGGGTGATTGCCCTGGGTGGATACGGCAGGGAGGAGCTCAACCCCCAGTCTGATATTGATCTTCTCTTTATCCATATTTGGAAGGTGACCCCCTTTGTGGAGGCGGTGGCGGAGAAAATCCTCTACGCCCTCTGGGATTCGGGACTCCAGGTGGGTCACGCCATCCGAAGTATCGCTGAATCCGTGCGTCTCGGTAACAAGGATACGAAAGTCAAAACGGGCATGATTGATGCTCGTTTTTTGTCCGGTGACATACAACTCTATAAGGATCTTAGAGGTGCCATCCAGGGTCAATTCTCCGGAATTTCGGGGGATCGATTTATCCGTAGAAAGATCGAGGAAAACCACCTCCGACATGAGCGTTATGGAGGGTCCGTCTATCTCTCGGAGCCGGATGTCAAAGAAGGAGAGGGGGGGCTGAGGGACATCCATGCCGCGCTATGGGTGTCCAAGACTCGATGGAACATAAATCATTTGGAAGAGTTGGAATCCAGGGGAATACTGAACTCATCCGATCTCTCCCTGTTGAAGGAATCACAGGATTTTATTTGGCGCGTAAGGAATGAGATTCACTTCTCTGCCGAAACCCACCAGGATCAACTGAACTTTGAGTTGCAGGAAAAAGTGGCGGCGAACCTGGGCTACACAGATGACGAAAACATAAAAGGGGTAGAAGCCTTTATGCGTGCCTACTACCTCCATGCCGCTCAGATCAGTCGAGTGACTAGCCTCATCCTCCACCGTGCCACTGAGGGGACCGATTCCAACCACCGGAAAAATCACGCCCCGGGCAGAGAAATTCGACCCGGGGTCCATGTCTCGAAAGGGGTCCTCACCATTACGCGCCCGGAGATGTTGGATACCGATCCGGAGCTGATGATAACCGTGTTCGGGAACGCCCAGCGAAGTGGGGCCGAGATCAATCAGGAAACCCGGGAGTTGCTGCGAGCGCGTCTTGGCCTCATTGATGAGAAATTCCGTCACACGGCGAAATCCAAGGCGACTTTCCTGCAAATTCTCAAAGGACCCGAACGGGTCTACGAAACTCTGGTGGAGATGCACCGTTGTGGGGTGTTGGATGAGTTTATTCCGGAGTTTGGTCGAGTGCTGTGCATGGTCCAACACGATCTTTACCATATCTATACCGTGGACCAGCACTCCCTGAAAGCGGTAAAGGAATTCGAGGCCTTGAGAGCGGGGGATTATCGGGACAACTTGCCGCTGCTGACTCAACTGGCTCGAGAGATGGACAAAGTCGAGATTCTTCTACTTAGCATCTTGTTCCATGACATCGGGAAAGGCCATGGAGGTAACCATCCCGAGATCGGAAGTCACACCGCCACGAAGATTGCACGCAGGCTTGGCCTCAATGTGGATGATCGAGTCCAGTTGTCCTTTCTGGTGCTTCAACACCTTAACCTGTCAAATATGGCGTTCCGACGCGATATTGACGACGAAGAGCAGGTCATTGATTTTGCTCAAACTATGGGGAGTCTCAGCAATCTTAAAATGCTCTACCTCCTGACCTATGCAGACATCAATGCTGTTGCCCCTGGAGTCTGGAACAATTGGAAGGCTTCGTTGCTTGAAGATCTCTTCGTCCGTTCCCTCAGAGTCCTGGAAGATCTGGAGAAGGGCGCCTTTCGCAGGGCCGATAGCCAGTCGAGAATCCGACGGATTCAAACCCGGCTTACGCAAGAGCTCGCCGGCCAATCCTCCCCGGACCGAATCCAGGCTTTTTTCGACAACATGCCAGACCGTTATTTCCTGACCACGCCGGAATCGGAAATGCCCGTTCACTTTGAGTTAATGGAGAAATTTTCCAATCAACTGTTTCTGACCCGTGTGCGCCATTTTCCCGAGCGGGAATACTCTGAAATGGCAATCTGTGCGCAGGACCGCTCCGGGTTGTTTGCGCAAATTACCGGTATCTTCGCTTCCATGGGGCTCGACACCCTGAGTGCCAGGATCAACACGCGAAGGGACGGGATCATCCTGGATGTGTTTCGAATTTCTCACCTGGGCAGACCTGAGGTGGTCATGGAGGAAAGCAAATGGGCGAGGGTAGAAGACACCCTGAAGGGGGTTCTGACAGGCACAGTGGATATCGCACGCACGGTGGCAGAATCTGGAAGCTCCCTGCTCTTCAAAAAGAGGCCCGCGCCACGGGTTCCCACCATGATCCTGTTCGATCACAATGGTTCGGATGACTTTACGATTATTGAGGTCTACACCGAGGACCGGACTGGAGTTCTGTTTGCAATCACCTTCGCGCTGCACCAGCTAGGCATCTGGATTCATTTAGCCAAGATATCCACCAATGTGGATCAAGTGGCCGACGTTTTTTACGTTACCGATGGGAAGCGGAAAAAAATTGAGGACAAGGAGCAGCTGGAGTCCATCCGGCAAAAGCTGATGGAAAGTCTGAGCTTGAGCAATGCCAGAGTCGCTTAGTCCATCCATTGATTCGTTTCTCAACATGCTGGCGGTGGAGAAGGGACTCGCCCGAAATACGTTGGAGGCCTATAGTCGGGATCTCAATAGGCTCGCAAGTTACTTGCAAGCCAAAGGAGTTGAGTCCTGGCCCGAGGGACACGGCGGCCACTTACGCATGTACTTTGCCTCACTTCGGGAGGCCGGACTGGGTGTCCGTTCCATCACCCGTAACCTGGTTGCCCTGCGCCAGTTTTACGGCTTTTTGGAGAAGGAACGGACCATTCAAGAAAATCCGGTTCCCCGTCTATTATTGCCATTGGAATCAAGAAGGCTCCCCACCACGTTGGCATACGACGATGTGGAAAAACTATTGAATCAGCCGAACCCATCTACATCCTTAGGGTTGAGAGATCGGGCCATGCTAGAGTTTCTTTACGCCACGGGTCTGCGAGTCTCAGAGTTGGTTTCGCTGCGCGCTGGGCAGATCAATCTCGAAGGGGACTACTTGACTGTGCGTGGAAAGGGAGGGAAAGTTCGAGTATTGCCATTTGGAAGATGGGCTGAAGAGAAACTTCGTGTCTACCTGAGGGAGGCGAGGCCAAGGTTGCTCCAGGGGCGTACCAGTACCGTATTGTTCCTGACCCGTTCCGGCAAGGCTTTGACCCGTCAGGGCTTTTGGAAGCTGATTCGTCGCTATGCCCTGGCGGCAGGCATCGAAAGAAAAGTAACTCCCCATACTTTGCGCCACTCTTTTGCCACTCACCTGCTAGAGAGAGGAGCCGACCTGCGCGCCGTCCAATCCATGTTGGGACATTCGGATATTAGCACCACTCAAATCTATACCCATGTTAACCGGGCCCACTTAAAGCGGGTGCATCGACGGTTCCATCCGCGTGAGCGTAACGATGGCACCGGGGGGTGAGCGGAAATACCCAATTTAACTGCTCTTTCCTTGTCTTTTGGTATCGAGTACCGTATTAATTAACGATGGTTGCCGAGTATGTGCAGCAGATATCTATTTGGGCCATACCTGTTTTAATCGCCATTGTGTTCCATGAGGTTGCCCATGGTTGGGTAGCGTTTAGGCTGGGCGATCCAACAGCAGCACGCATGGGGCGCCTCACCCTGAACCCGATTTCTCACATAGATCTCTTCGGTACCGTCATTTTCCCCCTGCTATTGATAATTGCTCGCGCCCCATTTTTGTTTGGCTACGCCAAACCGGTGCCCGTGAATTTCCTTAATCTACGCAATCCCAAAAAGGACATGGTCTGGGTTGCTTTGGCCGGTCCGGCTACCAACATCATTTTAGCGTTCGTAAGCTTTTTGTTGCTTAAGATCCTCGTCTCGTTGGAACTTCCCCGGGATGGATCCTTTGCTTCTACCGTCGTGATCCCCCTGATTTATATGCTTCGTGCCAGCGCCAGTATCAATATCGTGTTGGCTGTCTTTAACACTTTTCCCGTCCCACCCTTGGATGGGGGCAGGGTCTTGGTAGGGCTCTTGCCGGAACCCCATTCCACCACGGTGGCACGGGTCGAACCTTATGGGTTTTTAATTATCCTGGTGCTACTGATGAGCCATCTACTGGACGCCGTTCTATTCCCAATGGTCCGATTTGTGGATCTGTTTCTCAGGTTGATGGTTGGATTGGCATAGGTCATAGGAAAATGGATACGATCGTAAGCGGCACACGTCCCACAGGGTCCCTCCATTTGGGTCACCTTCATGGCGCCCTGTTAAACTGGTTGCAGTTACAGGACAAGTACCGGTGTTTTTTTTTCGTCGCCGATTGGCATGCCCTCACCACCGATTATCTCTCTCCTCAGGGCGTCAAGGCCAATACGGTAGAAATGGTGTTGGACTGGTTGTCCGTTGGTTTAGATCCAAAGCAATCCGTCCTATTTCGCCAGTCCGATATCAAGGAGCACAGCGAGCTTCATCTTTTGCTCTCTATGATTACGCCCGTTCCTTGGTTGGAGCGTAATCCTACCTACAAGGAGCAGATGCGAGAGATGGAAGGTCGGGACCTTTCCACATACGGGTTCTTGGGGTATCCGGTTTTGCAGGCGGCTGATATTATTATGTACAAGGCCAACAAGGTTCCGGTGGGTGTCGACCAGGCGCCCCATGTTGAGCTCACCCGTGAAATCGTCCGCCGGTTTAATCAGGTCTATGGACCCGTTTTTCCGGAACCGGAGGTCCTTTTGACAAAGACTCAGAGGCTACCCGGTCTGGATGGACGTAAGATGAGTAAAAGTTACAATAACGCCGTCTTTCTTTCGGATCCCCCCAAGGAGATCGATAAAAAGCTGAGTCGCATGATCACCGATCCCGCACGGATGAGAAGGAACGATCCAGGTGATCCTGAAAAGTGTCCTGCCTTTGAGCTTCACAAAGTTTACTCCACGCCCCAGGAAATCGAAGAGGTGTCTCGAGGGTGCCGTACGGCGAAGATCGGTTGCCTGGATTGCAAAAAGATCATGATCAAGCACGTCATCTCGCAGTTGGAACCGTTCCAGGAAAAGAGGTCGGATTATGCAGGCCGGCCGGGCTATGTGGATGATGTACTAGCCGAGGGGAATCAAACCGCAAAAAAAGTGGCAGTTAAAACCATGGAAGAAGTAAGGGATGCACTCTCTCTGTGACGGTCAGACCTCTAAGGGGGGAAGACAAGCCATGCCCATGAATGTTCAACTGGAAGTCTATGAGGGGCCACTGGACCTCCTGCTTCATCTAATAAAGAAGAGTGAAGTTAGCATTGGAGATATCCCCATTGCACCGATTACCCAGCAATACCTGGAGACGCTGGAGGTCATGCGAAGCCTAAATCTGGATATTGCCGGTGAGTTTCTGATCATGGCGTCCACGCTGATCCATATCAAATCGCGGATGTTGCTCCCTCCTGAAGAGGGGGACGAAGACGAAGATGACGGGGGAGATCCAAGAGAGGAGCTGGTTCGAAGGCTACTGGAGTATCAGAAGTACAAAGAGGCTTCGGAGGAGCTGGCAAACCGTGAGTTATTAAATCGCGATGTTTTCACCCGGTCATCGGAGGTGGCGACGGACGTTGAGCCGGAGGCGTTGGTGAAGGTCTCCCTTTTCGACCTGATCGCGGCATTTCGCCGGGTCCTGGAGAGCTTGCCCGAAGAGGGCGTTCACCAGGTAACAGTGGAGGAGATCTCGGTTCGCGAAAAAATGAGTTTCATCCTGGACGTATTGCATCGCAACACAAAAGTGGTATTCCATTCCCTCTTTGAGGACGCAACCTCGAGAATCCAGGTGGTGGTCACTTTCCTGGCACTGCTGGAGCTTATAAAGATGCGGGCCATCTCGGTCTCTCAGGAAGAACGTTTGGGCCCCATCATGGTGGAAGAGGCGGCGTCCTTTGATGATACGGAGGAAAAGGTGGCCGGAGAGGAAACGGAAGGGGAAAATGGCCATGGAACGTGAGAGATTGAAGTCTGTTATTGAGAGCCTCCTGTTTGTATCTGACGCGACACTCAATCTGGACCGGTTAAGCGCAGCCATTGAAGGAGTTGAGAAGAAAGAGATCCTTTCCGCCCTTCAGGATCTCCAGTCCGATTATGCGACTCAGGATCGGGGAATCCGTGTGGTTGAGGTGGGAGGAGGATACCAGCTAAGGACTCCAAAGGAGAACGCGGATTGGATTCGGACATTGCTTCGGTCAAAAGCGGCAAGGATGAGTAAGCCCACCTTGGAAACCCTTGCCATCGTTGCTTACAAGCAACCCATCACCCGGGGTGAGATCGAGCACATCCGTGGGGTCAGTGTCGATGGGATTATCGCAACACTTTTGGAAAGGCAGTGGATCCGTATCGTGGGGCGTAAAGACATTCCCGGAAAGCCCTTTCTCTACGGCACCACACGAGAATTCTTGGAACTGTTCAACCTCAAGGACTTGACCGGATTGCCGACTCTTAGGGAGCTAGAAGAGATTGCCCAACCCGAGATCCCCGAGCAGAATATCCTACCGGTAGAAGAGTCAGAAGTAGACAGCAACGAAACCAGTAACCAATAGTCAATATTCGGTAAGAGATAGTGAATCGTGATGAAAAAAACGGTTCACCCTGTGTCAGTGACTGATGCCATGGAGCGTCTGCAGAAAATCATTGCCCGCGCCGGTTTCGCTTCTAGACGGGAAGCCGAGGGGTGGATCCTCGAGGGGCGAGTGACGGTTAACGGCACAGTGGTTCACAAACTCGGCACCGTCGCTGATCCGAAAAAGGATAAAGTAAAAGTCGATGGCAGGCTTGTTCTTCTATCGCAGAAGCGCTTTTACTTCTCATTTCATAAGCCGGTGAAGATGATAACTTCCATGGGGGATCCAAAGGGCCGTGCCAACTTAGGAGACTGGTTGAAACCCCTTGGAAAAGACAGGCGGGTGTTTCCTGCGGGACGATTGGACTACAATTCCTCCGGCCTTCTTCTTCTAACGAACCATGGTGAGCTGGCTTACCGGTTAAGCCACCCCCGCTATGAGGTGAAAAAGGTATACGAAGTCAAAGTCAATGGTGTGCCCACAGAGCGAGATCTCAAACGATTGCGAGCTGGCATCTCCCTCCAGGAAGGGGTCACTTCCCCTGCCACGGTACGAATCCTGAAGCGGTTGAGAAAGAAAAGCTGGTTAGAAATAGAGCTCCACGAGGGGCGGTATAGGGAGGTCCGGCGAATGTTTGAGGCCTTGGGCTACACCGTGGAAAAATTGGTGCGAACCCGATTTGGTCCCATCCGGCTGGGCTCGCTATCGGTGGGTAAGCTCCATCCTCTCACATCCCGGGAAGTCGAATCGCTGCAAAGGGCGGTGGGCCTTTACACCAAACACGAGTCCCGCTCTTGAGCACGGAACACTTTTTCGGATTCCCAATCAGGAATTCTCGATCTAGGATTAGTCCTCTTCCTCGCTTTTAGGCTTTTTCTTGCCCTCCATCCAGGACCAGAGTTGCACGGGAATGCTCACATCGACAAGGAGAGGACCCAAGCAAAAACGGTGGTATCGGGTGCGGGGCACGCCACCAAGGCCAGGCAACCAGACAGGCCAGGTATGACGGGAAGGGAACAGGTGCCACGGAGGGTTTGTTTGGCTCCGGCGTCCGTGAACCACACCGCATTGAGCACGATCCCCACACAGCCGGCACCGCCAGAATAAGAAAGACAATCCAGCGGATAATATCACTCGTTTCTATTAGTATATTCATCGGAATTTCCTAAGTTAACGCTCAATAGCCCTATTCTGGTCTCGCCAGGGTGCCCCCAGTGAAAATTCTAATTTCGAAGCACGAAATCCTAAACAAATCCAAAATCTCAAATCAATAATTCTCAAAACAGTTTACGAGTCTTCTGGCGTTGCTCTCAAGGACGAAAAGCGGAGCGTTTACGGTAGACTGGTTGATGCTTTTGTTTTGCATTTTGGTGATTCGAATTTGTTTCGAATTTCGGATATCGAGATTGTTGTTTTTATTCATACTTGGCGTCCTTTGCGTCCTTGCGCGAGTCATTTTTTCATGCTTGCGTGGGACGTTAGATATATCTCCACTCGCTAAACATCGCCGCCTGCCCGCAGTATTCGCCAGCCTCATTGATCAGGTTCCATACCGTTGCCTTTTCGATCATGAACCTTCGCCCATTTGCGGATATCCGCACACCCTGGTAATCATCGATAAATCCATGAACCGTAACTTCAGCTAGCAAGCGTTTGCGTTCCTCCTGCGTCGAGGGTTCGGCTGTTTGTCGTGACGGCATTGACGTGAATTTCTCCCAGGACACTTCCCAGAGATTCAGGGCGGTCTGATTCCCATAGTTTAGAATGGGATTCTCAGAGGTGTCGTGGGACGCCACGGCAAAGGGAGCATAAAACAGCTCTCGGGCCTGTTGTTCCGCAGTTTCTATCTCTTCCATGATGTCACGGCCGGTCCAGTGCTTAAAACTCCGAAGCAGCGGGTCAACGTGGTTCTTCAAGTAGTGATTCTCTATGCTTGGCCTGGGAAAGCCCATGATTCGCAGCAATCAAGCCGAAACCGCTCAGCCCATCATGTTGAAAAAGAGTTGTCTGGTTTTATGGCGTCGGTCTATTTTGGCTCGACCCATTGCTACCAGGACATAGAGGACATTCAAGGCTTCCAGAGAGGATCCCACGAGCTTTGGATTTCGCGATCGTTTGTACAGGGATTGAGCGGTCACGCCCTGCTTTCCTTTGGTGAGACGCCCAACGTATTTGACGGCGTCAAGATCCACTGCGTTGAAATAGCCGGCCTTCGGTTTTGAACGGGAAAAGGAAAAAACAAGGAAGAGCTTGGGTCCTTCAAAGACGTAATAGGCCTGTTTTTGGCCTTGTACCTTGCCTCTTAAGGACAATCCGGAGCTTAGGCTTTTGATGTTCATAGGTCCTCCTGTGGGGTCGCTGACGCGGTTCGGTGGTAATCTCGTTACCCTCTCTGCAAGTACTTCCGCCAAGGGGTCCAGTAGTAAGACTCCCACCCTTTGTTTACGCCGTTATAGTCTTGGCCGGGGACATCCAGATGGAGCAGGTCGATTCGTCCCTCGTTCCCTTGAGGGGTAAAGCATAGAGGATCAAGGTGGAATCAGGATCTTCAGGTTTGAAGGCTATTGACCTCCAAGATTGCACGATGGGACTTGGTTTGGTGACGGCGGGGATCTGGCCTGATAGTTTCCCTTCGAAGGCGTGAAATTCAGAACCCGGTCCCTCGGCGATGGTCACGGGCGCACCGGTAATAGCGCCGTGGACTCGGGGATCTAGATAGGATTGAAAGAGTTGGTCCGCCGGGGCTGGAAGAACCACACTTTGACGAATCACGTTCCGCATGGTTGGGCTCCCGTTTAGGTTCTATGATAGAGCAGTAGTCCGCTCTGTATCCACATTAAGAGAGATTCAGAGATATAGGAATGATATCACTTTTCTTGGTCCGAGGCACCCTCGGATTACGGCCAGCCGCCGGTTCGGATGGCGATGCCTGTCATGCGGATTCCTCTCAATCATGGGCTCAAGCAAGTGCGATTGCTGTCCTGCCCCCGTGGGCTTTAGCCTTGACCATGACTCGATGTTTTTCATCCACCACTGCCAATCCGTTGTAGCCCTGAACCACTGCGTGGTTCGTCCACATCTTGGCGCTTTGGGGATCGGTGGTGTTGCTCTTGGGCTCGGTAGCACTGGAGCCGATGTTGTTGAGGCTGGAGTTCGGAAAACTCTTAATCTTCCCAATCTTGCGCTTGCAGGGGGCCGGTTTCTCGTCCTGTCCTGCGGCCCCTGGGACTCAGCTTCTCCTTGGCGTCTCTACCCCGATGACCGGCTACTTCCGTTGCTTGTTCCGTAGCTCATCATTGCTAATCAGACCTTTGTCCGAGTTTTGCTCAAGAACAAGCGCATGCAAGCCCCAAAGGCCGCCAAGAACGCAGACCTCTGGGGCTTGAAATGGTTGGGTGAGTTAGGAGCTTTAGGCTTTGGGCTTAAGCTGATTTAATCCTGGATGTCCAGTCGGGTTATGGGAAAACGGAGTTTTCGCAGGGCCTTTTGCTCGATCTGGCGAATACGTTCGCGCGTGATGGAGAACTTTTCTCCCAATTCTTCCAGGGTGTAATTTCGAGCTTGGCCGATTCCGAAACGAAAACGGAGCACGGTTTCCTCACGTGGAGTCAGCGTGGCAAGAGCCTTCTTCACCTGCATGTAAAGATTGGATTTTAAAGTCGCTTCCATGGGATTTGGAATGATCTTGTCCTCCACGAAATCCCCCAAACGACTTTCACCGTCATCTCCAATGGGAGTTTCCAAAGACACCGGCTCCCTGGCAATCCTGGTGAGTTTGCGGATCTCCTCTTTGGAGACATCCATCTCAGTGGCGATTTCCTCGGGTAAAGGATCTCGGCCAAGTTTTCGGTGCAAGGAGCGATGAGTCCGGATCAGCTTGTTCCTGGTCTCGATCATGTGGACCGGGATACGAATGGTAGGCGCCGAATCAATGATGCCCCGGGTAATGGCCTGGCGAATCCACCACCCCGCGTAGGTGGAAAATCGGTATCCCAGCCGGTAATCGAACTTCTCGGCTGCCCGCATGAGACCTACGTTCCCCTCCTGAATGAGGTCCAGGAACTGTAACCCGCGGTTTCCATATTTCTTTGCAAGACTTACCACTAGGCGTAAATTGGCCTCAACCAGTCCCTTTCTGGCAGAGCTGGTTTTGGTTTCCGCTTGCAGTATGGAGCCCACCTGACGTTGTAGCTCATCAGGTGGCAGCATTGTCTGGGCCTCAATTTGCCGCATCTTCAAAAGCAGGATTTCCTGCTCCTTTATTTGACGCGGTTTGGCTTCAACTCTTTGCTTCAGCTCGTTTAGGTGCGCAGCGAAAGTCTTTAACTGATCTGCGATATCCTCGATGCGGGACCTTGAGAGCCGGAGATCCGTTAAAACGGTTTTGATCTCTTGGCTTTTCTGGCTGATTTGTTTATCGAGATGAGTTCTTCTCTTTTTGGAAATGCGTTTCTTTGCCAGTTCGGAATCGATTTGGTCATAAGACCTGGCCAACCGGCGAAGCTTCATAATCCCATCGAGAAAGCGTTTCCGATCCTTCCCGTTTTCTCTGTACTCCTCTTCACCGTCCGGTCCCGTCAACACATCGCTCAGTCCCAGTTCATTGTTTTTGATCTTGTTACCCACTTCAAGGGCGTAAGGCAAAGCAAGGGGAGTGGAGAGGACTTTCTCCATAAATTCCGTTTGGCCCTCCTCCATTTGTTTGCCCAGCTTGACTTCCTGTTCTCTGGTGAGTAGGGGAATGGAGGAGATATCGCGGAAATACATTCCAACGGGGTCAGTGCTCTTTTCCAAACTTTCCGGTTCGGATTTGGTTTCTTCCTCGAGCTCCTGGTCAACTTCCTCGGGAAGGAGGAGGTCATGCCCCTCCTCTATCTCTTCCATTGCGATATTTTCCGTCTCGTTTACTGGTTCGGTTAAGAACTTATCCATTGGCTACACCTCTGCTGCAGTTAAAAAGAGCGGTTCGTCCTTCTCTTTCAACAGGCTCGGTAGCCTGTGGTACCAGTGGTTATAATTCAAAGTGCACAGAAAGAAACTCACAAGCCGGATACCGCTGCAGCACAGGCCGGTCTTTGAATCCTTTCGTGCAACTCACCTAAAGAGGTAGCTGGCAGCTAAAACGAGTTCTTGGAACTCATAGGGGCGTTAAAGTGACCCCGTATGCTTCTTAGAGGAAGGTAACCCCTAATAATGACTGTTATTAATAGAAATAATTTATACAAAATTTTTCGAATGTCAATATACAATCGTCATATCCACCATTCGACACCCATGACCAAAAAACCTTTATATATTAAAGCTTTACGGGTTAGCAGCGACGGGGCTGTGCCCCCACTCATTTCAACAAGCCGCTCGGGCCTACCCCCCTGACCCCGGCTCGAGGGGGATTCCGCTAGGTTGGACCCAGTTTGGGTTCCCCCATCCGGCTTGATTCGGAAGGTAAAAGCTCTGCCCTTCGGAGTTGGTTTTGAAACAGGGGCTTCCCATTTTTCTTGAAAGTGATACCTTTTTCGGAAATGAAGGTGCTATGTTTTTCGTAAGTGTCATTATTCCCACCCATAATCGCTGGCCAATGGTTGGCGAGGCCATCGAGTCTGTCATTAAACAGAGCTACAAGGATTTTGAAGTTATCGTGGTGGATGATGGATCGGATGATGAGAGTTTGAAGGGAATGGAAAAATTTGGTTCAAGCTTAAGCGTGCTGGTTCAGTCTAGACGAGGTGTGGCAGCGGCACGGAACTTCGGGGTGCGCCATTCCCGTGGAGCTTACCTGAGTTTTCTGGATTCTGATGACCTGTGGCAGCGCCATAAGCTCGAGAGGCAGGTTGCTTTCATGAAAGCGAATCCGGAGGTTCAGATTTGCCAGACGGAGGAAGTCTGGATTCGTAATGGTGTTAAGGTGAACCCCAAGAAAAGACATCAAAAACCGTCGGGTGACATCTTTCGTGCCAGCCTGGAACTCTGTCTAGTGAGTCCCTCCAGTGTAATGATGAAACGGGAACTGTATGAGCGAATGGACGGATTCGACGAATCCTTCGAAGTCTGTGAGGACTACGATCTGTGGCTTCGCATCGCTGTGGACACTCCGGTGTCGCTCATCCCCGAGCCCCTGGTTGTCAAAAGGGGAGGGCATAATGACCAGTTGTCACAGTCTACCTGGGGTCTAGATCGTTTTCGTGTGCAGTCAATAGAAAAACTCATTCGCTCGGGGCTGCGAGGAGAAAAAGGGCAGTGGGCCCTTGAGACTCTGGCCATGAAGGTGGCTGTGCTGGCCAAGGGTGCTCGGAAGAGAGGGTATGAAAGCGAGGCGAAAAAATATGAAGTCATTCTGGGAGAATTGACTGAGGAGATGGGGAATGACAAATCAAGCGATTCTCGAATACGGAAAAGAGAGAGGAATACGAAACCAGACTCTCCAACGTTGGCTTGACTTATCCGAGTCCGATCAGTTGGCCCTACTGGACCTGGCAAACGGACTGAGGGTCGGTGAGAATCATTTGCGGGATCTTTTGGACTGGGCAGAGGAAATCTCCCTAAGGGACGGTTTGAGCCTTTGTGGATTGATCAAGGGAGAGAACATTGAACCCATTTGGTCGGATCCACGATTGGGTCGAGGGGACAAACTCAGGCGGATCAAGGAGGAAATGCGTCGCCTACGGTTTCCACGCCTGGTACGGATGGAGAGGGAAATTCAAAAGAGAATTCGAGCCCTGGGACTCGGCTCGCAAATCCAGTTTTCGGTTCCACCGGGTCTGGAGGGCGGGACCCTCACGGTCCATCTGTCGGCCGCCGATGAAGCAGATATGAGAAAGCTTCATGAAGAGCTGGGGAAGCTCTTGGAAAGGTCAGAGATGAAGGACATATTTGAGTATCTCAGCGGGCGAGCTGTGGAAGAGTCAGGTTAAGACAGTTATTAGGTTCCGTGGAGGAATGCGGGAGGTGAGTTAATCCCATGAAAAATTATCAACCCCAGGAAGTCATCGTCGAGGCTAGTGTAGGACACGGGTCTATATACAAAAACTTGAAGCATAACCTGCCGGATATTCCCTTTACCTTCGTGGAGGATCCGCAGACTTACCTGTCCCAACTACAATCCTCAGGGGATCCCGTGGGAACGGGCAAAAAGCGGCTGCTGTTGACCCGCCACAGGGGTGATTTCCTCAAGAAGTGTCCCGGCACCGAGGGTGCGGTATGTTGCAATTATTTTGTGGTTAACTTCGCCAGTAATTGTCCCATGGATTGTAGTTACTGTTATCTTCAGGATTACCTGGCGCACAATTCTGCTCTCAAGGTATTTGGCAATGTGGAGGATTTGTTGGGAGAGGCCCGTGAGCTTTTTAGCCGCCAACGAGGTTTCTTCTTCCGCGTGGGTACCGGTGAAATTACCGATAGCCTTGCCCTAGACCCTTATATTGGATTTTCTGAACAGATCGTGCCCTTTTTCGCGGAGCAACCCAACGCCTTTCTGGAACTCAAGACAAAGAGCAACTGTGTGGAGAACTTGCTGCATTTGGATCCCAAAGAGAGAGTGGTGGTTTCGTGGTCCATGAACCCTCAAAGAATCATTCAACAGGAAGAACATCTTACGGCGTCCTTTGAGGAGAGACTGGCGGCTGCCTGTGATTGCCAACAGGCCGGGTATAAGTTGGGGTTCCACCTGGATCCCATCATTGAATACACCGGTTGGGAGGAAGACTATCGAGAGATGGTGGAAAGGATTTTTACGGTTCTGGACTATCGGAGAATCGCCTGGGTGAGTATGGGTGTCCTGCGTAACACTCCTAATCTGAAACGGATCATGCGCCAGAGGTTCCCCTCCACCCGGCTCCTGTCCGGAGAACAGGTCCTGTGTCCTGATGGTAAGATGCGTTATTTTCACCCCTTACGGGTTAACATCTATCGCAAGATGCTCCAGTGGATTCGGAATGTTTCGCCCACTGTGTTTGTTTATCTCTGCATGGAGTCGAGGGAGGTGTGGGAACAGGTGTTTGGCTTTTCCCCAAGTTGTGAAAAAGAATTGGGAAATCAAATGATCCCACGTGAGTAGCGTTAATGGTTATTCGTTGAATCGTGTTATATATGAGTTCGTTAGTCGGTATTCCAACGGTTCTGGCCACAGCTCAATCTGAACGTTCCCGTACCCGTGCTCCACAGAACTCGCCCCTCGGACGCCTTTTATGGCCTCTTAATTATGAACTCATTAATCTATTGAGACCAGGTGACAATGTGCGTGATACGGGCAAGGCAACGGTTAACGGAAATGTGAGTGGCGAATTTTGAATAACAAATAATGACTATACGAATCACGAGTTGAAGGCTTGTAGTAAACACGCGGAAACGGTATTTTAAATTGAGTTATGATTGGTTTGATTAGAAAGATCGTCGGGACGAAGAACGACCGGGAATTGAAACGAATTCATCCCCGGGTGGAGCGGATCCGTAGCCTGGAGCCCTCCTTCGAAAAATTGACCAACGCCGAGCTCACGGCCAAGACCGACGAATTTAAACGGCGGCTGGGTGATGGGGCCGCTCTGGATGACCTTCTCCCTGAGGCCTTCGCGGCGGTGCGCGAGTCCTCCCGACGAACCATCGGTTTACGACACTTCGACGTCCAGATGATTGGTGGTGTGGTGCTCCATGAGGGGAAAATCGCTGAGATGAAAACCGGCGAGGGTAAAACTCTGATGGCGACACTGCCTTTTTACTTGAATGCCCTGGAAGGGAAAGGGGTTCACCTCATCACCGTCAACGACTACTTGGCTCGTCGGGATGTGCAGTGGATGGGGCCCGTTTACCATCTCCTGGGGCTTTCCGTGGCCTCCATCGTTCATGACTCAAGTTACGTCTTCGACCCCACCTATCTGACCAAGGATTACCGCTATCTGAACCTTCGCCCCGTCTCGCGCAAGGAGGCCTACCTCGCCGATGTTACCTACGGAACCAATAACGAGTTCGGCTTCGACTATCTGCGGGACAACATGAAATTTTCCTTGGACGAGTACGTGCAGCGAGACCTGAACTTTGCCGTGGTGGACGAGGTGGATAATATCTTGGTGGACGAGGCGAGGACTCCCCTGATTATTTCAGGTCCTGCGGAGGAATCCACGGATAAGTACTACACCATCGATCGGATTATACCCAAGCTCCAGCGAGGGGCTGTCATTCAAGGGGACCCATCCCAAGAGAACCGTGCCGCCATTGAAGCCCAGGGGGACTATACCGTTGATGAGAAGAGCCGCACTTCCACGTTGACGGAGACGGGTATGGCGAAGGTGGAACGCCTCCTGGGTATCCATAACCTCTACGACCCTAGGCACATCGATACGCTTCACCACGTCAATCAGGCGCTGAAAGCTCACAGTCTTTTTAAGCGCGATGTGGATTACGTTGTCAAAGAGAGTGAAGTGATCATCGTGGACGAGTTTACCGGGAGGCTCATGCCGGGACGACGGTGGTCGGACGGGCTCCACCAGGCAGTTGAGGCCAAGGAAAGGGTACGCATTCGCGAAGAGAACCAGACCCTGGCCACTATTACGATTCAAAACTACTTTCGCATGTACAAGAAGCTGGCCGGGATGACCGGCACCGCGGACACGGAAGCCCCGGAGTTCAAGAAAATATACAAGCTGGACGTCACAGTGGTTCCTACCCATAGGAACATGGTTCGAACGGATTACGCGGACGTGGTCTATCGGACCGACAAGGAAAAGTTCGAGGCCGTGGTTGAAGAGATCGCGGATTGCCACGGGAGAGGGCAACCGGTTCTCGTGGGCACAGTATCGGTGGAGAAGTCGGAGCTATTGTCACGGATGCTCAAGAAAAATGACGTTAAGCATAACGTGCTCAACGCCGTGAATCACGAAGCCGAGGCATCCATCATTGCGCAGGCCGGCAGATTTGGCACCGTCACCATTGCAACGAATATGGCGGGACGGGGTACGGATATTTTATTGGGCGGCAATCCGGAATTTTTGGCCCGCACTGATATGGAAAATGAGTGGATGAGCCGCGCGGCGAAACTCCCCTTTGAGGGCACCAAGCGCTATGAGGACGCCTTGAGGGAACTCAGAGAAAAATATGAAGAGGACGTGCGGCGGGCCGAGAAACGTTACCGGGAGGAAGGGGAGACTTTCGAGCGCCAAAGAAGCGAGGCTCTAAAGGCGTCCACCGACATCCATCGCCGTATTCAAGGGCTTTCTCCGTTCCGGGAGTTTCGACGTGAGTATGAAGAGGTTTCCACCACCGAATTGATCGATGCCCTGCATTCCCAGCGACACCTTCCCGATCGCTACCTGGAAGTAAAGACCAACTTGGAGAGTTCGATTTTGGAGTCCGCAGGCACGGAGAACTCCAGCGTCCGGCAGGGCTTTGAAGAGGCCCGTGGGGATTTGAGCAAATATTTGGACCAGTGGCAGGACTCCGATGGCGGCAGGCACAACCTGATGGAAGTTGTGGATGAGAAGAGACGCGCCTACGAAGAGCTGCTGGATGAGTATGAGTTCGCGGTGGCAAAGGCCGTTCTATCAAAGGGTGAGCACGCGGGGATGGTGAAAGAGTACGAGGAGGCGCGTCAGGCATTTGACCAAGCAGAGATTCACTGCGAAGAGGTGCGGGGTCCTTACGAGGAAGCCGTTCGACGGGCTCAGGAGAACTACGAGTCCAAGCGGCAAGAGTATGCGCAGGCAGTGGAAAAGATTCGTGAGGACTTGGAAAAGGCTCCTGATACCTACCGCCAGCGCTACGGGGAAATCCTGGAAAGTTATACTAAGGTCTGTGCAGAAGAAAGGGAACAGGTTATCAAGGCTGGGGGGGTCCATATCATAGGGACGGAGCGGCATGAAAGCAGGCGGATTGACAATCAGCTCCGTGGTCGTGCCGGCCGTCAGGGAGATCCGGGTTCCTCCCGATTCTTCCTGTCTTTGGAAGATGATCTCATGCGCATCTTTGGGGCGGAACGGATCCAGAAGATCATGACCCGTTTGGGGATGGAAGAGGGGGTTCCCATCGAACATGGATTGGTCACCCGGGCCATCGAGAACGCTCAGAAAAAGGTTGAGGCCCACAACTTCGATATCAGGAAGCATCTCTTAGAGTACGATGACGTCATGAACAAGCAGCGTGAGGTCATCTATACGCAGAGAAAAGAAGTCCTCAGGGGGGAGAATCTGAAGGAAGAAATTCTGGCCATGGCCGACGGCCTGGCTCAGGAAACTTGCAATCGTTACGCTGATTCTCAGCTCCCTGCCGCTGAATGGGACTTCAAAGGGCTTTCCGAATCTCTGTTTCACCAGTTCAACTTCCGGTTTCAGCTAAATCCCGACGAGCTGGAGAATCTGACGCCTGAGGACCTCGAGGAAAAGGCTTTGGATCAGGTTAACAAGTGCTACGAAGCGAAAGAGCGGAACATAAGTCCAGATCTGCTTCGACAACTGGAAAAGATTATCATGCTCCAGACCATCGATAGCCTCTGGAAAGATCACCTCCTGGCCATGGACCATTTGAAGGAGGGAATCGGACTGAGGGGCTACGGACAGAAGAATCCGTTGCAGGAGTATCAGAAAGAAGCGTTTGGGATGTTTGAGGAAATGGTGCAAACCATCCAGCAGGATATGGTTCAGAAACTCTATACCATCGAAGTGGCTCATGAGGAGGCCTTGGAGGAGATGGAGGCCCAGCGCCGTCCAAAGCGGATGGTATTGAGTCACGGCGATGGAGAAGAAGGGCCGGCCCGGGTGGCAACCGTCAAGCGCGAAGGGGGCAAGGTGGGTCGAAATGATCCCTGTCCTTGCGGTAGCGGGAAAAAATATAAAAGATGCCACGGCCGGTAATTTCGTTAACCGTTATTGGTTGTTCGTGAATCGGAGTTGAAACGAAAGCAATTAAGCGAGAAGCGATTGCTTAAATAGACAAATGAGCGAATAAACGAAAAAGTGAATGGACGAGTCAAGCGGGCCACGCGGTATAGCAGCGTTTGAAGATTTGGATGTTTGGAAATTTTCGGTTGAGATACGACAGGACATTTCCCGTCTCATTAAATCCTTTCCCAGTGAGGAGAAATCCTACCTTGCCGATCAGATGATCCGTGCGTCCCGTTCAGTGACCGCCAATATCGCTGAAAGTTTTGGTGGATTTCACGTTCAAGAAAGCGTTCGGTTTTGTCGCCAGGCAAGAGGGTCCCGTTGCGAGTTGATCGATCCTCTGCATGTCGCGATGGAGGAGGGCTATTTATCAAAGGATAAATTTGAAAAGCTGGGGGCGGATGTGTTAAGGGCCGCAAAAATCTTGAAGGGCTTTATCAGATACCTGTCCAACAATAAGCAAAAGCAACTTGACGAGTAACTATTGCTCGAACTATAGATTCAACAATTAGAGGAATGCCCGAATAACGAATTACGAATATACGAGTAACCATGATCATTAAAGTTCCCGGGTTTCGCTTCGCAGGCGTGAAATGCGGTATCAAAAAAAGCAAGAAACGAGACTTGGCGCTCATTTGTTCTGAGCGTCCCGCCACTGCCGCTGCAATCTTTACCACCAATAGAATCAAAGCCGCTGCGGTCCTAACCGGCATGAAGAAGATCAGGTCGGGTAAGATCCAAGCTGTGGTCATCAATAGCGGCAATGCCAACGCTTGCACCGGGACCAGGGGCAACCGGGACGCCGAAGAAGTCTGTGGGCTGGTTGCCGCTCGCCTATCCATCCCGTCGGGACTCGTCTTTCCGTCATCCACCGGTATGGTTGGTGTCCCCCTTCCCATGGGAAAGGTGAGAAAGGGGGTTTACCAGGCAGCGACTCAGCTCTCGCCGGAGTCCTTTTCTCAAGCCGCCGAGGCCATCCTCACCACGGATCGTTTCGCCAAGACGTCCGTTGGGAGCTGCCGTTTGCGGGGAAAAAGGGTGGTTGTGGCCGGCATGGCAAAAGGTGCAGGGATGATTGCCCCAAACATGGCCACCATGCTGGCCTATGTCTTCACCAACGCTGCGGTGGAACTGTCTTCTCTTAAGGGTATGTTGGCGCGCGTAGCGGGCGGGACCTTTAATTCTGTCACCGTGGACGGGGATATGAGCACCAATGATACGGTTCTCTTTCTCGCAAACGGATTTGCCCAGAACCGTCCCGTCAAAAAAGGAAGCCAGGACGAAAAGACTCTGGAACGGGTGGTTTTTAAGGTCATGAAGGATCTGGCGCTGAAATTGGTGCAGGATGCGGAGGGAGGTACCAAGGTGGCTGAGGTCCGAGTGGAAGGGGCCCGTTCCGCGGAGGAGGCCAAGCAAGTCGCCTTTTCAGTGGCCAATTCCAATCTCGTAAAGACTGCGTTCTTTGGCGAGGATCCAAACCTCGGCCGGATCATGGTTGCGATCGGATACGCGGGCGTGCCCATCCGTCCCGAAAGGATCAGTGTGTCCCTAGGGGGAATCCGGGTGGTGCAGAGAGGAGTGGTTGCAACCGCTTCTGAGCGGAAGGCGGCCCCTGTCATGCGCCGACCTTCATTTAAAGTGAAGATCAATCTCGGGCAGGGGAAAAAATCGGCTTCGGTATGGACCTCTGATTTGAGTTACCAATATGTGCGAATCAACTCGGCTTATCGGACCTAATATAGCCGTCAACGGTAAGCTATCAGCGATCGGCTAGAGTTAGTAATCCGGAGCGGCGGTTATAATCGGCTGTATGGATTTTGCTGAAAGCTGAATGCTTTAGGATTGGATTTTCTTTCGCAGGATTTCATTGACCATTTGCGGGTTTGCCTTGCCCTTGGTGGCTTTCATCACCTGACCCACCAAAAAGCCAAACACCTTATCCTTGCCCGCCCGGTAATCAGCCACCTGTTGCGAGTGGGCCGCCAGCACTTGATCCACGTCTTTTTCGATGCTCCCCAGGTCGGATACCTGCTCGAGACCTTTTTCTTTGACCAACTTTTCGGGAGATACCTGCTTGTCCAACATCTCGTCAAAAAGAGTTTTGGCGATCTTGCCGCTGATCTTGCCCTGATCAATCATACGGACCATCTCTCCCACATGCTCGGCGCGCACCGGCCACGAGGCAATCCGGAGATTCTCGTCGAGCTTTCGTTCCTTGATGACGCGAAAGAGATCACCAACGATCCAGTGGCCGATTGCCTTGGGGTTGGCATGGACCCTTGCCGCAGCCTCATAATAGTCGGCGATGTCCTTGCGGCTGGTAAGAAGTTCCGCATCATAGGTGGGGAGACCGTATTCGGCCATGAACCGATGCTTGCGTACATTCGGAAGCTCGGGCATGTTGCTTCTAATCTCCTGAATCCAGGACTCGTCGATGACCAGAGGAAGTAAGTCTGGATCCGGGAAGTAGCGGTAGTCGTGAGCGTGTTCCTTGGAGCGCATGGAGCGGGTCGCCCCACGGTCTTCGTCCCAAAGACGGGTTTCCTGAACCACTCGTCCCCCTTCGGATAGCACTTGCTCCTGTCGTTGGATCTCATACTCCAGGGCTTTTTCTACGGCCTTGAAGGAGTTCATGTTTTTCACTTCTGCTTTGGTGCCAAGCTTCTTGCTCCCTTTCGGCCGGATGGACACGTTGGCATCGCAACGAAAGCTTCCCTCCTCCATATTCCCATCACATACCTCGAGGTATTGCAGGGTTGCCCTCAGGCTCCGTAGGTATTGTCCCGCTTCCTCGGCGCTGGTCATGTCCGGTTCGCTAACGATTTCCATGAGGGGTACTCCCGCCCGATTGAGATCCACCAGGCTGTGGTCACTCTTCGGGTCGTGAATATTCTTTCCAGCGTCCTCTTCCATGTGGATCCGTGTCAGTCGAACCCTTTTTTCTCCGCCGTTCATCTTGAGGTCGATGTAGCCGTTAATGCAAAGGGGCAGCTCGTACTGGCTGATTTGGTAGCCTTTGGGAAGGTCGGGATAGAAGTAATTTTTTCTAGCCCACCGGCTGGAGCGAGCGATTTCGCAGTGGGTGGCAATCCCCGCCCGGATCGCAAACTCAACAACCTTTTTGTTTAGAACCGGCAGGACCCCGGGAAATCCCATGCATACGGGGCAGGTATTCTGATTAGGCTTGTCCCCGAAACGGGCGGAGCAGCCGCAGAAGATCTTGGACTCCGTTAACATCTGGGCGTGGACTTCGAGTCCAATCCTAGGTTCGTAGTTCACGGTGTTATTTCTTTTCTGACGCCGATAACCCGTCGATTGCCTGCTTGAACTGGGGATAGGGTTGAGCGCCTCTTAGCATTTTAACGGCCTTTACCTTTGAAGGGTCTGACTCGGTATATCCCAATAAAAATGTCGGCGTGCCCCTAATCCCTGCGTTTACCGCCGCTGCGATGTCTTTACGGATTTCCTTCACGTACTTTCCTCTATCCAGACAACCCTCAAATGCCGAAAGGTTTAGGCCAATAGATTTCGCGTAGGCGGAAAGGTCCTCTCGGCGCATTTTTCTCTGGTTGGCAAAGAGTTTATTATGCATTTCCCAGTATTTCCCCTGGTCTCCGGCACAGTTGGCCGCCTCATGGGCTTTAAAGGCCTGTTTGTGGATGGATTCCAGGGGGAGGTCGGCAAAGACGTATTTAAGCTTGCCTGTCTTAATGTAATCCCGTTCGATCTGGGGCAACGTCACACGGGCGTGCCGGGCGCAGTAGGGTCACTGATAATCGGAGAAGTCGATGAGGGTCAGCTTGGCGTTCAATTCTCCCTTATACGGATCATTGCCGACGTCGACAACCGTGGGTTGAAAGGCGCCGGAGGTTCGCCGCCCGCCCCTCATGGCCTTTTTGAGAGTCTCGAGTTCCCTCTGAAGATTCTCCTGGTTCTTTTTAATGCTTTCGAGCTCTTTTCTGATGGCTTCCAGGTCGGTCTGGGATTGAGTCACTGCGATCTGGGAACCGAAAAGGAGCAAACCCACTGCCAAAAACAAAGCCAGGCTGTTTTTAATCATCTTAACTATAAAAATACCAGGTGGCGGCTAACCACGCAACGGATGATTGGGGGTTAGAGAGACGGCTTTTTCTTGTGCCAGTCCGTGGCTTGCTCGTAGGCGTAGGCGACACGTAGTACTGTGGCCTCGTCCAGAGGTTTCCCGATGATTTGCAGTCCGATGGGGAGTCCTTTTGAGTCGAAACCGCAAGGCATGGAAAGGCCTGGAAGCCCTGCCAGGTTCAGCGAGTTGGTGAAGATATCCGATAGATACATCTGGAGCGGATCTTCGGTTTTCTCGCCAATTTTGAATGCAGTGGTTGGGGCGGTGGGGGCAACGATTACGTCACATGTTTTAAAGGCTTCGTCGAAGTCGTTCTTGATTAGCCGTCTAACTTTCTGCGCCTTCAGATAATAGGCGTCGTAGTAGCCGGCGGACAGGGAATAGGTTCCGAGCATGATCCGCCTCTTCACCTCTGGTCCGAAGCCGATTTCCCTGCTCTTAAAGTAGGTCTCGGTGAGGTTCTTTGCCTGCTGGCGAAAGCCGTATTTCATCCCATCGTATCGCGCAAGGTTTGAGCTCGCTTCTGCTGTGGCAATGAGATAATAAACGGCTACAGCGTATTCTGTGTGGGGCAACGACACCTCCACCGTCTCAACACCGATCTTCTCCATTACGCGGATAGCGTCCCTTACCGCCTTTTCAACCTCCGGCTGGGTTCCAGAGATGAAGTACTCCTTGGGGATCCCCACCTTTAATCCCTTCGCTTTCTTTTTTAGAGCCGACGAGTAGGACGGGACAGGGGAGTCCAGGGAGGTGGAGTCCGAAAGGTCGTAGCCCGCAATGGCCTCCAACATCAATGCGCAGTCGGTTACATCTTTGGTCAGAGGTCCCACTTGATCCAGAGACGAGGCAAAGGCGATAACGCCAAAGCGGCTCACCCGCCCATAGGTGGGCTTGAGCCCCACAATACCGCAGCAGGCCGCCGGCTGGCGGATGGACCCGCCGGTGTCGGTGCCCAGGGCCGCGATGCACTCGTCGGCTGCCACCGCAGCCGCCGATCCACCGGAGGAGCCACCTGGCACGCAGTCCAGATTCCAAGGATTTCGTGTGATTGCGTAGGCCGAATTTTCGTTGGATGAGCCCATGGCGAACTCATCCATATTGGTTTTCCCTAGAGTCACAGTCCCGGCCTCTTGCATTTTTCTAACCACAGTCCCGTCGTAAGGCGGAACAAAGTTACTCAGGATCTTCGACGCGCAGGTGGTGAGAACCCCTTTAGTCAGGAAGATGTCCTTGATGGCGACAGGGATGCCTAACAAGGGCGAATGGGAATCCTTGCGCCTCAGTTGCTTGTCGGCTTTCTTTGCCTCTTCCAGGGCCCTCTCCCCACAGAGGGTTATATAGGAATGGACTTTTTCGTCGACGCGGGCGATTCTTTCTAAGGTGGATTCCGTTAACTCCACCGAAGAGACTTCTTTCTTCTTAAGCTTTTCTTGCAGTTCGTGGATGGTGAGGGAATGAAGATTCATTCAATGATCTTGGGAACCTTGAAAAAGTTTTCTTCTCGCTCGGGAGCATTGGATAAAAGGGGATCGACGGCCGGTTTGTTGGTGACTCGATCGTCACGAAAGGCGTTGACGATATCTCCCACATGGGCGAGAGGCTCCACTTGATCCGTGTCCAACTGGTTTAACTTCTCGATGTAATGAAGGACATTATCCAGCTGCCGGGCCAACAGTCCTTCTTCTTCCTCTGTGAGTTCCATCCGCGCCAGGGTTGCCACATTCTTCACGTCTTCCCGTGTGAGACTCATATGATTTTTATTAACATAGCCCAGGAACGAAGTGCAAATTAGCAAATTTAGCTATCAGTCATCAGCTTTCAGCCATAAGCCAGGCAACGGGGGTCAACCGCAACAATGCCGTAGGCAAGGCGGATCAATGGGCATATTTTCATAGGACCCATCAAAACAAGAGTAGAAGCGCAGGGCTGACGAGCAGGAGATGACAGCTAACTGGGCAATCGTATTATTTTATTTACAGCTCTGCTTGCTTTGGGATAAATTTGGATTTCTATGAATGGTCGGCAGGGATCGCTCACGCCAGGACTGGCGCCTGGAGTGCAACAGGGTGAGTTGGAGGAGGAAGGGTTCTCACTCGGGTTCAAGTACGTAGCCGGTCTGGATGAGGTGGGTAGAGGTCCCCTGGCAGGACCGGTCGTGGCAGCGGCTGTCATTTTCCCGCGTGGGTTCGTTCATCCAGACATCACGGACTCCAAGCTTCTAACCCCGAAGAAGCGAGAGGCGTTGGTCCCTTTGATTCAGGAAAGCGCCCTGGCCTGGGGAGTGGGTTCGGCCGAACCCCATGAGATTGACCGGATCAACATTTTGCAGGCGAGCCTTTTGGCCATGGCCCGTGCCCTTCTACAAATGGTGTTGGAACCGGACTATCTCTTAATAGACGGTATCCACACGATCCCTCATTCGTATCTTGTCCCATCGGCGGCCGGTGATTCCCAAATCTCAAAGGCAAATCGCAGGTCTCCAATGAGCAGGGCATCGAGTAAACAAAGCATGACGATGAGGGCGCCATGCCAAAAGACGGTGAAACACGGCGACGGGCTCTGTCTTTCCATCGCCGCGGCCTCAATCCTAGCGAAAGTAACGCGCGACGGGTTAATGGCCGAATATGACCTTCACTACCCCGAGTACGGTTTCGCAGGGCACAAGGGCTATGGTTGTGCCTCGCACCTGCGCGCGATACAACAATACGGGCCGTCTCCCATACATCGTAAAAGCTTCAGGCCGGTTCGAGAGAGCCTGGTGCCACAGCGGTCTGACCGGCAGTCAACACTCTCCTTAGATCCCTCTAGGAAAACCACTAAAGACTAATCCGTACTGAATATGGAAGGACAGAAACAGATTCTGGGGAGAGAAGGGGAAGGGATTGCGGAGCGCTATCTTAAAAAACAAGGGTTCAAGCTACTGGAGCGGAACTACCGTTGTCCCGTGGGGGAATTGGACCTGGTGGCCCTGGACCGTAAGGTTCTAGTTTTCGTGGAGGTTAAGACCCGAATCAGCGACAGCTCGGGGGCACCCTTGGAGGCGGTGGATCGGCGCAAGCAGCGGCAGATCATAAAAACGGCCCTCTATTTTCTCAGTCAAAAACGGCTCCACGATCGAGACGCCAGGTTCGATGTCATTGGCGTCTCCATGGAGGGGGGAAAGCCTGTGGTGGAGCATATTCGGAATGCATTTGAAGTTGGTTAATCGTTGAGCCGTTGCCGATTACTTCCTAGCCAGTTGCCTCAATTTCCTTGTTCCTAAAAAGTTTTTGGCATCACATTCGGTTCTCGCATTGGAATGGGTCCTAATCTGACATTCGCAATTATGCGAATAACGATTTACTATGAGATGAACGAGCGGCCAATATGCCATTGGCGAATATACGAATGAACGATTAACGAGTAGGACATGTTAGACGCGAAACTCTTGCGCGAGCAATTGGACCTGGTGAAGGAACGCGTCGGATCCAGAGGCGCGACTTTCAATTGGGAAGAGTTGACGGAAGTGGACCGAAGGCGTAGGAGGATCCTCGCTGAAACGGAAAAGCTCAAAGAAAAGAAGAACCGATTGTCCGGGGAGATCGGCAAAATCAAGAAATCGGGTGGGGATGCCGGTACGCTTATGGCTGAGAACGAGGGGCTTTCGAATGCCATTCGCAAACTGGCAAGGCCTTTGGCGGAGATCGAAAAACGGTTTGAGGATCTCATGCTCGTGGTACCCAATGTGCCCCATGAATCCGTTCCCAGGGGAGCCGATGCGCGAGACAATCCGGAGGTCAGGCGGTGGGGTGATCCGCCGAAAATAGAATTTAAGCCGAAAAACCATTGGGAAATCGGAGAGGAACTGGAAATCCTCGACTTTACTCGTGCGGCAAAAATTACAGGTGCCCGGTTTGCCCTCTACCGGGGCCAAGGCGCCCAACTGGAGCGGGCCTTGATCAATTTCATGCTCGATTTTCACATCCAGCGAGGCTACACAGAAGTCATTCCTCCCTTTCTGGTAAATCGGGATTCGGTACTCGGGACGGCTCAGCTTCCCAAGTTCGAGGCCGAACTGTTTCGAACACTGGACCCCGAGCTGTATTTGATTCCGACTGCTGAAGTGCCTCTGACAAACATCCATCGCGGGGAGATTTTAAGCAAGCAGGACCTGCCCATCTGCTCGGTTGCCTACACTCCGTGTTTCCGAAGAGAAGCGGGATCCTATGGCCAGGACGTACGGGGGCTGATTCGTCTGCATCAGTTCAACAAGGTGGAGTTAGTAAAAATCACCGAGCAACAAACGTCCTACGACGAACTGGAAAAGTTAACCGCCGATGCGGAGGAAATCCTCCGGCAACTGGGTCTGCACTATCGCGTGGTGGAACTCTGCACGGGAGATCTGGGCTTTGCCGCAGCAAAGACCTACGATCTCGAGGTCTGGCTGCCGGGGCAGGAGACCTTTCGAGAAATCAGTTCCTGCTCCAACTTTGAAGACTTTCAGGCGCGACGTGCCGGCATCCGCTTTCGTTCGGATAAGAAGGCAAGACCGGCTTTTGTGCACACCCTCAACGGCTCAGGATTGGCGGTGGGAAGGACTTTGGTGGCGGTCTTGGAAAACTACCAGCAGAAAGATGGAAGCGTCACGGTTCCGGAGGTCCTTCGCCCCTATATAATGGGTCTCAAACAAATCGGCTGACCTGTTCTTTTAATTCCCTCGTTGATCTACTTTCCCGGCGGTTTCAACCAGGCCTCGGCTAATGGGTCATCAGAGATAGCTCGATATCGATATTCTCCTCCCTTTCTACTTCGGCGAAGCGTGCTTTCAACTCATTGATATTGATGGTGGTGGGAACTGCAATCTGGGCTTCCAACCGAAAGATGGGCGTGCCGCTAACAGGCGCGGCATAGGTTTTGGTTTCCATGGATTCAATGTTGATGGCAAGACGGCTCAGAATGCTGCTTAGTTTGTGAACCACGCCAGGGTGGTCCATTAAAGAAGCCGTTAGCCGATAGGGGAGGGAGGCTTCCGGGATCCTCTTGCCGGCGGGTGTCTTGATTGAAATGTTGAGTCCCGTCTGCTCTGCCAGCTTTTCATACCGGTCGCCTATTTCTCTCAGGTCATCGCCTGCGCCGGAAATTAGAGCGATCAGTGCAAACTCGCCGCAGAATACCGCCATTTTACTATCTTCAATATTGCAGCGGCGCTGTGCGATGAATTCCGAGATCTTTTCCACTAGACCGATCCGATCCGGCCCCACGGCAGTCAAGATGCGGTTATCTTTTTCCACCATAATGGCAACCTCCAATTTGACTGTGCCCGAACCAATACACAACGTCGTTATTAAGTTTTTAATTAACTCAATTTTCTGGTGATTTACGGAAATTCGTCGCTATTGACATGAGCGCTCTGTTTTACTAAAAGCCCGGGCTGGCTTTAGGTGAAATCCTATCCCATATTCCCTATGCCTTCCAGCACCTTTTGATGGTCCAACAGGGATGAGCCCTTGAGAGCATGTAATATGCTGAAAAGACTATGCAAAATTTTCACCTTTGCGGGAGCAATGGGTTTGACCCTGTTAAGGGTGCAGTCGAACGGGCTGGCTGTCCCTAGCCAATTCGCAAAACCCCGGACCCAGGATCGGGGTGCGGTCCAAGGTCTCCTTGACGAGGCAAGGCCCTATTATCGCAAGGGAAAATACGCTGAGGCGAAGCCCTTGTTGAGGCAGGCCCTTTCCATCCGGGAGAAATCCCTTGGGTCTGAGCACCCAGCGGTTGCGCGGAGCCTCAACGGTCTGGCGGTGATTTACTTTCTCCAGGGCGGGTACGTCGAAGCCGAACCTCTGGTGAAGCGGGCCAAGGCCATCAAAGCCAAGCACGCCCAAAAATCGCCAACCAAGTAAGCCATAGCTTAAACGTGGCTCGATTCAAATTGTTGACCCGTTTGAAGGCCGCGGGAAAAATCTAAAGCGAGAAATCCAGGTCTATCGACTGGTGCTGAAGGATCATCGGACACCTAGGCTCGCGAAGATGCTTCTCGGGCTTGCCATAGGCTATGCGGTTTTACCCTTCGATATCATTGCGGATTTCATTCCGGTCATCGGCCATTTGGACGATCTCATCATTGTGCCCGCCCTGATCATTGCAGCGTTAAAGATGATTCCCAGCGAGGTGTTGGAGAATTGCAAGGTCAAGGTCAATTCTCCTGCTGAAGAGTATCAGAAAAGATCCGGGTCTTGACTCTTGGGTGTCCGTTAGTCGTCCTGGCATTTGAAATCAATTTGACGAAGAGATAATATCTCAATTTTCTTAGCGCTATGTGTTTTCAAATCATCGACCCAAGACTCCGGCGTAATATCCGTCCTATCTTTTTCAGTCTTTGCTAGCTTTTATATCTTTGCTCCTGCTGCTCTGGCTAGAGGGCGCTTATCTGGTGAGAACCGTCATTATTGCTGCCATTGGTTCCACCGGATTCGTTCTCTTTGCCCCCCTCACAGCGCTAATGCAGCCCCGCGCCGCGTGGTTGGCGGTCATTTGATTGGTCTAGTTATCGGATGCGCCCTCGCATTGTTTAACGCCACCTCGGGAGTCCAACGGCTCCTTTACAATGTCCCGTTCCTCTTCGATGTGGAGGCGGCGCTAGCGGTGGGCCTACTGACACAGAACACGCCCCAGCGGCAGGTGCGGCACTGGCCATGGTGGTCCAGGGTTTTAGCGGGTCATTGGTTTTCTTCGTTGCTGGCAGTGTAATCGCACTTGCCCCGATTCACGGACTGCTGCGTCCTTACCTCCGTGATCTTCTGTAGTTCCTCGGGCCCATTAACGTCAATGTGCTGGCTTCGTTCAAGTTTGAATGTCGATGCCATTGAAGTCCGTGGGAACGAGATATATGGAGGAAGATCTGGGTTAAAACGGCTGGCTCGTACGCTCTCTTGACACGGGCAAATGCCGACATATATGCTTCGCCCATAAGGGGGATGCAATGTCGTCTAACGATCTAATTCAAGAACTCAATCGAGAGGTTCGAGAGAAAAACATGGAAGGGCTCTGGGACGAGGCCTGGGAAGCAAGTGCCAGTGTCCTGACAAAGGATCCCAAGACCCTGGTTTTGCCATGCCTTTGGAAATGGGACGATATCTACAGAAATATCCAGAAAGCGGGAGACCTTGTTGGACTGGAGGGTAAGGTTGAGAGGCGTACTCTACGATTACTGAATCCCGGATTGAAAAATCTTGACGGGGCAAGAAGGGCAACCACTCATACGATTCACATGTCGGTTCAGCTTTTAAAGCCGGGCGAGCTGGCAGGGAGCCATCGGCATAATTTTGCTGCGTTTCGTTTCGTGATCAAGGGGAAGGGAGCGTACACAGTGGTGGAGGGTGAGAAGTTTGTCATGGAGGAGGGGGACTTGATTCTCAATCCACCCATGACCTGGCATGGTCACGGCAATGAAGCCGGCCCCATGGTTTGGTTGGACGGTCTCGATTATCCGTTATTGAATTCGCTTCAGGTCATCACATGGGAACCGTTCCCAGGTGACTTTCAACCCATCAAGAAGTCGTCTGAACATTCCATACACAGGGTTGGGATGGTTCGGCCCGTGTGGGGGGATCAGGCTTCCGGCCCGCTGTGTTACAAGTGGAAAGATACCTATCAGACCTTGAAGAATCTTATGGATACTGAGGGGAGTCCTTTTGATGGTATCGCATTAGAGTACGTAAACCCCATGACTGGGGGACACACGTTCCCCACCGTCGCTTGCTGGAATCAAATGCTGAGACCGGGAGAGGTGACCAAGACCCATCGACATAACAGCAGTACGGTTTATCATGCCTTTAGGGGGAGCGGCACCACCATTATTGATGGGAAGGGATTTGATTGGGAGACAGGGGACTGTTTTGTGGTTCCACTGTGGAGCTGGCATTCTCATCAGAATCGCTCGAAGGATCAAGAAGCGATCCTCTTCTCCATGAATGACAAGCCGGTAATGGATGCCTTGAAGTTGTATCGGGAGGAGCCGGGAGAAGGAGCGTGAGTTGAGGTGGAGGAGGATTGATGGCATTTTCAGGTCCGGTTTCTAGTGACAGACTTTACCTTGAGCAGGTTCGCTACGGGAAGGAAGAGCAGAAACGCCGCAAGGAGGGTCCGGTCTTCGTATCTGGTGAAGAGGCTTTTCGGGTGCTGGAAAACGCCAATGGCGTTTACCTTGTGGATCCCCGAATGGGGTTCAACAATCGAACCCATCGGCTGTTCATCAGTAAGCACCTTCCATCTGAAGCCGAAGAGGGGCAGATGTGGAAGACATTGGGACATCGGCACACGGTGGAAGCGGTGATTCACTGGTTAGCGGGAGAGGGCTACAGTATCATCGATGGGAAGCGTTACGATTGGGAGGCGGGTGACTTCATTTGCGTGCCTATGTTCGCCTGGCATCGCCACATCAACACCGGCAACACGCCGGCACTCCATATTGCATCCACAACAGGCCCCCTCTCCATGGAAATCGGGCAGGCCGTCTATGAGGACGAACGCTATCCGGAATACTGGATCTATGCCCAACAGGGTGAGGACGCGTTACGTACGCTGCTTCCGGGGGGAGACGCAAGTACGGTGGGCAATGCGGTGGGGCGCGAGGCTGATGGCGAGGCAGGCCGGCTCTATGCCGAGCAGGTGGCTTTTGCTTCTACGGAAGAGCAAAAACGTAGAAACAGCAAAGTGCTGGTGAAGTTGAGCGGGCTTCGTTTCGAGCCTACTGCCATGGGTGCTGTGGCCTACGTGGTGGACAGTCGTATAGGATTTTATGTTAAAGAGCTTGCAACGCTAGTGGCCGAGATTCCCAAGGGCAAGCACTCTGGAGCACATCGGCACTTTTATGATGAAATCGACCACGTCTTATCAGGGTCCGGTCATTGCGTTGTGGATGATAAGAACTATGACATAAAGAAGGGTGACACCCTGGCGATTCCCGTCTTTGCGTGGCACCAGTACTTTAACACCGCAGAGGTGCCGCTTCGGATCCTGGCCCACAGCACTCGTACCTTGATGGAAAACCTGGGATTCTCTCTCACCCATCAGGGCGAAGTGGCCGACTATTAGTGTCGCCGCAACAAGCCTGCAGCATTCCATTTAAGGGATTTCCCGTTTTGGCCTTGCATTTGTCGTCTTCATGACTCGACGACTCCACCACCGGCCTTTCATGAGGCAATCGAAAGATCACCGGTGGTATTGGTTGCTCAAGCCGTGAACGCGATCGTCGGAGCGGTAGGATTCATGATCGGTTCAAAAGAAAGGAATCTCCATGGAGTATTTCAAAGACGTGCGTGAGCATATCGAGGCACTTGGGGCAGAGGGTCTATTGGTTCGGGTCGATCAAGCGATCAACAAGGACACCGAACTGCATCCCCTCGTGCGGCTTCAATTCCGCGGCCTTGGGGAAGCCCAACGGAGAGCATTCCTGTTCACCAATGTCAGTGACGTGGCGGGTCGCCATTTCCGTATCCCTGTAAGCGTCGGTCATCTGGCCGCATCTCGTCGGATTTATGCGTTTGGAATGCGGTGCGCTCCCGACCGGATAGCCCAAAAATGGACCGAAGCGCTGCAAAACACCATAGAGCCGGTGTGCTTGGATGAGGGAAGCGTCCACGAAGAGGTCTATATGGGCAAAGATTTGGATGATCCTTCCAGGGGGGTCGAGAAATTCCCGATACCCATCTCGACTCCGGGATTCGACGCGGGGCCCTACATCAGCGCGGGGCACTGGGTTACGAAGGACCCTGACACCGGTATTCGGAATATCGGGACCTACCGAGGAATGGTTAAATCTCGAACCCGTCTAGGGATGAATGCCGGTGACAAGCAGCACATTACACGGCACTGGAACAAATGGCAGAGGCTCGGCAAGCCCATGCCCGTTGCCATCGTCATGGGCGCTCCCCCGAATGTTTCCTATACTTCCGTTGTAAAGATCCCGTACGGCCTAGACGACTATGCGGTGGCTGGGGGCTTGGCTGGAGAGCCCGTTCAGTTGGTCAAAGCCAAAACGGTGGAAATTGAGGTGCCGGCAAATGCTGAGATTGTCATTGAAGGTTTTTTGAGTACGGAATTCCTGGAGCCCGAGGCTCCCTTTGGGGAGTACACGGGCTATATGGACCCCCAGCAAATGAACCCTTTTTTTGAGATCACTTGTATCACACACCGCAAAAACCCGTATCTTGTTACGATGCTCAGCCAGTTTCCGCCGTCCGAATCCAGCAAGATACGAGCGGTGGGAAGCGAGGGGAACGCGATTTCGTATTTGCGTGGCTTGGGCTTTGAATGCGTCAGGGATGTTGCCTTCAACGAAGCCAGCGGGAGTTGGGGAATGTGCTGCATCCAGGTGAGCAACCCGAAAAAGGGGGAGGCTTCTCAGATTCTGGAGGCGTGCGGTGGTTCGTCTGTCATTGGGAGCAAAATAGTCGTCCTAGTGGACGACGATATTGACCCTAGGGATACCGAATCCATCGTCTGGGCCATGAGCTATCGGATGCAACCTCACCGTGATACCAAGATCATGCTAACTGATTTATTTATCCCCGATTGGTCCATGTTTCCTCCGGGCGCCGGCGATGCAGGCGGCTTTTACGCCGACTCGGAAATGAAAACTTCAAAGTTGCTGATTGACGCCACCCGTAAGTGGCCCTATCCGCCCGTGTCGCTGCCGTCAAAGTCCATCATGGAAACGGCAGTTTCTATTTGGAAGGAACTTGGCTTGCCGTCCCTACAACTTCGTACCCCATGGTACGGTTACGAGCTCGGATGGTGGTCCGATGTGGAACGGGAGGCCGGAAAGCTTGCGGTCCAGGGCCGGTACTTGGAGACCGGTGAAAAAATGCAGCAGGGCCGTGTGCCTGCACTCGCGAGCCACGGCAAAAAAGATTAAGCTATTGATCCTCGTATAATATAATGACATCAGAAAAGGCTGGACTGTTTCCAGAAGGCGGTAACGAGACGAGGCCTGCGGCGCATTCGGCAAAGGGCGCGACGAGCATGGTGGCTGAGTTGAGCGAAGTCCTTGGCACAGAAGTTGGGCAGTTCATGATGCTTCCAGTATCCCCAGAGGTATTCGACGGGATTCAGTTCCGGTGCATAGGCCGGCAACCGTTCCAGCACCAACGCGCCTTCGGTAGCGGCAACAAAGTCCCGAACCAACCGGCTCCGGTGGCTGGGCAGTCCGTCCCACACTACCAGCAGCGGCCCGGAAACATGACGCATCAAGTGCTTCAGGAATTCGATGATCTGGGGGCTCTTGATGGCTCCCGGATACACTCGAAAGTACAAGCGCCACCAGGTGACTCCGGCGATGGCCGACAGACTCTTCCAGTTGAAGTGATATTGCAGCACTGGCGTCTGTCCTCGGGGCGACCACGTACGATACCGATTCGGCCGCTCGCTCAGCCCGCTTTCGTCCACGAACACTATGGTTCGCCCCTCGTTTCGGGCTTTTTTTTAATCTCCGGCCAGCGCTTCTTCTTCCACTGCCGGATCGCCTCTTCATCTCGTTCCAAGGCACGTCCCGTCGGCCGCTGGCAACTCCACCCCAACTGCCGCAATATCCGCCAAACATGGCCCGGATGGTATGTGACTCCGCAGGCTTCCCCAATCAAGTGGGCCACTCGCCTTGCGGTCCACAGGCTCGTGTCGTACCCCAGCGCTTCGGGTCCCCGTTTCAAACCGCCCTCGATCTTCTTCAGATCCGCCGGGCTCAGTCGCGGCTTGCGTCCGGCACGCCCCGCCTGCTTGAGCCCGGCTCTGCCGCTCTCGGCCAACTGCCGCGCCCATCGATTCACCGACTGGCGGCGCACTCCCACCCAACGCGCCACCTCCGCCTCCGACAGCCCTCGCTTCAACAGCCTCCCCGCCTCCATCCACCGCCGCTCCAATGCTTCAAAGTCCCGTCGCACTCCAAGTGGGTTTCCCATACCACCACTATACATTAAGTTCTTATCCAATGTCATTATATTATGCGGTTCTCAATAAGTCGACATACTTTGGAATGAATAGCGGTGTTAGGCTTGACAATCAGGATGTCAACGAGGTGTTAACAAGAGGCCGTCGGAATCCCTGCCTAGTGTCCATAGTAGCCTTGACTTGGGCCATCAAATAAAAATCAATTCCATCTCAGTACCACCTTGGCCTGCCGGAGCCCATCTTTCAGCACCTGTGCAGATGTCGCCATTGGTTGATCAAGAACTGGACCAATGGTGCGTAAAACAGGCAAATTCCTGTGCGTAGAGGAAACGACAGCATTACGATTTGAAGTTCCCAGTGGCTGGACTACGTTTGTGATAGTTGCTGTACCGTTATTGGGAGTACTCACACGAATTTTTTGTTGAAAACTATTTATAATGTTATTGGACAACTCCACTGTTGTAGTTGAGCCAAATGATGTTGACAAGCGATTGAGAGGTGATATAGGTACGGCTCCGTGATAGCTACAAAGTTAATGCTTTAATGGTCATAGGTTCTCAAAAATAGTCAAGGAGAGTATCGCTATGCCTGTTATCGACGCAGATGGACATATACTTGAGCAGGAGGAAATGGAAGCCATGAGAAAAAAACCAACCAAGCTTAAAAAAAACCGATATTTCCGTTTAGGTCAGCTCGTTACCTTCATCAGTCTACTGTTCACCCTCATACTGTTTCAGAGCGCATGGAGCCAATCCGGCTCGTCTCGCTCCAAGACCATTACCGTCGGTCTGAGTACGCTGGGGGGTGAGGATATTCGGCCTTGGATGATTGCTGCGCCTGTGTTAACACCGCTAGCCAATATCTACGAGTTTCTCCTACATAGAAATCCCAAAACCAGGGCCTTGGAGCCAGGCCTCGCTGAGCGCTGGAAAGCAAGTCCGGATGGCCGCTCTATCACCTTCTTCCTCCGCAGGGGGGTCCAGTTTCATAAAAGCATGGGGGAGATGACGGCCCATGACGTAGCCTTTTCATTTGACCAGTTTATGCAACCCAAGGCACGCTCAAGTATATCGAGGGAACTGCGCCGCGTGGTGGACTCGCATAAAGCGGTGGACGACTATACATTTCAGCTACGCCTGAAGAAAAAGCGCACCGCTGACTTTCTGGGAAATTTTTCTGATGTCCCTCCCCGCCTAACAATCCTTTCCCGCAAATACTTTGAGAAGGTAGGCGAAAAACAAGCTGTCTCACACCCGGTCGGGACTGGACCCTTTCGCTTCGTGAGGCGACTGGCCGGGGAGGAGATGAGGTTGGAGGCCTTGCCCGAGCACTGGCGCAAGACCGCGCCCTTTGGGACGTTGGTTTTAAAGCAGGTGCCGGAGCCCTCCACTCGAATTGCCATGCTGCGCACCGGGGCAGCCGATATCATCGAGCTACCCATCGAATTTAAAGAGGATATTCGCAAGGCTGGTCAGGAGGTGATTGTGAATCCGGACATTGCCCTTGTCTACGTGCAATTTGGAGGGCAGGTCTTGCCAGGCCACAAGAACTACCGGCCCGACCACCCATGGGTGGGACCTTCGGAGCGGGCCAAGAAGGTTCGTCAGGCTTTAACCATGGCCATTGATCACCAGGAGATTCTCGATACGATCCTAAATGGAGTTGGGACGCGGGGTGCTGTTCCCTTCTTTTTCCCGGGAGAGCCTTGGACCGACCCCGGGTGGAAGCCCTCCTCATATGATCCTGAAAAGGCCAAGCGGCTGTTGGCGCAGGCGGGATACCCGAATGGTTTTGAGGTAGAGCTACGTCTGGTTCCACTGGCGGGGCGTCCGGAATTACCGGAGATTGGCAAGGCAGTGGCCCTATACTGGGAGCAGATCGGCATGAAAGTCAAGCAGGTGCCCATGGACTGGGGGAGGATGGTGCCTGACATCAGGAAGCGCAATATGGTTGGAGTGGTTTGGGTCTACGCGGGGGTTCGGTATGATGAGCCGGTCTTTGGCCTGAAGATTTTCGGTCTCAGCCGTTCCCCCTGGAGCTTCATTGCAGAGGACAAGACCTTTGACAAGCTCATTGACAAGGCTCTGACCGAACTTGATGATCAGAAGCGGCTTGCCATTCAACGGAAGCTAGGCAAGTATATGTACGATCAGCACTTCACGGCGACCATAGGTACCATGAGCGCCGTCTTTGGCGTTTCCCGGGTGATCAAGCGATGGCCGCTGGTTCAGGGTTATCCTTATCCTCTCAATTATGAGTACTTGGAGCTAGGAAGCACGAAATGAGCGGCTTTCTCCTTTTCAGGCTGACACAGAGCTTGCTTTCGATCCTAGCCGTCTTGACCCTGGTCTTCTTCCTGGTGCGTGCGAGCGGGGACCCACTTGAGCTTCTGGTTCCTCCCGAGGCCGACGAGAAAGACCGGGAGGAAATTGCTGCCTCTTTGGGATTTGATGCACCACTCCCCATTCAATTCGTGCGCTATATGGCTCAAACTCTCCGAGGAGATTTGGGAGAGTCCCTGTTCAGTGGCCGACCTGTCATGACAGAGATCCTCCAGCGTCTTCCTGCCACCTTACAGCTTGGAGGTGCGGGCATCCTGATAAGCCTTCTAGTGGCCCTCCCGCTGGGCGTGTACTCGGCAGTGCATCGAGGCCGACCGCTCGATTGGATTGGGCGGGGGTTTGCCTTTCTAGGACAGTCTTCTCCCAGCTTTTGGGTTGGGATCATATTGATCCAGTTGTTTGCAGTGGTCCTGGGTTGGTTTCCGGCCGGGGGACGAGGAGGTTTGTGGCATCTTGTCCTACCGTCCTTCACCATGGGTTGGTTCGTCAGCGCCGGGATCCTGCGGATGACCCGCTCGAGCATGCTGGAGGTCCTGGGGAGTGAATATGTGAAGTTGGCCAGAAGCAAAGGCCTCAACGAATCCGTTGTGGTATGGAAGCATGCCTTTAAGAACGCGTTGCTGCCGATCATGACATTTTCATCCATGCTCTTCGTTATCATGTTGACAGGCAGCATCGTAACAGAGACGGTTTTCGCCTGGCCCGGCGTCGGACGCCTGATCTTCGATGCTATTTACAACCGGGACTATCCTCTGGTACAAGGCTGCGTTTTATTGCTGAGCGTGCTTTATATTGTAGCTAACTTCTTTGTGGATATAATGTATGCCTGTGTCAATCCCAAGATCCGATACCAGTGATTCGGCGGTAGCTGGTGCGACTGTTGCGACACGAGAGCTCACTGCGATCCTGGTAGAGAAGGGCCCTAGCTGGCGGTGCGGTACTCTCCTCATGCCCGGTCTCCCCATCACTTTAATCGCTCTACTTTTTACTGTGGCGATTTTTGCCCCTTGGATAGCGCCCCATTCACCCTACAAAGGGGGCCTGCGATACCGCCTTACACCGCCGGCCTGGATGGAAGGAGGCTCTATTGCTCACCCTCTGGGGACGGATCGTTTAGGGAGGGATCTTTTGAGCCGTATTATTCATGGAAGCCGGTTCTCGCTAAGCGTCTCACTGATTGCCATCTTGCTGTCCGGGTCTGTGGGTACAGTCATTGGGTTGGTCTCGGGCTATAAGGGGGGTTGGGTGGATGCCTTTCTCATGCGCTTAGTTGATGTTTTTCTGTCCCTTCCTCCTCTTTTGGTTGCCATTGTGATGGCTGTGACCCTGGGACCGAGCTTTCGCAATGTAGTTGCGGTGCTCTCAATACTACTTTGGCTCCGCTACGCGCGGCAGATACGGGGCGAGACCCTTAGCGTTCGGGAGCAGGACTTTGTTGCGCTGGCACGTGTGGCTGGCGCGTCGGGCTCACGGATCCTGTTCCTGCACATCTTTCCAAACGTGCTCCCTTCACTTCTTGTTTTGCTTACCTGGCAGGTGGGTTTTGTAATTATTTTGGAGGCAACGCTCAGCTTCCTCGGCGTTGGCATTCCACCGCCCCACCCTTCCTGGGGACTTATCGTTGCAGAAAGCCGTGATCTCATAGCCAAGGCGTGGTGGCTTCCTCTTTTCCCTGGAGTGGCTATATTGCTCACCGTGTTTTCCTTTAACCTGTTGGGTGATTGGCTTCGGGATCGTCTCGACCCGATGCTCCAGAACCTATAAGACCGGGAAACTCAATGGGAAGTTCCCTCCTTGATGTTAGAGATCTGCAGACGCTCCTTACTACAAGACGGGGAACGGCCACTGTAGTTGATCGGGTGAGTTTCACTATCCGTGAGGGAGAGACCCTTGGTCTGGTAGGAGAATCGGGGAGTGGCAAATCCATGACTTGCCTCTCCATCATCCGTCTGCTTCCGGACCCTATAGCGCAGATCGCGGGGGGCCAAGTGCTGTTCGAGGGGCAGGATCTTCTCAAGATGACTCGCCGGGAACTACGTCGCATCCGCGGGGGAAAGATTTCCCTAATTCTCCAAGATCCCCTCAGCTCGCTCAATCCAGCCTTTACCATTGGACATCAGGTGGCGGAATCTGTACGGCTTCACCGTCGCCTGACTCGAGCTCCCTTGTGGAATCGGGTGTTTGAGGTCCTCGCCCACCTTAGAATCCCGTCTCCCTCTCTCCGGGCTAAGCACTATCCCCACCAGCTAAGCGGAGGGATGCGCCAGCGTGTTGTGGGTGCCATCGCTCTGTCATGCGAGCCTCGTCTGCTCATTGCCGATGAGCCCACCACCTCTCTCGATGTAACTATTCAGGCCCAGTACCTGGATCTACTTCGGGAGATCCAGCAGGCCACGGGCCTAGCCATTCTCTTTGTGACCCACGACTTCGGCATCGTTGCCAGGCTGTGTGATCGGGTTGCCGTTATGTACGCTGGGAAGATCGTAGAAGAGGCGCCCGTTCGGGACCTCTTCACCCACACTTCCCATCCCTACACGGAGGCTCTGCTGCGCTCCGTGCCTCCGCTAAAGAAGACCCCGACGGAGCTTTCTTCCATCGCTGGCCAGCCACCCAGTTTACACGAACTCCCTTCTGGATGTGCTTTTTCACCGCGCTGCCCATATGTCATGGCGCGCTGCCACCAAGAAGTACCGCCCTTTTTCACCATTACACCATCCCACCGAGCAAGCTGTTGGCGGCTGGCGGCTGATTCCAATGCTTGAGGTGGTTGGTCTCCGTAAGGAGTTTCGCGCTTCCAGTGGTGTATTGTTTGCACACCATCAGGGCTGGGTCCGGGCGGTAGATGGTGTCTCATTCAACATTAACCGTGGGGAGACCTTCGGCCTGGTTGGAGAATCGGGCTGCGGCAAAACAACCACGGCGCGTCTGATTCTTCGGCTTGAGGTGCCTACTGCAGGAACCATACGCTTTCAAGGACAAGAGATTACCTCCCTTTCCCGTCCCGAACTGGTTTCCTTCCGGCGCTCAGTTCAGGCTGTATTCCAGGATCCCTGGAGTTCCCTGAACCCTCGCATGCGCGTTGGCTCCATCATCGCCGAACCCATGCAGATCAATCTGAATCTCTCAGGTCACACAATCCGAGAGCGGGTGGGCGCACTTCTGAACCGTGTTGGCCTTAACCCTGATGATGCCTCGCGTTACCCGCACCAGTTCAGTGGCGGCCAGCGCCAGCGGATTGTTTTGGCCCGTGCCCTGGGGCCTCAACCCCAGCTTATTATCCTTGATGAGCCGGTCTCGGCGCTGGACGTCTCAGTGCGGGCGCAGATTATGAACCTATTGAAGTCTCTGCAGAGTACAGACTCACTCAGCTACCTCCTCATCGCTCATCACCTCTCGACGGTCCGCTATCTGTGCCACAGAGTCGGCGTCATGTACCTTGGACGGCTGGTGGAAGTCGCGGGTACTGAGACTCTCTTTGAGGAACCTCTGCATCCTTACACTCAAGGGCTTCTCGCTGCGGCCTTGCCGGTTGACCCGGATATGGCACAAGAACAGCCCATACCTGCCGGCGAGATTCCATCACCGATGGCTCCACCGCCGGGCTGTCACTATCACCCCCGTTGCCCCTTCGCCTTTGAGCTATGCCGGCGCATGGAGCCATCTCTGCAAGAAGTCAAGCCTGGCCACCGAGTGGCTTGCCACCTTTACAATCTACCGGACAAATGCTGACGATCCGCGCGGTAGGACATGAGCCCACCTGCCTTCACAAATCCACTCGGAGCATATATCGTAGACAGCCGTCTCTTGGCCGTGAACTCAATGATCCGTGATCGATGATCTAGGGATGAACGCGGAATGTGCAACCAAAAGTGTATCAGGGGTCTCCTGGATGATGGCAGAGAAGGCGCTCTCAAGACCGTCCCACACATCCAGGGGTTGAATCTGAACACCCAAAGCCTGTCGTGCGGCCTCGATTTTTTTCATCCCATGTTCTATCTAGTTGATATTCGGTTCAGAGGATAGCCGCACAAGAGATTCCTGGAAACGCCTCTTTGAGTAGCTCTATGACGCCCTCACCTATTGTTTCTTTCTTTTTTCCGCGTCTCTTACTGCCTCGTTAAACACCTTGAGCACAGGTCTCATGGAGATCCGTTGCCAATTCTCAGTATTTATATACTTGACACCCTTCTGAGGCAGCCGTGAAGGCATGATGATGTCTTTCGGGATGTCGATCCGGCGCGAATTTGTTGAACCGCCTCCTACCGATTGCAGCGCGATCTGTCCCTCGCGTGAGAGTACCCAGTTGATGAAGACCTTCGCCGCGTTAGGGTGGCGCGGCCTATTGACAAGGCTTATACCGCCCCCGCTGACAATCAACCCCGCCCCTTCTTTCATCAATCCAAAGCCTTGTACCGGAAGTCCCTGAGCTTTGCCTGTTTGTATCCGCGTGTGGTTACAGAAAATGCAAATCGGGTATTTGCCGGTGGCAAGCCAATCTATTCCCTGTCGTTGATCGCGGAAAAGGGTGATATCCATTTCGCCGAACAGACGCCGGATGAATTTAGGGCCCAATTGAGGACTGTAATAGAACATTCTCATGGTAACGCTGCCTGGGCCTGGGGATCGGATATCTCGCGCCGACATTTTCCCTTTCAGTTCGGGACGGAGAAAATCCCAGAAGGATCGAAAGTCCTTTTACCCAGGACGCAACTCAAGAGCTAATTCATAGCGTCTTGAGGCAGTTGGGTTGTTCAGGGGCGGATGATCACATCACCTCCAACAAGCTCTGCTCCAGCTATTGGCACAAACGTGCGTCCATCAAATATTACCCCTTTCCTTCCAGGGCCATGCTGAAGGTATCCTGGGCCGCTGCCCCCCCGTCAGCCGCCTCCACTTTGAACTGATATACGGCGTTCTCGACGATCTTCTCATTCACCGTCGTAATGGACCAGGCTTGTTCAATTATGGTGACGCGGTTGTTGACCACCTTCATAGGCGTCAAGTCCACTCGGGCCGTGCTCACAACCGCATAATTTCTTCAAATGGCCCGGGAATTCATCACTTCCATGTCGGATCTGGTCATACGATACCTGTGAGAAGTGGTCTGTAGACGAATCTCACGGACCAAATCATAAAGGAAGTCTTTGAAAAATGTTCATAAGGTGTTTACATGAGAAGGAGGCCGAATCTAGGGAACCGGCTAAGTCTATGAATTTGCAGTGAGGAGGGGTGGGTGAGCGGTTTAAACCACCGGTCTTGAAAACCGGCGACCATTTGCGTGGTCCGCGAGTTCGAATCTCGCCCCCTCCGCCAATTTGTCTGTCCCACCAAAAAACCACGTGCCGGCAGGAATTCCCCTCCACCCCACCGTATCCAGGTAGAACTCTATTCTTGTCCTCGAAGGGGAGGTGGGCCCACAGAGAATTTACTCCACACATGGATGAATCATATGATTTAGGAAGAGACGGCTCGGTGTGTGCGGTAGGAGGTTACTCGAATTGTTTCTAACCTGTTCAAAGGCTTTGAGCAGATCCGTGGAAATAACGATCCCGCAGACTTGGTCGCCATCATCCACCACAGGTAAGCAGTTTATTCGGCGCGTAAGAATTTCCTCTACAGCGACTGAGAGAGGGGGATTGCGTTTTACTTTCACTACATTTTGCGTCATCACTTAGCTAGGGTATAAAGGTCGAGGAAAGATTCAATTAGAATGGTTTACATTCCAGATTTTATGAGGGAAAATAGCCCTTGGAAATACTTTTTCGTGATGGAAACGCTTTACCAAAAAATCGGCGGCGAGGACAAGCTGAAGCAGATCATCGACACATTTATCGAACGGGTCTTCGATGACAGGATGATTGGTTTCTTCTTTCGCAACGTCGACAAGGCGCGGATCAAGGAAATGGAGTATCAATTGACTGCAAAATTCCTGGGTGCCGAGATTGAGTATAAAGGAATGCCCCTTGATGAGGTCCACGCAAAGCACCCCATTATGGGAGGGCAGTTCATGCGCAGGTTGCAAATATTGCGTGAAACCCTCGAGTTTTACAAGGTCCCTGATGAAGTTCGTGACGCCTGGCTCTCACACACCGAAGGACTCCGACCACTGATTACCCAAGACGCTGGCTCAGATTGTGATCCCCAGCAGGCAAGAAAAAGAATACTCGGGTAGAGATCAAACGGCGGTTCCTGTAGGAGAGTCTCCTCACATTTTTGTGGTAAGTCCTATCCCCACTCCTCTTCTCCGGCGAAATCTTTCATTCCTATGACGGTGATGAACCCCTCTGGACACAGTCGGCTGATATCAGTCTTTAGGGTGCTGTTCAGTAGCCGCATGATTGTGGCGCTCCTCATGGGATTTTCCTGTGGCTTGCCTTTGTTGTTAACTATTTCCGTACTACAGGCCTGGATGAAAGATGAGGGGGTTGATCTGAGCGTCATAGGGTTGATGGCCCTGGTGGGGCTTCCGTATACCCTCAAGTTTCTCTGGGCGCCGGTTTTGGATCGTTTTACCTTGTCTTTGTTGGGGCGGCCACTTCTGGGTCGTCGAAGGGGCTGGCTGTTGGTGATTCAGACTGCATTAATGCTCTCCATCTCAGGTTTGGGCTTCACCCGTCCCTTGGAAAGCCCATGGATGGTAGCTTTTGTGGCCTTTCTCGTAACCTTTTTCAGCGCCAGCCAGGATATTGTGGTGGACGCCTACCGTCGAGAGGACCTTGCAGACGAGGAACTGGGGCTCGGCTCATCGCTTTACGTCAATGGCTACCGTGTGGGTATGTTAGTGGCCTCGGGGGGCGGGCTGATCCTGGCCGATCAAATATCTTTTACATGGGTGTATCAGATTATGGCCGCGGGGATGCTGGTGGGAATCGTCACAACGCTACTCGCCCACGAACCCCAAGTTGCTCAAGGCACGCCTCGATCAATGAAAGAGGCGGTGATTGCCCCCTTTGCGGATTACTTTGCACGCAAAGAGGCATGGGTCATCCTTGCCTTCATTTTGCTCTACAAAATCGGTGACACCATGGCGAGCGCCATGACCATACCTTTCTATCTTGATATCGGTTTTTCGAAAACCGAGATCGGTACCGTGGTTAAGCTTTTTGGATTTTGGGCAACCATCGCCGGCAGTGTCCTGGGCGGCCTCATGATGTTGTCCCTTGGCATCTACCGGTCCCTCTGGGTATTTGGCTTTCTTCAGACCATATCCACGGCTGGTTTTGTTATTCTAGCTCAACTGGGTTACAACCTGCTGGGTCTGGCCGGTGTGATCGCCTTCGAAAATCTAAGTGGTGGGATGGGGACCTCGGCCTATGTGGCCTTTATGGCGAGCCTCACCAACAAGAAATTCACCGCCACCCAGTATGCATTGCTCACTGGACTGATGGGTGTGCCTAGGGTGCTGGCATCCGCACCCACGGGATACCTTGCCGAGATCATGGGATGGAAAGGGTTTTTCACTCTCTGTACGCTTATCGCCATCCCTGGGCTGTTGCTGCTGCTGCGCCTTTCTCACATGCATGCGGATGGTCGAGACACCGGCCGTGCTGTGGAATCCGCATAGAAACCGACCCTGGGATTTTTTTGGCCTCGTTTTGCATTTCGTGTGTGGATTCGTAACCCAGTCAGTTTCACTTTGCTACTACAGTGTGGAGTCGTAACCTTGACAACCTCCACCTTTGGAACCTATACTCCCCTGCAGTTTTAATTTTTGCTAGTGCCATCATGGAGAGCAAGGGTCCATCCCTAGGAGGTCAGAATTATGCCGAATCCCTTACCGGATCTGGAGCTCGGAAAGAAAATGAGAGAGCAGGAGGCCAAGGAGTACGTGGACGTGCTCTATCAGAACATGCATGAGCGCTGGGAGCAAAAGGTCAACCAGGGTAATTTCATGCGTGAGGTTATCGCCGGATCCCTACCCATGGAAGGCATTCGCCTCTTCTGGCAGAACTGGTCCTACTATGTGTTCGAAGTCAACAACATCATCGCATCCACCTATCAAAAGCACATCGGGTTTTTCAAAAGACATCCGGACCTCCTGGCAAGTTTTAGCGCGAAGGTCGCTGATGAGTATATTTACCCCCGTCCCCCGGGACATGTCCTTCTGGTATTGGAACAGGGGAAGGTCTTCGGACTAACCGAGGAAGACATGATCGCCTGCGAGATGATGGCGGATTGCAGGGGAATTCTTGAGTTCAAACGGGGGCTCCTGCACGAGGGAACGATCCTGGAATGGTGGTCTTCCGTGGCCACGGAAGAGCCCATTGGCCATTGGGCCGGGAAGTGGAAAGAGTCGCTAACCAAACGGTATGGTTTGCCCCTGGCTCAGGCGAAATATTTTCAGACCCATGAGGAAGCCGATCTCGAGGAACATGAGGGTGTTTTGGGCCATGGTGATTTCAATCGAGCCGTATTGCAGCGTTTGCTTCAAACCGGAATGGTTGACTTGAGGCCCGGTTTCTCGCCGCAGTACGTGGTTGATGTCTCCGTTGATTTTTACGGCCTTTTCTTTGAGGGTGTCTACCAAGCGGTGAAAGAGAAAAAAGTAGTTGCCGCGTAACGCTGTTAACGGGTGAGGCGTCGACGAGACAAGGGCACTACTGCACGCGAGGATTATCCGGCTGGCGGACCCGTGAATCTGCCCATGATCGGTTGGTGCATAGGGCTCATCAGAGGGTGTGTCCTTAGGTCGAACCCTTCAAGAGTAGTTGGCGCAGCACGAATTCCAGGATGCCCCCGTTACCGTAGTAATCCAGCTCCGCCGGTGTATCGATACGGCAGGTGACTTTAAATTCCTTAACTTTTCCGTCATCGCTCTGCGCATTAACCGATAGTTCTTTTCCCACCTTGAGTCCATCCTGAATTCCCGTGATCTCATAGGTCTCGAACCCCGTGAGACCGAGGGATGCGGCGTTTTCTCCCCCCTTGAACTGCAATGGAAGAATTCCCATGCCGATCAGATTGCTGCGGTGGATTCTCTCGTAGCTCTCTACGATGGCGGCTGTGACCCCCAGTAGTCGCGGTCCCTTTGCCGCCCAGTCCCGCGAGGAACCGGACCCATATTCCTTCCCGGCAATCACAATGAGCGGAACTCCCTCTTTTTGGTACTGCATTGCGGCATCGTAAATGAACATCTGTTTTTTCTCCGGGAGGTGGACCGTCCAACCGCCTTCGATGCCGGGAGCCAACTGGTTTTTGAGGCGTACATTGGCGAAGGTGCCCCGCACCATCACCTCATGGTTTCCCCTTCGCGCGCCATAGGAGTTGAAGTCCTTGGGTTGAACTCCGTGATCTTTAAAATATCGGGCTGCGGGTCCGTCCTTCTCAATGGATCCAGCCGGAGAGATGTGGTCAGTGGTGATGGAGTCGCCCAGTAGGGCCAGGGTACGGGCCCCTTTGATGTCCTGCGGCGCCCTCGGCTCCCGGGGTAAGTCAATAAAGTAGGGTGCCTCCCGCACATAGGTTGAATGTGCATCCCAGGAAAATATCGTGCCCTGAGGGACGGGCAGTTCCTTCCAGGTTCTGTCTCCTTCAAATACTTCAGCATATTGCTTTTTGAACATGTCAGACTGGAGGGAGGTTTGAATGGTCTCCTGAACCTCCTGTGGGGTGGGCCAAATGTCTTTTAAGAACACAGGGCCACCCTTTGAATCCTTTCCCAGCGGGTCTTTGTAGAGGTCCAGGTCCATACTTCCGGCCAGGGCATAGGCCACCACAAGGGGAGGGGAGGCTAGATAGTTGGCTCTCACCCTCGGATGAATTCGTCCTTCAAAGTTACGATTGCCGGACACCACCGATACCGCCACCAGGTCACCCTCCTGAACGGCGGCATCGACGGACTCGGGTAGGGGTCCGCTGTTACCGATGCACGTGGTGCATCCGTAACCCACGAGAAAAAAACCGAGTTCTTCCAGGTAGCGGATGAGACCGGTCTCCTTGAGATAATCCGTCACCACTTTCGATCCCGGTGCGAGGCTGGTTTTGACCCAGGGCTTCGCCTTGAGACCTCGTTCCACCGCCTTCTTGGCCAGCAGCCCGGCGCCAATCATGACGGATGGGTTGGATGTGTTCGTGCAGCTGGTGATGGCGGAGATGACCACGGAACCATGACCGAGGTCGAATTTGTCTCCGTTGGATGCTACGGGGACGCTGTGAGTCGGGTTACTGCTCTTCAGCATACCGGGAAGAGATTCCTGAAAGGCCTGCTTGGCTCGGGAAAGGGGCACCCGGTCCTGAGGCCTCTTTGGCCCCGCCAGGCTCGGTTCCACAGTGGCGAGATCCAATTCCAGGCTGTCACTGAAAATCGGGTCTGGGGTGGAATCGGTTCGGAAAAGCCCCTGTTCTTTGCAATAGGCCTCGGCCAGTTGGATCAGTTCCGGATCACGGCTCGTGAACTTGAGGTATTTCAAGGTCTCGTCGTCCACTGGGAAAAACCCAATGGTGGCCCCGTACTCCGGACACATGTTCCCGATGGTAGCCCGGTCCGCCAGGCTGAGGTTGGAAAGGCCAGGACCGTAGAACTCCACAAACTTTTCCACAACGCCTTTCTTACGGAGCATCTGGGTTACTGTAAGGACGAGATCCGTGGCGGTGGCTCCCTCGGGCATTCGTCCATGGAGCTTGAAACCGATCACCTGGGGAATCAGCATGATGAATGGTTGCCCCAGCATGGCCGCTTCCGCCTCAATTCCTCCTACGCCCCAGCCCACAACGCCCAGTCCGTTGATCATGGTGGTATGGGAGTCAGTGCCGACGAGGGTGTCGGGATACGCAACGTCTTTTCCGTCCTGGTTCGCCCTAAAGACCACCTGACCTAGATACTCCAGGTTGATCTGATGAACGATTCCCGTATCCGGCGGGACCACCCGGAAGTTATGAAATCCCTTTTGCGCCCACCGCAAGAAGGCGTAGCGTTCACCGTTTCTCTCCAACTCGAGTTGAGCGTTGTGTTGGAAAGCCTGTGCAGAGCCGAATTGATCCACCTGAACGGAGTGATCAATAATCAAGTCCACCGGTTGAAGGGGATTGATGAGGTCCGGTTTGCCTCCCATCCGCTCCATGGCGTTTCTCATGGCGGCCAGATCAACGATGGCCGGGATTCCCGTAAAGTCCTGCATGAGCACTCGAGCCGGCATAAACGCAATTTCCTTGTCCTGCTTGGCTGTGGGGTTCCAGCCCGCGAGGGTCTCTATATCGTTCTTTGTGACGAGTTTACCGTCCTCTAAGCGCAACAGGTTTTCCAGCAGAACTCTGATGGAGACGGGCAGTCGGGAGACGTTTTTAATACCAGCCTTATCGAGACTGTCCAGGCGAAAAATGTCGTAGTTTCGATTGCCAACCTTGAGGGTTGAACGAGCGCCAAAACTATTTAAATTGCTGTTTGCCATTGCACATCTCCCGAAGAAAATATTTCAATTTTCTGAAGGTTCAATCGTCGTTGCTATTAATACAACAAGGGCCACCGCATCACAAGGTGCGCCAAGACCGATTTTCCTTCCCTAAGGAATGACGTCGTAATCCGCGGAAGTGCTAATTCATTGGTTGAATTGACTTCAAGAAGTGTGTTTTCTGGCCGGGGCTAGATCACTTTGTCTCGTCGCAGGTCGCCAATGGTCTTGGAATCGTAACCCAGTTCCTTCAGGATCTCCTCGCTATCCTCGCCCAGGTCAGGAATCCGGTCGTAGCGGGCTGGACTGTCCGTTAAACGTAGCGGGGTGCCGATGACGGGGACGGGACCCACAGGGGACTCTACTTCGCGAATGAGCTTGCGGGCCAGCACTTGAGGATGGGCAAGAACCTGTGCGATGCCTCGAACCTCTCCGTGGGGAAGCTGGGCTTTCTTGAGACGCTCCAACCATTCGCCATGGTCCCGCTCAAGAAATGCCGCTTCGATGGTCTCTTCCAGCACGGCGCGGTTTTGCCTTCTCTTCTCAACCGTCGAAAAACGTTCGTCGGAGAGGAGATCCGGGCGTTCTATCACCTCACGGCAGAAAATCTGCCAGTCCTGAGGGGTCGCCACGGCTAGATTCACGTACTGGCCGTTTTTGGCAAGGTAAGGTCCGTAGGGTGTCACGTAGTGGTGGCGCATTCCCACGCGCTCGGGTTCCTCCCCCTGGTGCCAGTAGTGATGCGGAAAATATCCGAGCCATGAGATCAAGGACTCGAACATGGAGATATCCACGGCCTGCCCACGTCCAGTTCTCTCCCGCTGCAGCAAGGCAAGAGAGATGCCTAGCGCCGCATACATGCCTGCCGCGATGTCCACAATGGCGATGCTCGCCTTGGCTGGTTTGTCCGGGTAACCGGTGGTTGCGATCAGCCCCCCTTCGCCTTGGATCAACAGGTCGTAGGCCTTGACGTCGCGATAGGGGCCATCCTGCCCGTAACCGGAGAGGGAACAATAGATCAACCTCGGGTTTAAGGCTGAAAGTTCTTCGTAGCCCAGACCCACCCGCTCCGCCACTCCGGGGGAGGCATTTTCGAAGAAGACATCGGTTTTTTTCACCAGGTCATGAACCACTGCCTGACCTTTGGTCTGCTTTACGTCTACGGTAAGGCTTCGTTTGTTGCGATTGAGCCACACGTAGCCGGAGGAAAGACCCCTGACGGCGCTGTCCCAATGACGAATCAGGTCCCCCGTGCCGGGCTTTTCTATTTTGATGACCTCGGCTCCCATGTCGCCCAAGAGCAGCGTGCAGAAGGGACCGGAGAGAACCTGTTCAAACGCGACAACGCGGATCCCGGAAAGAGCTGCCTCGGCAGCGGGCTTACTTGGACTCACTCTTAACCTCCGGGAAGAGATCCCGTTTAGGGGCGTGGGCACGCTTCCAGACCATGACCGAGCGAGAATAGTCGATCACCACCGTACCATCCTGCTTGATGCCACGGGTTCGGACCTTGATGATTCCCCATTGCGGCTTCGATTTTGACTCTCGCTTGTCCAGGACTTCGGATTCCGAGTAAACCGTATCCCCCGCGAATACCGGGTTGGGTAGCTTGATCTCATCCCAGCCAAGGGCGAAACCGTTCTCACTCACGTCGGCGACTCCCAGGCCCGCGACGATGGCCAGGGTGAGTGCGCTGTTGACCAGACACTTTCCAAACTCAGTCTGCTTACCGTACTCGTTGTTGAAGTGTATTTGATTTGTGTTGTTGGTGAGCAAAGTAAACGAGATATTGTCGGCTTCCGTAATGGTGCGTCCCAGGCGACAGCGGTAAACGTCACCCACTTCGAAGTCCTCGAAAAAACGGCCTTCCCAGCCAGGTTTCACGGCCATGATCGGTTCCTCCCCGTCGAGTTTATCGTATCATACAATGAGGAATGAAAAGTGCAAAGCATGGAGAAAATTGAATTTTGCATTTCCATGCCTGGCCGATATACTACGCACAGTGGTTTAGGAGAAATTCATGGACTTCAATTTGACCCAGGACCAGATGCAGATTCAGGAAGAGATCCGCAAGGTTTGCCATGAGTTTCCTGATTCCTACTGGCGCGAGCTGGATGGCAAGGGAGAATATCCGGACTCCTTTGTGCGCAAGCTCACCGAGCTGGGATGGCTTGCGGCCCTGATTCCCGAGGAGTTTGGCGGAAGCAATCTGGGCATAACAGAGGCGAGCATCATACTGGAGGAAATCAATCGCTCGGGTGGAAACTCTACCGCTTGCCACGCCCAGATGTACACTATGGGAACCCTTCTCAAACATGGGAGCCAGGAACAAAAGAAACGCTATCTGCCGAAGATCGCTCGCGGCGAATTGCGCCTTCAGGCCTTCGCGGTCACCGAACCCGACGCAGGCTCTGAAACCACCCGAATTCAAACCCGGGCGGAGCGCAAAGGTGAACATTATCTCATATCCGGCCAAAAGATTTTTATCTCTCGTGTGCGCCAATCCGACTTGATGCTTCTTTTAGCCCGCACCACTCCCTATGATGACTTGGAAGACAAAACACGGGGGCTGTCGGTTTTTATCGTAGACCTCGCTGAGGCGGAAGGTAGTCTGGAGGTGAAGCCCCTGGACCTCATGATCAACCACCACACCAATGTTCTCTTCTTTGATGGACTCAAGGTCCCGGCGAAAAACCTCGTGGGTAAGGAGGGGATGGGTTTTCGTTACATCATCGACGGGTGGAATGCGGAGCGTATTTTGGTGGCTTCGGAAGCCATCGGTGACGGTCGCTGGTTTATCCAACGGGCGGCCAAGTACGCCACGGAGCGTGAGGTCTTCGGCCGGGCCATTGGTTCCAATCAGGGAATTCAGTTTCCCATCGCCCAGGCCTACTCCCGCATCGAAGCCGCCAATCTCGTGCGCTTTCAGGCGGCCACGAAGTTCGACCGGAAGGAAAAGTGCGGGGCCGAGGCCAACATGGCAAAACTATTGGCCTCAGAGGCTTCCTGGGAATCAGCCAACATCTGTCTTACCACCCATGGGGGGTACGGGCTGTCAGTGGATTACGACGTGGAGCGAAAATTCCGAGAGACGCGATTGCTCACCATTGCCCCCGTGAGTAATAATCTGGTGCTTGCCTACCTGGGGCAACATGTATTGGGAATGCCGAAGTCGTATTGAGCGACAGGGACCGAGATAGGGAGAGAGACGGAGAAGCGGACAAGGACTGCACAGGAGAAACACGTGGACCTTAAACGTTCCTGGATGTTTGTGCCGGGTCACCGGCAGCGCATGATTGATAAGTCAATGGGGCTCGGCACTGATGCAATCATGTTGGATATCGAAGACGGCGTGGCTCCGAGCGAAAAAGACACCGCCCGTAAACTGATCGGCGAGGCCTTGGGGCGTGAACACTCTCCCGATTCCCCCACGCGTTTCGTTCGCATCAATGCCATTGGACATGAGCGTATGGATTCGGATCTGGAAGCGGTCCTTCGGCCCGGGCTGGACGGTTTGGTTCTCCCCAAGGTGGAGACGTCACAGGAGGTGCTCCAAGTGGATGGCATCGTCACCGAGCGAGAAACTTCACTCGGGATGGAGCGCGGGATAGTTCGGTTCCTCATAGCAATCGAAAGTCCCAAGGGGCTGCTCAACGCAGCCGCCATTGTCTCATGTTCCTCCCGGGTCATGGGGTTGATGTTCGGCGCGGAGGACTTCAGCCGGGAAATGGGGCTTCCCCTGGTGCGTGAAGGAGAGGCGCAGGATTTGATCTACGCGCGGTCGGCCATGGTCACGGCTGCCGCATCGGCCCATGTGCAGGTGGTGGACGGGGTTTGGGTGGACCTTAACAACGCGGACGGTCTATGGGGATTCGCCCGGCAGTCACGGCGACTGGGATTCACCGGCATGTCGTTGATTCACCCATCCCAGATCGATCCCATTAACGGTGTCTTCAGCCCGACTCAGGAAGAGACGGATTACGCCCGGAAGGTAATCAAGGCCTACGATGAAGCCGTAGCTAGAGGGGACGGTTCCGTTTCCTTCGGCGGCCAACTTTTGGACCGCCCCATTGTGGAGCGGGCCCGTCGCACCCTAGTGCTGGCCAAGGCCCTGGGGATTGGGACAAGAACATGAGCCGATAAGCAGGGTCTTTGGTATAGTTAGTCGCAGCCAGCCCGGAAACAGCGATAATCCGCATGGCACAGATCCCCGCAGAAGTCCTGACCCTGGTTGAACGATTCGACAGGAACCGGGAAGCCTACCAGAACCAAGCCTATAATGAGACGCAATTGCGTCAGGAATTCATCAATCCATTATTTGAGGCTTTGGGTTGGGATGTTGCAAATAAATCCGGCTATGCCGAGGCATACAAAGAAGTCATCCATGAAGATGCAATCAAGATCGGCGGGGCGACCAAGGCGCCGGATTATTGTTTCAGAATTGGCGGGGCACGGAAATTCTTCGTTGAAGCCAAGAAGCCATCAGTCTCCATCAAAGAGAATGTCAGTCCTGCATATCAGCTCCGCCGTTACGCATGGAGCGCAAAGCTCCCTCTTTCCATTTTGACAGACTTTGAAGAGTTCGCTGTTTACGACTGTCGTTTACTCCCAAAGCCTTCGGACAAACCGAGTATGGGTAGAATCCTGTACTTGACCTATAACGATTACGCGGACCGTTGGGACGAAATTGAGACGGTTTTTTCACGGGACGCCATACTTAAAGGGTCATTCGACAAGTACGCTGAGTCCAGCAAGGGCAAGAGAGGGACCGCAGAGGTAGACAAGGCTTTCCTGAAGGAAATCGAGGCATGGCGTGAGGCTCTGGCTCGTAATCTGGCGCTCCGGAATCCGAAGCTAAGCGTACGGGATCTTAATTTTTCCGTTCAACGCACTATCGACCGGGTCATCTTCCTCCGCATGTGTGAAGATCGAGGTATCGAGATTTACGGCGAGCTCCGGAGTCTTCTAAACGGCGAAAATACCTACAAGCGATTGCAATACGTTTATGGACTCGCGGACGACAAGTACAATTCAGGCCTGTTTCATTTCAAGGAAGAGAAAGGTAGGAGTGAAGAGCCTGACAAGTTGTCCCTTGCCCTAAAGATTGATGACAAGATTCTGAAAGACATCATACGCCGGCTCTATTATCCTGAGAGTCCTTATGAGTTTTCCGTTCTGAGCGCCGATATCCTCGGGAACGTCTACGAGCAGTTTCTGGGCAAGGTCATCCGGCTGACCTCGGGCCACCGTGCCGTTGTGGAGGAAAAGCCCGAGGTCAAAAAAGCCGGAGGCGTCTATTACACTCCCACTTATATTGTCGATTACATTGTAAACAGCACCGTCGGAAAACTTTGCGAGGACAAGAACCCAAAGCAGCTAGAAAAGCTTAAAATCCTCGACCCTGCCTGCGGGTCGGGCTCCTTTCTCATAGGCGCCTATAGATACCTTCTGGACTACCACCGAGATTGGTATGTCAGTAATATCCCCCTGAAGCACACGAAGCAAATTTACCAGGGTCGCGGCGGCCAATGGAACCTTACTACCCAAGAAAAGAAGCGAATTCTGCTTAACAACATCTATGGAGTTGACATCGATAGCCAGGCAGTGGAGGTCACTAAGCTCAGCCTCCTGTTAAAAGTGTTGGAGGGTGAGAGTGAAGAGACGATAAACAAGCAGCTCAAGATCTGGCGCGAACGCGCCCTCCCTGACCTTGGCCATAACATCAAATGCGGCAACTCCCTCATCGGTCCGGAGTATTATGAGAGGCAACAGGCAAATCTGTTTAATGACGAGGAAACTCATCGAGTGAACGCCTTCAATTGGATAGCCGAATTTCCGGAAATTATGAAGGCCGGTGGGTTTGATGTGGTGATGGGGAACCCCCCGTACGTATTTGGACGTGACTGGCAGGCCCTTAACATCGGGGATGATGTTAAAGCTTACCTTGGCGATAAGTATAAAAGTTCGCCGTACCAACTTGATTTGTTTTCCATTTTTATGGAGAAAGCGTGTCAGCTCTGCCGACGTTCAGGATATGTCGGTCAAATTGTGCCGAACGTGTGGCTTACAAACACCTACTCTTCGACCACACGTGCATTTATTTTAGCCCAAGCAAACAACCTGACAATTACGACGCCGCCATCAAACGTTTTTCACGGCCTAACAGTTGATACAGTAGTTTATACTTTTCAGAGGACAGATCGACCTGGAAACACGTTTACGATTAATGCAATGCGCAATGGTAACCTCGTTGAAATTGCCGATTGTAATAGGAAGCAATACATCGACGGGCATCGCCCAATATCAATGTCTCTCGACCAAGCAAGCGCTGACTTAACTCATCGGCTTAAAAAAGGTAACTTAGAAGTTCAAGATTTTGCCTTAGTCACGCGAGGAGTCCATCCATACCGAACCGGAGGCTATGGACAAACCGCCTTTGGCATAGGGCCACAGATAATCCGTGACGTTAGGGAACGTCCTTATCACAGCAAATCTAAACAAAAAGGATATCGACCCTTCATTTATGGACGTGATTTACAGCGATTTTCGCCGCCAAAGGCGACTGAGTTTTTAAAATACGGTCCATGGCTTGCTGAGCCGAGACAAGCTGACTTCTTTCAAGGTGAGCGTGTTTACTCTCGAAAAATTCTGGGTGACCGGTTAGTGGTGACCATCGAAGTTACAGATTCTATTGCAGACCAACAAGTATACATTGCTCGGCCTAAATCAGGTGATGTTGGTGCATACTATCTTGGCGGAGTTCTCGGCAGCCGAGTCATAGCCTTCTTTATACGAGGATACTATGACGAGGTGAATGATGCATTTCCACAAGTTAAGGTGACTCAGCTAAAGTCGCTTCCAATACCCGCTATCAATAGTTCCGAAAAGAAGATGATGCATGACCACATCTGCGAGCTTGTAAGGCGCATGGTCGGCATGAATAAGCAGTTTTCTGCTGCAAAGAATCCGAACGACAAAACGCGCCTTCAGCGTGAGATCGACACCGCTGATCGCCAAATTGACCAACTCGTGTACGAACTTTATGGGCTGACAGAAGAGGAAATCAAGATTGTAAAGGAGGCCAATAGCTCATAAGAATTGTTACAGGAAGTGAGAAAGATTCTATTGAATGCTGACTCATCGTGGTTCTGGAATGGCTATGGTGAGAATACGAAACGGCTGAGATTTTCTGTTGATAAGCTCTGATGTATCACACCGATCTTCTTGGCGGAAATCCGATCGGCATAGCTCTGTCGAGAATAGAGATAGGGGTGGCTAATTTCAAGGACTGAAGAGGAGCGACATATGAATTGGGGGACTATCGCTGCAATCGTGATGAGCATTGTCGCGTTAGGAATATCTCTCCGTAGGATTCTTAGTGAGAATCCGACTAGGGAGGGCCTGATAATCGAAACCGAATCTAAGGTGTGTTTACACTAAGTAGAATTTTTATGGTGTGCTTAGGTGTATGGGAATCACCGAGGCGCAGTCCCAACGAATCTCACACAGTCTTCCGCGGTAGTGGGACAATGTTAGTCTTTCCGACTTACAAGTGCTCAACGCGTTGTTGTGCGTAGCTGAGCATGGGTGCAAGTGGCACGGACTGCCGAAGCGTTTTGACAACTGGCACACTATCTACACCCGTATGAATCGCTGGTCCAAGAACGGCGTGTTGAATCACGTCTTTGAGCAGTTGCAGCGCGAGCATATCGTGCGGATCAAAATCGAGGGGTCAAACTGGACTCGACCACCGTCAAGGTGCATCCGGACGGCACCGGCGCTTTAAAAAAACGGACCGCAGGCCATGGGAAAATCCCGGGGAGGGTGGACTACCAAGATTCATAAGGTTGCCGCGGATGCTCGAACGGCGATAACCTTTGCTCTCTTGCCGGGCCAAGCCTCCAATGCGGTCCAAGGCCGCGAACTTCCGGGCAGCATCGGATCGCTGCTGGCACCATTGTATCTCATCATGGACCGTGCCTATCAAGGACAATAAGACTCTCCAACTGGCTCCAGACTCCGGCTTCCTCCCGGTGGTTCCGCCCAAAAGCACCCGCCTGCAGCCCTGGCGGTACGACAAGGCCATGTACCGCAAGCGCAACGAGATGGAGAGGCTCTTCCGCAGACTCAAAGGCTTCCGCCGCATCTTCTCCCGCTTCGATAAACTCGACGTCGTTTTTCTCGCTTTCCTCACCTTCGCTCTGACCGTCGAGGCCTTCCGATAATGTTAACACGCCCTAGCTGGAAGGCTGGCTAACAGGGTCCAATTGACCACGGACGGCCACAGGTCTTATCGCGGAAAGGAACAACTTGACCATGCGTATGAGCATGAGGCGATTTACTGGGCTCACAAACGCTTTCAGCAAAAAACTGGACAACCTACAAGACGCCGTGGCACTGTATTTCATGTATTACAATTTCTGCTGTATCCATAAGACCTTGAAGGTGACACCCGCGATGGAAGCTGGAGTCTCTGACCATGTATGGGGGATTGGGGAGATTATAGATTTGTTGGACGTGGCCGAAAAGAACGCGGCCTAATAGTTTGGTTGTGAGTTAGAGACTAAAAACACTGAAGCCGGTCCTTTTGGGAACCGGCTTCGCACCCTACCCCGCAGGATAGGGGAGATTACCAGACTCACTATCTCAGATAGGTACAACGTTGTCAAGGGATGATTATTGAAAAACCTGTGTAACGGACCAACAGCATCTGTTAATTCTGTCTTCTTTTCATCGGTAAAACGTACAATAGAGACGTAATCATTCAGTTTGATAGTCTGGACCTCTGTTTCAAAATTGTAGATTGGTGCGTAAGTGGGACCAGTAGATGCTTTTCCCTGCCAGATCTTGATGTATTCATCCAGGCAGGTCAAAACCTGCCGCTTTGAAAAATGAATACGGCTATACCCCCTGATCAAATGACGTATTGGATCAATGAGTTCAAAAATTATACGAGGCCGAAGCTGCTCGAAGCTCGGGTTCTTTACTTCTGACAGTTTAATTTCGGATGCGAGACCAGATTCAAAGAACGCCTTTGCGCAATTCTGTGAGTCCGTTTCCTGAAACACATCATCATCCGAAGAAGTGGGAATGAACATCTCATACGCTACAACATACTGGGGGACAACAGCCCCATTGCCACCACCAAACAGAAAACTATTCACCAGGAATTCTCTGGAGCCGTTTTCCTTGTGTCGCTGGCCTATCGCTTTGAGAATGAGTTTCGAAAACTTCAAATATTGTGTTTTGAAATTCTCGAGTTCTAGTGAAATACCCATTTTTTGGTTCATGCTGCTCATTTTGTCCCTAACCTCTCCCATTACTTGACCGACTTGACTGAAGTGTTAGCCAGATCCAGAACGGATGTGGCATCATGTGTGGCCGTAACTGGTAATTCCAGATACCACTCATGCGTTACATGCTGATTATAAGTCTTTTTCCCAAGTGCCGCGGGGCAACGTGGCTACTTCCAGCAGCAACCGGTGCACAAATGCCTGGGAAAGGAAATTGCTAAACTTCGGTAACAGACATTGTCTATACAGGGATCATCGCCATGAGACTGGAAACCACATCACACCCTATTTTACTGATTGACAGGAGCGTTCTTAATAGATATAATATACTTAACCTGATTTAGCTGATCGGGAATTGAGGTCTTTCCATTAACAAGATGAAAGATTCACAAAATAAAACGGGTGGCCTTTGGGCTGCCCTTTTTTATCGTTCATATGATCCAACGAACAACACCATGTGTCTCCCATCCAAGCATGGGCTGGGAAAATTGGTGACACCTCCGCCTCTACACAGAGGTATCGGAAAGCAACAGGCGAAACAAGCTCTTGTCTAAAACCCATCGGAGAGGACTAAGATACATCGGTCGGCGGGATCTGGAAAGCTACGCAAACGGCTTGAAGAGATCGAGGTACATATTCTCAACCGGCAAACGTGGCCTTGACCCCTTGCCATCATGCGGCAAGGGATTAAACCGCTCCGGAGCCTGCTGCGTGTCATTGGGGGCCGGAAGACCGCTACCGCTATGCGGACGCGCGTGGACGGCAGGAGGATAACGATATGCGCAAGTCGTTGACGCTGTCGCTGGCCTTAGGGACGGCGTTCTGTCTGGTGAGCAACGGCGTTGGCGCGGCGCCCGCGGCCGACCCGTGGCCACGGTGGCAGGAACACGACCCTGGCAGCACACGGGCCGTCGACCATTCGCGGTGGCAGGCGTTTCTGAAGAAGTACATGGTGGAGACCCATCCTTCCGGGGTCAATCGGGTCCGCTACGGTGACGTCACCGCGAATGACAGAGCCGCACTGGCCGGCTACGTCGCTCGGCTGCAGGAAGCGCCCATATCGACCTATAACCGCAGCTCACAGAAGGCCTACTGGATCAATCTCTACAACGCCCTGACGGTCAAGGTCGTACTGGAGCATTTTCCGGTGGGATCCATCAAGGACATCAGCTTGTCCTCCGGTTTCTTCTCAGGGATCTTTGGCGGCGGCCCCTGGCGGGCGAAGCTGGCCGCCGTGGAGGGCGAAGGCTTGTCTTTGGACGACATCGAACATCGAATCCTGCGCCCGATCTGGCGCGATAATCGAGTCCATTACGCCGTCTGCTGCGCGAGCGTCGGCTGCCCGAACCTGCAGCCGGAGGCCTTTACGGCGCAAAACCTGGAGCGGCTTCTGACCCACGGCACGCGGGCGTATGTCAACCACCCGAGAGGCGTCTCGCTCCTGAATGGGCGGCTGCGTGTGTCGAGCATCTATGACTGGTTTCAGCAGGACTTCGGCGGGAGCAGGCGGGCCGTTGTGCAACATCTACGAGATTACGCGAACTCGGGGTTGCGGGAAAAGCTCGACGGCTATGACGGTAAGCTCGACTATCACTACGACTGGAGCCTGAACGGCCCCCGTTAGCGAGACGAGCCGGGAACCTGAAGCGAACGGAGCGACTGGAGGAAACGTCGTTTATGAGTCAACGGATCGTCAAAATAGCACTGGTGGTTCTCGTAGCGGCCCTGGTGGCCGGCTTTTTCATCTTCGATCTCGGCAGGTACTTCGACCTGGAATTCATAAAAGCTCAGCGGGATGCTTATCAAAGCTACTACGAGCAACGTCCGTCCATTGCCATACTGGCCTACGCCGCCATCTATATTGCGGTGACGTCGCTTTCGCTTCCAGGCGCCGCGATCCTGACGCTCCTCGGGGGGGCCCTGTTCGGAGTGGTTACCGGCACCGTCGTCGTTTCATTCTGCAGTACCATCGGCGCGACGGTTTCGTTCCTGGTGGCCCGCTTCCTTTTGCGGGACGCCATTCAGAGCAAGTTCGGAGACAGACTGGAGACCATCAACAACGGGATCGCCAAGGAAGGCATATTCTATCTCTTTACCATGCGATTGATTCCGGTGATCCCCTTTTTCGTAATCAATCTCGTGATGGGACTGACGCCCATCCGTACGGCGCAATTCTTCTTCGTCAGCCAGCTCGGAATGTTTCCGGGAACGATCGTCTACGTCAACGCCGGGACCCAACTGGTCCAGATCGATTCTCTGGCCGGCATCCTTTCACCCCAGCTCATCTTTTCCTTCGTCTTGCTCGGGCTGTTTCCGCTCATCGCAAAAAAATTCGTCGCGCTCGTCAACAGGAGGAAAAATGCAAAGACGCCGTAGAATACCCGAGAACCGGACGCGCCGCCATTGCCGCGAGGGTCTCCTCACGACGCCGTGCTATTTGGAAAGACTGGGGGAACGGACTTATGCGTAATATTCCACAGTTGTGGCCGCAGGACGAATACAACGGGGTGCTCGCATCGAACACCCATCCGGCGGATTGGACCAATCCCACACCGGCCGACCGCTACAACCTGGTGGTCATAGGCGCTGGGACGGCCGGTTTGGTCACCGCAGCGGGCGCCGCCGGGTTGGGCGCAAAGGTCGCTTTGATCGAACGCCACTTTCTCGGAGGAGATTGTCTGAACGTCGGATGTGTCCCGTCCAAGTGCATGATTCGCTCTTCCAGAGTGATTGCGGATATGCGCGAGGCAACGCAGTTCGGAATACGCCGGCCGGAAGCGGTCGGGGCGGATTTCGGTGCGGTCATGGAGCGCATGCGCAAAATTCGCTCGCACATCAGCCACCACGATTCGGTGAAACGCTTTGCCGACCTGGGAATCGACGTGTTCCTCGGAGACGCCCGGTTCTCCGGCCCGGATACCGTGGACGTGGACGGCCAGGCCGTGCGCTTCAAGAAGGCCGTCATTGCCACCGGGGCCCGGGCCGATCAACCCCGCCCGCCAATCAAGGGTCTCGCGGAAACCGGCTACGTCACCAATGAGACCGTTTTTTCACTGACCGAACGCCCCGAACGGCTCGCCGTTGTCGGGGCCGGTCCCATCGGCTGTGAATTGGCGCAAACCTTCGAGCGTCTGGGTTGCGAGGTGGTCCTTTTTCACAGCGGGGGCCACATCCTGAACCGTGAAGACGCCGATGCCGCGGCCATCGTCCAGCAACAATTCCTCCAGGAGGACATCCGGCTGGTTCTTGGAAGCGAGATCAAGCGGGCAGCAAAAGAAAACGGCCGGAAGGTGCTTTATTTCGAGTCTGCCGGACGGGAAGATTCGGTGGCCGTGGACGAAATACTGGTGGGGGCTGGTCGTGCTCCAAACGTCGACGGCCTGAACCTCGAGGCCGTGGGAGTCCAATACGACAACCGACGCGGTGTCGTGGTCAATGACTACCTGCAAACCACCAACCCGCGAATCTTCGCCGGCGGTGATATCTGCATGGACTGGAAATTCACCCATGCAGCCGATGCGGCCGCCCGCATCATCATTCAGAACGCCCTGTTCTACAAGAGCAGGAAGCTGAGCTCCCTCATCATGCCCTGGGCCACCTACACGGACCCGGAGATCGCTCATGTCGGGATGTACGAGCATGACGCTCAAAGTCAAGGGATTGCCATCGATACCTACGTGCGGGAGCTCAAGGAGGTAGACCGGGCCCTGGCGGACGGCGAAGAAAAGGGGTTTGTCAAAATCCACGTCAAAAAGGGCACCGACAAGATCGTCGGAGGAACCATCGTGGCTCGTCATGCCGGAGAGATGATCAGCGAGATCACCCTGGCCATGGCGGGAAACGTTGGCCTTGGGACGATTGCCAATGTGGTCCACCCCTATCCCACGCAAGCGGAAGCCATCAAGCAGACCGGGGATGCGTACAACCGAACCCGGCTGACGCCCCTGGTGAAGAGGCTGTTCCAACGCTGGCTGGCTTGGAACCGCTGAGGATGTCCATCCGAAGTCGCCGGCCTGGTCGCGTCACGGCGTGCCGGCGGCTCGCTGCCTGTCGATAGCAGACTTCCGCGCCCTGCCAGCGCAAACGGATCGCCCCCCAAGCCCCATTCCTCGTAACCGCTGTCCCCATGCGCTAATAGCCCCCGACCCTGTATCTCCGCCTTCAATCCCGACGCCGCAGTAGGGGTCACTAGGTTTTTCGGTTAACGCAATATTTCAATAGCGATAACTTGGCCGTAGCGAGGTCCACCAACGTCACGTCCACCGCGGATCGAGTGCCCAGGTGCCTACTACCACATCATGAGCCGCGGAAGGGTGCGCCAGGGGGTGAAAGAGAAGAACTTTATTTCTAAGTGGATTAGTCTTGCCTCACGTGATGATTTGCTGGGGTATAGAGAAACAGCAAATGTCCATTTGATTCCGTCAACGTCGGTTGCACTTTCAGAATTCCTTATAGAGTGGCAAGCTTCAAAGATGACAAACTGAAGCTCTCAGGTTATCGGAAAAGAGTCCGCGGTAGCTTTGGCGAAGTGATTTTGCGAGACCTCTGCATAACACTATAATTTGAAGGGATTGGTCGACAGAAGGGTTTAGGGGAAGGGTTTTCTCGGGCTGTTGCTGTGCAAGGGCTTTGTTTGGGTGGATTTCAGGCTGTTCAGGCCTGATTTTCCAATATCCGGGCGCACTTATTCCCCATATGCCGCCTCCCGCAGACCATAAAGACGCAGGAACTTGGCGTCATGGAGGCGTTCCGGTTTTGTTAGCCGGCCTAATGGTTCAGTCTCGTGGGCCAGTCCTGATGTTCAGGCGACCGTCCTTTAGATTGACCAGCTGCCCCGAGACCTCCATGCCAGCCTCGGCTGCCAACAGGAAACGGTCGCCCATATCTGCGGGGGACTTCATGCGCCTGCGCGCTTCCTCGGGTGCATCCTCCGTGGCGAAGGGACCTTCCGGGGCCACGATGACAACGCATATATTGGACTCGTGAACCTCATCGGCTACCATGCGGGTAAAACTACGGATGGCCTCCTTCGTGACCACGTAGGCGCAAGCCCCGGGTTCGCTCCCACCGCCGTGGACGTTTAGGATATGCCCGGACCGCCGTTTTTCCATATAGGGGATTACATGTTTCGTGCAGAGAAAGGTGCCACCCAAAGTGGTTTGGATGGCTCTTTCCCAAAATGTTTTTTCCATGTCACGGATCAAAGCCCACTTTGGCACTCCCCAATTAAAGTGGGGGACGATTGCCGCGTTATTGACTAGAACATCAATCTGTCCAAAGCGGCTGGCCACTTGAGCGATGAACTCGCGGACTTCGTCTTCGTTTCTGACGTCCACCCTGGCGCTCAGCGCGCCCGAGGTCATGCCCTCAAGCTCCTTGCCTGTTTGTTCCAGTCGGGCGGTGTCGATGTCGGCGATGGCCACCTTGGCGCCTGCCTTGGCAAACCCATGGGCGATATAGCGGCCGATGCCTTTGGCTCCCCCCGTTACTATGGTTACCTGTCCTTGCATTTTGTCCTCCCTTTCCTGGTCAGAGGGGGTCTCAATTGCCCGCGTATTTAGGGTTCCCTGACCTTCAAACTGCCGTCCGTAAACGTGAGCAGTTTCCCTGACATCTCCATGTCGGCCTGGGCAGCCAGGTTGAAGCGATTGCCCAACGATTCCAATCCCGGGAGTCGCTTGCGCGCTTCCTCCGGCGCGTACTCCGTGGCCACTGCGCCCTCCGGGGCATGAGCCACCACGCAAATGTTCGCCTCCCGTACCTCCTCGGCCACCATACGAGTAAAGGCGCGAATGGCCTCCTTCGAGACGACATAGGCACAGGCACCGATGTCACGCCCGCCGCCGAACAGGTTCACGATATGCCCGGATCGCCGCTTTTCCATGTAAGGGATTACGTGTTTGGTGCAGAGGAAGGTGCCGCCCAGGTTGGTCTCGATAACCCGGTCCCAGAAGCTTTTGTCCATGTCTCGAATGGCAGCCCACTTCGGTACTCCCCAACTAAAGTGAGGAACTAAAGCTGCACAATTGACCAGGACGTCGATCTGCCCGAAGCGGCTGGCCACTTGATCGATATACCCACGGACCTCGTTTTCACTCCTGACATCGACTCTGGCACTCATCGCCTGGGATGTCATGCCATCCAGCTCCTTTTGCGTCCGTGCCAATAGCTCCGTGTCGATGTCGGCGATGGCCACCTTGGCGCCCGCCTTGGCGAATCCATGGGCGATATAGCGCCCGATGCCCCTGGCACCGCCGGTCACTATGGTTGCTTTGTCTCGCATTTTGTTTGTCCTCCCAAAAACTACCAAGGGTCAATTATGTTCAAGCGCCCATCCTTTAGGTTCACCAGTTTCCCTGACATCTCCATGCCGGCCTGTGCGGCCAAGACGAACCGATTGCCCAGGGATTCCACCCCCGGAACCTGCTTGCGTGCCTCCTGCGGGGAATAGTCGAAGGAGACTGAATGCTCGGGTGATACGGTGACAACGCATATGTTGTCTTCGCGCACCTCTTCAGCCACCATACGGCTAAAGGTCCGTACGGCTTCTTTGGTAACCACGTAGGCGCAGGCCCCGATATTTCCCCCGCCACCGTGCATGTTCACGATATGACCCGATTTGCGTTTTTCCATGTAGGGAATCACGTGTTTGGTGCACAGAAACACGCCCCCTAGATTGGTCTGGATGACCCGGTCCCAGAAGGATTTCTCCATGTCCCTTATGACGGGCCATTTGGGCACACCCCAACTGAAGTGGGGAACGATTCCCGCACAGGTGACCAAGATGTCGATCTGGCTGAAGCGATCGGCAGCACGGGCCATAAGATCCTTTACTTCGTTCTCATTGGTTATATCGGCCTTAACACTGAAAGAATCCGAGGTCATGCCCTCCAGCTCCTTTTGCGTCCGTGCCAATAGCTCCGTGTCGATGTCGGCGATGGCTATCCGAACACCTTCCCTGGCTAACCCCTGGGCAATGTAGCGCCCTACTCCTTTGGCCCCGCCGGTTACCACGGCTGCTTGTCCGCGCATATTATCTTCCTTTCCTGTTCCTCACCGCCTCAGGTTTCGTCCTCATAAGGCGTAGAGCCGCTTTGCGTTGTCGTACAGAATCTTGTCGATGATATCGGGTGCCACAGTGCCCTTGGTTCTAAGATTGCGCAACGCCTTGAGCTCAGCGGAGGTGTCGTTGTGTCCGTAGTCTGAGCCGATGACGATGTTATCCTCACCCGCACACTCGAGAATATTGGGCAGGTCGTCGGCAGTCTGGCATGCCACGAACATGCGGTTCTCTTTCAACAGGTCGGCCCCGGGCCATCGGATGCCGCGTTTGCGAAACCGAATCTCCAAGTCATTCATTGCGTATGGTATCCACTGTGCGCTGACTTCTATGAATCCCCATCTGAGATCCGGGAACATGGCGGGGACTTGTTTCATAATCAGGTCATGGAAGGCCCCCACCACCGGGAGTTTGAAGGTGGAAAAGCCTGAATCCTGGCCGAAGATCTCGTGCATGGCAAAGCTTCCTGAGGTGGCATGAACACAGGCGGGCATATCGAGCTTCTCGGCCTCTTGGTAAAGCGGGAAGAAGTAGGGGGTAGAGAGACGGCGATCGCTCTCCACACCATGCAACATGAAGGCGCAGGCGCCGTGCTCCTTTGCCCAGCGCAGCTCCTCGAGGGATTTGTCCATACTCAATAGGGGAAGGACGGCCGCCCATCGGAGGCGTCCCTTCCCTTTCCGCCAGATATCTCCCATCCAACGGTTGTAGCTCCGGTGCAGGGCCACCTCCACCTCGGGCCGGCGGGTCAGCGGGCTCAACAGGCTTGGGTAGAGGACGTGGATGTCGACACCCAATTCGTCCATGTGGGCAAGGCGCGCCTCGATGTCCGAAGCCTCCCGGGCCCCCGGTGACATCTCGTTGCTCACGAAACCGGACTGCTTGGAATAAACCCTACCGTCGATGATCCAAAACTCCTGGATCTCACGAGCAGTCCCTGTGAACCCCGTAAGGCTTACGGCGCGGCCGTGTTTCGGAACCACAACTACCGGCCTGAAGGCCTGTTCTTCTTCCGCTATAAAATCCCAGGTGTGCTCGTTTTCTATCACATGGGCATCGGCATCGATGATCTGCATAGGTAGAGGCCCTCCCTGTCACTTTAGTGTGAGTTAACCCCTATGCAATACCGATATTTCTGTTAGAATGTCAATGGGTATAAGGTAGGCGAAGCCATAGGAGACATGGGACCATCATGGCACAACCATTGGACAATATTCGTTGGTTCACGGCGGCAAATCCGGGACCCATGACCCTTGAGGGAACGAACCAATACGTTCTGGGTCGTGACGCCACCACTGTGATTGACGTGGCGCTGCCCTCGTCGGGGAACATTGATGGCATCCTTGAAAAGGTGGAAGCCATGGGCGCGAAGAAAGTGGAGCGTATCCTTATTACCCATATCCATCGAGATCACTGCGGAGGGGCCCTGGCGTTAAAAAAGAGGTGCGGAGCGAAACTGGGTATCTCTAAGACCCGTGCGGGGCACCTGGGAGGAGAAGACTTTCAATACGGGGAGGGAGACCGGATCCCCTATGACGGTGGCGAGCTCAGTGTGGTGCACACACCGGGTCATGAGTCAGGGCACTGTTGCTTCTATGAGAGTCGCCAGGAGGTTCTTTTTACCGGAGATCACATCCTTGGTCGGGGGACCGCAGTCATCGGCCCTCCCGATGGTGACATGGCTCACTATATGCAATCCCTCGAAAAGCTTTTGGACCTAAAAATTCAAGTGTTACTACCCGGTCATGGCCCCCATATGGACGATCCCTATGGGAAAATACGAGAGTATATCGAGCATCGTCGGATGCGCGAACAACAGATACTTGGGTGCATGAAAGACGGGCGTTACACCGTTGATTCCATGGTGGAGGACATTTACCAGAAGCTCACTCCCGTGCTCATCCCTGTGGCGGGTCGCTCCGTGGAGGCCCACTTAATAAAACTGGTCCGGGAAAAGAGGATTGTCCAGCAGGGCAATGAATATTTCCTGAGACCAGCTCCCTGACCGCCGCCGATCTAATCAATCTTCCATGATGATGGTGGGGATTCCTTCCCTCGCCAGCCGGCGGGCCTGGTCCTGCGCTGCGCGGCGCTTGGAAAAGGTGCCCGTTTGAACTCTATAGTAAATGGAGTCGTTGCTCCGGAATAGCACGATGGTGACGGGTTTGGCCCAAGGATAGTTCTTATTTAACCAACCCTTCAGTTCCAAGGCATTTTCTACTTGAACGAAGGATCCTAGTTGCAACGTATAATCGAGATTCGCACGAATCATCCGAATTCTGTGAATACCTCGTTCCACCAATTCAATTTTTACAGGGATCGTCCCTGGTTCCACCATCCCCAGGGCATTGGCGGCAGCATAGGAAAGGTCAATGATCCTTCCCTTCATGAATGGGCCACGGTCATTAATGGTGACCTCAACCGATCTGCCGGTTTCCAGGTTAGTGACCATGACATGGCTACCCAAGGGCAGGGTTTGGTGAGCTGCAGTGAGTTCAAACTGATTATAAATGACGCCACTTGCGGTGGGCAGGCCGTGAAATCCAGGACCGTACCAGGAAGCGATGCCGGTTTGACTGGCACCTCCTGGAATGGCATGTGGACCGGGCAACTCAACCTTTGCGGGAGGTAGTGAGCAAGCGAGGAGAAAAGGGAGGAGAACTGCGGGGAACCTTCCCAATCTCCAAGCTGTGGCCCGAACTTTTGAGCGTTGATACGATGAAAGAATTGGCTGGAGCATTAAAGCGCTTATTATACAAGATTGGACCTCCGGATGGAAGATCATTTGGGGATGGAGGCGGACCATTTACCCACGACCCATATTATGTTAAGAAGAGGGTGCTGTAATTCCTCACCCTAAGCCTGCTACTCTGATGAGTATTATTGAGAGAGGTTTCGGTTATGTCAGGCCATTCTAAATGGAGTTCCATCAAGCATAAAAAAGCCGCCAAGGATGCCAAACGTGGAAAACTCTTTACCAAGCTTATCAAGGAGGTCACGGTGGCAGCCCGTATGGGTGGCGGCGACATCGATAGCAACCCCCGACTGCGCACTGCTGTACTAACCGCGAAGGCGGCCAGTATGCCTACGGAAAACATCGATCGTGCCATTAAGAAGGGCACGGGGGAACTGGAATCGGTTACCTATGAGGAGGTTAGCTACGAAGGCTACGGTCCGGGGGGAGCGGCCATGATGGTCCACGTGCTCACGGACAATAAAAACCGAACCGTCTCGGAGATCCGACGTCTGTTCACGAAATACGGTGGCAATATGGGGGAGAGCGGATGTGTGGCCTGGATGTTCGACAGGAAGGCCTTGATCACTGTGGATAAGACCCGGATCGAAGAGGAACGTTTAATGGATGTGGCTTTGGATGGCGGAGCCGAGGATGTGCGCGAAGAAGACGGCCATTTTGAGATTGTCGCTCAACCTGAAGACCTTGAGAAACTAAGGGAACGCCTGGACCGAGAGAAAGTTCCCATGGTAACGGCACAGATCTCCATGATTCCCAAGAACACGGTGGCCCTGGATGCTAAACATGCTGAACAAGCGCTCAAGCTTGCGGAAGAGCTTGAGGACCATGACGACGTCCAGGCCGTTTCAGCGAGCTTCGACATCCCGGATGAATTTCTCGATAAGACCGGTTAACGGGTCATGGACGGGTTCATAATCTTCGTGCCCAATGGTTAATGGAAATTAACGAAGAGAGGACTTTGGGGATCGATCCAGGGACCGTTCATACGGGGTGGGGGATCATTGAACTCCACCGCGGGTCCCTGATTCACGTGGCCCACGGAACCATTGGGTCCTCATCCAACCAGGGGCAGGGGGTTCGATTAAAACGCATCTATCGTGGACTCCAAGAAGTCATGCAACGCTATAGGCCCAAGATCATTAGCGTGGAAAAGGTCTTTTTTGCCCGTAACGCTCAAAGCGCGTTGAAGTTAGGGCAGGCCCGCGGTGTGGCGCTGCTGGCCGGGGCCGAGAACGACCTGAACCTCCAAGAATACACCCCGGTTGTAATCAAGCAATCGGTGGTGGGATACGGTCATGCCAGCAAGCTCCAAATGCAAAAGATGGTTACCTCGCTTCTTCATCTTACCGAACCCATTTCCACAGATGCAGCTGACGCCCTCGCCGCGGCCATCTGCCATCTCCATCAACGGACCTTTCAATCGCGTGTCGAGGCAGCCACGCCACCGCGGCGCCAGGTGGTGCGTCCATGTTCAGGTCGATAAGGATGTGTCACACCCATGATAGCAAAGATAAACGGCTCCCTCGCCCATAAGGAACCCGGCGAGGTGGTCATCGACGTTGGGGGTATTGGGTATCAACTCTTTATCTCCCTGGGCGTGTTCTACCGTTTACCGGAAATTGGTAAACCGGTGAGCCTTTTCGTTCATACCCATCTACGGGAGGACGCCCTGCAGTTGTTTGGATTCCTCGAGCACGAGGAGAAGCAGACATTTTTGATGATGAATGGAGTGTCCGGGATCGGGCCAAAGTTGGCCATCGGTATCCTTTCGGGGATTCCATCAAAGGAACTGGTTCGCGCCCTCAGGGAGGGGGACCAGGTGCGCCTCGTTTCGATTCCGGGAGTTGGGAAAAAGCTCGCGGAGCGTATGATTGTTGAGTTGAAAGACAAACTGATGGCCTTGCCCGACGAGAAGCAGATGGGTAGACAGGATGGCAACTCGCAATTGATGCGGGATGCGGTTTCCGCCCTTGTGAACCTGGGATACCGGCGTGGAGAATCGGAAAGTATCGTACGCGAAGTGGTTAACGGTGAAGCGGGGAACCTGGAAGTGGTTTTGAAAGAAACCCTGCGCAGGTTGAGTCAATAAGGATACAAAACTCATGGCACAACGAGGGGTCATTGAGCCCAAGGGGACTTTGGCATCACCCATGGAGGTTAGTCCCAGTGAGATCTCTGTAATACCGACTGAAGAGGATCTAAAATTCGAGATGGGCCTAAGGCCCCGTGCCTTCGACGAATATGTAGGACAGGACAAGGTCAAGGAGAACCTCAAAGTTGCCATTGCCGCAGCCCGAGGACGAAACGATGTCCTTGACCACTTCCTCTTCCATGGCCCGCCGGGGTTGGGGAAGACCTCATTGGCCTATATCATTTCTAGGGAGATGGGAGTCAATATTAAAGCCACCTCCGGCCCTGTGGTGGAGCGACCCGGAGATCTGGCTGCGTTGCTCACCAACCTGGAGGAAGGCGATATCCTCTTTATCGACGAGATCCATCGTCTCAACCATGTGGTGGAGGAGGTTCTCTACCCGGCCATGGAGGACTACCAGATCGATGTCATGATCGGCCAGGGACCTTCTGCCCGATCCATCAAGCTGGAACTCAAGCGCTTCACCCTCATCGGCGCCACCACGCGATCGGGACTCCTCACACCTGCGCTGCGCAACCGGTTTGGTGCCGTCTTTCGTCTCGATTTCTATTCCCCCGAGACGCTGGTTCAGATTTTGCAAAGATCCGCTTCCCTTCTGGGGACGAAGGGAAACCATGAGGGCATGGCAGAAATTGCACGCCGTTCCCGTGGCACCCCCAGGATCGCCAATCGTCTGCTGCGCAGGGTGCGGGATTACGCTCAGGTGAAGGCGGGCGGGGTGATTACCAAGGAAGCCACTCAGGGTGCCCTGGAGATGCTTGAAATTGACCACATAGGACTCGATAAGATGGACATCATGATCCTGTTAACCTTAATTGATAAATTTGGCGGAGGTCCCGCGGGGCTAGAGACCCTTGCCGCCGCCATTGGAGAGGAAAAAGACACCATCGAGGACGCCTATGAGCCCTACCTGATACAGGTGGGTTATCTTAACCGCACACCCAGGGGACGCGTGGCCACTCCTTTAGCCTATGAGCACTTTGGCCGGAGTAAGGAAACCATGCCGCCAAATGCGGGTGGGAAGCAACAGAACTTGCTTTGAGGAAGGGCAAAAAGTACAGTCATGGGGGATTTGGGAAAGGTCCTTGTTCTCGTTGGTGTACTGCTGGTGGTTCTGGGAGTTATTTTCTCCCTGGGAGCTAAGATCCCGTGGTTGGGGCAGCTCCCCGGTGATATAACCTTCAGGAGGGGCAACCTTGCCTTCTATTTTCCTTTGGCTACATGCCTGCTTATCAGCGTAATATTAACCCTTGTCCTTTACTTCTTCAAAAGATAGAATCTTTCCACTTTCCGTGACGGTCCACGGAGGGTCCGGTAGCTTATGGCCTCGCAGGACGGGTCAAAAGGAATAGAAGACGGCCTCAGGCAAGAGGAGGCTAAGGGGAGAAAGCGCGAAGGGATGGTGATGCTTGTCGCCACCCTGATGGTGCTGCTCTTTGCCTTCTTTGAAGTGCTGATCCCGGAACTCTCCACTGAATACTCCTTCACCAACAATATCGCATTCTTTCTCCTCGTTAACATCAACATTATTCTTCTCGTTTTGCTGGTGTTCCTGGTGGTGCGCAACCTGGTCAAGCTCCTGTTCGAGAGAAGGCGGAAGGTACTGGGATCACGCCTTCGGGTGCGGCTGGTCCTTGTCTTTGTTGGACTCTCGCTCATCCCCACCTTACTGCTATTTTTTATTGCTGGAGGATTCGTAACGAAGTCCTTTGAGAAATGGTTTGGGGTACAGGTGGCCAATGCGCTGCGCGGTTCGCTGGAAATAGGTGAGACCTATTACCAGAACTCAGCGAATAACGCCCTGTTTTATGCCCGCCAGCTCAGCCAGCGTATCACCGAGGCGGGGCTGTTTGATCCCAAGTCTATGGACGGTCTGAAGGCCTTCGTGAAGGCCAAACAGCGCGAGTACAATCTGGGAACGGTGGAAGTCTTCTCCCCTGATCGTAAGCCCCTGGTGGTGGCCTTCAATGACAAAGTGCCCACGGGCATCACGGTCAAACCCGAATCCGAATTCCTCGATCGTGCGTTGCGTGGACTAGAGGTGACCCGGACTCAAGGGTTTGGAGAGGGAGACATTATCCGGGGAGGAGTCCCCGTAAAGAGTCAGGACGGAAAAATCCTGGGGGTCGTGGTGGTGGACTACTTTGTCCCCAGGAGTGTCACAAAGAGGGCACTTCAGATCAGGCGCTCCTATGATGAGCACAAGAACATGGCCATCTTTAAAGAGGATATTAAAAATACTTACCTGTTGACCCTGATCCTCTTTACTCTTGTGATTATCTTTTCCGCCACCTGGTTCGGCCTTTACCTGGCCAAGGGTATTACCGGTCCCATCCAAAAGCTTGCCGAGGGAACCCATGAGGTGGCCCACGGGAATTGGGACTATCAGATCGACGCCAGCGGCGATGATGAGATTAGTATGCTCGTGGGTTCTTTCAACCAGATGACCCGCGATCTCAAGCAGATCAACGCGGAACTGGAACAGAGACGACGTTATATGGAGACCCTGTTGACCAACGTTACGGCAGGGGTGGTATTCGTGGATCGCCAGGGAAAGGTCCAAACCATCAACCGAGCTGCAGAACAGATCTTGGGTCTGGATGCGGGTGAAGTGCTGGGACAACGATACGACAAGGTTTTTCAGTCTGATTCCCTTGTGGTTCTAGAGGAGATCATCGATCGTGTGCAGGGCGGCAGAGGCATCAAGCGCGAGGTCAGGGTTTCGAGAAGCGACCGGATCCTGACCTTGCTGGTGACCGCCGCTATCTTAAGGGATGATGGTGAACAAGTGTTGGGAGTCATGATGTTTGTGGAGGACATCACCGAGATCCAGAAAGTACAACGGATGGGGGCATGGCGCGAGGTGGCCCGGCGCATTGCCCACGAGATCAAAAATCCTCTCACTCCCATTCAGCTTTCCGCTCAACGTCTGAGGAAACGCTACGAGCATCTTCTGGAAAGCGACGGTGCAGTACTGGAAAAGTGCACTTCTACGATCATTAAACAGGTGGAGGAGCTCAAGAACCTGGTGAACGAATTCTCTAACTTCGCCCGTCTACCAACGGCGGAGCTGGCCCCCAATGATCTCAACCAGGTGGTTAAAGAGGCTCTCTTTCTTTTCAAGGAGGGACACAGGGATTTGGAATTTCGCTTTGACAAGCGGGGAGACCTCCCGCTGCTCGATCTGGACCGGGAACAGATCAAACGTGTCTTGATGAACCTGCTGGACAACGCGGTGGCTGTGGTGGGAGATGGCGGAAAAATCGAAATCTCCACCGAGTATGACCCCTCCTTGCGTATCGTTCACCTGGAGGTTGCGGACAACGGTTGTGGATTGTCTCCCGAAGTGAGAGAAAATATTTTCGAACCTTACTTTTCTACCAAGAAAAACGGGACGGGTTTAGGTCTGGCCATCGTGAGCACCATCGTGTCGGATCACCGGGGTTATATACGGGTACGTCAAAACGAACCCACGGGTACGCGGTTTATCGTTGAATTGCCCGTGACGGCCCAGGACCAGCCCGTGGAATTGACAAAGCGAGAGCACGGACTTTCGATCTAACAGCTGGTCAAATGGAGTTAAAGGCGGAGGAGAACGCGGAGTGAAAAGGAACGAAAATACTATTTTAGTTATCGATGATGAGGACGGTGTCCGGGAGACCGTAAGGGAGATCCTCACGGACGAAGGCTATCAAGTGGTGGAGGCAAAAAATGAGGCCATGGTGCAGGATTTGATCCGCAAGGAGCTGCCCCATCTCGTCTTGCTGGATATCTGGATGCCCAACGTGGATGGTATCGATCTTTTAAAACAGATCAAGGAGCAACACCCGAACCTTCGGGTGATTATGATCTCAGGTCACGGCAACATCCACACTGCTGTGACGGCGGCCAAACTAGGTGCATTTGACTTCTTGGAGAAACCGCTTTCCCTGGAAAGTTTATTGGAAACGGTTCAGCGGGCCTTGGAGGGGCAACCTGCCGTAAAGACGGCGGCAGAAGTAAAGAGAACCAAAACCACCCAAGGACAAGGGCGTCCTAGGGCGGTGACATCCAAACGATCACGCAAGAAGACCCTGCATCAGAGGACCCTGAAAAAGAGTGTGGTGGGTGCCGGCCATGGACTTCACTCCGGGGTGAAAACAGGCCTCATCCTCCATCCATTGCCTCCCAATAGCGGCATTCTTTTCTCCAGTATTTCGGCCGATGCCACGGTTCCCGCCCATCTCCACTACGTGCTCTCCACCGGGTATGCCACCTCTCTTCAAAAAAAGGGCATCATGGTCAAAACAGTGGAGCATTTTCTCGCCGCCCTGCACTCCTATGGAATTAGCAACCTGCTGGTCAAGATGCATGGAGAAATTCCCATCATGGATGGATCTGCGTTGGAATTTTGCCGCCTCATCGAAGAAGCCGGCATTGAGGAGCAGGATGCCCAGTGGTCGGAGATTGTGGTGGATAAGCCCTACCGAACGGAAACGGATGGGGGGGAATGGATTACTGTAGAGCCAGCAGACACCTTTGGGGTCCGCTATATTCTAAACTATCCAGCTCCCGTGGGCACCCAGGAGCACACCTATATCTACTCCGGTGCGGATTCCTTTCGAGAGGAGATTGCGGGGGCTCGTACCTTTGGATTTGTGAAGGATATCGAACATCTGGAAAAAATGGGACTGGCCAATGGAGGCCGCCTTAGCAATTGCATCCTGATTGGTGATGAGAAGATCATCAACACGGATCTTCGTTTCCCCGATGAATTGGCCAGGCACAAAATTCTGGACATCGTAGGCGATTTTTATTTGTTGGGGAAGCCCATTCGAGGCATGGTGACGGCTTGCATGACCGGACACTCGGACAATATTGCTTTACTCAGAGAGATGAAAAGGGGCATGGCCCTGGAAGAGGAGCCTCGGGTCAACCCTAGCTAGATCATGGCAAACTTCCAACCCTTTCCTCGTCTTTTCACTGTGGCCGAGGCGAGGTCCCTTCTTCCTACTTTGCGTCCTTTGATTGAACAGGTATTTCAAAGCCTCGAAGTTATGAAGAGCAAGAGCGAGGCGCTGATTCGCAGGGAGGGGCTCAACCCCGACAGCCCCGATTTACAAAAGAAGCTCGAAGCGGACGATACAGTTGCCGGCGTCATACGCCGGGTGGAAGGATTAGTGGAGCGGATCAACGATCTTGGCTGTGTCTGCAAGGGAGTGGAGCAGGGTCTTGTGGATTTTCCCTGCCTCTTGGGAGATGAGGTAGTGTTTCTCTGTTGGCAGTATGGCGAAGAAGACGTTAACCATTGGCACAGTATCCATGATGGGTTTACGGGGCGCCGAACTTTGCTCGATCTAGATGAAGAGAAAAAGACTTCCTATCACTGATGGGAACCCTTCCTGAGGGTCCTCCTCGCCTTGAGCACCGGAATCGCGTCAATTTTCTCCTGAGAGATCATAGACCAATAGATTCCGCGTGGTTTGCCCTTGCTGGGACCAAGAGCCAGGACCTTTTCCGGGGTAATGATTGCGTTGATCGGTATGTCATGTTCGGTCATAGGTATCTCCGAATTGAGGAGTTGCAAGGGGTGGATGGTGGTGACGATTGGAGTACTGGCGTCCACTTGCCCTTCTTCCCTGAGCAGAGCATATTCCAGGTCTGAATAGCCTCCTCCCTTGCCCACCCGCGCTCCTTTCCCATTCACCGCCACGGATCCGCAAACAATGAGATGGATCTTTTTTATCTTTTCCATGGCCACTGGGCGTCCGTACTTTGTAGCCCCTTTGATGGAGGAGGCGTGGAAAGGGGAGACTTTCAAGTGTCTTGGGTCCAACTCGATGAATGGCTTCATGCTTTGAAGTCTCGGCACCGCCATATAAACGATCTTACCTTCCTCAAGAGCCCTTTGACGTACGGCCCTTTGAGGGGAATCCGGGTTGGCTTTGATCCTTTTGGCTTGCTGCCAGGAGGGTAGCTGACTGAGAAGATGAGCACACCTTTCGGAACCCACGAAGTTGGGAATCCTTCCCTGGGGGCCAGGGAAGCGGGCCACCTGCTTTTCTTTCATGATTTGCCAGATCCCCGCGCGAATGTCGTCCTTTCTCTCCATGGCGAGCGCCTGGTCTAATGGAATTGAGTGTTGGACAGTTACGGCTAGCCCTGGGAAAGCAAATTACTCAAATCGATGATACCGGCATTGGCGCGGGAAATATAGGATGACATCACCAGCGAGTAATTTGCAGTGAAGCCGAAATCCGCTCCGTTGAGAACCATTGGGCTCCATACTGTTCGTTGCGTTGCTTCCAATTCTCGGATGATCTGTTGGACACTTCTCATGGCATTTTTTTTCTCAAGAACTTCCTTGAAGTCGACCTCCACAGCACGTAGGAAAAGGATCAAGGCCCAACAGGTTCCTCGCGCCTCGTAAAAGACATCATCAATCTCCAGCCAGGGTGTTTTTATCCCTACTTCGAAGTTCGGCAGGGTGGATTGCTGTGCCTCAGCATCCCCTGCCAGGTCCGTGTTGATACGAATTTGTCCCACACTGGCGCTCAAGCGTTGGGATAGGCTCCCCAGACGATTGGCCACCACCTTGAGCCAGTCGCGAAGATTATCCGCACGGGAATAAAATTGCGTGCCCGTATTCGCAGTGTCCGCCACCCCGGCTAGATAACCCTTTAACGCCTCAATTCCCTTGCGGTATTCGGTCTCTGCAGAAGGGAACAGCCATGCCTCGTTATCTACGTTGAATTGCGGCTCTGCCTTGGCCAGATCCACGTTCTCCTTTGATTGGGTTTGACCGCGGCTGATGTCGTTTCGCAACACGCGTGTAAGATCTCGTACCTGGACTAGAGCACCGTATTCCCAGCCGGGCATGTTATCCATGAATACGCCGGGCGGCAGCACGTCGTTGGTCAAATAGCCACCGGGTTTGTCCAGTAAATTACTTGCCACCTTGATTAGCGTGCTGGTGGTAACATAGCCCGTCACCAGATTTTCGTTGCGGTCTGCGGCCTGATACTCGGCCACTTGCTGAACATCGAAAAGATTCGGCTCGTTGCTCCAGTAGACCACCACGGTGAATAAAAGCAAAAAAATCAGTACCAGGGTGAGGCCTACGGCCCGCATTCTACCCCGGAGTTTCAAATTCCGCGGATTCAATCGTGACAGGATTCGCTTTATTGGATTTTGAGGTTGAATGGTTTCTGTCTGGATATCGGGAACAGCCACAAACTCTCTCCTTCGAATTCATTCGCAAAATGGCATAGGGTGCCCACATTCGGGACCAAAACCAAACCGTCGTGTGCTCTTTACAATACTCGATTCCGGCGCGGAAAGCGATCTTGATCCTTGTCCCATGGCCAAATTGGGTATGGCGGCTGGACGCTGCCCTCTGACTCATGGTATAGCGAGACATAATCCTATGCCATTGCATCACTTTCGTTTTGTGAGGGAGATCACCCCGATCCCCCAACTCTGGAGATCCCTCTGAGCCCACCGACTTCCGATAAAGACGAGTCTTCGCCAGAGCCAGCGGCCGCTCGGAAACGCCACCGGGTACTCCAGGCAGTATTGCGCAACCGCGCCTTTGAGGTGATTGGGTTCCCCGAGTTTCGTTTGCTCTGGTTCGGGCAATCCCTCATGGGCATGGCCACCTGGATGGATCAGGTTGCCAGGGGTTGGCTCATGTATGAGCTAACCAATTCACCGGTTCAGCTTGGGCTCGTGCGGGGAATCCAGGCTATCCCGATCCTTTTGTTGTCGCCATTGGCTGGCAGCGCCGCCGACCGCTATGACCGAAAGACCCAGCTGATGATTGTGCAGATACTGGACTTCTTAATGTATGGCGCAGTCGCCTTGCTCGTATTCACGGATAGCATTCGGCCATGGCATGTGTACGTGACTGCGGTAGGGATGTCTACAGTCCAGTCGTTTCAGCATCCCGCCCGCGCTTCCATGGTCGCCGACTCTGTGCCCACGAGCCATCTGACCAACGCCATCGGTCTAAATTCTGTTGTCTTTAATGTGAGCCGGAGCACCGGCCCAGCGCTGGCAGGTCTCCTCATCGCCATGTTCGGCACCGGCAGCTCCTATGCCGTCCAGGCCGCTTTTTGCATACTCGCAACTGCTTATACAGTTCAGCTCCGTATAAGCTCGCCTTCTTCTGTCAGCTCTCAGGGGCACGGCACGAAGAGAACGTCCCTAGGCCGGAGCATTCTAGACGGATGGGAGTTCAGCTGGAGGACCGAAAATGTTCGCATTGGGCTACTCATTACATCCCTTGCATCGCTGTTCATCATTCCCTTCTCAACTCTCCTGCCAGTGTTCGCAAAGGACGTTCTTGGAGTTGGTGCCACCGGACAGGGTTTGCTTCTCACCGCTATGGGTATCGGTGCCTTGATGAGCTCCGTCCTCATCGCTTCACTTGGGGACAGATTAGCCAGGGGCGTTGTCATGCTGGGTGGGGTAGCTCTCTACGGGGTCAGCGTCATCGCCTTCGCCTGGTCTCCATGGTTCAAGCTCTCCTTCCCATTGATGATTTTGGTGGGCCTCTTTCATGTTGCCTCACACGCCCTGGTGCAGACTGTGGTCCAATCCTACTCTCCCTCGGAGTTCCGCGGCCGGGTTATGGCCATCTACCATCAGACCCACTTCGTTCACACCATGGGTAGCGTGCTCATTGGGGCCTTGGCCTCAATCTGGGGAGCGCAGTGGTCGGTTGCATCCATGGCTGCAATGGGTGCGCTGTCCATGGTCATCATCCATGTGACAATGCCCCGTACTCGGCTCATTCGGTAGGCGAACCACGACCCCATACCACAGAGTCAAGTGGACGACAGCCCCCGGCCCATGGTATATAGAGTGAGGTTGTTCTGAGCCACGGTTTGGTTTCATTGTTAAAGATCATCCCCACAGCCCAGTTCTGGAGACTCCCGGAATTCAACTACCACTGGAAAAGAAGGATCCGCCGCGAGTGCAGGTACAACCCCTGAGCCGATGACAACTGAACCCACCTCCCGCCTCTTGCGGGCCTTAAGTCGGGTTAGAGCCTTTGAAGCCCTTCGCTACTATGAGTTCCGTTTGCTCTGGCTGGGGCAGCTGTCCACAGCCATGGGTACCTGGATGGCTCAGGTGGCGCGGGGTTGGCTCATATGTCAGCTCACCAACTCAACTGAAGGTTGATTACTGACGACTCTTTTCACTTAACCCATTCTTTCCTACACCCTATACCCAACCCCCTCCACACTCAGAACTCAGCACTCGTTACTCGTCACTGACTTAGTCGCCTTGCGCCATGCTGTTCTCGCTTTGCGCTTCTGCGGTAATATTATTAAAGGAATTTCAACTGCCTTTGGTAGGGGCCGGCAAAAGTCTCAGACATTGAACAGAAAATGGCTCACGTCGCCGTCGTGAAGGACGTAATCCTTGCCTTCCAGCCTCACCCGTCCCTGCTTCTTTGCTGAAGCCATGTTACCCGCATGAACCAAGTCCTCAAAGGCCACCACCTCGGCCCGAATAAAACCCCTCTGAATATCAGAATGTATGACCCCTCCGGCCTCAACAGCCACGGTGCCTTCGGGGATGGTCCAGGCCCTCACTTCGTCTTCACCTACGGTGAGAAAACTGATTAGACCTAACAGGGCATAGGATAGGGCAATGATCCGATCCCTAGCCAGCTCATGAATTCCAAGGGATTCCATGAACTCCTTCGCGTCCCCCTCGTCCAGTTGGGCCATCTCCGCCTCAATCTTCGCACTGAGGGACGCCACGCGACGTTTGGTGGAGGAAAGCTCTTCCAATGGGCAAGGTTGGGAGAGCTGGTCTTCCCCTATATTGACCACCACGAGGCAAGGCTTCATTGAGAGGAACGTGAAGCCCCGAAGTAGTTTCTCCTCCTGGGGGGTGAGCTCCATTTGACGAAGGGGTTTCTCCTCCTCCAGGTTGCCTTTGAGACGGGACAAGAGATCACCTTCTACGGTCCTCGACTCTCGTTCTTGACCCGAAAACTTTTTTATCTCCTTCTGCAATCGATCCAGCCTGCGCTCAATGACCAGGAGATCCGAAAAGATCAGTTCAAGCTCCAGCAAGGACAGATCACGCTGTGGATCCACTGATCCCAGGGGATGGGGAACGTCGTTATGCTCAAAGGCCCGGACCACGTGAAGCAACGCGTCGGCGGTCCCAATATAACTAAGAAGTTCGGGGGATAATTCCTTTTCCCGTGCCTCCCCGCCCTTGAAGCCGCCCACGTCCACATATTGGACCTCGGCGGCCGTGACTTTGCGGGGCTTATAGATCTGTGCCAGGGTCTGCAGTCGCCGGTCCGGGACCTTCACGGCGGCTATATTGGGTTCCAGCTTTGCGGAACTGAAGGATGCGGTTTCCACCGTTTGACCAGTCAAGGCATTGAAGACGGTTGTCTTGCCACAGTTAGGGAGTCCTATGATTGCGATCTTCATTTTTGATTCACGGTACCTCAGGTAGAGTATAGCCGCTCAGATTAAGGTTGGCAAAATAGCGGAGGGGATATAGCAACTACAGATTCTTCATGGCCGTTACTAAGGGTTTCTGGAACTTCGTTGGCTTTCCTCGGAGAAAGGGTCTTCAAGCTGCGGGCAACACTCCAGTGAATATTTAAAGCTGAACGTTCGATGCCCACGGCCTCCTGTCGCACTCCCCTTCGTCACTTCTCCGGTTTGGGGCGTAGGGGGCTTGCACCGAAGAAAGGGAGACGTCCGATACCAGAGGTTCAAGCCATATTGGCATGCCAGATTAAATGACGGAGCCTCGAGGTATAGACCTGTCGGCTCCCGCTGAGGGCAGGCCCCCGAGCCCCTGCTCTTCTCGGGGAACGCGTCTTCAAGCCGCGTACAACACTCCAGTTAATATTTAAAGCTGAACGTTCGATGTCCACGCCCTTCATCCTCATTCCCCTCGTCGACGTTTCCTATTCCCCACTCAGCACTCATTGCTCATTGCGCACTTCAGGGCAATCCCAGAGCCGTCATCTCCCCGGGCAGCGGGTTTCGGGATTCAAAGAAACGAGCAGTCTTGATTTTTGGCGGTTTGAGGTGGTACCAAAGAGTTCATCTGTTCATAGTGATTTTAAAGGCGAAAGAAGGAAAAAAACATGGAGAGGGAAAGAGTCAGAGAAAAGGAACCCGCGCAACGGGACGAAGGGGAGCACTATGAAGAGACCCTCAAGCGCCACGCGGCTACCAGGAATCGTGCCAGAACAGGCAAGATTGTGCTCAGGGGCAAGGAGATTCCTTGGCGGCAGGGTAGACAAGCGTTATCGAAATCCTTTCTCTCCTCCCATGGAAGCGACGACACAGCCGCAGAGGATTGGGTCTGTTTCATCCATGATGTCAAACGTCAATCTGGGAAGCACCGGCACCAGGGGGGCATTCAGTTGTTTGTCTTGAATGGAGAAGGCTACACTGTGGTGGATGGGAAAAGGGTGGATTGGGAGAAGTGGGACCTGATTGTTCTGCCGGTAAAGCCCGACGGATGCGAGCACCAGCACTTCAATGAAAAGGGAAAGAGGGCCAGGTGGATGGCCTTCCGCTACAGCCCCTTTACAAAGGTTCTGGGGAGCATGTTTGAGCAAGTTGAGGACTCACCCGACTGGAAGAGTGCTGGAAAACCGCCTGCCTCTTAGGTGCGGCGCGCTCGAAATTCCAATCACGAATTTGCCGGAGAATCCACAGACTCCTGCTTTCCCTGCCAATCGCGCGCACGGGTGTCCCACCGGCGTCCCCAGTAGATGAAGGGCGTGTCCAGCGCCGCAATGACAAGCTTGATTAAATACTTCGATACCCCCAACTCGATGGCGGTATCCAGGTCCACGATCCCCCACCACACCACCAGCGAATAGATCAACGTGTCGGCTCCCTGGGAAATCATGGTGGATCCGTTGTTTCTCAGCCATAGATGGCGGCGCCCGGTGCGATTACGAATGGCGTGAAAGAGAAAGACGTCCAAGTTTTGACTGATATAGTACGCCGCGAGGGAGCCGAGTACGAAACGAGGCGTAAAGTCGAACAGGGTGGCAAAGGCCTCATGGACGGCCCGGGAAAATCCCCCAGTTTCGGGGTTTGTTGACGGCTGGAACATCAGACTGATGGAGATCATCACCAAAATGATACAGCTCACGAGAAACCCGATCATCACAGCGCGGTTTGCCTCCCGCTTGCCGTACTTTTCGCTCAGCATGTCGGTGGCAAAATAGATTCCCGAGTAGATAATGACACCCATGCTCGTCTGCATCCCCAGGATGATGATGAGTTTCGGGCCCTGCAGGTTGGCAAGCAGGATGGATAGCACCACGGAGGCATAGAGCCCCATCTTGCCAAATAGTCGGTACATGAGAAGGGCCGAGCCAAGGTCTAAGGCAACCGTCGCAAGCCACAGCAACTCCTGTCGGCCGGCAAAATATTCGGTGAGAAATTGGAGCATGGATATTTGAGTTGAGATCTGAACCTAAATCTTTCAACTAACGATACGCAAAGAGAGATAGGGTACCAGGTTGAAAAAGAGGATTCCTATTTTAAAAATCGTGATACCCGCATAGTGCAGGGTATCGAACCGATCCAGAGCTATGTTGTACCACCGACTGTGCATTCGAAAGGTCCAATCGTGGGCAAACGTGAAAAATAAGAACCACCAAAGGAGCAATCCAAAATTAATGAGGGTACACCACCCCAGGGCATCACGAATAATTTCAAGCGTCATGTTTACTCCTCCTCTTTTGGTCTCTTGCTTAGATTAACAAATTGATGGGTCCAGCGCGACCTCCAATCCTTGCCGTCATCCGAAGAACTAACGCAAATCAAATTGTATGGGGTTTCTTGTCTGAACCTGGACGCTCTCCCTGACTCGTGTTATAGCTTACAAAACTAAAGCGAGCCATTCCGTCGGCAGGTCGTTGGGAACCCTCGTTTATGGAGACTGATCTGCATACCGACCACACTGAAAGAGAGGACCCAGCCCTCGGGCACAGTGGAGCCGCGCCATCCGCTGCGGCTGAAGAGCCCCGGGGTTATCTAAAGGTCCTGTTGCGATTTCCCATCTTCGAGGGCTTTCGCTCTCGTGAGTACCGGTTACTCTGGTCAGGGTTTGTCTGTATGGCCATGGGGCTTTGGATGGACCAGGTGGCGCGCGGCTGGCTCATTTACGAGTTGACGAATTCCACGGTTCAGCTAGGGCTGGTTCGAGGAGTCCAGGCCATTCCGGTCCTCTTTTTGTCCCCTGTGGCGGGGAGTATGGCTGACCGCTACAGCCGTAAGATGCAGTCACTGATTGCCCTGGTACTGGACGGGTTGATGTATGCCGCGTTGGCCGTCCTTATTATCTCAGGCCGGATCGAACCCTGGCATGTGTACGTGACTGCCTTTGGAGCGGCCATTGTTCAGACCTTTCATCATCCATCCCGGGCTGCCATGGTCGCGGATTCTGTGCTAAAGCAGCACCTGACCAACGCCATCGGGCTCAATTCCATCGCCTTCAACGTCAGCCGCAGCACTGCACCGGCACTGGCCGGCCTGTTGATCGCCAAATTCGGCACCGGAGGCGCCTATGCAGTCCAGGCTACGCTTTACTTCCTGGGAACCTGGGCAACCGTGCTCCTCGGCATTGGAAGAGGGTCCCCATCTGGGACTCCTGGTCACGTTAAACGAGAGGCCTTCGGTCGGAGCATTATCGAGGGGTGGAAGTTTAGTTGGCAAAATGAGAAGGTGCGCGCTGGTTTGCTTGTGGTAATGTTGGCGTCGTTGTTCATTACCCCCTTCAGCACGCTTCTCCCCGTATTCGCCCGCGACATCTTAAGGGTCGGAGTGACGGGGCAGGGCCTGCTTCTGACGGCAATGGGCCTGGGTGCCCTGTGCAGTGCCGTTCTCATCGCCACTGTGGGCGATCGGCTGCCCAGGGGCATGATTATGCTGGTGGGAGTGGCGCTGTACGGGTTCACTATCATCGCATTCGCGGTTTCCCCATGGTTTGAGTTGGCCATGGGCTTAATGGTGTTCACAGGTCTGTTTCACGTGACCTCCCATGCCCTGGTACAGACCGTGATCCAGGCTTACTCGCCTTCGGAGTTCCGCGGCCGCACCATAGCGGTCTTTCAACAAAATCACTTCATGATGACCGTGGGAAGCATGCTCCTTGGGTTTATGGCTTCCCTATGGGGTGCCCAGTGGGCCTTGGCTTTGATGGGGCTAGTGGGTACGGTGTCAATGCTAATGATATACTTGACTCTCCCCAGTGTCCGGCATATCCGCTAAGCAAAACGAAATAAAATGCTTCAGAGTATCATTAGGGGGCTTGACAGGATAGTTTAGTTGCTATATATAATTGGGTGTATGGATCCAGAGGCGGCCAGCAGGGAGGTAATGGAGCTCTTCATCAAGGCGGTGAACCGGTATAACTCCCTGGAGAGGTTTCCGATGAAACAGCGGGCAAGGCTCCATCTCTACCATTCGGAGCGTCATATGCTGGATCAGATCGCGGACCATCCGAACTTAAACGTATCTCAGTTAGCCGCCATGGTTGGAGTGACCAAGGGTGCCATCTCGCAAGTCGTAAAAAAGCTAGAGGCCAAAGGTGTGGCTCAAAGGTACAGGAAGAGCAGCAATGACAAGGAGGTTTTTGTGGAGTTGACCAGAACGGGGAAAGACCTGTATCGAAAACACCAGGCCATCAACCATGAGACCGTCAGGACATTGTCCAAGGAGCTGGGGAGGTATTCCGATGACAAGGTGGAGTTCCTGGTCAGGATGTTCCACTGGTTCAATTCGTTCCTGGACCATAGCAGCAAGAAAATAAAAGGACACTCGCAGGGCTAGGACAAATTTTTTTGATTTTATAGTTTAGTAACTAAATGAAATGAGGTGAAAGCTGTGCAGATATTTGACAGCCGTGGATGGGGAAGGGGCCTGCAAGGTAGAGGGCACAAGCTGATGGGCTCCCTTTTGACAACCATAGGGTTCTTTTGGCTGGCCCACAAGGCTGGTTGGATTCCGGTGTCGGATGGTGGTTCCGTGATCTTTTGGCCGTCGGTCATTATGGTGCTCGGATTGATCGTCCTCTTTGGTTCCGGGCGCGGGCAGATCAGAGACCACGGGTAGGAGTGCGCGCAGGTGAGGGACAGGCGAAAAACTTGTCCACTCTTTTTTGTCTTACCGGCCTTCATCCAATTCACAGCAGTTTCAGTGCTCCGGTCAACTTGTCCAGTTCGTCGTCATCGGCCGGTCCCAGGCCCAAAGCCGTAATGGTCCCAGCGGCCAGCACGGTTTTTCCCGCGTCGGTGATGAGCGATACGGGGATGCCCTGTTTACGGGCTGCATCTTCGAGACGTTTCAATTGGTCTGCGTCCCGAGCCTTAACCACGATCTTCGGCATCCCATTGGATTGCCATGCGCGTCTCGCTCTAGCGCCGGCGGTGATAAAAGCGGCCACCGCTGCATGGGCCACCTAAGCCGCCAGTTTCCCACGTGGTAATTTGAGTGAAGCGTCTACTACGATGATCTGTTTCATTGCGTTAAGGACTGTCTAGCCCTCCATGGGTTGTTCCATCCCCTATGATTCAAGATCCGGGCGCCCCCCCCGGCGGCTTCGGCTAAATATGCCAAAGAGTAATAGCCCTGAGGTTACCACTCCCGCAGCCACGCCGTACATGGCAGAGAAGTTTTTGCCCACTAGGTCCAAGAAGTTCCCCAAGGCCACTGCGCCCAGAGCGTTTCCCAGATCATGAAAGGTTTGGAACTGGGCCATGGAGAGACCCCGTCGCTGGGCGGGTACCAGGTCGATGGCCAGCGCCATGAGGGGAGGGTGTGCAAGAGCAAGGCCCAGTCCAGTGACGGCTCCCGCGGAAAACAGGACGGCTGCAGAGGGGGCCTTTGCAATAAGAATGAGGCCAAGAATCTGAAGCACAAAACCGGGGAGGATAATGGCACGACGGTTGATTCGGTCGGATAGGGGACCCACGATGGGCCGGCTGATCATGACGGAAACCGACTCCACCACGAAAAAATAAGCGGGATTGCCGAAATCCTGCTGCAGGATGTAAAGAGGTATGAAAGTCGCGGTGCCGGAGTGACCGAAAGCGATAAAGGCCATTGCCACCGCGGGCAGGAGTGACTCCCGCACCACGAAAAGCTCCCACCAGGTCATGAGAGGTCCTTCTGTGGCTTTGAGTCTTTGGGATTCCTTGATGGGGAGGGAAAAGAGTAAACCCACAAGGACCACTCCGAATACCGTCAAGAACATTCCGTGAAAGCCGAGGTGCTGATATGCGGCAAAACCTGCGATGGGACCCAGGGCTGCGCCAAGATTACTGGCCAGACCAGCGTATGAAATGATGGTTCCCCGTTTGTTGCTTGGCGCGATATCGGCGGCCAAGGTGGCAACGGCTGTGGTGCCACAGGACCACCCCAGCCCTTGAGTGGTCCGAAACACAACGAGAGTCATGATAGTGGGGGCCCAGGCATAGCCCAGGGTCGTTAGGCCGAATATGCCCAGGCCCAGTAGCAAAAACACTTTTCGTCCTGAGCGATCCATCAGCATGCCGATGAAGGGACGACTCACTGTTGCCATAATCGTAAAAGAAGACATGACAAAGCCAATGAGCGTTCCTGATGCTCCAAGACTCGACAGGTATACGGGGAAGACCGGTTGTACCTGGCGATGGGAGAAGAACATGCAGAATCGCGAGATGGAGAGGAGGACGAAATCCCGCAACCATGTAGGATGTTTTGGCTCTTCTGATTCTACCATCAGGTTTGATTCCTGGTGAGCCGTTTATTCTGAGTAAGCTCAATGGTTTTGCCAATAACTTTCCGCAAAAATCGAATCGCCTTCCTGCAATCATAGTGGTGAGGGACGTGGATAAATCCGAATGGAACATCCAAATGGCGTCCCTTGAGGTAATCTAATATGACGTACATAGAATAATTGCAGACATAATCGCCCGCGTCTTTCGAAAATTTGGTTTCCCTGCCTGGAGCCAATTTGAGGTTGGTTGAAAGCGTTCGCTTTCCCGCCGTTTTTATGGGCATGGATTTAGTTCTCGTATCATGCCGCCTCCTGTTGACCGCCTTGGTCTCAATCCTCAAGCGCCAGCCTCCATTGCACTGTCCCAACCCCAAAATCACGTCCGGATTCGTTTCCTTGACGACTTTGATAAACTGTCCATGGTGAAATCTAACTGGGAAAACAACTTTTTTGACCCCTTTGTGCCTTGGGAGTCGCCGTAACACCCGCTCAGTGATGTTTTGGTGAAATTCTTGATACGGGCCAAAGCCGTAGATGAGAAGACGCATCACAATCGATGGAGATTCCAGAGCAATGGACTATGACACCTAGGGTGATGCAGAGGAGTCTGTTGCCAGCAGGGGCATCACCTTTGTGGCGAACAATTCGATTGAGTGACTCACCTGGCCATGGCTCAAGCCGCCAAAACTGAACATTCCCACCAAGCTGTCAGGATGTGCGGCTTGGATCACCGCCCGGGCGTTTAGGGCCACGGTTTCCGGGCTACCGATGAGTGAGGTCTGCCACTCTCGCATCCGCTCCAAGGTTAGCCCTCCCTGGAAATAGGCAAAGCGCTTGGTAAATTGAGGAAGATCTCGAGTAGTGACCGGTTCCAGGCGCCAGACGTTGTCACTGGCCAGTTGCCAAAAGCGGGCGATCTCCGGGCCGGCTTCTGACCACGCCTGTTCGTCAGAATCGGTTACGTAGATATCCCGTACCAAGATCGCGTCGCCACCGTTGGATGAGTCCCCGAGGGCTACTCGTTCCGCCCGATAAGATTTGATGGCCTGAGCGCAGTTGGCAAGGGGTTGACGCGAGACGGCTAGATTCCAGCCCCGGCCCGCCACCTTCGCCGGGCTATCAGGAGAGGTGGCGCCGTAGTAGATGGGTGGATGAGGTCGTTGGATCGGCGGTGGGCGGCACGAAATTTCATCATAGCTCCATGCCGTACCCGCGTAGCTGAAGGTGTTTTCGGTCCAGGCCTTAATCAGAATTTCGACTCCCTCTTCGAAACGGGCCTGAGCCGTATCACGATCGAGTCTGTGTTTGAGATCATCGCGTGGTACCCCTCGACCCAGACCCACGTTCAATCGTCCACCGGTGAGTATATCCAAGATTGCACACTCTTGCGCCAGACGCATGGGATCGTGGAGAGGAAGAGCATTGACCAAGTTGCCGAAGCGGAGTTTTTTAGTACGGTCGGCAAGGGCGGCGATGATGAGATTGGGGGATGCCAACATTCCGTAGTCCGAGTGATGATGCTCGGCAAACCAGGCCTCGTCGAAACCGAGCCTTTCGGTTAGTTGGATCTGCTCCAACAGTTCTTCGAAGGCCTGGCGCTCCGGCACCCATGGTCGGGCCTGATTATAGCTGAAAGTTCCAAACCGCATGAGATAACCTCCCCAATGATTTCTCAGGCACGGCCGCATTTAACTCATTTTTCAGGGTTCTCAACAACCAATACTAATTTGCCAAGGTCACGGCAAACACTGAAATAGCAAAGAGCAAGGCGCAAAGCGTATTCCAAACTACTGGCCTTTGCTTCCTGCTATCATTTCCCGCGATCTTCTATCCTCAATCTTCCATTGAATTCCTTTTGATCTCGCTAAAGAGATATTCGAAAAACCCTTCGGTTTTGATGAGACCACCTCGAGAAAACTCGGCCGAAAAGGCCGTGACCCATTTCAATAGGTCAGATCGCTTCTCGATTACGTCGCGCCAGGTGTCGTCTTTTAGAATCAAATGGTTCTCAAGTCGTTCTTTGATCCTCTTGCCGGGAATGCCGGAGGCGTAAATGGCTCCCACCAGTGCCCCCATGCTGCTCCCGGCGACAATGCTAGGTTGGATGCCGAATTGCGTGGCATTTCCAGGAGAGCTTCTAGAGTGTATTTCATTTTGCCTCCTTAACTAATTCGATATCCAAGGTTCACCTCCTCTTCTCCTCCCGGGTTGCCGCAAACTCGATAGGATAGAGACAAGTCTAGTGTTGCAATTGAGTAACGACAAGTCCGGAATTCGGGATGGGAGATGCCACCGAGGCGGCTAAAAGCACGACTCGCTTAGGCCGCCGGTGGCAGCGTCTTTAACTGCTTTGCCATGAGAGTCTTCATTATCTCCATGGCGAGGTGTTTCTCAGGTCCGGGTTTCGAACCTATGGATGGTTTCCTAAGGGTCAAAGGACCTGGGGGCGGACCCGCGGTCTCCGCGTGGAAAACACTCGGTTAACGGTCTTTGGCCGAATCTATTGGTAAACCGATTCGGGCATACTAAATTCAGCCCCTTCTTTCGCTAGGGCTGAGAGAAAATCCTTTCGGATTTGAGGGTCTTCGTCTCGGTACTCAATGGTATTGCCGCCTTGGGATTGGTCGAGATTCCAGGTGTGCTCATCACCCGGAGCCCCTAATACTGGCCTGGGCCATCCCCCGAGAAAGGCAAGAACTCGGAAATTCCCCTTGTCGGTGCCAAAGTGGGCATGGTACCAGTTATCGCCGCCTGGGGCTGCGCTGACGAGCCCCCCAGCTGTATAGTCTTGTCTTTTAACGAGGTGCCCTTTGCCGTTTTCCCACGGGCGGATGCCGATGGAGGTCGGCCAGGTGATGGAGTATCCCTTTCCTTTTAGGCAGACAACCACTGGTCCCGATGGGTGGTAGTGGGCCTTGGAGTATCGACCGGGAGGGTACTCGGCCAGGAAACCATGAAAGGTGTTCCCGGAGAGACTCCAGCCAAAATGACGGTGACCTGCTCCCCGTTGGTTTTCCAAGGGCACTTCGCAGTTCAAAGTATCAGGAATGAGATTGCTGGGATTCAGGTATCGACCGGATAACGGGTTGGTGGCCAGCTGTTCAGCGGGTTTGAAGTAGTCGCTGTTGGCTTGGTAGCGGTCTTCAAACTCGTAGGGATTGTCGAAGATAAACCGGCGGCTCCGATAGAGGGCCATAATAGGAGGGGCGTTCGTTGCTGCCAACAATAACGCCGGACTCGATGCCGCATTCACCAAACGGTGGGCGGTATTCATTGGGGGGGCGAAAAGACTACCCTGCTGCCATTCGAATACCTGTTTCCTGTGAGGGTTACTGTCGCTCCAGATTTCGGTGGTGCCCCGGCCTTCCACAACGTAAAAATTCTCCTCGTACATGTGTTTTTCGGGATTGAGAGCCCCGCCTGGCGGTATCTCCAAGATGAAAAGCCCCGACTTGCCCCCGACTCCGTTGAGTTCGAGATAGGCACCGCTGCCACCCGTACGTTTCCAGGGACCCAGGGTTACGTCTCTCACGTCATATACCCCCAAACCGCGGACAATGGGGATCCCTTCCTCCTCGATGAAGGTCTCGTATACCGTGGGGGGACGGCTCCAGCGAAATTTACCGACTACCTCTAGATTTTCGTCAGTCATTTATTTCCCTCCAATTTGATTTGCGATTTAAGCATTAAGTTGCGGACCCATTGTGGACCCCAATCAGGGGATTCCCGGCGCCGCAAAAATCAAAAAAACCGACGTGACATTTATACCTATTGGCGGGAAAAGATCAATGGGCGGTTTTGAGGACTAAATGACCCGGTTGAATGCGGGTAGGTTCACCGGGGAGGGGTGTCCAAAGTGCCCGGATTCTCACGGAGTGAGCTTTTAGGCGCTGCATTCTCTCACTTCTGAAGCGGCATTGTATAGCGGACCGCACTGCCCTCAAGAACCACGGTGTTATCGACACCAATGACGCGCGTCTTGAGTTCCGTAATGGGCTTGTGGGTGCGGACCTTGGTCACCTCCACCTCGCCAGTAATGGTATCGCCGGGTCGGACCGGGGCCTTGAAACCCCAGTTGACCTGCAGGAACACTGTGCCCGGGCCGGGCAAGTTTTCGGCCACCACTGCGTTCATGATCGCGCTGGTGACACCGCCCTGAACCACGATGCCGCCGAAACGAGTCGCCGCTGCGACTTTTTCGTCATAGTGAATGGGATTACGGTCGCCGCTTATATCAGTAAACAGTTCGATATCGTGCGCCGTTACCTCTCTCGACCACTGCGCTTTTTAGCCAACTTCCGGCATAGCGTTCGGCTACACCTCGTTCTTTTTTGCCATGCCTACTTTTCTTTGAGGACGATCCCAGGTCCCACCTTTGATGCCAATTTCATGCCGGTTAAACGTTCCTTTTTGGTATCCACAATAGTAGTTTAAACCCAGCATTCAAAATTCGGCTGCAAGACGCTTGATCCCCTCTGCGGTGACACGATGGACCGTCCATTCCTTCATGGGAGAAGCGCCAAGGGATCTGTAGAATTTCCACGCGGGCTCATTCCAGTCGAGCACCGACCATTCTAGCCGGCCACATTGGCGTTGCTTGGCTAGATTTGCCACGTAGGCAAGCATGACTTTCCCAAAGCCTCTCCTGCGCATCTCAGGCTTGACGAACAAATCCTCGAGGTAGATGCCGGCTCGGCCAAGAAATGTGGAATAGTTGTGAAAAAACAACGCAAAACTCACGGGTTCCCCCTTAAAATCTCCGAGGATCACTTCCGCCACAGGTCGCGAACCGAACAGCGAGTCACGTAGTGCCTCTTCCGTGGCCACCACTTCATGTGAAAGCTTTTCGTACTCTGCCAGTCCTTTGATCAACGACAAAACTACAGGTGCATCCTCCACCGTCGCTGGTCTAATCGTGAAATCCTTTATTCTTGTAGAAACTTTCATTCATGTTCTCCATATTTGACGGTTCTCAGGTTTAATATAGGTCAAAAGCAAAACTAAATGTCCTTGAGAAACACATGCTGTGTTTTCACAATTTTGTAGCCTTTTCTCTCGTAGAAGGGGCGAGCCTCCGTTCGCTTCATATTCGAATGAACGCACATAGTTGAAAGGTCCCGTTCATTAGCCCAATTCTCACAGGCCGCAAGGAGGGCTTTTCCTAACCCCTGTCCTCGAGAATCAGCATCGACGACTAATCCGCCGATCTCCGCGTATGCGCGTCTGACTCCACCAGCCGCACAACGTAAACGTGTATCCACCCCGCGACCCGTCCTTGCTCAGTTTCTCTCACAAAGGCAGCAAAGTCTGCTTCCTGTGTCATGGCGCCGAGACGCTTTTTAATATCCGAAGCGGAAGAAGGATATCCCAACTGGTTCGATAGCAAAGCCACCTGCGTTGCATCGCTTTGAGTCATTTCACGCACTTTCATCTCGGACCCTCCTGACCTGCCCCCAGGAGTGGTACCACCCTTTAAGTTAGAGCCGGAATTATCTGGAGTCCAGCCCATGGGGATGAATTCCCAGCCTGCGCTCTGGGCAGAAAGGCCTCCGGTGCCGGAGAACGATAGCCCAGGGCGCTGTGAGGCCGCCGCTGGTTATACTCTCTTCTCCATCTTTCGATCAGCACCTGAGCTTCCCTCAGGGTTTCAAACACCTCCCGGTTGAGCAGCTCATCCCTGAGTTTTCCGTTAAAACTCTCCACGTAGCCATTCTCCCAAGGACTGCCAGGCTCGATGTAGAGTGTCCTGACACCAATGGCCTTGAGCCAGTCCCGGATAGCCTGAGCCGTAAACTCGGGGCCATTGTCGGACCGAAGGGACTGCGGCACGCCCCGTTCCACGAATAGCTCCGCTAACCGTTCCAGCACATCCCGGTGATTCATCCGTCTGGCCACATCAATCGCCAAGCACTCCCGGGTGTATTCATCCAGGATGCTCAACAGCCGAAAGGCCCGACCGTCTTCGGTTCGCTCGTGCACGAAGTCATAACTCCACACATGGTTTCGATGCGCCGGTCTCAGGCGAATGCAGGAGCCATCAGTCAACCGGAGCCTCCCTCGCTTAGGCTGACGGCTGAGGACTTTCAGCCCTTCCTGCCTCCAGAGCCTCTCCACTCGCTTGTGGTTGACCTTCCACCCCTCCCCACGCAGCATGGCCGTAATCCTCCGGTAGCCGTATCGCCCGTATTCGCTGGCCAGCTCCATCATCCGAGCCACTAGTCTTGCTTCCTCTTCCGGGATCTCTCGGACTCTTCGTTGCGTCGATCGCGGCTGTCCCAACACTTGGCAAGCCCGGCGTTCGCAGACTCGATCAGGTCCCAATCTTTCTCTGGCCCATATCACCGCTCGTCTCCTCTTCGCCGGGCCTAGAAGTTTCCCGAGGACACTTCCTTCAGGATCTGGTTGTCCAGCGATAGATCCGCCACCAGCTTCTTCAACCGCGCATTCTCCTTGTCCAAGGCCTTGAGCCTCTTGGCCTGATCCATCTTCAGGCCTCCATATTCCTTCCTCCACCGGTAGTAGGTCTGCACGGTTACCCCCACCTGCTTGCACACCTGGCCCACCGCCTTCCCTTGGGCCAAGCTCACCTCCGCCTCACGCAGCTTGAGGATAATCTGCTCGGCCGTAAATCGCTTTCTTGCCATCCTTGCCTCCTTCCTAAAATCAAAATCCCTAACATTTCACCTGGACTCGTTTTAGGGGGCAAGGTCACTCCTGATTGCTGGGGACAGTATACTTCATTGCACTCCCTAGCAATTGAACTGGTTCTGCATGCGCGGCTGATCCAGTAAATTGTTTTCTACTGTCCTCATGAAATTAACGGTGCGGGTGTAGGTGCTGCTCTCGGTGTTGGCGTAACAGGTCCTTGCCGTAATCGTTGCCGTTTGGCGTTCTCACGATGGTGTGTATGTGGTGGCGCGACGGTTTGTCGTTGTCCAGCACAATGCCGTTCTGGTGGTCAAATTCGATAAGGGCTACCGGGCTATGGATTCGGTAGTAGAACACGCTGTCCTCGGCAAACCCGCCCATCCATGCGAAGTAGGTCTCTCCAAGACGTTGCCGCCTCTTTCTTCGGTTGAGTCTTCTTTGTCAACGGTGAGCCGTAGTGGAAGCCCTAGATATCTGACGCCGCATTGCTGCAGCATGGAGGCCTCGGCTTCGTCCATGACTCCAGCGATTTGAATCAGGTTGTGATCAAGCATGGGGCTCTGCGTCAAGAATTTCCTGCAGTTGGCCGGTGGAACCGTAGGCTTCACGGAAAATCGCGAGGGCTCCAATGCCAAGTTCATCTTGGGGCGTCCATACACAATCTTCCAGGATCATAGTTTTGAATTGATGAATCGAAGCGCTTTTCGCAGTAGCAAAGACACACACATGGGTCTCCACTCCTACTATGATAACGGTCTGTACATCCTTCGTCTGTAAGAATTGCAGCAACTCCGTTTGGAAAAAACCATCAAAGGTGTGTTTTTCGATTACTTTTTCACTCGGGTGGGCGAGTTTGATATCTGCTAGCTGGGAAATAGGGTCAATGAAGGCTGCACCCCAGCTATGGGGTCTACAGGGGTGATGTTCGCGAAGGGGCTCTCGCGTTAGAAAAGGAGGTAGGACATCGAATTGGCGGCTGTAGACCGCTTGCAGATAGGCGACGGGTCCTTGCTTCATCCTAGCGTGTTTAATGACGGAGCAGACGTTGGCTACGATAAGTGCCAGAGACGTGGTTCGATAACTAAAGGTCGCCGGGGGAGCCACGCTTGGTTGACCCATCACACGGTTTCTGAAATCCATTGAGATTTTTCCGGTGCCAACCTGTTTGTCTAGGTCATCCCTTCGGGCGTAGTATCCACCCGTGGCCAGGAAATCATTTTGCATATCCACGACGATGAGACCCCAATCTTCGAGCCTATTCACGTTAGCATCTCCATCTACTTAATTGCCCCGACCATAAACATTTCTTCCGCCCAATCGCCTCACTTACACACTACACTGCTCTTGACCCCACCCGCAATAAGTGCAATACCGCTAGGCGAGGACTGGAATAGGAAGGAAAAATTCTCAACCTCTTGTTCTCGGAATCTGATCGGGAGGAGAAACATGCAGCAGCAACGACGTACGGCAGCCATTAAGAACTACTATGAAAATTGGATGATGGAAGAGGGGGTGCCCATCCATGAGGCCGTGGCCGGACTCGACGATGTCACCGAGCTGCCTCGAAAACCCTGGTCCCGCACGGGTGGTCTGGGAACCTTCATCCATATGCTGGGCCCCAAACAGGCGGAACGTGGCATCTACGTGGGGGAGATCCCGGGAGGGAAATCCCTGAATCCGGAAAAACACCTCTACCAGGAGGTTATTATCGTCCTAAAGGGACTAGGCAGCACCGAGATCTGGCAGGAAGGCATGGCAAAACAAAGCTTCGAATGGGGCGAAGGAAGCGTCTTTGCGCCTCCGCTCAATTGCTGGCACCGGCTCATCAGCGGCTCGCGGGAGCCCGCGCTGTTTCTTGCCGTGACCACCGCTCCCAAGGCCTTTAATCTTTTTTGCGGTGAGGAAGGTATCTATAACAGCGACCAACGCTTTTCCAATCACTTCAATGGGGAGACCGATTACTTTAAAGAGACCCAGAGGCGGGAGACGGTGGGAAGTTATTCAGAATCCATCTGGTATACTAATTTTATCGCAAACGCGAACACTGTCTTACTCGAGGATTTAGAGCAGAAGGTGGCTGGCGGACAGCTGACGGGTTACAGGATGGCAGGGGGATTTCCTAGCGGACATGTTTCCGAATGGCCTTCCGGCAGGTATCACAAGGCCCATTTTCACGGTCCCGGGGCCATTCTGGTAGGCCTGGAAGGCCAGGGCTATGTTCTCGTATGGCCGTCAACGCTGGGGGTTCACCCCTACAAGGACGGTCACGGAGACAGGGTGCTAAAGGTCAATTGGGGGCCGCGCAGTATCTATAGCCCACCAGACGCGTGGTTTCATCAGCACTTTAACGTGGACAAAGGACCCGCGAGGCACCTAGCGGTCTACAGTGGTACGGAGTCAACCGCTCCGGGTTACCAATACAGCTTTGGCGACGACTTCAGCGGTATGGTCAGCTTCAAAGACGGGGGCACCCTCATCGATTACGAAGAAGAGGACCCGCAGGTGCGAAAAGATTTTGAGAAAACGATCGCCGAAAAAGGAATTAAACTCCAGATGCCGCCGGTTACCTATCGCCAATAGGGGTTTCCCCCGATTCTCGTCTTGAAGCGTGCGTCATGGATCAGTTCACGGCATGAGGCTTTCGGGCGGCGGGTTTGCATCAAAAGGCAGCTTGGCCTTGGAAGTCTCTTTTTAACTTGTGGTAGTTGGTAATCTCGCTAGCATTGGAGTGCATGTTAAATAGTTTTTTCTGGTGAAGGCAAGTCATCACTGCAAAGACGGCAAGGACCGGAAAGAAAAGCGCGGAAAAATAGTTCCTGTTTTTCATAGCGAAAAATTCAGCGATCAGAACTACGGCAAAAACACGCCACAAAAAAATAGTAAAAACTTAAACATTGGGTGGTGTTTGTAACAATAACCCTGTCTCCTTCTCGATGAATCTAAGTTCTTTCTTGAGTTGCGGTGAGATCTCGGTTTCCGGACGCTAGCCCTCCATCTGCTATTCCAGGGACTTGGCAAAGAGAACTTGAAGCCCATAAAAAGGGTTGACCCAGTATCCTCGCCGCAGTAGATTGGCGGTATGGGAAGCGACCACGAGTTCGAAGTACAGGAACAGGACGTTGAATATTTTAACCAGGGTGGAAAGACCCGGCTGGCTCGCGTCTATCAACCCAAAGGAGCCGGCCCTTTTCCCACCATCATCGACGTACATGGGGGCGCCTGGCACAACGGGGATCGGAAGAATAATGTTGGCATCGACCGCTCCCTGGCGGCCAAGGGTATGGTGGTGGCGGCCCTGGATTTCCGGCAGCCACCGGAGGCGGGCTATCCAGCTTCCATCTGCGACGTGAACTTGGGTATTCGCTGGCTCAAGGCCCACGCGACCGAGTTCGAGGGGACAGCCACCGTTGGGGCCTTTGGCAATTCCAGCGGGGGGCACCAGGTGGTGCTCAGTGGTCTTCGGCCGAGTTACCCAAGTTATACTTCGTTGGAGTTACCAAAGCATCCCGAAATCAATGCTGGCCTGTCCTATATTATCGCCGCATGGCCGGTGATTGACCCGCTATTCCGCTTCCACTTTGCCCAGAAATCCGACCGTCAGGAGCTGATCAAGGCCCATCTGGAATACTGGAAAACAGAAGACGCCATGGCGGAAGGCAGCCCCCAGACGGCCGTGGAGCAGGACAAACAAGTGGAACTACCTCCCGTGCTCCTCCTGCTGAAGGAAAACGATACCAACCATCCGCTGGAGATGCAGGAGCGCTTTATCGCTTCCTATGGAAAACGGGGAGGTGACATCGAGGTGCATACATTTAGCAGCCTGGCGGAACACCGAATGGTCCCATCCCCCGACAAACCGGAATCCATACGCCTCATCGAAGCCATCACCGCATTCGCCTATCGGCACACCGGCTAGTGTTCCAATTGTTTGCTGTCAGCCTTCTGAATACTGGTTATCCGTTGAATTAGGATTGTTGGAAGGTTCGCTGAATGGACTGATGGCTTTGCACGAGGCTTCAATTCCGTTGGCAGGCGGTTCTTCCTTGTGGATTAATCCAAGCTGAGCAAGGACAGAGGCCTGGTCCCAGTAGATTCGCTCACCGGCGATTTTTCCGTTTTCAAACCGTACGACTACCACCACGGCCACCTCAACCCTTTTGCTCGTGGGCGGTACTCCTGGAAGCATTCACGGCATCTCGACTGTGTGGGTGAACTTATGAATGAGTTCGCCCACAAGACGGTCCTCTCCAACCGTGCGGGCCACCGGTGTGATTTCGGTGTCCGGCGGCTGGGCGGGAATGAAATAGGTGCTGTAGAATTGTTGGACTGCACTGCGTCCAACGCCACCTGTCATTAAGGCAACGTGATTCACAAAAGGGGCCGATGTCATGGTCGCCATGGTTGCATCGACGCTTTTTTCTTCGAACTCGGCGGCCATGTGTCGCTCCCACGTTTCAACCATTTCCCGTTGCTGGGCGTTGAGTCCTTGATCAGCCATGGGTCTTTCTCTTCCTTTCAATCGTCAGTAATTTAGGGTTTGCCTCGGAGCGGGTTAGATGAGCCAGCATGAGATGTCAGGCAGTAGGCTCCCAGGGTTACCACGGTGGTAACGGTGCCCACCACTGTGAAAGCGATGAGAATGGTAGCGGCCACAAGTCGCAGGGCTAGGGGCAGTTTGCGCGGCGATGTTTCAAAGGAATCAGGTGATTCCATGATCCCAACCGGATTGACCCGGGGAAGTTGCAGGATCCTTGTTGGGTTTTCCTGTGACATCATGTCGAAAGAATGCGGTCCTCCCATAAGCGTTCTCAGTCAGGGATGGTCCAAACGTCGTAAAGGAGCTCCATCCGTCGCAGCGTTACTTCCCGGGTCTGCTCTTGCAGCGGGGCCGTTGAGAGGTAGCGCAGAGCGATTTCTTCGGCCAAAGTGCCATGCTCTTCGTCGGCTTCGAAATGCACGGTAAAAAACCTCACCTGCTCAGGTTTCAGACCATAATTTTTAATCAGACCTTTTCCCAAGGCGGCAACTGCCGGAGGGAATGTCCCCTCCGCGCCCATTTGGGCGGCCATAACCACAAACCAGGGGAGGGTGTGAACGATGAGCTCCGCGTAGTAAAGATGGGCAGCCGTTGCGGGGCGAAGCGCCGCGGTCTCCAGCTCATGGCGGGTGACGCCGATGGATTCTGCGAATTCCACAAACATGTCCGGGTGCCCGATACTGCCGGCACGAAGCCCACGAGTCTCGTCTTGCACCACCCCGTAAATCCTGGGCTGGAATTCCGGGTCGGTGCAGGCCAAGTAGCGGAGCATGGAGATACGCGGGACTATGCGCCGGAACTGATAGTCCTGCAGTGCCCAGGCGCGGATTTGTTCCATGGATGCCTTTCCTTCGGAAACGGAGAGGACAAAGGGATGGTTGACACGCTGCTTTGGGGAGCTTTTGATCTCTTCTCTTAAGCTGCGTACAAAATCTTTTGATGAAAGGACTTGGGATTGCTCGGGCATCTCCTGATCCTCCTGGCGGCCGTCTCGGCCGGCGTCGATCCCAGCCGCCCCATGGTTTACAACCAGCCGTGCATGGAAACCGGTCCTTCGCGCTTAAAGTTCGGCCGACCCTTCGGTCCTAGCGGGGCATGGCCTCTCTCCGTTATACGGTCCGGCACCAACGGTGGGTGGAATCGATACTTAGCTACCGGGTACGATGATATTCGTAACTTTCCACCTCACCGGCTCCACCGCGCAGGTCGGGTCGTGCCTGTGGGCGCTTCAGTTGTTCATGGGCGTCCAGCGCTCCCTGGTCGGTCCAGCGTTCCAGCAGAATTATCTTGTCGGGGTTCACGATGCTTTGGAAGGCCTCGAAGTGTTCGCAGCCCGGCTCTTTCATGGTATCCGCACAACGATCCGGATAGACCTTTGCCAGTTCGGCGCCTTTGCCCTCTTTCGCATTTATCGTAACGATGATTCGAATTGCCATAGTGCACCCTCCATGGAATTGACGGGAAAACAGATCGCGTCTCGGGGCGAATGTTCCACGGATGGATAACACCGCAGGTCAAAGGTTGTCAAGAATCCAAAGCTTTACCCCTTCCACGTCTATTTGGAGGTCAACTCCCGTATAATCCGTTCCGGTCCGCCTTCAGGCATCGTGGCGAATGAAGGAAGCTTCGGATCCACGTAGTCCCATGAGGGTGCGCGGCTGGTGTATAGGATCATCTGGGGCTTGACCCTCTCCGGATCATCCAGGCTCGAAGCACGTGGGAATACCATTCCTGGCATGCCGGAATTTTTGGAATAGATGGGCGAGCCACAGGTAGGGCAGAAGCCGCGACTCACCATGTTCCCGCTATCAGCGGGGCGATCGTAGAATTTCACTATTGGATATTTTAGGCGACCGGTGGACCCTCGTTTTGGTGCGGGATCTGCTGACGGGAAAAAAACGGTTCGCGGAGTTTCTTGAGTCCCCCGAACGTATTACCACGAGCATTCTCAGCGACCGGCTGTTGCTGATGGAGAAAATGGGCCTGATTCGAAAGGTCCAGTATCAGAACAATCCCATACGGTTCGACTACAAACTGACTAAAAAAGGCCTGGGATTGCTTCCCGTTGTTCAAGAAATTTGCCGGTGGGCCAACCGCTTTATTCCCGGTACCTGGAAACCTCCTGAGAGTTTCCTGAAGCGCACGATTAAATAGGGCTTTGCAGATCAAGGGCCGCATAAGAATGTTTCGGTCCGGCGCAACGATTTATCCGGGTTTGGCGGGTGGTGGCGGAATGGGTTCATCCGCCGGTAGCTTGGAAATAATCTCTTCAGCGATACCCATTTGCTCCACAAGAAACTTCACTCTCTCCGTGCTTTTCATGAACTCACTGGTTGTCTGACCGTCTGCCCTTATGGTGATCTTCCGATCCGCAACGACTCCCGTGACCTGATCCTGAGTATTGCTCCTGGCATAGAGGAAATAGTTGAAGGGACTCCAGGCACGTGTACCCTGGTAGTACCGATCAAAGGTAGACGTAGATACGTCCATCGAATCGATGCGGCACCATATGCCTTCGAGGCGATGGAGAGGGCGCCAGAAAATTTGCCACTGTTCAGCACGTCTTTCGAGCTGGACCCGTGCGGCCGGATGCCCGGCCTCACTGGGGGAGCTATCCAGCAATGGGAGCGGATGCTCGGTTAGCATGGAGCCATCCACCAGATAGTGGCGGCCTTCGAGTGTGACAATAACGGTGCCGTGATTGGGACCACGGACCGTTGGCGAGGTCAGCATCGTGCCGGAGGCCCTTTTCACATCAAAACCCAATGAATGTAAGAGGTCGTGCAACGCGTGGCTAACTGCCCAACAGGTGCCTCCTGTGCCGTGAGCGAGCCATTCGGTGAAGAAGTCTTTTGCTGTGTGGCTGGGCATTGGCCCTAAGCCACCGGCGGAAAGGTACATTCGCTTCTGCAAGTTATCAAAAGGTACCTTGCGGCACCATCGATTAAACAGGATTTCCAGACTTTTCAGATTGTTTCCGGAGTGGTTTTGAAGGCCTAACTTCTCGAGCACCCGTTCAACTAGCTCTGTTGTGATGGTCCCGTCTCCCAATTGCGTCGCCAGGTATCGGTATCTTATTTGGATATGGGCATATGTCAATCCGCGAATTACCCTATGGCTTCATGGCTCCAAGGTTTGTTAAATGGCAGGTCGATTAGGGCTTCCAATACGAGCACCAGGGTATCAGCGAACCAGAGTTCATCCACCTTGGCATCGAGAAACCACGCTTTGTTACTGTTTACTACCGCGCGACTGATGGTGATTTCAGGTAGGCCTTTTGATTTTTTGTAGGAGACCATGGAATACAGTATAAACGGATTTTTTCCAGGCGACCTAGGCGCCTTTTCGCGATGATCTGGTAATCGGGATAAACGCCGGGTATGGAAGCCACAGCACGACCGTAATAGGCATGGGGGAGTATCTGGGAAGGGGACATGCGCCTTATATTGAGCTCTTGCCCGTTTTTCAGACGTATTTGCTTGGAATTGTTCTCAACGATTGACCCGAGCGATATAAAGCAGATGGAAATCAAAGTTCTCATTGGCTTTGGAATGACTGAAAAGGTGGCTGGCATAATCAAAGGTACCTTTATTGACCCTGAGATAAATTTTACTGCGATTCTGAACCTGGGCAAAGGGAATTCAAAAGGTCATGGGGCTTACAGCCCATAATGCCTTGGATGATTGACAGATTGTTTGCCAATCATTACAAAGGGGGCTGAAAAAAACCAAATGGTTTAGGGGGATACTCATGAGTGAGACCGGATCTTCAACGGCAGCCTCGGCGGAGCAGGATCCCATCAAGGGAAAGGGCCCGTTTGTTTGGCTCCACATGGACCAGAAGGAACTCGATGATGCCTACGATCAGGCCTGTTGGGCGCCCAATCGCGAGCACCTCCAGAAGCGCCGCCGTGTTGCGAGCGAACAGGCCATCGCCCGCGTGGGGTCGCCCAAGCGTGTGGCCTACGGACCCACGGAGATCGAAAAACTCGACATTTACCAATCCAGTAGACCCAATGCACCGATTAACGTCTTCATCCATGGCGGCGCGTGGCGTGGCGGCTTTGCCAGGGATTCCGCTTACATGGCTGAAATGTACCTTGCCGCTGGCGCGCATCTTGTCATCCCGGATTTCGTCTGGGTTCAGGATGCGGGGGACAGTCTGATGCCTATGGCCGATCAGGTTCGCCGCGCGGTGGCATGGGTCTATAAGAACGCTACGAGCTTCGGTGGCGACCCGAATCGCCTCTATATTTCGGGCCACTCCTCGGGCGGCCATCTCGGCGGCGTGGTTGTGATCACGGATTGGAAAAAGGACTTTGAACTGCCAGCCGACATCATCAAAGGGGCCTTGCTGATCAGCGGCATGTACGATCTGAAGGCGGTGCGCCTCTCAAAAAGGAGTAAATACGTTAATTTCGACGACCGGACAGTGGAGGCCCTAAGCGCCGAACGCCATATCGATATGATTAATATGCCTCTGATCATTGCCCATGGTTCGCTTGAGTCGCCGGAGTTCCAGCGTCAATCTCGCGACTTTGCCGCAGCGGTGAAGGCTGAGGGCAAACCGGTGGAATTCATCGTGGGACAGGGGTTCAATCACTTTGAAATGCAGGAGACCATGGGAAATCCCTTTGGCCTGGGCGGCCGGGCCGCGCTGTCGATGATGAAGCTAAAAATCGGAGAGACTTGAGGCCAGACTTAGAAAAGCAATTAATAATTAATTCTTAACGATTCGGATGATTTGGGGATTGTTTGGTAGCCCAATCAAACCCTCAAAACCCTGCCCCGACGCTTGAACGATAAAGCAGGTTTGCAGCGGATCCGCCAGAGAGGTTATTCCGGAAAGGAATATGCCACCGATGGCAAAGCGGCCTACGATTGGTTTGAAGTGTTGCCCTAGTGACCTAAACGATAACGGCGACTTATTGTCGAATGACCGATCCCTAAGCAAATGCCAGACGCAGTATACCGAGACGGTAAAAAGAACTGGTATGATAATTTTAATGGATTCAGTGTAAGTCTGAGCAACAGCGTAACTCTCTCAGTTAAAACCCTAAGTGCTTGATCTCAATCTCTAAATACCGGTTATATTCTTGTTCACATTCCTGATTTTAGGGCGGATTGTGCTGCTGTTTTGATGGTTAGCAATAAAAAAACTTAAGGGTGAGTGAGTATGTGATCTTATAACGTTGAAAGTGGGGGTCTTTGGTTTGAGAAGTTGTATTATTAAACAGATTACCCGTGTCTGCTAGCGCGCTATGAAGCGTGGGGTGGAGGTGCCGCCTTTCGTTGCAGGCAATGCCATTACGATTGCCAAGGTCACTCCGAACATCACCGCTGCCAAGTAGAAGGTGGCGATGATACCTGCCACTGCCGCAAGCGCGCCTGCCAGGACTGGTGCTGCGCTCCCGAGGGCCATTCCTGTGAGGAACTGTGCAGCCGTTACCGAGCTGTGAAGTTCCCGTGGCGCGATATCCAGGCCCAGGGCGCCTAACAGCACGGCTGAACTGAACAGAAAGAGACCTATGAGGCTCACCACGGCCAGCAGCGACCATGGGCCGTCCACCAGCGCAAGAAGCGGGGTCATGGACACTAGCACGATGACACCGGGCAGGAGGGTGGCCTTGCGGCTGGTACGGTCGGAGAGGTACCCAAGCACGGGTTGCGACACCAGGCTGAGCCCCATCAAAAGGGCGAGCAAGACCCCGACGAAGCTAGGCCCCAGACCCAAGTTGTCCCTCGCATAGATGGGCACAAATGTTAGAAGGATGTTCTGTCCCGCCGATCTCGTGGCCGCAGCCATGATCGACAGGAGCAGTGGCCGGTGTCCCATGGCCTGGCGCAGTGCGTTGAAGTAGCCGGACAACGAAACATGGCCCCGTTTATCCCCAACGCCGGTGCCTCGCACCACCAAAAAGAACGCACTCGCCAGGACAATGGCAGGCGGCAAGCTGGCCTGGAAAATTTTGTCCCGCGAAACGATGAGTAAGAGTGCGCCTACAACCAATGGCCCGGACAGGTCACCCACGCTGGCGCCTATGCCGTGGATGGCGATCACCGATCCACGTCGGGTGGGAAACTGAGTGGACAGAAGTCCCACCGCTGGGGGATGCCAGAGGGCGGGGGCGACTCCCAGGACCGCCGCGAAAATAATGATCCACGTTTGATTCGGTGCAATGCCGATGAGAAAGTACGCCCCTCCGTACCAAAGCAAACTCGCAGCCATGAACTGCGTGCGGCGGTGGGCGTACCGATCCGCCACCATCCCCATGGGAATGTTGGCCACCGCGCCGGAAAGGCTGCGCATACCCATGATGGTTCCCGCGGCCAGGGGGCTGAGTCCCGTGCTGGCCACGAGTTCAGCCAGAAGCAGGGGAAACGCTTGTGTAAACCAGTGAACAACCGCGTGCCCGCATGCGATACTCCCCAGCAGAGTCAGGTTGCGCGGGCTGGTGAGGCTGGTATCTTGCTCCTGGGTGTTATCCATGGTGGAAAAGGGCAGCGGACCAAAAGATCCGTGACCGTGAGGCTTGCCTACTGTAGCGGTAAATGGGTATGCACTTCCAGCAATCGAGTATCCAGTACGACCCGTCGCTTTTGAAATAGCCATGAGCCATTGGTTCCCACGACCTCGTCCTCGCTGTGACCCACCGCATATAAACTCGTCCTTCCCGCCTCGGTGGTACGGTAGACCACGAAATTTGACCTAGCCGTTGCAGCTTTACCACGGAGGTTTATATGGATGTTCGACACCATATGAATTCGCTTTGCCGTATCAAGCACATAATTGGGCACCAGGGTCATTCTCTTTACCAGCTCATCTTTGTTGAGCTTTATCATGTAATCGTCGACACCGCCTATTTCCTTGTTATGAAACAACATCTCGTATCGTGCTGTTTCTGTGAAGAGTTCAGTCCATTCCCCGACTCGTCCTTCGTCGAGCAAATGAGCTGCGCTAAAAAGTAGCGCCTCTACTGCGTGATAGGACGCCCAGTCTGATGGTGCGGCTGCCATGGAGAAATTCGCCAATGCCAATAAAGCGGATTTTTCGCTGAAAGGATAGCCAAGAGTTTTGCCGCTCATGTCTTATCGAAGAGACCACCGAGCGAGGCCAGCGCCTTCCAGGGAATCCAGCGACTTATAGTTCTGATCCCAGGGCAGTGTCAAGGCTCACGGGTCAGGCATTTGAGAATCTTGAGTGTTCATTTACATTTTGGTGTATTACAATAACGCGATAACCAACAGCCGACTGCCCCTGTGAAAGCCAACCACTGCGGGCTGGCCTTGGAAGGGAGGTATCTTATATGAGCTTTGACGGGCGAGGTGTAAGACCTGAGAAGGTCCCCAATCTGCCTCGGACTCATTTTATCGATACTCGAATCTATACCGATCCAATAATTTTTGAAGAGGAGCGGTCAAAGATCTTCGCCAATGTATGGAATTTCGTGTGTCATGAAAGTGAGCTTCCCGACCCGGGGTGTTTCCGGACAGCGATCATTGCCGATTTTCCCCTGTTAATTGTTCGGCAGGAGGATGGGGGTATCAAAGGTTTCTACAATATTTGCAGGCATCGGCAGGCACAGGTGGTGAGGTCGTGCAGCGGCCAGGCTAAAGCCTTTCAGTGCTTTTATCATCTGTGGACCTATGGGTTAGATGGTCGGCTCTTGGGGGTGACGTTGCCAGAGGGTTATGAAAACACCGGGTTCCATGCGGCGGATTATGGCTTGAGGGAGGTCCGGGCTGAAATGGTGGCGGGACTGGTCTTTGTGTGTCTCAGTGACGAAACGGAATCTCTGCGGGAGTATTTGGGAGAGGTCGCCTCGGTGCTTGAAAGGTATGCTTCCCCTGAGGGGTTTGAGGTGTTTCACCTCCACCAGTCGGAAATCAAGACCAATTGGAAGCTTTTTTTCGAAAACAATTCGGAAAGATACCACACGGCTCTCCATTGGGCACACAGGAATCGGGCCAATTGGGGTAAACCGGGGGGACCTGCGGATGGGTGGACCTTCGTTGGGAACGGTCATAACTACACCCCCTTTGATCGGGGTAAACACATGGGGCAAAGCAAGAGTATCGGGCTTGAAGAGCGGGATAGGTTTACCCTACCTGGGCACCGGGGAAATGTAACTAGCTCTCATCATCTGTTCCCTGACCTGCTGCTGGTTACCATAACCACCGTCCTCAGGATCGATCATCTGATACCTTTAGGTCCAGGCCGCACCTTAGCCGAGTGGCGCGGGCTCGGAGTGAAAGGGGAGCCGCCGGAAGTTCGAAACCTTAGGATCAAGCATCACAATGAGTTTTGGGGTTACTCGGGCGCAAATTTACCCGAGGATATTTCGGCTGCAGAATCGCAATGGCCCATGATGGCTGCAGGCGCGGTAAGATACAGCGTTATTGCAAGGGAGGGAGAATCCTTCAGCGACGAAGCCTTGCGCCATTATTACAAAGAGTGGAGCCGCCGCATGGGCCGGAGTTATTGGGATCCGTTCGGGGAGCTTAAGGATTCAAGTCCAATGGGTTTCAAGGCATCAACCAATGGGTGACCGGTGAGCCCCACCCAGGTGGAGCCGCCAATGGTTGTGGCTGACAGCGACGTTCAGTCACGGATGTCCTGGAGAAACCATTGGGTGGGGAGCTCACGTCCAAGTCCGGCCTCGCGAGCCTTTCGATAGACTACGGATCCAACCGCCGCAAACTGAAGCCCCTGGTTTCCACCGTTCAGATACAGGGTGATGTCGTCTGCTGACTGGCGTGTTCCGCCTTTACCCGCCACCAGGTCAGTGAATGTTGGGTAGCGCTCGGCGACTCCCATTCGTCCCAATTGATGCCCAGGCTCCGGCAACCGAGCCATTTCCCGATCGTTACCGGCTACGTAGGCCACAGGGCTATGGCCCCGACCGTACTGAATACGCGGGTTGTCCTCCGCGAGCCTTGCACCGCCCACACCCTGGCGAATGATGGCCGTGGCCCGCTGAAAGACTTCGTCATCGAGCTCGTACCCGCCGAGGTTAGTGACGTGCATGCCGGGCGTAAGCCACTGGCCCTTTAGCACCGGCGACATGGTGTCCGTGCAGGTGGAGACAATGTCCGCGCCGCGTACCGCGCTCTCGGCATCGCCCACTGGCTCCACCTCGATGTTGAGCATTTCACTCATCTGTGAGGCGTAGTTCTCTCTATGGTCTTTGGTGGGACTGAAAACGCGAACCTTGCGGATGTCTCGCTCGTTGCAAAACGCTGCGAGGTAAGTGCGGGCCATGCCACCTGAGCCGAGCATCGCCACCACCCGGGAGTCTTCTCGCGACATGTACCGCACTCCGAGGCCGGCACCACCCCCAACCCGCATGTGCTGCAGATGGCCGTCATTGATCATGGCCAGGGGCTCACCGTTCACGGTGCTGAAAAGAAAGATCAGCCCGCAGTAGGTGCCGGGCTCAACGCAATACTTCTCCTCGGTCCAGTTGCCCGCCCTGTCCACCGGCCACGAAATCACGTCCGACTTCATACGGATGGCGAAGACGCCGAGGTCGCGGCTTGCGCCTTCCATGGTGCCCCAGCGGTAATAGTCTTCCTCACGACCCGTGGGAACATAGACGTCGATGCGAGGGCGGTGGATGGAGCCGCCGTCCACGAGTCCTCGGAACGCTTTGTCTAAGGAGTCGATGGTGTCGGAGATGTTCAGTATCTGACTAACGGTCTCGTTGTCTATGAACAGCATCGCCTCGGACCTCCTTCATCTGCTTTTCTGGACCTGTCCAACTAGACTCCGGAAAAATTCAGTTACGCCACCTCTTTGACAGAATCCGATAACCGCTCACCGATCATAATCGAGGTGAGGTTGGTGTTGGCGTGGCTCACGGTGGGCATGATGGAGGCATCGCCAACCCACAGGTTCTCCATGCCGTGGACCCGAAGCTTTTCATCCACCACCGCCATGGGGTTCGAAGCGGGACCCATCATGCAGGTTCCCGCCCCGTGGTGGTAGCTGTCGTATGTGGAGCGTGCGAATTTGCCCCATTGGTCATCGGGCCCGGGTTGAATGAGGGGGCCGTAAAATTCCGTCGCCGGCCCTTTGTGTACCATTTCATCGATGAAGTGCATTGCTTCCACCATGGCTTTCAAATCTTCTGGATGTTCCAGCATTTGTGAGTCCACGCCGGGTAGTTCGTCGGGGTCCTTGCTTTTAAGATAAACCCGACCGCGATTGCGCTGCTCCAGTAAATAGGCGGTAACGGGCATCATGCGCTTAATACCCGGGATCTCCGTAGATGGCCGCATAATAATGTGAAAATTGCCGCAGTCGTAAATAGGATTCTTTTTGATGATGAGACGAAAGCGTGGGACTACCCAATCCGCATTGAAAGATTTCGGCCCCTCGAAGGTCATGACCACCCCGGGATGATCGTGATAGTTTTCTCCGATGCCCGGCATGTCATGGACCAGCGGGATGTCATGCTTTTTCAGCTCCGGATGGGGTCCTACGCCGGAGAGCATAAGGATTTGCGGAGAATGGTAGACTCCGGCGGTCAGCAGAATTTGCCCACCCATGACGGTGTGCTCTCGGCCGTCTTTTTTATAGCAAACGCCTTCGGCTTTCTTTCCGGATAGCACCAATGACTGTGTGAGAGCCCCGGCAACGATGGTCAGGTTCGGCCGATTCCGTGCGCTATCGAGGTAAGCCACCACCGTGGACTGACGCTTCCCATCCTTAATGTTGTAGGGGGACTCACATACGCCGTAGGGTTCGGGCACGTTCAAGTCCGGGCATTTCGGCAAACCCATGGCGTAGGCGCTGGCGAGATAGGCTTCCACGGGTGGGGTCGTGGGCATGTCCAGCTTATAATTGCGTTTAACATAGAGGGGTCCACTATTGCCGTGGATTGGACTATCTGGATAATCCTGATCCGATTCGATCCGCTTCATGACCGGCAAACATTTTTCATAGGACCAGTCGGGATTTCCCAGCTTCACCCAGTTTTCCAGATCGGCTTTCATGGGGCGTGGCGCCGACATTACATTAACCGAGGAGCCGCCCCCCATGATTTTCCCTGACAATGCGTAGTAGGTGCTGCCGTCCACGTGTCGTTCACCGGGATACATGCGTAAAAAATCAGATTCCAACAATAGACGCGTCTGCTTGTCCGCATCGGCCACTAGCTCGGGCAGGGGCCAAGGATCCGGGCCAGCTTCCAGCAGTAAAACCTTTCTTTTGGGATCCTCCGAAAGCCGGGTTGCAGCCACGCAACCCGCCGATCCTCCCCCCACAATGATCACGTCATATGCATCCGCCATAATGGACCCTCCTCCATTGGATTCGAGCCGCCCACTAATCGGCGAGCCCTTTATTCAAGCGCCGCGCGAACTCCTGGAGTATCAATGTGGCCGTTGCCCTGAGAATCATCTCACCGAGAATGGCAAGGCGGCCATTGATTTTCACGTCGGCTTTATAGTTCATCTCCGTATTGTTTGCCGCAACTTTGGTCAAATCAACCGTCATATCGGCGGTGACATTGCTCTTTGTGACCGAATCCGTTCCTTCCGTTCGGACCGCCATCCGCTCCGGTGGTTGACTGTCCAGAATCGTGGAGCGGAAGTTGAACTTCCCCGAAATAGGTCCCACCGTGGCCGCCAACGTGCCCTCGAAGGTTTTGTCGTCAATTTGCCTGACCTCTTCGATGCCGGGCAAGCAGGTGGTGAATTTGTCGATATCGATCAAGAAGTCCCAGACGTTTTCTATGGCAACCTCGATGTCAATCTTCCCTTCGAAATTCATGGAACTTGCACTAATATCCGATAAGCCACGATGGTGTCAAACCAGGCGTCCTCGTATTTCCCCGGGCAAAGATCCCATCGTCTAGCTTGGCCGTCAGAACCTTGAGCCCAAACTCCTTGCATTGTGATCGTACTCGTCACTGGCATCCACGTACTGGGCTCCCATTTCGGCATGGAGACCATCGGCAAAGGAATCGCGGTAGGTTCTGACCCTTCCGCCTGCCGGCTGCGGGCCTCGAGGACAGTGACTCCAAAACCGGCTTTATGGAGCTCATAGGCCGCTGTCCCATGCGGTGTCGGATTGCAAGACCTGAGACCGGTTACTCTTAACTATGGTTCTTCACCCAGGAAAGAATGACGTTGTTGGTTTCTTCTGCGGCCTGCCAGAAGAATCCGTGGGACTGTCCATTCAGAACCTTCATCTCCGCATTACGAATCCTCTCTTTCAACACTTGCGATTGTGCGATGTGATTGCTCCCCACCGTGTCAGCCGCGCCGATCAGTACCAGTGTGGGTGCTTTTACGTCACCCAGACGGTGCGTGCCTTCAAAATTGTGGCGTGCGATGCACAGGTGAAGGTATTCCGGAAGCTTTGCATGAGTCGCCCAGGCAAGTTTGTAAAATTGCTCAACCTCGGCGCGATGGCTTGTACGGTAATCTTTTGTAAAAAAGGTATCCGATTCGACGATCTCGTTGTAAATACGCTTCTCGAAACCCTTCTCAACCAATTCCACCACCAGTCGGTGCGGTAAACCCGGAATGCAGTCCGGACCTGATCTGGCCGCTGGCCCGGAGCCGCTGGCTGCCATGATCAAGCTCTTTACCCGCCCCGGAAAATTCTGCGCTAGCGACAACGCAATCCGACCGCCCATGGAGTGGCCGATCAAATGGGCCGAGGAATACTCGAGATGATCCATCAGCGTCACGATATCCAAGGCCATCTGTTCGATTGTGTAAACGCTTTGCTCCGCCACTGAGCGGCCGCAGCCGCGCGGATCGTGAAAAATGACGTTAATCGATTCTGCCAGCGGCATCTGAGACGGTTTCCAGACCTCACCGGAATAGGCCGTCGATGGAACGAAGATCAGCGGCTCGCCCTGTCCGTGGGTTTCGTAATAGAGATCCAATCCAGTTGGTAAACTGACATTGGGCATGAGGTAGTCCTCCTATTACGAATATTAGTGCGGCAACCAACGCACGGCTGCAATGTATTGTATTGCAAGATTTGACCCCGTCCGTTCGACTTCGATTACCCCGTTTTAATAAAGTTTGTTAAGACCGTGTTGAAATCCTCAGGATGCTCTCGAAAACTGTGGTGGCCGGCCCGGCTAAATATATGCATTTGCGCACGGGTTGAGTGCGCGCTAATCAATCTGAAGAGGTTGAGCCCAGAATCGAGAGGAGCAGACGGGTCGTTAAGTCCCCAGATGACAAGGGTAGGGACCCGAAGCCGTCCTTCCCGTATCCAACCCAAAGTCTCCGCCTTGGCCAGCTCGAAATCAGCGAGGAAAGACGCTCTCAGTTGTCTTATTTTTTCTTTTATCTCGGAGAACTTCGGCAATCGCGCCATCTCCTCCATATTATCGAGCCACTCCTTGGTTATATGCGAGGGCGAAAATGCATGGGCGGCATATATAAATCGGATATGTTCCCTTGTACCCACAGGGGCGGAGTTTTTTTCAGCAAGGTCTCTGTTAAAGGAACTTTTCAGCGCGTCGTTTGGCGCCATTGATCCGCTGTCAACAATTACGAGGTTCCTGGCCATCTCAGGATGTTCCAAGGCGAGGCGCGTGACAAGGTAGCCCCCTCGGGATTGACCGACTAGGTTCGCCTGATCTAGCCCTAGGGTTTGCATGAAGTCATAAGCATGATTTACTACGGCGCCGATAGTGTAATCGCTATTAGTTTTAGGATTGTCGGTGTAGCCCATTCCTAGTTTATCCACGGCGAAGACGTGGAAAAATTTCGCCAAACCCTCGATGTTGAGGCCCCAGGCCTCGGCGTTCATCATGTTCGCGCTTCCAAATTCTGCTCCGTGAAATAAGACCACGGGTTCACCTGATCCTGCTTCGATAAAGCGAGTATTGACGCCCTTTACATTCGCAAATCTGATATTTCTCATGGTCTCGTACTCCTTGAGAGTTTCAACGCTAACATTGAATCACGCCTGGGCACCGTTAACGAAATCAGATCACACCCTTTTTTTTGAAGTCCGCGATTGTCCTCTCTTCATAGCCGAGGGTCTTGAGAATCTCGTCGTTGTGTTCGCCTAACTCCGGTGGTGGGGTAGGGTGCGGTATCTTTGTCTCGCTGTAATCCACGGGGAACTTGACGGTGCGAATGTCCGGCTTATCCCGCCTTTCGATTTTGATCTCCATGCCCATGTGTTTGATCTGAGGGTCCTGGAACACTTCGGTGATGTTGTAGACGGGGGTGCAGGGCACCTCGTTGGCATCGAGTTTTTCCAGCCAGTAGGAACGTGGCTTTTCCTTGAAATACTGGCGGAAGGTTTTATTCAGTTCCCAGTAGTTCTTCCTGCGGTTGGGCCGCGTGTGGAAGCGCGGGTCGTCGATCAGCTCGGGATGCCCCACCGCTTTACACAATCCCTCGAAGAATTTTTGCGGTGAGGACAAGTGGATAGCAAAGGGCAGGCCGTCTGCCGCGGAAAAAGCATGGGTCTGGGATGCAACGGGACGGCTGTAGGGACCCGGAGCTGTGCCGGTGGCAAGGGTAGAGGTGGCGGGGCCAATGAGAAACCCAAGGATGGACCCGGCCATTGTGGCGTCCACCCGCTGGCCCTGGCCGGTTTGTGCTCTCGCCACCAAGGCTCCCAACACTCCCACGCAGGAAAATAAGCCGCTCAGACTGTCGGCGTAGTTGGGACCAATGGGCCGCGGGTTGTCAGCCTCCATCAAAAGACTCAGCATGCCGCCGAGTCCCTGTCCCACGGTGTCATAGGCGGGTCGATTCTTATAGGGACCCGTGGGTCCCGTTCCCGTGATGGAGCAATGGATGATCCTTGGATTCAGCACGCGGAGGGATTCGTAGTCGATTCCCAGCTTCTTCATCACACCGGGTCTGAAGTTTTCCAGGACCACGTCGGCGGTTTCAGCCAGCCCTAGAAATATTTTCTTGCCCTGTGGAGTTTGCAGGTTCAAGGTGATGCTTTTCTTGCCGCGGTTGAAGGCCCAGAAATTGGGTTGGTCCCCCCCCAAGTCCCAGCCGCGGAACGGGTCGCCGCCTTTAGGATTTTCCACCTTGATCACTTGGGCTCCCATGTCCGCAAGCAAACAGGCCCCATAGGGGCCGGAAATAAAATTACCAAGCTCCAGAACCTTGACTCCCTCTAAAGCGCCTTTCATGGGTCACTCCTTCCCAGAGGATTCATGGTGTTCAATTCAGCTCTAGCGAAATTTGGCAGGATACTTGGCTTCGCTTGGAAACCATCCGCCGAGCCGGTGATAAGCCTTCAAGTAACTGATCTGTCCTTGATTGGTCATGGCGTTTTCCAACACGCTGATGAGGCGGATGGCTACGGTGGGGTGCGGTTGATATTGAGGCTCCTCCAGTTGCCGTGTTAACTCCTCTTCGGTTGCCGTGGTGAGATACGCATTCATTCGCCCGTAAGTGGCATCGTGATACGCCAGTATCGATTCCGCTGAGGCGCGAAAGGCTCGCACCTGCTCGCGGGTGTGAGTCACCGATCGCCCGAAATCCGCGGGATCGGGTGGCATGCCGAATCGAGCGGCCCAACCATCTCCGATCCAAAGCTGCTCCTGGCCCGAAAGCCGCGATACGTTGTTGTCCATGACCCGGGTGAGGCGCCAGGCAAGCCATCCCATGGGCGGATGGGGCTCCCGGGTAAGCTCCTCCTCGGTGAGTTCAGGCAGAGTCTGGTGCAAGGACTCTTTTACTCGCGTGAAACCGTCCAGTAAAACGTCAGCCGCTAACATTGTAGACCACCTTTCTTCGGGACTGTGTTGTCGATTCCCGCGCGATCCAGTTCTTTACCGACTCCAGAGCGAACCAATGGCTGTCGGTTTGGGCCGGATTTTAGCGCGACTCCTAGACCTTAACAAGGGTTGATTGAGGCCCGGCGGCGCAGATCACAATGCCAGCTTCGTGTGACGAGGTTAGCGATGCGTAATAATTTGGAAACGAAGGGGTGGAGGGCGTCCAGCGGTAGCGAGGCCGATTCAGGCGGTCGGTCTGTTTGCGTTGTAGGTCACCGACGAGTCCACTTCCCTGCAAAGACGTCCAGCAAGAAAGTGATGAACATTGCCCATGCCGCCTCGGCCGATTCGTGGTGATAGGTGTGTGACTTGAGGTTGAGCCAGGCATGATCCGTGTCACGAAAAATTCGTATCTGATAGCCTTGCCGTGTTGCTCCATCTCGTTCCTGAAGCGACGGACATTTTCCAGGGGGCACCCGCGGGTCCCGCTCCCCAAAGGCCCCAAGCACAGGACAGGACAACTTAGGAATAAAATTGCCGATGGGCTCCTGCCCCGCAAAGGAGCCGTCAAAGTCACGCGTATAGACCCCGCCATGAAACATCGCCACGGCTTTTGCGTCGCGTGCCGCGGCGTAGGGTGCAATGCGCCCGCTCATGCAGAACCCCGCCCCGCTCGCCGTCCACGTAGGGAAGGGTTCTCAGGTATGTAATGGTTTGTCCAGTTCAGCCAGGTACTCCGCGTCGCCATAATCGATGCGTGATTCCTGGGCTTCGATGAGCCTACGATCCCCTGTGAATCGATGGTAAAGGTCCGGGACGCATCCCACGAAGCCGTCGCGCGCGAGCCTTTCCACTCTGTCCCAGTTGCCATCCACATCGATAGGCCCCCGTCGTCCATGCATAATAATGACGGCCGGCCGTTTCATAGCCGAGTCGGGACGCGCGCACCAGATCTTCATGCCGCTAGCGAGGGTTAGTTCATTAAGCATCCGGACCTCCTTGCGACGTTGTTGGTCATAATGGCCCCAGATGCTTTACTCTACGTCTTGTCCCCGATCATTATCGGGGTGGTTGATAGTGCCATTTTTCCAGTAACCGTGGGTGAGGGCATGGGCTCGATCCACCCCCTGATCGCTCAATAAGTGGCGACGGATAATGCGCATTACGCCGGCTTCACAGCCTAACCAAACCCTGCCGTTGCCCTCTGGGAACGGGAAGTTGTATACGGACTCTGCCAATTTGCGTCCCACCTGTCCGGCCGCCCGGCCGTGGTGCAACCAGGTAATTTGAAACCGGGCCGGTGACTCCATGTCTAGCTCCTCGTCCTCGTCTCCCACCTCGACGAAGACATGGGCAATGCAGGATGTCGGCAGTGCCTCGAGCAGCGTTCCCACGGCGGGCAGTGCCGAATCGTCGGCCGCTATCAAGTACCAGTCAGCTTCGGTATCAATTTTGTAAGCGCCCCCCGCTTGCCCCGACACAGCTACCACCTGGCCCGGTTTGGCCTGTTGCGCCCAGGTGGAGCCAGGCCCTTCACCATGGAGCAGGAAGTCGACGGTCAGTTCCCTCGCCTTTGGATCCCATCGTCGCGGGGTGTAGGTGCGATTCAAAGGTCGTTGTTGACCTTCCTGGAGGATCGGACCATCGGGCCCCCATTCAGGAAGCAATACATTTGATTCACCTGCGGGCGGCAGGAATACCTTCAGATGTTGCGCGGGACCGTTGGTCGTCATTCCATCCAGTTCCTCCCCGGCAACAACGACGCGGATCATATGTGGAGTGAGGCGCTCAACCCGGACGACTTGAACCTGACGCGGCTTTGGGCGCACACGGCGAGGTTTCTGAGGGTGGGATGAATTCATTTAGGCTCCTTAAATCGTTGGATCACGGCAATGGAAATGATTATCGAACCGGAACTAATTGTATTCTGTGGGTACCACCGCCGGTTATTCGTATCGCATGTTGGACGTCACGCCGCGCTTTCGGCATTCTTCCTCGAACAGCGCCCGGACTTCCGGCTGCTCGTTCTTGAACTCGATCTGAATGCTGGGCGATTCCTGCCGGCTCTTGCCCTGCGGTCTTTGCCCTTCCCGAAGGCCGAATAGAGGGTTGCCATAGCGGAGCACCAGGTAGCGTGCGGCTTCACCGCTGGGATTGAAGTGCTGATGGCCTGCGTGGCCGTTTGTCATTAGTGAATGCTTCTTGAAGTTGAACTGTTTGAACTCGACTCCTGGTCCCGGCATGACTCCCGAAGCCCACTGCAGGTCGTAGCCGTCGCCGCTGAGGAAGAGGTAGCTGTTCTCGTTGATGAGCCCGGTCCTGCTGGGCCCGCCGGTGGCCGCCCCACCGGCACCAAAGCCGTGCGCCTTCTTGTACGACGCCGGGGGGAATTCGGATACGTGGCAGACGAACCTCCCGCCGGCCATCAGGACATGCGTGTTGGTGCCCGGACCGCGGTAGCTATAACCGTCGAGCGATAGCCGCGTAACGCTGGGGACGAAGTTCGACCGCAGGAGCCGGTCCTCCAGCTTTGTGGCCTCGCGGCTGAAATACTCCTCGTCGTTGGGATCGAATCGATCGTTGAAGGTGTTGGCGCAGTTGAAGACGAACTCGGGGCTGCCGTAAAGGTTGAATGGGGTTGGCATGTTGGTGGCGGCGTAAAGCCTCACGCTCTCCGAACCGCTCCCATTGTGGATTTCGTGCCACGTGTTCAGGGGTATGGCAAAGACGGCATCTTCCTCCCATTCGAAGGTTAGTTTAGGGGAGCCCTCGTTCCACACCTCGGTGGCGCCCCGTCCCTTCAAAACATAAAAGATCTCTTCGTACATGTGCTTTTCCGGCTTGAAAGTGCCCCCCGGAGGTATTTCCACGAGATAGCGGGTAGTGCCCTGGTTGTTGATCATGACCTTGTCCGAAGGGTCCTGGGTCATATCCAGCAGTGCCCCGAGGCAGCCCGTTTGCTTCCATGGTTCCAGCTCAACGGCCAGGACGTCGGGAACCGTGTGAGTCGTGATGACTTTCAATCCTTCGGCCTGAACCCACTGCTCGAAAGGGGTCAGTCTTACATGAGAAAAACGCGAATAGTCCATGCTTCTTCCACTCCAGTGATAGAAATTTCCCTTAGATGTCCACCGTTCACACGTGATAACTCAACTGATGGACAATATCCGATAAGGCCTTGTCCTGTCAAACTTGGGGCGGCGATTCTCCTTTTATACGGTTATACGGCCACAAACGAACTTGACCCGTTCCAAATCGTGTGCTTTGAAATGAAAACGAACAGGATAGTCATTTGATGATTCGCTGACACGAGATTCGTTCCATGAAATGAGGTGTGAGATGAACGAAGATCAGTATGTCTACTTCATCGACAACAAAGTCCAGCACCAGGTGCTGGACGCTGAGGCCTGCATAGAGGCAATCGAGAACGGGTACCGCGCCTGGGGCAGGGGGCGCGCGGCCATAAACCCCAAGACGGAGCTTCACGTCTACAGGGAGGGTGGCTACTACAATTTCGGTCTGATCCACGGCGCGGTGGAATCCATGGGCGTAGCTGCCCTGCGCATCAAGTCGGACAATTTCACTCAAACCGGGCCCACCTCCTATGGCGACAAGCATGCCGGCATTGAGGGGCGCTTCTGCGGGCTGGTGTTGCTGTTCAACACCACCAACGGTCTACCATTGGCCATCCTCAACGACGGTCATATCCAGCACATGCGGGTTGCCGCGGCCGCCGCCGTGGCGGCCAAGTACCTGGCGCGGGAGGACTCGGAAACCCTCTGTATCCTTGGCTCGGGCGGTATGGCTCACGCCCATGCGGAATCCCTTTGCGCGGTACGGCCCGTCAAGACCATCCAGGTGTACAGCCCAAACCAAAAGCACCGCGAAACCTTCGCACGTGAGATCGGAGAACGGCTCAAAGTTGAGGCTCGGGCTCACGTTCGTCCGGAGGATACTATCAAAGGCAGCGATATCGTCGCATGCTGCACGAATTCGAACCGCAAGGAGGTCATTTTAAGTGAATGGTTGGAGCCTGGCATGCACGTCACGACGGTGCTGGGTGCGGAGCTGGGGCGAGCTGCGGCGCAGCGAATCGACCACGCGGTGAAAAATCAACCGGTGCGCGACTTGCAGAACCACTTTTCCGTGGCGGGAAGGCCACCGCAAGGTGTGGTGCCGAGGCCCCAGGGCTGGAAGCCGCCTGCGGTGGCCCCCGGGATGCCACTCCTGTCCGACGTTATCCTTGGCAATGCTCCCGGCCGTACTTCCAGCCGCCAGATCACCTATTTCAGCAACAACGAGGGGACCGGCATTCAGTTCGCCTCTGCGGGCGCAAAGGTGCTGGAACGGCTCGCGCAACAGGGCTTTGCCGGTGTGGCCAAGGTTCCCCTCGCCTGGTTTGTTCAGGATATAAGGGACTAACAGCTGAAGCGCGGTCTAGCCGCGCGAAACCGCCTGTAATTATAACGTCCAAATAGAACGGACGGGTTGGCAACAATGATCCGCTGGAGTCATTTTCGGCGCAGCAAGGTTGCGTTTTGTCGGAGGAAATAAGATGCTTGACTCCCTTAGCCCATGTGCTAAAGAGTCTTTCTTTCAGATCTAGAGACCAGCGATGGTCAATATCCAGTACGAGGAGGGTACGTGCAATGTTTGGAGTACTTCGTTCCTTCGAGTGGGTGCAACTCAGGGATAAATTTTCACCAGTGAGTCTGCTGGCGATTCTGTTGACGGCGCTGTTGATTCCTACAATGGTGGCCCCGGCCGGCGCCGACAAGTGGGATGAGACACTCGCGAAGGCCAAAAAGGAAGGAAAACTGGTCGCGGCCCTGGGCGGCTCGGCGTCCCGTAACTACCGGCCAATCTTCAAGATATTTGAAAAGAAGTTCGGCATCGAGGCCGTGGTTTCCACTGGCGGCGGGGGCTTGCAGGCGGACCGGCTCCTGGCGGAGCGTCGAGCCGGCAGGTACGCGGTGGACATTTTCATGGTGGGCCCCACCATCGGAAATAGCCGGATCATCGCCAACAACGCAGCCGATCCCATCAAAGATCTCTTGTTTCTCCCTGACGTCGTGGACCAGTCCCTGTGGTACAGGGGTAGGCACCAATACAGCGACCCACAGCAGAAATACATCTTCGCCGTCTCGGGTAACGCCGAATTTGCCCCCATCGGCATGCGCTTCAATACCAACAAACTATCCATCAAGGACGCCAAAAAGATCAAATCTTCGTGGGAGTTCCTGGACAAGCGTTTCGCCGGTAAGGTGGTCGCCCTTCCGCCCACTTCTGCGGGTGCCCTCGGTACCTACGTCACCGTCCAGTTCCATCCGGATTTTGGGGAAAAGTTTCTGCGGCGCTTCTTTGACCCAGAGGTGAACGTCCAGTTCACCCACGATTTTCGACAGCTTGCCGACGGGGTTGCCAAGGGAAAATATACTATGGCGATCTTCGCAGGCTCGGCCGGACGCGATATCGACAGGCTCGGAAGGCGGGGATTGCCCGTGGCCAACTACGGCCGGCTGCTTAAAAAGCCGATTAAAGAACGCCCCCTCCTCCAGGGGAGCGGGTCCAGCAATAATCTTATGGTGATCAACCGGCGGCCCAACCCGCACGCCACAACGCTATTTGTCAACTGGTTTCTCTCCAAGGAGGGCCAAACCGTTATGCAAACAAAGAGCGCGCGCACTCCTGACCAGTCGTTCCGGGAGGACAATACGGAAATGGGCAAGGTAAACCCGGCCGAAGTTCGCAGGCCGGACGTTGATTACATGACCTTCTCCCATAATCCTGAGGTGTTGCAAAAGCAGAGTTGGGCGTTGAAGAACGCGGCGAAGCTTTACCGGCAAATCCGGGGGAAATAGAGTCCTTCGCGGGAAGGTTAGCGAATCCGAGGCACAAAAACACGCCGCCCGACTGAGAGTAGAACTATTCCATCATCAGGCCGCGTGTTAGATCCCTGTTGCCCATGGAAACTTATTCCATAGCCTGTCAACCGCCCGACCCTAAAAGGAGATTTGTCACCCCTGGATACGCAGGCAATCTTTGGACTACAGTTTTTGCTGAGTCTCATTGTTTAGGGCGTAATCGCGAAGTGCCTGTTGTCTCCCGGTTAGGGGCAAAACCCACACACGAAGCTCTTTTTTGATTAGTCCTGCCCCATGCCTTTCGCCACATCGGCATGGTCTTCCTTGTCCCTAACGTCCTGGCGCGTCCGCGCTACCGGATGTCTTTGCCGTACCGGCTGTCTATGGAGACCTGGCCAGCGGTATTGCTAGCACTGCTCGCCCTTAGAACCGGGACGGCTGGTGCATTGGTGCTGGTGTGGATCTTCAATCTAGTGGGTACAGCGGACCTCCTCAATGCGCTACGTCGTGTGGATGTGGCTCAGAGTTTTGGGGCGGCCTGGTATATTCCGACGTTCCTTGTGCCGTTACTGCTTGTGGCTCACTTCATGATATTTGTCCGGCTGCTAAAACGCGGCGGATAAAACTGATTAACGACTCACCTCCTGCAACACTCCTTTTCGCGAATACAGCGACAGCATAGAATCGCAATATTAGCGCCAATAAGCGGAGCCAGGACATAGATCCATACTAGTGTGATATTGCCGCTGACGATCGCGGGAGCCAAAGAACGAGCAGGATTCATGGACGCCCCGGAAACAGGTCCGGCGAAGAGGGCCTCCAGCCCAACCACGGCTCCTATGGCCACTCCGGCTACAATTCCCTTTTCCTTGGCACCGGTAGCTACATTGATAATGGTGAGCATTAGAATAAAGGTTAAAATAATCTCCAAGACAAAGGACTGTGTCCATGAGCCCGACGGTAGCGTGGCACCGAGAGTTTGGTGGTCTGAAAATAACAGATAAACCATTAAACTTGCGGTAACGGCTCCTAATATTTGGCTCATTATGTAAAAAGATGAATCCCTTCCGGAAATACGACCGGCTTGCCAGAATGCGACGGTGACCGCTGGGTTGATGTGCGCACCTGAAATATCCCCGACGGTGTAAATCATGGCAGCCACCACAAGGCCGAAAACCATTGCAATGCCAACATGAGTGATCACTCCGCCGCTAGTGTCGTTAATCACGATTGCAGAGGTGCCTGCAAAGACCAGGACAAACGTGCCGATGAATTCTGCAAAAGGTTTTTTCACAATCTATTCCTTATGGTCTCTTAATTATTTTACTCAAGACACATCGCGCCAAAAATCATCGGTGCTGATTAGGTTTTCTTCTTTATCCCACCTTCTGTGAGCACACCGTACCCGGATTTGAATTTTTGGAAGATTCTTTCAACTTCTTTTAGTTTTGTAATGCCTTCAAGGTTCTCCAACAAGATTGTCAGCAAGTAATTATTGCCGTATCCATGCTTCTTTTTCAATGCCCTGAGATTACTGTAGGTTTTATTGGACAATGCCACGTTAAAACGTTTTAGCAAAGGGTATCGTTTTGCACTCATCTTGATTGATGATTCGTTCCTGTTGTACTTGATAATTGTGGATTCAAATTTACCGCGAGTTCAATGGCTTAACAAGTGATCAACCCTAATGATGTGACCCCAAGGAAGTCGTAGCACATTGCGCAATGTAATAAGCCTGAATCGGTGCAATTCCTGTGTTGTTTGTTGTGTCTCGCCCTGAAATCGACTCTCCTTGACAGTCGGTTTCCATATGATATGGGTTTTTTCGAAGAGCTTCCCCCCAGATGTGACGTTGTAGAAATGAAAGTGAGGCCAAGTAGCGGAACTTAGAGGTTTCTTGGGGGGGAGGATGAGGAAATTCCAGCCAGTGCCCTTTTGCCATGTGTCAATGGGTGTGCTGGCTTCATTGTTTCTAGCCCCTTACGGGTGACAACCCTAAGAGGTATGGGTGAGCTGATCCAATTCCAGAGGAGGAAAACCAGGATGCGTAGAAAGAATCGTTATGGATTAGTAACGCAAATGAGAAACCCTTTCAGCTTCGTCGACCCGATGGTCTTTTTCTTGACGGTACTGTTAGTCATGGCCATGGCAAGTTTGTCCGGTGCCGATACGTGGGACGAGACACTGGCGAAGGCCAAAAAGGAAGATAAACTCGTGGCCGCCCTGGGCGGCTCGGCCTCCCGCAACTACCGCCCGGTTTTCAAATATTTCGAAAACAAATTCGGTATAAAGACAGTGGTCTCCACGGGTGGCGGAACGAGACAAGCGGACCGGCTCTTTGCGGAGAGGGGGGCTGGCAAGTACAAGGTGGATATCTTCATGGTGGGCCCCACCACCGGGAATAGACGGATCATTGCTAACGGTGCGGCGGATCCCATCAAGCCGTTGTTGTTTCTCCCCGACGTCATAGACCAGTCCCTGTGGTATCAGGGCAAGCACCACTACAGCGACCCTGAAGAGAGGTATATCTTTGCCCTCTCGGCCAACGCCGAGTTTTCGCCCGTCTCAATGCACTTCAATACGAACAAACTGTCAATCAAGGAGGCTAAGAAGATCGACTCCGTGTGGAAGTTCTTGGACAAGCGGTTCGCCGGCAAGATCGTCGCCGTACCGCCCACGACGGGCGGCTCGGCCGTAACCTATCTCGTAGCCCAGGTCCACCCGGATTTGGGGGAGAAGTTCCTACGGCGCATGTTTGACCCGGAGTTGAACGTCCAGTTCCTTTTGGATTTTCGCCAGCTTGCCGACGGCGTTGCCAAGGGAAAGTATACTATGGCGATCTTCGCGGGCTCCGCCGGACGAGACATTGACAGGCTCGGCAGGCGAGGTTTACCCGTGGCGAACTTTGGACGGCTCCTGGACAAGCCGATTAAGGAACGTCTCCTCCTCCAGGGGACCGGTTCAGGCAATAACCTTATGGTGCTCAACCGGCGCCCGCACCCGTACGCAACGAAGCTTTTTGTTAACTGGTTTCTCTCCAAGGAGGGCCAGACCATCATGCACACAAAGAGTGATCGACAGCCCGACCAGTCGTTCCGTAACGACATAACGGATATGGGCAAGGTGAATAAGGACGAGATACGAAGGCCGGACATTGATTACATCACCTTGGCGCATGACCCTGGAGTTGCAAAAATACAGACCCGGTTACTGAAGAAGGCGGAGAAACTTTACCTGCAGAGTCGGAAGAAATAGAGCATCAAGTACTTGATCCCTTTATCAAGTACGAATTTAGCAAACTTTATCGCCGACCTCGGTATTGCGTATTCACGCTGATGTTGACTTGATACTCTAGTCTAGAACTGTAACACTGTCCCCGCGTTTAATTTCGCCTGGCGCGAGGACTTCCGCATATACGCCGAAATGCAGATCCGCCTCTTGCGAAAGGAACTCCAATATTTTGGAATTGTAGGGTAAATCCGCCTGTTCAGAGGCCACCATTCCACACCGCTCTGTTGACTCGCAAACTCGCAGCCTGACTGCCTCGCCAATGGCCAGTATCTTCCCAAGCCAACTTCGTTCGACTTGCGTTACTCCAGGCAGATCAATTAGGAGGTTGGGACGGAACCGACGTTCGTCGATTGAAACATTAAGTAACCCAGCCTGCAACCACGCGAGGGACGCAGTCGTCAATAAATGTACTGGACCGGCGTCCAAGTGCGAGGTGGCAGCCTCCGGCGCGAGTGTGACCGGCTGTCCTAGAGCTCTGGACAGGGCAGTGTGAACCTCAGAATTGTCTCCCCTCAAAATCCGGCCGTCCGGGAAGAAGATGATTGGCACATTGCCCTCATAGACCGCCTGGAATCCGAGTAACCCGTCGATGCAGAGAAAACGGTTCGTGGTCTTGCCGCTCCCGAATTTCCCATTGATATCCCGTAGTGCAAAGAGTCGGTCACTTTCAACACCACGGGTGTTAACAGTAATGGACTCGCACTGCTCACCTCGCAATGATTTCACGGGGTAGCGCCACAGCTGTGCCACGATTCCTGCCGGGTACGTGCCATGTTTTCCTAGTTGCGAGTTGGTCGGCAGGTTTTGCATGGCCGCACCTTCAAGACGAGACGAAGAATTTCCGTCTCACAGCCCAGCATTGACCGATGGGGGAATCTGCTTTTTCCACAGATCCAGCAGCTCCAGAATTGTGCAGCCGTGCATTCGAAGCTTCCACGAGAGAATCATCCAGATAGATTAGGATCTGGGCTCCTCCTTGACATGCGCATGAGCGGAAGCTAAGGACTCTTCTTGAAAGACTACGCTGTCTATTAAACCGACGCCTTCGAGTTGTTCCGAATACGGCTCGGGATCGAGGGCGAAAAAGTCTGTGAAGGTGGCATAAGCAGGCCGTGTGATCATCGAATACCCTTTCAACGAAAGGCGGTTCTTGAGCATGCGGTGGACGACGATCACATCGAAGCCGAATAGCTTCTCGAAGCCCTGTATCGGCTCGATTGACACTTCCCCAAAATGGAGTACTTGTTTGAGACGCAGATTGCCAATGGTGGTACAGGCCTCGCAAACGCACGCGGGAAGTCTCGTTCATCTGGTACCGCCAATCTTTAACACACCGCCACCGGTGAATCCATGTAAATTGTTGAAATTAATGTTTAAAGATCTCTAGCTCCAGAGATCTAAAAACCACTTATCCAGCCACAGGTAGGAGCTACGCTGCTGAGGCGGGAATTGAATTGGGAGCACAACATTCACAAAATCCATTACCCTCGCTAAAGAGCCCCCTTGAAATTCGAGGAAAAAATGTCGTATAAAAGCCGGCTTGCCTATCACGGAGGTCTCTGGCGGTTAAAAAGGAGGTTTTATGCGAAATCAGGGTTCTCTCATGTCCTTGTTGCTCGGCGCTGTGTTAATGTCATCCGTATTTTTATTTATGGGCGCCAGTAAAGGGAATTTCGACGGAAGGTATCAGCTGACCGTAACACGGGATGGACTGTACGTGATTGACAGCAGGACCGGTCAAATTAAAGTGATTAAAACCCTTCAAACGAAGTGGGAATCGGGCACCACAGTACTGGATTGGAAGACAAATTACACCGAGCTGAAAAGCTACAAAGAAAAATAATCCATGCCTGAGTATCAGGGTGTTTTTTAGCGTAAGTGGCGTTACAACAGAGAAGCGATGGGCTATGAACCCCAAAGTTTTCGTGTGGCCAGACGAGCACCCTCCGCCATGGCCTCAAACTTCGCCCAAGCGATCTTGGGATGACCTACCCTTGTACCTAAGCCGCAATCGGTGCCGGCGATGACATTCTCGCGACCCACCACATTAGCAAATCGTACCAATCGCTGCGCTACCAGCTCTGGATGCTCCACCATGTTGTGTATGTGGCTGACAACACCGGGAATGAGCAACTTTCCCTCGGGAAGCTTCACATTTTTCCACACCTGCCACTCGTGTTCATGGCGTGGATTTGCGGCTTCAAGGGAATAGGCCTCCACAGGGATTTTCAAGATAAGATCCACGATGTCGCGAAGGGGGACGTCGTATTTGTGGGGACCGTGGTAACTGCCCCAGCATACATGTAAACGTACCCTCTCCGGCGGGATTCCTCGCAGCGCATGGATAATCGCATCCACCCGAAGAGCGGCGTATTTACGATACTCAGCCAGATCCATATGAGGATGCATCTGCCACGCATCCGGTAAGTCCGGGTCGTCAATCTGAAGGATAAACCCGCCGTCCACTATGGCCTTGTATTCTTCGTGCATCGCGTCCGCAATGGCCAAGAGAAAGGCCTCGTCGTTGGGGTAATAGTCGTTTTTTAACCAATGCTCCATGGTGCCAGGCGCCACCGCGGGCAAAAAGGCCTCCTCAACGTTGACCCCCTGGAGCGCTATTTTAAGGTTTTCCGTATCCGATTGGATGGCGGCCTGCCCGATATACTCAAGCGGCGCATTGCAGTAAAAGACCCTTGTGTGTAGCCCCCGGCTGGCTTTACCCAGATCAAAAAACTCCGGAAAGTCTTTGATATCGCGCCCAAAGATCATTGTCGGTTGAAAATCGGGTTTCGGGGCCTGTTCAATAAAGCCTCTCAGACGCTCTCGAGTATAGCGTGAGAAATTTGTCTTTCCAAACTCGCCGTCGTTAACGATATCGATGCCGCAGTTCACTTGCTCCTTTACTACTTGAGCGACAGCGCTCCGGAGACGCTTGGCATAGGCCTCTTGATCGTAGCTTTGCCCTTCAAGCTTCGCGTTTAGCATATTCAACAAGTCATCCGGTCTGGCGAGGCTTCCTACGTGGGTGACGAGTATTCGGTCGGTGCTTCGCTTCATCGCAACCTTACATCCCGTAACGTTGCAAGGTTAGGTATGGATTTGTAGAGCAATGGAAACTGATTTGATCTTGAAGTCACTACCAGGGTCCCTTTCCCATGGCCCATCGGTCTAGACTGGCGAGGTACTCGCGAAAGAGTACCATACGCATGGCCACGGCCCGGCGTGCCACGTCCTGCTTTTCAGGTTCCGTTGCGTAGCGCTTCAGGATTTGCTGGGGAATACTGCCGTGACCCTCTTCATCGCCGGTGATCCGTCGATAGGGTTGTTTGATCCAATCCGGCACGGACTGGTCTCGAAGGGACATTTGCGTCAGATAGGCTGCAACCGATTCTCCCGCCAGGGAGAACCCGGTAATTCGCTGGCAGGTATTCGTTAGTCCCTCCAGTGCGTTGAACATCGCCGTTTGGGCGGGGAGTGGCCGGTAGTCGAATGGCTCGTGTCCCAGGCCCGAGATTCGATCCGCCAGAAGCTCTGCATGGACCATTTCCTCGTGAGCCGATTTCGCCAGCAGGGCCTTAATCTCAAACTCCGGTGTTGTTCTTAGCCAGGTACCAAAGAGGTCGGCCGCGCGGAGCTCGTTGAATAATCGACTCTTCATCACGCGAATCCGCTCTTCGTCAGTTTTCAGAGGAATGTAACAGTAGGCAGGTGGTTGGGCGTCTAGCGTTCGGCAAAAGTCTCTTACAATGCCCAGTAATTCTTGTACGAATTCTTGGCTCTCCATTACAAATCTCCCGTTATTCGACACTGTGACAAGAGTTCTCTCCCTATCACACGAGAAAAAGGTGTCAAGGTTGCGGTTGAAAAAGCCAAATCAGAATTCATCCAGGGTTCCGAAACTTTCTGATGGCTGGCCCCCGTTGCAAACCGGGTGCTCCCCGGTGAACGCGGGTAATCGGGAGTGAGGTTGGCCGACCTAAATGAAAATTTTACCGAGTTAGATTGCTAAAAGATAATTCTAGCCGGTTCAGGGAAGCGTGATCTTGCACCGAAGGAACCCGTAGAGGGTTCCCTGATGGTAGGTTATCCTAGCCGACCAGCTTCCCGTTGGATTTGATATACTGCGCAGTGCGGTACGCAAGGGCACTCACTGTGGGCGTGGCGGCATAGCCAGTCATGGTGGGAAACACCGCAGAGCCCACCACAAAGAGATTTTCCACGTCGTGAGTCTGGCAGTAGCCATTGACCACCGACTTTTTCGGATCATCGCCCATGCGTGTTCCGCCGGCCCAACGGCTGCCACGGTTACTTGGTTTTGTCCAAACATGGCTCGCGCCTGCCTCCCGCATGATTCCTTCCGACTTTTCACCGATGTAGCGCCACACGCGGTGCTCGTTGTGGTGGAAGTCGAAGGTAACACGGGGCAGTGGAACTCCCCAGGCGTCTTTTCGCACCGGGTCCAGGTCCACAAAGTTGTCCTTATGGGCGAGGGTCTCGGGGTGTATGCTTACATCGAAGCCCCGGGTGTAGTAGCGAGCGAGATTTTCTTTGTACTTTTCCCCCCAACGGGGCCAACCCGGTGGAATGACATCGCATCGCTCGATGGGTGCACCGCCGCCACTGGTTCCGATTGTGCCTCCGCGGATAAATCCCAGGCCGGCATGGTCGAAGTTATTGCCGTTGAAGTCATCCAATCGCATGCCGCCGTTGGGGCCAATAAATCCGTTGATAATGGTATCGTCAAATAGACCCGTGGTACGGACATCCCCATGGGCCATAATACAACGGCCCAACATCCCGCTGGAATTAGCGAGGCCCTTTTTCCCCTCTCCCGAGAGCAGCAGTAACCGGATGTTTTCGTAGAGAAAGCCTGCCAGGATAATCACCTTGGCGGATTGTTCCACCACTTTACCGTCTGGGTCGAAATAGGAAACGCTATTGGCCCGTCCATTGGGGCCGGAGTTGACCCGAAAGACCTTGCATCGTGTGCGCAGGTCCAGGTTCCCTGTTTCCAGCGCAGCCGGGATCACGGTGAAAGGCGAGGAAGTCTTGGCATGCACATGGCAGCCGTAGTTGTTGCAATGACCGCAATAAACGCACCCTTGGCGCTCGGGTATACGTTGATCGTATGGCGCTGGAGGTTTGTAGGGCTGCGACAGGATGCCCTGGGGGGTCTGGTAGGCATGGTATCCGAGACGCTTGCAGGCGTCGCCGAATAGTTGCGTACGGGTACTCGGACGCAATGGAGGCAAGGGGTAGCCTTTTTTGCGAGGGCCTTCGAAAGGATTGGCGCCGGAATTACCCGAAACACCCATTTCCCACTCAAAACGTTCATAATAGGGCTCAAGGTCGTCGTAGGTGATGGGCCAATCGGCGATATTGTAACCTTTCAGGTCAGCGCCGGCTCGTTTGGCAACCCCTCCGCGTACGTCGTTGCTATAGACTTTGAAGTCGTCCGGCATAAATCGTGTTGCACTACCTGTCCAGATCATCAGTCCGCCACCAACACTGTTACTCGGAGAGGTGGTGTATTGGAGCCTTGTCTTGGCGCCACGCTCAGGCCGGATGCTGATGGGTTCGTGCTTGACCTTTTCCTCGAGTTGTCGTCTGGCAATGGCACGTATGGAGTCCTTGTAAGCGTAGTCCTCGAACTCGAGAAGCGGGCCCCGCTCGAGCCCTGCCACTTTCAGTCCGGCGGACGCGAGCTCCTTTGCCATGATGCCGCCCACCGCACCCATGCCCACGATGCAAACGTCAACGGGATTTGGCATGCCACTCCTCCTCGGTTGAAAAGGGCCGGTCCACTGCCACTGGCTCAACATCCACGCGCTGGTTGATGTACTGATGGGAATAACCAAATTGATGACCGGGGAAGCCCACCAGTCGCCAGCCTACCATATCACGGTTCCCCCCGTATGCAGGCTCGCCGAGGACACCCTCCATGGTGTGGTCCCGAAGCATCTCAAAGAAGTCAGTGGCTTGTTTGAAGTCGGGGACCTGGTCCGCCTCGAAATCCGCAAGCACTAAGTCCCGGTCAGTTACGGCTATGCGTAGGAAGCCAACGCCGAATCGGCGTTTTGCGTGGCGATTCAAGGCGCGGCACCCGCTCCGGTAAAGGGAGGCGAGCTCCGGGAACGCTTCACCGAGCAACCGTTGGATGTAATTAATTACTCCGGCTTCGGTGGCACCAGGAGTTTCAGTGGTGGGAAAAATTCGCGCAGCGGCCGCTTCCACTACGGCCGCGTGCATTTTGATCAATACTGGACTCGTATCTCGGTTGTCGCTCATAATGGCGCGCAGGATATGCGAAAACGAGGGGGCTGTCAATCGGCCGCTAGGGTTAGATTATTTGATGGCTTGACAGGTCGGCTGCCGCCGGTATTTTTTACTTTTTGAGAGGTGCATCTTTTTATCTGCCTTTCTTTTTCTTGGCGTCAAAATACCCCCACAACAAATTTCGCGAGACCCAACCTTCGTCTCCTTCGTCGGTTTGCACCTTGACCCAATCGCCCTGTTTGGCCAGAATTCGAAAAGCCACACCCTTGTCGGCGGTCAGTATGATGGGGTGACGGGTGCCGGGACCCTGTCGGACATTGGCCCTGGGCACCTTTACTGCGGCAGCAGGCTCCTTGTCCGTCAGCGGACCATAGATCCAATCCTCGAACCCTTCAAAGTCCCTCACCTTCAGCCAAGAACCTTTCCGACTGATTACCCGGTAGGGATAATTCTCCGGGACCTTTCCTACTTTATCGAATTTTTTTCCAGGTCCGGATCGGATATTAGCGGTTTTCACCTTGACTCGCACCATATCCGCCGCCCAGGATAGTCCTTCCAACGAGACCAAACAGATGAGAGTGCTTGCTATAAAAACCGCGATCAGGCGACCGTGGCTCAATGAAGCTAGAGTGCGATTTGGGTAAGTTCTATGTTGTCGGTTCATATGGTCAAATCCTTGAGAGATCATAACATTAATTTTCATTCTGCAGTAAGAATATATTGTTGTGTTTGGTTCCCTGCCAACCTCATCCGTCTATATGAATTGTTCGATAAAAATCCCATTTTCTCAAGTCCAACCACACACTTGCATAGAATATTTACATCTATTCCGTGCCCCATGCCACCTGTGCTTCCATGGGGTTTGAAATGGTTCCTTGTATGGCGACTTCACATCTCCCGTGGAGACCTTTCTTACGGTCCCACCACTCGTTTTCATAACCGTTAAGCCATTGTTCCAGAGTTTTTTGAAGAAATCCCAGCCAAACTTACTGGAAAGGGCCTCTACTGTATCGAGAGTTGACCACGAGTAGTTGGGAGCTGGTATTGCAATTTGGCCCTTCCATTTATTGTCGAGGAGGTTCATCCAGTCTTTAGGTGACTGGTCGGGACTGACCATTTTCGTGTTATAGGTGATGCCCATGTTCAGGATTCTACCTACGGTGAAGAAACCGTCAGGATCTTTGTAGATGGATGGAATCACAGATGCGTTGGGCGAGGTATACTTCAAAAGCAACCCTTGTTCCTTTAGGTCGATAAAATACGCGGGGTCGGCCGCCCATATCAGGTTGGCCTTAACTCTCCCGGTAGATTTAAGGTCGGATTTTACTTTGACGATGATCTTGTTGGTTCCAGATCGGTAACCCCGGAAGTTAATATCTGGATTGAGCTGGTCAATTTGCTTTATAATCGGTAGGATCACGCTGTTGGGTACTGACGTGTAGATGGTCGACGGCGTTTCTCCATAGGCTGTTGCCGGTAGCAGCAGCAAAAACATAATGGTGGATCCAAGGGCGTACTTCCCAGTTCCCATGCCTCTCCTTCCCACCAACGATTCTCCCTTCAATACGATAACATCGAGGCTTAGACGCCCGATACTGCTCTTGATCTGCTTGTGAACAGCTGGCTCTCTGAGGTCAAGCTCGTAGCCTCCTCCAATGGACCCCCATAGACATGGCGGTGACCTTATAATATAGTGCCCCTGCTAACGGGGTGATCCGTAATTTAACTCATCCAGGGAGGAACCTGACGATTGGGTAGTGGCAAAGCGCTTCATGTTGCAACTCATTCCGGCTGGTACCGCTTTGAAAACAACGGTGGCGTTTATAAGGAGACCGGCAGGGCGCTTACCTACTGGACTTTAAGCTGCCTTGCCGTGGATCCAGAAGATCCTCAGACCGTCTATGCGGGCACTGATCACTCGGGCCTGTTTTTCTCACCTGACGGTGGTGTCTCGTGGTTGCGAGCAAACCCCGGCATACCCCATCTGAACTTGTTTTCATTACTTGCCTTACCTGGATCACTCCTGGTGGGAACACGGCCGGCAGCCGTGTACCGTGGCATTCCAGGTGGCGACTGGCTGGAACTAGAGGGGGTGCGGACTGAGAGTGCCGGTGGAGTGTTTCCCCCTAACCCAGAACTCAGCCCACGGGTCCGCGCCTTGGCTGAAGATCCAGGTTCGCCCTCTCGCATATATGCCGGGATAGAAGTCGGTGGGTTGCTGGTAAGCGACGATGGGGGCGAGGCATGGCAACCTGCAAACGACGGTCTCACCGATCCCGACGTGCACCAGATCTGCCATTGCGGTTACAACCCGGAATTGGTTCTTGCGGCCTGCGGTGAGGGAGTTTTTCGTAGCGTCGACCGTGCTTCCCACTGGGCAGAGGTTACGCCACAGGGGTCAAGGACCTATGGAACTACCATTGCTGAGGCGGCTGGCGGGATGATGTATCTGGGAATTTCTTTGGGCCGGCCCAACACCTGGCTCGGAACAGGAAGAGCCAACTCTGCAATTATTCGAAGCCGTGAAGGGGGTCTTGACTGGGAAGTGGTAGCGGAAGGCCTCCGTGGTGGTATCATGGACACGACACCCGACCCAGACAGTGACGGAATTATCGCCGCAACCTCAGAGGGCGAGCTACTTGCCATTGAGGGGTCTGAATGTCGAACCCTTATAAGCGGCCTTCCCTGTATTTCCGCTGTCGTATTTGGTGGCTGACCGTCGCTAGATGTTAAAGACCCTATCTGCGGGCATAAATTTGCATCCCACCGTTCCGGTCGAAGCCAATGACGTTGTATGGCTGAGGGTTGGGACCCTCCATTCCGGGCGAGCCTATGGGCATGCCCGGTACGCCCAAGCCGGTGAGGGATGTACTCTCGTTTAATAGTTTCATTATGAGATCGGCAGGGACATGACCTTCGATGACATATGTGCCAATGAGTGCGGTGTGGCACGAATATAAGGCGGGGGGAACGCCATGCTTTACCTTCACCGTTTGAAGTTGAGACTGCGATAGCTCTTTGATCGTAACACGAAAACCATTCTCTTCCAGGTGACCCACCCAGCTGGAACAACAACCTCAACCCGGGCTTCTGTAGACCGTAATCTGCGGTCCAGCGGGGAGATTGGGCTGGGAGTATAGAACGGTAGCAGCAACCACAACTCCTATGGCGATGCTCATCAGTGAGAGCAATCGCAACCTTTTGATATTCATTTTCTTCATTTTCCTCTAGCTAGTTCTCACTGAAAAACTACCGTTTGTAGATGACTCTATGGCCCTGACACTCACATCAGGCATTTCATTGCCGAGAAGGTGCGGTCCTTACCACCATCTTTTACCTCCTGCTGCCACAGATTGTATGCAAAAATGACCCATCCCGTCCAGATCGCCGTGCCTGGAGCTCCCCTAGCCAGTACTCGACCCAGAGAAAACTTGCCTTTGAGCATACCGATCCCCGCTTCTATCCCGCAGCCGACCCCTTGCATTGCCCTAAACCACTGTTTCCCCTCATGGCGGCTTTCCCTCATACTCAAGCCACCAACCTCCGGGATACCTACCCTCGCTATACCGGCCTTGCCCAACTTCCCGACGTTATCGGCGCCTTAGTATCCTCGGTCCGCTGCCACCTCCTTAGGCTTGACCCCCAGACGCTTTTCACTTTGGCTCACCACACAAAGCAGTTGAGTGCTGTCGTTAGGATTACCACCATGGACCTCATCGTGAACGATGACTCCACAACTGTCGTGCACCAGTTGCAACGTGCGCCCGAACTCCACGGGCCTGTTGAGCTTGCCCTTGCAGGTGGCTCGTGCCTCGGCATCGTGGAACGAAACGATCCTATCGGGTATCGACTTCTTGCCCTGAAGCTTGTGCTCGGTCTGGCTCACAATCCTCTCGGCCACCTCAATTTGTTCCAAATACTTCTCCTTGTCCTTACTTGGCTCCGACACCGTAGCACAAAGTCGTTCAAAGACCTTGCCGCTCTCGTGTACCGTATGCTTGGCCAGCTTGCCCCATGCTTAACAATCTTCCCTCCCTTTTCCTTGCCCCCCTTGGGCTTCTCCCTTCCAGCCCCACTACAAGCAAACAGGGCTCGCTTGGTGCCACGTACATGCTGCCGTGCGGGTAAGCGTGTTGACCGCCCGGTCAACAACACCGACATCGTTGGGATAACTGATGTGAACTTGCAGCGTGGCCGAGTCGATACGAATGCGCCGGGCCTTGATCGATCGGCTCTTAACCAACGATCTGACCAGCTCCTGATTGAGCTTGGCCACCCGCTGTCGGCCAAATCCGTGGTTGAGCTTGATCAAGGTGGTGGCCTCCGCTACGGCATCCATGAGCGACCAATGGCAGAAATAACGCCACGGAACTCTCTCTCACTCACTTCCCTCTCAACCTCTTCGTAGCTCAAACCCCAGCGAAACTTCAGATACATCATTCGAAGGTAAATCCCTACAGGAGTGCCACGACGACCCGGCTCTCATGGAAAACCTTCTCGAAAGGCTTAAGCAATCGGGGATTATTCAAAAGCTTCTCAGCCTTGTTAACCTCCTCATCCAGTGCATAAAGAGAGGGGTGGATAAAGCCGTCGCCAGAACTGAACTGCTGAGATATGGGTGTACGCATGGTCTTATTTGTACCACGAGTCGCTAGAGATGACCCAGAAAAAATGACTTTTTCAGTGAGAATTAGTTAAGATGATTGTCAAGGGAGTTTTTGTCCGAAGAAGGGTACGTGCAGGCTAATATGCTCTTTCACAAGGAACTGCCCCTTGGGACCCACCCCGTGGATGTGGACCAACTTTGCGCCGTAATGGCCGGCAAGACCGACCATCACGACCGATAGCAGCAATAGAACCGTGGTAGAAGCCTGCAAGCTGAACCGCGAAAAGCGACGTGTGCAAGTCAACGTCCCTAATGGCACAGCAATTGCCATGAGATATAGAGTTAGGCTGGCAAAGAGGTCATGGCTCCACAACGCGTTTTGTGAGGCGGCAGTCAATCCAACTGTGTGAGGGTGGAAAACGTAACCGGCCAATAAGGCCCCTAGAAAGCCAAAAAAAGCCAAAACTATACCGGATCGTCTCAGGATCATTTGCCGGCGCAGCATTCCCAATAAGTAAAAGGGAAAAGCAGCAACGGTAAGTACAATGGGGAAATGTACGATCAAGGGATGAAAAGTGGGAAAACCCTCCCTTGCTAAGTTTTCTTCCGTATGCCCTAGTTCTTTTTGGTCGACTACCTTAAGTTTCGTTGACGGTTGGTTCTCTTGATTATGTGTACCATCGCTTGGGTGAAGGACGGAGGCGGAGAGAAAAAAAGCAAAGATCAAGACAAAGAACGGAGTGCTGAGCATAGTGCTTAAAATTTCTCCGACCAGGGTCGCAGCTCGATGTAGGATGCCCAGGTGCTACGGTGTTGGCGGTGAAGGTGAAGATAGGTTTGAGCGATGGAATCCGGCTGGAGCATCCCGTCCGGGCCGCGTGCTTTGATCCGCTCTTGATCGCCGGCAGGATTGTAGATTCCGCCGTCGATTACAACTTGTGCCACATGGATATTCTTCGGCTGGAGTTCACGTGCCATGCTCTGTACCAGGCCGCTGAGACCAAACTTACCCATGGCATACATGGAAGAATTGGCAAAGCCCTTGATGCCTGCAGAGGCACCGGTATAGAGGATGGTTCCCCTCCCCGCTGGGATCATTCGTTTGGCTGCCTCCCGGCCGATCAAAAATCCCCCGTAACAAGTTACTAAAATGGCCTTTTGTACCTCGTCAGGATCAAGTTCCGTAATGGGCCCTCGGACTCTACGGCTCGCGTTGTAAACCACAAGGTTGGGTTCTCCGAGATCCTTGGTCACAGATCCAAACAAGCTCTCCACATCCTTAGGAACAATTGCATCACAAGGATAGGCTCGGCCACCGATCTCCTTGATCAGGCCGTCCAATTTGCCGGGATTGCGGGCCGCCACGGCCACCTTCATCCCTTCTTTGCTGAACAGTCTGGCAAGTGAGGCGCTGAGTCCCAGACCGGTTCCGACAACTAGTGCGATTTCTTGGTTGGCCATATTAATCCTCCCAGGGATAACGATCCATTTTCTATTAGTTCAACTAAGGTTGGAATACAAAGAATGCCTTAGCGGCAGTTCTCGTACTGGTCGTCACCTCAAATTACGCAGAAATCCGGCTGGAACTCATCGAGTGCTTTCCGAGCCAGGCGAAAGCGGTCAATCATTGCCTGGCGATGCTCAATGGAAGGGGCCTCTCCTTCACCGTCCCCCCACTGTTGACGCATGCCGTCTGGCCAATTATCAAGGGACCGCATCCGTTCAGGAAGGGCCGGGTCTGCCAGAAGTAACTTGATGCGATCGGTCATGTTCCCCTGTACGGAGAGGGCCGGATAATGAGTGATGCCAAGCCCAAATATCTGTCCCATTGGTTCCTCCTAGACTAATGTTACACAGCAACCTTGTCCTAGAGATCTATGCGGTCCGCACCAAGGGAGCCGAGTTTGGTCCCGTAAGACAAACGATGAAGTTATATTGCGGATCCCAAATAGTGCATTAAAAATCTCCAAATGGGGCATCATTGAGAACCATGATTAACAGCCTCCTCGCCTTTTGGCAAGATATCTGAGCCAGCCGTCACCCACGTTGCTGCGAGCTATCATCAAAGAGTGTGGAAATAGGAGACAGGTAGGCGTACCCATTGGTAAATTCCAAACGAAAAGCTGCCTGGAGCAACAGGCAGAGAAAGGATACGCCGGTGATAGGAAAGCACAGCGGGCTGGTAGAGTCAAAGGGAGTTTTTTACGAATGCATGGAGGCATTTGCCCGGGAGAAGATTGGGGAGAAAGGGTACAGGATGTGGTGGAGCAGGAAGGAGTGGAGCGGTTGGGGAGGAACAAGAGCGAGGGGAAAGCAAGTGAAGTGGGACAGCCTGGGAATCGCAACGGCTACGGTAAGCCGCGCCGGTTCACGTTGAGCATGGGGAGCGTAGAGGTAAGAGGGGCTGGGGTAAGGAATGTGCAGGAGAGATTTAGCTTCCAGGTATTGCCGTTATTTAAGCGGCAGAGCCGCCAGGTCAGGGAGTTATTGCCGGAGCTTTATTGGCACGGTGTGGGCAGTGGGGATTTTGAGCTGGGGCTGAGGGGGCTAGTGGGAGCAGGGGCACCGCTATCGGCGTTTTGGCTTTTACGGTTCAAGGAGAAGTGGGAGGCGGACTACGAGCAGTGGGAGGCACAGGGTATGGAGGAAGAGGAGGCAGCATATCTTTGGGCAGATGGGATTGATGTAAAGGCTGGGATAGGCAAGGAGAAGGCGGCGCTAGTATTGGTAGTGATGGGGGCGATGAGGGATGGGAGCAAGAGGTTGTTAGCATTGGAAGTGGGCTAGCGGGAGAGCAAGCAATGGTGGGCAGAGGTACTCAGGGGAGTGAAGGGGCGGGGGCTTAAGAGTGCGCGTTTTATTGTTGGGGAGGGGCATCTGGGGTTGTGGGGGGGTGCAGGAGAGATTTTTCCTGAAGCTGGGGAGCAGATCTGCTCGAATCACAAGATTCTCACGGGGTGGATGCTGTGAGTAAAAAGGATCAGGCCAAGGCCAAGGGTTATCTCAAAGCCATGATGTATGCGGACTGACCTGCTCCCCTTTTTGTCCTCACGTATAAGTTAGCCGTGTTTCGTTATGGTCCGATCCGGACCGGATTGCAAACTCCATCGGTGTGAGTCCGTCGAGGCTCGTGTGTGGTCTCTTGGCGTTGTAGTCGGCTCTCCAGTCTTCGATGATCTCGCGGGCATGGCGGTAGCTGGTGAACAGGTGTTCGTTGAGGCATTCGTCACGCAGAGGCCCGATGAAGCTCTCGACTAGCCCGTTCTGCATAGGCTTGCCTGGAGCGATGTAGTGCCACTCTACCCGGCGACCCTGCTGCCATCGCAGCATCACGTTGGAGGTGAACTCGGTGCCGTTGTCGGAAACCACCAACAAGGGATAACCACGCTGTTGAGCGATGTTGTCCAGCTCTGTGGCGACCCGCTCGCCGGTGATGGAGTTGCTGAGGACGGTGGCCAGGCACTCCCGTGTGAAGTCGTCGATCACGCAGAAAAGGCGCAAGCGCTGGCTGTCGCTCAGGGCGTCGGATGCGAAGTCCACCGACCAGCGCTGATTGGCCCCCTGCGGGATCGTCATCGGCACCCGGCTCCCAACAGCCCGCTTGCGGCCGCCTCGTTTGCGCACCGTCAACTTCTCCTCCTTGTAGAGCCGGTACAGCTTCTTGCGGTTCACCACCACGCCCTCCCGCAAAAGCAACAGGTGCACACGCCGATACCCAAACCGACGACGTTCCGCCACCAACTCCCGCAGCCTTTACCGTAACTCCCCGTCATCGGGTCTCATCGACCGATACCGCTTACACCCGCGGCTCCATGCCCACCAGAGCGCAAGCCCGCCGCTGCCAGTGCCCTCTTTCCTTCATCGCCCGGTCCACCGCTCCTCTCCTGGTCCTGGGCGTCAGAAGTTTTTTCCCACCATCTCCTTAAGCGTCGATACGTCCAGCATCGCTTCCGCCAATAGACGCTTCAGCTTGGCGTTCTGCGCCTCAAGGTTCCCAAGCCGTTTCGCTTCCGACACCTCCAACCCACCATACTTCGAACGCCACTTGTACAACGTCGCGTCGCTGATGCCGTACTTGCGACACAACTCCGCCACCCCACGCCCAGCCTGGTGCTCCTTCAGTATCCCGATGATCTGTTGTTCGCTGAATCGGCTCTTGCGCATGTGTCCTCTCCTCCTGGGTCAATCACTAACCTCGAGGTGAGGACATTCAAGGGGGCAGGTCACTTCCTTACTCTTTTGCAAATAATGGATATTCTAAAGTTTGTAGTTCGAGCTTGACGGAACTTCGGTTTTGACTATAGTGAATGGAATAACCACAATAAAGCTAGCTTTGCCCACACAAAGTAATGGAAATTTCCTCAAATAATAGAGCTCTGGACAAAATATATAAGCGTCGGCACCGCTATGAGATCCCTGATTGGCAACGCGAAGAAGTCTGGGGATACTGCTAAAAAACAAAAACTCATAGACAGTATATTAAGAGGGTGGAAATTACCAAAATTTTATTTCTTGAAAACATCTGATAATCCAGAAGAATTCGAAGTTGTTGATGGTCAGCAGCGTCTTGCAACGATTTTAGAATTTTTTAATAACGCTCTTTCGTTGTCTGCGGAATCTTCAAAGAACTTTAAAGCGCAGTATTATCGTGATTTGGCTCCTGACGTATCCGACTGACCTTGCCCCCTAAAACGAGTCCAGGTGAAATGTTAGGGATTTTGATTTTAGGAAGGAGGCAAGGATGGCAAGAAAGCGATTTACGGCCGAGTAGATTATCCTCAAGCTGCGTGAGGCGGAGGTGAGCTTGGCCCAAGGGAAGGCGGTGGGCCAGGTGTGCAAGCAGGTGGGGGTAACCGTGCAGACCTACTACCGGTGGAGGAAGGAATATGGAGGCCTGAAGATGGATCAGGCCAAGAGGCTCAAGGCCTTGGACAAGGAGAATGCGCGGTTGAAGAAGCTGGTGGCGGATCTATCGCTGGACAACCAGATCCTGAAGGAAGTGTCCTCGGGAAACTTCTAGGCCCGGCGAAGAGGAGACGAGCGGTGATATGGGCCAGAGAAAGATTGGGACCTGATCGAGTCTCCGAACGCCGGGCTTGCCAAGTGTTGGGACAGCCGCGATCGACGCAACGAAGAGTCCGAGAGATCCCGGAAGAGGAAGCAAGACTAGTGGCTCGGATGATGGAGCTGGCCAGCGAATACGGGCGATACGGCTACCGGAGGATTACGGCCATGCTGCGTGGGGAGGGGTGGAAGGTCAACCACAAGCGAGTGGAGAGGCTCTGGAGGCAGGAAGGGCTGAAAGTCCTCAGCCGTCAGCCTAAGCGAGGGAGGCTCCGGTTGACTGATGGCTCCTGCATTCGCCTGAGACCGGCGCATCGAAACCATGTGTGGAGTTATGACTTCGTGCACGAGCGAACCGAAGACGGTCGGGCCTTTCGGCTGTTGAGCAGCCTGGATGAATACACCCGGGAGTGCTTGGCGATTGATGTGGCCAGACGGATGAATCACCGGGATGTGCTGGAACGGTTAGCGGAGCTATTCGTGGAACGGGGCGTGCCGCAGTCCCTTCGGTCCGACAATGGCCCCGAGTTTACGGCTCAGGCTATCCGGGACTGGCTCAAGGCCATTGGTGTCAGGACACTCTACATCGAGCCTGGCAGTCCTTGGGAGAATGGCTACGTGGAGAGTTTTAACGGAAAACTCAGGGATGAGCTGCTCAACCGGGAGGTGTTTGAAACCCTGAGGGAAGCTCAGGTGCTGATCGAAAGATGGAGAAGAGAGTATAACCAGCGGCGGCCTCACAGCGCCCTGGGCTATCGTTCTCCGGCACCGGAGGCCTTTCTGCCCAGAGCGCAGGCTGGGAATTCATCCCCATGGGCTGGACTCCAGATAATTCCGGCTCTAACTTAAAGGGTGGTACCACTCCTGGGGGCAGGTCACATGAAGATAAAAGGAATTTTATATTGACATGCCATGGTTTTTATAATAAGTATTATAATGCTTCTACAAGGAGCAACAAGAAAGGAATATAAACCATAGGCCTCTGAAATCCAAGCAAATGGCCATTTACACCCGTCTGAGCGAAAAGGATTGTTTACAGATCGCTGAAGAATTTGGACTTGGCGATCTCATTTCCTCAACAGGCATTCGCAACGGCTCCGTTAATACTCACTATCTTCTAGAAACCAAAAAAGGCCGCTTCTTCGTAAAGATCGACGAAATTAAAAGCGAGATGGAAGCGAAACAGGAAATCGATCTTATCCTGTTTCTGAAGCGGCAGGGGTTTCCTTGCCTCCAGCCCCTTCGAAGCAAGAAGGGGAAATACTATCACGAAATCCAATCCAAACAATTGTCCGTAAGCAAGTACGTGGAAGGAACAGAGTTGTCGGTGGATGCGTTAACTCCCGCTCAGTTAGAGATAATGGGCCATGCCCTGGCGGATCTACATCTTATTGGGAGAGGCTACAAAAAAGGCATCGACAATCGATTCGCTTTCCCGAAAATCGTGATGATGTATCGGGAGTTCAGGAAGGATCTCCCCACCCATCTAAGAAACATTATTCGAGTCATGGACGATGAGGTCTCGTATCTGGAGAATTATCTAGATAATAATTTACCGAAAGGCGTTATCCACGGAGATTTTTTTGCCGATAACGTGAAGTTCAAAGGGTCACGGTTGGTTGGGATCGTTGACTTTGAAGCCACATGTCGGGGAAAGCTGATTTATGACCTCGCCACCGCGGTTAACGCGCTTTGTTTCCTGGATGGGCGTTACCGCATCGATCGTTTCGAAGCCTTGATAACTGGATACGAAAATTTACGCCCGCTTTCATTGCCGGAGTGGGACTCTTTTCCCAACGAACTCCGTTTTTCAGCGATCCGGTTTACGATCACTCGAATTAAGGATTTTTATTTACGCAAGGTCGATGAAAGTCAAAGAAACTATAAAGATTTTAAAGAATTCTTTGATCGGCTCATGATTCTTCGCAGAGAAAAAGACGGTGGAATGGAAGATCTCCTACTGGCCATGGCCACTGGCTACGATTACCGTAAATACCAGAAATCAAAACCCTCCAAATAGCCCTTTTCCTAGCGACTTCTAACTTCAAGAGTGGTTCTTTAGGAGTCTCGAGTTGAGCCTCTTGATCTTAGATAGCGTATCCTGACGACTCAGACGGATAAAAGCAAGGAACGTCGAAAACAGACCCAGAAAAAATAGGAGACGCCCCCCTCCCGACACCACGTAATAGAAATCCATTTTGACTCGTGACGTGTTGTATTTTGCTCTATCCTCATTAATTCTTCTCAGTACCTCTTTGTTTTTTCGATGGTCCAGCTCTTGAAAGCTTCGATAGTTTTCCTCGAGCCCCGTTTTGGAAATAGTTCGCATCATATTTTGATATTTGGTTACCTGCACCGCTCCCACGATCCAATTTCCAATACCCATGATTAACAGGGTCGCCGCCGTTACCAGGAGATAATTAGAATAGAAATCCTTGGGCTTCATCATTAAGGCTCTCTGCTAGCGACTATCAAGCTCAAGGTTGAATGTCAAATCATTTCAGGAGCTGATCAATATGATAGTGTTCATGGCATGGGAATGAAAAATGGCCTAATTCATCGATACAATGACCTTCCACTTCGCCCAATTCTTAGCCATGATCTTCTCTCAGCTCGTGGCTTTACCTTTTAAAACGAGGCCACCTCATTCTCACTTCACAAATTACCATAATTATTGAGCTATCATCAAAGAGTGTGGAAATAGGAGACAGGTAGGCGTACCCATTGGTAAATTCCAAACGAAAAGCTGCCTGGAGCAACAGGCAGAGAAAGGATACGCCGGTGATAGGAAAGCACAGCGGGCTGGTAGAGTCAAAGGGAGTTTTTTACGAATGCATGGAGGCATTTGCCCGGGAGAAGATTGGGGAGAAAGGGTACAGGATGTGGTGGAGCAGGAAGGAGTGGAGCGGTTGGGGAGGAACAAGAGCGAGGGGAAAGCAAGTGAAGTGGGACAGCCTGGGAATCGCAACGGCTACGGTAAGCCGCGCCGGTTCACGTTGAGCATGGGGAGCGTAGAGGTAAGAGGGGCTGGGGTAAGGAATGTGCAGGAGAGATTTAGCTTCCAGGTATTGCCGTTATTTAAGCGGCAGAGCCGCCAGGTCAGGGAGTTATTGCCGGAGCTTTATTGGCACGGTGTGGGCAGTGGGGATTTTGAGCTGGGGCTGAGGGGGCTAGTGGGAGCAGGGGCACCGCTATCGGCGTTTTGGCTTTTACGGTTCAAGGAGAAGTGGGAGGCGGACTACGAGCAGTGGGAGGCACAGGGTATGGAGGAAGAGGAGGCAGCATATCTTTGGGCAGATGGGATTGATGTAAAGGCTGGGATAGGCAAGGAGAAGGCGGCGCTAGTATTGGTAGTGATGGGGGCGATGAGGGATGGGAGCAAGAGGTTGTTAGCATTGGAAGTGGGCTAGCGGGAGAGCAAGCAATGAGTCGCCCTTCTCGAGGGTGAGGCTGAGAACAGCTGCCTCCAGACGGTTTAAATCTCAGGTCAATGCCGCCTGTTTGATCTGGAAGACAATGATGATTGCGGAAATGAGTTTTAGGAAGCTGGACGCACCGCACTGGGTGGAGAAGGTAGCTGAAGGAAGAAAATACGGAGACGGGATTGGAATCGAAAAAACCAGGGTCGCCGCCTAGATCTTTTACCCGCTATTTGACAACAGATCTGTCCCTTCAGCTTTATTGCTAGGTAAATAGACCTATTAGGGGCTCCGCCACGGCCATGGGGCCGCGTAAATGCCTTCCCGAACGGCATTTATGGGTGAACGATTATGGAGGTTGACTTGGAGTATGATTCTCGGATAGTTTCTGGAACGGATTCGATTCCGGGGCGGATTTTCGCTGCCCCGGGTTGACCGTAAATCATGAGGAGGTCAAAAGCGTGCAGATCATAGATGCGGATACTCATATCGACGAAACCGATGCTACTTGGGAATACATGCGTACAGAGGAGATGGAGTTCAAGCCCACCACTGCCTATCCGGCGAAGTTAGACCCGTCGCGGCCTCCCATCCGTTACTGGATGATCGACGGACAGCGGCATCTACGGTTCACCAGGGACGACAAAAGGACACGCACAACCGTTGAGACTCGGGAGCTCCTGGACATACAGGCGCGTTTACGGGCCATGGATGAGATGGGGACACATGTGCAGGTCATCTACCCCACCCTGTTTATCGTGGAAGTAACCCAGCGCCCCGAGGTTTCCGTAGCAATAAGGCATTCTTACAACCGGTGGCTGGCAAGCCGTTGCGCTGAGTCGGGGGGCCGCTTGCGTTGGGTGTGTATGCCGCCGCTTTTGAGCATGGATGAGGCCCTCAAGGAATTACGGTTTGCGAAAGACCACGGTGCCTGCGGTGTAATGAAGAAAGGGGACGTGGAGGCGGGAAAGTGGCCGGCCGACCCATACTTCTTTCCACTCTATGAGGAGGCGCAGCGCCTCGATATGCCCATTTGCATCCACACCGGCACTGGAACCCCTGACCGTCCTTCCATGAAGGACGTGTCCTTGGGGCAGTTCATGCGCTCGCAGCTTTCCGCCATCCACGCCTTTCACACCCTGATACGCCACGACGTTCCCGGCAAATTTCCAAAGCTTCGCTTCGGTATCGTTGAAGCGAACTCTTCATGGATCCCCTATGTTGCCTATGAGTTAAGGAGGCGTTTGAAGAGGTTTAGCGGCGGCTCCACGTTTGGTACGCTCCAATACAAGTTCCAAGCCGATTTGCTCAAGGCCAACCGGATGTATGTGACCTGTCAGGTGGATGAGGACCTGCCTGCAATCATGAAGATCGCCGGCGAGGATAATTTGATGATCGGCTCCGACTACACGCACGCTGATCAATCCATGGAGCATGACTTTCCTCGCTTGCTGCAGGAGCGTGCCGATCAAGGGGATCTTCCACCGAGCGCGGTTAAAAAAATTCTCTACGAAAACGCAAAGGCGTTTTACGGACTGTGATGCCGATCCGTCCTACTTGGCGACGGCCAGGATGTCCACAGCGGTAGCCCCCTCACCGGCTGGTGAGATGACGAGCGGGTTGATTTCGAACTGATCGATCTCGTCTTCGAAGTCCACGGACAGACGGGACAGCTGCCAGATGACATTGGCCAATGCGTCGATATCGGACTTTGGCATGCCACGGGCGCCCTGGAGGATCTCTTTCCCCCGGATCTCGTTGATCATGTCATAGGCCACTTCGAGCCCAAACGGCGGCCGCCGAAACGAGACGTCTTTCAAAACCTCAACAAAAACGCCTCCCAGACCAAACATAACCACCGGACCGAGCCCCCGCTCCGTGGTGATCCCCACGATGGCCTCCGCCGTCCCACGGATCATCTTCTGCACCACCACCCCCTCTACCGTAGCGTTTGGGACCTGCCTCTTTGTTGAGTCAACGATCCGTTGAAAGCCCTGCTTTAAACCGTCGAGGGATTGGATGTTGAGAATCACACCTCCCACATCGGTTTTATGAGGCACATCCGGCGAGGCAACTTTCAGCGCAATCGGAAAACCGGTCTTAGCCGCTATGGTTTCGGCGGCGTCGGGAGTTGTGGCAAGGCCACCCTGGGCCACCGGCACTTGGTATAGCGATAGCAGCTCCATCCCCAGTTGGTAGGGCAGGGACTTTTGGTGATGCTTCGCTATGGTCGCCCTCAATGAGGAGAGACGATGGTCCGACTTGGGAAGATTATTATTTTCACTGGCGCTGCGCCGGCAAAGCTCTTGGTAGCGTAACCACGCCTTGATCGCCTTCAACCCCTTTTCGTATTCCTGCACGAAGGGGATCCCCAGCTCGGCGAAATACTCAAGCCAATTGAGATCGATCCCTTCTGACGCTCGCGTCATGAAAATCACGAGCTTTTGATTGGCCGTGGCGAACTGGGCGATGCGACGGCAGTCCTGTTTCGATTCGTCAGTGGGGTTGGAGGGTAGGTTCAACCGGCAGCAAATAATTTCGAGGGGAGGTTCGGTGATGAATAGTTCGATGGAATCGTAGAATCCCGCTTCGTTCTGGCGCCTTAGGTTTTCAATGTCCAGAGGATTGCCCAGGAGAGTGGTCTTACCCAGATACTCGCCGATCTTTTGGCGTTTGTGAGGTGAAAGCTCCGGTAGCCGGACGTCTAATCGCTCGCAGAGGTCGGACAGAAACGAACAGTCCCCTCCTGAAATGCTGATGAGTCCAACCCCTCCTTGCACCATGGGCCGGGGTGCTTTCAGTCCAGAGAAGAGGACGATGGTTTCCAGGAATTCGTCGAAGTTGGCAACGAGGGTCACGCCCATTTGCTGCAATATGGAATCCCAAGCCCTACCCGTCGCCGCAAGGTTACCCGTGTGGGCGGCAACGTTGCGGCGGGAGCGGTCGGTTTTACCCACGCGCATGGCGATCACCGGCTTTCCCAGCTCCAGGGCCCGGGCCAACGCCTTGAGGAGGTCACGAGGTCTAGTGATGGCTTCGATGTAAAGCATGATCACATGGGTCCCCGAGTCCTCAACGATATTGGCTAGATAGTCTTCCAGAGCGAGAGATGCCTGGTTACCCGTGGATACGGCGATGCGAAAACCTAGGTTGCGTAAGGGTATCTGTTTGAGAAATAGGGACAACGCGCCGCTGCTTTGGAAAACGGCACTGATGTTACCCGCGGGAAAGAAGACGGGGAGATCGGCGGACCAAAGACCTAGGTTGTGTCCCGGCACCACGTAGCCCATGCAGTTTGGGCCGCATATGAGAAAGCCGTGGGCTTCCGAGATCTCGGTAATTTGTTGCTGAAGTCGGTCTCCCTCCTCTCCCGCCTCGGCGAAACCATCCGCAAAGATAAGGGCCCCTTTGACGTTTTTCTCGATGCACTGCTGAACGGACGGAAGGACGTTGTCTCGGTTGGTGGCAATGACTGCTATGTCCACTGGTTCGGGCAGTTCGAAAATATTTTTAAAGCACGGTAACCCGAACACGTGACTCCGGTTGGGATTGATTGGAAAGAGGCGGTCGTGGGGAAAACCGAAGCGCTCCAGGTTTCTGAACACCCCGGCCGCTCTGCTTCGTTCCGATGCGCCGATGACTGCAACGGTGTTACCATTGAGCAAGGGAGTTGGATCCTTCATTGCTTTCCCGTTCCCGGGCCTTTACCAAAGAGACCCATTAGCAACTTTACAGTAAAATTTATTGCGTTTATTGAGGCAAGGGCCATTCCCGGAGTAGCCGCCCTCCACCCTCAATGTGAAATTTCAGATCTAGTTTAGTCAGAATATGCCATAGCATTGCCGGGTTGCTTGCAACCGTTGTGGTCTTTAGGTCGTGCTCGATGCGTTCCAAGACGGGCAGCGGGTCGAGGCGACCCCCCTGAAAGTAGATCCCATCTGCCCCTGAGTTGGCGGTGAGCTCACGCTTTGCGAGTGCGAAGACCTCGTCTGGAGCCGCCGCGGCAGCGGCTTCGATGCTGGTAAAGTATCTTGTGGGTAATAGCGGCTGTATGCCGGACTGGCTGAGATAAGCTGCCAGGCGTTCGTTCAATGGTGCATCGAATGGTGTTAAGAGCAGGGGCCTTCGAATGAGCAGGGCGCGCATTGCCGCGATACTCGCCTCCAAAGCGGTGGTTACGGGAATTCCTATGGCATCCCGGATCCGCAGGATCGCCTCGGGGTAAAGGAGCTCATTTGGAGCCACGGGCAGCGCAATGGCGTCCCACTTTCGTTCCCCCACTAGGGTTGCGGCCCTTTGGACGTACTCATGGACTATCTGCAGTTGGGGGCGATGTGATTCATGCCACAAGCTGAGTCCCTCCACTTGCAGTTCAACTCCCCTCGGCACCAGGGCGAGCAGGCCTTCGTAGTGACGTGCTCGGGTACCGCCGGTTCCACGACCGCTGAGAAATGCGATGGTTGTCTGGTGTTGCCGCGTCATGACAATTCCCTCAGGTGAAGGCGGGAAACCAACCCTGACCGGTCTCCGTAATTCGCACGCAGATTACTCTTGGGCGATCGATATTGTCAACCACCACTCATCGCTCCTCGGGGAGCGATCCTCCGGCCGCGGGCAATAGGCCGGTGATTATCCGAAGCGGAACGTTCGATGCCCACGGCCTTACGTCTCGCTCCCCTGCGTCGCCTTCCGGATTGGGGCGCAGGGGACCTGCCTCGAAAAAAGGAAGACGTCCGATACTGGAGGCTCCAATCACATTAGCATGCCGGATGAAATGACGAAGCCTCGAGGCAGAGGCCCATCGGCTCCCGTTGAGGGGCGGGCCCCCAGCCCCTTTTATTATTAATGATCTGCTTCTCAGGCGTTGAAACCTTCGCTGTCTTCACATACCAGCAATCATCCTATATAAAGGGTCATTCGTCGGTAATGATTACTTGAGGAGGATATAGAAAAGTGATGAAATTTATTGATGCTGACGCCCACGTGGAAGAGTCTGATGAGATGTGGAAGCTGCTGGATCCGGCCTTTTCCTCACGACGCCCTATCCCCGTGAGCCTTCCCGAGGACACAACCTTCGGTAGATTCAACGCCTTCTGGCTTATCGACGGGGAGGTCTTCCCCAAAATGTACGGTAGGGTTTATTTTACCTTCGGTTCGCCGCCCATCTCCGATGTCGCAAAAGCAAAGGCCGTTACGATTCCTTCCCAAACCCTGGCGGATGTACCCGCGCGTATCAAAGACCTCGATGCCATGGGGATCGAAACACAGGTGGTTTTCCCAACTTTGTTCCTCGCCCCCGTGTGTGAAGATGTGGAATATGAGGCGGCTCTGTGCCGGGCCTACAATGATTTCATGGGTGCGGCTTCCCAGAAGAGTGGAGGAAGGATCCGGTGGGCGGCGGTGCTGCCCGTTCGAGATGCCCGCAGAGCGGCTGACGAAATAAGCCGGGTGAAATCTCAGGGTGCGGTGACCACGATCCTTCTGAGTTTCGTATGGGATTTGCCACTGGATAGCCGGCAGTTTTATCCATTTTATGAGGCATGTGCGGCAGAGAACTTTCCGGTTTCCATCCACCTTGGATGGGGGTCGCCATCCATAAACCGGCTCTTCGACACCAGGACCCAGACGCGCTACACCTCATCGGCCAATTCCGTTCCCCTGCTCATGGCGTTCAATTCCATGACGGCGGGTGGTGTTCTGGATGACGTGCCGGGGCTCAGAGTGTCGTTCCTCGAGATTGGCGTCGAGTGGGTGTCCTATGCCACCAGATTTGGCAACCGTCGGCGGCGGGCGGGAGAGGGGCGCGCCCAAAAGCCCCTTGAAGACTATTTCCGGGACGGGCAGGTTTATATCAGTTGCGAGCCCGACGAGGATATTCCCTACGTCATGCAGCGCATTGGGGCGGATGGACTGATGCTGGCTTCGGATTATCCCCACGAAGATCCCATGGCCGAGGGGAATCTTCTCGCGGAATTGACTAGGCGGGAGGATCTATCTGACGAGATAAAGAATAAGATTCTAATGGAGAATCCCGCCCGATTTTACGGCCTCTAGATCTTTTTACTTATATGTGCGGTCGCTATACACAGACGGCAAGTCCTGAGGACCTGATCTTCCGCTTTGGTTTTAGCATGCAGGAGGTCGTCCTAAAGCCGCGCTACAACCTGGCGCCGGGGCAGCTCGCCCCAGTCATTGTAAATGAAGGACCCAAGATGCTGGTTATGATGCAGTGGGGATTGGTGCCTTCCTGGGCCAAGGAACCCTCCATCGGCTATAAGATGATCAACGCCCGTGCCGAAACACTGGCTGAAAAGACCAGTTTCAAGAGACTGCTGCCGAGCAGGAGATGTCTGATCCTCGCCGATGGCTTTTACGAGTGGGCCAAGCTGAAAGGGGGCAAGGCGCCCGTGCGATTTTTTCTGAAGGGCGGTGCACCCTTCGCCTTCGCTGGTCTGTGGGATCGGTGGAAAAAACCCGATGGAAATGAGCTCAGGACCTATACCGTTATCACCACCCAGGCCAATGAGTTGCTTAAGCCGGTTCATGACAGGATGCCGGTCATCCTCACTCAAGAGAACGAGGAGAAATGGCTGGATCTGGAATGGAAAGATTCGCAAAAGCTGGGGGAGCTGTTGAAACCTTACGAAGCAGTCGAGATGGAGTCCCATTATGTCTCGCCCATGGTAAACTCGCCGAAGAATGATCTGGCCCAGTGCATCCAGCCGGTGGACGGTCCCTGATGGCACTTCCCGAATCCTCGAGTTGAATCCAGAGTTACAGCTAAAGAATCTCCCCTAGAAATCTAGTCCTACGGCTTAGCCTTGGGGCGGCGTTCAATCTCAAGGACTCTGGCTCGCCGTTCGACCGACACTAGGTCATGGTTTTTCCCCGGACCACGAGCAGAGCAGGTTAAGCTGCGAGAAGCCGGTCCACCGCGCGGTTTTCGATGACCTCCAAGCCACACTTCTCGAGGAGCTCACGGAGCTTTCGGACCTCCTCCGGCCTGGGCTTCGGCATGGGAGGGCGCATGAAAGGCTCGGGGATGAGACCGCGTAACCAGCAGGCGATTTTGTAGCGGGTGTGCAGTCGATAATCTTCGCCGAAACCGTAGACGTACTCGTGCAACTCAGCCATTCCCGAATTCCAGATTTTGCGCGCCTTTTCTATGTCGCCTCTCCGCCACGCCTCGATGTGATCGATCATGGGTTCCATGGCGTAATTGAAAGAGCCGGTGACGGTGCCGTCCACTTGTCCCGTGGCCCAGAACTCATGAAAGCACACAGCCGAGGCGGCCAGAATGGCCACGCGTCGGGGGAGTTGGCGCAGGCCGCGGGCGATGACCCGATAACCGTTGTAAGGATAAGTCATCTTCCAGCCGATGATCTGCGGAATATCAGTGCACATCTTTATCGTTGCCGACAGAGGCAGCCCGTGCCCGAACTTGGGAGTGGTGGAGGAGACGGGGTGGGTGATGGCCGGGAGGTCCACGGCATCACAGACTTCCTTGGCCATATCTACCCAAACGTCCGGATATCGTTCCGCGTTCCAAGAACCGGTCACATCCATGGCTCCCATGGGTGGAATCAAGAAGACCCCATTGGCCCCCGCCGCCTTGGCGTCACGGGCATCCTGAACGGTGTCTTTGGTGGTGGGTGCGATTACACCAGCAAATACGGGTACCTTTCCGCCACACTCTTCGATGGCGATTTCCACGTTGCGTCGTTTTTCCTCCCGCGATAGGTAGAAAACCTCACCGGCTTCGGGGTTAATCACGATTCCCCCGCCCGCATTCACAAACTTTGGCTGCATGAAATAGCGTAGGAATTCACGCAGCCCAGCCTCATCGATGTCGGTGGTTCCCGGCTTATAGGGCAAACATACCGCGACGTATAGACGTTCAAGGTCATTGGCCATGGCAATACCTCCGTTGAATGATGCTCGGAGAAAGTTAAAACGTTTTTTAGTCGAAACGTTTATTTAGGAGCTATCTTGACCCGAAAGTACCCAATTAAAGAAAATCTGTCAACTTATGGCGGGGTGTGGTACGGCGAATTCGGTTCCGTGAGCCGAGAGCTTCAGCCCTGGTAAAAGTGTGGGAATGTTCTTACAGGAACTGGCGTCCCTTCGCTACAGTGGCCCCTCGGCGGGAAGCCTTAGTTGCTCGCTTCGGGCAGCCTCAAAATTCGTTGCGCTCAAACAGTCGATGCGGCTTTTCCTCAGCTTCGCAGAGGCTTCCAACGCCTCAGGACCAATCTTTCGCTTAGGGACGCCAGCTTCCATTGGGTCGAAAGTGTCCCTACCTTTGGACTTGGCCTCCTTCGCACGAGTCCGGCACGCGACGAAGGGGAGTGAGGGGGAAGGCCGTGGACATCGAACGTGTAGCTTCAGATATCCACTGGCCTATTGCCCGCGGCGTGAACGAAGTTCAAACGGCAATAATGGAGAATGTGTGTTCTCCGACAATTGATTAGGTATGTGAACCGTGACCAAAAGTGCTTTCGTAGTCCGGTCGGCGCTCCTCTGTCAAATATTGCTTTTCCAATTCTTTGATCTTGTCCATTTCAAGAAGCGGTGAGCTGTGGCGGGGAACCGCACCCCAGCGACTTGCCCTGCCTCGTTCAGCCCACTCCTGTAAGGCAACCGGTCCTCGTTCCTTGAACTCGTTCAGGAAATCCCACGTGGCCTGGAGACCAATGGAAGTGGTGAGGGCAGGGTAGAGGATGCCCGCTGCTCCCATGGCCTGGTACTCTTCATGGGTGGGGGACGGGGGTGGTCCGTAATAGGGAGCCAGCACTGGTGCGGGGATGCGCCGGCAGGCTTCTTTGATCTCTTCCCGGGTTCGTAGGGTGTTGACCCATACGGCGTCCACCTTTGCCTCCTTGACGTAGGCGATGCACCGTTCAATGGTTTCCCCAAAGGTTCCTCCCACGGTGCCAATGAGGTCGCATCGAGCAATGATGACAAAATCAGGGTCCAGTTCATTCCTTGCGGCTACGGCGGCCTTATACTTACCAATAGCTTCTTGCTTCGAGATACAACTACGACCTGCGGAGGTTCCGGATTTTTTAGGGGCCTCCTGATCTTCGATGTGAATTGCTGCGACTCCTGCCCGTATGAATTGCTGTACGGTGTAGTAAACGTTCACCGCGTTTCCATATCCGGTGTCGGCATCGGCAAAAATGGGAATACTGCAGCTTGAGGCTAGACGTCGACTGTTGTCCACCATGTCGTTGAGGGTGATGATTCCCACATCGGGAAGCCCGTGGACGAAGGCAGCGGTCTGGGACCCTGCCATAAAAAAGGCCTCAAAGCCGATCATTTGTGCCATCCTGGCATGCAGGGGACTAAATCCACCGGGAATAATGAGAAGTTCTTTTCCTCCGAGTCGTTCGCGAAATCGACGGGCCATTTTTTCAGCCATGGGGACCTCACTTTCCATCTGATATCATGGGTTGCTTGAACTGAAGGGGAGGGTATCCGATATCGCTTTACTCTGTCAACGAAACAGGGACTTTTGTGGTTCAAATCAGTTCCTGAGCCCCCAATTTTGAGCTTGGGAACAGATGACTCGGATCCCCCTTGCCAGGTTCACTCTAACATATTGGCTATTCCAAATATCTCGTTGTCTCTTCCGGTTGACATCTCAATGAGACTTTACTAAGTAGAAATTCTTCCTTGGCCCCACTCGGGGCAAAGGAATCCCATCAGCTGGTATGCGAGACCGGCCATACATCGTTAGGAGGAACCATGATCATCGATGCGCACAATCACGTTGTGGCGGGCAGGGAGTTGGGCGCCTATCAGTCAGGGTTGTTGAACGGGCGCGGGTTTCACGGCAAAGGGAATCCGGGGATTACTGAGGATAGTATTGCACGAGCAAAATGGCAGGGTTACAAGCATTCTGAAGTTTTGGATGAAGTGGGGACGGATATGGCTTTCATATCACCTCGGCCGTACACCATGATGCATTCCGAGAAACCAGAAAAGATCGTTCACTGGTACTGTGAGGCGACCAATGACGCCATCGCCATCGCGGTGAAGCTGGAGCCTAAGCGGTTTAAAGGCATCGGAGGGCTTCCGCAGTGCGTGGGAGTGAGCCCCAGCAATACTTTTGACGAACTGAATCGTTGCGTTAAGGAGATGGGTTTCGTCGGAGTCATGATCAATCCGGATCCAGGAGAAGGAGATGGTTTGACGCCAGGGATGGGTGATGAATACTGGTATTCTCTCTATGAAAAGATGGTGGAGCTCGACGTGGCGGGACTGGTGCACCCGGCCAGTTGTCGCAACCCTCGTGAGTCCTTTCATGGTCACTTCATTACCGAGGAGTCCATCGCAATCCTGTCCCTCGCTCATTCGAAGGTGTTTGAAGATTTTCCTGAGCTCAAGCTAGTGATTTGTCACGGTGGAGGGTCCATACCCTACCAAGTAGGACGTTGGCGCTCACAGCTCCGGGGCCCCAACAACACCGAGACTTTCGACGAGCACCTCAAGAAACTCTATTTTGATACCGCACTTTACAACACTGAATCATTGGATTTGCTCTTCAAAATTGTTGGCCCGGATCGTTGCCTTTTTGGCACCGAGCGGCCGGGGGCAGGTTCAAAAATCAATCCGCGTACGGGGAAATGGTACGATGACGTGAAGCCTTTGATTGAAGGCATTTCGTTTTTAACTGCTGAGGATAGGGAGAAAATCTTTCATAAGAACGCAGAACAGGTGTTTGCGAAAGTAGGACTGTAACCACAGAATCGTCGCGGACCTGGCCCTCCCATTGAATCAAGATTGGGGAGAGGAGATAGCCTGACACCTTCAGCGATGAACCTGGTCCATTGGTGCAATCCCATACGGGACGAGTTGGCGATTCCTCCGTGCTTGCAGCCTTCGGAGAAATGGACTTACGCCTCGCCTGTCGCCATGTAGATAGCCTTAAGGGCAATCTAGGGATCGGCTGAGCCGCTTTCTCCGGTTCACGCGCGATCTCAGCGCAGGCCTCGCATGCCTTTATATCCAGTACTTCGCTCAATACGTGGAAGCGGACCTACCTTTTGCTCCACAACTGTCCACGAAATAACTCCACCAGTGGCCAGCAGCCTTCTTTATATTTCTCAGTGGGGGTTATGAATGGGGCAGCAACGATTGGCGAGGATCCGAATGGACCCACATAAGACTTTGAAATTGAGGCTAACGCAGAGGGGATGTCAGACGATTTTCTCAATCTGATTTCCCAGCCGCCGGTCAAGATCTCCCTCTGGTTGCTGTCAACTGCAGCAGCATTCGTTCCCGGAATGGCATTTTGCCGTTAGTCGACCCAGAAGAGCTTCGCTAGGCATAGATATTGCCTCATCAGGCAACCTATAAATTATTACTAAGGCTTCGCCGTTTTTTATGTCGTTTGGATTCCACGGAGACTTTTGTGTCCAGAGGCCTCCAAGCAAAAGTCCTTCAATTCCAGCACACGGTGTGGCACGCTAGTTATTGTATACTTGTATCCATAGAGATTGTTCGCTCGAGGAAGCAATTATGGCTAATCGTAGGGGCATGAACCTTGGGAACCTGGAAAAAAAGATGGTTGAATGGCTGCAGTGGGGCAAGGGTGCTCCGAATGAGGACCTCTTGGCAGAAATAGCCCAGAGCGTCCTGAAGTTGGCGAAGGATGAAGCCAGTCGAGGTGATCTAAAGATTCTCAGTCGTTCACTCAAGGAACTCCGGTATGCCTTCAAAATCTTTGCACCTTACCGGTCGGTACGGAAAGTGAGCATATTCGGCTCCACCCGAGTCAAGGAAGATGATCCCTATTATCATGCTGCCACAATTCTGGGTCACAGGCTGGCCGAAGAGGGTTTAATGGTGATCACGGGTGCAGGAGCGGGGATCATGCAAGCGGGTCATGAGGGAGCAGGAAGGGCGCAGAGTTTCGGGGTCAATATACTTCTTCCCTTCGGTCAGGAGGCGAACCGTTTTATCCGGGACGACCGCAAGTTGGTCACCTTCCACTTTTTCTTCACTCGAAAGTTGATCTTTGTAAAAGAGACGGACGCCGTAGTCTTTTTTCCCGGCGGTTTCGGCACCCAGGACGAGGCTTGGGAAACCCTCACACTCGCGCAGACCGGCAAGAGCCAGATCGTTCCATTCCTTTTTGTGGACCTGCCAGGTCAAGGATACTGGCGGGAATGGGAAAATTTTGTCCGCAAGCGGATGTTGCATCAAGGTTTTATTTCCGAACAGGACATGAGTCTCTATAAAATCGTTGAAGATGTTGAAATGGCGGTTCAGGAGATCAAAAACTTTTATCGGAATTATCATTCCTACCGTTATGTGAATGGAAATTTGGTGCTCCGCATGGTTCATCCTCCCACGGATGAGCTCATTCAACGATTGAACAGCAATTTTAAAGACATCCTCACCGAGGGTGAAATTAAAAGGACTGACTCCCTATCCGAGGAGTCAGATGACCCCGATACCCTACCGCTCCCTCGTCTGCTGGTCCCCTTTAGCCGCGTTGATTATGGTCGATTACGTCAAATGATCGACGTCATCAACGCCCAGTCTTGACACAGACCCAGGGTACAGTTATTGAGTGCGTTGGCGCTTAGAGCGTCCAGGGGATGGATTTGTCCTGAATGTCGGTGTAACCCGTCAGTATGGCAATGAAGGGAGAGGAAAATGGCCAAGCCGGATCCCAGGAGCGAGAAGAAGCAAGCAGAATTCGGGTCGGATGTTGTTGTGGATTTGATGAAGTCGTTCGATATCGAGTATGCAGCGTTTATTCCAGGAGCGAGCTTCCGTGGAATTCATGACTCCATCGTCAACTACGGTGGAAACTATAAGCCCGAGATTATCTTTTGTCACCACGAGGAAATTTCGGTGGCCGTTGCCCACGGATACGCCAAGGCCAAGGGAAAACCCATGGTGGCCATCGTTCACAATATCGTCGGCCTACAGCATGCAACCATGGCAATCTTCAACGCCTGGTGTGACAGGGTGCCGGTCATCGTACTCGGCGGGGCGGGTCCAATGGCCGCAAATCGACGACGCCCCTGGATCGACTGGATTCACACGGCCCAGGTTCAGGGGACGCAGATTCGCGAATACGTGAAATGGGATGATCAGCCTACGAATTTGGCTAGCGTCCCGGAATCCTTCATTCGTGGTTACCGGATTGCAACCACGGAACCCATGGCGCCGGTTTACATCAGCTACGATGCGGATCTACAGGAGGATAAAATTCGAGAAAGCATCGAGGTCCCAGACGTTACCCGGTTTGCTCCCTCGGCACCCATCCAGGCGGGTCACGAACCCCTGGATCGGGCGGCGGGGCTTCTGGTTGATGCCCAATCACCCCTGATCGTGGCAGACGCCCTTGGGCGTAATCCCAATACCGTCAACCATTTGGTGGAATTGGCCGAACTTCTGGCCATTCCCGTCATCGATAAGGGGCGCCGATTCAATTTTCCGAACAATAATCCCTTGGATGTGACGGGTGCGGCGCAGGAACTCATCAAAAAGGCGGACGTGGTGCTGGGGCTGGATGTATTGGACTTTTATGGTTCCCTAACCACCATCGATCGAACCACCCGTGTGAGCTCTCCGGTGACCTCGCCTTCCGTCAAGGTCATTGATATTTCCTTGAGGGATATGCTGGTGCGTAGCTGGGCCGCCGATTACCAGCCTTTACAGGAGGTGGATGTCCCCGTAAGCGCGGATACCTCGGTGGCGGTGCCGGAGTTGACGAAGCTATGCCGCGAGAGGATGGCAAATGGAGGTAACGTTAAGGAACGAGTAGAAGCTCGGTTCAACGAGATCAAAAAGATTCACGATCAATCCAGGGCAAGGTGGTTGGAACAGGCGCGTGCCACAGCCAGTCAAAACGAGATTGCCGTTGCTTTCCTCGCCCACGAGCTTGGCGAGGTGATCAAGAACGAAGACTGGATCTTGGTCAACGGCAATCTCAACGGATGGGCGCGTAGGCTTTGGGACTGGACCAAACCTAACCAGTATCTGGGACCCAGTGGTGGGGCGGGACTGGGTTATGGCATGGGGGCTGCTGTTGGGGCCGCTTTAGCGCACCTTGGTAGTGGAAGGATTTGCGTGAACGTCCAGGCCGATGGTGACCTCATGATGACACCGAGTGCCCTTTGGACTGCAGCTCATCATAAGATCCCGCTGTTAACGGTCATGTACAATAACCAGTCCTATTACAACTCTGAAGATCATGCCATCAGTATGGCGAAGTCTCGGGGCCGGGCGCTGGAAAATGCGGGCATTGGAACCCACGTGGACAATCCGCCAGTTGGATTTGCGAAGATGGCAGAGTCTTTTGGCGTCCATGGTGAGGGTCCAGTGTTGCGACCGGGGGATCTCCGGCCGGCGCTGGAGAGGGTCCTCAAGGTTGTGAAGGAGAGAAAACTCCCAGCTTTGCTGGACGTAATATCAGAGGCTCGATGATATCACCCCTAAAGCTGGCTGAATCAGTGTGCGGGGGGTGGGCTACGCCTTGATACTAGGGGATCGAGTTGCCGCTCTGAAGTTGAAGGCAAAGGACATGGTCAACCTCAAATCCTTCCAAAGGGCGGTACAGAGCAAACCTGGGCGAATCTGCCAAAATCTGAGTTTCCTTACGTTCTGCACTGTTTTTCCCCAAAACCTCTGTACGTCTTGCCTGGAATAGAAGGCTTGATTGCTTAAGGCATCAAAGCTCACATGGGGAAGCCGTAATTTAGAGGGGAAACCGCGCTTGAGGCGAGAATAGTGCTCCTGCCATTCACGTATTCGGTTTCCCGGTTTGATGCTCTCGTGAAGCCGGCTCAGCTCGTCTAACCACCTCTGGACCGACTCTCCCTCTACGCCGAGGCCGTGACGGAGTTCCCGAACCTTCACCTGGACCTTTCCCCATTGCTTGAGAAAGCGGTTCAGGTCTTTTCGGGTCAGCAGGATTTTGGTGGATAACTCTTCAAAGGGGTCCAGTAGGGCCTTGGCCTTGGCGGGAAGTGCTTCCTTGGCGTTGCCGTAGGTTTTGCGCCATTCATGGATCCTTAGGGTTTGCCAAATCTCCCCCTGGATCTTTTGTATCTCTTCCAGCCATCTCTCTTCCACCTCGCTCTTCCTACGGGTCTGGAGCCAGATGTCCTCCATCTCCTTGAGGAGGCGTGCCCAGGCCACGAAGAGACGGTAGATCTCTTTCGTCCGTTTCCATAAATGGACCGGCAACGGGTCGATGGCAAAACCGGGTCTGCGAGTGGTACGGTCCTTCATAATGAAGAAACCGGCGATCATGGGGTGCTGCTTTTCGATGAGGGCGGCATTTTTGTACCAGAATAGATTGGACATGGTGGCCCAGTAAACATGCGGGTTGTGGCTCCAGCGGGAGAGAATGCGGATGAGATTTTCCTTGCCATAGAAAGCCTTCCAAGCATCCTGGTACGCCTGAGTCCATTCTTCCGCCGACATTCGCGGATGTTTTATGGTGGCGTGGAAGGAGTCTCGCTTGTTAAAGTCAGGATCCATCCAATCTCCGCGTTTTTTCATCTCCTTATGGTCTTGGGAACCGGGCAGAGGCGTCATCATAAAAAATGATGCCATATCCGGCTGGAGGGTCTCGGTGAGGTACTGGATGTCCTTAGTGGTTTGCTCTCTCGTGTCATGGGGTAGGCCGATGATGTAGCCCGTATGGACCGAGACGTCCACGTCGTGCCACTCCTTGACGATGTCAGCGTATTGTCGGACATCGTTCTGGGCCTTGCCCTCGGCCTTCAAATTCTCGGGATTGACGCTCTCCATCCCGATGAATACATGGGAACAGCCCGCCTCGGCGGCCAGTCGAACAAAGTCCTTTGGCTTGCGCGCCAGGTCCACCTGCATGAGAAAGTCAATTTCGATGCCTTCCTCTTCGCGGAGCCGAATCAGGGCCTCAAAGGTCTCGCGCCAATATCTCTTTCGGGCGAAATTGTCATCTGTGAAAAAGTAAAAATGGACCTTATGCTCGAGGTAGTTTCTACGCACAATTTCAGCGACGCTTTCGGGACTCCGCTCTCGCATCTTGCGACCCTGGACATTGATAATGGTGCAAAAGCTACAGGCAAAAGGGCAGCCGCGGGAGGTATCCATGGTGCCGAAGGTAGAGTAGGCAAAGTGCTTCATGGTCTTATGGCTTATCACTGGTGCGGGCGCATCCCCCAGGTCCACGAGGTTTTGCAGGTCCTGGGCATAGGAATAAATCGGTTTCAGTTCTCCCCTTAGAGCGTCCGCTAGAATATCCTCCCATCTCCCTTCCACCTCACCGGATACTATGGAAATGGATTCGCCAATCACTTCTTGAATGTCCGGCTCCTGCTCGCTGAGCATGTTGATGGTTCCGCTGGTATGGAAACCACCCATGATAACATCGATCCCCGCCCCCCGGAGTTGCCGGCCCAATTCCAATGCCCTGGGGAACTGGTTGGTTTGAACCCCCACCAATCCCACCACTAGTTTGGTTTCAGGCTCTCGGCTCCAGCGAATGATTTTCTTTAAGGGAATCTTTTGAGTAGTTTCGTCGAAGGTGGCTATCTCAATCTTGAGATCGCCAAAGATGCGTCTACTCTTCACGTCTTCGGTGAGACCGTTGAGGACGCTCAGGGTGTTGCTAGGAAGGACTCCCTTCCAAAATCGAATGATGTAACCCTCGTCGTCGTACTTCGATGGTTTAATGAGGACGACTCTTAATTTTTTGTAATGGTTTTGTATCATGGAATTAACCACAGCGGGTTCTTAACTGCACTTAATTCCCCGCTTGTAAGTTGTGACAACTTTCCTTATATATACAGGTTGGACACAAAAGTAGAGCTTAAAAAAACAGTACCAATTCCCTACTTTCATGTCAAGCTCATTTCTGCAACGGACTCTCTCCCCTAGCAGCCCTGTTCAATGATCCAACTCTTTCGTGTCTCCAAGGTCTATCCTCCCGACTATGCTGCCCTCACCGACATTCAGCTTCAGGTGGAAAAGGGGGAGTTTGTTTTCCTTAGCGGACCCAGTGGAGCGGGGAAAACTACTCTTTTAAAGCTTCTCTTTCGGGCGGAGGAGGCCGCCGGGGGGCAGATCATTGTTAGTGGCCGTAATATCACACGGCTAAAGGGAGCAGGTCTCGCCCGACTGAGACGAGAAATCGGGTTGGTCTTTCAAGATTTCAAGCTCATCCCTTATATGACTGCCCTGGAGAACGTGGCGTTGGCCGCCGAGGTCATCGGGAAATCGAGACGGGAGAGCAGGAGTAAAGCATTCCATTTGCTTCGGGAGCTGGGGTTAAAGGACAGATACGATACTTTCCCGCAGGCTCTTTCGGGCGGAGAACAGCAGAGGGTCGCCATCGCCCGCGCTCTGGTGAATGATCCGCCATTGGTCTTGGCCGATGAGCCCACCGGCAACCTGGACCCGGAAATGGCCGAGGAGATCATCCGCCTCTTTCTTAGGATTCAAGAAAAACAGACCACCATTTTAATTGCCACTCACGACACACGATTGATGAAGCAGTTTAAGCAGCGGGTGGTTTTGCTCCAGCGGGGACGAATCATGGAGGATTCCGATTTGGTGGAGCCGGAGCACGCCCCGTGACGCTATCACAGGCCTCTTTTGTATTGCGGCGAGTCTTCGGGAGCCTGAAAGATTTATTCTGGACCCATTTTTTGACATCCGGGACCATGGCCATGACTCTGTTCGTCTTTGGCGGCTTCCTCCTCCTGCAGGAAAATCTCTCACGGCTCTTTAGCGGGTGGAGTAATCAACTCCAGATATTCGCCTACCTGGAGGAAGGTGTTAAGGATTCGGAACTGCAATCGGTTCGAAGGCGACTGAAGTCCTATCCGGAGGTGGAAAGTATACGGTACGTTTCAAAAAAGGAGGCTTGGGAAAACTTTAAAAGGGATCTAGGGGCTCAATCCGGTGTGCTGGAAGGATTGGAGGATGGGCTGCTGCCGTCCTCCATGGAAATCACCCTGCGAACCCAATACCGAGATCGGCCACAGGTAGAATTTTTGGCCAATCGCCTCAGGGCAGAGAAGGGCATCGGCGCCGTGGAATATCCTGAGGAGTGGATTGAGAAGCTAAGCATCCTGTTACTGGCAGTTCAGTGGGCGAAATGGATCTTTGGGGGGTTTCTCTTTATGGCTTCTCTTTTGATTGTGGGGAGCACGGTGAAGCTGGCCATCATGGCACGCAAGGAGGAGATTGAAATTATGCAGCTAGTGGGAGCTTCACAGGGAATGATCAAGGCACCTTTCGTCATCGAAGGTATGATCCAGGGTATGGTGGGTGCCTCCTTCTCGATCCTCTTTCTCTGGTTGCTTCTTCTGGTTCTCGGAGCACGCCTTCCGTCCTCTTTGGGGATTTTCCTGCCAACGGGGCAGCTTCATTTCCTGGATCCGTGGCACGTGGTTTACCTCTTGTCGCTGGGGTGGGTATTGGGGGCCGTGGGAACTCTGTTTTCTCTGTGGAGGCTCCAAAAACATGAAAAGGCTCCGCCAAATTAGCCTAGTCTTGTTGTCAATTTTGTATCTCCTGATGGTTCCTCTGGTCCATGGGGCTGACGTGCGGCAGGAGTTAAAGGGGATCGAAAAAAAGATAAAAAAGGAAAAAGAGGGGATTGCAAAGGTTCGTCGAAAAGAAGGATCCGTGCTCAAAGCTATGGAAGCAATCGAACAAGACCTGAACCGCAAAAACCGAAAACTGGAGGGCATCAGTCGGAGAATGGATTCCATCCTTCAGGGACTTCAAAAAACAGAGAATGAGCTGAAATCAGCGGAACTTTCTCTCCAAGCGAGAAGGAGGCTGCTAAAAAAACGGGCAAAGGCCCTCTATAAATGGCAGAGGGGGGGAAGCCCGTTTATCCTTCTTAACGGTGGAGATTCCATTGGAGAATTGATGCGTCGGAGACGCTACCTGGAGTTGATGCTGGCTAAGGATCAGGACCTCCTGCATAATCTACTCAAAGATTCCGCCCGTCAGGAGGCCTTGAAAGAAGACCTGGCGGCCAGGAAAAAGCATCTCGACAGGGAGCGCAGGGCCCTGGTGAAAGCAAAAGAAGCCGTGCGCAGGGATAAGGAAAAAAAACGGAGGTTGCTTGCCAAATTAGGGGGAGAAAAAGAGATGCGTACCCAGGCCCTTAAGGAATTAGAGCAAGCGGCTCGCAGGCTTCAAAGGATGATCGATGAAATTGGTCGCAACAGCAACGTGAAATCCATGGAGGCGTATCCTTGGAGAGGATTTGGGGCCCTCAGGGGCAAGCTTGACCATCCTATCAAGGGAAAGGTGGTGGTGGGCTTCGGGGCCGGCAGGCATCCGGAGTTTTCTGAGGACCTGTTTCGTAACGGGATTGACATTAAGGCTTCTGTGGGCGAACAAATCAGGACCGTGGAGAGGGGTAAGGTGATCTTTGCCGACCGGTTCTCAGGATACGGGAAGATGATGATTATTGACCATGGGAAAAGATACTATACAGTTTATGCTCACCTTTCCAAGCTTTTAAAAGAACCGGGAGAAACGGTCAAAAGGGGCGAGCCCATTGCCCTTGCGGGGGGAAGCGGGTCCCTCCAGGGCTCCGGACTTTACTTCGAAATCCGTAAAGACGGCAAACCCCTAAACCCCCTCCCCTGGTTTCGGAAGCGATAGATATTTGATAGGTTTTCAGATACACTAAGAGTCATTCAATCAGAGGGGAAATTGCATGAGTTTTTTGAAGAAACATGTAGCTGTGGTCCTCCTTGTGTTGCTCTGCGTCGGAGTAGGCTTTTCCCTCAGCGGTCAGGCAGTGACCAATGTTTTGGCGCTTGCTAAGAGCGAATATGAGACCATAGAAACCTTCACAAATATATTGGCCATTGTCCGGAAAAATTATGTGGACAATGTGAAAACGAAGGATTTGATTCTGGGTGCCATTGAGGGGATGTTAAATTCCTTGGATCCTCATAGCGCCTATTTGACCCCGGACATCTACAAAGAGCTTCAAATGGAAACCCAGGGCAGGTTTGGCGGCTTGGGCATTGAGATCACGGTTCGGCAAGGGGTCCTGACCGTAGTCTCCCCCATTGAGGACACGCCTGCGTTCAACGTCGGGATCAAGGCTGGGGACATGATCATTAAGATTGAAGGTGAATTTACCAAGGATATGACCCTCATGCAGGCGGTGAAGAAGATGCGGGGTGAGAAGGGGACTAAAATTACCATCTCGGTCAAGCGAGAAGGGGAGTCCAAGCTTTTGGACTTTACCATCATGCGTGACACAATTCGGATCAGAAGCGTCCGTTACCGAGCACTGGAGGACCAGTATGTCTACCTCCGCGTGGCCCAGTTCCAGCAGCAGACCAACCGAGACTTGCGCAAGGCGCTGCAGGATCTGAAGGACAAGGCGGGAGGAATCAAGGGGCTTGTGCTTGATCTGCGCAACAATCCAGGCGGGCTGCTTACTCAGGCCGTGGAAGTGTCCGATCTCTTCCTAGATTCCGGTTTGATTGTTTACACAGAAGGACGTTTGGACCACCAGCGACAAAAGTTCTTTGCCCATAAGAGGGGATCCTGGACAGAATTCCCCATGGTGGTGTTGGTCAACAGCGGGAGTGCCAGTGCTTCCGAAATCGTGGCTGGTGCCATGCAGGACCACAAACGGGCTATTGTTTTAGGGACTCAAACCTTTGGGAAAGGGTCGGTGCAGACCATTCTTCCCTTGGACGATCATTCAGCTTTACGATTGACCACGGCTCGATATTTCACCCCCAAGGGTCGTTCGATTCAAGCCAAGGGAATCGTACCAGATATTGTCATGGATAATCCCTCCAGAGGGGAGGCCCGGGCGGAGAGGCCGGGGTCCAGGGCGAGGGAGGAGAACCTCCGCGGTCATCTAGAAAGTCAGGAGAACCCGAATGCTCCTGAGACCTCAAAGGAAACAAAAGAAAAAAAATCCAATCTGCAGCGGAAAGTTGGAGACATCGAGAATGATCCCCAACTCAGGCGCGCCCTGGAGCTATTAAAGGGCTGGGAAGTGTTCAAGCAGCTTGTGGAAAAGCGGTCTGCCTGATTTACCGAATCGCAGCAAAGTTCGCCCGATGGGCTTTCAGTATTGAAAGATAGCCGTCTGAGGGAATTCCTAACTTCATTTTGGCTTTGCAATTGAGGGTCCCTTCTCAGCGCAGGGGGTACCCCACATTCAATCCACCAACGCCAAGCAATCCAACACCACGTTGAAAGCCGGCGTTACTTTTTACAATGATCTCCGTTCTTACGCTTGTTGTTGGGCGGATGGTGTTTGGGATCGCTGTGGGCGTGTTCCTAAGGACCTATTTTGTTCCAGGAGAAACCAATGAAAAAAGATTCTGGGCCACCACTCTTCGATGAAACACGCTCCATTCTGACCGTGAGCGAACTAAACGAAATCGTCAAGGGAACTCTGGAAAGGGAGCTGGATTATTGTTGGGTCGCGGGAGAGATCTCCAACTTTCGAGTGCCACCTTCAGGTCACTGTTATTTCACCCTCAAGGACGATAATTGCCAGCTTTCCGGGGTCATGTTCCGTAGTTACGCTCAGGGCCTTGGCTTTCAACCTGAGAACGGGATAGAGGTGCTCTGTTTTGGGCGTGTGAGCCTCTATACGGTCCGAGGGGACCTGCAGCTCTATGTGGAAACCGTGGAGCCCAAGGGCAAAGGGGCCCTCTATTTGGCCTTCGAACAACTCAAGAAACGCCTCTTAGAAGAGGGCCTGTTCGACGAGGAAAGAAAAAGGCCGCTTCCCATTTTACCCCGCACCATCGGGATTGTGACCTCGGCCCGGGGGGCTGCACTTCGGGATATGCTCCGAATATTGGGGGATCGATTCCCGCAACGTCGGGTGGTCATTCGGCCGGTGAAGGTCCAGGGGGAGGGGGCTGCACAAGAGATTGCAGAGGGGATTCGAGATGTGGTTGAGTCTCGATTGGTTGAAGTGGTCATCGTTGGTCGAGGGGGGGGGGCTCTGGAGGATCTTTGGGCGTTTAACGAGGAGGTGGTTGCCCGGGCCATCTTCGCTTCAACCGTTCCAGTGATCTCTGCGGTGGGTCATGAGATTGACTTTACCATTGCCGACTTTGTAGCCGATCATCGTGCGCCCACCCCCACAGCAGCGGCTGAAATGGTGGTCCCACGCAAATCAGACCTCATGGCCCAGAACCAGATTTTCCAGGGGCGCGTCATCAGGGCATGTCAGGGAGCGATTTCACTTCAACGGGATCGATGGGAGCGCTTGGCGCGTAGGCTGGTGGACCCCACACGACGCTTGAGAGAGAACCAGATTCACCTCGATGAGCTTTCCCTGAGCCTGTGGCGCCGATGTCAGAATACTCTGGGCCGTTTTAAAGATCGCTTGGCGCCCCTGGCTGGACGCCTAGGGAGTCTCAGCCCTCTGGCTGTCCTTGAGCGCGGCTATAGCATTACATACAAGATGCCTGAAGGTCGGATTGTAAAGGATAGCGGTTCGGTGAAGCCTGGAGACCTTCTCCGAATTACCTTTGCACGTGGAAATTCCCTCGCCAGAGTTGAAAAGAGCGAATGAAATGAGGTGGCGGCGGTTTTTATCTCTTGCTGTGCTTGTTATTTTCGCTCTGGTTCCGCCTTCTCTTTCAGCGGAACAGTCGATTACGGTCTCTCCCAGCGCCTGGGAGGTCTACCAAGGCGGGGTGGTGTCCATTGCCGTGTCGGGGAAAGGCCTGCAGGGGGTAAAGCTGCTTCGCGGTACGCGGGAAATACCATTTTTCCCCACGGCAACAAGCGGTGTATTCGCAGCTCTGCTGGGGGCAGACCTCGAAGAAGCCGCCGGGTCCAAGAAGGTGGTCCTCAAAGCACGAGGAGGAACAGGCCCCGATGAAGTCCCCGTGCTTTTGCACGTGAGGAAAAAGGACTATGGCACCGAACGTCTATCCCTTCCCGCCTCCTTCGATCGATTTGACAAGGCGGCCTTAAAGCGAATCCGACGGGAAAAGAAACGCATGACGCGGCTGTGGCCCATCTCCAGTGCCGAGCGGTGGTGGAAGCCGCCATTCGCGGCACCGGTCCCTGGGGCCGTAACTTCTCCCTTCGGTCTGCGCCGGGTTATCAACGGGTCACCCCGGTCTCCCCATAGTGGAGTGGATCTGAGGGCAGCCGAAGGTGCGAACATCGTTGCCACCAACCATGCCCAGGTGGTTCTAGTGGACGAATTTTACTTCAATGGGAAGAGCGTTGTCCTGGATCATGGAGGAGGACTCTATACGATGTATTTTCACCTATCGGATTTCCGAGTGAAGGAGGGTTCCCAGGTGCGCAAAGGGGAAGTGATCGGTCGGGTGGGAATGACGGGGAGAGTTACGGGACCACACCTCCACTGGGGGGCCCGTGTGAATGGGGCGAGGGTGGACCCATTTGAGTTGTTAAACAAAGTCTGGGATAAACAATGACGGGGTAGAATTGGCTCTGAAAAAAGTGGATTTAGCCGGTGGAAGGTGGTTGTCTTTCGTTAACCTTCCCATGAGGGGTCAAGAGGTGGCCATGGCTGCAAAGGAAAAAAAGAAGTTTGAAGAGGCAGTGGAAGAGCTGGAAAGGGTCGTGGAGCAACTGGAATCCGGAGAACTTTCCCTGGAGGACTCTTTGGCGGCCTTTGCGAACGGTGTCCGATTAGTAAAATTTTGTAACCAGAAGCTCACTGAAGTGGAACGCAAGATTGAGCTTTTGGTCAAGGACAAGGACGGTGAGCTTCAACTGAAGCCGTTTGAGGACCTGGGTGAAAAGGATGTCAATGAGAAAGAAAGTTAATCCGCTTCCGTCATGAACGTCCATGCCTATCTGAAAGCGCAACAGGGGCTCATAGACCGCACCCTCAACCGGTACCTTGGCGAGTGTGGACGCCATCCAGAAACGCTTTTTAAAGCGATGCAATACTAGTGTCTTTTCCGGCGGAAAAACAATCCGGCCCATCGTCACTCTGGCCGTGGGAGACCTGTTCAGGGCCAAGCGGAAACTCCTCCTCCCATTTGCTTGCGCCGTGGAAATGATTCACACCTATTCGTTAATCCATGACGACCTTCCTGCCCTTGATAATGATGATCTGCGGAGCGGGAAACCCACCAGCCATAAACTCTTTGGTGAAGGGATGGCGCTCTTGGCTGGGGATGCGCTCTTAACCGAGGCATTTGATTTAATTGCCCGGCTCAAAACCGTGCGTACCCTCAAGTCGGGAGTCGTGCTGGATCTGATTCATGAGTTGGCTCGTGCCGCTGCTAGAGGTCGAGCCAAAGAACTCTTGGAGAGATGTTTAAAGGAATTGAAGAACTTTGGTAAAGAGGCGGAACCCCTCAGGGAAATCGCGCGTTATGTGGTGGAACAGGCCTCCTAGGGGACTATGAATTCCATGTCCCGACCGAAAGCAATATGGAATCCTCTGACTCCAGAGGACTGAGGAGACAAATGGGGAAGAGGGAACGATTGGATTCCCTTCTGCTCTTGCGTGGGTTGGTGTCGGCCCGGGAGGAAGGTCGCAGACGGATCCTGGCTGGTGAGGTGTTGGTAAAGGATCAGTCCGTTACCAAGGCTGGAGCCCTGGTGGATAGGGATGCCCCTATCCGACTACAGGGTAAAGCCATTCCCTATGTCAGTCGCGGCGGGTTAAAGCTGGAGAAGGCTCTTGATGAGTTTGAAGTTATGACAGACGGAGTCATTGCCATGGACGTGGGAGCCTCCACGGGGGGATTCACTCATTGTCTTCTCGCTAGAGGCGCGCGCCGGGTGTATTCAGTAGACGTGGGCTATGGACAGTTCGATTGGGGGCTTCGCAACGACCCAAGGGTGGTGGTCATGGAGAAAAAAAACATCCGTTACCTCCAGCCTGAGGAGCTTCCAGAAAAGCCTCAATTGACCGTCGTCGATGTTTCCTTTATTTCGCTCCGTTTGGTATTACCCAAAGTCAGGGAGCTATCGGCTGACAGAGGAGAGATACTGGCCCTTATTAAACCCCAATTCGAAGTGGGTAAAGGCAAGGTGGGTAAAGGGGGTGTGGTTCGCTCACCAGAGGATCATGACCGAGTTCTCACTGAGGTCAAAGAGGCAGCTGTGGCCATGGAACTAAAAGTGAACGGCCTTACTGAGTCACCTCTATTTGGCCCCAAGGGGAACAGGGAGTTTTTTATTTATTTGAGGAAAAGGGGATAGCCCATCTGCACTGGGAAGTGGGACCGGAGAAGGTCCAAAAGGGGAGGAATCGGTTAATTATGAGCAGCCATGGGCAAAGGAAATCCCCCGGGCAGGTTGAGTTTCCCGTGTGTAAAAGTGCGGTGCTTCAGCTTGACTTGATGGAATAATTCCATATATTGAAGAGTTTAGGGTAGTAGTGTTGCCATTCTTAGTGAGCCAGTGGGGGAGTTACCATTGACCGGAGTTAGAATTAGAGACAACGAATCCATTGAGAGCGCCATCCGGCGATTCAAGAAGACCTGCGAGAAGGCCGGAATTCTGGCAGAATTGCGCAAGCGGGAGCATTTCGAGAAGCCTAGTATCAAGAAGAAAAAGAAGGCGATAGCGGCAAGGAAACGGGCTTTGAAGCGGGCCCGAAACTATCGTTTTTATTAGCTCAGCTTGAGTTCTAGAAGCTTTGTTCTTAATCTATAGTCGGAGGTGAGAAACGGTCAAGGGTTGTGGTTTTTGCCTCAAACCCAGCCCAACGTAATCCATTGTGAATATCGTTGATCTGACCTTGCTTCTACTCTTGGCGCTCTTTGCCGTTAGGGGATATTTCAAGGGGCTCTTTCTTGAAATCTTCTCCCTCCTTGGGATATTTTCTGGTATCCTCATCGCCGTTCGTTACAATGGACAGGCCTCCCACCTTCTTCACGGCTACTGGGAAATCTCCCCCATCATTCTTAAGGCCGTAGGCTTTGTTCTTATCTTCTTTGTGGTCTACTTTGTCTTCAACTTGCTTGGATGGCTGCTGCAACGCTCCAGCCGATACCTTTTCCTTGGGGGATTCAATCGCGCAGGCGGGGTCGTTTTTGGAACTGGAAAAGGCGCGGCGTTTTTGGCCCTTATTCTGTTCCTCGTGGGATCCTCCTCCTTCCTGCCACAGGACATTCGCAAGCAGGTTGATGATTCCGTGCTTGTACCGACCCTGAATCGTTTTGGCCAAGAGCTGGTTGAACTGGGGAAAGACACGCTCTTTTCCTATGAACTCGAGGAGCAAAGTGTAGAAGAAGTTTTGCTTTCCTTGAGGCGTTTGGGATGATTGGGGACGATAAGATCTCAGAAATTCGGGAGCGTGCCTCTATCGTGGAGGTGGTTTCCGATCATTTGACCCTGAAAAAGCTTGGCCGTAATCACATTGGACTTTGCCCATTCCATTCCGAAAAGACGCCCTCTTTTACCGTGAACGAGGAAAAAGGAATCTTTCATTGTTTTGGTTGTGGTGTGGGAGGAAATGTCTTTAACTTCTTGATGAACCATGAGCGTTTGACTTTTCCTGAAGCCGTGGAACGGGTAGCGAAGCGCTACGGGATTCGGGTTGACCCAGTGGAGCGCCCCTCGTTCATGAGAGAGCAAAAAGAAGGTCTCTCCAGGCTGAATGAGAAGGCAGCTAACTATTTTTATAAGGCACTACGAAACCATCCCGAGGGGGCCCGAGCCCTTGGGTACCTCAGGCAGAGGGGGGTTGGGGATGAGGTGGCCCGAAAGTTCCATCTGGGTTATGCCCCAGCCAATGGTCAGGGGTTGGTGCAGTCCTTACGGAAAGACGGAGTTCCCATGAAAGATGCGGTCTCCGTTGGCCTTATAAGTGAAAAGGGCAGGGATCACTACGGGGAAAAGTTTTTTGGGCGTCTCATGTTTCCTATTGTTGACCCTAGTGGAAAGGTTGTGGGTTTTGGTGGCAGGGTCATTGGAGAAGGACTACCAAAGTATCTCAACTCGCAGGATACGCCACTTTTTCGCAAAGGGGCACAGCTCTATGGCCTCTACCAGGCGAAGGAGGCTGTCCGCTCCATGGATCAGGTGGTGGTAGTGGAGGGGTATCTGGATGTGCTCGCTTTGAGCCAAGCGGGTCTTCCCTGTGTGGTCGCCACTTTGGGAACCGCCCTCACCCCGGATCACGTGCGAATTCTGAGACGCTATACAAAGAACGTTATCGCCCTTTTTGATGGGGATGGGGCCGGGAGAAAAGCGGCGGCCCGGAGTTTTGAAATTTTTCTGGAGGGAGGATTGTTGGGTCAGGGTGCCTTTCTCCCCCAGGGAGATGATCCCGACACCTTCGTACGCTCCAAAGGTAAAGACGCATTGGAGAAAGTTCTCCATCAGGCCATCCCCTTAGCGGATTTCTATTTTACATGGCTTCAGGGGCTATACGGCGGCAAACTGGAAGGTAAAAGCCAGATTGCTCAAGAGGTCAGTCGAGTCCTGACCAAGGTGAAGAATCCCTTTGAGTATGATTTACTGACTCGCCGGGCAGCAGAATCCTTGGGAATCAGAGAGGAACTGATACGCAAATCGCAGGCTCAGAACTCCCTGGTTCGGGGCCCACGCCCGGGTTCGCCAGAGCGGGAGTCAGCAACCCCAATGCCGGAGGACAAAGCAGAGTCTTCTCTCGTAACCCTTATGCTCCGTTTCCCCAGCGCGATCCAGCGTCTGGAGAGAGAGACGGGGTTGGAGCAGATCTTTAGTCCAAGGTGGTGGGAGATCGTTGATAAGATCCTCTGCATGTGGCGGGAGCATGGTGAGCTTGAACTAGCAAGGTTAACACAGGACCTTGCGCCGGACCTAGCATCCACCGTTACCGCCTTGATGATTCAGGGGGAGAGCATTGAGGAGAATGAATGTGGTCAGATGACAGAGGACTGCATTGTTCATCTGAAGGTAAAGCGATTGAAACAATTGGAACAGGAATTATGCAAAGCGATCCGCCTCGCGGAAGAAAAAAAAGATGACAAAGCCAGAAAAGAGAGGATTCTTGAATGGCAAGAGGTCGTACAAAGAGAGCGCAACTTAGAACGGCAGAGATTCAGCCTCAGAACGGCGATGCATTAGAAGCCGCCGAAGATCTCAACGGGGCTGGGGCCCGTAAGCAGAACATCAAAGAGGTCAAGAAGCTCATCGATATAGGTAAGGAAAAAGGTTACCTTACCTATGATGAGCTCAATGACCTACTGCCTGCTGACATCGTGTCAGCGGATCAAATCGATGACGTCATGTCCATATTTGGCGAAATGGACATTGAAGTCATTGACTCCAGTCAGCGCGTTGTCATTGCAGGCCAGGGTGACGATGTTCCAGACGACGATGATGAAGAACGAGAGCTGGAAGTAGAAAGTGATGAGGATATTACCGGCAAGACCGGAGACCCCGTCCGGATGTACCTCCGGGAAATGGGTACTGTTTCTCTCCTCAGTCGGGAAGGCGAAGTGGTCATTGCCAAGGAGATCGAGGAGGGAGAAAAACAGGTGGTGGACGAAGTCCTCTCTTGTCCATTGGCCCTCCATTATGTCCTTGACCTAGCGGACAAGATCTCTCGTCACGAAATCAGAGTCCGTGAAGTCATTACGGATGCGGACGATGATCTGGACTACCTTGAGGAAGAAGAAATCTATGAGAAAAAACTCTTGGAGCAGACCGGCAAACTGCGTCGTCTGACCAAGGAGAAAGATGATATCGAAAAGAAACTAAACAAGGCGGGTTTGTCAGCTCGAAAGAAACAGGACTTGCAGGAATCCCTCACTAAGCAGCGTGACAGGATTTTCAAACGGCTCAAGGGGCTCCAGCTCAATCGACGGCAGATCGACACCATCGTGGATCGGCTTAAAAAGGCACTGAATCACCTGCACCAACTGCAAAGGAGGGTAAATTACTTCGAAAATAAAACTGGCAAACCGGCGCCGGAATTACTCAAGCTGATTCCCACTAGCAACGGGGCCAAGAAACATTGGCAGCGAGTCATCGGGACTTTTCGGATGAGTCACGAAGCCATCCGGCAAATGGCCGAGGGAATTCGCAGTGCACGCAGAGAAGTAAAATGGGTTGAAAAGCAGTTAGAAATTCCGGCGGGTGAGATTGAGCGTCGAGTTCGTTGCATTATTGAAGAGGAGACCAAGGCCAATCTCGCCAAGAAACAGTTGATCGAGGCAAATTTACGCTTGGTGGTCAGTATTGCGAAAAAATACACGAACCGTGGCCTTCAGTTCCTGGACCTGATCCAGGAGGGAAATATCGGCCTTATGAAGGCGGTGGATAAATTCGAGTATCAACGAGGCTATAAGTTTTCCACCTATGCCACCTGGTGGATCCGTCAGGCCATCACCCGAGCCATCGCAGACCAGGCTCGAACTATCCGTATCCCCGTCCACATGATTGAAACCATCAATAAGCTAATTCGTACCTCTCGCTACCTTGTCCAGGAAATCGGACGCGAGCCGACCCCTGAAGAGATTGCTGCGAAGATGGAAATCCCCCTGGATAAAGTAAGAAAAGTTTTAAAGATCGCCAAGGAGCCCATTTCCTTGGAGACCCCCGTGGGCGAGGAGGAGGACAGCCACTTGGGTGACTTCATCGAAGACAAGCGTGCGGTGGCCCCCGCCGACGCAGTCATTAACCTGAACCTTCAAGAGCAGACCAAGAAGGTTCTGGCAACCTTGACGCCGCGTGAAGAGCAGGTGTTGAGAATGCGCTTTGGCATCGGGGAAAAATCTGATCATACCCTTGAGGAAGTGGGTCAAAAGTTTGCCGTAACCCGCGAGCGCATCCGACAGATTGAAGCCAAGGCGTTGCGCAAGCTAAGACACCCCAGCCGCAGTAAGAGGCTTAGGAGCTTCATGGACGGATAGGCTCCCTCAATTCACACCATTCTGCCTCATCAACCCATCCGGGCCCATAGCTCAGTTGGTTAGAGCCACCGGCTCATAACCGGTAGGTCCCTGGTTCGAATCCAGGTGGGCCCACCAAATTTTGCCCTGCAAAGAGAGCGATCCCGAGAAAAAGACAAGATTTGGGACAAATTGAGGAGGTCCAATTGTTGATTTTAAATGGACGAGGGGCAGCAAAGCAGTAATTCGAAAACCATCAGCATCTTTGATCCATCCTCTCCCAATGATCTTTTTGTGAGCTCATCCTGACGATGGGTCCCATCTTTGCCATGGATAGGGTATAATCCGTCCCATGGCTGAGAGGGCAACTCGTGTCACAGAACAGAGTGTCGAGGTTCTTAAAACCGTCTATCCAATCTTTAAGCGTGAAGTCTACGGGAGAAGGCAGTCCATTATGTGGATTGCCACGGGAGGCAGCGCTACCCTTTTAGTTTTGCTCTTGGTGGCGAGTTCCGGGTGGTTTGCCATGGGAGGAGGATTGCGGTGGGCCATGATATTGGGTGCGGTGGTCTTTTCTTCCCTCCTCATTGGTCAAATCCACCAACAGGATCTACGACACAAACAGGCAAAACACGGGCTCATTCAGATTGAAAAAGCCCTTGAATTTTTTGCAAAGGATTCTTACCTCCCGGGAAAGAGCCTTTACCCACAGACCTGGCAAGAGTTGCCCGAGAGGGATTGGCAATTTTGGATATCTGTTCTAAGCCTCGTCGCGCTGACGGCTCTGGCAGTTCTGGCCTTGCTTTTCACGTGATCAGTATTTATGGATGACACCACAACCCTAGGCGTTAGACGTTGACGATCACGACGCCTTTCGGCTCTAAATAATAGTCGAGGGCCTCCGGGCCGTGCTCTCGTCCCACACCGCTGGCCTTGACGCCACCAAAAGGGAGTTCGTCGTAGCCATAGTGGAGCGAGTTTACCCAAACGTTTCCAGCCTGAAGCTTGTCGATGGCCTTGTTTGCGTGGACCATGTTGCGGGTCCATATGGAAGAACCCAGGCCGAATATCGAGCTGTTGGCCTTTTCGATGGCCTCATCCAGGTCCTTGAACCTATAGACCGGCAGGGCAGGACCAAAACACTCTTCCGTAGTGATCCGGGCATCGTCGGGCACGTCAGTGAGTAGTGTGGGGAGGTAAAAGAACCCACCATCCAGCTCTTTCCCCTTTGGTCTTTCCCCTCCGACGATTGCCTTCGCGCCACGAGACTTGGCGTCCTCAACCTGCTCTTCCACCTCTTTCCTCTGGTAATCCATATGGAGCGGGCCCATACGGCTTTCTTTGCTCATGCCGTTTCCCACGGTCTTTTTCTTCAGCAGCTCAGCCAGGTTGTCGATGAACTTGTCTGCAATGGATTCGTGCAGGAACAGACGCTTGACCCCGAGGCACATCTGGCCACAATTGAAGAACCGGCCCACGTCGGCCATCTTGACGGCCAGGTCGACATTGGCGTCATCCATGACGATCATGGGGTCGCTTCCCCCTAGCTCCAGGGTGACTCTCTTGATCTCCCTACCCGCCACCTCCATCACATGACGTCCAATATCGGTGGAGCCGGTAAAGGCAATTCGCCGGACTCTAGGGTTGCTCAGCAGTTCTTCTCCAACGGTGCTCCCGGGTCCGGTCACCACATTGACAGTCCCCTCGGGCAGGTTTTTCTGTTGCTTACCCTCACCGTACGTGGCCTTTTGTATCTGTTCGATACACAGAAGTGTTGCAAGGGGTGTGGTGCTGGCGGGCTTTACGATAGCGGTGTTGCCCGCGGCCAAAGCAGGACCAAGTTTCGTCCCCATAAGCGTCAAGGGAAAATTCCAGGGAATGATTCCAGCACACACCCCGATGGGTTGGCGGACTACCATGCCGTAGGCGTTCTTTTGGGGCAAGGGGACATGGGAACCCCGGACCTTTGAGGCCAGGCCGGCATAAAACTCGAGGCCGTGCAACAAATGATGGATCTCCAGGTTGGCCTCGAATAGGGTTTTCCCCTGTTCCTGGGTGAGCAGCTGGGCAATCTCCTTGCCCTTCTCCTTGATTAGCTCACAGGCATTGGTCAACATTTTGCCACGGTCTTCCGCCGTCACGTCTGACCACTCCTTGAATGCCGTTTCTGCGGCGTCAATGGCCTGCACGACGTCCTCGGCCGTGCCTTTGGCCGCATGGTCCACAACTTCGCCCGTGGCGGGGTTGCGCACTTCGTATGTTTCCTTACTCCCAGAGTCGACCTGCTCGCCTCCGATTAACAACTTGGACATTCATAACCTCCGGTTTTGTTTCAGTGCATAGTGCTTAGTTTGGCTTTTTAATCGTTATTTTCCTTGGAATTTAGCCGTTCGCTTTTCCAAGTATGCCTTGACTCCTTCGTTACCATCGTCGCTCCCAAAGGCCTGATAGAGGACCTCGTGTTCCAGGGCCAGTCCATCGGACAGGGAACCATCAAGGCCCGCTTGTATGGCGCGTTTAATTTTACCCACTGCAAGGCTTGCCTTGTTGGGTGGGACGAACTGGCCGGCATAGTCCATAACCTGATCCATGAAATTATCCTTTTCATAAATATAGTGAATCAGGCCAAACTCCAGGGCCTCCTCATAGGCGATCTGCTTCCCCATGGCACACAGTTCCAATCCCCGACCCCTGCCTACCAGTCGAGGGAGACGCTGAGTTCCGCCCATACCCGGCATGACGCCGAGATTGACCTCAGCCAGACCAACTCTCCCTGCATCCTTTTTTGCAATACGAATATCAGCTGCCATTGCGATCTCCAGTCCGCCGCCGATGGCGTGACCGTTGATGGCGGCAATGATGAGCTTGGGTGTCCGTTCCATGCGCAAGAGAACCTCGTTCCCGTGCACGGCAAAGTTATATTTGTACGCTAGGGATTGCTTGGCCAGCATGTTGATGTCGGCTCCGGCGGAGAAAAACTTCTCACCGGCTCCCGTAAGGACGATCACATGGGTGTTTTCATCGAAACGGGCCTGGAGAATACAATCATCGAGCTGACGCAACATCTCGTGGGTGTAAGGATTGGCCGGTGGACTGTTAATCTCCAACGTAAGGACCCCACCTTCCTTTTTCTGTTCAATGTTCCCCATGGATAGCCTCCTGTGTGAAATTGTCCCTCAATCAATTAACTGTCCTTGTCCGCTATGTCAAGTCGCCTTCCGTTTCCGGTAACTCGGCGCTCCTCGGGGAACGAGTCCTCAGGCCGTGGGCAACAGGCCTGTGAATATCTGAGGCGAAACGTTCGATGCCCACGCCCTTCATCCTCATTCCCCTCGTCGCTTTTCATTGTCTCCGACTCAGAACTTAGCACTCGTAGCTCAATACTCACTTCGCGGCAGGCCACCGAGCCCTAATATTTTCTACGTAACTCCATTGCTCCGTTCATATCCCACTCAGTAAGCCCGGTAGACGAGAAGCGCCCCGAGTCGCCGGTGTAAGGGTTCGGTTCGGGGTTAGCAGTGTCCATGGACCCTTGGCAAGCCGTTGGAAATATGGCAAGAGTAAATCCCGTACCGTGGTCAAAAACCCGTTTTGCAATGCCAACAGGAGGAACCATTGGCTAAACAGGATGCCCGCCAAAAGTCTTTGCGAAAAGGCCTTGGGATTCTTCGATCGGCAGGGATTGCGGTTGAGGATCCAACGCCTTCGACAGTGCAAATCCTAAAGGGCAAATTCGGAACGGGCAAAGAGGTCGACCTGGCCCTGGTCTATCTATTGGGTCGAATCACCGATCCTGCGGCGCTGGATGCGCTGATCTTAATGGAACCAGGGGCGACGAATAAAGAAGTGAAAAGAGAGGTGCGTCGCTCTCTATTCAAATTGGGCCAGCAGGGGTTACTCCCGCCACGGCGCGAGCCTGCAGCCCAAGAGAGTGAGAAACCCGATTTCAGCCTCGGTCCGGGGCTCGAAGCCTATCTATCCTCGGTGGATTCGGGAGGCAACCGTTTAATTTGGCTTGCCAAGCCCCAGGCCGGAAGCGGGATACAGATTATCCAAGGATTCTTCAATGATCGCGAGGGCCTTGTTCAAGTGGGGGGATCATTGATTCGCCGAAAAGAACTTCGCCAGATGATGACGGAGATCAAGGAGAAACATGGAATCAACGTGATTTCCATACCGTGGAATTACGCCGATTTCATCCTTTACGAAGCCTTTGAAAAGGCAAAGGCTCAGGGGCGGAGTGGCTTGGAGCAATTCCACGCCCTGCGGGCCCATCTGAACCTGTCCAAACCCAGTGCAAGACCCCATCCCGTCTACGATCATCTCAATCCCGAGGAGGTTCGCTCCGGCTCCTGGCGTGAGACCTCGCAAAGACTCCTGGAGGAGCCAGAGTTCCAATCATGGGTCTTGGTTGAAGAATGGATTCGCCCCTGTATGGACAGGGTTCAGGAGGCACAGCAAAGCCGCTTGGTGTTAAACCCTCTGCAAAAGGAGGAGCGAATTTCGACCCTTATTCGAGAAATGGTTCAAGAGTTGTTTACCGGAGAGGTGGGACAGCTTTTTTCACGTAGAATGGAAGATATGGCGCTACATCTTTTCGTGGCCAACAAGGAGGATCGAGCAAAGTCCGCCCTTGCTGTAGCCCTGTGTCTACGGGACGGGGAGTTGGGTGGGCTGGGGGTGCCGTTTCTTCATGGATTAGTTCAAAAGAGCCTGGCAGTGTATATAACTCAGGATAAGAGGCGGCCGGAGGATTCGTCTCTAATTGTCAAACCGTAGATTCTAAACGAAGGAAACAAGTAAGATGTCTAAAACGCCTGAAATTTTCGATGAATGGTATATCAAAAGCTCCTATCAGCAGTTTGTGCAACAGGAAGGCGTGCCCCTGTACGAAGGAAGCGCCCTGGAAGACCTGGTGGGGCTGCCCTTGGGCGATTGGGAAAGGAGAGGGGGGCAGTGCGCGTATACACGCTTAGGTAATCAGGAAACTTCCTACAATCTTCAGATCATCGAGATCCCTCCTAAGGGAGAGCTGAAACCGGAACGGCACATGTATGAGGCTATCATGTATGTGATGAAAGGCCGGGGAGCCACCACCCTATGGCAGGAGGGCGAATCCAAACACACAGTCGAATGGGAAGAGGGATCGTTACTCACGATACCCCTCAATGCATGGCATCAGGAGTTCAATGCCTCCAGCGACGAGCCATGCAGGATATTTTTCTGCACCAACATGGCCTACGTGATTAACTGGTACCACAATCTAGAATACGTCTTTAATAACCCATTTTGTTTCAAAGACCGCTATTCCTATGGGATGCAAAACTTTTTTAGCCAGCAGGGAAAGCACTGGCAGCATCGGACCTTTGAGACCAATTTTGTCCCCGACATACGAAAGGTTCCTTTGGATGATAATCCAGTCAGAGGTCATCGTCACAGGGTTCAAAGACTCTCCATGGCCGCCACATCCATTGGAATTCATATCGCTGAAGTTGAAGTGGGAACCTATATGACCGCCCATCGACACACCGCAGGGGCTCATGTGATTACCGTGGAAGGACAGGGCTACGAGGTGTTGTTTATGCCTGGGGAGGAAAAAAATAGGCAAAAAATCCCATTGAAACCCTATACGGTCATTTCACCGAAGCACAACGAGTTTCACCAGCACTTCAATGCGGGTAAAACCACCTTTAAGATGTTGGCCTTCAGGGGATATGGGATCAGGTATGGTTGGGGAAAAGACTATACCCGAGTGTCGCCCACCGCCCAGACTACGGATTTCCATGCGGAATCATTGAATATCAGCTACGAACAAGAGGATCCTGTCATAAGGGCAGAGTATTATCGTGAGTTGGAAAAAATCGGCATTAATTCAAGATTACCCCCAGTCAATCAAAGGGGTTGATTGGATTGGGTTTTGTTCCAAGGAAGGGTCGCGCCTTGACAAGATCCATGGGGTATCCTATAGGGCGTTAGTACGCAAAATCGGCCAAAGAGGAGATCCATATGAATTGGTTATTAACCCTTCGTAGGTTGCTGACCCTTAGTCTTTTAGCGACGTCCCTCGTTTTCTTCACAAAGCCAGGCACTGTTTGGGGAGAAGAAGGTTGGGCGGAAGTTGTCAAGAAGGGAGAAAAAGAGGGTCGGGTGATGATCTACGCTAGCGCCAACCTCGGTCACTTCCCGATCATCCGGGCAGCATTTAACAAAAAGTATCCTGATATAAAAGTGGTGACGGTCTTGGGTCGAAGTGTATACTATACCAGGCCTGTGCACGAGCACAGGGCAAATAAATATTTGGTGGACCTCATCATTGGCTCACCCTCAAGGCTTTACCGAACCCTTTCCAGAGCGAAGAGCCCCAAAATGTTGGAACCCGTCCGACCTGCATTAATGCTCCCTGACGTCATCGACCAGTCCCTATGGTGGAGGGGCAAGCACACATACATAGACCCCCAGGGACAGGATGTTTTCATGTTTGAAAGCAGCATTTATGGAGCCCAACTTGCTTACAACACGAATCGCGTCGACCCGACACAATTCAATTCTGTCTGGGACATCTTGGAACCAAAGTGGAAAGGAAAGATTTTAGCGCCCGACATTGTGGGCATCGGGGGGTTAAATTCGGTCAATTTTATTTATCACCATCCTGAAATGGGGCCCCAATATCTTACCAAGCTATACACCGAATTGGACCCCACACTATACCGGAATTTTTCGCGAGCGGTGGACCGCTTGGCCAGTGGTCCATTTTCCCTTTGCTTAGCCTGCCGTAGGGTACCTCTCGCCATGGAACAGGGACTTCCGGTGAACGAAATTTCACCCTATCAGTTTAAAGAGAAACAGGGCGTTGGTGGCGGAAGCGGGGCCATCGTCAGAGTGACTCACGCCCCTCATCCCAATGCGGCCAAGGTGTTTTTGAACTGGTGGTTGTCACGAGAAGGACAGATCACCTTCAGATTGGCGAACGAGATGAATCCTAGAAAATCATCACTGAGGGATGATATTCCAGAAAAGCTCTTACCCAAAGTTCGAAGAATCAAGGGCAAGGACTACATGTTTGTTAACCGCTGGGATCGGCTAGACTATAAGGCACTGGTCAAGTTCGCTAAGGGGATTCAAAAACCAAGGTAATGAAAAGCGTTTGGGCATCCATGGTCCTACCTAGGGCGTAAGGTTTATGCCCAACCCTTGTTCCGTGGCCCTCTTATAAACGTAAGAGGAAATGGCCACGTCGTAGATGCCGGACCCGGAGTTCATGTAGGCAATAATTTGGCTGTCCGACGTCCTCCCCGGTTTCTTCCCTAGAATAATATCTCCCATCTCCACCGAGAGGTCAGCTTCAGTGAGTTCTCCCGAGTCCATGAGGTCCGCCACCGCCTGGTAGGGCGGCACGTGGGAAATTACCTCATTGATGATGGAGGCGATCAGTTTGGACTTTTTTGCCGTTGCCTTATCCATTTCCTCAGGGGTATTGGTAATGAAGGTGCTCCCGGGCTTGAGCCAGTCCCCATTGAGAACGGGGACAACCGTGCTGGTTGCCGCGGTTACGATATCTGAGTCTCGAACAACGGGTTGCGGATTATCGAAATCAAGGACTTCCACCTGCATCTCTTTGGTGAAAAGACTCACAAAGGACTTACGGTGGTCAGGATTGGGGCTATAGACCTTGATTTTTTTGATAGGTCTCACGGTACAGACGGCACGGGTGGCCCACTGCGCAATGCGCCCTGAACCGATGACGCCCAGTGTCGATGAATTTGCCAGGGAGAGATGCTTTGCAGCCATTCCGTCCGGCACCGCGCTGCGAACCCCATGGATCAGGGAATCAGAAATCGCCGCTCTCCATTCCATGGTCCCCGAATCGAAAAAGATGAGAAGGAATCCACCGGTCCCCTGGCCGGGCTTGTCTCCTTTTTTCGTGGTACCGACTCTCAGTCCTGCACCGATTCCAGGAAGAATGGCGGGGAGAATTCTCATGTCGTGAGTCCACGGACGTCCGCTCCCTAGGCCAGTCACCGTAGGGAATACCACCCGGAGCCGTTTTCCATAGGTCCCTTTGTTCTGGGCCAGCAGCCTGTGGGCCTGTTCAAATAGCTCGATGAGCTCATTCATGTCGAGTTTGAGCTTCAGGGTGTCTTCGTAGGAAACAAAAAGGGCCATCTTAGTTCCTCCAGTTGCTTAGCCTGTTCCAGTCCGCTCACGGTTGCAGATATCCAGGGCCAGCAGGGTGTAAACCTTTGCTGCTTTGACCATATCTTCGATCTGGATTTCCTCCCGCCGCGGGCCGATATTCTTTCCACGGGGGCCGAATTTGATGGTGGGGATCCCCAGTTCGTTGTAAACGTTTGTGTCCGTCCAGATACTCGCCCTTTCGGGTTTCTCCGGATTTGGCTTGGACCCAAAGAGATATTCGTGGACTTCTTCCAGAGACTGGACCAGAGGTTCCACTCCCTTACCTTCGTGCCCCATCAGGGAACGGTAAAATTCCAGGTCGTATTCGATGCCGAGGGAGGAGAGAATTTTCTCAACCTCGTACTTTATGGCGAGGGGTCTTAAGTGAGGCGGGGTACGTACATCCACGTAAATGTGACAGACCCCCGGCAAATAATTCGGTTTATACGGCGCTCCCCCCTCAATGGCCCCTATATTGACCTTGGATAAAATGGGTCCCGTGGGAGAGTTATAGATGTTGCGCTCTTCAAAATCCTCCGCCCATTTTTCCAGGGCCTCGATGATCCTTGTCATTTTTATGATGGCGTTGATTTCCACCATGGGTTGACTGGCCCTCTTGGTCCCCCAGGCGGCGCGTGCCCTGCCGAAGGTGGAGACCTTGAAGTCCACCACTCCCACCTGGGTCCACACGACGTTCAGGTCCGATCCGTCTGCAACCACCGCATAATCTGACTGAATACCGTGAGTCAGCAGGTGCCTCGTCCCGATTCCTTCGCCTCTGTACTCCTGGCTTTGAAACGGTCCGATGGGGGTGCGAGAGATTTCGCCCACGACACCGGCAAGGATTAAGTCGCCTTTCAGTTGAATACCACTCTTCTTGATTGCCTTGGCTGCCATTAAAAAGGCGGTCACTCCTCCCTTCATATTGGAAATTCCTAAACCCCGGACAACGTCGTCTTCGATGATGCCTTGAAGCTCTGATTCGGATTCCACGTTTGCGACGATTCGCCGATCCTCATCGGTGCCCGTAAAACTTGTGTCTAAATGGCCATTGAACATGAGGCTTAGGCCTTTACCCTGTCCCTTCAATATCCCCACCGCGTTGGGCCGGTCCACGTCCACCTCCTGTCGGATGGGTTTGAGGCCGTTTGACTCGTACCATTGGAGGACGAAGCGGGCAACGGCATTTTCCTTGCCCGTGGGGCTGGGAATATTGACGAGATCGCAGGCGAGGCGTGCCAACTCATCACGGTCCAGGTGGGCCAAAACCTTCTGGGCGAGTTTTTTGTCTAACGCCATACGGTTCTTTCTCCTCGAACGAAGATGGCTAGAAGTCAATCCAACAATCTTTGAAATGACGTGATCTATAGGAAAAGGAAGACCGGTAGAGCTTGGTCCAAGAAAAACATACGGGAGCCAACCCGTGGTATTCGAAGGCGTTAGTTCTGAGACGAGATTTCCCAGCAGTTTAAGTCGGGATCTCGAAGCAGAAACGACGAAAGGCTCCCTCGCGTTTGAATTCCACCTACCTCTTTAGCTCCCAGTTCTGTACCGGCTTTCTTCAGCCATTCATGGGAGCGGAGCACCGCGTCTTGAGATTCCACCGATACCGTAAAGCGGAAATTGGCTGAATAATTCTTTTTCCCTTCTCGAGCGAGAGAGACAATATAGGATTTGTATTGAGGATATTTCAGGTAAACCACTTTCTCATAGGCCTTAAAGATGTCCAAACCCAATACCTCTGTATAAAAGCGTTTGGAAACCTCCAGGTTATCGGAGGCGAGGGTGCCATGGGTGAAGGCCTGAGGGACATAGCCTTTTCCTGGAAAATGATCAGAGGCAAGAGGTGTGTCCCAGTGTCGGCCCCGGACACCGCCGAGCCTGGTACCGCCCACTTCTTTACGCAGCACGTCCTCAAAGCATTCGATCTCCCACCCGTTGGTGCCTGGCTCCAGGAAATAAAGGGAATAGGAGCCATGGGAAATGTCGGGCTTCCCGATCTGCTCCAATCCGTAATCCTTTTGATGGGCGGTCAAATACTCATAGGCCGCATCCACTTCTGCTTTCTTTTCCACACGCACTCCATAGTGGTTGTGCATCTGCTTTACCGCTGAGCTGGGTCCACCCTCATGAACGGTTAACCTCCAATGGCTATTGGGATGACTTAGGGTGGTTTCATGGGGGCCTTCGGAAATCACCTGGAATGCTAAAAGGTCCGTCAGCACGGGGACGGTTTCTTTCAAGAGGCAACATTCCATATGGGCAACGGTAAAAGCGGTGGGCTGATTCATTTTTCTACTCCTCAGGAACTTTTACCTTTTTTTCGGTTAACGGTAAAGGGTCCTGTCCCCTTTAGTCTCGTATCTGTGGATTTGAGGAATGAAGGAGGGAAGTCCCGTGCTTCCCTGGATGAGGAAATTCACCGGGATGAAGTCCTGCAGCAATGGAATGGGCAATTGTAGGCTTCCCATGGGGGTCGTTCCCTCTGTCCCAAGAGAGATCTTGTCTCCCCCCAGGTATTCCGGCAGTTTGCCGCTAATGTTAAATCCACCGGTGGATACGCTCCCCTGGAGCGGAGGGAGCTTGAATTTACCCCTACCATTTTTCTCATTCTCGGTGACGAGTTTATAATCCAACACCTTTTGAAAGGTCGGCGGCTCATCTCCGCCCGCGCGTTTCACCAAGGTCAGGTTCGTATCGTCCAATTCCTTTGCCTTGGGAGCCCGCTTCTCCGTTAGGAATTCAGACGGGAGTTGCGTGATCCCTCCCGGGCTTCCTTTTGGTCGGATGTGGACATCCTCCATGGCAATCTCGTAATGCCTCTTTCTGAGGGCACGCTGAAACCGTTCGACGGTCTCCGTTTTTACGAGGTATGCCTTACTTTGACTTCCCCAGGGAGTTTCAAAGTGCAGTATGATCTCACTTCGGTTCAATAGGTTGACCCCTCGATCAGCCAACTCGATATTGTTGGGATTGCCATCGAAGAGTATTGATTTTAACCCCAGACCCTCCAGATTGTACAGTTCCGGGTACTCCATCAAGAACTCCTTGCTGATTCTGGTTCCTCGGTTCTCTAGTTTGACCAGTTCGGCTAATTTGCCAATGGCCTTCTTGGAGGCCGCAGTCTCTGGATACATGTCGAGGACCCACCGCAAGTACATTTCCTTGGTATAGTTGCTCTGGCTCTGTTCTGCACGCCGCAGCACGACACCGGCTGAAGTCTCTTTTAACTTTGAAATTTTTTCCTCGGAAGCGCTTCCCGACATCTGGTGGTAAGCAATAGACTTATGGTAGGCACCCACGTCCTCATAGGCCTTGGCGAGGATGCGGTATACATCGTTGGCATTTTCCGAGTTGGGGTGACTCCGGATATAGGCAACGCCTTTGTCAATGATGGGTTGGTTTGAGATTGGATCAGCGGTCAGGACTTGAAAGAGATTCGAGCTCATGAACATCAGGTTAGCGAAACCCATGGTACTGACCCCTCCAACGCCTTGATAGATGAAGGGCCTTGCACTCATGAGTAGATTTTTTTCCAAAAAATTCTCTCCCAGCAGGATGTACCGTACGGTATTCAGTTGATGCTGTTTCTGGGCCTTATGGAGAAGGGTGAGTTTGTTGTATTCAGGACTCTCCAATAATGCCTTGGCCCTATTTCGCTGTTCGGGGGATTTGGAAGATCTTGCGATTTTTTTTAGCATTTTTTTTGCCGCATCGCGTTTCCCCTGGATTTCTAGGGCCACCACTCGAGCCTCTCGGGCCGACTCACCGATGGAACTCCCCGGATATCTCCTTTGTACGGCCTTGGCGTAAACCTCCACGGATTTTGGATTTCTAAGGGCCAAAGCGTACAGAAGCTGGATAAGCTGTGCGTCATGGATTTGAATTCCGTTGGTTTTAATTGGTTTCTTTGGGGGCGAAAGAGATTGTAGCCTTTCATTATTTTTCTCTGTCAACCGCTCCTTCAACTTGTGGTAACCCTTTTTCGCTTTCTTCGATTCAGGGTTAATGAGAATGGCCATTTCGTAATGGAGTTCAGCGCGCGTGAACTCGCCTTGATCCATGGCTTGTTCCGCTTCCTTAATATGCTGATGGGTCAAGTCCTTTCTTTTCTTGTTTTGCAGGTCTTCTACGATTTTTTCGACTTTTTTTCTGTGGGGATCGTTGGGATACCGTTGGAGGTATTGACGGTAAAGATCCAGTGCCTTTCTTTCCTCAAAGGGGATCTTTTTCGAGCGCAGGGCAGCCAGTTGTGAGACTGTGGCGTCAGCTGCTGCAGTGGCATAGGAACCCGATAAAATGTTGACGAGGTCCACCGATTTGAGAAATTGGTTTACAAAAAATGCCCATTTGTTGGTCTTGCTTCTCCTTAACATCTCACTGGCTTGCGCCATCTCATCGTTGCGAATCCTTGAGCGGATGAGTTTCTTTTGTTCTTCAGAGGTGGCGGCGTCCAGCGCCTTTTTTTGCGCCTTCAAATATGCCTCGCGGTCAGTGATGGTATTGTTGTGGAGGTCCATGACATGTTCCGTCAGACCCGTGACGGTCTTTCTCTCCTCCATGAGACGGGTGTCCTTTTCCATGAAGAAGTAAACATGATTCTGGAGGGACTTCTCCGGCTCAGTGAGGCTGTCGATGACCGCCTGGCGAATTCGTTTGTCCGTCTCATCGGGAAAATACTTGGGCTGATAACGGGCCTGTTCATCAAACGGATTAAAATCGGGCAATGGATCTAGGATTCTCTCCATGAGGCGGTCACCGCTTACTGAGTGTTCCTGGGCCCAACCCGTCATGGCAACCATGAAGGACAGAAACATGGGTAATAGGCGGATAGTCCACTTCACCGATTGAGCCTCCTTGTATTTTGCACCAGGGCTTGAAGGCTCTGTATCTTTCCCTGGGCCTCTAGCTTTTCTGTGATGCCGTCTCGCTGGGAAACCTCTATGTAAAATTTCAGGGCCGACTTGGCCACGTGATCGAATGTGTCCGGATCAAAGTTGAGCCCCTCTGGATCGTTTTGTGCCGTGTATTCTTTTGCGATTTTGACATAGTAATCGCCGAAATCCAGCAGATACCGGTAAAGGTTCTTACTTTGTCGGTGCTTGGTGATGAGTTGGCTGTATCCCAATATTACCAGTTGATTTCCATCCTTGAGCCGGTGCCGGTTGATTTCTGCGAAGGCCACTTTGGCTCGATCGATCTTTTCCTCTTCTACCCTTGCGAGGTACTCGTATGGGGAGCCCTGATATTGCACGGCGAGCCGATTCCAGGCGGCGACTCTTTCATCCAACGCTTTGATGTATTCGAAGGGGTCGCGGTCCGGCAGCGGTTGATTCAGGATTTCCTGGAATGCCTCGATAACTTCTATGTTCTGCTCGGCCTGGTCACCGAGCCGCCCGTCTGAATCCGCCACCTTGCGATAGTGATTGACCGCCTGTTTGTAGTCTCTCAGCCTCTCATAGGCCATGGCCTTGCTGAAATTGACGAGATCGGAATATTGATCCGGGTGGGACTCTTCATAGCCATCCAGGCGTATCAAAGTTGCCTTCATGATATTTGTTCCGGTGACGTCCTTTGCAATGGAATATCGATACAGATCCTCGCGGGCGAGCCTCTGGAAGTCCTTGATGGTTTCAAGAAGATCGCCCGCGGCTTCATACCGAGGTTCCGGGGGGATCTTCTTTGAGGAACACCCTGACTCAGCAATAAGCGACAGTGCGAGAATGAGTGAAACGTTCAAAAGCTTCATAGGAATTTGGAGATTTAAAGCGTCTCCGATCGGCCTTGCGTCCTGATTAAAGAGTAAAATAAGATCAGTTCTTCATCATGCTCCGCGGCAAAGTCATGGGGGGTTCCTTTTGGCAGGTGACAAAGGATTCCGGGCTCCAGGGGGATGATTTGGTCCACGAGCCGCAGCCTCCCGTGTCCACTCAAGACGTGACAAACAACATCCTTGTCTCGGTGATTAATCTGCTTTGGATCTTGAGCCCCGCCGGGCCTGAAGGCAATGAGCCCCACGCTGAATCCTTCCTCTTCAAGGAAGTTTTTGTGGCTGATTTCGTCGCTAATTTTTTCCAGTGCCGTTAAGGCATCTCCAATCTTGAGGACCTTCATTTTCTGCTCTTCTAATCTGCGTCCTATCTCTATCTCTCCTCCCTCAATCCACAATCCTCACCCATTTTTGATTTTAGAATTTAGATTGTCGGAGTTAAAATCCAAGAATCAGATTCAAATCAATCCAAAATCGCAGATCTAAAATTCTTCTGTCTCTGTCCCTATCTTTGTCTTCTTTACTCTTTTACCGCCTCGAGAATTTCCCTGAGGGCATTTTCAGCATGCTCGTTGGAAACCCGGCAAGATCCCACCACCCTATGGCCACCGCCCCCATACTTTTGCATCAGGGCCCCCACGTTCACCTTGGATGTGGTGTTGAAGATATTGTAACCCACCGAGATGGCAGTCCGACCGGCACGCTGGGTGTCGGCGGCGATTTTAACGGATATATTTCCTGTGGGAAAGAGGGTGTATAGGAGGAATCGGTTTCCCTCCGTGATATCCTTTATGCCGCGGAGGTCAACGAATATCACGTTCCCCTTGAGGGTCCCTCGTTCCAGAAGCAGGTTTCTTAGCTCCTCTTGAATTCCCAGAATTCGTTGACAGTGCTGTTTTACGTCCTTGTCATTGAGCGCATCATCAAGTGAGTGGTCACGCAGGAGGCTGATGAGCCTTAGCCAATAGGGTTCATCCTCTGTTCTCTTCCCGTCAATGGTCATGGAAATCAAGACATACCCTTCAGGGTGAAGCACTTCCTGGGGGCTGAGCTGCCCCGCGTCGATCTTGTCCGTTTCCGCCAACAGGTAATCGAATCGGTCGGCGGCGATGAGCTTTAGGGACTTTGCGAAGTGTGGTGGCGTTGGAATTCTGAGATCAGGGCCCTTGCTCCAGTAATCTGAGCAATAGTACTCGAACACGACTCTAGCCGCGCTAGGGGCAATGCGGTAGCCGCCTCTTCCTGGAACGATGGGTGTCTCGAATCCCTCTACTTCATTGCTGATGTGGTGGTCAAACCACAGGGTACCCTTGGGATGATAGGGCAGGTTTGCAATGATGTCTCCCTCTCGGATGTCCACCTGTCCATCCTGCATCCATTTTGGTTCAACAAAGAGATAGGACTCAATGTCTTCCATGGCGGTGATGATAGCCCCACAAACCAGGCCATCAAAATCTGGCCTTGTCACCAGCCTCATCCGGCCAAAACCTCCTCCACTGGCATTGATCGAAGGCCGAAAGCATTGGCTACGCCTTCATGGGTGATCTTGCCTTGGTAGGTATTCAATCCCTTGGCCAGGGCCGGGGTTTCCTTTATGGCATTGACCACACCCTTATCCGCGATCTCCAGGCCATAGGCAAGGGTGGCATTGGTCAGGGCGTAAGTGGAAGTGTAGGGCACGATGGCGGGCATGTTTGTCACGCAGTAATGGACTACCTCCTCCTCCAGATATATGGGTTGAGCGTGGGTGGTCGGGTGGGACGTCTCACCGCATCCACCTTGATCAATAGAAATATCGACAATGGCTGCACCTGGCTTCATCATTCGGACCAGTGATCGGGTAATGAGTTTCGGGGTTTTTGCTCCGGGGATCAAAACCCCGCCCACCACCAAGTCTGCGTCCACCACTTCCTCTTCCAGATTGGCACGGTTGGACATCAATGTCGTGATGCGACCCCCGAGGATATCGTTAATATATCGTAATTTTGAGGGATTCACATCCAAAATACTTACATATGCCCCCATGCCTGCGGCTACATGACAGGCATTGGATCCAGCAATACCCGCACCCAAAATGACCACTTTGCCAGGCCGTACGCCAGAGGCCCCGCCCAATAGTAGGCCTCTTCCCCCGTTCTCAGCCTGAAGGCACCAGGCTCCCACTTGCAGGGACAGGCGTCCTGCCACCTCGCTCATGGGTGTCAGGAGGGGGAGGGACCTGTCTTCCAGCTGAATCGTCTCATAGGCAATGGATGTAACCTTTTTCTTGGCTAGAGACCGGGTCAGGTTCTCGTTGGCTGCCAGGTGGAGGTAGGCATAAAGGATCAAACCCGGACGCAGAAACTCTAGCTCGTCCCGCTCCGCCTCCTTGACCTTCATAACGAGATCCGACCGTTCCCAGATTTCTCGGGCAGTGGCAAGTAGGGTTGCCCCGGCCGCTTCATATGAATGATCCTGAATCCCACTTCCAAGGCCAGCTCCCTTTTCAACAATGACTTGGTGGCCGTGGGAGACAAAGGCAGAAACCCCGGTGGAGGTGATGGCGACTCGGTTTTCCTCTTCTTTGATTTCTTTGGGGACACCGATAATCATAAGAAGATCAATAAGTAGTTTAGTCTAAATCGGTAGTCAAGGAAAGCAATTTCGGAGTGCTAAAAGGGCAGGGGGCCACCTAAAAACACCTTGAGATGACAATGAGTTACGGTGCAATTTCTCCCAAATAGGTTTACCCACGCCATACCCCCCAGACGAGACTGAGCCATCCAATCAGGAAGGCTGCACCCCCAATGGGTGTTATGGCTCCGATCCAGCGTACACCAGTTATAGAGAGGAGATAGAGGCTGCCAGAAAAGATAACGGTTCCAGCAATAAATAACCAACCCGCCGCTGTGACTTCAGCCCGCGGCCATCGCGACAAAGCCCAGGTCACAGCCAGCAGAGCAAGGGCATGGTACATTTGGTAACGGACGCCCACTTCGAAGGCATTAAGCATTTCAGCGCTTAAACGACCCTTTAGCCCATGGGCGCCAAAAGCACCCAGGGCAACGGCCATCAACCCCGAGACCGAGCCCGCAATGAAGAACACACGTTCCATACCCAAAATGTTGCTCCTCCTCGATGCGGCCTTTAGTCGGATTCGCGCGCTTTGTACCGGTAAACACGGGCCCGACGGTTACTGCCGTTGAGCTCAGAAAAAAGAAGTCCCCGAAATATCATCAGGTAGGTAAGGAAAAGACCAATGATTGAGACGATTGCGAATACTTGTATGGGAGTGGAAAGGACACCCGTCAATGGATATAAAGCTTCCGTCACAGCCCAACCCACGAAGGTGATAATAATATTTGGTGTGAACCATTCCGGCCAGTTCTCAATAATGAAGTGATAGCTGGCTCCCAACAGTTCAACCCCCGATGCGCGGCTTTGGTAAATGAGTTCAGGGACGGCATTTAGGATGATATACAGGGCGATTTGAACGAAGCGGTAAATAATGTCTCCCTTGGGTGTTTGGGCGAGCACCGATGAAACCAGCATCATCGGTATCCAGAGAATAAATGAGATGCGCACGATCTCCCATAGGTAAACCGTAAAACCTTTGAAAAAATCGTTAACGTTGGCTTTTCTGGAGTTCAGAATGTTTTCCACAAGATAAAGCCCGGAACTCATGCAGGCGTTGCCGGCAAGGAGGAGCAGCATTCCTCCCACCAACCCCAAGGGAAGCAGAAAAGTACCGGCAACGGAAAGAAAAACGCCATAGGCAAAGGGCGCAAAGACCACGGCCCAGTTCTCCCGAACCAGTTGGGCGGATCGTTTGAAGGCGATACGATAAATCCAAAGTGTTGCCTTGAGGGTTTCCATGATAACGAATTATGGGCTACCAGATAATGAGTTCACAATTAATCGCTGATTATCAATCCTTTCCTTTTTAACATAAACCCTTCGAGGTTGGCCACTTGAAATCCGTGAGGGAGGACTCCCCAAGGCTGGCATAATGATTAATAATGTGGCTTTTGCCTGCCGGTGGCCTTTGTGGTTCTAGGGGGAACGGATGTTCAGGCGGTGGGTAACCCGCTGCTCTCCTCGGGGAACGAGTCTTCAGGCCGTGGGTAACAGGTCTGTGAATATCTGAAGCGAAACGTTCGATGCCCACGTCCCTCATCCTCATTCCCCTCGTCGCGCTGCGGGTTTAGGGCGCAGGGGGCCTGGTGCGAAGAAAGGGAGACGTCCGATACTGGAGGTTCATGCCAGCTTGGCGTGTCGAATTGGATGACGGTGCCTCGTGGCTGAGACCCATCGGCTCCCGCTGAGGGGCAGGCCCCCGAGCCCAACATGAGCTTTCTGGTTAAGGTTCTCCTCGGGGAACGCGTCCTCAGGCCGTGGGCAACAGGCCTGTGAATAATTGAAACTAAACGTTCGATGCCGATGACCTGCCCCCAGGAGTGGTACCACCCTTTAAGTTAGAGCCGGAATTATCTGGAGTCCAGCCCATGGGGATGAATTCCCAGCCTGCGCTCTGGGCAGAAAGGCCTCCGGTGCCGGAGAACGATAGCCCAGGGCGCTGTGAGGCCGCCGCTGGTTATACTCTCTTCTCCATCTTTCGATCAGCACCTGAGCTTCCCTCAGGGTTTCAAACACCTCCCGGTTGAGCAGCTCATCCCTGAGTTTTCCGTTAAAACTCTCCACGTAGCCATTCTCCCAAGGACTGCCAGGCTCGATGTAGAGTGTCCTGACACCAATGGCCTTGAGCCAGTCCCGGATAGCCTGAGCCGTAAACTCGGGGCCATTGTCGGACCGAAGGGACTGCGGCACGCCCCGTTCCACGAATAGCTCCGCTAACCGTTCCAGCACATCCCGGTGATTCATCCGTCTGGCCACATCAATCGCCAAGCACTCCCGGGTGTATTCATCCAGGATGCTCAACAGCCGAAAGGCCCGACCGTCTTCGGTTCGCTCGTGCACGAAGTCATAACTCCACACATGGTTTCGATGCGCCGGTCTCAGGCGAATGCAGGAGCCATCAGTCAACCGGAGCCTCCCTCGCTTAGGCTGACGGCTGAGGACTTTCAGCCCTTCCTGCCTCCAGAGCCTCTCCACTCGCTTGTGGTTGACCTTCCACCCCTCCCCACGCAGCATGGCCGTAATCCTCCGGTAGCCGTATCGCCCGTATTCGCTGGCCAGCTCCATCATCCGAGCCACTAGTCTTGCTTCCTCTTCCGGGATCTCTCGGACTCTTCGTTGCGTCGATCGCGGCTGTCCCAACACTTGGCAAGCCCGGCGTTCGGAGACTCGATCAGGTCCCAATCTTTCTCTGGCCCATATCACCGCTCGTCTCCTCTTCGCCGGGCCTAGAAGTTTCCCGAGGACACTTCCTTCAGGATCTGGTTGTCCAGCGATAGATCCGCCACCAGCTTCTTCAACCGCGCATTCTCCTTGTCCAAGGCCTTGAGCCTCTTGGCCTGATCCATCTTCAGGCCTCCATATTCCTTCCTCCACCGGTAGTAGGTCTGCACGGTTACCCCCACCTGCTTGCACACCTGGCCCACCGCCTTCCCTTGGGCCAAGCTCACCTCCGCCTCACGCAGCTTGAGGATAATCTGCTCGGCCGTAAATCGCTTTCTTGCCATCCTTGCCTCCTTCCTAAAATCAAAATCCCTAACATTTCACCTGGACTCGTTTTAGGGGGCAAGGTCACCGACGCCCTTCATCCCCGCTCCCCTCGGAGCCATTCTTGTGACGCCGTGATAATCGAAGGCTTTGGTTCGTGTTCGGGTGGATCTGGACATTTCACCCCGTTTGGGCTATTATTGAGGGTTATCCTGCCATGGTTAATGCCGTTGACGTGCTCCTAGCTCCATGTTAAGGCGAATTGTCTTTGCAAAAAAGTTTTTTCCTGTATAAATTTTTCGTTTTACGCATTGGGATTAATTGGAATGATTATTGACGGGAAGGTCATCTCTCGGGAGGTCCGTAACGAAGTTAAGGAGGAAGTCGAAAGACTCCATGGGGCTACGGGACTGGTGCCGGGGCTGGGTGTGGTGTTGGTGGGAAATGACCCCGGCTCGCAGATTTATGTCAGGAACAAGGAAAAGGCCTGTCAAGAAGCGGGCATCCGTTCGAAAGAACATTTGTTGCCTGATTCAGTCTCAGAGAGAGAGTTACTGTCCTTAGTTGACCGTTTGAATCAGGATAACGAAGTCCACGGGATTCTAGTCCAACTTCCGCTGCCGTCACACATCAATGCCGAGACCGTTCTTCGAGCCATTTCGCCTGCAAAGGATGTGGACGGATTCCATCCCGTCAACCAGGGCCTACTGCTTTTGGGCGCGGAGAGTTTTCAGCCCTGTACCCCCTTGGGTATCATCCGGCTTTTGGATTACATCGGGTACGACCCTAAGGGGAAGAGGGCGGTGATCGTGGGTCGGAGCAATATAGTGGGCAAGCCCGTCGCCCTGATGCTCTTGGCACGGCACGCAACGGTGACCCTTTGCCATTCTCGTACGGCTGACCTGCAGGGTGAAGTGAATCACGCGGACATTTTGGTGGCTGCCATTGGGAAGGCCCATATGATTCGAGGCGAGTGGATCAAGCCTGGAGCCGTAGTCATCGATGTGGGAATCAACCGGCTCCCTAACGGCAAACTGGCAGGGGACGTGGAGTTCGAAGCGGCCAAGGAACGTGCCTCCTGGATCACTCCTGTGCCGGGAGGGGTCGGGCCCATGACCATATGTATGCTCCTCTTCAACACCTTAAAGGCGGCAAAGGTATCTCGGAAACAGGAAGGTTGATTCAACTTCGGTGAAAGCTGCGGCCACAGAACCCACCCGTACCCTTTTGCGAACACCTCTCTATGCGGTTCATCGGGATCTGGGGGCAAAGCTGGTGGAATTTGCCGGGTGGAAGATGCCCGTTCAGTACGATGGGGTGATTCAAGAACACTTGGCGGTGCGTGCCCAGGCGGGCCTCTTTGACGTAAGCCATATGGGAGAAATCGAAATCAAGGGACCCGATTCCCTGGCGTTATGTCAGAAACTCACAGCCAACGACGTATCCCGTATGAAAGTGTCGGATGCCCAGTACAACCTGTTGCTTTACGACAGCGGCGGCATCGTTGACGACCTCATGGTCTATCGCCTGGCGGAGGACTACTTTTTATTATGCGTCAATGCTTCGAATACAACTAAAGATGTAAATTGGATCCTGGACCATTCGGAAGGGGATGTTGAGGTAAGAGACGTGAGCGATTCCTATGTGCTCCTGGCCCTCCAGGGACCGGTGGCCCACGAGATCTTGCAACGTGTTACCTCTGTTCGGTTGGATGAATTGAAGCCATTCCATTATGCCTGCGGTGACGTGTCCACGGTTGGCTGTTTGATCTCGCGCACGGGATATACCGGCGAGGACGGATTCGAGCTCTATTGTGAGCCCCCTGGGGGGGAGCATCTCTGGAATCTTCTCATGGAGGCCGGTAAGGATTTTGGACTGAAACCCGTGGGGCTAGGGGCACGGGATACACTTCGACTGGAAAGAGCCTTGCCCCTATATGGGCACGAGTTGGACGAGCAAACCACTCCGCTGGAGGCGAGATTGGAATGGGTGGTCAAGTTTTCAAAGGGGGAATTTTTGGGTCGAGATCCCTTACTCCAGCAAAAGAAGAGTAGAGTGAAGCGAAAGCTGGTGGGATTGGAATTGATCGGGTCGGGTATTCCCAGGAGCGGGTATGGCATTTTCAAGAATGGACGTCCCCTGGGAGCGGTTACCAGTGGAACCATGTCTCCGAGCCTTCGCAAACCCATTGCCATGGGGTACGTTTCCAGTGAGGAAGCCGGGTTGGACAATTTGCTGGAGATAGACGTCCGAGGTCGCACAGTTGAGGCCAAAGTTGTAGCGTTGCCCTTTTACCGTCGGTGACACCGGTCATGATCAGAGCTTGCTAGAAGTGAAAGGAGGAGAGGATGAGCTACCCTGATAACTTGAAATATTCTAAAGAGCATGAATGGGTTATGGTCGAGGACAATGTTGCATTGGTAGGAATCACCGATTACGCACAAAGCGAACTGGGAGACGTGGTCTATGTGGAGCTTCCCGACGTGGGAGAGAAGATCACCAAGGACGATCCCTTTGGTTCTGTGGAATCGGTGAAGGCTGTCTCCGATCTCTTTGCTCCGGTGAGCGGCACGGTCATTGAAGTGAATGATTCCCTGCCGGACAGCCCTGAGCTGGTCAATGAGGATTCCTATGGAGACGGCTGGATGATTAAAGTGCAAATGTCGGATAAAGACGAACTCAAGGATCTTCTAGCTCCGGATGAGTATGGAGAATATGTGGAGCGAGAGAAGGAAGAAGACGACGATGATGAGGAAGAGGGAGGCTGATTCCATCCCATGCGTTTCACCCCTCACACGGATTCAGACAAGGAGCATCTGCTCGAGGCCATTGGCCTAAGCGGGATTGAAGGACTGTTTAATCACATCCCGCAAAGCCTTAGAGAACAGGCGAGCATCTCTCTGCCTTCGGGCCTGAGCGAGGTGCAAGTAAAAAATAGGATGACCGCCCTCGCTGCTCGCAATAGCACACCCGGAGATTGGAGTTTTTTTCTTGGCGGCGGTATTTACCACCACGCGATTCCGAGCACGGTGGACGCTGTCATTTCACGGGGGGAATTCGCAACGGCCTACACCCCCTACCAGCCCGAGGTCAGTCAGGGGACCTTGCAGGCAACCTATGAGTATCAGACCATGATATGTCAACTCACCGGCATGGAGGTGTCCAACGCTGGATTGTACGACGGTGCCTCAGGGACAGCCGAAGCGGTTCTCATGGCACGGCGAAATCAAAAAAAACGAAATCGGGTTTTTGTTTCGCGGGCCCTCCATCCACAGTACCGTTTGGTAATCGATACCCACCTAAAGAACCTCGAGGATACTGAAGTGGTTGAAATTCCATTCACCGACACCGGTGAGACTGACATGGAGTTTTTAACCGAAGAATTGGACCACCGGGCCATCTGTGTGGTGGCGGGCTATCCCAACTTTTTTGGGGCCATCGAGGATCTTGCCACCATTCGTGAGGCCTGTACCCGACATGGAGTCTTTCTTATCTCGGTGACCACAGAAGCCCTTTCCCTGGCCTTGTTAAAGCCCCCCGGTTTCTGGGGCGCGGACATTGTGGTGGGTGAAGGGCAGAGCTTGGGACTTCCCATGGGCCTGGGGGGCCCTGGATTTGGTTTTTTTGCCTGTCAGAAAAAGTTCGTGCGCTCCATGCCAGGAAGGCTGGTGGGTGAAACCGGGGACGCCGATGGGACCCGGGGGTATGTGTTGACCTTGGCCACCAGAGAACAACATATTCGTCGCGAAAAGGCTACGTCGAACATCTGTACAACCCAGACCCTCTGTACCTTGGCATCAACGGTCTTTATGGCGACCCTGGGAAAAGGAGGGATGCGGCGTCTGGCAGAGTCTAACGTGGCCCGCGCCCACGAGACCAAAGATCGCTTGGTGAGAGAGGCAAAATTGGTCCTCACCTTCGAAGTTCCTTTCTTCAACGAATTCGTCGTGACCGTAAAGGGGTTGACCGAAGTCCTCCAACGATTTGATTCCAAAGGAATCGTTCCCGGTATCCCATTGAAGCCATGGTACCCGGAACTGGAGGAAAGTCTTCTCGTCTGCGTCACTGAAATGAATGGGAGAGAGGAGATCGATCGACTTGTCGAAACCTTCACGGGAAACAAATAGCAGGCGCAGTGCGCCTCCCCTCATCTTCGAGAGCGGATCTCCAGGGCGGAGCGGTTATTTTTGGCCCGACGAAAAGAAATCGGATTGGATCCCCTCCCAATTTGTGAGAGACGAGATCGCTGGGTTTCCTGAGTTGGGGGAGCTTGAAGTGTTGCGCCATTTCACTCGCCTGTCTCATCTCAACTACAGCATCGAGGGCCAGTTCTACCCCCTGGGCTCGTGCACCATGAAGTATAATCCGAAAATCAATGAAGTGGTTGCACGCTTACCAGGCCTCTCTCTGTTGCACCCGCTGGCTCCGCCGGCCCTCATCCAAGGGGCCCTGGAGTTATTGTTTGAGCTGGAGCGAATGCTAGTGGAGATCTCGGGAATGGACCACGTTACCCTGCAGCCGGCGGCGGGGGCACAAGGGGAACTGACGGGGCTCATGATGATTCGTGCCTATCTCACGGCACAGGGCACGCCACGGAAGAAGATACTTGTGCCAGATACCGCACACGGGACCAACCCGGCAAGTTCCAGCCTCTGCGGTTACGACGTGGTTCAAATCCCGTCGAACGAACGGGGCATCATCGATGCGGAAAAGGTGAGGGCGGTGATGGACGAGGAAGTGGCGGCGTTGATGATCACCAACCCCAACACCTTCGGCATCTTTGAGCAAGATATTCAGGTCATTGCCGAGGTGGTTCATCAGAAGGGCGGCCTGGTTTATATGGATGGGGCTAACCTCAACGCCATTATGGGTGTTGCAAAACCTGGCCATATGGGAGTGGACGCGCTTCATATGAATCTCCATAAGACCTTTTCCACTCCCCATGGTGGTGGGGGGCCTGGGGCTGGACCGGTGGGTATCAAGGGAATCCTTCGAGACTTTCTCCCCATTCCGCGAATCAGCAAACGCAGTGAGAGTTACGAGTTGAAGGAGGACTTTCCTTTATCCATTGGCCGGGTCAGGTCCTTTCTGGGCAACTTTGGAGTGCTCGTGCGTGCTTATACCTATATCATTAGCCTGGGTGCTGATGGGTTGGAGGAAACGAGCCGGATGGCAGTACTCAATGCCAACTATATCCGCAAACGATTGGAAGATCAGTTTCACCTTCCCTACTCAGAGCCCTGCATGCACGAGTGTGTCTTCACGGACCGCCAACAGCAGAAACTCGGGGTTCACACTATGGATATCGCCAAGCGTTTGTTGGATTACGGTTTTCATCCCCCCACCATTTATTTCCCCTTGGTGGTGTCCGGGGCCATCATGATCGAGCCCACGGAGACAGAGGCTCCTGAAACCCTGGACAATTTCATTGATGCCATGATCTCCATCGCGCGTGAGGCGCGGGAGGATGCGGCGTTGGTGAATGCTGCGCCGCATTCCACTCCGGTGCGGCGCCTCGATGAGGCAGGTGCGGCAAGGCGGCTGGTGCTTCGATGGGATGGGTCAGAGCCAAAAGACAGCGGGGGTAAATAAGGTAGATGGCTGATCCCAAGGGCGGCGGTAAGCGATATCTAAGGCGTATAGCTGTATCTCAACCGATTATCGTAGTATTCAAAACTGGCACTGATGGCGAGACGTTCCTTTCCGATCCACCGAGGGATTGGATGGAAAGGTGCCGCAGCCTGGATGGCTCGAATGGCTTCATCATCCAGGATCGGATATCCCGAGGAGCGGAGCAATTGGGCTCCCATCAACGTTCCGTTTTTTTTGATTCTAAATTCCACTACCAATCTTCCTTGTATCCCTTGACTTAAGGCTGGTGGTGGATACTCCCACACCAGCTCAATATCCCGTTTCACGCTCGCAAGGTAAGAGATGTAGTTCGGATCTGTGCTGTCTAACCGAATCACTTCCTCATCCACGTCGGCGCCGTTACGTGACGGCGCCATTGCCATAGAGGGGAGAAGCTCCTTCAGAGAGGGAAGAGGACGTTGGACGATGGATCGTTCTGGCTTTTTGGGGCGCGAAGCTTTCTTGGATTTTTCGGGTTGAAATCTGAACCCCTTTGGTGGGGTTGGTTTGCCAACCTTTGGGGCGGGCGATTTTGCTGCGAACTTCTTGGTTTTCGGCAGGGCCCTTCGCCCGGGATTAGTGCGTTTGCTTAACCTGCTGTCTTGTGCCGGTTTTATCGGCTTTTCTTTCTTGATGACTTCCTTCTTTTCCGGCAAGGGCAAGAAGCTTACCGGGATCGGCAAGGGTTTCTGCTCTAATTTCGGCGAGTTAGACCGTATAGGCAAAAGCGCAAGGTGCAGGCTTAGAGAGATGAGAAAGAAGGGGACTATGTTAAATCTTTGGGCACGCACAGATCAATCTTATCGTATCGTTAGTCTACCGGGCAAGTGATGGGTTGGATGGATTCCAAGGGCGAAACAGACTCAGTTTGCATATGGGGAAGGCAATAAGATAAGATTGCTTCGAGTTGTGATACTATGTTTGGCTTTGGTGTTTGGGAACTAGTCATCATTCTGGTAATCATCGTTATCCTCTTTAGCCGTAAGCTCCCTGAGATTGGTGAGGGCCTCGGCAAGGGGATCCGTGGCTTTCGGAAATCCATCAAGCAATCCGATGAAATCGATGTAACGCCGGATGGTGAGCAGGAAAAAGCGGACAAAGAGAAAGGAGACAAAGAATCCCCTTAAGCCTCTCCCTTTGTGGTCAAGACGCGGCAGCTAAAGGACTTAATATCCTTGGCGGGCTTGAGAAAGACGATGGTAAAAGCCGCGGACCCATCCGGTGCAATCTCAAATCTTTTTTGCGGTTTTAATCGTTGCAGGATGGCAATTTCCCGTACCGTCATGTCTCGAATGATTTTTGATGAGATGGGATTACCCACGGAAATGGTCTGGCGTCCAACTTGCTTTCCCGCCGCGGTATGAATCAAACCCTCCAGGCGAATCTCTCTTACACTTACCGGGTTGCGGTTTGAGATCTTTCCTGTGACCACAAAAACCTGCCGACCGCCGAGGATTTTTTGAAAGCCGGAGCGTAAGGATTCCAGTACGATACCCTGTCGAAGGTGGCTGTTCTTGAAGATCACAGGGCCGAACCAGGGAATGGATTTGAGATAAGCCTCCAACCTTGCCGGTTGGGCTTGGTAGACAAGGGTCAGCAATGAAAACGTCAGCAGGAGAATACCAAAAAGACTTATGTATGGGATCACCGATATAAGTCCACCCATGCGGGTTTCCTGAGTAGCGATAGGAGGTCGCCTCCTTTCCACGTACGGTTGGGGACTCGGACCAGTGTCTCCAGGGCCGGGAGATAAGGCGAGGTCTTTTTTCTTTACACCGAAGGTCTTGCCTTTGTACTCTCTCACGTTGGACTTTGTCAATTGCGGTGCTATTTCCGCTTCATTACCTTGCGCGGGAGAGTTTTTTCTCCTGCTGGGCGATTCCCGCTCCAAACCGAACGGATCCATATCCATGGGATTCACCGCGGTGGGTTCTTCTTGCTCAGCGGGTTCCTCGGCTCGAGTGACAAAATTCTCCTCGTTTTTGATTTCCGGTTCAGGGTCCTGGGTGTGATTATCCTCGCGCTGGGTTAGAGTTTCCTGATTTTGGGCGAAGAATTCGTGGGGAGAAAGAGGCTCATCCTTTACTGATAAAGTTTCTTCGCTTTGCGTGACGGATTCCTGACTCTCTGAGAGGGAATCATCGTTATAGGCGGCGGTATCCTGAGGTTCCATTGGAAAGTCCAGGCTTCGGTTTAAGGCCTTTGGATCTTGGGCTGGGGGTTCTTGGCTTTCGTTGTGAGGATCTTGACTCTGAAGAGCAGATTCTTGGCTTGGAGCGAAGGGGTCCGGCCCCTGGGCAAACGGGTCGTCGTTCAAGGACGGTTCGGATTCCGATGATTGTGATTCCATAGGTTGCTTTGGGGCCGACTCCGTTTTTTCTCGAGAGAAAAATACGTCGTTCTCGTTTTCCTTTCCCGTGGCCTCGGTGGAGGAGGGAAAGGGTAAGCTCGGCTCCTCACCCTTTTTTTCCAGTGTGGTTTGGATCGAGGCGTTGTCGGGTTCGTCGGCTATATTTGATTTCAAATCCAGGGCGAAGATGAGCTTGCAGCGAGAGCAGCGAAAGATAGGCTTGCTGCTGTCGATCAAGTTATCGCCAACGCGATACGTGGTATAGCAACCGGGGCATTTGACAAGCATATCTTTATTCAGCGTGTGCGGGGAATACGCCGCTCAATCAAAAAGTTAAACCACTACTATTCATATTCTATCATGATCAGTTGAGCGGTCTCAATGATTTTTCCTGGCATTATCAGGCTCAAAATCACGGTTCCTAGCAGCCGACTCAAAACTCTGGACATTGACCGGATACCCACCGCGCCCCACGGAACATCGTAGTTCCATGGCTGCCAGATATCTAAACCTCCCGATGCCAAATAGTTAGGTTGTCGATAGGATGGAACGATAGAGGTCAAATGGAGAATTGAAGATCTCCGACCTTCATTTTCTCTTGCCAGCCAATCCACAGATTGGTGGTAAGGTATTTCCCTCCGAAGTCGGGAAAAACCGTGACTAGGGTGCCAGAGCGGAGTTTTTTTGCTATTTGCAGGGTCACGTGCAGGGCGGCACCGGATGACTGTCCCACCAGCACACCCTCCTCTTGATTGATGCGATAGACCATCGTGTAGGCGTCCTCCGTGGACACGGGTATCTTCGCATCCAGTTTCTCTTCGTGATAGATCCCTGGAACGATGGAGCTGGCCATGTGTTTTAGACCTTCCAGTCCATGGAGCGCATCGTCGGGTTCGACTGCGACGATTCGGATCTTTGGGTTTTGTTCCTTCAGATATCGGCCGGTTCCCATGATGGTCCCTCCGGTACCGATACCTGCTATGAAGTGGGTGATGTCACCGTAGGTCTGGCGAAAGATTTCCGGTCCAGTGGTTTCATAATGGGCTAGGCTGTTCATGGAGTTAAAATACTGGTCTGGCTTGAAGTATTTGTCCGGGTTTTTCTTGATGATCTCTCGACAGAGAAGGATCGCGCCGTCGGATCCCTCCATGGGGTCGCTGTAAATGACCTTTGCTCCGTAGGCCGCCAGTATCCGCTTGCGCTCGACGCTTACGTTTTCGGGAATGGCCAACTCCACGGGGTACTGCATCGCCCTGCCGAGCATGGCCAACGCAATCCCGGTATTGCCGGAACTGGACTCGATGATGGTCTTACCCTTTTTCAGTTTCCCGGACTTGATCCCCTCCTGAACCATCCTGAGGGCAGGGCGGTCTTTTACGGAACTACCCGGATTGAAGCCTTCCAACTTGGCAAAGATCCGAACCCCCCGAGGAAGTCCACTGGTAATCTTCCGAATTTCTAATAGCGGTGTCTCTCCAATGAGATCCACTACAGACTCAACCTTTCGTAGCTCGGTGAATCCTGCGGAGACCTCGGCGAGACGGGGGATGGGTTTTAACATATCGAAAAGGAAAAGGAGTCAGCGCCCGCCAGCAATGGCAGGGACGATGGAAATACTGTCACCGTTGTTGACCGATGTGTCCAGATTTTGGAGGAATCGAATATCATCCCCGTTCACATACACATTGACAAATCTACGAATTTTGCCTGATTCGTCGCAGATTCTTTCTTTAATTCCAGGATAGTTCTTCTCCAGATCGTCCACAAGGGCCTTAACGGTATCGCCAGCGGCCTCCACCTCGTCGGCTCCTTTTGTGTATTTCCTAAGGGGAGTCGGTACCCGAACTCGCGTGTTCATTATCATACCTCCTTGATAAATATAACGTTATTTTTATATAAACCTTCCAATCCCTTCTTTCAAGGTGCCGAATCCGACGGCTGCTACAGCCGCCTTTGGGCGTAAGCCCCGCCGGCCCAAAGTTCCAATTTAATGAATCCTTAGCCCTGGACGGCCTTTACTTTTTCCACGCCGGAATTGTTGAGTTCACGGTAGAGTTCATGGAATTTCCTAATATCGGCATCGATGCAGATTGGAGGTTGGACGCCCTTGGCCAGCACTTCCAAAGTCTTGTACCCGTTGCCGGTAATACTGATAACGATGGACTCGTCCCTTGGGGTCCTTCCCTGCTCAATGAGTTTCTTGGTTACGGCCACCTCGGTACCGCCGGCTGGTTCTGTAGAAATTCCCTCCGTTGTCGCCCGGAGTCGTATCCCTTTGAGGATCTCATCATTTGTTACGCTCTCTCCCCAGCCCCCGGACTCCCGTATGGCCTTTACGACATAGTACCCGTCCGCCGGGTCACCGATGGCTATGGACGAAGCAATGGTGTCGGGTTTTACGGGAGTAATGAGATCGATTCCACTCTTCAGGGCTTGGACGATGGGGGGCGCGGCCGGTTGCCTGAGCTGCATAGATCTTGCACTGGCCATCTTGAACGAGACCCGGCTGTTTGAGTTCTTCGGAGGCCCTTGCCCCCTGCGGAGGCAACCACGATATTTTCGGGGAGCTTTCAGCCCAACTGTTCCGCGATTTCAAAGCCGTGTGTTTTTGCCCCTTCGGCATAGTAGGGCCTTAGGTTAACGTTGATGAGGCCCAAGCGTATTTGTCGCCAATTTCGCTCAGAGTCGGTTGACGTCGTCGTCGTTGCCTTTGATTGAAACGGTGTGGGGGCCATAGATTTGAGAGCCAATGATCTTTCCCTGTTCCAAGCCTTCAGGGATGAAGACGTAGCAGTTCAATCCGACCTTTGCGGCATGGGCGGCTACGGAATTGGTCAGGTTCCCCGTGGAGGCACAAGACACCGTGTCATAACCAAATTCCATTGCCTTGGCGATGGCGACCGATACCACGCGGTCCTTGTAGGAGAAGGTGGGATGGTTGACCGAATCGTCTTTGAAATAGAGTTCCTTCACGCCGAGTGATTCGCCTAATCTGTGAGCTTGAACCAGAGGAGTGTAACCGGAGTAGAGCCCCACCGGGGGCTCCCCATTTATGGGCAAGAGTTCCCGATAGCGCCAGAGGCTGTTGGCACGCGAGGATATCTTATGCCGGTTGAGGTTTTTTTGATCTCAAGGTAGTCGTAAACGACTTCTAGGGGACCAAAGCAGTCTTCACACACGTGGATGGGGGCCGTCGAATTCTCGACGACATTCTTTACACTTCAATCCCAGTACATAACCCATGGACAATGCTCCTTAAAATCAAAGGCCGGCCTTGGCTCTCCTCGAGGTAATTTTCTCCCCTCCACAGGCCTTGCAATGGGGGTCTTGCCGCACCGGGATGGTTCTGAAGCTCATTTGTTTGCCATCAAAGGTAAGCAAACGGTTCACCAAGAGATCCTCTTCCATACCGAGAAAAAATTTAATGGCCTCAGTGGCCTGTATGGAGCCTATGGTTCCTCCGATGGCGCCGAGGATTCCCATCTGTTGGCATCCTAGGATTTCGCCTGGGGGAGGGGACTCTTTAAAAAAGCAGCGGTAACAAGCGCTTTTGCCAGGTACCACGGTCATGGTTTGGCCCTGAAATCGCATGATACCGGCATGGGAAAAGGCTTTCCCCAATGCCAGGGCCGTGTCGTTGACGAGAAATTTAGTGTCAAAATTGTCACTGCCGTCGATGATGAAATCATAGTCCTTGATGATCTGCGCCGCGTTTTCTTCCATCAGCCGTACCGGATAGGGACGGATATCGACTTCCGGGTTCAAGCCATGGAGTTGATCTCTAGCTGAGTCCACCTTCTTTCTGCCCAGGTCTTTTGCAGAGTGAAGAATCTGCCGTTGCAGATTGGAAATCTCCACCTGATCACTATCAACGATCCCCAAGGTTCCTACCCCGGCCGCCGCTAAGTAAAAGGCCGCAGGGCAGCCCAATCCCCCGGCTCCGACCACTAGGACTTTGCGCTGGAGCAGGCGGATTTGCCCCTTTCCTCCCAGATCTGGGATTAGGATCTGGCGGCTGTATCGCTCGATCTGTTCTGGTGTGAGCCGAATCGTCATTGCCTTACAAACTCCAAAAAAAACCCCTTCCCGGATAAGAAGAGGTTTTCGCCTCACCTTATCTGCCCCCTCGGTTTTTTGCTGGTCCTAAGGGGTGGGATTTAGCACCGTAGTCCCATCTCATCGATGGAACGGGTTGCTGTGGTTTCAACGGGCCAGTCCCTCAACCACTCTTGATAAGGTATGAACCTATTGTGGCGGTTAAAGTAGCCTACTACCGACACCCTGTCAAGGCGGCGTAGTGGATCAGTACATATGAGACAGGGAGGGATTTTTGGAGGATACGATGCCTCGGTCTTGGAGATATTGCAAGGGAGTTAAGTAATTAAGTGCCTGGTGGGGCCGTACCGTATTGTAGGTCCGTTCCCATTCGAGCAGTTGTTGGTTAAGAGCCTCAACGGTCCAAGCACACTGTTGGACCTCATAGAACTCCTCAGTGTGAGTACGGTTAGCCCGTTGCACAGCACCATTGAGCTTAGGACTTTTAGGCCCCACGACGAACAACCGGATGCCATGTTGTTGGCAGTGGGTCTCAAAGTCAGAGAACAACTCTGAGCCTCCATCGACCTGAAAGGCACGTACGGCAAAGGGCATACGAGCCTTGATGGTATCGATGAACGAGGCGGCTAGGGGGGCGCTAGCTTGACGATGAACTTTGAGTACGTCCCAGCGCGAGACCACATCGCGGGCAGTGAACTGTTTGAGGATCACGCCTGGCACGGGACCGATGTCGAGGGTGTCGATTTGAACCAGGTCGCCAGGGTAAAGGGGCTGATAGTCTTTGGGTTTACCGATAGCGTAGGGTCTTAGCTTACGCCGTCTTTTTGTGGAGATAGCTTGGGGTTTTGGCTCTATGAGTTGTCCGCGCTGCCTGACAGAGCTGAGAATACGGCCCACGGTAGGAGCACAGACCTCAAAGCCTTCGTTTTGAAGTAGCACTACGAGTTTGTTTTTACCCCAGCGGGGATATTGCTCTGTTAAGCGTAGTATTGCCTGCTTGAGGGCCAGGGGCCATTGGGGCTGTGTGAACCGGTGCGGTTTGCGAGAACGCTCTCGAAGGGAGCCGAGGTCGTTGGGATCAAAGCGTTGGAGCCGGAGGTAAACAGTGGGTCGGCTCAGGTCAAAAGTGCGGTAGGTAAGCTTTATGTCTTTGGTCTCCTGCCACAGAAGGAGGGCTCTAAGTCGATCGCGCTCTTTGGGCGAGAGGTTAGTGTGGAGATGACGGCAAGCCCAGTTAAATTGCCAGTTCAGTCCAAAGTAGCTCATGGAGGGGTCCTTTCTTTATACTTACAAAACCTCTCCTTTGTAGCTTAAATCTGTCTCACATGTGTTTGATCCAGTTCACGGATCGAGGTTAGCAAACCGTTTGGAATTCCTGCAAAAACAGATGCCGGTGGCCTTCTCGGGAGCGAGCCCTCATGTCGTGAGCAACAGGCCTGTGACTATCTGAAGCGAAACGTTCGATGCCTCCGGCCTTCATCCTCATTCTCTTCGTCGCCTTTCATAGTTCCCTACTCAAAACTCAGCACTATTTACTGGTTGGATGGTGTCCCGACTCTTAGATGTGATATCTTATTAAGAGTGATCTACCTAGCCAACATTAAACGGCTTTTTTGCTTGTTTATCGGTCTTGTTATTTGGTCCTGCGGGTCTGGTGGGGAAGACTTTAACCAGGTTAGAAACCTCGATTCTGTTGGAAAAAATGTTATCAGTTTTGGGAACAGTTGACAAATTTCGGGTCCGTGGAGCCGAAAAGCCAGCCCAAACCCTCCCCAATGTAATTACCGTAGACCTTGATGGTCTTAATGCCGAAGACCCAACCCGCATGCAGGCCAATGGAAAGGTAAAGGGAACCGGTCCGCGTGAAGGCACAGCTCAACACGACACCTAGAAGGAATAGCCCAAAGAGCCCCGGAAAAAAACCCAGGGGATCCGAAGACGGCGCGAAGGTTTGTGCGAGATGTTTGCAGCCGGGTAAGGGGTCGAAACCCTGGATGGTGCTTGCTTGAGCAGGGGCACAAAGTGAATGGCCGAGTAGAAAAGGTTTGCCCCGATAAGTGCTCCAGAAGGATTCCCCGCAAGAACACTTCTTCCAAGAATCCCACCGTTGCTGCCGCGAAAGTCGCGCTGGCGCACCGTTGAAACCCCGCTCCCAAAGTCAGGCGGATTTCCGGCCAGAATGCGCCCGTTACGCTCATGGCCACCACCGCCATAAAGGATATGAGCGCAAGGATAAACCCGGTAAACAAATCACGTATCCCTGACGTAGAGAGGTGAGCCCCAATTCTAAGAAAGCGCCGAAAGATGAAAAACAGGATGATGGCGAGGACCATGAAGATGCGATTAAAAATCCGGGAGAACGGGTAGTGGACATTTTCCCAGGCCGGGATGGCTGAGCGCAGGGCCTCCCAGCCTACTGTGGCCTAGGGACTGACAAGACAGGTGAGGAAGAGCACTGCCAACAGGGAGACAAACACCCGTTGATAGGTTTTAAGGATCATGAGTTTCTCAGGTCGCAAACGCTCAAGTAAACACAAGTTCTTAGCCCTGTCAAAAACCAGACTGCGATGTTAAAAAACCAGTATGCAGATCAGACCAGGAGGACAACCATGGGGAGACTGACCGGTAAGGTCGCATTGGTAACGGGAGGAAGCCGCGGCATTGGCAAGGCCATCGCTTCGGCCTACGCGCGCGAAGGAGCCAAGGTGTTCATCAGTGCACGTGGCAGGAAGGATTTGGAAGCTACTGTGGAAGAGATCCGTGGGGCAGGGGGCGATGCTGAATGGCAGGTGGCTGACCTGTCCAAGGCCAGGGAAGTGAAACGCCTCGTGCGAGAGGTGGTTCGTTCCTGTGGCACCATTCATGTGCTCGTCAACAACGCGAGTTTGCTTGGACCACGAGAGACCCTTGCCCGGTATCCCCTTGCGGCCTGGGAGGAAGTGGTAAGGGTGAATCTTACGGGGCTATTCGTGATCACGAAGGAAGTTCTGGGTGTGATGATCCCACGTGAGGAGGGAACCATCATCAATGTTTCTTCTGGAGTGGGTAGGGTGGGGAGGGCGAGGTGGGGTGCCTATTCTGCGTCTAAGTTTGGCGTGGAGGGATTCACCCAGATCTTAGCGGAGGAAGTGAAAAAGGGAAACATTCGGGTCAACGCCGTGAACCCAGGAGGCACAAGGACTGAGATGCGCGCCGAAGCCTACCCCGATGAGGATCTCATGACTCTACCGCACCCGGATGAGATTACGCAAGTGTTTGTTTACCTGGCCACGGGAGAATCGGAAGGGGTAACGGGCAAATCCTTTGACGCAAGGGACTGGCTGAAAAAATGATGGACGTATATTGGGGGATGGTTAGGGTCGAAAAGAAAGTGATTTGCGATGAATGTTTTGCCCTCGCCAACTGATGACTCGTTCGATGAGGAGATCATGGGCTCGGGAGCTTGTCCGAAGTGAGGAACGGGTTACGAGTGTTGAGTACTGAGTGGGGAAGAATGAAAGTCGACGTAGGGAATGAGGATGAAGGGCGTGGGCATCGAACGCTCATCTTCAGATATTCACTGACCTATTGCCCACGGCCTGACGGCTCGCTCTCCGAGAGAGCTCAATAGCCTCGGTTAGAGTGGCAACGAGAGTCCGGCAGAGTGACGGAAGTCGCCAAAGCCATGAGTTACCGCAATGGAGAGTGTGCAATGGCCGTCTCCGTGACGGGCAGCCTAGATTCCGTTGACACTTGTGTTCGTCCTCTGCTATGGGTCGGACGAAGGATGATCTGGAAGGACTCAACGGAATGAGAAAGAATAACTCTCAGGGGGACTGCCCGTGAGCGAGGTTGCCATAGTAACCGGAGGAGGCAACGGGATTGGCCGTTCAGTGTGTCTCCGCTTTGCTCAGGCGGGGATAGCACTCGCCATTGTGGACCGTGATTTGAAAGGGGCACAGGCCGCGCGTGACGAGGTCAAGCGTACTGGCGGCAACGCCGATGCCTATGGGTTGGATGTCAGGAATTCGGGCGAGATCAAAAAAGTTGTGGATGAAATAGCGGGTCGGTACGGGAAGATCGATATCCTTGCAAATATCGCCGGCGGTAGCTTTTACCAGAAGCGGATCGAGGAGTTCAACTGGAGCCACTGGAAAGAAGTGGTGGATATCAATCTTAAAGGGACCTTCCTTTGTTGCCGCGAAGTGGGCCGCGTAATGGTTAAGCAGGAGAAGGGCCGCATCGTCAATACCGCATCCAATTATGGGATCACGGGCAGTGCTACGCGCACTCCCTATGCCGCGGCTAAGGCCGGTATCATCGGGTTCAGTAAGTCCCTGGCCATGGAACTGGCGCCCCACGGTGTTTTGGTCAATGTCATTGCCCCCGGTCCGACGGATACCCCCATGGTTATGTCCAGAACCACACCGGAGGCCCGCCTTGAATGGGCGCAAAGAGAGATACCCTTTGGACGGACAGGAAAACCGGAAGATATCGCCGAGGGAGTCTATTTTCTTGTGGGGCCGGAGAGTGCATACATGACAGGCCAGACCCTTCATGTGAACGGCGGTCTGGTGATGGTGTAGATATCATGAGGCTCAAAGGAAAAGTCGCTGTCATAACCGGGGCCGCCCAGGGATTCGGGCGATCCATCGCCCTGAGTTTTGCCCAAGAGGGGGCGAGGCTCGTGCTCGCGGACGTCAAGGATGACGGGATCAAAGGCGTCAGTGGAGAGGTTGTTGCCGCGGGGGCTGAGGCGCTGGCGGTGCGAGCCAACGTTGCGGATGAAGCCTCGATCCTAAACTTAAAAGATCAGACTCTTAGCCGCTTCGGCGGGGTTGATATCCTGGTCAACAACGCGGGGATCTACCCCCATTCTGACACGTTGGAGATGGCCGAGGAGGAATGGGATCGGGTCCTCCAAACGAATCTGGGGGGAAACTTTCTCTGCTCGCACGCGTTTGTGCCCCAGATGCGTACTCAGAAGGGCGGCCGCATCATCAGCATCGCCTCAGCCATTGCCTACAAGGGAGCAAAAGGCGGATCTCACTATGCCGCCTCTAAGGCCGCCATCGTGGGCTTTGTGAAATCCCTGGCCCGCGAGTTGGCGCCCGACGGCATTACCGTCAATTCCATTTGCCCGGGCATTGCAGATACGGCGTTGCCTAGAAGCCATCGCACGGTAGAAGAGCTATACGCCAGGGCGAAGGATGTACCATTGGGACGAATTGCGCAAACCGAGGATATCGCCCGGGTAGCAACTTTTCTGGCCACGGATTCCGCCTCATACATTACGGGTCAGGCGCTGGTGGTGGATGGAGGTACCCTGATGTTGTGAGGCGTGCTAGCCTCCAATGAGTATGCTCCCTTCGTCGAAGAAGGTTCCCGCCACCGCCGCTGTCATTAAACATCCTAGAGTTGCTGCCAAAAGTGCTCGGAATCCCAATTCAGAGAGATCTTTGGTGCGTTTTGGGGCCAGGGCGGCGATACCACCCACGAATATCGCCAACGAAGCCACGTGGGCAAATCCGCATAGCGCGTAGGTTGCAATCACTGCTGAGCGTGGGTGTTTTAAGACATCTTGAGCCAACAACCTGGCCAGATCCTGATACGACTGAACTTCGGTCAATACGGTGCGCTCGCCAATGATCCTGGCAATGGGCGCGGCATCTGACGGCGGAATACCGATGACCAGGGTAAATGGATAAAAGAGATAGCCAAGTAACCCCCGTAAAGAAAAATCCACTTTCCAGTCGAACCAGCCGTTGATCCAGCCTCCCGCCACCCCCAACAATAAATCAATCAACGCCACCAACCCGAGAAAGGCGAGCAACAAGGCCACAATCCCCACCAAGAGCCGGACGCCGCTGTTGGCTCCGTTGATAATGGCCTCGATGAGGTTGCTTTCGCGTTCATAGTGCGGCTCGACGTTGATCCCTAGAGTCGTCGGTACGCCATCTTCCGGCATTACGATCTTGGACATCACCACCGCTCCCGGGGCAGCAAGTATAGAGGCAGAAACGAGATGGCCTGCAATGGTGGGAAACTCTGATTGCAGTATGAAGACATAGAGAGCCAACATGCTGGAGGCGATGGTGCCCATTCCCGCCGCAAGAATGGTGCACAACTCAGAGCGGGTCATCTCATTCAGGTGGGGCCGGATGGTGAGTGACGATTCAATGCCTACGAAGATATTACTTGAAACACACAATGACTCTGCACCGCTTAACTTCATCAGCCGTGTGAAGATTTGGGCGAATCCGCGAATGAGCCATGGAATCACCCTGAGATAATAGAGAGCCCCCACCAGAGCAGCAAAAAAAATAACCGTGGGTAATGCCTGGAACGCCAGAATAAATCCCAGAGAGGGTTCTCCTGACTCATTGACCGTGCCCGGGGGGAGAGCCAGGCGACCGAAGAGGAATTTCGTCCCTGCCGTGGCGCTATCCAGGACTTTTACCACCACATTGTTTATAAAAAGGAAGGCTCGCGCCCCAGCGGGAACCTGAAAGATAAAGAGGGCGAACAAAAATTGTAATCCAATCCCCCAAAGGATAAGTTGCCAGTTCAAAATCCTTCGATTATTGGAGCAAAGCCAGGCGAATCCCAGCAGGATAAAGATCCCAGCTAGACTAACAAAGTTGTACGATTCCATTGGGAAGCCACAGGAGCCGCTAAGGGTCCAAGAATATTGATTTGTAGCATTTGTCTTGGAAGGAGGGCAATGATTATTTTTCGGTTCACTTGCCAGCAAGGGTTTGGGTTTTAATCATGACGACACAGTTACTCCTGGTTCTCGGGTCAATTGCCCTGCTCGACAGTCCTCTTTGGTCTTCTATAACCTCATGTTTGTTTTGCCCCTGGTCTGTCTCATCATCATAAGGATGCACCTTGGAAGGGACAGCGAACTCGTGTTTCAACGGGTAGCACAATTCTCAGAACTCTGGGGCAGACGATTGATTGTGTCAATATTATTTCTGGTGGGGGATCGCCCTGCTAGTTGACGGTATCGGGTGGTTCCTGGGGTACCCGATACTACCCGTGGGTTAGTTGTGGGGCGAATCACCGAAGCGTTGAAAGGATGCATTCAATGAACCTTCCGGAGGCAAAAATCGTTGATCTTGGGGTGACGGAGATTACCTATCGGGAAATGGGGTACGGGCCGGCGCTGAGATGTCCTAGCCCATTTCCTTGATGCACTTTCGATGGAACTGAGGCGAATGAACTCTTGTCTGGGTCAGTTTTTGGCTCAAGTGGGTTGAGGTTTGGAATCAGGGGTCAAATTCAACCGCTCGAATCCGCGGTGCGGGCCTGGCGGGTATGGCCTTTTGTCAGAATTATGTTAAACTTTCTTAATGATTAGCCCAGCGGAAATAGAGGCGGCCCTGCAAAAGGCTCTGACACAACCAACCGTTAACGTTCAGGATCTCACTGGCGGTGGCGACCACTTTCAGGTGTTGGTGATTTCGTCTTCTTTCGAAGGAAAAAAGTTGGTGGAACAACACCAGTTGGTTTACGCTGCTCTTGAAGAGGCCCTGGGGAGCGAACGCATCCACGCCCTGGCCCTAAAGACCATGACGCCGGGGGAGTGGGATCGATTAGGTTCGTAACGTTAAGCTTCCCCGGCATTTCAAGTCCCTTTTCAGATCACCGCTACGAACTGGATGTGGCTGTTAGTCCGCACCGGTAAACCTTTGCCGAGAACTATACTAGGGAAGGTGTGAGAAGAGATCGCTAAAATTGTGAATCCTCATCACCGCAGGATGGTTAAACGACCGGTTGTAGGGGCGGTGAGGCATCAGGACCAGAGCCTTGGTCTTTTCTGCCACGTCCTGACAGTTCTCGTAGCGGTCATCCATGAAAAACTGGATTCCCAGGCTCTCCACCAATTCTGCCTTGCTTTCGTTGGTGAAATGGATCACCGGTCGGCTGACGCCATGCCTTTTGAGCCATTCGGACGTGACTCCGTGAATATCATAGGTGTCCCGTACATAACGATGAGTGACAAAGAACAGGCGCCTCTCGACGCTAAGGCTCTCCAGCTTGCTCCACTCCTTTGGCGTAATGAGGGAGGACATGCCCTGCCAAAAGACCGGGTCGTAGGAGACCTCCTCCAAACACTCCCGGACCAGCTCATCGGATAGAACCGGGTGTTCCGAAAAGTTAAAATCCGTGATGGAGTCGGCGTGAATGGGTCCGTTACCAGTCTTCTCTTCCAAACGTAGCAAAAATGGAGAGAGGAAATCCGCAAGCACACCGTCAATATCGAGCCCCACAATCATGCGGTTTACTTTACGTAAAATCCTAAAAAGCGTCAATGGGAACGGCAGTGGAGCCCACAACGGCGATGGTTGATAAGGGACGAATCTTTGATACAGAAAATCTGAGTGGTAGAACAGTTAGGATTTAACATCCGAAGGGAGAGCCCCATGCCGGACCAACCAGATGTACTGAAGGACAAGATCCAACGCTACACAGCGACTTTTCGAACAAGGGTTCCGGACTGGGACGCTTTTGCTGATGCAAGGGTTCCAGGTTACCGGCGTGCACAGATGCGATTCATTGGGGCCGGAGCTTCGGGAAAGCAGGACATGAACACTATCCCCCCGAATAACTTCACCTTGAGTATCATGTATGTGCCTGTGGGGGAGGGCAACGCCCCGCACACACATGAGGTGGAAGAGGTATTTTTTGTGCTGCAAGGTCATCTCACGGTTTTTATGGAGGATGGAAAGGGACAGCGGGTGGAGACTACGTTGGGGCCATGGGACTGTATCCTCTGCCCAGAAAATGTAATTCACGGTTATCAGAACAAGGGGCTTGAACCCATCTATATGCAGGTTATGCTGGGTCGGGGGAGTCCGGACCTCATGTCTTATCAGGATCCCGGATTGCAGAAACGGCGCAATGAACACCTCCAATGAATACAATTTTCCCATACATGGCCGTGCGATAGAGACGGTGAGCTAGGTCGTTTTGTTCTCTTGATACGAGGAAAACCATCACACAGTATGGATGGAAGGGAACGAGCCCTGACGGATGTGGGCATTGAGCGTAAGGGTCGAACGGTTTCTTGGTCATGAATTCAAAGAGATTTGTTCAACCCCGTTTTAATTCTCAGAGACACCCTCTGGTGGCTGTCGATTTGGTCATTTATACCTTGGCCAAGAGGTCTTTGCAGTGTCTCCTAGTGCAAGTGAAGGAAGGTCCCTTTGCCAATTTGTGGGCTTTTCCTGGGGGCCTTGTTGGGTCAGGAGAATCCCTTGATGAGGCAGCCCTGAGGGAGCTTCAAGAGCGCACCGGTCTTAAGAAGGTCTATCTAGAGCAGCTCTATACCTTTGGAAAGCCCGAGAGGGACCCCCGGATGCGGGTGGTCTCGGTATCCTACCTGGCCCTGGTGCCTCATCGGAAAGTGAAGGTAAAGCCAGCGGATAAATACGCTGAAGTGCAATGGTTCCCGGTCATCCAACTGCCGCCCTTGGCCTATGATCACAGTCAAGTGGCCAACCTGGCAATGGATCGGCTCCACACAAAACTCCAGTATACGAATATTGTCTTTAGCCTGCTGCCACCGGAGTTTACATTGGGTGAGCTACAGGAAGTTTACGAGATCATCCTGCATCGAGCTCTGGATAGGCGTAACTTTAGAAAGAAGATACTAGCCCTGGGGCTTCTCAATCCGTTACCGAGGGTCAGACGTGGAGCTCATCGGCCGGCCTCTCTCTACGCCTTTAAGCGTAACCGACCCATGGTAGTGGAAATGCTATAACCCCGATCCGATAAATTATCAATAAGCTCATTCGTATCTAAACAAGTAAATCAACCGGTCACCCTCGGCGCGAGCTACTCATATTGTAAGACGCCTTCCGGTCTCAGCACCACAATTTCCGTGGTAGAGGGTAGGGCGGATTTGCTCATGGTCAGGGTACTGGTTTTCATGTATCGAACTCGGAATCCCTCCGCGAACTCCTCCACCTGGTAAAGATTGTCACGATAGTGCATGGGAATGGCGATCTTTGGTTTGAGCTGGCGCACAACTTCTCTTGCGATCTGTGGGCCCATGGTAAATCTCCCGCCGATGGGAGTCAATACGATGTCCACATCACCGATCAGCTTGAGCTGGCCCCGGGTCAACGGATGACTCAAGTCACCCAGGTGAGCGATGCATAGGTCACCCACATCAAATATAAAGGCAGCACCCTTGAGCAGTCCTGCGTCTACACCGTTCTGATAGACCGGGATATTGTAGACAAAAACATCCCGTACGCTCATACTGATCCGATTCCAATCCGCCCCGAAATCCGATAAGCCCCTCAAAATGATGGGGTCTCCGCGAATCATTTCCACGTAGTTGTGGTTGAAGTGCTCTCTTCCGACAGTAACCACGTGGGCCGAAACATTCGGGTCCGGATACCAGCCCGGTCCTAACGGGTCGGTGACAATCCGGGTTCCCTTCTCACTGATGATTTGGAAGAAGTTGTGTCCAAGGTAGGTAATGGTGGCATCGGGTGTCGCAGCGTAGGCCGGGGTGGGAAATCCCCTTGCCACATTGACCTCACGGCACCCGGCCTGCAGAGTGTGGGCGAGCAGCAGCAAGGGAAAGAGAAACACCGAGATGGTATACCATCGAACCATCTTCATTATGTTCTCCATGGGTTCAAAGGATTGCGAACCCCTATCCCCGACGCTCTGAAGAAGTCCGCCACGTACTGGCTAGCGGGCCGTTGCATAAGCCCCTCAACGGAATCCATCTGTTCAAAACGGCCGTCCCTCATCAAGCCGATTCGATCACCCAGGGCAAGGGCGTCCGAGAGATCGTGGGTTACGTAAAGGGTGGTCAGGCGGTTACTGCGATGAAAACTGAGGATCTCGTTTCGCATCTTGATTCGGCTCGGAGGGTCCAGATTGCTCAGGGGCTCATCCATCAGTAGTATTCGCGGGGTGGTGGTCATGGCCCGGCCCAGGGCCACCCGTTGCTGCTGGCCGGAGGAGAGTTCCTGGGGTCTCCGAGAAAAAAAGCTATCTTCGATTCCTAAGCTATTGGTGATTTGACGGATTCCTTCCCGGATTTTTTCTTTTGACCACTTTCTGATCTTGAGGGGGAAGGTAAGGTTGGTGAATTTGCGTTCGTCAAAGATCTTCATATGGGGCCAGAGGGCATAATTCTGAAAGATCATCTGAACCCCTCTTTTTCCCGGCGGTAGGTCGTTTACCGGGACTCCGCCCACGTAGATGGTGCCGCTATCTGAATCTTCCAGTCCAGCAATGAGTCGCAGCAGGGTCGTTTTACCAGAGCCGCTTGCGCCAATGATCACCAGCAGCTCCCCATCGTCCACGGAAAAATTCACCTGGTTCACTGCAACAATAGAACCGAATTGCTTTGTCAGGTCATTGACGGCGAGAGTGATCATGCAGCTAGATGTTAGTAGAAGATAAAGCGGAAGACAATAACCAGGGAAGGGTTTTAAATGAGATTATTGAGTCCATGGAAAAGGGGGATTGGGATGGAGCCAGATGGACATTTACTTCTACGTGGGCTAGTAACAATGGGCGTGAATGGGCGATGATTTTTAAAGAAGTTGGTAAATGTCCGCATGGTTCGCTCCAAAGCTCAGATCGAAAGATTGATACAAGGCGGGTTGGGTGAGATCAAAGCGGACCTCATCTTGACCCACGGCAGACTCGTCAATGTATATTCCGGCGAGATCCTGCAAGACGTGGAGATCGCCGTGCTGGACGAGAGGATTTGCTATGTGGGCGAGAGTGCGGTCCATACGCGAGGCGAATCCACGGAGACCTTTGATGCCCAGGGATTATATATTTCCCCTGGATTTATCGATGGTCATACTCACATAGGTCATTTTTGCCGGCCCCATGAGTTCTTGCAGGCCTATCTTCCCTGTGGAACCACTTCCTTGATGACGTCGTGCGACGAGCATGCGGCCGTATTTGGTTACGAGGGTGTTCGACTCTTTCTCCAAGAAGTGGAAAGTCATCCCCTGCGTGTTTACACGCTCATCTCCATGGTCGCTCCCCAGGACCCTCTCCTTTGCAATGCACGTTCTCTGTCCCAAGAGGAGGTGGCGGAAGGACTGGCGGATCCCCGGGTGCTGGGTCTGGGGGAGATCGTCTCCTGGCTCCGGGTCCTGCAAAGGGATCAGGAGGTCCTGGAGCGGATCGAGATGACCCTCGGTCAGGGCAAAATCATCCATGGCCACACATCCGGGGCCAGGGACCGGAAGCTTGGGGCAATGGCCGCTGCGGCGATCTCGTCCTGTCACGAACCCGTGAGTGAACGTGACGCGGTGGAAAGGCTTCGCCTGGGATATTGGGTGATGTTGAGGGAGGGATCTTTTCGCCGCGACTTGGAGCCAACCTTAAGGCCCATGGTTGAACGCAAATTGAGCACCCAGCGGTTGATACTGGTCACCGACAGTACGGGACCTGACGACGTGGAGGACCACGGCCATGTGGACTTCGTGCTGCGGCGGGCTGTGGAGATTGGATTGGCGCCGCTCAAAGCAATTCAGGCTGTGACCCTGAACCCAGCAACCTACGCTGGTTTGGATCAAGACATCGGCGGCATTGCCCCGGGACGATTCGCGGATTTCACGCTGTTAAGGGACCTGAAGACGTTTGAAGTGGAATCCACATTCATTGGTGGACGCTTGGTGGCGCGCCGGGGCGAGTCTCTGGTAGCCGGCGATCCCATCAGCGTTCCCGACAGCACCACAACGTCTATTCACCTTCGACCCACGGTGTCTCCCGACGCCTTTCGCATTGCCTGTCCATACCCTTCGGTAAAAGTCCGCGCCATGGAGTTGCTAAATCACACCATTACCCGAGAGACGATGATTCAGGTTCAATCCGTTAACGGTGCCCTTCGAGCCGATCCCGGTGAAGACATATTGAAAGTGGCGGTCTTTGATCGCCACACTGAAAGTGGAAGGATTTCTCATGGCCTTCTCAAGGGCTTTGGGGCGAGGGTGGGGGCCGTGGGCACCACGGTGAACCTCGATGAATACGCGCTGTTGGTTGCGGGAAGTAACGACGAAGACATGGCCCGGTGCGCCAATGTGCTGATTGAGCAGGGAGGGGGCTTGGCTGTGGTGGACCGGGGGGAGATACTGGAACGAATCAGCTTTCCCGTGGGAGGGATCTTTTCTTTGGCGCCGTGGCAAGAAGTCGGAAAGGGGCTGAAAAGGATTCACCGTTGCTTGGCGGACAGGGGATCGCCATTTCCCAAGCCCATCTATCCGCTGTTTTTTCTTACCTTTGTGACCCTCCCGGCGCTGAGGATCACAGATCGCGGGCTCATTTCGGTTAAGGATCGGAGGATCGTCCCTCTGGTTGTGGAGTAATAGATCCCTGGCGCATGAGGGGGAGGACCTTGCCCTTTCTCTGTTCTTTTTTCATGAAAGAGTCTCCCTCGAAGACGGCGCCGTCTCCAATGAGCGGATTAGGGGTAGTGATATCCCCCGCCAGGACACCTGTGGGTTGGATCTCGATTCTCTTTTCCACTTGAATGTCGCCTTTAACTGAGAAGGCAGCGCCTTGAACCATTAAAACCTTGGCCGGCATAATCGAATCCTAAGACGGGGGTTTTCGCAGAAAAAAATATTGAGTTCCGTGTTCAGCTTCCTTTTTGACTGCAACGTTCACCCCGAAGATCTCTGTTAAGGCCTTTTCATTGACGACATCTTCTACCTTCCCGAACGCGACGAGTTCGCCCGATTTGAGCAGCAAAGCTTTATCCGCAAATAGTGAGATTAGGTTCAGATCGTGTAATACGGCGACTATGGTTAATAGTTTTTCCTGGCAGATCCTCTTTAAGACTTCCAAAATTTGTAATTGAAAATAGATGTCCAGGTGAGTCGTTGGTTCGTCCATTATAAGGAGATGCGAGGTTTGCGCGAGAACCCTGGCGATCAATACCTTTTGTCTTTCGCCTCCGCTAAGAGAGGTGAATCTTTTGTCCTTCAATGAAAGGGAACCCGTCAGACGAAGCGCTTCTTCCACCGCCTTTCCATCTTCGGGAGTTTCTTTGAAGCGGTTCGAATAGGCGTATCTACCCAAAGAGACCAACTCTCCCACCGTGAGAGGAAAACTAAAAGTCGGCTCTTGGGAGACATAACCGAGTTTTTTGGCTCTATCTTTGGCCTTGTAGGAGAGTATGGGTTTGCCGTCGAGGAGGACCTCGCCTTTGCTGGGACAAAAAATCCCCAGAATGGTCTTTAATAGCGTGGTCTTGCCCGAGCCGTTGGGGCCCATGAGGGCGACGAAGTCTCCCGCCTGGATGGAAAAGTTGATATCTTTTAACACCGGGGAGCCTCCGTAGCCGAAGGAGGTGCCTTTTAATTCGAGCAAAGTGTTTTGTGTCATATCCATTTATAGCCCGTATTCTCCCTTCTCTCTCTTTAATAAATATAAAAAGAAGGGGACGCCACATAGAGAGGTCACCACGCCCACGGGTAGCTCGGAGGGAGCAATGACCCCTTTCGCGATAATATCGCAGAGAATCAAGAATGTGCCGCCTACGAAAAAGGTGAAAGGGAACAGAACACGATGATCGGCGCCAAAAATCATGCGTATCATGTGGGGGACAATGAGGCCAACAAAGCCTATCAAACCTGCAACCGAAACAGATACTGAAGTTAGAAATGCAGCAACGATGGCGTAGATGGATTGAACAAAGACTGTATTGATGCCACTGCTTTTTGCCGTTTCGTCTCCCAGCAAGAGGATGTTCAATTCTCTGGAATAATAAAAGGCGACAAGGACCCCTATGGGCACGAAGGATAGGGTTACCAACGCCGTGTCCCAACTGGAGGTGGAAAATCCACCCAGGAAGAAAAAGATTAGTGCCTTTAACTCTTCTTCGGCCATGATCATGAGAATGGCTACCAGCGAGGAAAGAAACAGGCCAACCCCTAAGCCGGAGAGGAGCAATCGAAAGGGTGAGATGGTTCCACTGCGCGAGCCAAAGTAGAAAACCAGAGCGAGTGCAGCGAGGGAGCCTAAAAAAGAAAAGAAACTCACTCCGGTGAACGCTGCCAAGGGAGACGTAAACCCCAGAACGATAGCCGTGGCCGCACCCAGAGAGGCCCCGGAGGAGATCCCCAGGATGTAACTATCCGCCAGGGGGTTACGAAAGAGCCCCTGAAATATCGCGCCGGCAAGGGCCAACCCTCCCCCCACAAAAAAAGTGGAAACGAGTCGTGGCAATCGGAGATTGAAGAGGATCACCTTGTCAGTAGGCGACATGTTTAGCAGAGACATTTTCACGGGCCCTGTGCCGAGGGCCAAGGCGATGGAAACGAGAAGTAGGCAGAGGATAACAATCCAACCCTGAAATTGATTCATATCCAATCCACCATGGACGCTATGAGCCACTCCCTGGATTCAATTGAAAGATTTGCTCTGTTGCATGCTTTCCGAAAAGGCACCTGTAGATTTTGTTTACCCCATCCAAAAATTGGATCCGGCGCCTTAAATTCGCTTCATGGATCAAGCAAATATGATTGTTCTTCACTGCATCGAGTTCCCTCCATTCGGGGCGTTTGACAATACGATTAACAAAATCCAAGTGATGGTTCATGAAGATCATGACTTCTGGATTGCGCTTGATGATCGATTCTATGCTTACCTTCCCTGAGTCAAATGCCATATCTTCGAAGATATTGATACCACCAGCTAGGGTCAGGAGGGATTGAGAAAAAGAACCCTTCCCCACAGTAATCATGGGATCGGGCCAGGTTTGGAGATATACTCTTTTTTTCTTTTTCCGCGCGGTCTTTGTCTGGATTTCTCTCAGGCCTTGATCCACCTCTTCGAGTATGGCTCTCGCCCTTGCCGTTCGATTCAATATTTTTCCCAAGAGCAAGAAGTCTTTCTTGAGCCAATCGATGTTTTGAGCGTATAGACTCAACACGGGGTAGCCGAGTCTCTTGAGGGGCGTTACCGCCTTTTGCTGGCTTGGTCCGTTGGCCAATATGAGATCAGGTCCTATTTCGACGATCAGCTCCAGGTTGGGGTCAAAGCCACCGCCTATGATCTTCATTTTCTTGTCCTTGATCCGCTGGACCAGCTCTTGGGGAAATCGATCGTACCGCGTTCCTCCGTATAGTCGTTCGCAGTCCAATAGACAAACAAGTTCAGAATTTGTAGGCACCAGGGAGACAACCCTTTTTATCTCTTTCCTGATCGTCACCTGATACCCCAGGTCGTCGGTTACGCTCCTCCAGGCCTCTTTCGGGGCCGTTTTACAGCCTGCGAATATTAGCAGCGATATTAAACAAACGTAGATTGGGACCCTATGACCTGACGGCTTCATGGTTTCAAATATGACTTCTCATTCGCTCTAGGGGACACAAATCTAACAGCCCGGAATGACCAGGTGCAAACCCCTTAAGTTTCGCGGTGATGGTTTGTGGTTGGATGTCATTGTTTGTTGTACCGAAATTTTATCCCCGCAAACACCGTTGTGGTTGGGAAAGGGACCAGAAAGGGTTGAGCAGGGAATCCACCGACGATTCCGAATGTTTCAAACTTATTGTTGGTGAGATTGCTCCCGGTGATGTACCCGGTAAAATTCTTCCAGTTGTAGCTGACTTTGCCGTTGAGAACGAAATAATCATCTAATTTCTTGAAATCGTTGGGCTCGTCGTTCGCGAGAAATTGCCTTCCTACATAATTGCCGAACAGAGAAACCGTCAAGCCCTCCACGGGCAGGAAATTTACGCTGAAACCCACACGGTGATTCGGTACCAGTGGAAATTCGTCTCCTTTTCTCACCTGCCCGGAAAAGAGGAGAACATCGGTTTCAAAGGTAGCCTTGGCATACGTATAGTTTAAGAAGCCGTTGAGCCGTTTCCCATAACGGCCGTTGATCCTTATTTCCACCCCTCGTCTGAGGCTATTGCTGATATTGACGTTGCGTCCGGAAAAGGTCGCTGGGTCTGTTACCACAAACAAAATTTCATCTTTGACCGGCGTATAGAAGAAAACCACAGACCCGTCCAGCCAGGGGGCGAGGCCGCCTCTCACCCCAACCTCGAAATTCTGGGACCTCACCGGGTCGAGGTCCGCAATGACCGGAGCAAAACCGGGAGGATCAAAGGCGGGAAACTCTGAGACGCTGGGGGTGCGAAACCCTTGGGAATAATTGAAGTAAAAGCCTAGATTCGGTAAAGGATTGTAAACGATACCGGCTCTGGGACTGAAATGGTCGAAGGTTGCCACGAAACTAAAGGCCGGCGTGATTCGATCCGTCAGATCCATGCGGCCCCAATCGTAGCGAAACCCTCCCGTCACTGAAAGAGACTCGAAGATATCCAACGTATCGATGAAATAAAATCCAACCGCGTCTTCATCAGCGGATGTGCGGGCGGCAAGGGGGAAGCCAGAGAAAGTCGCCGTCGTATCGTTTGTAAAATGATTGTTGCCGTATTCGACTCCTAGATTAAAAGAGTTCCTTTCGCTGAGGGCGCGATCGTTGCTGAACTGCAATGTCCCCCCCCACTGCTGGTAGTCATTAAAGGCATCGGAGACACTGGTGAGACCCACCACGAAGCTCTCGGTGTCATTATCTCGGTAATAGGAGTTCAGGGCCATGGAAAAGCCTGTCGGCAGCTTCTGCCTCAGGTTAAGAGCAGCCAGATTGTAGGTGCTATCCTTAAAGTCACCCGGAGTTGCGTTATCTCTTCTGTGCCGATCCAACCGTGCTTGTGTCAAAGGGCCTGCCTGCTTCAACACGTCGGTCACGTGGGTATACGAAAAGGCGACGTCTGTTCCCGTTTCATTGGAATATCCGAGTTTGTTGAAGATCCGCGTGATGCGGCCGTCTGAATCCTGTCGATAACCGTTGGAGAGTTCTCTTGTCCCACTGAAGTAGTAATTTAAATCAGGCAGCGGTAGGGGGATGTCCCCTGCAAAACTGTATTTCTGTCTAAAATAACTCCCACCACCTGCTTCCCCACTGACACTCGGCGTGTCTTTGGACCCTCGCTTCATGGTGATATTGATTACACCCCCGAGGGAGTTGCGGCCGTAGACAGTGCCGGGACCATAGAGGATCTCAATTTTCTCAATATCTTCGATGGGGATGAAGTCAAAATTGACCTGGTTGAAGTCCGCTTCATTGACCCTTACGCCATCCACAAAAACGGTGGTACCCGTTACCGGTAACCCGTTGAATCCGCGTAGATCCACCGTGGATTGAAATTCGTTGCCGATCTGATCGTAGAGAACAATGCCCGTTTGATACTGGATTGCCTCCTGGACGGTCTTTGCACCTTGCCTTTCAATGCCCTCCTTCGTGATGACGGCTACCTTGTTGGGTATCCTCGTGACGTCTTCTTCAACGTCCTTGAGTCGCGTTGTGGTAACTATAAGGGGTTTGAGGGTCTCTTCCTGTTCGGGCTCGGCCGCTGGTGACCCCATGGGAAGAAAAGTAAGAAAAAGAACGATAAGGAACGGTTTCATACAAACTCCTTTCCCGCGAAAGGGGAGGTTTGTGGCGGAATGGATAGGTCTCCTGGCTTGGGCTTTGTCCTACTCGCCGCGCCTTCCCGCCGTTCCGTTATTCGTGTAATAGTTTATTCGTTTATGGTATTGGACCCATAACGATTGAACGAATTAACGAGTAACGAAGCCGGCAGTGGCTTCCCTGCGGCTTTCGTGGCCTTCACAGTTGCGGGGCAGCAGGGGATTCTCACCCCTTTCCCTTGCATCCATCCGCGGCCAATTGGATTACAGCTAAATGATACGTTCGACTACTTTTTGAGTTCCTCCAGGTCAAATACGATGGGTATCTTTACCCAACTCTCTATCGTTTTCGATCCGGATCGAGCCGGTTGGAAACGCCAATGTTTAACCGCTTTCGCGGCGGCCTTATCGAGGGTCGTGAATCCGGAGCTTCGGCTGATCTCGATGAACTCGGCTTCTCCCTTTTGATCCACCAAGACCCTGAGGAGGGTAGTTCCCTCCCATCCCATTTTCCTTGCGTGCCTGGGGTATTTCGGTTTTGCCACGCGGGCGTACCTGACCCCCACAAAGCGGTTTGTTCTTTCGTCATTGCCCAGGAAATTGACTTCTTTGGTAGCCTTGGCTGTCTTTATGGTGGATTCATGGGCAGGGTCCTCGCTTGGAGCCTCGGGTGTTATGAAATCCCCAATTTCGGAATGGGAAACCGCATTTTCTACTTCTGGTTGGCTTTCAGAATGCACTCTTTGAACATTCTTGGGCTCTGTTACCACGGTAAGAGGCTTCGCATCTGGCAGCGGTTTTCTAGCCTTGGCCGTTTTCTTTTTTGGTGACTTGATTGGCTTCTTGGGGCGAACTTTTGCCAGCTTCTTTTTGATAATAGTTGTTTTAGGTTCCTTTTTTTTGGCTTTTTCTTTGTGATGGCTTTCGGCTTGGTTATGTTTTTAGGATTCGTTGGCCGAATTTTCGGCTGAATAGCACCATCCCTGGAGGTCTTCACTGGTTCCGCCTTCTGGGTGCTCAGGACAAGGGTCACGGGGATGGCGTTGTTGATTACGCAAACCCGGTAGGGCCAAAACAAGAGAGTGAATCAGCGCGGAGATTAGGAGGAACCAAACCATCTTCATATCGGTTGACGGAGAGCTTATGGTCTCTACCGAAAGATGGTTTGAAACGAGGGATCCGAAGGTACGCTTTCAGACCCTCCTCCCTCCATCGGAGAGGCCGGCCTCATGTCCCTAGGCAGGTTTCCTGGCTCTGGCCTTAGCCTACTCGCCGCGCCTTCCCACCGGTTCGTTATTCGTTTTTGGCATTCACGAGTAACGACGCCGGCCGTGGCTTGTCTGCGACTTTCGTGGCCATCACAGTGGCGGGACCGCACCGGATTTGCACCGGTTTCCCTATTATCCCGTGTGGGCACCTAGGACTTATTGTGTGATTCTTTTAGCTGAGAGCCAACTTGCTTGTCAAGTATATATTAAATTTTCATTGGCCCGATTGAAGGTCTTGAATGAAGTCCTTAAATCCTGCTTCCATGTTGAACTGGGGTTCCCATCCCAGAGACCCCTTGGCTTGGGAGATGGACATGGGCTGGGTGACCGAGTGTGGCGGCTTCCCGGGTATGATTTCCACCTGGAGCTTGGGAAGGAGCCCCTCTGCCGTGCCCACGAGTTCGTCGAACTTGGTTATGACACCGGCCCCGATATTAAAAATGGTTTTGGCAGGTAACGGGATGGTTGCGGCCAGGTCGATGGCGCGGCCCACGTCTTTAAAATAAACATACTCAAAGTCTCTGGTTTGCTCTTGGGCGATTCGTGTCACATTTCCCGTGAGCCCGTTCTGTAGAAGGTTTTGGATCATTTCCCCACCGCCGGAGCCGGACCAGAAATGACCTAGACCGTAGACGTTGGCCAGGCGCAGAACCATGAGTTCAAAACCGTATTGACGTTGGTAGGCTTCCAGGATCAGTTCCTTTGCCGCTTTTGAGTTGCCGTAGGCGGAGCCTCCTCCCTTGGCGAAGCCCTCCGTGATAGGTGAGGATACCTTCTGGCGCCGGTCGTAGACGCCATGGGTGCTGATATGCACCAGTCGCTTGACTCCTGTGAGCCGGACGGCCTCTGCTACATTGACGGTTCCCATCAGGTTAACCTGAAGACCTGTGTAAAGTGCCTCCGCCACCCGACCCCCGATGAGCCCGGCCGAGTGAACCACCGTATCCACCCGGTGGTCCTTGATGGCCTGGATCAGGGCCGGCAGGTCACGGACGTCCTTACGCACGATTTCAACTTTTACGTCTCCCAACTTTCTCCGCAGAAAATCCTGGCGTGGCTGCGGGTCAAGATAGACCAGGCGTTCTCCGCGTTTGAGCGCCGGTTGCCCAAAGGAAGTTCCCACAAGCCCGATGCCGGTGATGAGTGTGGTCATTTCATATCCTCCAGATCTGTTATTTCATCGGTAGCTTCACCGTGCCCCCGGCCTCTCGGCATTCCTTCTCGAAAATACGCCTGATTTCAGGATCCTCGTCCTCATACTCGATCTGGTAACCCCCTTCTTTAAGCGAGACATCTGAGTTAATGAGTCCAGGTTGGAGCTTGAAGCGGCGGCTGAGCATCTTGAGGGCCAGGTATCGAGCGGGCCGGTTTCCGGGGTTAAAGTGTTGATGGAACCAGTTCTCGGGGGGCACAACGATGGAACCCGGTTTCCAGTTGAAGCGCATTCTTTCCCGACCTTCAGGCCACATGAGGGAGTACCCCTCGCCGGCCACGATAAAGACATGGGCCCCAGGCCCGTGGCGGTGGGCCTTTTTATAAATACCCACGGGAAACTCTGAAATATGGGCGCCCATGGTACCTTCGGCAAGTTCGAAGAACATGGTGGCGTTCCCTTTGCCCCTTTCACTCCAGGCTATGGGCTCTAGGGTCGTGATGTCGGAAACAAAGTTCGTCTCAAGTACACGGTCCTTGTAGAGCTTCGCCTTGCCGCCGAAGTAGTTCTCTTCCCCCTTGAACCTGTCCACGAAGGAGTAGGGGTTGTTCATGATAAAGTCTTCGTTGTGAAAGAGATTGAAGACCAGGGGAGCATCCGTGACGCCGAGGAGCCGAGCCTCGCGGTCTCCTTGCCCGTTAAAGTGCTGATACCAGGTATTCAAGGGGACGGCGAAGAGACTTCCCTTATGCCACTCGAAGCTCTGTTTGGGGCCGTTTTCTTGCCAGAGGGTTGTTGCCCCTCGACCCTCCAACACATAGACGAGTTCCTCGAAGAGATGTCGCTCGGGATTGAGACTTTTTCCCGGTTGGATGCTGCAAACAAAGGCATCGTCCTGGTACCCGCCGCCTTCCAGGTTGATAAAGGTTCCGTAGCCGCCTTTTCTTTCCCACCATTTGAGGGGCAAGGCCGTGATATCTTCGATGAAATACCCCTTGAAGACGTCGACACCTTGGCTCGTGGCCCACGAATCGTAGGGTGTGTCTACGCGTTCTGCGTTACGATTTACTCTTTCGAATGACGGAAAGCTTTCAACCTTCATGGATAGGCCTCCATGAGTTTTCGGACGCTCGATCTGCATTTAGTTGAAACCGAAAATTAATTCAAGGGACAAGGGCAACGGCCGGCTACAGTGGTGGCGTGGGGCGGAGAAAAGATATAACCGATGCCACCTCTGCAAGATTGGAGGACAGGACGGAGCAGTCAAAGTGACGCAACAGGTTAAAAAGTCACACCGGTCTTATTTCTTTTTCTGTGCGTCGGACAGGTATCTTAGCAAGCGTGAGTCCTGTGGTAGCAGGACGGTGCTCTTCGTTCCAAGGAATTTGTCGTAAGCGTCCAGGCTCCGGACGAAACTATAAAATTCAGGATCCTCTCCATAGGCGCTGCCGTAGATGGCCGTTGCCTGTGCGTCTCCTTCGCCGCGGCGAGTCTGACTTTCCTCGTAGGCCTTGGCCAGTATGATGGTTTTTTCCTTATCCGTGCCCGCCCTGATCTTGGCCGATTCCTCTGCGCCTTCCGATCGATAACGCTTGGAGATTCTCTCACGTTCGGAACGCATACGGGCAAAGACGCTCTCCTGCACCTCCCGGGGTAAGTCGGCCCGTTTGACTCTCACGTCAACTACGTCGAGGCCAAACTCTAAAGCCTTGTCGGCGGCCCGAACTGCAACCGCCTCCATGGCGGGCTCTCGCTCTTGGGCGATGATGGCCGCAAAGTTTCTCCTCGCCAACTCTTCTCTAAGCTCGGAGAAAACGATTTCATCGAGGCGGGCACGGGCCCCCGGCTCCGCCCGAACCGTCTTGTAAAACAGCAGTGGGTCTTTAATCTTCCAGCGAGTAACATGGTCAACCACCACCCGTTTTTTGTCTTTTGTGAGGTACTCGGCTGGCTGCGCGTCGCTGTCGAGAATCCGACCCTCGACTTTGACCACCTGTTGGAGAAATGGGTATTTCCAGTTGAGTCCAGGCTTTGTGATGGCTCGTTTGAACTCCCCCAGTTGGATGACGATTGCCTGTTCCCACTCGCCCACAGTGAAAAAGGTTTGGCTGCCAAAAATGACCACAATCACAACGAGAATGAGTCCTACACTAGAAAAAAGTCGACGTGCCATGTTCTGCCTCCGTTACTGACCCGACGGCGTTATGGGAGCCTGTTTGATGGTGATATCTTTCAACGGCAATAGAGGAACCACTCCTCCTTTGCCCTCGGACTGAAGGATAACCTTCTCTACTTCGGGAAGCACCCGCTCCAGGGTTTCAAGATGGAGTCGCTCCCTGGTGACTCCGGGTGCCTTTTTATACTCGGCCAGAACGGAGCTAAACCTTGCGGCATCCCCTCGAGCCCTGAGGATTCTTTCTTCTTTGTATGCCTCCGCCGCCCGAATAATCTCTTGCGCCTCGCCACGTGCCTTGGGTATCAGGTCCTCGCGGTAACCTTCGGCTTGCCGTACCAGCTTTTCCCTATCTTCCCGGGCACGGACCACCTCGTTAAATGCGTCCTTGACCTGTTCGGGGGCGTCCACGGTCTGGAGCTTGACGGCAGTGATCAGAAGCCCGGATTCGTAGGTGTCCATCAGCTGCTGTAGAAATACTCGAGTTTCATCCTGGACCTTCGCTCTACCAACTGTCAGCACTTCATCCACAGTGGTGTTGCCGACGCGGCCTCTCAAAGCAACCTCAATGGCAGCCCGCAAGGTGGAAACAGGATCGCGCAGGCGAAATAGAAACTGGACGGGGTCTTTGATCCGATACTGCACGATCATTTGAACGTCCACGATATTCTCATCACCAGTTAGCATCTGGGATTCGGCGGGAACCGGTCGAACCAGACTGGGCCGGCGCGGGTTGCTCCTGAAGCCCACTTCGATTTGGCGGACCCGTTCCACGTTAATCACATCCACCTGTTGGATCGGCCATGGCCAGTGGTAGTTCAGGCCGGGGCTTGTGGGGGGTTGCAGGACTTTACCGAACCGCCGGACCACCCCCTGCTCTCCTGGTCCTACGATGTAGATCCCACTTGCGACCCAGATGATGAGAATTACTATTATGATAATCGAAGGCAAGCCAGCCCTCATGAATTTAGGGAGTTGCGGCAGTTTCGAGAGAAATTCCTCCCACTCGCTGCCTCGACTCCACGGCCCGTTTCCGCCTCTTTGTGCCATATGGTACCTATTTTATTTCCTTTCCAGTTAATTTTACTGGGGAAACCTTTGGTTTATTTCAATTCAGATCGTAATGACTATGCCGGCCGTCCGATTCCCATTAAAGATATGAATAGGAACAGAATCAATGCCTGAACAATCCATCCGATCGCACACACTCCCACTGCCCTCCCCGTGCTTTCGTAGTCCAATGCTGATTTGACGGCGATCACCATAGCAACGAGCATCCAGATTCCCGCCGCCAGGAATAGGAATCCGCGCAGGAAAGGGATCACTCCGAGGATCCGTAGCAACCCGGGCGCCGCCGAGAAGCCGATGGTCCGAAGCAGCTCCCCATGGGTGGCGTGGGTTTGCGGCTCGGGCCATATCTTGGTTCCGATCCAGAAGGTGATGTATGCCCAGATATACCAACTGATCAGGGCGATTACGCTGCCGATTAGCAATCCACCGAAATCACCGCCCTTGGCTCCAATGCCCGCGGCAATGGCCGAGAGAACCACCACTCCCACCGCTTGACCTGTGGCAGAGGTGTCTTTTTCTACTTCTTCAAACAGGTGCGGGTCTAACCTAGCCGCCCTTATCATTCTATTTACGAATGGATTCATCGCTTATGTTTGCAAAACCCTATACTCCCCCCATGCGCTTGTCAAGGCAGATAACCAGGTGCGTCTGTAATTTAGAGAAGTTGCAGTGCAAGGAGAGAGTAGAGGACACGTGTGGATGCGCTCGGGGACGTCTAACGGTATACGGTATAAGGCTCGGCGTTTTATGACCTAGGTGGACTTTTCTTCAGTAGGTGTCGACGTGGATCGAAGGGGACGCCGTTAAGTTTCATCTCATAGTGAAGGTGGGGATTGGTGCTCTTTCCCGTATTGCCAATGTTTGCAATCAGCTGGTCTCTGCGGACCTTTTGTCCTTTTACAACGTGGATTTTCGATAGGTGTCCGTACAGGGTAGTTAGACCCTGCCCATGGTCCAGGACGATGTATTTGCCGTTGCCGTTGCCGTTGCCGGCAAATTTCACTGTGGCATCCCCGGGGGCATGAACGGGAGTCCCCTTCCAATTTGCGATGTCCAGGCCGCTATGAAATTCCCTTTTTCCCGTCCAGGGAGACCGGCGGTTTCCGAAAGCAGAGCTCAGCCATCCCTTGGTGGGCCATTGTGAAGGGATGGAGGCGATAAGACCCTCCAGTTCTCCCTGGAGCGATCCGAGACTTGCTCCTAGATCGTCCACTACGTGCGCACCCGAAAGGGAAGCCCTACGTTTGCGTGGCAGGGAGGCCCGGATTTTACCCCGCAACCCTTTCCAGTTGGCGAGAAGCTGCTGGCTGACTTTGATTCGTTCCTGCAAGGTCAGCAGTCTTTGCCGTTGCGTTTGGATGTGATTCCTCAAGGTGAGCACCTGCTCACTATGCTCGGCCATGAGAGTTGTTAGCTTACTAGCATGGTGGGTTTTAAGGGATTTGACCTCTTGGGTCAGTTGAACTCTGAGGTTACTTTCTTTTCTTTTTTGGATTTTTGTCCAAAGGTAGTCGCCTAGGAACCACGTGCTGAGGCCCGCGACGGCGATCCCAGTGTACAAAATGGTTCGAACGACGTTGCTGGAAATCCCAAGGCGTTTAATTTGCGTTCCGTGTTGTGGAAGGATGAGTACCGAGTAGCTTTTGTTCAATTCCATGTGCGTTACCGTGATGAATTATGGTCTTTCATTGACGGCCTTCAAGCTCACACCCCTGATCGAGCACGGGAACCACGGGTTGGTCAGGAGTGAAATTATTCCCTTTCCAGCGCCACATGAGATCTGCTGCTTACCTTAAGATACGCTTCCGCTACGCTGGTTTCCTGGCGCCCTGTGGAGATTCCACCAGTGCAGGCCCAGCGGGACGACGTTCAGCTACGACCTCACCTGCGCGCCGCATCTTGGAGACGTTCCCGTTAAAGAATCCTCCCTTGGAAATGATGAGGGAGTCGGTTTCTATGTTGCCTGAAACGCGGCCTGTTGCGGTGATTTCGACATTGCCGGTAGCCACCATGTTGCCTTCGTACCGTCCCATGATGACGGCCTCGGCGGTGTTCACATCGGCTCGAACTACCCCTTTTCCGGCAATCACCAGCCTTCCCTCCACGTTCATTTCCCCCGCCACCTCGCACTCGATCTGGATAGAATCCCTTATGTTGAACTTTCCCTCGATGCGTGCGGATTCACCTAGTACCGTCAGCAGTGGACCTGCGCCACCACCGTTTTGTTTCCGCAACATATAAAACCTCCTCTTTCGTGAGCATGATAATAACTAAAAATATTTAGCATGTGGAAAATAATTTGAAACAAGGGGCGCATACTATCTCGACTTTTTAATGCTTGTCAATATGTAAGTTTGTTGTTTGAAAAAACAATTGGGTCATGAATTCGGCCAACTATATAAGGAATAATTGCCGTATTGCAAGAGGTCAGTTTTATCGTGGTGAGCCAGCCCTTCGAAGAGCGAGGGGAAGGATCCCCAGTGAGTCTGAAAGGGTCTGTGAAAGTGTCCGGAGAGGACTCCGGGAGCGCCGTCCAATGGCCGAACTGACAGCGGTCCGTCGTATTGGGCTTGCTATTAGGGGGGGCTCAATCCCGGGGGGTGTTTCTTTAGGCGTGGATGTGACGGTCCAAATTATCCTTAGCATTATAGATGTGAAGATGTTGTCCGGCTGAGGTCTTCCCCCCGTGGAAAGAGAGGTGGACGATAGGGGTCTTCGGATGGTTGGTCTTATTCACCACCATCCCCGAAGTGGTCTCTTAAAATACGGTCCTTGATATATTCCAATGCTCCAAGATCCTGGAGGATGTCCCCGCCGGTGTCGTAGAAGAAAACGTCTCCCTTGCGATTGCGGCCAATGGCCACCAGCCAATCCAGCTGATCCCTGTCTTCCAGCAGGTAGTTAATGGCCTGGCTAGCCCCCTTGCTGGAGATGATGGTCACCTTGGGAGATTTTCTCTTTTTGGGCTGATTCATCTTGGACCCTCCTGATTAAGAATAGTCTATAACAAAATGCGGCAATCGCTCAACCCTAGGGGCCCTGGTGAACTTCAGGGAACTTTTCGAGCCAACCCTGCCCGCCATTAGACCCACTACGGAGTTAGCGGCTGCGGCTTATCAGCGAGTTCACCAACGAGCAGCGCCGGGCCACGCGCCTGGCATTGACGGACGGCATAGAGCGCGGCCTCAATCCGATTGACCAGGCGCGGAACTTCCGTTCCTCCGTCGGTTTGACAGCGAGACAGCAAGCGGCGGTACAGAACTACCGGCTGCTGGGACAGGGATCCTCGGAAGCGCTGGGGTGGGAGCTTCGGGACCGGCGGTTCGATCCCACCGTGCGCTGCGCTATTCGGTCGGGCGAGCCGCTCAGCCAAGCCCAGATAAACCGCATGAAGGGTGAAGTTGTCGATAACGTGGATCGACGACGGACTGTTGACCATATAATGCAACTAGCAAGAAAAGGCGAGTTTAAAGTCATTGCGTCTTCATCTGTTGGTCTCCATCGCCGTCCTTGGCATTCTGGCAGCGGTATCAATTATGGCGTATAACAGCTGTCTAGAACGGCGATCCTGCAAGCTGCATGCCCCTGAATTGCCTAGCTAATTCTGCCAACTACAATTTGTCTCACCGGCTTTAATCTGTGTGGATTGAATTCAGAACCTAATCCCGAGGGGTCGTCCTAGGTTGCCGCTCCGGGCTCTGGGGCGACGGGCCTTGGGACATCGGCCTGGCGGCTTTCCGTGTACTGTCGAAGCTCCGGAGTCCGATGGAAAAGAAACGAGGCGTAAGATAGCACGATGATAACGCCCGTGGTGAGTGCCATGGGGGCGCCGATAAAAGTCGCAAGAGACCCAGCCTGAATCCCGCTCAAGGGGCCCAGGCCCCGATGCACCATCATGTTCATGGCCATCACGCGGCCTCGCATTTTCTCCTCGGCAGACAACTGAAGCATGGTATTGCGCAGTGTTCCTCCCACCACGTCGATCAAGCCCACCAGCATCAACGCGCCCATGGAAAAAGCCATCCACGGTGAAAGGGCGAAGCAGGCCACAATCATGGGTTGGAGAAAGGCAGTTACCATGAAGACCGGCCCCTTCTTCTTAACGTCGCCAATCAACATGAGGACCCCGGTGGCGAGAAAGGCTCCCACACCGGGGGAGGCATAGAGAAAGCCAAGACCCGTGGGGCCCACCTGGAGCACGTTACGTGCAAACACGGGCATTAGCTCCTGGTAAGATCCAAAAAACGTGTGCACGGCTTCAAGGGTCAGAATACCAAAGATGACGGGATGTCGCTGCATAACCTTAAGCCCATCGATAATAGAGCGGGCCATGGAGGTGGTCTTGCGTTCCAACTCTGAGGGGGGTGTGCGCATCAAGATGACAGAGAGCAGCACCATGGAATGGAATAGGGCGTAGGTGAAGAAGGCGCCGGAGATACCGACGGTACTTATGGCAAATCCGCCAATGAGTGGTCCAACCAGAGCCGTCACCCGCCGGAGGATAGAGGTGAGAGCAATGGCCCGCATGAGGTCTTCTCTAGGCACCAGGGACGGTATCAGAGCGTGTCGGGCGGGAGCGTCAAAGGCGGCTACCGTCCAGCTCACGAAGCTCAGGGCGTATATGTGCCACACCCTGATAACCTCCAGCTCGGTTAGTATGCCGGGAATAAACGCGAGCAGAGTGGCAAGACTCTGGGAAAGAATCAATAGCCGGCGCCGGTCCATGCGATCCGCCAGGGCGCCGCCGTATAATGACATAATGAGAAAGGGTACAGACATAAAAACGCCGTTGAGCCCTAACATGAATGGCGAATTGGTCAGTTCAAGGATGAGCCAGCCGCTGGTGAGTTGGTGAATCCATGAGCCCATGGCGCCAAAAAGCCAGCCACCCCATAGCAAGCGGAAATCGCGATATTTTAAAGGTCCCACGAATTTAATCAGCGAACGCTAGAGCCTGTTCATCCGGCCCTTCGAGAGTGCCCCTGCCTTGGACTCAATCGAACCTCGGCAGAGATCAATTTTGGCGTACCCTCAGGTCGGATTCGTTAGTACGACGAGTGGAGTCTCGGAATTTGAAAAATTAGAAGGTGGGCCATCAGACTGAGGTTGCGCCCGTTCTAATCTTCTGCCAAGACCAAATGTTAGCTAGAGTTGTACACCACTCATGGCAAGTGAATCAAACGTTTATTCCCCCTACAAGGGAGGCCGCTGAAAGGCCTGCCAGCCCTCCCCCACCACGGCCTTTTGTGATTGAACTGTCTTTAGCTTATGGGGACCGATGGTATTTACAATTTCGACATAGTTATAAAGCCTTTTACCTATCCACCGCTCTAATAAAGACTTCATCGGGATATTAGCTTGGGAGAGTGAAAGGGGCTAGGCGACGGTGGCCTGATCGCAAATGAGTTGTTGAACACAGTGGAGTGCACTGTTGACCTCAAAGGAGTGGCGATCAGGGTTTTCCTCAAAGGATTGTTGTTCCTCTTCGATCATGGCAATGTCGTGACGCGCGAGGTTGCTTAGCAATGGTTTCACGACGCTGGTCAGAGTTCTTTTGATGTTCTTCGAACCCCTAGCGGGATACCATGCAATACGGTGAACTTTCCCAGTGAAGCGTAGTGGATCAGATAGGCTACCGTATATCGCCCGTTTACCGGGCAGATGAGGCAATAGAGCTTGAAGCATGAAAACCTGGCCACCGAAGAGATGTGATTCAAATCTTCCCATTCCTGCATGTGCATGGGTTTCGTTTCGGAAGCCAAGCCCGGATCTCCAGGGAAGATCCAAACGAAGCCGCCTTGTTCGAGTAGAGGAAAGCTTTTCACCCGGCAATGGGACAACCCTAGGGATAATTTTGCTGGCTAAATCGTCCGCCTACCTTGTGTTGCCTCTAACAAGTTGGCACCTTGAGGTACCCGTGAAGTCAATGGCCTTGAATGAATCAGGGGCAGGGTGTCGGGGGTGCTGGAATGACCATTAAACGGTCGCGAATTGAACCGTTTTAGTGAGTTGACGGTGGCAGGGTTTTTCGATCCTATCCAATATTTTGCCGTTCAGGCCGAGCCGTTGGACTTGGTGAGACCGTACAACTTGCTCGGGTTGTGCGAGAGGATGCGTTCCTTGTCCTCCTGGCTGGTCCCCTCCTGTTTCTGGAATTCCATAATGGCGTCCATCTCGCTGGAGGGGTCGGTGTGCCCGTAGTCAGTGCCAATGACGAGACAGTGGTCCCCTGAATAACGTAAGATGTAGGGAATATCGTCATTGGTTTGACAGGTCACGAATATATTGCACGCGCCAAAGATGTCTTCCGGCAGCTTGCGGCCCGATGTCTTGGTCCTAAGGATTGCTTCCTTATAGATCCACGGCACCCACTGGGCCGATGCCTCGATAAACCCCCAGCGCAGAGCGGGAAATACTTTGGGGATCTCGCTCAACAGCACATCCAGGCAGGAAGTCACAGTGGGTTGCCGAAATGTTGCGAAGCGACTGACCGGTGGATACCGGTAAAGATCACAGTTTGCCGGATTGCCGTTGGCTATGTGGACGGCAATGGCCAGATCCAGGTTGGCTGCGGTTTCGTATAGAGGATAGTAGTAGGAGTCCGTCAAATGACGGTTTCCCTCCAGTGGCCGCAGACACGCCGCCACGGCACCGTTTTCCTTTGCGGTCTTGACCTCGGCGATGGCCTCGTCCATGGCCAAGGCCGGCGTAATGCAGGACCAGCGGAGCCGGTTTTTGCCCTTACGCCAAACGTCTCCCATCCATCGGTTCCAGCTGCGGCACAGGGCCGCCTCCACTTCCGGGCGATCCGATACTTGTTCGATCCAGAATGTATTGTGCATCACCTGGACATCAATCCCCAGGTCATCCATGTGTCGCAGGCGAAGGTCGACGTCGTCCAGTTCCCGTGCCGCCTGAGGCGTTTGCATGTCGCGGCCGGACACATCAGAGATCTGCCGAAGTTGCTGTTCGGTGAGGGTGCGGAAGCGAAAGCCGCGAATCTTGCCGTCCACAACCCAGTATTGTTGAATGGGCTCCTCGGGACAGGAGTATAAAAGGGGTCTGTACTTTTGTTCTGAGGGCTCAAGGAAATCCCAGGTTTGCTCCGTCTCGATAACGTGAGCATCTGCGTCAACAACATGCAGTCCATTTGTTAGCGGCATTGTAGCTGCCTCCCCGAGTGGAATCGCGGTTATCTTCGCTGAAACCGTAGCTTAATTAACCTGGCATGTCAATGGTAGCATTGACTCGTTGAACCTACGATCATATGGAATCGTCAATCCATCTGTGATAGAAACAGCGCTGTTTAGCTTGGAGATTGGAGCCGCCATAGAAGAGGAGAACATGCCATGAAACTCTACGGTTTTACCCGATCCCCGTACACGCGCAAGGTTCGCATTTTGCTCGGCGAGAAGCAAATACCCTATGATTGGATCGAGTATCAGCAACGCCATAAGGATCCGCACTATGGGGTGATGAACCCATACAAAACGGTGCCGATACTCGAACTGGACTCCGGGACTTTTCTCTACGAGTCCACGGTGATCAATGAATATCTGGAAGACGCTTATCCGGAACCGTCACTTCGCTTGCGGGATCCCGAGCAGAGCGCGTTGGTGCGTCTGTGGGAGGACTTTGCTGACTGCCATCTCGCATACACCCTCCTGGGGGTGGTTCGAGACCGGTTCCAGTTCACACCAGAGGGTCCTAAACCACGAGACCCGGCCAGCGTGGATCCGGCCGAAGCGCGGGAACACCGCTCGGCTCTCGAAGTGGAACTCGATCGACTGGAAAAGCGCCTGCAAAGGCGTGACTATGTGGCCGGCCCGGGACGTGGGATTTTTACCATCGCGGACATAGCGCTGGTGCCGCCGCTTCTTGGCACTACTGCGAGACTTGATTTCAGTGTCACCGAGAAGCGGACCAATCTGCAATCCTGGATCGAACGTGTGCAGGGCCGGGCGTCGGTTCGGGAAATCATGCAATAGGACTCCATAAAAGTGCGCAAGCGGTAAAGAGGATCAGCCCACACCAACTTGACAATCCTTGTTCGTTGCTGGTATCCGATGTCCAGAACACTCTAGGTTAAATTTTTTTCAAGGAGATGGATCCTATGGCAAAGCCGGCCAGGAGTGAATCCAGAGCTATCAAGAAATCCGATCGGCGATGGCAATCCGATGTCATCGTAGACATGATCAAGCGTTACGGTTTCGAATACATAGCGTTGAACCCGGGTGCCAGCTATCGCGGATTGCACGATTCGCTGGTCAACTACGGGGAGAACGATCCGCAAATGCTTCTCTGTCAGCACGAGAAGATTGCGGTACAGATCGCACATGGATACGCCCGTGCAACGGGTAAGCCCATGATCGCCATTGTTCATGATCTCGTGGGTCTTTTACATGCGCCCATGGGCATTTATTACGCCTTTCTGGATCGTGCCCCGGTTTTTATCATCGGCGCCACGGGACCCATGGCTGAGCTCAAGCGTCGTCCGTTCATCGATTGGATTCACACGGCAAATGTTCAGGGCGAAGCAATACGTAATTTCGTCAAGTGGGACTACCAGCCAACCACAGTGGACGGTGTGCCCGGAGCGTTCGCACGGGCCTACTCGGTCATGATGAGTGCCCGCCAGGGACCCATTTATATGTGTTACGATGCAGGCCTCCAGGAGTCGGAGCTGGACCACGACGTGGAGATGCCCCCTGAAGGTGCCGCTTTTACCCCCGCGCCGGTGAGTGCGGATCCAGCAGCATTGGAAAAAGCCGCTGACACATTGACCTCTTCCAAGAGGCCCGTGATCATTGCTGATTTTGCCGCGCGGCAGCCCTATGGTTGGAATCACGTTATTGAATTGGCGGAAACACTCGGGGCATCCGTGTGGGATATGAACTCCAGGCTCAATTTTCCCAGCGATCATCCGCTCAACCTCAGCATGGATCACGAAGGCTGCTACAAGGATGCCGATGCCGTCTTGACCCTGGACATCGCCGACTTCGAGCGACCCACCCATGTGCGCGACATCTCAACCCGGACTGTGGTCAGCAAAGTGCCGGCCGATGCCACCTGGATCGATATCGGCTTCACGAATATCGAGATCAGCAAGTGGTCCATGGATTACGGTCGGCCCTACTATGCGCACCAACGCATGACTGCAGATGTGGTTACGGCTGCACCTCAGCTGACCCAACTCCTGAAGGCGCGCATCGCCAAGACTCCAGGGCTGGCCGAGCGGATCGCCAAGAGGTCGAAAGAAATCGGCAGGCGCCACAATGAGATGCGGGCCAAGTGGCGCAAGGACGCGGAAAAGGATTGGGACGCGAAGCCAATGACCACCTATCGCCTGGCCCTAGAGGTGTGGGACGTCATCAAAGACGAGGACTGGGTGCTAACCGCAGGTGGTTTGGCTGATGCCGCGCGGAAACTGTGGAATTTTGACCGGCCCTATTGCCACGGTGGTCGTGAGCTCGGCACGGGCACTCAAATTGGCACCTCCTTGGGGGTGGCCCTTGCCAACAAGGGGACCGGGCGGCTGGTGGTGGATTTACAGCCGGATGGGGACCTGATGTTCGATGCGGGAGCTCTATGGGTCGCGGCGAAGTACGAGATACCCATGCTCATCGTGATGTTTAACAATCGCGCCTACTACAACGACTGGAACCACCAGATCGTCATGGCCAGGGTCCGCGGGACAGACCCGGCACGAGCCCATATTGGTATGGATCTCTACGGACCCGATCCGGATTTCGCAGGACTGGCTCGTTCCATGGGCTGGCATGGCGAGGGACCTTTTGAAAATGGCGATGAACTGAAACCGGCGTTGAAGCGCGCCATTGAGCAGGTCAAAAAGGGAAAACCGGCTTTGGTGGACGCCATCACCCAGCGTAGAGAACACTAATCCACTTAAAACGCACCCGGCGGCCTCTTGGATCGCGGGGACTCTCCTCAGTGACTATGATTTCCTCGGGTTTAGGTGTCCCGTGGAGATCTACGCCAGTGCATGAGTATTCTGACAAATCTACATGGGTTGCGATGCTTCTAGCATATCTCGAGTCAATGGGAAGAGTTCTTTAGAATGGCTTTATCGTCCACCTTTGCGGAGCTTGTTTTAGACCAACTCACAACATCCGCAAGCATTGAACCGCGTAAGATGTTCGGTGGGTTAGGAATTTATGTGGACGGTGTGTTTTGTGCCATTGTGAGTTCCACCAATCGATTTTACCTGCGTGTGGGGCCCAATAATCTCAAGGATTTTAAAGAGGCAGGTATGACACAATTCTCCGGTGGGGGAAATGCCGGGATGCCCTATTTATGAGGTCCCGGAGCACGTGTTGGAGGACCCGTCCATACTCAGCCGGTGGACGTTAAAAGCGCGGGATGAAGCCATCCGTGCCAGGAAGAAATAGTTTTTATCTGATACCATGATGGCAAAGGCTGGTTGAACGATGTTCTCGAGTATTTTCTTATGGGCGTTGGCGTTGTTGCTGACCGTTGCGGGTCTCGCGGGCCTGATTCTCCCGATGCTTCCGGGATCACCGATAGTCTTCGCTGGTTTGTTGGCGGCGGCTTGGGCTGAGGACTTTGCCTACGTGGGTTGGCGGACCTTAACCGCTCAATCCATCGCTGCGGCTTGACGAGAAAACAAAACCTACAAATTGGCTGCTGTCCTTTGCAATGAAGTCTATTCCCGTTGGCACGGCCTATGCGGTTTGGACGGGGGTCGGCGGGGTGGGTGTAACGGTATTGGGGATGTGGATATTCGGTGAATCCAGAGACATAAGGTCCAAATAGTTAGCAAAAAGTTTTTAGAGATTATTGCCCTGCCTTGAGGCGGTCTATTTCCGCTTGCTGGCGGCGTATTTCGGCTTGCGTTCTCTCTATCTCCCGGCGCTGCTGCTCCTCCTCCTTCTGATTTTTCTGTTTTTCGTTGCCGACGAGAGCGCCGCCCACAAGGCCAACGGCCGCGCCAATGCCGGCCCCGGCCCCGGCATTACCCGAAAAACTTCCAATTGCGGCTCCCAACCCTGCGCCGGTCAGGGTTCCAACGGCGGCCCCTTTCTCCCTTGTGGAAAGCGGCTCGGAGCAGCCCAATGAACCCGCCACTGTAAAGAAAGCCAGAACTAGAGCTAAGCTCAATTTCATAACAACTCCCTTTCACTCCAAGTTTATTCTTTCAGCCTAAATGGTAGCACCGGCTGGCCTGAGGGCCAAAGCCAATCCAGCCTGTGTGCCCTTGTGTTTAACGAGGACATCGTTGCGGTTTTGCATGGTGACTCTGCCGCCGGCAGCGAGGACAACTCCAGCTTGAGCCGTCACATCGATGCCGGCAATGTCAGATACCTGCTTTAAATTATAGACGTTTCCAACCACACCGGCGCTGGATATGCTGAGATCCACCAGACTGAGACCCCTGAATAAAATATGGTCCTTATCCCCTTGACACAATTACAAGGGATTAATGAAAGGAATTTTAATCATGCCTTGTCGTCTAACATACTGACCTGCCCCCAGGAGTGGTACCACCCTTTAAGTTAGAGCCGGAATTATCTGGAGTCCAGCCCATGGGGATGAATTCCCAGCCTGCGCTCTGGGCAGAAAGGCCTCCGGTGCCGGAGAACGATAGCCCAGGGCGCTGTGAGGCCGCCGCTGGTTATACTCTCTTCTCCATCTTTCGATCAGCACCTGAGCTTCCCTCAGGGTTTCAAACACCTCCCGGTTGAGCAGCTCATCCCTGAGTTTTCCGTTAAAACTCTCCACGTAGCCATTCTCCCAAGGACTGCCAGGCTCGATGTAGAGTGTCCTGACACCAATGGCCTTGAGCCAGTCCCGGATAGCCTGAGCCGTAAACTCGGGGCCATTGTCGGACCGAAGGGACTGCGGCACGCCCCGTTCCACGAATAGCTCCGCTAACCGTTCCAGCACATCCCGGTGATTCATCCGTCTGGCCACATCAATCGCCAAGCACTCCCGGGTGTATTCATCCAGGATGCTCAACAGCCGAAAGGCCCGACCGTCTTCGGTTCGCTCGTGCACGAAGTCATAACTCCACACATGGTTTCGATGCGCCGGTCTCAGGCGAATGCAGGAGCCATCAGTCAACCGGAGCCTCCCTCGCTTAGGCTGACGGCTGAGGACTTTCAGCCCTTCCTGCCTCCAGAGCCTCTCCACTCGCTTGTGGTTGACCTTCCACCCCTCCCCACGCAGCATGGCCGTAATCCTCCGGTAGCCGTATCGCCCGTATTCGCTGGCCAGCTCCATCATCCGAGCCACTAGTCTTGCTTCCTCTTCCGGGATCTCTCGGACTCTTCGTTGCGTCGATCGCGGCTGTCCCAACACTTGGCAAGCCCGGCGTTCGGAGACTCGATCAGGTCCCAATCTTTCTCTGGCCCATATCACCGCTCGTCTCCTCTTCGCCGGGCCTAGAAGTTTCCCGAGGACACTTCCTTCAGGATCTGGTTGTCCAGCGATAGATCCGCCACCAGCTTCTTCAACCGCGCATTCTCCTTGTCCAAGGCCTTGAGCCTCTTGGCCTGATCCATCTTCAGGCCTCCATATTCCTTCCTCCACCGGTAGTAGGTCTGCACGGTTACCCCCACCTGCTTGCACACCTGGCCCACCGCCTTCCCTTGGGCCAAGCTCACCTCCGCCTCACGCAGCTTGAGGATAATCTGCTCGGCCGTAAATCGCTTTCTTGCCATCCTTGCCTCCTTCCTAAAATCAAAATCCCTAACATTTCACCTGGACTCGTTTTAGGGGGCAAGGTCATTTCCATCCCCCACTACAATCGCCTTGCTCCTAAGGGATAATGTGCCGGAGGGGCCTTCCTGATGAGCCTCAGCCGTGGTGCAGATCTTTACTCTCTTGTTGTGGAGGGACTCCTCCAGGGTCACAACCGATAAGGAAGCCGACGAAAAAATTTGCTAGATGACGTACACCTTGGCGACTTGTAAAAAATACTAGGTGGGAGGACAACGCTGCCTGTTTGAGGCCAGGGGCACCTGATCAACTATGGTATGTCTACCGGTTAATTGAAGAAGGTCTGGTACCGGGAAAGAACTTCATCCAGGTGGGACTGCGCGGATATTATCCGGGAAAGGCCCCATTCAAAACCGGAATTGCCATGCGCAAGATGGTCCTCACGGATAAACACTACCTCAGTCCTCTTACCGAACACCACGGGCAGGGGGAAAAATAGGTAATAGCTGTTAACGATCGTAGGAGGTATATGACGGTGTGCGCGTAGCGGTTAAGGGGGGTGGTTTTGATCGGCGCTGGAGTTGGGTTGATTCAATACTTTGGTTCCCAACTAATCAGCTTATCTGGAAATCTAATATTTCCCTCGTGCCGCTTCCCGCTTTTTGCTCTCTTCCAACACGAGTTTATATGCGATGTAGTATTTTTGAATATTGACCACGTAACGAACGGGTTCCTGGCCGACAATTCGCAAGGCAGCCGTTTCAACATTGCCGAACCACTTGTTGGGGTCGAGGCCCATCTTGCCGGCCAAGCTACGCATTCTTCGGACCCTTGAAGGGCCGGCGTTGTATGCTGCGTGGGCGAAGTGGACCTGAGCTTCGGGGCTGATGGCGGTATCAGTATAGTATTTCTTCCGTAAGAAATTGAGATACTTCACTCCCGCGTGAATATTGGGTTCGAGCTTGTGAATATTCTTTATGCCGACATTTGGATCTGCGGCGGTGCTTGGCAACAGTTGCATGACCCCTATGGCCCCCCTCCGGCTCACCTTGGCCTGGTTGAGGCGTGATTCCTGATAGGCTTGTGCGCCGATCATTAACCAATCGAACCCATACCGGTCTCCGTACTTCTTGAGCAGTTTAACGATGGCATCGAACTTTTTTCGCTCCAACTCGGAAATCGGATTGGTAACCCATTTGGTGTTTTTGAAATATCTGTTGAACAGGACATTGCCCACCAGGCTGCCCCTCTTGTGCTTTTTCAGAAAACCATTCACATGCTTTAGCAGTTCAGGATTGTTCGGGCGCACGGCCCACGCGATCTCACCACCGGAGTTTACTTTGATTGCTTTGTATAGGACGAGGTTTTTGTACACCCGGCTCCATATGTCAGCGATGTGGTTGTCCACAACCACATAGTCGATAATTCGCGCGTTCGCCATTTCCAGCAAATCCTCGGATTGAAGATACTTGTTTGCATTGCGGATTCTCACCGGCCATCGCCGTTCGGTCCTAAAACGCTTGTTCAACCGGGAGAGGTGTTGAGCGTAGCTGCTGGAATGAACCACGAAGACCTTTTTGCCTGACAGATCATTGATGGATTTCAGAGGTCTCGCCTTCTTATGGGCGACCACAATCTCATCCACATTGGGAAGGTAAGGGGTGCTGAACTTTACGCGTTGTTTGCGGCCCTCGGTGATGGTAAGGCCAGCCGCCGCTATATCCCCACGACCCTCCAGCAATTCGGGAATGAGGCGGTCGAAGGGTAAGGGGATAAAAACCATTTTGATGTGACGTTTTCTCCGTGAACTCCCTCGATTGAGATGTTTTTCGAATTTTCTTAGAAGCTCGTACTCAAAGCCATTTTCCGCTCCCCTGATGAGGAAATAATTGGTCTGGGTGTGGTTGACCAGCGCGCGAATGAATTTTCGCTTGCGGATGCCTACTAAATCGTCGGTGTACGTGCTGTCTCCGTACCCAAGGGTTAGATATTCCGATGTGGTAGCAACAGCGCTGGGGGCCAAGGCGAGCTGGACACAGACCACTACGAGCCAGGCCATAGCCATGCACAGTGCCGTGTAATAATAAGGAAGGGGTTTTATGTTATTACCCGGCCTCATCCTAAAAACTTGGTATCATCGATGGGGTTCCAGTTCAATAATGAAAGAGTTCTACTAGTCTCATGGGCAACCGTTCCCTCGTAAGATAGAGGAGAAAACCAGTAAAGTATGGTAGGATTTCCAATGCCCAATGCCATGGAATATGTTTTCGGATCATATCACAAAATCTTATACAGGTAAAAAGAGGCTGCATCCATGACGATTCCAGTCTGGGTATTACTTGGGTTTGCGGGGTGGACCATTATTCATCTGCTCATCACGGTGGGTGTCTATCGGTGGAGTCGTATCCTCTCCGGTCGAACGGAGATGAAAGAATTTCGGGCGGACAAAATTGAAGGGGAAGCTTAGTGCCGCCGGCGTAATTTCATCATTAGAGAAGCAAATTCTTAAAGGCAACAGTCATGGTGTCCGTCCTGTGTTATGGAGGGAGGTGGGATGAACAGAGTCGTAGGGTTTTGTGGGACTACGGTCATTAGTGGATTTTTTGTCATATTTTATCGGTCGCTCTTGTGTTGTTCCTATTGCCGGAGCTGGTGGGAGTGGTGCCCCTCACCACCTCTCCGGTCACAAATTTACTGCCAGTGGAATCCCTAGAGGGTCTTAGGATTGCCACCTTGATTGCTATTGTTTTGATCGCAGGGATATGTTTTGTTGCCGGACTAATTATGAGGACCCGAATCGGTATTCGTCCCCGCCGTACCAACCCCCACCATGGGAATCATTTATTTTATGAAACGGGAGAAGGTGCGTAAACTGCACGTGCCCATGGCTGCGGGAATCGACTGTATTATGCAGTGGGGAATCGGGTCCAAATCGTTGCTCGCTAAGGGGTCATAACTTTTTAGCTCGCCAGAATGCGAGCATCTCTCCGCTACTTCACGCTCTCGAGGAGCTCACGCCATTTGGTCTCCACCAACTTCCGCTCTGCGGCATTGAAAACGTTGGTTTTGGGGAACTGGTCGCGCCAGTGGTAAGGCCGGCAGGCGTTAATAAGCATACGTCCCACTGTCAGGTCTCCAGCGGCGCGCTTACGGGGGGACAATCGTGGATCCAGGTCTGCGGTCCAGGCGTTGTGGATGATATCCACCGCTGTGGCGGGATCCACACGGGTACACATGGCCCAGAGAACCTCGTCCAGGTTTGTGGGATCAATGTCGTCGTCCACCACCACGTAATAACATTTCATATCGCCGTGACGGAACCCTGCGGCTGTTAAGAGCGCCTGTTTCGCGTGGCCGGCATAGCGCTGACGCAGCGAAATGACGGTTAAGAGGCCATAGTTAAAACCCCACACGCCGGTCACGTCGGTGACGCCGGAAGCTTCCAGGTGATCCAAAAGATGTACGTAGGTAGTGATGTTGTTCCAGCCGATGGGACGTACGGGCGGGGCGCCGGCCAGGATCGGATTTTGGCGATGATAGATTCGCTGTATGCGAACCACACATTCCGGTCCCTGGTGAGTGTAGTATCCGGGCCATTCGCCAAAGGGACCCTCCTGTGCTGATTCCTCAGACATCGGAGGGATCTCGCCTTCGATAACGATCTCAGACGTGCTTGGAACCGGGAGTCCGGTTTGAGGCAACTGGAGGATATCCACCGGGCTGCCACGGTAGGCCCCTGCCAAGTCGTACTCGGAGATACCGAAGGGAGGGGACATGGAGGCGGTCATCCAGGTTACCGGTTCGCAACCCAAGACCACCGCCACAGGTGCCGGTTTGCCGTCACGCCAATACCGTTCCACAAGAATACGTCCGTGTTTCATGGGATTGATCCATAGACTAATGCGATCGCGCCCCTGAATCATTCCACGGTACACACCCATGTTCACCCACCCTTGGTGGGGGTCACGGGTGATGACCATGTCCTGCGTACCGATGTAGCGACCGCCGTCACCTAGGTGCCAACGGGGAGTGGGGAAGCGTGTAATGTCCACCTCATTGCCTTTCTGAATGCACTCCATGACCGGGCCATCAGAGACTACTTGGATGGGTATGGCTTCAGCTACCTTGCGTCTTTTGCGCCAGAGCTGGAGGAGCTCAAGGGGATGAATGTCGAGGGGTAAACCCATGGCCAGAGCGAAACGGCGGGCTGACCGAGTAGCGTTAGAGCAAACACTATAGCCGGGCGGATAGTTGGAAAACTTGTGGAATACAAGCATGGGTCCATTCCGTTCGGCCATCAGTTCCGTCAGACAACCCACTTCCAGATCGAGGTCGGCGTCGTCAACGTAGCGTACCTCATCCACCGTGTCCGCAGCATTGATAAATTCTCCCAATGATTGATATGACAATTTCCGTTCCTCCTTACCGATCTGAACCTTCTTGTGCCGGGGACGCTAGAGCTCAGTTCACGGAAAATAACGACAAACCTACTGTCTTGCCAAAGGTGGAAATAATTCTGGCATTGACTCTCTGATTTTCCATTCGTGGATTCAAGGGTTGACTTGAAAAGACTCCCAAGATGCTGTATTTACTATGGAGTCCGCAACTTAGGGACTATGCGGCATGGGAGTATCAGGTATCGGGCGCCTGAAAGAACGAGCCAACGATCTCAAGACTCTTTTGCAGGTAGCGAAGCCTTCCCGCCACAGCCCGATGCAAATCACGCGGGCCGTCAACAAGCGTGCGGCCCACCCGTACCCCTTGTGGATCGAAGGGCATCCCAGCCGCCAGCGCCATAAGTCGCTAACCACACCAATATCGGATTCGTATCTAGACCCATCTTCCCCGCCACCGTAGTGGGGGCTTGCGCTGCTTGTACTGGCTTCACCGCCTTGAATCTTATTTCTTGCAGCTTGGCATGGGTGAGCTTGCGTCCGTCGATCTTCATAGATCGAGCTATAACCTAGAGTCGCTAACTTATGAACTGATTAGTAGCGGTACCCAGAGAAACGGCGGCCCCCGACGTTAGGCTTCTATTGGACAACTTTCCATGCACTGGGCAATTTATAGTCAACGCTTAGGCCTAGATCGACTCGAAAAACTAGCATTTATCTGATATGGAGGGCGGAGAAAGATCAATCGCGCAAAGGTAGGCAAATTCGATGTCCATCAACACTCGGCTTTTTGAATTCTCCACCTCAGATGGGGAAAGGCTTCACGGACTCCACTTCCAACCATCGAATGAGGAGCGAACTGTAGACATGGCCTTGTTAATGGTGCATGGGGTGGCCATGAACTTTTATACGGGCCCCCTCCCGATCATTGGTCGGGCCCTCGCTCAAAGAGGGTATAATGCACTCACCATCAATACGCGCGGGCATGACTGGATCTCGCGGGCCGGTGATGAAACAGGTTTTGGAGGCGCAGCCTATGAGAATCTTGATGACTGTCTCTTGGATATCGACGGTGCTCTTGCGTGGTTGGGAGGCCACGGCTATCGCCGTTATGTCCTCGTTGGCCACAGCCTGGGTTGCATCAAATCGCTCCTCTATCAGGGCAACCGGCAACGTTCGGATGTGGTGGGAGTCATTTCCTGTTCAGTGCCCAAACAGTTTTACTCCGCTCGTGCCTTGGACTGAGCGGAGTTTCCGGAACTCATGGCGCAGGCCGAAAATCTTGTGGCAGAGGGTAAAGGTGAAGAATTTCTTTGGGCCGAGACGAGCGGCTCTATGGGCCTCTTCAGCGCAAGGACTTATGTCAGCAAGTACGGTACCCACGAAAAAAATGACGTGCGGCCCCACGCTTCGCGTTTGGGGTGTCCGCTATTGACCATTGCGGGTGGCGCAGAGCATCCATATTTTCCTGCCTATGCCAAAGAGCTGGCCGAGTGTGCGGGACCAACCCTCGGCACCTACCGGATAATCGAGGGCTCGAATCATTCCTATCATAAACACGAAGCAGAAGTGATCGAGATCATCTCCCAGTGGATGGGCCGGATCGAGAGCTGAAACCCAAAGACACAAGGCCCGTTTGATGCCCCGATCCACCAGACATGTGGCACTGTTTGTCGACAGATAGGGGGACACAATGGTCCTCTCCTTGGTATTTTGCACCCCATCCCGCAGCTCATAGCCCAGTGCCGCAGATCATGACGCACAATAATCCATCTCTATTCCTGCCAATAAATGGGAATTCGGTCCGGGGACCTCTTGTGCTTCGATGCCCATCTGCCTTATAATAGTAATAGGTGAGACATGACGTGGCGTTATGAAAGCCTGTCACCTGAAGACCAGAAACGACTTCATGCATTGAAGTCACGGGTTAAGAGCGAAGCAGACCGGTTTCTGGGATACCCGTGTACCTGTAAGTTTGATTACACCCCGCTTTTTGAATTTTTAAATTTCCCGATGAACAACGTCGGCGATCCTTTCGTCCCTACGTTGTTTCATCTGAACACTCATGATTTCGAACGCGAGGTGATCGGTACATTCCGCGAATGGACAAACGCGCCCGAAGATTCCATTTGGGGTTATGTTACGAACGGCGGCACCGAAGGTAATATGTACGGCATTTTTCTCGCAAGGGAGCTCTACCCGGAAGGCATGGTCTATTATTCGGAGGACACCCATTACAGCGTAAGCAAAAGCCTGAGGCTCTTGCATGTGCGCAATATCATGATCAAGAGCCAGCTCAATGGAGAACTCGACTACGACGACCTGCGCGAGACCATTCGTATTCACCGTGATGTCACGCCGATTGTCTTTGCCAATATCGGTACCACGATGAAGGGGGCGGTGGATAATCTGGTGAGGATCAAGGAAATCATGCATGAACTCGCCATACCCAATTTTTATATTCATGCAGATGCCGCGTTGAGCGGAATGATACTGCCTTTCGTAGATGATCCGCAGCCCTTTGATTTCCAGGCAGGCATAGACAGTATCTCCATAAGTGGGCATAAAATGATTGGCTCACCCATCCCCTGCGGGGTATTACTCGCTCGAAAAAGCAACGTTGACCGGATTGCCCGGTCCATTGAGTATGTAGGGACCCTTGATACCACCTTGGCGGGATCGCGCAATGCGATCACGCCGCTTTTTATCTGGTATGCGCTTAAAACAGTAAAGTATGAAGGCTTCCGGAAGATCATTGCGAATTGTTTAAAAACAGCAGAATATGCCATTAATCGATTTGCGGACCAGGGAATCAAGGCCTGGCGGAACAAGAACTCCGTGACCATAGTCTTTCCACGGCCCACCTGCGAAATCGCTTCAAAGTGGCAACTTGCCGTGCAAGACGATATCGCGCATATTATCACCATGCCCCATGTGGAGAAACGTCAGATTGATGCTTTGTTGCGAGACTTAAATAAGCAGCGGTTGCACGATGGGAGTGTGAGCGCATAAATGAGGCAGATCACCATCATTGCTGAAAACCGTGTTGGATTGTTAGCCGAGATATCCCAGGCCTTGGCCGCGCGGAATATTAATATTGAAACCCTTGATGCCGAAGGTATCGAAAATCACGGCATTCTAATCTTGACCGTGGACAAGTACGACGAGGCCCTCCAGGTAATTAACTCAATTCCGCGTATACGAGCGATCACTGAGGATGCCATTCTTATACGTTTGTCGGACAAGCCGGGAGCCCTCGCAGAAATTGCAAAGCGATTTAAGGACTCCAACATAAATCTCCGCAGTATCCGGATTCTACGTCGTGACAACGATCAGAGCCTCGTAGCCATTAGCGCCGAACGAACCAAGGACGCCATCGAGTTAGTCAAAGACGTGCTTATTTCTTAGAAAAAAAGTCCCTTCCGATTAATCTAAGTTATTCTGTTTCTAAGCTAAGGGGAATACCGGGGTAGCGCAGGAGCTGATAGGTGCTCTATTCCTTCTGCGTTCGATCATAGGACGCCGTTTGAGTTGGCGGAAAGCAACGAACTGGTCCCAAGGAGAAGTGGCGTTAGATAAGATTGTTTCCGAACCGGGGTCAGTAAGGAAGGTGGCTGGGGCAATAGCAAAATTAGCCTTTCGGCTGGGCCATGACCCGGGTTGGGGCGCCGTCCGCCCCACGGATCTTTATGGGAAAACAGAAGGCTTCCAGGCTCCTCCCGGCGACTTCTTCCAGATAGACATTCTCAAGGATCAGGACGTCATTGCCGAGCAGCGTTGTGTGAGCCGGACAGGTAAAGCCTTTTTTTCTTAACTGTGGTGGTAGGTCCACGGTGATAAAGTCCACACCGACCAATTTCGCTCCGCTATCCACCAACCACTTGGCGCTTTCCCCCGAGAGATAGGGGTGATTGTGATAGTCCTCTTGTTGGAATTTGGCCCCCCATCCCGTGCGTAAAAACACGATATCGCCGCGCTGGACCTTTGGCGTTGCCTTTTCGAGGTCCTGAACCGTGATCTCCGCACAAGGAGGCTTGGGAAGATCGAGGACCACTGCGGGACCGGCCGTCTGTTCGGGTGAAATCTGATCGACGGACTTGCCTCCTCGTATAAAGTGGTTGGGGGCATCCATATGGGTTCCAAAATGGGTGAGGAATGTATACCGGGTGATCTGAAAGAGGTGATCCTCCAGGGTGTAAACAGGTTCGATCTTGGGTGGCCCGAGCAGCTTGTTATAGGGCATGCCTTCAAAGAAATCGTGAGAAAGATCCAGCCATTTAGATGTCATAATCCATCCTCTAACCTCTATTGAAATCGAGGCAGTATCTCCTCCGTGCAGACTCGTAGTTGTCGCAGCTGGTCCTTGGCGGCGAGTCGCAGGATGAAGGTCGTTACTCCAGCGTCCGCATATCCCTTGATACATTTGACCACCTCATCGCTGCTGCCGCATTTTACCACCAACTCCTTGGAAATGACCTCGATGGGTTTATGATAATAAGCGGTGAGAAACTCTTCCCCTTCTTTTTCCGCCCTGGGACCATCTGGACTCACATTGATGGTCAAATAGAGGCAACATTCGATCTGATTTGGATCCCTTTTGATTTCCGCTGAGTGTTGCTGCACCTTTTCCCAGGATTCCTTGAATACCGGGAGGGAGGGAATGTTGGTGATCCATGCGTCTCCCAGAGTTGCTACCCTCTTGAGTCCTCTGTCCACATCGTTGCTGGAGATCCAGATGGGAACGCCAGGCTTTTGGACGGGTTTGGGGAGTAGCGATAGGTTGTTGATGGTGTAGTACTTGTTAAGAATCGTTACATCATCCTCGGCCCAGAGTTTCTTCATTATTCTCAGAACTTCCTCGAGTCTCCCCGCCTTCTGGTGAAATGGAACACCGCATGCGGTGAATTCCTCTTCGAATACCTTATCCATTCGGGATACACCGACTCCGAGGATCAGCCTTCCGGACGCCAAAATATCAACCGTGGCCACGCTCTGAGCTAACAGAACAGGGTTCCTCAAGGCCGCTATTACAACTGAAGTACCGAGCTTGATGGATTTTGTTTTTACCGCCAGCGCCGACAGGGTGGAGAATACTTCAAGACGCGGTTTGGCGGTAACGCTGTCGCCAACCCAGAGGGAATGGTATCCTGACTCCTCTACCGCCTCAGCCATGTCGAAGATGGGACCGAGGTCCGGTTTGTCCTTTTGCGCAAGGATAACGCCTCTGGTTGGAAGCAGGATGCCAAATTTCAAATTATTCGTTGCCATGATCTCTCCTTTGCAGAGTGAGGCACCCTCTTCCGATATCAGTCTGTGTATTTTGACCCCTTTTAGGGCCATTTGGGGCACCAAATGGTCACCGAGTGACCATCGGTTTTGGTTTCCGAATGGTAGTGCGCATGGATCGTAAAAGCAACTGGAAAATTCGTGTCGGGGATTGTTGGTTCTGATGCTGTGATCAAAAATTATCTGGGAAATGTCAGTGATGCAGAAATAAAAAAGCGCGTTGTTACAACGCTCACCGCAAATGTTTAGTGAAGGGTTTTAGTGGCAGTTTTAACGCTATTGCATCGTGCTAATCATTTAATTTTATAAAGACTCCGGAGTTCGACCCTCGGGAAGCGGAGCATTAAAGAAGGAGTCCCTACATAGGACGCCAACATCGATATCGCTATCTGCGCGGACATTGGTGTTATTCCGGTAGGATCCTTGGGCAAAGACTGAGATGGATCGGCCTTGAAGCTTACTGCTTGCGCGAATAACGTTTCGAATACTGGAAACGGCATTGTCACACCGGTCCTGTTCTGTCATACCTGGGGCTTCGCCCAAGTTCTAAACTGGTCTTCCCAATCCATATGGGATTATTTAATACCCAAATGAGTTTTTAGTAAAGGAAGAGCTCTCATCAAGAAGTGTGGAAATAGGAGACAGGTAGGCGTACCCATTGGTAAATTCCAAACGAAAAGCTGCCTGGAGCAACAGGCAGAGAAAGGATACGCCGGTGATAGGAAAGCACAGCGGGCTGGTAGAGTCAAAGGGAGTTTTTTACGAATGCATGGAGGCATTTGCCCGGGAGAAGATTGGGGAGAAAGGGTACAGGATGTGGTGGAGCAGGAAGGAGTGGAGCGGTTGGGGAGGAACAAGAGCGAGGGGAAAGCAAGTGAAGTGGGACAGCCTGGGAATCGCAACGGCTACGGTAAGCCGCGCCGGTTCACGTTGAGCATGGGGAGCGTAGAGGTAAGAGGGGCTGGGGTAAGGAATGTGCAGGAGAGATTTAGCTTCCAGGTATTGCCGTTATTTAAGCGGCAGAGCCGCCAGGTCAGGGAGTTATTGCCGGAGCTTTATTGGCACGGTGTGGGCAGTGGGGATTTTGAGCTGGGGCTGAGGGGGCTAGTGGGAGCAGGGGCACCGCTATCGGCGTTTTGGCTTTTACGGTTCAAGGAGAAGTGGGAGGCGGACTACGAGCAGTGGGAGGCACAGGGTATGGAGGAAGAGGAGGCAGCATATCTTTGGGCAGATGGGATTGATGTAAAGGCTGGGATAGGCAAGGAGAAGGCGGCGCTAGTATTGGTAGTGATGGGGGCGATGAGGGATGGGAGCAAGAGGTTGTTAGCATTGGGAGTGGGCTAGCGGGAGAGCAAGCAATGAGTCGCCCTTCTCGAGGGTGAGGCTGAGAACAGCTGCCTCCAGACGGTTTAAATCTCAGGTCAATGCCGCCTGTTTGATCTGGAAGACAATGATGATTGCGGAAATGAGTTTTAGGAAGCTGGACGCACCGCACTGGGTGGAGAAGGTAGCTGAAGGAAGAAAATACAGAGACGGGATTGAAATCGAAAAAACCAGGGTCGCCGCCTAGATCTTTTACCCACTATTTGATAATAGATCGCGTACTTTACTTGAGCTCCTTGGCAAAGTACGCTGCGGCCTTTTTTAATATATCTCACTGTTGCGTTACCCGCTCCAACTCCCGCCTCAACCGCGCTAGTTCATCGTTGTTTTCCCCTCGGCCCCGGCCCGGAAAGGCCCCCAACCCTTTGTTTTTCACTTGCTCCTGCCACTTGTACAACCGGTTGCGCGGTACTCTTAGTTCCCGCGCGATTTCCGCCGCCGGCCGCGCCCCAGCCTCTAAAAGCCGCACAGCCTCCAACTTAAACTCCTGGGTGAATCGCCTTTGCTTGCCCATCGAACACCTCCTTCGGGGATCTTGTCCCCTTTTTGGGTGTCCGTCCAACCCGGGCTACCTCATTATCGCTTTGCACTAACACTGACTTTTCTTCTCTTGCCATGGCGGATGGATTCAAATAGGATTACGCCGATTCGATTTAGTCACCGAGAACAAACGATGGTTATCTACCGAGCAGCGCAAGTGCGAGGCGGGGAAGCATAGCAAATTTCACGGCGTTACTTTTGAATGGGAAGATACGGTGCAGTTCTATATCAATTTACTATCCACCCATTTCCCGGATATTGATCCAACCTATGACGTCTATTACCAGCAAGTGCTCGAGCAGGTGGAATTGGCGGAGGAGTTGGGATGGGAATGTTTCATGTTCAATGAGCACCATTTCTTGCGCTACGGTGGACTCATCGCGGATCCGGCGGTTTTCCTGGTGGCGGCAGCAGGGCGTACTTCGCGCATTCGCCTGGGACCGTGCGTATCAATTGTAACCTTGCGTCATCCACTTCAGATTGCCGAGCAATACGCCATGGTGGACGTGATCTCAGGCGGCAGGTTGGAATTTGGCATGGGTTCAGGAAACACCGATTTGGACCATCGGGTATTTGGTATACCGCGAGAGGAAAGCCGTTCCCGGTTAAACGAGGCGTCCAAAGTTATATTGAAGGCCTGGACCAGTGAGAGTTTCAGCCATGAGGGACAATTTTGGAACTTCGAAGAGATTACCCTGTATCCGAGGCCAGTACAGCAACCGCACCCCCCCATCTGGGTTGCAGGGACATCGCCGGCCACGTTGGGTTGGGCGGGGAGTCAAGGCTATCACATTATGACCGTGGCCCATCCGCACCCTCCGGATTCTGTGGGCAGAGGAGTGGAGGCCTGGCGTGGCGGGTTGATTGCCGGCGGGTACGATCCTGCATCGCGTCATTGCCAGTTGCACCTCCGGGTCTATGTGGACCATGACGCCGAACGGGCGCAAAATATTGCAACAGCCGCAATTACTCGCTACGACGACGTGTCACGGATTGGACGGAAAGCACCTCTACCGCCTGGTAGTGTTTACCCCTGGGAAGAGATGCTGGCCACCGGTCGGAACTGCTATGGCCATCCGGAACAGTGCGTCCAGATAATCAACAACACAATGCGGAACTATACTTTTGACACGTTGACGACGACATTTAATTTTGGTGGGATCCCCCATGCCGACATCCTGAGATCCATGGCTCTGTTTGCTAAAGAAGTGATGCCGGCATTTCGGTAGCCGCGATTTACCATGTCTCAAAACCGCTACAGGAAAAGGAGAAGTTGCTTATGTCACAAGTAGTCATCGTCACAGGGGGTGCTGGTGGAATTGGTTCTTCTATTTGCGGGGGGCTCGTGAGTGACGGCCACAAGGTGGTCGTCGCGGATTTTGACGGAGGGGCGGCAGAGAGTCTCGCCAAGAAACTGGGAAGCGGGTCATTGGCGGTTCAGGTGGATGTCAGTGACAAGAAGAGTGTCGAGGGAATGGTTCATGGGACGCTAAATCAATTTGGCAATGTCGATGTCATTCTCAATGGGGCGGGGATCATGCCGCGCCACCAGGTGAAAGACATAACGGTGGACGAGTGGGACCGGGTGTTGGGGGTGAACCTCAGGGGGGTATTTCTCTGCTCCCAAGCCGTGGCTCAACATATGATTGAAAAGAAACAGGGGCGTATCATCAGCATTGCCTCTGGTCGAGGGGTGTCAGGAGCACCCGGTGCATCTCACTACGCTGCTTCGAAGGGGGGTGTCATTGCCTTTACAAAGTCACTGGCGGAGGAGCTCGCCCCCCATGGTGTCCTGGTTAACGCCCTTGCACCCGGCAGGACGGATACCCCCATGTCACGAGCCGGGGCCTCTGAAGAGGAACGAGTGAAGCGATTGGCAGTTTCACCACTTCAGGGCGGTTTTACTCCTATCGAAGAGATCGTGGGGCTTTTCCGGTATTTGATCTCCGATGCCACAAAGAACGTGACCGGGCAGGTGTTTTTTCTCAAGACTCCTTGATCTTCCATGGAGTTTACCCTATAGGTCTCTGTCACCATCGGAGTTTCGACGGATGAGGTAGGTTGGAAGACGATCATGAGTGGTGCACTGGACGGAATCCGAGTCATTGAACTAGCGAGCTATGTGTCGGGGCCCTTTGCTTCAGTGCTCCTGGCGGACCTTGGCGCCGAGGTGATCAAGGTGGAGTCGCCGGGAGAGGGAGATCCCTTCCGGGGGTGGGGCGAGAACAAGTATGGCTCAAACTTCCGTAGCCTCAACCGGAACAAGAAGAGCATTACCCTGGACATCCGAAGGGAGGAAGGAAGAGAGATCTTTTTGAAGATCGCCGCCGGCAGCGACATTCTGGTGGAAAACCTGCGGCCAGGGGCTATGAGGCGGAGGGGATTCGACTACGAGAGTGTCCGTAGGTTAAACCCGAAGATTATCTATTGCTCTATTTCCGGCTACGGGCAGGAAGGGCCGTACCGCGAGCGGCCGGGGTTCGACACGGTGGGACAGGGAATGAGCGGGCTGCTGAGTCTTCTCACTGATCCAGACAAGCCCCAGGGGGTAGGTATCTCCCTGTCGGATCACCTTTCGGGGATTTATGCCTCATACGGAATATTAGGTGCCCTGGTTAACCGCGTGGCTACCGGGGAAGGGCAGTGGGTTGAGACTTCCCTTCTACGAGCTTCTGTTTCTTTTCTAAGTGAGAATGCGGTGCGTTATTTTGAAACCGGAGTGGTCCCGCGCCGAGCCTACAGGACCCATACGGCGGGTGTTTTCGCCTTTGTGGATAAAGAAGAAAAGCCCTTTGTGATCCACCTTTCATCGCCGCGAAAGTTTTTTATTGGGTTGGCGGAGATCGTGGGTAAACCCGAGTTGGCCGACGACCCGCGTTTCCTTGACCGAAAGGGTGTGGTTGCAAACCATGATGAGCTGGAAGGGATACTGCAAAGTGTTTTCCGGGGAGGGCTGAGGGAACAATGGCTCAAACTTCTCCAGGAACGGGACGTGCCGTGTGCTCCGCTAAACACCATGGAGGAAGTGTTTCAAGATCCACAGGTGAAACAGTATGGCTTTCCTGTGGAGGTTGAGCATCCGAAAATGGGAAAGATGCGGCTGGTGGGAAGTGGCGTCAATCTCAGTGCAACCCCGGCGGCGGTTAAGATAGCGCCCCCGACTCTGGGGGAACACACAGAAGAGATCCTGCGGGATCTCTCTTACGATGAACCGGCCATCCATAAACTAAGGAATGACGGTGTAATCTAGTGAGTAAAACCATCAAGGTAGGTTCATGAGTATAAAAGGTAAAGCAGCGATTGTAGGAATCGGAGAGACCCCTGTTGACCGGTTAGGACGGAAAACGGGCGAGCCGCGTACCACGATGTCGCAGTTTCTATCCGGGGCAGCCCGTTTGGCATTGGAGGATGCGGGCCTGACCAAGAAGGATCTGGACGGGCAAGGCATGGCGGCGATTTACACCACCAATTATGCTCAGCCATTTTGGCCCGACGAAGCCGCGGAGATCCTTGGAATTTCGCCCGGGCTTCTCCTGGGGGGAGGCAACGGCGGTGCCAGCGCGGTTTCCCTTATCGGCCAGGCGGCAGCGGCCATCGATGCCGGGCTGGTTGATCTGGTTCTATGCGTCGCAGCCTCGGCGCCATTTGTGGAGTCCCATGGGGGAATTCAAGCCGAGGATACCAGGGATTTTGAAATCCCATACGGGATGATGGGTCCCAACAGCAAAATCGCCCTGGTCATGAGACGCCATATGCATGAGTACGGCACCACCTTGGATCATTTAGGTAAAATAGCTGTGACTTCAAGGTATCATGCCTCCTTGAATCCGCGTGCCTATTTGAAAAAGCCCATGTCGTTGGATGAGTACAAAAACTCCCGACTCATCGCCGATCCCATTCGGCTGCTGGACTGTGTGATGCCCGCCAATGGAGGTAAAGCCTACATTGTTGCGTCCCCCGAAAGGGCAAAGCAATTGGCGAAGCCGCCAGTCTTCGTGTTGGGATTCGGCGAGAAGAACAATCCGAGCTATGGACCCAGGGCCCAATCGGATCCGCTGATCATGGGGATCAAAGATTCAGGCGAAACTGCTTTCAAGATGGCCGGGGTGACCCGCAAAGATGTGGACTTTTTAGGGATGTATGACGACTATATCATCATTGTACTGATGCAAATCGAGGACCTGGGCTTCTGCCAAAAAGGAGACACGAAGTTCTTTGACAGCACTGATTTTACTTTTCAAGGGGATCTCCCCATTCAAACCAGTGGAGGACTTATTAACTGCGGGCAACCATCCACCGCAGGTGGCATGGTGCACGTTGTTGAGGCCGTGCGGCAGCTTAGGGGAGAAGCGGGACAGCGGCAAGTGAAGGATGCCAAAATCGGTCTGGTGACTGGCCTCGGCGGTGTCGCCTACGGAAAGAACTTAAGCTGTACGACCGTGGCGCTATTGGGGAAGGAGTCTTGAGATGGCAGAGCAAGGAAAACCTCTTCCGCGGGTTACCAGCTTGACTCAACCCTTTTGGGAGGCGGCGTCGCAAAACAAGTTAGTGCTACAGCGGTGCCGTCAATGTGAGGCTTATGTCTGGTGTCCCAGGCCATCTTGCACTGAGTGCGGCAGCGACCAATTGAAATGGACGTCTGTCAGCGGACGGGGCTCGGTCTTTTCTTTTACGGTTATCAGGCAAGTGATTGCCCGTGGTGCGGCTGCGTTTGAAAAAGAGATTCCCTACATCGTCGCCTGGATTGACCTCGAGGAAGGTCCCAGGTTTTGCACTAATGTGGTGGATTGCCCCATTGATAAGGTCACCATCGGTATGCCAGTGGAAGTCGTATTCGACAAGGCGAGCAGTGAAATTACGCTACCGAAATTCCGACCTCGACCGGGACTATCTTAACCGGGCAATTCCTACATTAGGAATTGATGCCCTCGCCGAGGGCGGTCAGGGAGGCTTCCATGAGGGCCTCCGAGAGGGTAGGGTGAGCATGAATCGTCCGGCCCATTTGCCGTAGGGTTCCCCCCAGTTGTTGTGCCATGCCCACCTCGGCCACCAGTTCGGTAACCCCCTTGCCGATCATTTGGGCCCCCAGAATCTTGCCGTTCTCTCCCGCGATCACCTTTACCCAGCCATCGATATGATCCGTGGCCACGGCTTTGCCGGAAGCACGAAACTGAAATTTGCCCACCTTGACCGATTGGCCGCTCTCTCGGGCCTGTTTCTCATTCAATCCAATGCTTGCCACCTCCGGTTGGCAGTAAACACAGGCGGGGATCTCGTTTCGCTCAATTTTTTTCCTGTTATGTCCGCGCATCATTTCCACCGCGGCAATTCCCTCAGCGGAGGCCAGGTGTGCCAGCAGGGGTGGGCCCGTGAGATCGCCTACGGCATAGATCCCTGCACAACTTGTTTGATATTGGTCGTCAACCTTAATACATCCCCTGTCCGTTTCGATCTTGAGTTTTTGCAAATCCAGATCTTCCGTCATCGGTGCCCTGCCAACTGCCACCAGGACCAGTTCGGCAGGAATAGAGCTCTCTTTTCCATCTCTCCCCTCCACCGTCACGGTTACGGCACCCTTTTCTTGTCGATTTGCTTTATATTTGGTCTGAGTGAGAACCCGAATCTTTTTCTTCTTAAAGGACCACTCCAGTTCGCGTCCCAATTCCTCATCCATCTCCGGCAAAAGCCGGTCCATCATTTCTACCAGAGTGGTCTCGACCCCGAAGCTTTTGTAGGCGTACGCGAACTCAACCCCGATGGCGCCTCCACCGATGATTAATATCGATTTTGGCAGCTCTTTTCGTATGAGCGCTTCATGACTCGTTACAATGGTCTTACCATCGATGGTCAGCCCAGGGATAACCCCTTCCTTGCTACCCGTCGCCAGGAGAATCTTTGGGGATAATAACTTGATCTGTTCTCTTCCTTGAACCAGGACTTCGCCACGGGCTAAAAGGCTACCCGTGCCCGAAAAAAGCTTGATTCGATGTTTTTTAAGCAGGAATTCCACCCCTTTGGCCAGCCGATCCGAAGCATTACGGCTCTGCTCAATCACTTTAGGGTAGTTCACTGATAGACCCTCACAGCGGACGCCATACTTTTCACTCTCACCTAAAGACTCCAGCAATTCCGCGGAGTGCAGGATGGCCTTGGAAGGAATGCAGCCCCAGTTGAGGCAAACGCCCCCGGGTCGATCTTTTTCAACCATGGCGGTTTTTAATCCCAGTTGGGAGGCTCGGATGGCAGCGGTGTATCCTCCCGGACCTCCGCCGATGACCGTGAGGTCGTAGGATTCTTCTTTCATGAAAGAGATCTCCTTGAAATATTTACAACTAATTGGGCGTGTCTTAGGAACCGCTTCCGTGCACGAATAGCACAGTGTCAAATTGTGCTGCAAATGGGGGTGAGATGAAAGGTTTGACGGGGGGCCGCTTTGTTGACAAGGGATAAGGAGTCCTCTATGAGAGGCGGTAGGAGAAAGACCAATGGCCTACACCAGTTGGAGAGGCACAGTGGGTTTGGTTAAACCTACTATGAGACCAGGTTCCCTTGAGGAGTTGATCCGGTTACTTCCCGAAGGAATTGGAGTCATCCCCTTGTTTCTGGGGATCCAGCGGGGAACTGAGGATGAGTTCCGTGAAGTGATGCCGGCCTATGAGGCCAAGGTGGCAGAGTTGGTGGGGTTAGGAGTGGACTTGGTCCACCCGGAAGGTGCTCCGCCTTTCATGGTGCATGGTTATGGTGGCGAGCAGGAAATCATCAAAAAATGGGAAGAGAAGTATAAGGTTCCGGTCATTACAGCCGGCACGACCCAGGTGGACGCATTGCGAGCTCTGGGAGTGCGAAGGATCGTTGGAGTGACCTATTTTACCGGAAAGATCAATGACACCTTTTCACGTTATTTCACTGAAGCGGGTTTCGAAGTGGCCGCCATGGAGGGGATTAAAGTTCCCTTTGAGGACGTGGGAAGACTCTCCTCTGAGGAGGTCTATGCCCATACCAGGACAGCTTTTATCAACTGCTCAAAGGCAGAGGCGATCTATATGCTGGGTTCGGGGTGGCGCACCCTGGGCATCATTGGCATGCTGGAGCAGGACATGGGAGTACCCGTGATCCATCCCGTGCCTGCGCGTGCCTGGGCAATACAGATGAGGCTCCACGTGAGACAGCCTGTCAAGGGTTATGGCTGCCTCTTGGAGCAGATGCCGTCCATGTGACCTTGCCGTTTTCTATTCCTTCCGGGGGCTGTGATCCTTGACACTCACATAGGGGTGAAATAGAATTCGCCAAAGCTTGTGTGGCTTAAAGGGCAATTCACGCCGATTATCTTGTAGCCCTCTGGCCCCATCTCCATTCCTCCCAACCGGTAAGGAGACATCGAGTGGACAATCAATACCATAACTTGAGACAGTGGGTAGATGCACTTAGGGACACCGGTGAAGTCCTCGACGTGAAAGGAGTGCACTGGAACCACGAAATGGGGATATTGACCCAGTTGGCCAGGCGACAGCGCCAGGGACCTGCTCTCCTCTTCGATCAAATCACCGACCATCAAGAAGGTTACCGTGTCCTGGTCAATACCCTAGGGTCGACTCGCCGGTTGGCCCATACACTTCGCCTCGGGGACGTCAGTGGATACAGGGATCTGGTGGACAAATGGAAGGCAAAGTGGAAGGGCCTAGTACCGATTCCTCCACAGATGGTTGAGAGCGCACCCGTTAGGGAAAATACGCGATTGGGAGCGGACGTGGACCTGAGTTTGTTCCCGGCGCCCTTTTGGCATGATGAAGACGGAGGCCGTTATATTGGAACGGGTTGTGTCGTTATCATGAAGGACCCCGAGACGGGTTGGGTCAACCTGGGGACCTATCGTGTCCAGCTGCAAGGAAAAAACGAGGTTACCGTCTATATCGGCTCGAGCCACCATGGTTCTATTATTAGGAGGAAGTATCTTAACGAAGGCAAACCCTGCCCTGTAGCCATCGTGCTGGGCCAGGATCCCGTCGTATTTCTGAGTGCCAGTTCCTTGGGAGTCCCGCCGAACCGAAGCGAATATGATATTGCCGGCGGCATCAAGGGCGAGGCCATCACGGTTTTCGCCGGAGAGACCACCGGACTTCCTCTACCGTCGGAGGCCGAGGTCATATTAGAGGGACGCTTTCAGCCTGACAACAGGCGGACCGAGGGCCCCTTCGGGGAGTTCACGGGTTATTATGGTTCGGGTCAGCGGGACGAGCCCTGCATGGATGTGGAAGCGGTTTACTATCGCTCGAAGCCTATCGTCCTCGGTTCCCCTCCGACGCGCCCTCCCAACGAGAGCACCTTTGTGCACTCTATCTTGAAATCGGCTTCCTTGGAGGAAGAACTGAAGGGCATCGGTATTCCCGGCGTCCTTGGTGCTTGGAGTCATGATGCCGGAGCCGCTCAAATGTTTGTGGCGTTGTCCATTAAACAACAGTACCCGGGACACGCCAAGCAAACGTTGGTGGCAGCCAGCAATTGCTACAGCGTGATGCACAGCAAGCTGGTTGTGGTGGTGGATGAAGATGTGGACATTACCAACCTGGACGATTTGATGTGGGCGGTCTGCACCAGAATTGAGCCCAGTGCCGATGTGGATATCATGAGACGGGTGCCCAGCAGCATCCTGGATCCCGCAGTGCCCCATGGACAGCCTGCGTTCACCTCCAGGATGCTTATCGATGCCACCAGGCCTTATGAAAGACGGGACACATTCGCACCGGCCATTACCATGGATAAGGAAGCGGAGGCGAAGGTACGTGAGCGCTGGGGACATCTTTTGCGAACGAACCCCTAGGAAAATATGTAAACTTTCTGGAGGTAATGACTATGACCTATGACAGTACGCGTCCTGTTGTTTGGAATCTTGCGGTGATGTTCTTTGTGTACGGATTGATCTTTGCTACTGCGTTCCATGCGAATGCATCGGAATGGGACAAGGTGGTGGTGGCGGCAAAAAAAGAAGGTCAGGTGGTGGTCGCTCAGGGAGGCGGTTCAGGGGCGGAGTTGCGAAGGCTGATGACCAATGGATTCCAAAAAGCATTTCCGGAAATAAGAGTGGATCTAACAGTGGCGGGTGGACGGAGCATCGCCCCCCGCATTCTGATGGAACGACGTGTGGGCAAGTACTTGTGGGATGTCTATACCGGTGGGACCACCACATCCCTGACTTTCTTACGTCCGGCGGGCGTGCTCGACCCCATCAGTCCTGCCCTGATGTTACCCGAGGTTACCAATCCCAAGAACTGGTTTGGCGGTAAGTTGGACTATGCGGACGACAGCTCGACGTATAACCTCGTTTTTGGCGGCTACGTCAAACCCCCTCTCGTCTACAATACCAAGCAGATGAAAAAGGGTGACATTACATCGTACAAAGACCTTCTTGATCCGAAGTGGCGCGGTAAAATTGTTATTACAGACCCCAGGAGACCTGGTTCCGGAATGGCGGCGGCTACCTTCTGGTATGCCACCGATGGACTGGGCAAGGAATTCATAAGAGAGCTGTTTGCCAAGCAAAAGGTTAAGATATCACGTGACTACCGGCAACAGATGGAGTGGCTTTCCCGTGGCGACTATACTATAGCCATTGGGCATCATAACGCCGTCTACAAAGAGTTTGTCAAAAAAGGGCAGCCCTTGGCGCAGCTCACGGCCAATGACGTCAGGGAGGCCAACTACATTACCGCCGCTGTGGCAAGTCTTGGCATTATTAATCGGGCCCCCCATCCCAATGCGGCGAAGGTCTATATCAATTGGCTCCTGTCCAGGAAAATCCAGCAACCGTGGAGTGAGATTACCGGGTATTGGAGCCGTCGACGGGACGTGTCCCATGACCATCTCGACCCTGCGCTCATTCCGGACGAGGATAAGATCTCTTCCTATCAATTGAACTACAAAGAAGTGTGGGTGGACAAACGCACGGAGATCGTCAAGTTTCTCCGGACGGTGTTGAAGAGGTAGATTCACCCTCACCTTCTCGCAGGCATATTCTCTTAATACTGGACAGAGGGTGGCAGTCTGATGGCTAGGGTTGTGGTGGCAGAGGGAGTTACGCGGACAAGCTGGCGGCGGCTGGATGCCCAGGTGCTCCTCTTTGCGCTTTGCACGGGTTTGGTTTGTTTTCTCGTTTTAACGCCTCTTCTTTATACTCTAATAAACAGTTTCCAAGTCGCTAAGCCGTGGGAGCCACCTCAGTATAGTATCGAGGGTTGGAAAGAGACCTTATCGACCCCCGGGATTTTGAATGCGGTGTCCAATAGCCTTTCCTTGGCAGTGGTGAGGCAAGTCATCGCCATGTTCGCGGGCATTCTGTTGGCATGGCTTTTGGCTCGCACGGATATTTCTTTCAAGAGAGGGCTCGAGTTTGCGTTCTGGTTCTCCTTTTTCATGCCCGCCTTGCCGGTAACCTTGGGGTGGATATTGGCACTGGACCCCAAGGTGGGGTTGGTCAACAAGGTGCTAGCAATGTTGCCCTTTGTGGATGGCCCCGTATTCAACATCTACTCATTCTGGGGCATTGTCTGGACTCATCTGACCGCAAGTACACTGGGGGTCAAAGTCATGTTTCTTACGCCCGCGTTTCGCAACCTGGATGCTCCACTGGAAGAAGCTTCCAGGGTGGCCGGGGCCACTACCTTCACTACCTTGGGCCGAATTGTTGTCCCCCTTATGCTCCCCGCAATCTTGGCTACGACGACATTGGGATTCATTCGCTCTCTGGAGGCTTTTGAAATCGAGTTGACCCTCGGGGTTCCCGTTGGGATCGAGGTCTATTCCACCGTTATCCACGATATGATCGTCTTTGATCCGGCGACCGGATACGGGCCAGCGGCAGCCCTGAGTACCTTTTTCTTACTGATTTTACTGATGTTGGTAATTTTTCAGAGGTTCTACATCGGTCAGAGAACGTATACGACAGTCAGCGGTCGCTTTTCAGGACGGCCGTTGGCGCTGGGTAAGTGGAGGACTCCCATATTTGTTTCGGTTTTGTTGGTCGTACTGACCATAACGGTGATTCCGTTGGCCTTTTTATTAATGGGTACCTTTATGTCGCTGTTTGGGTTTTTTAACGTTGACCCGCCCTGGACCCTTGACCACTGGAGGCAGGTGCTGACTGATCCGGTGTTTTTTATCTCTTTTATAAACACCCTAAAGGTTGCTTTGGGAGCGGTCATACTAGGGGTGGTGGTCTACCCGGTGATTGCTTATATCATTGTCAAGAGTCGCTTTGCCGGAAGGGCGATACTGGATTTCGTCTCATGGCTCCCCTGGGCCGTTCCCGGCATCTTACTGGGAGTCGGTCTCTTGTGGACTTTTCTTCAGACTCCAATGCTTAGAGTTTTCTATGGGACGGTTTTTCTGATGGCGGTGGCCATTCTAATTAAAAGTATGCCCATGGGAGTGCAACTTACCAAAACCGTTTTACTTCAACTCGGTGATGAATTGGAAGAAGCTTCGAAGACCTGTGGGGCTTCCTGGTTCCAGACTTATCGCCGCATTGTTTTTCCGCTGATTCTTCCTATGCTCGTTGTGGTGGGACTGCTGGTTTTTAACTCCGCAGCGAGGGATATCAGTACCGTTGTGCTATTGGGAACGGGGCAATCGAGGACTCTCTCCCTACTGATGCTGGAGTGGGCGGTGGGCGGCGGCGAAATGGAGAAGGCCACAGTCGTGGGTGCCATAATAGTGTTGATAGTCGCCGTGACTTCTGGTATTGCCAGGACCATCGAAGGCAAAATCAATATTAGGGAATAGTTGAAGAAACTTGATAAAAATCGCGTAGTAAGGAGGATAATTCCATGGCGAGACTGGACGGCCGAGTAATCATTGTAACCGGAGGGGCCCAGGGGATCGGTAAGGCATACTGCCAGGGTTTGGCTCGAGAGGGGGCCAAGGTAGTGGTGGCGGATATCAATGAGTCTCTTGCAGAGCAGACGGCTGAGGAACTTGGCGCGGCAGAGGCTCTACCCATAGCCACCGACGTCTCTCAGTTGGAAGGGACCGAGCGGATGGTGAAGGCCACCTTGGATCAATTTGGGCGCATCGACGGACTGATAAACAACGCCGCGGTGTTTCAGCGGCCATCGGTCAAGCGGGGACCGTTCGAGGAGATTCCTGTGGAGGAATGGGATCGGGTGATGGGTGTAAATGTGCGCGGCGTTTTCCTCTGCTGCCGTGCCGTCTTACCCGCTATGAAACAGCGAAAGTACGGGAAGATCGTCAATATCAGCTCGGGTACGGTGCTTACAGGAACGCCACGATTCGCTCACTATGTGACCTCCAAGGCAGCAGTAATCGGCCTGACCCGGTGTGTAGCGCGGGAGGTGGGGGACTTCAATATCTGTGTCAACGCGGTGGCACCGGGCCTCACATTGAGCCTGGACGATGTGGACGACGCGGGGATGAAGCAGTATGAGCAGCGGGCCCAGGCGGGATGTCTCAAAAGAATCGAAACCCCGCAGGACCTTGTTGGGACTATTGTGTTCTTGTCCTCAGCCGAGAGTGACTTCATTACTGGACAGACCATTGCGGTGAATGGCGGCGCCAGTATGCTCTAAGCTTTGCACGTTAGTTGGTTTACATTGACCCCGTCAGCCAAAGGGCTTCATGGTGAGAGAATAGGACAACCGGAGGGAGTACGTTATGGAGAGGGAGAAGGTTAAGGCTGCGGAACCCGCCGCGCGAGAGCAAGAACTCTCTTATGAGATACTGCTGCGGGAGACCGCGTCGGAGAGGGAGCGTGCTCGTAACGGTAAGATCGTGATCCGGTCCAGGGATGTCCCCTGGCGGCAAAATAGACAAGCCCTGATCAAGGGTTTTCTGTCCTCCCGTGTGGTTAAGGATACCGCCGCCGCCGATTGGACTTGCTTCATACAGGACATCAAAGTCCACTCTGGCAGACATCGTCATCAAGGCGGCATTCAACTCTTTGTCCTAGAGGGCGAGGGTTTGACGGTTGTGGATGGGGACAAGCTGGATTGGGAAAAGTGGGACTTGATTATCCTGCCGGTGAAGCCTAGAGGCTGCGAACACCAGCATTTTAACAAAACGCCGGGCAAGACGGCCAAGTGGATGGCCTTCCAGTACCATCCGTTTACCAAGCCCCTGGGAAGCCTGCTCGAGCAGGTGGAAGATTCGCCTGATTGGAAAGGCGAGAAATCCGTTAGCGCGAAATAGGAAAAAAATTTATTAACAACGTGGTGGTCAAAATGAAAGAGGGATAAAAAGGATGGAAAGGGAACGAACTCGAGAGAGGGAGCCGGAGCAGAAGGACAGCGGGGATCATTACAACAAGGGGCTGGATATCTATGCTGCCGAGAGAGAGCGTGCCCAGACCGGAAAAATCGTAATACGGGCTCGCGATATCCCCTGGCGCCAGAACCGGCAGGCGTTGGTAAAAACTTTCTTATCCGCCCACGGGGTCATTGATACCGCCGCGTCCAATTGGATCTGTTTTATTCACGATATCAAGGTCCATTCCGGTAAGCACCGTCACCAAGGGGGTATTCAGTTGTTCATTCTGGAGGGGGAAGGCACCACGACGGTAGATGGAGATAAATTTGATTGGGAGAAATGGGACCTGGTCACTTTACCGGTCAAGCCGTGCGGTTGTGAGCACCAGCATTTCAACAAGAATCCGGGCAAATCAGCCAAGTGGATGGCCTTCCAGTATGATCCGTTCAACAAGCCTCTGGGGAGGATGTTCGAGCAAGTGGAGGACTCGCCCGACTGGAAGGGTAAGGAGGGGATCGTTTCAAGATAAGCTGAAAGTGCAGTGATGAAATGATTTGCTAAAATTCGGTTGGTAGCATATCTCACCACGGTAATTCTTCAAGCCGGCTTGGTAGTTTTTAGCCCTTATCTATTATAAGGAGGCAACATGCCTATTATCGATGCTGACGGACATATAATCGAACCCCTGGCCATGTTCAAGGAGATGCCCAAGGAGTATTACCCCCGCAGGCCCATTCCTGTCTTCATGCCTACGGATACACAAAGAGGGGACTTCAATGGATGCTGGATCATAGAGGGACGGACCTATCCTAATATCGGCGGCCCGGGAAATACGATTTTCTTTATTCCAGAAGATGCGAGGTCAAAGGCCAGGGATGTAAGTATAGCGTCCCAGACCTTGGCAAATGCAGAGGCTCGACTAGCGGACTTAGACCGGTTCAACATCGACATCCAGGTGGTATTCCCCACCATGTTTTTGGCGTCAGCCGCGGAGGATGTAAAACTCGAGGGGGCAATGTTCCAGGCTTACAATACCTACCTGAGTCGGGCTTGTGCTGAATCTAAGGGGCGGATTCGGTGGGCGGCGCCAATTCCATTTCGAGATCCAGAAGCCGCAGTGATAGAGATGCGTCGGGCCAGGGATCTTGGGGCGGCAGGGATTTTTACCATGGGAATGGTTTGGGATCGCCCGCTGGATGATCCAGCCTTCTTTCCCGTTTTCGAGAGGGCGGCAGAACTTGATATGCCAATCTGCATCCATCTGGGATGGGCTTCACCCAAGGTGACCAGTCTGTTCAACAACGGCCAGTCCTTCTTTTCCTCCGCCACGGTACCTGTCCTGTGGGGCTTCATGAGCACCATGGGTGCGGGGCTCTTGAAGCGCTACCCGAAGCTTCGAATTGGGTTCCTCGAGACGGGTTCTGCATGGGTTCCTTACGCCATACAGCAGATAAGACGGCGCGCGAAACCCCGTTCCGTTACCCGGCCGGGAGGGAATCGTCCTTCGGTTTCAAGTGGGATCGACCAGGACTATTACGGTGACCCGGAGGAATTCTTTCGTACCGGACGCGCATTTGTGAACTGTGAAGGGGATGAGGACTTTCGCTACCTCATAGAGCATCTGGGGGAGGATGCCCTCATGTGTTCATCAGACTTTCCTCACGGTGATGCGTCTGCGGAGGAAACCTTTGTTACCAACTGGCGGAAACGCACCGATCTCTCGGATAGCTTCAAGGAAAAGGTGCTAGGGGAAAACGCTGCTCGATTCTTTCGCCTATAACTCTATTGAGTGAACGAGGAAATGGCGTTCAAAAGAAAGAGGGGGGACACCAAAATGCCTACCATTGATGCCGACGGACACGTGATTGAACCGGAAGAAATGTTCGCAAATATGCCTGCGGAGTTTTATCCCCGGCGGCCCGTACGGGTTCACCTTCCCACGGATACGTTGCGCGAGGATTTCAACGGCTGCTGGATCATTGAAGGTAAGACCTGTCCTGCCATAGGAGGAAGGGGCCGTACTACTTTTTACCTCGCTGGAGATGAGAGGTCGAAAAAAATGGATGTCAGTATCTCCTCCCAGACTTTGGCTGATATAGACGCTCGTTTAGCGGACCTTGATCGATTCAATATTGACGTTCAGGTGGTATTCCCTACCATGTTTCTCGCCGCCGCGGCAGAGGATGTGAAACTGGAGGGGGCTCTGTTCCAGGCTTACAATTCCTATGTAGGCGGGCTTGCGCTAAGTCGAAAGGACGGGTGCGTTGGGTGGCCCTGATTCCTTTCCGAGACCCGCAAGCTGCCATAAAGGAGATGCGCAGGGCAAAGGATCTTGGGGCCGTGGGTATCTTTACCATGGGGATGGTGTGGGAACAGACCCTTGCGGAACCTGAGTTCTTTCCTATCTATGACGAGGCCCAGAACCTCGATCTGCCCATATGCGTTCATCTTGGTTGGTCATCGCCTCCGGTGACTAATCTATTTATTGATGCGCAGTCGTTTTTCGTCTCCGCAACGATCCCCGTTATATGGGGATTCACGTATGCCATGGGTGCGGGACTGCCCAGTCGTTTTCCCAGGCTTCGATTTGGCTTTCTTGAAAGCGGATCTGAGTGGGTTCCCTACGCGATCAAACAGCTGCGCCGGCGTGTAAAGCCATTATCGGTTATTAGAGGAGAAAGCCGGCGGCCCACCTTTGGCACGGGGTTTAACCGGGATTACTACCGCGATGCCGAGGAACTGTTCCGGGAAGGCCGCATCTTTGTCAACTGTGAGGGGGATGAAGACTTCGATTATCTTTTCAGGCATCTGGGTGAGGATGGGCTCATGTGCTCATCGGACTTTCCACACGGCGACCCGTCAGCAGAGGAGACCTACGTTACCCGTTGGCATAATCGAACTGATCTCTCGGAACGGGTGAAAAACAAGGTGCTGGGTGAGAACGCTGCCCGGTTCTTTGGGGTGTAGTGGGGCGACCTTGGGGAGGGCAACAGACTCAGTCTGCCTATCCGTTTAACTCTTTCTGTATTTTTCTCTTAACTGGGCCCAAGCCTTGCCATGGAGTTCTGCGTGCTTTTTCCAGTTCTCCGGCAAGTCCCCATAGGGTGCCCTTGAGGGTCCACAGTTGACGTAGCCTGAAGCGTTAAACCGCCACTTCTCCGCCTGGGCGTTATATTGGGCGAACTGGGACGTCGCACCGGGGGGCATGAATGCAGGTACGGATCGCATGTCCTCCCAGATGGCATCCACCCGTTTTTCATCGTCGTTCTGTATAGCCTCCATCAGTGCCACCACCGGCTCAGGTCCCATGGCCGCCGAAGTGGACCAGCAGGCGGTAATCTTCGTACGGGCCATCTTGTAGGCGGGATAAATATTGTTTTGGCCTGGCATGAAATTGATTTGATGACCCGCGGCCCTCATGTCTTCCAACAGAGTTCCGATTCCATAGGTAACTTTAGTGGTAATTGCGGTTGGGGCATTTTGGGCCACCCCTGCCCAGAAGGGCGTGGGGAAGGAAGACTTGAAGAACAATGCGTTGGAGTAAATCATGACCGCCATATCGGGTACCGCTTCACTCAGGTCAGAGTAGAATTGGACGGAATTTTCGAGAGTCGGAGTCTGCCAGAGGGGCAGGCCAACAAAGGCACCGTCGGCCCCGATATCCTTTAGACCCTTCATTTGCCTGACCACCTCCTTGGTGCCCAGTGCGGTGGCCCCCGCAAATACTGGAATTCGTTTCCGGTTGACCTGAACCATGGTGTCGATGAAGGCTCTTTTTTCCTCCCACAAAAGGGCAGCGCATTCTCCCGTGGTACCGCATGCGGCAAGGCTTCCAATACCGGCCTGAATAAGGTTCTCAGTCATGCGGGCTGTCTCTTCGAGGTCCACGGAATCTGTAGAATCCCATTTGTCCAACCCCACCTTGCAGGGTGTAGGGGCCAGCACACATATTCCTCTGAGGTCTTTGGCGGTCAACATGGTGTTCTCCTTGCGGAGGTTAGAAAAAGATGGAGAGGTTTCTTGATCCAATGACGGCTTGATCGAGCAGGATGGTTCTTTGGGCCAATCGCCAGTGACCCTTGACGGATCTAAGCAAGTCCTCACGTTTCCCGCTGAATATGTCCCCTTCTGGGGCATTGCCTCTATTGCGGTAAACCAAGATATAACTACTAACGTTGAACTCGTTGGGATTGGATGTGGCGCCCACCCGAACGTTGGATACTAGATGACGTGTTCTTGAGGGTGGATCCTCTGCCCAGGCATAATCGGTAGCCAATCGATCAATGCGCAACCGTAACGAAGGAAGGTCATCGCAGAATATTTCAGTTTCATAGGAATGATCGGGTCGGATATTCCGTCCAGTGTTGACTCGCATGGGCATGCGGTAAAGTAAGTCCTCGGTCATGAGCTCCAACCAGTTTGAGAAGTGACCTTCATCGATGAGTTCAGCCTCTCTGTATAAGAAATCCACGATTTCACAATAGCGCGGGTCGTTGTGGCCTATGGTCTTCGCTTCGTCCATTCAAATATTACCTTCCATTGATTCCTAGGGATAAGCGGAGAGTTATTACTTCCGGGTCATGAGCTCCAGCCAGCGGTCGAACATGGAGCGTTCGTTTGCTTCGATCCAAGAGGTTGGATAGGCAGTGCCAGGTCCCGGCCAATCCTTTAGCGGTTCAACGGTTCCCAATCCCATCCCGTAATGGAAGAAATGGTTACGCGCGATGGGCCCTCGGTTTGCATGAGTGATATCCGCCCAGGTTTCCGTATCGTCTTGTTCCGTGGTGCCCGCCATGCCAAAGGTTTGGAGGTAGGCCCGTCTCGAAGCCTCCTTGCACTGAGCTGGGATGTCTCTCTCAATAAGGCACCATGACCAGATCTCAATCTTATCCGGCCCCTTGGGTTGCCATTGGCGGAGCGTGAAATAGGAAGTGAACTGCTCTTCACGGGACCTTGATCCGGCGGGATGCACAAAGCTCAAGTTAGGAAAGACGGTTCCATGGGCGTTCCTCAGGGGCTTCAGCACCTCTATCTGCCCTTTGGTGAGATGGCGCTCAAGCTGTGCTTGGAGTTCCTTTGGCAAACCAAAGTACGGTTCACTGGTTGCTCCAGGGGCTGGATGGGTCAAGCCCAACCCGTGACCGTTTTCCGTGTGCACCTGATAACCCTGTGGTGAGACAGGGGTGCCTCCAAGTTCGATCCGGTATTGGTGAGTGATATGGACGTGGTAGGCGTCCCCAATAAAATTGCCGGAACCGAATTTCCAATTTGTGTCTACCAACCACCTCTGGGGAGGTCCCACCACATCCACGCCACCGTCCGTGCGATCCACAAACAGATCAAGATACCATTTCATACCACCCAGGTAATCGCTGAGGGAAGTCGCCGCTCCATCCCAGGTCGCGAAAATCATTCCCTTGTAAGTGTCAACCTGAGGGGCTTGGTAAAGACCCAGCCCTTCGAGATCCAATCCCCCCGGATAGGCCTGCTTGTATGCCGGTACCCCCATCAGTTCTCCGGTGTTCTTGTAAGTCCAACCGTGGTACGGGCAGCGGAATTCAGTGGCCTGGCCAAAATCAACCTGACAAACCGTGCGCCCGCGGTGCCTGCATGTGTTTAACAAGACATGCACTTTCCCATCTGCGCCACGGGTCGCTATGACGGGTTCTTCCCCCATGGACCGGGTTACAAAATCTCCAGGACTGGAAATCTCTGACTCGTGGGCTACATAGAGCCAACACCGAGAGAAGATGCGCTCGAGCTCCTGTTGGTATATTTCGGGATCTGAGAAGATCAACCGGCTCACTTCCCCATCCTGGGGTCGAACCAGCTTACGTAGGTCGCGTGCGTCTGCCACTAGAACCCTCCTTTTCGGTCTGGCAATACCATGGGGTCAGGACCGGGTCAAGGAGCATGAAAAGGAGTGTTGGACTCTATGCTTATAAGCCATTTGAGAGCCCTTAATTAGATGGAATACAAGGAACTGCATCGAGCTTGGACCTCTTATGGCTGTCCTTGACGAAAGCAGAGTCGCCGTAATATTGTTGCGGTCAAATTACTGAGCCACAAATGGATTATGAGGGAGGCGACCTTTAAGTTGTGTGATGGGCCAAACATTCTTAGAAATTAAAAGGAACAAGGATGGAAAGAGAAAAAATCAAGGAGACGGAGCCTGGCCACCTTGACCGAGGAGAGCACTATGAGGAGACCCTCCGACTCTCCGCGGCCTTAAGGGAGCGTGCGAAAACCGGTAAAATCGTTTTAAGAGGTAAAGATATTCCCTGGCGCCAGAATAGGCAGGCCTTGCTCAAGATGTTCCTGTCCTTCCACGACATCCCTGATACGGCCGCAACGGATTGGATCTGCTTCATTCATGACATCAAGGTCCATTCAGGCAAGCACCGCCACCAGGGAGGGATTCAGTTGTTTGTCCTGGAAGGCGAGGGATACACCGTGGTGGACGGGGAGAGATGTGACTGGGAAAAATGGGATCTGATTGTATTGCCGGTGAAACCCAACGGGTGTGAACACCAGCATTTTAATAAAGTGCCAGGGAAAGCAGCTAAGTGGATGGCCTTCCAGTATTATACCTACATGCAGGTTTTGGGCCATATGTTCGAGCAGGTGGAAGATTCACCCGACTGGAAAGGGGAAAAGCTCAACGAGCTAAAACGGTAGCGAAACTGGGTGAGTGGTGATTGGTCGGTTGGATTAGCCGGGCCGGAAGGCGGTTGACAACCTTCTGGCGGCGGCTTATTCTCAGCCCAACCTGGCTGTATACCGTTTCAAGAAAGGGGACGATAAAATGCCTACCATTGATGCCGACGGACATGTGATGGAGCCGGAGTCCATGTTTGAAAGCCTGCCAAAGGAATTTTACCCGCGAAGACCCATTCCCGTATTCTTGCCGCCGGATACGGTGCGAGGTGATTTTAACGGCTGCTGGATCATCGAAGGGAAAACCCACCCAACCATTGGCGCCCGCGGGCGTACGACCTTTCCCCTGCCGGGAGTGAACACATCGAAGAACAGCATTGTGAGCATCGGATCCCAGACCTTGGCTGATGTGGAAGCGCGAATGGCGGACCTTGATAAATTCAACATCGATATCCAGATCATATTCCCCACCATGTTCCTTGTCTCCACGGCCGAGGATGTGAAGTTGGAGGGAGCTCTATTCCAAGCGTACAATACTTACCTTGGCGCGGCCTGTGCAAGGTCCAAGGGTCGTTTAAGGTGGGCTGCCCCTATTCCATTTCGTGATCCCGAGGCTGCCATTGCGGAAATGGAGAGAGCTTGCGAACTCGGCGCCGCGGGGATTTTTACCATGGGCATGGTTTGGGATCGGACTCTGGACGATCCGGCTTTCTTTCCCATCTACGAGAGAGCAGTGGCGCTTGATATCCCCATATGCGTACATTTGGGATGGGCTTCTCCTCCGGTGACAAACCTGTTTAGCGATGGCCGCGCCTTCTTCTGCTCGGCCACCATTCCTGTAATCTGGGCCTTCGTTTCGGTGATGAGTTCTGGTTTGCTCTCCCGGTTTCCTAAGCTTCGCGTGGGCTTTCTTGAAACGGGATCCATGTGGGTGCCTTACGCGATCCAGCAGTTGCGCCGGCGGGAGAAGCCCTTGACGGTTATCCGCGGCCAGGGCCGCCCAAGTTCTGCCAGCGGGCTAAACCTCGAATACTACCGGGACCCGGAGGAGTTCTTTCGCAATGGGCGCGCCTTTGTAAACTGTGAGGGTGACGAGGACTTCGACTATCTACTGAAGCATCTAGGCGAAGATGCACTCATGTGTTCTTCAGATTTTCCCCATGGAGACGCATCAGGAGAGGAAACCTACGTAAGGCACTGGCACGAGCGGACCGATTTACAGGATCGGGTAAAACAAAAAGCATTGGGAGGGAATGCAGCCCGGTTTTTTCGTTTGTAGATTGTAGGAGGTTAAGATCATGCCGAGCATCGATGTCCACTGCCACACGCTGCCGCTGCCGCTGATAGACGCGTTAAAACAGGTGGCCAAGGGAAATACGCCCCAAGCTAAAAGCGCATCCTATTATCTGCAACGCCCCGAGACCCTTAACGATCCACAGTTTATAGGGGCTTTGGACGAAAGGATCGGCATCATGGATGGAGCCGGGGTGGACGTTGAGATTGTCTCTACACCCTTGCCCATAGGGACGTATTTCGCGGACCTCAGCCAAAGGGGAGCCGTAACCCAGGCCGTCAATGACGTATTCACATCCGCCTCGCAACGCCATCCGACTCGCTATCGTTTTTTCGCGACCCTTCCGCTGCCGGACGTCCCCGCAAGTATCAAGGAGTTTCGCCGCGTGTTGGGTTTGCCCGGTTTTGCGGGTGTCATCGTACCCACCAACTTTGGAATACCCTTTAACGATCCGGCCCTTGAGGACCTTTATGCCGAGATGGCCAAGGCCAAGTCTCTATTGTTCATTCATCCATGCCGAATGGAACATCTGGGGCGCTATGCGAATCTGGGCATGGAGACCATGCTGGGCTGGCCTTCGGAAGATACCCTAGCCGTAATGGAACTCATACTGGGAGGAGTGGTTGAGCGTCATACAGGGCTTACTGTCATTGCGCCCCATGTGGGTGGAACGGTTTTATATTTAGTCGGACGAATTGATCATACCTATAACCATTGGCCCGCTTCTCAGAAGACGATCTCGGAGGCTCCCAGCGTTTATCTCAAGCGTATGTATTACGACTCCGTTTGTGATTCGCATCCTACTTTGAATCTGGCTCGTAGCGTGGTGGGGGCCGATCATCTTGTGCTTGGTTCGGACTTTCCCTTCTGGTACCGGAACAAAATGGGTGATTGTCTTCAGGTTATCAATACCCTGAATTGGTCTGAGGAAGAGCTGGAGCTTGTCCGTGGCGGCAACATGGTGCGGCTGTTGCGCGAACAGGGCCGGTGGTGATCTTCGACCCAGGAGGAGGACTCTAAATGGCGCGGTTATCCTTGGTCATGTCTTGTTCCCATTCTCCATTTCTCTATACGCCACCGGAAAAATGGAATGATATCAGAGACAGGAGACCCGTCCGACAGGACGTTCCCCACGACTCTGAGGCGACGAACCTGGAAAAATTTCAACGATGCATGAAAGCATTCGCCACGCTCAGGTCAAAGTTGGAAGAAGTTCGACCCGATGTCCTGGTGATATTTGGCGATGACCAGCAGGAAATCTTCGATTTTAATAATATGCCCGCCCTGGGAATCTACCTGGGCGAGGAATTCGAGGGCTACAGAACCCAAGCGGCCTCAGTTCCCACCGTGCCTGGAGCGCCCAGAGAGAAAAAACCTAAAACGCCCGAGCATTGGGTCAAGCTGAAGGGCCATCCGGAGCTTGCAAAAGAGTTGCTGGCTGGACTCATGGACGAGGGTTTCGATCTTGCCTTTTCAGTGGCTCTGCCGAACAAGGAAAGGGGCATGGGGCACGCGTTTATGCGACCTGCGCACTATTTGACGCCAAATTATAATATCCCGATCGTTCCCATCTTTGTGAACTGTTACTACCCGCCCCTGCCGTCGGCAAGGCGGTGTTATCAGTTAGGAAAAGCCATGAGAGAACTGATCTATGGGTCGTCCCTGGATCTCAACGTAGCCGTATTGGGCTCCGGGGGGCTATGGCACACCCCGGGGGCGAAGGATGCCTACCTGAATGAAGAGTTCGATCAGGGGTCCCTGGATGCCGTGAAGGTAGGCGACGCTCGAAAGTTTGCAGATTATTTCGATAATGCGAGGCCCCTTGGAGGGAAGGGCAGTGGAACCGGGGAGACTCGGAATTGGATTGCTGCGGCTGGGGTCGCCGACGGTATCCCGGGTAAAATCGTGGATTACGTCCCGGTATACGCATCGCCTTGCGGGATGGGATTTGCCTACTGGGAAAACGCCTAGATCGTAAACGATGAGCAACTGTACACGCGGTTTATCATTCGCGGTTGGAAACCTGATGCGATAGAAATACCTCCCGTCGTTCCCGTGCCGATTCCAGTATGGCGAGGCAAACTTCAAGGGTTGCCTTTTCCCATCGGCCATCACGAAGGGGAGGGCGGTTGCTTGCCACTGCCTCGTAGAATTCATGAATGACGCTTGTCTCCGTTCCCTGGGCCTTTGCTATGGGGATCTCCCGCTTACCGTCATCGCCGTAGACCAAGATGCCGTCTGGAGACTGTCGCAAGTCTCCCTTTTCGCAGCTCACGATCATAACGCCCCAATGATTGTGATGTGCAGGGGGATTCTCGGTGCGTGCAAACCGTTGTCTCTTGCGGGTTCCACCGTAGCCGTATGAGGCTTTGAGCGCCGCTTCCTCCTCGGGGGTCTTTGCCGTCTGGCTCAGAGATTTTCTAGCTCTACCGTGATGGTCGGGCTCTTTGGGTTGTCCATAGGTCCCAATCCACCAATGAAATTCGTCCGTATCGAAGTGGTCGTACCCGTTGTAGATAATCGTTGCAGGAACTCCGTCGGTAGATTCAAGATAGGCAACAAAGCTACCCTCGGAACGCCGTTCAGGGTCCCAGACCCCTGTCATGGCCCTTACGCTTCGGATGAGGCCCCCCACGAGGATCCGCACCATGTCAATTTGGTGAGGGCCTTGATTGAAGATTACCCCACCGCCGAGGCTGGTATCCAGCTCTTGCGGAGTTCGGGGACGGTAGAGAAAGTCACTGTAGAGCCACGAGTGAATCATTCCCAGGCGACCCAGTTCGCCGCTCCGCACCGTTTCACGCATCCTGAGGACAGGCAAATCGAATCCATGAGACCCGCGCCCCACAAGGAGTTGAACGCCATGTTCCTCGGCTGCTTGAATCATCGTATCGCAATCTTCGAGGTTGAGGGCCATGGGTTTTTCTAGGATCACATGCTTGCCTTGTTCCAAGGCCATCAGGGAGTGTTGGGCATGAAATTGATGGGGCGTGGCCACATAGACGGCATCGACGTTTGGGTCCCCGCAGAGATCTTCAACACGGTGGTAGACCTTTCCACCAAACTCAGATGAAAATTTGTCCAGGGCCTCTTGCCTGAGGTCGGCGGCTGCTGTGAGTTGACTATGAGGATGGGCAACTATCTCAGGAATGGTGGAAGCGGCGGCCTGGCCCAATCCAGCGATACCGAATCGAAGCGTTGGGGCTCGTGTTTGCTTCTGAGAAGCCATGGATTTGTGCTGTCGGATGGCGGTGAGGCTAGCGTCGGGTGCAAACTTTAGAAAAAGACGGTAACGTTTTTTGCCAGGAGTACGTTTTGATCAAGGACGATCTTTCGTTGGGCGATTTTCCACTGATGGTCCACTTTTCGGAGCACATCCTCCCGCTTCCCAATAAACAAATCGGTTTCGTCCTGAAGCCGATTACGGTAGACCAGCATCCGGCTTTTGACGGTAACCTCTGACGGAGTGGAGTTCACGATTTGTACATTGGATACCATGTGACAGATTCGTGACAGCGGCTCCTCCGCCCAATGCTGACCGGTTTTGATCTGGTCCACACGCGACCTGAGAGTCGCCTTGCCTTCGTCGAACCATGAGATGCCATCGACATGGCTGGTGTTCTCCCGCCGTCGCTCCTCGAAGGGGACGTTCTGCCTGAGCGGCATCCAGTAGTGCGCGTCGTCAGTGAAAAGGTCGAGCCATTGATCGAAGCACCGCTCATCGAGTAGTTCCGCCTCCGCATAGAGGAACTCCGAGATCTCTTGGGTAAGTAAAACGCGATCGAGGGCTTGCGCATGAGGGGTCTTTGATTCCGTGACCATGTTACCCTTTGGCGCTTTTCCCGTTCTTCGGGTAAACATCATCCCAACTCTTCGCCTGCATGAACTCGGCCCAGCGCTTGAAACGATTTCTCTGGTTTTCCTCCGAGAGTACCTGAGTGACCCGTCCCGGAATCGGTAGGTCCAGGGGAGCATTGCCAACGCCCATCTGGTAGTTGTAGGGGTGTCGGCGCGCGATGGTCCCCTTGCTGGCGGCATATGCGTAGTTCCAGTTTTCCATGTCGTCCTGTTCGGTCATTCCCGCCGGCCCCGAATATCGCATTAAGTAGCGGCGTATGGCATCCCTGACCTCTTGAGGGGTATCCTTGTCCACAAGGTAAAAGCGCCATGCTTCTGTCATCTCGGGCCCACGCGGATGCCAAATCACTATGGTGCGTCTAATTCCCGCAGCGTAGGAGGCGTTGGGAAAAAAAGTGGCCGCACCAACGTCCATGCGCAGTGGTATGGAAAGGTTCTTCCGATGCTTCTCGTAGGCTTGCTTGAAATAGTCATCCACCGTCTGGAGGGATCCCCATGTGGGCGTATAGGGGGAGTCCGCCTGGTACACAGTGACATGGGCGCCGTGGCCCAAGCCGGGAATGGATACCTCCAATCTCTTTTCGCCAGGGCGAGGGACACCATGGCGATCGCCTTTGCCCTGAGGGCCATAGGCCGCCACATGGGTTGATCGGTGGCTGACATCGTGTGCGGCGTCGCCTCCAAAGCTGGTTGCCGGGAACTTCCAATTGCAGGGCATACGCCATTTGTGGACGCCGTCGAGGACCTGGGCACCGCCTTCTCTACCGTCGAAACAATCAAAAAGCGTATCCAGGTAAATTTTAAAATCACCGAGGTAATCCGAAAATGAAGGAGCGTCCTTATCCCAAGTGGCCCAAATGGACCCTTTGTAGTTCTCCAGTTGGGCAACCTCGATGAGTCCCCATCGGGCTCGGTCCAGTCCATCGTTGTAACCTTCTTTGAACCTGGGCACACCGACTAGTTTCCCTTCAGTATCGTAACTCCAACCATGAAACGGGCAAGTAAAATGAACCGTATTGCCTTGATCGTAACGACACACCTTCATGCCGCGGTGACGACAGGTGTTCAGAAAGACATGAATTTTTTGCTGCTGGTCCCGCACAAGGATCACGGACTCTTCACCCATACAGGAAACGAAGTAATCGCCTGGACCGGGAATTTGACTCTCGTGGCCTACAAAGAGCCAGGCACGGGCAAAGATTTGCTCCTGCTCCCGCTCGTAGATCTCCCTGTTGACGAAAACCTCTCTGCTGATCAATCCGTTATCCAGATCGACAAGACTTCTCAGTGACTGCTGTCCTATGGTTATGTCCATGTTTTCGGTTGCTTGCTGGGTTGGTATTTGCAGTATACAAAAACGCTTATTTTGTCAAACTGAGACGAAGCCAACCCAATGAATCCCGTTGCGCCAGAGCGACCCGCAATGGATGGAAACATGTAATAGGAGTTGAATTACAGCAATAAGGCAGTTAGCAAATGCGGTGACGGTGAGGGGATAAAAATACCACAGGAGGAAGTTTTTATGGCTCAGATTCGGCACTTGGCCATCAGAACAGAAAATCCGGAACAGTTAGCTGCCTTCTATATGGAAGCCTTTGGTCTCAAGGAATTCCATCGGGGATCACACCCGGGTCTCCCGGGAGGGAAGACCGTTCATTTTGGTATCCTGGTGGATAATATGGACGAGACGCTTCAAACAGAATAGATGAGTTCGCGGAGCAGAAAGGAGATGGATTTTGCTTTGTTGCGCACGTTAGGGGCCGTCAACCCTGCTGTGCAACGTTGACCACAGCGGATAAATCCTTTAGGAGTCGATTGACCCGTTGCTGTCCGAGACCCTTGACGACTTTTCCTTGCGCTTTTTTCCAGAGGGGATAACCCTTAGCCAAAATAACCTGACCTCTTTTGGTGATGGACACCTCCCGCTCCCGCCGGTCCTTGCCGGATCTGATTCGTAACAGTCCTTGTTTTTCCAGGGGTCGCAGGTTCCGCGTCAAGGTGGTCCGATCCATAACGATAGCCTCGGCCAGCCGATTGATGGTAAGGGGACCCAGCATTCCTGTAGCACCCAAAACCCAAACTGAGTGGCTCTGAGTCCAATGGGACGAAAGGCATCGTCGTAGAGTTGACTTACAGCCCTTACTGCTTTTCGCAGGTTCGAGCAGGTGCAAAGCTGACCCTCGTGCATGAAATTGTGAAAATAATTTGAGGGATTCACCGTGGAGTCAATGGGTCACGAGTAATCGGATCTAAGCTAATTCGATGACGCAGCCTCGGGACGTATTTCGCTTGTTAAAAGCTCCTGGTTACGGATAAATTCCACCGGGATTTTCCGATCAATGGTTTCACGAATTAGAATTTTGTGTATGGCGTCTACAGAAGACGAGGGCTGGCCTTTCACTTCGACCAAAACATCTCCAGGCCGCAGGCCGGAACGGTCTGCGGGGCCACCCGTCACCAGCTTCACGATGGCAACTCCGTTTGAGGCCTTTAGCTTGAGCCCCCTCACCAGACCGGGTGGTATAGTCACGGTCTGTCCCGCGATGCCCAGATAACCGCGAACCACCTGTCCCTCTTTCAATAGCTGAGGGACCACCCACTTGGCCGTGTTCACAGGGATTGCAAAGCAGACCCCCTGAGCGCCAGCCACAATGGCTGTAGTCACACCAATCACTTGGCCATGTGAGTCCACGAGGGCACCCCCACTATTTCCCGGATTCAAAGCTGCGTCGGTTTGAATAATGTCCTCCATCAATCGACCGGAGATGCTCCGAAGAGTTCTGCCCAAGGCACTGACGACACCTGCGGTGACAGTAGCCTGAAGCCCCAGCGGGCTTCCTATGGCAATGGCGAGTTGTCCGACTTTGAGCTGGTCTGAGTCTCCGAGAGTCGCTGGCGGTAAACCAGAGGTTGCAAGACGTAGCAGGGCGAGGTCCGTGTCAGGATCCCGACCCGCAAGTTGGGCTGGGAACTGGCTTCCATCGGCCAGAGATACCGTTAGATCATTGGCATCAGATACCACGTGGTTGTTGGTGAGGACATAGCCATCGGGCGCTATAATGATCCCGGAGCCGCTACCAATGGATTCTCTGTTCGTACCCCAACCCAGAGCCGATGTGGCCCCAGGCTTCGTGACCTGAATGGTAACGACGGCAGGTCCAACCCTCTCTGCAATTTGCGAAACCGCCTCAGAATAGGCACTTAGCGAGGTTTCCGGATCGAGACGTTCTTGGCGACTCCCATTCTTCCCATCAATTTCATTCAAATGATCAAACATAATGGGGGTATATGCACATTGTTTTCCATATTGTCAATCCCCCTTGTCAATTTGGACCCTATTATAATAACCTGTCGGACCCGTGTTTTTTTAAGGATGACGGTGTAAGGTGATCTTATGGCAATCAAGCTTTCTGACTTGTCTCTGGTTGTTTGCTGTGGTAGAAGGCTCCGATATTTCAGTTAAATCTTAGTGCATGGAACGTAGGCGGGTCCTTAATCGAATCACTCGTACAAGAGGCCCAGGGGGTGACGGATTAGGAGAGTCAATGAGCGAGAACCCAGGGGAAGCCGGAGAACTCATTCTCAGCGTTAGAGACCTGACTAAACGCTACGAAACCGTTCGGGTTTTGAACGATGTGAATTTTGATGTGTATAAGAACGAAATCCTGGTCATTTTAGGTCCGAGCGGGTGTGGCAAGAGTACCACGTTACGCATCATAGCAGGGTTGGAACGTCCGGATACGGCCAGGATCGAGCTGATGGGTAAAACCATTTCGGATTCAAAAAAATGGATCTTTCTACCGGTGGAAAAGCGCAACCTAGGAATGGTCTTTCAATCCTACGCAGTATGGCCCCATATGACCGTAGAGGACCATGTTGCCTTTCCATTGATTGTGAGGCGCTTCTCTAAGAAGGACATCAAGCCGAAGGTCAAGCACGTATTGCAGTTTGTTAATCTTGAAGGATTTGAGGACCGTCTCGCCAGTAAACTGAGTGGTGGGCAGCAGCAACGACTGGCTTTGGCGCGGGCTTTAGTGTATGAACCCGATTTGCTTCTTTTGGACGAGCCACTGAGCAATTTGGATGCCCAATTACGACAACAGATGCGTGTCGAGCTGAAGAGCTTGCAACAACGGTTGGGGACGAGTTTTATATTTGTTACCCACGACCAAGTTGAGGCGATGACTTTAGCAGATCGCATACTGCTAATGAGAGACGGACAAATTCAGCAGCTGGGTAAACCCGATGAATTGTACGAAAATCCAAGCAACCAGTTTGTGCACTCTTTTTTGGGAAAGACAATCCATTTTCAGGGGCAATGGACCCAAGAGGGGGGCCAAAGATTTGTGGAGTTGCCGGGCGGCTATCGACTTCGAGCGGCAGACAGTGTATCGGTGGGAACCTCTAAAGCGAATAGTACTGACTCGGAACGCACGGTCCAAGTAACCCTACGGCCGCAGGATATAAAGTTTGTACCTGAAGAGCGTAAACCGGAAGTAAATGAAATTGAAGCTGTGGTTGAAAACGTCATCTATCTAGGCGACCAGTACGAAGTCGCCTTGCAAGCTTGCGACAACCATTTTGTGCTCACTGTAGATAATTCGGCGCTAAAGAAGGGAGCCAAGGTTCTCTTAAAAGTGGAGATCGAGCAAATTAAAACGTGGTCTTTATAGTGAGATGAACTGTTGGGTGAACATAAAAATGGAATGAGTCATCAGGGAGGTAGATTATGAAATACTATCTAGCGGTCATTTTAAGTGGCTTGGTTTGGGTGCACTGTACGGCCCAACAGGCGATCTCTGGCCCAATCGAGGACTGGGACAAGGTCCTCGCAAAGGCTCGCCAAGAAGGCGTGGTGGTTCTGGGGACGAACCTGGGCCTGCCCAAATTTCGCCAGTCCGTGACCAAGGCCTTTAAGGGGCAATATGGTTTTGATGTCGAAATACGGTCCATGAAAGGCGCAGAGCTCACAGCTATTGCGGGTAGGGAATGTGCTGCTGGTCGCCCAAGTATGGATGTCCTGCTATCTGGAAATAGTGAGCTTATTACCCTTTATCCGAAGGGTTGTTTGGCCCCCCTTAAGCAGAAATTGCTATTACCCGAGGTAGTGGACAGCAAAAATTGGAGAGGGGGCTTTCTCAAATTCAACGACCCTGAAGAAAAGTATATGTTGCAGATGGCTGAATATTATTACGCCCCGGGAATTCATAACAAGAACCTTGTCAAGGCAGAGAAGCTGAAATCAATTCAAAGCCTGGTGGATCCAAAGTATAAGGGGAAGATCGCCAGTTTTGACCCGCGTCGGGGGGGTGCAGGTCAAGCCGTTGCAGCCTATCTCCTGGTAAGCTTGGGTGATGAGTTTATCTCTCGCCTCTACGCACGGCAAAAAGTTACCTATACGACGAACCATCGTCAACTCGCCGACTGGATTGCACGAGGGAACTACGCGATAGGTTTGGGAGCTGCAGGAAGGGCTTATTTGCCCCTGATGAGGGAAGGTCTTCCAATAGGCGTGATGAGTTTTGACGACATAAGAGGTGAGGTCGTTGGAGGTAGCAGCGTCATGAAACTCGTCAAGGACTCACCCCATCCGAATGCCGCGACGATTTTGCTGAACTGGTTAGCCTCGAAGGAAGGACAGGGGATCTTTGAGCGTTATGTCCTACAGAAGAGTCGTCGACTCGATGTCCGTACTCCGGAAATACCGGACTTTACGATTCCAAAACCAAACCTGGAGTACCACGACGGCTACTCGCACAAATACTACGCAAAGGAACGTCGTGGGGCCAGGAAACGTCTATTGGAAATACTCGGGAGATAGCCTTGGGAATAAGGTTCACAATGAGCTCATGAATGCTCATGGTTCTTGAAATGTAAACGACCCCTATGGAGCGTGTGACACAAATCGAGGTCATCGAGCTACCAAAGCCACCTCGACGCCCATTTTTAGGGATCAGCACGATTGTTTTACTGGGGGCGGCGGCAGCCAGCCTGCCCCCCGTGCTGTTTATCCTCATTAACAGTTTCAATAGCGCGGATCCTGCGGAACCGTTTCGCTTTGGTTTGGAAGGGTGGACAAGTGCGTTTGCCAATAAGCGTACCCTGAGCTCTATTGGTTATAGTTTCCTCCTCAACATTCGGTCCGTTCTAGGGATTGCCATAGGCTTTTTTTTCTCCTGGTTGCTGATTCGAGTGCGTATTCCGTTCAAAGGCTTCATTGAACTCTCGCTCTGGATCGCTTATTTTCTCCCTTCCTTGCCTCTCGCCATAAGTTGGATCCTCCTTTTGGATCCCAATTATGGACTTCTGAATCAGTGGTTTGGGGGATGGGGATTTAAACTCACTCCGTACTCGATCTATGGGATCGTATGGGTGCATCTAACTGCGAGCACAATACCGGTTATGACTATCCTATTAGCCCCTGCGTTCAGACAACTGGAGGCTTCATTAGAGGAGGCCGCGCGAGTCTGCGGTGCGGGAACCTGGCGGACTTTTAGACATGTACTGATACCGGTACTGGGTCCAGCCCTATTCACCGTATGGATAGCCGGCATGATCCGTGGCCTGGAATCGTTTCAGGTCGAACTCCTCTTGGGTCGCCCGGCGGGAATTGACGTCTTTGCCACTCGTATTTATGACCTCATTACCTGGGAACCTCCCGAGTTTTCACAGGCTATCACGCTTAGTACCTTCTTTCTGGTCGTCTTATTCATACTTGCAATGCTGTATCAATCCTATACCCGGGACCGCCGTTACGTGACGGTGTCTGGTAAAGGGGCTACATTTCGTCCCGTCGACCTGGGCATAGGGCGATACTTAATCTCTGGTGCCTTGCTTGCGTTTTTAGCAGTGGCGGTCTTCTTACCGATGGGTGCCCTGGTTCTAGGTTCGAGTATGAGGATATTCGGTTATTTTGAGATCTCAAATCCCTATACCTTGGGACATTGGAAGGCCGTAATTGAAGACCCGGTGTTCCTCTCGTCCATCCGTAATTCCCTTGTCCTCGGCTTCTCCACGGGTATTTCGGCTTTAATAGTATATTGTCTCATAGGCTATGCATTGGTTCGGCTCCCTCTAACAGGTAAGTCGGTGGCCAATGTCTTTATCTGGCTGCCGTGGGCGGTACCAGGAATTCTCATGGGTCTTGGCTTTCTGTGGATGTTTTTATCGGTGCCGTTTCTGTCTCCTTTCTATGGCACCATCTTTAGCTTGACCTGGGTGCTGATTATCAAGGAGCTACCCATCGGGGTACACCTGATCAAGGCTAGTTTTAGCCAGCTTTCAGAGGATCTGGAAAATGTAGCCCGGGTTTGCGGATCAAAGTGGTTGTATAGTTTCCGCCGCATCACCATTCCGCTGATCTCTCCCACACTGGTAGCGATCTTTGTCATTGTCTTCATGGCTGCAATCCGTGATGTGGACAATGTCGTGCTCCTGGCCAACGCGTCCACCCGACCATTAGCGATTTTGATGATGGAATATGCCTTGGGTGGTGAGATGGAATCAGCCTCTATCGTGAGTGTTATTTTAGTCGGTTTTGCCATTGTGGTAGCTGTCTTTGTCCGGAGATTCGGCTACCGCATGGAGAACTAGGTATTGACGGTTACCCAATTTCGCGGGAATCGAATATCTGGGTATCGGGAACTATTAGAAGTCGCATGATTGCTTAAATATGAGGAAGTTTCCCAGCGCTACCCCCCCCCACAATTAATTACGAGCCGTTGTGCAGAGACTCCACACGGAAATCGCTAATTAAAAAGAGATAACGGTAGTTCAATGGCCGGAATTAAGCTTACGCTTTCCTGCGGGTATTACGATCGCACGCTCCCAGTGCTCGACGGAAGAGTCAAGCCGGAAGGTATCGAGCTGGTTGTTGTATCACCGCTTGTTCCAGGGACCTCGATGGGGTCGCCGGATGCCGACGTATACGAGACCGCTAATCCCGCACTGATCATACAAAAAGACCGCGGCCAGGGTCACCTAGGCATCCCGGTCTTTCCGCGTCGTAAGTTCTTTCACCAATTGTTGCTCACGAGGAAAGACGAGAAGATCTCTTCCTTTGAAGATTTTGCAGGCAAGAAGGTTGGCATTCTCAGATGGTATCAGCATGCCATGGGGGTATGGCTTAGGGGGTACCTCAAGGACAAATACGGTATTGACTCGAGGGAGATTCACTGGTTCACGGAGCGGCAGAGTTTATCCCCTCTGGAAGCGTCCACGGGGGTGACAGTCACATTGATACCTGAAGGCAAGAGTCTTGTTCAGATGTTGGCTGATGGAGAACTGGATGTCTTGTGTCACGAGGATGCCCATCGGATGCTGCTGCATCAAAATCTGAGACGGGTATTTCCCAACTTCAAGGACCTAGAGGCCTCTTATTTCAAGGAAACAGGTATCTTCCCCATCAATCACGTCCTGGTCATCAAAAAGGAGATCGTGGCTAAAAGTCCCTGGGTGGTGCCCAGTCTCATCAGTGCCTTTGAAAAAGCCAAACGGTTGGCCCTGGACACCCTGGACGGGGACAATTCACTTATAAGTTCGCCATGGGTGGCTCCGCTTTTAGAGGAGCAGTATCGTTTGCTGAGGAGAAACATGTTTCCATACGGGTTGGAAGCCAATAGAAAGGAGCTGGAGACTCATATTGGTTACCTGCACGATCAAGGTCTGATATCGAGGGCCTTGGGGCTAGAGGAAATCTTTGCTCCGGGCAGTTGATTGTCGGTGTTACTCTTGGAGCCCCATTCTTCACCGTTGGCTCTTGCGTCCCCGTGCCCACCTTCGGAATGAGTCAAGTGAGAGAAGTCTTTGGCTTTTTTGAGATGGAAGGTACTATCGACGGTTTCCGTGTAGGTCGCCCCTGGTCATGCCAAAATGGGGTGTAGAAAATGGTTCCACGGAACGGATCAGTTTGGCTGTGCGTTAAAGAGACCACCGGCCTAGAGAAGGGATTGACTCAACCATGTTTGAAGCAGCAGTTCATGGTTTTTTAAATATTTTCCAGGCAAAGGCGATCCTTGGCATGTTCGGGGGGATCGCGGTGGGTACTTTTACCGCCATCACGCCGCAGGGCCTGGGCACTCCGTTGATGTATGCCTTGTTTCTTTCCGTTGTCACCCAATGGGATCCCATCGTCGCCATCGCTTTTCTCATCGGCATGGATGCAGTGAGCAGCACCTGTAGCGCCTACCTTCCAGTGCTATTTGGCATTCCCGGCGGAGCAGGATCCCAGGCCACCGTACTTGACGGTTATCCCATGGGACGAAACGGCGAGGCCCGCCGTGCTTTGGGGGCCGCATTCACGGCCGGAATGTTAGGCAGTCTGGTGGGAATGATTACTCTGGCCGCGGCGATTCCCGTGGCCCGGGCAATAATTCTATTGCTTGGGTCTCCCGAGCTGTTCGTGATTACCTTGTGGGGTGTCAGCATGGTTTCCATCCTGGCGGGTCCTCGGCCGTTAAAGGGGCTCATTGCCGGGACATTCGGCCTGATTCTTTCGGTGGTGGGGATCCAGGCCCAATCGGGCGTGATGCGCTTTGTATTCGACCAACCTTACCTGCTTGAGGGATTACCGCTCAGCATCATGGCCCTGGCCGTGTTTGGCATTCCATCCGCCTTGGATCTAGCGATTACCAAGGTAGGAGTTGAGAGACCACCGATGCCTCTGAAGGGTAGCCTTTTGCAGGGGATCATGGATGCGATTCGCAACTGGTGGTTAGTGGTACGGGTCAGTTTTTTAGGGATCTGGGTAGGTATTATCCCCGGGCTCGGTGCGCAGGTGGTGGACTGGCTCAGTTATGGGCATGCCGCGCAAACCTGTAAAGGAGGGAAGGATACCTTCGGTAAAGGGGACGTGCGCGGGGTCATCGCCCCTGAGGCTTCCAATGACGCCAAGGACGGAGGGACCCTGATACCAACTTTGACCCTGGGGATACCCGGGAGCCTGGTTTCTGCCCTCTTTCTGTTTGCCCTGATCACCATGGGATTCTCACCCGGCCCCTATATGCTGGAACGAAACCTAGATCTGATTTACAGCGTTGTATGGGTATTAGGAGTCGCAAGCCTCATCGGTGCCGCGCTGGGGCTGCTATTCGCCACGCCTTTTGCCAAACTCGCAGAGCTGCGTTATTCCATCATTGTTCCCATGATCCTGACATTCGTCATGATTGGGGCTTTAAGCGCTACCCGCCATCCTGCGGATCTGCTGCTGGTGGTCATGTTTGGGATCGTCGGCTTCACTCTGAAGAGGTTTAGCTACCCACGGCCTCCCCTGGTGCTTGGGATGATTCTCGGTTTGTTGATGGAGAAATATCTATACATCTCAACCGCGCGTTACGAGTTTGCATGGCTCCAACGTCCCCTAGTGATCATCCTGCTCTTGCTGGTTGCGGTCTCCCTGGGTTACACTCTCTGGAGCCGGCGGGAGAAAAAGGAACCTGGCGAGACGAAGCAGGTCACTCGGCCAATTAGATTGACCTTCAACTACAATGCAGGATTAACTCTGGCATTCCTGCTAGCCTTTGTATATGTCATCGTCACCAGCTGGGACTGGCCATTGATTGCTAGACTCATGCCGGTTTACGTTGGGGCGATCCCAGGGATCTTCTTGGCTACCACTCAACTCTTTCGTGACGTCACGGGTTGGGAATCTCGCATTGCCGCCAAAGGCGTGGAAATGGATGAGACTGCCATGGGGGGTGAATTGGAACGAAGAGTGGAGATCACCCGGACGGTAAGCTTCTTTGGGTGGTTTGCCGGCGCTGCGGTGACCATCTGGCTTTTTGGTATCGTCATCGGACTGCCGCTTTTCGTGCTACTGTACACCTACTTTGATGGTGGGGAAAAATGGTGGATGTCTGTTATTATGGGAGTGGGTGCGTTTGCTCTTGTGTGGGGGTTGTTCGAGGGGATCTTTGAAGTCTTGTGGCCGCCAGGGTTGTTTTTTGAATGATGCATTAGGAAGCTCAGAATTGTTCCATTCAGATTCTTAATGGGGCGTCAAAAAACCAAAGAAGGAGGAAACCATGAAGATCACCGATGTAGAGGAGGTTATAAAAAAAGAAAGAAAGGGGGAGGACCGAAGAACGGATCTGTTCAGGACAAAGAACCTGACTGCTTGGCTACTGTATTTTCCACCCGGAGACGTTCAAAGAATGCATAACCATCCTTCGGACCGGACCTATTATGTGATCAAGGGTCGGGGCATCATGAAGGGACCCAATGAAACCCATGAGCTTTCTCCCGGAAAGATTATCAGTATCCCTGCCTTGGAGTTTTATGAGGGATCCAATCCAAACGATGAACCCATGGTGCTTCTAGGCAACAGTTCCAACCCGACTCCGCAAGATTACAAAAAGATTGGCGGAATGCGGTCTGAGATCGATGACGCGACAGGAAAGCAAATCGTATTTCAGCATGGTGGTGCCCAGGACGAAGGAAAAATCGTCGACTAATCCGCGGCACCCACGGAATCGAACCTAGACCCTTTTTTGCAGGAGGCTGGAAGTCCAGGCGCTGATAGATTCTTCGAGCGTGGTGGACATCCAACCCTCAAAAACAATGGTGGAGAGCCTCTATGCCCATCTACTTAGGGGGCTCATAACCTATCTGCTTATATTCCTTTAGAATTTCGGGTTTCCACTGCGTATAGATACGCGCAGCCGTTTGTACCTCGTCACCAGAATAGACCCCGCCAAAGGTTGTGCCCCTTAGCACCAGTGTCTCCCATTCCTTTTGGAATTTGCGATCCTTGCCGACTTTCAACAATGCCGCTTCGAGAGGACCCCTGATACTTTCCGGAGTTCCAGGCGGTAGCGCCATGGAAGCGCTTAACCGCCCCGTTGTGTTGAACTTGCGTATGATCTCACGGTGGCTCTCTTTTTTAGCGAAGTCCATGAGCGCAGGCACGTTGGCAAAGAGGGGATAATCCAAGGGAGGCAACCTTTCCGGGAGGGTCACGGCAACATGGGGGACGACCAAACCTTTTTTTATCATATCGGGACGTCTCGCCAGCAAGCTCGCGGCGTCATTGACTCGGCCATCCACTTCACGCCGCTCGATGGCGAGGTCCAGTTCGGTGGTTGAATAACCCACAACCCAGCGAACGTTCAATCCCAATATCTGCTCCATGAGGCGCCCATAGATATAGGAACGATGCCCTACGCGTGGGGCACCCAGAGCAATTCTTTTCTTTTTCAAGTCTTTCAGTGTATTGAATCCCGCTTGCTTATGGGTATAGAGGACATTGCGTTGTTTACCGGTGCTGACGGATCCGATCCAGGTATTCTTGTGAGGCGTATAGTTAGCACCGGGAAAACCAAGAAACGAAATCTCCAAACCTGAAGCCGTCTCCATCAGGATGACCGAACCATCGGGCTTGGCCTTCTGGAACCGTAGGTTGGCTGGAATGGCTTTCCCACCCGGAATGTTTTGGACAATGAAATCGGGGCTTCCAGGCAAGTATTTTGCCAGGTACTTGGCAATCGTACGACTCTGACGATCGATCCTCCCCCCAGGGTCCCAGGCCACGATGAGAGTAATGCTCTTGCCATCGAAACTATACTGGGCCTGGGTCTTGTTCGGACTAACTGCCAAGGCCATGATCACCAGAATGATCGCAAGGTTTAAAAGAACTCTCTTCCCTTGCATCCTATTCCTCCTTGAATCGTCGAAGCCTATTGTTTAGGGGCCTGGTAGCCCAAGCGCCGATAGCCCTTTAAGACCTCAGGCTTCCATGACGTGTACGTGGTCACGGCCTTTTCCACCTCAGCGGCAGAAAACACGCCTTGAAAGGGCCGGATGCCCACTTCTTTCACCCACGCACGTTGAAACGCTTTATCTTTGCCCAATTTAATGACAGCCTGTTCCAAGATCTTTCTGACGGAGTTTGGTGTTCCCGGTGGCAGCGCAAAAGAACCACCCAGTCGGTCCGTGGTGTTGAATTTCCGGATGATTTCGCGGTGGAGTTCGGTTTTCGCAAAGTTATAAAGAGAAGGCACCTTAGCCAATAGAGGATCATCGATGGGTGGTAGGTACTCCGGCAGTGCCATGGCCACGTGGGGAACAATCTGTCGTTTTTCGAACCAGTCAGGTCGATCTCTCTGTGCAGAGGCGGAGTCGTTAACCCTTCCATCCAGCTCTCCCCGTTCGATGGCGATGTAAAGCTCCGGTGTCGTGTAACCAAGGACCCAGCGTATTTTTAGATCCAAGACTTCCGCGATAACTCGGCCATAGATGTAGGAACGGTGGCCTACACCTTGGGAACCCAGAGCGACCGTACGAGACCTGAGGTCTTCGAGGGTGTTGAATCCGGCTTGCTTATGGGTGAAAAGCACATTGCGTTGTTTGCCGGTGCCGACAGCGCCCACCCAAACGTAGTCTCTAGGGTTATATTTTGCTCCGGGGGCACCAAAATATGGGGCTTCCATATCCGAGGAGACCACCGTAGCGATCACCGTCCCATCGTTTCTCGAGCGAGAAAACTTCATTTGCGCGGGAATCCCTTTGCCACCGGGTATATTTTGAATCAGGATACTGGGTTTCCCCGGGATGTATTTCCTCAAGAACTTCGCTGTGGTCCTTGAGATCCGGTCGCGGCGTCCCCCGGGTGCTGACCCCAAAATCATCGTGATGGTTTTGCCTTCGAAATAGGGTTGGGCTTGTGTGGTGCCCGGAGTTGTCACTGACCCCATGGCGATGAACACACCTGTAAAAACTGAAATGTAATGCCTTAAGCTCATTGAGCGAATCCTCCTGATGTTTATCTAGGGGCCTGATACCCCAGGCGCTGATAGGCCTTTAAGACGTCCGGTTTCCAGTCCGTGTAGATTTGGACCGCTTCCTCCACCTCCGCAGCCGAAAACACGCCTTGGTAGGGCTTGATCCCCACCTGAATTTCCCATGCCTTTTGGAACTTTGGATCTTTGCCCATTTTCAGTAGCGCCTGTTCGACGATCTTCCTAATGCGGTCCGGCGTGCCTGGAGGGAATGCAAAGGCACCGCCTAACTTATCCGTGGTGTTTAACTTACGTATGATATCGCGGTGAAGATCCGTCTTGGCGAATTTCATGACAGAAACCGTATTGGCAAAGACGGGATGGTCTATGGGAGGCAGATCTTCCGGCATGGTGGTGGCGACAGGAGCGTAGATTTGTCGTTTTTCGAACCAGTCTGGCCGATCCCTCATGGCGCTGGCGGCGTCGTTGTAGCCGCCGTCAATTTCGCCACGCTCCACGGCGATGTACCGTCCGGGTGAAGAGTAGCCCAGAACCCAGCGAATCTTCAAGCCTAAAATTTCACCGGTAATCCGGCCGTTCAAATAAACACGGTGGCCAAGACGGTGTGCCCCCAGGGCCATTTCACGTGACCTCAAGTCTTCCAGAGATTTGAAACCTGCCTGAGTGTGGAGCAAGAGAGTCTGGCGGTTCTTCCCCGTACCGATTGACCCGATATACATATACTTCTGTGGATCATAGTTAGCCCCAGGTGTGCCGAAATAGGGTGCTTCCGTGGCAGTGGAGGTGATGACACCCATGACGGAGCCATCGGGTCTCCCGTTAAATATCTTTAACTGGGAGGGGACCTCCTTGCCGCCGGGAATGTTTTGCACCAGTATCGTCGGGTTTCCCGGTATATACTTGGTAAGGAACTTGGCCGTAGTCCGAGTAATCCGATCCCTCCGGCCTCCCGGTTGGGTGCCTACGATCAAAGTGATCGTCTTACCCTTGAAGTAGGGCTCGGCATATATCGAATCCGGAGTGGTTACTGGCCCCAAGAGCATCACCAATCCGGCAAGAAAAACTAGCACCAATCTTCTTCGCATAGTCCACGTTCTCCTGAATGTTATGTCGGCGGTTCATAGCCCAAGCGCTGATAGGCTTTTAAAACATCTGGTTTCCAGTCCGTGTAGAATTTAACTGCGTCTTGAACCTGTGCGAAGCTGAGAAAATACCTGGAAAGGGTTTTATGCCCACCTCGATTTCCCATGCCTTGATAAATTTCAGATCCTTACCCATGTTTTGCATGGCCTGCTCTCCGATTCTCCTGATGCGGTCTGGTGTGCCTGGTGGGAAGGCAAACGCATACCCTAACTGGCCCGTGATATTAAGCTTTTGAATGATGTTGCGGCGGAGGTCCGTCTTGGCGAATTGCATGAGGGAAGGTGTGTTCGCGAAGATTGGGTGATCCAAGGGAGGCATGTCTTTCGGCGACGTCACCGCGATATTGGCGACGATGAGACGTTCATCGAACCGGTCCCGCCGCTCCCTGTAGGCACTGGCAGCATCGTTGCAACCTCCGTCTATCTCGCCACGATCCACGGCGATATACCGGCTAGGTGAGGAGTAGCCGAGCACCCAGCGAATCTTCAGGCCCAGGACTTCGCCGATCAAGCGGCAGGTCATGTATACACGATGACCAATCCGGTGGGCACCCAGGGCCACTTCACATGACTTCAATTCCTCCAGGGAGTTGAACCTCGCTTGTTTATGGGTGAAGAGGGTCTGGCGAAAGCTGCCGGTGCCGGCTGGTCCTATATCCATGTACTTGTTGGGATCATAGTGAGCGCCGGGCGTGCCAAAATAGGGAACCTCTGCGGCATTGGAGTTTACTACACCCAGAATTGAAGGTCGGGTCTCCCCTTAAAAATTTTTAACTGCGAAGGTATTTCTTTACCACCTGGAATATTCTGGACTATAACGTTGGGCTTTCCCGGGATGTGCTTGGAAAGGAATCTGGCCGTGAGCCGGGTGACCCGGTCCCGGCGCCCGCCCGGTTGGCTCCCTAAGACTAATGTAATGGACCTGCCCTCGAAGTAATCTTTAGCCTGGGTCGGACTGGATGTCAGAACAACGGCCAACGATAGCAAAGCTAGCATGGCTATTCGGTTCATAAACCGTCGTTACACAAAAGTTTATAATAGCACATAGATAAAAGGATTCCGTTGTTGATGTCAAGGGTTCAGTGGAGTTGGCGCAAGTCCTGGACTAACTTCAAGTGTAAATTGAGGTTTATTATGCAGATAGCTATTATTTAACGAATTATTCGTGGAATTGATTTAGCGAGTTAATTGAATGAATCAGTCCGTGCCTATCTCGGTGGACGCGGGGAAGGCATGGCCCCTTGGAGCGATCCGCCGTCCGCCAGGATATCAGCGGCCGCGATGAAACTGGCGTCATCCGAGGCAAGAAAGGTGACAACGGCTGCGATGTCAGGCGGCATGCCCTGGCGTCCTACCAGGTTGGAGACCTCGCGGTTTCCGCCGGCAATAGTTTCTTGACCCACAGGCGATCCTACTCTGTTGGGAGTGACGGAGTTGACACGGATTTTGTAAGGTGAAAGCTGGATTGCAAGGGATCGGGTGAAATTCAGCACGCCGCCTTTCGCCGCTGAGTAGGCTGTCGCGTCAGCTCGTCCCCGGTGACCGGATGTTGATGCGATATTAATGATACTTCCTCCCCGTCCTTGCTCAACCATGCGCTTTGCGACGAACTTGCTGCACAGGAACTGGCTTTTCAACGTGACTTTCATCACGAGATCCCATTCGTCCTCCTCCAACTCCAGAATAGGTTTATGATCTGTTACTGCGACATTGTTCACGAGTATGTCGATGCCGTTCCACTGATTTACGACAGATGCCACCATTCGCTGTACATCGGTGCTGGCGGACATATCCGCCGCAATTGCCAGCGCGCTCCCTGGGTGAGCTCGATTAATGGCATCCGCCACAGCCTTGGCTGGTTCCTCACGGATATCAACAACGGCGACCCGAGCACCTTCGTTCGCAAACGAATGGGCGACAGCCTCACCGATGTTGCGCCCGGCTCCTGTAACAATTCCAACGCGGTTCTCTAGTCGCATAATTTAACCCCTCCATTATGAATAGTCATTCGTCACTGACGGTTTAGAAACTATTTATTTTTCTTTCTTTCTCCTGCTTTCGCGATTGCCTGCCTTACCAGCTTCCAGTACCATTTCCGCACCGGCCTGGGATCAAGAAAACCCAGCACTGGGTACTTTTTCCCCTTCTCCCTTCGGTACGCCGCAATGACATTGTCGTTTGGTATATCCTCCCTCAGGGTTTGTGAACCGTTAAAGGCTATTGTATTCATGATCCTTTGCCATTCCTTTTGACCATCACGAGACACGAACCAATTAATGAAAACCTTGGCGGCATTGGGGTGAGGAGCGTCTTTCACAAAGCCCATTACGCTACTGTTCCCACTTGCGAGCGCGCCTGCCTCTTTTATCTGGTGGCCACGAACCGCCTCCACCGGGAGCCCGGCCTTCTGAGCCCGCTCAAGTCCCCTGCACATAAAGCATAGGGTATATTTTCCCCGAGCGAGCCAGTCGGTTGCCTGACGCCTACCCCGAGTTATGGTGAGGTCCATTTCCCCAAACAGTCGCTCCAGGTATTTTGGTCCGACCAGGGGATTGTAATAGAGTCCCAGCATGGGAGTTGGGACCGTACCGCCACCGCCATAGCTGAAAAACCCGATATCTCCCCTATACTTGGGGTCGAGAACATCCCAGTAAGACCGAATCGCCAGTTTCGGCATCTTTTTTGTGTTGTAGGCCATGCTTGCGCTTGCCGGGGTCCCTTCGTAGACGAACAGGAATTTTTTTTCTGGATCGCTCCAGATGTGTTTGCCCCCGTACCATTTGGATTGGTCTGTAACGTCCGGCAGGATCAAATGAGGGCGCAGAGGCTGCATAAAACCTGCTATGTAAGCCTCTCGGACTACTGCAGGGCCAGACGAATAAACATCCGCAAGGTACTTGCGAGCTCTGCGTTCTGCAATGAGGCGATTGAGTTCTTGGGAATGTCCAAGCACGGTGACCACTTTAATTTTAGGATAGCGCTTATTGAATGCCTGAATAATGGCCGGGTGGGTGACAGCCGGTTGTCCATAAGTATTGACCTGACCTTCCTTGTTAGCCGCCTCGACAATTTTTTCCCATTTTGCCTTCCACGTGCCCCCCTCTTCTCCACGAGTCAGTGAACCAAGGGAAAAGACAAAAAATAACGCGCCTATAACCCATATGGTAAATTTTATCCTTAGCATCATACCAGTCCCCCTTTTTCTCTTCTCACTGTCTGAGGATAGTGGATCGGCTTGTCAACGATTGCCCCCTCTATTTTTGCTTCTTTGCTCTTTCTCCCTGCCTCGCGATAGCCTTCCTGACCAGCTTCCAGTACCATTTCGTCACCGGCCTGGGATCGAGGAAACCTAATACTGGGTACACTTTGCCCTTTGTCCTTCGGTATGGTGCGAGGACATTGTCGTTTGGGATGTCTTCCCTCAGGGTTTGTGAACCGATGATGGCTTGTTCATTCATGACCCTTTGCCATTCTGTTTGACCGTCACGAGAAAAGAGCCAATTGAAAAAGACGATTGCCGCATTGGGGTGAGGAGCGTCTTTGATAAAGCCAAGTTGGCTGCTGTTCCCACTTGCGAGGGCGCCTGACTCTTTTAATTGTTCGCCACGAATGGGCATCACTGGGAGCCCGGCTTTCTGAGCTATCTCAAGTCCCCTGCACATAAAGCACAGGGTGTATTTCCCTCTGGCGAGCCAGTCGGTTGTCTGCCGCCGGCCACGGGATATAGTGAGTTCCATTTCCCCAAACAGTCGCTCCAGGTATTTCGGTCCAACCAGGGGATTGTAATAGAGTGCCAGCATGGGAGTTGGAACGATACCGCCACCGCCATAGCTGAAAAACCCGATATCTCCCCTATACTTTGGGTCGAGAACATCCCAGTAAGACTTAATCGCCAGTTTCGGCATCTTTTTTGTGTTGTAGGCCATGCTTGCGCTTGCCGGGGTCCCTTCGTAAACGAAAAGATATTTCTTTTTCGGATCCCCCCAGATGTGTTTGCCCCCGTACCATTTGTTTTGGTCTATGACGTCCGGCAGGATCAAATGGGGTCGAAGCGGCTGCAAAAAACCATGGATGTAAGCCTGTCGGACTATTGCAGGGCCCGAAGCATAGACATCGGCGAGATACTTGCGCGCTCTGCGTTCTGCAACGAGGCGAAGAAATTCTTGGGTATGTCCACTCACGGTGACAATTTTGATTTTGGGATAGCGCTTATTGAATGCCTGAATAATTCCTGGGTGGGTGACATCGGGCAGTCCCCAGGTATTGACTTGCCCTTCCTTATTCGCTGCCTCGACAATTTTTTCCCATTTTGCCTTCCAGCCGGTTTCCTCTCCTAGGACTGTGGAAGAAACAAAAAAGGTAAACACCAATATTCCCACTACTGACAGGATTGATTTCATTTTGTGAACCATAGCTCTCTCCTTTGTTTGCTCATCCTCCGCGGATGAGGGTTGATTGCCTTGCCAACGACACTTTCACAAATCTCTCTACCTCTTTTTTCTTTTTTTTGCCTGTGACTCGTGCACCAGCCCCCAGTAAAATTTGAGGTGTGGTTTGGGATCAAGAAACCCCAGCTCTCGGTACTTTCTAGTTTTCGATCTGCGATAACCCTGTTGTACCGTGTCCTTGGGAATGTCGTTGCGAAAGGAGTCCGAACCGTCACCTACAATTTGGTTTAATACTCTTTGCCACGTGATCTGGCCTTCACGGGAAAGGAACCAATTGGCAAAGACGATTGCCGCATTGGGGTTGGGAGCCTTATCGAGGTAGCCAATGATGCTGCTGTTCCCGGCTCCGATGGTACCGCCTTCCTTTATCTGGTCGCGCGGGAAGTCCTCTATTGGGAGTCCAGCCTTTTTAGCCTGCTCAACCCGCCTGCACATAAAACAAATGGTGAATTTGCCCCTGCCCAGGGAGTCCACCACCTGACGGGTGTCGCGATACATGGTAACGTCCATTTCCGTAAAGAGTCGCTTGATAAACTTTTTACCAAGTTCCGGGTTGTATAGCATAACCAGCATCGGGGTTGGTATGGACGAGCCACCTCCGTAACTGAACATCACGATCTTACCCCGCCACTTAGGGTCCAATACGTCCCAATAGGACTTGATCTGTTCCGGGTTTTTAAGATTATTTGTGTTATAGGTCATGCTTGCGCTGCCCGGGGTACCCTCATAGGTGAAGAGGTACTTCTTTTCCGTACCACCCCAGAAGTAACTCCCCCTGTACCATTTTGACTGGTCTGCAACTTCCGGGAGTATTAGGTGGGGGCGAATGGGTTGCAGGTAACCCGCCTGATAGGTTGCGCGAAGTGTGCGAGGGCCATTAGAAATAAGATCCGCAAGGTATTTGCGCGCGCGCCGTTCTGCAACGAGCCGAGAAAGTAACTCGGAACGCCCGAATTGTGGAACAACTTTGATCCCAGGATAGCTTTTGTTGAAGACCTTAATGACTTCTGGATGGGTCATGTCCGCTAGACCCCAAGTATAGACTTTACCTTCCTTATTTGCTGCCTCGACAATCTTGTCCCATTTTGCCTTCCAGTCAGCGCCTTCTCCTTGGATGGGTAAAGCAAGAGAGAAGAGAAGCGCTAACATTCCCAAACCCGACCGGGTTAGCATTCCTTTCCACTCCATATGGTTCCTCCTTTGCCGGAAAATAATGTAAGAGTCCTCTATAAACGAATCCTTCGGAAAAGCAAGTCTCCAAATCATGATTTCAAACAGGCGTTTGGCGATACTGACCCCTCTAATCCCATGGGTTCTCTGTGGCGGCGTTCATGCCGGCAATCTTACCTCCGATAAAGCACTCGGCGTTGTTGCCTGCCAGCATGTATAGATGGCCAAAAATAGAACCCATCTCACCGGCGGCGTAGAGCCGGGGAATGGGTTGCCCGTAGGGGTCCATAACCTGCTGCTTGCCATTATGAACGGGCCCGCCCTGGGTATTGGTGATGATGGGCCAGATGGGGATAGTGTAAAATGGCGGTCGCTCGATGGAGACCATGGTACCGGAAGGGCGCCGAAAGTCGCGGTCCTGTCCTGCCCGACACTGATCGTTCCACCGGCCAATGGTCTCCCGCAGGATTTCAGGTTCAATATCCAGGTGCCGGGCCAATGCCTGGAGCGAATCAAACCGATGGAGGATCCGGGTGGCCACTTCCCTAAGGTTGTCCTCGCTCCACTCGAAGCTGAACCGGTCGTCGTTGATCTTGGGTTGTCCAATAGGGCCGAGTTTCCGGCCTTCCTCATCAAAGATCAGGTGGCTGGGAACTCGCGGGTAGTCCTGAATGTCGGCGTCGTAGAATTCCATGGCACGAATGGGCGTATCCTGTGGCGCCGGCGGATATTCGTTCATAAACCGCCTGCCAAATCGGTCCACGACAATCCAGGGCATCTTCCTGTCAGGCACACGGAAACCGGGGAAGGTGTGCCTCACCGCCACCGGTAGCTCGGGGATGCGGAACCCGTAGCCCCCGTGGAGGTGCCACATATGCCACAGCGCCGCCCCCGCCTTCTGTGCCATGAGTATGCCGTCTCCGGTGTTGCCAAGGGGGCTCATGGAAATGGTGTTTCGGATCTGCAAGAAATGGGATTGCAACCGTGCATTATGCTCAAAGCCACCCGTGCAGAGGATAACCCCGCGCCGGGCCTTTACCGTGACCTCCCGGCCATCCATTTCTGCCAATACCCCTAGGGCTACACCATCCCCATTCGTTATCAGTTCTCGCACCGGGCTCTCGAAATGGACATCGATGGGCCGTCGTTTAACATGCTCCGCCACTACCCAGAATAGGGTTCCTCCAGCCTTCGTCCCCTTGGCCCAGGAAAAGCCCTTATAGGTCTCATTGCGACTTACGTTCATGGCAGCGATGGTGTCCGACCCGGGAAAAGGGTAGGTCCCGCCGCGTCTGTTCTCAGCCGTTTCGAATCCCAACTCGGCGGCCAGATGGGTCAACATGATCCGTAGATCCACCATGCCGTGGGCGAAGACCTTCAAAACATCATCGTCGGTGGCATCGAGACAGGTGCGACGCAAATACTCCAGTGCCAAATCCGCATTATCCGCCACCACCACCGAGCCGCCGGAGAGAATGGAGTTGCCGCCGAAGTGTGCGGTCTTTTCAAAGATCACTGTGCGTACGCCGCCGGCATCGGCATAGAGAGCCGAGATGCCTCCGGCAAAGCCATAGCCGGCTACCACCACATCGTATTGCATGTCCCAGTGGGATGGCTCTTTCATCGCAGTTCCTTCTCCTTGTTCAGGGCGGTGATCCGTCAACTCCGTCAAAGGAACCATGAAGTATCAAAGCCTCAAAGGAGTGTCAATTGCTCACTTTGCAACCGGAGCAGATGCCCCGATTCTATGTCCATTACGGATAGTCAAATGAAGCTATGAAGTCATTTGCTAAATCCTCCAAGTGGTGTAGTATCGGGGAGTTGCTGACTTTGGACGAGATTATTCGGCTCGGAGAAACCTACAGACTTCACAGGGTTGAAGATGATAGGTTCATGATTTGAGCGATAGGAATTTTCCTGACTATGGAAAGAAGGTTTGTTTAACTAGGAGGTCAATGATGGAGAGAACAGTACAATCCAAATCAAGACAGTCCCAGGATGCTTCCGGCGGTGGCAGGGTTGTCGGCGAAAGGGTAGCTTCGAATTCTTTCATCCCAGAAGATGAAAAGGAGTACCATCAAACCCTGGAAGACGAGAACATCAATCCGCTTTGGTTGCGGCATATGGCCCCTGCTAAGCGACCCAAGCTTCAGCCCTATGTCTGGCGCTGGGAGAAAATGCGTGAGCTCGCTTACCAGGCGGGTCAACTGGAGAGCCTGAAGGGCAAGGGGTTTCGCCGAGCACTCACCATGCGTAATCCCGGGCTCAAAAATCCCGATGCTGGGGCAACCAAGACCATGTCCGCGGCCATCCAAATCGTGTGGCCGGGAGAGATTGCGGAGGCCCACCGTCACACGGCTGCGGCCATTCGTTTTGTAATTGAAGGGAGTGGAGCGTTTACGGTGCAAGATGGCGAGAGTTTCCGGATGGAAGCGGGCGACCTTACATTGACCCCGAGCTGGGTCTGGCATGACCACAACAACCCCGAGGACAAACCGGTGATCTGGTTGGACTGTCTTGACGCTCCCATGGTGGGATTTTTTGATTCCATGTTCCAAGAGCCGTTCCCCGAAGAGATCCAGCCTGTCATAAAGCCGGTTGGCTACACCAATGCAGCTATCGGTAATGGCCTCATGCGGGCTAATCTAAAGAATGTTGTGGGTGGCACCCTACCTATCAACTATAAATGGAGTGATGCCTACGGGGCGCTGCTGGGCTTCGGTGAGAAGGATCGTTTCGACGGCGTGATTATGGAATACGCCAATCCGGTCACGGGCGGCCACAGCATGCCCACATTGGGCCTGAAGCTGCAACGGCTGGAACCCGGGGCGCACACCGATGCGCACCGTCATACCTCCAGCGTGGTGTATCACGCGGCAAAGGGCTCCGGCTATTCTATCATCGATGGAAAGCGCCTGGACTGGTCCAAGGGGGACACCTTTGTTTTGCCCAGTTGGGCTTATCATGAGCATGGATGCAACTCGAAGGACGACGACGCCGTGCTGTTCTCCATGAGCGACCTTCCCGTGATCGAGGCCATGGGGCTTTACCGAGAGGAGGAGGGAGAGGGCCAGGAGGTTACAGGGACGATTGAGTAGCGTGGGAGGAAAAATCCATGGACAGCCGCGAATTTGCTACGGCAGTAGAGAAACGTGTAGCAGTATTCTGTGAGGCCTTGGACGACCGTCCCCCGGCATACAGCTATGTCCCGATTACCAACGACACGATGCGCATAAAGGTCATGAGGAGCAGGCTCTTCAATGAAGTTCGTGCGGGAGAAATATTCGGCGGATGGCTCAAGGGTACCCCAGAAATTGATGTGAAAAAGACTCTTGCCGAATCGGTTCGCGAAGAATATGTCCATGCAGGTTTTCTTGAAGACGCACTTCGGAATAAAGGTGCGGAGCCTTATGACTATAAGCCCCTGCCGGCTCAAATGGCTATGTTCAACGCGTTCGAGGCGTTAACCGACACCGTAGAGCGGATCGCCGCCTTTCCTATGGCGGGTGAAGGAGTCGCCGACTATTTGATTGCTTTGAGCCTCAAAGCAGGAACAGTGCCAAAATGGGTGACGGATCCTTACCAAAAAATTCATGAGGATGAAAAGGAACACGGCAACTATCCCTTTGAAATACTGGTTAAATACGGTACGACACCCGAAAAGCAGGAGAGAGTGACCCGGGCCGTGGAGATGAGTCTCATGTTGAGGCGTCAATACTTCGATAATCTCGACCGCTGGGTTTATCAGGACAAAATTTTCTAGGCCGAGATTACAGTAAGCGTGAATTTATTTAGGCTCGCGGCACTTGATGACGCTATTGATAAATTGATGTGTGTTAGCGATGATCCCCACGGAGATACCAAATGGAACCAGGTTTCCAGCACCAAAAGATGGTCTGCCGGTTTTGGCTATTTTAAGGCTTCCAAGTGATTAAGGGGGTGCGTCGTGCAACGTAGCGTGATCTTTTTCTTGACCCAATTGGTTGTTATGCCATTGGCAGCGTCTGCTCCGAACCTCATAGCAGTCCCTGTCGCCGCCGCGGAGGATTTCCCCAGCAAGTCGATCTCCTGGCTTGTCCCCTATGCCCCTGGCGGCGGGTTCGACTTGCACAGTCGGGCTGTGGTTCGGGGCTTGAAAAAACGGCTTGGTGTTTCCGTCATTATCAAGAACGTGCCCGGTGCGGGTGGCAACATCGGCTGGAATCTTTTGTGGAAGGCCAAGCCCGATGGCCATACCCTAGCCATCGTCAATATCCCTGGTGCTATCGTTTCGGAACTCTACGGCAAGCCCAAGCCACGGTACCGCCTACGGAAGTTTTCCCGGGTAGGGCGCATTTCCGCGGCACCCTACATCTGGGCGGCTGGCGCCAAAACCCTATATCGCGCACTAGAGGATCTGCAGAAGGCTAAGGAAGTCTTGATCGCCGGAGTGGGGGTAGGCGGGACAGCATGGGCGACCGCTCCGGCGGCTGCAACTTGGATACCCGCGCCCGTGTTGCTCTTGTAGTAAATAAGCTGCTGCTCGGTGCTGCGCCCAGGTAGTTTTCCAATGAGAACCTCACCAAGCTCGCACACCTTCTCCCATCCGATTTTTCCTCCTTCTGTAAGGTCTAAGGGCTCCCTCTGCTGATTTTGAATCGCAGTCTCTTTGTCATTCAGTACAATAAGGTCGCTGGGCATGAACGTGGTGGCATCGGCTTTGGTACCCCATCAGTATTGGCGAGGGTGGCAACCAACTGGCCAGGCTCCAGCCAGTTACCATCAAGGATCGGTTGGCTTGAGAAAGACTGGTTGAACCTCCACCCTTAGTAACTCGCTCATCTCCCGAGCAAACGTTTCCTGATGTTCGTGTCTAGGGCTAAAAACCTCAACGTGCTCCACTTTACGAACGCAACAGATAGCCTCTAGATTATGACGTGCCTCATTTCCCGAACCAAAAAGACCAACCACCCTCGCATCCTTCTTGGACAAGACCTGATGGGCAACGGCTGTGGTGGCCCCGCCCTCAGCGCGGATAGACTAAAGTCATGGATCAGGGCCAAGGGCTCTCCGGTTTTCAGACTAAAGAGAATGACAAATCCTCAGCTCCGCTTGCTTGGGGAAGGAAATTCCATTCTCCTGCTTCCCGAAACCATGCGCTCCTGGACAATCGTTGAGTCATAGCGCAGCGCGGCCATTCCCGAGCTAGGCACCGCCCCCGAGATGATATTAGCTATATAACCTTGCTCAAGAAGATCCGGCGGAACTTTATACCTCACGCGGGGTCGGTTCACGGCGGTCCCTTTGGCCGCTTCTCTAAAGACACGTTCCATAGCCTCGATGCAATTACGTATCTGAAGAACCCGCCTTACCTCTGCATCAGTAATCAAGAGCATGGATTGACTACCTTCTCCTAAGCTCACTCTCTCACAAAAGTCCTCTCATGATTTGAAGCGATCTCTGTGTAGCGGTCAAATTAGGTGTCGTTGAATCAAAGGCTTGGGTGCCATGACAGGATCGTAAAAAAAGAGCTCACGATAAGTCAATACGAATGCCTGACCTTCTGGCTCCCCTGACGAAGGACCTAGTCTTTGAGATGAGATTTAACGCAGGGTCGAACCCCAAGGAGGAACACGAGCCGGTCTTTTAAGGCTCTTCCTAGTGTGAGCTGTTCGGCCAGCGGAAGCCCGCCGCCGTCAGTTTGAGGACTGAAGTCTGATGACCGTCTCGAGGGTTGGTCCAGTTAAGAGAGGTCTTAACAGCTCCTCGCGCAACGCTGCCTCCCAGGAACGGTTGCCATCAGGCTCCCACTGATACGAGAGATTTCGAATCTGTCCCGATCCCGTGAAACGGGGTAGCAGGCTCAGGGCGCCAGCCAGTACCTTCTCGTGACGGTCTTGGTCGCCTGGAGGGCCGAAAGTTCGACCGGCAGGATAATCAACAAAGACGGCCCGTGGCGAACGAACCTTTACCATTATGTCTCGTACAGTACCGATCACTAAAGTTGGAATACCCAGCGCCTCAATGCCATTGGCGAGGAGACCAACGGTCTCGTGGCAATACGGTCAGAAGGGTGTCAACACCGCCAAGTTTACTTCTTGTTGTATTAATTCACGGACCACGCCATGCGCGAGGTCGTTTTCAACTCCATGGTGGTTTCGCGTACCGCCTACGAACGAGAAATGAGTCGTGGCAACACTGCCGACCACTCCTTGTTCCGCAAGAGTTTTCAGGGCAGACCTCGGAAAGACAATTTCCGGGTCATGGCGAGTATGAGTTCCCAGGGGTGATCTGTGATCCATAACGAGATCAGCGGAGTGTGGCTCGGCAGGAATTGTCCGATAGGTCGCGTCGTCGGGAGGGACAAAGGGCGGTTGGTCCACTGTTCGTACTGCAGCGCTGGTCAGAAGCGCTATTTTTGCCGACGCTAGCGGAGGAACCATGGGCTGCCACGCACTTCGCGAAGGACGAACCAGTTTCAGTTTGCGCGCCGGCTTCGGAGCAGCTTTCTCAACAAAGACGGGCAGGTAATTAAATGGCATAAGTCAATTCCACCTTTGCGTTGGTACCCTGCTAGCCAGCGTCAAAGCGCCGGTAACAGAGCAAAGCATTGTCCCACACGAGCTTTCGTTTTTGCTCCTCTGGAATCGACCATCCCAAAAAAATCTCCACTGACTTGGGGAACCAGGTCTCCAGGTGGGGAAAATCGGAAGCATACATCAAGGTGGTTTCACCCACAAGATCAGTAATGCCTCGAAGCGATTGTTCTCCCTCGTACAACTGGATGGTTTGAAAGTACTGTGGACTGCGAATATACTCACTGGGCAACCGATTCAAGGGCTGGATGTAATCTTTGCACATTATCGCATGCTCATCTAGACGTGAGGCCCAGCTGTGTAACCACCCATGCCCGCACTCAAACGCAGCCATACGCAACCTAGGATACCGATCCAGTACGCCCGCTCCGATCAGTGCGGCTAGGTTCCGCTGAGCGTTCCACATGTGGGCAGCGGATCTCTGCAGGAACATGTTTTCCCAGTTATCATACAGCCCTGGAGGATCGGGGGAGCCCATAGTGAAGGAATGAATGATCACTGTGAGGTCATACTCCTGTGCAGCGGCCCATAGCGGCTCCCACTCTGGACGATCCAACGGCATTTTTCCAGAACAAACCGGAAAAACACCGACCGGCCATGGTTCTTTGGCACAACGGCGCAACTCGGTCAAAGAGGCGTCTACGTTACGTCCCGAAGCCAGAATGACACTTTTCAGCCGATGCGGATACGGGTCACAATAATCCTTCATAAATCGGTGAAAGGCTTCGTACATAAATAACTCTAATTCCACATTGTCCATGGAGCTAAAGTTCGGGGTGGTCCCGGACGGAAAGATCACGTTTACGTCAACGCCCTCAATATCCATGTCCTGAATCCGCACGTGTGGATCAGAGTGGAGGAGCTTATTCGGATACGGGGGCCCGTACTTGAGTCCACCCCAGTCGACACCGCCCAAGGGTCCACTTGTTTTAATATAATCATGACTTCCCAGGCGGCGGTTTAGAACCGGTTTTTTGTCGAGAAGATACTGAAAAGTAGCACCTTTCCGCTCAAGTAAAGGTGCGGCCTCGTCAAACGTGGTACGGGCCTTCGATGAGAGATATTCTTTCATTTTGTCCAAAGGTTCAGCCACATGTGTATCTGCATCGAAGATTCGATATCCATCACGAGCCATTTGCTACCTCCCTTTTTCCGGCGCGAATCGCAAAAGAAATAACTGCCGGGCTCAACGGCCCGCCTCCGGTCATTCTAGCTCCACGGCAGGGCATGCAACGCTTCAATGTCGCTAACGACGTCCAGCACAACAGGCCTGCCTGCATGGAAGGCCTGCTCTAATGCAGGCCTCAGCTCATTCGGCCTTTCCACTCGGATGCCGACACAGCCCATGGCTTCTGCTACTCTTGCGATGTTGATGTCCTCGAAAACCCACATGTTACGGCCTCTACCCTGCATGTCCCCACCATAAGCCGCATGGAGCAGTCGTTGCTCCTGGTTCATCGAACGGTTGTTGTTCACCAAAACTACCACGTTGATACCGAAGCGAACGGCAGTTTCCAGTTCGGCCATGTGGTAATAGAAACCGCCGTCCCCGGTGAAGCACAAAACGGGTCTGTCAGGCAGAGCACATTTTACTCCGAGAGATCCGGGAAAACCCCAACCCAGCGTTCCCGCACATCGTATGTACCTTTGACCGGGATGTTTCAGTTCCACCAGGGTCCCCGTCCAGATCGCAGCGTGTCCAGTGTCCGCTACCAGTACGGCATCAGATGGCAAAAACTCCGTGACCTCCTTGCAAATCCGCTCCGGTCTCAGCGGCACGGCCTCAGAGGTGAGCATCGGGGTCACTTCGCGACGCCATTCGCTGACCCGTTGTTGCACCCATGCAAGCCAGTCTGTTCTTGACGAAACCGGTTCAACGGAATCAATCAGGTGCTGTAGCGTCACCTTGGCGTCCCCCAACAGACCTACTTTGACAGGATAACTCCTCCCAATTTCGCTGGGGTCGATATCCAGTTGTACGATCGGGGTGTTCATGCGGGGAACCTTCCAATTAAATGTAACCTGACTTCCCGTATGGCTACCAATAAAAAAAACTAGGTCCCCCTCCGCCACAACCCGGTTGGCACACGAGCGGGAATAGGTTCCAACCAAACCCACTGATAAGGTATGGTCTTCGGGGATGCTCCCTTTGCCGTTCAGAGACGTAGCCACCGGGATAGACAGTTTCTCTGCTAGAGCCACCACCTCCGGGGCTGCCTGGGAGGCGACTACGCCGCCTCCCACGACCATGACCGGTCTTTGAGCTTGAGCAAGGATTTTGGCCGCCTCTCGTACCTGCTTGGCCGATGGCTCAGTTCTGAAAGCCGGGCACTTCAAGAACTGATCTTCAACAACAAGCTCTAGGTTAGCTTCATCGTTCAGCACCTGACCGTGACGTCCTCTCATCTGCAGGTGCACTGGCCCGGGTGCACCGCTGGTGGCGGTTCGAAACGCCTGCCGCAGAAGATCCGGCAGTCGCTCTACTCTGTCGAGCTTCACATTCAACTTGGTTGTGGAATCAAACTGGGAGAAATCTTCAATCTCCTGATAGACATGGCGATATCTCTGAGGATCCTGGCCACCGGTAATGGCAATCACAGGAGAGCAGGCCATGTAGGCATCCCTCAGTCCCGCTGCCAGATTCGAGGCTCCGCCATTCTGGGCCAGGCATATCCCAGGTCCACCTGAAGCCCGAGCGTAGCCGTCAGCCATGTAGGCCGCAGCTTTTTCGCCGTGCGTGGTGACCCGCGTTATATTCATACCCTCCATCTTCGCCATGGTTGGGAGCATGACTGACGGCACAAAGAACACGTGGGTAATACCGGCCGCTTTTATGGCGTCAGCAAAAAACTGAGAACCGGTCACTGCGGGCATAGTGAAACTCTTCGAGTGATCTAGCCGACCTTTGTCTTTGCCGTTTCCTGCGGAGCATCAACCCGCTTTATTTCAACTCGAAGATTGACACCGTCTAACGGCTCACGAAAAGGCATCCATTCCCAACCTTCCGTACTCACGTCCATGCGATTGCCGTCGGGATCTGTGACTGAATACTCGGCCTGGCCGGCAGGTCTTTTTTCAAGCTTGAAGCCGAGGCCTTTCAAGTGATCAACGTCATCTCCGTCGACATGTAAGCCAAAATGGAAAAGCCCCATCTTCACATCAGCCCCCGGCTTTTTCTCGATGATCGCCAAGTTAAAGTATCCGTCTGAAAGAAAGGTCGCCGAGCTCTCGGGTTGACCCATCGTTTCCTTCATTCGGAACGTTTTTTTGTAAAATTCCACCAACCGCGCCTTATCGGGCGTAACGACTGCCAAATGACGAAGTCGAGCCATAGAAATACCCTCCTTTTGGTTAATTGATTAATGCATCACAAAGAGAACAGCGTCGTAGTATCACACGGAATTTATTGTGTCAAGGTCCAATGGCCCTAAGGCTCGTGTCGGAGTAGCGACCGAGGGACATAGTGATGATGAATACCTATGGCGCGTCTGTTGGCTTGGGTTTATTGCTGTCTTCCATGCACAAAGATCCTCGTTAGCTACTGTCATCCGAGACGGCACGCTTTGACAGATTTCAACTTGACTCCCAGGCGCGCGGATACAAGGCGTCGATGGCGCTCGCAACATCGATCACTGCTGGTTTCCCTGCCGCGAAGGCCTTTTCGAGAGCACCTGCCAGCTCATTCGGCCTTTCCACTCGTATGCCGACGCAGCCCATGGCTTCTGCGATTTTGGCCAGGTTCACTTCCTTAAACACCCACATTTCATTCGCTTTACCGCGCATTTCACCGCCGTAGGCGGCATTGATCAACCGCTGCTCCTGGTTTAGTGAATGGTTGTCGTTTACTACGACAACAATGTTTACGCCAAATCGAGCTGCCGTTTCCAACTCAGCCATATGGTAGTAGAAACCACCGTCGCCGGTGAAGCAGAGGACAGGCCTGTCTGGAAGAGCGCACTTTACCCCGATCGATGCTGGGAAAGCCCAACCTAGCGACCCAGCACACCGTATATAGGTCTGACCGGGGTGCTTCAGATCAACCAAGGCCCCCGTCCAAAAAGCCGAATGTCCTGTGTCCGCTACAAGGACGGCATTTGCGGGCAAGAACCTCGTGACCTCCTGAGAGATGCGTTCCGGTCTTATGGGTACAGCTTCGGAATTGAGCATCGGGGTCATTTCTTCGCGCCACTCGTGCACGGCTTGCTGCGCTCGACGCGACCACTCCGACCCTGATAGACCTGGCCCAACGGCTTCTGTCAGGCGGTTAAGGGTCGCCATCGCGTCGCCTACCAAACCTACTCTCGTAGGATAATTTCTCCCTATTTCCTCGGGGTTTATGTCCAATTGAATCGTAGGCGTCCCCGGGCGGGGAATCTTCCAGTTATTCGTGACTTGGCTTCCAGTATGGCTCCCGATGAAAAAGACCAGGTCTGCTTCCCAAACAACCTTCTGTGCGCAGGCCCGAGAGTAGGTCCCAATGACTCCTACCGATAGGTCGTGACTATCGGGAATCGACCCCTTGCCATTGAGTGAGGTTGCCACAGGTATCGAAAGCTTTTCCGCTAGCCTCACAACTTGCCCGGCTGCCTGCGATGCAATCACTCCTCCTCCCGCCACGATCACGGGTTTCTCGGCGCGAGACAACAGTTTCGCGGCTTCTCGAAGCGGACCCGGTTCCGGCTCAGGTCGGAAGGCAGGATAGCTTAAAAACCGTTCTTCAACGATTTTTTCGAGGTTGTCCTCCTCGTCGAGTACTTGCCCGTGCGACCCACGCAACCGCAGGTGAACCGGTCCTGGGGATCCGGTGGTCGCCGCCCGAACCGCCTGTCGGAGCAAATCAGGTAAGCGGTCCACTTTGTCCACCTCGGCATTAAATTTCGTGACACAGTCAAACATGGAAAAGTCTTCGACCTGCTGGTAAGGATTTCCATAGCGTGAAGTGGGATCCGGACCTCCGGTAATGGCGATGACAGGAGAGCCGGCCATGTAGGCATCCCGCAGGCCTGCGGCAAGATTCGATGCACCAATGTTTTGGGCCAGGCATGTGGCGATCTTATGCGAGGCGCGCGCGTACCCATCGGCCATGTAGGCGGCCGCCTTCTCCCCGTGGGTTGTCACGCGCCTTATATCTAGATCCTCCATTTCTGCCATTGCTTTCATCAGGATGGTAGGTACAAAGAAAACATGTGCGCCCCATGCTCTCATGGTTTCAGCAAAAAATCGCGAACCTGTCATGACCGCCATAATATCGCCCCCCCGTGACTACTGCAGTGAAGTGCTATCGTCCATTTTTTTCACACATGCTCAATAAGCCTCTTGACTAGGATCTGCCCTCACGATATTATCGCCGATGCTATATCGTGAGGGGCGTGGGGTCAATAGATAATCTGGGCAGCAAAGATCTCAAAGATCAACGGATGGCTAGTCTTATGGATGAAGGCTAGCGCTTTGAAGGGAGGATTCAGATGAATGCAGGATCGAAACTCTTGGCAATCGTGCTAGCAGTTCTATTTTTAGCGGTCTCCACGACACCGGTTCTAGCCGGTCCTCAAAGCAAGCAGCTTCTCCAGGATCTTATTGCGAAAGCAAATAAAGAAGGAAGCCTGGACGTGACTTTTCTTTCCAGTGCCGCCAAGGCTGGGCCCAGAGTCATCCAGGCTTTCAAACAGAGATTCGGGCTTGAAATCGATGTAAACCTCAATACGACAAGCAGTGGACCCCGCTCATTCTCAAAGGTTCGCGCCGCCTTGAAGTTAGGCGGTCAGTCACCCTTTGATACCCTGGACGGCCCGGAGAACAGCCACGCAGAGCTGATTGGAGGCGGGTTTGCGAGAAAGATCGAGAACTGGAAGGAGCTCCTGGCTGAGGTAAACCCGCTCGTAGGATCTGGAAAGGTTAAGCCAGAACAGGTAAGTCCTCCCCCCTTCGACGGATATAGCTTCATGTATGCTAACCGAACGAAGTCACTCATTTACAACACTAAACTCATCTCAAAAAATGAGGTCCCGCAGTCTCGCGCAGATATCGCAAATCCAAAGTACAAAGGCATGTATGCAGTGCCGCCCTGGACCACCGCTTGGCAGTTCGGGGTCCTTTTCTATCCCAAAAAAAAATGGCTCGAGATTGTCAATCAGATCGGCAAAAATGCCTGCTGCGTACTTCGCTATAATGCAAGCCTCAACCGGATGCTTGTTGGACAGCTGGCATTGACCCCGAGCAACACGTATTACGTTTGGGAGGTCAAGGCGAAGGACGCCAATGCCCCACTCACATACCAGTGGTTTTCCGACTATACGGCCATGTCACAAGTATTATACGTTGTGCCCAGGAAATCACAGCACCCGGCCGCTGCTACACTCTTTGCCATGTGGATGACGACGCCTGAAGCGGAGGCAATCTGGCAACCGGCCAGTTTTCATCCCAATATCGTATTTGGACAGAGCGAACTTGACAGAAAGGCCAGGGAGTCATTGAAGAAGAGCGGAAGCCCAGTCGTTTCCTGGTTTGATAACAAAAAAACGAGTGAGACGTTGAAGTGGTATGGCACCAAAGCAGGGAGAAAGTATCGGGGGGCCATTGTCAAGAACTTAACTCAGCGGAAATAGCCGGCCGAAGTCCAGGTTCCACTTCATGCGCATGAGTTAGTTAGATGGATCAGAAAGTCACAGAGGTACAAGGGCTGAGACGCGGCCCGCGGCTGCAAGCAAATTACAAATATTTGGGATACCTGACCAAAGCCGCGAGCCCGAATTTGATTCCCCTGATATTTTCCTGGCTCGTGTTGGGATGTATCCTCGTCTTGGTCCTATTGATAGTGTACATGACGTTTATCCCCGGCTTGCCCATAGAGCCAGGGTGGACCATAGACAATTGGCTGGATGTCGCCAGACCGTATGTACTGAAGAAGGTCCTGCCAAACACGTTAGTCGTGGGCATCGGCACCGTTCTTATCGCGACCCTCTTCGCGGCCCCCCTGGCGTGGTTGTTGCATCGGACCTCACTTCCTTTTCGTAATCTTTTTACAGCCCTGATAGCCTCGGTGGTGGTTATCCCCGGCTTTGTCAAAGCCATGGGTTGGATTATGTTGATCAATCCCCGGTTCGGTCTGTTCAACAGGGCTGCTGCGGAATCGCTGGGCTTACAATCAGTGCCGCTGGATATGAATAATCCATTTGGAATGGCTTGGGTAATGGGCCTCATGCTGGCCCCTACGATGTTTTTCCTGATCTCCGGCTCGGTCCAAGCACTGGACCCTGTCCTAGAGGAGGCAGCTGAAATGGCGGGTGCCAAGAAATGGCGCACAATCCTCTACGTAAGCTTCCCCTTGGTTTGGCCGGCCATATCAGCGGGCGCCATTTATATTTTTATGACTGCCATCTCTATTTTTGAAGTGCCGGCGATGCTGGGAGCGGCAGGCGGACAGGCCCCGGTGCTCGCAACCGAATTCTTCTACGCCGTCAATCCCACTACCCAAGAGTCTCTTGATTTGAACTACGGGGCCGCGGGCGTATACGGGGTTTTAATCGCCGCCCCAAGTCTGGTCGCACTTTACTTTTACTATCGGGTCCTGGCACGATCCCGACAGTTCGAAGTCATAACGGGGCGAGGTTATCGACCTCGACTCATAGATTTGGGGCGCTTCAAATACGTAGGGTTGGCATTCGTTCTAACTTACTTGGCCCTAGCAGCAGTGTTGCCCCTGCTGGTTTTGGTTTGGGTCTCATTAGCGCCTTTCCTACAGATGCCTTCGATGGAGGCACTATCCAAGGTTAGCCTGGATAACTATCGATCCTTACTGCCAACCATTGGCGGTATGCGTGTTATCTACAACACGGTAATCTTGGTCCTGGGGGTTTCACTGTTTGTACTGTTCTTCAGCTTTATGGTGTCGTGGGTCGTGGTACGCAGCCGTGTTCGAGGACGTCAGGTCATGGACACAATTGCGATGCTGCCTCACGCGATTCCCGGGCTTGGGTTTGCTTTCGCATTGTTCATAATAGCCATTCCTCTCTCGCGATGGATCCCGTGGCTAGCGCTTAACGGGACGCTCACCATAATCGTAATGGCACATGTTCTCAATCGATTAGCTTACGGTACCAGGATCACGAATGCGGCCCTGTTACAGATTCACCAGGAACTGGAGGAGAGCGCAAAAATTTGCGGCGCGAGAAACTTTGCCACTTGGTTCTGGGTGATAGTGCCTCTGATCAAACCCTCTCTAGTATATGCCGGGCTATGGACTGCCCTGCTCTCCTTCCGGGAGGTGACCATGGCACTGTTTCTAACTGGGCCGAAGAATACGGTGCTTTCTGTTGCGACTTGGTCTCTATGGCGGGCGGGCGATTTAACAACAGCGGCGGCGACGGCGGTGGTGATGGTGGCGATTATGGTAGTTTTGTTGTTAGTCACGTTATGGTTGATCGGGGGGAGAATGCTGGAAACTCGTGGGCCAAGGCAGGGCTCTAACCTGGGAGGCTAGAGTCGAATCGCTGAGGGAGTGTCCATCACGATTCGAGCCTACAAGTGTGGATCGGGGTGAATCGCTATGCTTCGGGTTAAGAATCTGAGTAAGACCTTCCTCACGCCTGAGGGAGCCGTCGAGGCTGTACGAGACGTCAGCTTTGAGGTGGACGATGGCGTTTGCTTAACCCTCCTTGGTCCCTCGGGTTGTGGAAAGACAACGACTCTTCGCATGGTAGGGGGACTCGAAAACCCCGACGACGGGGACATCGAGATCGGAGAGACCGTTTTTTCGCGGACAAAAGGGATTTTTGTTCCACCTCATCGACGGGGCATCGGTATGGTCTTCCAGTCCTACGCCATCTGGCCTCATATGACGGTTTTTCAAAATGTCGCTTTTCCACTCGTACGTGGGGGCTTTAAATTACCCAGGAGCGAGGTTAAGGAAAGAGTAGGAAAAGCTCTTGAGCTTGTGGGACTCAAAGGATACGAGAACCGGCCGGCGCCATTACTGAGTGGTGGTCAACAGCAAAGGGTTGCCCTGGCAAGGGCTTTAGTGTACGAGCCTACGCTTCTATTACTGGATGAACCTCTGAGTAATCTGGACGCAAAGCTAAGGGATGAAATGCGGTTTGAACTCCGGGCGCTGATCGACAAACTCAAAATTTCGACCTTGTATGTAACACACGATCAGGAAGAAGCGCTTGTGCTCTCTGATGAGGTTGCGGTCATGAATGACGGCCAGATTCTACAGAAAGGGGTTCCGCACGAAATTTACCTTAACCCTATCCATCCCTTTGTTGCGAGTTTCGTCGGGAATACAAATTTTATCGAGGGTCTGGTGGAGGAATCTCAGCCCCAACAGCAGGACATCGTTATCTCCACTCCTTTGGGGCAGGTGATCTGTTCATCGGCTGAGGGTCGGAGGTCGGGAGAGCGCGTGACACTGGCGTTCCGACCTGAGGATGTTCTAATCCAGACGGAACTCGATGGGACCGAAGCTAATACATTCCGCGGAATGGTTCGACACAAGACCTTTGTCGGAAATAGGTTTGCGTGTGAGATCCAGGTAAGCACGGTTGTCATTCATGGCAATGTGGGTGCTCGTAGTGATTTGCAGCATGGGGAAGAGGTGACTGTACGAATCCCGCCAGAGTATATCCGCCTGTTGAGAGCGTCATAGATGTCGTCGATCCTGTAACGGACAGATGAGCCTCATGTTGAGGCGTCAATACTTTGATAACCTCGACCGCTGCGTCTATGAAGACAAAATTTACTAGGCGCAGGTCATTTCAGGAACACACTACTTCAGAGGCAGGCTTTCCTATTCCAAGCTCGCTTCCACCTCCGGCGGCACCAGCGGCGTCTCCACGAACGGTCCACCGGTGCGTGTGTAGCCCGGGTAATAGGTTTCCTCGGTAGCGAGCGTAATGCAATGATTCTTTTCCGGATCGCGGTGCACGTTGATAGGGTCACCACCCTTTTGCACGGTTTCAATCTGCTCTTCGATCATCTTGCGATACATAATGATGCCAATATCTGTGACACCAATCTGCTCCGTGGTACGATCGCAGACGGGTCCCTGCATTACCCAGGCCGCCTCATCTTGCTGGGGCACATTGGCGCTGTTCAGCCGGCCCTTCTCATCGTAGAGAGAACGCTCCGTGTAGGGCACGTGGTCCTGGTGTGGTGCCGTTTCACCCGGCTTGGGGACCTCCGCCGCGTAGATCAGGTGCAGGCAGTGGGTGTCGTCCACTGGAATTCGATACTGGAACTGGTGCCAGTAGTCCTCCGACACGCGTAGGACATCGGGGAAGAGAATGGGATGTCCAATGCGCCACCCCTCGACTTCCTCCTTCTCGCCTTCCATGAGCCGGCGCTTCACAATTCCGTACTCGAAACGGTCAAATCCTATCTTGATATGTTTACGCCCGCGGGTTCTCAAGGCGTAGCGCTCAAACTTGTCGCGTTCTTTGGGCGGTTTCTTGCGGCCTATGGACCAGGTTCCCCAGTACCGGTGGAGCCATTGGAAGTGCACGGGGTCCAGTGAATTGTCCATGCACTGCAGCCAGTTGCATGGGAGCATCACTGCATCGATACTCCTTGTAACGTTGTCCCAAACCAGGAGGTCCCAGCGCGGCAGGAGCGGCACAGGTTGCGGACCCATGTAGACGAAGATCAAGCCACCCAATTCCTCGGCGGGATAGGCCTTGAGGCATACTTTTTGATTAAACTTTTTATCCGAGGGTTCCGAAGGTTGCTCCACACACACGCCGGTTTCGTTGTAGATCCATCCATGGTAGGCGCAGCGCAGACCGTTTTCCTCGGGAATACCGTATGAGAGGCTCGCTTTGCGGTGCGCGCACCTGGGTTCGATGCAGCCTATCTTGCCCTTGAGATCCCGATAGAGAAGGAGGTCTTCGCCCAGGATGCGTATTTCCTTGGTGGGATTTTCGTCGCTCAACTCTACGCTGGCGGCGATGGGATGCCAGTAACGCCGCATCACCTCTCCCATGGGTGTGCCGGGGGCGACACGTGTATAGCGCTGGTTCTGCTCTGAGGTGAGCATCATGAACCCCCTGTTCTAGAGATGCCGTTTGTTTTCTACTCGAGGCTTACCTCCACGTCAGGCGGTACCAGTGGTGTCTCCACAAAGGGTCCGCCCGTGCGAGTGTAACCTGGGTAGTAGGTGTGCTCGGTGGCAACGGTGATGCACTTGTTTTTTTCCGGATCCCGGTGGACGTTGATGGGATCTTTTCCCTCTTGCACCCTCTTGAACTGTTCTTCAATCAACTTGCGGTACATAAAGAGGCCCACATCGGTAGCACCCAGGTGCTCGGTGGTACGATCCGTAACGGGACCCTGCATGATCCAGGCTGCCTCATCCTGCGAGGGTACGGTGGTGCTCTTCAAACGGCCGTTCTCATCAAAGGGGGTGTCCAAAGTGTAGGGTATGGGGTCCTGAGGAGGAGCCTTTTCCCCTGGTTTGGGCACATGGACGACGTAATACATGTGTATCGTATTGGTATCGTCCACCGGGACCCGGTACTGAAAAGTGTGCCGATAATCTTCCGAGACCCGCAAAAAATTGGGAAAGAGAATGGGGTGTCCGATGCGCCAATACTCGTCTTCCTCCGTAATACCCTCCATCAGCCGCCGTTTGATGATTCCGTATTCAAACCGGTTGAACCCTACCTTGAGGTGTCTCCGGCCCCGGCGAATGGCAGTGCGATTAAACTCCTCACGTTCCTCCGGGGGTTTATTGCGACGGACGGACCAGGCGCCCCAGTATGCGTGCAGCCATTGGAAGTGAACGGGGTCCAAGGCGTTGTCCACGCACTGAAGCCAGTTGCACGGCAGCGGGTTTACTCTGATATTTCTCGTCACGTTGTCCCAGACCAACAGGTCCCAACGGGGGAGAAGCGGTTGGGGCTGTGGCCCCAGGTAAACAAAGATCAAGCCCCCTAACTCTTCGGCGGGATAGGCCTTTAGACAGATCTTCTGGTTGAATTTCTTGTTCGAGGGCTCCGACGGTTGTTCCACGCAGGCGCCGGTCTCGTTATAGATCCATCCATGGTAGGCGCATCGGAGGCCGTTTTCTTCGGGGATACCGTAGGAAAGGTTTGCCTTACGGTGGGCGCATCTCGGTTCGATACATCCCACCCGGCCATTCAGGTCGCGGTAGAGCAAGAGGTCTTCACCTAGTATCCTGATCTCCTTCGTTGGGTTTTCTTCATCCAACTGTGCACTGGCAGCGATGGGGTGCCAGTAACGCCGCATGAGCTCGCCCATGGGTGTGCCTGGACCAACCTTCGTATAGCGATCATTTTGTTCGGCTGAAATCATGTTTCCCTTCCCTTTCTGTTGCTGGTGTTCTTGGTCTCTCTACTCCAGGCTAGCTTCCACCTGCGGCGGAATAAGTGGCGTCTCCACGAAAGGTCCGCCGGTGCGTGTATAGCCTGGGTAGTAGGTGTGCTCGGTGGCGAGCGTAATGCAATGATTCTTTTCCGGATCGCGGTGTACGTTGATTGGGTCACCGCCGTCCTCAACGACCTTGATCTGTTCTTCCATCATCTTGCGGTACATGATGAGTCCAATATCCGTAGCGCCGAGGCGTTCGGTGGTGCGGTCCGTGATGGGCCCTTGCATGACCCAGGCAGCTTCGTCCTGGGAGGGGATGGTGGTGTTGTTCAACCGGCCTTTATCGTCATAGAGTTCCATATATTCGTAGGGAACGCTGTCCTGGCGCGGAGCTGTCTTGCCGGGCTCGGAAACATACAATGCATAGACCAAATGTAACGTATGGGTATCGTCCACGGGGACCCGGTACTGAAAAGAGTGGCGATAACCGCCCGAAACCCTCAGAACATTGGGAAAGAGGATGGGGTGGCCGATGCGCCAATACTCGTCTTCCTCCGTCTCGCCTTCCATTAGTCGGCGCTTTACGATTCCGTATTCAAATCGGTCAAATCCCACCTTGAGGTGCTTTCGGCCTTTCCTCATTGCCATGCGTTCGAACTGTTCCCGTTCCTCCGGAGGTTTTTTACGGCCGATGGACCACCCCCCCCAGTACCGATGGAGCCATTGGAAGTGGACCGGGTCCATGGAGTTGTCCATGCATTGAAGCCAGTTGCAGGGGAGCGGGTTCAATCTGATGTTTCTTGTGACGTTGTCCCAAACCATCAGGTCCCAGTTGGGAAGAAGCGGCGTAGGCTGGGGACCCATGTAGACGAAGATGATGCCCCCCAACTCCTCGGCGGGATAGGCCTTCAGGCATACCTTTTCCTTGAATTTCTTGTCCGAGGGCTCCGACGGCTGCTCCACGCAGGCGCCGGTCTCGTTGTAGACCCATCCGTGGTAGGCGCAACGCAGGCCGTTTTCCTCAGGAATGCCGTAGGAGAGGTTTGCCTTTCGGTGCGCGCATCTAGGCTCGATACATCCCACCTTGCCCTTGAGATCACGGTAGAGCAGGAGGTCCTCACCCAGAAGCCTTATCTCCTTCGTGGGATTCTCTTCGTTTAACTCCGCGCTGGGTGCTATGGGTTGCCAATAACGCCGCATGACCTTGCCCATGGGTGTGCCCGGACCAACTTTTGTATAGCGATCATTTTGTTCGGCGGACAACATAAAGGCACCTCCTTATGGCAGATAAGAAGCGATTAGAACGGCCTCGTCATTGATGCTCAGTATGAATGTGAGAGTAGTCGAGATCCAATTTTATGTCAAATTGAGAGATCTAGAAGTTGTTTTACGTATTAACCATTTACCGCATGGACCTGAATGAAAACATCTAGCTTGCCAAGTTTGACATGTTTGCGTAATATCTCGTAATTCCTCCTAACGCGTATGAAAAAAGCTAAAAACAAACTTTTCCTGCAGACCATTCTATTGGGCGCAATGAGCGTTGTTCTTTACTTTCTGCTTTTTTACTTCGAGGACAGGCTTTTGGAACGTTCCAGGGGATTCTCACCGGATGGTTGGTTTTTCCTCGTACCCATCGTCATTGCTTTTGTCTTTTCAGCCGTCCATGGGGTATTTACCAGCAACTTTTGGGAGCTCTTGGGCGTTCGGGCCAAGAGACCCGTAACCCACAGGCAATAGCATAGTGGAATTCATCGACTTGAACCTTACCCATGTCGTGGTGCTTTTCTTTGTCGGCTTCGGGGGTGGGTTGGTAAGCGGGTTTATCGGCTCGGGTGGGGCTTTTGTATTGACCCCTGCAATGATAAGCCTTGGCGTTCCCGCCATCGTGGCTGTGGCCAGCAACATGTGTCACAAGTTTCCCAAAGCCCTGGTGGGTGCGGTCAAGCGGGCTCAATATGGGCAGGTGGATGTGAAGCTGGGGGTCGTGCTGGGGGTCTCCGCGGAGATAGGGGTTGTGATTGGGGCAAACGTCCAGACCTCGATCAATCGGGCCTATGGAAGCGCCGGTTCAAATCTTTACGTTTCGCTCGCGTTAATCGTTGTTCTGCTGCTTGTTGGGAGCTTTGTATTGCGTGACGTTTGGAAGATCAGATTGGGTAGCCTGGAAGAACAACCCACCAAAAAATTGGCACTGTGGCTTCAAACGGTGCACATCCCTGGGACCATGATGTATTTCCGAAGCATGGACGCGCGGGTTTCCGTGTTGTTTACCGTCCCCATCGGAATTGCCACGGGTATGCTGGCAGCCACCATTGCGGTGGGTGGGTTTATCGGTGTGCCCGCCATGATCTACGTGTTGGGGGTTCCCAGTTTGATGGCCACCGCAACCGAACTGGTCATCGCGTTTATCATGGGGCTTGGTGGGTCAATCCATTTTTCCTGGAGCGGCTTCGTGGATATACGTTTGGCAATGATCATTCTTGCGGGATCCCTTTTTGGAATCCAGTTGGGTGCCATGAGCACTACTTATGTTCAGTCTTATATGGTTAAACTGGTCATGGGAATGATCATGACTGTTGTAGCCGTGAGTCGAATCATCGCCGTTCCTGCCTATCTTTCCGATCTGGGGACTATTGAATCCCTGTCCACACGCACCGTCAGTGTTTTGAATGCCCTGAGTTTTAGCGTGTTGGCATCGGCTTTGGGCATTGGGGCGATCATTATTCTATTCTCGCTGTGGTACGGTTTGCGCGAAGATCTACGACAGCAGGAAGCGTTGGGAAAAGTATAGTCATGGTGCTTTTGCCAAGGTGATCCAAGCAGTAGGGAATTGACCCAAATGCGTCAACCGTCGTCTGTTATCGTTGGGACTCTTTATTCTGGGAAGTAGTAGGCTTCTTCCGCGGGTTTATACGCCCGCAGCAACCAGAGGGGGCGGCGCAGGTTATCGGGACCTGGGGCAGGCCGGGCGCTCACAAGCCATCGTTTGTAAACCTCGTGGGCTTTATCGGTATCGACGAAAATATCCCCGTAGCGATCTCCCTTCTGCGGGAGTTCCAACCTCACTTTTTGGTGCCAACAGTGCTGTCCACTGATAAAGTCGGGCTGCACAGGGAAGGTCAGGTTTTGATGAACGCCGCCGTCCTCCCACCAGATGCGTTCCGAATCAGGGTCGTCGCTCTTGAAGGGCCGCACGCCGTGAACCTGGCGCATCATCCATTTCCCGGGGCCGATTTGTTTTAGGTTGACGAGGGCCGACGACCAATGGGCGCCGCCGGTATCTTCCTGTAAGCGCCACCTGCCGAGATGGTGCGAGCAGGCAACGACTCCGGGTCGGATCCCTTCGGTTACCCACACCTTGTCGATAAAATAGCCGATCTCCGTGTGAACCTTAAGCAAATCTCCCGTGCGGACCCCGAACTTTTCAGCGTCCTTGGAATGGATCCACAAGGGATTCTTATGTGAAATCTCATAGAGCCATTTGGCATTGCCGGACCGGCTGTGGATCAAAGTAGGGAGACGAAAAGTGGGGAGGAGCAACATCTCCCCTTTGTCCCGATCGATGTTGTCCCGGTGTACCTGGCTCTTGATGTAACCGGGTATGGCATGCTCGGGCCATTTCCAGTGCTTCAGGGTCTTGGAATAGAATTCCAACTTTCGTGATGGCGTGGGAAACCCGACTTGGGCACTCCCATTAACCTCAACCCCGATAGGTGTACCCTCCCTACGAATAACCCCGGTGACAGGGTCTACCTGACTCCCTTCGAGGGCCTTGGCGTCCAGGGTTGTCTTGTTGGATTGGTAAACTTGATCCTCTATTAGAAAAGCGCCGTACTTCCGCATGTATTGCAATGGTTTCATTCCCTCTTTGCTGGCTGCTTCCGGAAGCCCCGGGACGCTGTTTTCGAAGATCCAACCGTAGTAATCGTCAACTGTCAGCTTCTCGCCGGGACGATAGGGGGATTCGAAATATTTGCGAATTCCCATTGAGCCATCAGGGTCGATGCGCCATGAAAGTTCGATCCAGAACTCGTCCTCTTCCCACACCTCACCCAATCCAGCCTCACCGTGAGCCTCGTAGGTTGTGTTGAACGTTTTACCCTCCTTTTCGAGGGCCACGCGCAGCACCGGTTGCCGGAAACCGATCCACTTTGCGGCGTGGGTCTCTTGGCTCATCAGATCGTGGCGTTCGGACGCAAACCCCATGGGAAGAACATAATCGGCAAACCATGCCGTTTCACTCCAGGTGGGTGTGAGGCAGGCGTGACGTTCCACTTTGCTTTCGTCACACAAGGCTTCGATCCAGGTCATTCCATCGGGATTGGTCCACACCGGATTGTAGACGCGGGTGAAGTAGGCGGCCAGCTTACCACGCCCCTCTTTGAGGAAGTGGGGAAGGAGAAAGCTCATTTCGAAGAAGGCCAGTGGATACTCTCGAGGATACATCATCTCGTTCCAGATCTTCGGCGGTGGTGGCATCAAGGGGGGAGCCGGGATGAATTTGTTCCAGACGTTGGGAGCCGTGCCGCCGGGAGTTCCTACGGCGCCAACCAGGACAACGAGAAATTCCAACGCCCGGGCCACTTCCCAGCCGCCCAGATTGCCCGCGGCGGCATTGCGCCATACATGGGTGGACAGAGCCGATCCTGCGCGTCCAATCTCCCGCGCTACCTCGGTGATCTGTTCTGGCCGGACGCCGGACTCCTTAGCGGCAAACTCAACGGTGTATTGGCCATAGAGCTGTTTCAAAAGCTCGATGAAGGTGTCGAAGGTCTGTGGTTTGTCGGAGTGTTCCTCCCGCAGGTACTCTTGCCAGTTGACCCATTGTTTTAAGAATTCACGTTCGTAGAGGTCTTCCCGGAGAATGATGTTGCACATGGCGAGCAGCAAGGCCGCCTCGCTACCGGGCCAACTCGACAGCCAGTAATCGGCCTTCGAGGCGGTGTTGGACAGACGGGTGTCAATGACGCATATCTTTGTACCCTTGTTGTTCTTTCCTTCGATGATTCTCTGGGCGTGGGGGTTGAAGTAGTGTCCCGTCTCCAAATGGGAGCTCAAGAGGAGGATGAATCGTGCATTGGAATGGTCCGGGGAGGGACGATCGATGCCGCACCACAAGGCGTAACCCGCACGGGCTCCAGCGGAACAAACGTTGGTGTGGCTATTGTGTCCGTCCAGGCCCCAGGCGTGGAAGATCCTTTGATGATACAACAGTTCGTGACCCGGGCGGCCTACGTGGTACATGATCTCATTGTGGCGATTTTCCTGAATGGCCTTGCGGATTCGATTCGCCAGATCGTTTAAGACTTCGTCCCAGGTCACCCGCTCCCATTTCCCCTCGCCTCGTTTTCCCACTCTCTTTAACGGGTAGTGAATTCGCTCGGAGTCATGGATCTGGTTGATGGTAGCCGGTCCCTTGGCACAGTTGCGGCCTCGGCTGCCGGGATGCTCCGGGTTGCCTTCGAATTTTCGAATCCCGTGAGTCTCTTTATCCACGTAGGCCAGAAGCCCGCACCCTGCCTCGCAGTTGAAGCAGATGGTGGGAATAAGGGAGTAGTGCTTCTCAACTCTCTTTGGCCATTGGGCGCTGTCGTACTCCACCCAGTCATTCCAACGTTCAGGTGGAGGGAAATGGGCGAGCCCGCCGGCGGAAGATTCGAGTCCCGCGACCGCAGGATTGAGGGGTTGTGGTATCTGCTTCATTAAATATTCCTTCCTCAACTCAGAGGAACCGCTTGGCCTGCCTTGATCCAGAGATCCTCAAAAACCCAAAGTCCAAACAAAGCTAGACCTGAGGCTGCAATCTGAAATAGTTGAGTTGTGCCGTCCCGGGATGCAGGCATTAAAAGGAGGATGAGGGGGAGAATGATTCCCGCTCCAATTACCAGTCCCCAGAAGCTCCGGCTCAGGGCGCCTTTCTTCAAGAGACTCATTGCGCGTCTACTCTCCTCGCTCCGGTGCGGTAGGAACATTTCGGCCAAGATCAATGCAAAGCCGAGGGTTAGAGAAAGGCCAAGGATATTAGAAAGTAAGCCGGTCACACCGGAGTCCGGCGGCAACAGAAAGGCGAACAGGATGAGAGTGGCCGCCCCAGCAATGGCCGCTTGAATGGTCAGGTGCCAGAAAAAGAGTCGACTCTGCCAGAGGTCACGTCCTTTGGCCTGCGCAAACAGAAACGCGGAGTAACCGGCAGAGCCAATGGCCAGGATCGCAGTTACCCAAGACACAAGCGAAGGAACGGAACCAAACATGAAGGCGAAAACCAGCCAGAGAAAAGCGGTGACTCCATAAAGTAACAGGATGTAACCACCTAGCACGAGCCAGGAGCCGAGGTTGGGTTTAATCAGAATATAGAAAAACCTTTCGGGCCGCTTTAGGTCGAAGACCAGTAGCAATGCGGTCATGCCAATGAAGACAAGCGCTAAAACTGGACTGGCAAAGTGAAGCAGCCCTTCGCCGTTGTAACCAAAGCCCAAAAGAACGGCTGCAACCAGAAGGGTGCCGGCACCGATAGATTTTGTCCATAGGTAAGAGGCAATCATTCTCCCCCAGAGTTGCGGGTGCGGCACATCGTAAACCTCAACCGCCACGCCCGATGCAATATTGGCATGTTTTTCTTTGAGCAATGCGTTTAATTCTTCGCCGGGGTTGGAAGTGAGAGTCTCTCTTGCCACTGCAAAGCGGTCTTTACCTTGCTGTTTATCCCCCCAGAGATAGGTGCTTTGGGGCTCCATCTTCATCGGCTGCAGCAAGTCTCCGTCGACACCCACATAAAAAAGCTTTGGATTCGTTTCCTTCTCCGGTTTACGTACCTTGACTTCTTGTGTAGCTACGACTTTGCTGATGTGGCTGGCGGGATCGTCGAGGTCTCCGGATAGTATGGCTTGGGTAGGACAGATGATTTCGCAGGAGGGTTTCAATCCGGCCTCCACACGGTGCGCACAAAAGTTACATTTCGCAGCCGTTTGGGAGTTGGGTTCGATGTAGAGGGCATCGTAAGGACAGGCTTGCATGCAGGACTTGCAGCCGATGCAGAGGCGGTTATCAAAATCGACGATGCCGTTGGGGCGGCGAAAAAGGGCGCCGGTAGGGCAGATGCTCATGCATGGGGCATCCTCGCAGTGGTTACATCTCAGTACGGCAAAGTGACGTTTGGTTTCCGGAAATTCGCCTTTCTCAATATACTTGACCCATGTGCGGTTAACACCTATAGGAACATTATGCTCTTCCTTGCATGCCACCGTGCAAGCATGACATCCTATACAGCGATTTTGATCGATGACAAAACCGTAACGCATCTTTTGGCGGAAAACCTAGAGAGCAGAAAAGCAATAATTAACTAATCGAAGTAAGAAAGTTCCAATTTAAGCCTGGAAATACTAAAGAGTTCGAGGATCTATAGAGAAAATTTTGGGGGACGTCAAGAAGAAAAAAATATGCTCACAAGACAGGAGAACGATTTACTGACCCGGGTTGGTCCAGGAACCCCTGCGGGAAAACTTCTGCGTCGATACTGGCAACCCATGGCGCTCTGTGATGAGCTGCCTCAAGGGGGACCGCCGCTTCCCGTAAAAGTTTTAGGCGAGGAGCTCGTCTTGTTTCGCGATGACGAAGGGAGAGTGGGGTTACTGGGGTTGCACTGCGCTCATCGAGGGGCGGATCTGAGTTATGGGAGAGTAGAAGATGGTGGTTTGAGGTGTATCTACCATGGGTGGCTATATGACGTACAAGGTCACTGTCTTGATCAACCCGGGGAGCCCAATGGAGGCGAACATCGCCAGTCTATTTGCCACCTTGCTTACCCCTGCGTAGAGAAGGCCGGTTTAGTTTTTTCGTACATGGGTCCTGGTGAGCCACCGCTCCTGCCAAACTATGAGGCCCTGACAGCTCCCGAAGACCGTCGGTTTATTCGGAAATACTATCAGGAATGCAGCTACCTCCAGGCCAATGAAGGGAATATCGACCCGGTTCACCTCTCGTTTCTCCATAGACAGTTTACCGAGAACTCAAACGATAGGAGGCAAGGACTCGGTGTGGGGGGAACGGACTCAACGCCAGATAGTCTCTACAAAAACGATATCGCACCGTCCATCGAAGCAGAGGTGACCCGTTTCGGTGTGCGTATTTTTACCATTCGTAAAGCAGGCGCGGCTCAGACCTTTATCCGGGTATCGAACTTTATCTTACCCAATCTGTGCGCCGTGCCCGGGGAGGCGGGTGCGGACGGATATAACATGAATTGGCATGTTCCAATAGATGATACTCACCACTGGAAGTACATGCTCACCTTCAGGCGATCGGGCCCATTGGATCTTCAAACCATGCATCAACGAAACTCTTCCGTGATAGATTGCGAGTATCGTTTAACTCGCAACCCGCAAAATCGCTACCTGCAAGACAGGAAAGAGATGGATCACCTCACTTACAGCGGCATGGGGAGAACCTTTCCCGTGCACGATGCCTATGCCACCGAGAGCCAGGGGCCCATCCAGGACAGGACGCAGGAACATCTCACCTCAACGGACAAAGCCATCGTGGCGGCCAGAAAGCTTCTTTTAAACGCCATTAAAGAGGTTCAGGCAGGGCGTGAGGCTCCGCATGTGATCCGCAAACCGGCCGCAAACCATGGTTCCGATATAGTGGTAGTATCTGAGGTTGTGCCGAACTCGGTCGCCGCAAAGAATCTTTTCCGTGAACGGCAAGCGATGAAGTCTTAGAGCTCTGTACATTTGTTGGTTACCATGAGCCTTACCTTTTGCACCAGCTGTGGAAGCAAACTAGTTCAACGCAAGTCGAGCACCAGCGAGACGGTTAGGCAGAGCTGTCTCACCTGTGGGATCACCGTCTACGATACCCCCTACGTTGTGGTAGCAACCTTACCTGTGATTGACGATTGTGTTGTGCTTGTTCGCCGTGCTACCAATCCGGGTTCCGGCCTGTGGTCCTATCCTGGCGGCTATCTTGAAACGAACGAAACACTCGAAGCTGGAGCTATTCGTGAGACGCGGGAAGAAACGGGGCTGGAAGTTAAGATCAACGGCCTATTGGGCGTCTACTCTCGCCCTGGAGGGCGTACGGTAACCATAATCTTTGAGGCGATTGCGGAACGCGAGGAGTGGACGGAAAATCCTGAGGTGTCGGAGGTAAGGTCCTTCCCTGCAAGCGACATCCCTTGGGATGAACTGGCTTTTTGGACCGCAAGGTATGCTCTGGAAGACTGGGTCTATGCCCGCGATCGACAGCTTGCGTTGCCACGGGCGTGGCGGGTGGGTCCACCACGTCGGTAAGGGACGTTTTCCTTATTCCTTATTAAGGAGAAATCATGGCAAAGCTACCCATCACCCTTGCAATTGATAAATATGATTACGTGAGGCCATTGATCGATGGGACCATTGAGCCCGAGGGGATCGACCTTCGGGTCACTGAGGTACCTGCCAGCACAGGGCACGAGCGCTTGATCCGTTATGAGGAGTATGATGCCTGTGAGTTCGCTTTCGGCGGGCATATCGCCGCGGTCTCATGGGGTCTACTCCAGGGCAGGGCCATCCCGGTCTTTCCCCGAAGAATGTTTGCTCACAAATTTTGGGCCGTACGAGCCGACCGTGGAATCAACTCTCCCGGGGAATCTCGAAGGTAAGAAGGTGGGGATCTTAAGCTACGAGAACACTCTCCAGATTCCTGTTCGTTCATCTTTGCAGCATCAGTACGGCCTGGGGAAGGGAGCCATCCACTGGATGTGTCAGCACCGGGGACCCATAGGCATCGACCATGTGGACGGTGTGAATCTGGAAATCATTGGGAGGCAGGCCACCCTTGAGAATCTACTGTTGGCCGGTCAATTGGATGCTATGGTAATACCATTTATTCAAGAATCCATTATGAGTGGGGACTCGCGTGTGCGACCCCTCTTCATTGATTCAAAAAGCGAAGAGCGACAGTACTTTGAAGCCACGGGCCATTTTCCTATCATGCACGATGTGCTGCTCAAGCAGTCAGTGCTGGAACGGGATCCGTGGGTTGCGCAGAGTCTTCTTGAAGCGTTCAAGAAACTGCGTCGGCGCCGCCTTGACTGGATCCAACAGCCCTTCAATCTTACCTTCGTTTGGGCCAGAAAGCTCTTTCTTGAAGAGCGGAAATTTTTTGGCCCCCGCCAGTGGGAGATGGTTTCAATGCCAACCGAAAACAGATTGAACTGATGTGTCGCTACGCGTATGAACAGGGAATGACGACTGGTTTAGTTAACCCAAAGGACCTGTTCGTTCCAGCTGTGATGGACAGCTAACCGGATGGTGACGACCTTTAACTAGCTGGTCTAATGATATATGGGAGAGATCATGAACTATGTGAAAATCGATCAGATAGTATGCACAGGTTGTGAGGCCTGTGTCGACTCGTGTCCCACGGATGTTATCAGAATGGAACCTAAGAGCGGGAAGGCACAAGTTGCCTTCGCAGAGGACTGTCAGGTTTGTTTTTTATGCGAGTTTGACTGTCCCGTGGATGCTATTCTCGTTTCGCCACGAGGGTGGCCCCAACCAGAGATCTCGCAGGAGTAAATAGATGGAAGTTCCAAATGACGTTCGGTGCGATTTGTTAGTGATCGGAGGAGGAATTGCAGGGGCCTTTGCAGCCATTAAGGCTCGTGAGCGTGGTGCGGATGTTGTACTTGTCGATAAAGCTTTTTTTGGTCGCGGCGGCTGCAGCGCACTAGCTTCTGGAGTGTACCATGCCTACATGCCTGGTGATGATCTAGAGGCTTGGGTTGAGGAAGCATGCAGCACGCCTCTGGTCAACAAGAGACTGGCGGAAAGTGCAGTTGTTAGAACTTACGATTGTCTGATGGAGATGGACCGGTGGGGGGTTAAGTGGATAAAAGAGGGAGGAAGGATTGTCAGAGAATTCAGCGGTGGTGGTGGCTTGCCGTTCAAGACCAACGCGATGATGGCCGAAGGGGGACCTCAGATGATGATGGCCCTTCGGGCCCAGGCACTCAGGTTGGGAGTGAAAATCGTCAGTCGAGTGATGGTGACCGATTTGCTCACCGGCGACGGTGCTCAACCAACCCAAGGAGGAGTGGTCGGAGCGGTCGGCTTCGAGACCCGAACGGCCGAGCCCCGGGTGTTTAAGGCCACTGCCACCGTGATGACTACCGGACCATACCGGTTTCCTTATCCTCCCTTTGGAGGGGGATTTGTGGGCATGCCAGTCGATGCATCTGCGGACGGGATTGCCATGATGTTGCGTGTCGGTGCAATTCTGGGAAAGTTCGAGATTGGGGGAGGGAGTCCCCATCCCCATGAGTTTCAGTGCGCACCCGGCTTAGAGATGCTGGGTGGTGTGGGTGGTAGGTTTGTGAATGCCCAAGGAGAGAATATTTTTTCGAGCACGTCCAACCGGAGTTCTACCTCTGGTAACGCACTCACTCAGACCCGTAGATCGGCCTTGGGTCATGCCATTCTCAGGGAGACCAGGGCGGGTCGAAACGTTTTTTTGGATTGCACTCATTTTTTACCCGAGCAACACCGTTTGGTCAAGCAAGTGGTTCCCATCGTCATCCATACCTTTGAGCGGGCCGGCTACGATCTCAGCAAAGACAAGGTTCCCTACTCATCGGCCCTAGCTCTTATCCATGGAGGGTCCGGCAGCGGGGCGCGAATCAACGGAAAGGGCGAGACCTCTATCCCAGGGCTCTATGCCGCGGGGATTTGCTCCGATGGGAGTTACATTCGGATGAGTCAATCATTGCCCGAAGCTTCCGTTTTGGGAGCATGGGCGGGAGAGAACGCTGCCGAGTATGTGAAAGGGTGTGGTAAGAGTGAGGAGGATATGGACCAGGTTGGAGGGTTAATAGAGAAAACCCTTGCCCCACTGAGCGTCGGCCAGGGAGTGTCTTTCAAACAGATCCATACAAAAATCGAAAGGCTTGTAACTGAGGTGATCGATCACGTTCTTCATGGAAAAAGATTGGAGCAAGCAGTGGAGGTTGTAGAGGATCTCAAATCGAAAGAGATAAACCGTCTCGTCGCTAGCAATCCGCACGAACTAGCCAAAGTCCATGCCCTCAAGAATTTCATTGAATGCTTTGAGCAGAGCTTGAGGGTCTTGCTGCGAAGGACCGAAAGTCGGGGAAACGTCCTGCGTGAGGATTATCCAGTAATCGACAACTCCCGGTGGGCCCAATTTACGGTGCTTAGGAAAGAAGCGCAGGGAGTGAGGATTTGGGAAGAACCCATACCGGAGGATCGTCCCCAGGTCGAAAAGGTGAAGATCCCTCACCCGTTTTTTAGATAGCTCGGTTCAAACGCTGTGAGCACAGTACAGTTGAAAAGAGAAATATAGTTGGGGGTTATCATATGCCACTATTCTTTCATTCGGATGAGGTGGATGAACACCTGTCGCTCAAGGAGGCGGTTGGGGTTACGGAGGGGGCCCTCGGAGATTTAGGCCGAGGAAGGGACATCGACGCAACGAACGCGCCGCGCAAGCGGCTTCATATTCATCGGGTCTCGGGTGAACGACCCTTTGATACGGTATTGAACGTCTATGCAGGAGGCGCATCGGCTTACGGTGCCATCGGGGCACAGGTGGCCTTGCACCGCAAGGCAATCCAGGGAAAGGTCCAGCGCAGTCCCTCATACAACCCTGAGCAGACCGAGCTGGCCTTGATCTACGATGTAGATACGGGTTCTCTATTGGGCGTCATGGCGCACCGTCCGAGGCATGTGGAGGGAACCGCCGATCTCCGCACGCCGGCTACCAGCCTTGCCGGCCTTGACCGGTTCGCCCGTCGCTACGCAAGGAGGGTCGGAATATACGGCTCAGGTTCTCAGGCATGTTCCACGTTCATGGGTCTGACGAAGCTGAGAGAGATCGAGAGCGCGAAAATTTATAGCCCCACCCGAGCGCACAGAGAGGCCTTCGCCAAGAAGGTCAGCGAGCTCACTAACGTGCGAATTGAACCCATGGACGATCCAAAAAAAGTGGCCCAGGATGTAGAAATCATCCTGTGCATGACCAACACAATTGTGCCGGTGATTGAGGGTTCCTGGCTCGAGGAAGGACAGTATATTATCTCAGTTGTGGGCAGCAATATCGAGCTGGTGAAAAGCGGAAATTTGGATTCTCCCCGCAGAGAGATTGATGACGAGACCCTGCGCAGATGTAGCTTTGTTGTTGCGCTCTCCAAGGAGTAGGCCATCGACTCCCAGCAGGGGGACATCTATTGGCCGGTACAAGACGGGGTGATGACATGGGATAAGGTGGTGGAGATCGCCGACGTGTTATCCGGGAAAGCTCCGGGGAGAACTGACGACCGGCAGATTATTCTTTACAAAAACCAGGGGGGACAGGGAGTCATCGACATTGCTCTGGCGAAAAGATGTTACGAGCTCGCCCGCCAATTCGGTAAGGGGCGCGAGCTCGATATTGAGCCAAGGCCACCTCGTGAAGGCTCCGGGTGGCGCAACCTCTACTGAACGGTCAGGCCTCAGAAGGAGCAGTGTTAAAAGTTGACTAAGCACCGCCCCAATGGGAAAAACGGTGCTGGGAATTCTACCAAGGTACAATAAATTTCTTCGCCATCGTTTTGGTAACGATCATGGTCGATTTGTTATCCAAAGTTGCCTATCAAGAGAAAAACTTTTATCAGGCCTGGCAGGAAACAGAGGGCCTCCCGCTATACTCGGGATACTTCGTCGAGGATCTATGCGGTGTGGTGCTGAGAGAATGGCCGCGCCTGGGTGCCCACGGGGCTTTTATCAATCTTGAAGGCGCCGGTTCCTCCTGCGATGCCTATTTATTGGAGATTGAACCGGGCCAATCGAGTGAGCCGGAGAGACATCTCTACGAAGAGGTGGTGCTGATCCTTAAAGGGTGCGGGGGAACTCAGGTGTGGAACGAGCGCGGCGCCCGTCATTTCTTTGAATGGCAGGAGGGTAGCCTCTTTTCTCTGCCGTTGAACAGCTCGCATCAACACTTTGCTCACGGTAATGAGCCAGTGCGTTATCTCGCCATCACTAATCTACCGCAGGTGCTGAATCAATTCCGCAATCTGGATTTCATTTTTAACAACCCTTTCGACTTCCATGATCGTTATTCATCCGATCCGCAATACTTCAGTGCCTTACGGGAGCGGCCCGGTAGGATCTGTGAGACGAATTTAGTGGCAGACGTGCACAGTTTTCCCCTGAAGAACTGGAAGGAACGAGGGGCAAATAGCACGAACATCCGCTTTGAGTTGGCGGAGAATACCTTGAGTGCCCATGTCTCGGAGTTCCCCGTTGGCACCTACAAGAAGGCACACCGACATGGACCGGGAGCCCATGTGGTGATCTTGAGTGGTGAGGGCTATTCCCTGCTTTGGCCGGAGCAGCAAGAGAAGGAAAGGATTCATTGGCAAAAGGGCAGCCTGTTTGTCCCACCCGAGCGTTGGTTCCACCAACACTTCAATACGGGTCGGGAGCCCTCACGCTATATTGCGCTCAAACCCTGGGGCTTTAAGTATCTGGTGGAAGAGCGATTCAAAACCGATGAGGATGTGAAAAGTGGTGGAGACCAGATCGAGTATGATGACCAGGAGCCGGAGATCCATAGGCTTTTTCTCGAGGAGTGTCGGAAACGCAAGGTGGAGGTCAGGATGAGTCCCTTTGGATTAAGCGATGAATAGGGAAGAAAGAGAGCTCTACTGTAAGCAGATGTCGTTTCGCCATTGAATGTAACCCGTCTACGGCGCGGGACAGGGAGATCAGTACGGGAGGAGAGTCAATCAGTGCAACGAGCGGATTTTCGTCACTTTTACCGTGATGCCCATAGCGTCACCTGTTTGTCAGAGCGTGAGAAGATGCTTCTTGGACTTGCCGTTGCCATGACGCGCAACTGCGAGCCTTGAGTAGAACGACGCCTTGCGGACGCAAGGAAAGCAGGAATGACGGAGGATGAGTTAGATGCGGCGGTGGACGTGGTGGCGGCGGTCAATGCCGGAATCATGGAGTCTTTGAACCAGAGGATCAAGCAAAAAAACGCAAAGTAGACCGAGGATGGAGGATTGAAGATTCGGGATTGAGGATTGTGGATAAAGAGATGATGAGTGAGGAAAGAAGATAGGGGATTGAGGAGCAATACTAGAGAATAGAGAATTAAGATCGGGGGCGAGATGACGCTGATCCTTAATAATGACGACATTGCCAGCGTGCTGACAATGGATATGACCATGAAGGCGTTGGAAAAGGCTTATATCGAACTGGCTCGAAAAGAAGCGGTTTGTCGGCCCCGGGTGGACATCCAGATCCCAACGAAGGACCCTGAAAAGATTTACCAATGGGGGACCATGGAGGGGGGCTCTGTCTCTGGATACTTCGCTATCCGCATGAAGTCAGACATTATCCACGAACAGGAGTACAATGGCGCCCGCACGCAGGAAAAATATTGCGGTCGGCCAGGTAAGTTTTGTGGGCTGATTCTTTTGATCAATACCGAAAACGGTGAGCCCGTTGCCCTGATCAATGACGGTTACCTTCAACATATGCGGGTGGGTGCGGATTCGGGAATTGGCGTCAAATATATGGCAAGGGAAGGCTCCAGTGTGGTGGGTATGATCGGTTCGGGGGGGATGGCACGGTCGCACATGGAAGCCTTTTGCCTGGTGAGAGGCGTCAAGCGAGTTCAAGTTTACAGCCCCACCAAAAGGCATCGTGAGGAGTACGCAGAAGAGATCACTGAAAAGTATGGTGTGGAGGCGGTGGTCATGAGTAAGCCCGAGGATGTTTACCGCGGCGCGGATATCGTGGCGGGTTGCACGGACTCAACCGAACCCATCGTTATGGGGGATTGGCTCGAAGCCGGGACCCACGTAACATGCGTCGGGGGAAGGCCGGATGAGGTTGCCGTTAAGAAAATTGATGTGACCCTTCGTTTTGGTAACGCTCCCGGTCCATGGGGCCTGCCGGATTTCGCCCTGGCCGACGAGTATCTAACCTATGCGGCGGTGCCCAATGAAAATGCTGGATTCCACATGAAGCGGGCCGGCAAGAGAGGTCATGGGGTGATCGCGGAGAATAAGGCTGTGTTTCTCGAAGAGATGCTGACAGGCAAGAAAAAAGGCCGGAGCTCCCCAAAACAGATCACCTATTCCGAGAGGGGCAATATCCAAGGAGCCCAATTCTTTGCGGTGGCCGGTAAGGCCTACGAACTGGCAAAGGAGAAGGGATTGGGAAAGGAAATTCCCACGGATTGGCTCTTGCAGGATATTAGGGACTGAGCCCGTGCAGGAGCTGCCGTCCCTTTCCCTCGACAAGCTCGGGATGGTGAGCAGCGTCGAACCACGCTTCAGTGGAATATGCTCCATATTGACAGCATCCGTAACATCGAATACTTTTGATTGGGCATAGGCTGGCATTGGAATTCCAGGAACGAAATTAACGAGATGGATCTGCAAAACCTAATCCAGGAAGACCCCCAGAAGGGAGTCTTTCGGGTCCACCGGTCAGCCCTCACTTCCCAGGAGATCCTGGAACTGGAGCGTAAAAACATCTTCGACCGGTGCTGGCTTTACCTGGGCCACGAATCCGAGATTGCAAACCCTGGAGACTTCCGCCGTCGCACGGTGGCGGGCCGGCCGCTTTTTTGGGTGCGGGGGAGCGACGGCAAGGTGCGGGTTTTTTACAACACCTGTACCCATTGGGGTGCCAATGTCTGTCGTGTGGACGAAGGGAACGCGGAACTCTTTCAGTGCTTCTACCATGCATGGACCTTTAACAATAAGGGTGAGCTCGTTAGCGTACCTGATGATCCGGGGTATGCGCAGGGATTTAATAAAGCGGAGATGGGTCTCGTGTCGCCCCCCAGATTAGAAAACTATCGCGGTCTCTACTTCGTTAGCTTTAATCCGGACGTGGCCGACCTTGCAAGTTACCTCGCAGGGGCAAAACAATACCTGGATCTCATTCTGGATCAGTCTGACCAGGGCTGGCGGGTGGTTCCTGGAATCCAGAAGTATAGCGTTAGGGCCAATTGGAAGATGTTTTCCATCAACAGCCTGGACAGCTACCATGTGGAACCATTACACGTGACCTTTTTCCAATACACCCAAGGCCTGGGTTCCGGGGACCCCGTTCCACCAACGAGAGATTTTCCGGGACCCAATGGACGTTCTCTGGCCTTGGGAAACGGTCATGGCATTGACGTGCTTGTGGCCGGCCAGCGGGCGAGGCCCATCGCCCACTGGCACCCGATTCTTGGTGAGGAAACCAAAGAGGAAATCCGCAGCACGCGGGCGCGTTTGGTGGAACAATTCGGAGAAGATCGGGCCTATCTCATGTGCAATACCAACCGTCTTTTTCTCATCTATCCCAATTTCGCCATGCACGATATTGCGGCCGTTAGCCTGCGCTACTTCGAGCCGGTGGGGCCTGACTACATGGAAGTGACGGTACAGACCTTGGCCCCGAAAAACGAATCCGCCGAGTTGTTAAACGGGCGGCTGGAAAATTTCCTTAGCTTCCTCGGCCCTGGCGGATTTGCGCATCCCGATGACATCGAAGCAATGGAATCCGCCCAAGCCGGTTTTAGTGCCGGGGGGGCCCAATGGATTGACGCCTCTCGGGGAATGCACCGGGAAGCTACGGGCAAAGACGAAGTACACATTCGGTCCTTCTGGCGACAATGGCATGCAAATCTTTTAGGATCCCCAACGGCCAAGCGGGTTAAGGATCTGACAAGTTCCGAAGTTGGCCGTTGATCATGGGGTTAAGGTGAGCTCGAAATTGACCTCCAACAACGATTCCCAGCTCGCTGAGCTATTGTTGCACCGGGAGGTGGAAAGCTTCCTGTTCGAAGAGGCCGAATTACTAGATCAGTGGCGGCTGGAGGATTGGCTCACGTTGTTTTCAGAGGACGCCAGGTATCTTGTACCCGCCACCGATACCCCGAGAGCGGATCCACGTAAGACCCTGGGACTGATCAGCGACGATATGGCGCGGCTTCGCTCGCGGGTGGAGCGTCTTAAGAGCCGGCATGCCCATCGAGAGTTCCCCTGGTCCCGTACCCGGCGCCTCCTTACCAACGTGCGCATCATCAAATGCGTTGGGAATGAGATCCACGTGACATCCTCGTTTTCGGTTTACCGAATTCGTAGCGGGCAGGTGGACCCGCTCATTGGCTCCTACGAGTACACCTTGAGACGCATCGAAGGATCGCTGAAAATTGTTTTTCGTAAGGCAATGCTTGACCTGGAGGCCCTGCGTCCCCATGGAACCATCAGTATTATTTTGTGATAGGAGGCACCGGCCATGATCACCAGAGAAGAAAATGAAATGTTGACAAGAGTTGGTCCGGGAACTCCTGCCGGAGAGCTGTTGAGACGCTACTGGCAACCCGTTGCCATTGCCCAGGAGCTTACCGAGGAAAACCCCACTAAATTCGTAAGAATTCTTTGCGAGAACCTCGTCCTCTTTCGTGACAAGACAGGAAGGGTGGGGCTCATTGAAGACCGTTGCGCTCATCGGGGGGCTTCACTGGTTTACGGGAGAGTAGAAGAGAGGGGCATCGCCTGCGCCTATCATGGTTGGCTTTACGATGTGAATGGCAATTGCCTGGAGACGCCACCGGAGCCTGCACAGAGCAAGTTCAGGCTTACGGTGAACCCAAAGGCCTATCCGGTGCAAAAACACGTTGGGTTGTATTGGGCCTACATGGGACCGGCCCCGGCTCCGGTGATTCCAAGATACGATGTTTGGGCGCGCAAAGACGGCACCCACTGGCTCCGCGTGCTCCCGCGCCTTGACTGCAACTGGTTCCAGGCAATGGAGAACTCCGTTGATACGTCCCACCTCCATGTCCTGCACGCAAACTTCCTTAGTGGCGGTAAAGTGATCAGCAATACAACCAGGGGCTCACTGGATGATCTAGTAAAGTTCGAGTGCTCTGAACTACCCTACGGTATCATGAAGACACGAACCTTTACCGACGGAGAGGTCGAGGAGCATCCCTTGATCTTTCCCAACATCCTCAGGCAATCCAATCGGACTCAGATTAGAATCCCCATAGACGATACCCGCACGTGGGTCATCTATGTCCATTTCGTCCCAAGCGATGATGGGAGCATTGTGGAAGAGGAAGAGGGGCTTGCCATTGAGTACAAGGGCCCCTTCAAAGAACCCGCGGATCAACTGCACCCCTTTGCCAGTTATACGATGCGGGACGTGGACGCCCAGGACTTTATGGCCTGGGAAACCCAGGGCCCCATCACCGACCGGACCGGCGAGCATCTGGCCACCTCCGACCGAGGTGTCTCCATGTTGAGAGAGATGTTCAAAAGAGAAGTTGGCAGGATGCGGCAGGGCATGGATCCCATGAACGTGATCAGGGATCCGAACCATGCCATCATCGACACGCGGCTCGATCAATCCATGGAAGGTCAAAGGGCAGGGTCAGCCGCCTATCATATCCCCGAAGACAGGGTGAAGCTGTAGCCGTAATTCACACACTCGGTTGCCGGAAAAAGCCCTACACATTTTAAGTCCAATAAGTTGATGGGTGAGAATAGAGCTACCGAGTCTGATCGTTTTGCTCTGGGGGCGAGGAAGAATGACTATCGGTCTTGCGCCCTTCAATGTATTTGGCCGGCACGGGTCTCAAAAATCCAATGAAGTTCAACTTCATCACTTATTGATCCTCGTATAATATAATGACATCAGAAAAGGCTGGACTGTTTCCAGAAGGCGGTAACGAGACGAGGCCTGCGGCGCATTCGGCAAAGGGCCCGACGAGCATGGTGGCTGAGTTGAGCGAAGTCCTTGGCACAGAAGTTGGGCAGTTCATGATGCTTCCAGTATCCCCAGAGGTATTCGACGGGATTCAGTTCCGGTGCATAGGCCGGCAACCGTTCCAGCACCAACGCGCCTTCGGTAGCGGCAACAAAGTCCCGAACCAACCGGCTCTGGTGGCTGGGCAGTCCGTCCCACACTACCAGCAGCGGCCCGGAAACATGACGCATCAAGTGCTTCAGGAATTCGATGATCTGGGGGCTCTTGATGGCTCCCGGATACACTCGAAAGTACAAGCGCCACCAGGTGACTCCGGCGATGGCCGACAGACTCTTCCAGTTGAAGTGATATTGCAGCACTGGCGTCTGTCCTCGGGGCGACCACGTACGATACCGATTCGGCCGCTCGCTCAGCCCGCTTTCGTCCACGAACACTATGGTTCGCCCCTCGTTTCGGGCTTTTTTTTAATCTCCGGCCAGCGCTTCTTCTTCCACTGCCGGATCGCCTCTTCATCTCGTTCCAAGGCACGTCCCGTCGGCCGCTGGCAACTCCACCCCAACTGCCGCAATATCCGCCAAACATGGCCCGGATGGTATGTGACTCCGCAGGCTTCCCCAATCAAGTGGGCCACTCGCCTTGCGGTCCACAGGCTCGTGTCGTACCCCAGCGCTTCGGGTCCCCGTTTCAAACCGCCCTCGATCTTCTTCAGATCCGCCGGGCTCAGTCGCGGCTTGCGTCCGGCACGCCCCGCCTGCTTGAGCCCGGCTCTGCCGCTCTCGGCCAACTGCCGCGCCCATCGATTCACCGACTGGCGGTGCACTCCCACCCAACGCGCCACCTCCGCCTCCGACAGCCCTCGCTTCAACAGCCTCCCCGCCTCCATCCACCGCCGCTCCAATGCTTCAAAGTCCCGTCGCACTCCAAGTGGGTTTCCCATACCACCACTATACATTAAGTTCTTATCCAATGTCATTATATTATGCGGCTCTCCATAAGGAGCCATTGCGATAAAACATCTTGGACGGATCAATGTGAAAGTTTGCCATGTATCGGACACAGCTTGGCCCAGGCGCTGTAAGGCTATAAGAAGGCTCAGCGAGGAGTGAGTCCATTATCGACTGAACTACAAAGGGCACTACGTCAAGCTTTCAACTGAGGTTGTGACGTTCCTGAAAACATTGTTGACCCGTGCTCGTGGATTCATAGAAAGGCAAATTATGGCGGATCAAAGCTCTCCAACCGGTATGATTATTGAGGAAGCCACCATCCAGGAATTCAAAGCAAACCAGCGGGGTGGAGTAATCCATCCTGGCCATTCGGAGTACGATGCCGCGCGGCGGGTGTGGAATGGCATGATCGATAAGCGGCCCGCGCTCATAGCTCGTTGTGCCGGCGTGGCCGATGTGATGAACGCGGTGAACTTCGCCCGCGCGCACAATCTGCTTGTCGCGGTGCGGTGCGGAGGACACCATCCCGCCGGATATGGGGTCTGTGACGGTGGTCTCGTCATTGATCTGAGACCGATGAAGGGGATGCGGGTCGATCCCGTCAAGCGAACGGTTCATGCCCAAGGAGGGCTCTTCTGGCGGGAATTTGACCGTGAGGCGGCGGCCTTCGGCCTAGCGACTCCGGGGGGAAATGTCTCCGACACGGGTATCGGCGGACTGACTGTTGGGGGCGGCATCGGACATATAAGCCGCAAATACGGCCTCACCTGCGACAATCTCTTGTCGGCGGACGTGGTCGCTGCCGACGGCCAGTTTCTCACAGCTAACGCTCATCAAAACGAGGATCTGTTTTGGGGCGTTCGGGGTGGTGGGGGGAATTTCGGAATTATCACTTCCTTCGAGTACCGGCTTCACCCTGTCGCCCGGGTGCTGAGGGGTTGGGTCGGCTATTTCCTGGATCAAGCCAAAGCCTACCTCAAGTTCCTCCGCGAGTACGTTGTGACGGTCCCGGACGGTCTTGGCCTCAGCATCTTTTTTGTGACCCCACAGCCCGGATCCTACCTGCCGCAATCTGTTCATGGGAAGATCATCATGGCTGCTGTGGTCTGCTTCACCGGCCCAATGGACGAAGGCGAAAGAGTCCTGAAGCCGCTCAGGACTTTTGGCTCGCCTGCTTGCGACACGGTCACTCCAGCCCCGTATCTGGTGCTCCAGGGTTCCGTGGATCCTTTGATGCAGGCGAGTCTCAGCTACGAAAAATCGGTCTATCTGAAAGAACTGAGCGACGATGCCATCGAGGTGTTGGTTGACCAGGCAGCCGCCATGACATCGCCGTGGTCTCATCTACATTTCGTGCTCATGGGCGGCGCGATCAGCCGTGTCGCGGACGACGAAACCGCGGTCTGCCACCGGCAGGCCGCATACGATTGCTACATCCTCCCGCACTGGAAGAATCGTGAGGAGTCAGGCCGACATATCGAATGGGCGCGCGCGACCTGGTCGGCACTACAGCCGTTCTCAGCAGGCGGCGGATATCTGAACCGGCACGTAAGCGAGGACGAGGGGGAAGTCAGGGCCGTGTACGGCCCCGCAAAGTACGAGCGGTTAGTTGCGCTCAAGAACAAATATGATCCAACGAATTTATTTCGCGTGAACCACAACATCAGGCCGTCGGTACGGGACGTGGGAGGCGGGTAATTATGACAACCTACGTGAACGGACTCCAAGGATGTATATATTGCCAGTTTGTTGACAGAAAGGTTTGATTTACATATCGTGTCAGTCAATCTTCCCATTCATTCCAGGAGGACCCTTGATGTAAATTATAGATGCGGACCGCGCACGTCGAGGAATCGGTCCATCCCTGGGAGCATCTCGATCCCATCGCAGGAACTGACAAGCCTGCCGTCGCGGCTTTCGGATCTAGATCTTTTCGGCATGCCAGGGCAGCGGCGGGCGGTCTCACAGACACGTGAACGCTCCCCGAAAGGAATTCCCAATTCCCCCGGGACGGTTTACGCGGCCAGAGAACACTGCAAACTGCGCTCTCTACCTTGCGTCTGACGACGCAAGCTATGTTACGGGGTCAGGTGTTTGTCGTGGTATGGTGGGAATTCGGTACGATGAGTCCCTGTGTCCCCGGCTAAGGCGGATCGTATCTCATCGAAGGCGTTGTTAGATAAAATTCAAACGCGGAAGAAGACATATGACCGCGGGGATGGTGAAGCAGAGGAGGGACTGATTCAGGCGCAAATATTCGGGTCAGCGTCGTCTGTGGTTCCTGGAGCGGCAACCCGTTCACGAACCATATCCGAGCGCCCTTGCTCGAGCTGATTGAGGCAGACTTTATGGGGGGTTTCGAGAAGGAGGCAAATCTCGTATGGTCATAGATTCAGACGCCCACGTCGAAGAGTGCGTTGATACTTGGAGCTACCTCGACCCCGAGTTCTATCCGTTGCGTCCCATTCCGGTGGTGTTCCCGCAGGACACCTGTTTCGGCGAACGGAACGCCGCCTGGGTGATCGATTACAAGCTTCGCCACTTCGCCGCCACACCGGCCATGTCCAGACAATCGCACGAAAAAGGGGTGTCGATCCCGGTACAGGAGATGAAGGATGTGAGCCAGAGGCTTGCATGCATGGACGAGCTGGGCATCGACCTGCAGGTAGTGTTCCCGTCCGCGTGGTTGGGGTGTCTCGCGGAGAACGTGGAGCTGGAGGCGGCTCTGGCGCATAGCTACAATCAGTTCATGGCCGCGCAGTGCAAGCAGTCGGCGGGTCGGCTGCACTACATCGCCGTGGTGGCGTGGCGCCGTCCGGACCTTGCGGTTCGGGAGATCCGGTGGGCGAAGGAGCACGGATGTGTGGTGGGGATCTTTGCGCGCGGTCTCGAATGGGACATGCCGCTCAGCCACCCATCCCTGCCGCCTATTTTTCAGGAAGCTGAAGGAATGGATTTACCCATCGCGGTGCATGTGGGCAACGGATCGAGCCCAACTATAAGCCGTATGTTCGAAGGGATCCCGAGGCCCCACGGTGGCTCCTTTCCACATCCATTGGGAAGCGGGTTGATCAGTGCCCCTTATGTGCTCCACGCCTTCCAGCAGATCCTGGGATCGGGGCTACTGGATGAGTTTCCTAAACTGCGCGTGGGGTTTTTAGAGGCCGGGGCGGATTGGACGGTTCGTCTGGTCAAGGGGTTACGCGAACGCAAGGGCGCGAAAGTCGACGAATGGCTTGGTGAGCGGGTCTTCGTCTCGTGCAGGCTCGACGACGAGTTGCCATTTATCATCAGCAAATTAGGGGATGATTTTCTGATCACGGCCACCGATTTTCCCCACGGAGACGCGAACCGGCAGGATCGTCTGGCCGACGGATTGCATGCACGGGGCGATCTCGGACAGGGGGTCGTGGAAAAGATACTGTCCGACAACCCTCAGCGCCTGTGGGGCACCGGAAGATAAGAAGTGATTCCTATGGAGGAATCAGTTCATGGGTTCATTCAAGGCCAAGGGGGGCCATAGTCATGAGGAAATCATGGACGTAATCGATGCCGACGCACATGTGATGGAGTCGTCTCAAACCTGGCAGTATCTACAGCCGGAGTTTAACTCCAGGCGGCCCATTCCAGTGACGGTGCCCACGGATACCTCCTTCGAATGGAACAATGCCTTTTGGGTTATCGATCAGAAGATACGCCACGTGGGTGCAACCCCCACGACGGCAAAGCGCGCGGAGACCAAAGGAGTTGAGGTCCCGTCACAGGAGATCACGGACGTGCACGCGAGGTTGACCGATCTCGACCGATTCGGTATCAAGAAGCAGGTGATTTACCCTACCATCTGGATGGCCTGTCTCGCCGAAGATCCGGAGCTGGAGATTGCTCTGGCGCGTAGTTACAACGAGTTCCTGTCACGGCAGTGCAGCCAATCGGGTGGCAGGTTGTGGTACGCGGCGGTGATCCCGTTTCGTTGTCCCGACATGGCCGTGGACGAGATCCGCCGGGTAACCCGATTGGACGGGGCCGTGGGGATATTCGCCCGAGGGTTGGAATGGGATAGGCCCCTGAGCCATCCCTCATTTCATCCCATCTTCGAGGAGGCCGAGCGACAGGATCTAGCCATCACGGTTCACATCGGTCGCGGCAGCCCGACCCTCAACGCCATGTTTGAAGGAATTCCTAGGTTACCCGGGGAACCCTCGCATCTGCCTCCGAGATCCTCCAAGCTGGTGAGTTCCCTCACCTGCCAGTATGGTTTTTACAGCATCCTGGAGTCTGGTCTCATGGATGAGTTTCCCGGTCTTCGATGCGTCTTTCTGGAAGCTGGGTCAGAATGGATGGTGCCTGCCCTGTCAACCTTGGGCCGTGGTGGGAAAGGCCATCTACGGAGACTCTTTGACGAAGGGCGTATCTTTGCGTCCTGCGAACCCGATGAGGATCTTACGTACCTTGCCGGCAAGCTCGGGGATGGATGCTTTGTGGCGGCCAGCGATATTCCTCACGGGGACCCGGCGCGACATGAACTTGTGGAGGAGGTGTTTCGTGGACGAGGAGACCTCTCGGAGGGTTTCCTGGAAAAATTACTATGGAAGAATCCAGCGATGCTGTACCGGAGAATGGGGGAGAGTTAATGGTTTGCTGGATACCTCCATCAATGGCCAGAAGAAGAATTGAGGAGCACGGAGGTGGTTCTTATCTACCTGGGCGAGACGGCGGAGTCCTGTTCCGGTATTTGGGACGCGAAAAGAGCAGGCCATGTTAGTCATTGACGCGGACGCTCACGTGGAAGAAGGTGTCGAGACCTGGAAGTATCTTGATCCTAGGTGGCACCTGTGGCGCCCCTTTCCGGTAGCCTTTCCCGGTGACACGGTGTTCGGTAGCCACAATGGCGCCTGGATCATCGAATTCAAGATGCGCTTGGTCGGCGGTACGCCTACGGTCATGAAACGCGCACAGGAGAAGGGCGCCACCGTACCTGCGCAGGAACTCACCGACATTGACAAGCGGCTGGAGTACATGACGGCGCAGGGCATAGACAAGCAAGTGGTTTTTCCCACTCTATGGCAAGGGCCGGTGGCGGAAAACGTCGAGCTGGAGGCTGCGCTGGCATGTAGCTGGAATACCTTTATGGCCACTCAATGCGGCAAATCGGAGGGGCGACTTTGGTTCGTGGCGGTGGTGCCCTTTCGACGCGCCGACCTGGCGGCGGAGGAGTTACGCCGGGTGAAACGGTTGGGTTCGGTGGCCGGAGTCTATGCCCATGGGATGGAATGGGACATGCCGCTTAGCCATCCGGCCATGTGGCCCATCTTTGAGGAAGCGCAACGACAGGACTTGCCCATCATGGTCCACACCGGGAACGGTGCCCCTTCCATCAGCCGAATCCTGGAGGGCATCCCCCGGCCAGACAAACAGCAGTTCCCCCAGATCAACCCCTGGGGAGCCGGACTGTCGAGCGGGCCGTTGTACGCTTTTCAACAGCTGTTGGGATCGAGCCTCATGGATGACTTTCCGCAATTGCGCCTCGCGTTCCTGGAGACCGGTTCCGACTGGACGCCCCGCCTGGTGAAGATTTTGCGCCAGCGTAAAGGGAACAAGATCGACCAATGGATGGGTGATCGTGTTTTCGTTGCCTGCGCTGTTTATGACGACCTGCCCTACAATATTGGCAAGTTGGGGGATGATTTCCTCGTTGCCGCTTCGGACTTTCCTCACGGGGATGCTTTTCGCGAGGATCATCTGGCGGTGCGTCTGGACAAACGGGGTGACCTAAAAGAAAATACAATCCAAAAGATACTTTCGGATAACCCACGACGTTTGTTCCAATTCCAGGGAAGCTGATGGTCCCACGCTAAGGAGGTTTTTATGGAGACGAGAGTGATCGACGGTGACGGTCATGTTTTGGAGGACAACTCACTAATCGACTACTTTGATGCCTCGTGCCGGAGCGGAGAGTTTCGGTTGAGTTTCGATCGACTGTTCCCCTCTTTAGACTTTCATCACATCGGGGGACATACCACGCGCAACCCAGCCGCGTTCGGAGGTGGCAAGCCTGTGGGACCTAGCGAATGGTTGGAATTTATCGAGCTGGCGAATATCGAGGCTGCGGTTCTCTATCCCACAAAAGGTCTTCGCATCGGTAACATCAGCCATCCGGACTGGGCCTGTTTAGTGGCGCGGGCCTACAATGACTGGCTATACGACCAATACCTCAAGAAAAGCCCACGATTGAAAGGGATGGCTCTGATTCCAATTCAGGACGTAAGCGAAGCCGTAAGTGAACTTCGACGAGCCGTGACCCAGTTGGGGATGGTGGGGGCGATGCTGCCGTCGCGGGGCAATCTTCCATTAGATCTCGGGCACAAGAGTTATTGGCCCATTTACGAGGAGGCCGAACGTCTGGGGTGCGCACTGGGAGTCCACGGCGGATGTCACCATGGAATGGGACTCGACTCCTTTGAGACATTTGTTCCGATTCATGCATTAGGCCATCCACTGTCCCTGATCATTGCTTTCACCGGGATTGTCTACCACGGTGTCTTGGACCAATTTCCGCGGCTGCGGGTGGGCTTTCTCGAAGGTGGGGCCGGTTGGGTTACTTTTTGGATTGACCGAATGGATCGTTCCCATGAGTATTTCATGGAATTGAACCTTCTCGGGAAGTATCAAGGACCTTCCGCGAGCCAGAAGCCGAGTGATTACCTCAAGAGCGACCGGGTTTTTGTCGGTTGTGAAGGCAACGAGGAAGGCCTCGCCTATCAGGTGGAGCGCGCCGGCAACGGTCACTTTCTTTTCGCCAGCGATTTTCCCCACGAGATTGGTCCCCAGGACATTCTGCATGAGATTCAAGAAATCCGGGAGTTTCCTGGCCTCAGTGAAAATGACAAAGCAGCTATTTTGGGAGGCAACGCAAAACGGTTTTATCAAATTTAACGCTCATTCATCATAAGGAGGGAATATGACTGTTCTAGTAACCGGTGGTTGCGGGCTAGCAGGATCTTTTGCGGTCCGACAAGCTGTGGAACGTGGCGAACGGGTGATCGCATTCGACATTGCAATCAAGACCGAGCTGCTACAAGACATTGCTGAGAAAGTTACCTTTGTCAAAGGTGATATTCTCAATGCCTCAGAGCTGATGAGCGCCGTAAGCAAGTATCGGGTGGATCGCATCCTTCACCTCGCAAGCATGCTTACTCCAGGGGTCTATGAGCGTCCTTACGCAGGCGCTAACACCATTGTCATGGGGACGATGAACGTGCTCGAATGCGCACGCCTGTTAGGTGTTCAACGAATGGTATATCTCAGCACTGGGAAGACCAGACGGACCGCGGCTCTCTACGGGCAATCGGCATCCACTGGAGGCCTGGCCCTGGAGGCCGACCCCTACACCAGCGCCAAAGTGGCCTGCGAACTTTTCTGCAATGACTATCGTAAGCTCTACAACCTCGACATAGTTATCTTGCGCTTCGCGCAGCTCTTCGGACCTGGCTATGGTTTCGCAGGCGTGATGGGCCAAAGCCTCAAAGACGTCGTTGAGAAACCTCTTCGCAATGAACCAGTGAAGTTGACCTCGCTGTCCGGTTCTGTGCCAGGAAGGGAAGGGCCCGTCTCCACCGCACCTGTAGGGTGCCTCTACGCACGCGATGCCGGGGAAGGTGCGATGAAGGCGACCCTGGCAGATAGACTCAAAGACTACGTTTTTCGCATCCAGCCCAAGGAACAACTAACCCTGGGCGAGGTGGCAGATCTGCTCATGGAGCTCATTCCCGGTGCCAGGATCGATGCACCCCGTGGGCCTGAGAAAGGCGGTCCGTTGGAGCCTGACCCGTTGGCCCAGGAGCAGTTTGGCTACACTCCAGCATATAGTGTCCGCCGCGGCCTTAGGGAATACATAGAATTTCTCAAGACCGGTCGATACCGCCAGCTCCCGGATTAGGAGCTGGACGCAATTGTCACCCAGTCCAGATTACTTGGGAAGGAACATTAGGCACAAAAAATATGCTCTTTATAAACAACGATGATGTGGCGCAGGTGCTCACCATGAAGGACACTCTTTCGGCGTTGGAAGAAGGACACCGGGAGCTGGCCAAGGGAGATCTGGTGGGAAGGCCCCGGGTGGATGTTTACACCGAAACCGACGCGGAGGATAAGTTCCATCGCTGGGGTACCATGGAAGGGTCCAGCAAGGGGCTCCAGAGATTTGCCATCCGAATGAAATCCGATGTGGCCAGTTGGCCGGTGAGGCACGGCATTAGGGTTGAAGACAAGTACTGTGTTCAACCGGGACTGTTTTGCGGTTTGATCTTTTTGCTAAGTACCGAAAACGGGGAGCCCCTTGCCATCATGAACGACGGATACCTGCAACACATGAGAGTTGGGGCATACTTCGGGCTGGGGGCCAAGTACCTTGCCAGAAAGGATGCTTCCGTGGTGGGGATGATCGGATCCGGGGGAATGGCCAAGAGCCATCTAAGGGCGTTTGCCGCTGTGAGGAACATCGAGAAAGCAAAGGTCTTCAGTCCCAACAAGGAACATAGAGAGCTTTACGCGAAGGAAATGGAGGAAGAATTAAAGCTGGAGGTGATCCCATGCCATAGTCGGGATGAGGCGGCCAAAGGAGTCGATATCCTTTCCACCTGCACCAACTCACAAGACCCGACGTTATTTGCGCGGATGGTGGAGCCGGGAATGCACCTGACCCAGGTGGCCAGTGAATTTGCGCCTGATGTCTACCCCGAAATCCATATTTGTATGGTTGGAGGACCCATGAGTCAGGTGGTGGGTGGTGTTGCGGTGGATGACTCCGAGGGCTTCCCCACATACCTGGCGGGAAATTTCGAAAAATTGAACAAGGCTCGCGGCCCCAAGCGGAGCCGCAAAAATAAAAATGACTTTGACGGGAACCTGATCTCCCTGGCGGATCTGGTGACGGGTAACGCACATGGAAGGGAGAGTGATAAAGAGGTGAGTTCATCCAGTGGAGTGAAGGTGAAAGGCGAAGACACCGTCAAAGGGCTTCAGTTCGTGACGGTGGGCTCCCTGGTGTATGACCTCGCCAGGAAGGCCGGACTGGGGCGAGAGTTGCCAACGGAACTATTCCTTCAGGATATTCGGGATTGAAAGAGCGGGTTAAGTGACGCCTTTCTGTCTGGGGGGAGGCAAAGAAGATGGTCCTATTGCTCAATAATGAAGAGGTGGAGAGCTTGCTCACGATGGATAACGTGATGCAGGTGTTGGATGAAGCTTATCTTGACATGGACAAGGGGCTCGCAGCCAATCGACCACGGACCTTCACAACCTGTCCCACGAGTCGTGGCCGATTCACGGCCAATACCCACGAAGGTGTCCTGGCCAGCAAGAGCGTCTACGACATCAGAATCGTCACGCATCCCGTGATTTCCAAGGAGGAGGCGAGCACAATAGGGGAACACGCGTCCCTCAACGTCTCGCTGGATCTCCTTTACGACACAGAAAGCGGCGATCTATTGGCCATTATCCAGGACGGCTTTTTGCAAAAGATGCGGGTGCAGGCAACGAATGCAATTGCCGCACGCTACATGGCTAGAAAAGATACCGAAAAGATCGCGCTGCTAGGTTCGGGCTGGCAAGCCACAGCGGCAATCGCGGCTATGAGCTCCGTGCGGCCCATCAAAAGCGTTAAAGTGTACAGCCGCGACGCGGCGAGAAGAACGGAGTTTGCGGAACAGATGGGGCGCACTCATGAGGGCATCGAGGTCAAAGCTGTGGATCGCCCGGAGGAAGCGGTGCGTGGCGCCGACATGGTGGTGTGCGCGACCAATTCCAAGGTCCCGGTCTGTAAAGGGGAGTGGTTGGAGAAAGGCATGCATCTGACCGGCGTGCTTCCGGCCGAGTTTGATTTCGAGTGCTACAAGAGCGCCGACTACATCGTAATTTTCAATCGGCTGCACGGTCGAGACTACGTCCTGAGCCGGAGTCCCGATGAAGTGCAGCTTGAACAGCCTCCTCACGCGGCCCTGCTCAAGGACGCTCCCGAGATCATTGATCTGGTTTCCGGAAAGGCACCGGGCAGAAAGAATGATGACCAGATCACCATCTTTGCCAATGGCGGCCATGGATGGGGATTAGACGGAGGACCAGGCTATGGTATACAGTTTACCGCGGTGGCTAAGCTGGTCTACGATCTAGCAAAAGAGCGCGGCATGGGTCGCGAGCTGCCCCTAGATTGGTTCCAGCAGAACGTGCGCTCTTAGGACCTTACCGATAAAATGTTCAACAGAACGACTTCAACAAAGTTTTTCGCGCCAAGACTCCGCCAGAGGACGGATCAGCCTTTGGCTGAGCCTTCGAATTAAAATTCGAGTTCCGAAGCTCAAAATCTCAAACAAACCAAAACACTCAAATCTAAAAATCGAAATCCAAAACGAGATTGTTTGGAATATTATGTTACGGCCCCAACAGGCCTCGTCATCCTTAGCCTGTGCAGGAGGAAGCCATGTCGGTATCTAGCCAACGTAGAACGGTCCGCACTGGGTCCCATTGGGGCATCTATACGGCAGAGGTGGAGAAGAACAAGGTTGTACGGATCAAACCCTTCGAGAAGGACCCGTATCCCAGCCGCATCCTCGAGGCAGTACCCAGCGCAGTTCATTCCCCGTGCCGTATCATGCGTCCGATGGTACGCAAGGGATGGTTGGCGCGAGGCGCGGAGAGCCACCGGTCGGGCCGCGGAGTGGAGCCTTTCGTTGCCCTGTCTTGGGATGAAGCCCTTGATCTATTGGCAGGGGAACTGGCTCGGGTCAAGAGGGAGTACGGCAACGAGGCCTTTTACGCCAGCTCCGGTTGGGCCAGTGCCGGGTGCTTTCATAACGCCCAGGCCCAGCTAACTCGCTTCTTCAACTGCTTCGGCGGCTTTGTCAGCCAGGTCACCAACTTCAGCTTTGGCGCGGCGTCGGTGATCTTGCCACGCATCGTGGGCACCATGCAGCCGGTCACAGGGCCGAGGACGGCATGGCCTACCATCGTCCAGCACACCAAGCTGATGGTGTTGTTCGGTGGGATGTCTCCCAAAAACTCCCAGGTCAATAAGGACGGCGTGGGCAGCCACGATGCGGAGGACTGGACAAAAAGAGCAAGGGCTGCGGGTGTGCGGTTCGTCAACGTCAGCCCGCTGCGGGACGACGTAGCGGACGGGCTGCAGGCCCAGTGGCTTCCCATCCGTCCCAATACCGACACCGCTTTTATGCTGGGCCTGATGCACACACTTGTAGAGGAAGACCTGCACGATGAGGCGTTTCTGTCCCGCTATTGTGTGGGCTTTGAGCGCTTCCGGGCCTATCTCATTGGCGCGAGCGACGGCGTGGCCAAGTCCGCCGACTGGGCCGCCAGCATAACGGACATTGATGCCGAGGCTATTCGCAGGCTGGCGCGGGGCATGGCGTCTACCCGAACCATGATTTCAGCGAGTTGGTCGGTCCAACGAGCCCATCATGGGGAGCAGCCCTACTGGGCGGCTGTTGTGCTAGCAGCCATGCTGGGACAGATAGGTCTGCCGGGCGGCGGGTTCGGCTTCGGCTACGGCGCTAACGCCGGGGCAGGTAGCCCCCGTAGTCCTGTGCCGGTACCTTGGCTCCCTAAAGGCCAGAATCCCGTCAAGGCCTCTATCCCGGTGGCCCGGGTCACCAGTATGCTGCTCAACTCAGGGGCTCCCTTTGATTTCAACGGGCGGAGACTGACCTATCCCGATATACACCTGATCTACTGGTGTGGAGGCAACCCTTTTCACAAGCTGCAGGATCTGAACCAACTGTTAAAGGCCTGGCAGAAGCCTGACACCATTGTCATCCACGAGCCCTGGTGGACGCCAGCGGCGCGGCGCGCGGACATCGTGCTACCCTGTGCCACCACACTGGAGCGGAACGATATAGGGGCGTCGCATTCGGACCGTTTCTGGTTCGCTATGCAACAGGCCATCGAGCCGGTGGGAGAGGCGTGTATGGAGTACGACATCTACACAGCTCTGGCCGAGCGACTTGGATTCAGGGAGGCTTTCACCGAGGGACGAAGCGAGGAAGAGTGGCTGCGAAATATGTACGACACAACAAGGCGGCAAGCCGCCCAGCAGAGTTTGAAGCTGCCCGACTTCGACCAGTTCTGGGAGATAGGGCACTTCGAGTTCCCTGTCCCCGATGAACCGCCCGTGCTATTCGCCTCCTTTCGAGCCGACCCGGAGGCCAATCCCTTGCGGACACCTTCCGGCAAGATTGAGATATTCTCCGAAACCATTGACGGTTTTGGTTACGAGGACTGCCCGGGGCATCCGGTGTGGTTAGAACCTGCTGAGTGGTTGGGCTGCAAGAAAGCCGAGGCATACTCGCTGCATCTCATCTCCAATCAGCCGAGGGTGCGCTTGCACAGCCAACTAGACTGCGGGGAAGTCAGCGGCGCCAGCAAGATCGCGCATCGCGAGCCGGTGTGGATCAATTCCCAAGACGCCGCGGCGCGAGGAATCAACCATGGCGACGTAGTGCGGATCTACAACGACCGCGGCGCTTGCTTGGCGGGCGCTTTTGTCACCGACCAGGTCCGGCCCGGTGTAATCCAGCTCCCTACCGGCGCCTGGTATGACCCTGTGGACGCGAGCGAGATAGGCGGCATGGATAAACACGGGAATCCCAACGTTCTGACCATGGACATTGGCACATCCAAGCTGGCCCAGTGCTGCTCTGCCCAGACCACACTGGTACAGTTGGAGCGTTTCAACGGCCCAGTGCCCGATGTCACCACCTTCACCCCCCCGCCCACGATCTAGAGTCCCGAATGTCTTACATTCCTTTTCTAATCATTCTCTGTTTAGGCTCACGGGTCGGCAACAACACCTTCCGGGTAGGGGGTGGCGGTCTGGTCCGGTTCTCCGCGCTGCAGCAGAATCTCGGAAGAATTGTTTCTGCGAGCGGAGACCTATAATTCTATGACTCAAGGAACAAGAAGAGGTAACTAGCTATGGAGCCAATCAAAGAGGGTGTTCGGAATCTGGTCAACCATTGCGCTGAGGTAAAAAAAGGTGATGAAGTTCTCATCCTTAACGAGTATGGCAAGGTGGATGAAGAAATTGCGGCTCTGGTAACGGAAGCCGTAAAAGAAACAAAGGCTAACTATCATGTGATGTGGGCGGAGTCCATAGAATCGGGAAGGACATCACTTTCCAAGGTGCTCGTTGGCGCTTTTCTTTCAGCGGATAAGGTGATCTCAAATTTCTCCCTCAATCGGGTGCTCCTTGACGAGTACACGCATGGGAAGGGCGTGATCCAGATCAACAATACTTGTCGCAATCCCAACCTCATGGGGACACCGCACGCGCGCTACCACTGGTCCATGGTAAAAGCGATTTACTCTCGGCTCGAGGAGATCCTTCAGCAGGCTGAGCGGTGGCGCATTACCTCACCAGCGGGCACCGATATTTCCGGAAAGATAGGAAAGAATAGCGATGTGGCTGACGCTTACTTCAGTCAGGAAGCTGCCGCTTCGCGCTTCATTCGCGTTTTTCCCGGAGAGGTTTACAGTCCTGTGGGCTCCATTGAGGCCGCAGGAAAGATTGTCGTGGAGTATATTAACATGCGCGACCAGACGCCGTGGGAAGAAACCGCAACGCTCACCATCCAAAGTGACAAGGTAGTGCAGTTAGATGGAGGAAGTCGGGCAAAGGAGATGGAGCAAGCGCTCGACGTAAACCTTAGGAAATTTGGCGACAAAGCGACCGTCGTGGATTCGTGGCACGGCGGGATGAATCCCAAAGCCAGGGTGCCCACCGCGGAAAACCGTACCCTTCTGGGTGCAACGAGTAGCCCAGCCCTGCTGCATTTTCACCTGGGGAGGATAAAGAGTCCGATTTCAACTGGCATCCTCAATCACACGGTGGAAGTAGACGGGAAAAAAATTTTCGAGGGCGGCAGATTGCTAATTCTTGACGACACAAAAATAAAAGATGCGGAACGGCAATACGGTCTCCCTTAAGGATCTATCGGCGATTGTTTCGGACTTGGATTAATTCTATATACGTATAACGAAAGAAGGAGTCAGGAGTAGCGGGCATGGTCTACTTTATTAACAATGATGACGTGCAGAGGCTGCTTTCGCTGGGAGATTGCATGGACGCGACGGAAAAGGCCTACCGGGAGTGGGATGCGGGGCAGGCGGCAATAAGGTCAAAGACTTCTCTGTACGTCTACAATCGGGAGGAGAACACCCGTTACAACTTCACCAGCATGGAAGGGGCGGTTGAGAGTCTAGGCATATTCGCCATTAGAATGCGATCGGATATTGAAAGACGGCTTTCAGCTTCTGTTATGGGGCGGTTACCAGCGGGAACGGAGAAGGGATACTGCGGCCTGATTCTCCTTTTCAGTACCAAAACGAAGGAACCTCTAGCGATTATCAACGATGGATATATCCAGCACGCTCGGGTTGCGGCTGTTGCGGGGATTGCCGCAAAGTATTTAGCCCGCGAAGATGCGTCGGTGCTGTGCCTGTTAGGTTCCCAATGGATGGCCCGGACCCATGCGATGGCATTCAGTGAATCCAGGCCAATAAAGGTCATTCAGGTCTACAGCCCCACAAAGGAGCACCGGGAGGCATTTGGCCGCGAAGTTGGCGACCGACTCGGTGTGGAAGTTCGTGTGAAGAGCAGTGCCGAGGAAGCTGTCAGGGGAGCCCATATCGTTGCATGTTGTACTGATTCTCACCGAAAGGCGGTTCTTCAGGGTGAATGGCTGGAAGAAGGGATGTTTATCAGCAATGTATTGGCCGCGGAGCTAGACGAGAAAACCATGGCTCGAATCGACTATACCGTAAAAAACCAACCCCTGAGGAATCTGGACTCGGCCGTGAATATTGCTGGAGTGCCGCCGGAAGGAGTAGCATCGCCCAGCGAGGGCAGGGGCTGGCTCAAACAGGTGAGCCGGGAAACTCCTCTTCTCTCGGAGGTGATCACGGGAAAGGCCAAGGGCCGACTCAACCCTAGGCAAATAACATTCTTTTGCAATAACGAAGGTACCGGCATTCAGTTTGCCGCCGCTGGCGCTGCCATACTATCCAAGCTGAAAGAAAAAGGCTTGGGAGGTATCAAGGAGGTGCCGTCGAAATGGTTTTTTCAGGACATTCCGGATTGATGTCACTACCTGAGTTTTGGTTGGGGAATGCTTCGACATAGTATGCGTATGCGCCTGACGGGGTTTATACCAAACCCGGAGTCTGTTATGAGTGGGTGAGTTTGATTAGGGACGTTATTCGGTGGGCGGAGAGGCAAGATGTTATTGTTCTAATATTCAAATATATCAGTTAGATGAATTCTATTATCTAATAATTTACATTAGCCAAGGAATGTCGTTGTGTTAGAGCAAGAAACAAACGAACTCTTGTGCCGGGTGGGTTCCGGCACACCCATGGGCGATTTACTTCGACGCTATTGGATGCCCGTTGCGCCCAAGGTCGAGGTTGATGAGAAGGGTAAACGGCCCGTGAAGATTTTGGACGAGGACCTGCTGATCTTCAAAGACGGAAAAGGTCGATACGGACTTGTCCAGGAAGCTTGCTCGCACAGGGGTACCTCCCTCTCCTACGGCATGATAGAGGAGGATGGAATTCGGTGCCCCTATCATGGCTGGAAATACGACGTCAACGGGAAATGCCTCGAGCAACCCGCGGAGCCTCCCGAAAGCACCTTTAAGGATACGATCAAACACCCCGCGTATCCCGTGCGAGAATTAGGGGGCTTGTTATTTGCTTACCTGGGCCCGCAACCGGTTCCATTGCTCCCCAATTACGACATCCTGGTGCGGGAGGACTGGGTGCGCCGCATCGAGATCCATCCGGTGCTTGACTGTAACTGGTTACAGCCCATGGAGAACTCGGTGGATCCGGCTCACCTCTACTGGCTCCATGGCCTTACAGGCGGGGCGCCGGCCACTCGAGACGAACGCATGGAATTCGAGCTCTTCGAGTATGGGATGTACAAATATCACTACGGGCGAAAGCGGATGGAAGTCCACCCTGTGGTATTTCCCAACATCCTAAGAGGAACCGGCAACGTAATTCACTACAGGGTTCCCGTGGATGACACCCACACGAGAATCATCTATGTCATTTACTCCCCCACCCAGGACGGAAAGCCCAGCGGGCAAGAGGAAGTTCCATTCAAGTACATTGGCCCCATCAAAGAAGCTTACGATGACTTTGGATTTCAAAGGTACAAGCACCATATGAAGACCTTTGCCAGTCAGGATGCCATGGCGTGGGAAACCCAGGGTCCAATGGCGGATCGAACCAAAGAGCACCTGGCGTCCAGTGACCGGGGTATCGTAATGTTTCGCCAAATGCTTCGCCTTCAGATGGAAGCGGTGAAAAGAGGCGAGGATCCCATGGGTGTCATAAGAGAACCAGAGAAAAACAGGCTGATTGAATTCAAGGTTCAGATGGTGGATCGAGAGACCGGAAAGGAGATCCCCATCTCTAATTATGACGAGAGGAGCTTTGCCAAGCCCATCAGCGAAAGAAGAAGGTGATTTGCTTCGAACCCGGCAAACATTTTGCAACTTGCCTTTATGATCCCCTTCAGAAATCTGCCGTGAAATGCCGGCGGAGATTGCCATGGCTCTGAGTTTTTCCGAGCAGTTGAGAGCCCTTCGCGACAACAACCACAGCAAAGATCACCCCTTTTTTGAACTCTGGGCCCAGGGAAAGCTTACCAAAAAGCAAACGGCCCTCTACTGCGTACAGCATCATCGTTATGTAACCGGCTACATCAATTGGCTCGCCTACGAATCGTCTCAAATCCCTCATCGTGACGTGAAGCCCTATTTGTTCGAAAACCTGGGCGATGAGGAGAGTGAGGAAGACAGGCATCTCGATATGCTCATGGATTACGTTGCGGTCTGCGGGCTTCGCGCACAAGAGGTTGAGACCGGGAAAAGCCTCGCAGCCACAGAGGCGTTACAGAACTGGGGCTGGCGATTGGTGTACCAGTGGCCCTGGCAAGCTGCTTTGGCTGGTATGTTTATCGGCCTCGAGTCACAGTTCCTCGATATCTGCAAGAAGATCGTCCCCGCCCTCCACAGGCACTATGGTTGGCCTCAGGGCGCCCGGCAGATTCGCTTTTTCGAGCGGCACATTGCTGCTGACGAGATCCACGGGCGAAAGGGATTTGCCATCGTGGAAAAGTATTGTACAACCCAGGAGCACAGAGAGTTGGCGCTGAAAGCCGTGGAAGAAGCCACGCGCAAGCGTTAGGAGTACATGAACGGCATCTACTGGTTCGCTGTAAATGGAAGAGAGGATGACGCCCCACGATTGTAGGAAGTTATTAGGAAAGCGAGTTCCTAGGGTGAGTTCATAGACCTCATGAAAGATGGCCCGCGTTCCTCGCGGTCCGAAAGGAACTTCATGGCAACGACACAGGAAATATTGAAAGTGGGTATCGCAGGACTTGGGTTCGGCAGCACGGAATTCATTCCGACCCTGGAACGCCTGCCCCAGATCGAACTGGTTGGCGGTGCGGACCTCCGGCCTCAGGCCCGGGAATCATTCAAGGCACGCTTCGGTGGAAACGTTTACGAAAGCGTGGCGGAGCTTTGCGCTGACCCTGAGGTTGAGGCGGTTTGGATCTCTACCCCCAATCAATTTCATGCGGAGCACGCGGTCATTGCTGCCGAACATGGGAAGCACATGGTGGTTCGTAAGCCCCTGGGGATATCCATGGAGGAATGCAGCCGAGTCCTGGAAGCGGTGAATCGAAAGGGAGTGAAACTTCTTGCCGGCGGCCAGACCCAAGGCACGAGCCCCCTGGTTCATTGGCTGCGGCAGCTGGTGACGTCGGGAGAGTTAGGCCGGCTGAGAGCGATTCAATTACTGGCCTATACGGGTTGGATGATGCGGCCGCGCATGCCCCAGGAGGTGGACGATAGCCGGGGGGGTGGGGTCGTATGGCGCCAGGCTCCCCACCAGTTGGAGGTGGTGCGTACCATTGGAGGCGGGTTGGTCAGGAGCGTGCGCGCCATGACCGGGCGGTGGAGACCCGAGCGGCCCCACGGTACCGGCCACTACGCCGCTTTTCTCGAGTTTGAAGACGGGACCCCGGCGACCCTTACCTATAATGGCTACGGGTTTTTCGACAGCGTGGAACTCACCACGTGGGGCGCGGATAAAGGACGCGAAGGGCGGGTGAAGTTCCGAAAGGCTCTGCTGAACAAGGAGATGGATGAGGAGGCGGGCAAGGAGTCGACTCGGTTTGGAACAAAAGGGGAGAGAGTCGTTGTAGTTGGGGGAAGAGAAGGAAGGCCCTGGCTGCCGGGTAACCTGGGGCTGTTTATTGTAAGCTTTGATGAGGGCGATGTTCGCATGTCCTCCAAGGGACTGTGCATCCATGATCTCGAGGGGATCCGAGAGATCGAGGTCAATCAACCGGGTGGGGAAGGCATGTCTCTGGACACGGAGGTAATGGAACTCTATAACGCAGTGAAGCATGGCCAGTCCCTGTTCCATGATGGACCTTGGGGCATGGCCACTGCCGAGGTGCAATGGGCGATCCTGGAGTCGGCTCGGCGGCGGAGTGAAGTTTTTCTCAAGCATCAGGTCCCTGTGCCGCAGGGCCACTGAGCCTCGGCGGGAAGAATTTTCATTGCCTGACAAATGTGATATCTTCGGGTAGCTTTCCGGGCCAGGAGAGTTTTTAAGTGCCTGAAAGGAGCGGACGAAATGGCAGAGGATCAAATAGAGAAAATAGACGAATCGAAACTACCTCGAGTTGATACCTACCAGGAATGGCAGGAGTCCCAGGGAATCCCCATCGTCAGGGGTTTTTTTGTGCAAGATATAAAGACGCTGGAAGTTGCCCCCTGGGATCTCAAGGGCGGCCTTGCCTCCTTCGTCCAATTGGATGGCACCGGGGGGATCAACGATGCCTATGTGTGTGAGATTCCCGCGGGAGGGAAACTCAAGCCGCAAAAGCACATGTACGAAGAAATGGTTTATATCGCCAAGGGCCATGGGGCCACTTCCGTTTGGCAAAATGAGGGGAAGAAACACACCTTTGAGTGGGGGCCAGGGAGCCTCTTCGCCATACCCATGAATGCTCGTTACCAGCACTTCAACGGCAGCGGCAGTGAACCGGCCCGATACTTCGCAGTGACGAACGCCAGTTTCATGATGAATCTTTTTCATAACCTGGACTTTATTTTTGGAGATGATTTTTCGTTTACGGACCGGTTTGACCCCAACACCGATGATTTCTTCAGCGGCAAGGGAACTCTCTATGGCCGCTTTTTCATGTCCACCAATTTTGTGCCGGACACGCACACGGTGCAATTGTACGACTACCGGGAGCGAGGCGCCGGGGGGAGCAACATCAAGTTTGATTTGGCCGGAAACACCATGTGCGCGCACATCTCGGAGTTTCCCGTCGGCACCTATAAGAAGGGCCATCGCCATGGTCCCGGTGCCCATGTGTTGATCTTGAGCGGTCAGGGTTGTTCGATTCTTTGGCCTGAGGGAGAGGGTCGAACAACTGTCAATTGGAGTCCTGGTAGCGTGGTGGTTCCCCCGGACAAATGGTTTCATCAACATTTTAATTACGGCGCCACACGGGCGCGGTACCTCGCGCTGCGCTGGGGAAGTTGGAAGTACCGCTTTGCGACACTGGGTGAAGGAGCGGAAGGATCCACCTACAAGAGCTTAAAGGAAGGCGGAGCCCAGATCGAGTATGAGGATGAGGACCCCCAGATCCACCGGGACTTTGAAGCGGCCGTGGCCAGGTCAGGCGCAGTCTGCGGAATGGGTAAATATCACCCCAACTGCACTCAGAGGAAAGCCGCTTAGCTCGATTGAATTTTGAATTACGGATTCGGAATAGAGATGTCATAGAGCGCAGGCTTAAAGGGAGGAGAGATTATGCTGACCAAAGAACAAAACGAGAGGATGACGCGGGTGGGTCCTGGGACACCAGGGGGCGAGTTTCTTCGTCGTTATTGGTTCCCTGTGGCAGTGGCCGCGGAGTTGACGGAGGAGAACCCCACCAAGTTTGTTAAAATCCTCGGGGAGAACCTGGTTCTCTTCCTGGACAAGTCGGGACGGGTGGGCCTCATTGAAGACCGCTGCGCTCATCGGGGGGCATCACTGGTATACGGGAGAGTGGAAGAGCGGGGCATTGCCTGTGCCTATCATGGATGGCTCTATGACGTGGAGGGCAACTGTTTGGAGACCCCGCCGGAGCCGACGGAAAGTAAGTTTAGACTGACCATAAAGCAAAAGAGTTATCCGGTACAAAGATTCCTGGGACTGTACTGGACTTATATGGGGCCGCAGCCGGCGCCTGTTATACCCAAGTATGATGTGTGGGTGCGTAAGGACGGCGTCAGGAAGATCTTTATTCAGCCTCAGCTCGATTGCAACTGGGTGCAGGCCATGGAGAATTCAGTGGATCCTGCGCATCTGCAGATTTTGCATCAGAACACAGCCAACAGGGGCCGAACACCTCCCAGCACCACGAGAGGGTTCACCGACGACGTGGAGAAGTTCGAATGGTATGAGGTTCCTTACGGAATCATGAAGAAGCGGACCTACAAGACCGGTAGGATGGACGAACACCCGCTGATTTTTCCAAATATCCTCCGACAGGCCAATTGCACACAGATCAGAGTTCCCATGGACGATACCCATACCAGGATCGTCTTCATTCGATTCTTTGCCGGCAAGGATGGAAGCACCGTTGAGCAAGAGGGAGACCCGCCGGTGCAGCATGTTGAACCTTACAAGGATCCCCCGGATACGCTCCACCCCTTCACTCGATTCGATATCAGCCAGGAGGTGCAGGCCCAGGACCACATGGCATGGGAAACCCAGGGTCCCATTGCGGATCGAACCAACGAGCGGCTGGCCACGTCCGACCACGGCGTGGTCATGCTTCGGGAGATGTTGCTGAGTAATATTGACAGGGTGGAGAAGGGTCAGGACCCCAAAGGGGTGATCAGGGACCCCGCACACGGGATGATCGATACCAACCTTTCGGAATCGCTGGTGGGACCCGAGACTAGGCCGGAGTATAGAGAGATGGCAAGTCAGGACTCCCAGCCGTAAAGCAATCTCCCCGGCATTCTCGAGATTCTAAAGTAACCCAGCCACCTGGTTTCAGGGTGGCCGGGTTACCGATCCATTAACCTTTCCTCCATTCTTTTCGTGCCGTGGGGTTTTACCAAAGGCCCTCTGCGCGGGTATTTGCCTCTTGCCGGTCGCGGGGGTGTTGTTGTATTGTCCTCTATGAGTTTTCACGAGACGCATTGACGAGACCTGTTTCATTTCATGTAATTTTGGGAGGTTCGATTATGGCTGAAGAAAAAATGGATTTTTGGAATCTTAAGACTCCTTATGATCAGTGGATGGAAACCCAGAATATCCCGATCCACGAGGGTTATTACGTCGAAGATTTAAGGACGTTGAGTCTTGGACCTTGGAAGGAGCGGGGCTGCAACGGCGCATTCCTCAAGCTGGCCGGGCAGGAGGGAGTCTCCCAGGCGTATGTTACGGAGATACCGCCCGGTGAGACCCTTCCTCCCTACAGGATGGCTTTGGATGAGGTGATTTACGTAGCGGAGGGAAGGGGGCTCACTACCATCTGGGCGGGGGACCGGCCCAAGAAGGTCTTTGAATGGCAAAAGCACAGTCTGTTCATGATCCCCGGGGGGCATCACTACCAGCTCGGCAACGCCCAGGGCAACCAATCCGTGCGGTTGCTTCACTATTCCTATCTCCCCGTGGCCATGGGTATTTTGCACCATCCGGACTTTTTCCTGAACAATCCCTACGTGGATTTCGATACCCTGTACGGTGACAACGGCTCGGAGTTCTACGCTCAGGCAAAGGTCACGAAAGGGGCTGGATCCAGAGTGGGGAGTCAGATGAACGTCTGGTTTGGAAACTTTTTTCCCGACATGAGGGCGTGGGACAGGCTCCAGCCCTTTAAAGGGAGGGGCGCGGGCGGCCACGTGGTCTGGATAGGTTTCCCCAAATCTCCCATTTACTGTCACATGTCGGTGTTCCCTTCCAAGACATACAAGAAAGCTCACAGGCACGGGCCCGGCGTGGTGATTATCATCCCGGCGGGAGAGGGCTATTCCATCATGTGGCCGGAGGGCGGGGAGAAAGTGGTGATCCCCTGGCATGAAGCCAGTGTATTCGTGCCGCCCAACCGGTGGTTCCACCAGCATTTTAATGTGGGAGCGACACCCGCCAGATACCTTGCCTCCCATGCCCCAAGGGTCACCAGGGGCGCCGGCGAGAGGGTCGAGGACAGACAGAGAGACCAGATCGAATATCCGGACGAAGACCCCTGGATCCGCCAAAAATTCGAGGAGGAGTTGGCAAAAAGGGATTTGAAGTCCGATATGCCTGGCGGGGCTTACAAGGATAAGGACTTCGAGTGGGAGTACAAAGAAGGCAAATGATATGGAGGCCTGCAAGGTGAGATCCGCGGCGGGGACATATGGGTAAGCTCCCAACCGCAATCTTGGCATAAGTGCTTTGCTGTCCCTGGTCGGCTTTCGGTCAAACCGGTCCCGACCGCAAGGCGCAATGGCGAAGAACGAAAGAGGCGGCCGGAAAAGAGGACAAGCTGTCGGTTTTCTTGTTCCGACGGGACAACATCGAAATTTTATGCTTACATCGCAGGAAAACGAGAGATTGACCCGCGTGGGCCCGGATACGCCCGGCGGCAGCTTGCTTAGGCGCTACTGGCACCCCGTTTCGGTTGCCCAGGAACTCACGGAAGAGAACCCCGCCAAGTTCGTGAGAATCCTCCGTGAAGACCTCGTGCTTTTTCGTGACAAGCAGGGAAGGGTGGGGCTGATTGGAGACCGCTGCCCGCACCGCGGGGCGTCCCTCTCCTATGGCAGGGTCGAGGAAAGGGGCATCGCCTGCGCCTACCACGGTTGGCTGTACGACGTGGAGGGCAACTGTCTGGAGACTCCTCCCGAGCCTGCCGACAGCAAGTTCCGCCTCACCGTAAAGCATACGGCCTACCCGGTGCAAAGATTCGTCGGCCTCTATTGGGCCTACATGGGGCCGCCGCCCGCGCCGGCATTGCCGCGGTATGACCTGTTCGTGCTGAAGCAGGGGAAGAGACGCATCACGGTGCATCCCACCCTGGACTGCAACTGGTTTACCGCCGCCGAAAACGCCGCCGATCCCTCCCACCTTCAGGTTCTGCATCAGGTCTTGCCCATGAGCAATAGAAGACCCGCCGATACCACCCGGGGATTCACCGACGATATCGAAGATTTCGAGTTTTACGAAACCCCGTACGGCATCATGAAGAAACGGACGTACAAGAACGGAGTCGTGGATGAACACCCCCTGATCTTTCCCACGCACCTGAGGACACGCGGCTCGATCTGGCTGAGAACTCCCATCGACGATACCCACACTCTTCAGATCGTTGTCGGCTTCCGGCTCAATGAGGACGGCGGTGAGACGGAAGAAGGGGACCCGCCGGTGGAATACCTCAAACCGTACAAGGATCCTCCCGACGCGATTCACCCTTTTACAAAATTTGACATGAACGTGCCCTACGGCCAACCGTTGGCCCAGGACGTGGTCATGTGGGAGACCCAGGGCCCCGTCGCGGACCGCACCCTGGAACACCTGGCCACCTCCGACCGGGGCGTGGTCATGCTGAGGGAGATCATGGCGAGGGAGATTGAAAAGGTGGAGAAAGGACTCGACCCGCTCGGCGTCGTCAGAGACCGGGATCATTCGATGATCGACACCAACCTGATGAAATCCATCACCATGGACTATCCGACCGGCATCGCGGCGAAGTCCGCGGTGGGTTAAGGGGGAAATTTCAATTGAACGCAATCCTGCATCGAGGAAAGAGAAAGCACGGAGGGCGGCATGGCTGACGCGAGATCGAATCCGACCGGAGGCGTCTCATCCTATGAGCGTCTGATCGAGTCCACCGGGCTGCCCATACATACAGGGTACTACATGGAAGATTTGAGGACCCTGGAGCTTGGATGGTGGGAGGCCCGTCAGTGTTCCGCCGCTTTTCTTCAGCTTACAGGCCAAGAGGGTGTGACCGGTGCCTGCGTTACGGAAGTCCCTCCCGGAAAGAGTCTGCCTCCGTTCAAGATGGCCGTAGACGAAGTCATCTACGTGGTGCAGGGGAGAGGACTCACGAACGTGTGGGCGGAGGGGTCGCCGAAAAAGACGTTCGAGTGGCAGAAGCACAGCATGTTCTTGGTCCCGGCGAACTATTCCTATCAGCTCTGCAGCGTTCAGGGCGACCGGCCCGCAAGGCTTCTCCACTGTAGCTACCTCCCTCTTGCCATGTCGGTGATTCCTAATCCGGATTTCTTCTTCAAGAATCCGGTGGTGGATACGGAGATTCTCTATGGAGAGGGTGATTTCTATTCCGAGGCCAGGACCATGAGCCGGGGGAGCGATGGCCGCCCCATTGCCAGCCCGCGCGGAATGGATATCTGGTTTGGAAACTTTTTCCCTGACATGAGGGCGTGGGATAAGCTCCAACCGTTCCGCGGTAGAGGGGCCGGGGGGCACGCCGTCTGGATCGGATTTCCGGGATCTCCGCTGACGGCCCACATGTCGGTCTTTCCGTCGCGTACTTACAAGAAGGGCCACAGGCATGGTCCGGGCTTCATGATCGTGATCCCGGTGGGGGAGGGTTACTCCGTCATGTGGCCGGAAGGCGGAGAGAAGGTCGTCATTCCGTGGCATGAAGCCAGCGTCTTTGTTCCTCCCAACCGATGGTTCCATCAGCACTTCAACGTCGGTCCGGCGCCGGCCAGGTATCTTGCTATCCACCCGCCGCGCGGGCTCGACGGGGTCAGCGAAAAGGTGGAAGACAGAGCCAGGGACCAGATTGAATATCCCGACGAGGACCCCGCGATCCGAAAGAGGTTCGAGGAAGAACTTGCGAAAAAGGGTTTAACCACGCTCATGCCGGAACAGGCGTACGGCGAAAAGGGATACGAGTGGGGTTACGGCGCTTGAGATTTGGATGAGAGCGGACATGGTGTTGTTGACCGGACTCATCAACGTGTGTAGGGTCCGAACGGATTATCGGAAGGAGGGCTATCATGGCTGAAATGGTATTGGGAATGGGGATTTCCCACGGGCCGCAGCTGGGGATGCCGGCCGAGAAGTGGCACTTGCTTCGTGAAAAGGATCAAAACGATAAAAGGTTCAGCTTCACCGACCTGCTGGCCGCGCGAAGATCGGCGGGGATCGAGAAGGAGATTACGCCGGAGAAGATGAAAAAGAGATACGATGACTGCATGAAGGCCCTGGCCGGGTTGAAGGAGACTCTTGACGGAGTCTCCCCCGACGTGCTGGTGGTGGTGGGGGACGATCAGCACGAACACCTGTTGGACGATAACATGCCGGTGTTTTGCATTTACCGGGGCGCCTCCGTGGACGCGGTGAAAAGGCAGGGGAGGCGGCAGGCGGCCTGGATGCAGGCGGACGAGGAAGGGCGGGCGACCGGTCTCAAGAGCTATCCTTGCGCCCCCGAGTTATCGGAGCACTTGATCAGGGATCTCATTCGGAAGGGGTTCGACGTGGCCTGCTCCAACCAGCTCAGGCCCGAGGTGGGTTTGGGCCACGCATTCACGACCATGTACCGGCAGGTTATGCCGGAAGGACGAATCCCCATCGTGCCCTTCATGGTGAATACGTTTTATCCTCCCAACCAGCCTACCCCCCAACGATGCTACGAGCTGGGTCTGGCCCTGAGAGAGGCCATTGAAAGCTGGGACGGAAATAAGCGGGTGGGAGTCATCGCCTCCGGGGGATTGAGTCACGTCATCATCGATGAAGAGATCGATAGGGACACCATCGAAGGCTTGCAGAAAAAAGACAAGCGGAAGCTCTTTTCCCTCCCCGTGGAAAAACTGGTATTCGGAACCTCGGAGATCCGGAACTGGATCGTGGCGGCCGGCGCCTTCGAGCCCATGGACATGAAGCTTATCGACTACGTCCCCTGCTATCGCTCCGAGGCCGGCACGGGCTGTGCCATGGGCTTCGCCGAGTGGCAGTGATGGAGAAGTGCGTGTGCCGGGATTGCGCCCCGGCACGTAAAATCATAGGTTGGCTCGAATCGCTCTCGAGGAGGATATCATGAGTTCGATCGGCAAAGTTAAGTATCTGGCCGTTGCCCTGTTGGGCTTTTTCGTTTTGACGTTGGCGGGTGCTCATAGCGCTCGAGCCGATTGGCGTTCGGAATGGGATAAAACCGCCGCCGCGGCAAAAAAGGAGGGGCGCCTTGTTATTTACGGAGGGGAAGAGATCACTCACCCGGAGATCCTGAGCGAGTTCAATAAAAAATTTCCCGAGATCAAGATCGTCACCGGCTCGGGCCGCGGGAGCACGCTCGGACCCCGTATCCTTGCCGAGCGCAGGGCGGGCAAGTACCTGGTGGACTTGTTTGCCGGCGGTCCCGGCACGCCTTACCGCGTCCTTTATCGCGGGAAGGCCCTGGATCCCATCAGCCCGGCCTTTTTTCATCCCGAGGTCACGGACACCTCGAAGTGGTACGCAGGCAAGCATCACTACGCGGACCCCAAGGGCGCGTACCTTTTCATATACGAAGGGAGCATCTCCGGCGGGGCGTCGATCTATTACAACACCGACGCGGTTGATCCAAAGGAGCTCAAGTCGTATTTCGATCTGCTGAATCCCAAGTGGAAGGGCAAGATCAGTTTTTACAACCCGACGGCCACCGGCGGAGGCCTCAACAGCGTTATCTCCCTCTACAACAACCCGAAGCTCGGCCCTGAATATATCAGACGCCTCTTCGGAAAGATGGATGTCACGATCTTTCGCAGCCGGCGTCAGGGGCCCGACTGGCTGGCCACGGGAAAATACCCTCTTTGCTTTTCTTGCAGGGATATGAGACGCGCCATGCGGCAAGGTCTTCCGGTGAATCAAATCCTGCCGGGCAGCCTCAAGGAGATGGAGCCCGTCATAGGCGGAGGGGGCAGCAGTGTAGTCGTCCTCATCAACAGGGCTCCGCATCCGAACGCGGCCAAGCTCTTTCTCAACTGGTATCTCTCCCGCGAAGGGCAGATGGTGTGGCAACGGGTAATGAACGAGGTTGTTATCGAGGCGTCGGATTCCATGAGGAACGATATCCCGAAAGACAACGTGATGGTGGCGTCGAAAAGGGTCGATGGGGTCAAGTACAAGGTGATCGACTTTCGCGACCCTCGACCTTCACTCAAGCTGATGCGGGAGCTTTTGCAATAGGTCCCGCGGAATCCGTAAGCAATCCCGGCTTTATTCTAAGGAGTCGAAATGGCCGATTATGAACCCATCGACATTCGCGCCTTCTACCGCTCCCCCTCCCACCTCCACATCTGGGAGATCCTGGACAAGGCGGGGATCTGGGGACAGGTGGGAGTCAGATCCGCAAGCATGGAATACTGCAGCCTGCCCACGGACGCCGAGGCGGCTCTGTTCGACGGCTCCATCGATTTCGTTTCCGGCAATCACATCACCCCCTATGCTCTGGTGGCGCGCGGTAAGCCCATCGTATGTCTGGCGTCGCCCGGCAATAACGTCAGGGACCGCCTGGTGTCCCGAAAGCCCATGCGCTCGTTGTCCGACGTTCGAGGGCTTAAGGTCGCCGACCTGACGATGGAAGGGCGGGTGGCCGGATTCAATCATTTGCGGGGCAATCACATGCTTTACCTGATACGCGCCGGTCTCAAGCTGGACGACGTTACATGGGTAGAGTTGGGCGAGGACATGACGCCGGAGTTCCGCGCGGCTCAGTACGAGGCCATGACCTCGGGCGAAGCGGACGCCACCTTCGTCACGGGGGGAACCGAGCGATTCGAGCAAAAGGGGTTCCACGTCCTGGACCTGGGCCCTCTCCCCATGATCACGGGTCCCACCTTGACCACGTCCTACACTTCGCTGCAGCGAAAGGACCGGCTGGGCGAGCGCCTGGTGAAGGCCTTCGTGCTGGGAGTCCATTACGCCCGAACCCATAAAGACGAGAGCGAAAAGATCCTTGAGGGTTTGAGGAAGAGAGAGCCGGAGGCCGGCTCCGTGAGATACGCCGGTCTCGCCCGGATGCCGCGCAAACCGTACCCGGACCCGCAGGCCGTAATGAATGCCCATGAGCTGTGCCTCATGAAGGATTCCGCCGCAAAGGAGCTGAGCCCCCTGGCGCTTTGGGACCTTCACTATCTTCGCGAGCTGGATCACTCGGGTTTTATCGACGGACTCTACCGGTAACCTTCTTTATTTCTTTTTTTGGCTTTCGAGGCCGGGTGGGCGTTCAAGCGCTTGAAAGACAAGGCTTTCATTCCGGTTTATTCCACCTGGTTTCGGGTTGTTTCATTAAAATAAATACTTGAAGAGGGAAAAACGCTTCAGACCCTGACGCGACTAGGAGTTAAGATCGCCACAGGACAACAACCCTTAAACCTCAATTAAATTAAACCTGCATTGCAGTAAAAGAGAGCAAAAAACAAAAATGACCAAGGATGACAAGAGGTCCATACTCAAAGAGATGCACATGAAACGAATAGCCTACGCCGTTGTTGCTATCGTTCTGTTTTCTGGCGGGTGCAAAACTGATGTGACAGTCGAGGTTTACTCATCGGACTTGCACAAGGTTGTCACAGACAAGACCTCTGGGTTGATGACCCCAATGATAATGGCGATTGAAATTCCATCAGAGCAGAAGTGTGACGAGTATACTCCGCAAATAGCTGACGTCATGAAGGGGCTAGTCAATAGCTTTTCCCCTCAAGGATGCAAGCGGATGGGCATGGAATCGCGCCTCTTGGCAGAAGTTCAAATTCCGCTGTCACCTAGTATGGCCGCATGGGATCGGGCCAACTCATTATTTGGATTGGTTATATCAGACAAGACTGGTGGGGTTGTGGTAACTCTTGATCTGGACAAGTACGAGATACTTAGTAAGCGGATGCAAAGTAAGTTTCATCAGTCCGTAAACTTATCCGAGTCCAAGGTTACGATGATTCTGCACAATGATGAACGAAACACCCAGACATACCGTGTAGGCGGGGCCTTCATCAACCGAGACCCGGTGTATCAGAAGCAATGGATCAATTTGAAGCGTCGTGGCAAGGTAGAAATCCAACTTTCAAATGTTGGTTCTGCATCCTTGGCAAAGCATGGTCATGCTTTGATTCTGGCTTTTAAGAAGGAAGACTAACTATGATTATAAGTTTTCTCCTAGTTGTTGTTGGGCTTTCCGGGTTTACTCTTGGCGGATGGTGACCTTTGCTTTGGGCACGAAGCGCAAAGCGGTCTGCTCATTGCGGTGGATAAATCAGGTGGTGTTTGTCAATGGAGTTGTCACTGTATTGGGCCACCACATTTTGCATTCTTCGGGGCATTTCTTGGTTAAAACTGAAACGATGACTTCAGCTCCATCGCCCGGTAAGCGCCGTCACCATTGCATCATAGCAACCATCGGATCAACGGTCGAATAAAAGCGAGTGGATCTCGCAGTAGATCCTCGTGATAGTCATTGGATTCATCCTGAGCGGTCGATTGAATCGCTCAATTTAGTCATTCGTCCGCGGGGTCTTAGGAGACATATTCTAGTGGATCTTGTAAAGTGCTCTGACCTCGGTGCTAGAGTGTTTTATGAACTCAGAGCCAGACAGCATAGGGGTTAAATCACCTGTTGACAGTGTTAATCGGACGTTATATATACTGGCGGCCTCTTCGAAGTGCGATATCACTATCAATCGGTAGGAGGGCATGTGCTGGGTCAGGAGTACATTTGTCCTGAGGAATTGACATTGCCGCGAGGTTACACCCAGGTGATCAATGCGGGGCGTATAGTATGGATCGCGGGGCAAACGGCTATAGACCGGTATTCCAATGTTGTCGGAAAAAACGATCCTGAGGCTCAGGCCCGCCAGGCACATGCAAACCTAGAGACGGCAATTCGTGGTGCCGGGGGTGGCCTCAGCGCCTCTTGTCTGTGTCGAGAATTTACACATTGAGTTTCAAACGCGCCGTGGAATTATCAAGGCTATCCAAGGGGTTGATCTGATCATTTATCCGGGAGAGACCATCGGTATTGTCGGCGAGACCGGGTCAGGTAAATCGGTGACATCGCTGGCAACGATGCGACTCCTGGACAAAAATAGGACGACGACGCAAGGAAAGATCACTTACCGTGGAGAGGTAATTGCTACGCCGGAGAACCAGCCCAAGGGGAAACCGCCGCCTGCCGAGCTTGCCATGATTTTTCAGTATCCGCGTAGCGCGCTCAATCCCATTCGGCCGATCGGGAAACAGGTCATCGACGTTCTCAAGACCATGAAACAGGCGTCGCCCGAGGAGATCAAAGAGGAGGCCGTTCAACTGCTCGAAGAGGTGCAATTTGAAGGTGCAAGACGACGCTTCCTTGCCTATCCCTTTGAGCTCTCCGGCGGGATGTGTCAACGGGTGCTCATTGCAATGGCTCTGGCCCGCAAACCCTCTGTGCTTTTTGACGACGAACCGACCAGCGCTTTAGATGTGTCGATCCAGGGCGGGGCCCTGCTGCGTCTTGAGAAATTGCGGAAGGAGTTCGATTTAACCTATTTTTATTTGTCTCCCATGACCTCAGCGTCGTCCGTCTAATGTGTGAGCGTGTTATGGTAATTGAGGCAGGGCGTATTATTGAGGAGGGAAGCGTCAAAGAAATCTTTTCCGACCCTAAGCACGAGCACACCCAGAACCTTATCAAGTCTATTCCGCACTTCGATCGCAGATCCGAGCGAAGCGTGGGCAATAAGGAACGTAAATATGGCTGAAGGCACGGAATTGAACGCCGTCAGGTCCTCAGGAAACGAGCAGCTGGCCTCGGATGCCGTGGCACTTACCATTCCTGAGCGGCCGGGGCAGCCGCAGGTCGTTTGTCGGTTGGCGGGGGATGCCTACCTTCTTGTGGAATACGGACCCATGGCTCTCGATCTCAGCTTGAGAATCAGGGTGCACGCCTTGGAGGATGCGCTGACCGAAATGAAGATTGAGGGGATCTTGGAAACGATACCGGGCGTGCGTTCCCTTCTGATCAAATACGATGGGCTTAGGCTGTCGCTTGGTCGGCTTCTCGATACTTTGAAATCGGCGGAGAAATATCTGGCGCCGATCGAAGAGACCGAAGTGTCCTCGCGGGTGGTTCACTTGCCCATCGCTTTTCATGACCGGTGGACACGAGATGCCATAGCCCAATATATACAAGCGGTAAGGCCTGAAGCGCCTTATTTGCCGGATAATGTCGAGTTTGTAGCTCGTTGCAATGCATTGGAAAATACCGAGCAGGTGGCCGAATACCTGCAGAAGACCCAGCTCCTGGTCCTTGGGCTGGGCGATGTATACCTCGGTGCGCCCTGTGCTGTGCCCATGGATCCCAGGTACCGCCTGGTGGTGCCCAAGTACAACCCGGCCAGGATGTTCACTCCCGAGGGAGCTGTCGGCATCGGCGGATCCTACATTTGCATCTATCCCATGGAGTCCCCCGGTGGGTACCAGCTCGTTGGGCGGACCCTGCCGATCTGGAACACCCGGCAGACAACCCCCGCATTTGCCGAAGCGCCGTGGCTCCTGAGATTTTTCGATCGTATCCAGTTCAAGTCGGTGGGTGAAGCGGAGTTAGAAGAACAGCGGGAGGCGATGCGGCAGGGAACGTACACTCTCCAGATCGAGGAGGGTGTATTTAAAATCAAGGACTACAATGCGTTTATTCATTCGGTTCACGGAGAAGCGGAAGAATTCAAGGCCAGGCAACAAGCGGCTGCGCTGCGCTGGACTGAGGGATACTGAAGGGATGGGAGAGTTTGCGACATGCTAGAGATCACGAATGGTGGTTTGTATACCACGGTTCAAGATTACCCGGGTCGGGTCGGGTATTGGAACGTGGGGATACCTCCCTCAGGACCCATGGATATGTTGGCCTTGCGAATTGCGAACAGGCTGGTGGGCAACGGGGACCGCGAAGCGTGTTTAGAGTTCACCGCCATTGGTCCCAAATTGAGGTTCGGGAAGGACTCGATCGTGGCCTTTACGGGAGCGAAACTCAAAGGAGAATTAAACGGGAAGAGCATTCCATGGTGGAAAGCCCTCTATGTGGAGCAGGGAAGCGTTTTATCCTTGGGTGCTGTGGAGGGGCTCGGGTTTCGGGCCTATATGGCGGTAGCCGGCGGATTTGACCTTCCGGATTATCTCGAGAGTAAATCAACTTTTCCCAAAGGGGGATTTGGAGGTTACGAAGGCCGTCCCTTAACCAAAGGAGATGTGATTCGCCTTAATAGTACAACGCTTGAATCTTCTCGGATGGGAAAACTCGACAGCAGCAAAGTCCCGCAATACCAAACGGAATGGGAGGTGGGAGGAATCCCCGGACCTCACGCGGCGCCGGATTTTTTTACTGCGGCCGACGAGGAAATGTTTTACAGTTCGACTTGGCGTGTCCATCACAACTCCAATCGACTCGGTTACCGGCTTGAAGGACCCCATCTTAAATTCACCCGTAAGGACGGAGGGGAAGGGGGGCGCCATCCCTCTAATATCCACGACTGCGCCTATGCTATAGGCACGGTAAATTTTACCGGCGACATGCCTATCATCTTAACAGTGGATGGTCCTAGCCTGGGTGGGTTCGTTTCCCTGGCCACGATCCCGACTGCTGAATTATGGAAGATCGGGCAGGCGAAACTTCATGACCATATCCGTTTTAAAAAAATGACCGTGAAGGAAGCAATAGAGGGCCTTTCCAGACTGGAGCGGCTCCTGGAGGAGATTGCACCGACTTCTCAGACTCAATCTGCAAAGTAACTGGGTCTACCATCCGAATACGTGGCTCTGTAAGTAGACGAGACCTGAGGATGATGAGTCCATCTTGTTCTACAGAAGGTGGGCTACGTGTCAGAGCAGATTCCCATAGAGATTCGCGTCAGTGTAGATGTGGGGGCACATAGTCACAACGTGGCTATAGGGTTATCAAGTGGGGAGGTGCTGAGGAGTTTCAGATTGCGCACGGGCTGGAGGGTTTTACGTATTTCTTTTCGTGCATTGAGAGGTAACAGCGAAAGAGAGTGTGTGTGGGCAGAAATAATTGCGAATTTGGCTTGAGAAGGGGCCCAAAACGACCGTAAAAGGGTATTTTCCGGGCGTTTCAGGTGTCATTTTTGGGCGGGGAATTTCCGGCCGATTTGCAGTAGAAGGGCAGGTGGTGTTGGGGGAAGAGAAGTGTGTAGAGTGGCTTAGAGGTTACGTTAATGGATGGGTGGATGTTAAGGAGATACCGACTGGAAGAGGCTGATTTTTGTCTATAACGCTTTTTTTATCTCTTCTACAGGCTCCTCTTGGACGATGGGCGCTGTCTCGATGTCTTTGATAGTCTCATCATTACACCAGCGGTATTTCCCGGGCAGACCACGAATTGAAAATGCTCTTTCCAATCTTTTATGATTCTCCGTTGAATTAACCACAAAGAGAATGAGATCTAACACACCTTCCCGGGAACTCTGAATAATAATTTCATCTAGGAACGATGAAGATACTATCTCCGCATCCGACAAATCGAGTTCTAACCATCCGTCCTTTGAAAGGGTGGGTCAAAGTTTACTAAAGGCTTTCTCGGGATGATTCATCGAACAAGGTCACGATGATGAGGGAACCGCACAAGATCCTTGTGGTCGACGACGAGCCCTATCTCCAACAGCACTCGGACCCCACGGTCCCGCTGCACCGACATCAGGAGGTCTCCTTCGCCGAGGATGCGGGGTGCGCCCGATCCAAACACCGCGCCGGAAACCGGGAACTCGAGGTCCGATTCCGCCAGCCTGCCGCCGCCATAGAACTGCCGTGTCCGTGTGGGAGCGACCGGCCCGCCAGCGCATGCCTCGGGGCAGACGCGATGCACGGTGTCATTTGTCAGGAGCGTTGCGCAGCCCCCTGCATAGGATGCGAGGAACAGGGCGAGAGCCACAGTCCCACACTCCGTGGCTAAGTGCCGAGCAATCATAGATTTCTTTTCCCGGTTCTCTTGGTCCGTGATCTGGTACGGGCGGATATCTCCCGCACTGGCAGCCTTCAGGTTCTTCCTAAATCGGCGCCACACTGATCACCAGCAATCTGCCGTTCGACGAATAGACCGAAACCTTCGCCTCCGAACGCCTGACCTGCGCGCTGCTTGATTTGAAACACTCAATGAAATAGACACGTCGTGGCAAGAAAACCCAGCCTCCATTTTCCCGGCGCCCTTTTTCACGCCGCCTGTCTGCCGACAAGGCAGGTCAGTCGCGGCAACCAAGGCCGGCTCATCTTCCGCGATGACGACGACCGGGAACGTTACCTTGCGATGCTTCAAGGGCTGCCGACCCGAGTTGGCTGCAAACTCTACGTTACGTGTAGAGAGACAAGTCGGATACGCCGGATTATGGCGAAGATAGGGGTTGAAGAAGCCGGATACCGATGACAACGCCTGCTCGTGCATGACCCAACGCACGTGCGGTGGTGCGCACAGGCTGTGCGGCAAGGGGATCATCACACACGAACTGATAGTGCCGGGTCTTGGTATGAAGCGGGATACCGTGTCCTTCCGAACGGCGAAGGTATTCGTCAAGGAGAGCCGATGAGGGGTAATCGATTAAGATAGTCAAACCCCGGCGTCGCGAAACATCTGAAGCTGAGTCTGCACTGAAACGTCCTGTGCTTACCCGATCCGGCGCGATTAAGTTGGTTTGGTTGAGCTACCCCGTATCAGCGTCCAACCGTTTTGCGCATTCTTTCCAGTTCACCGAGTTCGCATAGATGTCCTGTATGCCGCCGACGCGAAATCCATTGAATTTTGCATCGCGAACTACATTGGCCGGCTCCCGGCCCTCTTGCAGGTCCCTTATAGCCTTGACCATGGCTTTCCTCGCCACCACAAGCACGATATCCGAGGACGTCAGGTGCTCCTGAGTCCTGTCTTGAACCGCCCCTTGCCCCTCCACGGCCACCAAATCCTCCGTCTGAAAGACCACCCCCCCATCGGGGCTCCAGATACCGCTATAGCTTGTCTTATCCATGAGAGTTCGGTCCTGAAGATATCGGTTCCCTTTGTTCCGCACCGGCTTGTAGTCTACCGTTACCTGATCGGCGCGTCGTTGGAGGAGTTCGGGGTCAACGGGTCCGTTGCGCGAGAGTAGGAAGGTGTACTTCCAATGGGTCGTGTCATCAATGGGTACATGCCAATTACACATATATCCGTCACCCCCCCAGGAATATCCCGGAAAACATGTCAGATTGGGCAGGACGAAATCGTGCACAAGAAAATAATACTTATCCGGCTCAACCTCCGGGCGAATCTTGTAGCAGCGAACGCCGAAACGCTTGAGTTCGGCCTCGATATGCTCAACCTCTGGTGCTGCACCGCGTCCGGATATTTCAGCGGCCGGCTGGCCTTTGTACCCCACGCCGCCGATGCCGCCGTTTTTAAAATTGAAGTGCAGGAAACCAAGGTGGGCGAGGTCGAAATTGCCTTCGTTGGCCTGGAGATAATTGCACTCATGGAAACGCTTTTCCACATAGGTATGGTCATCGGGAGCCATGAGAAACTCGTAGCCGGTGAACAGAGGCGGTTGGCCCGGTCCCAGGTAGGCAAAGATCACCCCGGCCTTTTCATAGCATGGGTAGGCTGGGTGGCGAATCAACTGCTTCTGCGGCCCGCCTAGGGGTTCTCCCGGTTGGTCGACGCAGCGACCCGATAAATCATAGAGCCAACCGTGGTAGATGCACCGGATACCCCCATCCTCCACCCGTCCAAAGCTGAGGTCGGCGCCTCTGTGGGAACAATGGAGCCCCAACAAGCCGGGTTGCCCCTCGTTGTTCCGGAACAGAACGAGTTCTTCACCTAGGATCTTCACGCTGAGGGGCGAACCTCCGGAAGGCAGTTCCCGGGAGAGCGCAACCGGTTGCCAGTACCGCCTCATGAGCTCGCCACAGGGAGTGCCAAGTCCGGTTTGAGTCAAAAGTTCATTCTCTGTTTTCTTCATACGCATGAACCCTAGCTCCAGCCGGTCCCTTGGGCATTGGGCCGTTGGACTGGCTGCTTAGATTAGGACGAGCCGGAGGGGGCCAGGTGAGAAAGGACGGGGAACTTGGGACATAAAAAGTTCCAACTCTGCCAGATCCAATCTTTGGCTCATTTAACGTATCCATTGGAGGATGTCAATAATTGGGGTCAGGTAACATGAAAAAGGGGTCAAGCTCCGGCAGGATGGCGGTTGTAGCGGCCGTCAAACCTGAAAGGAGCAGACCCCATGCTTTAGGTCGGGTTAGAATATCACAAACGATACGCCCAGGTAAATGCCATTGACGAGAAAGGGAAACCCCGGGCTCACACTCGACTTTCCAACGACTTGAGTACAGTGGAGGACTTTTTTCGCTCCCTGAACGAGCCATGCTAAGCGGTAATGCTGGAAAAAAGGCCATTACAATTAATAGGGCTGTTCATTACACAAACAGTTATATGTATCAATTAAAGTGTCGAGACCTCTGCATAACACTATAATTTGAAGGGATTGGTCGACAGAAGGGTTTAGGGGAAGGATTTTCTCGGTCCGTGAAGCGTATAATATCCCGGACACAAGACTCTCGATCTTCTGCCAGTCCAACAAAGCCTGCGTGTCATCAAGCGCTGGCAACGCCGGGTGCTCTAATTCCGTGGTGGATACATGATGGTTGGGTTGAAAATGGCTTCTGCATACCTCACTCTATCCTATCCGATCACGTCTTGCGGTTATGCAGAGGTCTCTAAGTATCAAAAAAACTCCCGATTTTATTCTGGCGCTTGGAGCTTTGTCATAGCATGTGATCCCCTGTTGACATTCGGAGCTGAACTGTACTATGAGCGTGCTTCAGCAATCCGATATCCACCGAGTTGGGCAGCATCCGCTATTTAGCTTGAACAAGGAGGTCGTACCATGAAACGAGCGATTTTTTTAATACCTCTTTTGGTAGCCGTATGGGTCTTGGCTGACGCTGAAGCCGCCGGGCAAGAGGAATGGGAACGAACCCTGGCCGCGGCCAAACGGGAGGGGAAGGTGGCGATCACCGGCCCCGGCGGGCCCGAGGCGCGCGAAGCGCTGATCGGGCCGTTCACGAAGAAGTACGGTATTGCCGTCGATTTCATCGGTGGCTCCGGGAGGACAACCTCACCCCGCGTGTTAACCGAGCGCAGGGCACGCAGGTTCTTATGGGATGTTTACATCCAGGGCACGACTACGGGTCTGACGACTATGATACCCGCGGGTGCCTTCGACCCACTGCAGCCTGCGCTTATTCTGCCCGAGGTTATGGACCCCAAGCACTGGCGTGGGGGGAGCCTTGAGTTCGTCGATGACGGCCGTCGTCTGATGGTAATGACGCCTTCCTATCGAGGCATTCTCTTCGTCAACACTGCAATGACCAACTCCGAGGAGTTCACGTCTTACAAATCCCTCCTGAACCCAAAGTGGAAGGGCAAGATCATCATCGACGATCCTCGGAAACCCGGCCCGGGCAATGCGACATTCCTGTTCTTTTATTTACATCCCGAATTGGGCATCGACTTTATACGGGCCTTCGCGCGCCAGAAGCCTGTAATACTCAAGAACTACCGTCAGGAGGTCGATCTGGTGGCTCAAGGCAAATTTCCGATCCTCCTCGGTGGCTGGGAGTTGCCCGTTGAGGTCCTGATGAGAAAGGGGTTGCCCATAGCCATTGTGAAGCCTGCCCAACTTCAGGAGGGCTCGGACGTGAGCCCGTCCAACGGGGCCGTGGCGCTTTACAATAATGCGCCGCATCCCAATGCGGCCAAGGTCTATATCAACTGGCTCCTATCCAAGGAGGGCCAGACGCTGTTCTCGCGGGCGATGGGCTATATTAGCGCGCGTCGGGACGTTTCCACGGATCATTCGCCTTGGCGGGTCCCCGCGCCCGGCGCGATTAAAACCTACACGATGGAGGCCATGAAGGTGAAGAGGGAACTCGTACCCAAGCTGCAGAAAGTGTTTGGCCGTTAACGGATACAAACGAGCAGATGGATCTCATATGGACCTGAATTCAAAATGAAGGTTTGGCTTTTCTAACGGGGGTTCCGGACCGCCAGAGCAGTTACAGGCGGAGGGGGGAATCCTGACTCCGGAAGGGGACCTTGGAAGTTCTCCTCCGCATTTCATCCTATTTCAACATTCACGGACTCTTACAAGGATCTTATAGATCAGTAATTGGGGCTGTGCACTTGGCTCAAGTTCCGTCAATAAGTTGTGCTCTCCGAGAATCGCCTCGGCGCTGGGGCGGGCGATCCGGCGTCGATACCCTAGCCGCTCCAGTCCGCTGTAACCCCTCCAGGCGTCCGTCCGTACCTGGCTGCCGAGTTCAATGGCGCCGGTGACCGCGGGCGCCAGGCTGCCGGCCGTGCGGCGCGGTAACGTGTGCGCGACGGCTCCAAGCTATAACGCGCCGTGTTTGTTTCCTTAAACCCCCACGGCTTGCTGGAACTATATGAAAGAAATCGAAAACGTCCAGCGGGTGGCTGAGGACACGGCGGAAGAGGTTAAATCTCTCCTGGTGGAGAATCACATTAATGCGCCAATTTCAGAAATCCATGAGACCACCGCTTTAACAAATATTGAGCAAACTGTGGTAGAGTTAGCAGGACAGGAATCATCAATTCCGCGCGCCGGGATAGAATCGTGCAGCAGCGCCGTCATGAACCGCTGTATCGGAAGCCGTCAGCAGATGGTGTGGGAGGCGGGCCTGAGGCCCGCCTGTCCGATCACGAACTCATGAAAGCGTCCGGGTTCTGGTCCGTCCGCCTACGGGTCCTTGCAACCATTCTGCTGCACCTTTCGTTCGCCATGATAGGTTGCGCCACATCTTCCGAAGTCGAGCTTTTCCGCATTCGGCCTCAACGGCCGGTCCAGCAACTAGAAGCCAAGGCGCGCGTCGCGGTTCCACCAACGGAAAGCGGAGAGACACTGGGATCCGAACTGGTCGACCTTGCGTCTCTGGACCCGACTCTGCGATTCGACATTCGCTACGTGGGAACGAACAACTTCATGGGAACCCCGTTCTATCGACAGGCCAAAGCCTATCTCCAGCGGCCGGTGGCCGAAGCCTTGCTCCTGGCTCACAAGCAGTTGCGACAGGAAGGCTTTGGATTGATGATCTTCGACGCCTACCGCCCCTGGTACATGACCTGGATGTTCTGGGAGGGCACGCCCGAGAGTTTGCGGCGGTTTGTGGCGGACCCGGCCTCTGGGTCCCGGCATAATCGAGGCGCATCTGTGGACCTCACCCTGTATCGTCTGGAATCGGGCCGGCCTGCGTCGATGGGGAGCGGCTACGATGAATTCACCGAACGCTCTTATCCCGACTACCCGGGCGTAACCCCCAAGGAGCGGGAACACAGGAATCTTCTCAGGAAGACGATGGAAGAGCGGGGATTTACCATCCACCCCTACGAATGGTGGCACTTCGATTATCGGAACTGGTCCGAGTATCCGATCCTGAATTTGACCTTTGAAGAACTAGAAGGCCCGTAGCACCGCAGAAGCCAGTCGACCCGGATCCAGTCCTCCGTCCGATACGCTCCATCGCCTCATGGAAGCGATCCCGCTACTCCAGCGCGGTCCCCCTGGTGGTGGGTATTTTTGGGATGAAGAGAGAATGAGGCGATTCACCAAGACATCGGTCAAATCGCCTCGTTCTTTCGGGAACCTCCGCCTGGAAGGTTCCGACTAGAAGCTGCGCGAGATGGAACCGAACACGATTGAGTCGGTATCGGAGCGATTATTATAGTTGCGGCCCTCCGTATAGAACAGGTCAATGCCGAAACCCTTGACCTTGGTGCCGACTCCCAGGTGGTACCACGTATAGCTCGTGCCACCCTTGAAGGCTTTGTACCCGCCCTTGCCTAACAAGGTAACAGGAAGAGGGAGCTGGTCCATAGGCAGCGGCACGGATGCGCTCAGGACAATGCCGTCATCATAGGCTGTGCCGAATCCATGGTTGTACGTGGCCCCGAAGCTCGCAAAGCCCGCGTCGTAACTGACAGCCGCCTTGGTGTCCGCATAACTTTCCCAGCCAGAGTCAGGCTTAACGGAATCGCCATTCGGGTAGTGATAGTAAAGAGCGGTGAAGGTGACGCCCAGCTTGTCGGTGAGCTTCATGCTGTACCCGCTATAGTAATCTATCTCGATGCCGCCGACACCTTCGCCGGTCGCGCTTGCCACGTTGGACGCCCAGACTCCGGCAAATGCCCCGGTGCTGTGCGACCAGTCGAAACTGCCTTGAAGCGCCGGGAGATTGTCGGTTTGGGTGAGACCGTTAAAGACGTAGTTCGATGTGAGCTTGACGCTCGCGGAGAAGCTCGACTGCGCTTGAACCGATGCTCCGTACGCCAGACCGACGACAACGGCGAGTGCGCCGACAAAAACCTGTCTTAGCTTCATAATAATAATCTTCCTTCTCAGAGTGGAATTCTCAAAACAGTTCATCATAACTTACCTCCTGGAATCCAGCTTGACCGTATCTCTCAATGTGCGATATTATTAAAAACAACTTTCAGCCGATGCTGTCAAGCACATTTTTTACATCATTATTTCTCGATCGGCAACCTCTTAATATATTGGGCGGTCCCATTTATGTTTCTGAATGTCGGGCTTGCTAATGCGTTTGAAACATTCGTTTCATGCCTTTCTTTCCATATGGCCGCGTAATCGTTCGCTGCGCCGGCGTAACAACTCCAGGATAGTCAATAGCAGGATCGAAACACAGACCAGGAGAGTGGCGACGGCCAGGATGGTCGGGCGGATCTCTTCCCGGATGCCCGAGAACATTTTCCATGGGATGGTGCGCTGTTTCACGGAGCCGATAAACAACACGACGACCACCTCGTCGAAGGAAGTGATGAAGGCGAACAAGGCGCCCGATATCATTCCGGGCAGAATCAGCGGCAGGATCACCTTGAAGAAAGTCCGGACCGGGTCGGCGCCCAGGCTGGCGGCGGCACGGGTCAGGGAATGGTCGAAACCGACCAGCGTCGCGGTTACCGTAATCACCACGAACGGCGTGCCCAGTGCCGCGTGGGCCAATATGACGCCCAAGTGTGTCGAAGTGATGCCGATGCGGGTATAGAAGAAATACATGCCTGCGGCCGAAATAATCAGCGGCACGATCATCGGTGATATCAGCAAGGCCATGAACGCGGTCTTGAAGGGCATCTGAGATCGGCTCAAACCGAGAGCGGCCAGTGTGCCGAGGAAGGTGGCGATCAGCGTCGCAAAGATGGCGATTACAAAGCTGTTTTGTACGGCTTTTTGCCAGGAACCCTCGGTGAAAAACTCGCGGTACCACTTGGTGCTGTATCCTGCCGGATCGAACGACAACATTTCCGGGGTAAAGGTGAAATACGGCAGTTCGTTGAAGCTCAGCGGAACAATCACGAAGATCGGTGCGATCAAGAATACGAAGATTGCGGCGCAGATCGCCCGGTAGGTATAATACCAAATCTTTTCGATGGGCGACGCGTATATCGGCGGGGGCATGGAGTTGACTCAACCCAGCTTCATGTTGTCGATGCCGACAATCTTGTCGTAGAGCAAATAGAGCGCCAATACCAAGGCGAGCAGCATGACGCCCAGGGCGGCGGCCAAGCCCCAGTTTAGAGTTTGGCCGACATGGACGGCGATGAAGTTGGAGATGAACGTGCCGGTTCGTCCGCCCACAAGTGCGGGAGTGATGTAGTAGCCGATTGACAGGATAAAAACCAAGATGCAGCCGGCGCCGACGCCTGGAACGGTATTGGGCATGTAGACCCGAACGAACGCGGTGAACGGGGTCGCCCCGAGCGAGCAAGCTGCTCGCATGTAGGACGGAGGAATCGTCTTCATCACCGAGTAGAGCGGCAGGATCATGAACGGGAGCAGGATGTGGGTCATGGCTATGAATGTGCCGAGCTTGTTGTGGATCATTTGAATCCGGGCCTCTTCGGGGATTATTCCAACCAGGACGAGCAGGTCGTTGAGCACCCCTTCGGTCTGCAGCAGGGCGATCCACGATGTCGTTCGTACCAGTAAGGAGGTCCAAAACGGCAACAGCACGAGGATCATCAGAAGATTGCTGATGCGTAGCGGCAAGGTGGCCAAGAGATATGAGACCGGATAGCCCAGCAACAGGCACAGCAGCGTAATCAACGCGCTCATCCATAAAGTGCGGTGGAACAGGGTCAAGTAGATCCGGCGCTGCTCGGGCTGCCGGGCGATCCCGCCCCGATCGTCGAGCTTCAGGTCCATCGAAGCCAAGAAATAACTACCGGTCAGCGGGCCCGACTCGCGATGGATCAGCCGCCAGGTTTTGATGTCGCCCCAGCGCTTGTCGATCATGATCACTTGGTCTTTGAACGGCGCTTCGGTTATACGCTTGGCGCGTCGCCCCGATTTGCGGAACAGACTGGACATGCCGGGCTTTTCATAGTTCAGGCGCCGACCGACCCGGCCAAGGGTCTTTTCCTTGAACGCCGTGTGCATATCGAGCACCAGAGCTTCGAATACGGCTTCGTCGGGCAAATAAGCGCCGGTGGCATCCCAGCCTTGTATGGAAACAACGGTACGCGGCAGGATGGACGCGACGATCTGATTATCGACGCTGCGAAACAGCATGTCGAGAATCGGCAAGACGAATGCCACGATGAGAAAGGCCAGCAACGGGGCAACCAGCATCAGTGCACGCAAGCGGCTAAGTAACAACGCGCGTTGAAGGCTGAGCCTCAACTGCACGCCGTCGACAGTTCGCATCACCTCATCTGTTGGCTCAGACATGCGAGATGACCCCGAATGGCACGATATGGAATCGAAAGGATCGCCGGGCGAGGCGTGCGGGCACGCCCCGCCCGGTTGTCAATTGGTTACTTTGCGAGCCATGCGTTGAAACGCTCGTCAAGCTCGGCCCGGTGGTCCGCCCACCAGACATAATCGAAGTTTAGGACGGTCTTGGCGTTTTTCTTATCGGTCGGCATGTGCGGCCTCATGTCGATACCGAGTTCGGCGTGTTTGCCGACCAATGGACCCGAGGAGTGACGTGCCGGGCCGTAGGAGATATACTTCGCCTGATCCGCCAGCCGCTGGGTGTCGGTGGCAAATCGCAGATAAGCCTTCACGGCGCCGGGATTCTTGACGCCTTTAGGCACCACCCAGCCGTCCAAGTCGAACGCCTGCCAATCCCATAACATGGTGATGGGTTGTTTCTTCTCCACAATGGCTGAAAACAGCCGGCCGTTGTAAGCCGAGGCTATCACCACTTCACCGTCGGCCAACAGCTGCGGGGGCTGTGCCCCCTTTGACCACCAGACGACGTGGTCTTTTATGGTGTCGAGCTTGGCGAAGGCCCGATCTACGCCCTCGGGCTTGCTCAGCACCTTGTAGACGTCCTTGCTCGGAACACCATCGGCAATCAGCGCCCATTCCAGGTTGTTGATCGGCTTCTTTTCCAGAGAGCGCTTGCCGGGAAAACTCTTCAGGTCAAACACGTCGGCAATCGTGGATGGTTGCCTGTCCTTAAAGGCGTCGGTGCGGTATCCGAAGGTGGTGGAATAGACGATACTGGGAATGAAGCAGTTCGTTCCGCCCGGGGTCAGCGTGCCGGCGAAGAAGTCTTTGGATGCCGGTGTGCCGTCGGGAGCCGGGGCCAACCAGGTGTCGGGATCGATTGCCTCCAGCAGCCCTTCGTCGCATGCCGTGATCGCGTCGGAGGCGGTCATGTCGATAATGTCCCAGGTGACGTTGCCTGATTCGACCTGAGCCCTGAGCTTGGCCAGTGCTTGGGCCCCCTGGTCGTCATTGATGATCTTGACGTTCGGGTTCGTCGCCACATAGGGGTCATGGTAGGCCTTTTGCTGGCTCGCCGTATAAGCGCCGCCCCAGGACACGATGGTCAGATCGACGGCGTGGGCACTCCCGGCCGCCAAAGCGACGCCTGCCAGGGTCACTATGGAACGTAGCAACTGTTTCATCGGTTACCTCCTTATAATTTATGGCAATTATCCCATGAAACCATGTAGGGGCAGTTTAGATTACAGGGACATGCCCAGGTCCTCGCCTGATCTACCGTTGTCCCGTATGAACTCAGGTAGGCATGAACCCTGGGCATAGTAAATAAGAGGGGAGTCTGTCAAGGTTATTTTGAACAGTAATCATTGACATGATTCCCCTGGCAATGCTACAACCCCTGGTGCGTTCGAGAAAGAAGCCCGATGTGTCGGGTCTTCTACTCAATAGAACACCCCGCACAAAGGCAAAGGGTAGCTCCCTGAGCCTGGGGGAATAGGTAGATCGACATGCTTCTTTCGTCGAACGCAAGACCCGGCAACCTAACGGGCCAGCGTAAAGGAGGGAAGCATGAAGGGGTTATGGATTCTCCTGTTGTTGTGTGTTTTGCCGATCCCATCATGGGGGCAGGGACGTGATGCAGATGGTTCCTTTGCCCTATGTATCGGGGAGTTAAAACGAGGGGTTGAGATTGTGGCACTAGGTCATGAATTGCTTGGGAAAACTCGGACGCGGGCGCCATCTCTCTCAACGGATGGCATAGAAAATGGGCTTAAGGCCGTAAAGGATTCTATTGCCGTTTATACAGAGGAGTTGATCTACGCTTTGGAACAAGCAGCCCAGGGGAAGATAAGTCTGGAACAAGTTAAGGCCGATTTTCGGACGTTATGTTCTGACCTAAGGAAAGTTCAATCTAAATACAGGCAGGCCCTAACAAAGAGGAGATAGTCTATGGAGCAAAAGGAGAAGCCAAAGCCCACCATAAAAAAAGTGGAGTCTAAAAAGGCCGACCTTAACCCGCGCCACCTCGAAGACTTCAACGCTCTTTTGAGGAAGATCGCAACCCCGACAAAGCCACGTCAAACATAGCTTCTGGGTTCTTGCGATTACTGTAGCGGAAGGAGAACTCGTCAACGTACTTGCTGAGATGTTTCCTAGATACCCACACATGGGTGCCTTTGATGCTTAACTTCAGCCGCGCCCAAAACCCCTCAGTGTTCTGCACATGCACATCGCCAGCCACGTACTGCTTAGCGGCATGCTGAACGGAAGCATGCTCGTACCCATAGTGTTTAAGGATTTTATAGGTATGCATCTCATCCGTACTAATACGAGAACCTTTTTCGATGGCCGCATTGATCCGAGGGATTAAGGTCTCTCTCTTGACATCATCAACTGGCATGGCCTTGATTCTTCCACCACGCTCAACCATGCCGAAAACGATTGACTTCCCTCCCGCACCGCGCCCACGCTTACCTGGGCGCTTCCCTCCGATGTAGGTCTCATCAATCTCAACGTGCCCCTTAAGCATATCGGAAGATTTATCGGACATGAGTTTACGGACTTGGTGACACATGCGCCATGCAGTCTTATAGGTAACGCCTAATTGACGTTCCACTTCTTTTGCGGACACTCCTGAACGGGTGACGGTCATTAGGTAGATGGTATAGAACCAGTCGGAAAGAGGGGTTGTGGTTTTCTCTAACACCGTGCCCTGAGTCGGGTAGATCTGGTAGCCGCACCAGCGACACTCAAAGCAACGCCTCCCGCGAACACGATGGAACTTGCTTGCTTTTTGGCATGTGGGGCATGTATAATGAGTACCATAATGGAGATTCATAAGCTCCTGAAGACAGGAGTCGTTGTCTGGGAACCGTTTGCGAAAGTCGTTGATTGTGAATTTCATTATTTCCCCCTTTGGAGGCAAAATGACTGACTCAGCGAAAATTGTTCAAAAAGTCATCTATCTCAGCTTGGAACGCTTTCAGACGCGGTTCAATGTACGACACCTTATCAGTGGGACTGTCGAAGCGGCGCAATTTGAGGAGAACCGCATCACGAGTGGTAGGGTCCATAGCGACAAGGGCCGCAACCAAGATGCCCTTAAGCGCCGTGACTTGGACCTGTAGATCGTCTATCGCAGATGCGAGTTGGTGAAGTGGGTCGTTTGCTTGCATAGTTACACCATAGCATACCGAATACATGTTGTCAAGGGATAAACACCTAATTTATTGCTGGTCGTATAATACTCCGGTCGGGCACTCGGGTGCCGCGTGCGCCCTTCTGGACGCTTCCTGATCTTGTTTTAACCGGGCGCGGAGACCTCCCCCGGCGCGTCCAGCGCCCGGCAATCGTCCGCCGCCCAACCAAGCTGAATCTGCATGCCTTCATCAAGAGAGGCATGACGGTAAGCGTTTGGCACCTTGACGGTGAACTCGTCATTTCCGGCCACCATCAACCGGGCCCGAATGTGGTCGCCCAGGTAGATCAACTCCTCGACGCGGCCGCTAATGAGATTCTCCGCCGTTTCGCCGGCCGGCGCTATGGCAACCCGTTCGGGGCGAAGCGACAGGGTCGTGCGCGCCCCTTCACCGTCCACCTTAACCTTCAGTGCGCGTACGGTGGTACCGTCATCGAGAGCAACTTGGCAATACGCCCCGTCTATGGACGTGACCTTGCCGCTCAGGCGGTTGTTTTCGCCTATGAATTGGGCCACGAAGGCGTTCCCGGGTTGCTCGTATAGTACGCTGGGCTCCGCCAGTTGCTGGATAACGCCGTCGTCCAACACCGCGATCCGATTGGACATGGTCAAAGCTTCGGATTGATCGTGGGTCACGTAGACCACGGTCACGCCAAGATTCTCGTGGATGCGCTTGATTTCGTACTGCATTTCTTCGCGCAGGTTCTTGTCCAGCGCACCGAGCGGTTCGTCCATAAGCACCAGAACGGGTTCGAACACCAGGGCCCGCGCCACCGCCACCCGCTGCTGCTGGCCCCCGGAGAGTTGCGCCGGCCGCCGACTGCCGAAGTCCGGCAACCGGACCATGTCGAGTGCTCGCTTGACTTTGGCTTCGGTATCGGCCTTTGAAAGCTTGCGGACCTGCAAGGGGAATGCCAAGTTCTCTGCCACCGTCATGTGCGGGAACAAAGCATAGTTTTGGAACACCATGCCAATGCCGCGTCGATGGGGTGCAACGCGGTTGATCGGCCGGTTGTTCAGATAGATCTCGCCGTGCGTCGCCGGTTCGAATCCAGCGAGCATCATCAGGCAGGTGGTTTTGCCGGACCCGGACGGACCCAGCATGGTCAGGAATTCACCCCTTTCGATGTTCAGATTGAGGTCTTTGACGACCAGCGTCTCGCCATCGTAGCTCTTTTGAACGCGGTCGAATTTGACGATGCTCGGTCTGGTGTCAAACATCCATCCGCCCGACCTCGGCCGTGCGAAGTAGCCGGACCAGCCCTACCGTGGCCGATTGCCTTGATGATGAGAAATTCACCGTTTGCCCACCGGTGTGTAAAGCTATCAAATTCCATCGGGTGATACAATCGCGAAAGCCTGGTGGATTGATTCCAACGATTGGAACCCGGGTATTCTTGCGGCGATGATTTTGTCCTGGTCGGCTGTCCAAATGAATGGTTTTGCCTCGGTCCGGTCGTGTTCATCGATGCACCGGTTGATGGCGACTTGCAGGTCGACGAGGGAATGGAAGACGCCGTGCTTCAGCCTGCGCCGGTTAAGCTTGGTGCACAAGCCCTCGACGGCGCCATCGCGGCAGGTGGAGTGTTCGGCGCGGGCAACGTCTCTGCTCCCTGACCACGCCTGCAGTCGTCGGAGTGCACCCGTACCAAGGCGGTTACAGGCGTCGTCGTTCCCGCCTTCACGGGAGATGCTACGGCTTGCGGCCTATCGCCTCTCCCCAAGCCACGGCGGCGAACGCACCGGGGGTGTCCTTCCACTGGTCGAGCATGCGGCGCCAGCCATCGAACTGCTCGTGACTTGCCAGCCCGTGTTTCGTGGCCGCTTCCACGGTAGCGGAGGAGAAGAACCAGCCGCCCGCGAAACCGTGATAAAAGGCGATGTCCCCTGCCGTGCTGTAGGACTCGAACGAAGCGCCGGCATGGATGTCCGAGAACCCGGCATCGAGAAACGCACGCTTGAGTTCTTTCCCCATCTGGGGGTGGGCCCCGTTGGCCTCGAGAAGTTTCGTGAACGTCGCCCATGCACCGCCCATGTCTTCAAGTTCGGGCTCGAAAAACGATGAGGCGCCGATCAGTTCCCGGCTGGAGATGAGGCCCCCGGGCTTCAACACCCGCTTCACCTCGGCCAGGGTGGCCTGCGTATCCGGGATGTGCATGAGCAGGGCGTTGCAGTGGGCGACGTCGAACGAGTCGTCCTCAAAGGGAAGATCGGTCACATCGCCTGTGTGGAATACCGCGTTGCTGTGCCCGCCGGCCAACGCGGCGCCCCGTGCCATCTCGATCTGTGACTCTTCCATATCGATGCCGTGCAACTCTCCGGGTTCCACTGCTCTTGCGAGCCCTATCGAAATCGTCCCGGGGCCGCAACCGAAATCGAGAACGCGGAGACCGGGCTTGAGGTGCGGGAGCAGATGCGCGGCACTGGTCTGCGCGCTCCGGCGGTCGAGCAGTTTCCGGAACTCGTCGCTGTATCCCATGGTGTAGGAGGGCGTGGAAGTAACCCGGGTTTTGTCGCCGTTCAATTGGTAGCTCCCTCTCAAATCGCCACGCCAACCTCGTCCCCTTGAGGGCATTCTTGCCCTCTTTGATGTGCCGTTCCGCTGTGCCCCGCTTATTGTAAAAGGCCACCACGCGTTGGGCCAAACGGGGCAGGGGGGTGACGCAGTACCCGGAAATATAGGATCCTCCGGCGGGTATTGTCAAGTTAAGCGGAATCCGCCCGTTTTGCGGTGGACTCTGCATCATGCTGGGCAGGATCAGCGCAAATCCTTCAACATAAGAATCAACCTTTCGGGATCGGCTCTAATCTGATGCCGAGGTGTGATTACTTCTGGCTATGCGGGCGAAAAGGTCCAGATAATTTCGTTTCTCGTACGCTCTCCGAGAGGTGTGTTTGTCGGTGGCGGTAATTGATCGTTGATGACCGCGGCGACTTCACAATGGATGATTCCATAGGCAAAATGGCCCCAAAACCATTAAAGAAGGGCTCAAATATTCGCGCAACAAAAGGATAGGAGGACCCAATGAGTGGACACGAGAAAGAACTAATGATAAAGGTCGGGATGATCCATCGAACAAGGTCACGATGATGAGAGAACCGCACAAGATCCTTGTGGTCGACGATGAGCCCGATCTCGAACAGCTCGTGCTCCAACGCATGCGTCGTGAAATTCGAGGCGGCCGCTATGCGTTCGTTTTCGCCCATAACGGGGTCGAGGCGCTTGATCGCTTGAACGAGGATCAGGAAATCGATATGGTCCTCTCGGATATCAACATGCCGGAGATGGACGGCCTCACGCTGCTTGAGCAAATCCCGACGGTCGATCCCAATGTCCGCTCCGTGGTCGTCTCGGCGTATGGCGACATGAGCAACATCCGCGCCGCGATGAACCGGGGCGCTTTCGACTTCATCACCAAGCCCATCGACTTCGATGATCTGCGGGTCACCATTGAGCGAACCCTTAGCCATCTCGCCCTGTGGCGGGAGGCTCTTGAATCGCGCGACAAGTTGACCGTGCTGAAAAACGAACTCGACTTGGCCAACAAGATGCAGCAGTCGATCCTGCCGACCGAATTCCCCGGGAGCTCTGACTACCAGGTGTTCGCGAGCATGGAGCCGGCCCGCGACGTGGGCGGCGACTTTTTCGACGTTCTGAACTTGCCTGACGGTCGGATCGGCGTCGCGGTTGCCGATGTCTCGGGTAAGGGCGTGCCCGCCGCCCTTTTTATGATGTCGAGCTGCACGCTGCTGAAAAGCGTCGCCTTCGTGCGGTCCGGGCCCGACGAGGTGCTGCGCGAGGTCAACCGTTTGATTGATGAGAGCAACAAAGCCTCGATGTTCGTCACCATTTTCTTTGCGATTTTCGACCCGGCGACGGGGGAGTTCGTTTACGCCAACGGCGGGCACAACCCCCCGCTTATCGTCCGCGCCGACGGCACCTCGACGCTGCTTACCCTACCCCCCGGAATCGCCCTCGGCGTGACCCCCGATTTTGGGTATGAGAGGAGCACTGTGACCCTCTCGCCCGGCGATGCCGTCGTAATCTATACCGACGGCGTGACCGAAGCCGAGAACGACAAGCACGAGCAGTTCGGGATCGAGCGCCTGCGCGAAGTTTTTGCGGATGCGCCGCCGAGCGACCCTCGGAAGGACAACACGGCGGTCTTTCAGGCGGTGAAGACTTTCGTGGGCGATAACCCTCAATTCGACGACATTACATGCCTTACACTTTACCGTAGCGGACCGAACGGGTGAGCGCGAAACTGTCCTTGCGCATGGGATCGGATCCCGATGAGATTGAGCGCATCCACGCGACCGTCGAGGCATTCGCGCAGGCGGAAGACTGGCCGTCCGCTCTCGAGTTTCAGATCAAGCTCGTGCTTGAAGAAGTGGGGCTCAACATCATCAATCACGGGTACGATGATGAGAACCCTGATGTCGACGGGCATGGGGTTGAGATCACGGTCGCCTCGGGCTCGGAGTCGGTTACCCTTGAGATCACGGACAAGGGTAGGCCGTTCGACCTGCTGACCGATGCCCCCCCGCCCGACCTCCAATCGGGCGTCGAAGACAGGTCTGTGGGCGGGCTGGGCATCCATCTGGTGCGGACAATGATGGATGAGGTGCGCTATCGGCGAGAAGGGAACATGAACCATCTGACTCTGGTCAAGCGGAGGAGTTGATGGGGCGGACACTCCGAGCCCGCTGGGCGCTTGTGATTGCCTTCGTCGCGGTGCTCGGCCCGGCGGCGGAGGGCCGGACGGATGAGTCCTCGATTGCCGCCGATCGCATTGTTTTCGGCCAGTCCGCTGCCTTCAGCGGCCCCGCCAGGGATCTGGGCGAGAACATGCGGCTCGGGATCGAAGCCGCCTTCCACGCTGCGAATGAACGTGGCGGCGTCCATGGACGCCGACTTGAGCTTGTGTCCCTCGACGATGCGTACGAGCCGGAAGCCGCCATAGCCAACACCCGCACGTTGATCTCGGAGGAAGGGGTCTTCGCGCTGATCGGCGCTGTCGGCACGCCGACTTCGCGCTCCGCAACTCCGGTCGCCGCGGCCGCGGGAGTTCCCTATATTGCGCCGTTCACCGGCGCCCATTTTCTCCGCGAGGCGCGGTGGAAAAATATTATCAACCTGCGCGCCTCCTACTTTCAGGAGACTGAGAAAATGGTCGACCGCCTGATCCGGGACCTGGATATCGACCGTATAGCCGTGTTATATCAGGACGACACCTTCGGGCGGGCGGGCTACCTCGGCGTTCGCAGAGCACTTGAGCGGCGTGATTTGGAGCTAGCAGCCGTTGGGGTGTATCCGCGCAATACGACGGCGGTCAAAACGGCTCTACTTGAGGTGCGGAGCGGAAACCCCGAAGCGGTGATCCTTGTCGGCGCCTATCAGCCGGTGGCGACTCTGATCGCCTGGGCGCGGCAAACAGCGTTCGATCCGGTCTTCATGACGATCTCGTTCGTGGGCAGCAATGCATTGATCCGCGAGCTTGGCCCCGCCGGTGCTGGGGTCTTCGTCACGCAGGTGGTCCCTTTCCCGACGGCGAACACCCCTCCCGTGGCGGCGGCTTACCGCCGGGACCTGGCCGCGTATGCGCCCAGCTCGATGCCGGGTTTCGTCTCCTTTGAAGGTTACCTGGCCGGACGTCTGGCCGTCTTGGCCCTTGATCTCTGCGGCCGGAAACTTGACCGTGCCTGTTTTCTCGACAGCCTGCGACGCAAAGAAACCATTGACCTCGACGGGTTCGATCTTCGCTATGGCGACAACGACAACCAGGGTTCGGACTCCGTCTTCCTCACCGTCATCGGCGATGACGGCCGCTATCATTCAATCGAGACGCTACGGCGTCCGGCACAACCGTGAACGCCCAACTCAAAGCCTTACTCGACAGACGCTACAAAATCTCGACGCAACTGTACTTGGGTATCGGTGGTGCCGTGGCCATCACCTTTGCCGCGAGTCTGGTCGGTTGGGTCTCATTCGACCGGGTGGGTGATGCCCAGCGCCGGGTAAACGAGGGGAGTCTACCGGCGTTGGCGGCTGCTTTCAGAGCCGCCCAGCAAAGCAGCGCTCTGGTGGCTGCCGCACCCGACCTAACCGTGGCCGCGACGCCGGAGGATCTGGCTAAAGTCGTCAGCAAAATCGCCGAGGATCGGAAGGCCTTCGAGGCGGAGTTGGCGTCATTGACGATACAAGGCGGCGAAGATGAGCGCTCCAGGCGCATCAAGGCAAGCGGGGACGCGCTGATGCCGAATATTGAAGCCATCCATGACACGGCGTTGATGCGCTTCGCACTGGCCGATCTGCGAGAGGCGAAGCGCGTCGAACTGTCATCACTGCGCGACAAGTTAACCGATATTCTGGTGCCTGCAATCGACGATCAATTGTTCTTTGCAGTAACGGGCTATCGCAACCTCGGCGATGCGCCCGTGCCACAGGCGGATCACTTGTCGGAAGAGGAATTCAACCGCTATCGCTACCTGGCCGAGTTACAGGTAGATGCCACCATCGGAACACAGCTTCTGGCAACCGCATTCAATATCTCGGACGCTCCCTTGCTTGAGCCGCTGCGGGAGCGTTTTGAAGCTACGGCCCATGGCATAGAGCGGCGTCTTTCCGCGCTTGGCGTAGCCCCACTGCGCGGTAAACTCGCCCCTCTGTTTGCCAGGATGATCGAGTTGGGCATTGGGCCGGATGGGGGCTTTGATGTGCGCGCACGTGAGCTTGCGCTCAACCGGCGCCAGCAGGACCTGCTCGCGTATAATCGCGATCTCGCCACGGAGCTCCTAGCCGAGGTTGAAGGCTTGGTGAGCACGGCCGGCGCGAGTGCGGAGGAAGCCGCCCTTGCCTCTAGCCGGGCCATCCTCACCGGGCGTAATCTCCTGCTTGCGTTGAGCGCAGTCAGCGTCGTAGGGGCGGTGTTGATCGCCTGGCTGTTCGTCGGACGGGTGCTGTTGCGCCGGCTTGGACGGCTGTCGGATAGGATGCAACGCATGGCCGCGGGAGACCTCGAGGCAAAGGTCGAGATCGACGGACGCGATGAAGTCGCGGAGATGGCCGTTGCACTTGAACACTTCCGCCGCAACGCTTTGGAGGTGCAGCGCCTGAACCTGGTGGAAAAGCTGGCTGAAGAGCTCAAAGGCAAGAATGACGAGCTCGAGAACGCTCTGGCCAACCTGGGACGAGCCCAGGACCAGATCGTCATGCGCGAGAAACTGGCGGCGCTTGGCGAGTTGACCGCGGGCGTTGCTCACGAGATCAAAAACCCGCTGAACTTCGTTAAGAACTTCTCGGAAGTCTCGGAGGAACTGCTCGAAGAACTCCTGGAGGAGTTGCAGGGAGCTCTCGGTGAGAGCGGTGAGAAAGACGAGAAGCGGCGGGAGTTGATCCACGAGATCGCCGGCGATCTAACTGATAACCTCAAGCGCATCCGGGAACACGGCGAACGGGCCAATCGTATCGTACACAGCATGCTCATGATGGGCAGGGGCTCGGGCGAGCGGCAGTCGACGGACATTAATCCGCTGCTCGAAGAACACGCGCGGCTCGCCTACCACAGCGCCCGGGCGACCGACTCGGATTTCAACCTCACCATCAAGGAGGACTACGGTCCACAGATGGTGTGCGATGTCATTCCGCAAGACCTGGGTCGCGTCTTTCTGAACATGGTGGGCAACGCCTGCCACGCCACCGACGAGAAGCGGCGCGCCATCAAGGCGGGCAGAGGAGAGATCGGCGGCGATCCTGCCCCCGCCGAAAAACGAAGGACACCCGGCTATGAGCCTACCTTGAGCCTTGTTACCCGGTCCACGCCGGATCTTGTCGAGGTCCGCATTCGTGACAACGGAAGCGGGATTCCGGCCGATGTCATTGACAAAATATTCAACCCGTTCTTCACAACCAAGCCGACGGAACAAGGCACTGGACTCGGGCTTGCCATTTCCAATGATATCGTGCGTGGGCACGGGGGAAGCATACGGGTCGAATCCGAGCCGGGTGCATTTACCGAGATGATCATCGAGTTGCCCCGGGCCGCTCCCCCCGTGCAACCGTGAACGTTTCCATCGGTAACTGACCGGCAAAGTCCGAAACAGAACCAACAGGCGCTTTAGTCACACAAACTTTGCCGCACTCATCACGAGCCCGTCGAACGAGGCAAACTATCTGAAACAGTTAGCCGCCGATCGCGGCGAGTGCCTCTGCCTTGAAACCATAGATCTGGATTACATTGTCGAAGCCGCTGATCTTGAAGATCTCCAGGATCTGATCCGAGAGGGAGCAAAGCGCGAACTTGGCATTCTGGCGCCCGAGGTTTTTGGCGGTCAAAAGGATGGCGCGAAGACCCGCGCTGCTGATGTACGAAAGATCCTCCAAATCGAGGATCACGGCATGATCGCTCTTCTCGATCGCGGTTCTGACCGCCTCCTCGAACTCAAAAGCATTGGTGCCATCAATGCGTCCGCTCACTCGGGCACACAATACGCCATCTTGCCGCTCAGTCGTCAAATCCATAGCTTCTCCTCCAAGGTCATGTTAGTGCCACTCATATGTCTCCCATGTCCGGTTTTGTAGCATCGAATCGTATCCGGTATTCACTCGTCGGGCTCCGGCATCAAAACAAATTCGGGGTAGGCTTCGATGCCCAGTTCCCCCACGTCTTGACCCATAGCTTCAATGGCCAGCGGGACGCGGGCTCCCATCGTCATATCAATGATCAGCCACGTTAGCGCGGTGACGCTGAGCACGAAGACCCCGATGACCAAAATGCCGAGCATCTGCACCCACAGGTTGCCGCCGGCCGCAATGCAGACTGCGAGCGTCCCCCAGACACCGGAAAAAAGGTGGGCTGGAATCGCGCCGACCACGTCGTCGATCTTGAGGCGCTCCAAGACCTTCAAGCCGGCGACCGATATCACGCCGCCGCCCGCGCCGATAACGACGGCCCAATAGTGCTCAACGATGTTAGGCCCGGCGGTGATCGCAACCAAGCCGGCGATAGCACCGTTCAGGCCGGCGAGTAGATCAACGCGCCCCAAAATAGGCCGCGACAAGCAGATGGCGGCCATGACTCCCGCAGCCGCGGCAAGATTGGTGTTGACAATGATGTTGCTGATCATCACCGCGTCGACGGCGCCGCTCAGGGTGAGTTGCGATCCCCCGTTGAAACCGAACCAACCGAGCCAGAGAATGAAAATACCCAGAGTCACGGCGGGCACGTTCGACGGCGGTGTCGGCCTGATACTTCCATCTTTGCGGAACTTGCCCTGCCGCGGTCCGACGACAAGCGCACCGGTGAGCGCGGCCCAGCCGCCAGTTGAGTGAACGATGGTAGATCCAGCGAAGTCTTGGAAACCCAGCGCGGCGAGCCAGCCGCCACCCCACGTCCAGGCGCCGACGATCGGATAAATAATTGCCGTCAGCACCGCGGTGAAGACGAAGAAGGACCAAAGCTTCGCCCGCTCGGCCAGGGTGCCGGACACGATCGAGGCGGTCGTCGCTACAAACACCATCTGGAAAAACCAAGCAGACATCGTGGCAGAGCCCTGCTTGACAACTGCGGTACGGGCGGGCTCCCCGCCATTTAAGAGCGCGATTTCGTCTCCGGTTGTCCCGTACAGGAACGTGAACGATCCGAACCAGCCGCCAGGGGCGACGCCGACATACATGATGTTGTAGCCGATCAGGTAGAACGTCAGCCCGGCGATGGAATAGAGACCGATGTTCTTCAGGCAGATCACCGACGCGTTCTTGGTGCGCACGGATCCGGCCTCAAGCATGGTGAAGCCCGCGCACATCCACATCACCAGCGCGCCCCAAACGAGGAACGAAAAGCTGTTCAGAACGAATTGCGTTTCGCCGTCGATGGCCGCGTGCGCCTGCGACGGGCAAAGCGCTAGAACAAAGATGGCCGCGATGCCACCGAAGCCAACTGCGCGGCGGTACTGTGCGTTGCGAGCAAAAGGGTCATTTCGATCGTTATGCACTTTTTTTATACCTCCTGCATTGTTGATGTTCCCGTATGATCTGGAGGCAGAGCTCAGCAGCAAACGCCGCGGCGAAAAGCCACCTCCTGTTGGCTACCCTATCAGTTCATTAATAACCCATCTTACTTGAAACGTCGATAGTTCTATCGCAAATTCCACTACGAGCCAACTAACCGGATGTGCCAGCCACAGTTATCCTGTGGCTATCAGAGGATCTTTCAGCTTGAATTTGACAGGCGGAGCCCCAGCCCGTATTTCACCCACGGGCTAAAGCATCTTTGCTTCCGTCGTCTTCAAGGAATTCTCCCCCGTTGTCCCTACGACCAGGCGGGGGGCGCCGATGCCATCGCCCCAATCCGCCGGTTGGCGGGCCGTCCGCAAGGATGCCGGCCTCGGTATGATGCGATTCACGACCTCCGCCACACCATGGCCAGCCAAGCCGTTATGTCGGGCGAGAACCTGCCCCTGGTCGGAAAGCTGCTCGGGCACCGCCAGCATCGAGCGCGGTCGATGCACGCCCCTTTCAGGGGTTTTTCATGGTTTGAACTGTTCTACCCGGGATGAAGCTATTGTGAGTAAAGGTGACAAGTGTAACACGGCACCATGCGAACAGGAAACCAGTGACAGGCGCGTCGCCATCGGCCCGCCGGATGCGCGGCGGGCGTTACCGCTCAAGCGCCGCTCGGGCTAACCTTTGGAAACACAACGGCCTGCACCCCCCGAGTAGTTGAGTGGAACGGAAGCACGATGCGGACGCCGGTCGGCGTTTGGTTCTCATACCCAACACCGGGAGCGATGGAGGCTCATCGTGGTGTCGGCAAGTCCTTGTGGATGCAGTTACCGAAGCATCTCCACGCCTCATTGAGCGGGTGAATTCCCTGGTCGTACAGACCGCATCCGAGGAAAGAGGCCGTGGCGATACGCAATTCGGCATTAGGACTGTGCGGAAGGGTACGGAGCAAATCGCGAAGTTTCCGACTTCCAGGATCGTGGTTTACGAACGCGAGGAGGAGAAACGGCGGATCGTTACTGAAACCCGCTAAATCTTTACCGCGGTTGATAAGCCCTAGGGACCGCTTTTGGTTGAAGACGCGTACCGTTTCTTCCCTAACTTTGCTCAGTTTGTCGGGGTCTCCCGCATATTGGTTCACATCCTTGATGGGGGCATGGAGTCCCACGGCGCCGTTTAGTGCCCCGTCACCGTGTTTCACCTCGACGAAAACGAGTCGCCGATGGAAAACATATCCGGTCAATTTCCACAGCTTCTCAGTCCGTCACCCACTTTCGGCTATAGCTCACTGAACTTTCGGCCGGCCGCTTTTCTGGACCTGTGACGCGGAACCACAGCGACCGCCGTCACCGTGAACGGACAGGCGTCGTCCCGCTCTTCCAGCGGCGCTCTGGAACACCGCCCGTCGCCGGATCACCAAACACAAAACCGAGGCGAAACCCTGCTCCCGGACCACCGCAGCGAACACCGTCGGCGCTACACGAAATAGTGAGTTGCAAAGGTCGGAATCAGGCTATTAGAAAGCGACTCCGACGGAAAGCGCGCCGAAAAGTCCGAACGCATCCTGATAGTCCAGTCGGGCCGGATCATGGACGGCGTTGTCTCCAAATCCGTCTCCCTCGTTCCCATAACGCACTCTCGGAGTATGAGACAGATATTCGATTCCGGCTCCAAGACGAACGGTTATTCTCTCATGAACCATGACTCTCAGCGACGTTTCAAAACGGAATGTCATGGCGACCCGAGAATCGTCTAGTTCCAAATCGGTCCTCGTGTCTATATTTGCCGACGACAAAACAGTTCTCTGGCGCCCCCTGTATTTGGAATCAAGGCGATAAACCCCGACGTCGCCGGCAGCGGAGAAGGTCCAGCGTCCCTCGATCGGAATGTCGAGGCGGCTGCCGACAACGATTCCGTAATAGTAGGCTTGCAGGCGTTCTCCCAGAGTCATGTAATTCTGGTCCGGCGTTCGGTTGGTCGTTTCATACGAAAAAATATTTGAACGCTGATCCAAATTCTTGAAGCTCGGACCGGCGAAAAGAGACATTTTGCTTTCTCCGTCCGGATCGAGGAGAATCCCGCCTACGAAATCGCCTCCCCGAAATTTCACCTCTCTTTTGGTGCGTATGCGGATGGCGTCGCCCCAGGCAAAATTGGGAGTATGTTCAAGCGCCGATCCGTCTATGGCGCCGATCCAGCCGGCGAACCTGAGGCCCTCCTCCAAGTCTGATGGCCTCGATCACTTCGTTTAGCCTCGTCTTATCGTCGAAGATGATCTCTCTCCGTCTCTCTCTCTCGGCGTCCGACAACCTCCTCAACTCTTCCACAGTCAAGCCGAATTGCTCCGCTTCCAGCGCGTCCCATAGTTCGCTCGTTCGCTCGTACTCGTTGACATGCCTGGAGCTGTGGGACGCGATAAAGCCGCGCGCTTCGGCGAAGAGGATACGCCCGACGGCGTTGTATTCTCCGCCAATCGTCAGGCGAACCAGAGGGCCGGCGCGGTGCGATGCGTCGTAGTGATCGAGGAAGCCCGTCAACTCCTCATTGGAGTCCGTCTCGATGAACGGGCTCGATTCCGGCAGGCTGAGAAAGAAGACGCCGATGTCGGTCCGGAAATACATCTTGTTCGCAGCATCCACCGCCGCGCCGTCCTCTTGAGAATGGGCACAAAGCGGAAGCATCACGGCGAATAATACCGCAAGGCATACCTCAAGCGTACGAAGCAGACCGCCGGCAGTCGATCCGTTCGTCCGAGCACACGATTCGACAATTGTCACGGTGCAACGTTGCGTCATCCGACCTTCCCCCTTTGGCTTGCCCAGCGTGACACTAAGGCGCCGGAAAAGCGTCTGTCAAGGTGAAACTCGCCTGCCGACAGGATCATCTCATTCTGACGGTATTGAGATGTCGGTGACAACTTCTCTCGTGATCGGCATCTTGCATAGGCCACCGCCGTTCTCTCGTAACGGATGCAACCGGCCGATGGGCCGGCTGCGAATCTTTTCTCCGAGCTCGGCGGAAAACGATTTGATTGCAGATCCATCATGAACAGGTTAATGTGAGACCTCTGCATAACGTGCCAAAGGCGTTTGGACGGGACATTCTCCATTCGTCCTGAGCCCTTCGACAAGCTCAGGACAGGCGTAGCGAAATCGAAGGACCACATTTCCGCAGGAAAGATTGCGCAAGAGATCATGGAGGGCTAAGGAGCCGCGACTTATGCAGGCTTTCGATTACAACGTCGTCGTCATCGGCAGCGGTCCCGCGGGCTACACTGCTGCCGTTCAGGCATGCGAGCTGGGCGCCAAGGTCGCCATTGTGGAGCGGCACGAAACACTGGGCGGCGTTACCTTCCTTTCGGGCACCATACCCAGCAAGACCCTGCGTGAGGCAATCCTGTACTTGCGGGGGGTCCGGCAGCGTCCGTTCTACGGCACGGATTTCACCGAAAGAAAGAACATCACCATATCGGATCTGTTCGTTCGCGTGCGAAAAGTGGTCGATCAACGGATAACGATGATGGAAAACCAACTGCAAAGCCACCGTGACCGGATCGATATCTTTCGAGGCTATCACGCCACCGTGGAGAGCCCGAACTCGGTGCATGCATGGCTCCTGAAGAACCCCATGGAGTCTCTCACCTTGACGGCGGAAAAGATAATCATCGCCGCCGGATCGAGACCCCGACGCATACCGGACATACCGGTTGACAATGAAGTCATCTTCGATTCCGACTCCGCGTTCACCCTGGAGCTTCAGCGTGAGACCCTGCCCGAATCGCTTATCATCGTCGGAGCCGGAGTCATCGGCGCGGAATACGGATCCGCCTTTGCGGTCTTGGGTTGCAATGTGTGGCTGGTTCAACACGATCATGATTTCCTCACCTTCGCGGAACGCCCGATCGTGGATATGCTGATCCGGCGCATGGAGGACTACGGCGTGGAGTTCGTCTGGGGAGCCGCGTATGAGAGGGTCGAACGCACCCCCGGGTCGGAAAGCAGGGCGCGCGTTTGCCTCACCGACGGCCGGGTCCTGGAGGCGGACGCCTTGATCGTGGCCAAAGGACGTGAGGTGGCCTCCAAGGTCCTCGGTCTGGAGGACGTGGGCGTGGACGTCACCGAGCACGGCTTGATCAAGGTCAATGAGTTGTTTCAGAGTTCGGTTCCCAGCATCTATGCCGCCGGCGACGTGATCGGGTTTCCGGCTCTGGCCTCCACCGGCAGCGAGCAGGGCCGCATGGCCGCCAGCTATGCCCTGGGGCGCAGGGTGGGGAGCCGAAGGACGTTGTTTCCCATGTGCGTCTATACGATCCCAGAAATCGCCATGGTGGGCTATACGCAACAGGAGTTGCAGGCCAAAGGCATCCCTTACGCCCGGGGGGTAGCCTTTTATGAAGAGGTAACCAAAGCGGGCATCATCGGGGATGAGCACGGCATGCTGACCCTGTTGTTCGAACCCAGCGGCTGGCATCTGCTGGGCGTGCACATCATCGGAGACCAGGCAGGCGAGCTGATTCACATCGGGCAGGCGGTGCTGAGCTACAACGGCACCATCGACTATTTTCTTGACAACGTGTTCAATTTCCCGACCATGGGCGAAGCCTACAAGATTGCAGCGCTGAACGGCGTAAAGAAGGTCACCTCCTAGTCGCCCTTAGCCCTCACCTGACCCTCTCCCGGAGGGAGAGAGAGCCGCAGTCGCGGTTACCGAACGGCTCATTACCTCCGACAAGGTGAACGCCATCGTAGGCGGCGACTGCCCGGGCGTTACGATCGCCATGTTGAAAAACGTGGCGAAGGCCAACGGCATCGTGATGATCTGTCCGTCGGCCACGTCGCCGGCCCTGTCTACGGTCGAGGACGACGGACTCTTTTTCCAGACGGCACCGTCCGATGCCCGCTAGGGCGAGGTGGTCACGGACATTGTAAAGGAGAAGGGGATCAAGGAGGCGGCGCTCGCGTACACCAACAACGACTCTGGTAAGGGGCCGGCGGACAGCATCAAGGCCAACGTGGGGAGGTGAGGTGGTCCCCCATTGCTGGACAGTTTGGCAGCCTTGTTCAAGGTGTATTCCGGTGTCTGATCATGCCGCCAAGTTCCCGTTTATCACATTTTGCCGTTGCTGTTGAGCCTGTGGGGCTTGAACACATGCGTTCTAAGGGTATGCCGTCAGGCTTATCCATCGTGTCCTCCCATATCCTCCATATTCTCAGACTCCTCCCTGGTGCCGTAGATGTCCGGGCGGCGAGGGCGACATGCGGCCTGACGGTCACTTGCCCCGCTGTTTTAGCTGTGGTATGGCCACTTCTATGAACCTCGTAAAGCCCGAAAAATGCCAGGAGAAATGGTAAATAGGCAGAGATGGCATCTACGGCCAGCGATTTGTCGCCGTGCGCTCGAAGGAATAGGAGAATAAAGGACAATGGAAGCGGAAAAACTGCAAGAACTACCAAAGATACAGCGGCAGAGCCCCTACCACGAGTGGCAGGCAGGAGAGGGCATCCCCATTGTAACCGGATTGTGTATCAATGACCTGAACGAAGTGGAGCTCAAACCCTGGGCGCGTACGGGAGGGTTGGGGGCGTTCGTGGATTTGGGTAATCGACCTGGTTTTGAGAGGGGTTCTTATTTAGGAGAGATTCCTGCTGGAGGAGAGCTCAAGCCGCAGAGACATATGTATGAGGAAGTGATTTACATTGTCAGCGGAAGGGGCGCCACCACCATCTGGACTGACGGACAACCCAGGCGAACGGTGGAGTGGCAGGAAGGGAGTTTCCTCGCCATCCCGCTCAACGTATGGCACCAGCACTTTTGCGGTGAGAAGGACCGCCCGGCTCGCTACCTGGGTCGTACCAATGCGCCGGCCATGATGGGGATGTTTCACAACGACAAATTCATCTTCGATAATCCTTTTGTCTTCGATGACCGCTTCAACGGCCAGGAGGAGTTCTATAGCGGCGATGGGAAACTCTACCAGAAGCGGATCTGGGAGACCAACTTCGTTCCAGACGCCCGCAGCTTCAAACTCTACGAATGGAAGGAACGCGGAGCGGGTGGGACCAACGTAATGTTTGAAATGGCCGATGCCCAGTTGGCTTGCCATATCTCTCAGTTTCCTATTGGAACCTATAAGAAAGCTCACGTGCACAGCCGGGGGCTTGACAAGGGGGGAGGGGCCAACCTGGTTATTCTAGATGGAGAGGGGTACACTCTCGTGTGGCGGCCGGAAGATAAGGAAAAACGACGCCTGGACTGGAAGACAAACAGCGTTGTGGTGGCCCCCAGCTCATGGTTCCACCAGCACTTCAACACGGGTTCCACGCCAGCCCGTTACCTGGCGCTCCGCGGAGGGACAGGCGATCGATATTGGAACGGGATGGAACGGATTGCCGACGTCAACGAAAAGGAAGGCGGATGTCAGATCGAATACGAAAATGAAGACCCTGAAGTTCACAAGTACTTCGAACAGCAGCTTCAGCGACATGGCACCACCTGCCGTATGAAGGGCCTGAGTCCCTACTGCACCGGCGAGGCTCCCATAGCCAAGAGAGGAACCTGAGGAGATATTTATGGCACAAGGCGGTCAAGCAGCCAAAGCAACGGAGGATACTGCGGCTCTGAGTCTCTCTAGCAGGGGCTCGGCCTATGAGAGATGGGTGGAGTCCACCGGCGTCCCGACCCACAAGGGCTATTACGTGAAGGACCTGCGGACTCTGGAATTAGGCTGGTGGGAGGAGCGGCAATGCAACGCAAGTTTTTTACTGTTGGCTGGTCAGGAAGGCGTGACCGAGGCCCGTGTCACGGAGATTCCTCCCGGGAAGACATTGCCGCCGATTCGGTTTGCCCTGGATGAGATCGTGTATGTGGCGGACGGGCGAGGGTTGACTACGGTGTGGGGGAAGGAAGGAGGCCCAAAGAAAACATTCGAATGGCAGAAGCACAGCCTGTTTATGATTCCCCGCAACCATTTCCATCAGCTCAGTAATGCCCAGGGCTACCAGGGGGCTAGGCTGATGCATTACAACTACTTGCCCATCGCCATGTCCATCGTCCCGGACCCGGACTTTTTCTTCAACAATTCGTATATCAGGTCGGATATTTTGGAGGGTCAAGAGGGGGAGTTCTATTCTGAGGCAAAGGAAATCAAATTGGCCGCAAACGGCTCCGAGGCTCGCTCGGTCCAGTGGTTGGGAAATTTTTTTCCTGATATGAGGGCCTGGGATAAAATCAAACCCTATAGGGAGCGGGGAGCGGGCGGACATCGAGTGCAGGTCCGGTTCCCCAGATCTGAGATGTGGAGTCACATGTCGGTCTTCCCCTCCAAGACCTATAAGAAGGGTCACAGGCATGGGCCCGGTGTGGTGATCATCATTCCCGCGGGCGAAGGGTATTCCATCATGTGGCCCGAAGGCGGCGAGAAGGTCGTCATCCCCTGGCATGAGGCCAGTGTCTTTGTTCCACCCAATCGGTGGTTCCACCAGCATTTCAATGTGGGGCCGACTCCTGCCAGATACCTAGCCTCCCACGCCCCCCGTGGAACCTCCGGGAGGAGCGAGCGGGTGGAGGACCGCCAGCGAGATCAAATCGAGTATCCCGCCGAGGATCCTTGGATCAGACAGAAGTTTGAAAAGGAGCTCGGCAAAAGGGGGCTCAAGTCCTTGATGCCCGATGAGTGCTACAAGGATCCGAACTACGAGTTCCAATATGAAGAGGATAAGTAAAGGCGGTAAATCGAGATAAGGGGTTGCGGTTAAGAATCAAAGAAGGCGGCGAACACTATAGCTACACAGCAAAAGCAAGATCTGTGGACCATTACACCGTTTGAAAAGTGGGTGGAAGAAGAGGGAATTCCCGTTATCACTCAGCAGTACGTCTATGACGTGGCTGAGGTGAAATTAGGACCGTGGAAGCGAACCGGTTGTTATGGTGCCATCCTGGACCTGGAGGCGGACCCCATTTCAGGGGCACTGGTAAACAGTGGCGGGCTGATCGCTTACCTGTGCGATATACCTCCGGGGGGGACATTTACGGCTGAAAAGCATCTTTACGAAGAGATCATTTATGTGGTGAAAGGCATGGGGGGTGCCGCCATCTGGAACGAGGGAGGTAAGAAACAAACCTTTGAATGGCACGAGGGAAGCCTCTTTTCTCCTCCGCTAAACGCTTGGCACGAGATTCACAACGGCCAAGGGAGTGAGACGGCTCGGCTGCTGGTGGTAACCCATGCCCCGGGGGCCGTCACCGTTTATCGAAGCAGGGACTTTATCTATAACAATCCCCATGTCTTCACCGAGCGCTACGGCGGAGAAACGGATTACTTCAATCCGAAGGGCAAGAAACTCGAATCTAGATTTCTAGAAACCAACTTTGTGCCGGATGTGAGAAGTCTAGAGCTGGATACATGGACCAATCGAGGATCTGGCGCCAACATGATGTTTCTCATGTCCGATGGAGGCCTCATGGCCCATGTGTCGGAGTTTCCTCCAGGCACCTATAAAAAGGGTCACAGCCATCACGGGAGCGGTTTTCGCGGCAAGGCCCATATATTGATTATTAGCGGCAGCGGTTATGATCTCCAATGGCCCCCCGATGAACCGGAGAAACGGGAGAAGATCAACTTCAAAGAGGGAACCGTATTCACCGCGGGTCGCGGATACCATCAACACTTTAACACTTCCAACAAAAACGCCCGCTACCTGGCATTTAGAACTGGCAATCCCAGATACTCGGGCATCATGGGAACAAGGTACAAGGATACGGGCGGAGACCAGATCGATTATAAAGACGAGGATCCGGCCATCCGGGCACTGTTCATGGAGGAGCTAAAGAAAGCAGGAATCCCTTTCGCCATTCCCCAAGAGGGCTTCAGGTAACAGACCTCCTGAATTTATGGCTCGCAATGTTCCTGCTCCGGAGCTGGGGTGATCAACGTGGAATCCATTTGCAAGAAAATTACTGAGGAAGCGATGTGCGGAGAATGGGGTCTCAAATTTCCAACGGAGGATATTAGATGACGCGATTACAGGACCGAGTTGCCGTAGTCACTGGGGCCGCCACCGGGCTGGGAAGAGTGTATGCCCTGCGCCTAGCTTACGAGGGCGCCCATGTTTGCGTGGCGGACATAAATTTGGAAGGAGTGGAAAAGACCGCCAATTTGATTCGAGAAACCGGGAGGGATGCGCTAGCCCTCAAAATGGACGTGACCTCCGAAGAGGAAACCGTCCAGGGCGCAAAGGCCGCCTTCGATCACTTCAAAAAAATCCATATCCTTGTGAACAATGCAGGAATAGTGCGGAACGTTCCTCGAATACCTCTCCAGGATCTAACCCTCTCCGAGTGGAACAGGATTATCAATGTTAACTTGACCGGAACTTTCCTTGCCAGCAAGGCTTTTGCTCCTTACTTGATTCAGACCGGAAAGGGGAAGGTGATTAACATCAGCTCTGGGGTGGCGCTGCACGGCACGGCCCTTAGGCAAGACTATGTGGCCTCCAAGGCCGGCGTCATCGGTTTTACCCGCGCCCTTGCCGTGGATCTTGGTCCACATAATATCAATGTCAATGTGGTGACCCCGGCAGGCGTGGATGCATCCGAGGCAAGGGGGGAGGCACCCAGGCCGCTGCCTCCCAATAGCCTGAGGGGGCGCTACATTCAAAAGGATCTCCTTCCCAAAGATCTGGAGGGAGTCATTGCCTTCTTAGCTTCGGATGACAGTGACATGATCACAGGGCAGGTGATCAACGTAGATGGTGGCAGAGTGTTCGTGGGTTGATCCCTAGGGACTGGTTAATAGCGAAAGGAGATACGCATGATGGAATTTATCGATGCTGATGGACATGTAGAAGAGTCGACAGCGATGTTTTCTCTCTTGGAAAAAGAGTTCTACCCCCGTAGGCCTTTGCCTCTGGGATTTGAGCAAGATACGGTTTATGGCCCCAATAATGCGGTTTGGTATCTTGACGGCAGGACCTATCCGAAACTCGTGGGCCAGGGAGGCTTTCGCTTTGCTACTCCGACGATCATGGAGCAGGCAAAGCGTAAGTCGGCATCCATCCCGGCGCAGGAGCTGACCGATGTGCAGGGCAGGCTGAGAGATTTTGATCGTGCCGGGATTCACAAGCAGGTTGTATACCCCACGATGTTCCTGGTCACCACCACCGACGATGTGAAGTTGGAAGCTGCCCTTTTTCGAGCTTACAACAACTTCATGGCCGACGCCTGTGGCCAATCTGGAGGAAGAATCCGATTCGCCGCTCTGGTTCCCATCAGGGATGTGGAAGAATCCGTAAAGGAGCTACGTAGGGCCAAAGGTCTGGGAGCGGTTTCTGTGATGCTTTTGGGGGTGGCGTGGGACAAGAGCCTGGGGGATGAGGCCCTGCATCCCTTCTACGAGGAGGCTGCGCGCTTGGATATGCCGGTTTGCGTCCATTTCGGTTGGGGGTGCCCGGCCATCACAGGTGCGTTCAACTCCAACGAGAGTTTCAACAGCGCTATTCTGCCGGTGGTTATGGGATTTCATAGTATATTAAAGTCCGGCGTGTTAGAGGAATTCCCAAAGCTCAAGTTTGCCTTTTTAGAGGCGGGTTCCCAATGGGTGCCTTACGTGGTGCATCAGCTCAGGAGAGGCAACAAAGTGAGTCGAGACCCCGCTGACTACTTCCGTGAAGGCAGGGTTTATGTGGCGTGTGAGGCGGATGAGGACATTGAGAGCGTAATTAAAAGTACCGGCGAGGACTCGCTGGTGGTGGCCTCGGACTATCCTCATTCCGATCCTTCCCACGAGGACAACGTGGTGGAGGCGATCATGAGGAGAGAGGATCTGTCCTTGGGAGCGAAAGAAAAGATTCTTGCCGCAAATCCCCAGAGGTTGTATCAAATTTAAGTTTTGACGGAGTATGATCCATTGCGGTCTGCACGACACAATTCAATTTCCAACATAGGAGTGTTTATGAAAATCCGTTCCGCTTTCTTTTCAGTTTTCCCGGTTAAACCAACGACAGGCAGGGCCCTTCCCTTAGCGTTTGGGCTAATGGCCATGCAGGTCCTTATGGGATTAATAGGGCCGGCTGCTCACGGGTCATGGAAAGAAGAGTGGGATAAAACGGTCGCTGCGGCTAAAAAAGAAGGGATGGTCAGAGTTTACATTAGCGGCTATGACAGGATTTTGCCTATATTCGAGAAGGAATTTGGCATTAAAGCCATCGGGGTGACGGGCCGAGGACATCAACTCCTACAGCGCATCATAACCGAGAAGAGGGCAAGAAAAAATATTGCGGACGTTTTCAATGCCGGAGTCCCTGTGCCCTATCCTCTGTACTATCGTGCCACCAAGGGTTTGGTTCCCATCCGCGCCGCTCTTATTTTGCCTGAAGTCAAGGACAAGTCGAAGTGGTGGATGGGAAGGCATATCTATGCTGACCCAGGGCGAGAGCTGGTATTTATCTATGTGGGAGTCATTCAGGCAGGTTCGATCTCATATAATACCAATCTTGTGGACCCAAAAGAATTCAGCTCATTCTGGGACTTTCTTAAACCTAAATGGAAAGGGAAAATAGAGGCCAGAGATGTCAGGGTTCCTGGACCTGGCAGTGGGGCCATGCGGTTCTTTTACCACAACCCGGAGCTTGGGCCTAAATTTATTAAGCAGCTGTTCGGCGAGACTGACATCAAGCTTTTTCGAAGCTTCCGCCAAGGCCCTGACTGGCTGGCCAAGGGGCGGTATGCCATATGCTTTTTTTGCTCCGGTATTACCCCCATGATCCGCCAGGGTCTTCCTGTGAATGAATTTGGCCCGACTATGAAAGAGGGAGCCGGAATTGTCTCCCACTTCGGCGGTCTTGGCTTGGTCAAGGACGCGCCCCATCCAAACGCTGCGAAGGTTTTTGTCAACTGGTTCCTCTCCCGCAAGGGACAACTTGCGTTGCAGAACGTCATGGCTGAAGCCGATACACCCGTCGACTCGCTGAGGATTGACATCCCCAAAGACATGATTCCACCGATTGAGCGCCGACAAGAAGGAGCCAAGTACATTGTTCTCGATGCCCTCCCCGGTTCCCTCGACATGAAACCCATTCTCGATACCATGATACAGGCGGTCAGGCAGCGCAAAAACAGGTGAGAAGGAACAACCATAGCAAGGAGAATGTCAGATAAAACAGCCCTAGAGGTGTAACAATGGCGACGCACGAAGCTGATATATTGACTTGTACCGATCCGGGCACTCCTTGCGGTGAACTCATGCGCCGGTATTGGCAGCCCACGGCTCTTTCAGAGGAGTTGCCGCCGGGTGGTGCCCCCGTCCCCGTCAGGTTGTTAGGAGAAGATCTGGTTGCCTTCAGGGACGATCAGGGTCGCCCCGGTTTGTTAGGTCTTCACTGTTCTCACCGCGGAGCCGATTTGAGTTACGGACGGGTGGAGGACGGTGGGTTGAGGTGTATCTACCACGGCTGGCTCTATGACATTCACGGAAAGTGCCTCGACCAACCGGGTGAGCCTGGCGGCGGTGAGCACAGGGGATCCATCCGTCATCCCGCATATCCCTGCGTGGAAAAGGCAGGAGTTGTCTTTGCCTATCTGGGCCCAGGAGAACCACCGCTGCTTCCCAACTACGAGTTTCTTGCGGTGCCTGCGGATCATGTGTTTGCGATCAAGCTGTTCAACGATTCGAATTATCTCCAAGGCAATGAGGGTAACATCGACCCGGTGCACCTGTCGTTTTTGCATCGAAAGATCAACGCCGGAGACCTTACGGAAAGAGATCTTGCCCCTAAAATTGAGGTGGAGATTACGGATTTCGGAGTTCGAATTTATACGGTTCGTAAGGCAGATGCAGAGAAATCCTATCTGAGAGTCTCGAATTTTATCTATCCTAATCTGAGTAGCTTCCCTGGTGGAGTAGGGCGAAACGGCTATAGTGTCAACTGGCATGTGGCCATAGACGATACCCATCACTGGAAATATACATTTACCTTCGATAGGGATAACCCCCTGGACAAAGAGGTGACCCGAAGGGGTCGTAGTGATATGACGCCTGACTATAAACCGCTCCGTAATAAATCCAATCGATACCTTCAAGACAGGGAATCCATGAAGGACGAGAGTTACACCGGCATCGGGTTTGTCTTTCAAGCCCATGACCTCTGTGTCGTGGAGGGCGCAGGTGCGATCGAGGACAGAACGAAAGAACACCTGACTTCTTCCGATATGGCTATCGTAGCCTCACGCAAGCTCCTTTTGAAAGGAATTCAAGACGTGCAGGAAGGACGGGATGCGCCTCACGTGGTCCGGGATCCGAAGAAAAATAATTTTTTGCATCTCATTACTCGGGGTGATGTCATCCCAAGCTCAACCGACTATAAAGAGTACGTCGCACAGCTCTAAATCCGGCTTATGGACTTGAATCCGGCGCTTTTGGCGGCTGGTCCTCGGAGCCTTTTTCGAGATCGACTTTTCCTCCCTCCCGGGAAAACCAAGGTGGGTGAATATGGCTTTGGTTCTGACCGATAAAGAGATTTCCGGCCTCGTTTCCATGCAGGAATATATTCAGGCCATGGAGAATGCCTATCTGGACTTTGGAAACGACACCGCAGCAATCCGACCCAGACAACGCTACCAGGTGGCCCTGGATGAAGACAAGTTTCATATGACCAATATTATAGGCGGCGCAGTGCCTCGCTACGGGGTCTCTGCGGTTCGCCTCAATTCCTGGCCGCGCAGAAAAAAATTCTCTGCTGAGGCTAAGACCGTAACCGGCCCCGGCGGCTGGGGATTTATTGTTCTGTTTGATCTGGAATCCGGGAAGCTACTGGGAATGCTCATGGACGGTATTATCTCGGATTTGAGGGTGGGTGCCACCACGGGGATCGCCATAAAAAGGCTTGCCAGGGCAAATGCCGTTTCCATCGGCGTCATAGGGAGTGGAAGACAGGCGAAAGCTAATCTGGAGGCCATCTGTTTGGTTCGAAAGATTGCCCGTGCAAAGGTCTATAGCCCTAATCCTGAACATCGAGCGCAATTTGCCGATGAGATGGAGGGCCGCCTCAAAATTCCCGTTACCCCGGTTGAGAGCAGCGCTGAATGCGCGGCGGATGTGGATATCATAGGGTGCTTCACCAGTTCCGATGAACCGGTATTTGATGGGAATCTCGTTACGGCGGGCCAGACAGTGGTGAGTATCAGAAATACGGATCACGTCAGCCGGAGCGACGAGGTGGATCAGGCGACGTTTTTGAAGAGCGAGTTGATTGCAATAAGCGATAAATCCACTCTGCTGGATAATCGACAGGGAGAGCTATTGACGTTGATCAACAACGGAACCATCCCCTGGGAAAGGGTCGTTGAGCTTAAGGACTTGGTGTCAGGCAAGGTGCGGGGGCGCACCATAGACCAACAAATTGTCTACTACAAGAATAATACCGGCATGGGGATCCAGTTCGCCGCAGCCGGTAAGATTGTACTGGAGGCTGCCAGGGAAAAAGGCTTAGGCACAGAAATTGCGGACGAACTGTTTCAACGGGTAAGATGATCATTTTCTGAAAGGAAATTGAAATGGCTATCTACCTCTCCCACGAGGACGTAAAGGGCCTGATTCGCATGAAGGATGTGCTTCATGCGGCGGAGCAGGCGTTTAAAGACCTTGGCCATGGTTCGGCTACCAACTTACCTCGGCAGCGTCTGGGCGTGCCCAAGGGGGTTTACCGCGTGATGTCGGGGGCAGTCCCCAGTTTGGGCGGCATGGGAAGCAAGGGAGGCTTGCATCAGTTCGCCGTTCCCCAGGGAATTCAGAAGGGCTACGACGTGAATGTCCTGTATAGCAGCGAAACTGGCGAACTGTTGGCGCTCATCCGTACCAGCCTCATTACCGATTATCGAACCGGTGCCATGGGAGCCGTTTCGACTAAATACTTGGCTCGGTCCGATGCCAATGTGGTGGGTGTGCTGGGCTCAGGCAGACAGGCCCGAACCCAGCTTGCCGCGGTTGCCCTCGTCCGCCCCTTGAAACGAGTCCTCGTGTATAGTCCCAATCCAGAGCACAGGATCGGCTATGCCAATGAGATGAGCCGGGAGTTGGACCTTGACGTCAGTCCAACCGAGGACCCCGGATTGGTGGTGGAAGCTGCCGACGTCCTTATTGCTGCAACCAATTCAGTGGACGCCGTCTTTGATGGGAACTGGATTCAAAAAGGAACCCATATCGTTTCGATTCGTTCCTCCCACAAGCTGGATATTGGTATCGGGACAGCGCGGCGGGAGATTGATGACAGGACAGTAGAGCGGAGCGACTTTATCGCCGTGGACTCCCTGGATCAGGCTGTGATGCAGGAGTCACCCGAGCTGATGGGAGCGATCCGACAGGGGCGGGTGGTGGAGTTAAGTGCCGTGGTTGCGGGCAAGGTTCAAGGGCGGACGGAAAAGGAACAGATAACGTTGTTCAAATCCTTTGGTATGGGCCTGCAGGATGTGGCTGCCTCAACTAAAGTATACGAACGGGCCATTGAGATGGGTAAAGGCCTGAAACTCCCCTGAGCTCAAGTCCATATATTAACCTGGCTGAGGTTTACGTTAACGCGTGGTGAAACTAAAAAATCATCAACGAGGAATTCGAAAAAACGAATCAAAGAATTTCCAACGGTTACACGGAGGCGAATATGTCGGATAGCGAGGCTCTAATCAATCGGCGAGTTGAATATCGGGATCTAAGAGGGTACCTCCAATTGCTCGAGTCATCGGGGCTTTTGCAGCGCGTCAAGGCCGAGGTGGATCTTAAGCACGAGATCGGAGCCATTTGTGTAAGGTCCCTGAAGAAGAGAGGAGTTGGCCTGCTGTTCGAAAACATCAAAGGTTATAAGAACATGCCGTTGGTGTCCAATATCCTATCTACCACCGAACAACTGGCAGTGGCATTTGGCACGGAGAGGGACGAGCAAAGGCTCTATGAGATCATCCAGGCGGGTAAAAAACACCCGGTGACGCCTCATGTGGTGGAAGGGGGCCCTTGTCAGCAAGAGGTTCATCTGGGGGAGGATGTGGACGTCTATGAGTTCCCTACCCCCTGGTGGCATGAGCTCGACGGCGGGCAATATATTGGAACCACTGCCGGAGTCATCACGCAGGACCCTGAGACGGGCCACATCAACATGGGCATGTACCGTGTCATGATCAAGGATAAGAACACCTTGGCCCTCAACATCAGGGGACCTCACCCGGTGGGGGAGGACCCGAACAAGCGTGGCTATGGAAGCCATACGCAAATCCTCAAATACGAGTCTCAAGGGAAGTCGGCTCCTGTGGCGCTCGCCATCGGCATGGATCCACTCCTGGAGTATGTGGCGGCACAGAGCGTGAATTCCGCTGGGATAAGGCATGCCGAGTACGGTGTGGCTGGCGCCTGGAGGGGAACTCCGACGGAACTCACCAAGTGTAAAACCAATGATCTTTTAGTGCCTGCCTGGTCTGAAATCGTGTTGGAGGGGGAAGCCCTGCTCAACGAAAGAACAAAGGAAGGACCCCATGGTGAGTCCCAGGGATTTTACGGATGGAACGATGAAGCCTTTGTAATGAAGGTCCGTTGCATCACGCACAGAAAAAATCCCATTAACTATGGACTGATTTGCAGGCCCCACGAAGATTACCCGAAGTTCATGCTCTCGGCCGGTCTTCGAGCCCGGCTGGACGAACCCTGTATCAACGAAGTCTATGTGCCTGAGGTAGGAGGCGGGGGGATGGGTCTGATGGCCATCGTTTCGGCGACGGTCCGTTCCAAGGAGGACGTGGAAAAGGTAGTCAAGGCCGTTTATGAAGTCCCGAGGGAATCCTATATTTCACGAAAGCCCCGTTGGCTTATCATTGTGGACGATGACTGCGATGTAAGGGAGTGGGAGGACGTCATGTGGAGGGTGGCCCTTGGTGTCATGCCGGACCTTGATGTCAAGGTAGGCCCCAGAACAGACTCAATATCCCATGAGCCTCTAGCCGACATTTTCGACAATCTGGCCTCCAGTGTGGTAATTGACGCGACGTTTAGAAGCAAGGAGGGGAAGGTTAAAGGGAAAGAGGGCTTTCCCCCCGGTAACCACACCAGTAGAGGGCTCAGGGCAAAAATAGATGCCCGGTGGAAAGAATATGGACTTGGCTAACGACGTCTCACGCTGACCGCGAAGAAGGGCTTGCAATGGCGATACGTGCAACGCAGAGGGGCCAGGAGATAATGAACGTCGAAGCGAGGATTTTAAAAGAATATAATGGGCGAGTTTCGATGTCATGGGCTCATTGAATGCCAAAACTGTGATGGAGGTCGTAAAATGCTAACCGTAGCAGAAAATGAACGGTTGACCCGAGTAGGCCCGGGCACACCCATGGGTAATCTTCTCAGGCGTTATTGGTATCCCATCGCAGGAACTCCTGAACTCGATGAGGAACCCGTTAAGGCGGTAAAAGTCCTTGGCGAATCCCTTGTGCTGTATCGGGATAGAGGAAGGCGGTTGGGCCTTATTGGCGAATCCTGTCCTCACCGCCGGGCCTCCATGATGTACGGAATTCCAGAGAAGGAAGGACTTCGGTGCGCGTATCATGGTTGGCTGTATAACGCTAAGGGAAAATGCCTGGAACAGCCTGCCGAAGATATGGAAGGAGCCGACAGCAAGTTCAAAGATAAAATCACCATACCCGCTTATCCGGTTCAAGAGTTGGGCGGGATGATCTTTGCTTACCTCGGGCCCGAGCCTGTGCCTCTACTGCCACGCTGGGACGAACTCGTTAAGGAGAATGCGATTCAGACGGTGGGCTTTGCTGTCATTCCCTGTAACTGGCTGCAAATCATGGAAAACTCTCTCGACCCGGTCCACGTGGAGTGGTTGCATAGGTATTTTGACAACTATGTGTTGGAGCGACTCGGAAAACCGGAGTTAAAACACCCGGTCAAGCATCACATTAAGTTGGACTTTGATGTGTTTGAGTATGGAATGATCAAGCGTCGGGTGTGGACCGATGGATCGGTTGATGATGTAGAGTATCGAATCGGGCATCCGGTCCTCTTCCCTAACATACTGGCAAATGTGGGTTATCAATTTAGGGTTCCCGTGGACGACGAGAACACGCTTCACGTTTGGTATAAGTCGAAGTCGTTACCCGAAGGCGTTCAAACGGAGGAGAACAACAGAACAAAAGTCTACGATGTCCCGGTGGTCACTGCCGGTCCCCATGGGCGTCCACAATGGTCCCTTGTGGACAACAATAGCGGGCAAGATATGGTCATGTGGTATACGCAGGGACCCAATGCTGACCGCACCAAGGAAAAGCTGGGCACTTCGGACAAGGGAATTATTCTGTACCGAAAGCAACTGGTGGAGAACCTAGAAAAGGTCGAGCGGGGTGCGGATCCCATGAATGTTTTCCGTGACCCGGCAAAGAACGTGTGCCTAAAGATCCCTACGGAAAAAGATGGGGGCGGTATTGCCGAGCGCCGGCTAAGGGAAGTGGGGGGACGGAAGAATACCGGCTCTTCCACAAAATATGACCCCCTGGACAATAAAGAGGTCAGCGAACTCATTGCCGGCCCCAAGGAGACGGATCCTGCCCTGACCAGAAGTTAAAATACGATGAGTCGATGCTAACAAGAGAAGAAAATGAGACGCTGACCCGGGTGGGTCCTGGCACTCCCGCAGGGGAGTTGTTGCGCAGGTATTGGCATCCCGTTGCGGTTACGGCTGAGTTGACGAAAGAAAATCCCACCAAGTTCGTACGGATCCTCGGTGAAAATTTGGTCCTGTTCCTCAATCGCCAGGGTAAGGTAGGTCTTCTTGCGGATCGCTGCCCCCACCGCGGTGCATCTCTTTCTTACGGCAGGGTAGAAGAAAGAGGCCTCGCCTGTGCATATCACGGTTGGCTTTTTGATACAGAAGGGAATTGTTTAGAGACACCGGCGGAACCGTGGGAGAGCAAATTTCATCTCACGGTTAAACAAAAGGCCTATCCTGTACAGAAGTTTGTTGGTTTTTACTGGGCCTACCTGGGCCCGGAACCCGCTCCCATGATACCGCCCCTGGACATCTGGGTAAGGCGCGACGGCAGGAGAGGCGTGGTGGTATACAAAGTTGTCGATTGTAATTGGTTACAATCCATGGAAAACTCTGTGGACCCAGCCCACCTGCAGATCCTGCACCTCGATACCACCTGGTCGCGCAAGGCTCCCAGTACCACAAGGGGATATATTGACGAGGTGGAAAGGGTGGATTTCGAGGAAGTCCCCTACGGCATCATGAAAAAACGTGTATTTAAAAATGGTCGTCAGGATAACCATCCATTAATCTTTCCTAACAATCTCAGGCAAGCTAACTCAACCCAGTTCCGGGTTCCTATCGACGATACCCATACCTGGCATGTGCATGTGATCTTCGATCCGTCGGACGATGGTAGGATAGTGCAAGAGTCTGAAGATCTCCCGGTCAAGTACATGGAAGACTTTAAGGATCCCCCAGACGGTGTTCATCCCTTTACCACGTACACCATGCATGTGCCGTTAGCTCAGGACACCATGACCTGGGAGACGGCCGGGCCCATTGCCGATCGTACTGAGGAGCGCCTGGCGTCGTCCGATAAGGGCATTGTGATGTTTAGGAAGATGTTAATGCGTGAGATTCAAAAAGTTACGCAAGGAGCTGATCCAATTGGGGTTTTTAGAAGCGGCGAAACCCTAATCGATACCCAACTGGATGAGCTGTTGGATCCCGCTTGCCCCTTTCCACGACGTATCTGGACCCTAAATGGTGACATTCGTCAGATCTGATCGCCGGACGTTCATCCAACAGGGCCTTCCGCCAAAGGGTGGCAGTAAGCCGTAACCTCTTGGCAGACACATAGGGCTTGACGGGTAATCTTGAAGTGAATATGCTCGCCTATCATCGAGCTTGGAAAACATTTTCATCATATTATGGACAGACAGGAGGAGGCTGCAATGTTAATGTTACGGAAAGTCAGGCGAAACGTTATTTTAGCGCTGGTGTCAGTCGCCGTATTCATTTTTATGGGTGAAGGGATCGCCCTCGGAGACTGGAAACAGGACTGGGATAAGACGCTAAAGGCAGCAAAGAAAGAAGGCAAACTGGTCCTCTATGGAGGTTATAACCCAAGATATAGGAAGTTGAACGAGGCCTTCGAAAAAAAATATGGGATTAAAGTTAACTTTACACCCGGAGGGGGTTCCCAACATGCGACGCGTATCTTGTCCGAACGCCGAGTCAATAAGTTTTTGGTTGACGTCGTTATGGGAGGAGGGGGCACATTCCTTACTTACCCGAAAGGCGCATTCGATCCAATGCGGGAGTTAATCATCTTGCCGGAAGTGGTTGATGCATCTGCATGGTGGGGAGGGAAACTCCATTTCTTCGATGTAGATGAAAAATATGTAGTGACCACAATGGCATATGTTGGATCTGCCAGAATTGCCATCAACACGAAACTAGTGAACCCTGGGGATCTTAGATCGTGGAATGATCTGCTGAATCCCCGGTGGAAAGGAAAAATCCTTCACTTTCATCGTGGAGACCCGGCTGTATCTCCAACAGTCATGTTCATGTATTACACACCCGGTTTCGGTCCAAAGTTCCTCTCTCGGTTCTACAGGGAAATGGATGTTACTTTTACAAGAAATCTCCGTCAGGGGATAAACTGGCTTGCCCAGGGTAAATACTCGCTCTATTTTGGCGGAACTCCAAATTCCATTTATCGAGCCAACAAAAAGGGCCTCGCCGTTAACTTCCTCCCCCATGGGCTGAAAGAAGGCGAGATCTTGTCCGGAGGTTACTGCTGCCTGGCGGCTCTCAATCGGGCTCCCAATCCAAATGCGGCAAAAGTTTTCGTCAATTGGATTCTATCCCGGGATGGGCAGACGGCATGGCAGAAGCTACCCGGCAGCCCTACTGCTTCTTTGCGGACAGATATCGCAAAGGATTATCTGCCTCAGAATATCGTACCCAAAAAGGGTGGAAAGTATTTTCATGTCCACGAAGCAAACCACTATAACCCAAAAAATTTAAAGGCGATTCGTAAGATTATTAAGGACGCCGCCAAGAAGAAATAATAGTTGGACCGGCAGTTGGCCGGGATAAATATTGGCTTCGGATGTTGAGCGACAGAAAGTTTACCGTGGTAAAATATGGAGGTTCGTTATGGCGAGTCAACTACATAAGACGATTTTGACGGCCGGCTTCGTCAGCATGTCCATACTGTTCGGCTTCATTGGAGCCGACGTGGTGTGCGCAGATTGGAAGGCCGACTGGGATAAAACAGTAAAAGCGGCAAAGAAAGAAGGGCAAGTTGTCCTCTACGGTGGGTACAATCCCCGTTATCGCAAATTGAATTCAACCTTTGAAAAAAGATATCCAGGCATCAAGGTTAATTTTACCCCTGGAGGAGGTGTGCAACACGCCATCCGGATTTTGTCCGAGCGACGAGTCAAAAAGTATCTTGCCGATATCGTCATGGGAGGCAAAACCGCTTTTGTAAAGCACTTTAAAAATGAGTTCGAACCTATTCAATCTATATTGATTCTTCCCGAAGTAGCTGATGGATCAAAATGGTGGGGTGGAAAGCATCATTTCATCGACCGAGAAGAAAAGTATGTCATTAGCTCGACCGCATACGTCTCACCCGCCATCGCTATCAACACTAAATTGGTTGATCCAAAGGAGATTCAATCGGTCAAGGATCTTTTGAATCCAAAATGGAAGGGAAAGATCCTTCAATACTATTCATCGGACCCGGCGTTAACCACAGTCATTCTCTTTATCTACAACACTCCTTCTTTGGGTCCGAAGTTCCTTTCCCGTCTCTACCGTGAAATGGATTTCACCTTTACCAGGAACCTTCGCCAGGGAGTTAACTGGCTAGGCCAGGGCAAGTATTCATTGTATATCGGTGGGACCAACGCCTCTATCTATCAGGCCAATAAAAAGGGTCTTCCGGTCTCCATCCTGCCTCATGCCCTGAAGGAAGGTGAGATTATGGAAGGGGGTTACTGTTGTTTGGGGGTCTTGGACCGTGCCCCTCATCCAAACGCTAGTAAAGTCTTTGTCAACTGGCTTCTTTCCAAGGAAGGGCAGACCACATGGCAGCAATTAAAAGGCTATCCTATTGCATCGCTGCGCAGGGATATCCCGAAGGATTATATCGATCAAAAGGTGGTGCCTAAGGAAGGAAAGAAGTATTTTTATGTGAATCAAGCCAGCAATTATAACCCAAAGGATCTGGACGCCATTAGAAAAATTGTTAACGTAGCCATCAAGAAAAGAAAGAGGTAAGACGAATTAGGTATGAGTACCATCGGATTAATTGGATTGGGAAATGCGGGAGGGCCCCTGGGAACGAGACTCCTCAACAAGGGCCATCAGTTCAAGGCCTACGACCTTAACCCTCAGGCCATGGAATCCATGGTCGAACTAGGGGCCACGGCGGCAGGTTCAGCGCGGGAGGCAACCAGTGAAGTTACCATTATGGCGCTGCCATCCTCCGTGGAGGTCGGGGCCGCCATGCTGGGAGAAGATGGGGTTCTCGCGGGCATGAAGCGGGGTTCCGTGTTGATTGATTTGAGCGGGACCGACCCCGATTGCGCACGTGAGCTGCAGCAGCAGGTTAAAGACCATGGCGGAGAGTTTCTCGGTGGAACCCTCCATGCCGACGGTGCGCCTGCAATAACCATTCCAAAGGGTTTGTTGTGCATCGTCATCGGTGGAGAAAAAAGTACGATTAAGGCATGCGAGCCCATTTTGAAGGATCTTGCTCAAAAGGTGTTGTGTCTTCCCGAGCCGTGGATGCCGAAGTCTTTAAAAATAGGTGTTATTATGATGGCGACGGCCAGTTCCATCATGGTCACCGAAGTTTTGACATGGCTGGCCGCTCAGGGGATTGAGCCGCGGCTCTTTCTTGACCTGGAACGAGCTACAGGCTCGCAAGAGTCGAGTTCTCGTATCGCCCAGTTCTTCAAAAGGAAGAAAAACTACGGGGGCGCATTGAGCAATAGTTATAAAGACTTGCGCCAGGCCTTGAAAGTTGCTGGCGATTTGAATCTCCCCCTTCCGATTACAGCCCATGCCCATCAAATTCAGGAAATGGGGCGAGCCCGGGGATTGAACCGTACACCGAGTCCGGACGCTATTGGAACTGTGTATGAGAAGTTAACGGGCGTGGATCTCGGTAGGGCGGTTTTGGACGAAGAACGCATCTTTCCCGAACCTCAAGAGCCCGAAGTCATTTACTTGTAGGACACTGGGAGGATATCTATATGCCTACCATCGATGCTGATGCGCATGTTCATGAGACTGAACAAACCTGGGAGTACATGGAAGGATCGGACGCACGGTATAGACCTGTTGTCGTAAGCTCTAATAATGAACGGCGAACCTTTTGGATGATTGACGGCAGAATTTTTGGTCGTGGGGGAAACGTAAATAAAGAAATACCGCCTGCCGTTCGCGAGATGCGAGACATCGAGTCGCGGCTCAAGCATATGGATGAGTTGGATATCGATGTCCAGGTTCTTTACCCCTCGTTATTCTTGAAGCCTCTCACTGATAAACCGGAGGTGGAGGCGGCGATATTCAAGGGCTACAACCGTTGGATGGCGGATGTCTGGAGAAAGTCAGAAAATCGTCTCCGGTGGGTATCCATGGTGCCCCTAATGAGCATAGACGAGTCTATTGAAGAGGCGAGATTTGCCAAGGACAATGGCGGGTGTGGGCTATTTTTCCGTGGTCTACCCGTTGGCAACAAGCTACTAAGCGATCCTTATTACTATACCCTTTATGAGGAGGCGGCGAGGTTAAGTCTTCCTATTTGCATCCACGCGTCGACTGGCGACTTTGAGTGGGTGGAGCTTTTCAATGATGAGAGTGGGTTTGCGAAATTCAAGCTGGCCCCGCTCTCTGCGTTTCATTCCATTTTAAACGACGGTGTCCCATCCAAGTTCCCAACGCTGAGATTCGGCTTCATTGAAATTCGGGCACAATGGGTTCCCTATGCCATCGTGGATATAAGAAAACGTTTCGAACAAAAGGGCAAGCCTCTGGCCAAAGAAGCCCTGAGGGACAACCGCCTTTTCGTGGCCTGCCAGACCGACGATGATTTGCCTTACGTCTTGAAATATGCCGGTGAGGACAACATCGTGATTGGTTCCGATTACGGACACGCGGACACATCAAGTGAAATCGAAGCGTTGCGAAGACTAAAGGACGAGGGCGAGGTGAAGCCTGAGGTGATCGATAAGATTCTTTACGCTAACGCGAAAGCGCTGTACGGAATCTAGGGTGATTTGCTAATATTGCCTGTTGATTCGAAAGCAGTCGGAGGAATTGTTTTGGCCTTTCCACCGTCATCAAAGTCGGCTCCTCTTTGCGGTTTCTCTCTAAAACTACAAGGTCGCCATGGACGAAGTAGGATCTAAACCTCAAAGGTTTTTTCTGCCCTGGAAACGTCGCCTCAATGGGGGGCTTTTGCTCATGGTCCTACTGCTGGGTACCATGGGTTTTTATATACTGTATCCACTTCTGTTGATTCTCATTAACAGCTTTAACGTAGCCTCCATTGCCGATCCGCCGGTTTATAGTCTTGAGGCCTGGAGGGTAGCGTTCAGCGACGCGGACCTGTGGGTTTCACTCTGGAATACCATCAAGATTGCCGCAGTTTATCAAACCATTGCCTTCCCGATCGGCATCATTATCGCCTGGCTGCTTGCCCGGACGAATATGCCCTTTGCCAGGGGCTTTGAATTCATGTTTTGGGTGTCTTTTCTACTCCCTAATCTTGCGACCACATTCGGCTGGATTATGCTTTTGGACCCCAGTACGGGACTCATCAATAAATGGCTAAAAGAGCTGCCACTCTTAAATGGGCTTTCTTTCGATATTTATTCTTTTTGGGGAATCATCTGGGCCCATTTGATGGCCAACGGGATTTCCATCAAGGTGATGCTATTGACGCCGGCGTTTCGCAGAATGGATGCCTCCCTGGAGGAGGCCAGTCGAATGATGGGCGGGAACACCCTGATTACAATGCTGCGCATTACGATACCGGTTATGACACCGGCTCTGGTTGTGGTGTTTTTGTTGAGTTTGATTCGAATGTTCAGCACCTTTGAGACCGAACTGCTTTTAGGGGCGCCGTGGGGTTTTTATGTTTACTCCACCAAGATCGTAGACCTTGCGAAGCAGGATCCGCCCTTATTAAATCAAGCGGCTGCCTTGGGCAGTATTACACTTCTATTCTTGGCCGTCTTTATTCCCCTGCAAAGATGGCTGATTGCCCGCCGCCAGTTCACCACAGTGACAAGCCAGTTTAAACCTAAACTGGTGGACCTGGGGCCTTGGAAGATTGCTGCAACGGCTCTTGTTTTCCTGGTTACCTGTTTACTGGTGATCATACCTAGCCTCAGCGTATTGGGTAGTACCTTTATGGTACATTTTGGATTCTTTAATTTGCCTGACACCTGGACCTTGGAATACTGGCAATTGGGACTGAACGATCAAGGATTGTTACGAGCCTTTACAAATACCATGATCATAGCGGGTGCCGCGGCTTTGGTTGGCCCTTTTTTATTTTCCCTGGTGGCTTATGTGTTGGTTCGAACGAGACTCCCCGGCCGTTCTTTGCTGGACTCCCTCTGCTGGATTCCCTCTGCCATTCCGGGCATCCTTGCGGGGTTAGGGCTTCTTTGGATGTTTCTTGGAACTCCGTTCTTTCGGCCGTTCTACGGCAGCCTGTTTCTTTTGACTCTGGCCACTGTACTCGGCGGGGTCACTCTAGCCACTCAGGTGCTGAAGTCCAATTTTATTCAGTTAGGAAATGAACTGGAAGAAGCCTCTCGCATGTCCGGCGCCGGGTTTTGGCGGACCTATTTTAAAGTCGTTCTTCCCTTGATGGCGCAAACCATGGTTCTAATAGGTGTATTAAAGTTTATGTTTGCGGCTCAACATACCTCCAGTATTATCTTGCTTGCCACTTCACATACTTGGACGCTATCGTTGCTTACTCTTGAGCAAATTTCATACGGATACTATGAGCAAGCCAGCATTACCATCTCGCTGATTATCGTGCTTACCCTCGGGTTAGCGATCGTAGCCAGATCCTTTGGTCTAAAGGTGGGAGTTCGAGCGGATTAGGCTTTTCTAAGGTCAACTAAATAGCCTTCGGTGAATGCTCTAAATCTGCTATTCTAGAGTTGCTATGTAGTTCTCTCTAAACCATCCATAAGGAGAGATTATCTTTATGGATGGAATCATCGGATGCATGGCCATGTCCCATGCGCCTCAGTTGATGCTTAAGCCTGATCGGTGGGGTCTTTTGAATACTAGAAGCGGGGATTTTCTGCCGGAGCGTCCTGACCTCAAGAATGAAACAATGGACGTAAAGTGGTCGAAATGGAGTCGCTGCCAAGCCGCTATTGATATTCTCCGGCTCAAACTGGAGGAGCTTGCTCCAGATGTGGTGATTCTTATCGGGGATGACCAGCACGAAAACATCCTGGAGGACAATACACCTCCGTTCACGGTCTTTACGGGGGAGGAATTCGAGGCGAGCGTTAGTCTTAGGTACCTCAACCAACCTAAATCGGAAAACCGGACTCGCTATAAAGTGAATACCGACATGGCCATGGCCATCACGAATGCGCTCATGGAGATGGAATTCGACCCTGCTTACTCTAACAAGACTCGTTACGAGGGCGGAATGGGGCATGCCTTTGCACGAGTCCTTAAGTTCCTCACGCCAGAACATCGATCCCCGTGGTTCCTATCATGGTGAACACCTATTATCCCCCGGCCCCTTCGGCCAAACGTTGCGTTCGCTTCGGAAAGTTATTAGCGACCGTCATCAGGCAGTTTCCAGGTCAGGGCCGTGTCATAATCATTGGGTCAGGAGGTCTCAGTCGCACCAAGATTGATGAGGAATTGGATCGAGGATTTATACGCGCCTGGAAAGGAAACGACATGGGATACCTCGATTCCTTTTCTTTGTCTGCCTTGATTGAAGGGACCTCTGAAATAAGAAACTGGATCGTCACCGCAGCCGCGGCGGATCGGCCCGCGAAAATGGTGGAGTATTCCCCCCTTTACAGGACCACCAATGGCGTGGGCTGCGCCATGGGATTTGCCACCTGGTAAAGGACTAGGCAAGAGCTCAACTCAAACCGGTAACGGAAAATGTTAACCAAAGAGGAAAATGAGCAGCTGACCAGGGTAGGCCCCGGCACCTTAATGGGTGAGCTCATGAGGCATTATTGGATGCCGGCTCTACTTTCTTCGGAACTTCCCAAATCTGACGGATCCCCCCTGAGGGTGAGGCTTCTGGGTGAAGACCTGGTGGCTTTCCGTGATAGCGATGGGAGGGTGGGAATGCTTGGAGCCCATTGTCCCCATAGGGGAGCCCCGCTGTTTTATGGCCGTAATGAGGAATCAGGGCTGCGATGCATTTACCATGGTTGGAAGTATGATGTTGATGGCAATTGCGTGGACATGCCCAACGAACCGCCGGAGGGTAACTTCAAGGATAAGATTCATCATCTGGCGTATCCATGTCGAGAACGTGAAGGAGTGATCTGGACTTATATGGGGCGTGTCAATCCACCGCCTCCCTTGCCAGAATTAGAATGGAATCTGCTACCGGAGGAGCAGCGGTACATTTCAAAGCGGATTCAATCTTGCAATTTCGCGCAAGCCTTGGAGGGGGATATCGACCAGAGCCACAACTCCTTTCTCCATGCTCCGCACAATCAGCTCCAAAAGGGAGTTGGAGAAGGCAAAGGAGTTGACCTCTGGCGAAAAGTGGATACCCATCCTCGATTCGAAGTAGAAGACACTGAGTATGGAGTGTTGATCGGAGCACGGCGTGACGCAGATGAGAAATCCCACTACTGGCGTATCACGCAGTTCCTTTTTCCTTTTAATACTTTCACTGGGCCCTACGGTGACAATCCCACCAGGCAGGGCAGGGCATGGATCCCCGTGGACGATGAAACCACCATGCTGCTCGCAATAAACTTCCATCCTACCAGACTACTGAACCAGCAGGAGATTACCCGGTTGCGCAACGGTGCAGGAGCCGGGTTCGTCGGCGACGGCAATTTCTTGCCAGCGAGTGGCGAACCAGGGGGGGCATGGCGCCCCAAAGCACGGCAGGAAAACGAATATTATTTTGACCGAACTCTCCAGCGGACGAAGTTCTTTTCTGGCATCCCAGAATTTTGGGCCCAGGATGCGGCCGTACAGGAAGGTATGGGGCCCATTTACGACCGTACTAAAGAACATCTGGGAGGTAGCGACACGGCCATCATCCGGGTTCGCCGCCGGCTCATTGATGCTGCCAAAGCGTCATTGGCAGAAGGTGTTCCTCCTCCAGGAGCAAGCGACCCCTCCGTGTTTCGTGTTCGAGGAGCGGCAGCGCTATTACCCAAAGGTGCGGACTGGGTAAAGGATACAGAAGAGTTGCGAAAGGTTGTCCCCGGTGTCAACCAGTCGGCACCGGGTAGATAAAGTCATCCCATATTCGTCTCATAAACACTGATGCCTAAGTGGATAGTTGGAATTGATATCGGAGGTACGTTCACCGATGTGGCAGCAATGGAGGTGGAAACCGGTAAGTTAAGAATCACAAAAGTGCCTTCCATTCCGGTAGACCCATCTCAGGCGGTGGTTTCAGGACTGCAGAGCTTATTTGAAACGGATTCTGAGATTCGAGCAGCGGACGTTGGGTTTTTTGCTCACGGCACGACGGTGGCGACCAATGCTCTTATCGAGAGCAAAGGGGCCAAGGTGGGGTTACTGATTACCCGAGGGTTTCGAGCCATTTATCAATTGCGGGGTGGGTCGCGGCCTGCGGGGTCGGATCTCATCGATAGTTTTTACGAAAAGCCCGTGGGAGTGGTGCCTCAAAGATTCACCGAGGAGGTGGGAGGCCGGGTCCTCTTTGATGGGAGTGAATTGGAGCCTCTCGATGAAGACTCGGTTCGAAACGCAACTCGGAAGTTACGCCAGCAGGGAATTAATTCCATAGCCGTCTGCTACCTTTTTTCCTTTATGAATTCGAGCCATGAGCAGCGTACGGAGAAGATTATTCACGAGGAACATCCTGAGTGCAGGGTCTCGCTCTCCAGTGTGGTTCTTCCCGTTATCCGGGAATACCAGCGGATCTCCACTACGGTACTTGACGCCTATGTAGGCCCCGTAGTCGAAACATATCTAAAGGCGCTATCAGGTCGCCTGCGTGAATCTGGGCTTGTCACCGAGCGAATGTTCATCATGCAGTCTAATGGTGGACTCATGCGTATTGACGTTGCGGCCCACTACCCAAATCAGACTTTACTATCGGGACCCGCCGCTGGTGTTGTCTTCGGTTCCAGTATGGGAAAACTCACTGGAGAACAAAACGTCGTGACTTTCGATATGGGAGGTACGAGTACGGATATTAGCGTGATGCCCGAGGACACCTACCAGGAGACTCGTCAAGGAAAGATCAGCGGGCATGACATTGGAACGCCGATGATCCAGATACGCACCCTCGGGGCGGGAGGGGGAACCATTGCCTGGATTGGACCCGACGGGCTACTCAAGTGCGGACCACGCTCCGCCGGTGCGTCTCCAGGCCCGGCATGTTATGGTCATGCTGGGCAAGAGCCAACCGTTACCGACGCTAACCTGCTGCTTGGATACCTTAATCCGGACTTTTTTATCGGCGGACGTATTAAAATCGATCCTCGTCTATCTGAACGCGCAATCATAGAATCGGTGGCTAAACCCTTGGGGATGAGCCTGCACGATGCCGTGTTGGGTATTATTCGCGTGGTCAACGTAAATATGGAGGTTGGTCTGCGGCTATCCTTTGTAGAAAAAGGTCTCGATCCGCGGAAGTTTGCTTTGGTTGCTTTTGGCGGCGCGGGGCCACTTCACGCCAGCCGGGTGGCGCGAAATATGGGGATCCCAAAGGTGATCATTCCCGCTTATCCGGGCATCAGCAGCGCCATGGGCTTGTTGCAGACTGACGTCAAACATCAGTACCTTCAGAGCCGCATGGTCTCCCTCCTGGACCTATCCGCGGAAGAGGCGAATGAATTGTTTAATGGGCTCGTTGAGTGGGCCATGGAGGAGGCCCGCAGGGAAGGATTTGGTCTCCATGAGGTGGATCTCTTGCAGCAGCTCGATCTTCGCTATCCGTATCAGGGTTACGAGCTGACGGTCACTTGTCCCGACGGTGCCTTTCAGGAAAGCAACAAACAAGCGATTAGAGGCGAGTTCGACCGGCTTCATAAGCGGATCTATGGAACCTCCGCCCCTGAAGAGGTTCCTGAAGTAGTTAACGTTAGAGTTACCTCAATCAGCCACGTCCCCAAGCTTTCACTGCCTGAGATAAAGGCCGATAGTTCGTCATCGGGGGTAGCCCATGTCGGTAAACGCCCTGCACTATTTGAAGAGTACGGAGAATACAAAGAGACGCCAGTTTACAGGCGCGCTGAACTCCTTGCTGGAAGTCGAATAGAAGGACCGGCCGTCATCGAGCAATTAGATTCCACCACGGTGATTTTACCCCGTCAAACCGCAGAGGTGGACCGATATGGCAGCCTGGCGATTACCGTGGAGATATAAAGATGGAACCTAGTACCGGATTGGATGCCATCACCCTGGAAGTTATTAAAAACCGGTTTCGGGAACTCGGCTCCACCATGGAACACCTGTTGTTCCACAGCGGTTATTCCACAATCCTCCGAGAGTCACGAGACGGATCGGCAGGAATCTGTGACCGTGATGGTTACGCGGTGGAGGCTGCAGGGACGCCTATCCACCTCTATCCGTATTATCTCGGTGTTCGCGCCGTTCTTGATGTTTACCCCGTCGAGGAGATGTTTGATGGAGACTGTTTTATTTTAACCGATCCCTATCTTGGCGGTAGCCTCCATGTGCCGGATTTAATCATTGTGACCCCGATATTCGTGGACCGCGAGGTCGTTGCCTTCAGCGTCAGCATTGCCCATAAACCGGATTTGGGCGGCCTGGTCCCTGGCTCATCCGGCGCAGGCGCAAGGGAGATCTTTCATGAGGGACTCTTGTTGCCGCCGGTGCGATATTGGACCCGTAATGGAGTTGTGAAGGAAGTCGAGGGGATCATCAAACGGAACTGCAGGATCCCCGAGGTCATTGCGGGAGACATCCGGGCCCAGGTCGGATGCACCTTGGTGGGCGCCCGGCGAATTCGTGAGCTATGCAGCGAATACGGCACTGAAACGATCAAGACGGCCTTTTCTGAGCTTCTGCGATTGTCCGAGGAGCGTGTCAGGCGGGGACTAGCGGCGTGGCCTGACGGTGAGGAGGTAGCGGAGGGTTGGGTTGATGACGACGGTGTGGACCAAGAACGGGCTCTAGGTCTGCACGTGAAGGTAACCAAGCAAGGTGATGGGATCACTTTTGATTACAGCCAAATGTGCGACCAGGTGAAAGGTCCGATCAATCTTCGACCCCAAACCTCTTACGTGGCAGCTGTCCTGGCGCTGTTGACCTATCTTGACCCGACTATCCCGATCAACGACGGGATCCGGCGGCCAATCCAATTTATCAATCCCGAGGGAAAGATCACGAACCCCAAATGGCCTGCACCCGTAAATAGCTACTACGGACTGACCCATGTCCTATACAGCACCATCGGGAGGGCGCTGGCCAAGTTCAATCCAAAGCGTGCCGTGGCCTCTGCCGGTCTGGGGCTTGGTGCGATGGCAGTAGGTCATCAAGAGAACCGCCTCGGCAGGAAGGCGGTACAGTACGAGCTTTATGTGACCTCCCAAGGAGGAACGTCCGAGCACGACGGTTCCTTCGGGGTAACCATGTTGAACGGAACCCCGAACACTTCCGTGGAAATTATCGAGACCGAATTTCCAGTCCGAGTCTGTAGGCACGAGTTTGTACCGGATTCGGCAGGGGCCGGTCGCTTTCGGGGCGGCCCGGGGAATCGCAAGGAATATGAGGTCCTCGGGGATGCGGATTTGACTTTGCGACTAGGACATCAGTTCAATCATGCGGGCTGGGGTATTCTGGGAGGAAAGCCCCCGCTTACGGTGCGAGCCTATTTAAATCCAGGTACGAGACGCGAACGAGCGTTGCGGCCCCTCGAAACGGTCCACCTGAATGCGGGAGAGCGTTTCCTAATTGAAATGCCGGGAGGAGGAGGATACGGGGATCCTATTTCCAGAGACCCCCAATGGGTTTTAAGAGACGTGCTGGATGGCTACGTATCCATCGGGGCAGCGGAACGTGATTACGCGGTTGTCATAGACCGTGACGGTCTGACGGTTCAAGCGGAAAAAACTGCCCAGATTCGCAACCGACATCGTTGTGCGAAGCAGCAGATCCACCGCTAGGCGGGAAGCAACGCTTGCATGGAACTTGATGCAATTACGTTAGAGGTCATTAACAACAAACTCAGGGAGATAGGTTCCACCATGGAGCACCTGCTGTTTCACAGCGGTTATTCCACTATCTTACGAGAATCCCGTGACGGCTCGGCCGGTATAGCCGACCGGGAGGGCTACGCGGTGATGGCCTCCGGTAGCCCTTTGCACCTGTATCCTTACTATCTTGGCATTCGCACGATTCTCAAGAATTACCCCATCCATGAGATGGAGGACGGCGAGAGCTTTATCCTGAACGATCCGTATCTTGGGGGTAGCCTGCATGTACCCGACATCGTCGTTGTCACACCGGTCTTTGTGGATAAAGAAGTGATAGCTTTCAGCGTGAGCATTGCTCACAAGCCGGATGTTGGCGGTATTGTACCCGGATCCTCGGGTGCCGCCTCCCGTGAGATCTTCCATGAAGGCCTGTTGTTGCCGGGCGTGCGGTATTGGACCCGCGACGGGGTCAATAGGGAAGTTGAAGCCATTGTCAAACGTAATTGCCGAATTCCAGAGGTTATCGCAGGCGATATACGTGCCCAGGTGGGCTGTACCAAGGTGGGCGCCGATTGCATTCGTGACCTCTGTGGCGAGTATGGCACGGCTACCGTCACGAAAGCGTTTTCAAAGCTTCTAGCGCTAACCGAAGAGCGCGTGCGACGTGGGCTTGCGAGCTGGCCGGACGGCGACGCCGAAGCTGAGGGTTGGGTCGATGATGATGGTGTAGACCATGAAAAACCCCTTCGTTTGCACGTAAAGGTCAGCAAGCAGGGGGAGCAAATCACTTTTGATTACAGTCAAATGAACGGCCAGGTGAAAGGGCCCATCAACCTCCGGCCGCAATCTTCCCAGGTGGCTGCGGTGCTTGCACTGCTCACCTATTTAGACCCTACAATTCCAGTGAACGATGGTATTCGAAGACCTATCAGGTTTATCAATCCGGAAGGAACCATCACGAATCCGCTCTGGCCAGCACCGGTCAATAGCTACTTTGGGATCTCCAACGTTTTATACGGCACCATCGGCAATGCGCTTGCCAAGTTCAATCCAAATCGGGCCGTTGGTTCTGCTGGTCTTGGTCTCGGGGCAATGGCCATTGGTCACGAGCAGAACCGTGCTGGCAGGAAAGCGGTGCAGTACGAGCTTTATGTGACCTCCCAGGGGGGCACCCCGGATCACGACGGCTCCTCGGGCACCGTGGGATTCTTCAATTTCACCCCCAACACACCCATTGAAATAATCGAAACCGAATTTCCGGTCCGGGTATGCAAACACGAGTGGATTACGGATTCGGCCGGTGCCGGTCGCTTTCGCGGTGGCCTAGGAAATCGTAAAGAGTACGAAGTACTCGGAGATGCGGTACTGACCCTGCGCCTAGGCCATCAGTTCAACTTCTCGGGTTGGGGTGTGCTCGGCGGCAAGGCGCCGCCCACGGTGGGGGCTCATTTAAATCCGGACACACCACTCGGACGCGGGTTGCGGCCGCTGGAGACGGTTACCCTGAGCGGGAGGGATCGTTTCCGGGTTGAAATGCCCGGGGGAGGCGGGTATGGGAATCCTTTGCTCAGGGACCCTGAATTGGTACTGGCAGACGTAATGGACGGATATGTTTCTATTGAGGCGGCTGAGCGAGATTACGGGGTCATCATTGATGGGGCTACCATGAAGGTTCATGCTGGCCAAACGGCGCGCCTCCGCTCACAACTTCCACCTCGCGATGGTGGTGGTTAGGAACAGCGGTTTGTTGAGAATCGGAAGGGAAGGCGCCACTAGATGAGCGTTATGAAAATGCTTTATAGAGATGTGGACCGGACGCCGTATCTTTGCACGCTCAAGTTTACGGCGGAACATTATGGATTGGAGCTAGAACTTGAGAAATCTTCCGGACCCGATTACGGAGACCTGTTGGAGGAAGGAAAAGCGGATGTCCTAGCGGAAAACTACTGGGGGCTGCAGAGTTACCGAGCGAGGGGCGTTCCCTTGGTCAGCGTGGCGACGTCCGTGACTTGGATGAACGAAAAACTCCTGGTCCATCCAAGCCTCTCGAGGGTGGAAGACCTCAGGGGAAAAAGATTTGCCATCCGCAAGGTCGGTCCCTCAGAGCTTGTACCCGGCCTCTGGTTGAAGGATATGGGGCTGGCGAAGGACATAGAGCAGGTGATTGTTCCGGAGGCCGAAGTGGGGCGCTGGGGAAACTGGAAGAAAGTACTTCAGGGGGAATGCCACGGCTGCTTTGTCACGAATCTCTACGCGGATGAACCGTTGCAGGCTGGGTTAAAACACATTCCCATAAAGCCCTATGGGGTATTAGGGAACGTCACTCTGACGGTGTCGGAAGATCTCATACAGCGCAGAAGGCAAGACGTTCAATGGCTCGTGAATGCCGCATTTGAGGCTTCCCATCTCTTCATTAACGACGAGCGTAGGACCCTGGAAATAATGGGTAAAGAACCCATGGAGCTGATGAAAATCAATGATGAAGGCCGTTTAAAGCGGGTTTATGAGATCCTCAAAGAGGAAGTATCCGAATTTCCGCTTCCAAGGGCGGAAGCCATAGCCAATACACATAGAATGAGGCTGGGCAGGTCTCCGGAATTGGCGGATTTCAATCCACTTTTAATGTGGGATTTAAGCTTTGCTAAAGAAGGTCTTAAAACCAGGGCCGCTTCATTCCCCTCATAGCTTAACAAGGGGAACCTCCATCTATCATAACGTCACGCCAGGAAACTTCACGTCAAGCATTTCCCATCGGTCTCCGCTGTCCTCGCTATGGCAGAGTTCGCCGCTGGTGAGTTCCGCGTAAAGGTGATTGGGATCTGCCCCGTCAATTACAATCTCCACGGCAAAGCTTTTGCCCATCTCGGACAGGTTGCCGTCTAACTTCTGCCAGCTTTTTCCACCATCTTTGGTCCTCGCGATTACTGATTCCGCGCCACTGGGACGATTCCACTGGCGAGGTTGGCCATTGGCCATGGCGGCATAGAGTATATTCGGGTTCTCTGGGTGCATCACCAGCGGCAACGAGTATTCCTGGGAGAGATCGGCTCCCATTGGGCTCCATGTCTGGCCTGCGTCGTTGCTCTTGTAAAGGGCCCTTCCCTTGGACTTGCCCTGGCGGCAATCGTGACCGCCTGTGGCAATGAAAATGTTGTTGGTATTCGTTGGATCGATGACGATGGTGTGAACATCGGCGTCGATCCCTTTATCCAGCAGTTTCCAGCTTTCACCTCCGTCCGTGGATTTCAGCATGTATCCCACTTGAAGGGCTACGTAGATTGTTTTGGTATCCTTTGGGTCCACCGCGACGTCCCTCACATGGGGTTCAACCGTCGGTACCGGATAGGTAATGGTTTCCACAAAGGGAACTGCTCTTAAGGCGTCCATTCGGGTCCAGGTCATGGCCGAGTCCCGGCTAACAAATACATCAATGGGTTCTGTTCCAGCGTAGAGCGTGTTGGGGTCGTGGGGGTCGACGGTGAGGCACCTGACTTTTCCCGGCCCTGGCTTGCCATAGCAGGGCTTTTTCCAGGATTTTCCGGCGTCGTCGCTGAGCCATACCCCGTCGCCCCTTGTTCCCGCAAAAACCCGGTTAGGCATGCCGGGAACGGAGACCGCCTTCAGGACTGACCAATTTTTCAATGCCTGGTTTTCCACCTTCCATGATTGTCCGTTTTGGCTCGTTACAGTTACAACGCCTTCGTCTGTGCCGAAATATAGAGTCATGCCATTGACCTCCTCCAGTTTCCCATTGCGTGATTGCTAGGACGCATAGTATTAAATGCCTTGCTCAGAATCAAGCATGCTTTGTGGAAAATTTGACATGATGCGGACCCTGTATTAAAAGTGCCCGTGTCAGCTAACGGTTTGGCACAGAATGTATCCGTCCATTGGAGGACTATATGGCAGATCCGAATGTATTGCACCTGGCGCACTATACTGTCGTTGTTCGAGACATTCGTGTTGCAGAAGCCTTCTACACTAAAGTCATGGACGCAGACGTGATCCGGCGAAGTTGGAACCCTGATGAGCCAGACCCGGCGGGTGATAAGAGAGGACGGCGCTTTACCCAGCTCAAGCTCGGTAGCGTGGTCTTCGATGCCTTCGAGGAACCCTTTGGCCCCTGGCCGGAGCGACGCAATTTGACTCAGCATCCTCACTATGCCTTTGAGGTTAAGTCTCTCAAGGAATCGAGCCTGCGGCTTGACGAGCATAAGATCCCCTATGAGTGGAATACTTTTCACGGTCCTGGAGTAGGGATCTACTTCGGCGATCCGGATGGGAACCACCTTGAATACATCGAATCCCGAGGACACTCAAAAGAAGGTATCAAGGTTGGTGATCCCGATTGGCCACGGCTCCAATACGATTTTGACCCGCAAACCGCCATGGGCACTCTAGTCGACCTGTCAACATCATCCACCGGCGTTGACGCAAGTTAACCGTGAGGTGACACAATGAAGCTCAGGTGGGTTTCGGACGCGCCGCCCTGGAGTGGTCGAGCCGAGGCGGTGGTTGCCAAAGAGTTAGGGTTTTTCTCCGAGGCGGGTATAGAAGAAGCCGAAATTCAAATCATTCCAGGCGAACGCAATGCCATGGAGGCGCTGCTGGCCGGTGAGGCGGATCTCCTCTCGGGTATGGCCCGTAAGGCCATGATTGCCCACTCTCAGGGGTCCCCAGTCCGCATCGTCGCTCTTCCAATCCGTAAACTGAGGGCGGGCCTCGCGGTGGATCCTGCCATCGGAGACCCGAAAAATCTTACGGGCAAGACTGTCTCCGTAGGAATATTCGGTGCCATGGTTGAGCGTCTCGCCCGTATGTCCCTCCAAATCCTCGGTGTCAACCCTGATGAGGTCAACTATATTGATGGAGGAACTGGGACCCTTCGCATGGAGCTGATTCGCAAAGGAGAATGTCAAGCTGCGGTCATGATGAACATTAACCTCGTCGCAGCAAAGGCCGCTGGTTTTGATGTTTATGAAACCCTGAGCCAACGTTATTCCACTTATGCGTTCCACTCGTTAAGCACAACCCACAAAGTGCTGGTGGAACAACCTGATCTGATCATTGCGGCCCTTGAGGGTTGTCTACGCGGCCATGAGGTGTTGATGGATCTTTCTCGAACCGACGAAATCGCTCCTTATTTCACGTCACAAATCTATGGAGGGAGTCGCGAAGATTGGATCAATGAACTGAAAGAGGACATTCAGGCCTTCAATCCGAGCCATGCGCTCGAAGAAGATGCCTTTGCCAACGCGGTTCGCTTCGAGCAGGAGTTCGGATTGCTCCCGCCAGATTACGACTTTCGGGCGGTTCTAGAGGCCTGGCCCCTTGAGCGGGCCACGGCCCGGGTTAAGGCCGGGAAAGGCTAGGCAGTATTTATCCCCCTAGCAGTCTAGAAACAGGTCTAGTTTTGTTTTTCCTCGTATGACGTGGCATCGGAAGGCAATATTCTGATTCGATCTGGCGGCAACTGTGCGGAAATCTTTGCTCCGGTGTTAAGCGGGCTGCTACCTTCAACCTCTGTTTGACATCGCTCAGCCCCGATTTGTAACTCGCACTGGGTGCGATTGCCGATAAATATGGTTCGAAGAACTGTTGCGGGAAAGGTATTCGGGAGCTCATGTGACGCTCCAGGGAATGAAACGATTTCCTCGGGACGGATGGTGAGCAAAACCTTATCGCCGGCAGAATACTGGCTATTCAAACCAGGCGCCGTGCACTCAACTTTTCCGAAGCTGCAGGTTACCACTAACGTACCCTTGGGTTGGTCCTTTTCAATAGTTCCCGAAATAAAATTAGTCTGACCGACGAATCCTGCCACGTAGGCGTTCGTTGGGTTCATGTATATACCTCGTGGCGCCTCCAGTTGCTGTATGATGCCGTTGCGCATGACCGCAATGAGGTCCGAAAGCACCAAGGCCTCTTCCTGGTCGTGGGTTACGTATAGAGTGGTCACACTGAGATCCTTGATAAGTCCCTGCAACTCGGTTCGCATGCTAACACGGAGCTTGGCGTCCAGGTTGCTGAGTGGCTCGTCCAAGAGAAGAACCGTTGGTTCGTATACAAGGGCGCGTGCCAGGGCCACCCTTTGCTGCTGGCCGCCACTTAAAAGGGGTGCGGGTCGGTCTGCCATGGAAGCCATCTGAACCCGTTCCAAGGCCTGCATGGTCCTTGGGCGCCATTCCTTCTTGGGAGCCTTGTTGGGGCCGTGCCTTAAGGGAAAGACTACATTTTCAAATACCGACATGTGTGGCCAAATGGCGTAGGACTGGAATACCATACCGGTGCCCCGCTCATTGATAGGGACGTTGATCCCCCTCGGGGAGCTGAAGACAACATGATCCCCCAACGCGATCTCTCCTTCATTGGGTGTCTCGATACCGGCAATGCAACGCAATGTGGTGCTCTTGCCACATCCAGAAGGACCCAGGAGGGTGAAAATCTGGCCTTTTTGCACGTCAAAGCTCACACCACAAACCGCTTCCACCGGTCCTTGATCCGAAATATAAGTTTTTCGTAGACCTTCAACTTTTAGCATAGGTACCTACCAGCTAGGAATTTTGCATTCCAAAATTATGAATTTGAATTGTCATTTCTCTCGGATCTAAAGTATCAAATAGCTTTGATCCTTGCCGGTTTTACTTAAAATCCACCTCGTTGGGTCAGTCGGCCTCCGGTAAACGCTAAGGCGACCAACAGCAACAGTCCCATAACAGACACCATAACCACCGCAGCAGCTGAGGCTTCACCCAATTGGCCACTGTCCCATAGTCCCCAGACTGCAACCGATAGCACCATATTGTTGGTTTCAGTCAAAAATAGCGCCATACTGACCTCCCGGAAGGTTAGCAGGGCCGTCCATAGACTTGCAAATACCAGGGAAGGTCTAACCAATGGCATAATAATGCTCCACAGGGTGGGAATATTCCCAGCGCCACACACTCGGGCGGATTCCTCCAGCTCTGGAGTAACCTGCAAAAGGGAGGCGTTCGTAATTCGGGTCGTGTACGACAATCGATTAAGCAAGTTAGCCAATACGATTATGCCCACGGTTCCGCTAATAGGAATTGACGGGAACCAAACAGAGGCCAGGATCCCTAGCATGAATAAAGCAAATGCAAAGGCAAGACCAGGAAAGGCGTGGGGAAGCATGGCAATGGTATCCATGGTATTGCGGACTCGAAGACGGGTTCGTACAACAATCCAGGAAATCATTAAGCTGAAAAATATGGCTAGGGCCGAAACGCTGAACAACAGCACCACGGTATTGCGCATCACGTCTTGCCCGCCAATAAACTCCATGAAGCTTCGGTAGTTCTCGAGGCTTAACTTCGATAGGGCTTTCACAGACGGCATTTGAATGATGGGCAAAAACGAAATCCAGAGCAGGACCAGCATGGGCAAGACCACTGCCAAAAGTAGGTAGAGAAGAATAAAACCCACGCCCAGATATTTAAATGGCCCTAATTCGATATCTCGGGGCCTGTAACCCTTCCCGGTAATGACCCCGTAGCGATGGGCCTTCGCCAGTACCTGATGATAGAAATACAATGCCACAAGACTCGGGGCGGCAATCATTGTGGCATAGACGCCTGCAGCGCCGTATTTGACATCCAATGAATCCGGCGTCGTGGGCCGCACTGCATAGAAAAGTTCACTGGACAGCACCGGCGCCTTTCCACCCGCGGCTCCAAGCATGGCGGGGACCTCAAATATAGAAATGGCCGTCATGAAGACGTAAATGGCCCCCCCGAGAATCCCAGGCCACATCAACGGGAGGCTGATTTTGACAAAGGTCCACCAGCGATTTGCTCCCGAAACACCGGCCACATCTTCCAAGGCTGGGTCAAGGGCCCGCATGGGACCAGAGATGAGAAAAAACATGGTCGGGGTCAGAATCAACCCCATGACCCAGGCGATACCATAAGGGTTATTTAGGTTAAGCGCCAAACTATCGATTCCAAGGAGGCCAGCCACGGCATTGTTGATGAGACCAATCCGCTCATTGACCAGCATGATCCAGCCCATGGTTTTGACAAACCCGGGGATAATTACCACTACGGCGATCAACGTAATGAAGAGATTTCGAAATGGAATTGCGGTTCGATTGAGTAAGAACGCCAATGGACAGGCAAAGAATAGAGCAACCAGTGTAGCCCCGGACCCAACAATGATTGTATTGGGAATCACCTCAGTCAGGACATAAGGCCGGAATGCATTGGTCCAGTGGCTTAGTGTCAATCCTGGCTCGAAGGGGAGGCCAGGAACAAAGGTCATGTAAAAAACAAAGACCACCAGTGCCACAATGGCTGAAAGGACGATCCAAGACAGTGTCAGCGGCAGAGCATATGGGCCTAGCGTCGGGGTGAGGCGTTTCCTCGCGTGCTCGAGCCCTGTCCCTCTAGCGGTCTCTACACCCTCCATGGATTTTCTTCAATGCGGACTGCTAGTCCTTTGTGTTCACGCCCTGTCATTCAAAAGCTGGCCGTTGTGAACTAATTTACCGGTGACGGGAATGGGGTTCTTGATGGTGTTTATGGTATGACATCCCTGCTCGATCCTGGCTAGCAATTGTTTAACCTTTTCCGCAGGGGCCGGGCTCCTAATATCAAACGTGTACATTACACCCCGGCACGCCGGCGAGACATCCGCGATGCCCAGTTTCCCCCGGGTGTCGTAACTCATCCGTATATCCATCTTCGCATCGTCGATCTGAACATCCAGTTCTGACGCGTACCGCGTCAGTTGGCTGAACATTCAAAATCCCGTTGCAGCGACAAAGTACTGGAGGGGCGAGGGCGCCTTACCTCCTCCTCTCCTGGACTTCGCTTCGTCGCAGAGGATCGTATACTCTCCAACTCTCGCCTCCTTGAGTTGGTCTTCAACCAGACGAATCGCGGCCCGAGTCTGGATGGTATGACCTTCTGCGCCCGTCCTTGCCCGTTTTCGTTGCTCCTCAGTGGCATCTCGAAATTTGACCAGATCGATCTTTCCGGCCGGCTTACTCATGATAAATGCCCTCCGCGCTAGCGGCGTTGCCTTATTTTCTTAGTAATGTCTCTCCTGTATGCCTTTCCTTCGTCCGTGCCGAACCATTTCAAGACTTCGAGGGACTCTGGACTGTCATAAAAGGAAAGAAGTTTTGATCCGCTCTCCTTTAAGGTCTTCCTGGCCATTTTGTCATAATCACTTTGGCCCCAGTGAACATTGGTGTAGAAAGAGGGAGGTTGCCAAATCGCCTCTGCCTCTGGGGTTCCCATCCACATGCTAAAGAGAGTCCCCACCGCAGAATGACGAGCGCCCTTGGGAACAATGTAGAAGATCTGCGTTGTACCGGTGCCGTCCGCATACCAACGGTATCCTATTGGAGCCTCCGAATCCTTAGCCTTGGCGGAAAGATAGTGGTAGAAGTTCCCCGGGAAAAATGCAAATTCTCCAAGGAGCAACCGGTTTTTTGCTTGCGTTGTGTGCATGACCCCGGCCGAATTCTTGCCGATCGTATCCACCGTCTTTAGCCATTTGTCTCTTTCGTAGACAAGGGTTCCTAACTCCCACTCGCTGGTAAAGATTCCCAATGCGTATTGTCCTTTATATTTTGGATTGGCCATATCGGCCCGACTCTTGGGCAGGTCTTTTTCGGAGATCAGTTTCGGGTTATAGATCATGACCTTATTTCGACCCGCAAAAGAAAAGGCATACCCAGTAAAAGGTGATGGACTCACCTCCTCTGGTTTCACCTTGCCAGAACGGACTAGAGGGTTGATCTCTGCAAGCAGAAGCTTCCAGTTGGCTATCTTCTGGGCATTTCCGGCATGCATCAATTCGACAACATTATCGCCAGCGCCTGGGTATGTATCGTAGGGAGGTTTTCCGCCCGCCCTTAATGTAGCAAACAGCTGTGCGTAGGCTTTGGTTTGGCCTCCTTTCGCGATGTTGCTCTTGAGGTTATTGAGGCCGAACCGTTTTTTGAATGCCTTCATAAGTTTTGGGGTTACCCTGCCGGCCTGTCGGACCACCTGCGTGGTCAGGACGCCTTCTTTTTTCGCCTGAGCAATCAGCTCATCCAGGACCCTTTTGCCTTCGGTACTGGCAGCTACTGGCTGGGCCAGAGCAATGGTAATAACCAAACACAAAAAGACGCCAATACTTTTACCTAAGCTTTTCATACGGCACCCCCTTTTTCATGATTCGTTTAAGCGTATTAAGAGTAAAAATACGTTGTTCAGGCTGGCACGCTAACAACGCTTGAAGTTCATGTCAAGAGGCAAGAGAATCGACCGTGGTCTGAGGAGAGATAGGATCGCTTGACAACTTCCAATCTGGGTCTATATAGTCCAGCGCTGATTGGAATGGAATCGCTTCCTATTTAATTGACGTGTTTAGACTTTAGTGATTAAGGAGGCAGTTTGTGAAGGAGTACGACCAATTGTGCAACGATCTGCGGTTTGGAACCCGACTTCTGTTTCGCGACTTGGGGGATCCTTGGGGACATATTGCTGTCCGTTTACCGGACGGCGACAAGCGAAGTGGGTTCATACTCAAGCATGTGCGGGTTCCTCCACCGCCGGCCGACCCTAACGCTGTCATGATCTTCGACTACGATGGCGACTGCCTCGAAGGGGCGCGGACCCGCCCCTGGGAGATTCCAATTTATACTGCCATATTCAAGGCGCGCCCCGACGTCCAGAGCGTTATCCATACCCACCCTCACATCGCTACGGCCCTCACCATGGCTGGTAAGACGGTTTTTGCGATTACCCATCAATCCGCTCAATTCGAACATGGCGTGCCGGTTTTTCCTGGGGACATGATCAACAGCAACGAATTGGGCGAGGGCCTGGCGCAAACCCTTGGAAGCTTTCCCGCCGCGTTACTGAAAGGACATGGTGCCGTCTCTATTGGTACTACCATCGGACAAGCGGTTCAGAACACCCTCTACCTCGAGCAGGCTGCCCGCCAACAGATTCTCGCGGCGACCCTCGGCACACCAGAGGTGCTTGAGGAACGATTCATCGAATTTCATAGAAGGCCACCTGCAGGAGAGGGAGGTTTGGCCCTTTGGTACACCAAAATGCACTACGAGCAGACGGAGGTGAGGCCCATGGTAAATCGGTCCACGGCCAGTAAAGAAACCGCTAAGAGGAAGACCGCACCGGGTCCAAGGAGGAGGCGTAGGTAAGACGCTTTAGATTGATCAATGGGACGATGAGACAGAGGTCCTAGTCAAATGTTCGGCTGGTATCCGTGACCGGCCACGTCCAGAATAAGTCGCCCGAACTGCTCGCGGCGTTCAAGTACGCGGTGTGCTTCAACGGCCCTCTCCAGCGGGAAAACATGGCTAATAGCCACCTTTAGGCGCTTAGCGGCGAGGAGCCGTAGGACTTTTTCGGCTTCATCAGGACGGCTTCCCTTGGAAAAAATGATCGTGGCTTGGGTCTGAATCATCGGGCCGAGATGGAAGTGTAGCTCGGAGGCGGCTGCATTGCCGGGTACAACGATTCTCCCACCGCATCTAAGGGCCTTCGCCAGCTCTTGAAAAGTGTTGCCACCAACGGTATCGAAAAAGAGATCGACGCCCCTTCCCTTGGTGCTCTGGTGAACCCTTTGGAGAACATCCTCTCTATTATAGTCGATTACGACGTCCGCCCCTAGCGCTTTGACGAGGGTGGCCTTTTCCCGTCCACTGGTGGTGGCTATGATATGGGAGCCCGCATGGCGGGCAACCTGAACGCCTCCACTTGCGACAGCGCCACTGGCTGAGCGAATGAGTACGGTTTCTCCGGCCAGCATCTGGCCTCGGGTAATGAGGTTGTGCCAGGCGGTCAGCGTTCCTCCCTGAAAGGCCGCAGCCTGGTCATGACTGACCTCTGCTGGCTTTCTCATTAAACTCCGAGCAGGAACCGTAATATAATCCGCGTAGCCTCCCCAGTCAGAAACCCCTTGATAGCGCGGCTTTCGGCAGGCCTCCGGTAGGTCGCGGTGACAGATGTCGCAGCTCCCGCACGGGGTGATGTTGCGGGTGATTACCTCGTCTCCTTCTTTCCACTCAGTAACGCCAGCTCCTAGTCCAGCGATGACCCCGCTGGATTCGCGGCCCAATTGAAAGGGGACCGGGGCTCGAAAATAGCTGCCCGTCCCAGCGTGCATTTCCAGGTCCGTTCGACGCACGCTGGTGGTGATAACTCGCAGTAACACCTCACCGTCAGACGGTTCCGGTGCGGGAACGTCCTCGAAGCGAAGCACCTCTGGCCCACCATATTCGTAAAAACGTACTGCCTTCACTCTGCCTGTCCTCCTCGACGATTAGTCATCCTGCTGTCGAGCGGCAACGTTGTATCTAAAAGGTATATTCCGCCTCGCCGCTCCCCCCGGAAGGCTTGACGGGAAACTCACGAAGCGATATTACACCAATGAGGTTCCTACGCAAGATCCTGTGGAGGTTGGTTGTTTGGCTCTCCATGCCTTTGCGTGAAAAAGGGGATGCATATGATCACTAGAGATCTAAAATCCGGTGAGGCTTTAATTGGAGAATTGGAGGGATATCGGAGGGAGCATCGAAAAGAGTTTCCCTTTCGGAACGAGATTGGAAAGACAAAGGAGAAGATTATCGAGTCGAAACGTGCCAAGCATGCTGGAGGTTCGGATAATCATAAATTCGAGGGGGAAAGGTATCTCAACTGCACCGCCAAAACCATCCGCCGCCGGCAGCTGCGCAAACTGGTGGATGAAGGCGGGTTGAGCACCTTTGGGGGGAAGGTTCCGAGCCATGCCATGTTGGATCGCATTGGATCCTACGAATTTGGGATAACCGATGACGAGATTACTGAACTAGAAAAAGGCGATCCATCGGCGGAGAAGCTCATTGTCAGGGGCTGGTGGGTCCATCTCAACCGGACCCAGCACTGGTCCATTGCCATAGGGAGTGGCATGGTTGTGGAGGGCGAAAAGAAAGTGGACCCCGAGAAAGAGGCCGAGGAGATTCAAACCATGAGGGAAGACTATGCGGAGATGGGTATTAAAAATTTGGACAATGCGCTCTGGTTCGCCTCGGAGCATGCGGAGGTGGACATAGATCATACTGAATTCAATGAGGCGGTCATCAAGCAATTTGTTAATACACCTGAATTGCAAAATGAATTGAGAAAGGCATTCATCCTGCGTCTACAAAACCAGGGGTTTTGAATCGGTAGTTACCGAGGGGGTGTTACATGTCAGAGTTGCCCTATGGACCAGAAGACCTGAAGGAACCGGCGCTGAGTGCAGAGGCCTTTATTCGGTTCCTCCAAGACGAAAAAGCGAAGAAATACCCGGAGCTGCCTCCTTTGTTTCAAAACCTCCATGAGGGTAAATACAGCAAAGAGCATTTGAAGCTGTGGGTGAAGGATATGTACCTGTATTGGGATTATGCCCTGGTTTACAGTACCGGCGCTATTTATGTGAAGACCAATGACGAAGAGGTGAGAACCCAAATACTTAGAAAGCTGGTGGATATCGAAGGAAAAGAAGTGGTCAAGGATCTAACCGGCTGGACCACGCCGGCTTACGAAGAGCTTTGGCTCCGCTTTGGTGAAGGGCTCGGAATCTCCAGGGAAGAGATTCAGTCTTGGAAATCATTCACTCGGAGCCATTACGCCATGACAACCCTCTGCATGCTTTCCCGATGGTGGGAGTGGACTTGGTTAGACGGCGTGGCGAGTTTGTATGCTGGAGACCTCCACGGAAGGGATTCCCTAGGTGGAGTGAGAGAGGCCATGAAAAAGCACTATGATGTTGCGGGCAATAGCTTGGAAATTTTTCGAGTCCTTGAGGAGGACGCGGCATCCCATATCCCTTGGGAGGAACAGGCGCTTGCCCATTGGTGCTGCACCCGGGAGAGGCAATTGACGGCGGCCAGAGCGTTTCGAAAGCGACTGGATATTGAAAATCAGCTGCTTGTGGCACCCCATCGGGCGGCCACCTCGGAACGGATGCCTCTTCAAATCCCCTAGCGCAAGAGATTGTCCCAGGAGAGATTGGAAGGAATGATTGGAATGGACACGGAAACTCTTCGGGAGAATCTGATCCGGTGCATTCGTATGATGGACATGATCGCCCTTGTGGAGCACAACGGTCATGTGAGCGTACGAATCCCCGGGACGGACCGGGTTCTCATCCAATCGCGTTACTCCAGTCGTGCGACACTGACATCGAAGGATATTGTCACCGTGGATCTCCGGGGAAACCTACTGGAAGGCGAAGACGAGCCACCCAGCGAGACACCCATCCATACTTGTATCTATCGGGCGCGGAAAGACATTGGATCGGTGGCCCATCTCCACTGCCACTATGCGGTATTGCTCAGTATGAGCGGTGTGGCCTTTGCCCCGGTATGCAACGATGGAATTCTCTTTGCCCGTGATGGCGTGCCACTTTTTCCCCATTCGTGGAACATAGGTAGCAATAAACGCGGTGAGGCCTTGGCTGAAACCTTGGGAGGCGCCAAAGCAGCGCTCATGAAAGGTCATGGAGCCGTGGTGGTATCGGAGGTCCTGGAAGGCCTGTTTCAGACTGCCTATCAACTTGAACAGAACGCGCGCTATCAGTACGAGCTCATGTTACTGGGAAAGTTACAACCCTTCACGGAAGGGGACGTTCGAAGTGCCCCGAAGCAAACCCTAGGGGCTTTGGAGGGCAAACGAAAGTGGAAAGTATGGGATTATTTTGTTTCCGTAGCCGAAAAGAGAGGCGTGTTTGATTGAATCTAGATGAGTATAGGAGGGGAGAATATGTCTCATCCGCTGGTACCTGGTGACGAGTTTTTAGAAGAATTGGAAGGGTTGCGCAGAAATCATCTCAAAGGTGGACTCTTGCGGCCGCGTGCCCACCATAGGACCAAAGAGGAGGTTGCGGAGTCAAGACGAAGATATCATCGAGGAGGGGACAACAACCACCGTTTCGAGGGCGAGAGATACTTAAACTGTACGGATAAGGCTATTCGGCGCAAGCAACTCCGTAAACTGATCGACGAAGGGGGACAAACCACGGTGGGTGGGAAGACACCCAGCCATCCCACACTCGCCCGGTGGGAATCGGAGGAGTTTGGGTTAACCGATGAGGAAATCACCCGGTTGGAAAAGGAGGATTGCGGCCCCGAAAAGCTCATTGTGTGGGGCTGGCGCGTTAACATGCATCGCACCAGCGATTGGTCCGTAGCCATCGGAAGCTCCCTGGTGGGCGAGGGGGAAAAGAGGATTCCCGAGATCAGACAACATCTCCTGGACAATGTTAAGATATTGAGAAAAGAGTACGCAGAGATGGGTATCAAAGACGTGGAGCGGGCCCTGGCCTTTAAAATTGAACACGCCGACGTGGACGTGGACCACGCAGAGCTAGGAGCGGACGTGGTGAGAAGATACGTGAATACCCCCGAACTTCAGGACGAGATGCGTAAAGCTTTCTCGTTGACGCTCCATATGCACGGATACTGATCTCTTCGATTCATAAATTCGGTAACGAATTTGTCCGCCTTCGCAGAAGACCACGGCCGTAAGGCCGTGGAGGCTTCATGCCCTCAGAACCTGGGCTGATCTTTCGACCCGTTGTGGGTCATGCTATTACTCTAGCCTATGGTCGATGTTGTTGTTAGCGTGGAGCCCGTAAGCGGCCACCCGTAAGCGGCAACGAAAGTAAAAGAATCACCCCCACGGTTACCACCATAATGACCGCCCCCGCCGATGCGGCGCCGATATTGCCGGCGTCCCAGGCATGCCAGACTCCCACCGCCAACACCTGATTCCTGGGACCCGAAAGAAATAGGGCCACACTGACTTCCCGAAAGGTCGACATGGCCGTCCAGATTGCGGCGAAGATCAGGGACGGCCTAATTAGCGGAACAAGGATGTACCAAATGGTACTGGTGGTAGTGGCCCCACATACGTGAGCGGACTCTTCCAGCTCCTGTTGCACCTGAATGAACGCGGCATTGGTGATACGAGTGGAATAGGTGATCCGTTCCATAAGAAGAGCGATGGCAATAATCGCAATGGTTCCGTTTAAGTAGAACCATGGCAACGATCGTTCCAGGAGAAGGGCCACGATAAAAAGGGCGAAGGCAAAGGCCAAACCCGGTATGGCGTGGGGCAGCATGGCGATATTGTCCATGAGGTGACGAGAGCGTACGCGGGTGCGCACCACTACCCACGAGATGGTTACGCTGAAGAATAAGACGAGAATCGGTACGATTACGATTAGTTTCACCGTGTTCCAAACGACGTGGGATCCCCCAATGATGGCCATGAAGTATTCCGGATCGTAGTTGTTCAAGCTGGCTTTGGATAGGGCAGCAATAGACGGCATGTGGACGTAGGGGAATAGGGACATCCAGCCCAGCACCGTCATTGGCATAATGGCTGCGAGCATGATGTAAAGGATGACAAATCCTAAAGCGGGATACTTGAACTTTCTGAGACCATGGGCGTGGGGCCGGTAACCCTTTCCTGAAATTACGGCAAATCGATGAGACTTTTCCAATACCCGGTGGTAAAAGTACAGCGCCACCAGAGACGGCCCGGCGATGACCACCCCGTACACACCGGCTGCACCGTAGCTCACCAGGGTTGCCTCACCCGTAGCCGGACGGACCGCATAAAATAGTTCAGTGGCCAGAACGGGCGATTGGCCTCCCGCCGCACCCAGCATGGCCGGGACCTCGAACATGGATAGGGCGGTCATGAAATGGTAAATCGATCCCCCCAGAACGGCGGGCCAGACCAGAGGTAGACCGACCCTTGCAAAAGTCCACCACCGATTCGCCCCGGATACAGCGGCCGCCTCTTCCAGGGAGGGATCCATGGAGCGCATGGGACCAGACAAAAGGAAAAACATCGAAGGCGTCAGGGACAAGCCCATGACCCATGCCATCCCATAAGGGTTTGCCAGGCTAAGGGGAATGGACTCCAAACCCAATAGGCCCGCCAGGGAGTTATTGATGAGACCGATCCGTGGGTTGATCAGGAGGATCCAACCCATTGCTTTCACAAATCCCGGGATGAGCACCACTACGGCTAGAAGGGATGTAAAAAAATCTCGAAAGGGTACATCCGTGCGGTTAAGCAACCAGGACAATGGTCCGGCGAAAACCAGAGATACCAAGACCGTGCCGATTCCGACAATTAATGTGTTGGGGAGTACCTTGTTGAAAACATAGGGCCGAGCCAAATTTGTCCAGTGCTCTAGGGTGAGGCCGGGCTCGGTGGGAAGGAAAGGAACAAAGCTCATGTACAGGGTGACAAGGGAGAGAGAGACAATGCCACCCAGCAAAATCCAAGATACAAAAACCGGCATGGTTTGAGATCCAACCATGCCGCCAAACACTTGCCAATAGGGAAGGGCTCGGCCGGCACCTCCCCCCTTCGTAACAGTTGTTTGCGTATCTGCCACTACTTTGGATCTGTTTCTTTGCGCGGTAAATGCGGGCTCAGCTAGCGTCTCTGGGTCACGGCCGCTTTGATCTTGGAACGATATTTTCTCCCCTCGTCAGTGGCCCACCATTTTAAGGTCGCCACCGTCTCAGGTGATTGTAGATAGGATACCAATCTGCTTCCGCTCTTTTTGATAGCGGCCTTAGAACGGTTGTCGATGTCGCTCTGTCCGAAAATCAGGTTCTCCTGTGGGCTTGCAGCCTGTAGAATCGTTTGCGCCTCAGGGGTGGTCATCCACAGAGACCAAAGCGTTGCGCCAGCGGGATGCCTTGAGCCTCTGGGAAGCAGATACATCATAGGTGAAAGGGGTGTGTAATCGGAGAACCAATGGAGGCCAACGGGGGCCTTAGGGTCACGCGTTTTCACTCCCCAATACTCGGCGCTGTTCATATAGGTGTAGCATATTCTTTCAACAGGATGCGGTTAAGGGCAGGTTGAAAACGCATGACTGCGGCAGCGTTTTTTCCGATACGATCCATGGTCTTGAGCCATTTGGATTTGTCTTTGTAAACTAAAATCCCCTGTTCGAAGATATCGGTCCACGGGGCGACGGTAAACTTGCCTTTGAACTTGGGGTCAGCAAGATCGATAATGCGCCTGGGGATGGTCTTCACGGAAGCAAGCTCCTTGTGGTAAACCATTACTTTGGTACGGGATCCCCAGATAAACGCTTGACCCCCAACTACGGAAGGGCTCACTTGGTGGGCTTTAACTGTCCCTGAGGCCACCATGGGATTCACGGCGGCAAGCAGTGGCTTCCAGTTTTTTACCGGTGTCGCATAGCCTTTTTCCACCGTCACAATAGCGTCGTTGGCACTGCCGGTTAGGGAGTGAAACTGTGGTCTCCCGCCGGCTCTAAGGGTAATCAACATCTTGGCGAATTTGCCTGCCTGGTCACCCAATGCCACATTGATTTTGAGGTTTAGGCCGAATCTTTTGTTGAAGGCCTTCACAAGCTTGGGAACCCCGGGTCCCAACTGGGTGACGGTAGCCGTGTCGAGGGTGCCTTCCTTTTTTGCTTTCTCGATCAGGTCATTTAAGAGTTTTTTTCCTTCGGAATTGGCGGACGCATGGATAATTCCAAATGATATAAAGGCAACTGTCGATACCGCGACCATGATAAGCTTCCCTGGGGCGTTCATTGTAATCTCCTCAATTAGCGTGAATTCGAGTTTTTTTGCGCCGGGGCAAAAGATTTACACTAGGCATGGACACATTTCATATCGGTTACCGACGGGGCTTTAACATCAAACTTCATCCATGACTGACCGTCGTCTTTGCTTCCATACAGCTCTCCGCCTCGAGTGCCGGCATATAGGACCTTTGGATCGGTTTCGTCGAAGGCAATGGCCTCGGGAAACCCTTGTGTTGCGGCGGCGAGGCCACCCTCAAGTTTTTGCCAATGGGTCCCGCCATCATCTGTCTTAACAATGAGCGACTCTGCGCCGGTATCTCTTTTTCGCCACTGGTTGGGTTGACCGTGGGCCAGCGCAGAAAAAATGACCTTGGGATTGTTGGGATGCATGACCAGGGGAACCGAATATTCCTGGGAGAACTCCATGCCGGTAGGGGTCCATTGTTCCCCACCGTCATTGCTCATGTAGAGGGCCTTGCCCTTGGTTTTACCTAGACGGCAATCGTGGCCTCCAGTGGCGATGAAGATGTTCTTAGGATTGCTGGGATTGATGACGATGGTGTGTACATCGCAATCCAGCTCCCTGTCCAGCAGTTTCCAACTGGCCCCGCCGTCCGTGGTCTTTAGAATATAACCCACCTGAAGGGCGGCATAGATGGTTTTGGAGTCCTGGGGATCCACGACAATCTCCCTTACATGAGGCTCCACCGTTGCCACGGGGTAGGGAACCGTTGCTACAAATGGAATATCCCAAACCGAGTCGAATCGAGTCCAGCTCTTGGTGCCATCCCGACTGACAAAGATGTCGATGGGTTCGGTGCCAGCGTATACCGTGTTGGAATCATGGGGATCTAAGGCAACGGACCGAACCTTGCCCGGGCCGCGCTTGCCGTAGCAAAGCTTTTTCCAGCTCTCGCCAAAATTCTCACTAAACCACACTCCGTCGCCACGGGTGCCGGCAAAGATCCGGTTGGGTGAAGCGGTATCCACCGCAACCTTGGGCACTTCCCACTCCTTCAGGCCGTGGTGCGCTACGTTCCAAGACTTGCCGTCGTCACTCTTTAGAGTCATGAGGCCTTTCTCTGTACCCAAGTAAAGTATTGAAGCCATAGCTTTTCCCTCCTCCTATAAAATCTATATAATTTTAGGAACATCGTTATCATGGAAAGTTTAAAGCTGTCAAGGGGAGTCCAGGATTTCGTCTTGGATGGCCGTGTAAGCAAATAGACGGCTTGACACCAGCACGGTCTATCATGGCATATAGGGATTGCTGATCCGATGGGAGGCTATATTTATGGAAAAAACAGTTCTTACCATGTCGTCGGACCTTCAGCTGGAAGAGGGAGTGCCGGGCCTGCCGGCTGATGAGTTCATCGCCGGCATTTGGCTGGAGCGCAGGCGATACGTAAGGGAAGGCCGGATCAAGCAGCCACATCCTTGGAGTGTTGCTTTAGCCGAGGGTAAAGTGTCCAGAGAAGCCGTCATCGCCTACGTGAAAAACCGCCATTACTTTTTGGCCAATATCAATCGCAAGGACGCCCAGATCATCGCCAACTGTCCGGTGTCGGAGGCCAGGCGACAATTGATGCGGAAATACATCGATGAGGAGGGCCAGGATATCGTAGGAGGACAATTGGGTCCCCATTACGAGATGTGGGTCAAAGTGGCGGAGGGGTTTGGCGTCTCCAGGGATGAGCTGAACAGTTTCAAAGATGTTTTGCCGGCCTACCGTTACACGGTGGACGCCGTCTTTAACTTTGCCAAGCACCATGGTTGGCTGGAAGGACTGGCCGCCACTTATGCTACGGAAGGGCAAATGTGGAGGCGTTATACTCCAAAAGATGAGCACAAGGATACAAAGCTTCTGGGCGAGGGTGAGGCGCTGAAGAAATACTACGGCCTCCTGGACGGGGCGCTGGAGTTTTTCAATGTGCACAGTGACGCCAACGACGAGCACGGCGACATCTGTGAGAATATCATCAAAAAATACTGTACGACCCAGGAACTCCAGCGGAAAGCTCTAGCGGCAGCCCGGTTCAGGTGGGACAATCACGAGACGCGGCAGGATATTGTCTATCACTATTTCGTTTCAGATCGAAGCTAGAGGTATTGCTTCCCGTCTTGGTTGATCGCCGTCTCCCACCGAATTTGCGACTGACTCAAAAATGGCGGTGATCAACTCAACCCATCTGTGAACTTTGCCTGAAGGAGCGCACAGCATCAACTTGACAAGGTATTGGCGTAAAGCTATGAGGTATGAAAAGTCTATGGGGTCAATCCGGCATGGCAACCCTTACAGAACTGAGAGATAGGGTCCGGGAAATGTACAAAGGGACTAAAACACCCTGGGCCTACCCTAGATTCCCGCAGCCACCGGAAGACTTTTTGCCCCCGGAAAAATTTCTTGAGGTGGTATCCGAAGCGGTCCTGTTTCATCACACCAAAATCAACCATCCGTTTTGTGTCAGGCTAGTGCGTGGAGAGTGGTCCAAGAGCCAGCTTCAGGCATGGGCCATTCAAGATTACCATGCGAAGGTCCAGACCCTTAGGAACGACGCCTACATCGTGGCGACGGCGTCTAATTTGGAAGAATTGCAAGAACAGCTCAAGGTGTTGATTTCTAAGTCGGGCGAGGATCTAGCGGGGGGAAGTACCCCAGCCACCCCGAACTCTGGCTGAGGTTTGCCGAGGCGCTAGGGCTTAGGCGGGAGGACGTGACAAAGTCTGAGCTCACACCGTTGATGCAGGTGGTGCTGGACGCCAAGCGCTTTCGGTCCATGAAACAAAACGTGGGTGATCTTCCTGCGAATTTGAGGGTAGGGGAAAAGATCAACTCTCTTGTGCACCCCATCTGGGCCGAAGCTTTTGTGGAGAAATACAAGATTGACACCAGTGCCCTGGATTTTTTCACCGCCCATGGAGAAGCGGACCAGGACCATGGGAAGCTAGGCGAGCAGATCGTTTTAAGTCGGGCGGTTACCAAAGAGGCCCAACGGGCCATCTGGCTGCATCTGAAGACGAGCCAGGGAAAGCAGTGGGTGACTTACGATGCCTTCTACCAGTCTGCTCTGCAGGCAGGTGAGTGAGTCTAGACTCGACTCCATGGTAAGAGGGGAGTTAGAATTACATGGCCGCAACCAAAAAGACCAGTGAAACCAGTTTGAAACAACGCCTGGTGGACGGGTTGAAGGTGTTGACGGGGGAGGGCGTTTTGACAGGCTCGGGCCACCTGAGCGTGCGAATTCCCGGCACAGAGAATTTTTTAATTAACCCGAGATTCCCCGGTGTTCTGGCCACTCCCAAGGACATCTGCACGGTGAACGCGGATGGAAAACGAATTGCTGGCAAGGGTCCTATCCCTTCGGAGACTCCGATCCACAGTTGCATTTACCGCGCACGGCCGGACGTAAAGAGTGTGCTACACTGCCATCCTCGTTACTCGATCCTCTTGGGGCTGCAGGAAAAAGGATTGATCCCCTTTAATCGTGAGGCGCGGATGTTTGCGGACGGAGTGCCGGTTTTTCCCAATAGCATTGGGATCAACACCGACGGGTTGGCCAATGTGATGGTACAGGCCCTCGGTACTCACTACGCGCTTTTTCTACGTGCCCACGGTGTCGTCGTAGTGGGTCCGGGCATCGAAGGGACCTGCGTCTCGGCGATCCAACTGGAGCGTGCTTGCCAAGACCAGATATTGCTCATGAGCTTTACGAATCCGGTCCCCATGGCGGATAAAGAACGGGGAAGGGTCGAGGCGCGGCTGGAGAATCCGTATAGGGCTTGGCCCTATCTCCTGTACAAGCACAAGGTGAAGTCCCCTGCACGGGTTCGTGCTTCCATAAAGACGCTCAAAGAGGGCGAGCACTATTAAATCTCAGGCTCGGATGTCTCCATCGCCTGTGTGTGGCTTTCCCGTAAAAAAGCATGGGACCTCGCCCGCCGCGACCCGTTGGGCACCGCCGCTGTATCCGCGGCCGATGACAGGATCATGGGCCTTGAATTTTCTAAACAAGTCGAAGGCACGCTCCCAGTCCCACTTTCCGTTCTTGCGCCACAGCCAGGCCAATCGACCGGGTATCTCCTCCGACGAACGGGACAACATGGTTTTACCCTTCCATTTTGGATCGCCCATCTCTTCCCAGGTTTTTGGCACGTCCTTAGGCGATACGAGATCCGTGTTATACATCACTTGTACTCTGGGGTTCCCCAATCCCCCCACGTATAGCCCATGGGGAGGTTGACTACCCCGAACAAAATCCTTGAGATGAGGGCATGTGTTTTTGGCAAGAAGATTTCGTCTCACGAAGATCTCCGAACCATCCTCACTGATACCCGCCCAATCGATGGTCAAGCGCCCGGCCTTTGCCTCGAGAGACACTCGGTTGACGGTATCTTTGGTGTTCATCTCGATATCCTTGATAGTCATAAAGGGGTATCTCTTTCGGAACCCTTTTAAATCTCGCTTTAGGTCCTCTGCGATGCTACCTGAAAGCACGAGGGTCCCTTCTTTCTTAGCCTTTGCAATCATCTGATCCCGAAGAGAACCAGCAAAGGCGTCTGGTTGACTCAGGGGACCCCAATCATTAGAGCTAAAGCGAACAGGCTCAACATATAAAATCTCGTTATTCCCTTCATGATTAGGCATCCTTTAAATAGCCAACGAAATCAATCTATGACAACGCTCTACATTATTTGTTATTTAGGAAGAGCTGGCTATGACACGGCAGCGCTCGGGTGCCAGGTAGATGTTCACGTTTTTTCCTGGTTCTAATGAAGTGGATGGGTGGACTTTCATCCGTAGCCGCTGATCTGCCACCGACACCCAGCAGTCGAGCATCTCTCCAGTAAACACCACCGTGTCTACATGGGCCTCTAATACGTTATGATCAGGCCACGCCGTGCCTTCACAAACCGTGAGATCTTCGGGACGGATCATTACCACCACCTCTTTGCCCTCCAAGTCATCCTCCGCCACGGCACAGCGGATGCCGCCGCTTTTTGTCTTGACCTCCCCCAGGCCATTTGGCCTGCCTGCGGACATCGCCCCAGGGAGAAAGTTGGCTAAACCGATGAAGTCCGCGACAAAACGGTTGCTGGGAACTTTATAAATATCCAGTGAAGATCCTTCCTGGACGATCTGACCGGAACTCATGACTGCGACCCGATCCGACATGGTAAGGGCCTCTAACTGGTCATGGGTCACGTAGAGAGTGGTGATTTTCAGACGCTTGGCCAGTTCCCTGATTTCGAAACGCATATCCTCGCGCAACTTCGCGTCCAAATTGCTCAGGGGTTCATCCAGTAACAGTACCCGCGGCTCGTGAACCAAGGCACGGGCCAGGGCAACCCTTTGCTGCTGGCCGCCGCTCAGAAAAGGGGCAGGGCGATCGGCGAAGCCTTCCAATTGAATCAACTGGAGTGCCCGCATCACCCGCTCTTTGACTTCCTTTTTCGGGACCCGCCGTTGGCCGTGAACTAGGGGGAAGGACACGTTCTGGAAAACAGTCATATGGGGCCATATGGCATAGGATTGAAAGACGATTCCGTAATCCCGTTTTGGCGCCGACACGTTGATTTGCTTCTCGCTTGAATAGACGAGTTGATCCTCGATCCAGATTTCACCCTCTTCAGGCTCTTCAAAGCCGGCGATACAGCGCAAGGTGGTAGTCTTACCACAGCCTGAAGGACCCAGCAGGGTGTAAAACTCCCCAGGCTCCACCTGGAAACTGATGCCACTGAGGGCCTGTACGGCGCCCTGATCCTGGGCAGGATAGGTCTTTTTTAGATTTGTGATTTTGATCATTTCAAGTCTCTTTCATCACGTCTGAACCGCGGGTGATACGGCGTGCCACGAGGGTCAGGGTCCCCAATGCAACGACCATGAGTACCGAAAGGGCTGCCGCCTCTCCCGGTTGTCCGGTATCCCATACCCTCCATAGGTAAACCGATAGGACCTGACTGTCTGGACCGTATAACAGGACTGCAATGGACATGACTTTGATGGTCAGGATTGATACGTACAGGGCGCCATTAACAAGCGCTGGGATCAATAGTGGTACCCAGATGACCCGCAAGGTGGTCCAAAAGCCTGCTCCGCTTGCCCAGGCGGCCTCCTCCAGCTCTTTGTGGATCTGCACCACGGCTGCATGGGTGAATCGAGAGCCGATGGGTAAATAATTAACCATGTATGCCAAGACAATAATCCAGATGGTGTTATAGAGGGGGTTATCGAAGGACAGGAAAAGAATCATAAAGGCTACGCCTACGGTGACTCCCGATACGGCGAAAGGAAGGAAGACCAAGAAGTCCAAAAGTTTGCGCCCCCTCAGGTTCGTCCGGTGGACAAACCATGAGGCCAGCACCGCAACGAACATGATGCCCCCGCCGCAGGCGACGGCTAATATGATAGTGTTCTGAATGGTGGACCAAAAATCCCCGGCACTTACCACCTTTACGTAATTTTCAAAGCTGGCAATGGATAATGCTGCCACTGATGGGATCTGGTAGAACGGCAACAGTGAGGACCAGACCAGGATGAAAAATGGCAGGAGGACCCCTACGAAGGCGTAAAAGCCCACAAACGCATAGGCAGGGTACTTCCAGGATCCAAGGGGAATGAGACGCGGACGATAACCTTTGCCTGCCACCACGGTGTAACGTTCCGAGTGATACAAGGCTCGCTGATAAATAACGAGTGCCGCCACGGTGATGACCACCAGGGTCATGCTGTAGGCGAAACCAAGCCCATAGTCTGGCGGGAAGGCACTGCGGAGAGAGTAGTAGATGTTGGTGCTGAAGACGAAGATGCGGGAGTTGAATCCCAGGAGCATGGGAATTTCAAAGGACTCGATGCCGCGAATGAATAGGAGCAATACAACTCCGGCGAGACCCGGTGTCAGCAGTGGAAGGGTCACCTTGGACAGAACCTTTACCGTGGAGGCACCGCTGCCGAAGGCGGCTTCTTCCAGGGTTGGGTCCATTCGACGAATAGTTGCCCCGATTAGGAGGAAAGCCAAGGTGCTCATGCTGATCCCCTCGACCCAGATCATGGCAGGAAGCGAATAGGCGCTGAGCAGAGGGCCATCAAACCCCAGGGCTCTCCACCATTGGTTGAGTAACCCAATTCTCGGTGAGAGAAGAAAGATCCATGCAATTCCCTTGACCACACTTGGCATAATCAGCGGTACCAATACGATGACCGGTATGAACTGCCTGAAACGCATATCCGTGCGCTCGGTAATAAAGGCCAAGATCCCGCCTAGGGTCGCCGCGACCACCATGGAACCCACGGCAAACCATAACGAGTTGAGGAGCATGGTGAAGGTCCGGGGATTGGAATATGCCTCCCAATAATTCCCCAGGGTGAAATGGCTAAGTCCGAACCCCAGGTCTCCGACGCTTACTTCACGAAAGCTGTTGAGAACCAACAGACCCAGGGGAAAGGCCACCAGGACTCCTAGAATCAGGGTAAGAACCCAGAATCCAATCTTCCCTGCGTTGAGCCGAAGTCCCTGAAAGGCGAGAATCACGCGGGTTTGCCGGGTGGCAGATACACTCACGGTTCAGGCCTCTTTTTCACTGATTAGCTCTTCTATTTCGTTTCCGCCGATCTTGATGCCGCTACTTGATGCCTAGTAGTTTGAAGAAGAAGGTTTCAGATTTCTTTTGAATCTTTGTATCAAACATCAGCTCCACGTCCATAGGCGTAGTGTTATCCACCGTGATGTCATTGTCCGTAAGCCATTTCCCGAGTTTACCGGCCTTGGCCTTTTTGTTGACTGGGACCTTAGCCGAAATAACTTCGGTGTATTCATGCTGTCCTTCGGGCGACGTGAGGTAGTCGATTAAGAGCCAGGAAGCAGATGGATGTTTAGCACCCTTGAGGATGCCAAAATTACGGAAGGTTCCGCTGAATCTAGGGAAGGCCACAAGGCCAATGGGTGCCCCTTTGAAATACATGCGAGAAGCTGGTCCCACCACGCCAAACCAAAACATCGGGACCTCGCCTGCGGCCACCCGCTTGATGCCGCCTCGATAACCCCGACCAATCATTGGTTTTTGTTTTGCCAGTTTTGTGAAGAAGTCGAAGGAGCGCTCCCAGTTCAATTTTCCACCCTTAGACCAGAAGTACGCCATTTGAGCAGGCATTTCCTCTGATGACCGAGACAACATAGTTTTGCCGGTCCATTTGGGGTCCGTCATCTCTTCCCAGGACTTGGGTATATCTTTGGGTGATACGAGCTTCGTATTATAGACTCCTTGCACTCTGGGATTCAAAAACGCCTTGATGTAAAGCCCATGCTTCGGTTGCGTTCCCGACGCGAAATCCCGTAGGTGGGGGAACTCGTGCTTGACCAACAGATTCGCCTTGGCCAAGATTTCTTCCCCATCGCTGCTGACGGCGGGCAAATCAAAGCTAAGCTTGCCGGCTTTGGATTCGGCGACGATTCGATTGATGGTATCGGCAGTGTTTCCTGCAAACGCTTTGAGTTTTAGAAATGGGTACCTCTTCTTAAATCCTTTGAGTTCATCACGAAAATTATCGGCATTGCTGCCGGCCACAACGAATTCACCTTCTTTCTTGGCCTTCTCTATCATTTGATCGCGCAGCGAAGAACCATAAAGGGCTCCTGGTTGAAAACCCACGATTCCCACGACAAGCACTAAAACGGTCACCTGGTGTAATCTGAACACGAAACTCATTATAATCCTCTTTTGGGTGATATCCCTTTGATATGACTGTGTTTCTATGACCGGTATGGTGTACGGCTTATTTACGAAACTAACCCGGGCAAGCAAATTGCCAAAGGGCCTTGTACTATGGCTATTGGATTGAGTCAAGTGGCCGATTCGCCGGTCTTGACATTACCCAGAAGGGGGAATATAAATATACAGGATATAACCTTTTAAACTGATCCTGTGAGATCAGAAAGGTATCGTGAAAAACAAGCAACTCGCAAATCATATGAAGACCCCCTGCGGTAGCTCCGTTGGGGTCTTTTTTTGTCTATGGAAAGATTAGATCAGGTTTTATTCCAGGGAGAAGACATCGAGCGGGCCACCAGTCGCATGGCCCACGAAATCCTCGAAAGTGAGGGGAATGGAGAAGGGCTGGCCCTTGTGGGGATTCAGACCCGAGGCGCCCACTTGGTCCAAAGGATAGCCGAGAAAATCGGTTCTTTCAGCGGCACCGTTCCCCCTGTGGGGTCCATCGACGTAACCCCCTACCGCGATGACCAGAAAGCAAAGGATGAGACTAGTCCACCCTCGGTTCAATTTCCAATCTCCATTGATGAAAAAACCTTGATCCTGGTGGACGATGTCATATACACGGGTCGCACCATACGTGCTGCATTGGAATTGATTTTTCAACTTGGCAAGCCAAAGAGAATACTGGTGGCTGTATTGGTGGACCGGGGTGACAGGGAACTTCCCATCAAAGCGGATATCGTTGGCAAGAATGTGCGTGTGCCGGGATTGTCACGGGTCAATGTCCTGCTGAGTGAATTGGACGGGGTAGATCAGGTGACCGTAACTGAGGAGCAAGGCCTGAACCTTCACGGGGGAAATAGACCCCGAACCACAAACTCACGTTAATCCTTTTGGGGGAACCCCCTGGCCGGGAATGAACCATGACTCTGAGGAGAAACTTAAAATTTGAATCCCTGTGCTCACGTACTGGGCGTTATGTTGTTCAACCTGCCTGTCGAGAGTCACTAGGTCGAGCGAGAGACCATCGACAGGTGGTACGGGGTAAACGTTAAGGATTGAGCCGTGAATCAACGAGATCTCGTAACCATCGATGACCTTTCGGATGAAGAGATCGAGGAGATCTTTCATCTAGCCGATGAAATGGAGTCCGGCGGACATCGTCTCCCAGAATCTTCCATGGTGCCGGGAAAGATTATGGCCACGCTCTTCTACGAACCCAGTACCAGGACACGTCTTTCCTTTGAATCCGCAATGCACCGACTGGGGGGGGGCGTCATCAGCTGTCCTGACATGAGGTTTTCTTCCACGGCCAAGGGGGAGAGTATCGCTGACACGGCCAAGGTGGTCTCCAGCTACGCCGACATTATGGTGGTGCGCCATTATTGGGACGGGGCGGTCCAGGCCATGGCGGAACACGCCGATGTTCCAATGATCAATGCAGGTGACGGGAGTCATGAGCACCCAACCCAGACCCTCTGCGATCTCTATACCCTACGGAGGGAAAAGGGAAAGCTCAAGGGTTTAACCCTAGCCATTTGTGGAGACATGAAACATGGGCGAACCATCCATTCTCTCGTGTATGCCCTGGCACGGTTTGGAGTCAACGTTATTATTTTAGCCGCCAAGGGAATGGAGCTTCCCGAATACGTGATTGATCGAATGGATACTCAGTATCATTACAGCCCTGTTGCGGTTCCTTCCGGCGATCTGAACGCTGTGGTGACATCCACGGACGCGGTGTATCTCGCTCCGACTCAACCCCATCAGTTGGCCCTCTTCACACAGTCGAACCTGGACATCGAAGGTCAGTTGAGCAAGGCGGCCTCTGGGCTAAAACTGGACGCTTTCTACGTTACCCGTCAACAGAAGGAGCGTCAGACCGACAATGGTTCCGAGAACGATCAGGAGTATCCCCGGATCGACGAGAGGTTCTTAAAGATCAAGCGGTTCAAGGAAACGGTTGTGATGCACCCCTTGCCCCGGGTGGATGAACTGTCGCCGGAGGTGGACAAGGATCGAAGAGGGATCTATTTCAAGCAGGCTGCCTATGGAGTTCCCATTCGAATGGCTCTCCTGAAGTTTTTGTTCGATGCCTCGGAGGCCAAGAGGCCGCGTCCCGTGCGAAAGCAATACCTTCTCTTCGAAAATCCTGAGCCGGTGGGTCCGCAATGTCCCAATGCCAAATGCGTGACCCGTATGGAGGCCCCCTCCACTCGGCCAAGATTTGAAGTCCTGTTTACGGGTCCAGGAAGCGGGCTGATTCTCCGCTGTCTTTACTGTGATCACCAACTCCGGGTCCGTATCATCGGACATTTAAAGTCCAAGCGATATTGCTCCTACGACGCCACCTTGGAACAGACCACCCGGGAGTGGTTGAAGAGCGGAGAATTGGCCGTTTTCGATACCATAAAACAGGCCGAGGAGCAGTTTTATGAGCCCTATAAAACGGGTCCACAGCGAACGATCATGGATGAAGCTGAGATTCACGAAGCCATCCAGCACATAGCCGAACGAATTGTCAATGAGGCGGAAAGTCCCGTTCCTCTGCTCGTTCTCGGTATCCGAACCAAGGGAGTGTTTATCGCCAATCGCATGGTAGCTGAACTGGCCAGGCAGGGGAGAAAGGCGGAGGCGGGAGAGATTGAGGTATTTGGCACCCAGGGTGAAGAGGACGGCAAGCCACCCATCGCATCCGTGAACGATTCATTACCACTCAATATAAAAAGCCGTCCCGTGGTTCTGGTGGACGACGTCATTCATACGGGTCGGACGGTGAAAAGCGCCCTTAGTATCATATTCAAATCGGGCCGGCCCCAATCCGTACGTTTGGCAGTCTTGATCGATAGGGGCCATCGCGAGGTGCCGGTAAAGCCCAATTATATAGGTAAGCACATACCGAGTTCAGAAAGGGAACGAGTTCGCGTCAAGCTACGCGAGGTGGAAAAGGATGAGCGGGATAAAGTGGTTATCTATTCGGTGATCAATCCAACGGTCCCCGGGTAGCGGACCCTCACTGGATGAAAGCGGTACTGGCATTAGCGGACGGTGAGGTTTACGTGGGTCGATCCTTCGGTAGTGAAGGCGAGGCCGGAGGTGAGGTGGTGTTTAACACGAGCATGACCGGATACCAGGAAATTTTGACGGATCCCTCCTATGAGGGACAAATGGTGGCCATGACCTATCCTGAAATCGGCAATGTTGGGGTTAACCCCGAGGACGTGGAGTCGCGTAAAGCTTTTGTGAAAGGATTCATTGTCAAGGAGTATTCACCTGTTCCCAGTAACTGGCGCTCTGCGGAGTCCTTGCACCGGTACATGAAAGAAAACGGCATTGTAGGCATTGAAGGGATCGACACGAGATCTCTGGTCAGACATTTGCGTGATAGCGGTTCCCAAGAAGGAATCATTTCGACGGGCGAGCAAAACCAGCAGGAACTCATTGCCAAGGCCCAAAGCTCGCCGGGTTTGCTTGGAAGAGATCTGGTGAAGGAAGTGACTTGCAAAGAGCCCTACGGCTGGGACCGTGGAATTTGGGAGTTAGGCAAGGGCTATCAGGCGCAGGGGCAAACGGCTTACTCCGTGGTGGCCTACAACTACGGCATCAAGTTCAATATCCTACGGGGTCTGGTGGAGTCGGGATGCAATGTTAAGGTGGTTCCGGCCCGGACCTCGGCAGAGGATGTGTTGGCTGAAAACCCCGATGGGATATTTCTTTCCAATGGGCCAGGGGACCCCGATGCGGTTCCCTATGGAAAAGAAATCGTGCAGAAACTCGTTGGTGAGAAGCCTATCTTCGGGATTTGCTTGGGTCATCAGATTTTAGGTCTCGCTCTGGGGGGTAAGACCTATAAGTTGAAGTTTGGTCACCATGGCGGGAACCAACCAGTCATGAACCTAACGACAAAAAAAGTAGAGATCACGACTCAGAATCATGGGTTTGCCGTGGACCCAGACTCATTGCAGGGATCGGCGGTGGTAACCCACCTAAACCTCAATGATCATACGGTGGAAGGGCTGGCTCATAAGGCGCTACCCATCTTTTCCGTTCAGTATCACCCGGAATCTTCACCCGGCCCTCACGATGCCCACTACCTATTCCAGAGGTTTGTGGAGATGATGAAACACAGAAAGAAATATGTTTAAAAACAATATATTATCATATATAACTTAAAGTATATATGAAAATGTCTGAACGCCGGATAGCCTCTTTTTATGCCTAAACGGACCGACATCAAATCAGTATTGCTCATCGGCTCAGGTCCCATTGTTATCGGTCAGGTCTGCGAGTTCGACTATTCGGGAACCCAGGCCCTCAAGGCCCTTAAAGAAGAGGGCTACCGGGTGGTTTTAGTCAACTCCAACCCGGCCACCATCATGACCGACCCTGACTTTGCGGACCGAACCTACGTTGAGCCCATCACGGTTGACATGGTTGAAAAGATCATCGGCAAAGAGCGACCGGATGCGTTGCTTTCCACACTGGGAGGGCAGACCGCATTGAATGTTGCCATTGACCTGGCCGAGCAGGGGATCCTCCAGCAATACGGGGTGGAGATGATCGGGGCGAAGCTAGAGGCCATCAAAAAGGCAGAGGACCGTGACCTATTCAAGCTGGCAATGAGCAAGGTGGGACTGGACCTGCCCAGGAGCGGCTATGCGCACAGTTTGGACGAGGCCCTTGAGATACAACGGGAGCTCAACTTTCCACTGGTGATTCGACCTTCGCGAACCTTAGGGGGGAGCGGCGCCAGTATTGCTTATGGCCCAGAGCAATTTACCGAGGCGGTTACCTGGGGTCTGAAACTATCACCGGTACACGAGGTGCTGGTGGAGGAATCGGTCTTGGGATGGAAAGAATTTGAGCTGGAGGTCATGCGTGACCACAAGGACAATGTGGTCATCGTTTGCTCCATTGAGAACTTCGATCCCATGGGGGTTCACACGGGGGATTCCATTACCGTAGCCCCTGCCCAGACTCTCACGGACAAAGAGTATCAGATCATGAGGGATGCGGCGCTCAAGATCATACGCGAGATAGTCGTGGATACGGGTGGATCCAATATTCAGTTTGCCGTGAACCCGAACAACGGTCGACTGGTGGTGACCGAGATGAATCCACGGGTTTCCAGGAGTTCGGCCCTGGCCAGTAAGGCAACAGGCTTTCCCATTGCCAAGATCGCCGCGAAACTGGCGGTGGGTTATACCCTTGATGAAATACCAAATGACATTACCCGGGAAACCCGGGCGTGCTTTGAGCCCACCATCGATTATGTGGTGGTAAAGATCCCCCGATTTACCTTTGAAAAGTTTCCACAGGCTACGGATTTTCTCACCACTCAAATGAAATCCGTGGGGGAGGCCATGGCCATCGGTCGTACTTTTAAAGAAGCCCTGCAAAAGGCCGTGCGATCACTGGAAGTGGGATCCTATGGCTTTGATGAGAGGCTCATGCCTGAAGGGGACCACGAGAAAATTGACGGGTTTATCACTCAAAAACTGCAGACCCCCAATGCCCAACGCTTATGGTACTTAGCCGAAGCTTTCCGCAGGGGATATTCCGTGAGGGACCTTTTCCAGTTAACTCGAATCGACCCTTGGTTTTTAGAGCGCCTGCGCGAAATCGTGGAGACTGAGTCCGAAATCCAGCAGTGGAATAAGGCGACACCGCCCATGGGTGAGTTTCTTTATACGGTGAAGCAGATGGGATTCTCTGATCGGCGGTTGGCTCATCTCATGGGCCGCAGTGAGGCAGAAATACGTTCATCTCGCTTGCAGTACGGAATCCGTGCGGTATTTCGCACTGTGGACACCTGCGCAGCGGAGTTTGCCGCCTACACACCCTACCTCTATTCCACCTACGATGAAGGAGAAGACGAGTCGAACCCCAGCGGACGAAAAAAAATTATGATCCTTGGGGGAGGACCCAACCGCATCGGTCAAGGCATTGAGTTCGACTATTGCTGTGTCCACGCGGCCTTCGCCTTGAAGGAGGATGGCTACGAGACTATCATGGTCAACTGCAACCCGGAGACGGTGAGCACCGACTACGACACTTCGGATAAACTTTATTTCGAACCACTTACTTTGGAAGATGTTCTCAGCATCGTGGATGTGGAAAAACCGGATGGGGTGATCGTTCAGTTTGGGGGACAAACCCCACTCAGGTTAGCCCTGTCTCTGGAAAAGGCCGGCGTCAAGCTCATCGGGACCTCGCCTGATAGCATCGATCTTGCGGAAGATCGGGACAGGTTTAGAGAGCTCCTCCAGGCGCTCGGTTTGAAGCAACCCGTGAGCGGCAGCGCCCGTTCCTATGAGGAGGGAAAGGAGATTGCTGAACGGATTGGCTACCCGGTTTTGGTGCGTCCCTCCTATGTTCTGGGAGGGAGGGCCATGGATATCGTTTATGATGAGACTGACCTGAAGCTCTACATGACCAATGCGGTCGCCGCTTCGCCTGAGCACCCCGTGTTGATTGACGAGTTCTTGGACGATGCCGTTGAGGTGGACGTGGACGCTTTGGCTGACGGAGAAGACGTGGTCATTGGTGGAATCATGGAGCACATCGAACGGGCTGGCGTTCACTCCGGGGATAGCGCCTGTTCACTACCGCCGAAATCCATTGATGATTGCGTCCAGGATGAAATCCGACGCCAGACGGTTTCCCTGGCCCGGGCACTTGGTGTCAGGGGGCTCATGAACGTGCAGTTTGCAGTTAAGGGAACCGAGGTTTTTATACTAGAGGTTAACCCGCGGGCTTCTAGAACCGTGCCTTTTGTGAGCAAGGCCATAGGGATCCCCCTGGCCAAAATGGCGGCACGGGTAACGGTGGGGCAAAGGCTTAGAGACCTGGGTATGAGCTCCGAGGTCGTGCCCACCCATATCGCTGTCAAAGAATCGGTTTTTCCCTTTAGCAAGTTTCCCGGTGTGGACACCCTGCTGGGTCCGGAAATGAAATCCACCGGGGAGGTGATGGGTATCGATCATTCCTTTGGTCAGGCCTTTGCAAAGGCTCAGCTGGGAGGCGGAATGCGCTTGCCCCAGACCGGAAGGGTCTTTATCAGTATTCGCGATGAACACAAGGAAAGGGCCGGCGCCATCGCCCATAGGCTCCATAAGATTGGCTTTCGGGTTTTAGCCACCAAGGGCACTGCCGCGTTTTTTGAAAAGAAAAATATTCCTGCCGAGGTAATCAACAAGGTGCAGGAAGGAAGCCCGCATGTGGTGGACGCCATTCAATGCGGTGAGGTGGCCATGGTCATCAACACTCCCACGGACGCCCACTCCCAGGCCGACTCCTACTATATCCGTCGAAACGCCTTGGACTTTCAGATTCCTTACTTTACTACCATTGCAGGCGCAGATGCGGCGGTGGAAGGGATCGAATTGTTGAAGGATGGTGATCTGGTGGTTCGAGCGCTTCAAGAATACCGGGCCACAACCCGTCGTGTTACTGAACCGTCAACTGAATGAGGCAATTTCAGAACTCAGCAGTGGAAACTCCTGATTATGAGCTGACCCCTTTTTCTCCTCGAGAGTGTTTTAACGCCCTTAAAACCCCTATTCGATTCCTCAAAGGCGTGGGCCCCGCTCGGGCCGCGCTGTTCGAGAGCGTGGGCCTGCACACGGTGGAAGATCTGTTGTATCATCTGCCGTTTCGATACGAAGACCGTAGGGAAATCAAAAAGATAAGCCAAGCAACCGTTGGGGCAGAGGATTCTTTTATCGGTAAATTGGTGGCCCTCGATAAGAGATATGTCCCCCGGTGGAGAAGGCAGATTCTCACCGGTAAGCTTGCGGACGAAACCGGAAGTCTTCACCTAGTGTGGTTTTACCCCAAGCCTTATATTACGGAGCGGCTTACCGCTGACGGTGATTTCATGGTGTACGGTAAGGTGGAAGGCGGCAGGGGCTCGGAAAAACGAATCGCTCATCCCCAGTTTGAACCTATTGAAGACGGACAGGATAAGGACATGGAGCGAATCCTTCCGGTCTATTGGAGGCTGGGAGGGATTCCATTGGGGATGATACGAAAACTGGTACCACAGGCCCTGAGCAAGTATCGGGACTATTTACCCAGTTTCTTGCCTTTGGCCGTGGCCCGCCGCCATGACGTAACCAACCTCAAGGAAGCCCTGACGGAAATACATCAGCCGGGCAAGGATTCCGATATTGAATCCCTGGACCGGTTTAGTTCAAAGGCGCACCGTTCCATTATCTTCGATGAGTTTTTTTACCTTCAGGTGGGGTTGGCCCTCCAGCGTAAACACCGAACGGTACTCAAGGGAATCCCATTCTCCACCGTCCATGTGGGGATGACCGCACAGATGCGGCGACTCACCCCGTTTCAACTCACCGGAGCACAGCAGCGCGTGTTGGAGGAGATCCATAAGGACATGGAACGTCCCCGTCCCATGCAGCGTTTGATCCAAGGGGATGTGGGTTCTGGCAAGACCATTGTCGCATGGTATGCAGCGGTGAGGGCCATAGAAAATGGTTTTCAGGCGGCGATGATGGCCCCAACGGAGCTGCTGGCTGACCAGCATTTTAACCGTCTCAAGACCTTTGCGGACCAATTGAAGATCCCTTCGGCCCTTTTGATCGGTTCCCTTCCGGCCGCTGAAAAGAGGGAGATCACCCAGAGAACCGCAAAGGGCGAAATCAAGTTTGTGGTAGGAACCCATGCCCTCATTCAGGAGAGTGTTAGGATTCCAAAAATGGGCCTCGGTATCATCGATGAGCAGCACAGATTCGGGGTGGTGCAACGGAGCGCAATGAAGCGGCTCTCAAATTGGAGAAATTCCACTGCCTTCTCACTTCCCCAACCTGATGTTTTGCTTATGAGTGCTACGCCCATACCAAGGAGTCTCGCCATGGTTCTGTACGGTGATATGGAGGTCTCTTCATTGGACGAGATGCCCCCCGGACGCACTCCGGTGCAGACAAGGGTTTTTAAAGAAAGCCAGCGCACACAGGTCTACGAGCTGGTCCGGGAGGAGATTCGTAAAGGTCACCAGGCCTACATTGTCTACCCGCTGGTGGAAGAGTCAGAACGGCTCCCCCTGAAGGACGCTACGGGAATGGCCAACGAATTTTCCCAGGTGGTCTTCAAGCAGTTTCGAGTGGGATTGCTCCATGGAAGGATACCTGCTGATGAGAGGGAGCGGATCATGCGCAGGTTTAAGGAGGGTGATCTCCAAATCCTGGTGGCCACCACGGTCATCGAAGTGGGAATTGACGTGCCCAACGCTACTGTCATGATGGTGGAGCATGCAGAGCGATTTGGTCTATCGCAACTGCATCAGCTTCGGGGGAGAGTGGGTAGGGGAAAGGACCAGTCTCACTGCTTTCTACTACAATACGGTACCCAGAGCCGTGAGGCACATCGAAGGCTTCATGCAATGGAAGAATTGCAAAACGGGTTCAAGATCGCCGAGGTGGACCTCCAGCTCCGGGGCCCGGGAGAAATCCTGGGGACCCGTCAATCGGGGCTGCCAGATTTTCGGCTAGCCAGCGTGTCCCGGGACGCGGAGCTTCTCCTGGAGGCACGCAGGGAGGCGCTGGGGTGGCTTGCCACCGATCCATTCCTCAAAGGGAAAGAGTCCCGGGCAATAAAAGAGGTATTAAAACACCGTTGGAGCGGCAGATTAGAGCTTGGAAGTATAGGGTAATTTGCACCGGCTAGGAGGATAGCTTATAAAATAAATAGCTTACAGCAATGGGTGATTGGTGCCAGTCGACAGCCGGTTAGGATTATCCAGGTGCCTCCCGGATTCCGGAATCTGGAAAAACATGACTCGGGCTAAAACGCGAAGCTTGAATAAATTTACAAATTCGAAACTCAAAATCCGAAACTCGAAACAATTTCAAATAGCCAAAATGCAAAACAAAAGCGTCGCTCGGTTGGTTTAGGGGCTCGGTTTTTCGTGCTTGCGGGAAATGCTAGAGCGTTTGTTGAGCCTTTTGAACATTAATAATTTAAAGTTTTGGCATTGTTTAGGATTTCGTGCTTCGGGTTTAGGATTTTCCCCTTGGGGGCGTCGTGGCGGGGAAAACCCTGTATAAATCCTGCTGTTCAGCTAATTATCGGTAAGATCCTACGGGAGAGCTAATTGAGTGAATTTCAATCGGATCAACAGACTTCCACCATACGTCTTTAATATCATTAACGATTTGAAGCAGGAGGCGAGGCGCGGGGGGGAAGACATTGTGGACTTCGGCATGGGAAACCCGGATCAACCCAGTCCTTCCCATGTGGTGGATAAACTCATCGATGCAGCGAGGAAGCCTGCGAACCATCGCTACTCGGCTTCGCGCGGTATCTACAAGCTACGCCTTGCCATCGCAGATTGGTACAAGAACCGGTATCAAGTGGATGTCGATGCCGACACCGAGGCCATAGTCACATTGGGATCTAAAGAGGGATTGGGTCACCTGGTCCTGGCGATATTGGATCCGGGTGACATAGTTTTTTGTCCCAGCCCCACCTATCCCATCCATCAGTACTCGGTGATCATTGCCGGAGGTGATCTTCGGAGTATTCCACTTCATTCCAGTGAGAGTTTCTTTGAGCATCTACAGGAAGCCATCAAACAGACCTGGCCTAAACCGAAACTCCTGATCCTTAACTTTCCCCATAATCCTACAACTGAAGTGGTGGACCTGGATTTCTTCCGTCGAATCGTTGAATTTGCAAAGGAGCATGGACTCCTGGTCATCCACGATCTGGCCTATGCGGATATTACCTTTGACGGTTATGAGCCACCGAGTTTTCTTCAAGCGCCGGGAGCTAGAGACATAGGAATTGAATTCTTTTCCCTGTCGAAAAGTTACAATATGCCGGGATGGAGGGTGGGATTTGCCGTGGGGAATCATGAGTTGGTGAATGCACTAGCTCGCATTAAGAGTTACCTGGATTACGGAATGTTCCAACCGGTGCAAATCGCTGCAATCCAGGCCCTAAATGGGCCTCAGGACTGTGTGGAATCCATTCGGCAAACCTATTGCAATCGCCGGGACACCCTGGTGGAGGGATTGGAACGTGTGGGCTGGAAAATCAATAAGCCAAAGGCAACGATGTTTGTGTGGGCCGAAATCCCCGAACCCTGCAAGAAGATGGGCTCCGTGGAGTTTTCCAAGTTTTTATTGGAGAAGGCTAAAGTGGCAGTGTCTCCAGGGATTGGCTTTGGGGAGTATGGAGACGACTTCGTCCGTTTCGCTCTCATCGAGAACGAGCACCGTACCCGTCAGGCGGTAAGGACCATCCGCAAGGCCCTGGGTGAAGGACCCGGCTCGTTCAAATAACACCATGGCAAAATCCAATGACATCCGTCGGGTCAGAATAGGATTGCTGGGCTCAGGAACGGTTGGACAGGCTATCCAGGAGCTCGTCTTTGGTGGCGATCTTGCGGGCAAACTGGGAGTCGAGGTTGAGATTGTGAAAATTTTTACCCGCCACCCCGAGCAGAAAAAATCATATGCGAGCCAACCTTCTCTATTTACCACAAAGCCCCACGAGGTTACGGATCACCCCGATGTGGAGGTGGTGATCGAAGTCCTGGGCTCACGGCAAAACGAAGACTTGCCGGTTTTTAGGGACCATGTCATTCGGGCGATGGAGAAGGGCAAAGACGTCATTACGTCAGACAAGGCAATCCTGGCCACCTATGGAAATGAGATATGGGCGTCAGCCGAAAAGTACGGCCGGGAGATTGGATTTGAAGCCTCCGTGGGCGCAAGCATTCCCATCATCAAGTCGCTCAAGGAAAGCCTTGCCGCGGAAGAACCCGAAGCGATTTATGGGATTGTCAATGGAACTTGCAACTATATCCTCACCGAGATGAAAAGCGGAGGGAAGTCCTATGAAGAATCCCTACGCGAGGCCCAGGAGCTGGGGTATGCAGAGACGAACCCGGAAATGGATGTGGCCGGCATGGACGCAGAGGCGAAACTGATCCTGTTGAGCACCGTTGCCTTTGGCCTGCAACTGGAACCAGGTGTCATTTACCGCAGAGGAATTGACGAAATCCATGCCATCGACTTTCAGTACGCTTGCGCAAAAAGGGCTAGCACCATAAAATCACTGGCCGTTGCAAGAAGCGAGGACGGGGCCATCCAGGCCTTTGTCTCCCCGGTGCTTGTACCCAATGAACATTTTTTATCGAACATCGATGGTGTTACCAACGCGATTTTCTTCAAGAGAAAAGGGAGCGAGCAGCACTCCAGCAGTGGCCACCCCGGATGGAACTATTCGTTCATCGGTCCAGGCGCAGGAGGAGGGCCCACAGCCGTGGCCATATTAGGTGACCTGTGCCATCTTGTGCGACAACCCCGGCAGAAAGGGGTCAGTTCGAACCCCTGGAGGAAAAGGAAAGGAATTTCGGTTCAGTCTCAGGATTCCATCAGGGCAGACTTTTACGTCAGGTTTGTGGTCAAGGATCAGAGTGGAATCGTGGGAGACATCTGCCGGATCTTCGGGGACAAGGGAGTGAACATATCCGAGGTTTGGCAACTGAACCATGGTGAAAAGGAGTTGGAGGGGTTAACCTGGAAATATCACTTGACAGAAAAATCGGCGAGGATTCTTCCATTTGCGATTACATTGGAACGAACCACCATAGGACAGATAAAAAAAGCACTGGACATCATTAAAAAGAAGGATTTTATATTGGTTGAGCCCATCTGGCTGCCCATCTGGAGTCATTGAAGATATGGCAAACGCTATGAAGTACGTCATCCTGCAAGGCGATGGCATGGCGGATTTCCCCATCGATAGCTTGGGGGGGAAGACGCCATTGGAAGCCGCAAAGACCCCCAATATGGATTGGCTCGCGGCCCACGGGTCCTTTGGCCTTGCCTATACCATTCCAGAGGGCCTTCCCCCGGGAAGCGATGTGGGGAACATGAGCATTCTCGGTTATAGCTCTAAGACTTACTACACCGGGAGAGCACCCCTGGAAGCGGCTAGCATGGGAGTCAAACTCAACGCAACCGACGTGGCCTTCCGTTGCAATTTGGTCACGCTAAAGAACCATAAAGATACCCATATCATGGAGGACTTTGCGGCGGGACATATTCCCACGGAGGAGGCCGCCGAGATCATTGGGGATTTGGGACGTCATTTGGGAGGGGAAGGAGTCGAATTCCATCCCGGAGTGAGTTACCGCCACCTCATGGTATGGCGCAATGGCAAAGAGGAGATGAAAACCACCCCGCCCCACGATATCAGTGATAAGGAGACCGCGCCCTATCTTCCTGAAGGTGATGGGGCCCCGTTTCTTCGCGAACTTATGGCGGCCTCGCAGCCGATTCTGGAGAATCACACGATCAATTTAAAAAGGGAAGAGAGGGGAGAGAGAAAGGCCACTTCCATCTGGCTATGGGGGCAGGGTAAGGCTCCTCAACTGCCAACCTTGAAGGATCGATTCGGTATCAGCGGTGCGGTCATATCGGCGGTGGATCTCGTCAAGGGATTGGGAGTCTATGCCGGGCTCGAGCGGATAGCGGTACCCGGGATCACCGGATTCCTTGATACCAATTACCAGGGAAAGGGAGAGTACGGTTTAGAGGCATTAAAAGAGAAAGACTTGATCTTCATCCATGTGGAAGCCCCCGACGAGGCCGGCCATATGGGAAGCGCCGAAGAAAAGGTCAAGGCCATCGAAGCCTTTGACGAAAAAGTCGTCGGGACTATTGTGCGGGGCTTGGATCGCTGGCCTGATTGGAGGGTTCTTCTCCTACCAGATCATGCGACCCCCGTTGCCCTAAAAACCCATGTTGCCGGACCCGTTCCTTTTGTTCTATGCTCCTCTGGCGAGAAAGCAGAGGCCCAACCCTTCGGTTTCAATGAAACCGACGCGAATAAGAGTGGGGTTGTGGTGAAGGATGCCCACACCTTAATAGAAGGGCTCATAGAGGGGAGGAAGCCATGGATCGAAACCTCGCCCTAGAGGTAGTCCGAATCACGGAAGCGGCTGCCCTTGCCTGTGCCCGTCATATGGGGAAGGGAGATGAGAAGTTAGCGGACCAGGCGGCGGTGGATGCCATGCGTCGAGCCTTCGACAGTGTCTCCTTCAGCGGTACCGTAGTGATTGGAGAGGGAGAGAGGGATGAAGCTCCCATGCTTTATATCGGTGAGACGGTGGGGGACAGTCAAGGGTCTGCCGTTGACATCGCCGTAGACCCTCTCGAGGGGACTACCATCTGCGCCAACGGAGGACCCAACGCCCTTTCCGTTATAGCCATTGCCGATCAGGGAAAATTTCTACATTGCCCGGACACTTACATGGACAAGATCGCTGTGGGTGCGGAGGGGAAGGGGATCATCGATCTCGATTATAGCCCCACAGAGAATCTCAGACTGTTGGCGGAGGCCAAGGGGCGGGGTGTGGAGGATTTGACCGTGGTTATTCTCTATCGTCCACGTCACGAGGCCTTGATCGAAGAAGTACGAAAAGCAGGTGCACGCATCAAGCTGATTAGCGATGGAGATGTTGCAGGGGCCATTGCCACCACCAAACCCGAGACCGGGATTGATATGTTAATGGGAATCGGAGGAGCACCCGAAGGAGTCCTGGCGGCGGCGGCCCTGCGCTGTGTTGGGGGCTACATGCAGGCCCGGTTGAAGCCACGCGATCCGCAGGAAATCGAGCGAGCCAAGGCAATGGGTATCCAGGACATCGAAAAAAAGTATTTCATACAAGAGCTGGCGGACGGTGAAGTCATGTTTGCCGCTACGGGCGTAACGGACGGAGAGTATCTCAAAGGGGTTCGATTTTTCGCCGGTGGAGCTACCACCCAGTCGCTAGTCATGAGATCAAAAACGCGGACCAGTCGCGTTGTTAACGCAACCCATAATTTCGAATTCAAGCCGGGTTATTAAATCTAGAGATGCTCTGTGGCTGCCAGCAAGACGAGAAAGAAAAGAGCCAAACCCAACAAGTTGCCTGTTGCACTTATCTTCGTGTCAGGAATCCTGCTCGCTGTACTCGCGTGGTTCTTTTGGAGCGAGCTCGAAAAATTATCCGAGCCGGTACAAAGAAAGATCGCGGCAAAGCGCACCCGGGAGAGCCCGCCGGAAGAGATTTCGGAGCAGGAACGAAAGGATCTCGACCGGCTTCTCAAGCGTCCCTGAAGGCCACTATTTTCTTTCCGCCACACACGGTTCAGTGAGACTCCATCGACCCTGACCCTTCTGTGACCGAGCCTTTGAACATGTTACGGAGAGATTGCTGAGACAAAAATAACCGTCAGTCGTCCAATTCCTGTGGCGATTCAATTCTGAATGCGGCTGCGACTTTGGGATCTTTCCATCCTTTGAGCTCCAGGAGCGGAAGCAGGCTGGTGTAGTCATCCGTCCAGGGCCGTACGTGGTGATATGGCGCTGGTTTCTTCGTGGCAGCCCCCGCGATGAGCGGTATGTTTAGGAACTTCTCATTCCTTGTGAGAATCATCGAGCTACTCCCCCAATCCATATCCGTTTCCGGTTGGGAGTCGACCCGGATGGACTTCAAACCCAGATGACTTGCCAGACGTCTAATGACCGGCTCAAAATTTGGATGATAGGTATCGATCAAGGTAGCGATCACCCCATCGGCTTGAGATGCCGGAGATAGGTCTCGAAGGCTTCCACGGTTAACAGGTGTACCGGTATCGCGTCTCCAGTGAAGGCGTCGAGCAGTAAAATATCGAACTCCTGGGACGGGTCCCGTTCCATTGCCAAACGCCCATCCCCCATAATAATTTCAATCTTGGCGCGGGTATCCCTCAGGCAGGTAAAGTAGAATTCCGCCAAGCGCCGAATCTCCGGGTTGATCTCGTAGATCCTCATGGTGTCCTGCTCACGAGCGTACAGGGCTAGGGTCCCTGCGCCGAGGCCCACAAGACCGATCCGCCGTTGTTCCCGCCGGGGGAAATGCTTCAGGACCAGTCCGGCGCCGCTGCCCGGTGAGTAATAGCCCGCGCCTCTCCGGGGCGGTAAACTGCGCTCCGTGGAGAATGCGGCCGTGGAGGAGATGCCGTTGCTCATCTGGCGAGCCGCGAAAGAGCTGCCGCACGCCGAGAACGCCGTAAAAGTTCCGTGTCCGGGCAAGGGCGGCTAGCAGAAGCGCGCCGTGCAGGACGGCCTGGTGGCGGGAGCTCAGCCGGCGGATGCTCAGGTGCACGTATGCGTAGCCACCCAACTTGAAAAAACAACGCGCAGGTGGTCCAGACCGTTGGTCCACCTGCGAACCGGGCCAGAATATACTTTATGATTAGGGGCTGAACCTGCAAGAGCAGGAACGCGGCTGTAAAAATAGTTACGGCGAACGGCAGAATGCCCAATAAAGACGAACATGCATTATGGATCACGGCGATCCCTCGAACCCGGGGGTGGGTTTATTGAAATTTACAAAAAATTCCTGACCAGTCGGTGAATTCAACTAGAGGTCGAACCCACTGCCGGCTCCATTGCAAGCCATAGAACCGTCAACAACCAGAGAAGGTGCTGAAGTCTGATGATTAGACTCCAAACGATTCCATATGATCGTGTCTTAAATAGACAAAGGGAATGGTATGAGCAAAATTGGGTTGATCTTGAAGTAGAATGTTAACTAGCTTGAATGGGCAAAACGGATAGCCAAATTGAACTATGCGAGAAATGTAGGCGTTTAAGCTGCCATTAGAAAGAGGAACGGTCCGAGTAAGAAACTCAAGCCAATGATTACCTCGCGTAGTGATGACTCAAGATCCTCTTTTTAATACGTTATAAAGCCTTGCGCAGTTGTCCCAGAACATCTTTCGCCTTGAGCCGTCGCTAAGCCCATCAATCCGGAGAAAGGTGTCGATTGCCTTTGGCCAGCGCGAGTCCGCATGGGGGTAATCGGTGGAGATCACGATGTTGTCGTCTCCGATCCTCTTTACTACGTCCACCACCAGGTCTTCTTCCACATCCACGGACACAAAGCACTGCCGCAAGAAGTACTCACTGGGCTTCAGGCTCAAGGGTTCAGTGGCGTAACCATGCCGGAGCTCCCAGCGTTCGTCCAATCGATAGAGCATCCAGGGCAACCAACCGCAGTTCCCCTCCAGAAATGCCACTTTGAGTTTGGGAAATCGTTCCAGTACGCCACCGGCGCAAAAGCTCCCCACGGCCAGCATCAATTCGATGGGGTTACGGTAGGCGTTGACAAGAACACCGTCATTGGGATGTCCCCAAAAACGGCGGGCCACCTGTTCGTGGTTGGGATTGGCTGCGGGGTGGAAGCAGATGGGCACCCCCAGACGCTCGGTTTCACGCCACAGCGGGTCAAAATAATAATCATGGATATGTCTACCGTTGACGGGTTCCGAGACCAGTGCCAGACCAACGGCCCCTAGGTCATTGACGGCCCGGCGGGCCTCGTCGATTGCCAAATCCACATCGTGCAGCGTGATTAGCGCGGAGGGTTTCAATCGCTTGGGATCTTCTTTACAGAAATCGGATATCCAGCTATTCCAAGCACGGCACAGGTCCGTGGCATATTCCGGTTCAAAGTCATCATTCGTATGGATGGGGCCCGTGCGAAACAGTACGGCGATGTCCAAACCTTCCATGTCCATGGCTTTGAGTTGGTAAGCCGCATCGTAGTCACACCGAAGCGCCTCTTGATACCGGCCCGCAGCGGCATCGATGCCGGGAGAACTTTTGGAACTCGATGGGGATGCGACTCGTGGCGCCGACCCGTCGGCCAGGGTGAATTTAACCGCTCCGTGCTTCTTTCTCGGCTCGGCGCGCGGTATACGGTCATCCCATTTTGGATTCATGTATTTTAAATAGAGGTCGTAGGGTTCGAAAACATGCATGTCGCTGTCGATGATCCTAAAACCGTTTGGGGCCATTGCATCCTCCTTCTTTTCCGGTGCTCCAATCAGCAAAGCCTCGCGGTGGAAAGAGTACTGAGGCGTGTTGTCGTATACTGACCTGCTATTGGGGCTCATATCGCGCCTGGAAAACCGAGTCAAGTCATGATTACTTGATCTTCTGGAAGGTTCGCGTGGGAGAGGATAAAACTGGCTAAAATGTTATGAAAAAGCTATGCTTTGACGGTAAAAAAATGAATCAAGTTGCTGGGTGTAGGCGAGTTGGAGCGGGCTCGGCTTGACGTCAAAAAACGTCGCTGGTAAGGAAACAGTAGCTGTACACTTTAAAAATAAAGCTACGGAGGAGGAATAAGAAGTTGGCCAGACTTAATGAACAAAGCATTAAACAAGCGGCGCAGGCCCTTTTTTCGGCAGAGAAAGACCGGCGTCCAATTCGTCCCTTTACCGAGCAATTCGAGGGGATCGCGCCTGAAGATGCCTATCGGATTCAGCTCGCCTTGATGGAGTTGAAAACAGCCAATGGCGCAAAGGTGGTGGGTAAGAAAATCGGCCTTACAAGCAAGGCTATGCAGCAGATGTTAAATGTAGACCAGCCGGATTATGGTCATATCCTCGACAGTATGATTGTGTCGGATGGGAGTCTTTTCCCGGCCAATGAACTGATACAACCGAGGATCGAGCCCGAGATCGCATTCGTGTTAGACCGGGACTTAAAAGGGCCGGGTGTAACGTCGGTGCAGGTCCTCGCGGCCACAGCCTTTGTGCTGCCCGCGCTGGAGATCATTGACAGCCGGTTCGAGAGTTGGAAGATCAAATTGAGTGACACCATTGCGGACAATGCATCATCAGCGCGCATCGTCCTCGGGGTGAGCCCGCGGCGAGTGGATCAGCTCGACCTCAGGCTCGTGGGTATGGTGATGGAGAAAAACGGCGAGGTGGTTCAGACCGGCGCCGGTGCCGCCGCCCTGGGGCATCCGGCCAATGCCGTAGCGTGGTTGGCTAATGCTGTGGGAGATTTCGGCGTAACCCTGAATGCCGGCGAGGTCATCATGCCGGGGGCTCTTTGCGGTGCGGCCGATGTGGCCCCTGGGGACACGATTCGCGCTAGCTTCGACGGTTTGGGTACGGCCTCAGTGCGTTTCATTTAGAGGAGAATTTCGTGGAGAAGGTAAAGGTCGCCATCATTGGCTCGGGAAACATTGGTACGGATCTACTTTATAAGCTCAAGCGAAGCGGTCTATTGGTCCCCGCGGTGATGGCTGGGATTGTCCCCGAATCGGAAGGCCTGGCGCGGGCCCGTAAGGAGGGACTAGTAACTACCCATGAAGGAATCGAAGGGTTGCTTAAGCTGGTTGATCAATTCGACATTGCCTTTGAGGCGACCACCGCCAGTGCCCATATGCAAAATGCTCCCTTGCTCAAAAAGGCAAACAAGATCGCTATTGATCTCACACCTGCGGCTGTGGGCCCTTACGTGGTCCCTCTAGTCAATCTCAACGAACATCTGGGTGAACCCAACGTTAATATGGTAAGCTGCGGCGGGCAGGCCACGGTTCCCTGCGTCCATGCCATGCGACAGGTGGCGCAGGTCGAATACGCGGAGATCGTTGCAACCATCGCGAGCAAGAGTGCGGGGCCGGGGACGAGGCAGAACATCGACGAGTTTACCGACACCACGGCCCGAGGGTTAGAAACCGTGGGGGGTGCCGGGCGCGGCAAGGCGATTATCGTTTTGAATCCGGCGGAGCCGCCAGTCCTCATGCGAAATACGGTTTACGGCATTGTAGAAGAGGCGGACCCGGAGAAACTTCGGCAATCCATTGAGGCTATGGTCAAACGGACGCAGGAATATGTGGCCGGCTATCGACTCAAGGCTAAACCCCTAGTTGAAGATATTTCCGGTGACAAAAGAAAAAAGAAGGTCACGGTATTTGTTGAAGTGGAGGGAGTGGGTGACTATCTACCCAAGTACGCGGGAAATCTGGATATCATGACCTCAGCGGCCGTGAAGGTAGGAGAAGAAATCGGCAAGCATCTGGTCGCAGGGACCTGGCAGAAGAAGACCATGGAGGCACGGGCATGAGCGAGAAGACCAAGATCCACATTCTAGACAGTACGTTAAGGGATGGAAGCCATGCTCTAGCCCATCAGTTTACGGCAGAGCAGGTGATTCAGGTGGTTAAAGGGCTGGACGAGGCCGGTCTCGAGATCATTGAGGTCTCTCATGGAGACGGGCTTGGGGGATCGACGGTGACCTATGGCTTCTCGAAGCAATCTGAGATGGAACTGCTGAAGGCGGCTTCTTCCGTGATCAAGAGGGCCAAGCTAGCTGTGTTGCTTCTCCCCGGTATCGGAACCAAGGAAGACCTGAAAATGGCGGCGGATTTCGGAGCGAAGGTGGCGCAGATCGCTACCCATGTAACGGAAGCCGATATCGCCGAGCAGCATATCGGGCTTGCCAAGAAGATGGGCATGAAGGTGATCTCCATGCTCATGATGTCCCACATGGGATCCCCCGAAAAGATCGCCGAACAGGGAAAACTCGCGGAGAGTTACGGCGCCGACGTGGTTCTAGTCACGGATTCCGCCGGCGCTCTTATGCCCCACACTGCTAGGGAACGAATTGGTGCCTTGAGGTCAGCGGTGAAAATCGACATCGGGTTCCACGGTCACAACAACCTGTCCCTTGCGGTGGCCAACACGATTGCGGCCATCGAAGAAGGGGCTCGTTGGCTCGATGCATGCACCTGTGGTCTCGGAGCCGGTTCCGGCAACACTCCGACGGAAGTCATTTCAGCGGTGTTGGATAAACTGGGCTATGATGCGGGTATCGACCTGTGGAAAATCATGGACGTGGCGGAAGAGATCGTGCGCCCGATCATGCTGAAGCCGGTGCGCATCGGCAAGGTGAGCCTCACCATGGGATACGCGGGGGTCTATTCGAGCTATTTGCTTCATGCGGATCGGGCTGCGGAAAAGTTCGGTGTTGACGCCAGGGATATCCTAGTTGAGATCGGCAAGCGCAAGCTGGTGGGCGGACAGGAGGACCAGATTGTTGAAGTGGCCATGGCGCTGGCAGAAAAAAAGAAGGATGGCATAGGGAGTAAAAACTTGCAGGCTTGAACTTAAAACAGAAGGCAGCAAGACGATAAGCGCAGCGCGCAAAGCGTGAAATGCCAGCAATCGTAGACCTATATGGATAGACGCATAGAAAGAAAACCCTGTAAGAATATTACCGCGGAGGCACAGGGGGCGCAAAGAAATAAATTGTTGTTTGTCGGGAGACACCGACAAATGAAATCATTGCCCCAAATGGAGCTTTGAGTTTTTGCCCAATCGTCGTCTCCCAATCGGGCAAAATGGATTGCCTCTGCCTCTGTGCGGTGCAGTATCCGAGTTTTTATCTGCGAGAATCGGCGATAATCTGCGGTTAAGTTTTCGGAGAGAGATTCTTCTCCCAAACTCGCCCAGCCTGAGAGTTTTCATCTAAGTTTTAGTTTGTTCCAATGAGACTTCTTCTATGGGTGGCTCTTGCGGTTTCTTTCCCCGTATCAGTGATGTGACCAGGGCGACGGAAATCATTACCAGCGCGACCGTAAAGGTGTTGTTCAAGGAAGAGACAAAAGCCTGGGGGTCGTCGGTGGTGGTGGCGCCACTGTGACCGCTATAATACTGGTAAAATAGGGTCATGATGAAGGTGGAAAAGGATATTCCAGTCATATGACCAAGGTTAAAACTCACCTGGATGCTTCCATTGGCAAAGCCCCGATACACCTTGGGTACAGAACCCATGATCGCGCCATGATTAGGAGCATTGAACAGGCCGTTCCCGAGTCCTGCGAAAGCCAGCATTAAAGCCGGCAATGCCCAGTGAGAGTCGGGCCTGAGCATGATTCCAACGAATATAGAAGCAAACATCATTAGCAGGCCGGCGGTGGCCGGAATCTGCGGCCCGATACGGTCCGCCACATGGCCGCTGATGGGCGCCAGAGTTACGGTGAAAATGGGCGCGGACATAAAGAGGATTCCCATGAATGTGGGTGACAGATGCAAGACCTCCTGCAAGTAAAAGGGCACGAGGAAACCCTGCATAGCATGGGTGAAGGACACGATCAGCAAGGTAACACAGCTAAAAGTAAACAGGCGGATCTTAAATAGTTGGAGATTGACAATGGGACTTGAGGTTTTTAACTCCCTGACCAGAAACGCCAGGAAAAAAATCGGGAAGCCAACGTACGCCAGCACTGAAAATTCTGTCCCTAGGGCTTCCCGAACACGGGGGTTCAGCAAGAGAACCAGAGAAGTGGAGGTGGCTACCAGTAGGGCCGACCCGAGATAATCGATGGGCTGTCTTTTACTGGGTTGAATGGATCGGGTTCGATTAATATAAGCTAGGATTCCCCCTAAAGTGGCGAGAGGTACCAGAAAAAAGAAAATCACCCGCCAGTGGATGTAGTCAATGATGAGCCCCCCAATGGTGGGACCAAGGAGGAATCCCGTGTGAAACGCAGTGGTCATGAGACCCTGCACCTTGCTCCCTTGATCATCAGGAACGGCCTCTGCAGCGAGGGCACGTCCTACGGATTGGGTCATGGCGGCCCCCATTCCCTGGAGCATCCGGAAAAGAACCAACTGTACAACGTTTTGGGATAATCCACACAAAAGGGAGCTGACGGCAAAGAGGGCAAACCCTAAGGAATAAAGTTTCCCCCTTCCAAACATGTCACCGATTCTGCCGAAAATGAGCACGAAACCTAGGTTTGAAAGGCTAAACGAGATGAGTGCCCAGGAAACCCCGGCAATATCGGTATCCAGGGCACTGGCTACCGTAGGAAGCGAGATACCAAAGATCCGGGATGACGTGCCGGCAATAAAGTTTCCCAGCATCGTGTTGCATAAAAGTAAATAGTTGATACGCGGATCCACGCAATGGATTCCTTTCTCGCGCCACCATACCGGACGAGTGTCGCAAGCGTCAACAAAGAGTGTTATGAGAGATGGTGGTAGGCGGCTGGACGGAGTGTTGTGACGGTAACACTCTCCACCGAAAAACGTTAAATGCTGAGAGCAATGTCATGATGGACGCCCCTGGATGAAATCACACAATCCCGCCATCAGTCTTCTTGTGTTCTACGGTACCACATTTCTTTGGAACCTTACCAACGGCATGATGATGATACTGGTGCCCCTTTATGCCTTGTCACTGAACTTTTCGGTTCTAAAGATAGGGAGTGTTATCGCACTTCCCGTTCTGGCGATGTTGGGGGTTCGGTTCGTTGGGGGGGCCCTATGTGATCGTTTTGGTGAGCGTTTGATATTGCAGGTTTGTTACTGGCTGTCTGTGTTGTCGGTCGTATTTTTGCTTCAGGCCAAAGGTTTTGCTTCATTGTTTCTTTGCCAGGTGGTTGCCAATTGCTCCCGGAGTTTTTTCTGGACAGCCGCTCAATCGTTGGTCACTCAGCTCCCTGGTTCCACCGTCGGGAGAAGACTGGGGCACCTTTCCGCTTGGAACCATGGGGGCAATCTCTTGGGCATTAGCGTTGGGGGGGCATTGGCAGCTTTGCTGGGCTATTACGGATCGTTTCTCGTGTTGACGGGTGTATCCGTGGCCTGTGTGCTCCTCGCACTGCTTCTCCCCCATGTGGAAAGGAAACCCACCGGAAGGACCGTATGGCAGATCACAGCTGGCATTGGACCTTTTCTTCGGTATCCCAAGGTTTGGCTCGGCATCTTTGCATCCTTCGGTGCAGCCCTGCCGTCCACACTGACCCAATCTCTCTTTCCGGTCTATTTGTCCCAACTCGACTATGGTGAGCAGTGGATCGGTCTCACGGTATCAGGGCGCGCTTTGGGGACCATAGGGATAGTTCTGATACTGGGCCCATTGATCACGGCGTCCAGGCTCATGGGATTCTTTGCCCTTGGAATGGCTGGCCTAGGCATCTTCATAACCGGTAGCGGTCTGTTCCGGGAGCTTTACTTGCTTGGTCCCTGTATTATTGCGGTGGGTACCGCCGGCGGAGTGTTGGATCTCTGGTATCAGGTACAGGCCACCGAGTTGAGCGAGGCGAGGGACCGATCGGTAGCCATGGCCACCACTTCACTGGGATGGCCTCTATCCCTCATCATAGCGCCCTTGCTGCTTGGCTGGCTTGCAGATACAAAGGGGTTCTCATTTACCTTCGTGGTTACCGGTACGTTTTTTATTTTGGTTGCCGGGGTAAGCTACTTATGGAGCTGGAAGGCTCGCCAGCAGGCGGCGTTAAAACCGGACCTTGGATAAAAATCTCCACCCGGGACGAAACCCTTTTTGATCTCTCATCTGACCTTTCGGTCTCATTTGTCTCATAAATAAGTTTTTTTGCTACGTTTTGACTGTTTCTACAGCTTCTTCACTGGGTTGTTTTCCTCTTAAAAGGGAAGTGATCAGGGCCGTGGAGGTAATAAGGAATCCCACCAAAAAGGTGGTGTTCAAGGAGGAGACGAAGGCCACTGGATCATCAGCGGTCACTCTTACGGTTTTTTGTCCCGTCTGCACCTGATAGGTGAGTGTCATCAGTAGAGTGGTAAAAGAGATGCCGAGGATATGGGATAGGTTAAAGGATACATTGATGGCGCCATTGGCGAAGCCGCGGTACTGGCTTGGCACAGAACCTATGATGGCGCCGTGATTGGGGGCATTAAAGATGCCGGAGCTCAAACCCGTAAAAGCCAACATTGCGGCGGGTACAATCCAATGGGAGCTGGGGGTCAAAAGGACACCGATGAAGACCGATACCATCATCATAACGACACCCACAGTGGCCGGTATCCTTGGGCCGATGCGATCGGCCAAATGGCCGCTAAACGGAGCCAAGGAGACGGTAAAGATGGGGGCTGACAAAAACAACAGACCCATAAAAGTAGGGGAGAGGAAAAGAACCTCCTGGAGGTAGAAGGGTAGGAGAAGACCTGCCATGGAGTGGGTGAATGAAACAATCAAAAGTGTAATGGAGCTAAAGGTGAACATGCGGTTTTTGAAAAGCGCGAGATTGACAATGGGACTTGGGAACCTGTGTTCCCTCATGAGAAATGCATACAGTAGGAGTGGAAACGCAAAGTAGATGGGAATGGTAAATTCGGAAGGCAACGCCAACCGAATCCGCTGGTCGAGCACGAGGATCAAAGAAACGGTGAGTGCAATTAATAGAAAAGCGCCGAGATAATCAATCGGTTGTTTTTTTGCCGGCTGTGAAAAGGTCTTCATCTGCCATAAGGCAAGTGCGGAGCCCACCATGGCTACGGGAACGAGGACAAAGAAAACGGCCCGCCAATGGATATAGTCAATAATCAATCCTCCGATGGTGGGACCTAGCAGGAATCCTGAATGAAAGGCCGTGGTCATGAGACCCTGAACCTTGCTCTGTTGGTTTGCAGGCATGGCCTCGGCAGCCAGAGCCCTGGATACCGATTGGGTCATGGCCGCCCCGATCCCCTGTAAGGTTCTGAACAGGATCAACTGAACGATGTTTTGAGATAACCCGCAGAAGAGCGAGCCCAGGGCAAAGATCGCAAATCCAATCCCGTACAATCTGCCTCTGCCGTAAATGTCCCCCAATCGTCCAAACACCAGGGCTAAACCCAGACTGGTGAGGCTGAAGGAAATGAGAGCCCAGGACACACCGGCCAGATCCGTGTCTAAAGCACTGGCTACGGTGGGAAGGGAGATGGAAAAAATCCGTGATGCCAGCCCGGACATGAAGTTTCCAAGCATGGTATTACAGAGGAGCAGATAATTGGTGCGTGAATTCAAAGAAGGAAAACCTTTCTTCGCCACCATACCGGACGCGCGTCGCAGGCGTCAACTTAGGTTTGTCGAGGAGTTATGTGAACCTTCTTGAATCCTATACTCAGGTTATGGAATGCGCCGTCTTGTTCATGGCAAAAGAGGTCCCTGGCCGTATGGGGTTTCGCTGTTGTTGAAACCACCGATCTAAGACCACGCAGTGATTGGCTCGTATATTTGAGGAAGTGAAAAATAACCCGACTTTGAAATAGCAAAACCGCCAGCTCAGGGAATTGCGTTTCATGCCTGTCGTATAAGCGTGTATAAGGCTTATAGGGTTGACAATACCTACCTTTTACCGATATATGACTGCCTTCTACTCCCGGTAAGATCCACTTTCCGGGAGTCTATAAGTCTACGATAACGGAGGAGAATATTTTATGGACCATGGAAAAATTCGCATGCTGTGCAGTGACATCTCTCACATGTCTCTGCATTTCGTGTTTCGTGACTCGGGGGTCTCACAAAAGCACGGCTTTGAGCTGGAAGTTGACATTGCCAAGTTTAGCCTGGGAGGAAGGCCCGTTAGGGAGATGAAGGACCGGGCCCCTTGTCTCCTGGCAGGGGACTATGAGTTCTTGAGCGGGCTGCATCATGAAACCTACATTTACCGTGCAAAAGGGGACAAGCGGTTCCTCTACCTTGCCCAGACGCAAAATGACTGGGACGACCGGCTCATTGCTCGGAAGGAGATCCACGACGCCAAGCAACTGGAGGGAAAAAAGATTTGGACCAACCGGGCCCCCTGTGTGGGTGGCAACCTTGATCACGCGCTGGCTCTGGCCGGCCTGGATACCTCACAGGTGGAATTTATCTATGGAACGGAAGATAGGGGACACGAAGCGGTGGAGAAGGTGGCTCGCGGGGAGTTGGACGCGGCCAATGTGGACATCCCCTTTGATCTTCAAGGTAAGAAAAGAGGGCTGAACGCTATTCAGCTTCCCGCCGTACCTGTCATTCATAACACCACCATCTGTGCCAGTACGGAATTTGTCTGGAAGAATGAAGAGAAGGTTAGGGCCTTCTTAAGGGCTCTCATTGAAACCATTCACTATTTCAAAACAGAGAAGCAAAAGGTTTGCGAGATCCTGAGCCGTGAGCTAGCTCCCCTGATTAACCTGGAAGGGGACGACGAGGTGGAGTATCTGCACCAGCAGTGGAGCGAGCTGCTCAGTGCCAAGCCCTATCCGCACCCGGTGGCGGTTTGGAATGTGTATAACCTGGATGTGGCCCATGATCCCAAGGTGAATTTTATCAGCCCGCTGGAAATCTGGGACACCCATTACCTGAGGGAAATCGATGATAGTGGCTTCATCGATTCGCTATATAACGGGGGCTCGCATAAGGCATAAATTGGGGGGGCAGGTTTGATTCGAAGCCTAAGGATATTTTCATTAAGTAAGGAGGGCACTGCAATGGCCCGATATATATTCATAGCCTTGACGTGGGCATTGTTAATAAACCTTTCATTCCCAGTGGATCGTGCCTTGGGTGAACCGAAACGGGGTGGCACTCTGACCATGGCCATCCGCAAGGACCTGACTATGATGAACCCATTGGTCAGGACCATGTCCACCGACCAGTCCATTCGCGAGCTGATCTATGAGTCTCTATTGACACTTGACGAAAAGGGAGACCTTAAACCGAAACTGGCTGAAACGTGGAAAATTTCTAAAGATGGGAAGACCTATACCTTTCAACTTCGCAAAGGGGTGAAATACCACAACGGTCAGGAGATGACGGCGCGGGATGCAAAGTTTGCCATCGACTACACTTTGAATCCCGGGAACGGGGCCTATGGTCGTTCGAGACTCACCCTGGTTAAGGGAGTTGAGGCCTCTGACAAGTACACGCTAAAGGTAACGCTGAAAGACCCTAGCACGGCGTTTCTGTCCGTGCTCACGGATATTCAAGCTTTTTCCTTGATTCCCAGTGAATCCCTGAAGGAAGGAGTGGCCAAGCCCGATTCCTATCCTCCGGGAACCGGCCCGTTCAAGTTTGCGGGTTGGAAGCCAAGACAGCAGATCGTCTTTGAGCGAAACGAAAACTACTGGGGACAAGAGCCCTATTTGGAGAAGGTGGTTCTTCGGCCCATCAGAAATGGAACGGTGAGGTTCACCGCGTTGCGGTCAGGTGATGTGGATGTCGTTGAGCGAACCCCCTACGAATGGGTACAGCAGGTGGTGAGCGGCAAGATCAAAGAGATCGGCATTGCAGAGGCGTCCACCGCGGCCTATCGGCAGATCGTGTTCAATGTTGCGGATCCGCCCTTCGATAACAAGAAGCTCCGTCTTGCGGTGATCCACGCCCTTAACAAGAAGGAAATTCTTCAAGCGGCATACTATGGGTTTGGAGATCCGGCGGACCAAAAATACCCCAAGGGGCACGTCTGGTACGTTGATGGAGTTCCCTCGCCGCAGTACGATCTCGCCAAGGCCAAGAGACTTCTGAAGGAATCCGGGTATAAAGGCGAGCTCATCGAGGCAACCCTTCCGCAGGGAGCGACGGTTGAAACCGCCATGACCACCATCCAGGCCCAACTCAAGAAGGTTGGGGTGAACATCAAACTCAATGTGGTGGATTATGGGGCTCATCGAGACCGCGTTCGAAGGGGCGAAATGACCTTTGATTTTATGGGCAGCGATTTTTATGCAGATCCGACCATTACCTATCGTACGGAGACCGCGTGTGAACCCAACCTGAAAAAACGAACCTCCAACTGGTCGGGGTATTGCAATAAGAAGATGGATGCCCAGCTTGAAAAAATGGAAATTGAGCGAGACCCTGCAAAACGCAAAGCCATTCTCAAAATGGTGATCACCAAAAAGAACCAAGATGTTCCCATCGTGCCGGTGGGATTCGTGCCTCGGTTTTATACCTTCCGTAAACACGTGAAGGGATTTAAAACTGACGATGACGGCGCGTTTGTTTGGTCAGGAGGCGGATTGACACATACCTGGATCGAAAAATAGATAAATCGGACGATAGGTTCGAACAAAAAGGCAAGGATCAAGTTAGACACCGGAAAAATGTTAAGGAAGGAGGCTAGATAATGAAACGTATTGTAAAACTAGCTTTGACTCCCGTTTTACTGGTTGGCTTGTTCTTGCCTGCCAAAGCTGCCTCAGATACCCCAAAGCGAGGCGGTACCCTGACCATGGCCATCAGGAAGGACTTGAGGGTGCTAAATCCCCTCGTACGAACCAGCTCAACTGATCAATCCATCCGGGAATTGATGTTCGAATCGCTCCTCATCCTCGATGAAAAAGGGCGAATCAAGGGGAACCTGGCCGAGACTTGGAAGATTTCACCGGACGGGAAGACCTATACCTTCAAGGTGCGCGAAGGGGTCAAATTCCACAATGGCCAGGAGATGACGGCAGAGGACCTCAAGTTCGCCATCGACTACACCGTTAATCCAAAGAACAGCGCCTATGGTATCAGGCTATTGCGTTCCGTTGAGGAAGCTGAAACCTCAGGAAAATATACCCTGAAAATTCACCTCAAGAAGCCAAACCCGGCGTTTCTTTCCTTTCTAATCAACATAAAAGCCTTCTCCGCCATACCTAAAGAGTCCATACCCGAGGGAGTGAGAAAGATACGGAACTTTCCACCCGGCACAGGCCCCTTCAAGTTTGCGCAATGGCAGCCCAAACAAAGGATCGTTTTGGAGCGGTTTGACGATTACTGGGGTCATAAACCTTACGTGGACAAGGTGGTTCTTAGGCCCATCAAAAACGCTACAGTACGCTTTACTGCGTTACGGGCCGGTGACGTGGATATTGTTGAGCGCACATCCTACGAATGGGTGAACCAAGTTCAAAAGGGACGCTTCAAGGGGCTCGGGATAGCCAAGGCCAAATATGCGAACTTGAGAGGCATTACTTTCAATGTGGCCAATCCGCCTTTTAACAACAAGGTCCTCCGCCGTGCCGTAGCGCACGCCGTCAATAAAAAGGAAATCCTTAACGCCGCCTACTTTGGTTTTGGCGAACCGGACAATCAGAGGTATCCCAAAGGTCACGCCTGGCATTTTGAAGGCTTGCCCTGGCCTGATTACGATCTCAATAAGGCCAAGGCGCTGCTCAAGGAGGCGGGGTATAAAGGTGAAGCCCTCGAATTGACCACTGCCCCAGGAGAGGTTCAGGAGACCATGGCGGCGGTATTGCAAGCTCAGCTCAAAAGGATCGGGGTTCCAGTGCGTTTGGCAATCATGGATATCTCGGCCTATAACGAGCGTGAAAGAAAAGGTCAATTTCATTTTCGTTTTCGTGGTGGAGACTTTTTTCCCGATCCATGGACCACCTACGCCCGCCATTACGTGTGTGAGGCTGATCTAAAAAGGCGCATTACCAACGTCTCCGGTTATTGTGATCCTCAAATGGAGCAATGGTTGAAGGCCGCGGAGTCGGAGCCAGACGTAGATAAGAGAAGAGAGCTGTTTCGGAAGATTATGACCAAAGCGGCTGATGATGTGCCGCAGATTTACATCGGTTTTATTCCTCGCTTTTTTGTCTATCGTGAACACGTCAAGGGGTTTACCACCGGCCCTGACGGCCGTTTTGTGTGGTCCGGAGGTGGACTCACCCACACGTGGGTGGAGAAATAGCGGTTGAAATCATTGCCGGGAGAATAGTTTGCCATAATGGGTCGCTACATTATCCAACGCCTGCTACACCTGATTCCTGTCTTATTACTCGTCAGCCTTATCGTATTCTTGATCGTTCACATTATCCCCGGTGATCCGATCCTGGTCATGTTGGGCGTGGACCCTGAGGTGGGCGCCACCTACACCGAGGAGCAGTATAAAGAACTGCAAAAGATGCTGGGCTTTGATCAACCCGTCTACATCCAATACTTTCGTTGGCTGGGACGGGTGCTCGAGGGTGATCTTGGTCTCTCGCTGCAATCCCGGCGGCCGGTGTTGGAAATACTACTGGAACGATATCCGGCAACCATCTATCTAGCCCTGATGGCGTTTATCACTGTCATTTTGATTGCGCTTCCTGCGGGGATTATTGCGGCTGTCCGTCAAAACACGATTGTTGACTACAGCGCCATGGGATACGCCATGTGGGGCGTGGCGATCCCTAATTTCTGGTTGGGGCTTATGCTGATCCTACTCTTCAGCCTGAAACTCGGCATACTGCCATCTATCGGTTACGCAAGTCCTCTGGAGAGCCCGTTTAAATTTCTGCAGCATGTCTTCCTCCCTGCCATCGTTCTGGGAACCTCCATGGCGGCTTCGGTCACCCGTTACATGCGTGCCGAGATGTTGGAACAGTTGCATCAAGACTACGTGCGTACTGCTCGTGCGAAAGGGCTTCCCCCACGTCTGGTCATCGTGAAGCATGCAGCCAAGAACTCAATGATCTCAATAGTGACAGTTTTGGGCCTGGACATCGCACGTTTATTGGGCGGATCCACCATTGTAGAGACGGTTTTTACCTGGCCGGGCGTCGCCAGTCTCCTCTTGGAAGGAATTTATGCACGGGACTATCCCATCGTGCAGGGTGCAGTCCTTATTATAGCGCTCACTTATGTGGCCATTAATCTGATCGTTGATATCTTATATAAGTGGTTGGATCCCCGGATCAAACTGGAGTAGCCAAAGTATGGAAACGGCACCGATGACCCCTGATTCCCAGTTAAAGAGAGGTTACCATATCTACAGCGCGCGCCTATGGGATGCGTCCAGGGTAATTGCCCGAAATCGCCTTGCGCTCATCGGGCTGGTGATAATCTTAACCGGGATATTTGCGGCAATTTTTGCCCCTTATATAACCACCCATGACCCCTTCGAGATCAGCATCGCGGAACGTTTACAGGCGCCGAGTCGGAACCACTGGTTGGGAACTGACTTCATGGGGCGGGACACCTATACCCGTGTTGTTTATGGCGCCCGGACAGCCTTTCAAGTGGCCATTGGGGCAGTGGTTTTGGGTGCCTTCTTTGGTATACCCATTGGGCTTTTGGCGGGTTATTTCGGCAGGTGGGTTGATGCTGTCTTTATGAGGGTCATGGATGCCATCCTGGCCTTCCCCGGGCGGCTTTTGGCCATCGCTCTGGTGGCGTCCCTGGGAGGTGGACTCTTTTCCCTTTACGTGGCCATCGGAGTGAATTCCATCCCATCCTATGCAAGGATCGTCCGTGGTGCGGTGCTGTCACAAAAAGAGAAGGAGTACGTTGAGGCGGCACGGATGACGGGTGAAGCGGATCGAAATATTATGGTCATGCACATTCTTCCTAATTGTTTCGCGCCCCTGTTGGTCCGCCTGAGCCTTGATTTTGCAAGTGCGATCCTCACGGAGTCATCCTTGAGCTTTCTCGGTCTTGGATTTCCTCCTCCAACTCCAAGCTGGGGACTCATGTTGAAAGAGGTAAGTCCCTTTCTAGAGCTGCAGCCTTGGGCGGCTTTTGTTCCTGGTCTGACCATTTCTTTGATGATCCTAGGTTTTAATCTTCTCGGAGACGGTCTCCGGGATGTTTTCGATCCACGACAATATGAACGCTAAGAACAATAACAGTGCGCTGCTTGAGATTCGAAACCTCAGGGTGGAGTTCAATTTAAAAGGGGGAGTCCTTCCCGCGGTGAATGGTGTTTCCTTCTCCCTGCAAGAGAGCGAAACCCTGGGCATCGTGGGGGAAACAGGCTCCGGAAAAAGCGTGACGGCCTTTTCCATCCTGCGTCTGATCCCGTCGCCGCCAGGAGAGATTGTCGGCGGAGAGATCCTCTTTGAGGGCGAGGACCTTCTCAAAAAAACGGATCGGGAGATGCAAAAGATTCGTGGGCGTAAGATCTCGATGGTCTTTCAGGAACCCATGACCTCACTGAACCCTTCCTTCACCGTAGGACAGCAGATTTCCGAGTGCTTTCGTATCCACATGGGGCATTCAAAGAGAGAGTCCCTTGAGGGAGCGCAGTATGTTCTTAATTCAGTGCGGGTTCCGTCGCCGAAGACGGTTCTGGATCGTTACCCCTATGAGCTCAGCGGCGGCCTCAGACAGAGGGTCATGATTGCCATGGCCCTTGCCTGCCAACCCAAAGTGCTTATCGCAGACGAGCCCACTACCGCCCTTGACGTCACCATTCAGGCTCAGATTTTGGAGCTCCTCAGGGAGTTGCAAGAACAGTTTAAGATGGCGCTGATTTTTATCTCTCACAATCTTGGAGTTGTCTCATCACTCTGCAACCGGATCGGGGTCATGTATGCAGGTTCTCTGGTGGAGCTGTCGGGAAAGGGAAATCTTTTCAGCAAACCCCTCCACCCCTATACCGTGGGTCTGCTGCGTGCCATTCCTAGGCCTGAGTATCGCGATCAACCCCTTGAGGCGATTCCCGGGTCCATTTGTGATCTTCTCGATCCGCCTTCGGGTTGCAAGTTTCATCCTCGTTGCTACAAGGTCAGAGAGATCTGTAAAACGGACCCTCCAAAACTAGAAAAGAAGGTGGGTGACAATCAGGCGGCCTGTTTTTTTCCGGGGGAGTAACTTGAATGAGTCTTCTTGAGGTTAAAGGCCTGACAAAATATTTTGACCTGAACCCTGGGTTGGTGGGGCGGCTGCTCTACGGTCAGCGGGTCCTCAGGGCCGTGGATCAAATTGACTTTTCCATCGAAGAGGGAAAAGTGTTTGGCCTTGTGGGAGAAAGCGGATGCGGCAAGTCCACCACGGCGCGTCTGATTACGCGGTTAGTCCCCGCCACGGGCGGAGAGGTTTATTTTGGGGGGCAAAATATATTTACTCTGCCCAAGAAGCAGGTTCGTGAGCTGAGAAAACATATCCAAATGGTTTTTCAGGATCCTTTTGCCTCTCTCAATCCCCGGATGCGAATCGTGGATATCGTGGGACGTCCACTCAATCTTTACTTTGGCGCAACAGGAGACAAAAGGGCAAGGCAAGTGGGCGAACTGTTGGAGCTAGTGGGGCTGCAACCAGACCACATTTACCGTTATCCGCATGAGTTTAGCGGCGGACAGCGTCAAAGGATTGGAATTGCCAGGGCCCTGGCAACCTCCCCCAAGTTGATCATCGCCGACGAACCGGTATCCTCGCTCGACGTTTCAGTGCAGGCACAAATTCTTAACCTGTTTAAGAAACTTCAGCGAGAACTCAATTTGACGATCTTATTTATTTCCCATGATCTGAATGTGGTGGAATATATGGCGGATGTGGTGGCCGTCATGTATGCGGGGAAGATCGTTGAGACAGCTCAAACGCAGGATCTGTTTCAACATCGCGTGCACCCCTACACCCAGGGACTTATTGCATCGAATCCATCAATGAATCTGAATGCCGCCAATGAAAAACAAGAAATTCTAAAAGGAGAGGTGGCCCTTCCCATCAATCCTTCTCCGGGATGTAGATTTGATTCCCGCTGTCCCATTCGCGTAGATAAATGCAAGAGCATGGAGCCGCCGCTGGAAGCAAAGCGGCCGAATCATCTTGCAGCCTGCCACGAAGTATAGGCCCGAATTCAACCTTGCCGAGAATCCATGTAGAATTTTGTTGAACGTATGAGTCCCATGAGCGATCAACACGATCACCGTCACTCCCATGACCACGACGAGCTCCATGGTGTCAAGCTAGGCCGTCTGACCAGCGTCGGGATTGACATCGGGTCATCCACCTCGCATCTAATGTTTTCACAGATGCATGTGGGGTACCCTTCCTTGCACTGTCGCCGACCCGAGGTGTTGGAGCGCGAGATTCTGAGTCGTTCGCCCGTCCTTTTAACTCCCTTTTCTCACGACTGGACTATCGAAATGAAACCGCTGGAGGGACTGGTACAGACCTCCTTTGGGCAGGCCGGTTTGAAACCGGATGAAGTGGATACGGGAGCCGTCATCATCACGGGTGAGGCGGCGCGACGAAGCAATGCGAAAAACCTCGTGGAATACTTTTCAACCCAATCCGGTCGATTTGTCTGTGCTACCGCAGGACCGAGGCTGGAAATGCTCTTGGCGGCCCATGGGTCCGGGGCTATTCGGCTAAGCCAAGAGAAGGGGCTGAATTTGATCAACATCGACGTAGGAGGAGGAACCACAAAAGTCGGAGTCATAAACCGTGGTCGGTTGGTGGATGGTGGGGTCTTTAATATTGGTGCCCGGGTGGTGGCCCATGAGGATGGAAAATTAATCCGTGTGGAACGGTCTGGAAAGAGTTTCTTGGAGCAGGTGGGGCATCCCGTTTCGGTGGGAGACTCCGTAGATCCGAGGTGGTGCGCTCTTGTGTCCGGGAAGATGTCCGAGGCGCTGTTTGGCATCCTTGGTGGTACAACTCCCGCAGATGAAATGGTTGTCTCTCCCTTCACAGAAGGTCCGCCGTTTCATGATGTGGACGGGGTCATCTTTTCCGGTGGCGTGTCCGAATACATTTACGGACGTGAAAAGAGAGTTTTCGGAGATCTGGGGCCCAGCCTCGGGGATGAAATGAAGCGTCGTACGGAGGATTTTGGCTGGGCTCTCCTGGATGGTATAGAGGGCTTGCGTGCTACTGTTATCGGGGCTTCGCAATACTCGCTTCGGTTGAGCGGAGAGACAATCCATATCCCGGATCTTGAGGCGCTCCCGCTACACAATATTCGAGTCTACCCGGTGAGGGTGGAATGGGGGCCCGATGTGGCGGTGAAGTCACGGAAATCCGTCTTGGGGGCCGTTGAAACCATGGACCCTGAGGTGAAAGGGTATCCCTTTGCTCTGGTGATCGTCTCTCCTCCATTTATAGGGTATGGGATGGCCTTAGAATTGGCCAAAGGTCTCCGTAGCGCTCTGGAATCCTTGAGTCCCTCGGACCGGCCGAAGGTCCTGGTGTTCGAGCAGAATATAGGGCGCGTGGTGGGGGAGGCCATAGGGGAAGACCTCAAGACGCTGTGCATCGATGAGGTGACGCTTTCCGAGCTTGACTTCGTTGATATTGGTAGACCGCTGGACCATGAAACCTTTGTTCCGGTGGTGGTGAAGAGCCTCGTCTTTGAAAGCTAAATTCGAGTTCGGCAACCTCAGCCTCCATTTTTCACACCAAAGACTAGACGCGGATATTTAAAATTTTCGATGGAATTTTGGATTACGGAATTGAGAAAAAGATGACTCGCGCGAAGACGCAAAGGACGCCAAGTTCGGAAAAAATAGCTAATGTTTTTCTTTGCGCGCTTGGCGCGAAAAATCTTCTTGAAGTCGTTCCCCTTTCTGTCAAACAATTGATTGGGCCTAACTCGCCAGGTTTGACATCTGATTGGGCTTTAGATAGCAAGTACATTAGTCTTTCAGTGTCTGAGGCAAGTCACCACCGGTCATAAGCGGGGAATTTATGAGTTGGAATGGCTGTAAAGTAATAGACATGGATACCCATGTGTACGAGCGACCAGACAAGATGTACGGCGACTATCTTGATCCGGCTTTCCGGGAACCCTATGAGCAATTGTGCGAGGCCATTGAGAAACAAGCGGCGGAAGGACGCAACTATTCCCTGTTCGGTACCCGTCACGCAGTGATTGAACCCTTCGAGGCGGGCAGACCCCTTGGCATTCACGACACCTTCGGTCTCAGTCGTCAGCGGGGTTCGGGAAAGCGGGTCATGAAAGATCGGGGTCAGGCGGTTACCACCGAGCCCATTCGCCCGGAGGTGAGTTGGGACGCCAAGGCTCGGGTAGAGGACATGGATAAGGCATCCGTCGACGTGAACGTGATTTTTGCAACCCATGTTTCCAGCTATTGCGCTCTGCGTGATGTGGGTTTTGAGACCGCGCTCTATCGCGCTTACAACCGATGGGTGGCCGACTTTTGTGCGCAGGCTCCGAAAAGGTTGAAATGGACCCTTTCCGTGAATATGCGGGATGTCCAGGCAGGGGTCGCTGAGGTCAAGTACTGGGGCAATCGTGATTCGAACCTAGTGGGAATCTATACCCCTCAAGTGGGACCCGGCGGTAAGCTTCTGGATAACCCGGATTTCCATCCACTTTACGAAGTGGCCCAGGATCTCGAACTCCCCCTTATGGTTCATCCGGGAACGGGACGACCACCTTATACACCCGGTAGTTTTGAACTCGACGGGAGTTGGTTCCTTATTCAGAGTCTTTTGAATCCTTGGGCGGGAATGACGGCCATGGCAACCCTGGTGGGTGGAGGGATCCTGGACTTGTTTCCTAAACTGCGCGTGGCCGTTATCGAGACCAGCGGGGGATGGGTTCCTGTGATCGTGGACCGCCTGGATTCACATTACCTGGCCTCGCCTAGCCACGTCCCCAATTTGACACGGTTGCCACGGGAGGCGGTTACCGACGGACGTTATGCCCACGCCATCGATACCTGGGAAAGTTCCATCGAGCAGAGTGTGCAATCTCTAGGAGAGGACGTTTGGCTCTTTGCCACGGATTATCCTCACAAAGGAACCCAATGGCCCAGGGGTGTCCGGCAAATCGTTGAGTTGCCGGGCTTGTCGGACGGTGCAAAACGCAAGATTCTGGGAGAAAACGCCATGCGTTTTTGTCCAAGATTACGCGACTAGCCTAAATCATAGAAATGTTCACCCGAACAAATTTAACGGTCTTTATGGCGCCAAGATCCCCGCGAATTCAAATCCGAATTCCGAAGCCCGAAACCTCAAATGAACCGAAACACTCAAATCTGAATATCGAAATCCAAACAAGATTATTTGCAATTTTATGTTTTTTGGTCATTTAAGTTTGTTTCGAATTTCTAATTTAAACTTGGCGTTCTTTGCGTCTGCGCGCGAGTCATTGTGTTTCGATTCTATCATCAAAACATCAATCGGGCTTTACAGGTTTCCTTGGCTAGTTGGACACTGAATGAGGAGAGAGAGGTCAATGCAAGAAGTCAAGCTTGCCTACAGGGATAACGATCGAACGCCAGTCATTTTTTGTATCAAGGAAATGGCCAGACGCTATTACGATATTGACGTCAAGGTAAAGCAGATCAGAAGTGCGGCTGAGTATGAGGCGGCGATTTTTGACGGCGCCGCCGACGTGATTATTGAACGGATGGATTATCTTTTCGCAGAGGTGGCCAAGGGACGCAAGGTGACGATGTTTTGTGCCCCTGTGATTACCAGCGGAGCGGATCTGGTGGTGCCGGACCAAGTCAAAAGCATCAATGACCTAAAGGGAAAGAAGATTGCCGTGCGGGCAGCGGGAAGGCCGTTTACCGTGGCCGTGAGGCTCAGAAAGATGGGGTTGGAAAAGGATGTGGAGCGGGTCATTGTTTCGGATGATGAGGTGGGTCGTTGGGGACAGTGGAAAAAAGTAGTAAATGGGGAATGTATTGCGACCTATATGACTCCCATTTATTTGTCTGAGGCCCTTGGGGCGGGTTTGAAGGTCCTAGAGACACCAGAGCTCGAGGTGATTGGCCATTTCGCGCAAGCCTGTGCCACAAAATTTGCTCGTGAGAACCATGAGCTGCTTGGAAACTACGTTCGGTCCGTGGTTCACGCGTTGTGCCTGATGAAGCTCCGACGCCGGGAGACAATGGACATTGTAGCTCAGGAACCCATGCGACTGATGAAGATACAGGATCGGAAAGAATTAGAGCGACAGGTGGATGGTATCATCCATGAGTTGCAGGTTAAGCCCTACCCGACACCGGAGGGAATCACCAACAGCCACGAGATTTCCACGGATGAGTGGCCCGCGGGCGAGGCGCTGGAGAATCCTTTGACCCTTTGGGATCTCCATTGGTTGAAGCGGCTCGATGACGAGGGCTTTATTGATGATTTAATCAGGCAAATGAAAGGATAAGCCACCTTTTCGATTCTGAAGCGTTAGTTCCCGGAATCGCCCTAATCTATTGTCCTCGTTAAATACTGAACCCAACGCCCTGAGCCTTAGGGGGGATCAATTTTCTCCACTTCTCACGATCAATCGTCCTCCGAGCATTCGTGCGAGAAGAGAAGTCATCACAACAAGGACCACAATCACTACCCCAACGGCCATCGCCTTTTCGGGAGAACTTTCGCCTGTAATCCAATCTAACATGAGCAGTGATAAGGTCCGTGTATTGGCGGTTCCCAACAGTACCAATGTGCTTATATCCCTCGCCGCGGAATTAAAGACCAATAGCCCCACGACAATAAGCATCGGTAATGTGAGAGGAAAGAGGATACGGCAGTAGGTGGTGAACCATGAGCCGCCGCATATACGAGACGCTTCCTCGAGCTCGCTGCTTAGTTGGAGCATGGACGTTTTCATGAACTGAACACCGAACGGCATGCTCTTTATGACTATAGCTAAAATCATCAGGTAGGTAGTTCCATGGAGGCTTTTAAGAATAGGTGTGTTGAGAAAAGTCCACAGAAAACCAAAGCCCAGTAGAATACCGGGGATGGACCAGGGCAACCAAGAAATAAAATCCAACAACGATTTGCCGAAAAACTGTCTTTTCACTATCAGATAGGCCACAAAGGAATAAAAAATTATCCCGATAAGGGCCGCTCCTAGGCCAATGGCAAAAGTATTGATTAGGGCGCCAATAAAGGTAGTGTCCTGTAAGACTGCGGACCAATGATCCAAGGTCCATACTTTAGGGATGTTGAAGAAGCCGAAGACGGTCATGAAAGTTCCCAAAACTAGGAAAGCCGTTGGGACAATCGTAATCAGGGACACGACCAATAAGACGAGAGCAAAGATGGGATACCTCCAGCGGCCCAATGCAGTGGCACGGTTAGAGTAACGGCCGGTAAGAGTCGCATATTCTCTCCGTCCGATATACATGCGATTAAAGGCCACTAGGGCAAGCAAGATTAGGAGGAAAAAGCTGCTGAGGGCAGAGGCGGGGGCAATTCCGCCCAAGGGATCATGCTCGATCATGCTATGGATCCTTGTGGAGTAAACGTCAATTCCTACACGAAATCCCAAGATGAGCTCAATTTCGAATGCTTCCAGAGCTCGGATGAGGCCAAGGATAGTGGTAACCAAAATAGCCGGCGACATAATCGGAATGATAATGTGTCTTAAGGTGATCCACGAACTTGCTCCCGCGGTACGGGATGCTTCCTCGAGGGCTGCGTCCATATTTCGAAAGGCGGGCGTCAATAACATCACCTTTACTCCGAGGGTCGTAGCGGTGAGATGGGCCCAGACGATTCCCCAGAATGAGTAAATGTTGAAAACCGGCCTGTCAATAAAAGGAAGCGTTCCCAGCCATGCATTGACTAATCCAACCTTCGGGTCGAATGCTAAGATCCATCCCATGGTGATGGGCAAGGCCGGCATGAAAAAAGATAGCCAAAACATGAATTCCATGCCGCCCTTCATGGGAAGATCGGTGCGGGACAGGAGCCATGCCATTAGAATACCAAGCACAAGTGCGATAAGCTGACGGACGATGGCCAAAGCGAACGTGTTATAGATAGACTTTAAAATGCCCGGAGAGTTGAACGCCTCCTTCCACCCGTCTATACCATGGACTATGGGTTCCCATGGCTTGGAAATGACAAAGCTACTAAAAACAGTCCATATTAAAGGCGCAAGAACCAGAAAACAGACAATCGCAAGAAATAGACTCAGGAATAGCGCCTGAAGACTAAAGTGCAAAGACCCACGGGTCGCCTTCGCTAACGATGCACTGGGGCTGGCCATTTAGGGTGTTCCATTGACTTAATGTATTCTGGAAGCGTCGGTTTGAGGTCTCGCTGAATGGAAGTCTAATATACCTGAGCGCACGGCAGACTAACCGTGCCGAGATTTCACTTTAGAGAGGGGCCGCACGAGAATTTGAGTCCTGCGAGGACCCCTCTGATCGGTGGGAATTCTTGTTCGTCAACGTTTTATAATCGTTTTCAGGTACTTAACGATTTCACCTCGTTGTCTTACATACTTCTCCTTGTAGTTCGCTTGATAAGAGTCGTACTTTTCCGGCCTTGGCACGATGCCAGGATCGAGATGGTCTTGCGAGACATCCACACGCCGGCTCCAGTATCCCGAGGCTTTGCTATATGCCAGCTGGGCATCCTTGCCCAAGAACCAGTTGATGAATACCTTGGCGGCATTGGGATGGGGGGCGCGATTCACAAGCGCGATGCTTGCCGTGGCGGTGGTTAAATAACTTCCTTCCTTGATGTTGTCAGCGGAGAATCGGCCGAGGGGCAGACCCTTTGATGAAAGTTCATTATATATGCCCTGGTGAACGCCGATTCCAAGATGATAGTTTCCCCGCGCCACCTCTTCCAGGAGTTGACGGTAGTTTCGCACTAGAGTAATTTTTTGCTCGCTAAGTAAGCGCCGCAGAAATTCCTTTCCCAAGGAAGGTTGAACATAGGCAAAGGTAGCCGAGGCTAGACCGGCGCCGGGCTGTCGCGGGTCAAACATAAGTATTTTCCCGCGCCACTTGGGGTCGAGTAAATCCCAAAATGATCGAATATCGTCCTTCTTTACAAGATTGGTATTAAACGCAAAGGGCGGAATAACGTACCCGCCAAAGGCCAAGTTGTATGTTCTCGCGTCATCGGCAAAATCGATTTTTCCACCAAACCATTTACTAGGATCAGACACCTCTGGAAGGATGAAAGCGGGTCCTATGGGGTCAAATGCCCCTGCCGGCATTAACAGTCTAAGGGCCGTGGTTGTCCCTCCTATATATACATCCCATCCGTATCTGCCAGCCCGCCGTTCTGCTAACGCGCGCGGGGCTATGCTTCTGCCACCGGCAACAAGGAGTTCTACTTTAATCCTGGGAAATTTTCCCTCAAAACCCTCCTTGAAAAGTCGTCGCATGGCTGAGGAAGCACCTCCTCCGTGCATGACGGCCACCCGTGCTTCTTTTCGGGCCGCTTGAAGAGTGCGATTCCACTCTACCTGTGATTCCCTCTCAGCCGCCGCGAGCCCAGGAAAAGAGGCCATAAGGATTAATCCTAACGTCCCGACGAATAGTTTCCGCCAACCACGATCAAACCGTTCACCACCGGTTAAAATATGATTGATTCGCATAATTAAGCTCCTTTTTGGATAAACTTTTATTGAGTTTTCTCTTCTCACTTACTTCGACTTAAAAGAAGATATTCAGATGTCTAGCCCCAACCACCGTCTGGTCCAGCAGGATCGTTCTTTTCGCAAGGTGCCATACTCCATCGACCTTTCGTAGAAGGTCCTGGCGTTCCCCGGAGTAGAGATCCGGGCTAGGCTCTCCCAGACGATTTCGCGAGACCAGGATAAAACTGGAGACCTCAACCTCTTGCGGTATATTCGTTGTTTTGATGGTAACGTTTGTAACCATATGGCGGGTCCGTGAAGGGGGTGTATCCGCCCAGGCAAATTCCGTTGCCAATTTGTTGACTCGAACTCGCAAGGAGGCAATATTCTCGGAGAGAATCTCGGTCTGCTGTGAGTAGTCAAGGGTTCGCGCCTTGTTTAGCGGGAGCGGCATCCGGTAGCTGATATCCTCTTCCAGCAATTTCAGCCATTCTGAAAAACGACGATCATCCAGCAGCTTGGCCTCGAGGTAGAGGAAGTGAAGGATTTCAGAATAAAAAGGATCGGCGAGCATGATTGGACTACCGGTTTCAACCATCTGAATCCTCTTTCACCTTATGAGAGGTTCACGCGATTCTTGCATCAAAAATTTTATACACTGTCCATAGAAGAAGCGCTCGAGGGAATCGAAAAAGGGCGGTTGTCCATAATACCCTTCGCCGGGACCGGGCCACTCCTTTGAGGGTGGCATATCCAGGCCCAGCTCATAGTGAAGCCAAAGTTCTTTGGCCACCGAGCCACGTAACCCCTGGGTAACTTGAGCCCAGTTTTCTAAATCGTCCTGCTCAAATGTCCCTGCGACGCCAAATACCCGTTGGTAACACTGCCTGGAGCACTCCTTCCACCACTGTGGCGCGTTCTTGTCCACAAAGAGCCAAGTCCATCCCTCCATTTTATCCGGTCCCTTGGGCTGCCACTGACGAAGGGTCAAAAATGAGATGGGCATTCCATCAGGACCTCCCCATTCCTCAGGGGTGTGGCCCGCCGTTTGAAGAAAACTTAGATTCGGAAAAACGTTGCCGGCCAGCACGATTAGGGGTTTAATTATCTCAAACTGCTCTTTGCTTAGTTTCTGTTCTAGCTCCGACCAGAGTTCTTGAGGCAGTCCAAGGTAAATCGGCGGGCGTGAGGATGGACCCACCAGCGAGGCGCCGTGGCCGTTACCCAGCGAAACTGCGTAACCCACCGGCGGACCCGTCGTCTTCAATTCGTGTAAGCCAAGCTGAATGGAAAATCCGTGGGTGGTGAAAACGTGGAAGCCATCTCCAGTGAAATTAGCCGCACCTAATTTCCAGTTTGTATCTGCTACCCATCGAATGGGTGGACCAACCACCTCAGTTGCCTCCGTTCGTCCGAATGCTAGATCCAACACCCACTTCATGGGGCCCAGATAATCAGCCAGGGGCTCCGCGGCAGGATTCCAAGCTGCAAATATCAGACCGTGATATTTGTCGACGGTGGCCTGATAGAGTCCGTTTTTGCTCTTGTCTAGCCTCCCCTGATAAGCCTCAAGAAACGGGACTGCAATGAGTTCTCCCGCTTCGTTATAAGTCCAACCGTGGTAGCCACAAATAAACTTGGAGGTGGTGCCGAGATCCTCCCCGCAAACCTTTCTCCCGCGGTGTCGGCAAACGTTCAGAAACACTCGGATCTTCCCGTCCCGACCCCTCGATACAATAACGGGGTCTTCTCCCATTTGGCGCGTAACGAAATTTCCGGCCTGGGGGATTTCTGATTCGTGAGCTACATACAACCAGGTCCTGGCAAAAAGTCGCTCTAGCTCTAAACGATAGATTTCAGGGTCCGTGAAAATCCGCGAACTCACTAACCCTTCTGCTGGCTTGATCAGATTATCAAACGATACATTGGCCATGCTGAGTGTCCTCGTCCAATGTGCTTCGTCGCATTTGCCTATGGGCTGAGACCGCTCACACTCAATGGCTGCCAAGGGCAAACACCGGATGACTATATTGAAGGGATTGTGACTTTGTCAAGTTGGCTTTTAGACCGTTTTTCTCTTACAAACGCTGTGACTTGTGAATTTGCAGGTACAGCCGCGGTTATGGTAGAAGCTGGCCAAGGCAATTCAAAGGAGGGAAAATGGCACAACTCGGAATGGTTGGCGTGGGGGCTATGGGCAGTTCGCTTTTAGGGCGTTTGAGGCTGGCAGGTCTGGATGTAACCGTGTACGACTGCGATGGGGCGGCTCAGGAGAAGGCGCTCTCGCTGGGTGCGCGAGGTGTATCTTCTGCGGCGGCGGTGGCTGAAGTTTCGTCCATTATCGATGTGGTGGTTCGGACCAACGAGGAGATGTTGGATTGCATGCTGGGGGGAAAAGGGGTCTTGGCGGGTGCCAAGGGCGGCACCCTGGTGCTCCTCCACAGCACCATACTGCCGAAAATCACAAAACAAGTTGCGGAAGCGGCTCGTGGAAAGGGGGTGGACGTCATTGATGCCTGCATGGTTGGAGTTCCTAGGGTCGTCCAAAAGGGTGAAGTCAATTTCCTGGTTGGAGGTTCCGCTGAACTTGCGGAGCGCGCGCGCCCGCATCTGCTCAATATGGGTAAAGCTGTAATTCACATGGGCCCATTGGGTGCTGGGAATGCCGCGAAGCTGATCAAAAACCTGGTGACTGGTTCAGAAACTTTGATTCTCCACGAGGCCATCAAAATCGGGGAGGCCTGTGGCATCAAGTACCGCGATGCGCTGGAAATGATGAAACAAGTAGCGTCTTCGGACAGCCTGATTGACCACTGGGAGGAAAGGTTTGACCCTTCCGGTGCAGACCCGACACCAAAAGTGGGAGTCAACCTCTACGATAAGGACTTACCCCTGGCGGGTCAGGTGGGACGGGAATCTGGGGCCGATATACCCATAACCGAACAGCTTGTGGCGGCGGGTTTACGACTCATGGAGGCAAAGAGTAGAGCAAGCTAGTTTCGAAAAAAGAGGAATAAAAACCAATATAAACCAACTCATTGATTGGTAATAGATACTTTTATACTTTAAGTTCATAATGCTCCGTTTGGAATCTTAAATTAGAAGGCGGGCCATGTCTGTTCAGTTACTCTCACCCTAGAACCATGGATGACCCAAGGATCGATTTTGTCCATACCGGACCCGGTACGTTAGCCGGAAAGTATTTACGAATGTTCTGGCAACCCGTTTATCGAGCCAAGGATCTGGGTATAGGCCGTGCTGTTCCTATCCGCATCATGAGTGAAGGGTTCACCCTTTATCGTGGGGAAAGCGGAATGGCTTACATGGTGGATTTCCGTTGTGCCCACCGCGGCACGCAACTCTCAACTGGTTGGGTGGAAGGGGATACCATCCGGTGCAGGTATCATGGTTGGAGATACGAAGGAACAGGGCAATGTGTTGAACAACCCGGGGAGGAAGAGTCCTATGCGAGCAGAGTCAAAATTAAAAGCTATCCCACTTGGGAGTATTTGGGTCTTATTTTTGCGTATCTCGGGGAAGGCGCCCCGCCACCCTTACGGCGTTTTTCGGATTTTGACAGACCGGGTTTAACCGGCGCCGCGGAGATTGAATATTGGCCCTGCAACTACTTCAACCGTTTGGATAATGCCTGCGACGCGGGGCATGTGGTATTTACCCATCGAGAGTCGATTCAACGGTCCGGCAGGCTGGACCAGCTTGCGGTGCGCCAGGTCTCTGCCGAAGAGACCGATTACGGAGTGCGCACTAGTATTCAAGTCCCAGGAAAATCGCCCATTTACCTTCATTGTCACATGCCGAATATCAATCAGGTCAGGGTCCAGGTGATGATCGAGGGATCAGCGGAAGATGTAAAATCCCTCTGGGCAGACCGGTTGTTTTGGAGGGTCCCCGTGGATGATGAACACTCGGTGAGCTATGCGGCGGACTGGCTCCCGTTGACTGGGGAGGACGCAAAAAAATACCAGGAACGGCGCCAGGAGTCCCAGGCATCATTTGAACTCGTGGGTCGTTCCCATGGTGAATTGGGCGAAGCCATTCTCCAGGGGCAAATGCAGATAAAGGACATTGACCCCATAACCAACATGTACCAGCTTTTTTTGGCCGAGGACTATGCCGTGCAAGTGGGGCAGGGGACCGTCGCGGATCGTTCCCATGAAACTCTCGGACGGTCGGATGTGGGAGTGTTCCTTCTACGCAAAATTTGGGAACGGGAACTCCGGGCCCTGGCCGAGGGCCGCTCCCTCAAGAAATGGAATACGCCTGCCGGATTAGCCGATCAAAGCGTCATTGCGTGAAGCGAAGAATCCAAGTTCCTTGATGACTCCAATTTTCCTCCGTGAGGAGCCGCGCTAATTCTTCGATGGATAGGGATGATCCGTTGAAAAATCGGCGTTATTTTGATTGATCCACTTTTTCTGTTTATAAGCTGTAGATAAGTCGGATGAATACCACTTTAGGAGGCTAAAAATAGCGTTTCTCAGCGATATGCTTAACGCCTAGGCTAAAGTTCTTGCAATAAAGCAATGACTTACGTGATTTAGCCGGGAATCCGGGACTGAGATGCCTCGCCTAGCCAGGCGGTCCGTAATGGCGCTGGAGAGGAATCTCCAGAAGATGGCAGAGCAAATATATCAATCTTCCCAAAACCAGCCCGACAAGTAGGCCTGTCAACCACTTTCGTGCATGTAAACCGATAGAGAGGCAGGGAAAGAAAACGGCCATGGCAACCGGACCAAGCATGAGTATGACTCAGTAAAAAAGACGTTTGGCTGAAATCGTGTAAAAACGCCACGGTGAAATGTGGTGGCGTCGGGATTTCGGATGAAACGACTTGTCGATACTTGCACTCTCAAGGCTTTCGTTAGGATGATAAGGAGTCTGTTTGCAGAAAAAATCGTGAAAAGGTAGAACCTGGCCATGGACAAACTCTGTGACCTTTCGGGGGCCGTCTCTCAGGAGGTAAAAGACGGTATGGCCGTGGCCATGGGTTGCGGCCTTGAATCCCTTATCCCGTTTGCCAGCGGGTATGAAATCATCAGGCAGAGGAAAAGGGACCTTACCCTGATCGCTCCTATCTCCGATATCCAGTTTGACCAGCTCATAGGGGCGGGCTGCGTTAAAAAAGTCATCGCGGCTTGGGTGGGAAATGTGGCGGCGGGACTGGGCCACAACTTCAGACGAGCCATGGAAGAAAGTGTCCCCAATCCGCTGCAAATAGAAGAGCATTCTAATTTTACTTTGGGGTTGGGTCTCAAGGCTGCGGCCATGGGTTTGCCGTTTCTTCCCACCGGCACGGTGCGAGGTAGCGACTTTGGTCAAGGCTCCCAATTTCGAACCGTGGAATGTCCGTTTAGCGGTGAAGAGCTCTTAGCCGTGGGGGCCATTGTTCCGGACGTAGCGATTCTTCACGTACATCGGGCCGACTCGGCGGGCAACGCCCATGCTTGGGGCAACCTGGGAGTCATCCAGGAGGCGGCGCTGGCCGCAAAACGGGTGATACTTACCTGTGAGGAAATCGTCAACCATGAGCATATCCTCAGTGACCCCAATCGGACCATCGTGCCCGGTTTCCTTGCGTCCAAAGTGGTTCACCTTCCTTTTGGCTCACACCCGTCACCCACCCAGGGGTATGCGCGAAGAGACGACCTCTTTTATTTTGATTACCACAAGCAGTCGCGTAGCCGGGATGATTTTTTGAAATGGCTGGAAACGTGGGTCTACGGGGTCGAGGGCCATAAGGGTTACCTCCATCGCCTCGGCAAAGAGCGATTGGAGAAGCTAAAGCCTGCCGGTGATTTGTTGTCCCCGGTAGTGAATTTCAGCATGTGAGGCGCTAAAGGGGGATCATTCCGCACTTCCATGTCCAATACGCAGAATCTTATGGATTATACGCGAAGGGAATTGATGGTGGTGGCCGCGGCGCGTGAGATTCGTGACGGAGAGAAGGCGTTTGTGGGTATGCGCTTACCTTTACTCGGTTTCGCCGTGGCAAAGGAACTCCATGCGCCCAATGCCATTGGAATATTTGAAAACGGTGTCGTTCGCGATTGGCCTGCCATGGATCCGATATTTACCATGAGTGACCCGCCGAACGTAGCGCGTTCTCTATACTGCGGTGGCCTAGTGGACGTTATGGGGTTGCTGCAGAGCGGGCGTGTGGAATTGGGCTTTATCGGGGGAGCCGAAGTGGATCGATTCGGCAACTTAAACACCCATTGGGTGGTGGAAGGTGAAAAGCAAACAAGACTACCGGGCAGTGGAGGGGCAGCGGATATTGCAACCCTGGCGGGCCGTTGTATCATCATCATGAATCATGAGAGACGTCGGTTTCCTCCCAAGGTCCACTTTATCACCTCGCCGGGATACGGTGATGGTAAGGATTGGCGAAAAAAACAAAGCCTCAGGGGAGGTGGGCCGAATCGAGTGATTACGAGCCTGGGAATCTTTTCCTTTGACCCAACGAGTCATGAAATGGTTCTCAGTTCCACCCACCCTGGTGTTACGATCCATGAGGTTCAGGGGGAGACCGGTTGGTCTCTCAAAATCTCTGACGACATCAAAGAAACACCTCCCCCTTCCAAAGACGAGGTCGCCGCGGTGAGAAAATATGATCCGAAGGGCGTTTGGACGTCTTGAAAAGGCTCCTCCCATGGAACCACCTGGTCAAGCATCCGCCATCTGAGGGATTCAATGGGATGGATCGATGTGGGCGTCATTGCCCTTTTTATCATCTACGCCATCGGCTCAGGGCTTAAAAACCGGGGCCAAGCTTCCAAAAACATAGAAGAGTATTTTCTGGCAGGGCGCAGTCTGCCGGGGTGGAAGGCTGGACTGAGCATGGCGGCTACACAGTTTGCCGCCGACACTCCGCTGCTGGTAACTGGAATTATCGCTACTGCGGGGATATTTGCCCTTTGGCAACTATGGATCTACGCCTTAGCCTTCTTACTCATGGGATTCGTCATGGCTTCCAACTGGCGGCGAGCCGGCGTGATCACAGACGCGGAACTCACGGAGGTGCGTTACGGTGATAAGCCGGCGGCGGTCCTTCGAGGGATCAAGGCTCTCTATTTTGGTACTGTCTTCAACTGTACCGTTCTTGCCTGGGTGCTATTCGCCGCTGTAAAAATCGCTGAACCCTTTCTCCTTTGGGAACTTTGGTTACCCTCGGGAGTCTTGCGGCCCGTTGTGGATTTAGTGGAGTGGGTGGGAGTCCCGTTAACCGTGGTCCCGGCCAACGATCCGGACGTTTGGGTTAAATCTGCGTCCAACCTGGTCTCCATCCTGTTGATGGTCTTTGTGACTACACTGTATTCGGCCACCGGGGGATTGAGGAGCGTCGTGTCCACCGACATGGTGCAGTTCTCCATCATGTTGCTTGGGACTCTGTGCTTTACGATCATTGTGGTGGCAAAGGTGGGAGGTCTCCATGCGGTTACGGATCAGATCTATGCCAAGTTTGCCGGCGCAGGGCCAGGGGGCATCTTGCCCGGACAGATCTTGGCCTTCACTCCAGATCAGGCAAAGGATGCTTCCTTGGCCTTACTCTTTCTCTTTGCCTTTCAGTGGCTCATTCAACTCAATTCAGATGGCACCGGCTATCTGGCTCAAAGGTCCATGGCCTGTCGCAGCGAGAAAGACGCGAAAATTGCGGCTGTTGTCTTTACCTTCGCCCAGGTCCTGTTGAGGAGCCTCTTGTGGCTTCCTTTGGGCTTGGGGCTTTTAATCCTGTTTCCTCCGGATCCAAACCTGGCGCGGGAATACCTGCAAGGCGATCGAGAGGCAACCTACGTGAGGGGAATGGCGGAACTGCTACCCCCCGGGGTGTTGGGCTTGACGCTGACCGCCATGCTGGCGGCCCTGGCCTCCACCGTGGACACCCATTTGAATTGGGGAGCTTCCTATTGGACCAACGATATTTACAAGAGGTTTATCTGCCAGGCCTGGCTGGGGCGGGAGCCGGGGGAGCGCTCCCTGGTTTGGGTGGCCCGCGGTGCCAACATGCTCATTTTGACCATTGCCCTGGTTATTATGACCCAACTGACATCCATCAACCAGGCATGGCAGTTGAGTCTTCTCCTGGGCGCGGGTATGGGAGTGGTTTTGATTTTACGCTGGGTATGGTGGCGCATGAACGCATGGGCGGAAATTGCGGCCATCGTGGTCTCCCTAGTTGTTGCGCCCTTTCTCCTGGTCTATGTGGACGATGAGCATCACGCGTTGAGATTGCTGGTCATGGCCATGGTCTCCACAGTGGCCGCACTATTGGCCATACGGGTTGCGGGGCCGGAGGATAGGGCTCAATTGACTTCATTTTATAAAAAAGTGAGACCCGCCGGATTCTGGGGACCCATTGCCAGGGAAGCGGGTGTGGTAAATGATCATGGGCCCCGTCGCCTGTGGCGCTCCATCGGTGCCATGTTGGCCTGTGGGCTTTCCGTATTTTGTTTGTTGGTGGGAATCGGCAGCTGGCTTGCCGGAAGTCCGGCCCCCTTTTGGTTCCCGTGGCCGTCTCTCTGGGTGTTTCTGTTAACCTTCTTTGGACTGGCTCTTTTTCCTTTGTGGTACCGGCTTGGATTTAGCGAAGACAACGGCTAGAATTCTTGAGTCTATTCGTTCCATTGATATGGGTGAGGTTTCGTGGTGTGGGATAAAATAGGCCTTGCAGAAAAATTCGCGACCAGGTAGATAGAGGTTCCATGAATTGCCCCACTAGGGAATTCAACCGGTCTTCATTTGGTGTTGACCATGGTGTTTTCATGCCGACTCATCCACGGGAAGTGTGTCCGTCGACTCCCTCAATGCCAATTCGCACATTGAAAAAAGCATCAGGGGCGGGTTGCGGATAGTCATGTTGCGGGTGGTGTCAAAATTTCTAATCCTGCTGTGTTTTTGGATCCTTCTTTCAGGTCAGATCGATATTCATGAAGCCGGGGATCGCTTCTTGATGGCCTGCGGCGTGGTGACCTGTATCTTTGTAACCTATCTTACCCACCGCAAGGGCATACTGGACGAGGAAGGACATCCCATTCATCTGGCGCTGGCGGTGCTCGCTTACTTTCCATGGCTCCTTTGGCAGATTGTCATTGCAAATCTGGATGTGGCCTATCGAGTCTGGCATCCAAGACTAAACATCTCACCCCGAATGATACGAATTTCCTACAGCACCAAGACCCCGGTGGCGACGGTGGTCTACGCCAACTCCATCACCCTCACGCCGGGCACCGTTACCGTCAGTGTGGACGAACAGAAAGGTGAGATGCTGGTGCACGCCCTTTCCGACAAATCAGCCGCGTCGCTACTCTCTGGCGCCATGCAGGACCGTATTCACAAGCTGGAGGGATAAACCATAGGTATGAATCCAGCCGAAGGCGCTTCCTGGCTCGCTGTCTTTGTTATCCTCCTGGGTTTAATCCTCGTATTGATCCGCGCGGTTATGGGTCCAACACTATTCGATCGCATCTTGGCCGTAAACATGGCTGGGACAAAAACCGTGATTCTCGTGGCGCTTTTGGGATTTGCCAGCAAACGTCCGGAGTTTTTGGATATCGGGCTTCTGTACGCGCTGGTGAACTTTATTGCCACCATCGCCATTCTTAAATTTAAAGAACGAGGACGACTGGGTTAACTGTCATGACGGTGGTTTTTGACGTATTGACGGTGGTCTTCCTCGCTGTGGGTTCTTTCTTCGCTCTCACCGGGGCAGTTGGGATTTTGCGCCTTCCCGACTTCTATTCCAGAATTCATCCTGCCGGGAAAAGCGATACTTTGGCTCAATTGATGATCCTGATGGGATTGGTGTTTCAAGTTTTTCGTAACGACAGCTATGACATTTTTATCGGTGTCAAATTGATCTTAATCGTTCTACTTTTATTTATTACATCGCCCACGGCGGTCCATGCCATTGCCAGGGCGGCCCATTTGGATGAACAAAATTCCAGGAAGAATCCTGAGAGCCATGACTGAGTTCCTGATCCTGGACGGGATATTTCTTTTGCTGCTGGTGGTCACGTCGTTGATGGTACTCAAGGTGGGTGATCTCTTTTCTTCCACCATCCTGTTGGCCCTGTACAGTTTGCTCATGGCCCTTGTCTGGTTGAATCTAGACGCCGTTGACGTGGCATTTACGGAGGCGGCCGTGGGGGGCGGAATCTCTACCATTCTGCTCATTGGAGTGATCATCCTGGTGGGACCTGAAGAGAAAAAGAACCGAGGTTCTTACGCTTTGCCCCTCCTGGTGGCGGTTCTAACCACCGCAGCTTTAATCTACGGGACCCTGGACATGCCCTCCTTCGGAAACCCAAAAGCGCCTCCACAAATCCACGTGCGCCCGGAATATGTCGCGCAGACGGTGAAAAAAACAACCTCGAAACCGAATAGCGCCGGTCCGTCTGCTGACCAAAACTACTTCCACGGGCACGTACCGAACCTGGTGACCTCGGTGATCGTGAACTACCGTGCGTTCGATACGCTTTTCGAGGTGGCGGTAATCTTTACCGCCGGTCTAGGTCTCATACTATTACTGCGAGGTCGCGGATCCGGGGGAAGTGGAGGGCATGGGTGAAAGATCAGGTTATCCTCCGCATCATTACAAAGATCAACCTCCCCTTTATGATCGTATTTGGTTTCTACGTCATTGCCCACGGGGAGCTGGGTCCTGGAGGCGGATTTCAAGGTGGGATCATGTTGGCGTCCGGTTTCATTTTGTACGCCATGGTGTACAGCGGCGAGGAGATGCGTAAAGTGGTCCCCAGGCGTCTGACGGACGCCCTGGCCTGCACGGGAGTTCTGCTTTATGCCGGTGTGGGAGTGTTTAGCCTTCTGGCCGGCCATAACTTCCTTGATTTTACACCGTTGAAACCATGGGACCACGCGGGCGCCGAATCCTGGGGAATGACTTTGGTGGAATACGGAGTGGGTATTACAGTGACTTCGGTGATGATCACTATCTTTAACGAGATTACCGAGGGAACGGTTTCGACCTCAGAGGGAGGCCGTTGAGCAGCCCGCCGGATTTTTCACCGATGGCTGGGGTGGACCATGGATCTAGTGCTGGACCTTTACAACTATTGGATTTTCATTCTTCTGATGATGATCGGTTTGTATACGGTCATTTCACGACCCAACCTGGTTAAGAAGGCCATTGGACTGAGCCTCTTACAAACGGCTGTATTTTTGTTCTTTATCTCTCTGGGCAAGATCCAGGGAGGCTCCGCGCCAGTCCTGGCCCCAGGAGTGACCCTCTATTCCAATCCGTTGCCCCATGCATTGATTCTAACCGCAATTGTGGTCTCCGTTAGTACCCTGGCGGTGGCCCTGGCCATAATCGCCAATATCAAGGACTTCTATGGCACGGTGGAGGAGGACGAGGTGGAGAGCGCCGACCGGGTGTGATGATAGATCAGCTGCCGGCTCTCATCGTAGTGTTACCGCTTGTGGCGGGGTTCCTTATGCCGTTCTTGGGGCGTGGGAACATGCCCTGGCTTCTTGCCATTCTTGCCACCTGGGCGGTGTTGGGACTTTCCATCACGCTCTTATTCCAGATTTACGGAGGCACTCAGGCCGGCGGATCGGCTGATGCCGTGATCAGTTACGCCATGGGAGGCTGGAAGATCCCGTGGGGAATTGAATACCGGGTGGACGCACTAAATTCCTTTATGTTGCTTGTTATCGCCCTGGTGTCGGCGGTGGTTACCGTTTATGCGCGTTTGAGCGTGGCGCAAGGCATACCCCGGGAGCGAATACGTTACTTTTATTCTCTGTGGCTCCTGTTCATCACCGGCCTGTTGGGTATCACCATCACCGGTGACGTTTTCAATGTCTACGTCCTGGTGGAGATCTCATCCCTAGCTGCCTATACCCTGGTGGCCATGGGAAAATACCACAACCGTCGGGCCCTGCCGGCCAGCATGAATTATCTCGTTTTGGGGACCATCGGCGGGGTCTTTTTTCTCATAGGGGTCGGTTATCTCTACAGCGTGACCGGGACATTGAACATGATCGACCTTGCCGAAAAGATCAGAGGCTTGCATGACAACCGCACGGTGATTACCGCAGTTGCGTTTCTCTTGATTGGACTCGGCATAAAAATGGCGTTGGCTCCCCTCCATGGGTGGCTGCCTGGCGCCCACGGTTATGCCCCGCCCATTGTCTCCGCAGCGCTTTCCGGCGTGGCCATAAAAGTCGCAGCCTATGTCATGATTCGTTTCATATTTACCATACTGGGAGTTGAGTTCAGCCTCGAAAAAATGCCCACGAGAACCATTCTGCTGGCCTGCGCCTGCGTTGGGATTCTAGGTGGTTCCTACATGGCGATTCACCAATCCACACTCAAACGCATCCTGGCCTATTCCAGTGTCGCACAAATCGGTTACATCACCCTTGGATTTGCCCTTGCAAATGAGCAAGGACTGACGGGCTCTCTTATTCATATCTTTAATCATGCTTTGATGAAGAGCGGTCTGTTCCTCGCGGCGGGGATCGTGGTCTACCGTTTGGGAGACACCGACCTCTCAAATTTACGGGGATTGGGCCATAAGATGCCATGGACGGCCGCCGCGGTAACTGGCGGTGGTTTAGGACTCATCGGCGCTCCCCTGACGTCAGGGTTCGTAAGCAAGTGGTTTCTTGTCACCGGGGCATTGGATCGTGGATTGCTGACCCTGGCGGCTGTCGTACTTCTTGGATCGTTGCTTGCGGTCATCTATGTATGGCGCATTGTCGAGGTGATGTACTTCCAACCCCCTCAGGAGGGGGAGCCGGAAGTGAAAGAGGCCCCATGGTCGCTGGTTCTGCCCACTTGGGTTTTGATCGGTGCCAGCTTGTACTTTGGAATCGATACTTCCCTGTCCTTTCACCTGGCCAATGGAGCAGCCCGAGCCTTGCTGGGAATGGGATGAGATGAGCACAACCGGTTCACTACTCGCCTTAACGCTTTTTTTACCCTTCTTGGGTTCTGGCCTGGTGGTGGCATTCGGCCCCTGGCCAAACCTGCGCGAATCTGTAAATCTCCTCATCGCCGCCTGTCTCCTGGGGACCGTGGTAACCCTCTTTCCCCAGGTGGGGTTGAAAGAGCCCCTCGCCTTCACCCTTATCCAAATTATGCCAGGATTGCAGTTGGCCTTGGCGTTGGAACCCCTGGGAATGCTTTTTGCCACGGTGGCTTCAGGCCTTTGGATCGTTACAGCGGTATACTCCATCGGTTACATGCGAGCCCATCACGAACAAAATCAGACGCGGTTTTTCGCCTGCTTTGCCATGGCCATTGGGGCCGCCATGGGGATTGCCTTTGCGGCCAATGTCTTCACCTTGTTCATTTTCTACGAAATCATGACCCTGGTCACATATCCCCTGGTGACTCACCACGGGACCAATGAGGCAGTGCGTGCGGGAAGAATTTATCTCGGTTATCTCTTTAGTACTTCCATAGGTTTTTTCCTTTTGGCCATTGTCTGGACCTGGATCTTGACGGGCACTCTCGAATTCAGGCCGGGGGGTATTCTCGCGGGCAAGGCGAGCAACGGCGTCCTTGGGGTGCTGCTGGCCCTCTACGCCTTTGGGATTGGAAAGGCGGCCCTGATGCCTTGCCATCGCTGGTTGCCTGCGGCCATGGTGGCACCGGCACCGGTCAGCGCGTTGCTCCATGCCGTGGCCGTGGTCAAGGCAGGTGTGTTTTCCATTTTAAAGATCATCGTTTATATCTTCGGGCTCGATATGCTCAAGGAAACCGGAATGAGCGTGTGGCTCATGTATGTGGCGTCCGGGACCATCCTCATTGCCTCCCTCATTGCCCTCACCAAGGATAATCTTAAGGCTCGTCTCGCCTATTCCACCATCAGTCAGTTATCCTATGTGATCCTGGGTGCGGCTCTGGCCAATACGTGGGGCGTTGTGGGGGCGGCCATGCACATCGTGATGCATGCCTTTGGTAAAATCACACTTTTTTTCTGTGCCGGGGCCATTGACGTGGCCTCCCGCAAGAAACAGATCAGCGAGATGACCGCCATTGGGAAAACCATGCCCATCACCATGGTCGCGTTTCTGGTGGCTTCCTTGAGCATCATCGGTCTGCCACCTATGGGAGGGTCCTGGAGCAAATGGTACCTCATCATGGGGACCCTGGGCGCTAACCACGCCATTTTAGCTGTGGTGCTGATGGTGAGTTCGCTCCTTAATATTGCCTACCTCATGCCGGTGGCGATTCGGGCCTTCTTTGTTGCTCCCACTACTGGGGCGACCAATGAGACGAGTATCCACGAGGCCCCATTGGCGTGCGTCGTTGCCCTGTGTATTACCTCCATTGGATGCGTGGCCCTATTCTTTTTCGCAGACGTTCTATATGAATTTCTAAGCAGGATTGTTTGATTTCGTGAAGCACAGAAATGCTTAGCGAGAAAAAGTATTGGCTCGATGAGCCCCGCAACGTAGACAAGATCTTCTGGGGACTCTGTGCGGTTTGCGTGGGATTGACGCTCCTGGATCTCTTCTACCACAAGCATGTTCACTTCTCTTGGGAGCACTGGTTTGGCTTCTATGGGTTCTATGGTTTCGTTTCGTGCGTTGGATTGGTTGTCCTGGCCAAACAGTTGAGAAGAGTGCTCAAGCGCGGGGAAGACTACTATGACCATTAATCTACCCCCAGGGCTGATCATCATTGTAGGCGCGTTGCTCGTTCCTCTCTTCCGGGGCCGCGGGCAAGCCCTTTACATGCTTGCCTTGCCCCTTCTTAGTTTTGTTCAACTATTGGTGCTGCCCCATGGAGAATTCGGTCAGGTTGCGTTCCTGAGTTATACCCTGACAACCATTCGAGTGGATGCCCTCAGCCTGGTATTCGGGATCATTTTTCATATCGCGGCATTTTTAAGTGTCCTTTACGCCCTTCACGTGAAGGATTCGGTACAGCATGTGGCTGGGCTCATCTACGCGGGGAGCGCCATCGGAGCCGTGTTCGCCGGTGACCTGGTTAGCCTGTTCGTTTACTGGGAACTGACAGCGGTTTCATCGGTATTTTTAATATGGGCGCGCAGAACCGAGAGGTCCTATGAGGCGGGCATGCGCTACCTTATCATTCAGGTGGCCTCGGGCCTGCTCTTACTTGTGGGTGTGATTTTCCACGCCCAGAAAACCGGCGCTATCACCTTTGGCTTCTTAGGTCTAGACGGATTGGGCTCGCAACTTATTTTCCTTGCCTTTGGGATCAAATGCGCCTTCCCGTTGCTTCACAACTGGCTCCAGGACGCTTACCCCGAGGCTACCGTTACGGGCACCGTCTTCTTGAGCGCCTTTACCACAAAACTAGCCGTATATGCCTTGGCCCGTGGGTATCCGGGGACCGAAGTTCTGATCTGGACCGGCGCCATTATGACCGCATTTCCCATCTTCTATGCGGTGATAGAAAACGACCTCCGGCGTGTATTAGCCTATAGTTTGAATAACCAGCTTGGATTCATGGTGGTTGGAATCGGAATCGGCACAGAATTGGCGCTCAACGGTACCGTTGCCCACGCGTTTTCCCATATCATTTACAAAGCGCTTTTGTTCATGTCCATGGGAGCCGTATTGTTCCGAACCGCAACCATCAACGGTTCGGAACTGGGGGGACTGTACAAATCCATGCCCTATACGACTTTCTTCTGCGTCGTCGGGGCGGCTTCCATTTCAGCCTTTCCCCTTTTCAGTGGTTTTGTGAGCAAATCCCTTATCATGACATCAGCGGCGGACGGAGGGTTTGTCTGGGCCTATTTAATCTTGTTATTTGCCTCGGCGGGTGTATTTCACCACTCCGGAATCAAAATTCCTTTCTTCGCGTTTTACGCCCATGATTCGGGTATCCGTTGCAAGGAAGCCCCTTGGAACATGCTCCTTGCAATGGGTATTGCCGCATTTTTATGTGTTGCAATCGGAGTCTATCCCGGGCCGCTATATCAGTTGCTGCCATACCCAGTCGATTATGTTCCATATACCACGACCCACGTAATCACCCAGCTTCAACTCCTCCTGTTTTCCGCTCTGGCCTTTGCCGTGCTAAAGCGCACAGGCATCTATCCGGCGGAGCTGAAGGCGACAAACCTCGATACCGATTGGTTTTACCGGGGATTGCCAAAACTCATGTGGACAGCGGTGGGCGCCCCTTTAGCTACAGGACTTGGTTCTGTCCGCAATGGAATAACCAAGCGGGTCTCTCAGTTCACCATCCTTTTCCCAAAGCCACTGGAAGTCAGCCAAATGGTTCTTTTGATTGTGCTCTTGCTCTTTATTTTTTTGGTAGTCGACTTCTGGCAGTACTGGCAGTCCCGGCAATAGAAGGGGTGGCCATCGATTTACGATCTAGAAGGTCCCTCCCAGTCGAAACAGCACGAAAAGGCCCACGAAGTAAACGATCGCCAGAATGATGCTGTCGGGCTCGAGGAGGTACCACCGCTTTTCTCTGCGGAAAATAACGCCCATGATGCCGATGCTCATAAGAATAATCGCCAACAGTCCGGCTATGGTCTGAGTTGATCCAACGCTTTGGAGCAAGGAGCCTTTGGAGTAGGCGATATCGGTGGGAAAAACCAGCATCATATTGAAGGCGTTACTGCCGAAGAGGTTCCCCACTGCCAGGTCGTAGGCCCCCAGGCGAACTGCGGCAAGGGAGGTGACCATCTCTGGGAGTGACGTGGTCAGGGCCACCAGTGAGGCTCCGATGAAAGTTGTGCCGATGCCGGTGATGTCAGCAATGCTCTTGGCGGACTTGGCGAGAAGGGGGGCGAAGATAATGATGGTCACCGCGGCGGCGGCGAAGAGCAGACTGGCACGTTTGAGGGACATTGAGTCATCTGCAGTGGAAACTTTCGTTTCAGACCCGGAGCTATTCTGAGTTTCAGTCTCGTACTGGAGAATAAAACGGAGACCAAAAACGTATAATGCGGCGATCAGCATGGTATCCCAACCCAACCGCCCAAAAAATGCAGTATCCAGATCTGCGATAATAAAGAGCGCCACAAAGGCTGCTAACATAATGGCCAGGCCTGCTATCAAAATCTGGGAATAGGACACGCTGTGCCAGACCTTTGCTTCTCGGTTCAGGAGATCTACCAGCGCCAAGGTGAACATGTTCAGCATGCAGGCGCCGTAAAGATCTCCCAGGGCCAGGTCGGGTGCATCCACCCAGGTCACGGCACTGATGCAAGTGAGGCCCTCGGGGAGAGACGTGGCGCCAGCCAATAGCAGGGCCCCGATCCATATTCGTCCTAGGCCCGTGAGGTCTGCCAGTAAGTCGCCGTACTTCGATAGTTTTGTGCCGGCAACAACGATGACTACGGCACTCGCTAAGAACGTCAGTAATGCGGTTTGAAGCGTGAATTCTCCCAAGATGTTCTTTCTCAGGCTGAAAAAAGCTTGAACCGCATTTTATAACGTTTCTTCGGTGAAATTGCAAAAAAAAAGGTTAGGAATAATGGTTGACAGGGAGGTTTGTTCCCCATATGCTTTGAGGGCGATCATTTCAGTCTTCAATTCAAGGATTGCTTTGGACCGTTCGCCATTTATGGGTGACATGGAGGACATAGCCGATCCCCTGACCATCATCTCGAACCGCGCTCCCTACGAACTCAGAAAAAGAGCAGGAAAAGCCTCCTATGAAAAAACCGTTGGTGGTTTGGTTTCTGTTCTGGACGAAATCATGTGTCGGGGTGGCGGCACCTGGGTGGCATGGGGAGAGGCCGCAGGCACAGTTGAACGGGTGAAAGTCCCGGTGGAAGATCCCAAATACTCTATAAAATTGATTCAGCTTACCGACCAAGAGGTAAGGAATTATTACCAGGGGTTCTCCAATCGAGTCCTATGGCCCCTGTCCCACTATTTCCTGGATCGATGTCACTTTCGCTTCGAGTACTGGAAGGCCTATGAGAGTGTTAATCATAAGTTCGCCCAAGCCTACACCTCGGAGGGTCGAAGCGAGGGCAGTATCTGGATTCACGACTTCCATTTAACGCTGCTTCCCGGTCTGATTCGAGGGGAAAACCGGGATCAATCCATTGGTTTTTTTTGGCACATTCCGTTTCCTTCCTCTCCGGTATTCAGGGTGCTGCCGTGGCGCAAGGAAGTCCTCCACGGCCTATTAGGAAGCGACTTGATTGGCTTTCAACTCCACGCCCACGCCGACAATTTCCTTCAATCCGTGGAGGACGTCCTCGGGCTAGCGGTGGACCGAGAAAATTATCTGATTGAATATCAGGGCCGTACCGTCAAAGTGGGGGCTTTCCCCGTAGGAATTGATTACCAGAGATGGAATCGCTTGGCCGCGAATCCTACAAATCAAGAAAAGGCCTTGCAGATCCGTCGGGAAGTGGGCGGTCAATACCTTCTTGTGGGTGCGGATCGACTGGACTATACCAAGGGGATTCTGGAGAGACTACTTGCTTATGAGCGCTTTTTAGAAAAATATCCCGAATACCACGGGAACGTGTGCTTGATGCAGATCGCCGTCCCCTCGCGCACACGTGTGGAGGAATACATAAGGCTTAGACGCAGCATTGATGAAACCATCGGCCGCATCAGTGGGCGATTTAGCACCCGAAAGTGGGTTCCAGTGCGTTATCTCTTTAAGGCCTTTCCCACCGAGGAGCTGGTGAGCTACTACTCAGCGGCGGATGTGGCCATGATCACACCCCTCAGGGATGGAATGAATCTGGTAGCACAGGAGTACGTGGCATCCAGGGCGCGGGACGACGGCAGCCTCATTCTCAGTGAATTCGCCGGAGCCGCTGGGATCCTAACAGACGCAATCATAGTGAACCCTTATAACCTTGAAGACTTGGCCGATACGATACATCGATGTCTAGCCATGTCAGAGAGTGAAAAACAAAGCCGAATGCAAGGCCTCCGACGATCCGTCAAAACCAATGACGTTTATCGGTGGTGCCAAAGCTTTCTCCAGACCCTTACCCGAGCCCCCGTGCCGGTGCAAAACTGACACCCAAGAGGCGAAGGCTTCCATTTTATTACCCTAGTTTCTGCATCAGTGCCGAAACGCCTACTATTAGGACAACGTAGAAACCCAACACGCCATAGACTGCCGGCCAGTTGATACGACTCGGCTCCTCTGGTTCCAATGCAACCTCTTTAGTCCCCTGTGTTTCCCAAGCAGAAACTAATCCGGCAATGACCACAGTGGTCAGGAACCCGGTGAGATTCCACCAGAGCCACGAAATGGAAATAAGCTGCGCCCACCATTGTAGAAAAAACAGGCCGATGTTTGTCATCGCACCTGAGATAATTCCAATCTTCGTGGCCCTAGGGCCGGCCCAGCCCGTCAACATCCCAAGAAGAAACGCTGCCAGTATAGGCCCATAGAGAATGCTTCCAATGGCGTTGATCAGGACAATGGTGGTCTGGCGGGTGGCCTCGGGTGTGGCCGCAAACAGCAGGGCCACTCCGACACAGAAGACGCCCCAAAGCAGGGTGAAGGCCTTCGATGCAATGAAATAGTGCCGTTCGCTGGCGTCTTTGTTCCAGTAACGCTGATAAAAATCGCGTATGGTCACAGCACTCAAGGAATTGAGCGCTGAATCTAAACTGGACATTAGGGCGGAGAGGATAGCCACGAAAATGAACCCGATCACCCCGTGGGGAAGGTAAGATAAGATGAATAGAGGGACCATACGGTCTGGATCCCGTTGAAGTGTGACGGTTACGGTTTCGGGAGAACTCCCTATTGCAATAGCGGCACGCCCCAGGAACTCGGGGGTTGTAACCACCGCTCCTACAAAAACTCCCATCATGCAATAGAGGAGGACCAGGGGGAAGCGACCAAATGCATTTACCAGAAGCGACTTTTTGACGTCGTCGATTTTCCCTACGGTTAGCTCCCTCTGAACCTGGCTCTGATCGCATCCATAGTAGGAAGCATAAAGAAAGAACCCGCCAAGGATCATGGGCCAGAAGGCGTAGGTCCCTGCCGGGCTTAGCCCCAGGTGTTGAAAATCCAAAACCCGAAGGCGAGCCGGTTCCATGTTTGCCCAGGCCGTGTCCCAACCCACGAAGCTAAGGGCCACGCCGCCACAAACTAGGATTCCGATCAAAATGATAAACATTTGAATTACGTCGCTTAGGATCACGACCCGGATGCCGCCGAGAATATCGTAAAGGATGGTTACCAAGCTGATGGCGATAATTGCCGCGGGTGTTGAAATGCCGAGCACGGTGGAAAGGATGAGCCCACCGGCCAGCACGGTCACGGCCGTGGCCAAGCCCCGTCCAATCTGAAAGAGAAGGCTGACCAGGGTGCGAGTTCCCGCATCAAAACGGGCCTCGAGGTACTCATAGATGCTGATGACACCGGCGCGATGAAAAGTGGGAAGGATGACGACCATGACCAAGATAAGGGCTAAAGGGACTCCAAATTCATAGGCAAGCCATTTCAATCCGCCGCCATCTTTGAGCACCACAAAGGCCGGAGCGGAAACGAAGCTTACGGCCCCCAGTTGAGTTGCCATGGTGGAGAGGCCGGATTGCCACCAACGAACGGTTCTGCCCCCAAGGAAGTAATCGTGCATTGTGTTCTGGGAGCGGCCCAATAAAAACCCCGCTCCTAGAATGAAAAAGACATAGAGCGCAATGACTCCCCAGTCGAGAAAATTCATTCCATGCACCTCTTTTGGTACTTAAACACTAGAATTGCACTCACTGTCAATCCCCCCTTGTCGTCACGGGCGGCTTTGGGTAGTCTAAAGTTATGAGGGACGTGGCTCAGTTAAGGAAAGACGCATGTTCCATATTTCAGTGTGGTGTGAGGGAGGCGGCTCCGGAAAACGCCATTGGGCGATCGTTGAAGGTAGATGGGGAGAGGTTGGAGGTCCACAATGAGGTTTATGACCTTGCACGCTACGATGGTATTTCCGTCATCGGTGCCGGAAAAGCCGCAGCCGTCATGGCTCAGGCCGTGGAGGCTCAACTCGCTCCACGAATCAAAGGTGGATTCGTTAACGTTAAGTATGGGCACAGTGCTTCCCTACAACGCATTGAAGTAAATGAGGCGGGCCACCCGGTTCCAGATGAAGCGGGGATACGGGGAGTGGACCGAATGATCCAACTCCTCCATGGAACCGGTGAGAAGGACTTGGTCCTCGCGTTGATATCAGGTGGAGGATCAGCGTTGCTGCCGTATCCGGCTAAGGGTTTGACTTTAGGAGATAAACAAAAGGTCACCAAGCTTCTGTTGGATTGCGGCGCCTCCATTCGTGAGATCAATGCGGTGCGGAAGCATCTCTCCCAGATTAAAGGGGGCCGAATGGCTCGACTCGCTCACCCATCCACTTTGATCGGCTTGATCCTCTCAGATGTCATCGGAGATGATATGGATTGTATTGCCTCGGGACCTACGGCTCCCGATGGAAGCACCTTCCATGACTGCATCTGGATTATTGAAAAGCATGGTCTTCGTACCCGGATGCCAAGTGCCGCCATGAAGGTACTAGAGAGAGGGGAGGGGGGAGAGCTGGAGGAGACGCCCAAAGTGGGTGGTACGGTCTTTAGGAACGTCAAAAATGTCATCGTGGGTAATAACGATCTGGCCCTCCAAGGGGCAAAGGAAAGGGCGCAACAGCTGGGTTATCACGGGCTCATCCTTTCGAGCTCCATTCAGGGAGAGACTCACGTTGCCGCAAGGGCTCATACGACCTTGGCTAATGAAATCCTAACCACGGACCATCCAGTTCTGAGACCCGCCTGCGTTATTTCCGGGGGGGAGACCACCGTGTTTATAAAGGGAAACGGCTTGGGTGGACGAAATCAGGAGTTCGCGTTAGCAGCCGCTATGACAATTGACGGATTGGAACCTGTGGTCATTTTGAGTGGTGGAACCGATGGAACGGACGGTCCCACGGATGCCGCGGGAGCCCTTGTGGACGGCAGGACCATTGCAAGAGCAAAAGCGGCTGGCATGGATCCAAATCACTACCTTGAACGGAACGATTCGTACCATTTTTTTCAAAGTCTCGGAGACCTGCTGATCACCGGCCCCTCCCGCACGAACGTGATGGATCTGAGGTTGGTGATGGTGGGTTGATGATATTGATGGGACCGGCGAGATTCTTCTAAGACTGCAATCACAAATGTATTCACCTGGTTGCAGTTACGATGGAAAGATGGTGTCACAAAAGTGATAGTCTTTATTGACGCTTCCCACAGCCCAGACAGAAAGGGTTTTTAAGGGCTTAGTGTTAGACGAGGACATATGCTTAATGAGAAAATACGAGCGTAACTGGCAACATGAAAATCCAGTTCAGTCGGTTCCCCTGAACGATTTAAAGGAAGAGGCCCCTCAACTTGCTCCGGTGCCTGTTAGTTTGAATAAGCTGCATTCCGAATTCGTCGAAGGCTTCAATCACTTCCGGCCCATGTATCAAGAGATCCTGAGCAAGAAAAATTGGGAAAGACTGGACCGCATCCACCGAAAGTGGGGAGCCAATGAAAACGAAGAGTTCGATGCCGACCTGTGGAGCAAGGTGCTTTATGATTTTGCCTGCGTTTACCAGTTGTGGAAACGGAATAGACGCCGTTTAGTCGATATCATGATCTCGCTTTACTCTGGGCGTACCAAGAGTTACTGCCAACAGGTCATGGATATGACCTATGAGGGAGCGGAAGCTGTTGTCCGGGAGCAGGCAAGGATTTTGGAACGAAACAAGCCCTATTTAATCAGGCGATCTGGTAGTTGGGGCAAGTGATTGGTATCCGATGCCAGGTTAAAAAAGGGCGGCTCAAGCTCTACTCCGTGGGACGCAATCGGGTCTCATTAGTCCGCAAATTCCAACCTGATTCATCGGACCTTCTGCCCTAACATAGGGGTTGACACCAATGGGTTAACTAACTATGGTTATCCATTCCGTGGCTAGTTGTTTCGGAGGTACGTAGGAACTATCCCTGGACTGGAATTGAAAGCCATGTTCTCCATGGACTTTCCAAGCCGTGAAAATTTCTCAAATCCATCGACTTGCTGGCTGAATCATACCATTCCTTAATCTTGAGCTCTTATCCTTGGCTCATGGATTTTGCAAAGAAGATTTTAATCCCCCTTCTTGATCCGGCCAGCGCGGCGCCTTATTTGAGGCTGGCAGCGGCGCTTCTGCCAACCGACGGAAAAATACTTGCCTTGAAGGTGGTCCGGATCCCGGAGGAAACTTCCCTCAGCGAGGGAGCTGAGAAAACACCCACTAACCGAGCCGAATTGGAGGAAGTCAAGGGTCAGATCCCCCATGAGAGGGTGGAGCTGCGAACTCTGGTGCGGGTCTCATACCGACTTTCTGAGGAGATCACGGAAACCATGGAGAAGGAAAGTTGCGACCTGCTCCTGTTGCCGTGGAAGGGGTACACCAACTCCCAGGACCGTCTCTTTGGAAATACCATCGACAAGCTCCTTGAAGAACCTCCCGGCAGAATCATGGTAACTCGATTGGTGGAGTCCTTTGGATGCAACAGTTTATTGCTTCCTGTACGGGGAGGCCCCTATGCCGAGTTTGCCCTTGAGGTGGCAAACCAGCTCTCCAAAAGCCTGGGGACGAAGGTAACCGTCCTCCATTGCGAGCAGCCGGATCGACCGGGCTATGGTGAAAAACCCTACTACGGGTTTCTCCAGAAGCTTCGTTTTTATCGCCAGATGAGGCGCCTCTTGACTGTGCAGGCGGAACATCCTGAAAATGCCATCGTTGAGGAAGCCAAATGGCATGACATGGTCATCGTGGGAGCAGCGGCTGGGAGCGAGACCCAGAAGTCTTTTCTAGGGTCAGTGGTTGAGCATGGGGCAAAGGGGATGCAGAAACCATTAATGGTGGTGAAGACGCCTCAGCCCGTGCAGCTATGGTTGAACAAAGAACCAGTGGAGAAATTCAAACCGATATCCGAGAGGGTGGACAAATGGTTCGCGGAAAACAGCTTTCATGCAAAGGAATTTGGAGACCAGAAAAAATTGGTGGAAGCCAAGCAAAAGCAGGGGCTTACTATCAGCCTGGGCCTTCCGGCCCTGAACGAGGCCGAGACCATAGGGAATATCATCAAAACCATCAAAGGAGCCCTTATGGAAGAAGTGCCGCTCCTCGACGAGATGGTTCTTATTGACTCCGGCTCCACGGACGGTACGGTTAAGATAGCGAAGGACCTAGGGGTTCCCTGTTTTACCCATCAAGAAATCCTTACCGATTATGGATCTTACCGTGGCAAAGGTGAGACCTTGTGGAAAAGCCTCTACGTGCTACGGGGTGATATCATTGCGTGGATTGACACAGATATAAAAAACATCCACTCAGGATTTGTATGTGGCTTGCTCGGACCTCTATTGGCTGAGCCCGACGTTCACTACGTGAAGGGATTTTATCGTCGGCCCATCCGGGTGGGCCGTAAGCTTTCTGCCAGCGGAGGCGGTCGAGTGACGGAGCTAACGGCACGTCCTTTTCTGAACCTTTTTTATCCCGAGCTTTCAGGAATTATCCAACCCCTAGCGGGTGAGTACGCCGGTCGACGAGAAATTCTGGAAAGGGTGCCGTTTTTTACCGGCTATGGGGTGGAAACGGGCCTTCTTATTGATATCTACAACATGCTGGGGCCGCGGGCCATTGCACAGGTGGATCTTGGGGAGCGCATCCACCGAAACCAGTCGCTTCCGGCGCTCAGCCAGATGTCCTTCGCCATTATTCAAGTCTTCCTTCAACGTCTTCAAGAAAAAAACAGTATCGCACTGCTTGAGGGAATCAGCAGGAGCATGAAGCTGGTGCAGAGCACGCGCAACGCGTACTCCCTCGAGGTAAGAGAGATCACCGACCATGAGCGTCCACCCATGATCACCATTCCCGATTATCAGTCCATGCCCCAGGAATCGCATCCCACGGATAGCGGACTGCTTCCCTGACCGCGGTGGCAAACCAAAGCGGAAAGAAAACTCGGCTTATTGTTATTACCGACCTGGATGGCACCCTTCTAGATCAACGAACCTATGACTACCACGCCAGCTTGCCAGCCATTCAAAGGCTGCGATCTCTGGCCATCCCGCTGATTTTGTGCTCAAGCAAGACTTATGGTGAGATCCTCCCTCTATGGGAAGAGCTGGAATTAAACGCCCCTTTTATTGTAGAGAATGGAGGGGCCATCTATTTTTTGGAGCAAACCTTTCCCTTTCCCGTTAAGGAGGCCAAGACAAAAGGACAATTTAAAATTCTAGGATTAGGTGCCGAAATTTCAATTCTTCGTAATGCCCTTCAGGAAGCCGCTCGCCGAAACGGCGTAAGGCTTACATCCTTTGGCGCCATGACGCTGGAGGAAATTGCTAAACTCACCGGTTTGAGCAAAAGCGAATCCGCGCGAGCCGCTCAGAGAGAATACGACGAACCTTTTGTAGTAGAAGGTGGAAACCCCGAAGCGCTCAAAAACTCTTTGAGCGCCAAGGGATTCACCATGGTCAAGGGAGACCGGTTCTATCACCTTACGGCCGGGACCAATAAGGGAAGAGCCGCTGTGAAACTGTTGGAACTGTTCCGTCGCTCGAACCCGGCGGCGGTTAGCGTTGGCCTAGGTAACTCTGCCAACGATAGTGATTTTCTAGATCAGGTGGATCGACCCATCGTCATCCGAAATCCGGACGGAAATTGGGATGCCGAGGTGATGAAGAGGATACCGACCATACAACGCAGTCATGGGATGGGGCCCCAGGGGTGGAGAGAGGCCATTGACGGCGTCCTAGTTTCAGTTGGGTTATAAACGGTCATGGAAGGTGAGGATTTGCCGGGTACGCTAAAGGAAATCGAAGTTGTGGCTGCGGTCATTATTAGCAGGGGACGTTATCTTGTTTGCCAGCGGAGGGAGGACGCAGTTTTTCCGCTCAAATGGGAATTTGCAGGTGGCAAGGTGGAAAAGGGAGAGGTGCCCTTTACTGCATTGCATAGAGAACTAAAAGAGGAGCTGGGCATTGAGATCGAATCGGCCACAGAGATACTCCGACACAGTCATGTCTACAAGGATCAATTCAAGGTAAACCTGAGGTTTTTCCAAGTGGATCAATTCACCGGAATTGTGACTAATAACGTTTTTCGTCAACTTCACTGGGTAAAACCAAAAGAGCTTGCCGACCTGGAGTTTCTAGAAGCCAATGGGCCGCTGATTCAGAAGCTGATTAGTCGAACGCTATCGGAGTGAAGTTACAAGGGCTTCGTCACCAGTGTCGTACATCAATCGGAAGGCAAAGGGGGACCTATCATGGATTCCCAGCGGTCCCTCACCGACCTTTGCCGCACGCCTTTGGTTCCCCTGGTGATCTGGTATAGAACCTTTTGGGTGGTATCGAGGCAACTCAAGGTATTGCCGTAAACAAGGCCGGTGTCCAACCCGACCTTGTATGGGAGTTGAAAGAGTACTTCTTGAAGAGGGGTGTGGCCAAATAGCACGGTATAAGGGAGCCGGTGACTGTTCCAGATAAATTGATCACGGATCCACAGCATTTCCTCTTCCACCTGTTCCTCCAGTGTCTTCGATGGATGAATGCCCCCATGGACACAGAGAAATGACTCCATAATGTGATGGGTTTTTAGATTCTTAAAAAATTCGAGATGATTATCGGGCATGGAAGACAGAAGAACCCTGGGGTCATTGTTTCTTCCGGTAACGCCGTAACTGGCAAGGGTTGCCCAACCGCCATTGAATAGGAACATATCGCCGTGCTTCCCCGGCAAGCCAAGGTAAGCCATGAGCATATCCTCATGGTTGCCTTTAAGAAAAATCATTTCCTGGTTTGCCTTATGCTTTAGTTCCAGGAGATAGGAAACCACCCCCTTGGAATCTGGGCCCCGATCCACGTAATCTCCTAGAAAGATCAGTTTGTCCCCGGGTTGCAAAGGAAGAGCATTCAGAAGACGGGTCAATTCCCCAAGGCAGCCATGGATATCTCCTACGACGTAGTGACTCACAGTGTCTTCACTATAAGAGACCTACTTCGCCAGTTCAAGAACCGGGTATTGCGCAGACGCGGCCAATGAGGGTCCCGTCAGAGATAGTGAAGTGAGTTGTTGGTTGGATTGTGTGCTACTTCGAGAGTTGAATTATGAACATTTTCCATACCAGTTACTTAGGGTTTCGGAGATGCTCCTCGCTCCGCAGGTCTCCCACAGTGACCTTACCAAAGCCTGCGCGGTTCTGCTCAGGGAACGAGTCTGCGGCCGCGGGCAATAAGCCGGTGAATATTTGAACCCGAACATTCGATGCCCACGGCCTTGCGTCTCGCTCCCCTGCGTCGCTTTCGAGTTTGGGGCATAGGGGCTTGCACCGAACAAAGGGAGATGTCCGATACCGGAGGTTCAAGCTATGTTGGCATGCCAGATCAAATGACGGAACCTCGAGGCATAGCCCCATCAGCTCCCGCTGAGGGGCGGGCAACCGAGCCCGCTATCGCATCGGTGAACTTGCCTTCCCTCCGAGGGCCGCTTGAGTGAGGGGACCGCAGTTCCTGTAAAGGCACCATCAATCCCTTGCCAGGACTGATGATCTCAACGCACGGTGTTTTGCGACGAACAGCGCCTCCCAGCTTGACTTTGCGGAGGGAACGGAGGATAAAAAGCAAGAGGAAGTTTGTCCTTTGGTGGACGGGCCAGGTAGAGGACGATAATGGAAAATATATCGAGTACCGGGTCAGAGCGATTCGAGGACGGTTCAGCTCCGATCCCAAACGCCCCTCTGTTGGGTTATCGCAATTACTGGTATCCAGTGGTGGAAGCTCGACGCATTGGACGTCGTCCAATTTCAGTAAAAATTCTTGGCGAAAATATCGTTCTCTTTCCCGGCAAGGATGGAAAGGTGGCTGCCCTGGTTGATCGATGCCCCCACCGAGGAACTATGCTTTCCCGCGGTCGCATTCTGTTCCCCAGCACCCTCAGTTGCGGCTACCACGGTTGGACTTATAATGAGACGGGGGAATGTGTAGCTGCTATTATTGAAGGTCCCGAATCCAAGGTCCCAGGTAACGTTCGGGTTCGAGGGTACCCCACCGAGAAACGGTTTGGGATCGTATGGGCTTTTATGGGGGAAGGGGAACCGCCACCTCTAGATGAGGATCTCCCGCCCGAGCTCAAAGAGCCAGGGGGCATGACTTTTTTCACCTTCCGTGAGTGGCAATCTAACTGGCGCAACGTGGTTGAAAACTATCCTGATATTCTGCATGCACCCTACGTGCATCGGAAATCAATTGAAGTGTTGTTCAACAAGGTTCCCGCCTGGGGCAAATGTCACTTCGAGCTGTTACCCGATGGTAAAGGAATGCATGTGCGGGGAATCGGGGGAGGGCTCCAGGCCGATTATCCTGGTGTGGGAAAATTCCCAGCGCGTCTTTGGTGGCGCGTGCTGAGGCGTCGTTATAAGAGGAAGGAGTGGAGCGGAGAGTCCACGGCGGGTGGAGATATTCGTATGCCGGGCAATATCGTGGTGAAGGTGCGCGACACCTACTGCGGCATTCATATTTCCAACATGGGATGGCCTGTTCCCATTGATGAGCATCGAACCCGCCACCTGAACTTTCTTGTAACTTACCCTAGTAATTTAATCCATCGGTTCGCTCTCAAGATCTGGTACAACATTTATTTTCGCCATGTGCACCAGTTGTTTCTCAGGCAGGACCGGCGTCAGATAGAGGTCCAGCATTATCGCCAAGGGGAGCATCTCTCCAATACGGATATTGCATTGATCCAATGGAGAAAATTGGCGCCAAAGATCGCTAGAAAGATGAAAAACTCCACAGGAGCCGTGGCGGGACAGTCGAGTAAACCAGCCAAAGGGCAAGATGAAAAGACGCACGACGTTGGCCTTTCGGGTTAAGGGGCGTCGGTCTTGATAGTCCAAACCTTTCTATCCTTATTCCTGCTCTAAATCATGGGGGTTGGGCTTCACAATTAAGACCCATAGCTTTGTTGTTAATAACCTGATGCGTTGCAGGGTTAGCCGGTAAGAACAACTTGCAAAAAAAATCCCAGATTAGTACGCTATGGTACAATTTGGCGCTTCCCCAAAGGATTCATCTCTAATCAATTTAATAATTTAGAAGTTGGCATTCCTCTTGTTTGATAGTTTCGCCAGTAGTTGTCTGTAGGAGGTTACCGTCATGCCTCGATCCTTTATCGTTTGGCTCATTTTATTGGCCACATCGGTGGGTTTCCCGTCTAGTTCTGCCGGACAGGAAATGGTTGACGCGATTTTTGCCCGAGATGTCGTCAACCGGGAGCCGGTTAAACCATTTCAACCTGGCGTTTACTGTGGGTCTGGGTCTGCACCCTCAGGATCAATCTCTGTCATCGACTCGCAACAGGAAAATAGGGTGTATCTATGGAACCGGGTGAAGTCTCAGGGTGAAGATGTAATTCGCCATCGTTGGTACAAGGACGGAGTGGAAGTGGCTGTGGTAGAGTTAGACGTGGCAGAATCTCCAGGGTGGCGAACCTGGAGTTCAAAAAACATCGATCCCAATTTCCATATTGGGAGCTGGAGAGTCGAAGCAACTGCCGCTAGCAAGCCTAGCGATTTAATATGTGTGGCCCATTTTATTGTGAAGTAATCCAGGCCCATCATATTGCTACCTATACCGACGCCAACAGTTATTCCCAACCACCAGCCCCAGCTTGCCCCAGGAAACACAACGGGAAGAAAGCTCGGGTGAACCATCACTCATCGTGTATACCACAGCTTCCTGAATGACCCCACTTCCAGATCTTTTCCTATCAGATCTGGTCTGTTTTTGACCTCTTATAGGGCTACGCACCACAGAGCGATTCAAACGGCAAAGTGCCTGGCCGGCATATCACTGACGGTCACGATCATGTTGGGGAGAACACCACTTCATCAGCCAGTATTCATCTGGCTTCAGTTATCATCGCGAGCGGAAAACTAATGATGAGGAATTGGAATGGTTCGGCATTGATTTGATCCCCTAATATGCTAAGAGGTGAAGAGCGTGAAGATTTGGATAGCGCTACAACACAGCTCCGGATTACTGGCCGCCCTTGGTCTATTTTTTGCTATTTCGGCTTTTTCAAGTGATGCCGGTTCGCGGACCGTATCCACCGGACTTATCGTTGCGGGTTTGGGCCTTGTGGGTTTTGTGGCGGGACGATACCTCGCTAAACGCTACGGACCATAAACCTCCTGGAGTTTTCCATTTCCTATAAGCCGAACGGTCGTTGTCCAAAACGAATATCTCCATGATGCGCGTGGATTGCCCGCCTTCAGAGAAGTTAGTGGACAAAAAGTAAAGTAGGCCTATCTTCTCGAGCTCAATAGCTAGAGCAAACATTTTCAAAGGAGATCACCCTCCGTTCAGTTCCCGGAGAAGTACCCTTGGCCAGCCACGGAATCGCGGGACAGAGTATCTGCTTGACACACCCGGGGCAGAAAACGACAATACCTTGGAGTATAGACGGAAGGAGACAGGAGCTATGTCCGCCAGAGGGGTGAAAACACCTGTTCTTTCAACCACTGAAGCCATTGCGAGTTTGCGAAAGTCGGTACATTCCAAGGCTATCAATTACTATGCCCTGTATTCCAGTTTACTGGGCGGCATTGTGACTGACCCGGCCCTAATGGTGCTTCCTATAGATGATCACATGGTCCACCGTGGCCACGGCGTGTTTGATACGACCACCTTGGCAAATGGAATGCTATACCAGTTGGATGAGCACCTAGATCGATTGATTGGCTCAGCGGAGATTGCCCGTATTCCCTTGCCCTTTCCACGGAACCGATTGAGACAAATTATCCTGGATACGGCCGCCGTCAGCGGACACCGGGATGGGGTGTTACGGTTCTGGCTTTCAGCCGGACCAGGAGGATTCAGTCTCGATCCAAGCGAATGCGTAGGAAGCGGATTTTACGTAATGATCTCCAAAGGAGAGATCTACCCGGAGACCTTCTATACCGAAGGAGTCAAAGTGGTAACCAGCACCGTGCCCATGAAGCCACCGCTTTTTGCCCGGGTCAAATCCACGAATTATTTGCCCAATGTGCTCGTGATGCTTGAGGCTAAAGAGCGGGGGGCAAACTACGGTATTTTTATCGATCAACGAGGCATGGTGGGAGAGAGCTCCACTATGAACGTCGCATTCATCACCAAGGACGGGGTTTTTTGTCACCCACCATTTGATTCCATTCTCCCGGGAATTACCGTGCAACGTTTACTTCAACTGGCCAGGCAGTTGGTGGATCAGGGAGAATTGCGAGACATCGTCATTTCGGAGATTCCACCAGAGGAGGGGAGGTCTGCAGATGAAATGCTTCTCATCGGGAGCACCATTAAGGTGGTTCCTGTGGTGCAGTGGGATCACCACCCCATTGGAAATGGTAAGCCCGGTTCCATAGCTAAAAAACTCTTGGATTTATGGTACGAAGATATCAGGACCTCATCCCAGCATCTGGTCAAGGTGCCTTACCCTAAATCCTAGCCAGACTTTTTCTGAATATTCCCTTCAAATTGCGTACAGGGAATCGGACCAAAGAGGACTCGGGCAAATAACCCCGAGTTGGGAGAAAATAAAAATGTTTCTCCTCCCTGACCTGGCGTTTTGGCACGAAAAGTCTTGTTGAAATCACTCCGTGTAACATCCGATCACTCTAAGGATCAATCTGGCGCTATGGGGTATTCTGTGTTAAAAACACCTCCATCGTGCGTGCTAGCTTTGTGAAAGGTCTCGTCCTGACCCTTTTGCTGGGTGGTTGTGCAGGAGAATCGGAACAAACTTCAGGGCCCAACGCGGACCGGGGGAGGCGGTTGTATCTTGTTAACTGCGTAGTCTGTCACAACAGGGAGCCATCTAAGGACGGGGCCACGGGACCAGCCATCAAGGGATCCTCAGAAACCCTTTTGCAGTTCAGAGTCCTAACCCGGTCCTATCCACCAGGTTATGTTCCGAAGCGAAAATCGTCAGCGATGCCAGCCTATCCGCATCTCAAAAAGGCGATCCCGCATCTTGCCGCCTATCTTCGCTGAGGGGCAACGGTTTCCCCTCCTCCCTACAATAAGATCTTGAAGACGAGAAAGAGAACCAAGGTCAGGATAAAGCCGGACCAAATAGTCCCAGACACGGAATCCAGAGGTTTCTTGGTGGCACCTTGAGCTCCTATGAGGCAGTTGAGTTCCACCGCGGCGATAATCACAAGGCTGACGATCCAAAATCCAGCGGTTGATCCGCCTGCCATTCCTAGGGATGAATAGTGACTGGCTGCACCCATGAAGAAAAGCATTGGAATAGAAAAAAGAGTGTTGGTCCTTGATGCAAGGGCGGCTCTGCGTGCCCCAGGCGCCGCTTCAGGAATCGCCTGTCCCCCCTGTGCAACTTGGACTGCTGAGGCAATAACGATTTGTTGCTTGGGCCAGATCACGAGCCAAACATTTAGAAACATCAGAGTTCCCATGGTTCCACCGATGGTGATGGCCAACCCGTAGGAGGAAGAGTAAAAAAGGGAGCCTCCAACTTCTGCGAGTTTATGTATGTAAATGAGAATACCGGCGAGGAAGGTAAACATGGCACCCCAGCGAAACCACCACAGGGCACGTGGAACCAGTTTTTGCACGGCTCCGCTCCGTACCGGCGCTTCGGTTTCTGCAAAGAAAGGTGTTTGTACAAAATTAAAATAATAAAGGATTCCAATCCATAGGGTACCTGCAAGAAAATGAATCCAACGCAATAAAAATAGATAAACTTCCATAAATGATCTCCTTAATCGCCTTGGTTTAAACTACTCATCGCCCTAATATATGAAGCTTGCATCGAAGTTGTCAAGCAAAAATAAGCCAGTACACGACCCGGTCCAATGGGAAAGACCCCTTTTGGGACGGTCCATAGCATCTGTCTTAGTGGGTATTTCGGCTGCATAAGGCCAGAAACATCTTGCACACTCTGGGTGACTGAGAGGGCATGCAGATCCGGGATTTCTCTTACCGCATCTGGGGCTTTTCCACACTCGCTGACTATGCCATACGCTGGGAGACTAGGGTTAGTAATAAGGCAAAGCACAAGGCTCGGGTGCTCAGTTTGTGGGCCAAGCATGGGGTTGGAAGCAACTGAAGAGGCCTTTGGAGTGAAAAGGCGGACCCTGTATTACTGGAGAGGGCAGCTGATGAAAGGGGGCGGGAAGCTGGAGGCATTAAACGAGGAGAGCAAGGCTCCCCATAGGCGTAGGAGTCGTAGTTGGCCTCAGTTGGTGCTTGGACAGATTGGCCGCATAAGGACGGAGCACCCCAATCTAAGCAAAGAGAAGATCTATCTATCGCTCAAGCCGTGGTGTGAGAGGCAGGATCTGAGGTGTCCAAAGCCCAGGAGCATTGGTCGGATCATAGCTGGGACTGTGGACAAGATGAGAACGGTTTCCATGAAGATAAGGTCTAACGGTCGTAGAGTAACCAACAAGCCGAAGCGGGCAAGAGACCCCCAGGGTTTTAGAGCGAGCGGTCCTGGTGAGTGCGGGGCCTTCGATAGGGTGGAGTTGTTCCTTGATGGGCTAATGAGGTATGGGATCACCTTCACTGATGTCTACTCCCGGTTCTGTTTTGCCTGGGCGAGCCACAGCCATGGCTCTGAGGCAGCCAGGGAAGTCTACAGGGTGCTCAGCGAGGTGTTTCCCTATCCGCTTCAATATGTGCTCACAGACAATGGCTCTGAGTTCATGAAGCACTTTGATGGGGAACTGAGGAGGCTGGACAAGGTCCACTGGCATACTTAATCCCAAGAGCCCAAAAATGAATGTCCATGTGGAGAGGTTTAACCGTACCCTTCAAGAAGAGTTTCTCGATTATCATGAGGATCTGCTCGTGGAGCCGGCAGCCTTTAACCGCGAGTTGATTCCGTGGCTGTTGTGGTATAACGGCGAGCGGCCTCACTGGGGACTCAACCTTAAGTCGCCGGTGCAGTTTTTAATGGAGCAAAGACCCCAAGAGTGCAATATGTGGTGGCCCAATACATTCGGTTGTCTGATTTTATGAATTAATCTATGATGGCCGTGCACAAAAAACCGTCGCGAAGGAGGGTTGGATATGGTACAAACCACACAGAAAATTGCCCATGCTGCGGTAGAAGGCATAAGTGAAAGGGTGACTCTACAGGAGTTCGAAGCCACGGTGAGGGAAGAGCATTTATTCCCATTGTGGGTAGCCACAGTGAATCGGTCAACCGAGCTTCGCACCCCCATCCAACCCCATGTTTGGAGCTGGAAACAATTACGCCGTCGCATTCTCCAGGCCGGAGAATTGATACCTTTGGGTAAGAAAGGCGCCGAGCGTCGAGCGCTCACCCTGCACAACCCTGGTCTTCCCAGAGACACTATGGGCATCACCCATACCTTGGTGGCGGCCATCCAAATGGTTCACGGCACAGAGGTGGCCCCATCCCACCGTCACACCCCGGCGGCCCTGCGTTTCGTCAAGGAAGGGAAGGGGGGCTGCACCGTGGTCAATGGAGAGCCTGAGTCCATGGAAAAGGGCGATTTTCTGCTGACCCCAAGTTGGTATTGGCATGGACACTTCAGCGAACATGACGAGCCAATGCTCTGGATGGACGGCCTCGACGTACCACTGGTACTCTCCTTGGGCGCAAATTTCTACGAAGACTACCCCGAAGATCTACAACCTTCATCAGCGCCCCGGGATGAATCCATTCGCCGTTACGGTGGAGGAGGCCTTCTACCCGTAGGTGAAAGGAAAGCCACCCCCAACTCTCCACTATTAAATTACCGTTGGGCCCAAACTGAAGAGAAGTTGATGCAATTGAAGGATCGCGATGGTAGCCCCTACGATGGGGTCGCGTTGCAGTTCACCAACCCCTTTACGGGTGGTCCCGTGATGCCAACCATCGATTGCTGGATACAGCTCCTCCGCCCAGGCGAACAAACCCAGGCCCATAGACACACCAGCAGCGTGGTCTACAACGTGGCGCGAGGAAACGGTTTCACGGTGATCGACGGTCGGACGTTCCCTTGGACAGAGGGCGATATTTTCTGTATGCCCATTTGGTCGTCTCATAAACATGTGAATTCGTCTTCTTCGGAAGAGGCGATTCTATTCTCCATGAATGATTCCCCCGTCCTTCAAGCCCTGGGGATCTACCGCGAGGCAGCTAACGAAGACGGAAACGGGCGTTAAACTTTACCTAGGATGTCATGAGTAAACAGCCATAATGCAACCGAGGGGTGAGACCTGAAGAGCGCGGGCACAGGAGCGCAGAGGTTACCTTCAGGCCCGCAGGGCGCAAATCGTCGCCCATGGAGCGGACGGGGCGATGATGACCTACAAGGTGGACGCCTATTCCCCGCCCTTGGAAGGGCTCGGCCCCTGGGTGATCGGATGTGTGACCCGTCTAGATACAATCGAAATCATTAAATCGTTAGAGTTGATCTGCCATCATGATGTTAGAGAACTCCCCGGAGCGTCTACAAGGACTTCTCCGCCCCAAACGAATCGCCATTGTTGGGGCATCGGAAAGAAACCATTATTCCGCCGCCCTGCTTCAGAACCTTCAACGTTTCAATTTTCCGTCAGAAAACCTCTTTCTGGTGAATCCCCGCTACGAGACCCTTCTTGGCAGATCCTGTTATACGCGACTCACCGACATTCCCTTGGATGTGGATCTCGCGGTTTTGGCAATCCCTCCGGGCGCCACCCTCAAGGTTTTGGAAGATTCCATAGAGAAAAGGGTCAAGGCGCTGTTACTCGTCGCCACGGGATTCGGTGAGTTTGATGAAAAGGGGTTAAAGCTACAGGAGGAGATTGCCGAAATTGCCAACCGGCATTCCATTTCCATCTGCGGACCCAACACCCTAGGGTTCTTCTCTAGTCTAGGGGGAATGGCCCTCTGGACGTCTCCACTACCGAAACAGCTACAACCCGGGTCCATTGGCGCGGTTTTCCACAGCAGCGGCCTGTTGAACCTGCTTTTCAATACGGCGGCGGACCGCTGTCTTGGCTTTCGTTACGGCATTGCTGCCGGCAACGAGGTGGGTCTTGGTCTGACCGATTACCTCGCCTGGATGATCCAGGACCCCGAGGTAAAAGTCCTAGTGACACTCATTGAGTCGGTGAAAAAGCCGGACGAAATGACTCACCTCCTCGACCTGGCACGGGATAAGGGGAAACCCATGGTGGCCTTACGGGTGGGACGATCGGCCAAGGGGAGTCGGGCCATTGTTTCTCACACGGGAAATCTCGCCACCTCGGGGGCAGCATGGCAGGCCCTTTTCAAACAGAAGGGCGTCATATCGGTAGACAATATGGATCAAATGTTGGAGACCCTGGTGGCACTGGCACACAACCCCTGCGGACCTTTGGAAAAAGCTTCCAAGGGTGTCGGCATCGTGACCATTTCGGGTGGTGATTGCAGTTTTCTTTCCGACATCGGAGAAAGGGTTGGTTTGGGATTACCCGATCCCAGCCCAGAAACCTATCAGCAACTGGCGCCTTATTTTGGCAAGGTAAAATTCAACGGTAACCCTCTGGATATTGAAGACCTCCACCAGGCAGATGAGTCAAAATTCTACGATTGCCTGAAGGTGTTTTCGACAGAGGAATCCTTTGACCTGATTTGCTGCAGGTTGAGCCTTCCAAAGGTTCCCAACGAACGTCTTAAGGGTCTCTACACCCGCTGCGCCGCCGTGGCAAAGGAGCAAGGTAAGGGTATCCTTTTCCTCTCAAGGGCAAGCGAGAATTTGGATCGATCCTGGTTCGAATTCTTTTCTGCATTAGGAGTCCCGTTCCTATTGGAATACGAAAAGAGCCTGCGCGCAGTGAAAGATCTCTTGTGGTGGTCTGGGGTTCAAGGCACTTGCGGCGCTTCATGGACACCACAAGCGGCAAATAAGAAGGTAGATCTCGTCCAACTCAAGTCGCTGGTCACAGCAGCTAAAAACCGGATCTTAAGTCACCTTGAATCGCGAAAACTCCTTTCCGCTTACGAAATACCACTGGCAAAAGAGGTTTTGACCCAATCGCCCAGTGATGCCCTCGAAGCAGCCATGACTATAGGATTACCTGTGGTCATGAAGGTGATTTCCCCGGACCTGCCCCACAAGACAGAAGTAGGAGCACTGTTAACCAACGTTCAGACGGGTCAAGAGGTTGAAACGGGGTTTCAGGAGTTAAATCAACGGATCAGGGAAAAGGTGCCGGGCGCTGCCATAGAGGGAATCCTGGTTCAAAAGATGGTTTCGGGGATCGCCGAAGTCATCGTAGGAACAAATTATGACTGGCAACTCGGTCCGGTGATCCTTTTTGGATTGGGCGGCATCTATGCCGAAATCCTGAGGGACGTGTCCCTACGACTGCCGCCAACCTCCCACAGAGATGCCTGGGAGATGTTGAATGAAGTCAAAGGGAGCGAACTCCTACGCGGCGCCAGGGGTAAACCCCCGGCAGATCAACTAGCGGTGGTGGAGATTCTTTTGAAGCTATCACAAATGGCCTCCGATTTACGTGACGAAATCGAAACGATAGAACTGAACCCCCTGATGGTTCTACCCGAAGGGCAGGGGGCCGTGGCCGTGGACACCCTGTTACGAAAAAGGCGCTGAGCCTGGAACAAGAGTTGAGGACTTTTCCATGAAGATTGAAGCCATAGAAATATCAAAGTTAAAGCTGCCGTACATTAAACCCCTCATTACCTCAGCCAATCAGTTTTTTAACGCAGAGGGATTACTGTTGGAAGCGCGTTCGGATGGTGGATTGTCCGGCTACGGCTATATCGATGTCTTCCCAAGGACCGGTGAGACCATGGGGTCCGCCCAATATGCCATCGAAACGGTGCTCAAACCCAAGATTTTGGGCCAAGACCTGAAGGAGTTGGCTAAGATCAAACAGTCCATCAATCGCACATTCGTGGGAAATCGACGAGTCAAATCAGGAGTCGAGACGGCACTCTATGATCTCATCGCCAAAAGCCTTCATGTTCCCGTGTACCTACTCCTGGGTGGTCAAGTTAAGGATGAAATCAGAGTCATCAGGCTCATGAGCCTGGATGACCCGGATAAGATGGCCGAGGATGCCCGTCGTATCATTGGAGAAGGCATTACCGCATTAAAACTCAAGGTGAGTGGAGAATATCACCTTGATCTCAAACGGGTATCAAAGGTGAGGGACGCGGTTGGTAGCGGAATCTTCTTAAAGGTGGACGCCAATGAGGCATTCGATGCGAAATCCGCCATCAGGCTAGCCAAGAGTTTGGCGGATCTAGAGGTGGAGATTTTCGAGCAGCCGGTGCCCCGTTCACAAACCCAGGCCTTGCTGGAGGTCAAGGACAAATCGCCCATTAAAATTGAAGCCGATCAGTCCGCCGGTTCAGTAACGGAAGCCTTCAAGCTGATTCAAAATGGTGTCGTTGACTCCATCAATACCAGCGTCCACAAGGCGGGAGGTCTCGTTGAAGCCAAGCAAATCGCCGACCTTTGTGGATTGAGCGGAGTGAGCTGTCACTTGGGAAACACAGCAGGGTGCATGGTGGGAGACGCCGCCGCCCTACAGCTAGCGGCCTCCTCGGGGAGCATTTCACGCCTCTGCGAGCTTGGTGAATTTGCAACCATCGCCGGGGATCCCTTTGCCGGTTTGCAGGTAAAGCACGGAGTACTCAAAGTACCTGAAGGGGATGGCCTCGGGATTCACAACACGAAGACGAAAAAATAACCCTTATTAGGAATTCCCGCTAGATCAATATCACCCGGACATGACCCGTCACTCGCTAGTTAGGTTTTGGCCCGGGCATAGGCGGCCAGGGCGGAACCCCACTTTCTCTTAACCTGATCGAACATGGCATGATTGGTTGTGATTTCGGGCGGAAACTCGTGTAGGCGCTCCCAGGGCTTGCATGCGTCTATCATGGCCCGCGAGTGATGTCGGTTTTGATCGGCTGAGATGGCGGGATCCAATGCGCTGCTAAAACAGCGGTGAAGGATCTGTATGGAGCGCTCGGGATCGGAACGGGTACAGATTGCCCAGAGGACCTGGTCACGGTCTGAAGGATTGATATCATCGTCCACTACTACCACATACCGGTTTAAGGTAATGGCCGCCCCGCATTGAGAGGCAACCACCGCCGCCTGAATCGCATGCCCCGGATAGCGCTGCTTGATGGCGACCACCAATAGTAGGTTGGCCCCTCCAGCCTCATCCAGCCAAACCCCCTTGACGTCCGGTATTCCAGCCAATTCCATGTCGTTCCAGATGAGAGCCGACTTGAAAAAAGTACGCCAGTAGGTGTGAGCATTAGGGGGCCTTAGGGGCGGCTCTCCAGCAACGATGGGTTGGTTTCGGAACATGACCCGTTTTACATTCACTACAGGTTCGTCGCGGGTGGCACTAGCATAGTATCCGGTCCACTCTCCAAATGGGCCCTCAGGCAAACTCTCTTCAGGATATATCTCTCCCTCCACCACGATCTCCGCGTGGGCTGGGATTGGCAGACCGGTGAGCTCCCCACGCAGCACCTTCACCGGGCAGCCGCGAATTCCCCCTGCATATTCCAGTTCGTTCACATCGGCTGGAAGCGGCATGGAACTAGTTAAAAACAGCAGGGGGTCCTGCCCGAAGGACAGAACAACCGGACAGGGCTCCCCTCGGGCCCAATACTTTTCCAGATGCCTACGACCATGCTTGATGCGAGAAATGTAAAGCCCAAGCTTGTCACGCCCATGCACCATGGCTCGATAGGTCCCCACATTGACCCAACCGGACTCGGGGTCCTTCGTGATGGTGAGACTCCCGGTCCCAAGGTAACGACCACCGTCCTCCTCATGCCACAGGGGAGCGGGGAACTGGAGTAGGTTAACGGCCGAGCCCTCTTGGATATTCTCCGTCACCGGGCCGCTCTCCACCGTATGTACGGGTTGAAGCCCTATGGATTTCACCCGTCTACGCCATGTTTGAACAAGCTCCATCTTACTCCCTGGTATGGGAAGGTTTAGCGCCAGGGCGATGCGCGGTACGGAGGTTAGCTGATTGAGTAGAATCTGGTAGCTGGGGTCGTAGCCCGTGAGCTGATCCAGCAGGATGGCTGGTCCACCTCCAAACTCGCGGAACGCGTACTCGTCAAGGGCACCCACCTCCAGGTGTGGATCCGCGCCGCTAATATTGACAACTTCACCCGCTGCTTGGGAACGTTCAATCCAGTCACGGAGGTCTTCGCAGGGAAGATTTTCATTTGAGTCCATTCATACCTCCTTAGCCAAAAGGACAAACGGCTGCGTGAAGAGGAGATCCATTGGGTTCCCTATTCTCCCGCCACCTGGCGCACCCGTTTGCCGAGCAGGTTAAGCGCGTTCTCCCGCTCGATCTTTCGTTTGAGCCCGGGAGAGACTCCCGATGCCTCCAACTCCGCCATGGCATAGGGGATGCCCCCTTGGGGTGGCGTGTAGGGATGGTCCCCACCCAGCATCACAACATGTTCACCTGCCTCCGCGATGACCAGGGAGAGTGCATGCCGGTCCTGAGTGTGGGTATCGAGCCAGACATGGGACAGATAATCCCCCAGGGTTTTATTAATCCAGGAAGGCAACGGCACGCCTCTTTCCTCATGTAAGATTCTTGCCTGTTCACGGGAATAGTCCCAACGACCACAACAGAAGGGAGAGACGCCGCCCAGTTGGCAAAACATGAACCGGACGTCAGAGTATTTATCGAACACGCCATTCATGGCCAGGCGAAAGATGCACAGTGCGTCGTCCAAGAAAAAACCAAGACCGGTACGCAAGAACATGTTGTCCAAGCGCAGAGTATCGGCCCAAGATTGAGCCACTGAGCTCGGGTGCACGAGAACTGGGGCATCGTGGTGACGTGCCACATGATAAATAGGTTCGAAAGCAGGATTATCCAGGCTGATGCCCTCATAACTGGCGTTCAGTCCAATGGCCACCATGGAGGGCAGGGAGAGAGAGCGATCCAATTGCGCAATGGCATCCTTGCCGCCAAAAGGGTCCACCACCGCAGCACCCAATAAAAATCCGTTGGTAGCGGATAGGTCTTCGGACATGGAGCGGTTGTATGCCTCCATATTTTCATTGAGGGAGCCTCTCAAACTCTTCAGGCCGCGGATGAGTTCGGTGGCATAGGGTAGAACAACGGCAATCTTCACGTTCGACTTCTGCATCAGATCACGATGAACAGAGAGGTCACGCCATGCCGGCCTGGAAGCCACCACACTGCGAAGCACGTTGTCCCCCGCGAGGATCTCCCTGAGGCGGTCGCCAAATACCGACGGCATGTAATGAACATGACAGTCGATCAGCCCGTCCTCTGCCATAATAACCTCCAAATGAATAATCGAACCGATGCAAGAACCTCTGAGATAGGAGTCGGTTCAAGTCATAAACATCTAGCGGCGCGCATCCCTGATATCATGGCGGAAAGAATTTTGTCAATTGCGTGTATTGGGCCACCACATATTGCACTCTTGGGGTCTTTGCTCCATTAAAAACTGCACCGGCGACTTAAGGTTGAGCCCCCAGTGAGGCCGCTCGCCGTTATACCACAACAGCCACGGGATCAACTCGCGGTTAAAGGCTGCCGGCTTCACGAGCAGATCCTCATGATAATCGAGAAACTCTTCTTGAAGGGTACGGTTAAACCTCTCCACATGGACATTCATTTTTGGGCTCTTGGGATTAAGTATGCCAGTGGACCTTGTCCAGCCTCCTCAGTTCCCCATCGAAGTGCTTCATGAACTCAGAGCCATTGTCTGTGAGCACATATTGAAGCGGATAGGGAAACACCTCGCTGAGCACCCTGTAGACTTCCCTGGCTGCCTCAGAGCCATGGCTGTGGCTCGCCCAGGCAAAACAGAACCGGGAGTAGACATCAGTGAAGGTGATCCCATACCTCATTAGCCCATCAAGGAACAACTCCACCCTATCGAAGGCCCCGCACTCACCAGGACCGCTCGCTCTAAAACCCTGGGGGTCTCTTGCCCGCTTCGGCTTGTTGGTTACTCTACGACCGTTAGACCTTATCTTCATGGCAACCGTTCTCATCTTGTCCACAGCCCCAGCTATGATCCGACCAATGCTCCTGGGCTTTGGACACCTCAGATCCTGCCTCTCACACCACGGCTTGAGCGATAAATAGATCTTCTCTTTGCTTAGATTGGGGTGCTCCGTCCTTATGCGGCCAATCTGTCCAAGCACCAACTGAGGCCAACTACGACTCCTACGCCTATGGGGAGCCTTGCTCTCCTCGTTTAATGCCTCCAGCTTCCCGCCCCCTTTCATCAGCTGCCCTCTCCAGTAATACAGGGTCCGCCTTTTCACTCCAAAGGCCTCTTCAGTTGCTTCCAACCCCATGCTTGGCCCACAAACTGAGCACCCGAGCCTTGTGCTTTGCCTTATTACTAACCCTAGTCTCCCAGCGTATGGCATAGTCAGCGAGTGTGGAAAAGCCCCAGATGCGGTAAGAGAAATCCCGGATCTGCATCCCAGCTCAACCACCCAGAGTGTGCAAGATGTTTCTGGCCTTATGCAGCGAATGTATCGAAGTGGATTCCTAATCAAGTACGTTCACGACAATCCAGTGAAATAATCCTCGAAGTGTGGGCTGGCGCCAGTGCCTCGACCATCGGCTTAAAGAGAGGAATTGGATCATCCTATTGCTCAGAGTGCTAGTATCTGCAAAGCGGAGTAGGAAACTTGGATTGACAGATTTGTGCCGCACCGAATAGGGTCCCTTTGAGGAGGCGCAATGGCGACTAATTTCAATCCAACCCTCAAACGAGTCTTGCGAGAACTGCAGGCACTGAGAGCAAGGATAGACCAGCAAATCACTGTCATGCGACAAGTGATTCAGCTCACCGCATCTCTCAAAGCCAGAGTCAAAAAAAGACGAAGAAGACCTCTCGCCCAACCTCGGTGGGTTATGCGCGGGATCGTCAAAGCTTGTTAAGGCGTAAGGCCATCCACAGCCCCGTTAGGGCCGAGATCGTTCGCTTGATATCACCCCTTGGAAAGATCCTGTCTTTTGTCGTTTCAGGACCTCGTGGTTCGCCATCACGGATAGGAATTTGACCGCTGATTCAAAACGACCGTCCTGAAAAGTACGTTGCCTGAGGGGCTATGTCAACGGCCTACGAGATTTTCTTCCAAGTTTGAAATTTCCTGAACAGGCGACTTCTACTTCTAAGAATTGCTACATTGGAATTGGGAAATGGGGAAGGTGTCGGATTCCAATGGGCGGGAATCTGTTGATCGGTAAAAGCAGGCTCCTACCGATTCAACGGTTGAGTATCTTTGCGGACTGGTCTGAGAAGGCGTAGAAACAACGTTGTAGTGAGTGTTAAAGAGATGACTGAGGTGAAAATCAGTCCTAAGGCCACGCCAAAGATGCTCGCGAAGGTTCCCATGACCATGGATCCAACTGAACGAAGGCCTTGATCCATTTGGAAAACACTGATGGCCCTACCCATCAATCCATATGGCACTTCGGTTTGAATCACTACCCGCGCCATGGTGCGGTAGCCCGCCTGTCCTGCCCCCACAAAAGCCAACAGGGCGACGGATAGCGGAAAGCTGCCGGACAGGCAAAACAGAATAAGAAACGCGGGTGGGATGGTGACCAGTATCCAGAGAAGGGTTTCCTTCCTGCTTTCCTCTGACAGGCTGGCAAGGAAGGTCAAGGAAAGGATGGCGCCGATTCCAGGCGCAGACATGAGTACGCCAAAGCCTCCAGGCCCTACGTTTAGGATTTCCTTTGCGAAGATCGGTAAAAATCTCTGATAGGTGGTCACGAAGACGCTGAGAATATAAGCTGCGCCAATGCTGCCTAGAATCACGGGCTGCTGCCAAATGTATTGAAACCCCTCTTTGACTTCTCGGAAGAATTGATTTCCACCGTGCCCCAACTCTTTTTTCGGAAGTCGGATCAACAAAAGTTCCAAGGCAGATATGACAAGGCTAACCGCGTGAACCAGAAAACATCCCCCAACTCCGATCCAGAGGATCAGCACTCCGCCTACGGAGGGACCCATGACTCGAGCAATATTGAAAGCGACGGAAAAAAGGGCCACTGCATTCATAATTTCCGCCTTGGGGACCAGCTCACGAATGAGGGATTGGGACGCGGACGGATTGATGCCCCTAATGGTTGAATGGATGATCTCCAACGCCAGAATATGCCAGAACTCCAGGACACCCAAGAAGAACAGAGCCACCTGGACCAAGATGGGTATTGTTGTCACGAACTGAACCAGTATCAACAAGCGGAGGCGTTCGTATCGGTCAACCAGCACACCAAAAATTGGCGCAAGAATCAGGCGTGGAGTGGCCTCGCAAAGCCCCAAAACAGCCAGCGCGAGGGCGGAGCTGGTTATTTCATATACGTACCAGTAAAGTGCCACTTCGCGAATGAGGGCGCCCACCGAAGCAAGAATGTCACTGGACCAAAACAGAGCGTAATTCTTATGGAGGAGTGAACGAAAAGTGCGAATAGGGTAATTTCCCTTCGAGATAGCAGGTTAAAAGCTTTCCATGTGATCTTCGTCGGCCATGGGCAGGCTTCTCCCCCCGGACACTGGCTGTTGTATGATGCCAGAGGACACGAGTATAGCGGAACGGAAGAAAAAAGAGCAACCCGAAGGGTTGCTCGCTATGAAGTAGCCTGCAAAATATTGCCCGCTTGCTAATATCGAGTTGTTTGCATAGGATCATTTCACCCGAGCCCCCTTGGGCATACACGGAATAGGAAGGAATGATGCATGGCCGGTCCATCTGGGCCAGAACTTATTCTGGAAGGGCTGAAAGAAGCCGGCATTAACCTCATCGCTACGCTTCCCGACATCAACCTTCGGGAACTCCTTGGGTTAGTTGAATCCGAAGACGGTAGTCTGGTTCATGTTCCTCTATGTCGGGAAGAAGAAGGCATCGGCATCTGTGCCGGAGCCTACCTTGTGGGGAAGAAATGTGCCCTCATCATGCAAAATGGCGGGTTATTCAACAGCGTCAATGGTATCGTTTCAACTCTGCTACAGTATCAGATCCCTCTCCTGCTCCTAGTTTACTATGCGGGTGACCTGGGGGACCGCACTTTCAGCACAACGGGGGCGGCCACCGAGCCGGTTCTCAATGCTCTCGGTATCCGAAGCTACACTCTTAGAGAATCCCATGAGGCGAAAGACCTCATCCGTCGCACACAGATCTTGACCATGGACTATAAACGACCAGCGGCTATTCTCCTAACCAAGGATGTTCTCGGAAGAAGGCGGCCGGGAGAATAGAGGTTTCATTGCAATGAAAAGGATTGATTGTCTGCGGGCATTGGCAGAAGTGGCGGGGGATGCTCTGGTGGTCACCAGTGCTGGGGCAAACACAGTGGAATGGAACGCCTGCAGGCCAAGCGATGGAAACATCCGCTGTCGCACCTTAGGTCTGACTTGTTCCATAGCCCTGGGCATCGCATTGGGGCTACCCAAACGGAAGGTCATTGCACTGGATGGCGACGGGTCCCTACTCATGAATCTTTGCGCTCTACCCACTATCGCCCTCAAAAATCCGCCGAACCTGTTGCACGTTGTTTTCGACAACGCGGCCTACGAGTCTTCTGGAGAGATGAGGACCTCCACTTCCTTCGGTACGGATTTGGTGGGAATGGCCAGGTCTGCAGGTTTCAAGAACGCCGTATCCGCTCAAACCGTTGAGGAGTTTAGAAAAGTAGCCACAGAGGCTCTGAATGCAAACGTGCTAACGTTGATAGGGGCCAAGATTGAGCTTGCCCGCGCCGAGGTTCCTCCGTATCCCATGGATGAGGTAGAAAACAAGTACCGCTTTATCCGCCATGTGGAAGAGACCGAGGGGGTTCAGATCCTCAAGATGCCTATGCCCGCAAGTTTTCAGAAGAGCTAACAAAAACCTTCTTGGAATTGTCCTGTTGAGCCTCTTTTCGTCAAGAATCCAGCAGCTAAATCCTATCCCTCTTCCGGAGTAAAAATAAAATTTAGACCCAGCCATAGGCTTCTTGAGTATCGGAAAAAGAAGACGGGGAAAAGGGTTCCAAAGGCAAACCACAAGACAAGTTGATGGCTAAGTATCATATCGGTGAAATAGTCGAGGACAAAGTACCCCGGTATTGCAACGGCCACTGTGGCTGCATAGTTGAGATAGATGGCCCCGACAAAAAATCCAGGCTCACGCTCGAACTTGAAGCGGCAACTAGGGCACTGAACGTGCATTTTGAACAGCCCCAGAAACAACGCGCCTGTTTTGCATTTAGGACATTTTAAACGGATAGCGGCAGATATGATTTGAAAGGTACGGCCCAAACTATTCCCGAACCTGGACGATGATCTCCGTTTCCACTGGAGCATCGGCTCCGAGGGAGACAACTCCAAGGGCGGCTCGGGCATGTTGACCCCGTTCGCCCCACAACTGGACCAATAGGTCGGACTCACCATTGATCACCTGTGGCATCTGTTTGAAACCAGGTAGAACGGTAACGTAACCCGTAACTTTGACAATGCGCTCCACCTTGTCCAGATCTCCCACCGCATCCTTAATGATGGCCAGATGATTGAGTGCGCAGTCACGGGCGACCTCGTAGCCCTGCCCGAGGGTTACTGTGTCGCCAACGATGCCTGAATATTTTCGAACTCCATTGATACGACCGGTATTGCCTCCAATAAAGAGAAGGTTGCCGACTTTTACGTATGTAATGTAATTTGCCGCGGGCTTTGGCGGATTGGGTAATTCGAAGCCCAGGGAGTTCAGTTTTTTTTCTATTTCCATACTAGCTCCTGTTCAATGGACCCGTTGTAATACGAGAGAACCAGGACCAAGCTTCATCCGGCATTACCAAAGCCACCGACTCCAAGGATCTGATGTATCTCCCACTCGTATAGGTCGAAGGTACAAAAACCACCCTCCGTGTAGGGGTCGCCGGCGGCGATTTTTTCGGCTTTTTCCCGAGACTCCGCCCGAATCACATAGATTCCTATCTTCCGATCCCTCGTAGGACCGGAGAGTAGTGTCGTTCCTGCCTCGTGTTGCCGTTTCATCCAGGCTAGATGTTGCTCCAAGGTTACGGTCCACTCCTCTCTCGGCCGAATGGATCGACGGTGAATCAGATACTACATGGATCTATCCCCTCTCCTGGTAATAATCGCACTTTATGTCGCATACAATTTGATTTTTTGCACTACTAAGTCTCACGGGCACGTACGCTTCTATTCGATTGGAACATCCATGTCAACGGCTCCTGGACACGAGCATCTCTCTTCGAGGAGCGAACCTGTGGCCGCGGGCAATAGGCTAGTGAATCTCTGAAGCTGAACGTTCGATGCCCAAGGCTTTCCATCTCACCGCCCTTTGGTGGACTTCTAATTTTTGAGCGCAGGAAGCTTGACACTGGATTCAAATCCCTTATACAAGGACTGACCGTATTCGGCAGGCGCGCAAGGAAAGGTTGGGAGTTGCCCTATAGAGATTTAAGAGAATTCATTTTAGCTCTGGAAGAGATTGAAGAGCTTCGAGTGGTTCAGGGAGCGGACTGGAATCTGGAAATCGGGACTCTGGACGAGCTCAACTATGAAAGGCTGGGTCCAGCCCTGTTGTTTGACGAGATCAAAGATTATCCCAAGGGCTATCGGATTTTGACCAATGCCATGGATCCTCTCCGCCGTGCTCTTCTAGCGGTGGACCTGCCCTTGGATCTGGATGTTGATACTGCCATTGAGCATTACGAAAGGAAGGTTTTCGGCCCCTACATGCCGAAATCTCCCGTGGTGGTTAAATCGGGACCCATTCATGAAAATGTCTTTATGGGGGAAGAGATCGATCTGTGGAAATTTCCCACACCAAAATGGCACGGGGGGGATGGGGGGCGTTACATCGGCACGGGATGCATGGTGATCATGAAAGATCCTGATACCGATGTCATCAGTTTTGGGTGCTATCGAGTCATGGTGAGCGGCAAGAGCACTGCGGGACTGTACATATCCCCTTCCCACACCGGTGCAACCGTTGAAAAGAAGTACTGGGAGAAAGGGCAGAGTTGTCCCGTGGCGGTTTCCATGGGGCAAGATCCGGTACTATTCTTAGGGGCCGGGCATTTTTTCGGTGAGAAGAGACAGGTCAACAAGTATGATTTGATGGGACAGATTCGCGGAGCGCCGGTGGAAGTGGTTCGAGAGGAGACCACGGGGCTGCCCATTCCTGCGACCTCAGAAATCGTCATTGCGGGGGAGATTCCTCCACCTGATGTGCAATCTGAAGAGGAGGGGCCATTCGGTGAATGGACCGGATATTTTACCTTGGGAAGTCGGCCGGAGCCGGTCATTCGAGTGAAAGCCCTGTATCATCGCAACGATCCGATTATCCTTGGAATGCCACCCAAAAAATATCGACGCCCGACTCTTAACTATGGCCTTCCCACAAAGGCAAAGGCGGTCAAGGAACGCCTTCAAGGGATCGGAATCGAGGAGGTCCTCGATGTTTGGCACCTGGCGATTCCAGGTTTCACGGTGGTTCAAATCCGGCAGCGGTATCCCGGCCACGCCATGAAGGCCGCCTTGGCCGCTTCGGGAGATTATATGGGCCGGTTTGTGGTAGTGGTGGACGAGGATATTAATCCTCGTGATCCTGAGGATGTACTGTGGGCCATTGGGACCCGGTGCGATCCAGTGACTGCCTTAACCGTTCTTAAGGGTTGCACGTCCAGTGCGCTGGACCCCAGGATACCACCCCAGCGAAAAGAGAAAAGAGATTTTACCAGTTCGCGAGCCATCCTTGTCGCCTGTAAACCCTACCATTGGATGAAGGAATTTCCCAAGACAAACATTGCAGGGCCCCGACTGCGCAGAAAGGTTGTGGAGAAGTGGGGCCACCTGTTCCAATCGCAACGCGCGGCAAAAAGAGCCGGGCCAGGCGAGACCTAAGGAAGTTTTCTGAGGGCCAGTAAAATCTGTTCGTTGCTTGCCCGGACCTGGTAATTCGTTTCCACGAAACGCCAGCGCACCGTGCCTTGGCGGTCAATGACGTAGGTTGCGGGGTGAGGCCAACCGGGGCTTTGAGGATTGAGGAGCCCGTAGCGGTCGATGACCTTGTGATCTTTGTCCTGGAGCAGGGGGAAATCGAATTCTCCGGGATAACTCTGCGCTAGCTCTCGGATGAAGCGCTTGGAATCCTGATGAGCATCGATACTGACCGCAAGGATCTGGACCTTTGACTTTTCTTCTTTAGTTAGTAAACTTTTCAGCTTCCCGAGCTGCCTACCACAGAAGGGTCACCAGTGGCCCCGGTAAAATACTAAAACCACTTTCTTGTTGTTGTGAAATTGGGAGAGGGAAACTTTTCTCCCCTCCGTGTCTTCCAAGGCAAAATCCGGCGCCCTGTCACCGACCTTGACCCGATCCAGCTCCACGGGAGTCAAGCCTTTCCCGTCCCTGGGGCCGAGCTGGGCGTAACCCACGGAAAGGAGCACAACTGTCAGGAAAATGATCGTAGCGATACCGCGCGGAACCATCACGTCTCCTTCTGCCATATTAAACGGTTTTTACCCAATCGCAGTTCCCAATTCAAACCAATGGTTTTCGATCACCAGTTTCTAAACATTGATTTTTTTGTCAGTTGTCTTGTATGTTAAAGGAAGGGTTAGGACAAAACAGTCCAATTTCAGGTTGAAGTCTCCCAGCCTGTATCAGAACTGGGGAGGCGTGAGGCAAGGAGAGGTGGCCGAGCCCGGTTTAAGGCGCACGACTGGAAATCGTGTGTACCCCTAAAAGGGTACCGGGGGTTCGAATCCCCCCCTCTCCGCCGGCTTAGTTATTTGTCAATCGTCAATGACGAGCGAGAGTTCGGATCTTACGGCTTGCACTTGGCGGTGTTATCCATTGACCTATGGTAAATAACTGTTGATAAATGAGGGATGTTGATTGCTGATAGCCGGGTCCTGTGCAAGGTGGTTCCGTGAACCCCGTCAGGTCCGGAAGGAAGCAGCGGTAGCGGGTTTACCCCTGTGCCACAGGGAAGCCTGGCTGTCAGCAATGGTCATCCCAGCCTCCCTGGGCGAGGCAATTTAGATCTCAGATTTCGGGTTTGAGCTTGAAGATTCCCGGCGCAATATTATGTCTTACTTGGTTTTAGCGCGAAAGTGGCGACCCCAGAACTTCGGGGATATCGTGGGTCAGGGGCATATTACTCGAGTTCTCACCAATGCCATCTTGTCCAACCGAATTGCCCACAGCTATTTGCTCAGCGGGGTTCGGGGTGTGGGGAAAACTACTGTAGCTCGAATTATTGCCAAGGCCCTGAATTGTGAGAAGGGCCCGACTCCAGAGCCGTGCAATCGGTGTAGCCATTGTGTGGAGATTGTAAATGGAAACTCCATGGACGTTTTTGAGATCGACGGTGCCTCAAATCGTGGGATTGACGAGGTTCGACAAATCATCGAAAACGTCAGGTATCAGCCGGCCAAGAGTCGATTTAAAATCTACATTATTGATGAGGTTCATCAGGTTACCAAAGACGCCTTCAATGCCTTGTTAAAGACCCTGGAAGAGCCTGCTTCCTTTGTCAGATTTATCCTCGCCACCACAGAACCCCATCGTCTTCCGGAAACCATTCGTTCCCGTTGCCAGCGATTCGATTTCCGGCGGATCCCGGTCCATGAAATCGCGGGACGACTTGGTGAGATTGCACAGGCGGAGTCGCTGCACATCACGGAGGGGGCCCTGCTGCTGATTGCCCGCGAAGCCCAGGGAAGCATGCGGGATGCACAGTCACTCCTGGAGCAGGTGCTCTCATATGCGGCCCCCGTGGAAGGGTCAAAAGAGGCCATCATCGAGGTGGATGAACGACTGTTGCAGGATATCCTCGGCATCGCGGAGCGAAAGATCCTCCACGATCTATGCGCGGCGGTCATGGATGGCGAACCAGGGAGGTGTGTTGAGTTGGTGGCAGAGGTGGCTGCAAACGGGTTGGACTTGACTCGATTATCCCGAGATTTGGTGGAGCAATTCCGAAACCTACTGGTGGCTCGATTGGCCGTAGGACAGGGCAGCAGGGAATCTGCCCCCACCTCCCAGGGGTCTATGTCCGGGCTGCTGTTCGACCTCCACGACCAGGAAATCGAGGATCTCAAACGCCAGGTGACTGATGTCCCCGCGGAGGGCCTCATGGACTATTTCAGGGTCATGTCGGAAGGGGATGAGGAAGTGGCTCGCTCTCCCTATCCTCGTTTCGCCCTGGAAGCCACTTTGGTGAGGCTTGCCACGCTGCCAAAGTCCATGGACATTTCCGAAGCCCTCCATCTGCTAGAGAGTCTGGAACGGAGACTCTCAGCAGGACGGGAACTTGAGGAATCAACACTCGATGAAGAAATTCCCCCGCAGCCGGTAAAAACGGATGTGGTTCATCGCGCCCCATCTCCACCGTCGGAGAAGCTCCCAGGTGAAGACAAAGGGGAGGTTTGGAAGCGATTTGTCGCGTTTGTCATGAAGGAAAAGAAGTTTCTCGCTTCTCATCTCGAGAAGGTGCGTCCATTGGAGTTTCCTCCAGGGCCTTTAAAGATTGGTGTGGAGGATCGCCATCATTTGACCTATCTTCAGGATCGGGAGAACCTATCCATGTTGAAAGACCTTGCCGATCGCTTCTTCTCCGGCGATGTTAAGGTATCCATCGCTCCTTCAAGTATCAAACCTCAGGAGGCAGAGCAGGGTACGGATCTGAGTAAAACCACCCCAAGTGAGGCAGGCGACGTGGTGGAGGAAGCACTTCGGATATTTGGCGGTTCCATAAAGGAAGTAAAAGAAAAGTCTTAAGCGTTGAGTCGGGAGATGCGGACGGCACAGCACAGAACGGAGAATGGGGGATTCTATGGCTAAGGGATTTGGCGGCATGGGAAACATGGGCAACCTTCTCAAGCAGGCACAGGAGATGCAATCGAAACTGGCGCAGGTTCAGGAAGAGATGGGGCAAAAGACCGTGGATGCGTCTTCTGGAGGAGGGATGGTGAAGGTGACGGTTAATGGACAACTGGTGCTTTCTTCAATCAAGATTGATCCTACCGTGGTGAATCCTCAAGAAATCGAAATGCTGGAGGATCTTATCCAGGCGGCCATCAATGAAGGGGTACGGCGGGCACGGGAGATGGTCTCGGAAGAGATGAGCAAGTTGACGGGGGGTTTTAAGATCCCCGGGATGACGGTATGAACGGACTTCCAGTACCCCTCGAACGGCTCATCCAAGAGCTGAGCAAGCTTCCTGGAATCGGCGAGAAGACGGCGGGTCGCTTGGCCTTTCATATGCTCAAGGCCGCCAAGGGCGAGGTCATGGCCTTGGCCGAGAGTATCGGCAAGCTGAAGAACGAAATTTCTCTCTGTGGCACCTGTTTTGGTCTTAGCGAAGTGACGCCGGGGGCAAATGATGACATAGGATGTAAGGTTTGCCGGGATCCACGCCGGGACAAAGGGCAGGTTTGCGTGGTGGAGGAACCGGTGGATATGATGGCTGTGGAAAGGTCAGGGGAGTTTAAAGGGGTCTATCACGTGCTTCACGGCGCGATTGCTCCTTTGGACGGTATGGGACCCGAGTCGCTGCGAATCGAAGATCTCTTGGTTCGGATCAAGGCCTCGGAGATTCAAGAAGTTATTCTGGCTACCAATCCAACGGTTTCGGGAGAAGCAACCGCGCTCTACTTGGCCAAGGTAATCAAGCCAATTGGAATCAAGGTCAGTCGAATCGCTCGAGGCCTGCCCATGGGTGGTGAGTTGGAGTATACGGATGCGGTGACTCTGGGCAAGGCCCTTGAAGGACGAAGGGAAATTTAAATACTCATGTTTAAGACTGGGCGCCGGCAAATTTTCTTACTGGCACGGAGTTTCCCGGGTGCTCGTTCCATTAAGATGGTGGTATAAAACTCTGTAGTTATTTTAATGATATAGCTCTGGTTTATTATGTATAAGATTAGAAAATTAGAAAAGGGGGAGGGTTGTGCGTAAGCTGTCATTGCTTGTGTCGGTGGGCTTATTCCTTGCCGGTTGTGCTTTTTCCGGAAAACAATTATCCGAAGCCAAGGTTAAGGATATTCAACCGAACGTGACCACCAGGGAACAGATCCTCACTACCTTTGGGAAACCCGGCCGAAAGGGGAGCGATAGCGGTTTTGAGACATGGAGGTACAGTTACCGTAACTTCGTTGGAGGAGGTTGGGCCAACCGAGACCTCTACCTCATTTTCAACCCGGATGGTACGGTACAAAAATATTCCTATACCTCCAACCAAAATTGAATTCATGGGAAAGGGGCGCCCTGTGTTCGGTGAGGTCTATTCAACAGCGAGGGAGGGGGGTTTCAATCAAATTGAAGACGTGGTCAAAGGTGATTTCGTTAATGGTTTTTTAGATCTTACCTCTCCGAATTCGTTTACGATCACGGCCACACGGTGGTTGTGCTCGGAAGTCAATATACGGTTTAGCAGAGTGGTTTTTCCGGCACCCAGAAAGCCGGTTAGGATCGTGACGGGTGTCCGCGTCTGCAATGGATCTCCCATAAAGCTGGACTCAACGGGCAAGGGCGTTGTTGGGTAAATGAACAAAACCATCCATGAGCAGGCGTGCGGTTCGCGCCAGAGCGGCCTTTGAAAGTTTTAGCTCACCGTTGGCCTGTTCCATCTCGATTTCCACCTGAATGGTGCCCGAGGGATGGCCGATCCTAACGTCGGGCGGGTTGCTTGGCTGGATTTTTTTAAAAATCTCATTTACCAGGGTTCCCTCAATCTTGGCGGCGGCCCCAAGGCAAACGGCTCCAGTAACGGCGTAGGCCTTGTGCAGTTTTTGCAGGGCGGTCATCCTGGCAACGATGTCCACTTCCGATTCTTTAATGGGTCCTTTGGGTGTTTGGTATTGCATCGGGGGAGAGACCAGTGCGATCTTTGGCACTCCAGGGCTCGTGCGGGTGGCGTCCTCTTTTCTTGCGATCCCCATAATCTCGGCCACCACCGACCGAATCTCTTCACAATGATCGAGCAATTTGACGTCGCCGGCCACTTCTTCCATGGTCTCGTTTCCTTTAAGCTCCAGGTCCTGGGCCCTGACGAAGACGAACGGGTTCGCTGCATCCACCATGGAGACCACAAGGGTACCAAGGGTAGGAAACTTGATCTCTTCCCTGACCTTACCCGTGGGCAAGAGCTTTCCCGTCACCGAGCCGCCTGAATCGATGAAATCAAGAAGGATCTTGGAACCGGATCCCGGTACCCCGTCAATTTTGAAATCTCCTTCACTCAGGAACTCTCCGTTGCGAACGGTAAATTCTGCCACGATCACCTTTTTTGTGTTGGTATTGTAGATGCGGACCTTAGTGATGGGCTCTTTGGGCTTCACCAGACCGCGCATCAGCGCAAAGGGACCCACAGCGGCGGAGCTATTTCCGCAGTTGCCGGTGTAATCGATGACTGGTGTGGCAATTCCAACATAACCGAAGGTATAATTGATATCCGTGTCAGGCATGGTAGGTGGGCCAATGTAGGCCACTTTGCTGGTGAGAGGGTCGGCACCGCCCAATCCGTCAATCTGACGGATGTCTGGGCTACCAAAGGCGGAGAGGACCACCTGGTCTCTCTGTTTTGGATCCTGAGGCAAGTCATCCTCCAGGAAGAAAACAGGTTTGCTGGTTCCGCCCCGATACATGGAGCAGGGTAGTTTCATGATGTCTCCTTCGAGACTAATTTTATATTCTTTTAGAGACTAGCTTTCATTTCCGTTGCTTAATGGCCCGGTAAACCCTTTCGGGGGTCAGGGGAAGGTCGTGGATCCTGACACCCAGGGCTCTGGCCACCGCGTTGCCTATGGCTGCAGGTGTGGGAGCCAGGCCGGGCTCACCTAATCCCTTGGCCCCATAGGGGCCCTCCGGTTCTGCATGTTCCACGATAATGGGGATCATCTCCGGCAGGTCCAAAGACGTTACCAGGTGATAATCCAAAAATGAGGAGTTGCGGGCTTTTCCACCATGGTCAACCATGAGCTCCTCATACAACGCGGATCCGATCCCCATGGCGAGACCTCCCTCGATCTGCGCCGCGCAGTTCAATGGATTGATGGCTTTGCCAACGTCGTGGGCAGCCGCCATGCGGAGAAGCCGTACTCTCCCTGTTTCCTCGTCAACGGCCACCTCGGCCGCTTGGGTGGCGTACATGTAGAAGGCCGAGGCGTGATCGCTGTGTCCTGTTTCAAGATCGAGATCTTTTCCTAACGTATAAGTGTAGGATCCTTCTCCCTTGACCATACCATCGGTTCCCAGTTTTCGTCGGATCACGTCTCCCATGGGTAGACTCATACGAGGTTGGTCTTTGATGGATACATTGCCGTCGGAAAACACCAGATCCTTTTCCTGGGCCTCGAGCATTGGAGCGGCCATCTCTGCCAATTGCTCTCGCACATGAATCGCAGCCTGCTTTACTGCGTTACCCATATGGTAGGTGCTTCGACTGGAGGTGGTGGAGGCGTCGAAGGGAATCACATCCGTGTCGAGGGGCGCCATGCGGATTTTTTCCATGGGAACCTCCAGTTCCTCGGCCGCCACCTGGGATAGAATAGTATTACATCCTTGACCGATCTCCACCGTCCCTGCCCGAATAGTGACCTCTCCCTTTCCGTTGATTAACACCGCAGCGGTGGATGTGCTTGGAGTACGTGTGGGCTTGGAAATACACGCGAGACCGAGGCCCACCTTGTTCGACCGCCGTTTGTCCCAGCCCACGGCGTCGGCTGCCTTGAGTAAAGTTTCTTTTAACCCTACACTGTGGAGGCGCTCTCCCCAATAGGATACATCGCCATCCACAAAGACGTTTCTCAAGCGAATCTCCATGGGATCCATTCCCAAACGCATGGCCAGTTCATCCATATGTTGCTCACAGGCCCATGCACCCTGGGGGATTCCATACCCCCTAAAGGCCCCCGCCACCGGTTTATTGGTGTAGACTGCATAGCCGTCCACCCTTACGTTTGCTATGCGATAAGGACCGGGGGCAGGCAGGCTGCCCCGGATGCAGACCGTAGCGCTCTTTTCCCCGTAGGCCCCGGCTCCCCAGTAAATGGTCATCTGTCGAGCCACCAGTTGCCCGTTGTTCATAACTCCGCTTTTGATGTAAACAACGGCCTCGTGACGGGTGAGGGTTGAGACGAAGGTTTCCTGACGGTCGAACTTCACCCTTACAGGCCTCCCGTTGGTATGGTAGGCCAGAGCAATGGCAACGGGCTCCACTTTGAGCCCACCTTTCGAGCCAAAACCACCTCCCTGGAGGGGATTGATCAGCCGAATCTTTTCTTTGGGTATCTCCAGGGCCTCTGTGAGTTCAGTCATCGCACGAAAGGGTGCATCGTTGGCCACCCAGACGGTGAGGTTGCCGGTGGTGGGATCCACCTGGGCATGGGCGGAATGGGGCTCCATGGCGGCGTGCTGAATCACCGGGACCGTGTAACGTTCCTCTAGAACCAAGTCAGCGGCGCGGAACCCTTGTTCCACGTCACCGGTCCTGAGCTTGAAGTGCTCGCAGACGTTTGGGAGTGGGGCGCCCACCACAAAGTCAGCCTTGCGGTAAGCGTCAAAGTCTTCATGGATGGCCACGGCATCGGCCTTACAGGCTTCCTCGGGCGAGAAATAGGCCGGGAGATCTTCATAGTCCACTTGAATTAGTCCCACGGCCTTCTGGGCTGTATCCTCATCCACGGCGGCCACCGCAGCAACCGGTTCCCCGACATGGCGGACTTTTCCTCGGGCCAAAAAGGGCTGGTCTTTGATGGATTCCCCGTGGGTCCATGGAAAGTCTTCCCCTGTGATGACCGTGACCACACCGGGTATCCGCCTGGCCTCGTGAGTATCGATTCTCTTGATCTTGGCGTGGGGCCGCGGGCTGAAAACGACTTTGCCATGGAGCATGTTTGGCAGGACCAGATCATACCCGTACACTGCTCCGCCGGTCACTTTTTCCTCAACGTCAACGCGCCCCACGGGCTGACCCACGACACTGAGCTCGGACATCCTATTCCTTTCCGCCTTCTCGAAGCTCCTTGGCGGCATCTTTGACTGCCAGGACAATTTTTGCGTAACCGGTGCAGCGGCAGAGGTTTCCCGACAGGGCAAACCGGATCTCTTCGTCGGTGGGATTCAAATTTTCGTCCAATAACGATTTCACCATCATCAACATGCCGGAAGTACAGTATCCGCATTGGACCCCGCCGTCTTGAATGAATGCCTTTTGAACTGGGTGAAGCTCGGAGCCTACCTTTAATCCTTCGACGGTTACCAGCTCGGCCCCGTCAATTTCTCCAGACAGCACTAGGCAAGAATTCACCGGCTTGCCGTTTAGCAAGACGGTACAGGCGCCGCAGTCGCCGGTACCGCAGCCCTCCTTGGTCCCCGTGAGGCCAATTTCATCACGCAGCAGATCCAACAGGAGCCTGTGGGACGGTGCCTCCAGGAAGGTTTTGTTACCGTTTAGTAGAAACGACAATTGTTTCTTCATCTCGATCTAGTATCTTCTATCCCTCCTCTGCGTCCAAGGGATGGAACCCTTTCGTCCGGCGGCTGCATTGAGCAGCGCCCGTTTGGTATTAACCCGTACCATCTCCCTCCGATAATCCGCTGAAGCGCGAACGTCGCTAATGGGCCTGCACTCCATGGATGCCTCGTGGCCGGCCTGATTCGCCAGCTCCTCGGTCAAGACCTGCCCTGAAAGGGTGGACTCTGCTTTTCTTGCCCTCATGGGAGTGGGTGAGACGGCTCCAAGAGCGATGCGAACCTGTTCAACCCTTTTCTCTTTTTCACCGAGGATTAGGGTAACCGCGACCCCGATAGTCGCAAGGTCCATCATCTCTCTTGGTGAGAATTTGATGTATTCCCCCACCAGTCCTGACCCGACGGGAGGGATAAAGATTTCCACTAGGATTTCTCCTGGTTCCATTGCGGTTTCGCCCGGCCCGCGAAAGAAGTGCTCCAGATCTATTACCCGCTCCCCCGATTTTCCCGCCACTGTGGCCTTGGCCTCGAGGGCCAATAGGGCCGGGGCCACATCCGCCGAAGGAGTGGCGTTGGCCATGTTTCCACCAATGGTGGCCCGGTTTCTGATCTGGATAGACCCAACCTCTGCGGCACTTTGCGCCAAAAAGGGAAATCGTCTTCCAATGATGGGAGAGGTTTCCACCTGTCGCATGGTGGTCAAGGCGCCAATTGAGATACCTCCATGGGCTTGTTCTTGTATGTTTGCCAGAGAGGGAATTCTTTTTAGATCCACTATATACTTTGGGGCCAGCCCTTTTTCTTTGATGGCGATAATGAGGTCGGTCCCTCCGGCGAGGAAATGCCCTCCGGGGCCTCTGTCCCGAAGGATCTCACCGGCTTCTTTAACCGAGCTTGGTTGAAATATTTCCAGAGTTTCTGGTCGCCTCATAATCCGGTTGATAGTCAATCGTTAAAAGTTACTGGTATATTAATTATACGTATTAAACCCCGTGCCTTTTTCCAATTGCCCATCGCGATTAACGATTAGCTATTCCGGCTTGGGTTTGACCATGCGCCCGATGGGTTTCCCCACCACCTGACCGTCCCGCATTTGGACATGGCCGCGCACCACTGTGCACACGGGAATCCCCTTAACCTTCCAACCATGCCAGGGGGAGGGTTTGTTTTTGCTGTGGAGTCTGTTGACGTCGATGATGCTTTCCTTATCCATGTCGACGATGGTGATATCCCCATCCGAGCCTACCTTGATGGCGCCTTTTTGCGGGTAGATTTGCCAAACCTTCGCGGGGTTCTCCGATGTTAGTTTGACGTACTGGTTCAAGGTCATTCGCCCTTTGTTGACCTCGGTTAGGATCAGGCTGGGACCGGTTTCCACGCCACAAAACCCGGAGATGCATTCCCAGATGGTGGGCTTCAGCAACTTGCCGTTCAAGTCCGAGCCCTTTTCTTCCCATGTATGTGGGGAATGATCCGTTGCAATCATGTCCACGTAGCCGTTCAAAAGCCCATCCCACAAAACCTCTCCATGGTCTTTGTCCCGTACCGGCGGATTCATCTTTAACAGGGAACCCACCTTTGCCATTTCCTTGGACTCTCTGAGAAGGTAGTGGGGACCCGTCTCGGCGGTTACCCTCAGCCCCCTTGCCTTGGCGTCGCGCACGATCCATGCCGCCTGCTTGGAGCTCATATGGAGGACGTGCAGCTTGGTGCCGTAGGTTTCAGCGAAGAACAGGGCATGGGCAACGGACTCGGCTTCACAAATGCTCGGTCGAGAGGACTCCCAGTAGATGGGGTCGTTTTTTCCCTCGGCCTTTAGTTTGTTCAAGTTGTAGTACATGATCTGTCGATTTTCCGCGTGAATACTTAGGGGCAGCTTGGTTTGGGTGATTTTTTGGAAGACCTCGGTGCAAACACCATCATCAGGGAAGGGGAGATTGCCAATGGTCTCGCCGAAAAAGATCTTGAATCCCAAAGCTCCGATCTTTGCCATGGGGAGTATCTGGTCCGCATTGGTCTGAACCACCACCCCTAATATGCTGAAATCCACCAGTGATTTTTCTTCAGCCAGTCGCTGCTTTTCCTCCACGTGTTCAGGGCCGGTGACGGGTGGATTGGTGTTGGGCATGTCCACCACCATGACCACTCCTCCGCACACCGCTGCTGTGGAACCAGTACCGAAGTCTTCTTTATAGGTAAGCCCCGGTTCCCTGAAGTGGACATGGGCGTCAATAATCCCCGGGAGGATATGATTTCCCTTGGCATCGATCTCTTCCTCACCTTGGGGGAGGGTGTCGTCGGGGCCGATGGAGACGAATTTCTCGTCTTGAATCGCGACTCCGCCCTTGAAAGTATGCTCGGGAGTCACCACCCGGCCATTCTTAATTACCAAGTCTGCGCTCATTACCCCTCCTCAGAAGATTCGTGCAGGCAGGGATTCCGTTGCCAGATTCCTTGTTTTTGCCGTTTGAACGGGGTAAGTCATTTAGGGTATGCCAATGCCGAGAAAGCTCATGCAAGATCATTACTTAATCTATCCTATCCTTGTCAAATTTGAAACTAGGGCTTGAAATGTTAAAGGGTTCTGTGGAAAGATAATCCCCGCCCGGATCCGAGGTAGGGACTATCTCTATTGATTTGAGCGGTTATTTAGCTAAGCGGAGGAGAAACCATGGCCGATGCAAGATGCATGGTTCGAATTGACGGACTGGAGAAGTTTTTTGGTGAAGACAGGGAGAGGGTTCATGTGCTGAAGGGTGTCTCTCTGGATATTCCAGAGGGATCGCTTTATACTCTGCTGGGACCCAGCGGTTGTGGTAAGACCACCACACTGAGGTGTGTGGCTGGGTTGGAGCGGCCGGATATGGGGAATATCAGCATCGATGAAAAAATGGTTTTTAATTCTGTGGATCGTACCTATGTTCCGCCTAATCATCGGCCCATCGGAATGGTTTTTCAATCCTACGCCATTTGGCCCCACATGACGGTGTTTCAGAACGTGGCCTACCCATTGACCATTCAACATCGCCCTAAACCAGAAATTAAAAAGCGAGTGGAAGAGGTGCTGAAAGTCGTGGGGCTGCACGGATTGGAAGATCGACCTGCGCCAAAACTGTCCGGTGGACAGCAGCAGCGAGTGGCTTTTGCCCGGGCCCTAGTGAACGAGCCCAAGGTCATGCTCCTGGACGAACCCTTGAGTAACCTGGATGCAAAGCTGAGAGAACAGATGCGTTACGAAATCAAGGATCTCCAACGAAGGGTTAACATCACCACCATCTATGTGACCCACGATCAAGCCGAAGCACTCGCCATATCGGATCAAATCGCCGTAATGCACGGCGGAAAACTCATCGAGGTGGGAGCGCCACACCGCCTCTATTCGCGACCGGAGAGAAAATTCACTGCAACCTTCTTGGGCCTTACCAACCTAATTGGTGGTCGAGTGGTGGAGTTGGGTGGGGATAGCAAGTTGGGACGGATGGAGACCAATAAGGGAATGATCTCATTTATTCCTTCCAGCCAACTGGAGAAGGGCCAGCCGGCCGTAATATCCATCCGCCCGGAGCACATCCAGGTCCATAAAGAAAAACCTCAGGGACTTGATAATATGGTGGAAGGGCTGGTTAAAGACTCGGTGTTCATGGGAGATGCCTATCATTGTCAGGTGGCGGTTCAGGACCAGTTGTTGCGGGTTCACACCCACCCCTTTCTCAGCATGTCTGCGGGCGAGAAAGTCTATCTCCAGCTGGATCCCCAGAGTTGCAACGGCTTGCCTGCCGAGGATACCGAAGGAATGGATGATTCGATGTTAGGAGCGTGAAATTCGTTATCCGTATAACGGTATATTCGATTGCCGGGGTATTCCTGATAAAATGATACGAATAACGAAAAACGACTAGACGAATAACGAATAATGGGAGATCAAATATGGCTGCATTAGAGGCGAGAAAAATTGCTGAAAAGGAGATCGAAGCAGGGAAAACTCCGACTTATAGCGATCTCCGGGATTGGCTCGACATCGTAGATAGCCTAGGTCAGCTCAAGACGATTGAAGGGGCTGACTGGAATCTCGAGATGGGAACCCTTGCGGAATTGATTGCCCGGGAGAGTCCGGGTGAGGTTCCTGCGGTCCTTTTTGACAAGATCAAAGACTACCCGGCGGGGTTCCGCGTCCTCTTTGCGCAAAACGCTTCCTTTAAAAGGATGGCTCTGAACCTTGGGTTGCCCCTCGATCTAACCGGGCTGGATTTGGTCCGGGCCTTCCGTCAAAAGCTTGCCGGCCATAAACCCATTGCGCATGAAGTGGTTACCAAGGGTCCCGTGTTGGAAAACGTCCTTTCGGGAAAGGATATTAACCTGCTCAAGTTCCCCGTTCCCTTCATGCACGAGCTGGACGGGGGACGTTACATGGGCACAGGATGTTTGGTCATTACAAAGGACCCTGAAGAGGGCTGGGTGAACTTCGGTACCTATCGAGGAATGGTCCAGGACGAGGGCCATATGAGTCTCTACATCTCTCCTGGCAAGCATGGGCGTATCCACAGGCAGAAATGGTTTGATGCCGGAAAGCCCTGCCCCGTGGCTGTCTCCGTAGGTCAGGATCCGGTTTTGTTCATGGTTTCCGGCAACGAAGTGGATTACGGCATTTCTGAGTACGACTATGCAGGCGGCCTGAAAGGGGGGCCTGTCCAGGTCATTCAAGCAAAGGCAACCGGGCTTCCCATACCTGCCGATGCCGAGATTGTCATTGAAGGGTTCATGCATCCAGGGGATGTGAAAACCGAAGGCCCCTTTGGTGAATGGACGGGATACTACGCCAGTTCATCCCGGCCAGAGCCTGTGATCCGGGTTGAGAATATCTATCATCGTAACAACCCCATACTTTGCTGTGCGCGACCGGGAAGACCCCCGTCCGATTATTCATTGGCAAAGTGTTTTGTCAAAGCCGCTCTTATCTGGGATCAGGTGGAGAGGGCAGGGGTGCCCGATGTCAAAGGGGTCTGGTGTCACGAGGCGGGCGGTGGAAGGCTGTTGAATATTATCTCGATTAAGCAGCGTTACCCGGGGCACGCTCGACAGGCGGCCTTAGTGGCTTCCCAGGTCCATGCCGGGGCTTATCTGGGGCGCTACGTGATCGTGGTGGATGACGACATAGACCCAACCAGTACCTTCGATGTCCTTTGGGCCCTTTCCACTCGATCGGATCCAGCGGAATCCATTGATATTATTAGACGGTGTTGGAGTGGTCCGCTGGACCCGCGTATCCAACCGGGCAAAAAGGGGTTTAACTCCCGGGCCATCATCGATGCCTGCCGTCCCTTTGAGTGGATGAAAGACTTTCCACCGGTGGCGGAATCGACGCCGGAGCTTAGAAAGAAGATTTTCGATAAGTGGAAGACAGTTATCCAGGGGTAGCCCACTGGTCAAAGATAGCTGAGGTTCCCTTGAATTTGGGTTTAAGAATCGGATAGAGGAAGACTCGCGCAAAGCCGTCCTTCGGTTGACTCAGGATGGTGGGCGCAGTGAAACCGCAAGGAGCGCCAAGTTCGGAGCAATAGAAAGAATTTATTCTTGGCGTCTTGGCGCGAAGATCTTTGTTCGAGTCGTTCTGCCGGACAATTCATCAGGAAGAATTTAGTCATACGCGGGAAGGCTCGAAGCTTGCCCGCTGTTTTTTTAATTATTTCATTTTCCTATCTGTTTGAAGGTTCCGAGACGAGCCTTGAGGTTTGAAAAAATTGTCCGCGTGGCAAGGGATCTATTCAACGTGTAGAAATGAATCCCCGGTGCCCCCCCGCGTAAAAGCATCTCACACTGGTTGGTGGCGTGCTGGATTCCTACCTGGGTCACAGCCTCGTTGTCTCCTTCCACGGCTTCTAACTTGGAAAGAAGGTTGGGTGGAAGTTTGGCTCCACACATCTGGGTGAACCGCTTGATTTGAGTCACATTTGTAATGGGCATGATGCCGGGAACGATGGGCACATGAATGCCAGACATGTCTGCCCGCCGAACCAAGTCGAAGTAATCTTTACTATCGAAAAAAAGTTGGGTGACGACGAATCGGCCTCCAGCCTCTACTTTCCTTTTGAGATTGGCTAGGTCCTCCTCCTTGCTAATGGCCTCTGGATGAACTTCCGGATAACCGGCCACTCCCAAACAAAAATTCTTTTTTGACCGGATAAATTTCACTAGCTCGCTGGCAAACCGAAATCCGTCTGGATGGGGAACAAAGTCGCTCTCTCCCTTGGGTGGGTCTCCCCGCAGGGCCATGATATTTTCGATCCCAGCCGCTTCGAGCTCGTCCAGGAGTTCGAGTATTTCTCCACGGCTATGACCTACACAAGTGAGGTGAGCCATGGCCTCGATGCCGCTCCTCCGCTTGATGCGCTCTGTAATTTCGATGGTCTTTCGACGCGTGCTTCCCCCGGCCCCATAGGTCACCGACACAAAGGACGGGGTGAGTTGCTTCAAGGTCTCGATGGTCTGGAAGAGGGCATCGGCTCCCGCGTCATCCTTGGGCGGGAAAAATTCAAATGAGAATACAGGCTGTTCTTTTCCGAATAAGCTTTGGATTTTCATAGATTAATTAGGAAGAGCCGCTGAGGATAGCCGTCAATGGGGTTTCCTGTCAACCTGCCGTATTGCGCCATGTATAATCTAACCCTAAGACCATTCGTTGCGCCATTTGTAATTCTAACCCTCCAAGGGCTCATTTTAGGGCTCAAGGAGGGCAACCATGGAAGGATTCATCATGGCACGACGATCCAAGCGGGAGTATTTACGATCCATCTATGACCGCTACCAGCACGCACCACGGGCGGAGAAGGGGATGATCCTGGAGCAATTCTGCAAGGTTTGCGGCTACAACCGTAAATATGCCATCTGGCTGTTAAACCGCCCTGTGCCCGAAGTAGCCGTACGCAAACGAAGTGTATCTCGCTCGCCTGCATACAGTCAGGCGATGGTAAGGATTTTGGCAAAGGTGTGGGAGGCCTCGGGGTATCTGTGCTCCCAACGTCTGAAGGCCGCCCTGGTGCACTGGCTGCCCTGGATAAGGCAACACTTCGAGCTGAGCCAACCGTTAGAGATCCAGCTATTGGCTATCAGTGCCCGTCAGATGGATCGGCGCCTGAGGGCAACCAAGCACAGGGCGAAACGGCGAGTCTATGGCACCACCCGGCCCGGATCACTGCTAAAGCAGATGATTCCCATCAAGACCGATCATTGGGACGTGAACACTCCGGGCTATCTGGAGATTGACCTGGTGTTACACTCAGGGGCCTCAGCGGTTGGGGAGTTTATTCATAGCCTGGACTGCGTGGACATTACCACCTGCTGGGTACAGCGCAAGGCTGTCATGGGTAAGGGCAGCCTCGGTATCTTGAATGCGGTCACCGAGATCGAACACCAACTTCCTTTCCCCCTCAAGGGGATCGACTCCGACAACGGCAGCGAGTTCATCAACAACCAACTTCTTACCTTGTGTCAACAACGCCCATCTGGCCGCGTCATCCAGTTCACCCGCTCACGCCCCTACAAAAAGGACGACAACGCCCACATCGAGCAGAAAAACTGGACCCATGTCAGAAAGCTTATAGGCTGGGACCGCTACGACACGGCAAAGGCCTTAGAGGTTACCAACCGACTCTATGATGAGCTTAGGATCTTCCACAATCTGTTCCAGCCCTCGATGAAGCTACAATGTAAAATCCGTAAAGGCTCTCGACTGATTCGCCGCTATGACATGCCCCGTAGCCCCCTTGAGCGAGTGGTGGAGTCCCGAAAGGGAGATCCCAAAAAGCTGGCAGCCCTCAGTCACACGCTTAAGACAACCGATCCCTTTGAACTCTGTGGCCGAATCGATGAGCAACTTCAGGGGCTCTACAAGCTGGCCAGCCATTCAGACAGAGCACCGCGGGAAAGGCCGCCTCTGAAACACACGCCGTGGAGGGAGTGGACGTTTAGCAAGAAACTGCAGGGCCAGCAACAGGAGATGAAACGACAGATGTCACAGAAGTTCGGTTAGATTTTGTCATGACGCAACGAACCCGGCTAGGGTTAGATTATTTGATGGCTTGACAGGCCTGCAGGTGAGCAAACCGCTCCGGGTCTCCAATGGAATTAACATCATCGACCTAAGAAGGTGTATCAATTGTTTGTGACAGAGAGCTCGAGGGCCTGCATCAAAGAAAGGGAGACGTCTGATACCGGAGGTTCAGGCTGCTTTGTCATGCCGGACTACACGACGGGGCCTCGAGGTGGCGGCCCATCGGTTCCCGCTGAAAGGGCGCTGAAGCGAAGGGATGGCAACTCCTGTATAAGTAGCCACATACTCGTGCGAGAATCTCGAAGTAGACTCCTGCCGGGAGTAAATGGGGTGAGCGAGGGAGTGAAAACTATCGCATTGTTAATTGCCATGGGCTTTGGTAAGCTGATCGGAAATTTTCCTCGGCGGGTCGTATTATGAAGCGCGATTTCAAAGTTGTCGGACAGAGCGTTGCGCGGGTCGATGCCATCGACAAGGTCACCGGATCAGCGAAGTTTGTGGGCGATATCGTCGTTCCCGGGATGCTTTGCGGGCAAATTTTGCGCAGTCCTTATCCCCATGCGCGGATTGTCGGCATCGATGCTTCGAAGGCGGAGGCCCTTCATGGCGTTGTGGGAGTGCTGACCGCAAAGGATGTGGCAGATGTAGACCCCTACTACAATGGACGCGCCCTCATTGCCATTGAAAAAGCCCACTACGTCGGGGAACCTGTGGCAGCAGTGGCGGCGGAGGATGAACAAACCGCACTGGAGGCGCTCCCGTTGATCAAGGTCGACTATGAGGAATTGCCCTCTTCGGCTGGTCTGGAAGAGGCCCTGCGCAAGGGGGCCCCGTTGGTCCATGAGGACCAGAAGGACAACATTTGCGGACATGAACATGTGGAAAAAGGGGATGTGGAACAAGGTTTCGCGGAGTCGGACGAGATCTTCGAGGATCACTTCACTTTCCCCATGGTGTATCATTACTCCATGGAGCCCCATTCCGTCATCGCGAACTTCAACGACGAGGGAATTACCATTTGGTCCTCCGCCCAACATCCATTCCAGGTGCAGGAGGACCTCTCACGCATCTTCAAGCTTGCGATGACCAAGGTTCGCCTTGTGATTCCATACTTGGGCGGCGGCTTTGGCAGCAAATCCTACACAAAGTTCGAACCTCTGGTGGTTGCCTTGGCTCGAAAAATCAGGCGGCCGGTAAAAATCTGCCTCTCGGTTTCGGAAGCCATGAATACCGTTCGGAGGCATGGAGCGAGGGTAAGATTGAAGACGGGGGTAAAGCGAGATGGGACCCTGGTAGCCCGGGAGGCTGAAATTTATCTCGACACCGGCGCCTATGCAGACAACGGCCCCCAGGTGGCGGTTCGCGCGGCCACCAGGGTGCTCGGTCCCTACCGGTATTCCCATATTCATAGCGATGCCTATGCTGTCTATACCAACCGTGGTGGGGCGGGTTCCTTTCGTTCCATCGGCGCACCCCAAACAATATTTTGCTGCGAATCTCAAATGGACAGTATTGCCGCCCGCTTGGGCATGAATCCGGCAGAGCTCAGACTCAAGAATTTACTCCGCAAGGGAGAAGTGCTTCGCCCAAAAGTCAAGGGCATGGATGCAAACCTTGCCACCGCGTTCAAGCGCCTGGTGAGTGTGAGCCACTGGAAGCGGCGGAGCAGGAAGAAGAATGCCCCGGTGGGGCTCGCCTGCGGCGCTACCAATGCGGGTGGACAGCCCATATCGGTATCGCTGGTCCGTTTACAAGGAGACTTGAGCGTATTGGTCATGGCAGGCAGCACCGAGATGGGGCAGGGGGTGAGGACCGTGCTTTCACAGATTGTGGCGGAGGAACTCGGTGTGCCTCTGGAAACCATCCATGTGACCGGAGCGGACACGACCATCACACCCTACGATCGTTCCACAGGCTCCAGTCGCTCTACGACCCTAATGGGGCTGGCGGTTCAGGCGGCGGCGGGGGATTTGAAAAAGCAACTCCTCGCAATTGGTGCACAGGCCTTTGGCGTTCAGCCCAGACAGGTTCGGATAGTGGATGGGGCAATGGTTTGTGGAGAGTCGAGACTGTCCTACGGAGAAGCCCTCAAACGTCGCTTTGGTGCGAAGGACGCCGGTGAGCTCGTGGGCAGAGGGTACGTGGGTCCTGAGGTGGCGCCCACCTTGCCGGTGCTCTGGGAAGTTGGCATGGGGGCCGCAGAGCTTGATGTGGATCGAGACACGGGACAAGTTTCCATTCAGAGCTATATTTCAGTGGCGGATGTGGGTAAGGCCATTAACCCTACGCAGTGTGTTGGGCAGGAAGAAGGAGCAGCCATGATGGGTATCGGCCATACCCTCTTCGAACAAATGGTCTATGAGGGAGGACAACTGGTGAATTCCAACCTAGTGGATTACCGGGTCCCTACATTCGCGGATTTACCCAGGGAGTTTCACTCGGAACTCGTGGAAAACGGCGACGGTCCCGGTCCCTATGGCAGCCGGGGAATGGGGGAAGGGGGCATCTTTTCAGTTGCCCCTGCCGTGACCAATGCACTGGCGCGGGCTACGGGTGTTCGGATTTATGATCTTCCACTCACTCCAGAGCGAGTCTGGCGAGCCCTCAAAGAAAAATAACAAAAAGCGTTACAACTCGTAAAATTACCAGTTTTTCGCTTAAAATGTGCCGAATCTTCTATGGGCTTGCAGACGAGCAGCAGCACAGAGCAGAGCGCAAAGCGTACAGCGTCGGGACCCAGTAATTAGTGTTAAGTTTTGTAGAAGCTTTCAGCTTTCTGGCGCTTGCTGTCTTCTGCCTACTTTTAATTAGTTTGTAGTCCTGTTGTCTCCGAACGCTTTGCGCTTATGCTCCACGCGCTTTGGTCTCTATGTCTCAGCGGTTAGGTTCGTAAAGGGATTGCTGTTTTCGCCCGACACTACCGCGCAAAAAATGACTCTGATCCCTTTTCGTGTTAAGCTGTCAGTTCGCGTTTGGTCTCGGTGTACAAGATTTCGGAATTGGGTAGTTCGAAGGACTCGGGAGGCAAGCAGTGGGTGTTCTCATAACGGGGCTAGCTCTGTTCTTTGTCCCTCACTCAGTTTCTATAGTCAACCCTTCCTGGCGGAACCAAATGGCGGCGAGAATCGGCGAGGAGCGCTGGAAGGGAATTTACTCTTTGGTCGCCATCGTAGGATTCCTGCTCATCATCTGGGGTTACGGCTTGGCACGGCAGGATCCGGTAGTGCTTTATGTTCCGCCGATCTGGCTCCGCCACGTCTCACTTGTTTTGCTGGTCTTGGTCTTCCCGCTGTTACTCGCCACGTACTTGCCGGGACGCATCAAATCGGCGACCAAGCACCCGATGCTAGCGGCCACGAAGATATGGGCATTTGCGCACCTCCTGGCGAACGGTACCCTGGCCGATGCGGTGTTTTTTGGTTCGTTTCTCGTTTGGGCGGTCGCAGACCGGATTTCAATGAAGCATCGCGAGCAACGCCCCGTTGCGGGGGCGCCGTCCAAGATGAACGACGCCATTGCCGTTGTCATGGGTCTCGCTCTCTACGTGGTATTCCTCCTTTGGATTCATGACTGGCTGTTCGGTGTATCTCCTTTCGGCTGAATACGGCCTTTCTATGGGTAGCTCATGCCCGGCAGCAAAATTTTAATCGAGTCGTAAACAGTTCTAGGACGGCGGGGAGATGGGCTTCATGAAAAGAACACTTGTATTCTTCTGGCTAATACTAACCTTTGCGGAAGGTGCCACATTTTCCACGAATTTCCGGCAGATTTCCCCCGCGGCCTTCCCGCATCCGGAGAGAAAGGGGGCCATTCTATGAGGAAGTACTAGCGGGGTAGTTGAGGAAGTCCCCTGGAGCGCGGTTCGACCGATTCGATAGGCTCACGGCCCTGATGCCCTCGAAGGGCATTGATCACCACCTGGATCCATCCGTTCGTTGCTAGTGATCGATGAGCGAAAGGACTTCTTTCAAGTTCTGAATGCGTATAAAGTCCCCTTGCTGTCGAGCCTTGGGATCCAGCAGCACTCCTTTGATGCCTGCGCCTTCTGCCCCGGCGACGTCCGCCTCAGGAGTGTCTCCGACAAAAAGCACTTCGGCCGGGCTGACTTTATGACGGTTCAGGGCCGCTTGGAAAATTCCCGGGTCGGGCTTGGCGTGTCCAGCCTGGCTTGAGATCAAAACAGAGTCAAACTGTGATGCTATCCCGAGACCGTTAAGGATACCGAAAAGGCGGGAATCAAAATTTGAGATGCAGGAGAGAATGAGTCCCCGCTGGCGCAAATTGACCAGGGTTTCCCTGGTGTCGTCAAACAAGCACCAGGCTTCGGACCGACTGAAATATTCAAAGAGGTCGGAGAAATAGTCATCAAATTTTTCAAAGGGCCCAAAGGGGGAAAATACATTGCGAACCAGCTCTTTCCACCAGTTGCGCTCCAACTCCTTGAGCCCTTCACCCTCGACTCCTGCGAAGGCCAGCGGTGGAGCGGAGGAATGACAGGCTTGAAAGCGCCGAGCCAGTTCTTTCTCGGAGACTTCCATCCCGTAGTTCTTCGCGAAAAGGGCGTAGCTTTGCCCAATGGGTCGTACGGAAGTAAAGAGGGTGCCCGCCGCGTCAAAAAAGACAGCCTTTAAGGACATGATGGGAGGCTTTTTGACATAGCGGCCATGCAATTGCAACCATTTCAGGTTACGCTATAATCTTAGTGATGCAGGCCCACGACGCTTTAATCCTGGTTGATGTCCAGAAAGACTTTTGTGCGGGCGGTAATCTGGCCGTTCCTGAGGGGGACCAGATCGTCCCGGTATTGAATCAGTATATAGAGGAGTTCAAAGCCGCTCATTTGCCGGTGTTCGCAACCCGGGACTGGCACCCGGCGCAGACCATTCATTTCAACACCGGCGGTGGCGTCTGGCCGCCCCATTGTATTCAGGGCACCCCAGGGGCCGAATTCCATTCGAACCTTGCCCTGTTTAAAGATGTGGTCATTATCTCCTCAGGAACCCGTCCCGATGAGCAGGGGTTCTCAGGGTTTGAAGGCAAGGATCCGCAAGGCAACCCCCTTTTGGATCTGTTGCAACAACATGGTGTTGAAAGACTCTTCGTGGGAGGTCTGGCCACTGATTATTGTGTGCGGTCCACGGTCCTGGATGCACTGAGGCTCGGTTTTCGGATTGTCCTAATCAAGAATGCCATAAGGGGCGTGGATCTAAAATCGGGAGACTCCCAGCGTGCCATCGAAGAGATGATTCGGGAGGGAGCGGAGATAAAAACGAGCCCGCCGGATTCCGATTAACGAGTGCTAAAGCAGATGGAGGAATACATTTTAATTGCTATGGTTTTTTCTTCTCCATATCAGGGTCCAGAAGGCAAAGGTCTCAAGAGCGAAGGGCCCAAACCCTAAAAACCCCAAAACCGGCATCTCGAAGATACGTGGCATATCCCAAATGGGAACAGTGTAGACCCACTTGGTATAGGCCCAATAATTCCAGAACTCCCAGAAAAAACCGCATAGAAATCCAGCGATCAGTATGACTGTAGTCCTTCGATATTCACCATTGTGCCAATCCCAAAGGATGGAGCTACGACCGAACCAGTGGTTGATGGCATCCATTAAGAGAAACGGACCTACCCAAACGGACCAGAAAAAAAGGATAGGCAGGACAAGGGGGAGGACCGAGAGACAGATACCTATCATAAACGAGGCACTCTGCCAGTTTCGTGGGATGAGTGAGCCACCCCGGAGACCTTTCCTTTTTGGTAAGATGCCTTCCACGAACACTAGGGTCTCATGGAGTGCCGGAATAACGGTGGCGAATGAGATGATTTTGGTTGCGGTTCCGATCCACACTTCTTCCGGGGTGTTGATGTAGAGCCAGTTTTTGATTGTGAGATTGTACCACTCGAAAAAATACCAATAGAGGGCAGAGACAGGAAACATGAACAGGAACTCTCGCCGGCGATGGAGTGCAAAGGAAGTTCCATTGAGTCGGTAGTTCAGATAATCGAGGACGAAAATATAGCCGTACCAGAATAAGGGAAAGACGTAATGGGACCAGGGAAGAATATGAAAGACGCTCAGTCCTTCTCCAAGGATGATGAGCAAGAGTCCCAAAAGGCCGAGCCAATACATAGGATTCAACGGCGCCTTGTTAATTGTGCGACTTCTGGCGTTTAATGTCTATAAGGAAGCATAAACCATGAGCCACGAGAACCATCTCTCCCATGAACTGGAGACCGCCGAAAGGGCCGCCAAAGAGGCGGGTGAGATTATCATGGCCCTTTACGGAAAGGATTATCAAATCAGAGAAAAGGGCATAGGTCAGCCGGTGACCACAGCGGATCTGGAGGCCAATGCCAAGATTCAAGAGATTATCCTAGGCGGTTTTCCCAACGACGGTTGGCTTTCGGAGGAGAGCCGGGACGATCCCGGTAGGCTAAAAAACTCTCGAGTCTGGGTGATCGATCCAATTGATGGAACCCGGGAGTTCATTCAGCGCGTTCCCCAGTTTGCCGTTTCCATTGCTCTGGTGATTGATGGGTCTCCCGCCGTTGGTGTGGTGTACAATCCAGCCCGGGAGAAGTGCTTTGTGGCCGTGCGAGGCGTCGGCGCTAGGCTCAATGAATCCAACATCAAAGTTTCTTCTCGGAAGGACCCCAGGGGGGCCCGTCTTCTGGTGAGCCGCGCGGAGCGGCCTAGTCGTTTCCACCCTTTCATTGATAGGTATCAGGTGGAGCCCATTGGAAGCATCGCCTACCGGTTAGGCCTGGTGGCTGGGGGAAAAGGTGACGGGACCATTACTCTTCGCTCCGTGTCAGAATGGGATATCTGTGCCGGTGCCTTGATTGTGGAAGAGGCGGGTGGAGTGGTGGTGGATGGTGACGGGAGGAGTCTTGATTTTAACAAAGCGGTGCCCACATACCACGGCCTTGTGGCGTCCAATGAAAGTTTGTCCGAGGGAATTCGCGAAATTCTGGTTAAGCAAGTTCGATAGTATGGGCGGCAAGGACTCGAAGGTGAACAATGGCTCGATGCGCTTACTGCGATGATTTAGCTGGACTATGGTCAACCATGTGTAGGGAATGTAAAACGCTCATGGCACGGGTGCATGAGCTCCGGGGCCGGGTAGGATACGGAGAGTTTCTGAGCGGCCTTGAACAGACAGGGGTTTCACCGAGCAAGATCATGGCCTTTCTTAAGGCAGATCCAGAGGGAAAAGGCAGCGTTCAAGACCAGGTTACGGCGGATATGGCCAACGAACTGCTAACCGTCATGGGAATCCCCGGGCGCCAAAAGCCAGAAGACGTGAAGCGCATTCGTAGATTCACTGGAAAAGAAAAATAGTTATTCGTAATTCGTTATTCGGTCCCCAATATACGGTTTACGAATATACAAAGAACGAAATGCCGCCATGGAACTAACCCTTTACCTCTCCCTTTTGTTTTCAGCGCTATACTTATTGGGTTTTATGGTACGCCGATTCTTTTTTGTGCGTCGTAAGGCTCAAATGGAAAGGAGAGGCCAATGGATGGGGAGGATTGTTGCTCGGGCGGAGGAGATGTCTCCGGGGTCTGTAAAAAAATTTTGGCTCGTCTGTCGAAAGGCAAGAGTCGACGGATTTCTAATCAACTATCAAGGAAACTATCACGCCTATATCAATAGGTGCCGTCATATGACCACTCCTCTTGATTTCATCCGGTATCAGTTCTTCACCGATGATCGCCGACACCTGATCTGCCTCACCCATGGAGCGATCTATGAGCCGGATACGGGGAAGTGCATCGATGGCCCCTGTAAAGGACTTTCCTTGATCCGTCTGCCGGTGTTGGTGGACCAGGGGGATGTGAAGGTCAGTTGTCCACAAATGGACCTTTCCACGCTGGATGACCTGGTGGATTGAGGATGAATTCATGGAGAAGCCTGAGAGGGGTAAAGTGATTGGAACCACGGACGAGCTTGTGCACGGCACCACGAAGAAGTTCAATTTGAGTTGCCAAGGCAAGACCGTTGAATGTCTACTGGCCTGCTACGAAGGGAAACTCTTTGCTTATGCGAATCGCTGTTGCCATTTTCCTTTAACCATGGATTGGGTGGATAACAATTTTTTTTCGAATGATAAACGTTATCTTATTTGTGCGAATCACGGGGCCACCTATGAGCCCACAAGCGGAGAGTGTATTTGGGGGCCTTGTTACGGTGAATTCTTGCTGAGCATCCCGATTGAGATGAGTGAGGGGAAGGTGCTCGCCTACTGTCCAAAGGACTGGATTCCATAATCCACGGGGGAATCTAAGGTGAACGAGTGTATTTTTTGCGCTATCATCAAAGGAGAGCTTAAAGGGGAGATTGTCCATCAGGACAGCTCGGTTATAGCCATAAAGGATATCAACCCTCAGGCGCCGGTCCATCTTTTGGTGATTCCGCGCAAGCATATAGCCACGCTTTTGGATCTGGATCCCGGAGATGAAAAAATCATGGGTGATATTGTTTCAGTTGGGACCAAGCTTGCCAGGGATCGCGGTATCTTGGAAAGTGGGTTCCGCCTGGTGGCCAACTGCGGCTCCGGTGCGGGTCAAAGCGTGTTCCATATTCACTTTCACCTGTTGGGGGGGCGTCCCATGAAGTGGCCTCCGGGATAGAGTATTTTAGATTTTGAACTCTGGATTTTGGATTCCATCGAAAACCGGAAATTTAAAATCAAAAAAGGGGAAGTGATGGAGGGGGAGGAGTCTATGGGAACCGTTGATTGGGAAAGTCCAGCGAGCGAGTTAGCCGTCACGCAGTTCGATATTGTGGCAGAGCGATTGAACCTTGACCCTAACGTAGCGTCCCGGCTGAGGCGGCCGGATCGGGCCTTGATTGTTAGTGTGCCCACCAGATTGGACAGTGGCCAGGTGCGTGTCTTTACCGGTTATCGGGTGCAACACAACGACGTCCTGGGGCCTTTCAAAGGGGGATTGCGATACCATCCAGGTGTCAGCCTAGGTGAGGTTTTTGCGCTGTCCATGTGGATGACGTGGAAGTGCGCCCTTGCGGGGTTGCCACTGGGTGGGGCAAAGGGTGGAGTTGCCTGCGACCCCCGAGAGCTCTCCAGGAGTGAGCTCCAAGGGATGACACGGCGCTTCACTGCGGAGATATTGAATTTTATTGGACCTGAAGTGGATATCCCGGCTCCGGATATGGGGACCAATGAACAGGTCATGGCTTGGATCATGGATACCTATAGCCAACACAAGGGCCACTCGGTTCCAGAGATTGTCACCGGAAAGCCGGTGGCCATCGGCGGGACCCTTGGTAGGAAGGAAGCGACGGGTCGCGGGGTGGTTTATACGGTGGTCGAAGCGGCGAAGCATTTGAAAATTGACCTGAGTCGAAGCAGCGTGGCGATTCAAGGTTTTGGCAATGTGGGCCTGGTTACGGCCAAAGATCTTGCTCAATTGGGGGTGAAGGTCATCGCAGTGAGCGATCGGTCGGGTGGGTTGATAGATCAGCGGGGTCTTGCTTTGGAGGATTTGATTCAACATAAGGAAACAACCGGAAAGCTGGAGGGGTTTCCCCATGCCGAAAGGATTTCGGGCAAGGAGCTCCTGGAACTCGATTGCGATATTCTCATCCCCGCGGCGGATGAATTGCAGATCACTAAGGAAAATGCCAGCCGGTTGCAATGTAAGATCCTGGCTGAGGGGGCCAATGGGCCCACCAGCTTGGAGGCGGATAAAGTTCTTGAAAAGAAAGGTATCTTTATCTTACCGGATGTTTTGGCCAACGCCGGGGGAGTCATCGTCTCCTATTTTGAGTGGGTACAGGACCTGCAGAATTTTTTCTGGACGGAGGCGGAAGTCAATTTAAAACTCAGGGAAATGATGACCCGAAGTTTCCGTGAAGTTCTGCAAATGAGCGAAAAGGAAAAAGTAGGCATGAGACTGGCGGCTCAGATGATCGGCGTGAGCCGGGTGGCTCACGCGATGCTGTGGCGGGGGCTTTATGCATAGCAGGGCACGGTGTTATGGTGCATTGGCTAAAGCCAGCGGGATTGAGGGTCGAACCCCGGCATTGACTGTTGACCATTAAATTTTTACAAATTGACATTATGCTTATCAACGCGACACAGCTTAGAACAGGAATGTTGATCATCTATAACGGGGATCTGTACCGGGTCACTGCAATAAAACACATGACCCCTGGTAACAAACGCGGGTTTGTGCAGACCAAGATGAAAAGCGTCCGCACCGGCGTGGGGACAGAGAACCGGTTTCGCTCGGAAGATAAAATCGAGCGAGCGACCTTGGATACACGACCTATGCAGTATCTTTATGGAGAAGGAGGTCTCCATACCTTCATGGATACGGGGAATTTTGAACAGATCACGTTATCCGGGGAGGAAATCGGAGAAATCCTGCACTATCTTCTTCCCAGTCTAGTGGTTGAGGTGGAGTTTTTTGAGGGAAATCCCGTGGGGATGAACCCTCCCGCCACCGTGGATCTAGAGGTGGTGGATACGGAGCCGGTTCTAAAGGGCGCTACGGCCAGCGCCTCCTATAAACCCGCCAGGATGGAGACAGGGATTACTCTCCAGGTTCCCCCATTTATTCAGATCGGCGACCGGGTTCGTGTGGATCCTTCTGAGGGTCGATATCTGGAGCGAGTGAAGTAGAGATTATTTCCTGCCAGACTTTCCTCGCCTTTGGTTTGAGTTCGTGAAGTTCGCCGGAGTTGTCGATAACGAAATCGGCGAGCTTTTCTTTTTCCCTTAAGCTCATCTGGGCTCGCAAATGATTTTCAATCTCATCATGGCTGAGACCGTCCCTCTCTCGAAGTCTCTTTTTCTGAGTGGCTAGATCGCAGGACACTAAAATTACGGGACGGAGCCATAGGTGGACTTTGTTCTCGAAGTACAAGGGCGCCATGTATACGATGACCTTTCCACCTGCGGCAGCTAATTGGGCTATTTTTTTCTCGGCCAGCTCGCGAATCCGGGGGTGAGTGATGGAGTTTAGCCGCTTTCGTTTTTGCACATCGCTAAAAACGATCTTTCGTAGTTTTTCGCGATTGATGGTTTGATCCTCTTGGAGGATATCCCGCCCAAAGGTCCCCACAATATCGTGCCATGCCCTTTGTCCGGGTTGGACGATTTCGCGGGCAATCTCATCTGCGTCCACCACCTTTGCCCCAAGCTCCTGTAACAGGTGAGCCACGGTGCTTTTCCCAGTGGCTATCCCTCCGGTTAGACCTATGATCTTCATAAGGAGCAGGCCAATTGCCAGCTAACAATCAACTTCCAATGGCATATCTCTCTATGATACACAATAAGCATGTCTTACCAAAGCCTGGCCGAGCTATTCGTATCTCAGGTAGACCTTCACCGGGACAGGGTTCTTTACCGGTTTCCTCTCAGGGAAGGGTGGCAAACATACACCTGGGCTGAGAGCCTGGAACTGGTGCGGGAGATTGCCCTTGGTCTCGTGTCTCTTGGGATCAAGAAGGGGGACCGGGTCGCCATCTACTCGGCCAACCGGGTAGAGTGGAGCCTCATCGATTGGGCTAACATCTGTATCGGGGCACTTACGGTTCCCGTGTATGCCTCAAGTACCCCGGCGGAAGTCCATCGATTGTTAGAGCATTCCGAATCTATTCTGCTATTTGTGGATACCTCCGAGCGATGGGCAAAACTAAACTCTTCTGATCCTTCCGCTCCTTCTTTGAAAAGCGTTGTCTTGATCGACTCGCCAAATGGGGAAGCTTCCCCTAGGTCCGAGGCCCTCAAGCTGTTTTCCCTGGACAGAATTCGGGAGCTGGGAAGGCAGAATGCCGTGGCAAACAAGGATTCCTTTGACCAGATGGTTCATTCTCTTCGTCCCCAAGACGACCTTACCATCGTCTACACCTCGGGGACCACAGGTGATCCCAAGGGGGTCCTTACCACTCACGGCCACTACCTGTTTATGGTGGAAGCCGCTGCGATGGCAATCCCATCCATCGAAGAAGAAGTGACGATGCAGTTCTTGCCCTTTGCGCACTCTTTTGGACGCCTGGAACATTTCATGGTTGTGGCAAAGGGATACACCTGTGGATTTGCCCGTTCCATGGAAACCCTTTCCAGGGATTTTCTGGTGATTCGCCCAACCATGCTCTTTTCGGTGCCGCGAATTTACGAGAACGTTTATAGCCGAATAAAATCCAGGGCCGCCGGCAGCGGATTTCTTCGCAGGTGGATTTTCCAATGGGCATTATGGGTGGGAAAACAGTTTAGCCGTCGGCAGATTGATCAAAGCAGAATCTCCTGGGGGCTGAGAATGGCACAATCCATTGCCCATAAGCTCGTATTTGCCAAAATTCACGACGCCTTTGGGGGCCGGTTACGATTGGCCATATCGGGGGGAGCTCCATTGGCTCCGGAAATTGCCGAGTTTTTTCATGCCGTGGGAATCCTGGTGCTGGAGGGATATGGACTCACTGAGACCTCAACGGTGTCCCATGTGAATCGAGCCAACCGGTATCGGTTTGGGACGGTGGGCTTTCCCTTGGATGGGGTGGAGTGCCGTATCGCGTCGGATGGGGAAATTCTACTACGCGGTCGGAACATCTTTAAGGGTTACTACCGGGATCCACAGGGGACGCGGGATGTTCTAGACGCTGATGGGTGGTTTCATACCATGGATGTGGGAGAGATCGATGAAGACGGATTCCTCCGCATCACCGATCGTAAAAAGGATCTGATCGTGACCTCTGGGGGTAAAAAAATAGCTCCGCAAATGATTGAGAACCTTCTAAAGACCGATCCTCTGTTCAGTCAGGTTATGGTCCTGGGAGACCGCAGTAGTCATCTGATTGCACTGATCACGTTGGATGGAAGCCAAGTCATGGATTGGGCGCGGCAACAGGGATTGGAGCTTAGTGGAGTCGAGGAGGCAGCCACCCATCCCAAGGTGGTAGCCCTGGTAAGGGAGAGGATTCGGCAGAAAAACAAAGGACTTGCTTCATTTGAAGCCATCAGGGATTTTCGCATCCTTCCCCACGATTTCACTCTTGGGCAAGGTGAGCTTACGCCCACCCTGAAATTAAGGCGGCAGATTGTCATGGAGCACTGGAAAGAAGTGGTGGAGGATATGACAAAGAAAGGAGCCTGAGATTTTATAATAGCATTTTAATTTCTTTGCCATAAGAGCACTCGCCTCAAAGGGGGGCTATCCGAAAATAAAATAGCAGCCGTCTTTCAGTGAAGAAAAAATGCTTCTGGTAGAAGATAACCCTGCAACCATGGACATTATTCAGACAGAGCTTGGGTTTTTGGACCATGACACTCTGGTTGCGGACGATGGAAAAAGGCGGTGGAAATGGCAGAGAGGGATCTGGCTGTAAAAAGATGATTGATTGGTTCACATAACTCTTTCACGACCAAGGTGGGGTTTTTTGACACTGCCGGGCATACTCTGCCAGCGGTCCCGAGGCTTTCCTGATTTCGATCTGGAAGGCTTGAGGGAGTATGAGCAGTCGGGGGTCCACTATCAAAAAAATTTGTAGCCCTTACTGCTCACAGGAATCGAGCCCTGGCGAATAGGGTGGAGGATCACCTCCGAGCGCTCTCCCAGCAAAAGAGGTAAAAGATCAATGAGTGAATCCAGGCCGAAAGTCATTGTTTATACCAAAGATTATTGTGCCTTTTGTCGACATGCCAAGGCCCTTCTAAGCTCCAAAGGTGTGGAGTTTGAAGAGATCAATATTGAAAATGATGAATCCCTGCAGGATGAAGTAAGGCGTAAGTCGGGGCGCTTCACTGTCCCGCAGATATTTGTGGACGGACTACCCCTTGGGGGCTACCAGGAAATACAGGTGCTGGATCTGCGTGGCGAACTGGACGAAATATTAAAGGTGCAGTCCTGATCCCATTCCCCCAGGCTAGGATAGCCACTAGAGGCCTTAAACTATGGTTTTGAATCAATCCCTCCCGAATCGTTTTGGCATTTAAAACAACTTCGCAATTTTTTTCCGGACATTTTCTACCTCTTTTTTTGATCATCTGGTATGCGCTTCGCCTATTTGCAAGCCTCCTGGCGCAATATTTAGGTTAAGTAGTTAATTCAAGGGCCGAAACTAGCCTATTTTACAGATGGAATAGGGGTAGGCCTGGTACTAGGAGCACAAATTTTTAAGGAACTGGACTGTCCCTAGGGGATCGTTCCCTGACGGTTTCCCCCATGAGACACCCGGTTGTATCTGCGGACCAGGTGGTTCCCAGGGAAGCATCCGATTCCCTGGTACACCTTTCAGCTCAAACACAGAGGGTAGATTCCGCACAGGCTACGGCATCCGTAACGGTGGCGGAGGAATCCGAGGCCAGGGTGATCCTATCGGATGAATTGGATGCGCCACCGCAGTGAGGTTCGCTGAAATTTCAGAAGCTGAAGTAAACGGCAAGCCATCGGTTACAGTCTAGCAAGGTTGGCTAAGGAGTTGGGGGTTACGATTCGCACGGTCTCTAGGTAGGAACATGGCGATTCCCCTCTGCCGAAAATCGCGGGGCTGGCACTAGGAACTGTTGTCGGAGAGGCAAATGGAAAATGATTGGGCAAGGGGCTAGCAGGGGGGCCGTTTCATGGCCCGGAGCACAAGTGAGTTTAGCGAATTGCAGCTGCGTTGGTTTGAGTGCAGTCGGACAAGACTTGGAGGCGGCGGGCGGATTCGAACCGCCGCATCGAGGTTTTGCAGACCTCTCCCTTAACCACTTGGGTACGCCGCCTTAGAATCGATCTTACACAGACTTTGCTGGACTTTCAACGTGGCGCTATAAAACGTTGACAATAGCAGTGGATGAAGTAATTTAGAGAGGTAAAAAACAACCAAAGGCAAAGGAACGGGCGGAAAACATGGAGGAAACAGACAACAAGCGTGAAGTAAATTCAGAAGAAGAAGAGGCTTCCAGCAACGAGGCGGCTACACAGATCAATGACCAGCCGACCCCCAGTGTCCCTCAAGGGGGGGTGCCTGCCAATGAGTCCCCTAAGCAAAGGACTTTCCCAGGAGAAATTCCTGTTTCCTTTCAAGAGAGTTTGCAACGAATCCCCCAGAAAGAACGCAGAGAGAGGGATATTCTAACTCTGTTGATGCAGCCCGTTCTGGGAGCTTTGCCAAATCAGTTAAAGCGGGATTTAGAAACCACAGTGGGGAACCGAATCATCTTCTCCGCTGCGGCAGCCACCGGATTGAACATACTGCTAAATCTCCTGGGCTATCCTGTCTTGATGATGCTGGTTGCCATTGGCTTGAATGGAGTAGATGTGGTTTTCAGTCAAAAGCTCAATGGGTTCATCCTGTTGGGACTTTTTATAGGGTTTCTGGAAGGGTTTTACCGGATCAAAGAGGGTCTCTTGCACGCGAAGCCGGTGGAAGAAATGATCCTTAGAGGTTCCTTCTACGGAGGTCCTCTTTCCCCAGTGGCTCCCTGGTTTGCGGGCCGGCCGAAATTGCTGCGTGACATTCCGGTTCCAGTGGAAGGCTTCTATGAGAAGGGGTTCGTGGACAAAGTCGAACGTGAGAGACGCTACGGTCATGCGTACACCATCGAGGATTTGGGGGCTGCCTATCACCTTCGACTGGAATTTCCAAGAAGGGTTCCCGATATTGCCCTGCTTGCGAACTCCGATCTTTCTTCGGAAATGCCGGATTATGATTATGATCTGAACTTGAAAGATGGTCATTTTGTCGTCAAGGGAAAGTTGACGGACGAACGGGTCAGGCGGTTCTGCGGGAGCGTGGGTGCTTTTCCGGGAGAATTCACGACGGTTATTCCTCTGGAAGAAGCCGTTGAGGGCTTTTCCCACCGATTCGAGAACAAGCTTCTCGAAGTGCTCCTTATAAAGGGCAGGGTTGATGGTGAATCCATGGGGGCATAGAAAATTCAGCATGGAAGGAGCTAGGGAAAAAGTCCACGATAAGTCGGAAACCATAGGTTTTCCTGGAATCGAACATCCTGTGGCGCTCAGGGAGGTGAAATTAGCAGATATCGACCAGATGATGGCCATTGAACGGGCCTCCTTCACCAGCCCATGGAGTGCCCGTTTCTTTCTTAAGGAAATTCGCGTTTCCTATGCGAAATCCGTTCTGGCGGAGGTAGAAGGACAGATCGTTGGGTATATCATTTACTGGCAATTACCCAAGGAAGCGGATATTCACAATCTTGCGGTTCACCCTTCCCATCGAAGGCGGGGGATCGGCCGCTCCTTGCTCACCACGGCCATTGATGGCGCGAAGGGTCAGGGCTCCGATCGGGTCACCCTGGAGGTTCGAAAATCCAATCAAGCAGCGCAGCAACTTTACCAGTCCCTGGGATTTGAAGAACGTGGTGTCCGGAAAGGTTATTATTCGGATGACGGAGAGGATGCGTTGGTGATGGTCCTCGACCTCGATGGATAACTAGATTTTACTTTAAGTTTGCTAGATTTAAATCAAAGTATTACATTCTTTTATACTATTTAAGCTATTGAAATAATTAATTATTATATTTAGTTAACCCCAACCCTTGACTGCGATCCTCGCGCGTAGTATAAGAAGTGTTGCTATTTTTAGCGGTCAGTTCTTTCTGGCCGCTTTTGTTTTTCTTCTTTCTTGTTATGGTAGGACGGAACTTAATTTTTCCAGCTATGTGGGTTACCTGTTTTAGGGCCAATTTCCTACCAAACCGGTCATTTCATCACAGTATCGTACTAACTTCACAGTCTCTCGCGACTGCTGCGATCCATACGGGAAATCTTATAGGAGGACCATATGTTTAAAGTCGGAGAGAAGGTGGTGTATCCTGCACACGGGGTAGGACAAATCGAAGCGGTACGTACGCAAGCGATTTCGGGGCTCCCAAAAAAGTTTTATATGCTGAGAATCCTTGATACCGACATGAAAATCATGATCCCTATCGACAATGTGGAGTCCGTCGGGTTGAGAAAAGTCATTGACAAACAGATGGTTTCTCGAGTCTATAAGGTTTTACGTCAAAAGAAGGTGGAGACGGACCAACAGACCTGGAATCGACGCTATCGAGAATATACTGAAAAAATCAAGACAGGTTCCGTATTGGAAATCGCCACAGTGCTTCGGGACCTATTTCTTCTTAAGGGAGATAAAGAGCTTTCCTTCGGTGAAAGAAAAGTATTGGATACTGCTAGAAACCTTCTGGTCAAGGAGCTTTCCATCGCGCGCTCCCACTCGGAGCAGAGAATTATGGACGAATTGCGTCACATCTTCACCTCCTAGCTGTTTCGAATTTCCTAAAATAATTCAAGGACTGGCTTAGGCTTCATTCTCGGCCTAAACTGGGATCATTATGCCAATGCGTGTCAATGCTGTGATCGTTGCAGCCGGTGGTGGGACCAGGATCGGGAAAGAGACCCCTAAACCGTACCTGCCCATTGCTGGACGACCCATGATTCTCCATACCCTGGATCGTTTTGTGAGCTCCCAATCCGTCAACAAGGTGATTTTGGTAACTGGGGAGAGGGAAGTTACCAAATGTCAGGCACTTGTGGGGTCAGATCCCCGGTTGAACAAGCTTGAGTGCGTCGTGGAAAGGGGAGGTCCTAGACGACAAGACTCTGTGGGGCGGGGATTGGCGCGAGTGGACGATGATTGTGAAGTGGTTGTCATTCACGATGGAGCACGCCCCTTTGTTTCTGCTGCAATCATCGATGGGTGTGTTGAAGCAGCGTTTAGGCTAGGTGCCGTGGCGGTGGGTGTACCCGTGGAAGATACCATTAAGGTGGTATCGGCCAAAGGGGAGGTGCAACAAACCCCACCAAGGGATACCCTATGGAATATCCAGACGCCTCAGGTTTTTCGGATTGAGATTATACGGGAGGCCCATGAGCGGGCGGTGGCGGAAGGAGTAGATGCCACCGATGATGCCATGCTGGTGGAGCGGTTGGGTAGAAGCGTTACCGTGCTAAAAGGTGACACGAGTAATTTTAAAGTCACCTTCCCCGAAGACTTCCTTCTCGCAGAGATGCTCGTGAGTGCTGGAAAAATTCCTACCTAGAATTATCTTTTTTGGGTCAATGGAGGTTCCATCTCACCAGATGGCAGAAGAGGTGGGCTTTGTAGATCCATGCCTACGAAGACGAACCCATATTCTTTAGGCTCAGCACGACGCGTTCCCTCAGGGTCGCGTCGTAAAACCGGTGCAATTCTTTGGATTGCGCTTGAATTCGAACCATTCCACCATGCAGAGTGAAATGGCATTGCGTAAACCCGTACTCCCTGAGTAAGCGCTCGCATGAAGCCCTTTGATCCTTGTCATCCACTTCGAACCTAATGGGAAAATGGGTAGTCGGAAGGACCTTTAAGGTCAGGTATCGCTCACTTCGGGTGGATATTCAAAGGTCTCCGTGCTGAGGTAACGCTCACCTGTATCGCAGAAGACGGTAGCCACGACTGAGTCTCTTCCAAGTTTGTTGGCCACTTGAAGAGAGGCGTAGACCGCAGCGCCAGAGGAGATCCCAACGAATATCCCTTCCTCCAGGGCAAGCCGCCGCGCGTAGCGTGCTGCATCCTCATCGCTCACCGTGATGATCTCATCGTAGATTTCTCTGTTGAGAACCCGGGGGACAAATCCTGCCCCAATCCCCTGGATATTATGGTAGCCCGGTTCGCCCCCGGAAAGAACAGGGGAGGCGGAAGGTTCTACTGCAAATATTTTTATGCCCGCCACTTTTTCCTTTAGCACTTCTCCTACTCCACTGATGGTTCCTCCTGTTCCAACGGCTGCAACAAAAGCATCAATGCGCTTGAACTGTTTGAGCAGTTCCACCGCAGTGGTCCGGCGGTGAACTTCGGGGTTTGCCGGATTATTAAATTGCTGGGGCATGAAATAATCGGGGTGCTCGAGCGCCAGTTGCTCCGCTTTTTGAATTGCCCCACCCATCCCCTTCGTGTCTTGTGTGAGAATGAGTTTCGCCCCGTAGGCCGTGAGTAGGCTGCGTCGTTCTTCGCTCATGGTGTCTGGCATGGTGAGTATCAAACGGTATCCTTTGACTGCCGACACCAGTGCAAGGCCGATCCCCGTATTGCCACTGGTGGGTTCCACGATGGTGCCACCAGGTTTTAATTTGCCTTCCCGCTCAGCGGCCTCAATCATGCTAAGGCAAATCCGGTCTTTGACGGAGCCCCCGGGATTCATGGACTCTAGTTTACCCCAGACCTCTCCATCCTCCTTTCCTGGCATGTTTCTCAATCTGACCACAGGTGTTGAACCGATCAAGTCCAGGATGGAGCGAGCACCGTGTAAACTAACCATGATGTCTGATACTCTGAAACTTTGAGGGGCAGGGAGTCAAAACTAAGCTTGAAACCATGGTATATGGTCCATGTTGGAATGTCAATTGAAAGACCGGGTGGGTCCCCCAATGTCCGCTAATGAGCACCTTGAAGGCAAGGGACTAGTGGTTTTCCCGGGGGCCTTGGGCGATTTTTTGTGTTTCCTCCCCACCCTTAAGGTAATTTCGGAGCTACGGCAAGGGTCCCATATAGAAATGGTGATGCGGTCGGACTTCTCGGACTTGCTGGGAAATCCTCGTCCCGACTTTTCAGTTCGCTCACTGGATAATCATGAAATAGGTCGGTTGTTCGCAAATAGTGTGACGGAAGGGTCAAAACTGAAAAGCAGACTTGGCCCATGGGACTTTATCTATTCTTGGTTTGGAGCTCGTGATACGAATTTTGTCAGGAATCTGAGGGCGTTCTGTGATGGAGACTGCAAGATTTTTCCCTTCCGTCCATCCCCTATGCGGATACACTTAATGGACTATTATGGTTCTTGCCTGGACGTAAGGTATCCGGCAAAGCATCATCCAGAGATACCATTAACCTCTGCGGCGCTTGCATGGAGCGAACGCTATGGGTCGGAACATGGGCTGCGCGGTGGGCCCGTCCTTGCCATTTCGCCGGGAAGTGGGGCGAGGGAGAAAAACTGGGAAATTTCCTGTTATACGGATGTGATACGATGGTGGAGAGACCGAACCCACGGTAAGGTGCTGGTTGTCTTGGGTCCGGCGGAAGAAGGGTCTGCAGTGAAGACATTGCTTGGAGATCATGCCATAGTCGCACGTCACCTTGCGCTGGGGCAGGTGGCCGCGCTCTTGGCCCAGTGTCATGTTTATTTAGGTAATGATAGCGGTATCACTCATCTGGCGTCTGCGGTTGGAGTAAGTACCGTGGCTTTATTCGGTCCCACTGATCCATTCCAATGGCGTCCTCGTGGGAAGAGGGTCACCGTCATCAACCAGGGGGTGGAGTGCTCGCCGTGTAACGTTGCTGCCATGAGGTCTTGTGCCCATCGGAAATGTCTATCTCATCTGAGCCCAGATACGGTGATTGGGGTTTTAAAAAGGATGCTCGCTGAAGGTCGTCTTGACAAGGACTGAATCGAGATTTAAAGTTAAATACTGTAAGTATTATCGTTAATGAAGAACTTCGTTTCTTAACCCCATCAGCAATAGCACACCTTCAGAGGTTGGGACTGGAAACCAGATTCCAGGGCGTGGCCTGTTCCAGGAGAGATTCAATGGCAGATGATTCTGAAAAAGGCGAGGATAAGGGTTTCAAGGTTCAAGATCGGCGCCGATTTTCTTCCCAAGACAATGATTCGGCCGAAACTGCACAGTCCGACCCATCACCACAAGCGCCATATCAAGAATCGGAAAGTCAACCGGCTGAAGAGACGGAAGCTACATCTAATGAGGCGCTTCAAGCTATTAACTTTCCTACCTTTATTATTAGCCTCAGCACCCAGGCCCTGATGCACCTGGGAGAAATTCCCAATCCCTTGACCGGGAAAGTTGAGAAGGAAATTCAGGCGGCCAAACAAACCATTGATATCGTTAGCCTATTGGAGGAAAAGACCCGGGGTAATTTGGATCGGGGAGAAGAGAAACTCATGGAGGAGGTCCTCTACGATCTCCGCATGAAGTACGTGCAGGCGGTGAGGAAAAAATAGGAGAACTCAATGGAAGAAAATGTAACATGGCTGAGCAGGGTTGGGATGAGAGGGCTCCTCGGAATTATTTTCGGCTTCCTTTGCCTTGGGATACTGATGGTACCAGTCCTTCAATATTCAGCCCCAAATGGCAAGTTTCACTTCACAGAGGTGGCAACCCTTGCCCATGCCGCCTCCACGAACCCACAGGGCTTGCCGGATTTTATTGACCTTGCAAAAGAACTTCGGCCGGCCGTGGTGAATATTTCAACGAGCCAAGCGGGAGGGGGAAGACAACCATCACCCCCGAGCCCCTTTGGAGAGGAGGACCCTTTTAGCGAATTTTGGAGACGTTTTTTTGGTGATCCCATGCCCCGAGGGCCTTATCGCCAGAAGAGTCTGGGTTCAGGATTTGTGGTTGATCGCGAAGGTTACATCTTGACCAATAACCATGTAGTGGAGAGCGGTGATAAAATCATCGTGAGGCTTTCCGATGATAAGGAATTCGAAGCCAAGCTAGTGGGACGGGATCCAAAAACCGATATTGCTGTGATCAAAATTGACGCGGACATTACCTTACAGATCGCACCCTTGGGCGACTCAGACCAACTGGAGGTGGGGGAGTGGGTCCTGGCCATTGGTAACCCTTTCGGTTTGGAACACAGCGTGACATCAGGAATTGTTAGTGCCAAGGGACGTCATATTGGTGCTGGGCCATACGATAACTTTATCCAGACCGATGCCTCGATTAATCCGGGGAACTCGGGGGGACCACTGATCAATCTGCAAGGTAAAGTCGTGGGGATTAACACGGCTATTTTCAGTCGAGGGGGAGGCAACATTGGAATTGGTTTCGCTATCCCCATAAATTTGGCCAAGGAACTTTTGCCTCAACTCAAATCCAAGGGGAAAGTAACGCGCGGTTGGTTGGGGGTGGTCATTCAAGGGGTGACCCCTGCCATTGCTGAGTCTCTGGGTATGGATGAAGCCAGGGGGGCCCTAGTGGCGAACGTGTCCAGTGATGGGCCCGCTGAGCGTGCTGGGATTCAAATAGGCGATGTCATCGTTGAATTTAATAACCAACGGGTCAAGGAGTCGAACGACTTGCCGATCATTGTGGCGCGTACACCCGTAGGCAAAAAGGTCGGCGTGACGGTCCTGAGAGATGGAAGAGATGTGAAGCTTTCAGTCACCATTGGAGAACTCAAGGATGAGGAGGTGCTGGCCTCGTCCAAAGGGAAGGGGGGCCTCGGGTTAACGGTACAAAGAGTGACCCCGCAAATTGCGGAGAGTTTAGGATTGGGCCGTGCCGAAGGTGTGGTAATCACAATGGTGGAGCCGGGAAGCCCGGCAGAGGAAGCGGGGTTGCGTCGGGGAGACGTCATTTTAGAGATCGACCGGAAATCGACTCTCAAACTTTCGGACTACCAAAAAGCCGTCACAAGAATTAAGAAAGGTAAGGGAGTGCTGTTCCTTGTACGCCGGGGGGGGGCCACACTTTTTCTCGCCCTCAAAACCCGCAAGTAGGGGCTCACCAGCAGTTGATCCTATTCAATGGGTTTCCACCGGGTCGGGCGAAAATTGTCCGGCCCTTTTCGTTTTTTTGACACGCCTAGGGGTTAATGGTAAGGTCGAAAAGTAAAATGCCCGAGTCATCAAAAAATCCCCGAAAAATGAAGTACTTAACCTTCCTTCGGGTCACCATTTTCGGCCTGGTTTTATTTGCTGCTGGGGGGGTATTTCTAGGTGTGTGGTACCTGAAGTATCTGGAAGGTGTGGTGACTGCTAAATTTGACGGGCGAAAATGGAATTTCCCCGCCAAGATCTTCTCTGACACATATCTGATTTACCCCGGCATGTCGCTTCCCATGAAAGAGCTGGGAGCCAAGCTGGAGCGCCTGGGTTACCGCAACACGGCTGCAAGACCACGAAGTGTGGGTGAATATCGCCTGCAAGAAAAAGACGGCGTTGCGGAAGTATACCTTCACAATTTTCTCTATCCTCTGGGACAGTTCAACGGATTTCCCGTGCGCTTGACCTTCGTGTCCAATACCGCCACCAAAATTCATCATATGGACACGGGAAAAGAAGTCTTTTCCCTGGAATTAGAACCGGAACTGGTGACCGGGGTTTATGACCGTGTCTGGGAGGAGAGGCGATTGGTGACCCTGGCGGAAGTTCCACCGCTGCTGGTTCGTGCCATTCTAGCCATTGAGGACGAGCGATTTTATCACCACATGGGGATTGATCCCATTGCGGTACTAAGGGCGTCCGTCGCCAATTTTGTCAGAGGTGAAATTGTGCAAGGTGGGAGTACCTTGACCCAGCAATTAATGAAGAATTTCTTTTTGGGTGGCGAGCGGACCCTCAAGCGCAAAGTGAAAGAAGCCTTGATGGCCCTTGTGACGGAGTGGAAGTATTCCAAGGACGAGATCTTAGAGAATTATTTGAATGAAATCTATTTGGGACAGAAGAGGACTCAAGGAGTTTTTGGAGTTTGGGAGGCGGCGCAGTTCTATTTCGCCAAGGAGCCTACTCAGCTGGAGGTGGATGAGATGGCCCTGCTGGCCGGATTGATCAAGGCCCCCAACCGTTACTCCCCCTATTCCAGTGTGGAGGTGGCGACACGTAGGAGAAATCTGGTCTTGGCCAAGATGTTCGAGGAAGGATTTGTTACTCGTTCCCAATACGAGCGGGCCCTCAGGAGAGTTATCCTCCCTCGTGAGCAGGTTAAGCTTGCTAACGATGCTCCTTTCTACGTTGATTTTTTGAGAAAAGAGCTGGCGGAGAACTATTCATCCGAGGTGCTGACGGCGGAGGGGTTGAGAATCTTCACCAGCCTCGATTTTCATCTCCAGAGGATTGCCGAAAGCTCACTGAGGGGGGGATTAAGCCGGTTAGAAAAAAAATACAGACATTTGCGTAAGGCCGCAGAGGGAGATCGCCTCGAGGGGGCCATCATTGTGATTAAGCCGCAGACGGGCGAGATCAAGGCCATGGTGGGTGGGAGAAATCACCAAACATCCCAATTCAATCGGGTGGTCCAGGCGAAACGCCAGCCTGGATCCATTTTCAAGCCTTTTGTTTACCTTGCCGCCATGATCTATGGCCCGGAGGACAAGGAGGAAACATTCACCCCTCTAACCTTTGTGGAGGATAGTCCGTTTACCTGGAGTTACGAGGACAAGGAGTGGAAACCCGAAAACTATCAGGCCGCCTATTACGGAATCGTCAGTTTCCGGCAGGCCTTGGAGAGGTCCTTGAACACAGCCACTGCCAGGATTGCTCAGCGTGTGGGCATAAAAAGAATTCGTGACCTGGCTTATCGTTTGGGTATTGAGAGTCCTTTATCGCCGCTACCCTCGTTGGCATTGGGCGCCGTGGAGGTGACCCCGCTGGAGATCGCCAGGGCATTTGCCACGTTGGCCAATAACGGTGTACGAACCAATCCCCTGGCGGTGAAGCAGATCGTTGATCAACAAGGACAAGTGTTGGAGAAGAGGGATGTCCGTGTCAAGAAAGTCATTACACCGCGGGTGGCCTTTGCCATCAACCATATGTTGAAAGGAGTCTTGGATCGAGGCACGGGCCGCGGGGTAAGATGGCGGGGCTTTCGTCGGCCCGCCGCGGGCAAGACGGGCACCACCAATGATACCAGAGATGCTTGGTTTGGGGGGTACACCCCGGACCTATTGGCGGTGGTCTGGGTGGGATTTGATAACGAAAGTGAACTTGGCCTGTCTGGCGGGGAGGCTGCTTTGCCCATTTGGACCGAATTTATGATCCGGGCCACGGAGGGAAGCCCCGTAACGGATTTTGTTCCGCCGCGGGGAATCGAGATGGTTGAGGTGGATCCCCTGAGCGGATTTCGCGCCACGCCCAATTGCCCGCAGGCAATCGAAGAGGCGTTCTTCGAAGGGAGTGCTCCTGAGGAATTTTGCCCATTGCATCCGGCGTCGATTGTATTCAAGGAAACCGCACCGCTTCGTCGTTCGGGCTGGCCGGTGAGGCCCCCGGGGAGATAGGGAAGTGAACTTTACAACGACTACCGAAGAGGTCATCATGCGGAGTTCCTTCCTTGTGAGGTCAATAACGCTGGCAGTGTTATTTATTTTTGTGATGTCCTCAGCCTGTACGGCAGTGCGGCGGGATTCCGGTTTGTTCCACGGCAAAACGCTTCCCGGGCCGGGGGGGGCTCCCCGCCCCCGGAGGCGTCCTTGATTAGCAGGATTGATTCCCGCACGCCCCCGCGGCAAGCTGCGTCCTTGCATTTGACCGACCACGGACGGAAGCTGATCGAGTCTGGGAATCACACCAAGGCTCTGACCCATTTAGAAAAAGCCCTGGCGGTGGATTCAACCAATCCCTACGTCTACTATTACTTTGCAAAGGCCCATTTTAACCTCACCAACTACAGGCAATCGGTTGACTTTCTCGACGTTGCCGAGTCGCTGCTTTACAGCCAACCCTACTGGATGGCAGAGGTTCTCAACCTCAAGGGGGAGAATTTTCAAGTCATGGGTCTCCTCAAGGAGGCTAGTCTGAGTTACGCCGAAGCCCTGCGTCTCAATCCCAAAAATCAGAAGGCGGCGGTGGAACTGAACCGTGTGGAGCGAGCCCTGGAAATCCCCTCCGTCCGGTAAACGCTTCGTTACCATTTACTGAGGTTGTTTGATGCTAGTGTTGGGAGTAGAGAGTTCCTGTGATGATACTGCGGCGGCTGTTCTGTTGGATGGTCATCGCATCCTTTCCAATCTTGTGTCCTCCCAGGATCAGGTGCACGGTCCCTACGGGGGAGTCGTTCCAGAGTTGGCCTCTCGCCAGCATATCCGTCAAGTGCTCCCCATTGTGGATGAGGCCTTAAAAAGAGCGGGGGTCGGACTAGGGGATCTGAACGGTCTTGCGGTCACCTTTGGTCCCGGTCTGGCGGGCTCTCTCCTGGTGGGACTTTCCTTGATCAAAGGACTCTCATTCCGGTGGGAAATTCCCTACGTTGGGGTGAACCATTTGGAAGCTCATCTCCTGGCAATATTTCTTGAGAAGGAAGTCTCATTTCCCTACATTGCCCTGCTGGCATCCGGAGGACATACGCTTCTCTATGTGGTCAAGGACGTTGGTGATTATCAATATGTAGGAGGTACCCGGGACGATGCGGCTGGTGAAGCCTACGACAAAGTCGCAAAGCTCATGGGACTGGGATACCCAGGGGGGAGAGTTATCGATCAACTGGCGAAACTTGGCGATCCCAAAGCCATTTCTTTCCCGCGGGCCCGCATCAAAAAGAGCTCTTACGATTTTAGTTTTAGCGGTCTAAAAACGGCTGTCTTTCATTACTTGAAAGATAAGCCCGAAGGAGTTTGGAGTGAGCAGAAAGCTGATATTGCAGCGAGTTTTCAAGAGGCGGTTGTAGACATGCTTATTAGGCCAACCATGGAGATCGCGGATGAGTTAAAAATAAACCGGGTCGTATTGGCTGGAGGCGTCTCGGCTAACAGCCGTTTACGCGCCAAGATGGCGGAAAAGGGAGAGGAGAAAGGGGTTGAGGTTCATTTTCCTTCGCCGCGATTGTGTACCGACAATGCAGCGATGATTGCCCTTGCGGGTTATCACATGTTAAAAGGGGGGCGCAGAGGGGATCTTGCCTTGAATGCCGACGCTGACCTGACCCTTTGATCTCGTTAATCGAAAACCCCGTAAAGTTCGATTGTCTCCTCGTCTCTACCACTGAGATTCCATTCTCCATTTACCATTGACCATGCCTTCTCTTTACCAGGAGGCCCGATTAGCCTGCCAGGAGCTAGGATTTCGTCCCAAGAAACGACTGGGTCAGCATTTCCTGATCGATGAAAAGGTCATCGAGACCACCTTACGTCTTATGAATCTTTCAGAGGGCGACGAGGTGTTAGAAATCGGTCCTGGGATTGGATTTCTCACCCGACGCCTTGTGGCAAAGGCGAAGAGGGTTTGGGCGGTGGAGGTGGACCCCTTATTGGTACAATGGTTGCAGCAGAGTCCCATGGGCGATGCTTCTTCCCTGACCCTTGTTCATGCCGATGTGCTTAAAATGCCGTTGGACGAGATTCTTCCCAACCGCAAGGTCAAGTTGGTTGGTAATCTTCCTTACAATATTTCGACACCGGTTCTCTTTCGTATCCTGGAACAACGCGAACATTTCTCTAACCTTGTTTTCATGGTGCAACGGGAAGTTGCAGACCGTCTGGCGGCCTCACCCGGCACAAAGTCCTATGGAACCCTCTCCGTCTGGCGCCAGGTCCATGGAGAGATTTTGGCGAAAGTTGGTGTCTCACGCAGGGCGTTCTTTCCCCAACCGAAAGTACAGTCCACCATTCTCAATATTCGACTTCGCCCCGAGCCTCTTATACCCAGTGAATATTTTCCATTCCTCCGTGAGGTGGTTAGAGCAAGCTTTGGCCAGAGGCGCAAGATGCTCAGCAATGCGCTGGCAAATTTACTGAAAAGAGAGCGGGTGGAGACCGAAGGCTTGTTACGGAAGGAAGGAATCGATCCCCAACGTCGCGGGGAGACCCTGAGTGTGGACGAGATGATTCGGTTGGCCTATACCCTTAAATCATGAGAATCCAGTTGTCAATGAGTTCATCGGTATTTACACAAAGGACCCCGTTGGCCACCTTCGAGCCCGGCACTTCCGCGGGCGGGCAATGGGCCCGTCCCTTGTGGGCTCCGGTCTGTCTCCGACCCTGACCCTTCGACCATGCTCAGGGTCATCGTGAGGCGCTCGAACGATGAAGCTCGGACCCGAAGGGAGCGCAACCGAACGGCCACACCCGGTACGCTTCAAAGACCCCCCATGGGGTCGCCCGTCGGTTGCCCAGGGGCAAAAACTTAAACTGAACGCCTAATCCTATGGGCGCCTTTGAATAGAATTTCTTTTTGGTCATCATGCCTGAACTTCCTGAGGTTGAAACCATCCGTCGTTCCCTGCAGCCGCTAATTTGTGGACAACGGATCGTAAGCGTTCAAGTGTTGCGGCGTCAACTCCGGATACCAGTGGCAAATGATTTCCGGGCGCGCCTGGAAGGAAAAACGGTTCGGGGCATTAGTCGCAGGGGCAAGTATTTACTAGTGGAACTGGATTCGGAAGAGGTATGGGTTGTACACTTGGGCATGTCGGGCAAGCTGACCTATTCTAGACGATCATGCCCGGTGCAAAAGCACGATCACGTAATTGTCGGGTTTGAGTCCGTGCATGAGCTGCGGTATCACGACCCCCGGCGTTTTGGTCTTACTCTGGTTCTTTACAACCAAGAGCTTTCCCAATGGCCTCCCTTGAGCCAACTGGGCGTGGATCCCTTGAGTGCTCAATTCCATGTGGATTATCTCCATTCCGCCATGCGCAATTCCAAGCGAAGAGTCAAAGACCTCTTGATGGATCAAACGGTGGTGGCAGGATTGGGGAATATCTATGCCAATGAGATATTATTTCGAGCCGGATTGCGGCCCACTCGTAGAGTAGGACGCATCAACCGCAGCTATGCACAGCGCATCGTTGAAGCTACACCCGCCGTCCTGGAAGAGGCAATTCGTTTACGGGGAACCTCCTTCTCGGATTACCGTAATGGTGAGGACAAAAAAGGAGAGTTTCAAAAACACCTGCAGGTCTACGATCGGGAAGGGGAAATGTGCAGAGTCTGTTCTGGCAAGATCAAGAAGCTTCAGGTGGGCAATCGAGGCGTTTTTTACTGTGGCGCTTGTCAAATCTAGCGAGACATCCAATCTTAACCTATAATTTTGTAGCCTCCTGCCAGGTAACTCTTGCCGAGATCCACATAGGTGGAAGACCCCATCTTGATCCAGTTGAGCGCTTCTCCACTAATTTCCTTCTTTACCTTTGCAGGTGTTCCCGCCGCGAGAACCTTGGGAGGGATCTTGGTGTGAGGAACCACGACACTACCGGCGGCGATGAGGGATTGTTCCCCGATCTCTGTGTTTTCGAGAAGCGTTACATTCATGCCAATGATTGCGGCTTTCCGTATGACGCATCCCTCCATGATGGCTGCATGTCCGACCGTGACATCGTCTTCAATGATGGTAGGTGCTTCTCCCGAATGGATTACGCAGTTGTCCTGGACGCTGGTGCGGGCCCCCACCACGATGGGATTGGCGTTCTGATCGGACCTGAGGACTGCGCCAAACCAGATACTCGCTTCATCCCCAATAGTCACGTCTCCAATGATGACGGCTGTCGGAGCAATAAAGGCCTTGGAAGAAATCTTTGGTCTTTTTCCCTTGTATTCCATAATCATGGCGGTACTCATCTCCCTTGCGTATGAATTGGGTCAGAAATCTCAGCAGCACAAGACCTGGGGTTAGCCTGATCTATGAGAAAGTCTTGGCTGCAATTTCACAGATTCTTTTGCCAATGGCAAGGGACGCAGTGGCCCCTGGAGAGGGGGCATTGATTACATTGACTGCTTTTGGACTTGAGGAGATGACGAAGTCATCAATGAGCTGCCCACTAGGTGAAACCGCCTGGGCTCGTACGCCCCGACCCGAGGGGATCAGATCCTGGCGTTTCACTTCAGGTACCAGTTGCTGCAGAGCTCTGACAAATGCCCCTTTGCTTAGAGAACGGTAGTATTCTTCGAATCCGGCCTTCCAATGAGTTACGGCCATGGCCCAAAAACCCCGGTAGGTCAGAATCTGCCATAGCTCTTGTGGGTTAAAGTCAAACATCCCATAGCCTTCCCTGGCGAAGGCCAGAACGGCGTTGGGCCCAACCTCTACGTCCCCGCCCATGGTTCGAGTAAAGTGTACCCCAAGAAAGGGTAATGTGCTGTCGGGGAGGGGATAGATCAATCCGCGAATCAGATTTCGACTCCCCTCGGATAGTTTGTAATACTCACCGCGGAAAGGAATGATTTTGGAGGATGTCTCCCCGGATAATATAGCAGGACCTTCTTTAGTCGTCAGCCGGGCCAATCGATCAGTGTACAAACCTCCACAATTGATCAAATAATTGCAATGAAGGTCACCGGATGAGGTTTCGAGGATCAACCCTTCAGGCTTTTGCGTCACGTCTTTTAGGGCCGTGGAGGTTTGAATCTCTCCTCCGAGAGTTTGAAACCTCAGGGCATAGGCCTGGGCAACTTTGCTAAAGTCAATGATTCCCGTATTAGGGGAATAAAGCGCCATGATACCTGAGGCGTGAGGTTCAATCTCATGAAGGCGATTCGGATCGATCAACTCCAAACCCTCAACGCCGTTTTCCATTCCCCGCTTCATCAGCCCCTCAAGTTGCGGAAGTTGATCTTCCCTTGTTGCCAAAATCACTTTCCCGCAAGTTTCATGGGGGATGCCTTCCCGGTCGCAAAATTCCAACAGGGCCCTTTTTCCGGACACACACATCCTGGCCTTGGCGGAGCCTGGTCTATAATAGATCCCCGAGTGGAGGACTCCGCTGTTGTGGCCGGTTTGATGCATGGCCAGGGCGGGCTCCTTTTCTAGCACTACGATTTTGGTCCTGGGACTTTGCTCGGCATACTGCATGGCGGTGGAAAGACCGATAATGCCGCCACCAATCACGGCGAGATCATATTTTTGAGAAGGCATGGGCCCATGCAAGTCATGGTGACTCGCCTTAAGCGAGCAGTTGGCCTGATCCTCGAAAGATGGGATCGGCTTCGATCGGTTTTCGCATGATTAATGTTTTGCTGTCAAGAATTGTTAAGGCTTTTCGGCGACGTTCTGGGCTCTTTTCACGGAGCGAGCCTCCGGCCGTGAGCAACAGACATGCGGATATCTGAAGCTGGACGTTCGATGCCCACGGCCTTCCGTCTCACTCGCTTTCGTCGCTTTACCGATTTGGGGCGCAATGGGCTTGCACCGAAGAATGCGAGACGTCCGACATTGACTTGAAGGGGCCTCTTGGTAGCCGCTCATCAAAGGTTAATGGCGTTGTGGCCTGATGGATTTCTGAAACAAGGATGTGATCAGGGCAATGACAGATATGAGAAGCGAAAGAAAAAAAGCCTCGTGGAGAGCTCCAAGAAACGACGCTGTGGCGATCTGTTCCGCGTTGACCGTAGGGACATAGCTTTCCATTAGGGAGTTGCGGCGCGCGGTGAAATAGCTCCCCACAATGGCAATTCCCGCGAGGCTGCCCAAGTGTCGCATGGTGCCGTGGATGCCACCGGCGACCCCCACTCGTTCCGGGGAGACAGAACCCATGGTAGCGCTTAGGTTGGGCGACTGGTAGACCGCCTGTCCCAATCCCAGTACGCTTAAACGTAGAATTATCCCTGGGATGGAAGAGTTTTGTTCAAGAAAGGTCAAGGAGTAATAACCCAGACAGGCCAATAGCAGCCCGCAGACCGATAACCATTTTGTGCCCATTCGATCGGCGAGGAAACCGCTGACAGGTCCCATGACGATCATCATGACGGTTAAAGGGAGCATGATGAGGCCAGTGGCCTGAGCGGAGACATTTAAAATCTGTACGAGGTAAAAAGGCGTCAAAAGAAAGATTCCAACGCTGGATACGTGGATCAAAAAGTTGCCGGACTGAGCAATAACAAAGATCCGATTCCTAAAAAGGGTAAGGTCCAACATGGGGAGCGAGACCAGTGCCTCAGTAATGAGAAAGGCGGGCAGTGAAAAGACAAAGAGGGCACAGAGAATGAGAACGCTGGGTGAAGTCCAACCGAGTTCCCGTGTCCAATTGATTGCCAATACAAAGGAAGTAACGGTCACCAATAGTAAAAATCCGCCAAGGATATCGATTTGAACTTTTCTGCGTTCCTGGAGCGGAGGGGAAATCATGTGAGATAACAGGATTCCAAGAATGCCGAAGGGGACGTTGTAAAGGAAGATGGCTCGCCAACCGAATAGACCGATTAGGACGCCGGCGAGGGTCGGGCCGATGGACAGGGCAATGCCCACGAGACCGGCCTGAAACCCGAGAATCTTACCTCTTTGGTTCGCGGGGAAGGCCGCTGTGACGGTTCCCGGACTCGTTGAAACAATCATGGCTCCACCAATGCCTTGAAAGATTCTGAGGGTCACAAGGAGTTCCACCGATTGAGCAAGGCTGCATAGCAGCGAGAAGAGGGTAAAGATGATGAGTCCTAAGTATTGGACGGTAAAAGGGTTGACGAGATCGCCCAATCGCCCGAAATTAATGAGCAGGCTGGAAGTGGTTAAAAGGTAGACAAGCAGTACCCACTGGGTAGTGGAGAGGTCGGTCTGAAATGCCTCCGTGATAAAGGGGAGTGCCACATTGACTACCGTCAGCGCACTGGTAGCGAGAAAGATCCCCGCGCCAGTCACGGAAAAGATCAACCAACGATGAAGGGCAGAGGTCTGTTTCTCGGTCATTCCATCCCGTGTCCCAGGCTAATTAGAGCACAAAAAGTTAAGACGCTTTAGTTTGGCTTGTTATGCCCCAATTTAGGCCCCATTGTCCGTTTGTGTCCTTATGTAATGCAGAATAGCAAATCAAAAGGGCCATGGATCTGGATGTTGAAAAGAGAGTGTTAATGTGTCCATGGGGGAGACGACTTTACCACCTTCCCCCGGATGCTTGACAGAGTCAATCATTGCCTGTATTAGTCTCCATTACGTTAAATTCATAAGTAATAATCAATATTTCAGAGAGAGGGAACAGATCATGAGTTTAGGGAAAATAAAATTGCTTTGCAGCGCCATCTCTCATATGCCGCTGCACTTTGTCTTTCGGGATTGCGGGGTGACCGAAAAGCACGGTTTCGAGCTGGAAGTCGATATCTCACGGTATCCCCAAGGCGGCCGGCCGATTCGGAGCATGGCTGATCGTGCTCCTACCCTCCTAAATGGTGAGTACGACTTCTTGAGCGGGCTCCACCACGAAACCTATGTGTACCGAGCCAAGGGCGATAAGCGATTCGTTTATCTGGCACAGACCCAGAACGACTGGGACGACCGTTTGATTGCCCGTCCGGATATTACCGACGTGAAACAACTGGAGGGCAAAAGAATTTCCACAAACAACGCTCCTTGTGTGAGCGGTAACCTGGATCATGCCCTGGGGTTGGCCGATGTGGACACCTCCAAAGTCGAGTTTCTTTTCAATGACAAGCTTTCCGGCAAAGGGCACCTGGCGGTGGAGCGGGTGGCCAATGGGGAGATTGATGCCGCCAACGTGGACATACCCTTTGATCTTCAGGCCAAAAAGCGAGGCCTAAACGTGCTCACGCTCCCGTCGGTTCCCGTAATTCACAACACCACCATCTGTGCCAGCACAGAATTCACGCGAAAGTATGAAGAAAAAGTCATTGCCTTTTTGAAGGGTATCATCGAGGCGACGCACTTCTTTAAAACGGAGAAGCAAAAGGTGTGTGAGATCTTGAGCCGCGAGCTGGCTCCCATGGTGGAGCTGCAAGGGGACGATGAAGTGGAGTATCTCCAGGAACAGTGGAGTGAGTTGCTCAGCGCGAAACCCTATCCGCACCCCATGGCCATTTGGAACGTCTACAATCTCGATGTGGCCCATGATCCCAAGGTCAACTTCATCAGTCCATTAGAGACCTGGGACACTCACTATCTGAGAAAGATCGATGATAGCGGTTTCATCGACGAGCTTTACGGCAATGGAGCCAAGCAGCGCCTTTCGGCTTAATTTGCGCTGGGATTCCACTGACAGACGCGCGACGGTTGAGAGGCGGATGTTGAGGAGTAGCCAAGAGCAGGGTAAATAGTTCGCCGTTGATCCTTGAGATTGGAAAGAGACAAGCCAATTCATATGATTAAGGGAGAGAGTTCTGTGAAAAAGTGTTTGTTGTTATTTATTGCCTTTGGCATGGCGCTAAGCCTGGGCTTTCCAGCGGGAGACGTCTTTGGCGAACCCAAGCGGGGCGGCACCTTGACCATGGCCATCAGGAAAGACGTGAGCACCATGAACCCGCTGGTGAGAACCTTTTCCACTGATCAGTCCATCCGTGATTTGATTTACGAGGCGTTACTGGTTTTAGATGAGAGGGGAGCCATCCAGCCACAACTAGCCGAGTCCTATGAGGTGTCCAAGGACGGTAAAGTCTATACCTTCCGGCTACGGCGAGGGGTGAAGTTTCATAATGGTCAAGAAATGACCGCAGGTGATGCAAAGTACGCCATTGATTATACCCTGAATCCGAAAAACGGTGCCTACGGTCGTTCCAGACTTGCGCTGGTGGAAGGGGCAAAGGTTGTCGACAAGCATACGTTAAAGATCCACCTAAAGAGTCGCAGTGCCGCGTTTCTTTCGGCTTTGACCGATATCAAAGCCTTTTCCGTGATACCGAGAGATTCCATCACTTCCATCAAACCTAAGAATTTTCCCGCCGGGACGGGTCCATTTAGATTTGTGGAATGGCAGTCAAGGCAGCGGGTGGTTTTCGAATTGAACAAGGACTATTGGGGGAGAAAACCCTATCTGGACAAAGTCATTTTGCGGCCCATCCGAAATTCCACGGTGCGATTCACCGCCCTACGTGCGGGGGACGTTGATATCATTGAGCGCACTCCATACGAGTGGGTCCAGCAGGTTCTTCGTGGCAAGTTTAAGGGGTTGGCAACAGCCAAAGCGGCTACTTCCGGATACCGGGCGCTGTTCTTCAACGTTCTTGGTTCTCCTTTCGACAGTAAAACACTGCGTTTGGCCGTTGCCCATGGGATGGACAAGAAGACGATCCTGCAGGCGGCCTTCTTTGGCTTTGGAGAAACTGCGGACCAGAAGTATCCTAAAGGGCACTTCTGGTATATTAAAGGCTTGAAATCACCGACCTACGATCCTGCCAAGGGCAAGAAGCTACTGAAAGAGGCGGGATACAAAGGTGAAAAGATTGTCATGAAGATCGAGAAGGGTGAAACCGTGGAGGCCATGGCAGCCGCGTTCCAGGCCCAGATGAAGAGAATCGGGATGGACGTTGAACTGGCGGTGTTCGAGTACGGTGCCCGCCGGGCTCAGATACGCGGCGGAGACACCACCGTGGACATGGTTGGCGGCGGGTATTACGCGGACCCTATTTCCACTTACCGGAGCCAGTACATGTGTGGTCAAGACCCGAAAAAGCGCGCATCCAACTGGAGCGGTTATTGCGACAAGCAGGTGGCAAAATGGTTCGACCAGTTGGACGTGGAACTTGACCAAGCAAAACGCCAGAAAATTCTCGCAAAGATCGTATCCAGGATAAACGATGACGTTCCCGTTATATCCATTGGTTTCGTCCCGAGGTTTTTTACTTTTCGCGACTATGTAAAAGGCTTCACAACGGACAGCAGCGGAGGACGATTCGTGTGGGGTGGGGGTGGATTGACCCGGACCTGGCTGGATAAATAGTCAGCTTTGGTGCCGAACGCGTCAACCGTGGGATGGTCTGTGGCTGGGGTGTTTCAAGCTTTTGTAGTTGGATTCGGTTTCAATTGTTCTCAAACCAATGGCAGGATCTTTGGGGGCAGCTCCCTCAGAGTCCTGCCATTACGGTATTTAGTAGGTTAATTATTTTAGTTTGTGGTGGATTTCTCATTCAAAGGAGGTGCCATGCTAAAAATTCGTAGCTCTTATTTCCTCGGTGCGTTCTTGGGCCTGGCCCTTTCTGCTGGCGGCATCGGCTCCCACGCCGTGGCGGCTTCATATTATGAAGACAAGACACTAATGGTAATTGAAGGCCGGAGACCCGGAGGAACCGGGAGCCTTCGCACCCAGGCCACAATGAAATATGTACAGAAACACCTGCCCGGCAACCCGGCCATCGTGTATAAATACATGCCCGGTGGTGGCGGGACGGCTGCTGCCAATCACCTTGCGAATCGAGACAAGCGCGACGGGCTTACCATTGGAAATATCGGCACGGGCCTATTCTCCAACGTCATGTTTGGCGCACGAGGAGTTCGCCACAAATTGGAGGACTTCGATTTCCTGGGTGCCGGTACATCGGGAGGGCCGTACATGCTCGTGGTACGTCCCGGATTGGACCTGGACTCAGTGGAAAAACTTAAAGCGTACAAGGGGCTTCGCTTCGGTCAAAGATCCGTTGGACATTCCATGTACACCCTGGACCGCCTCATGGCCTTTATTCTCGAACTCAACGAGCCGAAATGGATTTTAGGATACAGCAGTCAGGAGATCATCATGGCGGTTGGGAGGGGAGAGGCCGATGCCCAGAGCACCAATTTATTTTCCTTCTTGCGGCGGAACAGACTCCAGACATTGAAGGAAGGGTACACGATTCCGGTCTATTTCAGAAACACCAAGGGAAGAGGCGGTGAATTCGTCCCGCAGTTTCCCCAACGACCCCATGTGGACGACTATGTCGATACAAAACTGAAGCGAGACGTGTTGAAGTTTCATAATTCGAGCCGGCCCGGGGGATCCAACTTCTTAGTTCCCAAAGGGATACCCAAAGAAGCGCTCATGGCCTTGCGGCAGGCCTTTGCAGAGACATGGAAGGACCCCGCATTTGCCAAGGAATACAAGCAATTGACCGGCGAGCCGGCCGACCCGGTGACGGGGGAGGATATCCACCGTGCCCTGAAGCAAATCCCCAAGAACCCAGAGGTAAAGAAAACCTATAAGCGGATAGTCGGCGCGGGACCATTGCCTCCCGCAAGATAGGTCATTGCCGAAAAATTTCTTCACAGAGATCTAACACGCTATGTTTGAAGCTGCGGTTCAGGGATTTCTTAATCTCCTCAGCATAAACGTCGTTTGGGCCACTTTGGCCGGGGTTGCGGTCGGCACCGTCACGGCGGTGACTCCCCAGGGACTCGGGACGCCGTTGATGTATGCACTCTTTCTTCCCGTTGTAGTCAAATGGGATCCCTTCGTCGCCATCGCATTCCTCATAGGGATGGATGCGGTGAGCAGCATTTGCAGCGCGTATCTGCCTATTCTCTTTGGTATACCTGGGGGCGCCGGTTCCCAATCCACAGTAATGGACGGGTACCCCATGGGCCGCAACGGCGAGGCACGCAGGGCCCTCGGCGCATCGTTTATGGCCGGCATGATGGGAAGCCTGATCGGCACCGCCACATTGGCGGTTGCCATTCCCGTAGCCAAGCCCATCATTTATATGTTGGGCTCTCCGGAACTCTTCGTGGTGGTTCTTTGGGGCCTGACCATGGTTTCTCTGCTGGCCGGCACCCGGCCCATGAGAGGTCTCATCGCTGCAACCGTCGGTTTGTTAATCGCCGTGGTGGGCATGCAACCACAAAGCGGCGTCTTTCGCTTCGTCTTTTTTGATGAGCCTTATCTCCTAGACGGGCTCCCATTGAGCATTGTTGCTCTTGCCATGTTCGGTATCCCTGCGGCGTTGGATCTCGCACTGACCAAGGTGGGTGTCGAACAGCAGGCCGTTCCTTTGAAAGGGCGTCTGCTGGATGGGGTCAAGGACGCGCTGCGGGAGTGGTGGCTGGTGGTCCGTTGCAGCTTTATGGGTGTCTGGGTTGGAATTATTCCTGGGCTCGGGGCTCAGGTGGTGGATTGGCTCAGCTATGGTCACGCCGCTCAGACCTGCAAGGGGGCGAAGGACACCTTTGGGAAAGGGGATGTGCGAGGGGTCATCGCTCCGGAGTCGGCCAACGACTCTAAGGACGGGGGAACTCTGATTCCTACCCTGATCCTAGGGGTACCGGGGAGCCTGACCTCGGCGCTTTTTGTCTTCGCTCTGCTTGCCATGGGGTATGTCCCGGGACCTCAAATGGTGAAAGAGCATTCAGACGTGATCTACAGCATCGTGTGGATCCTCGGTATCGGAGGTGTTCTCGGAACCTCCATCGGTTTCATGTTTGCCAATCATCTAGCCAAGCTGGCAGAGCTGCGTTACTCGCTGATCGTGCCTATGATTCTCGGCTTCGTTCTCATGGGCGCGTTGAGCGCCACCCGGCATCCCCTGGACATGTTGGCGGTGGTGTCCTTCGGACTGTTGGGCTACTTCATGAAGCGCCTTGGGTACCCGCGCCCCCCGCTGATCCTCGGTATGATCCTTGGAGCCCTCTTGGAAAAATACCTCTATATTTCAACGGCCAGTTATGGATTCGCTTGGCTCAAGCGACCCGGTGTCATATTCTTAATGGTTTTGGTGTTTAGCACCCTGTTCTACACTTTATGGAGCCGCAGGGAGGTGAAGGCTCGCCCGAAAGATGATCCATCAGCCTATTCTAAGTGGACTCTGCGCTTCAAGCCGGAATCGGCTTTGACTCTCTTTTTTATCACCGTGTTCGTGGCGGCTATCATCCGAAGCTTGGATTGGCCTCTAATTGCCAAGCTCATGCCCATCTACGTGGCGGCCGTTCCCGGACTATTTCTTGCCTTGACTCAGCTCGGCCAGGATGTGATCGTGCGAGAGCACGGTGCCACGGTGGCTAGAGGTGGCATTGAGATGGACGAGGTCTTTAATGAAAGTATAGACAGGGGGGTGGAGGTGAGACGCACCTTGGCTTTCTTCGGCTGGTTTGCCGGCGGCGCGGCAGGAGTTTGGCTCCTGGGCATTGTCATTGCGCTTCCACTGTTTATTCTTCTCTACATGTTAATCGAGGGGAAGGATAAATGGTGGATTTCCATCCTATATGGAGCCGGGGCGTTCTTCACGGTCTGGGGTTTGTTCGAGGGCGTTTTCAAGATCATTTGGCCGGAAGGATTGCTATTTAGTTGAACGGTTAGATAGATTTTACCTCCAGCCCTGCAAAGCCAATGGCTTTGGCTCAACGGCGAGTCCTGACCAAAAAGGTTCATATGTTAATCAATGCGCGGTCAATTTTTATTGGAGGTTTAGGGTGTCTGCTCTTGCAATTTGCGGCCGATGTCACCACAGCGAGTGGGGCGCCATTCTATGAAGGCAAGACCCTGGTCATGGTCCAGGGGGATGCGCCGGGTGGAACCGGGGATTTACGAACCCGGGCAGTGACCCATTATTTGCAAAAACACCTTGCCGGTAATCCCACCATCGTTCAACAATACATCCCCGGGAGTGGCGGTGTCCTGGCGGCCAATCACCTGGCCAATGTAGTCAAGCGGGACGGGCTCACTCTCGGTTACGTTCATTCCAGCGTGTACTCTCACGCCATCCTTGGGGCACCCGGTGTACGATACGATTTGAAAGACTTTATGCTGTTTGGTGGACCCACCCCAGGGGGACCTTATACACTGGTCCTTCGCCCAGCCCTAGGCATTGATACGGTGGAAAAAATGAAGGCTTACAAAGGACTCCGCTTTGCCAACCGGTCCGTGGGGCACAGCATGTACAACATTGATCGAGTCATGGCCTTTGTCCTCGAACTGGACAACCCCAAGTGGATACTGGGCTACAGTAGCCCCGAGATCGACCCGGCTCTCGAGCGAAAGGAAGCGGATGCGCGAAGCAACAGTATTCCCTCATTCATGCGAAGGACACGTCATCTGCTGAAAGAAGGCTTTACCGTTCCAATCGTCATGAAAAACATCAAGGGAAGGGGGGCCGAAGTAGTGCCTGGATTTCCTCAGAAGTTGCCGGTCCTTGAGCAGTTCGCCAACACCCATCTCAAGCGGGAAATCCTGCTCTTCCATCGAAATGTCCGACCTCCTGGGGGTGTCGTGGCGCTCAAGGGGATTCCCAAGGCGGCCGAAGAAGAATTGCGGCGGGCCTTCGAAAAATTGTGGAAAGATCCTGGATTTGCCAGGCATTATAAGAAGCTAACCGGGGCAGATGCCGACCCGGCCACCGGAGCGGAAATACAGAGTGCTCTTCAGAATATCCCGAAAGATCCCGAAATTGTGAGAGTTTACAAGCAATTGATCGGTGGAGGCCCGCTCCCTTCACCCAAATAACGGATTGCTAGGACATCCAATTCAAAGCCCTGGGTTTGACATTCATGACCTTGCCGGTTATTTACTCTCGAACCAGACGGATTAGAAATCTAAAACCGCTAAGAGAAAGGAACCACAATGCAGCGCCTGTTTGCCACAATTGTTTCTCTGGCCATTGGTCTCTGTTACTTGCTGTTACCGGTAGTTGTGCCGGGTGAGGGGAGTGGTGCTGAGGCGGCCTACTATGATGGAAAGACAATAAAGATTCTCTGTGGATGGCGTCCAGGTGGTACGGCCAATTTACGCGCCAAGATAACGGTTAAACATCTCAGGAAGTATTTGGGGGGAGATCCCGTATTTGTGTTTCAATTCATGCCGGGAGCTGGGGGCATTGGTGCGACTAATCACTTGGCTAAATCCGTCAGACGTGATGGCTTTACTATTGCCAGCGCCACCAGTGGAATTTTCTCCAGCGCCTTTCTTGGAGTCCCCTCGGTTCGGTACAACCTCGATGATTTTGTCATTCTGGGCGCAGGCTCCCCAGGCGGAGTGACAACCCTGTCCATTCGTCCGGAGTTAAAGATCGACTCCATAGAAAAGCTTAAGGCCTATGAAGGATTGAGGTTTGCCAATCGCGCCGTTGGGCACAGCCTATATAACCGGGATCGAATTACCGCCTATATGTTGGGTCTCAAGAATCCCAAATGGATTCTCGGCTATAATACGTCTGAAATTCGGCTGGCCCTGGAGCGGGGTGAAGCGGACGCTTCCTTTGGCGGTATTGCAGGCCTTTTGAGACGTTCGCCCCACTGGATTAAAGAAGGGTTTACTTTTCCTGTGGTCATGAGAGATGTGAAAGGGCAGGGAGTTGAGGTCTTTCCGAAATTCCCCCAAGGTGTCCCGAGCCTCGACCAGTTTGCTGATACAAAGCTAAAAAAAGCGGTTCTTCAACTGCACTACGCCAGCACCCCCGGTGGAACGTTCTTCTTCGTGCACAAAGGGATTCCCGGCAAGGCGTTAAATATCCTCAAGAGCGCCTTCGACAAAGTATGGAAAGACCCGGGGTTTGCAGAGGAATACGAGAAGGTGACCCGACAGAAGGCCGAACCCATGACGGGTCAAGACTATATGGATCTGCTTCGTGGTCGGCCGAAGGATCCTGAGGTGACGAGGCTTTATAAACAGATTGCCGGCCCGGGGCCACTGCCTTAAAGTATGCGATCATTACCTTCGTAGCAGTCCATGGCGAGAACAGAGCACATTGAGCGACATCAAAAATATTTCAAGGGTGAATAGATTAGAAGTTAGCAATTTTAAAATTCTACAATGGAGGAAACGATTATGAGATTTAGCTTAACCAGGATTCCTATCATGGCTGTATGCATTTGGCTTGCCCTGCCCCTCATTGCAACGTTGGGAGAAGCGCAAGCCGGGTACTACACGGGGAAGACGATAAAAATCCTTGAAGGTCGGCGGCCCGGCGGCACGGGTAGCCTGCGCACAACCAGCACGGTCAAACATCTGAAGAAGCACCTAGGCTTTGGTGCTGCTGTATTTCAATATATCCCAGGGGCCGGGGGTACGGCTGCGGCCAATCAAATTGCCAATAAGGCGAGACGGGATGGATTTACGTTGGGTAATTCCAGCAGTGGCATTTTTTCTCGTTCGATATTGGGTGCCAGAGGTGTTCGTTACAAACTCGAGGACCTCGCTATTTTGGGTGCCGGCTCTCCAGGTGGCGTCCTTTCCTTAACGGTCCGTCCCGGACTCAAGATTACCTCCGTGGAACAGCTGAGGTCTAAAAAGGGGTTTCGATTCGGCAACCGTTCTGTGGGTCATAGCCTCTATAACGCCGATCGAATAACTGCCTTTATCATCGGCATGAAGGAACCCAGATGGGTTCTTGGCTATAGTTCCAGTGAAGTTCGGTTGGCAATGGGGCGTGAAGAAATCGATATGTATATGGCGGGAGTAGCCGGACTCATCCGTGATGCGCCCCATTGGCTAAACGAAGGTTTCACTTTTCCCGCCCAGATGAGGGATGTCTTGGGACAAGGGGTCGAAGACTATCCCAGTATGCCGCAAAAGATTCCGACTCTCGCAGAGCTTGCCGATACCAAGATTAAAAAGGATATTCTACGGCTCCACAATGCTACCACTCCGGGAGGATCGCTCTTCTACGTGCGCAAGGATATACCCGAGGAGGCTCTCAAGGAGCTAAGGGCCGCGTTCGATAAGGTCTGGAAGGATCCAGAATTTCTCAAGGACTACAAGCGATTTACTCGGCAAGCGGCAAGCCCAGTTTTGGGAGAGGATTACGAAAGATTTCTTCGCAACCGTCCCAGAGACCCGCATGTGTTGAAGGTCTATAAACAGCTCACGGAAGCGGGTCCTCTTCCCTCGGGCAAGTAAAGGTGCGATTGTATAACTACACTTGCTCCCTTTGAGGGACCATTGACCTTTGTTTGATCCTTGAGGTCGTGCTTTCTAGGGATGACAACGATGCAGGTAACATTCGACGATTTTGTCCATGCCGGGCCTGACACCCTTGCGGGCAGGTATTTGCGTACTTTCTGGTCCCCCGTGTATCGATCCCAGGACCTTGCTCCCGGGGAAGTGTTTCCCATAAAGATTATGTGCGAAAAGTTCGCCTTGTATCGAGGGCAGGAGGGAAATCCGCATCTGCTGGCTCCCACCTGCGCCCACCGGGGGGCTCCATTGTACGTCGGTTCAGTAGAAAATGACTCGCTGCGGTGCATGTACCACGGCTGGAAGTATGACGGTTTCGGACAGTGTGTGGAGCAGCCGAGGGAAGACCCCGCTCTGTGCGACAATGTCAGAGTCCGAAGCTATCCCACCCACGAGTACCTTGGGGTTATTTTTGCTTTTCTGGGTGAAGGAGAACCGCCGCCCTTTAGACGTTTCGCCGATCTTGAGAAGCCAGGCGTATTGGAGGCCTGTATCCCGGAGTACTGGCCCTGCAATTATTTCAATCGGCTGGACAACGCCTGCGACCTTGCCCACGTCGCCTTTACTCACCGTGAGGCTATTTCTCGGGCCGGAAGGTCCGACCGCCTGGGGGCCGGTGAGGTGAAGGTGGAAGAGACCGATTACGGTGTCAGGTGTGTTTGCGAGGATCCCCCGCAGACAACCCGATTTCATATGCCCAATATTAATCTGGTTAAGGCCAACGTGCGGGTTGAAGGCTCCATGCAGGATGCTGCTACCCTGGCTGTGGACCGCCTTTCGTGGCGTGTTCCCGTGGATGATGAAAATACCGTGAGCTTCAGCGTCGATCTCATGCATGTGGAAGGTGAGGAAGCGGTGAGATATCAAGAGCGTAGAAAAAAGACAGAGGAATTGGGAAAAACGATATCGCCAACGGCCATGGGTGATGCCATTCTTGCCGGTAAAATAAAGGAAAAGGATTTGGAGAAGGGCTTGAGTACGGCCACCCTTTTCTCTGTGGAGGACTATCTGATACAGGTGGGGCAAGGGGCAGTGGACCGCTCACAGGACCGTCTAGGCCGTAGCGACATAGGCGTAATGCTGCTACGCAAAATTTGGGAACGTGAGTTACTGGCGTTTGCTGAAGGGCGACCCCTCAAGGAGTGGAAAACGGCCCCGGCAGAGCCGGGAAGGTAGAAAGGGCTCCCATGGGTTCCAAGCTGTTAGCTGCGGTCAAGGTTGGACGCCAAAAAACCGAGGTCCGAGAGTTTCCAATTCCCGATGTGCCGCCGGATGCGGGTCTGTTGAAGGTGGAGGCGGTGGGGGTGTGCGGCACGGACGTGCATACCTATTCGGAGGTCCTGGCCGCTAATCCCTTCATCATGGGACATGAAAACGTAGGCACCATTGCCCATATCGGTAGGCTGGCAGCCCAAGGTTGGGGTTTGAAAGAGGGAGACCGGGTCCTGGCTGAAGGCTATCGCGTATGCGGCCACTGCGACTCCTGCCTATCCGGCTACTTTGGTTTCTGCCCAAAGGAGGGAGGACAGGACCATCCCCCGGGAGATAGCGTGGAATCGTTAATTCGTTTTCAGCCGTCTCGTGGAGGAGGCTTTAGCCAGTACCTTTATCTTCATCCAGGAACGAGGCTTCACAAAATCCCGGAAGGAGTCCCTTCCGAACACGCAACACTGGGCATACCCTTTGGTAACGGTTGGCAGTGGGCCTATTTTGATGGCGGCATCGGTCCCGGCAAGAGCGTCTTGATTCAGGGGCCTGGCCAGCAGGGCTTGGGTTGTATACTCGCTTCCAGGGAGGCCGGTGCCGATTGCATTATTGCATCGGGGCTTGGGCGGGACAAGCATCGACTAGAGGTGGCGCGTGGACTGGGAGCCCATCATGCGATCAACGTCGAAAAGCATGATCTCGTCAAGTCCGTCAAAGAGATCACCGGTGGCCGTGGAGTAGATCTGGCCATCGACGTGGCAACAGGGGGCCCGGCCACGGTATTGCCCGCCCTCGATACCCTTGCGGTACAAGGGTTGTTGATCGTGGTCCCCAGAGGAGACCCGATCCACCCCTTTCCTTTGGACCTGATTCAACGAAAGTGCCTTACCCTCAAGGGGGTACGAGGGCATAGTTATCAGGCTGTGGAGATGGCCCTTCGGGTTATCGCATCGGGAGAGTATCCACTGCACCGGTTGGGCAGCCACCGATTCGGTCTCGGTCAAGTGGACACCGCCATTCGTTCCGTGGCCGGCGAAGGTCCCGAAGATGTGATTCACGTTACGGTGGATCCCTGGATTACCCCCTAGATTTATCACAACAGTGACCCGAAATAGAGAGCTATTCGTCCTAGCGACGCCATGGCCGGCGACCCTGTGGCTGCAACCGCCTCACAGGCAATTAGGGTAGTGTACAGAAGCCCTCAATCATTCCCGGACAACCATTCGCATCATCGACGCTCATGGTTTGCGTTCTCCCGTTCGTGCCGATGCAGGTGATGAAACCGGATATGGTCACCGCGAGAAACGTCCGCCAGTATAGGTGACATGATGGTTTGGTAAATCGGAGATCCGAAGAGGAACCATGAGAATAACCAATCTATGGAATCCCATTGGCTGGGTTGTCATTGCAGTTACATTTTGTCTTATGTTTGGGGCGTTAGCTCTTCAGAGTAGAAGCGGCGCTGCACTGCAGGAACCCAAAGGGTCAATGAGGCCTTCAACTCCCGAGACAAGATTTACGGGTGGCTTCCAAATTAAAACTCTCGCTTCGGGTCTGGAGACACCCTGGGATTTGAGTTGGGGACCGAAAAATAGGATCTGGATAACCGAGCGCAAGGGGACCATTTCTCGTATAAATCCCGTCAATGGACAGGTCACCCGTGCCGGTAGGATCAATGCCATTGAAGTTAGTGAAAGCGGTTTGATGGGCTTGGCCTTCCACCCCGACTTCTCTTCCCGGCCTTATGTTTACGTAGTCTATTCTTACGGCTCCAATGGAAGCATCAAGAATCGACTTGTACGTTTGCGATTCGATGGCGTTTCCCTTGGTCAACCCGAAATCTTGTTGAACCGAATCCCAGGCGCTCCCAATCACAATGGAGCCAGACTGGCGGTTGGGCCCGATGGATACCTCTACGTCACTACCGGTGACGCACAAAACGTCAAACAGGCCCAACAGCACGGCTCCCTTGCCGGTAAGGTTCTTCGTCTGACCATGGACGGGCAGCCGGCACCGGGAAACCCGTTCAATAATGCCGTTTACTCCTTCGGCCATCGCAATCCGCAGGGAATCGCATTCAATCCCGTGACCCATGCCCTGTACATTACCGAGCATGGACCTGCCGATAACGATGAGGTCAATGGAGTCAAAAAAGGAGGAAACTACGGTTGGCCAGAGGTTCGTGGGTTTTGTGATGGTGACGTTTGGGGCGAGGAGAAATTTTGTCGGAAAAATAAGGTGGTGGAACCACTGGCGGTCTGGACTCCTACCATCGCTCCATCGGGGTTGGACTTTTATAACTCGGAGCTATTTCCCGGCTGGAAGGGGAGTTTGCTGTTTACAACATTAAAGGGATCCGCTCTTTACCGCCTGGTCTTGTCCCCGGATGGTAATCGAGTTATAAGAGAGGAAAAATTCTTTGAGGATTGGTTCGGTCGCCTGCGTGATGTCCTAGTTGGTCCCGATGGAGAAATTTATTTAGCCACAAGTAACCGGGACGGTAGGGCATGGCCGAGTTCGGACGACGACCGAATCTTACGGATAAGGCCTCGACTGAAAAACTAGATTGGCAAGGGTTTGTTTCTTATCTTCTATGGGAAACCAATTGAAATACCTGGCCGGAGCCGTCTTTTTGATACTTTTGTTGGGTGCCATTCTTGATGTTTGGAAAAAACACAGTTACGGACAAACCTCATGCTCACCTACGGCCGGTGATATTGAGGGACCGTACTATTTGCCGGGTGCTCCGGTCCGTTCTAGAATTGGCAACGGGTTGATCATAAAAGGGATGGTTCAGAGCAGCGAAAATTGCGATGTGCTACCAAGTGCAAGAATAGAATGGTGGCAGGTTAACCTGGATGGCGTCTACGACGACGCCCACAGGGCGACTTTATATACGAGTAAGCGGGGTAACTACAGGCTTGAGACCCATTCCCCCGTCTCCTATTTTCGCCGCCCTCCCCATGTCCATGTTAAGGTGTTTGCCCCAGGCCATGAAGTCCTGACGACGCAAATCTATCCCAAGGCGGATGAGACTGAGATTCGGTTCGACTTTGTGTTGAGAAAAAGATAATGAGAATTAGGAGGTCCCATGGAAAGGTTTCTTGGAAACTACTCCACGTATCTCTATGCCATCATGCGAATCGTAGTGGGTCTACTATTTGCTTGCAACGGGGCACGTAAGCTCTTTGGGATCTTTGGAGGGATGGGAGGAAGCGGGGAAGCCGCTCCTCTTCTTTCTCTAATGGGCTTGGCGGGGGCCATCGAGTTCTTTACGGGGGTACTGGTTGCAGTGGGTTTTCTCACAGGATATGCAGCTTTTGTGGCCAGTGGTCAAATGGCAGTGGGTTATTTTATGGCTCATTTCCCCAATGGGTTTTGGCCCATCCTAAACGGTGGGGAAAGGGCTGTTTTTTATTGCTTTTTCTTTCTCTATGTAGCCAGCCAGGGAGCGGTGACCTGGGGCGTTGACTGTATTTTCAGGAAGCCGAACGGGGGTTCATGATCAGATATGTCGCGACCCTCACGAATGAAGACCGTCCGATGTGAGCCCCCGTCGCCGGTTGATCGTCTTGGAAGCGATTACCTTTTCCGATATCGGCCGCGCCCGCGACTCCCTGAGAGTGAGCGCCTGAACCAGCGGTCGGCTTTTTTGATTTGCTCAGGACTAAGAACGTTGCGTGTGGTGAGCACTGTATCCGTACGCAACCGCAGACGCCGCTGGCTGAGTTTTCCGATCTCATCCAATTTTGCGCTGATTTTGTCTTGATCGACTTTCTCCTGGGTCACAAGCTCGCCCAGCTCGATGCGGGCCACTCTCAGATCGGCCCTGAGCTTTATGGACTTTTTCCGTGCCTCCCTCAGTATTCCACGGACCTCTTTGGCCTGCTCGTCACTCAGTCCAAGCCGATCTTGCATTCGTTCCATACCGCGGCCGCGCCGCCCTCTACCGGCGCTTCTGACATTAACCGGTCTCGTTTCGGATACTGCCGTCCCGCTATCGGGCGCCTGGCCGAGGGCGGTGTCCGCGAACAGGCCCATTGCGAACAAAGGGATCATCAGGATCGGGATCTTTTTCATACTGTCCTCCTTTAGGAATCGGTTTGTGGTGATTAGACGGTACCGGGTTCCAGGTGTATAGGGTCCTAGGGCAAGTACATTCGGATTGAATTAAAATCGTGAATTAGGCTAGAGATGAGAGGCAACTACAAGAGTCCCCTTACTGAATAGGTGCGCTGCTTTTTAGGGATTGAATCCTGCGTTGAATGCGTTCCCTGCGGTGTGTGCGGCGTTCGCGGAACGTCTTGGTGAACTCTTCTAATTTCTCAATCTGTTTTGGTTCTAGCAGTGGCTTAATTTGTGTTTCCAGTTTGGCAATAATTTTGTTGGCATCCTCGTAGGAACCAAGACGTACGGTAAGTAACTCGATACGTGCTTCGGTAATGCTCGGTGTAATCCGAGTCTTTTGCCGCTCGGACAAGTTGAGCTCCTTGGATAACTTTGCAACGAATTTACGGTCGTACCGGCTGCCGGATTTGCTGCGCCCATATTTACCTTCGTATTTACCTCCGGACCCATAGACTGTTGGGTAGAACCTTCCCAGCAGGACTCCACTCAGGAGGCCGATGATGAATACTCCTAGGACTACGGTGAGGGCCTTCCATTTCATCATTGATTGGCCCCTAACCAAGAATTTAGAATGGCGTCCGGTTCCTCACTTAGCGGCCCTAGCCTGCCGGAGCCATTTTCCACCATGGCGATGATAGAGATATTGGCGTCCTGTGACTCAATTTCCGGCGCCCAGAAGAAGACCCCCCCTGCGATAAGGAGCAAAATAAGGGCAAAGGCAGGTGCGAGGCGTCGGCCCAATAGAACGAACAACGAACCGAAGGATTCACGCCGATCCAATTGTTCCTGGATCTTTGCCGCAACCCCCGGCCAAAGAGACCTTGAGGGCACGGCTACGGGGGCGGCTGCAAAAATCCGTTGCCAGAATTTTTCTTCCTGAACAAATAGTTGACAATTCACGCAGGATTGATAGTGCTCCTCCAGCCCCCCGGGCAGGTTGCGTGTTAGGATTGCATCTTCGAGTTTCAAAGTGTCTTTAAATTCTTCACACTTCATCGCTACCTCCTTAGTAATTCCGGAGCATGTACGGCAAGGACCTGCCTTAGCTTTGCGCGACCCCGGGCATGCCTTGATTTAACCGTACCCACCGAACAGCGAAGAACTTGGCCCACCTCTTGATAGGACAATCCTTCCATGTCTTTCAAGGTTACCACCATGCGCAACCGTTCTGGGAGGCTGGCCACGGCACCCGCCACCAGTCGGCCCACCGTTTCCGTGTAATGGGGGCGGGGTTTTTCCTCTTCCGGCTCGGTCAGAAAGTCGCTTGTCCGGTGGATGGATTCTTGTAAGATTTCCTCGTTTAACGGGACCCTGTTGGACTGTTTCTTGAGCTCATCGCGGGCCCGGTTAATTGCTATACGGGTGATCCATGTCCGAAACGAAGCATCCTCCCGAAACGATTTTAGCGAAAAATAAGCCTTCACAAATACGTCTTGAACCACGTCTTCTATCTCTCCGTGGCCAGGTCCTAAAAGTCGACTCACGAGGCGATAGATTCGAGACTGGTAGCGCTCCACTAGGAGGCGATACGAGTCACAATCGCCTTCCCGGACCCTGTGAATCCAGTCCTTCTCCGCTTCCGCGTCCTCTCTCAGGACTGGATTCACAAGAGTTTCCGCCATCTGCATGCCTTGGCCGACCGTCTTTTAGTATATAGGATGATTGGGGGTTCCATCAATGCCGGGTGGTGAGGGAACCCACTCTCGTCTAATGTGCAAGAGATCAGATTTCTCATGCAAGCCAAAGATATCATAGCGAGAGGCCCCACCAGGGAGCCACTACCCCGGAAAACCGTCAGCGGCGGTGTCCGGGGAGCGTCCGGGGAGCGTCCGCCAGCTCCCATCGAAACGTCTAATTCCTTCGAGGCCTTTTTGTTTCAACCCGATTCAGTACTAACCAACGACTATCTCGAGACCATTCGCAGAACTTCCTATACTGAGCCGGAGAAAGAACTCATGCTGGCGGTATTGGAGGATGGGGTCAGTTGTTTTCAGCGGAACCTCTTCGCCGGTAGACCCCGCGATAAGACCCAATTCCAGGAGGCGGAGGACTGGATCCTAGAAGAAAGTCGTCACTGGCTCTTCTCCTTTGAGATCATCTGCGAGGCCCTCGATATTGACGCTGACTTTCTGCGATCCAAATTAATTGGCTGGAAACAGTCTAAACTGCAAGAGTTTTCCAAAAAGTCCAGCGATACCTTGGGTCTAGGCTTCGCCAAGAGGAAGATCCGACAGATAACCTTACGGAAGGCAACCTCCGTGGAGCTGCATTCTTATCAGCGCGAGTTGAACTCCAACCACGGTCAAATCTAGCGCAAAATCTAAATCCCTTTTCATAGTGCTAGAGGCCTTAGGTTTAAGCGGTACGCGTCATTTCTAGCCCGGATCGGATAAAGCATACTCATACTGCGGGAGCATTAGGTCGGTAGAACAATGGACCGCATTGCCGCATTTTCCATTGTTCCAATGTCGAATGCTCCAATGCGCTAAAATTTTGCAAAGCAAAATTTTGGTGGAGCCGATGGGGATCGAACCCACGACCTCTAGAGTGCGATTCTAGCGCTCTCCCAGCTGAGCTACGGCCCCACACCGAGAAATTAACTATGGCGCCAGAGCCCCTTGAAAGGCTCTGCAAACGAGGCGTTCATTGTTGAACTGATCAGTTATTGTACTCAATTGTGCTTTATAAAAGCAACCGCTCAACCTTATCCTACCATTCGCCCCCCGCTTGTGATAATTGAAAGCAACTCCCCTCTAGTGCCTTTCTTAAAGATCTGAGATATCAATGCATTCCATCTTAGCCTCTGTCAGTGCCAGGGTACGAGTGTTCAGCGCCCTGCGCTACCGGAACTTTCGCCTCTATTGAATCGGCCAATTGGTGACGGTCTCGGGGCTCCAAATGATTATCCTGGCTGAGGGCTGGCTCATTTGGATGTTACGAGGATCAGAATTTCTATTGGGGGCCGTGGGTGGGATCAGGGCGGTGCCGGCGGTCTTGCTGAGTCTCTTCGGTGGAGCCGTTGCGGACAAGGTGGAACTGAGGCGTTTCCTTATACTGATTGAATCCGTTGCCGCCATTGCCCTCTTTATACTTGCCGCCCTCACGGTGGCAGGCCTGGTGGAGATTTGGCACATCTTTGCCGTGGCCTTCACCTTTGGAATCATTCAGGCCTTTGATCAGCCGGGCCGGCATGCACTCTTCCCACACCTCTTGGATCGACGGGAACTTATGAATGCCGTGAGCCTGAACTCCACCATATGGCCGGTTACGAAAGTCTTTGGGCCTGCCCTTGGGGGTTACATTATTGCAGCCCTCGGTGGGGTGTTCCATTCCCCCTTGGTGGGAGCGGGGACAGTCTTTTGTCTTGCGCATCCCGGCCTTCCAGCGTTCCGCGGGACGCAACATTCTTTCAGAAATCGGTGACGATTTGAAATTTGCCTGGAGTCACAGTCCGTTCAATTTTCTGATCGTTATTAACTTTTTGGGTATTTTTCTTGTATCCACCCATTCAACCCTTTTACCGGTTTTTTCCAGTGATGTCCTCAAGGGGGATGCTTCCACTCTGGGGACTCTTCACGCGGCAGGTGGAATCGGCAGCCTGGTGGGAGCCCTCATTGCCGCAAACCTGGGGAGTTTCAAGGGAAGAGGATGGTTAATCGTGGGAGGGCTGGCTACCCAGGCCTTGTTTGTGACCCTTTTTGGGTTTTCCCGTATCCTTAGCCTTTCACTCCTGTTACAGCTTCTTGCGGGCATGAGCCATGCCCTGTTCATGGTGGCCGCGCAAAGCACAGTGCAATCCCAGGTTCCAGATCACCTCCGGGGTAGGATGATAGCCATCTGGGGGATGAACTATGATGTGGTCTTTCCCCTGGGCCAAATACAGATGGGGGCCACGGCGAGCTTTTCCCGTTACTATCTGTCCGGTGCGTTGGGCCGGTATGCAGGCGCCCCTTTTACCGTGATTCTGGGAGGGGTGATCATGCTGGCGGTTTCATTGCTGGGAATAGGCAGGATTCGCGAGTTGGGCCCCGTTGAGTTTGGGCCGACAACAGGGATCCATGGAAAGGAAATTCAAACTGACCGTTAAAAATAAGGGTAAAGCTCGTATCGCTTTGCCCTTGATCTATAGCTTGGGTTTCTTTGAAAGGATTGTGCCACAAACGCTTTTATCTCTCCGCCCGTCTTGTGCGTACGTTTGGAGGAACCGGTTTCCGTGTTTTATAGTCGATGGTTTTTACGTCCTCCGTGCTTCCGGACCGATTCCCCATCATCACCATGGGACCTGTGCCACTGTTTTCCAACTGGTAAAAGGATCCCCCCGTGATCAGGGCGGCCATACGGGGTTTAAGGACTTTCTTGGTGCCATCCGGAAAGTGCATGGTGCACTCCCCATCGATTGCGTAGAAGGTTTGGTCTGCGTTGTGACAGTGCATGTCGTCGACGTCACCCGGATTGGGATAGTAGTGGAACCATGCATGGAAGCGGGGAGTGTTTATAATAACTTTTCGCTTCTTGTGGTTTTTGGCCAAATCGTCCATATCAACCATTTCAATGCTCATGGATGTGACCTCCCTCTCTGCAAAAGAATAACTAAGCGCTATCCCCCTCACTTTTACCACCGTCCCATCTTCCTAGTCGATGGATTCTAAACTCTGGACTCCCGCAACTAGCCGTCTAAGGGCTACGAACGGCATCTTTACTTTCCTTGACAATCTCACAAGATTAATGCGAGAAGCGGAAGTCTCCGTATCGTGTAGGACTGACCTGTGACGAATCCTTGACTCTGGGTGGAAGTGAGCCGCCCTCAGCCCTATTGAATGAAATCTGAAATGATGGAGGAATAAAATGAGTTACTACCACGATTTTAGGGATTATCTGAAAAAACTTGAGGAAGTGGGCAAACTACGAACCATTTCCACTGCCATCGATAAAGATCGTGAACTTCACCCCCTGGTGAAGTGGCAGTATCGAGGCATTGAAGAAACGGACCGATTCGGGTTCCTGTTTGATAAAGTCGTTGATCGCAAGGGAAGGGCATATAAGGGCAAAGTGGCCTCTTCCGTGGTCACCCCAAACCGGGAGGTCTACGCCTTGGCCATGGGCTGCCCTTTGAGCGAGGTTCACGATCGCTGGCACCATGCCATTGGTCACCCCATTCCAACCCGATCAGTCACGACGGGTCCAGTCAAAGAGGAGATCCACCGGGGCGACGCTCTTATGGAACACGGTGGAATAAGAGAGTTTCCCATCCCCATCGCTACCAACGGCTGGGAGGCCTTCCCTCGTATCACCGCTGGGGGATTCATTACCCGGGACCCCGAGACGGGTGTCATGAACGCGGGCATGTACAATAGCCTTGCTCTAGGACCAGCAAGGGCAAATGTCCGGACCGCACGTCATTTGCGTCTTCACTGGAACAAGGCCCGTCGAAAAGGCGTCCCGCTGGAAGTGGCACTGGTCGTTGGGGCCGTACCGGTCGTCTCATTGGTAACCGCCACGGATATCCCCCATGGAACCTATGAATTGGATGTGGCGGGGGGCCTCATTGGTGAGCCCATAGAAGTGGTTCCCTGTGAGACCGTGAACCTTGAGGTTCCTGCAACCGCTGAGATCGTCATCGAAGGTGAGATTCCCACGGATCGGATGGATATTGATGGCCCCAGTGGTGAAAATCGTGGTCATGTGATGCCAGGGGGCCTCGTCCATGCCTTTGAGATCAAGTGTATCACCCATCGAAGGGATCCCATTTGGCATGACGTTATCTGCCAGTTCCCCCCCAGTGAATCCAGCATGATGCGAATCGTCAACTGTGAAGGCCGTGTTTTATCCGTATTGAAGTCCCATGGCATTCCCCACATCAAAGATGCGGCCTTTCACCATTGCGGCAGCGCTAGACATCTCTGTGTGATCCGTTTCCGCAACATTGACACCGCCCCGGTGCGGAACGCCGAAGTCTGGCAGGCCCTTTACACGGTCATGTCCGTTGACTCCGGCTGGCCGAAGATCGCTATTGCCGTGGATGAAGATATCGATCCCTGGGACCTGGAGTCAGTTTTCTGGGCCGTCTGTAACCGCTATCAGCCCCACCGGGACATGAAGGTCCTGCAGGGGAGAAGTGCAGGCTTGGACGAATCCGTGGCGCCACGAGAGCAGGCGTCTCCATCGCGCGGTTACCCGGTTTCCATGACCGGTCCTCAAGGTGCCTCCATCATGTTAATGGACGCCACCCGGAAATGGGCCAATGCCCCCATCTCGTTGCCAAAAAAGGAATACATGGAACATGCTCGGGAGCTCTGGAATCAATGCAACCTGCCGCCCCTGAAACCAAGGGAGCCATGGCATGGAGTATCGCTCGGTTTTTGGCCCGACGAGGAGCAGGCCCTGGTCAGCCTTGCGGAACAGGGTCGTGAGGACGAGGCCGCTGAGCTCTTGTTGAGTAAACAACCCAAGTTGGCCAAACCCGGTGACGAGTGAGTCAGTTGCACGGGTATTGGGGAATTGCTATGAGATGCTAATTCATCATCGAGGAGGATTATAAGATGTCGTCGGCTTACCGTTCATGGTTCGTAAAATATAACGGGATCAAGACCCATTTCGTGGAAGCAGGAGAAGGGGACCCGGTGGTGCTGGTCCATGGCGGGGGACCGGGGGCATGTGGGGAGCACAATTGGTCAAATAACATCCCGGCCCTAGCGAAGCATTTTCATGTCTTTGCCATCGATCTCATCGGCTACGGTTTAACGGATAAACCATCCATTGACTATACTTACCAAGCCAAGGTGGCACATGTGGCGGGCTTTATTGATGCCCTTGGTTTGGAGCAAACCCATTTGGGAGGAAACTCCATGGGTTCCTATATCGCAGTACGGTACGCGTTGGATAACCCCGACCGGACGAAGAACGTGCTCATGGTGGCAACGGCAACTGTTGCAAACGCAATGGGGGTAGGCCAGGTGAGCCAGCAGGGCACCACCGTAAGGCAGGCTGTGGGGGACGAGGTTAACGAACAGACCATGCGCGACTGGCTGGGGATGCTGCTCAACAATAAGGAAAGAATTACCGATCAGTTGGTAAAACGGCGAGTTGAATATGGGAACCTTCCCGGAGCCATAGAGGCCCAGAAGTCCTACCGGAATCATAGCAATCGAATCAAGAAGGATCCCAATCTCCACCAGTACTTTGACATCAGTCATCGTTTGCCGAGGGTAACTTTTCCCCTCGCGTTAGTGTGGGGAAAGAACGACCGTTTTGCCCCCATTGAATTGGCGACGAATCTCCAAAAGGTTCTGCCCAACCTGAAAGAGTTTCATCTGGTTGAAGGTTCGGGGCATCAGGTCCAAAATGATCAACCGGATAAATTCAACGAGATCGCGATTAATTTTTTATCGAACAAATAGCGTTTAATTGCGCATTGCGGACACTCAAATGTTTGCAGTCAGGAGGAACTATGGCAAGGCGAAAACTCGTTGAGATTAAGGGTCATCCTGGGCACCGAAACCCCATACCGGTGTGCGTGACTCTGGGGGATCTGATTCTTCCGTCCGTTATCGGTGGGAACGACCCGCACGCCGGATCCACATCGCCGGATCCACAAAAACAGATAGAACAGGCGTTTCGTAACATGAAGGAGATCGTGGAGGCCGCAGGGGGGACCACGGATGGCATCGGTAAGATAATCTTCTATCTCCAGGACATGAAATACCGCGAGTCCGTCAATATTGAGTGGTTGAAGATGTTTCCCAAGGATGACGATCGACCGGCCCGGCATGTGATCAAGGCCGAGCATCTCACCGGTAATACAGTGATACAGATGGATGTCATCGCGTCTCGCTAATGGGTCGGTTCTCGCAACTCGGCTTCTGGCCGATGGCAATTTGGAAATGGAATTTTTAAAGACCACCATGGTCCGGAAGAAACATCAGGCGGCCCGTTTTAGGCATACGGGGGCTGGCCCGGTAGGAAATCGTAGGTTTGGCTTCTCACAGGAATGTAGAGCCAAAGTTTTAAGAGGAACAGCATGAAGATTGTTGTCACGGGCGGGTCCGGAAAAGTTGGAAAATACGTCGTCACGGAGTTGGTGGAGGCAAAGCACGAGATCACCATCTTTGACCCCTTTCCCCCTTCTCAATTGGAAGGGGTCCGGTGGGTGAAGGGGGACCTTCAAGACCTGGGTCAGGTGATTAGCGGCTTTGCAGCAGGTATGGAAGCCGTAATTCATCTGGCTGCCTATCCCATTCCTTACCGAGAAATTCCGGACCATGTGCTCTTCTCCAACAATACCCTGGCAACCTACAACGTGCATGAGGCCGCCTTTCGGTTAGGTATATCTAAGGTGGTTTCAATGAGTAGCGGGGCCATTGTTGGATGGGCCTATGGCAGCCGGGATTTCCGCCCGGAATATTTACCCGTGGACGAAAACCATCCTCTTTCCCCGCAGGATCCCTATGGGCTGTCCAAGCTCTGCGGAGAGCATATTGCTCGATCCTTTACACTCAAATGTGACATGGACACGATTGCGCTCAGGCCCGCCTGGGTACTATTCCCTGAAATGGTGGAATTTCTTAGGCGCCAAGGGGGCAGAAAACCTACAAAGTTCGACGTCTTTACCTACATCGATCCACGGGACCTGGCCAGGGCCACCAAACAGGCGGTGGAGTTGTCAGGGGTTGGTCACGAAGCATTTTATATTGTAGCCGATGACAGCACCGCCAGCGAGCCCTTGTGTGATCTCCTGCCGCGCTTAATGCCGGGACTGGGAGATATGGCACAGTCCTTGGCGGGCCAACGCGCCGGCATATCCAATGAGAAGGCGAAACGTGGACTCCGTTGGCAACCTCGCCATTCCTGGAGGACGCCGGCGTGAAGATCCCACCCTACCAATCTTAAATTTGCAGGTTAAAAGACTTTCCAACCGGATCAGGATACTTTCTGATAGGCTTGGTCCGCCTGGTTTACCGTATTGCGATCCGGGGAATCAATGTCCGATGGTTGAGCTTTCCGAGCGGTTTTGGCGGCAAATTTACGCCAAACAACGATACCGGTGTCAATGGAAGAGAGACTTTCAGAACTATAATCTTGAGACTCTATCAATCGTTTGTCCTGTCGTAAAAACGGAACTTGCAGCGGTTGCATCGCCAGGTGCCACCATAGTTTGAGACCAAGTTTGCGAATTTGTGATTTCGGGTGTGTGACAATAAAACCCACATATCGGGTTTGATGGGTGTCTATGGGTACCGGCCAGCCCACGTTGACGTGATCCACGCCAAAGTAGGGGTCCCGCATACAGAGGATGAGGTAGCCGGGCATGCGAAGCTCCGCCGAAGGAGTGGGGCCTCTCATGCCGGAAATTGCACGCCACCAAAGGCTACGTGGGAATTTACCCAGGCCCGGATAATCGGACTGAAGCCCTCCACCAATGGCCCGTAAATTGAAGCCCTTGCCGTCCGGCAGGGGCTGTACGGACATCTTAGCCCAAGCCGCCACCTTGCGAAACAGCATCCTTAGGGATGTCCTGTGAACGAAGGGGGCGTGACACATATCCGCATAATTGTCTGTTATGTGGCGCCAGTTACACTCCCATTGCCAGACGATGATTTGCGAGAAGGCATTGGGTTCTAGCATGGATGGGGGTAAGTCCTCATCCAAGGGAGGGGCAATCCCTTCACCCATATAGGCCCAAACCAATCCGTGACGTTCATCCGTTTGGTATGCTCTGACCCGAACCTTTCCCGGCAATTGAGAGTCCGGGCCCTCCACAATGGCGGCTACGCAATTCCCATCCGCATTGTAAGTCCAACCGTGATAGCCGCAACTGATGGTTCCCGGAAAAAGAATGCGCCCGCGCGACAGCATCGTACCACGGTGGGGGCAGCGGTCCTCCAGGGCTGCGACCTTTCCCCCTTCCGTACGAAACAACACGATATCCTCACCGAGGACTCGAATGGGGAAAGGCCGTTTCCCCACCTTCCTCGATGGAGTTATGGGGTACCAATAGTTCTTAAAACCAAGTTCGGGAAGAGAGTCCCATGGCGCCTGCGGATCGCTGGTTTCTTTTTCGATATCCTTTTCCATGGACCTCTCCTCAGTGGTACCAAATTTCGGGGCGGTGTTGAAAGCCTCAACCTCTATACCTGTGTCCTATTCATACCCATAGATCGTGCTCAATTCGCATCGAAAATGGAGGCATTTCGCTTCGCCTCCTCCTATACGAGGCCTAGCCAATACTGTAGATAGTCTCGCAATTTATCCCTTGAAGCGCAACCCCTTGATTGCCGCTATATTGGTTTCTGGCGCAGGGTGTTCGAAGCTTGCGTCCAATTTAAACTGCAACGCCTCTCAGAGTGTCCTGTGAGTGTTTGACATTGACAGAAAACAGCGGATCTAATATCTTGCTGGAATTCTGAGCATTTTTGCCAGTAGCAACCCGTTATGGGTGTTGATTAACTCGGCAGTTGTACTTGATAAGAATATGGATAAGATCCCTCTTCATGCAAGAGGTTTGGTCAAACGATTCGGCTCTGTGACGGCCGTTGATGGGGTTTCTTTTACCGTGAATCAGGGTGAGCTGGTCACATTGCTTGGGCCCAGCGGCTGCGGTAAGACGACCACGTTGAGAATGGTGGCTGGATTTGAAAAACCCGATGAAGGCGAGCTCGAGATTGATGGCCGAATGGTTGTCTCCACGAGCCGGCGCATTTATGTCCCGCCAGAAAAGCGCGGCCTGGGTATGGTGTTTCAGAGCTATGCCGTGTGGCCACACATGACCGTTTTCGAGAATGTTGCGTATCCGCTCAGTAACCGCAAAATGAAACGGCAGCAGGTTAGGGACCGCGTGCAGGAAACACTGGCCATGGTCGGTCTTGAGGGTCTTGGGGATCGTCCGGCGACGCTTCTCAGCGGCGGACAACAGCAACGCGTGGCCTTGGCCCGCTCTCTCGTATACTCCCCGAGTATCTTGCTTTTGGATGAGCCCTTTAGCAATTTGGATGCGAAGTTGCGAGACCAGATGCGGCTAGAGGTTAAACGGTTGCAGGACCGTCTATCCCTGACGGTCCTATTTGTTACCCACGACCAAACAGAGGCTTCTAGTCTCTCCAGCCGGATAGCGGTAATGCGTGACGGGCGTATCGAGCAAATGGGCCCCCCCAACGATCTCTATGAACAACCCGAAACGCTTTTTGTGGAGAGCTTTCTTGGGTCCACTATTCAACTGGAGGGCACCATAGTGACCGAAGACCAGCAGGGGCTACAAATGGAGTTGGTGGCGGGGGCCAGGCTCCAGGCGGTTTCGAGAACCTCCGTTGATAAACTGATCCCCGGGCGCAAAGTCACGGTGACCATTCGGCCGGAGGACCTTGTGATTCAACAAAACCACGGCTCCACTCAACAGAACATCCTCACTTGTCAAGTAGAATCCATCACCCGCCTTGGAAGCTCCTATGAGGTGCTGGTGCGGCTGGGTGATCAATTCCACAAGCTTGTCATGAGCCGGGACGCAGTCCAATCCACGGGGATTGCCGGCGGTCAATCGGTACATTTGCATCTGCCCATGGAGTCCATGCGCCTTTGGCCCCGTGAGGGCTAAGAAGCGATAAATATCCTCGTTAGACCGTGGAGTTACGCAGATCATTACCTCAGATGGCTTCCTTGACAAGGTAGAGGGCATATTGTAAAAGCGTATCCCTGCTCGCGCACAAGTGGAAACAGCATCGTCACATTGGAGGGGGACAATGAGAAACGTTTATTATTTGTTCGTTGTTTTAATCGGCTGGGTACTGTTCGCTTGGCCCACCGGCAGCGTTGCCGGAGAATGGGAGCAAGTTTTGGCTGGTGCCAAACGGGAAGGAAAGCTCGTCATCATGGGGCCCGGTGGGGCCTCTACACGGGTGGCTCTGACGCAAGGATTTAGAAAAAAGTACCCTTGGATAAAGGTGGATTTTAGCGGAAGCAGGGGGTCACAGATCCCTCCCAAGCTGCTCAACGAGCGTCGGGCCAATCATTATCGGGTGGACCTGGTAATCGGCGGGACGACTACGATGCTTACGGGATTGATGAGGACGAATACCCTGGACCCCGCTCGACCCTTCCTTGTGGGAGCTGACATTCAACCTTCGAAGTGGCTGGGGGGCAAGCTAGATTTCGCCGATAATGCAGGCAAGTACGCTCTGGTAATGTCATCCTATGTCAAGGCTGCAATTGCCTATAATCCACGTGTAATTTCTGAGAAAGAGGTCAAGTCCTGGAAATCTTGGAAAGACCTCCTCCGTCCAAAGTGGAAAGGGAAGATGTCGTCCAGAGATCCAAGCAGCGCGGGAACGGGCCAGGCCATGTTCGTTTTCTGGTATAGTACCAAGGGACTTGGAACGGAGTATATCAAGCAAATACTTGCGCAAGACCTAATTCTGTCTAACAGAGACCGCCAGCTCATCGATTGGCTTGTTCGCGGTCAGTATCCCATCTCCCTCGGCCTATCCGAACGTGCCGCACTCCCGGTGATGAAGGCAGGCGGGCCCCTTAAGTTTTTGCAGGCGGACGAGTTAAAAGAAAGGTTTTACATCACCGCTGGTGCCGGCAGTCTGGGGGTGGTTAACAAAGCGCCTCATCCCAATGCCCTGAAGGTTTATCTCAACTACTTGCTGGGACAGGAAGGGCAACTGGCTTTCAGCCAGGCCAACGGATATCCCAGCCGGCGTGTGGATGTGTCTAGAGAGCATTTGACGGTTCGTAAGGCTCCGCAAGTGGGCGTGGATTACCAGTTGAACTACAAGGAACCGTTCGTGGATATGAGGGGGAAGATGATCAAAGTCGTCAAACCCCTGCTGAAGCGCTAAGGAGGTTTTGGGGGAATCCCAAAAAGGGCATCTCTTGCTTCAACCCAAGCCGATCCATGGTTTTGTAAGCATGGCGACTTTCATCGGTCCAATGGTAACAGCGATTGTAAATAATTAAGTCCTTGAATGATGCGGCAACTAACCGGTGGGGACGCTGTTTTCGGAGGCCTTTCGGTGATCTTGCCCTCCTCCATCGAGTCCAATTTGTTCGCCGGTGGCTCCGCCAGGAAATTCAGCCCTTCTAGCAACCTTTGGGGCAAGGTGGCGCCACGCAACAATGCCCGTGTCAATCGAGGAAAGTGATTCGGAAACGTAATCTTGGGTTTCAACCAAACGTTTGTCTTGGCGAAGAAACGCAAAGTGTAGGTATCGGTAATACTTCCACCATAGGTTCAAGAACCATCGTCGTAGAGCATTCTTTGGGTAGGTGATGATAAATCCCACATATTGAGTGAAATGCTCGTCTATGGGAACCGGCCAGCCCACGTTATCATGCTCCACTCCAAGAAACGCATCCATTTGCCCCCTGAGGATCAGATATCCCGGCATTCGTAACTCGGCTTTGTAACCGAATCCCTCCGGTCGGTCCTTTTGCTTCCGCGATATCACCCGCCACCAGCGCGAGCGAGGATATCGCCCAAGACCGGCAAACTCAGCATCCAACCCGCCGCCCACGCTTGCAACGTACAAACCCTTCCCATCCGACATAGGCTGTACGGACATGCTTGCCGAGACTGGAACTTTAAGGAAGATAAATTTCATGGATCTACGGTGGACATAGGGTGCATGACACATGTCACCATAGTTGTCGACTACATGGCGCCAGTTGCACGCCCATTTCCAGATGGTCAGTTGAGGATAGGCATGGGGCTGACGCAAAGGTGAGGGCAGGTCCTCCTCAAGCGGGGTCGCTTCGCCGTCGCCAAGGTAGGTCCACACGACCCCAAATCGCTCCTGCGCTTGATAACTCTTTACCCTTACATTGCCTGGTAACCGCGATTCTGGACCTTCCACAATCGCCGCTACACACTCCCCATGCTCATTGTACGTCCAACCGTGATATCCACAACTCAACGTTCCCGGAAAAATGACTCTCCCTCTCGATAGCTTGGTACCCCGATGGGGACACCGATCCACTAACACAGCGATTTTACCCCCGTGCCCCCTGAACAGCACCAATTCTTCCCCCAAAACCTTCACCGATACCGGCCGCCTGCCCACCCTGCGTGACTCAATGATCGGATACCAGTAGTTGCGAAACCCAATGGTAGGAAGAGAATCGGCAGCGCTACCTGATCGGGAACTCTTCTTTGGCACCGACGGGGGATTCATAGTTCAACTCTTTACATGACCCGTAGAGAGGTCGAGCCTTCAAAAAAGCGCATCTTTCCATTTGGACCGGAGATTGGCCAGTAGGTCTCGGTTCGCTGCGCCGACGGGCGGGAATTCTTTACGCCAGTGGAACGGTCGAGTAGCATCAATGATTAAGCGAGAATTTGTAAAATCACCACTGGCTCGCTTCTCAGGGGAGATACGGGGGTCTAAGGGAGTACTCCAACAATTACGGATGACCTCGGCGGATTCTTCCGGGTCTGATCGTGTCCAAAGGGCCCAGAGAACCTCATCCGTGTTATAAGGGTCGATATCCTCTTCCACGACTATGATGTAACGCCCAAGATACGCTCCCGCCCGACACTGGGCAGCTACCATTGCCGCCTGTTTTGCATGCCCTGCGTATTGTTGGGCGATGGATATAACGAGGAATCCGGGTCCTGCCGACGGCAAGCGTGCAACGCTTTTGATTTCTGGTACGCCGGCTGCCTCCAATGCATCCCAGATCAACGCGTGCTTGATAATGGCTGAGGTATGATAATACGCACCTGGCGGACGTGTCGGTTGGTAACCTAGGATAATGGGATCCCGACGGTGGTACAGAGCCTTGACTTGGAGGTAGGGCTCCTCACGAGCTCGACTGGCGTAATACCCGGTAAACTCTCCAAAGGGGCCTTCGGGTTTTAACCTGTCTGGGTAGACAAAACCTTCGACGGCGATTTCAGCGTGCGCGGGAATTGGAAGCCCTGTGACAGATCCACGGACAACCTCTACGGGTTGATCCTTGACGGCTCCGACCCATTCATACTCATTGGTCGACGACGGTAAATTCTCGCCGCCTGCGACGAGGAGAAGGGGATCCATTCCGAACGCGGCGGCAACGGGCATGGGCTCACCCCGCGCGAAATACTTGTCCCTATGGAGTCGTCCTTGCTTGCCCGGAGAAATGTACAGGCCGATCTCATCATGCCCCAGCACCATCATCCTGTACGTCCCGACATTGATCTGACCTGACTCGGGGTCCCGAGTGATTACGATATCACCGGTGCCTAAATAACGACCTCCGTCACTTTCATGCCATCGGGGTGTTGGGAAGGTACTGAGGTCAATATTGGCTCCGCTGAGAACGGTCTCCAAAACAGGGCCGTCCTTGACCTCCTGAACCGGCATGAGGCGCATGTGTTTAGATTTATTGCGCCATGTCTGAACCAGTTCGGTTGGAGTCAAGTGGGTTGGCAAACCCAACGCTGCAGCAGCCAACTCTCTACCCGCAACGGCGTTGGTCATGACCCGCCAGCCCGGGGGGTACCCTTTTATGTTGTCAAATAGCAAACAGGGCGTGTTGTCTGGATGGAGCTGGAGCATGAGCTCAGTCAAACCGCCAATTTCCAGATCCCAGTCAACCCCGCTGAAATGTTTAAGTTTGCCTAAATGATTGGCCAGATCAACCCAGTCTCGAAGGTCCTTGAGTTTGTTCCCTGCAAGCGGCTCCATGGTTGAATCCCCTTCAGTTGGGAAAAACAAGACTCCAAAATGGTCGAACACATCGGTTCCCATTTTTGACGTTTAGATATGTTTCTTCTGGCTGTGTCATCGCTATTCCTTACGCCTGCAGTTCGAGATTGTCAACTTCCCGTATAAGGCTACTAGGTTTTCAGTTTCTCAATCAAATTTTTGGTAATGCATTGCATAGGCACTAAGATACCCAGTGAGCAGTGAGGTGGCTGGACCCTTGTACCGAAGTTCGACCAAGGGTGAGTCTATTGACGGTACAGTGGGTATTTCGTAAAATCAGATCCGGGTCGAGGTGGTGCGCAGTAGCGCCAACGATTCCAAGCGGAACCGAAGGTATCTGAAGGGGTTGATAGTCGACGGCGACAGTTCCGTTGCGGAACTGAATCAAGAATTGGGTCCCGTTCCCCCGCCATGAGAGGGCTGCTTCTCTCCAAATCACCCGGGCAGATTTCATGACTTGTCAATACGCAAGCCGACTTGTTATTCGAATCGGAGGTGAAGAATGAATAAGAAAATTCCATTGTACCTAGCCGTAACCGGTTTGCTCCTGCTGACTTGCCCTACGAACAGCCCTGCCGGTGAATGGGGTCGGATTTTGGCGGGGGCCAAACGAGAGGGGAGGGTTGTTATAATGGGGCCGGGCGGCGCGGCAACGCGTGTGGCTCTAACGCAGGGGTTTGAAAACAAGTATCCGGGGATCAGAGTGGATTACAGTGGAAGTAGGGGTTCACAGATCCCACCGAAGTTGTTGAACGAACGTGGCGCGAACCACTATCGCGTGGACTTAGTGATGGGTGGTACGGGACCTATCCTTACGAGTTTGATGGGGGCGCATGTTCTCGATCCAGTTCAGCCGTTCCTTGCTGGACCTGATATTCAACCGTCCAAGTGGCTGGACGGGAAATTGAATTTCGCAGACGCTACGGGAAAGTATAACTTGGTCATGTCTTCGTACGTCAAGGCGGCGGTGGCCTACAACCCAGGTGTGATCTCTGAGGATGAGGTCAAGTCCTGGAAATCTTGGAAAGACCTACTCGATCCAAAGTGGAAAGGGAGGATGACGTCCAGAGACCCAAGCACTGGAGGAACCGGTCAAGCCATGTTTCTCTTTTGGTATTCTACCAAGGGACTTGGAACAGAATATATCAAGCAGATTCTTGCGCAAGATATTGTCTTGTCTAACAGGGATCGCCAGCTCATTGATTGGCTGGTGCGTGGACAGTATCCGATTTCGCTTGGGTTATCCGAACGTGCCGCCCTTCCGATAATGAAGGCAGGGGGGCCACTTAAGTTTCTTCCAGCGGACGAGTTGCGGGAACGTTTTTACATCACAGCGGGAGCTGGCAGTTTAGGGGTGGTTAACAAGGCACCTCATCCTAATGCAATCAAGGTCTACCTCAACTACTTGCTCAGCAAGAAGGGTCAACTTGCCTTCAGCGAGGCAAACGGCTACCCGAGCCGGCGCTTAGACATTCCAATCGACCCTTTCGCAGTTCGTAAAGGACCGAAGAAGGGAGTGAAATATCAGCTGAATTACAAGGAGCGATTCGTAAAGATGAGAAAGGAAATGCTTGATGTCGTCAAGCCGCTACTCAAGCGATGAGCGTCTGAGTGCTACAAAGCAGCATCGGCCGGCGGTGAACTCCGTTAAGTCGACCAAATTCTAACGAGCTTGGCCAATGTCACCGACGGATATAAAAGTCGAAGCACAAAGCTTTCGATCACATTCGCTGGAGTGGTCCACACTACTGATGGTGGTATTGCTGGGGGTGGTGGCGTTTCTCGTTCTCACGCCGCTTGCCCTTACAGTCCTGGGGAGTTTCCAGCTCGCGCGCCCTGGTCAGCCGCCGGTTTACGGGCTTTATGGGTGGGCTCAGGTGTTTAGTGATCCTTCCATTCTTCGTGCGCTTGGCAACACTGTTTCTCTTGCGGTTTCCCGTCAGCTCATCGCGCTGGTGGTGGGGATTTTCCTGGCTTGGCTAATTGCCAGGACGGACTTGCCCTGGAAGGGTGGGCTGGAGTTCATGTTCTGGATATCGTTCTTTATTCCCACCCTGCCCGTAACGGTCGGTTGGATCCTCTTGCTGGATGGGCAGTTTGGCCTACTAAACCGGTGGCTTCAAGCACTCCCCTTTGTGAATGATCCCGTCTTCAACATCTACTCCTATTGGGGCATCGTATGGGTTCATTTGTCTGCCAGTAGCCTGGGCGCGAAGGTGTTGCTTCTTGCTCCCGCCTTTCGAAACATGGATGCCGCCCTGGAGGAATCATCGCGAATTTGCGGAGTGAGCACACTGGGAACCCTGCGGCGCATTGTAGTTCCTATCATGGCTCCTGCCATCCTGATTGCCACGACACTCGGACTCATCCGTTCGCTGGAAGCTTTCGAAATTGAACTCCTACTGGGAGTTCCCATTGGAATCCATGTTTATTCCACCATGATCCACCAGTTCGTAACCTTTGAGCCCCCCAATTATGCGCCGGCCACCGCACTGGGTAGTTTCTTTTTGGTGATTCTGTTGTGTTTGATGGCATTGCAATGGTGGGTCACTCGAAACAGAAGCTATCGAACAGTTACGGGACATGGGTTCACCACCCGTCCCACCACTCTGGGGCGTTGGCGATATCCAGCATTTGTCCTGGTGGCACTTCTGGCTGTGGTGATTACTGTGGTTCCCATGATCATGCTGGTGATGGGAACCTTTATGACGATTGTTGGCTATTTTGACCTTCCTCAACCCTGGACGTTAAAGCATTGGCGGCTGGTGTTCGGCGATCGGCTACTGATAAGCTCCATCGTTAATACCCTGATTGTGGGGATCAGTGCTGCGCTGGTGGGAATGGTATTTTATAGTCTTATCGCCTATGTGGTGGTTAAAACGCGCTTCGCTGGACGCAATTTGCTGGACGTCATTTCTTGGATGCCGTGGGCGATACCCGGGGTCCTGCTTAGCCTGGCGCTTCTCTGGACAGTTTTTCAAACGCGGATTCTCTTGCCAATATACGGCACGGTATACCTGCTCACTTTGGCGATGATAATCAAAAGCATGCCGTTGGGGGTGCAGCTCACGAAAAGTGTCATGGTCCAGATAGGTGACGAACTGGAGGAAGCTTCCCGCATCAGCGGGGCATCCTGGAGCAGGACCTACCGACGTATCCTAGTTCCGCTGCTCATGCCGGCATTGATCGTAGTCGGGCTTCTTATATTCGTATCCGCCGCCCGGGACATCAGCACGGTGGTGCTATTGGGCACTGGCCATACTAGAACCCTAGCGCTGTTGTCTTTGGATTACGCTATGGAAGCAAACTTTGAAGGTGCAACCGTGGCGGCAACCATAACCGTAGTCATAGTGGTTATAGCCGCTGTATTGGTTCGGGCAATTAGTAAAAAGCTGGGCTTGAGTAGTTTTTAGGCCTGCAAGAATTAGCGGCTTCCGGATAAGACGAAAGACTATAAGGTTGATATTCATCGTGATAGGAGTGAGGTGAGGAGAATAACCATGACGTATACTCGCCTGTTTGAACCGGTGCGGATTGGTCCCAAGACTGCGAAAAACCGTGTTTACATGTCACCCCATAGCACGGGGTTTGCGTACAAAGGTCACGTTACGGACCAGTATATTGACTATATTGAAGAACGGGCCCGGAATAATGTCGGCACCATATCCACTGGACACTACCTGATCATGCCCAACGCCGTAAGTTCGGCTGGAGAGCTTACCACGATCCAAAAGGAATGTGTCCCCGGCATGTCGCGTTTGGCCGCGGCCATTCACCGTCATGGAGCGTTGGGTTTAGTCCAGCTGAATCATAAAGGCCGCCAGTCGGATACCACCTTTGGAAGGTCCATACTCATTGCTCCGTCGCCCATTCCATACTCAGGGACCCGGCAAATCCCCAAGGAGATGGATGCTCAGGATATTGCCGCAGTGCTGGATGCCTTCGCGCAAGGGGCCCGTTACGTTTGCGAAGCCGGATTCGACGGCATCGAACTCCACGCCTCCACCGGATACCTGATTGAACAGTTCCTCTCTCCCTACACCAATAAACGCAAGGACGGCTACGGCGGCTCATTGGAGAACCGATGCCGATTCCTATTTGAGGTGTTGGATCGGTTGCGGAAGGCCTGGAGCGGGGAGCCAATGATTTTGGGGGTAAAGCTGACGGTGCGCCAGAGAGTCCCCGGGGGCCTCACTCAAGCGGAAGGGTGCCAGGTGGCACGGTGGCTTGATCGGCGCAAGGGCGTGGATTTCGTTCACGTCTCGCAGGGGCCCTATGAGGACAGGGATCGTTTCGGACGGGGCATGCACACTCCCCTCGGCGATCTGGTAAACGATGCGGCGGCGGTCAAAAAACAATTGGGCCGTGCCCTGACCATTGCCAACCAGAGAATAAAGTATCCCGAGCAAGCGGAGCAGATTCTGGTTGAAGGTAAGGCGGATCTGATTTCACTGGCAAGAGGACTGATGGCCGATCCCGCTTTCGTGACCAAAATTCAAAGGGGTGACGCCGAATCCGTGCGCCTTTGCATTGGCTGTGATCAGGAATGTTTTGGTCGTGTGACCCGCAACCTACCTGTATCCTGCCTCCAGAATCCCGCCGTGGGTAGAGAGAACGAGTGGGCCGATCATCGATTGCAAAAACCGAGTCGGACACTACGGATTGCCGTGATCGGGGGCGGACCGGCGGGTATGAAAGTGGCAGAGATCGCGGCCCAGCGCGGCCACCGGGTTAGCCTCTATACAGAGGGCCCGGAGTTGGGTGGGCAGATTCTATTGGCGGCGCGAGCGCCCCTGCGGCAGGAGTTTGGTCAGATTACAAGCTATCTGTCCAGGCAGATCAAGCAACTTGGAGTGAGGATTGAGTTGGGCCGTCGTCTGACGGCCGAGGACGTACTTGGCCTTGGGGCAGATGCCGTAGTGGTGGCGACGGGTTCCCATGCCGAGCCACCGGAGTTACCCAATTGGAAAAGTGGCCTTCCCATCCGTAGTGTCCGCGATGTGATGGAGGGAGCCGAGGTGGGCGCCCATGTTTTCCTGTTGGACCTGGACGGACATTGGCCCGGCATGGCTACAGCCGAGCACCTGGCACATTTGGGGAAGCGGGTCAGCCTGGTGACTCCCATGCCCACCGCCGGAATCGATATTCCCACCGGAGGCGATCGAATCGCGGCGGTTCGCCGTTTGTATCCCATGGGGGTCCAGTTCTATCCTGGCCATGTCGTTCAGCGAGCCGAGGGTGAAGAGGTGGTGTTGCTTAATAGCCTGTCGAGTCATGAGGTGAGGATCGCGGGAGTCGATGCCCTTGTGTATGCTGGCAACAATCGCTCCAATCAAGAGCTGTACCGGGAGCTGAGAGGTAAAGTCCCCTCACTGCACGCCATCGGGGACTGCGTGGTACCTCGCCGAGCCACCGAAGCCCTCTATGAAGGCCAGCGGTTGGGAGCCATGATTTAAAAGGATGATTGGCCAGAGATGTACCGAGAAAGATTTTCCCTGCCGTTGCCGGAAGGAGTTTGACCGTGAAAATGTCTGTTGCTCAAGTGTTGGTCCGCTACCTTAAAGAGTTGGGCGTTCATCAGGTTTTCGGCCTAATCGGTCATTCGATTTTCGAAATCACCGATGCCATTTACCTTGAGCCGGATATGGACTTTCTTTCCGTACAGCATGAGCTTTCGGCCTCCTATATGGCTGTTAGTTACTCCAAGGCAAGGAGGGACCTGGGAGTTTGCCTTGTGTCATCGGGGGCTGGAGCAACAAACCTATTGACCGGTATGGCAATGGCCTATAAAGAGTCTTGCCCGGTGCTTGCCATTTCATCGGAGGTTTCGGGAAAAGTTTCGGGGAAGGGGGCTTCCTCATGGCATGAAATTCCCCAGGGAGATCTTTTTAGGCCCATAACCAAAATGAGTCAGACCCTTAGGAACGCCCAGGATGTTTTGCCTCTTGTTCGAGAAGCCGTGAACCGGGCTACCACAGGTAGAAAAGGACCAGTCTATCTCGGAATACCTGCCGATCTTCAAAAAGAGATAGTGGAAGTTCCTGCTCCCCCGTGGCACGTGGAGGTCCCGGCATCACATAACGAGGTCGATCCTAAGGTTCTTGAAACGGTCAGTGATGAACTTCTCCGCGCCTTGTCTCCAACCGTCATTCTCGGAGGAGGGGTTTACTGGTCGCAGTGTGCAGGTGAAGTCAAACATCTGGCTGAGCTGGTGGGAGCTCCTTTCGGCACGTCCCCTTCATATAAAGGGGTAGTTTCGGAGGATCACCCGCTTTCCCTTGGCGTATTCGGTTTTGGTTCCTGCCCCTACGCCAATAAAGCGTGCCTGGAATCGGACGTGATCCTGGCCGTGGGAACCACCTTCAGCGAAGGCATGACATGGGTCTATGGCAACCGTGTCATACCTAGCAGCGCCAGGATCATTCAGATCGATCTAGATCCCGAGGAGATCGGAAAAATTTATCCCGTAGCTCATGGTATCGTTGGGGACGCAAAGGTAGTCATCAACCAGCTAATTGCGCATATAAAGAAAAAAGGTGCTCCTCCGGCGAAAGCTTCGCCGCGGATGGAGCGTATCCAAGAAGAAAAACAAGCCTGGCGGGAGGAGGTTAAAAGACGCATTGAAGTGACCGAAGGACCCATAACGCAGTGGCATCTTTACGCCGCATTGAGGCAATCCATCAGCAAGGACGCCGTGGTTGTGGTGGCGGGTGGAACGGGTGAGGCTCTGCAACGCTTCGTGGCAACTTCCGATGTGTACCATGCAGGTGAACTGCGGGCCATCGGTAGCGGTTTTACCACGGCCATGGGCCTTAAACTGGCCTTTCCCGAGAGGTCGGTGGTCTGTGTCACCGGTGATGGATCCTTTATGCTTGAGCTTCAGGAGATAGCCACGGCCATGTCCTTAAACCTACCGGTGGTTGTGATCATCGTCCACAACTCCGCCTATGGGAATATGAAGAGGGATCAGATCAGGCACTTGGATAATCGTGTCATTGGCACAGACCTGAACTTACCGGATTTCTGCGCATTGGCTAGAGCTTTTGGAGCCTATGGGGCTAGAGTGGACCGTCCCTCGGCTCTGCTCCAAGAGATCGAAAAGGCGTTCATGGTTGGAAAGCCTGCAGTGTTGGACGTGATTTGTCCCGTGGAAGATCTTTAGAACATTCGTCAATCCCCCCAGTCATCGCTCCCATACCTATTAATGAATTCATAAATAAGTAGGCATAAGGCCGCCAAGGGGTGAGTTCTGATGAGCGCGCGGGCACAGGAACGTAGAGTTGGCGTTCAGGCCCGGGCGGCGCTTCACGCCGCCCCCGAAGCGGACGGGGTGGCGGCCTACAAGGTCAAGGTCCATTGACCGCGTTCGGAAGGGCTCGGTCCGAGGGTGGCCAGACACGTCATTTGTCTAGATGCTGATGAACGCAGTCGTAAGTTACGGGCCGCCCGGTGGAGCCCCTGTTGGTCACTGGCTTGAGAAGCAGGGTCCGGTGTTTAATTCGGCGGGACGGTGTGTTATTGGAGGAACTGTATAATACGTTGTCTAGAGAGGACGCAAAACGGGAACTTAGGGTGCTGCGATCTTTAATTTCGGAGGAAATGTGCGATGACCAATAACGAAAACGAATTATTGACGCAAACTGATCGTGGGACTCCTGGTGGGGAGATGATTCGAAGATACTGGCAGCCGGCTGCATTGTCCGAAGAGTTGCCTATGGGTGGAGCCCCCTTGCCCGTGAGGATATTGGGGGAGGATCTGGTCCTCTTTCGAGATGACCGGAGACAGCCTGGGTTGCTGGGTATTCATTGTTCTCATCGAGGCGCAGATTTAAGTTATGGACGTGTGGAGGACGGAGGGATACGTTGCATCTACCATGGTTGGCTCTACGATATCCGTGGAAATTGTCTGGATATGCTGGGAGAGCCGGAGGGGGGCAAACCAGAGCAAAGAGCGTCCATCCGGCATCCCGCCTACCCTTGCCAGGAACGTAATGGAGTCATCTTCGCGTACCTTGGCCCGGGAGACCCACCCCTGTTGCCCAATTATGAATTCCTTGCCGTGCCGGAAAACCATGCCTCTGTTACTAAAGTGTTTCACGAATGTAACTATCTTCAGGGTAGCGAAGGGAACAATGATCCCATTCACAATACGCTGTTACATTACCCCTTCCAGGTTCGGGGGGTAGATATTACCGGTGTGGCGGCTTATCAGGGATTTCGTGGCGGCAGAGGGGCGGCCCCCGGCATGGATACCATTGATGCTGAGATCACGGATTTTGGGGTAAGGCTTTCACGGACCTGTCCAGCCGGTCCGGACAAAAAATACGTCCGTATCTTTTGTTTCATGCTGCCAAATTTGACAGCGTTTCCGGGTGGGCCGCAGGGCCCGGAAGGGTATTCCGTCAATTGGCACGTGCCAATCGATGATACCCACCATTGGAAATACATCTTCAGTTTTAGTCGGGAGCGGCCAGTGGCGAGAGACCTGGCAAACTCCGGGAGAGGAGCCGGTGCAACGGCAGACTATAAGCCCATTCCGAACAAAGCAAACCGCTACATGCAGAACCGTGAAATCATGAAAACGACGAGTTACAGTGGCATCGATGGGGTTCCTATGCAGGATCTCTGCGCTGTGGAAGGGGCCGGTCCTGTTCAGGATCGGACCAAGGAGCACCTTGCAACATCGGACAGGGCCATCGTTGCCCAGCGAAAGCTGTTGCACAAGGCCATTAAGGACGTGCTTGAGGGGAAGGACCCTTCACATGTCATTCGAGACCCAACGCAGAATCGGTTTCCAAACATTATTATCTACGTTGGTGTTCTACCTACGTCTGTGGAGTGGAAAGACCACTGTAAGCTATTGGAGGCCGAAGTTCGTGCCTAGTATCGGTTTACAAATTGGGTCGTATACCTCCTTCCTGATGCGGTGAGGGAAGACCGACTACCGGGACAGATTCATGCTGTGGCAAGATTTACGGCAATATCTGGATAAGCTCGAGGCACTGGGAGACCTGCGTAGGGTCAAGGGAGCGAACTGGGAAGAAGATATCGGAGCCATCACTGAATTGATGACCGAGAGGGGTGGGCCGGCGCTGCTGTTCGATCAAATTCAGGGGTACCCGCCGGGATATCGGGTTGCCGCAAATTTATTTACAACACCGCAGCGAACGGCCGTTGCCTTTGGCATGGATCCCACGGCAAAAGGTCTGGCGGAGCTCTGGCATGAAGTCATAAAGAATTTTAGACCTGTGCCGCCCAAGGAGGTGCCGTCAGGTCCCGTGTTGGACCATGTTCTCACTGATGATCAAATTGACCTTTACAAATTCCCTACTCCGAAATGGCACGAAAACGACGGGGGCCGGTATATTGGGACGGGGTTGTGTGTCATTCAAAAAGATCCCGATACAGGCTTTGTTAATGTGGGGGCGTATCGTGTGTCAATCCACGATAAGAATACCTGCACCATATTCATCGAGCGGGGAAAGCACGGCGACCGGATTCGGAGAAAATACTGGAATAGGGGAGAGAAGTGTCCCGTCATAATCTCGGTGGGACAGGAACCCGTTTTGATGGCGCTTGCTGGGCCATCTGTTTATATGACTCCGGAGGGAATCTCGGAGTATGAGGTGGCGGGTTTTTTGCATGGAGAACCCTATCCCGTTATAAAGGGACGTTTTACGGGGCTTCCCATGCCGGCTCATAGTGAAATTGTCCTAGAGGGATTTATTCCTTCCCCCGATGATGCCCTGGTGCCGGAAGGGCCTTTTGGTGAATGGACGGGTTACTATGCCCATGGGCGACGACCGGAGACAATCATCGAGGTCAAGGCCATATACCACCGTAACGATCCCATCATTTTTGGCCAACCACCGCTCCGGCCCATCGGCGTTTATAACAATCCTAACCTGGGTGGAGATGACATCGCCTCGAAAGTGCGCTTGGAGGAGGCCGGAGTTCCAGGGGTACAGCGAATCTATTTTCTTGGGCGCCCTAACCTCAGAGCCGTTGCCCTTAAGCAGATGTCCGCGCATCATGTAGAAGACGTGATCCGGGTATTGGTGCCTGGGGGAGACCAATACATGGGACACCATATTTGGATTTTGGTGGATGAGGATATCGACGTGACCAACCCGGCGGAAGTGTTCTGGGCCATGGCGGGTAGATGCGCTCCAGAGAATGGAGTGCAGGTGGTGCCGGGGACGGGGTTTTGGCAGTTGGATCCCAGGATACGGCCTGAGGATCGCTCGAACCCGGATAAAGAAGAGGGTAGGAAGAGTTACACCGCGCACAATCTCGTGATCAATGCCTGTCGGCCCTACGATTGGATCCATGACTTCCCGCCGGTGGCGGTGAATAGCCAAGAACTGCGGTTGCGAACTGAGAAAAAATGGAAGGATCTGTTTAATTTATAATTGCTGTTGCGGCCCGGCTGGTTGTCCGGCTTTGGATTAGGTTTAGATTGAGGGAGATTCGATGGGAGAAATACTTGGGATTGGGATGCCCCATGCACCCCACCTTCAGTTCACCGATGAGGACATGGCCAACTTAGTGCGCCGACTCCTCAGCAGTAACCGAATTCCGGAAAAGATGAAAGATCCGAAGAACTGGCCCCCTGCTATGCGCCAAGAGTGGGGGGAAGACAGGGGGTTATCATCAGCGAAAAAGCACCGATCTGAATTGGTTCAAGGGCTCCGTGCAGCCCGGGCTGCTCTGGATGAATTTAAACCCGACTTGGTTCTCATCTGGGGAGACGATCAGTATGAGAACTTTAGGGAGGATCTTCTAACTCCCTTTTGTGTCTATGTACTGGATGAAATTGACTGTGCGCTCTTTCAGGCCAGCAAGGGCCTTGGGGCGTCGAAAAATGTATGGGGTGAACCCACGGACAAGTTGGTCAAGGTGAAGTGTCACCAGGAGGCCGGCGATTATCTGGTGCGAAACCTCATTTTCGGTGGTTATGATGTATCGTGGTCTTATCAACTACACCATGCTGAAATGTTAGGTCATGCCTTTCTCCGAACCGTTCTCTACCTGGACTATGACCGTAAAGGTTTTAATTATCCCATTGTGCCCTTTCATGTGAACTGCTATGGCAGTGACCTTCGCATTCCGGCGGAACGGCTCGCCAGCCCATCGGGTTTAAACCTTCGGCCGCCCCCTTCACCGTTTCCTTGGCGCTGCTATGATATGGGAAAAGAGATAACCAAGATCATCCAACAGAGTCCATGGCGTGTGGCGGTGGTGGGTTCCTCCAGTTGGTCCCACGGTTCTCTTACGGCCAAACATCATTTCATGTACCCTGACACAGAGGCCGATCGGCAACGCTTGCGGGAGTTGAAGGCCGGCGAGCTGCAAAAGTGGCGACAACTGGACCCCAAACAGATGCGAGAGTCCGGTCAGCACGAAATGCTGAACTGGCTATGCCTGGCCGGAGCAATGGAAGGTCGGAAAGCCCAGGTGCTCGCCTACGGCGAGACCTATCTCTTTAATTCAGATAAAGCCATCGTTCTGTTTCCCCCTGGAGATGGAGCTCCCTAGCCTATTTGTTAACAACACTCTTCGTAGATCTGTTTTGAGCTGACTCGCAAGGTGCTGGGCGGTGTGGTATGAGCCATCTCATGATCGTCGCGCGGCCTCGGAGATTGACAAAATGAATGATGGAAAGACTGTCACCTTTCCTTCAGGAAAACGACTGGCTTTGTCGGTTCATTTTCCGGTCGAATGGTGGACTCAAAAGGATGAGGATTACCTGATCAATTATCGCCGAGAGTATGGTGCCAAGGTGGGGGCTTGGCGGTTGCTCGACGTATTTGATCGGGTGGGCATAAAAGGCACCTGCCACATGAACGGCATCGTTGCTGAGCTTTTTCCTGACTTGGCCCGAGAGATCGTTCGGCGGGGACACGATGTAGCGGGGCATGGTTATGATCAATCCCATCCCCAGTTTCGTATGGGTCCGGCAGAAGAAAGGGAAATCGTGAGGAAAACCCTTTCGACCATCGAGCGGATCACGGGTTACAGGCCTAAGGGGTGGGTTTCAACGGGACGGAGAATCAGCGAGAATTCAATCCAAATATTCGCGGAGGAAGGCTTAGTTTGGCATAACCACCACGACCTGGGTGACCTTCCTACGTCAGCACAAGTGAATGGGAGAATGATCCTGGATATTCCCATTCAGAGGCACCTGAATCTTGACGAGCGAAGATTTCTTGGATTTGACGGCAAAGGTCCCCCCATGAGCTTCACCAACATACTGGAGTTTTTTAAGGATCAACTGGACGCTCTTCGAGGGGCTGCACAATACGAGCACCTGTGCCTTCAATTCGGAGCCCACGCCTACATGTCCGGCCTACCCGCCTATTCTTGGACCCTTGAGAGGATGCTAAATTACTGCCTATCGTTTTCCGATGTCTGGATTGTGACAACGTCAGACCTGGCCCAGTATTGGTTGGAAAACAACGTGAAAAAGTAGGCTCATGAGTCTGGGTGGGGCGGGTTTGGGCCATCCGTTCCCCAAATTTATCTTTTATTCCGTAGCATCCGCGTACAGACTAACAAGAGTAGGGATTCAAAGATCGTTTTCTTCATATCGTTCATCCTTTCAATTAAAGAGAGACCGATGAAAAGTGACTATTTCTTTCTTTTCTTTCGTTCCAATGCCTGGGCCATCAGTTTCCAGTAAAACTTGCTGACCGGCCTGGGATCGAGAAATCCCAACATTGGGTAGTCCTTATTCTCATCCCTTCGGTCTGCCGCGAGGACGTTGTCCTTTGGGAGATCGATTCTCATGGAGTCTGAACCTTCCAAAACAACGGTATTCATCACCTCTTGCCAGGTCATCTGGCCTTCTTTGGAAAGGAACCAGTTGATAAAGATCTTTGCGGCGTTAGGGTGGGGAGCGTCGTTTAAGAAACCAATGACACTACTGTTCCCGCCTCCCAGTTGTCCTGCCTCTTTAATGTGGTCGGCCGGGAAAGTCTCCACGGGAAGCCCCTGACGTTTGGCGCGTTCGATGTCTCTGCACATAAAGCACAACGGATACTTTCCTCTCCCAAGCCAGTCGGTTGCCTGGCGTCTATTCCGTGAAATGGTGAGGTCCATTTCGTTAAAGAGTCGTTGCAAAAACTTTTTTCCCACCTTTGGGTTGTAGTAGAGGGTAAGCATTGGAGTCGGAATGGAGCCCCCGCTTCCATAGCTAAAAAATCCGATTTTCCCCCTCCACTTAGGATCGAGAATATCCCAATAAGACCTAATTTCTTTTAGATCAGTGAGTTTCTTCGTATTATAGGCCATGCTGGCGCTACCAGGCGTTCCTTCGTAAAGAAATATGTATTTCTTTTCGGGATCGCGATAAAAGTGTTGGCCTCTATACCAATTGGATGTGTCTGTTACGTCGGGTAATATCAGATGAGGTGCGATGGGCTGTAGAAAGTTTGCCAGATAGGCTGTTCGTGCCGCATTGGGGCCATAGGAAAAAATGTCGGCGAGGTATTTACGGGCACGACGCTCTGCAATGATACGTTGGATCACTTCCGAATGCCCCGACACCGTAACCACCTTGATACCCGGATGTCGCTTCTTAAATACGTTGAGAATCTGCGGATGAGTTATTTCTGCACCCCCATAAACGGTGACTCTGCCTTCCTTCTTTGCTCCTTCCAGGGTTCTCCCCCACTGCGCTTTCCAGGACGACTTGTCCGGTTGTGCGCTGCCTGGTGCTGCCAGTAAGAAGATAAATACCCACGGCCCTATAATGGCGAAAAATAACTTGCATGCTAGCTTCATGGAGTGCCTCCTGTGTAATTTGATCCCCATGGTTATCGGGCAATTTCCCAATAATTCATGGATTCTTAATAATGGTCAATAAGAAGTCAAAAATAATCATTGGGGTTAGTACCACAGGAATCCGAAAACTACAATGTCACTGGTTAAGCAAAATAACGCTTTTGCGCTGGGCGGGCCAAATCGCCTGTGACGATCTATGCGGAAGAAAAACGGGGCGGTCAAGAACAAAGTTGCTGATCGTCTTGACAGGGTTGCTGGATGTGATAAGAAATGCCTCTGGTTTGAATCGACAAAGGACGATTTAGAACATTAACTTTATCATAATAACCATTAAAAATCATTGATTAAAATTGTTTACATCATTGGAAAGATGGAAACCTTCAGGCCCAGGTCAAGTCGGCAGCAAAAAGTTTACGCGATTCCGAAAAAGCATTTCGGTATTCCCTTCGTTAACACGGCAGCCCGACGCTAGTGCATTCACGAGAATCCTCACACTGTTGACATTAGGCCGACAGGATTGGGCCGATCTTTCTTAAGCAGAGGAGCATAATACATGGATATGGAATGGAAGGCATTCGACAGTCTCCAGGAGTTCGTAGAGGCTTGTAAACAAATCGATGAGTGGCGTGAGATAGAGGGTGCGGACTGGAATGAGGAGATTGGCGCCCTCAGGGAAGTTACCGCGGAATCCATTGATGATCCACCGATGCTTCTATTCGATCGTATCAAAGGATACCCTGCGGGATTTCGTGTGGTGGGTCTTTTGATGTCGTCCTATAAACGGGGCGCGTTGGCCCTGGGCCTTCCACTGCATTTACCAAAGGCGGAACTTAACCGTCTGGCAGCAGAAAAGCTCAAGGATATCAAACCCATCCCGCCCATGGAGGTTTCCACTGGTCCGGTTATGGAGAACGTCATGACCGGGAATGAGGTTGACCTATGGCGTTTCCCCGTGCCGCGTTTTCATGCCATGGATGGAGGACGCTATATTGGGACGGGAGATTCTTTGATCAACCGCGACCCCGAGAGCGGTTACATCAATGTGGGGACTTACCGGATGCAGGTTCATGACTCCGGTCTCCTGGGCCTCTGGATGAGCCCGGGCCAACATGGTCGGCAGATCTGCCAGCGGTATTGGGATCAGGGCAAAAGCTGCCCGGTGGTGGCCGTTTTCGGAGAAGATCCCCTGTCATTCATGGTTTCCCACAGCAAGATCCCCTGGGGGCACACGGAACTGGAACAGATTGGTGGGTTGCGAGGAAAGCCCCTGGAAGTTATCAAGGGCCCCATAACAGGTCTGCCAATACCTGCCCATGCAGAGATTGCCATAGAAGGGGAGGTGCCTCCGCCTAAGGAGGAAGCGCGTGATGAGGGGCCTTTTGGAGAGTGGCCGGGATACTATTCGGGGGGTACCATTGGGACCGGAGAGGCTCAACCTGTGATTCGAGTAAAGGCCATTTATCATCGCAACAACCCAATTATTCACGGCGATGCACCCATGTGGCCCGGAGCCCGTCGAGGCGGCCTATCGGGAGGAGCGGGCCGAGGTGGGGTGGCAGATCTGGCTCGTGCCGGTATCCAAGACGTGGTGGCGGTTGGGAATCACATGGGGTATATCCGGGTGGTAGCTATCAAGCAACGCTATCCGGGACATGCACAGCAGGCGGCCCGAGCCGTTTCATCGGTGACTCGCAACGGTCGATGGATCGTAGTCGTGGACGAGGATATCGATCCCACTAACTTTAGTGAAGTGCTCTGGGCAATGACCACCCGAGTGGAACCGGCAAAGGATATTGAGATACTCGAAAATTGCTGGAGTACGCCGCTGGATCCACTGATGCCTCCCGACAAGCGTGATTCCGGCGACCATACGAATTCATTGGCGGTCTTTTATGCGGTTCGTCCGTTTCATCGGCGCGATACTTTCCCTAAAGTGAGCCGTAGCCCCCTAGATCTACGGATAAAGATGCTTGAAAAGTATAAGTCCATCCTTCCGTTCCCGGACAAGTAGCAGGAACTCGGACCCGGACGATATTCGGTACCCAATTGGAATCGGGGGCAAAGTCTACCCTTGTCTCCATAGCTCCCGGTTGAAAATCCTCCCGGTTTTCCATCTGCTGATAATTCATTTGGTGGACCTACATAGATGTGCCTGTCTACTTTGACCCGTCTTAGGATCAAGACCAACGATATTCAAATGTTCGGGGTTAGCTTGAACCTGAAGTACCACTTCTAGTCAGGTCGTTGACCGAGCTTTTCTGCTGGATCACCTCTGCCTTGCTGTGAAATGATAAGCATAGCAGGTCAGTTTCGCGCCCGTTGAGAATTCAAGAAATCCATTGGGAACATGGGCGTTCGATTGTGGGCCCAGGCACCTCACAGTAAAACTCCACCAATCGGCCGACAAAAATGCAGCCCCGAAGCCCGGCCCGCGCAGTCCCTACCGCAAGCGGAATTCAAACTGACCCACTACCGATAGCCTTGACACATTGCCGAGAATCTATGATAGTACGACACCTACGTTAATTGGGTGGCTAGCCATAAGGAGGTTTTAATCCCATGAGTGAAGAAAAACGTTTGGAAGCAAAGGTGATCTATCGTTCCAACCACTCACAGTTGTCTTTGATAACCATTCTGGAGCGGGCCGGAATTTGGGATCGACTGGGAATCGACGTTACCCGAATGGAGCTCAAGCGGAACGCGACCGAAGCGGAGGAGGAACTCCTCTCAGGCAAGTGTAACGTGATATTTGGTTGCCATATTACCCCCCACCTCAGGGTTGCCAATGGCGATCCATTGGTTTGCATGGCACAGGCAGTGAATGTGGCTGAGGACATGTTGGTGAGCACACAACCCGTCTATGACCTGGCGGAACTGAAGGGCAAAACTCTGGCGGAGGAAAAACTATGTGACGAGCATGGACACTTGAACGGTCATCCTCGTGGCACCCACGAGCTCTACCTGCGTAACGCTGGCATCTCGTCGGATATGATGGGGATCGAAGCACCTTCGAAGGGGCAAAGCAGCGTGCAGTTACTTCAAAATGGTAAAGCCGACGCGTTCTTCACCAATGCCACCCGGGAGGCGGAATGCAAGCGTCTTGGCCTCCACACAAAGGTCATACCCGTGTTTCCCATGGTGAACTCCATTACGCTAACCAGCACGGTGCCCTACGTACAAGAAAATGCTGAACTCTACCGACGGATGACCAAGGGACTCGCCCTGGGCATAGCCTTCATTCATAAGGAAAAAGAAAAGACCCTTGAGGCGCTGGGAGGACAGGTGGCGGATAGATTGGGCATCAAGGATGACGATGAGTTGGAGCAGTACTACCAGAAACTGCTTAATATTCTCAATCCACGTCTCTGTCCTGATTATCAGTCTCTCTACAATGCCTATCGCATTGCTGAAATAGTTTACCCGGAAGTCAAGGACAGGGGGAATCCAGTGAAGCTTTGGGATCTCCACTACGTACGCCAGCTCGAGGCTGACGGGTTCTTTGACGAGATTTACAAGTAAATTTTCTCGGATTCCGCTCTTCAAGGACTACGCGGGAACTTTCCCTAAATCAGTTAAAAACCAAAGGCCCTGAGTGGAATCTCACTTAGGGCCTTTTTTCGTTGTTACCTCCGGAAACACGAATAGGATGCCCGTAGAGTGCAGTTGAGGCAGGAGTGCCTGGGAAAACCATCTGAGGCGTACGAATCGTTCAGGGGTGGAAAAAAACTGGAGAGTATGGCAAAAAGAAGCAAGTGCTTGAAATTGTTGGTGCGAAAGGGGGGACTCGAACCCCCACGGGTGTTACCCCACAGGATCCTGAATCCTGCGCGTCTACCAAATTCCGCCACTTTCGCACCGAGGGTGAAAACACTCCTATTCTTAACCCGGGCATGGAACATGTCAAGCTGACAATTCCAAATAACCGGCTCCGCGAACACAGAGATGGGAAAAATATTACTCATCGGACCTAATCGAATTCTAAACCAAGCCGTTAGTTTGTATCTCTATCCTCAACATGATGTTCAGGTTAGATCCGATCTAGAGGAATTGGATGCCAAAGATTTTCAAGGTTACAACCTCCTCATTGTAGATCCTCCTGCCACTGCCGACGCTAAATCCGCCACAGCGGTAACCCGATTCATACAAAAATTCAAGACACCGACCCTTTGGCTAGAGGTCAAGGGTTGCGTCCCTTGTCCTAAGAGGGAGCAGATTCTAGGCGTCAAGATGCCCATTGAACGGGAGGCATTTCAAAAGACCCTGGAGCAACTGCTTTCAAATGACAAGCAAGACGGAAAAGAAAGACTCTCCCAGGGCGGTGGGGGTTGCGGCCAAAAGGCTACGAACAATAAGGGAGCTGGGAGTAGGGAATCAAAGTCTCCGCCGGAGAATACCCGGTTCATCGATCTGGTGGATATCGTAGAAGAGGAGACGAAAACGGCACCTGGACACGAACGGCTGAAATGAGATCCATCAATGCCAAAGCAACTGGATAAAGCCTATTCCCATAATGAGGTGGAAGGACGATGGTACGCTCCGTGGGTGGACGGCGGTTTGTTTAGTCCCTCACCGGGGTCTGACCACGCCTTTTCCATAGTCATACCGCCCCCCAATGTGACGGGCTCCCTCCACATGGGCCACGCCCTCAACAATACGCTCCAAGATATTCTCTGCCGTTACAAGAGAATGGATGGCTACCGTGTGCTTTGGGTCCCTGGAACGGACCATGCCGGGATCGCGACCCAAAACGTTGTGGAACGTCAATTGGCGGACCAGGGGCTGAGCCGTTTCAAGCTGGGCCGGGATAAATTCGTCGAACAGGTTTGGGCATGGCGCGCGGAAACCGGCGGTACGATCCTAAACCAACTGAAAGCGTTAGGAGTGTCCTGCGATTGGAGCCGCGAGCGCTTCACCATGGACAAGGGACTATCCCGGGCCGTGCGGGAGGCATTTGTCAGTCTTTGGAAGGATGGACTGCTCTATCGGGCTGAGCGGCTCATCAATTGGTGCCCCCGCTGCAAAACAGCCCTGGCCGATATTGAAGTGGTTCACGAAGAGTCGGATGGGCACCTTTGGCACATTCGCTATCCCTTGCAGGATGAGCCGTCGGAGGGTTTGGTGGTGGCAACCACCCGACCCGAAACGATGCTTGGAGACACCGCAGTGGCCGTTCACCCCGAGGACAAACGCTATCTAAGTTTTATCGGCCGAACGGTCTCCCTTCCGATCGTTGGCCGCGCTATTCCAGTTATCTCCGATTCGTTTGTGGATCCACAGTTTGGAACCGGGGCGCTCAAAATCACTCCGGGACATGACTTCAATGATTTCGAGATTGGGGAACGACATGGTTTGGGGATCATCGGAATCTTTGACGACGAGGCTAAAATCAATCCAGCCGCTTTCAAGGATGAAGATTCCAAGGGATGGTTGGAGAACTATGCCCATAGGGATCGGACCGAGGCAAGGCGTTTGGTTGTGGAGGAATTAAAAGAAAAGGGGCTTTTGGTCAAAGTCGAAAACTATCGCAAGGCCGTTGGTCATTGCTATCGTTGCCATACCGTCATTGAGCCCTACTCGACGCCCCAGTGGTTTGTCAAGATACAACCCTTGGCCCGGCCCGCCATCCAGGCGGTTCGCAATGGCAAGATCAAGATTGTTCCTGAGGGTTGGGCCAATGCTTACTTTGTCTGGATGGAAAACATCAAGGACTGGTGCATTTCACGACAGATATGGTGGGGGCATCAGATCCCGGCCTGGTACTGCAAGAACTGTGAGAAGGGAAAGGCTTCCAATGGAGGCGACGTCACCGATACCGACGATTTTACGCTGGGCCCCGATGCCAGCCCTATTGTTCAGTTGGAGGCTCCCAAGACCTGCCCCAAGTGCCGCGGCAAGGAGTTCTATCAGGATCCAGACGTCCTCGACACTTGGTTTTCGTCGGCCCTTTGGCCCTTCTCAACCCTGGGTTGGCCTAAGAAAACGAAAGATCTAAAAACCTTTTATCCTACCTCAGTGCTGGTTACCGGCTTCGATATTCTCTTTTTCTGGGTGGCCCGTATGATCATGATGGGGCTCAAGTTTATGGGGGACATTCCCTTCCACGATGTTTACATCCATGCCTTGGTGCGTGACATGGAAGGTCAGAAGATGTCCAAGTCGAAGGGCAATGTAATTGATCCATTGGATGTGATGGGTCGGTACGGCACCGATGCCTTCCGCTTCACCCTGGCCTCCCTGGCGGCCATGGGGCGAGACATCAAGTTGGCGCAGGAGAGAATCGGCGGCTATCAGAATTTCGTCAACAAACTTTGGAACGCTTCGCGATTTGCGTTGATGAATATTAGCGACGAAATTCAGATCAATGGGAAGCCCTCCGGTGAGTTGCTGAAGGGCAAGAAACTCAACCTGGCCGACCAGTGGATTCTTTCCCGTTTGGCCTCCACCATTGGTGAGGCGAGAAAGGCCCTTGACTCTTACCGCTTCAATGAATATGCCCATTGCCTCTACCAATTTACTTGGCATGAGTTCTGCGACTGGTATATCGAAATGAGTAAACTTTCTCTCAACGGCCGACTCAAGGATGATCCGTTGAAGACCCAAGCCGTCTTGGTGGTTGTGCTAAGAGAGGTGCTCCTGTTGCTCCATCCATTGATGCCTTTTGTTACGGAAGAGATTTGGCAGGGGCTGTCCTGTGAAGCTGGAAAGTCCGTCTCCCGCGGTGCCAAGAAAGCTACGGCTCAAAATACGATTATGGTTCAACCCTACCCCAAGGCGGAAGCCGGTTGGATTCAGATCGAAGTTGAAAAAAAGGTGGGATTTTTAACGGACGTGATTCGAGCCATAAGAAATCTTCGCACTGAAATGAACTGTCCGCCCTCAAAGGAGGTCAAGATTATCTTCTCCGGTGCAGAGGAGGATCTCAAGTTTCTGCGCTCCCAGGAGTCTTACCTCATTGCCCTTGCCCGGCTTAGCGGGGCGGAGTATGGAGCTCCTGGGCAAGGACCCCAAAAGGCGGCCACGGCGGTGGTTGGAACCATGGAGATCAACCTTCCCTTTTCCGACTTGGTGAATCTGGGAGAGGAAGAAGCCAGGCTTGCCAAAGAGGTGGGTAAAGTTGAATCGGAGCTGGCCCGAACTCAAGGCAAACTGAGCAATCAACAGTTTCTTGACAAGGCCAAGCAAGAGATCATTGAAAAAGAGGAAAGAAAAGCCCAAGAATTGGAGGAAAAGATTCAAACCCTTACCCGTAGCCTCAAAAGAATCCAAGCATTGCAGGAGCAAGGGGGAGAGACCTAAGCTATGGATTTACTTATCACCCCTCAAATCGAGCAGCTGCTCAAAACCGCCCTGGAGGAAGACATCGGGCCTGGAGATCTGACCACCCTCAACACTATTCCTCCAGATCTCAGATCGAGGGGGTTGTTTCGTGCCAAGCAAGACTGTGTGGTTGCAGGGGGGATACTGCTGCAAAGAATATTTTCCTTGCTTGACACGGAAATGCAAGTTCGTATTCTTTGTCACGATGGAAGCCCGGTGTGCCGTGGGACCGTGGTGGCCGAGGCGGAGGGCTCCACAAGGGCACTCCTAATGGTAGAACGAACCGCCCTCAATTTCCTGCAGCGTCTGTCAGGCACCGCCACCTTGACCCGCCGTTATGTGGAGGCGGTGGATGGATTCCCCTGCGAAATCATAGATACGCGCAAAACAACCCCAGGGCTTCGAGCCTTGGAAAAATACGCTGTCCGGATGGGCGGCGGGACCAATCACCGTCTTGGGCTTTACGACGCGGCCCTGATCAAAGACAACCATATCGTTGCCTCGGGGTCCATCTCAAAGGCCATTGAGAAGGTTCGTGGCCATGCCCCATTTATGGCACGGATCGAAGTAGAGTGTTCCGACCTCAAGCAGATTGAAGAGGCCCTGGACGCATCTGCGGACGTCATCATGCTAGACAATATGGGGACCAAGGAAATGGCCGAAGCGGTAAAACTGATCAACAAAAGGGCCTGGGTGGAGGCCTCTGGAGGGATCAATATGGAAGTGGTGCGGGAGGTGGCCAGCACCGGAGTGGATTTTATTTCTTTAGGTGCTTTGACCCATTCCGCTCCATCGGCGGATTTCAACATGAAGATCGATGCGGGTACGCCGAGGCCTTAGCCTTTCATGAACCACGGTAATGAAATGGCCGCTACTCATCAGCTCCTTTCCCCAGATGACATTCAAAACGCCATTTCTACTGAACGCATCGGCAAAAAAATCCACTGGTTTGAGACCCTATCCTCAACCAATATTCAGGCCCACGAAATAGCACGGCAGGGGGCCGCCGAGGGTGAAATCATTGTCGCCGAAGAACAAACCCAGGGGAAGGGCAGGGCAGGGAGAAGCTGGGTTTCCCCGCCCTATTTGAATCTTTACCTGTCCTTGATCCTGCGACCAACCCTTCCCCCAAGCTGTACTCCTCAGATCACTTTGATGTCGGCTGTTGCCTTAGCCGAGACCCTTCAATCCTTTATAACGGCTCCCCCTGAAATTAAATGGCCCAATGATATTCTCGTGGAAGGGAAAAAGATTGCTGGTATTCTGACGGAGTCCTGCTGTGAGGCCCACGGGGTTGTCTATGTGGTGGTGGGGATTGGGGTTAACCTGAATTATTCCAGAGAGCAAATGCCCAAGGCCATACAAAACCAGGCAACCTCTTTCCTTATATTAGACCAAAAACCCATGGATCGAATTGCCTTCACATCCCGATTGATTCAGGACCTCGATCGGTGCTATGGAATCCTGGCAGGGAAAGGGTTCGCCGATATCGCCAAGCGCTGGGAAAGCTTTTTCAGACTGCGGGGTAGGCAGGTGAGGGTGGATATGCCGGATGGGGTCGTCCAGGGCAAGGCGATGGGTATCGATACGGATGGGGCATTGATCCTGGAAGGGGAGGGGGGGCACCGCGAGAGGATCCTTGCGGGGGACGTGATCCCTGTCCAGACATAGACCATTGAGCCATGCTGCTAGCTATTGATGTAGGTAACAGCCATATCGTTTCAGGTGTCTATGAGGGGAAGAAACTACTCACTCATTGGCGCCTCCTAACTCAAGCAGAACGAACGGCGGATGAGTACGGCGCCTTGATTTCTCACCTGTCCTCCGCTAGAGGGATTGCCTGCGGTGAGATCCATTCTATCATCCTTTCCTGCGTGGTTCCGCCCGTTCTGAGTGCCATGCAGGAGCTTGGGAATCACTTCTTCGGTGTGAGTCCTCTGGTGGTGGGACCGGGGGTCAAAACCGGTATGCCGGTTCTTTACGATACCCCACGCGATGTCGGCACGGACCGCATCGTCAATGGCGTGGCAGCCTATGAGAAATTCCATGATGCCTGCATCGTCATTGATTTTGGCACCGCCACCACCTTCGATTATATTTCCAAAAAAGGAGAATACCTGGGGGGCGCCATCGCCCCGGGTTTGCTCATTTCCACTGAGGCCCTTTTTCAAAGGGCATCGAAACTGCCGCGGGTTGAGATCTCCAAACCCAAGGAGATTGTGGGAAAAAACACGGTCCATTCCATCCAGTCAGGTATTTTTTATGGATACGTGGCAATGGTGGACGGGATCGTGGATCGGATTCAAAAGGAAAATCGAGCTCGCGCCAGGGTGATCGCCACTGGCGGTTTAGCGCCACTCATCGCCGAAGAGTCCATCGTTATCGAAGAAGTGGATGAGTTTCTGACACTGGAAGGTTTGAGGATCATTTACGAAAGAAACGTAGTTCAAGAGGTGAAAAAAAAGGCACAACAGTAAAAAGGCGGAGTTATGGCTGCAATAGAAGTCGATAAATTCCGAAATGTGGGTATCCTGGGTCACGGCGGGTCAGGAAAAACATCTCTAGGGGAGGCCTTGCTCTTTAACGGTGGCGCCACCCAACGTCTTGGCAAAGTGGACGACGGATCGTCAGTGCTGGACTACGAGCCGGAGGAGACCAAACGCCATATTTCCATTTCCGCAGCGTTTCATTCTGTCAAATGGAAAAAGTGGGTTCTCAGTTTGGTGGATACGCCAGGTTATTCCACCTTCCTGCCGGACACGATGCATTGTATGCGTGGCTTTAGTGGTGCGGTATTTCTCTTGAATCCATCGGTGGGACTACGCGTTGAGGCCGAGCGCCTATGGGCTCAGGCCAATGAGTACAACGTCCGGCGGCTCCTCTTTGTGAACAAGGTGGATCGAGAGGATACGGAGCCCACTGATCATGTAGAGGAGATACTGAACGGGCTTGAGGCTAAAGGGGTTCCCCTCCAGATCCCCATTGGGTTTGGGGAAAACTTCTCCGGGGTCGTGGACCTTCTAACCATGAAGGCTATTAATTTTGAAGGTGATAGCGGAAAGTCGGCCCAGTCGGAAATTCCAGAGGAGCTAAAGCAAACGGCCGAGGACGCGCGTATTCGTCTTATAGAAGGTGTCGCCGAGACGGACGACGCCATGCTGGAGAAATATCTGGAAGGCAAGGAGCTCACCCCGGAGGAAGTCAAACAAGGAATACGTAAAGGAGTTCTCTCGGGCAACCTTTTGCCAATCCTCTACGGATCAGCAACGCGCCAGATTGGCATCGCGCAGCTTCTGGATGCCATGGTGGAATATCTCCCATCACCAACGGAGGAAGCGGAGGTTAAAGGGACGAATCCCGTCACAGGAGAGGAGGAGAGGCGATCCTTTGATTTCGGTGCTCCCTTTTCAGCCTTTGTTTTCAAGACGGTCATCGATCCTTTTGCCGGGCGACTGTCCATCATGCGTGTGCTGTCGGGAAAGATTACGTCAGACATGGGGGCGTACAACGCCAACAAGCAGAGCAAGGAAAAAATCGGCCAGTTGCTCAAGCTGGAAGGGAAAAAACAGGAGCCGGTGACCCAGGCCGTGGCCGGAGAAATTGTCGCCGCAGGTAAACTTAAAGACGTCTCTTCCGGAAATACCCTTTGCGACGAAAAGGCACCTATCCAATTCCTCCCCTTGGCCCAGTTTCCGCCAGCCATCTCCTTTGCCCTGGAGCCAAAATCCAGGGCCGACGAGGATAAGGTCGCACCCGGTTTGCATCGCATTATGGAGGAAGATCCTGGGGTTCAAATGCACCGGGACCAGCAGACGCGAGAATTCATCCTTTCCGGTATGGGTCAGATGCACATCGAGGTGATTGTTGAGAAGCTCAAGCGAAAATACGGCGCAGAGGTGGAGCTGAAGTCCCCCAAGGTGCCCTACCTGGAAACCATAAAGGCCGGTGCCAATGCCCAGGGCAGATACAAGAAACAATCTGGGGGAAGGGGACAGTTCGGTGATACTTGGCTCAAGATCGAACCCTTGCAAAGGGGCAGGGGGTTTGAGTTCGTAAACAACATTGTCGGGGGAGCTATCCCGAAAAATTATATACCGGCAGTGGAAAAAGGGATCAAGGAGGCAATGGCCGGTGGATACGTTGCTCACTATCCCATGGTTGACGTTCGAGCCACCCTCTACGATGGCTCCTACCACGAGGTGGATTCTTCCGATATGGCTTTTAAAATCGCGGGATCCATGGGATTTAAAAACGCTTTGGAAAAGGCCAAGCCGGTCCTTCTGGAACCGGTCATGTCCGTGGAGGTCACGGTGCCCGAGGATTGCATGGGAGATGCCATTGGGGACCTCAACAGCCGCAGGGGGCGGGTCCTTGGGGTGGAAGCCAGAGGGCACAATCAAATTATCAAAGCCAGGGTGCCCATGTCGGAGATTCTCAGGTACGCTCCCGATTTGACCTCAATGACCAGTGGCCGTGGAGAATTTCAAATGTCGCTCTCGCACTATGATGAGTTACCGGCCCATTTGACGGAAAAGGTGGTCAGGGAGAGCAAGGCGGCAAACCAGGGAGAAGGCAAAGAAAAAGACTGAGGGTAAGTGGAAGACAGCTTTAAAAATTTCCAGGCGACACTCCTTTACTGCAACAAGTGTCGTCGTGCCATGCCGGTGCGCGAACGCCTGCTCCTCGTCCTTCCGGACGGGAACCTGTACGACTACACCTGTCAGGGCTGCGGTGATTCCGTGGGCTCGAAGAGCGACAAAATCCCTGCGAATCGAACCATCACAGATCCTTTGGTGCGGTGATCCCAGGGAAGCCCTCCTATTTGTTCTTGGGGAGTCCAATGACGTATTTGTTTGGCCTGTAGCGGCGCCGCGGGGGTTATCGCCACTAGATATATCCTCATAAAACGTATATAGATTAACGGATTGTAGCTTAAAATTAGAGTAAGTTATAAATTATCGGTTTATTTCTGGTCATCGCAGGTTGTATCCCATGATCAGCCGTGTGCCCACCCTGGGAACCTTATCCGGTCGGCGAAAAGGCGCGTGGAGACGGTGTTATTCCTACCGTTGATGGGGCCTATTGACAATTGGGCGTGACGGATTAAATTGATGTGGGAGCAGCCCATGGTTGTTTACGATTTGATCTGCGGACAAGAGCATCAGTTTGAGGGATGGTTCCCAAGTGCCGAGGGGTTTGAGGAACAGGTGGCAGGCCAACATCTCTCCTGTCCCGTGTGTGGCACAACGAAGGTCGTGAAGCTACCCCATGCCTGCGCCATCCACACCAAGAAAGGAGAAAAGAAGAAGCGACCTCGCCGCTCCCGGGCGCCTTCCCGTCCCCTCACTGAGACGGAGGCTAAGGAGGCCCTCCTTCGGGTGCACCACTATATACGTGAGAACTTTGAGGACGTGGGCTCCCGTTTCCCGGAGGAGGCTCGTAAGCAATTTCACGGAGAGGTTGAAAAGAAAGCCATCTACGGCACGGCCACATCGGAGGAGCGGGGGGAACTGGATGCCGACGGCGTTCCCTACGCCATTCTCCCGAAGCCGGAACTGGATAGCTAGTCATCTGCCCCATTAACTCCATCCTGGTGATTCCGCAGGGAGCCACCTTCCTCTTCTGAATTCACTAAGGCTCTTTTACGAAAATTGCTTGATTTCGTAAACTGAGAACCCCGATCCTTCCCCATTTCCCCTTAGTCGGATACGGTCAAAGAGACGTCTCGCACCACAATTAGTGACGGACGGGCTTCCTTTAATTGACAAATCACCTAAGGCTCTGATACGTCAATACCATGGCCATGGACGCACGTGAAATCCGTAACGTGATGGGGCATTTTGCCACCGGGGTAACGGTTATAACAACTAAAGACTCATCTGAAAAACCCTTTGGCCTAACGGTCAATTCCTTTACCTCTCTATCCCTGGATCCCCCACTGGTCATCGTTTGTGTGGACAAAACCGTGGATTGCTACTCCTGCTTTGATGGATCAAGAGTCTTTGCCGTCAATGTATTGGGCGAAGACCAGGAAGAACTATCGCGCCGCTTCGCCACCAAGGGAATCGAAAAGTTTAAAGGGCTCCAATGGCGCATGGGGGAACACGGGTCGCCGCTCCTTGACGGTGTCGTCGCGACCATCGAGTGCAAGGTTCACCGCAGCTATGAAGGTGGCGACCATACCATTTTTCTCGGTGAAATATTAAACGCCACCGCCAGCGGGAATAGACCCCTGCTGTTTTTCAAAGGAAAGTACAATCGTCTACCGCCGCCCTAGACAGAAATCACCCTTCAGGTGCTCCATCCTCATAGTTCCGGCGCTCGAAGAGCCGGCAAAAGACCGATCATCCGACTTCTACATGCTCAGGTTCAAATGGTTTTGCCAAGCACTCGGAATGCTTGCGGTTCGTTCGAATTTCAAGTAATTAAACAGGACAATCACACGGGTGGGCATAAGAGCCGGAACCTCTAACCCTCCGTCGGAATAAACCATGCAGCGAGGAGGTCCCCCATGCCGGTTTCCAGTGAAAGTTTCGTCAAAGAAATCCAGGAAATGGTGCAACAAAAACACTCAAAGGATCACCCTGTGATTGGGATGATAGAAAAAGGGGAGTTGAGTCGTGAGGCTCTGAAGGGATTCGTTGGCCAGTTCTATCTATTTTTCCCGAAGCCGTTTCCCAAGCCCATCGCGGCGATGTTGGGTCGGTGTCCCGATGATGAGGTATTGGAAAAAATGTGGATTGAGAACGTGGTGGAGGAGGGGACCGGGGAAATTTCCGGTACCGACAGCCACAAAGGGCTCTATATTCGCTTTGCTGGGGCGCTCGGGTTTTCCAAGGAGGAGCTGAACCGAGTGGAACCGCTACCCGAAACGTTGGCCTTCGTGGATTGGCGTGAGTTGCTGATGTACCAGAGGTCCTGGTTGGAGCTCTATGCGAGTCAAGGCTTTTGCCTCGAGGGAACGGCAAGTCCCCGCATGTCGAAGATCGTTAAAGGACTAACCCGACATTATGGTTTCAAGATGGATTCGGAAGATATCCGGTATTGGACCCTTCATATGGGAGTGGACGAAGAGCACATGAAGGTTGGCCCCGAAGCTGTGAGAAAGTATGCCGTCACCGACGTCCAACAGGATCAGGTTCGCGAGGCCGTGCAGAAGACCCTGGATATATTCTGGTTGGCCTTTGACGGCATCAAGCGTGCCTTCGTGGACAATGACCCGTTATATTCAAAGTGGAGAAATGGGTGCTAAAGGGAGGAATCGGACATCCATGGAAATGGTAGATCTTTCACGTGTTATCTATGACGGTATGCCAAAGATCCCCGTTCTGCCCGATGTTCATGTGAATCAGTGTTTCAGCCTGGGAAAGGGGCACGCCCTCAATGTCACTGAGATCTCTTTACCGTGTCACGCCGGGACCCACGTGGATGCCCCCGTTCATATCATTGCCAATGGGAAGTCCATTGAAGAGATGCCGTTGGAGTCCTTCGTGGGACCTGGTGCGGTGATCCCGGTAGAAAAAAAGGGTGGGGAGGAGGTCACTGCCAGGGATTTAGAGGTCTCTGGGGTGACTGTTAACCGGGGAGATATACTGATGCTGTTTACCGGCTGGGATACCAAGTTCGAGAGCCCGGACTACAATCTTCATCCCTATCTATCCGTGGACGCCGCTCAATGGATCGTGCAAAGAGGCGTTAAGCTATTCGGCATCGACTGTATCACGGTTGATCTTCCAACCACTCTAAGGCCAAAGGATTTTGCCTTTCCAGTGCATAAGACTCTCTTGGGCAACGAGGTACTCATCGCCGAAAATGTGAACAATCTGGGTCGGATCGTTGGGAAGAAGAGTCGGATCCTCGCCTTTCCCATCATGGTCAAGGGCAGCGACGCTGCCCACGCCCGGATCGTTGCCGAGATCCTCGATTAGCCATTAAGCTGAGGAGAGAACTATGCCATTCGACAAACCGGTTCACGGCATCATCGGAGCTTGTCTAACACCTTTTGGGGATGACGATCGAGTCAATTTTAAGGCGTTGGAACAAGAAATCGAATTTCTGGTGGCCGACTGTGATGCCATCTCCATCGCCGCGGTTGAGGCCGCGGAATACACCATGCTCACCCGGAACCAGCGTAAAGAGTTGGTTCGCATCGGGACCGAGATGGTGGCAGGACGCGTGCCGGTGCTGGCGGGCTGCTCTTGCCCGTCCCCCTATGAGGTTATTGAACTGGCGGAATACGCCGCCACCGTGGGGGCCGACATGGCGCAGGTGTTGATGCAGCTTAGACCCTGGGGCCAGCAACCCACCATAGCAGAGCTGGTGGAGTACTTTACCCAAGTGGCCTCCGCCAGTCCGTTGCCTATCGTTACCTACCACAATCCGGGTCCCGGGGCTGATCCACCCATTGAGACTTTTGTGAAGCTTAGCGAGTTGACCAACATTCAGTACTTCAAGGAAAGCTCGCGCGATATTACCAAGATTACACGGCTGGTGGAGCAGATCGAAATGGCGGGGAAGGGGCATTACTTCACAACCATGCAGCCCCTCCTTGCCACCCTCATGATGGGAGGCTCCGGGGCCACCATGCCGCCTCCAGGGACTCGTATCGGCGCCCAGGTGGTGAAGGCCTTCCGTGAAGGAGACGTTAATCGAGCGCGGTATTGGCAACGGTGTTTCTCACTGTTCCCCGGTAAATGGGGGGCCTATGGCTTACCTCCAGTAATGAAATCGGCCCTGAGACACTTCGGTGTCGATATCGGTGATCCGGTACGACCCTATACCCAGGTGACCCCGAGGGACCATGCGCAGATCGGTCAATTCTTTCGCCAGATCGGTTTGCTGGGGGACGGTGTGCCCCAAGAGCTTTCCATCAAAGAGGCCGTTGCGGGGTTGGAACAAGAAGACACATTTCTACGCTAGCATACGCGCTCCTTGCCAAAGAATTCTTTTTGGTTTGGTCTCGCAGCGTAAGTCCAATGATTTCACGGTGGGGTCATATATAGGTCGGAGTGATGATACGACGAATATTTGATTGGCTCACGGAATACATCAAGACCTTTTCGGATACCATGCTGTTGCTCTTGCTTCGATCCACCTCATGGTTCGGTCGAGAGCTCACCCGGGAGGGAAGGGCGGAGCAGGACATGTGGCGGAAGCAACGGCTTAGGAACATCCGCGGCCTCGGTCTGATTTCACGCCGCCGGCAAGTGAGGCAACAGGGAGAATGAACGGATACAGTCGTTTGGGAAAACTTAAGGTGGAGAACCTAACGTGATCAATGGGCGGGCTCAAATCGTTATCCTGGGTGGTGGTATTGGTGGCCTTGCGGCTGCCACAAAGCTGGGTCGTTCCCTTGGGGCGAAACACGATGTGATTCTAATCGATCGGCGTGATGAGCATTTCTTTACGCCCTCCTTCCTTTTCCTGATGTTAGGGCAACGAAAGCCGCAAGATCTAAAGAGAAAACTGAAGTTACTCGAACGGCGCAAGGTCAAGGTGATACAGGCTGAGATCCTGGGTATCGACCCGGGCCGTCAGGAGGTGGTGCTTGACAGCCAGAAGATCCCCTACGATCATCTTGTCGTAGCCCTTGGCCTGCAGACGAGGCCAGAGATGATCCCTGGTTTCAGCGAGGGGGCCAACCACGCCTGGGAGATGGATGCGGCATTGAAAGTACAACGGGCCCTGCAGCAGTTTAACGAAGGCCGTATCCTCGTGGGAGTTCCGTTGGGGCCCTATCGCTGTCCGCCAGCTCCCTATGAGACCCAGTGGTTGCTGGACACCTATTTTCGCGGCCTAGGTCGGCGCGACCGTGTGGAGATCGAGTATTTCACCCGGGAACCTGAGCCTGCGGGGGAAGCCCACGACCCCGTGGTTTGGATGGACGACCAGAGTAAGAAGAGAAATATCAAGCAGAACTACGACTTCACCGTTCAGTCCATTGACCCCGAGAAGAAAGCCGTTGTGGGTTTGTACGGTTACAGGCTCTCATACGATTTATTGTTCATGATTCCCCCACACAGGCCCGCCCAGGTGCTCAGGGACTGTAGCTTGGCGGACACCGAGAACGGTGTCAGGATTGACTATGAGACCCTGGCCACCAAATGGGACAATGTTTATGCCATTGGGGACTGCGCAGAGTTGCCCGCTTCTAAGGCCGGGGGAGTGGCGCACCAGGAAGCAGACGTTGTGGCCCACAACCTGGCCGTGAAAATCACGGGTCGGGGCGATCCCACCACTCTCCGGCTCCACACCATATGACTACTGGCCTGCGGCGCAGGACGCGCCGCCGCAAATCGAACTATCTATCCGCGCGGTTGGCCTCCCTTCGGAGTGATGGAATCACGCTCCTGGGGACCTTCTCGTATGATCTATTGGGCCAAGCTCGGTTTTGAAAAATGGTGGCTCTGGCGGTACTTTTAGTTTAACGAGCGATGGGGAGCTTCTGATCGTTCCAGTCCACCATTCCACCCCGAAGGTTCGATACCTGCTCAAATCCAAGACCCGTTAGAATTGCAACTGCCGTGGTGCTGCGCACTCCCGAGCGGCAGATGGCCACCACGTGCCGGTTCTTATGCTCCTCCAGTTCATTGGCTCTTGTCGGGAGCTCTTTGAGCGGGATCAGGAGGCTTCCGGTAATATGTCCAAGCTCACCTGTATACTCCGATGGCTCCCTGATATCCAACAGGATGGGAGGGAGGGAAGTCGCAAGCAGGGCTTGCACATCCTGGGGAGATAACTGGCGCACCCGGTTCAATTCGGCCAGAGTGGGGAAAGCGATTCGGTCATCATCAAGTGCGGTCTGATTGGGTTGTAGAACCTCTTGAATCTTGTCCGGCAGCGGCAACCCCAGGTTAGTCATGATATTCATGTAGGCCTCTTTTGTGCGTCCCGCCACCCGGGGATTTAACCGCTTTTCGTCCCCGATCGTGGACATGGTGTTACCGCGATAGTCATGGGCAGGGAAAACCTGAGTGTCGTCCGGAAGCTGAAAGAGCTTCTGGGTAATGCCATCAAATTGCGCGCCCGCGTCACCGCCGCCAAAGTCGCATCTCCCGGTACCTCGAATGAGGAGCGTGTCTCCTGTCAGGATTTTTCCATTCACATAGAGACTCATGCTGTCAGGGGTGTGTCCGGGTGTATGGAGAATTTTGATGGCGAGGTCACCTACGGTGAGGGTCTCTCCGTCATCCACATGAATATCCACATAGGGTGCAGGCGCGCGTCGGTGCATGATTACATTAGCACCGGTGAGGTCTTTCAGTTCAAAGGTCCCAGTGCGGTGGTCCGCATGGGTGTGAGTATCAATGAGATCGTCAAGCCTCAATTGGTAATATCCAAGAAGGGAAAGGTATCGGTCGGTTTTTTCTCTAACCGGGTCAACCAGGACGGCCCTATGGGCGTTCTCGCAGGCAATGAGATAGGTCTTACATTTGCCGAGGTTGAGTTCTCGAAAAATCATAAATGCATCATTCCCTCCGCTTCTAACACCAAGAATAGCTATGGGCTTTCATTGTGTCAAATCAAATTTTCTGCTCCTTATGGCGTCGGTTGCTCTAATGGGCTTTGCTGTGCATAATTCCGCTGTGAATGAAGAAACGAAAAAATCCCCACGGGCCACAGGGCCTTCCATGGAACATACCTGCAGTCACTGCCTGTATTTCCAAGCTGCAAGACCGGGACGGCGTCCGCTGAAAGGGAATTGCGGTTATCATAAAGAGTGGATTGACCGTGCTTCACTCTATACCTGCAGCGAGATGAGCGCCCTTTCGTTGAAGCGAAAAGGAATCTATCGACTAAAGACAGATGGGAAGGGGGGCTGGGTGCATGTGCGGCGTGAGGCCAAAGTCCGATCCCGACCGTTTCTGGTTAAAGGGGAAAAACCGAAAGGGAGCGGTAGAGAGCAAGGGATAGTGGAGGAATCCTAAAGTTTACATAATATACCTTATCAGACGTTTTGTTATGGCCCCGATTTATTCAATTTATCCTTCAGGGCTTCCTTTTATCTTTCGTTTCAACTCTTGAATGCGTAGACCGATTTCTGCGGTTCTAACCGTCCCCGGGTAGCTGGCTAGGTATTCGCGATAGATTTTAATGGATTCGCTGAACCGGCCCATGGTCGCGGTGCAGCGGGCCTTAGACAGGAGGGATTGTTCCTTCTGTGGACCATCCAGCTTAGCTGCCTGGTCATAGGCTTGGATGGCTTCGTTGCATTGATTGGCCATTTCATGTGCGTAACCGAGATTTGCCAGAGTTAGTTGCCGTAGAAATGTGTTTTTAGACGTCCGGGTTAGCAATGTCTCCAGGAGTGGAATCGCGTTTTTCGGTTGTTTGAGGCCAATATGGCTATGGGCGCGATAGAGTATTGCCAGGTATTGGTAGTTGGGCGATCGGTATTGCTCCACACGCTCCAGGAGATCTAAAGTTGTTTGGTATTGGCCCTCGTGAAAGGCCTCCAATGCGGTGACATAGGCTTGGGAAGCTAGACGGTTTTGTTTGGACCGGTGTAGTTGCCAACCCCAGAGGCCCAGGGACACAGCCACCACAAAGACAGCGAGCAGAATAATTTTACCCCGGTGTTCCTCGGAAAATCTGATCACCCGAGCTGTAAACGTAATAAACTGATCTGGTTGCCGGATGTCTTTACGAGTGATTCTTTTACGCGAACGCACCATCCGTGTAGCGGCTCAATGTGGGCTTTGGGTAGGAGTCACTTGGGAACAGCAATTGATATATAGCGATTAGGTCTTGTATTTGAAGTCGTCCGGCGACATCTTTTCCAAGATTTCCGCCCATTGTTCCTTAGAGACATTAGCGAAATCTGGTTCTTTGCCTTCTTCCGCCTGCTGGAGGATGCTGGATGCCTCCAGAACTGCTTTAGCCACATAAATCGGGCTTTTGGTTCTAAGAGCCAGAGCGATAGCGTCGCTGGGACGCGAATCAATGGTGAGTTCCTTGCCAGCAATGTTAAGGTTTATCATGGCATAGTATGTGTTTTCTTTCAATTCGGTAATCTCAACGTAATCCACAAATCCGCCCAACTCCGCAAGGGTATTCTTAAGGAGATCATGAGTCATTGGGCGGGCCATTTTGATTCCTTCCAGTTCAGTTGCCATGGCCGTAGCTTCCAGAAGACCTATCCAGATTGGCAGATTCAACTTATTATCGGCGTCTTTCAGGATCACGATGGGGGTCTTTGTTACTGGGTCCAATGTGAGGCCGCCAACCGACATCTGAATGGAATCGCTCTTCTTCATCCGATCCTCCTTACTCTAGTTCGCCCACGAGGGAATTGGCGGATGCCCCCGTTATTCGGACGTCGATGGTTTTGCCTAAAAGGCTCTTTGGGGCTTTAAAATTAACTACCTTGTTAGTCCTCGTTCGGCCCATCATTCGGTCCTTGCTGAGTTTGGACTCACCCTCGAATAAAATTTCCTCTACGCGACCGATCAGTTGCCGGTTCTTCCTTAGGGAGATACCCTTTTGCAAATCCAGTACGGTTTGAAGCCGCGACTTTTTGGTTTCCTCAGGAACATCGTCGAAATGTATCTTGGCCGCGACGGTTTGAGGTCGCGGTGAATATTTGAATGCAAAAATCTCATCATACTCCATTTTCTCTAAGATTTCCAGTGTTGTTTCGAACTCTTGCTCGGTTTCACCTGGAAAACCTACAATGATGTCAGTGCTCAAAGCCACACCCGGGCATCGATCCTTCAGCTGGTTAATGCGGTCTAAATATTCTTTGCAACTGTATCCTCTACGCATTCTTTGCAGCACTGTATCAGAGCCGGATTGGACTGGCAAATGTAGGTGTTCGCAAAGCTTTCCAAGCATCGCGTACGCGTTAATCAATTGGGGCGAGAGATCCTGAGGGTGGGATGTGGTGAAGCGAATCCGGTCCAATCCGTCGATTTCATTGATCTTGTGTAAAAGCTCCGCAAAGGTCAACTCTCCTTGACGGGTCTTGCCATAGGAATTCACATTCTGCCCCAGAAGCATGATCTCCCGGACTCCCTGACCAGCGGTCAATTCCCGCACCTCATTGATAATGTTGTGGCTAGGCCTGCTGATCTCTCTCCCGCGCACATGGGGAACGATGCAGAAACTACAGACCTTGTTACATCCCTGCATGATAGTCACGTAGGCCTTGGGCCCCTGCACCTCGGGTCTCCCCTGCAGATCCTCAAGATAGGCGAGGTCGCGGTAGAAGGCCACTTCCACCGGCCGGCTGCCCAGGTTTTGAACCTCACGAACCATTTGGCCGAGCTTATGAATGTTGTGAGTTCCAAAAACCAAGTCCAGATGGGGAACACGCCGTAATAGGGCTTCTCCCTCTCGCTGTGCAACGCACCCGCCAACACCAATAACGAGCCCCTGGTGTTGTTTCTTCAACTCACGCCAACGCCCTAGGGCGCTGTAAACCTTTTGTTCCGCCTTGTCCCTTACGCTGCAGGTGTTTAGGATGATCAGATCCGCTTCTTCAGGTTCCATCGTGGGAGTGTATCCGTGCTGCTTCATCACCTGTAGGATACGGGCCGAGTCGTACTCGTTCATTTGGCAGCCGTAGGTCTTAGTGTAAATTTTCATGTGCCATTCAAACCAGTTAGAATAAGAGATCAGGGAATTTAAAAATTAACATATGAATCACGTTGAAACAAATAGGGCGATTCGCCGGTAGTGTCCCGGTTCGAAAAATCGGTACTGGTAAAGTTTGAATCCATATGACATCCTTAAGGGTGGCAAAGAAAGCCAAGAAAAACCCCACCGATCCGAATCTTTTGGCTAGGGCTGTGGTGGAAGCCACTATAGGAGAACCCTTAAGCGGCAAGAAGTCAATTAAAAATTTGAATTTCGGTCTATCGTGGTTGCTTAAAGTTGGGGCTGTGCTACGAGGCGCCTAGCGACTGGTTTGTGCAGGATATCGAACCGTGATCTTCCTTGCCCTCGCGGGGGGTAAATTTCAGTTTGAAGAGGAGTCTGCTGTTGGAAGTCATCAAGCCAGCTTCAAATCTTACGACCAACCGGAAGGTGTTTTCACTGATTACGGAGCGTCAGGTTTTGGGAACCAGGATACTGGAGATCGGTGCGGGACGTGGCTATATGGCCCAGGAATTGGGGCAGCATATCAATGGACTCGGGGGGGTCCCCGGGGAAGTTCTTACCGCGTGCGATCTTCTGCCGGATCAATTTAAATACGGTGAGGTTCCATGCGATTATTTCGACTTCGTCAATGCCTTGCCCTATGAGGATAACAGTTACGATACGGTCTTTGCCATCGAACTCATTGAGCATCTGGAGAGCCCGGTGGAATTCATAAAGGAAGCCTACCGCGTGCTTCGGTCCGGGGGACGATTTATATTTAGTACGCCGAATGTTTTGAATATCAATTCCAGATTGTCCTATCTCGCCTGTGGCTTTTTTATTCTCTTCGGCCCGGTCTCACCGGATAAAGCCGATTCTGGGAATCCTACGGGACATATTATCCGCTAAGTTATTACTATCTTGATGTGCACATGCGGCGGGCAGGATTTTCTCGATTGGAATTCCATTCGGATAGGATGAGACGATCCGCGATGCTGGGGTATTTTTGTTTTGCACCGCTAATCATGCTTTCGTCGCTATTCAAAAACAAAAGGGCCAAGCAGAAACACCCGGAGGTGTTTGAACACAGCAAGGAGCAAATTAAGTTGATGAACGGTTTTAAGGTGCTCTGTTCCAGAAGCTGCATTTTAGTGGGACAGAAGCCCTAGTGGTTGGAATGGCCCCGGACATTACGTCCTCCCCTATTGATTCATAGAGACCGGCCGATCTTCCAAATCCGCATCCATTCTAAGCCCATTGGATCTATTCGGAAATCCAATGGCACGTGGGGCTTGCCGGATTGGGTAGGGGGGGTGCTCGTTTATGTTAAGAACCCATCTCAGAATTAAAAATAGTGTATCCTAGGGTTCATGTTAAATCTAAGTGACCAACATTGGGCCATGATCCGGGAACACTTCCCAGTTGCCGCAGTACTATCCGAACTATAAAACGGTCCATCGTCGTTTTCAGCAATGGTGTCGAAGCGAAGTATTGCGGGAAGTTCTCACCGAGCTTGCCAATGCACTTCGAGAGGAAGGCGCCATTGACGGTTTGTCTGATAATTGCGGGTTGCGAAAAAAGCTTCCATTCTATAACCATAGGTGTTCAGTCCTGATGGGACTGGGAATTTTGGGGTCCAAGAGTGGCTGGCAATGGCGCAAAAAACGCCTCAGGGATTATCCTGAGTCGTCGTGGGGGGGACGGCGGAGTCGAAGTGTATATGACCCGTAACCCTTCGGGTCGGTCCTCAATGGAGAACTACGCATTCCCCGTGAGTCCGGTGCAAAAGGAGGACACCCATAAAACAATGCTAAATCTTTGTTCTGGGTTAACTCCTAAGGAGGCCCGTGATGCCCTTGGAAGCGATCTAACCCCAGGGCTTTCCCTTGCCCACTGGGTGGCAGGCATCCGAGGTGTCTTCGAGCGGATGGGGATTCTATTGTGCAGCGCTGGGGGAGACACGCGCCCGGCAAGTTTGGGAATGGGCTTCAAAGACGAACTCACAAAAAAGCGGCGGCTGCTGTTAAAGGGGACAATGAGTTTTCAATCCCTTTTGGAATCCGAAGGACTTCTTTGCGACACCAGGCGCTTCAGTTGCTTTTCCCGTTGGCTCACGGCGGAAAACTCTCGAGGGAACTATGACGTCCGTTATTTTGTAACCTCTCTGCCAGCGGATCAGAAACCCATCTTGAGATCACGGAATCGTTCTACCGGCATTTGGATAACCCCGGAGCGTGGGATGGATCTTTTCCAGCGAGGGTCCCTTCTCGTGACATTTGCGACCTTTGCCTCGGTTCGTAGTTTGGCAGATTATGATTCTTGGGATAGTCTTTCGTCCGAATACAAGCTTCAAGCCTAATTCCCGCTAAAGAGAATATGAGTGCTTTCCCGACTGGTTCCGCTGATTTTCTCCGAGTGTTTTACCCCCTTCCGAGCACGGCTTCCCGCGCGTAGAAAAGGCCCCCGATTTATCATGCGGGGCGAATCAGTCACTCTATGCTCCTCAAGAAACCTTTAAGGAACTCCTGGTGGTTTGTTGTTCTTGTCGTAGTAGCCGCTCGAAAACTCTGGTTTGCGTTTTTCAGAAAATGCGGCAGATCCCTCGTCATAATCCTTGCTCTGACGCAGGTGGGCGTAGTACTCCCTGTGCAGCTTGAATCCTTCCTCCCACCCTTGGATCTCGTACAATAGCTTGTAAATATACTCTTTCGTGTGGGCGGCGATCAGCCTTCCGTTCCGATTGATGGTGGAGCAAAGCTCCAAGCAGTCGTTCATGAGTTTGTCCGGCTCGCAGATTTTCTGCACGAGCCCAAGTCGGAAGGCTGTCTCGGCATCCACCATTTGACCCGTAAGGCCAAACCAAAAGGCCCAACCGGAGGGCAAGGTGCTTACGTAGGAGGGCCAAGCGGCCATGTGGGACCAACGAACCTCAGAACAACCGAATTTCGCCGCCGGAACGCAATACCGAATATCGCAGTTGAGGGCCAGGCCGAAGCCGCCGCCGACGGCAAAACCATTGATCGCCGCGATGATGGGTTTGTTGAGCTCAAGTTCACGTAGATTCGGATAAGGTCTCGGGCCAAAACGAGGTCCCTTGATCTCACCACGGGCGGCGGCCAGATTCTCCTTCAGGTCGCCCCCCGCACACCAGGAATCACCTGAGCCGGTGAGGATAATGGTCCAAACATCATCGTCGGCCTTTGCCTCTTGCCAGGCGTTCTCCAATCCCCAGTACACGTCACGATTGATAGCGTTTTTTTTCTCCGGGCGGTTGAGTTGAATAACGGCTGTATGAGGTTCGTGCTTTTCATATTGGACAACGGATTCTGCCATTTCAGTTCCTTTCATTTTCAAGTTTTTCCTTCAGTCATGGATTGTAGATCGGACGAAGATGACTCACGTGAAATCGCAAAGGGCGCCAAAGGCGAAGAAAAAGGGAGGTCATTCTCTTCGGGTGCTTGGTGTAGCGGCGCGGTAAACTTCGTCGAAGTCCTTTGGTGAGCATTTTATCGTCGAGAATCTAAATCAGCACACCCTCTGCTTCCAATTCCTTGATCTGTTCATCGCTGAGACCCAAGAGTTCGCTCGCCACTTCATGGGTGTGCTCGCCCATGAGGGGAGCCGGACCCCTCACCTTCCCCGGTGTCCTTGATAAACGCAAAGGGAGGCCTTCCGTAACCATCTCTCCGCCCTCAGGCTCATCGAGCTTTACCAGAAAGCCACGTGCCGCGTACTGTGCGTCCCGTTTGAACTGGTCTTCCACGTCCTGTACCACGCATGCGCAGACACCAACTCCTTGAAGCTTCTCCATGACCTCGTAGGGGTCCAGTTGGCTGGTCCAGCTCTGGACCCACTGGTCCAGTTCTTCCCTGTGCCGGAGACGGTCCAATCGAGTAGTGAATTGTCCTTTGAGATCCAGTCCCGATTCCACCAGTAGCCGGGAAAAACGTTCCCATTCGTTTTGGTTGTAAACGGCGATGACGCACCATCGGTCGTCGCCCTTGCAAGGGTATGCCCCGTAGGGTGCGGCCACCAGACTCCGGTTTCCCTCCGGCTGCGGATCTCGACCGTTGACTGAGTATTCTAGATACCTTGGACCAAGCAGGGATGCCCCGATTTCCAGTTGAGCGTTGTCGATCCACTGGCCATTGCCGGATTTTTTTCGGCGCAACAGAGCGAGTACCACGGCGAATGCCCCCGTCACTCCTCCCATGAAGTCGGGATGCTGTGTTCTCGGCTCGGCTGTGGCGGTGGTAGCTCCCGGTCTATTCCAAAGGTAGGTGCTTCCCATGATGTTTCCCACATTAGGACCCCAGGTGAGATCCGCTGCGTGTGGGCCTGTGCTGCCAAGGCCTTTAACTCGTACAAGAATGCACGATGGATTCAGTTCCTTCAGCTTAGGGTAGTCGAGTCCCCACCTTTCCAAAACCCCTAGGCCGTAGTTTTCAATCAACACGTCGGAGACTTTGACCAGCTCTTTCACGAGCCCTGTCCCCTTCTCCGTCTTCATGTTGACAGTAAATGACTTCTTTCCCCTATGGAGCTTGGCAAAGTCGGGTTTTTTATTCCATTTTTTCGGATCCTCACCCCTGTGTCCATCACTCCGGGTCCGAGTCTCGACCCGGATGACCTCAGCCCCGAATTCACCCAGCACCCGTCCACAGGTTGGACCGGCCGCCCCAGTGGTTAGCTCCAATACCCGAATTCCTTCCAGAGGAAGCTCTTTCATGGTGAACTCTCCCGCATTCGAAGTGAACCCATTAGATTGCACCCGCAGCCCTTAGTGCTACTAAGTCTTGCTTGGAAAACCCCAGTTCTCCGCAATAGATTTCCTCATTGTGCTCACCGATCAAAGGTGCGGTCCTGGTTACTTCACCTGGGGTTTCGCTGAACCTGGGCACCGGGCCAAAGTGTAAATATTTGCCGACCAATGGATGTTCCATCTCGACGAAAAGTTCCCGGGCCTTTGTGTGGGCACTTTCCATGAACTCACGCGCGGTGTTGATGGGGGTAACGCTAATTCGGCGTTTTTGCCCTTCTTCGTAAAGCTCCTCTTTAGTGTGGCGCTGGCAGAATTCCGTGATCAACTTCATGACCATCTCGGGATGTTCCCGACGGTAGGCCATTTTTTCGAATTCGGGTCCCGCGATGGCCTCAGGGCGCCCCATCCAGTCCACCAACCGTTGCCATTGTTCCACGGGGATAATGAAAATCCGCACATAGCCGTTTTTCGTTGGGTAGGGGTCGTACAGGTCCGTTTCCTCCCCTCTCCTCGATAGTCGGCTAGCCTTCGCTCCCGTGTACGCGTAATTGGGGATAAAGTATCCAGCGATGTGGGCGGCACATTCATGCATGGAGACATCAATTTCTTGTCCCTCACCGCTCTTCTCTCGATCGTACAGCGCAATGGCGATGCCCAGGGCCCCGTAAGTAGAAGCCATGCCATAGGCAATCTCCCCCGGCCCCTGCAGAGGGGGCTCCCCCGGCTCTCCCGTTAGGACCATGAGATTACTGAGGGCGAGACCGGCAATGTCAGTGGCCTTGTAGTCCCGCCAGGGTCCGGTCTGTCCGAAGGGCGTGATGGATGTAAAGATCATTCGGGGATTCACGGAACTTAACCCACGGTAGCCCAGACCCAACTCGTCCAGTCGCCCGGGACGATGGGTATTCACTACCACATCGGCGGAACGCGCAAGTTCTACAAGGATGGATTGCCCGTCGCGGGATTCCAGATTCAGGGTAATGCCACGTTTATTTGTGTTGTAGTGCAAGAAATAAAGGCTCTTTTCCGGATGCGGCAGGTCATCTTTGAACGGCGGCATTCCACGTGCTTCGTCCCCGCCTAGCGGCTCCACCTTCATCACGTCAGCCCCCATGTCGGCCAGAAGCTTTACGCAATGAAAACCAAGGGGGCCGGACATATCCAGAACGCGGCAACCCGATAGTAATGAGATTTGATTAGCATTCATGGTGACGGTTTTGCTCCATCCATGGGATGACATAGCCTAGTTACTCGTATCACAGCACCATGTCAAGCATGGGAATGCAGGCTCAAGCTACGGTCAAGCACATCAAACGAATTTATCGAAGAAATAAAAAAGCCCCACCTAAGGCGGGGCTATGGAGTGGAGCGGGTGATGGGGGTCGAACCCACGACCTTATGCTTGGCAAGCATACGCTCTAGCCAACTGAGCTACACCCGCATCTAAAAAAATTCCTACACGAAAGGGGGGTTGTTGTCAATTTACCTGCGCTCTATGCCCACCGTTTCTCTGCTGCATCAAGCGGATAAATTTAACGTGGTAGTTGACGGCGGACCACAAGGCCACGGCAGTGGCCACCACAAGAAAATACATGCCCACAACGTAGAAATCCACGCCGAAGTAAGGATAATGGAGGATCAAGGCAAAAACCGCGGTGGCCTGGAGTACAAGTTTATATTTACCCAAGGTCTCAGCCTCCATCACAATCCCTTCCGTCAAGGCAATCCCTCGAAGGATCGTAACCGCTGTTTCCCGGGCCACCACCACCACCACCAGCCACGCCGGCACGATGGCATTATCGGGTCGGTCCATAGCCGCCAGCATGATCAAAGTCGCCACAATCATCAACTTGTCGGCCAACGGGTCGAGGACCTTTCCCAGGTTGGAAACCATTTTATTACGTCGGGCCAGATACCCGTCGAGATAATCCGTTGCGGCAGCCACCAGGAAAAGCAGAGCCGCAATGGCGCTGGCCAGGCGGTTCGTGTACGTCAAGATGTAGACCAGCAGGGGGATGATGGCGATCCGAAACAGGCTCAAAAGGTTGGGTAGAGTCCACATGGAGTTGAGAGTTGCTGTGTAGTTATCAGGGATCCAAGCTGTCCTGTCATAAACGGACCCTTTCTACGACAAAAATCATAATACTTTACAACACGGCGTACGTATTGTTTCGTTTCTGAATAGGGGGAATGTTCCGGTAGCGTTCCACGGCTCGGCTCCCTGCATTGTAAGCCGCCAACCCCAACCTAAGGTTCCCTTGAAAACGGTCCAGGAGCAACCGCAGGTGACGGACACCGGCCTAGGTGTTCTGGCCTAGGTCTTGAATGTTGTCCGCCCGATGCTGATGTGCCGTTGCCGGCATGAGCCGCATTAGGCCCCGCGCCCCTTTTTTTGAAACCGCCCCGGGATCGAAATCGGACTCCACCTTCATTACTGCCCATACCAAATTTGGATCCACACCGTATCGGTTCGAAGCGGACCTCACAAGCTCATCGAAACTTAGGGTTTGCCCTGGCACACGACTATGTTGACTGCGGTTCCTAATAATCACACGGCAACCCGAATGGCTAAGGGCATTGATAAAGGTCAAGACGTACGAGAATCACGATGAACATAGATACCGGCCACCACCCATTGTACCAAAAATAAAGCAAAAGTGAACAGCAGCACAATTATTCTCATGCTGGAAATTTCTCTCCTTGATTCATCAGAGCACCCTCTTGGTCCTTTCCGTCAAATTCCTTGAATTTCAGTAGGTGTCGAGGGGCCAAGGGGCTGATTTTTCCTGAGAAGGCTTCAGAATAAGCTCAGCAGGGGTAAACACGACAGCCGCAATGCATAAGGCCAGAAACATCTTGCACATTCTGGGTGGTTGAGCTGGGATGCAGATCCGGGATTTCTCTTACCGCATCTGGGGCTTTTCCAGACTCGCTGACTATGCCATACGCTGGGAGACTAGGGTTAGTAATAAGGCAAAGCACAAGGCTCGGGTGCTCAGTTTGTGGGCCAAGCATGGGGTTGGAAGCAACTGAAGAGGCCTTTGGAGTGAAAAGGCGGACCCTGTATTACTGGAGAGGGCAGCTGATGAAAGGGGGCGGGAAGCTGGAGGCATTAAACGAGGATAGCAAGGCTCCCCATAGGCGTAGGAGTCGTAGTTGGCCTCAGTTGGTGCTTGGACAGATTGGCCGCATAAGGACGGAGCACCCCAATCTAAGCAAAGAGAAGATCTATCTATCGCTCAAGCCGTGGTGTGAGAGGCAGGATCTGAGGTGTCCAAAGCCCAGGAGCATTGGTCGGATCATAGCTGGGGCTGTGGACAAGATGAGAACGGTTTCCATGAAGATAAGGTCTAACGGTCGTAGAGTAACCAACAAGCCGAAGCGGGCAAGAGACCCCCAGGGTTTTAGAGCGAGCGGTCCTGGTGAGTGCGGGGCCTTCGATAGGGTGGAGTTGTTCCTTGATGGGCTAATGAGGTATGGGATCACCTTCACTGATGTCTACTCCCGGTTCTGTTTTGCCTGGGCGAGCCACAGCCATGGCTCTGAGGCAGCCAGGGAAGTCTACAGGGTGCTCAGCGAGGTGTTTCCCTATCCGCTTCAATATGTGCTCACAGACAATGGCTCTGAGTTCATGAAGCACTTCGATGGGGAACTGAGGAGGCTGGACAAGGTCCACTGGCATACTTAATCCCAAGAGCCCAAAAATGAATGTCCATGTGGAGAGGTTTAACCGTACCCTTCAAGAAGAGTTTCTCGATTATCATGAGGATCTGCTCGTGAAGCCGGCAGCCTTTAACCGCGAGTTGATCCCGTGGCTGTTGTGGTATAACGGCGAGCGGCCTCACTGGGGACTCAACCTTAAGTCGCCGGTGCAGTTTTTAATGGAGCAAAGACCCCAAGAGTGCAATATGTGGTGGCCCAATACATTCGGTTGACATTTTTGCTCGTTATCGGATATTGTCCATCCCGAAGCAAACCTAGTCGGGAGACGTTTCGCCAGCGGTAGCCGCGGGGTTTGCCAGATGTCAACATAGGTTTGGGTGGCTCAATGGCTCCTTGTAATGGCAAATTAAGAATGCGCAGTGCAGCCACGAGTACCCATTAACTAAATGAAAACACTCAGGAGGTGATCCATGACAACGGAACGCTATCAACCATGGTCTCTGACTCCCTTTGAGAAATGGATTAAAGAAGAAGGGCTCCGTGTTTATTCTCAACAGGTGGTGCAGAATATCCACGCAGTGGAACTTGGACCGTGGGAACGCACCGGAACGAACGCCGCAATCCTCGATTTAACCCCGGAACCTTGGGAGGGCACTCTCGTTAATACCCAGGGTACGACCCGTTACCTGTGCGAGATACCCCCAGAAGGTTCCTTCAAGGCCGAAAAGCACATGTATGAGGAGATCTTCTACGTGATGAAGGGGCGGGGCGCCACCACCATTTGGAACCAGGGTGAGCCAAAGCAAACCTTTGAATGGCAGGAAGGCAGCGTCTTTTCCATCCCCCTCAACACGTGGCATGAAATTTTCAATGGCCAAGGCGACGAAACGGTAAAACTCTACGCTGCCACCAACGCGCCAACGACTTTCAATCTTTTTGCTAGTCCCGAACTGGTATTCAACTGCCCCATGGTTTTCCATGATCGGTATAATCCCACCGATGAGAAGTATTTCAGTGGACGGGTCAGTAAGCTCCGGGACCGTTTCGCGGAAACCAATTTCATAGCAGATGTTCACGCCGTCTCCTTGGACCGTTGGGTGGACAGAGGCCCAGGCGCAAACATGATGTTCTCTATGTCAGGCGGCCACTTTATCTGCCACGTTTCAGAATTCCCCGTGGGGAGCTACAAAAAGGGTCATACCGGCGAGTTCACGAGGGGACGTGGCGGTCTCCTCTCCAGCGTCGCCTATCTCTTTCTGTCCGGGGAGGGATACGACCTCCAGTGGCCCGCCGGCACCAAACCTGGCCCAGATGTTGAATGGGAGCGCTTGGACTTCGGTACTGGTACACTGATGTCTCCGGGGACGGGTTACCATCAACACTTCAATGTGGGTTCAGAACCGGCCCGCTATCTCGTACTTCGCTACGGCAACCCGCGGTATAGCGGATCCGCAGGCGCCAGGTACAGGGAGACCGGTGGCGTACAGATCGAGTTCGAGGATGAGGACCCACGGATCCGTCAACTATTTTTCAAAGAGTTGGACAAGCGTGACGTCAAAGCCGACATGCCTGAGCTTTCGGCCGCATAGAAATCCCATGCGGGTCTAAAACCGCCCTTGGAGTGAGGGAGCCTCTAACCCAAATGGTTCCCTCGAGCAGCTTCAGCCATTTCTCCCGAGATCAGGTCTAGAATTGCAATCCCATCGGGATCAGTTTGAATCCGGGCCACTGTCCCTACCCGTGGAGGAGGTGGATATAAAGCTATGCTTGGAAGTGAATTTATAGAGTATTGGCGGAGAGGGAGGGATTCGAACCCCCGTTACCCGCAAGGGTAAACCTGATTTCGAGTCAGGCGCCTTCAACCGGGCTCGGCCACCTCTCCGCAACTGTCCTGTAATTAAGCTAAGCAGAAACTTGCTTCTTCTGCCGAAGTGAGAAAAAGAAACCGCTCAGTATCCTTGCACACCGTTCCTTTAAGATACCGCTCTTTACATGTACAGAATGATTTAACCGGGGATCGTCACAGAGACGATAGAGAGACTCCACGGCTCCACCTTTGGGGTCGTGACAACCAAAGACAAGGCGAGGAATACGAGCCTGTAGGATCGCCCCCGTGCACATGACGCAGGGTTCAAGGGTTACGTAGAAAACGCAATTGTCGAGCCTCCAGCTACCGAGACTTGTGGCAGCCTCCCGAAGAGCCAGGATCTCTGCATGACCGGTGGGTTCCTGCAATTCCTCACGACGATTGTATCCCGTTCCGATTACCTTTCCCTCATGAACCACCAATGCCCCCACCGGGACCTCATCTCTAACCAGCCCCTTGGCAGCTTCCTCCAAGGCAAGCTCCATAAAACGCTGATCATCACCCTTTTTGTTTGTGCCAAGCTTGTTCATGGGTTTTGTTCACAATAGCACAAAATTCATGGGAAACCGAAATTTACCGCATGCGGCTCGGTTCTCTTCGACAATGATGGAGGCCAAGGTTCAGCCTCAACCCAACTTTTGGCCACTCAAAAATTTCACAACGACACTATCGTGTTCTTCCGGACGTTCCCATTGAGGCCAGTGCGCGGCATCAGCCATACAATAATACTGTGCACCCGGGATTAGGGAATGCACGTATTCCCCCACATCGGGACCGGCTCCCGGATTTTTTTCAGTCCAAAGAACGAGGGTCTGCGCCTTGATATTTTTGAGATCTTTTTCAGGAATCAAGAAATTATCGGAATCCCCGTCCCCAAAAGAATTGCTAGAGACGTCGGTTAAGGCTCGACGTGTGTCGGGGTCGCTATAGATATTGTGGCGTACTTCCACCAACTCGTCGCTAACCCTGTCCGGGGAGGCCATAAGCCATTCAAGCCTCTTGCGAATGGTTTCCCTCGTGGGGTTATTGATGGCAGCCAACGAACGTTCCCGTAACAACTGCCGTCCCTGTGCGGGGTGCTCGTCAACGACGCCAGGCTTGAAGCGCACACCCGCCGGCGTGTTCAAGATGAGCCGGTGCAATCGATCCGGATAATTCAGCGCGAACCAAAGGGCAGCCCAGCCCCCCAGTGACTCACCTTCAATATTGGCTTTTTCAATACCCAGAGAATCCATCAGGTCGAGAACTTGACGAGCATAAGTAGGCACGGCTCGGCCTTTATAAGGAGGTTTAGAAGAGAATCCGTGCCAGACGAGATCAATCGCCATTGCATGAAATCTTTGCCCCAAACGGACAATGTTGCGGCTGTAAGCCTCCGCATGGCCCCCGACGCCGTGAATCAAAATCAAGGGCTCACCGTGGCCTGCCTCAATCACTCGCGTCTTGAATTCGTTACCGTAATAACTGACCCGACTGCCCATGAGATCTACCCATATGGTTGACATAGTGCCCACCTCCTCCTTAAGTCCTGGTTGCCGGTGAGCATAGTTTTATACCGGTTGGGAAGTCAACCCATGCGGACAGCTCTAAAGGATTGGATGGAAGCCTCACAATCTCTTCTTCCTGGCCATTTCATAAAACAAACATCCAGCGGGTTCCTCTCGGAAGGTCTTCAATGGTAGTTGACACATTGTCCCAACAATGCTACTCGCTTTGCAAGGATTGAACCGGGGAAAACTTGAAATAATCTATGATTAACCCTCACCGTTCTCCCTTAACCAACATGATGCGAGGCCTGAGCCTCTCCTGCTTAATGGTACTTACTTTTCAGTTGGTCGGCTGCGGTTCAGAACCGGCTGTCTACGATCGAGACACATCTTCCTTCCGTTTTAATTGGAGAAAAGAAAAAGACCTAACCGTGCAACGCCGGGAGAAGTTCAAACTCGAATCCGAGCGTAACTTGCGTCTCCTGGAAGTGAAGTTGCAAGACACGGTGATCCTGGGAGCCTTACGCGTTGCAAACAATCGATACCGTGGTGTTTCCAATGAACAGATTCAAGCCCTGGACAAAACCTGGATCACAGCCGGCGACGACATTGTGGCAAAGATGACCGATTTCCAATGCAATGAAGCCTTGAGGATTTTTCAAGCCGGTTATGGGGCGTTCAAAGAAATTTTCGTTACCGGGATTAACGGACTGAATATCTGCGTGACCAATAAGACCAGCGACTATTATCAGGCGGACGAAGAGTGGTGGACACGAACCATCAAGCAAGGAAAGTCCTGGCGACGGCCGAATTTGGAGTTCGATGAGAGCGCCGGAGTCTTTGCGGTGCCTATTTATGTCCCCGTTCGCGATCCGGCCAACGGAAATCTGCTTGGGGCCGCCAAAGCCGTGGTACTTGAATCAAAGCCCTGATTTCAAATAGGAATTGAATCGACAACACGGAACCCGATTAATTGGCATCACGGGATAATTCGATGCGATTCCCACTTGGGTCAACCACATAGACGGAGTATCCAGGACCCTTCCCGTGGGGTCGTATTCCGTCCGTCTTGACACCTTTAGCCTCCAACCCCTTAATCAGTGCCTCCGGATCATCCGGTCCCTCGATATCAAATGTGTGGTGCGGGACGCCTGGAGCTTGCTTTTGCGAGGCATCAAACAGCCCAAGGCCCGCCCCGCCCAACCGTAAACGAGCAACGTCAACTCCTGAGACGGTGTGCTTCGTGCGTAACTCGGCACCGAGAACCCCCTGGTAGAAGTTGATCATCTCGTCCAAATTCTCTGCGTGAAAATTCCACGACCGCAGGCTGAGTACTTTCATAATTTGACCCTCCTTGTAAATTTCTCGCCTTCCCCGACCGTCTTTACCAAAACCACGGTTAGCCCTGCAAGGCTGGATTCCCCCTCAGTACCGCCGCAAACAAGTCAGGCAGCGTCCCCCTCCACAAGCGATAATAATGCGATTGGCCAAAAATAGTACTCGGATCTCGGCTTATCGGGAGGTTACGGCTTGACACCCCTTTTGCTCTAAAATTCCCCCTGGCCGCAACCATTGAAAAACATCTAAAAGCCTCTTAGCACCTCAGCTAAAAAGGCCTACACCCTGTAACGATCCAAGCCGCAGCTTGCATGTGGACTCCTTGAGGAGTCTGATAGGGGGCCACAGCATCCGACAGAGCATACGTCAGAGCACCACGCTTCTCGGGCTGTCTTGCTTGTCTAATGGCGGCTGCCGCAGGCCCCATCTGAAACAAGAAGTCCACCGCCGCGTCAAGGTCATCACTTACACCAATAGGGACGTCCTTGACCGCCTCTTCAAACGAGATGTCATGGAACCCCACTTTGGACAGAATACGCTCCAAACGATCGGAATCAGCAAAGGCAAATGGTCCCTGTTGATCAGGAACGAATTGCGGAACGTCGATATGCTTGGCCACAGCCTCCGTTGGCACAAGCGCCCATAAGTTCTTTTGAAACTCCTGCCAGGCGACAAACGCAAAACGCCCGCCGGGGCATAAGGTCCTGAACAGGTTCTCAAAGGCCTTCGGAGGATCTGCGAAAAACATGATCCCAAAGCGCGAGTAAAGAAGATCCATTGATTGGGGTTCGAATGCGTAGGTTTGTGCGTCGGCGTTGATGAAACGGGCTTGAGCCAAACCAAACCTTTTCCCTGAGTCTCTTGCACTGGCCAGCATGTTAGAGGAAAGATCAATTCCTGTAACTTTGCCGGTTGCCCCAACTCGGCGCGCAAGCTCCAAGGTGGTGTCTCCACAACCACAGCCTACGTCCAGTACCCGCTCACCTGGCAGGACCGAGGCTCGATCCACGGCAAGAACCCCAAAGGGACGAGCAAGGCTATTAATGGGCTCCTGGTAATTGATCCATTTCTGCCCAGTGGTTTCATTCCAAAATTGAATCTGCGCAGCGTTCGGGCCCTTGGCTTCCAGCATCGGATGGATATTCCTCCCATATCTTGCCTGAAGACTATGGCTAAACAAACATGACGGTTTATTTTTAGCTACTCTCCACTGAGTGATGGGCTGGCAGCACAATCAGCCTTGATGGAGGAGTTACCGGGACAAAACCATCGCGGGGCTAGAGTAAGATCGCCAGCTTTGTGCCAACACTGAATCGAAGTTTCGGGGAATCATTCAAAAAGCGATTCTTACTTCATGCTCCGGCCAGCCGTGGCCGGCCAGCCGTCACCCCACCGTCTACCACGAACGTCCCACCGGTAATCTGTTTCGCACTAGCGGAAGAGAGATAATAGACCAGGTCGGCCACCTCTCGGGGGAGACCCACTCTTCCCAGGGGAATTTGACTGGCAACTCTTTTCAGACTCTTCGAAGGCACCATGGGCGTATCGACGGCCCCCGGGCAGATACAGTTCACTCGGACTCCAGAGGAAGCAAACTCAAGGGCAAGGACCTTGGTAAGCATCACCAGGGCAGCCTTCGATACGCAATAAGCTGACCCTCCCGCATAACCCACAAGGCCGCCCGTGGAGGCGATATTGACAACGCACCCTTTGACCTTTCTCAGATAAGGCAGGGCCATTTGGGTGGAAAGAAATGCTCCACGCGCATTGACTGACATAACCTCATCCCATTCCGCAGTGGAGAGATTTTCCATGGGCCCGATCTTCTGAATACCGGCATTGTTACAAAGAACGTCCAACCGGCCCAATCGTCCCGGTCCCAACTCCAGCACACGCCGCACCGCTTCTTCCTTGCTCACGTCCGCCGGCACAAATTGGACTCGACACGCATATTTCTTTTTAATTTCCGCTGCCGCTTTCCCGCCCCTGCGCAGATTGCGGCCACAAAAAGCTAAATCATAGCCCTCCCGGGCGAAGCGATGAAGCACCGCCAACCCAATTCCTGAGGTACCACCGGTTACGAGAACGACGGGTCGCTTATTCCTCGCCAAGTTGACCCACTATCCTTACTGGACTGCCAGGGCGTAGATGATGGGAAAATTGAGGGGTACTTTTTGCCAGTGATCGCCCCGGTCCCCGCTATAAAAGATCTCCCCCTCGTTTAACTTGATAAACCGGGCGCCCTCTCCGCCGGTGCCGATAAAGACTTCGTCCGATCCGTCTGGATCGAAATCGATGCATTCCACCATGCTCATGAAAGGGTCGGGCAACCCATCTCCTATGCGCTCCCAGCTACTGCCTCCATCAGAACTCCTCATCAATGCGCCGTTGGCCTTGTTGGATCGCTTCAACCAGACCGGAGGTGGCTCTTCCGCCACGCCCACGTAGAGGGTCTGAGAGTCCCGGGGATGGACTCGAACCGGCACCGAGTAGGTCCTGGTAAAATCCTTGGTAATGCACTGCCATGACTTTCCCCCATCGCTGGAGCGATAGAGGGGTCTGCCCTTCGGAAAAGGGGTAGGATCGGGAAAATTCTCTCCACCGCCGGTGGCAGCATAGATTTGATTTTCAATTTCAGGGTCATAAACCACCGTGTGGACATCCATATCAATGGGATCGCGCACATCCGACCACGAGGCTCCACCATCTTCACTGATGAGCAGGCCACCCACCTGAGCCGCCACACAGATTCGCTTGGAATTATTCGCATCAACGGTGATGCAGCGCAGGTGGGGCTCAATCATGGGAACAGGATAGGTCCACTTTCGATCTTCCGCCAACTTTCTAACCCCTGTCATCTCGCGCCAGTTTTGCCCCCCGTCCTCACTTTTCCAAAGTCCCGGTGGCTCCGTGCCTGCGTATAGAACATTGGAGTCTGTTGGATCCAACGTCAAGGCACGCACTTTATCCGACAGAACCCCGTCCCCCAACTTATGCCAGCTCGCGCCACCGTCGTCGCTGCGACAGAGCCCGCCACCACGAATTCCTACGTAGACGGTCTGTCGGTTCCGGGGATCGATAACCACGGCATTGATCTCCGCCCCGTCGAGACTTTTTGTTTCGACCCGCCAATTACGATTTGAACGAACAACCTTGAATACACCGTCAATCGTTCCAACAAAAAGAGCTCTCACGGCTGCCCTCCCCTTTTGGGAAACGAATTTCACCGCTCCCCATCTCGCGATCCCCTGTTCCTGACCGCTCTGTCTTTGTCTTCCCTGCCTACCGTCCGCCCGAAGTCTAATGCTTAGTGGTTTTCTCGGTGATTAGCACTGAGCATGTAAGACCGGGAACTTCTCCGACCCTTTGCGCCCTGCGCTTCGCTTTCTGCCCGCGACATTCAATCTTCGATCCTCAATAATCGATCCGCACCCCCTTGTCCCTATTACTTTCCTGCCGCGATGGCCCTGTCACCGATCAGATCATAGATATAGCGAAACGCTTCAATGCTTTCTCCTACCGCAGCGAGGGCCAACTCCTCCTCTACTTTACTCCTTGCATACTCGACGATAATGCGGATGGTTTCCTCGGCGTGACCGCCTTCATCCGGATCAGCGGCATCCGCAGCCTCCCAATGGGTGAGCCATTCTCTTCCCAGCCCCAAGGGCTCCCAGTTGTGCCGGGAGTTCAAGGGCTTCTGGCCGTACTTGGCCGCCAGCTCCCCGTGGTTCGTAAGCTCAAGTGCTCCCACCGCTGAAAATCCTTCCAACCAGGGTTTTGTGCGACTGATATTATCCCAATAGTGAACCGCCAGTTTCATAGGGACACTGGGCACATAATTCAATACTTCATCCCGGGAGAGGCCCAACCCCTGTCCGAACTTTACCATGCTCCCATAGTGGGTATCATCGATGGTTGGGTCATGCACTTCCTCAACATAAATATTACCGATGATGTAGCGGCGCACCTCGAGGTGAGGGCAGTTAGCGATAACGTTACTAAACCAACGGGGAAAATTTGCCGCAAAATAAGTGTGCTCCACGGCGAAGATTTTTGCCCCCTCGCGATTCAGGTGGTGGTTGACAAACTCCATCATTCGAGGAGACTTCTTCCACCAGGAATCGGCCACCGCATCTAAGATATCTTCCCTTTTTAACATAAATTCTTTCCCTTACCCTGCTAGTTCCTTCAAGCATTCTTCAGGTAGAGTCTCTTGGCGTTTCCACCTAACACAGCTTCCTTGTCTTGCTGGGTGAGATCCTCACGGGCAAGCAATTCATCGATTTCATGGCGACACTTCTTGGCGTCGAAGACTTCATGAGGAAAATCGCTGCCGAATAGAAAACCTTCCCTACCGGCATTCTGCACGGCAAAGCCAAGGCCGCCGTCGTCCACATCGAAGCCAACGAAGATCCTTCCCTCGCGCATCCGTTTCCTGAAATAGTCGCTGGCCTTTTCCCCACGTTTCGGGCCTCCCAGAACCTCACCGTTCAAATCCACCTGCATATGACCCTCATGATGAGAACGATCGAGCCGATCCAGGAAGAAGGGCACCCAGGTGGAGCCTCCCTCAAGAAACCCAACACGCAGTTTGGGAAACCGATCGAAGATCCCATGGGAGAGCATCGCGGCAGCCTGGATCATAATACCCACAGGATGCCCGATGGCATGAACCGGATAGTAAGTGCTGAAAGTATCCATACCCAGGTGGTGCAGCGCCCCCACATGCACCGCCAAGGAGCAATTGAGCTTCTCCGCCTCCTCGTATATGGGCCAGTACAGCTTGGCCCCAAGATGGTTCTGCAAACCCTCTCCATTTGAGGGCAGCATAGCCCCGATCATTCCCAGTTCCTTGACGGCCCGACGCAGTTCCTCCACGGCAACGTCCACATCCTGGATGGGTATCAGGGCCATTCCCTTCAGCTTTGGGCTGTGGTTGAGAAACGTGTCGTAGAGCCAGTTGTTGTAGGCTCGGCATGCTGCAATGGCCCATTCCATTGAGACGAGCCGGCCCATGGCCAAACCCCATGTGGGATAGAGAACCGTCCAATCAATTTCCGTCCGCTCTAAAAACTCCAGCCACTCCGTTGGACCAGGATTACCAAACTCCTTTTGTCCAAAGGTTGGCTTCAGATAGTGAAAATGAAGATGATCGAGTACCGGAAAGACCTGCGAGGCCCGGCAACCTTTGGGCATGTACTTGACCAGCTCCTCGCTGCGCGCCCCCTCGTTCACGTGACCGTCAGCGTCGATTACTTGCATGTGACATCCTCCCTATTTCAAGGATTTGAAGCTTTGCAGGAATGCCCGAGCACCTACCCCGCGCAGCCCCAGTGTCATTCTAACGTCTCCAGGACTTCAGTCCATCCAAATGGGCCCACTTTTTTAGCACTTCATCCTTATACTCAGGACTTATGGCCGTCGCCTTGGGAAAATCTTTCATCCAGCTGTAGGGTCGGCAGGCATCCATGACAATGCAGGAACTCACCCATTCGCTTCGCTTTCTGAGTTGCGGGGAAATCCTTGGATTGAGCGAACTTGCCGCCACATCGACAATTTCAGAGGCCGTCCTGGGATCCCAGCGCGAAGAGACTGCCCATAGCACCTCGTCCATGTTGGTGATGTCGATGTCGTCGTCCACCACGATGACCATGCGCACATCCCTGCCCCCGTCCCGCGTGGCGATAACCCCATATCCCACCTGCTTGGCATGGCCGGGGTATTTCTGCCGGATGGCAACCACAACCACAAACCTTCCTTGGTGAGGGAACCAAACACCCTGGATTTCCGGCAGACCGCAGCGTTCCAAGGCGGTCCAGATATTGGCCGATCGGATGTACATGTAGATCTGGCTATTTAAATAGGTCTTGAGCGGAGGATCGCCAGTCAGGATGGGATCCTTGCGGTGGTGCATGGCTTCCACCCGTACCACTGGGGCAGGGTGAACGTCAGAGGCGTAATATCCAGGCCATTCCCCAAAGGGCCCTTCGTCCTTTGCCTGGCGCTCCGGCGGGGGCACGTAACCCTCCAGCACAATCTCGGATGAGACTGGTATGGGCAGTCCCGTGACCGGACCCTTGTGCACGGAAACCGCCACCCCCAAAAGCCCTCCAAGAAATTCATACTCGCTTTCCTTCCAAGGGATACCCACCGCACTGGCAAGGATCATAGACGGAGGGAGCCCGCAAACAATCGCCACAGGGCAATCCTCTCCCCTGGCCCAGTACTTTTTGGCAATGAGATCTCCATGCTTGCCAGGGACAATGAACAAGCCCACATGCTTTTCATCGTGGACCTGAATCCGATAGGTCCCAACGTTCACATAGCCTGTATCCGGGTCCCGACAAATGACGGAATCAAAGGTTCCAATGTATCGTCCCCCATCATCCTCATGCCACTGGGGAACGGGAAACTTCAGAAGATTCACGTTCGCACCCCGGGCTGTGTTCTCCAACCAGGGAGTCATTGAAACCTCACGCGGGGGGAGCGGTTTGAAACTACCCAGTCGCCCCTTGACGGCCCTCACCATCTCTATTGGCGCGGTTTCCGGAGGCATGCCCAGGGCCAGGGCCTCTCTTGCTGGGGTCATCAGAACGTTGCTGAGGACCCGGTAGCCCCGGGGATAGTCGGGGATCTCATCGAAGAGAAGAGCAGGAGGCTCCGGCACTCCAGCATAGATTTCTGTTAGCGCCCCGATCTCCTTGTTCCAATGGGCACCTTGGATTTCTTGGAGCCCACGCGTCTTGCTGACCCGGTCCAGGAAGGCCCTAAGGTCCAACCCGCATTGAGCCTGCTCTACATCTTTCTTCATAACCCCATTCCTTTGCTACCTAAAATCAGGGTGATGCTGAAGCTGTACAAACTCGGAGGCTACCTCCTCCCACCAGGGCCAGTAGAACATAACTATCCATCGACACCCTGCGCCAGACTTCGTATTGAAGTGCTGGTGCTCTACTCCCCCGGGCTTAACTGGAAACAGGATTAGATCGTCAGTTTGCCAGTCGTATCTCGTGCCGTCACAAACGGTGTAACCCTCTCCTTCAGTTACATATATGATCAACCCTCCCTGATGCTTGTGCTTGCCCGTGTGGAGACGGATATCCTGAGCAAACACGGTCCAGTCCTGAAGAGCGTTACGCTCGAATTCGGGATTGAGATAGTAGCAAACCTTTCCCATACGGTTTTGTTCCCAGCTCATATCCGAGCCACGAACCAACAGGTTTCCCTTCTCGTATCTTCCGCGGATCTGCATCCAACGCTGAAAATCACGATCGTATTGGGTGCTCAAAGTAGCGGGAGTATCCTCTCGCTCTGCCGCCACTGGCACTCGCAACCCGTTGCCCGGCGCCAGATCTTTTTCGGACATCCGACCAGAGGCCTGGAGCTCCTCAAATCCCGAACCCTTATCCACTCCCAAGGAATGCGCCGTATTGATCTCACAGGCCAGCAAGATTGCGTTGCCTCCCTTTTCCGCATTCAAGTGCTGGTATTCTACTCCGTCTCTCAAGATGGGAAGTGTTAGAAGATCGCCAGCCCCCCAGTCGTATAGCTCGCCGTTTACTTTGGTTCTAAGCTTCCCCTCCAGCATGTAAAACAACACGCCTCCCTGGCATCTCTGCAGACCGCTCTTCCAACCTGGATTCACCTGCTGGGCATAGAGCACATAAGCATTCCAAGCACTGTCGAAGCAAGGATGCATAAACCACTTCATCTTGCCATGCTGGTTGTCTTCCCACGGAACATCCTTGCCTTTAATCACAATCGGCTGTTGTTGCGCCACAAGTCGTTGCTTGTCCCTGAGCTTGAGCAGCTCATCAAAATGACTCATTCAATCATGCCTCCATCTGGTTGGTTAACAACCCTCGCCGGCCCGGGGGAAATACTTTACCCTTTCCAATCGTTGACACTTCTGGCAGAACCATCCGGCCAGCTCGAATAATCCGTTGGCGGTCAGATTCAAACAATAGGGGGCAACGGTGGACCACGGGATCAAGAAATAGCCGTCCTTGGCTAGAGGGGCCCCGCAGCCACTGCATTGACCAGGATCCCCCTCGAACAGGTTACGTTCAATGTCGTCAACAGGTCCCACAAACACCGATTGCGATGACTGAATATCTGCCACGGATCGCCGGCCGCGATCCTTCACTCGTTGTTGGCCCATACGTTCCCTGGTCTGTCTGGTTCCGTCCACGTCCAGTTCGCCCGCGGCATCACAAATGACACCGTAAAGCTCCTTTGCCCACCCAGCAGACACTAGTCCTTCTTTCACATCTCCCGCCACTGCTAGGGAGTCCCGATCCAGGGGATCCCCCCAACCCCCTCCTCCAGCCCCGGTACAATGAAACAAATCGTTCTCGTCGAGCCAATTCCGACCGAAAGGCTGTATTTTTTCCCTATCTCCTCCCAGGGTATCCAGGTCTTGCGGCAGGATGCCCTGCTGGAACAGTTTCGCAGCGTTAGACTCCCTCACGATGATCATCTCATTGCACGCACCGGGGTATCCACCCGCTAAACCCACCGTGCTTGGACAGGCAACACCGTGGGAATGCAGGATCAGGTTCGGAATGGAGGAGACCCCATGGGGTTTGAAGGCCACGTCGATGCCGGCCCCCCCTCGGAACTTTCCCGCGCCGGCCGAGTCCCGTGCCTGGCGACGGTAAAGGTAAAGGATTGGGTAACGAAGCTCGTTAGTCTCGATGTTGGGTATTGCGACCTCCGGCTCGCTCCCACTGCCCGTGTTGATGCCATCCTGGGTTCCCCTGGCTCCCCCACCCATCCCCAGTGAACAATCGGTAAAGACCCCTGCAAACCTCTGACCGTACTGGTCCGCCCCGGAAAAATCCAGCAGGGGCATATGACCCCTGAGACCCGTGGTGGACCACCGATCCATGCGGCCCTGGCTCAGCATCTGACTCACACAGCTGGTCACAGCCTGAAAGACGGCGTAGGTTCCCGATGTGGTCCCCTTGCAAACACCCGCAGGCCAAGAACAATTAACGAAGGTTCCGGAGTCGGCTTGAACCCGGCAGACCCGAAAGACACCCCCCGGGCAGGGGGATATGGCAAATCCAAAGATGGCCATCACAGCCCTTACAACGTAGCCTTCCAGGGCGGGCTGCGTCACGTTGATGACCCCCGGTGCCTGTTCCGAGGATCCCGAGAAGTCAAAGTTCAAAACATCACCCTCCTTGATGAGGGTCATCCGGCAAACATAGATCTGAAGTCTTTCACGATCGAAATAATCCAGATAGGCCACATCGGACCAGGCGCCGTCAGGTATTTCCGTCAAAATCGCCCGCAACTTATTCTCGGTGGTATCAATGATGCGCTGCATGGCCTCTCTCACGGTGTCCAGACCATAGCGCTCAATGGTCTCAGAGAATCTTCGTTGCATGATGGTGTTGGCCGAGATCTTGGCCCTGAGATCGATGGCATTCTGTGCGGGTGTCCGAGACCGCCTCAAGTAGTCCTGCTCGATGTCTTTGCGCACAACCCCACCCTCCACGATCTTCACCGGTGGCAGCGGGGGCGCTTCTTCCCAAATGGATTGGGCACCCAGGGAGACTTGGCCTGGAGTGGGTCCGCCTGCGTCGGCAATATGAATCCCTGCACCCGTCCAACCCACCCCTTGGTCCTTCCAGTAGACCGGCCCCACCACCACAGTACAGGTTTGATGAGGCGTGCAAATATACGGGTCATTGGAAAGAAAGAGATCACCCCGGGAAAGTCCCGGATTTTCTGAATAGTTCTGGTGAATGTATTTGGAGGCGTACATGCATCCCAAGGCATGGGACACGATGGTGGGTCCTACGATCACCGCCTCACCGGTTTCGTTAAGGAGGGCAACGTTACAGTCATTGGACAATGCCACGGTGGGCGAGCCCGACACATTGCGCAGAGCGATGGCACCCTCCCTAACAATGGTCATGAATCGATGTCTTAGAATCTCAAAGGTGACAGGGTCTAGCATGTTAGTTCCTAATCAAAAAAATCTGATCATTTAGACGGCCACGGTTCACTCGGTATTCAAGATGACGTTTAAGTATTCGTCCATTTCTACCTTCTGGCCGGGATGAACCACAATGGTTGTGTTCGACGCCTCGATAATGGCGGGTCCGGAAAATGTATGCCCCGGGGACAGCTCCTTGATTTCGTATACAGGGGTTTCCTCGAAGGAATCGGTGAAATAGACCTTGCGCGTTGCCCGTGAAATCGGTCGCGGAGAGCTTGGGTCTAAGGTTGCCTTAAGCATGGCCATCTTTGCAGCCTGGGCTACGGAGACCACGTGAAAGGTAAGGATTTCCGTGCCAGACTCCCGTATGGCGCTCCCGGCACCGAAGGTCTCCTCATAGAGTTTCACAAAATGCTCCACCATGCCCTCTCCTAGGTCCCCAACCTCCTCCCTCATAACGGGCACCCTGACTTCGTGCACCTGATAGCGAAAGCGCATATCCACGAACCAAAGGTAGGAAGCGCTCTCCTCGGCAAAGCCTGACCTGGTCCAATCCAGTCGACTGGTTTTCTCTAGTTCCTCCAGGGCTGAACGAATTTTTTTGTCGTCAAAGGGTTCACGCATGGGTTGCGCGCGGGAATAGTGACGCCTAAGATCCGAGGCCGCAATCCCGAAGGCCGACAGAACCGAGGCGTACAGGGGAACCACCACCTTCTTGACCCCGATCTCCCTGGCATAAGCACCCACATGGGTGGGACCAGCCCCCCCATAGGCGAACAAGTCAAAATTACGCGGGTCGTAACCCCTTTCAACGGTGAGGGTCCGCACCAGGTCCGCCATGCGAGTATCCACAATATCCAAGATTCCCTTTGCCGCCTCAACCGGGTCCATCCCCAGAGGATCTGCGATCCTTTTTTGCATAGCCGCCAGGGCACCCTCTTTATCCAGCAAATTCCGCCCACCAAAAAAACTACCGGGATTGATTCGCCCCAGGACAACATCGGCATCCGTGACTGTGGGTTCTACACCGCCCCGGCGGTAACATACGGGTCCTGGAGTCGATCCCGCACTTTCGGGCCCCACCCGCAGTTCTGATGTGGCGGTATCCACATAGGCAATGCTTCCCCCACCGGCCCCGACGGAGGTCACCTCAACCGTGGGCACCCTAATCCTGTGTCGCTCGATCACAGCTTCATTGGCAAACCTCGGTTCGGAGTCAATGACCAGCCCAACGTCAAAACTCGTCCCTCCCATATCGGTACAGATGACGTTTGGAGCATCGGTGAGAGTCCCCAACTTTGCACATCCCATGACTCCACCCACAGGACCAGCAGCCAAGGCCCTTACCGGCTGTAGTTCCACCTCTTCCCGCCAACCCAGCCCCCCGTGGGATTGCATGGCTAGGATCCTCCCCTGCAGCCCTCTCTCTTTTAGCCGGTTCTCTAGAGTTTCTAGATCATGCCGAGACCCTGGGGCTAGAAAGGCGTTTAAAAGGGTCGTGTTAGCCCTCTCATATTCCCCGAGGGTCGGCGAAATCTCAGAAGAAAGGCAAACGAGCATTTTGGGGGCCTGCTCACTAATGATATCCCTCACCTCTTGCTCATGCTTGGGATTGAGAAAAGACCATAGAAACACCACGGCCACCGCTTCCACACCGTTCCTTTCAAGTTCCTTTACGCCCTTCGCCACTTCGTCACGGCTAAGCGGAACCACCACCTCCCCCTTGCAGTCCATACGCTCTGATACGCCTCGGATCATTTCACGTCCAGCCAGGGGCTCCGGTTTATTCCATACGGATAGATCGTAGCGCTGATCCTCCCTCAGCCCCTCTGTCCGGGCCATGACCCTGCCGATACGCATGACGTCCTCATGCCCCCTCGAAATGAGGACACCCACCGGGGCACCCTTTCGCGCCACCACACGATTGGTCATGCTGGTGGTACCCAGGGCAAAGACCTGCGCCCCTCCGAGTAACTCCTCTACGGTTTTTGCAATAGAGCCGGAAAGGTTCTGCAAAGCGACCAGGATGCCCTGGCTCAAGTCTTCAGGCGTGGTAAAGGCCTTATCGATACTCACACGACCGGCATCATCGATGGCCACGCAGTCCGTGAAGGTCCCTCCAACATCAATGCCGATCACATACATGGTGTCAGCAACTCACCCCCATAGTCTAACAATGTCATCCTTTCCATAGACATCCGGCCCCAGCAACTCCAGGGCGGCCTGATGCTGTTTGGGATCCGTGCCTGCAACACACTCTTGAACCACCACCAGGTAGTAGTCCAGCGTAGTCGCCACACGTGCCGTGGTAAGAACCCCGGAGTGGCTGGCGACTCCCACCAGGACGATGGTCTTGATCCCGCGCAACTTCAACATCTTTTCCAGCACCGTTCCTTGAAAGCAGCTAAAAGAAAATTTGTCAAAGACGAGCTCTCCCGCTTGTGGGGTGAGTTCAGCCACCACTTCATGACCCCACGTGCCATGAACCACGTTGGGCTCCCCTCCCCTCTGCCCTCGTCGGAGCAAGTGGTGCAAATGGACCGGCGACTCGTCTGTGCCGCCCGGGAAATGACTGGCGCGAGAGTATGCAATCATCATTCCGGCGCGACGCGCGGAATTCAATACCTCCGCCGTCTGGCCGACCGCTTCACGAACCGACGCCTTGGCGTCCCCAATTTTGTCAAATAGCTTTCCCGAGGGGGCACAGAAGTCGTTTTGCATGTCGTGGATCAGGAGGGCGGCGTGGCGGGGAAGCACGAGTTCTCCCAAAGTCTCAAAAATTTCTTTTCCCCCTACATGCTTCATAATTCACCACTGATCTGCCAACTATTTCTCCATGCCCACCATAAATCTCCGGGCAAATACCCGCGTGGCGATGGCAATGGCCACAAAGGCAAAGATCAACATGACTGCCAGGGCGGATACAAGCGGGAAACTCCCGTCCACCCATGATTTGAGCAAATAGATGGACAGGATCAACGAGTCCGGGGACCAGAGGACCGCCGCCTGGGAAGCGACTTTGGCGGAGAGCACAAAGACATACAAGCCACCCGCCAGCAGCGACGGGAGTATGAGGGGGATTACAATTCTTTTCATTACCGAAAGAAAACCAGAACCGCTCACCGTAGCAGCCTCTTCGAGTTCCTTGTGGAGCTGTCTTAACCCCGCATGGGAGAAGCGGGTGGCGATGGGTAAAAAGCTCACCAGGTAAATCAGCACCAGAATCCAGATGGTCCCATATATGGGATTGGGGAAAGCGAGAAAGACCACCAAAAAGCTCAGGCCCAATGCGATTCCTGGAATGGCATAGGGGATGAAGGAAACAGTGTCCAGAACCCTGCTCCCCCTGCTATTCCTACGGACGGTCAGCCATGAGATAACAGTGGCAAGCAGAACGCACCCTACACTAACAGTGATCCCCAAAACTAGAGTGTTTTTTATGGCAAGTAAGAATTCGGGGTCGGCCAGGACACTGCGATAGTTTTCAAATGTGACACTCGACAATGCCCTAAATGACGGCACCTGATAGTACGGCAACAGGGATACCCAAGAAAGCATCAGCAAAGGTATCCCGATGGTTACAACAATATAAAAAACAATGAACCCGCCTGCCAAGGGCCGCCATTTTCCCAGGGGAATGACCCTCGGTCGAAAACCCTTTCCTGTAATCGTAGCGAACTGTTCCGCGTCGGACATGAGCCTCTGGTAAATAACCAGACCAATGACCCCGATAACGATCAATACAACGCTCATGGCAAATGCATGCCCATAGGCAGGAGGTTGAACCTCGCGCGCGGCAATATAGATATTGGTGGCAAAGACCTGGACACCCGAGGACAATCCCATAATAAATGGAACCTCGAAGGCCTCCATACCGCGGACAAATTGGAGCAACCCCACCCCAGCAAGGGCGGGCATCATCAATCTAAGCGTGATTCCCCTCACCGTCTGTAATCTGCCGGCTCCGCACACGGTGGATGCCTCTTCTAAAGAAGGATCCATGGAGCGAAGACTGGCCCCCAGCATCAAGAAGGTCAGCGGTGTCATGGAAAGCCCCTGGACCCAAAACATGGAGACGATTGTGTACGCATCAAACGGTTTTCCCAGTCCCATCCATTCGGTGATGTTATTGAGAATTCCGTTGTTCGGCTCCAAAACGAAAACCCAACCGATGGCCTTCAACATACTCGGGAGGATTAAGGGAACGAACATCAGCCCATAAGTCTGATTGCGAAAGGGCGCATCGGTTCGTTCCACCAGGAAGGCGATGATGCCGCCAAAAAAGAAGGCCACCATCATGGACCCGACGGCCAGAAACAGACTGTCAAAGAGCATGGTGAGTGAGCTTGGATCCGCCAACGACTCGCGGAAATTCTCAAGGGTGAGGTTGTCCAGCCGCCAGTCAGAGACCGTGGCCATATCCACGGGCTTGAAACTACTCCACAGCAAAAATGCAATAGGGATAAGTGACAAGGAGGCAACCAAGACGACTATGGATCCAAGGAAAACACTATCCGTCTTGATCTTCATTGTTATAGAACCATTGAAAGCACTGGGAATGGTTACGGATGATACAGGTTGGAGAAACTAAAGGGGATCACCCAGGATCTCATAATACCACCAACAACCATGGGCAACCCCCCTTAGCCGGTCAGTTCGGCCACCGGTCAGGTAAAGACAGCGACTCGTTTATTTTTCTTTCTTCTTGCCCCTTCGAACCCCAAGGGTGGTGGACCACCAGTTTGTGGCCTTCTTTTGATTCGCCCGGGTCTGGTACGCAATGGGAAGGACCTCAACCTCGACTCCGAGCTCAGATAGTTTCTTACCCGCAATGGACTTCGCCCGGGCCTCTAGATCTATGGGTGGGACGGCATGCGCATCGCTGTAATTGAGCAGACCCTCTTCCGACAGAAGATATTCAATCAGCAGCTTCGATGCATTCGGATGGGCCACCAATCTAGGTTGCGCAATGCATCGTGTGGACCCGACGATTTTATCCACCTTAACAAATTTCAATGGAGCCCCCTTTGCCTGAAACTGCAATCCCTCATTAAGTGGGTTCAAGAGCAGGACGGCGTAGGACCCGCCCACCAGCAGCTCGTTTGGCCCTTTGAAGCCGCGGCCCACTCTGGGCTTACTCTTGCTGATCACTTCGCCCCAGTAGTCAAAAGCCTTCTCCCAATTCAAGCTCCCATCCTTATCTCTCCATTGGTAAGCAAACATGAGTGGAGCATTGGCTCCAGAAGAGGAGATCAAGGTCTTTCCCTTGCCCCAAGTTGGGTTTTTTAAATCCTCCCAAGATTTTGGTGCCTTGTCCGGCGGTAACAGGTCGGGGTTATAGGTGGGCAGAAATAGCTGCACCGTGATGTTTCTCCAATAACTATGGTTGGGCTGATAAGGCCAATTGTTCGCCTTTTCCGGCCAATCGTAAGCGGCTAAGGCATTGGCGGCCTTCAAGCGAGGTAGTTGTCTGAGGCTGGTGATGACAACGTCCGCTGACCGCTTGTCCACCTTGGATTCTTCAATCAGCTTGTTGGCTAAGGGAGTACTGAAGGAGCTCCAAACCTTAACCTTTATCGAAGGGTATCGTTTTTTGAACCCGGCAAGGACTTTGTCCTTGTTACGCATAGCAGTGACCCAAAATACCACTTCGCCCTCTTTTTTCGCAGCCTCAATGGTTTCCTGATCGGCCCCCTTTACAATAGCCGGCGCCAAAAATAGCGTCAGTGCCGTAACAACAGAAACGGTTCGGATCAACACTTTCATCAGATTCCTCCTATTCATTAATGTTAGATACTGATCAATCCGGCAACTCCCCCCCCCCCACCTCACGTACACATGCCCCAGTCAATTAGTACAAGTTCCAACAAGTGTCAAGCGGCGTACGGATTCTCACCTGACGCCTTCTGACCGCGTAACCAAATTCCGGATGACAACCGGGGCCGAGGCGGGAGAACTAAGCCCTTCCTTCGGCTATGAGCTGTTCGCAGTAATCCTTCCAAGTTGTGGATGTGGGTACCACTGCGGAGTACACCACCATATGCGGGAAGCGGTTCAACTCGGGGTCTCTGATCACATGGGCCGGATCGCGGCCCTCCTGCACATCCTGAATGGCCTTTAACAGCACCTTCCTCTGTGCCACGATGCCCCGATCCGAGGACACAAGGTGTTCCAGGGTCCTGTCCTGTATGGCCCCCATCCCCTCAGTCACGCAGAGATCATGGATTTGAAAGTTGTAGCCGATGCCGCTGTAGCATTCGGATTTCATGGTCTCCCGGTCCTGCTGGTAGCGATTCTCCCGATTACGAATAGGCTTAAAATCAGCCGTCATGTCCGCCCGCCCCCTGCGCATCAGCTCCTTATCCAGCGGTTTCTCCCGATTAAAGGTAAACGTATACTTCCAATGGTGGGTATCGTCGATGGGAACATGCCAGTTGCACGAGTATCCACCCCATCCCTGTTGGCCTCCAGGAAAGGTGGCGAGGCTGGGCAGGACAAAGTTCTGGTACCGTAGATCATGCTTGTCGGGTCCGACTTTTTTCACTTTACAGGTACGGACCCCGAAATCCACCAGCTCCAACTCCACCGTTTCCAAGGTGGGAGACAACCCTCTGGAGCAAAGTTCTGTGAACTGATCCGCGCTGCTTCGGGACCCCCGGTCGGTGTAGTGCAGGAAGGAGACGTGAATCGGATCGAAGTTTCCCTCGTTCCCTTGAAGGTAATTGCAGCTATGGTAGAGCTTGATGGCAAAGACTTGTTGTTCAGGCACCGTAAGAAACTCATAATTGGGGAGCAGCGGAGGCTCCCCCGGTCCAAGGTAAGCAAAGATGACTCCGGACCGTTCAGTACATGGGTAAGCTCGTTGACGGATCTCCTCCCGATGCTTCCCCCCCTCCGGCTCCCCGGGTTGGTCGAGACAACGGCCTTTGATATCGTAAAGCCAACCATGGTAGATGCACCGTAGTCCCCCGTCCTCTACGCGGCCATAACTTAAATCCGCCCCCCGGTGTGAACAATGAACATCCAACAGGCCAGGTCGTCCTTGTTGGTCCCGGAACATGACCAGGTCCTCGCCCAGCAATCTGACCGGCAACGGAGCCCCACCGGCCGGCAAATCCTCCGACAGCGCCGCCGGCTGCCAATAGCGCCTCATCATGTCCCCACAGGGGGTCCCAGGACCAGTTTTTACCAGAAGGTCATTTTCTTCCTTTGTCATTTACGGTGCCTCCTCGAATGGGTTGCTATTGAGTCGACTGCGATTCCAAGGGCCCTGGTCACAATTACGACTTCCCCGCTTCCTTCAATAGCTTCTTGACGAAATTCGTGACGTCGGCTTTCCTCCTCAACCACTCATGCTGCTCCATATTGATGTACTTGACACCTTTTTCCCGTCGACTCGTAACTGGCAGATAGTCTTTGGAAATATCCACTCGACGGGAATTGGGCGCGTCGGCCGGATGAAAGGACCTCTGGAGGGCAAGCTGACCCTTTGGGGACAAGAACCAATTAATAAATACCTTTGCCGCATTGGGATGGGGATGTCCGTTGATGAGCGACAAGGCCCCGTATCCTTTGGCGCTCATATCGATCCCCTCCTTCCAACGGACTATCATCTGATCCACGGGCAATCTCTGCGCCTTGGCGGCGGTGATGCGTTGACAAAACAAGCAGATGGAGTATTTACCCACGCTCAACCAATCCACCGGTTGGTGCCGATTTCTCGAAACCGTGATGTCCATCCCGCCGAAGAGCCGTCGCAAATATGTCGGACCCAGTTGCGGATTGAAGTAAAGAAACCGGATCTGGGACCTCCCGGCCTGGGGATCAAAAGCCACCATCTTGCCTTTCCATTTCGGATCGAGAAAATCCCGGTAGGATTTGAAACCGGCGGGGTCAACCAGTTTCGTATTGTAACTGGCGGACCCGCCGCGCGGGTTGGAGGTATGCAAGAAAACGTACTGGCCGTCATGGTCCACATACTCGTGCTTACCTTCAAACCATTTCGAGGTATCCCTTACCGCCGGTAGGATTAGTGCGGGGGGAATTGGATCCAAGATCTTTGCCGCATGCATCTCCGGATAGGGAGGGAAGGCTCCGCTGATCATCACGTCGGCCAAATATTTGCCGGCCCGTCGCTCTGCCATGATCCGGGGGAACAAAACACTTCCTTTTCCCGTTACGCTGACAACTTTGATTTCAGGGTACTCTCTTGTGAACTCCTTTAGGAAAGCGTCGTAGGAAATAAAGACGGTGACTTGGCCTTCCTTTTTAGCCGCCTCGACTGTTTTCTCCCATATGGACTGCCATTTCTGCTGTGCGCTAGCGGTTCGAACCCATCCTGAAATAAATGGCTCCCATGAAAAACAGTGCCCCCACAAAAAAAATACGCAAAACAATTTCTCTCATATCGGCTCTCCTTCCGTTAACTTGGGAAAATCAGCGACTTGATGACCACCGGCACCGCGCCGGAGGAGGGAATAAAGCTGCCGATATCCACGAAGTCGAATTCGCTGAGTTGAATGCCGTCGATGGAGATAACGGGATTGGCCACCCCCACCTCCTCCTTCATATGGATTCCCAGTAGTCCCCCGATGTCGCCGTCTGATACCAATACGATGGGGTTCCCTCCTGCCAGTATTTGTTTCAAACCATCGACGATCCCCCGGCACAGGGCATTGAGACGATGGTAGGTGGCGGACCCGCTCCATTGCACCATGATGGCAACGGGTTTTTCCGTTTGATTCAAGTCAAAGCGGCGCAGGGCGTCATCTATGGCTGACCCAACTGACTTGGAATCAATGTCCTCTATTAAGGGCAACTCGGGTCGAATCACAGGCATGTTACGAACGGGCAACGCTTCAAGGGTAGAGATGTAAATCGTGCTGCCGCTCACCTGGACCGTGTACTGGGAAGCGCCGATGACGGTGGCACGGATTCCGGCCACCGGTTCCAGCACCTCCGCACCCCCATTTGGCAAACGCGCGCGTATTTCCGTGGCAAGGAGCTGTCCCAGGTCGCCAAAGGTCTGGCTCTGACGGTCGTATATGAATTCAGAGACGCCGCCGGAAAACACGATTCCATGGACCTCTCCGTCGTAAACCAAGGGTGGTGTGCGAAGGAGCTCCTGTGTGGAGAGCGGCAATGGCTTTAGCCGAATCACAGGCAGAAGTTGCTCCGCCATATGGCCCGCCAAAGCCTTCATCTGTTCCGTCGCAAGGCGCTCGCCCATGGCTAGCTTCAAGCCAAGCCGCTCAGCCATGCGGTGACCGGCCTCCTCAAGTCCGATGAGGCACTGATCCTCGTCCACTACCACTAGGCGGGCGCCGACGTTTAGGGCAGCCGTTTCCAAGACCTTGCCACCCTGACAAACGGCAAATTTAACCGTGCCGCCACCCATGTCCACGTTCAATATCGTTCGTTGCCCCTGTGCGGAGAGAGCCACGGCTCCTGAACCATGAGCCGCCATGATGGCTTCCAGGCTATCTCCAGCACTCACGGCGACGAAACGGCCCGTTTCCTTCGCAAAGAGTTCTGCAATGGCACGCGAGTTTTCACGCTCCAGCGCGACACCCGTCAGGATCAGCGCCCCCGTGTCGATGTCCTCACGGCTGAGGCCGGCCAAATCATATTGAAATGAAATGAATTCTCCCAGGGCCTCCCCATCAATGGTAGTACCGGTGCGGTAAGGGGTGAGAAGGATGTTGGACTCGTAGTGAAGGCGTCGTCCCACCGTCACGTAACGGCTCTCCACCCGCTCTAGTTCGAGACGGGAAAAGATCAGATGACTGGTGGAGGAGCCAATATCCACGCCGACGCTGGTGAGCTCGATGTGATCCTCTTCCGCTAACTGACGGCCGGGTGCGGTGAATCGAAGGGCTTCAGCCATAGCGTGAAATACAGCTACGAGCCGCGCGGCGCGTAGAGGGACTCCGACATACGAAATTCAACGCCTACCTTTGCCAGCTCCCGTTGAAAGGTCTTGCGCACGTGGGGGTCTTCGATATCGTAGCCAATGGTGAGCCCGCCGTCCCGAATGTCGGCGTTGGGACTGATGGTAACTTTTGGGTCTTTTTCTTTTCCACCACGGCGGCCACGCTGTTCCCCGAAGATATTGGGACCCAACAGGGCCAGGAAGCGAAGCGGCTCCGTCCCCACCCCGTAATGGGCGTGAAAGAACCCCGCACCCAGAGGCGACGAACACACCATCCCGCCGGGAACATAGTCCTGGCGCAAGACTTGATCGCCCTTATTATCCTTCCAGGGATTGATTCCCAGTTCGTTGGGCCAGGTAAAGGTATATCCTTTGCCCCCTAGGCAGAGCAGGACTGCCGCGGTGGCTCCCGAACCTTCGCCTCGGTGGGCCATGGCGTAACGCCCCTGGGCATGCTCCCCCACAAAGACATGCAAAGCCTGATTTCCGGCCATGTGCGGCTCGATGCGGCGATAGCCGGGGCTGCGCTGGTTGTCCAGTGGGAGCTCGCACAGGGCGATATCCGGTATAATGTTGCTCTGCACCACCGCCCGACCCGTGATGGGGTGAGGCACCACTTCGAGATTGGGCTTGAAGAAAGCTTCGGCTTCATCATAGCGATCGGTGAAATTGAAGTCGCTCTCAAAGACGAACCGCAGGTTATTGAACTGGTTGATGAGTGTGGGGGCACTGGTAACTGCGATCAGCAATGCGGGGCTTGAGGTAGCGTTCACCAAACGGTGAGAGGTATTCACCGGGATGGAAAATAGGCTGCCCGGCTGCCACTCAAAGGCTTGCCTCTTGGCAGCTCCCTCACGCCAAACCTCTGTACTGCCCCTGCCCTCCACCACATAAAACAGCTCCTCATAGATGTGGTGTTCGGGATTTAAGGCTCCTGCCGGAGGTACCTCCACCACATACATGCCCCGGCCGGTGGTGCCGAGGAGATAGATGTAGGAGCCCCGACCACCCATGCGTTTCCAGGGTCCTAGGGTCAGATCCCTGACATCGCGGATTCCAATGGAATTCCGGTAAACCGGAATCCCCTCTTCCTCCATAAAACGCTCATAGGGAGAAGACACCCGCTCATAGCGCAGACTACCAGCTACTTCCTGCTCGCCTTGTGGTTCATGGAATCCAGCCATTTTTCTCTCCTCTCAGATGTTTCGGGCCTCTGTTGGCCGTTGGGACTTCCCAATATTCACGGATTCGAGACGTTTTCTCACTTAGCCGACCCCTATCACCGTGAAAAAAAGGTGTCAACTCGGAAGCTTGTGTTGAATGCCTAGGGAGACATTCTGACCTGAATTAAACTTATCTTCGCCTGAACTGTTGAGATTAACCTTAGCCCTATGTCATAAAGTGTGGCTGGAGTTCAAGTCAATGAACTACTTTCGGAGGAACACTCGACATGGCATCTGAGCCACAGGACGCAGCCATATCCATAACGGTCAACGTCAACGGCACACGCCATCAATCCGACGTGGAGCCGAGGCTGCTGCTTGTTCACTATCTTCGGGATGGGCTGGGGCTAACAGGAACCCACGTGGGGTGCGATACGAGCCAGTGCGGTGCCTGTACGGTCCACTTGAACGGGCGTGCAGTGAAGTCCTGTACCCTTCTCGCCGTTCAGGCCAACGGGGCGGAGGTGGCCACCATTGAAGGTCTTGGAGGCGAAGGGACACTGCATCCGGTGCAGGAAGGATTTCACGAAAAACACGGGTTGCAGTGCGGTTATTGCACACCGGGCATCATCATGACCGCAGTGGACTTGCTAAAAAGCAATTCGAACCCAACGGAAGACGAGATTAAACACGCCCTTGAAGGTAACCTCTGTCGCTGCACAGGTTACGTCAACATTATTGAGGCAATTAAATGGGCGGCGGCACGGATGAGAGGCGATCATGTTTCCAGCTAGCTTCGGATACGTCGCACCCCATTCTCTCGAGGATGCCCTCCAGCTACTAACCCGGTACGGAGGGGATGCCAAGTTACTTGCGGGGGGACATAGCCTTATCCCAGCCATGAAGCTCAGGTTGGCGGCCCCCCGTGCCCTGATCGATCTTGGCCAGGTACCAGGTCTCAGGGGGATACGGGAGGATGGAGGTAACCTGGTGATTGGCGCACTGACTGTGCATGCAGACGTTGCCTCGTCCGAGGCCGTACGTCGGCTTCTGCCTGGCTTGGCCACCGCGGCCGCGAGTATCGGGGACTGGCAGGTGAGAAATCGGGGAACCATCGGCGGCAGTGTCGCCCATGCCGATCCAGCGGCGGACTTTCCCGTTATCCTAACCGCGCTAAACGCATCGTTCGTTCTAGTCTCGCCATCCGGCAGACGAAACGTTTCCGTCGATGACTTCTTCGTCGATTATTACACCACTGCCCTGGCTTCGAACGAAGTCCTCACGGAGATTATCGTCCCATTACCCCTTTCCGGTACCGGCACCGCCTACGCGAAGCTGGAGCACCCTGCATCAAGGTACGTCGTCGTGAGCGCGGGGGCACTGATCACCCGGCGCCCCGCCGGGCAATGCGAGTCAGCAAGAATAGTCATTGGCGGGTTGGGAAGCGGCCCGATACGCGCACAGGCTACGGAGATGGCCCTTCAGGGAATGACCCTCACAAAGGAAGTTATCGCTGCAGCGGCATCCAAGGCCGCTGACGGCACGAATCCAGATGGAGACATCTATGCAAGCGCGCACTACAAGCGACAAACGGCCACGGTTTACGCCCGGCGTGCCATGGAGGAAGCCGCGGAAGGCATGGGAGATACAGACAAATAAAAATGAAGAATCTCGTTCGCGCTCGTGCTCGTATTGATCACGGACACGAAGCACAAATACAAAGACATGGAATCTACTCAAAAAGATTCTAATAGAGGCATCGTAATGGCAGTAGAACACACGAGCAGCGGGCTCATCGGTCAATCCATTCGCCGGGTCGAGGATGCAGCGCTGCTAACCGGCAAAGGGTGTTTTGTGGACGACATCCAGTTACCCGCAACCCTTCACATGGCATTCTTGCGTAGCCCATACCCCCATGCAAAGGTAATTTCCATCGATACGACTGCGGCACGAGCCTTATCAGGGGTCGAAGCCGTCATAACCGCAGATGACCTTCCCGGGGAGATGACTATGCCGGTACCCCCCATGGTTCGTGGCATGAAGACTCCGCCCCATCCGGTGCTGGCTCGAGGAACGGTTCACGCCGCGGGTGCTCCCGTGGCAGCCGTAGTTGCTCAAACCCGCGCTATCGCTGAAGACGCTGTGAGTGCCATCGATGTGGAATACGAATCCATGCCTTCAGTGGTGGATGCCGTAAAAGCTCTGGAACCGAACGCACCGTTGGCACGGGAGGAAGTGGACACTAACGTCTGTTACACAGCATCGAGAAAAGGTGGAGATGTGGATAAGGCATTCGCCGAGGCCGACCATATTTGCCGCATGCATATTGCCAGCCCTCGCCTGGTTGCCATGGCCATGGAGACAAGGGGCGCTCTGGCTAGTCCGGATCCCATGGGGCAAGGGCTCACTGTCTGGCTTTCAACCCAGAGCCCGCACCGCGCACGCGCGGATCTGGCCGTGGCCGTAGGCTATCCCGAGCACAGGATACGGCTTATTGCGCCCGACATTGGCGGAGGGTTCGGCAGCAAAGGGCCGATTTACCGCGAGTACGTGCTGGCCTGTCACCTGGCGCTAAATTTAGGTCGGCCCGTCAAGTGGATCGCCACTCGGAGCGAGGATTTTCTTACGGTGATTCAGGGTCGCGACCAAGACCTGACATCCGAGCTAGCCCTCAAGCGGGACGGCACCATGCTTGGATTGAAGGTCCGTGTGGTCGCCAACCTGGGCGCTTATTTGCAATCGAATACGGCAGGCCCGCCCCAGCGCATGATGGCCATGGCACCCGGTTGCTATCAGATCCCCAACGTCGACGTAGAGGTAGTGTCGGTTTTTACCAATACCGTCTCCACGGGACCCTATCGTGGCGCTGGACGACCCGAATCGGTGCAAAACATCGAGCGATTAATCGACAAGGCGGCAAGGGAGCTGGGATTGGACCGGCTGGAGATCCGGCGCAAGAACTTTATTCGACCGGATCAGTTCCCCTACCGCACCGGTGTGAACGTTGAATACGACTCCGGTGACTATGAAAAGTCCCTTTCGGAGGCCCTGCGGATCTCAGACTACGAGAACCTGTCGCGTTATCGTGACGAAGCCCGATCCCGGGGGGAACTGGTTGGCGTCGGTATCTCAACGTTTGTTGAACCCAGCGGCGGTGCCGGTTTTGAAAGCGGTACGGTACGCGTGGAGCGTACCGGGGAGATCACGGTCCTCACCGGTTCCAGCGCCCACGGCCAGGGACATGAGACAGCCTTTGCACAGGTGACGGCTGAAAGGATGCGCGTTTCCATGGACCACGTGGCCATTCGACATGGAGATACGATTGCCATCCAACAGGGGGTTGGTACCTTCGGGAGCCGGAGCGCCGTCATGGGTGGCGGGGCCATGGCCATTGCATGTGACCGTGTCATTGAAAAAGCCAAGCGCATCGCAGCCCATTTAATGGAAGCCGCACCCGAGGACGTGGTTCAAGTGGATGGCGGATTCGCGGTGGCGGGAGTCCCCAATCGGACCGCCACTTGGAAGCAGGTGGCGGGCTCTGCGTATGGAAGAGTCCCGCCGGGGATGGAACCGGGGCTTCAGGAAATGGCCTTCTATAATCCGAGACGCGACGCTTGGGGTTTTGGTGCCCATGTGGTACTGGTAAAAATAGATCGGGAGACAGGAAAGCCGACCATTGAGAAGCTGGTGTTGGTGGACGACTGCGGCGTCATCATCAACCCTATGATCGTGGAAGGACAGGTCCACGGCGGCGTAGCACAGGGATTGGGCGAGGCCGTCTGCGAACAAATGCTCTTTGGCGAAAACGGTGAGGCACTCACCGGGTCGCTGATAGGTTACGCCGTGCCCCGTGCCAGCGACATGCCGCCACTCGTACTCGGCGAGACCGTGACACCGAACCCCTTTCATCCATTCGGTGTAAAAGGCGTGGGCGAGGCGGGCTGCAATGGGGCCCCGGCTGCAGTGGCCAATGCGGTGCTGGATGCACTGGTTCCCCTTGGCATCGAAGACCTTAGCATGCCGTACACAGCTCCCAAACTTTGGGAAGCCATCCGACAGGCGGAAGCAGGCACGAATCCTTCAACTCGTGAATAAACACCGGTACAGGTTCCTGCTGATCTGACGACCCCCGTGCGCCTGTAATGGAAACACTCTGGTCCGCCCGAAGCGACGCGAACCCCTGCCCTACAGATCCATAATCGTCTCTGGGACCTTGGCTGAACCTTTCAGACGGTCTGTTTAACATCGATAGTCCCGATTAACCAAGGTACACGCCAACTATGCTGCCTATCTCCAGAGGTAGGCATATCCCTATACTGCCAAGGGGATTTCGGTGAACCTATTGATCCTCGTATAATATAATGACATCAGAAAAGGCTGGACTGTTTCCAGAAGGCGGTAACGAGACGAGGCCTGCGGCGCATTCGGCAAAGGGCCCGACGAGCATGGTGGCTGAGTTGAGCGAAGTCCTTGGCACAGAAGTTGGGCAGTTCATGATGCTTCCAGTATCCCCAGAGGTATTCGACGGGATTCAGTTCCGGTGCATAGGCCGGCAACCGTTCCAGCACCAACGCGCCTTCGGTAGCGGCAACAAAGTCCCGAACCAACCGGCTCTGGTGGCTGGGCAGTCCGTCCCACACTACCAGCAGCGGCCCGGAAACATGACGCATCAAGTGCTTCAGGAATTCGATGATCTGGGGGCTCTTGATGGCTCCCGGATACACTCGAAAGTACAAGCGCCACCAGGTGACTCCGGCGATGGCCGACAGACTCTTCCAGTTGAAGTGATATTGCAGCACTGGCGTCTGTCCTCGGGGCGACCACGTACGATACCGATTCGGCCGCTCGCTCAGCCCGCTTTCGTCCACGAACACTATGGTTCGCCCCTCGTTTCGGGCTTTTTTTTAATCTCCGGCCAGCGCTTCTTCTTCCACTGCCGGATCGCCTCTTCATCTCGTTCCAAGGCACGTCCCGTCGGCCGCTGGCAACTCCACCCCAACTGCCGCAATATCCGCCAAACATGGCCCGGATGGTATGTGACTCCGCAGGCTTCCCCAATCAAGTGGGCCACTCGCCTTGCGGTCCACAGGCTCGTGTCGTACCCCAGCGCTTCGGGTCCCCGTTTCAAACCGCCCTCGATCTTCTTCAGATCCGCCGGGCTCAGTCGCGGCTTGCGTCCGGCACGCCCCGCCTGCTTGAGCCCGGCTCTGCCGCTCTCGGCCAACTGCCGCGCCCATCGATTCACCGACTGGCGGTGCACTCCCACCCAACGCGCCACCTCCGCCTCCGACAGCCCTCGCTTCAACAGCCTCCCCGCCTCCATCCGCCGTCGCTCCAATGCTTCAAAGTCCCGTCGCACTCCAAGTGGGTTTCCCATACCACCACTATACATTAAGTTCTTATCCAATGTTACTATATTATGCGGTTCTCAATAGTCAGGCTATGCTCCCCAGACTCTTACAATTCTGAGCAAATAGTTGGCGCGCCCGAAGGGACTCGAACCCCCAGCCTACAGATCCGTAGTCTGCCGCTCTGTCCAATTGAGCTACGGGCGCGCAAGTCACGGTCAGAATAAATGGTGGGGTAACGGTTTAAATCCAACGCCCAAGTTAGCACAGTGGATCGCCCTTTTCCAGAAAAGCAGGGTAATGGACCCTCGCGATTTAGCGTTCATGAAAACCCAAGGAATCATACAAATTCAAAAACCGATGTCGATAGGGCAACCGAAGAGTAAGTCCTGAAGAGCGCGGGCACAGGAGCGTAGAGGATGCGTTCAGGCCCAAGCGGCGCAGATATCCGCCCTTGGAGCGGACGGGGTGGTGGCCCTCAAGGTAAAGGCCCATTGACCGAGATCGAAAGGGCTCGGCCCGAAGATTGGAGTTGGGTCACTTGTCTAGAAATATTCTTCGCCAGCCCTAAATTAGCCGGCCGCCAGTTGCTCCATGAACCAGTCCGCAATATCCGTCCTGCGGTCAAAGCGCTTTTCGCCGTGACCCACGCCGTTCAACATGCGCCGTTTCGAGTTCACGGCCTTTTGGTAGAGCCGAAGGGCCCCGCGCGGGTCCATGATCCGGTCGTCCTTGCTGTAGCCAATCAGCATGGGACATTCGATTTGATCAACCCGACCATCTAGAGTGAAGGCGCTTATTTTCTCCCGCGCCTCACTTAAATCCTTAGCACCCATCAGCCAACGCAGGCGCTCCTGAATGGGCGGGTAATAGTCAAAAATATCCTCGCGCAGGCTAAAGGCAGCGCTCCAGACCGCCACTGCTTTGATCCGTTTTTCTGCCGTTGCGCATCGCGGCGCCGAGTAGCCTCCCATGCTCGAGCCGTGGATTCCGATGCGGTTACTGTCCACGTCGGGACGGGTCTCAAGATAATCGATGACGGCCTTGGCTACCCTCTCCGAATCAGGCGGAGCGTAGAGCCTGTTCAAACGCAAAGCACCCCCGTGTCCTGGACCGTCAACGTCGAGAAAGGCCAGACCTCTCCTCACATATTGAGCTGCTCCAGCTCCACCGTCGTTTCCCCTATGCAGTATGCCGTCCGCCCCGCCGTAGTTGTAGACCACCGGATGGCGTGCGCCGGGCTTTCCGCGCACAGGATAAAAGAGTCCCTCGAGCTTATGCCTTTCATAGGGAACCTCGACCCGCTCGAAAGGCGGCGGGATCATCTCCCAGGCCTTGTCAAACATCTGCCTTAAGCTGTTATAAACGGGGATCATGCGGGGCTCCGACTCCGGCATAAAAAGAACAGCCCGGCGGTAAAAGTCCGCTGCGCGCCGGTAAAACTCATGGGCCGTGATCCGTCGACCCGCGGCTTCGAACGCCACGGCCATTTCCTCATTCTTCTCAGCGACCCTCAACCATTCCTCGTACCAGCTTTCCGGGTGGCAGGGTTTCAAGCGGCCGGCAACTTCTGAAATGTCAGGGTCGGGATGATGGGCAGAGAGCTCCATACGAATTTCTAATTGCCCACCTCCTGGAAGCCCGGCATGAGAAATTAGGCCCTTGGTCAACTTCTCTTCCTGAGGAATCGTTTCATCATTTCCTAGCCTGTAGTCTGCTGTCATGTTCACTCCCTCACACGCCCGGTTTCTTGGCCATCTCAATTAGAACAGATTCAACTACCGGAGGGAACCTCCGCCAGAGTGGTACAAAATCTATTTAGGTTAAGGCACATTCCGATGCCGACGCAGTGTTGCTTCAGGGAAGATGGCCCTCGGCGGCGGCAAAACCGCTTGAAGGAGATATTGGAAGACCGGTTGTGACGACGGTTACCGCGTCCCTCTGGCGGTTACTCCGGATGCTGGCGATTAAAGAACCCATTTATGGCTATGGCCGGTTGCTACGGCAGGAAGATTACGGGGCGGTGCTAGCCTAACGATCTGCAAGTCACGAATTTTCACCAAGTTGACCGGCCGGAGAGACATGATATAAAACAGAACTCGCTCACCGGCATTTCCACCAGAGCACCCGTTCAATTAAAAACAATAGTTTTATTTCCGTAGGGCAGGACGCACCGTTCCAAGTGGAGACGAACAGCCTTCGCCAAGACCACACGCTCCAGGTCCCGCCCCTTTCGAACAAACTCCGCCATTGTGTCATGATGGTTCACTCGACTCACGTCCTGCTCGATGATAGGTCCTTCATCGACCGTCGCCGTCACATAGTGGCTCGTCGCCCCCACAAGTTTGACACCATGATGGCACGCTTGGCCGTAGGGGTTGGCACCGGCAAATGCAGGAAGGAACGAGGGGTGTATATTTATAATTCGATTCGGATAATACGAAACAAACTCCTTTGAGAGAACTTGCATATAGCGAGCCAGAATAATCAGGTCTACGTGCAGTGACTCTAACAATTCCAGCTCTTTTTGCTCTTGTGCACGCTTGTTCCCAGGAGTTACAGGAAATACATGGTATGGAATTCCATGAGTGGTTGCAACGGATTGCAACCACTCGTGATTGCTCACGATCGCGACGAATTCCGCCGGGAGCTCGCCCGATCCCTTCCGATACATAAGATCCATGAGGCAATGGTCCAGCTTGGAAACAAAAATCGCGACTCGTGGCCGCTCATCAGAAAACCGCAATTCCCATTCCATCCCTACATCATTAGCCAAAGGTTGAAAGGCTTGTTTCAATTCCTTATCGGACAGATCTAAAGATCCCGGATCCCACTCAACCCTGTAGAAAAATTGACCGGTTTCGGAGTCAATATGCCGGTCCGCATGAAGAATATTTCCATTATGACGAAAGATAAATTCCGAAATTCTATAGATAAGCCCCTTTTGATCGCGGCAGGTCATGAGGAGAGTTACGGTTCTATCCATTAGCCACCTCGGTGTTGTGATTCCAGAGTTTTTATATCACAGTCCGAATATAATTTGCATATTGGCTGACTGAGGACGAGAGAAAACCGGCGCTGGGCGCGGTCCGGAGCTATCCGGTCTCAGATGGGAACCATGAAAAACAGGGAATTTACAGGGTATATTGAAGCTATGCCATAGTTGACCTTGCTCAGCGGTTATGTAAGAAACGGTGACTGAGATAGGAGCGTCGAACGCATGACTAAGATAAGTTATTTTCAAAGATTTTCCCAAAGGGAGAATCACGTCACGAACAACACATTACTGGTCATGAGGCATTTCTACCAAGCATCGCCCCAGAAGATCAGCGTAGTCTTGTCAGATCTTGCTAATGATGATTTATCTGTAGGTCTTGAATTTGGACAGCAAGTCAGACTGTCCGATGGCGTTCCTGACGCCCTGATATCACAAGCTCCTCTGGATATCTATATTGAAACTAAACGCGGAGGACAACTCGATCAAGAACAAATAAAGCGGCACATCGGATCAATGGCTAAGAATTCCGCCATTCGGTCACAGACAATTTTGTTAGGGTTGACCAGAACGTCGATTGAGAAGAAGGTTCGCGATGAGCTCATAGGGGAAGCCAAAATAAAGAATATTATATTCGTACCAATCACTTTTGCTGATATCGTTTGATCACTTCGACCTGTCTGTGAAAATCATGAAATCGCGCTGCGTGAGGTTCTATCTGACTATGAAGACTATCTGAAGGTCGAAAATCTCCTTCAAATTGATGAAGTAATGAGCGTCTTTCCCTGGGGGACATCGATGAACGAGAATCTTGAATATCGACTCTATTTTGAACCACCTGAACGATCATCGAAAGCGGAATCGAAATTTATCGGCTTGTATAGTGAAAAGCGCATTGGGCATTTGGCATCAATCAAGACCATCGTGACAGGTATTGAGGGTCCTGATAGCTTTGTAGTGACAGACACTGAGAAGGGAAAGCTATCGAACGAAGAAAAAAAACGGATCAAGGGCGGACTGTGTTTATTATCCTGGCCTTGCTCAAGAGGAGCATCGCTACTACCTTTTTGACGAAATGCGCGAAACAAACTTTGTCAAGTCGTCAAAACACGGTTGCTGAATCGCCGGGATTTAGATCTGTCCCACTGGTTAGACTATGAGAAGAAGAAGGAGTACTCGGCGCAAGAAGCGGCAGAGGGCCTAAGGAATCAGGAATTTTGAATAGCGCTCTAACATTGTTTGGTTCATCTCGGCACCTCCTCTCGGACACACTCAACCGGACAGCTGGCGTGCTGCCTAAACTGGGCACGTCAAGTGCTAGCGGCGGGCTAGAATCGTGTCCTGAAGGCGCTACGTGCTCAAGGTTTCGAAGGGGATGGGGCAGCAAAGAGCGAGTCATCTAAATCTTTTGCCGGGCAAAGCGGATCGAACCTTCATCGAGGCACCTCGGGTGCGTCGGGTGTGACAATTAAACGCCGAAGGGCGTCCGCATCGTTTTTCCGCTCCGCTCAAATGCCTGGGTGCTACAAACTGTTGTGTATCCGGCAGTTAGCCCGAGCTGCCGACGACGCATCACACACAATATGCATACGTGGGCGCCGATGCTGACGTGCCTGTCACCCGCTCCCTGTACTCATGCAGGGGTCACGTCCGTTCGCCCCGAATCGGCTCCGGCGCTTCCACGCGAACGGTCACGATATCCATGTCGTAGTATTGCTGGTGGCGGACCGAGGATGCATGGTGCCGAAGCAAACGAAGTGAAATTTCCCGCTCGAGCGGTGCTCCGGCTTTCTGCTCACCGAGTAGCACGATCCGGTCCTGAATGTTTCCCTCGCCGACCGCGGCGACAAACTCGAGAACCGCCCCGCCACCCTCCTTGTGCGCGACTAGAAGCAGTCGCCCTTGTTCACGCTGTGCTTCACCCTCATCCTGACGGAAAAGCGTCAGCAAAGTCTCTTCAGCGGCGGCTTCAAGGCGGTCCGTCATCGCCTTGTCCCAACCGCTACGGGACGCGAACGCGCCGAGAAACTCCCTGATCTTCGGCAGGGCCGAGGGATCCAGCTCCGCCTCGACCCGACTGCGGCGCGGTTCCGAACACGCTGCTCGTAGCTCACCGCTTTATCAGTCACGGCAACCGCGACTGGCCGTCGACTCTGGAAGAACATGACGTCTCGTTCGGCGTTCGGGGACGGCTGCTGGCCGGTATCGGCTAGGACGGGCATCTGCGAACCTACCGTTACGAGGGCGTACTGCCCGGCAATACCTTCGTGAGCGAGGGGGAGATCCAGCAGGCCATCGACGAAGGCCGTCACGATCTCGAGAATCCGCTGTCGACGGCGCCCGAACACTTGGCGGCTGTTCGCGAGACCGGACTGCGGCTGGACCGACACCAGGGCGTCGAGCACAAAACGGGTCGGTTCTCGCTGGACGGCGCGGCGTTCGCACTGGCCGGCGGCGACCTGCGGTGGGCGGCGGGCGCCGAGATCGATTACGAAGAGCAGCACGATGACAGCGGCTACGGACACGCCTTCGTCTTCGGCGACACTCACGACGCGGCCGATGTGTTGGGCTCCGGGGGAATAACATTCGAGGGTGACCGCCGGCGCTTGTCGGCTTTGGGCGAAATGATGCTGCCGCCGCTTCCCGGTTGGACAGTCACGCTCGCAGGACGCCATGACAGTTACGACGATGTCAGGAGGGCGTTCTCGCACCAGGTTTCGAGCGCGTACCGGGTGAACCGGATGCTCACGGTGCGGGGATCCTGGGACAGGGGTTCGCGGCCTCCCTCGCTGGCCGCTATGCACGCATCGTCAACCATCTTCTATCCATATGTCTGCGACACCAGGACGTTCACCGGCGCGTTGGCGGATTGCGATCGTGCCCAGGTGGAGATGGTGAGCGGCGGCAACCCCAAGCTGGAACCGGACGGGTCGGAGGCCTTCAGCGCGGGCGCGAAGGCGAGCCTCGGTTTCCTGACCGTGAGCGCCGACTGGTTCCGGATCGAGATATCCGAGGCGCCGGCGTTGCTTCCCACACAAACACTCGTCGACATGGAGGCGAAGGGCCAGGCACTACGGTCCACCGCGACGGCGAGAATGGTCCGATCACGCGGATCGTGAATCCTGTGGTCAATACCGGCGAAGAGACCGCTTCCGGGGTCGATATACGGGCGCACGCCCGATGGAACGCTGCACTGGCGGGACCCGCTGGGCCTGAAGGGGATGAAGCTGATCGGGGGCGTGCTCAACATCGCGGATCGCGGACCCTCCGTCGATTCCTCGGATCCGAGCGAAGCGGACACGAGGCTCGATTCCGTCCGCGGCCGGACGTTCTTTCTGAGGGGCGGGATGTCGTGGTGAGGCTGGTTCGAGATATCAGCCGTCCCGAGCGACTGATGACCACTTTATAATTCATCGCCGGAAATCATGGACTCGTCGAAGTCTATGGCGCGAATGACGTTCGAACCGCAGGACATCAGGTAGTTCAGCAACGACATTACAATCCCGTAAACTGGCTATCTCATGTCCCCATGAAGTATCAAATCTGGGGACAAGAATGACTCTGATCGGCGTGCGCAGATTAAGATAATTCGGAGAGTTATGAGAGGCTATATCTCGATCATGAGCGAATGTCGGTCTCGGGTAATGCGAGCCCCCGCAACCAAATTAAAACGCTGCAAAGTCAAGAGCTTAGCGGCATTTTTGATTCTGGGCAACCTCTTCCAGAACACGTTCCGGAATGCCCTCGGAATTTTTCCGAAGGTAATTTCCAGCAACTCAAGATATCTCCTGACCCTCAAACGGGACTAGAACGCATAGCGCAGGGAGAGCCGAAGCCCGTGGCTCGTCAGCTTCGCCCGCGTCACGGCGAGATCGAGCGTTGCGTTCTCGCCCAGCGATGTCGCCACCACCGCCGTCAGCATCCAGGCGAGATTGACCCGGCTTGCGCCCGGAACGATGGTCGTTGTCCTCGGAAACGTCATGCGCGTTTCATCAATCTCGGTACGGGCGGCGACGATGCCGGCCCCAATGAACGGACTGAAGGGGCCGAGCCTCGGCAGTCCCAGTCCGGGGAGGTCCACGTAAGCGGCCAGCATGCCGGACAGGGATGACAGATCCGCGGCGACCGATTGCCAGCGTGTGGGCTCTAAAAAATTGGCGCTGCCATCGAAGGTGAAACGCGGGCGGTATTCGACAAGAGCCTCGATCCGCGCGGCGGGCGTGGCGGCATGGCCGAGCCCGAATTCGAGACCCGTTACCGTTCCGAAATCGCCGAGTGAACGGAGTGGCGCGCCGTCGCCGCCCCTGCCGCAGCCGTACAGCGCCGCCGGAGCAACGCTCGAACAGCTCCTGTCCATGAATCGCGTTTCGGCCGGACGGTCGAGGCCGATCCCGGCCCGCAGGTAAAAATCGTCAGCCGCTCCGGCCCCGGAGGCCATCGATGCTCCAGCCACGATCAAGGCCGCCACCCGGCGGTGCCATTTCGCCCGCCGCGCCGCTGTACGCGTCGGCCTGATGTCGAGAGAGAATGTCTTGCTTTTCATGATCGACCGGGATTGCCCATGTCTAACGCTTCAGGATAACCGAACGACTATCGTAACCCGAGCGGCAGCCAATCCGCGCGCCCGCCATTCCGTTTGCAAATAGTCCTTTGGTTTCAGTGCATCTTCTCATGGCCTGTTCGATGTGTGCTGATTTAAACGTCAATTTACATTCAATTAGTGATCGCCGCCCACTTCCGGACCGACCGCTGGCGGTTCGCGTTTGTAAACTGCTACTTCCCCAAGCGAAGCGGAAAAGACCGGGACAACAGCCGGGTCGGCTTCGGCCGCTGCCGCTACTGGATCACCTGCAGCAGTGCATCGATGTATTCGACATCGCGGCGGGCCAGAGGCATTGAGTACGACCGGGAAAAGATTGCAAAGTTTCGTCCCATTGAACCGAGTCTCTTGTTGGCTTTTGGAGCCATGCGTCGGAAGATGGTTACAAATTACGAGCAAAAACTGACGTATCGCTTTTTTCTCAATGATTTCATCACTTATTGATCCTCGTATAATATAATGACATCAGAAAAGGCTGGACTGTTTCCAGAAGGCGGTAACGAGACGAGGCCTGCGGCGCATTCGGCAAAGGGCGCGACGAGCATGGTGGCTGAGTTGAGCGAAGTCCTTGGCACAGAAGTTGGGCAGTTCATGATGCTTCCAGTATCCCCAGAGGTATTCGACGGGATTCAGTTCCGGTGCATAGGCCGGCAACCGTTCCAGCACCAACGCGCCTTCGGTAGCGGCAACAAAGTCCCGAACCAACCGGCTCTGGTGGCTGGGCAGTCCGTCCCACACTACCAGCAGCGGCCCGGAAACATGACGCATCAAGTGCTTCAGGAATTCGATGATCTGGGGGCTCTTGATGGCTCCCGGATACACTCGAAAGTACAAGCGCCACCAGGTGACTCCGGCGATGGCCGACAGACTCTTCCAGTTGAAGTGATATTGCAGCACTGGCGTCTGTCCTCGGGGCGACCACGTACGATACCGATTCGGCCGCTCGCTCAGCCCGCTTTCGTCCACGAACACTATGGTTCGCCCCTCGTTTCGGGCTTTTTTTTAATCTCCGGCCAGCGCTTCTTCTTCCACTGCCGGATCGCCTCTTCATCTCGTTCCAAGGCACGTCCCGTCGGCCGCTGGCAACTCCACCCCAACTGCCGCAATATCCGCCAAACATAGCCCGGATGGTATGTGACTCCGCAGGCTTCCCCAATCAAGTGGGCCACTCGCCTTGCGGTCCACAGGCTCGTGTCGTACCCCAGCGCTTCGGGTCCCCGTTTCAAACCGCCCTCGATCTTCTTCAGATCCGCCGGGCTCAGTCGCGGCTTGCGTCCGGCACGCCCCGCCTGCTTGAGCCCGGCTCTGCCGCTCTCGGCCAACTGCCGCGCCCATCGATTCACCGACTGGCGGTGCACTCCCACCCAACGCGCCACCTCCGCCTCCGACAGCCCTCGCTTCAACAGCCTCCCCGCCTCCATCCACCGTCGCTCCAATGCTTCAAAGTCCCGTCGCACTCCAAGTGGGTTTCCCATACCACCACTATACATTAAGTTCTTATCCAATGTTACTATATTATGCGGTTCTCAATAGATCACTTAGAAGGAATGGCGGAGAGAGAGGGATTCGAACCCTCGGTACCCTTTACGGGTACACACGCTTAGCAGGCGTGCGCCTTCAACCACTCGGCCATCTCTCCGTCCGAGAAAGGTTGATTAATTCAAACTACCACAGTGGTGGCTTGTTTTCTACATATGATTCTGGGTCAAAAAGAACCGATGGGGTGATCTGATAGCTATGAATTCCTCCGATATCTCTCAACCGCCGGATTGACTCCCACTTTTTTCCCTCGATCCCAAAGGTAAAAGCCTTTTCCGTTTTTCACTCCATTGAATCCGGCGGAAACCAGCTTTGAAAGCAGGTGGGATGCCTTGCAATTGGGGCCTAGCTCGCGCTCAAGCACACCTGCCACGGCCAGTTACGGGCGGGTGATAAATCGGGAAAACATTCCCATGAGCGCAGGGGTTGCCAAGCCTACGAAGATGGGGACCAGTAAACTAACCGCCATTCGGCAAAGGGCAAATTCGATTCGCATGAAAGGAATTTCAAACATCAGCGTACGGTATAACGGGATCACCGCCCAGGACGTCATGAAAGCGGCCAGGGGTCCGACACTGGCCCCCTTGTTCTGGAGGGCTGCCAGTAGCGGAAAATGCACATAGGGTCCTCCTGGAGTAAAGATCCCTGCAGCGGTGCCCACGAGAATACCGCGAAATCCTGAGCCCGCCCCCATCCACTGGTGCACCAGCGCCGGAGAGATGAGCACCTGAATCATGCCGCCCATAAGGAGCCCCAACACCATCCGAAACCAAACAAACTTGAACATGCCCACGGAAGTCACGAGACCTGTCTGAACCAGGTCCCATCCCTGGGAGAAGTAGACAACCAGGAACATAGTTACCACGACTCCCCCCAATGCTATGAGGGAATAATCCATTTTCTTTCTCCTTGATGCCACGGTCGTTGCCTATTGAAGCCTTTCCTGTTGATCGCCGGATCCGATCATCCACCATGGAATCCCAAAGGGATTGGGATTGACCACAACGCTGTGAAGCAGGCAATCATCACCGTTCCCAAACTCTATGTCTGGCACAATCCACCAAATCGTACGAGTGGAGGGCACAACCGACAGGGTGAGTTAGAGACAACTCAAACACTATTTAACAAAAGCAAATCCGTATTGCCACGCTGGAAAGGTAGGAAAATGCGTTTAAGGGGGAGCCGATAGGTTTGATCCTCTACGCCCCATTTGCTGGAGAGTCTCTTGCCCCTGACACCACAGGCGTGAGGCCACCAAAACAACCCGCTTTAGGAGCTCAGACAGCAATGTTCGATGGTATGGTGCATTGGCCAGCAGAGTTCGCTCGGCGTTACCGCGCTGAGGGGAATTGCTCTGAGTCCACTCTGGGTGAAGCCTTTGACCGGGCAGTGGAATCCTATGCCCATCGTGAGGCAGTGATGAATGGGCCCAAGCGGCTCACCTATGGAGATTTCCGGATGTTGGTAAACCGCTTCACCCTGTACTTTCCCGAGCGAAGGACCACGTCCGGCAAAAGGGTCGTCTTCCAGCTTCTTAACGTTTGAGAGGTTATCGTTGCCTGCTTTGCTTGCCTCAAGGTGGGGGCGGTCCCTTTAACTTGCCTACCGGCCCATCCCACCTGGCAAATCGAGTACCTAGCAAAATTCACCGAGGCGGCGGCCCGGCTCATACCGTCCGAGTTCCGTAAGTTTAATTACATTGCCATGGCTGAGGAGCTTAGAGGACAGCTCCCCTCCCTCCGGGAAATCTTCGTAGGGGGTGAACACGCGGGGTCAGGCATGACTCTAATTTCTGATCGGCTTAGTGACTCCATTGCAGCGCTTAAAGCACTTTCTGGAAGAGAGGCGAATCGCTAGATTCAAGTATCCACAACGGCTGGAAGTGGTGGAGTGTTTTCCTACCTCTTCGGCACGGCGCAGATAACTTTAGTAGCTATTATGCGGAGTCACCTCAGTCGTGAGCCAATTTCGACTAGCGCCCCATCACTGATCGTACGAACGGCACCATCTCTTTCTTCACTATAGCACGGTATTCCAGTCCATAGGTCTTGATGGCCCCAGGCACCGGGGCTCTCCAATAAGGCACATGGTCCCTCGGCACATCCATGCGAGCGCTAATGTACCCCGTGGCTCGGGCAAACTCGGTCTGGCCCTCTTTGGAAAGAAGCCAGTTTATATAGACCTTCGCCGCATTGGGATGAGGGGCCCGGTTGAAAACTCCCACCTGACCCACGGCAGGATTAATGTCGGAGCCTTCTTTGAGTTTGCGCGGATCGGTAATCATGACGGGAACTCCCTGCTTTTGTCGCGCCTCTGCTATGCTCTCAGATAGGCCGACTCCGACAGGTCTTTTACCGTTACCGACCATGTCAACTTCTTGACCATAATTTTTCAATATGAGCAGATCCTGTTTTAACAACTGCCGAATGAAGTCTTTGCCCAGTTCGGGATGCAAATAAAAGAATCCAAAGGAGGCCGAACCCGGCCCCGGCTTGAGCGGATCATCGACCACTATTTTACCCTTCCACTTGGGTTTCAAAAGATCTTTGTAGGACGTAAAATCCGATTCGCTCACGAGTTTCGGGTTAATGAACAACTGGCCCCGCGTGTACGGAGACATGACCATGGCGGTCCGTTGAGGGTCGAGGAACTCGAATTCCCCACCGCGCCAGTTCTTCAGATTCTTCACTTCCGGCAGGATCATGAACGACTCCAGGGGGTCCAAGACTTTCATCGGGACAATGAGGGCCTCCAAGCCGCCTGCGACAACAAGATCCCATCCATACTTGCCCGCGCCACGCTCGGCGGCTATTTTGGGTGGGAAAGTGGTTACCCGCCCGCCCAAAAATTCTACGGTAATCCCGAACTTCTTCTCGAACGGCCGCACGAGAGCATCTCGCCGAACCGTGCCTGTGGGTCCAAACATCGAAACCTTACCCTCTTTTTTAGCCGCTTTGACTGTTCGATCCCAGTCTTCCTGCCACCCACCCCACACGCTAACTGAAGTAAAAAGTGCGGCAACGTAAACAATAACGCCAATGCAAAGTATGCGCCTCATAGGCCCTCCTCTGGAACGAAAATTTGAAGCACCTTATATCGACTGCCGTTGAATTTGTCAATGGTTAAGGATCGTGGCTGGATGTTCCGTCCCGCTTGACGGATTTGAGCTAAAAACTGATCGAGGGTACTTGAAAGCACTGGAGCCACTCGCCGGACTCGAACCGGCGACCTACACCCCAAAAATGAACGCTCATGTGGAGAGGTTTAACCGTACGCTTCGGGGAGAGTTTCCGGATTATCATGAGGAACTGCTCATAGAGCCAGTAGCCTTTAACCGGAAGCTGATCCAATGGCTGTTGCGGTATAATGGCGAGGAGCTCCATTGGGGGCTCAACCTTAAGTTGCCCGTACAATATTTAATGGAGCGAAGACCCGAAGAGTGCAAAATGTGGCGGCCCGATACAGCGCCTTGACTACTCAACCCCAACAGAAATAAGGTAGGCCCTGGTTTGCCTCAGGACTTGTGCTGCCCAAGAAGGGCCGAGGAGGATTTATGCCCTGGCAAGACTTTCGGGAGTTCTTCGCGGAGCTCGAAAGGCGGGGAGACACTCGGGTGGTGGAAGGGGCCGATGCCGATTTGGAAATCGGCACCCTCACGGAACTCATGTGCGAGCGCAAAGGCCCCATGCTCCTCTTCGACCACATCAAGGGATACCCTCCAGGCTCCCGGATAGCGACCAAACCCTACTCTACACCAGCCAGAACCGCACTCGCCCTTGGGCTTCCTGAACAGACAACCCCATTCGAGATGTTCAAAATCTGGCGCGAGAGGTTTAGAAATTACAAGTCTATCAAGCCCGTGGAAACTTCTTCGAGCGTCTGGATGGAAAACGCTCAGGAAGGGAACGCCGTAGACCTCACAAAATTTCCCGCTCCCAGATGGCACGAGCGGGACGGAGGGGCTTATTTCGGCACCGGATGCACAGTCATCACCCGGGACCCGGATGAGCAATGGGTCAATCTCGGGACCTACCGATGCATGTTGCATGATAATACGACCCTGGGTTTATCCATCGGGCCCTACCATCACGGAAATCTACAAATAAAGAAATTGTGGGCACGCGGTAAGAGCTGTCCCATTGCGGTAGCCGTTACCGTTGAACCGTATCTTTTTTCTGCTTCGACCTCTGATGCGGCTTGGGGTACGCCCGAGTATGAGTGGGCAGGTTTTGTTAAAGGCGAACCGATCGAGATTGTTTCCGGTCCGAGAACCGGCCTGCCGCTGCCGGCCCGAGCCGAGTTGATCGTTGAAGGAGAAGTCCCCCCTACGAGCGAGGAAACCAGAAAAGAGGGACCTTTCGGCGAATTCACGGGCTACTATGCGGGCGGCGAGAAAATGGAACCTGTGATTAGAGTGAAATCCGTGTATCACCGAACCCATCCCATTCTCCACGGAGAACCTCCCCTCAAACCGCCTGTTGAGACACTGGTTTGCCCTCCATCGGGCAGCAGCACATTGCGGGTATGGGAAGGCTTGGAGAAATCAGGGGTTCCCGGAGTGAAAGGAGTGTTTAATCTCAGCATGGGGGGAGGCCTGGTAACTGTTGTCGCAATAAGCCAGCAGTACTCAGGACACGCGCAGCAAGTTGGACGCATCGCTTCCGGTCTCATGCATACAATCTGCCGTCTCATGGTCGTGGTGGATGATGATATCGATCCATCGAACGCGGAGGAGGTTCTGTGGGCAATCGCCACGAGGTGCGACCCGGAAACCTCCCTTGAGGTCCAACGCGAGTGTCCATCGAGCCCGTTGGATCCAATCATTCCCCCGGAAAGAAAAAAGCAGCGCGACTATAGAAGCAGCCGGATCCTGGTCGTCGCCTGTCGACCCTGGAAGTGGCGAGACGAATTTCCAATGGTCAACAAGGGGAGCGAAGAGCTTCGGCAGAGCATGTATAAAAAATGGCATCGGCTGTTTTCGTGACGGAATGAAAGGGGGATCTATCTATGGTGACCCTGCGGGTTTCTCTATTGATCGTTATTGGCTGGGCTCTGTTGCCTGTTACGGAGTTTCATGTTTTTGCCGCTTCATTTCCTGAATCAACCATGGCGTTACTCAAAAGGTTGAATATAGAGACGTCCGAGTTAGCCGACATCGACCGGGAGCTTCGGATTCCAAATGACTGGCTCAAAATGGCCGAACGGGAAGGAAAGTTAAAGATCCGCGGCACCCCTTTCACGCCGGGTCAAACGCGAATCTTTTTAGGACCCTTCAGGGAACGCTACCCATTCCTGGATGTCGACTATTCCGGTGGAAACCAAGCGAATCGCTCGATTAAAACGTTGATGGCTTACCGGGCCGGCAGGATCCTCGGCGATTCCTTGTTAAGCGCGGGTGGTTATATTCTAGACTATAAGCACGCCAATGCTTTGGAGGATTTACGCAACATCCCCGCATGGACGCACGCACCACCGGCAGCGAAAGAGGATCCAGACGGCCAGTTTCTGGGTAAGAGCGTTAGCTACTGGTGTATGTCGTACAATACGGGGCTCATCAAAGAAAAGGATATCCCCGGAAAATGGGAAGATCTAGTGACCAACCCCATCTGGCGCAATGGGAACCTGGCCCTGGCCAATCGTCCCCAACTTTGGGTCTTGAATCTCTGGGTTGCTAAAGGGGAAGCTTGGGCGAAGAAGTTTCTCACCCGGCTGTTTAACGAAGTCAAACCTCAGTTGCGTAAGGAAGGCCTGAATATCATGCCGGAACTCGCTTCCGTCGGCGAGTTTCATGCGGCAATACCGTCCTCACCGGCTCGCACGTCCCGGTTAGTCGATGCCGGTGCCCCGGTAGGATTTACATGCCCGGAACCCGTACCCGCTAACACAGCGACTGTGGTGATCCTCAAGGGGGCTCCGAATCTCTATGCGGCAAGGATTTTTGTAAACTGGCTCTCAAGCAAAGAAGGGCAAATCGCTCAGTATGCTTCAAAGCGCTTTGTGCCCATTCATAAGGAACTGCAGCAACGCACTTTTATTCCCTTTAGCGACCAAATCATCGGCAGAAAGGTAGCCTACAGCACTCCAGCGCTGCGGGTAACGGTTCTCCCAAAGGTGTACAAATTTTGGAATAACCTATGGCTACGAGGACCAAGAAACAGGTAATACCGTATCCGGTTTTTTGATTTTTTATTGGACTAACCGGTCAAAGCTAACAGCTCTCTTCAAACGGAGGTTACGAATGTAGCTTTCTCCTTTGCCTAGGATGAGATTCTCCCGGTCGTTTACAGTCTTGTTTTTATTCTCATCTTATTAATCGGCCGGCCCGCCACTGCGGATTGGAAGGCGGAGTGGGAACGGACGGTGAAAGCCGCTAAGAAAGAAGGGCAAGTTACTATATACACAGGGGGCTACGAGAGAGTCTTTGCAGAATTCCAATATAAAAAGAGCCGTTCCCTTGCTCCAATCAAGGACCCGTTCTTACTCCCAATAGAAATGACTAATCGGTAAGAAAGGAGCCGAAGGACAGGAGTGATTAAAGTTTCATCTTCCTTTCTTGGGTCCCTTTTGCCCTCTGCGCTTTACCGTGCAGGATTGATCGTCTGCGATAATCGGCGTAAATCTGCGGCTTGCATTTCTTCTGCGAACTTGGCGTCTTTGCGCGAGACTTCTTTTTTTCCTTTAGCGCCATGCCCTTTGCAGGGCTTCCGACTTCCGACCGCTGATCTCCGGCCTCCGCGCTTGGTTACTCCCGCACGCCCCCATAGAGCTTTGTATGATCGATTGACAATTGAGTCGTCATTTGACATGATAAATGACGATGGACTCCTCACGGACCCCAACCCCTTCAGATACAAAGGTTATAGAGCGCTTGCTCGATTTGCGAGGTCTGCTTAAGAAGAAATCCTTTTTCCTTTTTGGGCCGAGGCAGACGGGTAAGACCTTCTGGGTCCGGCAGTCCCTCGGAGAGATCAAAAGGTACGATCTGCTCGATACATCGGTTTATCTGGATTTAAGCCGCAATCCTGCCCGTATCGCCCAGGAGCTCTCCTCAAAGGATCGTTTGGTCGTCATTGACGAAATCCAGCGCCTGCCAATTCTCTTGAACGAGGTGCATCGGCTTATCGAGGAGAAGGGGGTTCGGTTCCTCCTGACGGGCTCCAGCGCCCGTAGCCTTCGTCGGGGCGGGGTAAATCTTCTTGGAGGCCGGGCACGAACGCAATATCTGCATCCCCTCGTCCGCCAAGAGTTGGGGCCGTTGTTCGATCTCGGACGAGGCATTGAAAGAGGCTTGCTCCCGTCGATCTATTTTTCTGATGATCCGCGCGCCGACCTGCAAGCCTACACCGGATCCTATCTACAACAGGAAATTGTTGCCGAAGGGGTGACTCGCAACGTCCCTGCCTTTAGCCGGTTTCTTAGAGTTGCGGCGCTCTGCAACGGCACAGTCGTTAATTTTACCAACGTCGGCAACGACGCCCAGGTGGCCCGCACCACTGTGTACGAGTATTTCGAGATCCTGAAAGACACGTTGATTCTCTACGAGTTCCCCGCCTGGAAAAAATCAAGAAAAAGAAAGCCACTGGTCTCGTCCAAATATTACTTCTTTGACGTGGGTGTAGTCTCGGCGCTCCAGGGTCGGGAATTTCGACCCGGCACCCCTGAATTCGGCGAAGCCTTTGAAACCTATGTGATGCATGAGCTCACGAGTTACCGCGACTACATGTCGGGAGAGCCTCTGTCTCATTGGCGGTCGGCCTCAGGTTTTGAGGTGGACTTCATTATTTCTGACCACACGGCGGTCGAAGTGAAGGCTAAAGAAAACGTCTCATCCCAGGACCTGAAACCCTTATACGCACTCGCCGAGGAAAAGAAAATGAAACGATACCTCTGCGTGAGCCTGGAACGCCGGCGCCGCAAGCTCGATGGGGTCGCGGTACTGCCGTGGGAAGAGTTTTTGGACGAGCTATGGAACGGTCAATATACCTAGGCCCTTTCCTGCGTCTTTTGCGCTTTGCTGTCTGCCGGTATGCGTAAATCTGTAGTTAAATTTCTTTGTTGGGGCTACAAAGATAGTCAAGATATAGAAGTCTGAGGTAGCCCAGGTTTGACGGACACCTAAAAAGGGGACAAGATCCCCGCAGGAGGTGTTCGATGGGCAAGCGAAGGCGTTTCACCCAAGAGTTTAAGTTGGAAGCTGTTCGACTGCTGGAGGCGGGCGCTCGGCCAGCAGCGGAGATTGCACGGGAACTGGGAGTACCTCGCAATCGACTGTACAAGTGGCAGGAGCAAGTGACGAGGAAAGGGGCGGCTGCGTTTCCCGGCACAGGTCGAGGTAGAGACAACGATGAGGTAGCACGGTTAAGGCGAGAGCTGGAGCGGGTAACGCAACAACGAGATATATTAAAAAAGGCCGCAGCGTACTTTGCCAAGGAGCTCAAGTAAAGTACGCGTTTATACGAGCTCACAGGACAGAGTTTAGGGTAGTGAGGATGTGCGAGGTATTAGAGGTCAGTCGTAGTGGGTACTACGACTGGAGCGGTCGAGGGGAGTCTCGGCGTAGAGCACAGGATAAGGTTGTGATCAAAGAGATCCGCAAGGTGCACGAGAGCTACAAGGAAGCGTACGGGGCAGTCAAGACATGGCTGACGCTGAAGGAGGCGGGGGTGACATGTGGGAAGCATGGGGTGGCGAGGCTGAGGAGTTTAGTGGGGATAGAGACGCGTCGGGTGCAAAGGTTTCGATTGGCCTACAAGGCTCGTCACAGTGCGCCACCGGCACCGAACTTGTTGCGTCAACGCTTCGAAGCGTCAGGCCCCGACCAGGTATGGATGGCCGATATTACCTTCATTGGTACCCGATCTGGGTGGTTATACCTGGCGGTAGTGGTGGACCTTTACTCTCGGCTGGTGGTGGGATGGTCAATGAAGCAACGTCCCACACAGGAGTTGGTCAGTGAAGCTTTACTGATGGCTATCGAACAGCGCCAGCCTATGGCGGGGCTGATTCACCATAGCGACCAAGGAATCCAATACGCTAGCAATCACTACGTTGAGTTGCTCAAACGCCATGGGGTGGTGCGCAGCATGAGCCGCAAAGGGAATTGCTACGACAATGCAGTGGTCGAGAGTTTGTTCAGCTCACTAAAGAATGAACTTGTACACCATCAGGATTATAAGACGAGGCAGGACGCTAGGTCGGATATCTTCGACTACATTGAACTGTTTTATAACCGAAGAAGAAAGCATGAGTCGTTGGGATACCACACCCCAATGGCATATGACTCGATCAAACGTGTGGCTTAATTAACTGTCCGTGAAACCCGGGTCGCTTCAGTCTGACCCCAAAGATGACCCCAAAGACAAAGATGGGATGACGGCATGTTGCTGCCTGCCGCTCTCCGCCTCCTGCTCTGCTCACTGCCTATACTGTCTTCCTCTTTTTTATAGCCGGCACCTGCACATTGCCTGGTCTTTGAATTAGTCTGTAGTCCGCGCTGTGCTCTTTGGTTGTCCCGTAGTCCTGTCGTCAGTAGTCCGTCGTCCCATCTTAACGCTATGCGCTTTGCCCTTCAAATGCCCGTATTGATCCCAAGTGCCCGAAGAGTAGGACTTTAGGTAGTTAAGTTCGTTATAAAAACAGGAGGGCGCAGACGGTGAATCAAGAGCACGACCCACAAATACGATTCACACCACGCGCAATGACCTTTTCTTTTGCCGGCGGGATGCTATCCACTAACGTTTGCACAGGACTACACCGTGTTTGTCAGATGAAGTCTTAGTACATCCACTTATCCCCCTCGCGCTTCATTTGTACCCCATGGCATGCCCGGCCTACCGCCCCGTAACTCTTTAATCCAAACTCCCTTGCTATTTCCCCCGATGTCATATCGCTCAGCCTCTTCATCAAGTACTTTCCTCTTCTCGTTCTCCTCTCCCCTTCGGCTCCTTACCGGCTCCGCCCTCGGCCGTGCCCGGACCCGCTCGTACCGCGGATGCTCCGAACTTATAGATCGCCCGCCCTTCATGACCCTATCCCGAAACCCGAGCCAGGGGATATCACATTCGAGCTTATCAAGCTAAGGTGGAAGATCGGGATGATTTCCCCCCATATTGACGATCTACCACAGGCCAACAAGGAAGCAACCGGCTCACTCCAACCCCAGTCTCTCGACCCTAAACCTTTTTCACCGTTGACGGCCGGCGTTCCGGCCTTGCTGCTGTGCCTTTTCGATCTTAGCCCACGTATCACGTAAGGATACGATTCGGTTAAATATCGGCGCTCCTTTAATCGAATCGACCGAATCCACACAGAAGTATCCGAGGCGCTCGAATTGGAAACGCTCACCTATTTTAGCGTTTGCCAAACCGGGTTCCACCGGACACTCGGACAGGGTCTCCAGAGAATTGGGATTTAATTGCTGCTTCCAGTCAGTCCCTTCGGGCACGTTGTCCGGATCCGACTGTAAAAAGAGGTGATCGTAAAGACGGAACTCTACCTTAACGGCGTGCGGAGCGGAGACCCAGTGGATGGTGCCTTTGACCTTACGCCCGCTGGTTGCCGAGCCGCTCTTTGTCTCGGGATCGAAAGTGCAGTGCACGACCGTCACTTCACCGGTCTTGGAATCCTTCTCCACACTGACGCATTTGATGATGTAAGCGTAACGCAAACGCACTTCCCGCCCCGGTGACAGTCGGAAGAACTGCTTGGGAGGGTCCTCGTGAAAATCATCCTGCTCAATGTAAAGTTCACGGGAAAAAGGGACCTTCCGCATCCCTTTAGAGAGGTCTTCCGGGTTGTTCACGGCCTCCAGCTCTTCAACCTGTCCTTGCGGATAATTATCAAGGATGACTTGAAGGGGTTGCAAAACACCCATCACCCGCGACGCGGTTTGATTCAATTCTTCGCGAACGCAGTGTTCGAGAAAAGCGATATCGACCGTACTGTTCTTTTTGGCAACGCCGATGCGCTCGCAAAAGCTTCGAATGGACCCGGGTGTGTACCCACGGCGCCTCAGGCCTGCCAGTGTGGGCATTCGCGGGTCGTCCCAACCTGTTACATGTTTCTCCTCCACCATCTGCAACAATTTACGTTTACTCAAGACCGTATAATTCAGGTTGAGCCGGGCAAACTCGATCTGCTGCGGATGGTGAATCTTCAGTTGATTGAGGAACCAATCGTACAAAGGTCGATGGTCTTCAAATTCGAGGGTGCAGATCGAATGCGTAATTCCTTCAATGGAATCCGACTGCCCATGGGCAAAATCATAGGTCGGGTAGATACACCACTGATCCCCCGTTCGGTGGTGGGTCGCGTGTAATATCCGATACATGACCGGATCACGCATATTCAAGTTGGGGGACGCCATGTCGATCTTGGCTCGCAGGGTCCGGGAACCGTCCGGGGCCTTCCCTCCTCGCATACTCTGGAACAGATTCAGGTTCTCCTCCACGGATCGGTCACGATAGGGGCTGTTCCTCCCCGGCTCAGTCAAGGTCCCTCGGTACTCCCGGATCTCATCCGCGCTCAAATCACACACGAACGCCTTACCGGCCTCAATTAATTGCAAAGCGAACTGGTAGAGCTGTTCGAAGTATCCTGAGGCATAATACTCCCTGTCACCCCAATCGAAGCCAAGCCAGCGGACGTCCTCCTTGATCGACTCGACGTACTCGACGGCTTCCTTGTTGGGGTTGGTGTCATCGAAGCGCAGGTTACACAAACCCTTGAACTCTGAAGCGATGCCGAAATTGAGACAGATGGATTTTGCGTGCCCGATGTGCAGGTAACCGTTGGGTTCCGGTGGGAAGCGGGTATGGACTTGCCCGTCGTTCTTGCCAGCGCTTAAATCATCCAAAATGATGTTACGAATAAAGTGTGACGCAGTCTCGCTTTTGCTCATTTCACCTGGGCCTTCTGGTCGCAAATATATCATATTTTAACAAATCAGGAGCCTTTTCTAATGTTGACTGAAATTGCCCTTGGCGCGAGGGCTGAGAGATTCGCTGAGCGGAACTGGACGGAGCAGCGGGCTACCCACCGAGGTCTGCGACGCATGAAAGCCGGAGTCCGCACACGGCGAATCTGAGATCCGGAAGGTTCGTGCGAGCGCGGGCCCGGCGGGTCGCTGCGGAGTCCCGTGAAGTGAAGCGAGCCCGAAGCCCATCAGAAAGAGAGAATGCATGGGACCCAATCGGCGCTCCATATCAGAGGACACTCTCGCGGAAGTGTTCACCAGCCTTTTTAACGGAAAGCGTTTCCGTCGTTGACTGTATCCCCATCTTCCTGTTAATTTTTATTCATGCCCCCCATATGCACCCGCTTCGCCCCTAGCCCTACGGGTTTTCTTCACATCGGCAATGCCAGGACCGCTTTGTTCAGCTTCCTGTTCGTGCGCCGACAAAACGGGCGTTTCCTCCTGCGCATCGACGATACCGACCGGCAGAGATTCGCCCAAGAGTATTTAGATGATATCTTCGATTCCCTGCAATGGCTGCACCTTGAGTGGGACGAGAAACCCTCCTTTCAGAGCCAAAAGCTGTCGGTCTATCGCGAAAAGATCGAAGAGTTGCTCCGGGCCGACAGGGCCTATCGGTGCATCTGCGCACCGGAACAACTTGAAGTGAAGCGCAAGGCGGCAATGGCTGCGGGGAAAAAACCCATTTACGACGGCACATGCAGAAACCATCCGCCTGAGATCGATGAAAAATCCCCCTTTACCATCCGCTTCAAGGCTCCCAGGGAGGGAGAAACAGCAGTCGAAGATCTCATCAAAGGCAAAGTCGTGTTCCAGAACCAGGAGCTGGACGATCTGATCATCCTGCGCTCGGACGGCATGCCCACATACAACTTCTGCTCAGTGGTAGACGATGCATCAATGAACATTACCCATATCGTCCGCGGCGATGACCACCTGGCCAATACTCCACGTCAGGTACTCCTCTTCCAGGCCCTGGGGGCGTCCCTGCCTATCTTCGCCCATCTCCCCCTTATATTCGGCGCTGACCGCACCCCTTTGAGCAAGCGACACGGCGTCACCTCCGTACGCAGCTACCGCGAGATGGGGTACCTGCCGGAAGCACTGGTGAATTTTCTGGTTCGTTTGGGCTGGTCGTCTAGGGACCGGGAGGTCTTTACCCGGGATGAGCTCATGAGAGACTTTCGACTCGAAGATGTGGGGAAATCACCCGGTGTATTCAACGCCGAGAAACTCCTCTGGCTCAACGCTCACTATATCAAAGAACGTTCCTTGCCCCAGCTCGCGCAGGAAGTTCGACCTTTCATCGACCGAAAGGGCTACACCCTTAACCGTGACGCTGCTTGGTTGGAAAAGATGGTGGCGACGCTACAACCGCGTGCCAAAACGCTCACGGAGTTGGTGGATACGGCCCACTTTTATCTCAGGGATGACATCCCTATGGATCCCAAAGACAGGGCCAAGTTTCTTACCCCAAATATTAAACCTGTCCTCACCACTTTAAGGGAACGGCTAGCAGAGCTCCAATTCTGGGAACTCACTGCAATCCAAGGCGCATTCGAGAAGGTTATGGGTGAAACTCACCTCGGGTTGGGCAAAATTGCCCAGCCGGTTCGAGTAGCACTCACCGGCGGGACCGCAAGCCCCGGAATCTTCGAGGTTATGGAAGTACTAGGAAGGGATCGCACACTGTCTCGTCTCGATCGGTCAGTCCCATTTTTCCTGTAAAAGGCTGAGGCGTTGGATATCCTCTTTTCCACACTGGTTCTCCATGTATCAATGGTGGTCTTGCAGCGGCCGAACAGATTGTCCGCCATGGTTGCAAGACTCATAATATGATCCAATTGCACGTGAGTGATCAGAATATTCCTGATCTTCTGCTGCCCTTCCAGGTCCAATACAGCCGCTGTTGAACCGGCGTCGATCAGCAAAGTGCTGTGCAGCAAGTAACTGGACAGATTGTGCCCTGGGACTTGGCCTCCCGAACATCCTATGACTTCGAATTTCATCTGCATCCAATATCAGTCAGATTTTACTTGTGTCACTGTTAATACACCTCTGATTTCCCACTCACTTCGATGTCGTGCTCGCTCAAGATATCTGGACAGTAGACAATCAGGGAGCCTTCCCGACCAGCCACCTTCACATGACGTAAGGCTTTCAAGGGCATTTTTTCCATGACCTCCGAGGCGGTGAATTCACTGATGAGCATTGGCACGCCCATTTTTTTTGGTTAAAGCCTCCAACCTCGAAGCCAGGTTTACTGTATCACCAATAGCCGTAAAGTCCGAACGGACCTCTGAGCCGATGCTACCAAGGACCGTATCCCCCGTATTAATTCCTACTCCAATTTTGAGCTGGGCTCCCAGTTCTCTTTGGTTGATGAGCCATTTCTTCGACTTGTACACGAATTCAATGGGGTCTTCGATGGTAATCACATGACCCTCAAACTCGGCATTGATATAATCGATTATGGCCGCCAAGGTGGTGGACTTTCCCGAACCTGTGGGGCCCGTTACCAAAATCAATCCCTTTTCCTTGAGGCATAGCTCTTTAGCGACACTTGGCATCCCCAACTGTTCCAACCTAAAAACATTGGCAGGAATTGTACGGAATACGGCAGCCTCTCCCAGCCGTTGCATAACGGGCTATGTCACCCATCTCAAATGAAAAATCAAACTCGAAGGTCTCTTCAAAGATCCTGCGCTAGGCATCGTTCATGATGTCGTAAGGCATGATTATGGACCTGTTCCCGGTTTAAGACGGGGTGATCCAGTCTCTTCAGGTCGCCGTTAATATGAAACAGCGAGGGTTTACCTGAACTGATATGACAATCCGAGGCGCCCTGTTTAACCCCGAACCCAAGTAGCTATGCAACGCCCATTATGCCTCCTTTAAGATGCATGGAAAATAAGACAATTAAAGGGAGATACCGACCATTGTGAACGCAAACAGAATGCTACAACGAATTTCACGAACCCAATCGGTTAAGTGCCCTATTTGCAATCAATCGAGCCAGGATAAATCGCAAATGAGAATAGATCAGGGTGCGGTGAAGGCAGCTCATTGCCCGAATTTGACAATAAGCGCTTTTATTTTTTGCCCTTTTGCTCAAAAACTGCTAGCTTTCGCTTCTAGAAATTGAATTAGATTAATCCCATCAGTTAACATGGGACTTGGAATCGGAAGTGGCAGTCGCCATGTTGAAGAACGCTGTAGCCGAGACATCATAGACCTCGCAATCAATCATAGTGGCAGGCAAGCAAATATCGTTCATGCCGGGTGCAGGACGGTATTATGTATGAACATTCGTGAACTCAAGGCCGTTTCCCAAGAGTTACGAAAATATATCATTCGGACGTTGGTGGTGGCAGGCTCCGGCTGGCAGGTCAGTATTCTAGCCACCGGTGGGATTATAGAAAATTCCGTCAAAGCAGGAGTTGAATTAAAGCGAAGGGGAATCGATGCCGAAGTGATGAACATTCACACCCTTAAACCCATAGACGAAGAGCTGATCGCCGACAGGTCCAAGAGCCATGGGAAATTCGTTGCAGTAAAAGACTATGGAATTACGGGGGGGCTTGAGAGGGCGGTGGCGGATTTGGGACGGGGTCAAGTCAAGCGCATTTGCGTACAAGATTTTAGTGAATCAGGTGACGTGGGCTATGCAAAAAATATGGTCAATCACAAGAAAACATTGCTGAAAAAATCCTTGAGCTATTTCAATATCAGTACCCCCACCCCGCTCAAGTATAATCTCGGCTCGCACAACTATGACTCTCTTACCTCTTAGGGTCTGGCAAGACTACCATCAATTCATATGGCTGAGACGAAAGGCATATCCACCTCCACACAACGAGGGAGCTAGTCCAGTGTCATCGGATTTGTGCTCGCCGCCATCGGCTCTGCCATCGGGCTGGGAAACGTATGGCGATTTCCTTACATTACGGGTCAGTACGGAGGGGGAGCTTTTGTCCTTATTTATATTGCGTGTGTTCTTGCCGTAGGCATTCCTATTATGCTGGCAGAGCTCCACATCGGGAGGAAAACACAGCGTAATTGCGTGGGAGCGTTCAGAAACCTTAGACCTCGGTCTCCTTGGGTGGTTACCGGTTGGCTTGGGGTCGTAAGTGATTTTGTAATTCTTTCTTTCTAAGGGGTGGTGGGTGGATGGGTCCTTCACTACATCTTCCTTTCCATCCGCAATGGATTTGTGGGTCACTCCCCCGAAGAGGTTTCCAGCATGTTTGCCGCCCTCGCGGCAAGTCCCGTCCATCAAATTATCGGCCACACGCTATTCATGATAGTGACCATTAGTATTGTTGCCGGCGGAATCCATCGTGGAATCGAGCGCAGCAATAAAGTTATGATGCCAGCCCTTTTTCTCCTTCTATGCGCCTTGCTGGTCTATTCATTACAGACGGAGAGAGCCATGGCCGGGGTGGATTTTCTTTTGCATCCACGATGGGGCCAGCCGGGATCTTAGAAGCCCTTGGCCAAGCCTTTTTTCCCTGAGTTTGGATATGGGGGCCATGATTACCTATAGCAGTTATCTAAGCCGGGAAACCAATCTTGTGCGCGCGTCCTTCTATGTGGCCTTGGGAGATACATCGGTGGCCATCCTAGCTGGATTCGTAATCTTTCCGTTGGTATTCACCTTCCAACTGGAACCCGGAGGCGGCCCGGGGCTCATATTTCAAACGCTCCCCATCGCATTCTCCCAACTGCCCGCAGGCATAATTGTAGGAATCGCCTTTTTCATTTTACTCGCGTTTGCAGCTTTGACTTCGGCCATCTCCCTGCTGGAGGTTGTGGTGGCTTATTTCATTGACGAGCAGGGATGGAGTCGACCAAAAACCACTTGGCTCATGGGCACAATCATTTTTGCATGTGGCGTTCCCTCAGCCATCTGGCAAAATGTATTCGGCATGATGGATCAACTGGCCACAAATTACCTTCTGCCTTTTGGAGCTTTTCTTATCGCCCTGTTCGCTGGATGGGTTCTCACCAAGCGCGAACGGCTCGCGGAATTCGAGCTAAATGAGATTCGTACGTCAACTTACTTGGGGTGGACCTTTCTCATCCGATACGTTAGCCCGGTGGCTGTAGCGGTCATCTTTTTACACCTGTTGGGTTTGTTTTGAGGGCTACCGCAACCTCACATGAAATCTTAATCCTAACTCATCCCCTGCATTGCCCCAAGGACAAAAAATGTTCAACGCGGCGGGTATTTCTGTAGATAGTAAGACCTGTAGATTAGATGCGCTCTTCCCCGCCCGAAAACCAGGTGTATCGTAACAGTAAACTAAACAGGATAATCGCACCTCCAATAGTTGTCGGGGCAGAGGGGATCTCACCCACTACCCATGCCACCCAGAGAGGGTTGAGCACTGGCTCCACGAGCACAAGAAGGGAGGCCTCCTGAAGAGCAATCTTCTCCAGGCCCTTGGAAAAGAGAAAGTATGGTATGCCTAACTGAACGACACCCATTACCGCCAGGGCCAGGAGTTCTCCTCCAAAAGGAATGGGTTGGAAAATCATGAAGGGGATAAGGATAATTGAACAAACCAGGTTGTTCATGAAAGTTACCATCAGGGGATCAAAACCCGACAAAAATCGGAGGTTCAGCATATAGATAGCGAAAAAAAAACCACTCAAGACGGCCACTGATACTCCCCACAGGTCCTCCCCTCCGCTGCTACCACTGAATATGACAGTTACACCGAGCATGGACAAAACTAGAGTCATAAGGTTTACCTTGGAGATGGGTTCACTGAATAACAAACGAACGAATAGAAAAACGAATATGGGGGCGGTGTATTGCAAAACAATTGCATTGGCCGCAGAGGTGAACTTATTGCTTAAGACAAAGAAAGTTAAAGCTGCCGTGTAGCTGGAAACCGAGATTAAGAGATGAAAGGATGATTTCCACCTTCCCCGCCTAAGGAAACACATGAAAAACAGAGAAGCAAAAAGGCTGCGGTAAAAGACAATAACAAGGGCCGGAAGTTCCAGCGACTTGATGAATATTCCCGCGAGACTCCAGAGCAATCCCGCCAGGAAAATGATTATTCGACCTTGATTGACGTTAGATATTTGATGCCATGATTCTATCCTGCGAGCCATGGTTCATCCCATCTGAATTTTTTTCTTCCAGAAGATACTAAAAGATTTACGTCCATTAGAGCAATGCGCTGGTCTTTTGCCTTCTGCTAAATCCGGGATCCATGGTGGGGTTCCTTAATGGCAATGGATACGAGGACTTCTTTTTATCTTAAAAAGGGGGAAAGGCAAGACTGAAGGCTCTGCAGATACAAATCACGGCCGCCGAAAGGGTTTCAAGCTAGACCTTCGAGCTTAAATAGGCTTGAAACAGGTGCTTGACTCGTCCTGACCTGCCCCCCTTGATTGTCCTCACCTGGAGGGTAGTCTTTGACCCAAGAGGAGGGGGACGCATGCGCAGGAGCCGATTCAGCGAACAACAGATCATCGGGAAACTGAAGGAGCACCAGGCGAGACTGGGGGTGGCGGAGCTGTGTCGCAAGCACGGCATCAGTGAGGCGACGTTTTACAAGTGGCGCTCGAAGTAGGGCGGGCTGGAGGTGTCTGAGGCGAAACGGCTTCGGAACCTGGAAGCGCAGAACACCAAGCTGAAGCGCCTTTTGGCGGAAGCGATGCTGGACGTATCGACGCTTAAGGAGATGGTGGGAAAAGACTTCTGACGCCGGGGTCCAAGAGAGAAGCCGTGGACTGGGCGATGAAGGAAGGGGGCCACTCACAGCGGCGGGCTTGCGCTCTGGTGGACATTGAGCCGCGGGTGTAGCGGTATCGGTCGATGAGACCAGATGACGGGGAGCTACGGCAGAGGCTGCGGGAGCTGGCGGCGGAACGGCGTCGGTTTGGGTATCGGCGCCTGCACCTGTTGCTTTTGCGGGAGGGCGTGGTGTTGAATCGCAAGAAGCTCTACCGGCTCTACAAGGAGGAGAAGTTGGCGGTGCGCAAGAGGGTGCTTGGGAGCCGGGCGCCGATGACGATCCCGCAGGGGGCCAATCAGCGCTGGTCGGTGGACTTCGCATCCGACGCCCTGATCGACAGCCGGCATTTCGGTGTGCTCTGCGTCATCGACGACTTCACACGGGAGTGCCTGGCCACCATCGTCAGCAACTCCATCACCGGTGAGCGGGTTGCCACAGAGCTGGACAACATTGCGCAATGGCGTGGTAATCCCTTGTTGGTGGTTTCCGACAACGGCACCGAGTTCACGTCCAATGCGATGCTACGATGGCAGCAGGGTCGCCGGGTAGAGTGGCACGACATCGCTCCAGGCAAGCCCATGCACAACGGGCTGGTCGAGAGCTTCATCGGGCCTCTGGGTGATGAATGCCTGAACGAGCACATGTTCACAAGCTAGCGCAAAGCCCGCGAGATCATCGAAGACTGGAGGGCCGACTACAACGCCAGGAGACCACACACGAGCCTCCACGGACTGACGCCGACGGAGTTTGCAATCCGGTCCCGATCGGAACACAGTGAAACACGGCTAACTTATACGTGAGGACAAAAAGGGGTGCAGGCCACATCCACAAGATTCAAAGCGATGGGACAATGAGGATGAATTTTAGGGCTGAGGGGGCAATTGGGGCATCGACGATAAGACAACCGCGTCCATTCAGGAGCGGAAGACTTCCCCTGTGGAATCAGGAAGAGGGTTTCTCCATTCAGTCTGAGCTCGAATTCTCAAACGGTCTTATCCGAGAATGTAAACTGATACTCAATAAAGACTGATTCTTCTTCTAATCCTTTGTCCGCATTCACGATCCGTCTTGCTTCCAACTGTGAAGGTACATTTTCGATGGTACCACAGAGGGGCGGAGCAAGCGAGGAGGGATCAGGGTGGGGTTCCTAAGAAATGGTTCTAGGTAGCGATCCAGGCTGTTGGGAAAGAGTAAAATTCGTTGTGATGTCGATGGTGGCAAGAAAGGGGCAAAGTGTTTATTCCGAGGTTTGCGCTTCCTCTTCAGAAACCACTGTGACCTTGATACTCGCCGTCACATCGTTGGCTAAACGGATGGGAACTTCGTAGTCTCCAACGTTTTTAATGGGTTCCGTCAGATGAATTTTACGGCGCTCGATGCTGTGTCCCATTTCCTTGAGTGCTCTTTCAATATGGATATTGGTGACGGAACCAAAGAGCTTTCCCTCCTCGCCAACTCTAGCCGGAATCCTAAGGGACACAGCGGATAGTTTATCGCCCAGAGATTGCGCCGAAGACAAGGCACGTTCCCGCTTCCCTGCAATCACTCGCTTTTCATGTTCCAGGGCCTTTAGGTTTTTTTTGCTGGCAAGGAGAACCAATCCACGAGGCAAAAGATAGTTCCTGGCATATCCATCTTTGACTCGGACGACGTCGCCCATCTTGCCAAGGTTAAAGATATCTTCCTTCAAAACCACTTCCATATATTCCCCCCCTAGGAATCTTGCTCGGACATCTGGTCCTGATTCATATCTCGATTCTTGAGCCGGCGAAAATCACCCCACAGATCAAACAGTCCAAGCCCCATCACGGCAAGGGTCACCAACTGCTCGAATGCAATGAGCGCGTATCCGATGCCTCGCAAGAAGAGAGGCACCCTCTTGTGATAAAAAAAATAGGCCACAATCGCCAAGCCTTGAAACAAGTAAAAGGGCGAAACGATGAGTAGGACATTTAATGCAAGGGTATTAAGACCCCAGGCCGAGGGGAGAAAAAGACAAAAACCTGAAACGATAAAACACCATACCACCGGCTCTGGAGAACTCCATTCTTTCAAGTCCCCGAGTGAATAAAATGTGGCTCGGTGCTGCGGGAATCGATAGGAAAGGATCACGAGGTTAATGAGAATAATGGTTATAAAGCTCAAAAAGGTCAGGGCCGGCATAATCTGTAAGATGACATCAATGATCTGTGGCGAGCGCTCACGAGCCATTTCGAGGGTCTGTGGGGAAAATCCTGCTTGTTCATAAATCTTGAGTGAGAGATCCAAGTTTTCCCTTAGTGCATTTCCGGCCACCTCACGAAGCTGGGATAGGGGGCCAACTAGAACTAACATGAACGTATACAGCACACAAAACATACCGGCCGCGGTGCCCACCACCACACGGTGGAGGGGCCACTCACGACCGAAAAAGTAAAAGAACAGCACCACCATGAAGGCGAGGAGTAAAAACCCCACGGTAATCTCTCCCCCCCACAACAGAAACAGCGACACACTTACGGCGGACAGAACAGCAAAGGCTGGTCCCTTCCCGTATTTCACGCCGAAGGCAAGGCTTGGCTGAGGTACAAGGGGAATTAACAGGATTCCGGCCATGGGAATCACCAGTCCGGACATGAACAGAAAGAACGTTGCCGCCGCAGCGCCAATAAATCTGATGGGGAGATTAATCCGATTCATCAGCGTTTCGGGCATCCTCAATTCTTGGCAGTGGTAAACGGCAAGAGGGCTACAATCCTAGCCCTTTTGATGGCAATGGATAGACGGTGTTGGTGATGATTGCAGTTACCGGTGATTCGACTGGGAATAATCTTGCCCCTCTCGGAGATAAACTGTCCCAAGAGGCGGGTGTCCTTATAATCAATCTTGATATCTCTGTTCGAGCAAAAACGGCAGACCTTCCTGCCGCGACTCATGGGGCGCCGGCGCTGCGGTCGCCCTTCTTCATCCATGCGATCTCGACTGTATCCTGATTCCATTGCCATATTATTCTGTCATTCTCCTTTTTTCATTTTCAGGCTACCAATGGTTATTTTTCGCTTGCCAATCAAGATCCCGATTCTCCTTGTTTCGCCGCTTCCTCGGTCCCCGCCTTTGCTCCCTGGAGCTGTTCCTTCGGGGTTGGCTTTGACTCCGGGAGGGCCTCCTCTTCCACGCGAATTGTGAGAAATCGCATGACTCCCTCGATCAGCTTCATGTTACGTTCAAGTTCCTCTACAATTCCGGCGGTGGCCCGGTATTTCATGAGGGTGAAGTACCCCCGACCCAGTTTTTGAATGGGATAGGCCAGATCCCTGTTCCCCCACTCCTCGACGCTAAAGTCGGTTCCCTTCAAATCTTCGATAATTTTCTTAAATCTTTCGATGAACTCCTTTGCCTTCCCCCCCAACTCCGGACGAAGAATAAAGAGAGTTTCATTAAGTGTGAATTCTCTTTGCTTTTCCATAATTAATCAGATGATTAGCACAGGATAATACCCTTTACAATTGACCTCCTCCAATATCAGGCGCTGGATTTTACCGCCGTTAAACCAGTAACGGGGCAATAACCAGAGACACGACGGACATGAGCTTGATAAGAATGTTCATGGAAGGACCCGAAGTGTCTTTGAAGGGATCCCCCACAGTATCCCCCACCACGGCGGCTTTGTGTCCGTCTGAACCCTTTAGCTCGCCCGCGATTTCACCCTTTTCAATAGCTTTCTTTGCGTTATCCCAAGCCCCACCTGCATTGGCCATGGTTAAGGCTAAAAGGACGCCGGTAATCAGGGCACCAGCCAACATCCCGCCCAGAGCCGCCGGACCCACAAGAAATCCAATCACCACCGGCGATATCACCGCTACAACCCCTGGAATAATCATTTCCTTGAGGGCGGCACGGGTCGATATATCCACGCAACGAGCAGCGTCGGGTTTGACACCTTCCCGACCTTCCAGTAGCCCGGGTATCTCGCGAAACTGGCGTCTGATTTCGTCCACCATATTTCCGGCAGCTCGACCCACCGCAGTCATGGTCATGGCACCGATCAAAAATGGAATGGTACCGCCAATGAACAGCCCGATAACAACCTGCGGCTCGGTTATGATAATTTGAAGTGCCGGCTGACCCTTGGCCAATAGCTCGGCGTTCACGGTCGAAGTGTAGGCCGAAAACAGCGCCAAAGCCGTCAGGGCCGCTGATCCTATGGCAAAACCCTTACCGATGGCCGCGGTTGTATTGCCTAGAGAATCTAAACCATCGGTGATCTTACGCACCTCCGGTCCAAGGGAGCACATTTCAGAGATTCCACCTGCATTATCTGCGATGGGTCCATAGGCATCCACACTCATGGTGATCCCTACGGTGGCAAGCATGGCTACAGCTGCCACGCCAATTCCGTAAAGCCCGGCCATATAATTTGCCACGAAGATAGCAAGACAAATAAAAAGTGCAGGTAAAGCGCAGCTCTCCAAACCCACCGCCAATCCGTGGATGATATTTGTGGCGGCGCCCGTTCGGCTTGCTTCGGCGATGCGATAGACCGGTTTGGAGGAAGTGTAATATTCCGTGATCAATCCAATGGCAATTCCAGTCACGGAACCGGAAAGAACCGCCCAAAAAATTCCTATGCTGATACCATAGCTTTGAACCAGCAAGAAGGCGCCTGCCAAAAATAATACGGCGGTAATCAAAGTGGAGCCCCTCAGTGCAGACTGTGGATTGATTCTCTTTAATAGACGCATGGAGGAAATCCCTAGTACGGATGCAATAAGTCCCGTTAAGGCAAGGCTCAATGGGTAAGCCATAAGCACCAGCCTTGGATTGTCTTGCGCAGAAGTTAGCAGCCCCTTGAGATTTGGTTCCGTCAAGGTCACAGCAATTGCAATGGCGGCAATAATGGATCCCACATAGGATTCAAATAGATCGGCTCCCATTCCACCCACATCCCCAACGTTATCGCCTACATTGTCAGCAATAACGCCGGGATTTCGCGGGTCGTCCTCCGGAATCCCAGCCTCCACTTTGCCCACAAGATCCGAACCCACATCAGCGGCTTTAGTGTAGATCCCTCCGCCCAGGCGGGCAAACAATGCGATGGAACTCGCGCCCATGGCAAAACCATTGATGATCTTTGCTGTATTAGGTTCACCGTAAAGGAGATAAAAAATGCCGACCCCCACAAGGCCCAAGCTCGCAACGGAAAGGCCCATGACTGAGCCACCGTTAAAAGCCACTAGCAGGGCTTCTCCCTGGCCCTGATCCATGGCAGCTTGCGCAGTCCTGACGTTGGCCCGGGTTGCCGCTTTCATCCCGAAGAACCCCGCCAGCATTGAACAGAACGCACCGGCTAAGAATGCTATGGCCGTGCGAATGCCAAGTTGCCACCCCAGGAGAACGGCTACCACGATGATGAAGATGACCAGTATGCGATACTCCCGCATCAAGAAGGCCATGGCTCCTTCATATATGGCATCCGCCACTTCTTGCATCTTAGGACTTACGACCGGGATCCGTCGAATACCCAAATAGACCAATAATGCGATAATGAGACCACCCACACCAAAAAAAGGAACTGCCGATACCACCCCCTGCATAGATACTCCTTTAGTTTGATTGATTAAACTTTTCCATTGCTTGACGAACCCCATCCTTGAGAAGACTTTGGACGGCTTGTGCAGCCCGTGAAACCACCTGCCCCACCAGGGGCCGTTCTTCTTCAGAAAAAGGGCTCAGAACAAAACCGGTGGGATCCACTCCCCCAGGAGGACGTCCAATCCCAATGCGAACTCGAAAAAAATTCTCGTCCCCCAAGGCCTCAAGGATCGATAGAACTCCTCGATGTCCGCCGGCACTCCCCTTCGCACGTAGTCGGATTCGGCCAAAGGACAAATCCAGATCGTCATGGATCACCACAAGATCCTCCGCCGATACGGGCAGGTAGCGGAATAAAGACGTTATCGCCTCCCCACTGCGGTTCATATAAGACTGCGGTTTCACCAGCAAGATTCTCTCATGGTCCAACTCCCAACCACCTACCAATGAGTGATACTTTTTTTCACTCACTGAAACGCAATGTTCCCCTGCGAGATGGTCCACCACCATGAACCCCAGATTGTGCCTTCCCCGACCATGGCGCTTCCCAGGGTTGCCTAAACCCACAACGATTTTCACAAAGCATTCCGGAGGTGCGGCAGGAGACGGTTCAATCTATGAACCGGACTCCTCCCCTGTCTTTTTTTCTTCACCTGCGGGGGCCGCAGCCTCACCACCTTCTGGAGTAACCGCAGCGGCTTCTTCGGCCTTGGGTTCCTCAACCGTCGGTGCAACCACCGTCACTAGAGTAAAGTCGGTGTCGTAAATGGCCTCGACTCCAGATGGCATGGGCAAAGTACTCACATGGAGGGTGTCTCCGATATCCAATGGCGTAACATCAACATCCAAAGAGGAAGGGATGTCCGAAGGCAGACATTCCACCTCGATTTCACGAACCACAGGCTGCAAGATCCCTCCTCTAACGACTCCTTCGGGTTTACCAACAAAGTGCAGGGGAACTTTAACGGTGAGTTTTTCTGCTAGATCCACCTCGTAAAAATCCAAATGAAGGATTTCACCGGTAATAGCATGCACCTGAATCTCTTTGATTAGAGCCACCTTGTCCTGAAGATTCGATGACTGCGACTTCATACGAATCAGATGGGATCCTTCCAGATCGGGAATGGATTTCAAAAGCTCTCGCTTATTCACCTGTAAGGGTATGGGTTGCAGGTTTGGACCATAAAATACACCAGGAAGAGTGCCAATGCGTCGCAGCCGCTTTGCCGCCCGCTTATCACTGGCCTCTCTGAGTTCAATTGGAATTTCTAAGGTTTCCAAGGGGGCTTACCTCCTAATCAAATTCTCCTACACAAACAGGGAGCTGACCGATTCCTCCAGATGAGTACGGCGAATGGCCTCCCCTATGAGTTGGGCCACTGAAAGGGCTTTTATTTTTTTGCACTTTTGTGAGTCCTGGGTCAGCGGAATGGAGTTCGTCACGATCAACTCCTGTAGCGGTGAGTCGTTAATCCTTTGAATGGCCTTGCCGGACAGGACAGCATGGGTACAACACGCCAAGGTCTTTTGCGCTCCGGCCTTTTGCAGTGCCTCCGAGGCCATAGCTAAAGTTCCCGCAGTGTCCACCATATCGTCCACTAAAACGGCCACTCTTCCCTCCACCTCTCCAATGATATTCATTTCATCAACCACATTGGCATCGAGTCTTCGCTTATCGATAATAGCGAGACCGGCATTGAGATGTTTGGCAAAGGCTCTCGCCCGAAGCACCCCACCCGCATCGGGGGAGATGATTGTGACCTCATTATGATTCAGGCGCTGGCGTAGGTGCTCTAGCAACACGGGAGTCGCATACAGATTGTCCACCGGGATATTGAAAAAACCCTGAATCTGCCCCGAGTGAAGATCCAAGGTGAGGATCCGTGAAGCTCCGGCCGTGGTAAGGAGGTCCGCCACCAGCTTCGCGCTGATGGGCACCCGGGGACTAACCTTACGGTCCTGACGAGCGTAGCCATAATAAGGAATCACCGCGGTAATTCTCTCCGCCGAGGCCCTCTTGAAGGCATCCAGCATTAACAACAACTCGAACAAATTGTTGTTTCCTGGAGCGCAGGTGGATTGAATCACGAAAACATCGCCTCCTCGGACATTCTCGTTAACTTCAACTCTGCTTTCCCCATCGCTAAAGGTTTCCACTGTGGCCTTACCCATTGAGACATTCAGCGAGCGGCAGATTTCCTGGGCAAGGGGAAGGTTTGAATTGCCAGCGAATATTTTCAGAGCATCACGAGATTGACGCATAAGCCCACACCATTCATACTAAAACGCTGTTTACCTAAGGTTTTTTTGGCCCACTGTGAAAGGCAATTTTGGCTGGGCGGGAAGGATTCGAACCTTCGATACCGGATCCAAAGTCCGGTGCCTTACCACTTGGCGACCGCCCAAGGCAGAACCTTCCACCGCACCATCCTTCCGCCACGTCTATTCCCCGTCGGCTTGCCTCCCCGCCTCAGCCAGTACTCTTTCATACTGTGCAATGACTTTCTCCTCAATCATCCTCCGCGTTTCATTATTGAGGGGATGGGCGATATCTTTGTAGGTGCCGTCCTTCCTTCTTTTGCTAGGCATAGACACAAAGAGTCCTGAAGTGCCTCTTATGATTTTGAGGTCTCGAACGACAAAGCAGTGATCGAAGGTGATGGTCACATAAGCTCTGAGCTTGTCCTCATCCACGGGAAAGACCCTAATCTCAGTGAGCTCCATGGGGACCTCCTTCCCGCCTGGATCGGTCTAAGGGTTCTGCCTTAAGTCAACAAGCGCACTAAGTAAGCTCGGACCTGTTCCTCCGATTGCAAGCAGCGAAAGGCCTTCTTGGCTTGTTGCTCTGTAGCAAATATCCCAAAGGCCGATGAACCACTCCCTGACATGAGAGCCCCGGTAGCACCTTCCTGAAGCAATCTTTCCTTGAGATGGGCTATTCGGGGGTAGCGGCTAATGGTCACCTCTTCCAGGTCATTAACCAGCAAGCGCGCCAACTCTCCGTAGTCGTCCAAGTGAAGGCTTAACTTAGTATTCTTAATGACTTTTGTCAACTTAAACTTGAGACTCTGGTAGGCCCATTTTGTGGATACGGGAAACCCCGGATAGAGGATAACTATCCATAACTTAGGAACCGAGGTCAATATTTTGAGTCGCTCCCCGATACCTCGGGCAATGGCGGGGCGGCCGTGAACAAAGAAGGGAACGTCAGCACCCAATTGCAAGGCCAACTGGAGCATGGTCTTCTTGCTCACCCCAAGGCCAAAAAACTGATTCAAACCGAGCATGGTGGCGGCCGCGTCGCTGCTACCTGCGCCCAATCCCGCGCCCACGGGGATCTTCTTCCGAATATGGATATGGACTGGATGGGCTACCCCGACATGATGGAACACAAGCGCCGCGGCTTTGTGTGCCAGATTTTTTCCTCCGTCCGGCACCATTGGATCATCGCAAGTAACGGTCAAAGAGTTTTTTACGCCCCGAGGCTTGGTAATCTCAATCTCATCGCACAGGTCCACGGGAACCATCAGACTATCAATCAGGTGGTATCCATCCCTCCTTTTTCCCACTACCTTGAGATACAGATTTATCTTTGCCGGTGCGAGGAATCTCATGCCAGTCTCTAGGTAACATAGCAGACGGGGAGATACCAGTTGATGGTGCCATCAGGGTTCAGTGACGCACCAGATTAGATTGTCGCGCCGAGGTAATTCCGCGAACAAACAAGCCTTGGGAGCCCGATACGTCTCCGGGCTCACGTCCAGTGATCTTCTATGGACTCATTGGAACCGTACAAAGAAGAAAATAAACGACAAATTTCATGCCTAAAACGGGCGATACAAAGGAGAATACACCGCCGGGGAAAGGAGTTTTAGTTGGTACAGGCGTCACGGTGCCTGCCATGAAGGCACCTTATGGCCAAATATGGCCTAAATTGACAAAATTGTGAACTTCTACAACTACAAACCAATCAACCAGCGCCCCGAATTGGAGCAGCGTGTCTCGGTTCGGCGAACCTCGCGCCGGCAACCACCAGAGTGATCACCATCAGGACACCCGTGACAGCTACCATGATGGTCGCTGCAGCTGAGGCCACACCCATGTCCCCGTCTCGCCAAAGCAGCCAAACCGAAGCCGAAAGCACCAAATTCTTGGTCTCTGTCAAGAACAAGGCCATACTTACCTCACGAAATGTAAGCAACGCTGTCCATAGCCCTGCAAATATCAATGAGGGTTTAATCAAGGGGGCAATCACCCGCCCCATGACCGAGACGTTGGAGGCTCCGCATACCCTTGCACACTCCTCCAACTCGGGAGTGACCTGGAGCAACGCGGCGTTGGTAATTCGAGTCCCGTAAGCCAAGCGATTCAACACGTTTGCGATAACTATAATAGCCACTGTCCCCCGTAGGGGAAGCCAGGGCATCCATCTGGATACTACGAGTCCAACGATGAACAAAGCGAAGGCAAAAGCCAACCCAGGGATGGCATGGGGGAGGATGGCAAGGGTGTCCATGGTTCCGCGTCCTCGAATCCGAGTGCGCACAACGATCCATGAGGTCATGAAACTAAAAAACAACACGAAAAACGGTACGCTCACGGTTAACACGATTGTATTTAGAATCACCGAAGGACCTCCCACCACGATGAGAAGGTCTTCGTAGTTTCGGAAGCTCAGCTTAGATAACGTCTCCACGGAAGGCATCTGTACCACCGGAAGAAGGGAAGACCAAAGAATGACGAGAATGGGTAAAACAACAGCGAGAGACAGGTACAACAGCACAAAAGCAAGGCCGGCATATTTGAAGCGACCCAGATCCACGTCCCGTGGTCGGTACCCTTTCCCTGTAATCACCCCGTAGCGATGGGCCTTGGCTAAAACCCTATGATAAAAATGTAGGGCCAGCAGACTTGGGGCGGCAATTAAAACACCATAAACCCCTGCTGCGCCGTATTTAATTTCTGCGGCGGCCGAATCTGGCGTTGTCGGATGCACCGTATAGAATAACTCGCTTGCCAATACCGGTGCCTTCCCGCTTGCCCCTCCTAGCATGGCAGGCACTTCAAAGATAGAGATGGCCGTCATAAAATTATAGATGGCCCCGCCCAATATGGCCGGCCATATCAGTGGAAGACTGACTCCCGTGAACGTCCACCATCGACTGGCACCCGATACCCCAGCCGCTTCTTCCAAAGAAGGATCCAGAGCTCGCATGGGGCCAGAGATGAGGAAGAACATAGACGGAGTCAACACCAATCCCATCACCCATGCCATTCCATAGGGATTGTTTAAGCTGATGGGGATGCTTTCCAGGCCCAGCAGACTTGCCAGTGAGTTGTTCAAGATGCCGATCCGCTCGTTCACCAGAATGATCCAACCCATGGCTTTGACAAACCCTGGGACCACCACTACGGTGGCGATGAGGGCCATAAAAACATTTCGAAATGGCAAGGTAGTGCGATTTAGCAACCATGCAAGGGGGCCCGCAAAGAAAACCGTAACCAGGACGGTTCCCACACCTACGATGACTGTATTGGGAATTACTTTGATAAGCAGATAGGAGTCTAAGAGTTCAGTCCAATGACTCAAGGTAAAGCCCGGGTCCACCGGCAACCCAGGCACAAAGGTCATATAAAGGACGAACAGAGTCAGCGCCACCACACATGAGAGGGCCACCCAGGAGAAGAGGAGTGGAAGCAGGTGAGGGCCAAAAAAATGTGCCAAACGAGCCCCCACCCATGTGTGCCAAGGGACCCACTTGATCGTGGATTGCCGTTCACCCTCCGACATTAATCAGCCCAGGGAGTCGCCGTAATGAGCGTCGGTTTGTGACAAAGAGTTGTTTGTATTATGAATCGGCAACTCACGATGAGTGTAGTTACGAACCTGGGGTTAATACATCGGCAATTCACGTAACTGCAATCCAGGATCGCATATCCATTGATATTTTGGTCGGAACCGGGTCCATGCACGGCACCTGACCTATGAGCCATGGACCCAGTTGGGGATCGCCAAGTCAAAGGGAACCTGTTTCGCAAACCCTAGCTATGGCGGGGTTCCGTTCTAACGTCGACGCTTTTTTCTTTGAGTCAAACCTCTTTTCAACTTGGCCCTATAGGCGCGACCCTCTTTCGTGCCATACCACTTGAATTGCTTGACTGTCTCCGAGCTGTCGTACCACGTTATCACCTTGCTACCGCTTGCCTTGAGACTCTTTCTGGCCTGCTTGTCGATGTCGCTCTGGCCGAAGGCGGCATTGGACTGGTAGTTTACGGGTTGCCAGATGGCTTGCGCCTCGGGCGTAGTCATCCACATGGCCCAGAGGGTTGCCGTAGCAGGGTGTCGCACGTTTTTGGGTATCAGGTGAAGGACCCGGGTCATAGGGGTATAATCGGAAAACCAGCGCTGTCCCAAAGCGAGTTTTGGGTCTTTGGCTTTCTTCTGCCCGTAGTAGTAGGAATTTGTTGGCTGGAAGGCAAATTCCCCCAGGAGCATCCGGTCCACACCCTGACCGTACCGGCGTTCTTTCCAGTTTGGTCTGCGATCTTCAACCATTTGTCTTTGTCATAGACGAGGATTCCAATCTCCCACATGGAGGTCCATGGAGGAACCGTGAACATACCCTTAAACTTCGGATTTGCAAGATCTGCCACGCCCTCGGGGAGCTTGTCCTCAGAGATGAGTTTTTTGTTGTAAAGAAAGGAACGTGACCTTGTACTCCACATAAAGCTGTAACCACTAAAGGGAGCGGGGCTTACCTCCTCCGGTTTGACTTTGCCTGAACCCACCAGCGGATTGATTTCCGCCAGTAGGGTCTGCCAGTTATCAATGTAAGTCGAAAATCCGGCCTCTTTCATTTTCACGTGCTCCTGTCCGGTACCGGTGAGGGCATCATAGGCGGGGATTCCACCTGTCTTGAGGGTTGCGTGTAATTGAACGAACTTGTTTGACATGCTGCCACGGGCCATGTTGATCTCAACGTTCATCCCAAACCGCTTATTGAAGGCATTTATTAGCCGGGCTTGCGCCTTTACAATCCCTGAAGTAATGGCAGTGTTCAGCACCCCTTCCTTCTTCGCCTTAGCCACCAAATCATTGAGGAATTGTTCTCCTTGCGGGCTCGCGAATGCGGGGCTCCCTAAGAGATTGCAAGAGAAAAACGCCAGAGCAACCCAGGCAAGACCGACCTGGGGGAACCTGAACAATAAATTCATTAGGACACCTCCAAAGTGCGATTACGATGGATCGTACGCTTCCCCCCCTCATGGTGTCAAGCTCCCGTTAGAAAGAATTATGGTAATTTGTGAAGTGAGAATGAGGTAGCCTAGTTTTAAAAGGTCCTTTGACCTGCTCCCCTTTTTGTCCTCACCTATAAGTTAGCGGTATTTCACTGTGTTCCGATCGGGACCGGATTGCAAACTCCGTCGGCGTCAGTCCGTGGAGGCTCGTGTGTGGTCTTCTGGCGTTGTAGTCGGCCCTCCAGTCTTCGATGATCTCGCGGGCTTTGCGCTAGCTTGTGAACATGTGCTCGTTCAGGCATTCATCGCGCAGAGGCCCGATGAAGCGCTTGGCGTTCTGCGCTTCCAGGTTCCGAGGCCGTTTCGCCTCAGACACCTCCAGCCCGCCGTACTTCGAACGCCACTTGTACAACGTCGCGTCGCTGATGCCGTACTTGCGACACAACTCCGCCACCCCACGCCCAGCCTGGTGCTCCTTCAGTATCCCGATGATCTGTTGTTCGCTGAATCGGCTCTTGCGCATGTGTCCTCTCCTCCTGGGTCAATCACTAACCTCGAGGTGAGGACATTCAAGGGGGGCAGGTCAGTCCTATACCTGCTCATGACCAACGTCATCACAAACCCCACGATATACTGCATAAGAAATGGGGCTGCCAAATGTTTATAGTTTCGTGCTGGGGTGAACTCAGTTCTAGGTCAAAAGCGACTGTACGATCTCTCGTGTCAAGCGCTTTACCGACCGCCAATTAATAACGTATGATTCAATTAGACGTTGCTTTCTTATCACCCTTCCAATCGGGCGAATTCTCCACTTGCTCAAACATGTTCCCCAAAACCTTGAAAAAAGGCATGTATAGAAAAGCCATCCACTTGGCCGGCGTACCTGGAACTTTGTTGAAATGCTGGTGCTCGCAGCCGTCGGGTTTCACTGGCAAAACGATTAGATCCCACTTCTCCCACTCCACCTTACTTCTATCCACGACCGTGTAACCCTCACCATCCAGGACAAACAGCTGTATTCCCCCCTGGTGGCGGTGTTTGCCTGAATGGACCTTGACATCATGGATGAAGCATGTCCAGTCATCCGCCGCCGCGTCCCTCTTACCATGCCAGGTGAGAAAGGTCTTGGTTAGGGCCTGCCTGCCCTGCCGCCATGGGAGGTCCTTTGCCCGTATCACGATCTTGCCAGTCCTGGCACGCTCTCTAGCCTCTGCGTTAAGTCGTAGCGTCTCTTCATAGTGCGCCCCCTCCTCCTTCTGTTCCGGTCCTCTCTCTTTTACTCTTTCCCTCTCCATTGTTGTCCTCCTTTTGCCGCTTGACTAAGTGCCTTTATCATTATGCAGCCAAAACTGACGAACTGCATTTTTAATCGGTCACTCGCACATACTGAATTTCGGGATAGCATAGCACAATCTCTGATTCGAGGCAGGCCTGGTGCACCATTCTCCTAATCACTTGATCGCTTTTCAACCCCTATTCTCAGTGTGTAGTCCAGTGAACGCCGTACCACAGACTCGCGTCTGTAGCCTTGGGCGCCGCCACCGTGGAGTAAGGGCCTGCTACTCAGCAAGGGGCTTCAACCCCGCGCAAACGCACAGGCCGTTCTGTACTATGGGTGCGCTTGACAACCCCCAATCGGATTGGATATTGATCGACTTTCTTATTGAACGATGGCGGCAAGAATCCGTATTGAATTTTCAAATAGAAAGAGGGGATCCTATTCATGAAAATTCTTCGTTTTAACGACGACCGAGTCGGAGTACTAAAAAATGGAGACCGGGTGGTAGATATCAGCGACACCATTAAATACCGCATGGATAAAGGACCCCAAAGAGTCATCGAAGAAGTGATAGAGAATTTTGATTCCCGGCGTGGAGAGTATGAGAAAATCTTGAGTCGGGAATCCGGAGCCCCCTTGAGTAACGTCAAGCTCTTGGTACCCATACCCCGCCCCAGCAAATGCCTTGCGGCCTTTTCAAACTACGCCGACAGCCCCGATCGAAAACCAGCCGCCATGTATAATGAGTACTTCCACAAGGCCCCGGAATTGCTTGGCCCCGAGGGCACCGTTCAATTATTAGATATTCCTCCAGTAGCCGTATTCCAACCCGAAGCAGAGTTGGCCTTTGTGATAGGCGAGCACGCAAAAAACGTAAAGGAAGCAGATTCCATGAACTATGTATTCGGCTACATGCCCTTCGTGGATATCTCAGCACGGGGCTTGGTCCGGCGTACTCAGTTTATTCCCAAGGGACAGGACACCTACGGTCCCTGCGGACCTTGGATCACCACCAGGGACGAGGTTCCGGACCCCCACGACGTCATAGTAAAATCCTGGGTTAACGGTCAACCCAGGCAGGACTACAACACAAAGTACATGATTCACAGTATTCCCGATCAGATTGCCTGGCTCACCAAGCATATCCAGCTTCAGCCCGCAGATGTCATCACCACCGGAACGTTCCACGTGGGTCTCGGTCCTGTTAACGACGGGGACGTGCTGGAAATTGAGATCGTAAACATGGGTAAGGCGCGATTTTTTATCAAGGGTCAAGGGGCGCGCAAAGAAACGGAATGGTTACCGGGAAAATCTCAGCCCACGAAGCCCACGGAAGGCTCCATGCACAAGGTTTAAGAACGGATCGCTGCTTACGAGGAATGGGATAAAAGACTACTCGCGCGAATACGCAAAGTACGCCAAGGTAAGAATTTTCGCTCAACCGGGAGACGAGCATTAAGCAAAGGCCTTAGCTTTCTGAAGAGCTAAGTTTTTGTCTGTCGATGTCTCCCGACAAACAAAAACTTAATTCTCTGCGCCTCTGCGATGAATCAATAATTGTGTCCGCGTTAATCTTCGTCTAATAACTCATTGCGGGCTTGGAGTCTTGGCGCGAAAAATCCTGTCAAAGTCATTCTGCCTTGGTTGGCCGCAGCTTGAGCAGCCTACTAGCATTACCACGTAGTATCAACTGCTTATCGTTATCTTTGCAATCTAACGCATCAACTTTCTCAACCCCCATCCAGTCGCCCAGAACGTAGGGATAGTCAGTCCCAACCATTAAACGTTCGCAGCCCACGATCCGCCTCAGGTATTCGAGGGTGTCTACGCGGTAAACCAATGTATCGAAGTAGAGATTCTTCAAGTAAGCACGAGGGGCACTGGCAGCCGTTGCTTTATGGGCCTTGGATTGCACTTCAAAGCCGTGATCAAACCGGCCTAAATGATACGGAAAGAAGCCGCCACCATGCAGTACACAGATTTTTAAATTAGGAAAGCGATCAAAGACTCCACCATAAATAAGATAGCCCAATGACAACGTTGTATCTGCCGGATTGCCGCAAACCAGCCGTAACTGCATGGATCCCATTCGCTCCGTACCCGCTACATTGTCGGGGTGCATTACCACGAGGGTATCGAGTTCCTGTGCCTTGGCCCAGAAGGGTTCAAACTCTTTCCCATGGTAGTACTGACCATTACAGTTCGTGGAAATCATGGCGCCGGAGAGTCTCAAATCCCGAATGGCGGATTCTAAGACCGCGGCCGCACGGGGCGGGTCCTGCATTGGTACTGCGGCCATGGCCGTAAAGCGGTCTTTTTTTTGTTCCACAAGCTCCTTGAGTCCTTGGTTGTACAGGCGGCACCATGACTCACCCTTTTCCCCATCAAGAGGATATCCAAGAGCGCCTGTGTTAGCTTCAGCTGCGGCCAGGGCCACCCTCCCCTTATCCATGACCGCGAGCCGCTGATCCAACTCCAAGAGACCAGGCTCGACATTTAGAACCTTTTTTCCTGAGAACGAAACTCTTACGCTCCCTCCTTCCTGAACCGACGCCTCCACCCCTAGTGCTTTTCCATGCTTGCTAACCTCGTTCACCAATCCGGGGGGAAAATAGTGATGATGAATATCGATGGCTCGGGAAATTGTTGTTATTGTTTGAGATTCCATTTTACTCCTTTAACAGACAACCCATTCCCGGGGGAATTCATTTAGCGTTTCAAGGCCGTCTTTTCGCACTACCAAGGTCTCGCCAAACTGCAGACCCATCTTTTCATCTTGAGTAATAACATTGGGTTGGATGACAATGGCCATTCCCTCACGAAAGACCATGTCGCCGCTATTATGACGCTTGCCGCTCTTTGTCTGGATGATGGGTGGATACTGGCTGGCCCCATGGAGCAAGTCATCGTAAATGTTGTAACCGAACCGGTGAATCACTTCTGAAACTTCCTCCACCTCCCGCGTAGAAGTTCCGTCTTTAATCACCTCGGCAATGGCGTCGAAAGCTGCAACTGCCGCGGCATGAAGACCAACCCACTCCTCTGTCGGACCCTCACCTAACGAGAAGGTACGATGGATTTGCCCCGTATACCCCCAGTAGCCGCCGCTGATCTCCGTTATGAGGCAATCGCCGCGTTGAAGCCGACGTTTGGAATGGTACTGCGCCGGAACCGGGAAGTGCGGCGCTCCCATGGGCATACTGGTCATAAAGTGAATGCCTGCGTATCCACCGGCCTTTAGATAGACCGGCTCCAGCAGCGCCGGAAGCTCATCTTCCCGAATGCCCTCCTTGAGGCCTTTTGCCAACTCTCGGAGGGAATCGTCAGTAAGCTTAGAGGCAACGCGTAGACGATCGATCTCAGCCTCGCTCTTAATGGTCCGAAGCATCCTGAACTTACCGCCGACATCAATTAACTCGGCCTGGGGAAATCGCTCCCGCATCTTTAGATAATGCCGATACGGTATACTACCAACCAGGCCGATCTTCTTCCCCCCCAATCCCCGTTCCCTGACCAGCTCGATCATGGTCTCACTGGTATCAGCACCGGCCCAGCGGACATCCGGCAACACAGAAAGGACCCGTGCCATGGGCACGTGGTTGTAGAGTTGCACAAGAACCACAGGTTCTTGATCCTTTTGAAAGAGTACATAGGACTCACGCCCCCCGGGCCAGTCGGTTAGCCAGTAAACCTCAGCAGCATACTTGCTGCCGGCAGTGTAAAACAGGATGGCCTCAACACCGGCCTCGTCCATTAACGCTTTCACTTTTGTATGGCGTTGGGCCATCTCCTCATCAGTGAATCTGGGAAATTGTGAGGGGTTACGCATGCCAGCACCTCCGTCCAGTGAACCTATTGATTCCCCTACATGACGAATCCATCATGATCGTTAGAGATACTATGGAAAGACAGAAAACTTAGCAAGGGTGGACAATATTGTTGAGAATAGCATTCCGCACCTCCGTCATCCGCCTGAACTGGATCAAACACATGTGAGACAGATTTAAGCTACAAAGGAGGGGTTTTGTAAGTATAAAGAAAGGACCCCTCCATGAGCTACTTTGGACTGAACTGGCAATTTAACTGGGCTTGCCGTCATCTCCACACTAACCTCTCGCCCAAAGAGCGCGATCGACTTAGAGCCCTCCTTCTGTGGCAGGAGACCAAAGACATAAAGCTTACCTACCGCACTTTTGACCTGAGCCGACCCACTGTTTACCTCCGGCTCCAACGCTTTGATCCCAACGACCTCGGCTCCCTTCGAGAGCGTTCTCGCAAACCGCACCGGTTCACACAGCCCCAATGGCCCCTGGCCCTCAAGCAGGCAATACTACGCTTAACAGAGCAATATCCCCGCTGGGGTAAAAACAAACTCGTAGTGCTACTTCAAAACGAAGGCTTTGAGGTCTGTGCTCCTACCGTGGGCCGTATTCTCAGCTCTGTCAGGCAGCGCGGACAACTCATAGAGCCAAAACCCCAAGCTATCTCCACAAAAAGACGGCGTAAGCTAAGACCCTACGCTATCGGTAAACCCAAAGACTATCAGCCCCTTTACCCTGGCGACCTGGTTCAAATCGACACCCTCGACATCGGTCCCGTGCCAGGCGTGATCCTCAAACAGTTCACTGCCCGCGATGTGGTCTCGCGCTGGGACGTACTCAAAGTTCATCGTCAAGCTAGCGCCCCCCTAGCCGCCTCGTTCATCGATACCATCAAGGCTCGTATGCCCTTTGCCGTACGTGCCTTTCAGGTCGATGGAGGCTCAGAGTTGTTCTCTGACTTTGAGACCCACTGCCAACAACATGGCATCCGGTTGTTCGTCGTGGGGCCTAAAAGTCCTAAGCTCAATGGTGCTGTGCAACGGGCTAACCGTACTCACACTGAGGAGTTCTATGAGGTCCAACAGTGTGCTTGGACCGTTGAGGCTCTTAACCAACAACTGCTCGAATGGGAACGGACCTACAATACGGTACGGCCCCACCAGGCACTTAATTACTTAACTCCCTTGCAATATCTCCAAGACCGAGGCATCGTATCCTCCAAAAATCCCTCCCTGTCTCATATGTACTGATCCACTACGCCGCCTTGACAAGCTCCGCACACTTGGGCTAGTTTCCATTGCATCGCGTCTCTAACCTGTGAAAACATGTCCTACAAACCATAAAGTCTAGGGTTTAAAAGAATAGGAGGTTCTCTATGCTATCCCCAAAAGATCTCAGCGGAGTATTGGGAATGATGCCGTCCTTTGCCACTGAAGATGCGGTGGACATTCGTGCTACCCAAACCATTGCCGTTGACAACCTCAAAGAAGGCGTGGACCGAATTATCAAAGACGGCATTGGTCTCATCGCCACCACTGGCACCTATGGCGAATGCTACAACCTACTCTTCGAGGAATTCAAAACCCTCACGGTAGCCACTGTGCAGAGCGTCAAGAAGCGAGTTCCCCTTTTTATTGGTTGCACGAGCCCCAACCCACGCGAGGTGGTGCAGAAAATGAACTTCGTGAAAGACTCCGGGGCCGATGGAGTCCTTCTGGGCGTGCCGTATTACGAGACCCTCCCGGTTCCCGATGCCATTCAATTCTACCATGACATCGCAGAACTGTTCCCAACGCTAAATATCTTGATATACCACAACCCGGACAATCATCATTTTACGATGCCCGTAGCAGCCTTCAAAGAGCTCACAAAAAACCCCACCATCATCGGCATGAAGGACAGCCACAGGACCACTGCGGCCTTTATGAACCTGCAGCGCATCATCAAGGGTAAAATCAGTCACTTCGTCAACCAATCCCAACTCTATCCCTATTACAAAATGGGCGCGGTGGGATGTTGGTCTACGGACGCTTGGATGGGACCATGGCCGCTGCTCCACCTCATAAGTCTCCTTGGGCACGGGGACGAGGAACAGGCCCAGCAAGTCCTCGCTGAAATCGTGGGCGAAGGGGCTGGTGGTAAGCCAAGACCCGGTGAGGGCACCAAACGTCCGCAACAGTATTCCGATTACTGCAAGGTGGGCCCCACCCGGGTTCCGTTCCTCCACTTTCCCGAAGCGCAAATAGAGAAGGCAAAGAGACAAGCGGCCCACTGGAAGAAATTGTGTGACAAATACCGCCCCCTGGTGGAAGCAGAGAGAGGCCGTCCCGCGGCGTAAATTGTACGGGCATCGCGCTCCCCCGTGCCGCTTTTCCGGGTACGGGGGGCGAGTCTGGACTGAGTCCAATAGGAAAGAGAGATGGAAACCACCTTCTTCGGTAACGCCATTGGTGAGGCCTATAAGCTCGGCAAACAAGAACAGGAGCGGCGAAAAAACTCGCCGGTGCTTGTGAAGTGGCCGGACATCCAAAGGCAACTCGCTGATAGCAAACATGTTTACGTGATCGATCCGCGGTTAGGCTTCAACAATAGGACCCACCGGCTGTGGTATGACCGGATACCGCCGGAAAGCGAAGACGGCCAGGAATGGAAGTACATGGGCCACCGCCACACCGTGGAGGCCGTCATTTATTTTCTCAAAGGTCACGGCCATAGTATCATCGACGGCGTTCGTTACGACTGGGAAGCGGGTGACCTGCTCTCCGTGCCCATGTTCTCATGGCATCGGCACATCAATGACGGTAAGGAGGAAGTCCTCCGCATCGCATCCACCACCAACCCTCTTTCCATTTCTCTGGGTCAGGCAGTGTACGAAGACGAGCGGCATCCCGAGTTCTGGGTGTTCGCCCAGGAAGGCGAGGACGCCCAAAAAACCTTGATCCCGGGCGGAGCCGGCGATGCCGGCACGGTGGATGGATCAACGGATACTGGAGCAGCGAAGCTCTACGCTGAACAGGTGGGCTTCGCCATGAAGGAGGAAAAACTGCGACGCGCGAGCAAGGTGTTGGTTAAAAAGGACGACGTTAAACCGCAACCCACCGCCATGGGCAACCTGGCCTACGTCGTAGACCCCCGCATCGGTTTCCACTCCAAGGCACTGGCCGTGGTGGCGGCGGAAATTCCCCCTGGCAAGCGATCGGGAGCCCACCGCCACCTGTACGATGAGATTGATCTCGTGGAAAAGGGGCAAGGACGGATCGTAGTGAACGATAAGGAGTACGAGTTCAGCGCAGGGGATGTCCTCTCAATCCCAGTCTTCGCCTGGCATCAATACTTCAATACCGGCAAAAAGCCGTTGCGGATCGTTGGCATCAGCACCAGACCGGCACTGGAAAACCTGGGTCTGGTTCTAACACACCAGGGGGAGCTGGCGGACCATTAAACAGCGCCATCGACAGGAACGGCAATCTACGGTTTCCACCCCCCTTGGACCCGATTGATCCGAGTGCCCCAGCAAACCATGGCTCATCACGAACACGCAAACCACAAGCACACCCATGACTCGGAACATGACCATGGCGGGGACCACGAGCACCATGGGGACCATGACCACATTGATCTGACCAACGCCACGAAGCTGCGCAGCATTGGCATCGATATCGGGTCAGCTACGTCCCACTTCGTTGTATCAGACATCTTCGTGGGAAAGCGCGATCCTGTGTTGGCGCAGAAGCCCGAGGTGCTAAAACGGCAACTGGTCTACCAATCCCCTATCCTGTTTACGCCCTTTAGCGACCGGACCACCATCGATGCAAAAGAGTTGGAACGATTTCTAGTGGATCAGTGCGCTTTGGCTAATTTAAATCTTGAAGATATGGACACGGGCGCCTTGATCTGTACAGGGGAGGCAGCCCGCAAAGAGAATGCGGGAGCTATCAGCGAGCGTCTCTCCATGATGAGTGGGAAGTTTGTATGCGCTACGGCGGGTCATCATCTGGAGGCCGTGCTGGGCGCCTACGGTTCCGGCTCGATCATGCTTAGCAAGGCTGTGCCGGGGCACGTGGTCTCCCTTGATACGGGCGGTGGGACGGCCAAGCGGACCCTCATGTACGACGGCAAGGTCCTTCATACATCCGCGCTAAACATCGGATCCCGGCTTATTGCGTGGGACCAGCACGGCAGGGTGAACCACTTGGACCACGCAGGAGCTTTGGTGGCGAGAGAAATTGGCCTGGAACCGAGATTAGGTGAGAGCCTCAACGAAAGCCATCAACAAGCCATCGCCGAACGAATGGCGGACTGTCTCATTGAGTTTATTGGCTTCGAACCCATGGGCGACCTTGCTCAGGACCTTTTTTTGACGGAGACCCCTCCTCCACCTCTTTCCTCCCAGTTTTCTCTCACGGTGGTGGGAGGGCTGTCGGAGTACTTCTACGGGCGAGAGACGTCCCCAAAGGGTGATCTGGGCCTGTGGATAAGCCAGGCCCTGCGCAAGAAGCTCCGCCAACGTATCCCGGAGAGTGCTATTTTAACGCCTGAAAATGGAATTCGGGCAACGGTCATTGGAGCCGGGCAGTTCAGCATGCAGGTGAGCGGTGAAACCATCTGGACGGACTCGAACCTAAAGCCGCCGTTGCGCAATATTCCGGTTTATACCGTTCCCCTAGACTGGACCGACCTCCAACCCCAATCAGTCCATAGGATTTTAACCAATGTCATGGCGAGGGTGGATCCCCAGGAGATCTGTAGTCTTGCCTTTAGCAAAGCCCCTTACTTCGGATACGGCATCGTATACAAGCTCGCCGAAGCCCTTGCCTATTCGCTCCAGCACTTGGAACGGAAACAAGGTCTTGTGTTTGTGTTCCACGAAAACTTCGGACGTGCGGCGGGAATCACTTTTTCCCGATTCATGCCGGGTCTTCCGGTTCTGTGCGTTGATGAAATAGATGTGGGAGACCTGGATTACCTGGACATCGGCGAACCTCCTGAAGGAGATGAGTTCCTTCCAGTGGTGGTGAAGAGCCTCGTTTTTTCGTAACCAAGTCCTGTTTACTATTGAGCTGTCAATAACAACCTAATGCACAGCCATGGCGTCCCCTGCTCCCGCTTGCCTACCAAGACCTAGAGATTCGTCCAGGTGAAAAAACTTCACGGCGTTGCCGGCCAGCATGAGGTGGCGCTCCTCAGGGGACACACCGGCGAAGCACTTTTCGATGCCCTTGTGCGAGTGCGGCCATTCGCTTGCCGCATGGGCAAAATCGCTGCCCCACATAACATGGTGAACCCCCACAGCCTGGCGCGTGCTAACGCCCACCGGGTCGTACAAAAATCCCCAGAGGCTATTCTCCCGGAGATAGTGACTCAGGGGGCGCTTAGGAAACTCAAGCCCCCACAGAGCCCTCATCATGTGACCGTAGCGCTCATGGTGGTCATCGATTTGCCACAGGGCAAAGGGCAGGCAACCGATCTGTGTTTCCGCCCAGTAAATTTGAAGATCTGGGAAACGGTCGAATACCCCGGCAAACGCCATCTGAACCGGAGCGAAGGCCGCGTCTCCACAGAAGCGGAAGAGCTGTTCGGAGAGGGGGTCGCGGACTCCACCCCGCTTCGGGTATTGGAATACCGGGCCCTGCCTTGAAAACCTTGTGGAACCCCCGTTGGAATGGGAGGTCACCGGCATGCGAAGATCCATGGCCGCGGACCAGAACCGGTCGTCTTCCTGTGTGGGATGACCCTTACCGTTGGGAAACATGTCGAGCTGCACACCTTTCAATCCGGCGCGCGCGCAATACTCCAATTCCGCTACCGCATCATCTATGCGGGTGATGGGAATGACACCCATGGCCATCAATCGGTCCGGGGCGGTGGCACAGTACTCCTCCGCGAGGAACTCGTTGTAAGCGTGGTTCAGGGCCAGGTAACCCGCATCCTCCCTGATCCCGCGGATGATTCCTATGCGGGAAAACATGACCTCTGCTTTCACCCCGTCCTGGTCTTGTTCCCGCAGTCGCTTCTCCGCGCTCCCAGTCCCGGCACTTTTTTCAAAAGTGGGGACCTGAAGATGAAGTTCCTCGTGGGGCACACCTACGCTCCGGGTGAGACCGATACGGGCAAGGGGCCGGTTCTCCATGATGACCGCGTCTTCTCCGCTGTCTAACCGGACGCGCCTGGGTGCCCGGTCGCGCCATTTGGTCGGAACACGGTGGGTCCAGCGGTCCGGGGAGAGGTCCAAATGCGAATCCGCGGAGATCACGTTATAGCGACGTGGCATGAAAAATTCCTCCTGGTTTTAACTCCAACGCGCTTCGGGAGCTACACACCCGGCAGGGCGGCAGCCTCGGGATGCAAGAGAGTATTGAAGTCATACTTCGTAGGTGTGACTCCAAACTGATGAGCGAATGACATCATGGCTTCCAGCGAACGCACGTTGTTATCCACGTTATAAGACCAGTAGTTCTCTCCCATGACCGCTCGCTGCTCGTCCATGAGGGCGGCTGCCCACGAAATGGTCAGGACCTCGGGGTCAGACCCGTAGATGCGGTTGAAGGCAACATCACGTGCCTGGCGGTACGCCTTCAGCAGGGCCACCGGCGCCTCTGGATGCTTGTTCACAAACTCCTGGGTCAACGACACCATGTGGCTGATGGGGAAGATGCCTGTTGCCTTAAAGTAGTTCTGTTCTTCCGTCTTGTAATCCCGAAAGAGGCGACGCACCCGTGGGTCGCGCCGGCTAACGGAGGGCAGGACGTTGGGGTCGATTACCGCATCCACCTCACCCTCCACCAACATGTTGTCCAGGGCGGCGTCGGCGGGCCTGGAAACCTTTGGCACGGCCTCGACCTTGATGCCTGGGGCCCAGCCATTCGCCTCTCGTCCCATCATAAACCAGTTGATCTTGGTGAGATCCACTTTGTAATAATTAAGCAGGGCGCCCCGGGCCCAGATACCGGCGGTACTGCTGACAAACACCCGCTTGCCCTCCAGGTCTTTTGGAGACTCAATCCCCGAACCGCTGTTCACATAGATATAAGCCAGGCGGAATTTTCGGTTCGGGAACGCAGGTATGGATACATAGGGATGATCGCCCTTTGCTTTGGTTTGCATGAGTCCGCCAAAGCTCGCGTCCCATGCATCGATGAACTCGGCCCCACGGAAGTTGCTGATCTCCAGGTCGAAGCCCTCAACTTTCACGGTCCCATCGACAAAGGGCCGGTTGGTATCGACCTCAGGTTCACGGAAACCAAGTCGTAGCTTGGGGTTAGCCATTATGGACCTCCTTGTCCTGAGGAAACAAATTCGTCATAAATTTTGTGCCTCGAAGGACAGTTTCGCTGCTGGCCTTGCGATCAAGTCGCCGCCTCTTCTTTTCTATAGAATCCCAGCTTTGTCATGGCTGGCCAATCATCGATGGAAAATAGTATCGCATCGCCGTCCACGGAGTTTTCGAGACGGTGCCATTTCCACGCGGGCACCGCAAAGATATCTCCACGATGCCATTCCAACCGCTCGCCTTCGATGATGACGGCACCCTCGCCTTCAAACGCAAAGTAAAAGGTGGTGCTATTGTGCCGGTGGGACGAGGTCTTCTGTCTTGCGGACAACAACTGCGCGTGCCAGGCAATGGTAGGCAGGGTGGGGCCTCCGTCCACGGAGCTGGCCAACATGAGGCGGATCCCTTCGTAGGGGTCCTCTTCTCCAGCTTCCCTGAGCGCTGTGAGTCCGGCCTGGGTCTCTGCCCATGGATATCGCATCGGCGGAAGAGGATAAGGAGCGTCTGCGGACATGAGGCGGGCGTGGCCACGGGTCCTGATCCCGTATCCTTCGGGTCTTTTGATCTCCTGGTAGGGGGCCTCGTTAGGAAGTCTCTCGTTTAAGTTCACGCCACCGTTGTATCCGTTGTCGTAGCCGTCAACCCAAATGGCAGGCTTCGTACCTTGATTCCAATGGTCGTGGAAGGTCCAGGATGGGCTGATAATCACATCCCCTCGCTCCATTGGAAAGGATTCGAACTCGCATACGAAGACCGCCTCCGGTGGGGCCTGGCAAACCAAGCGTGTCTCACTCCGTGTATTGCGATGGGCTTGGGTCCGCTCCCCCGGCATGAGGATCTGGGCGTTCATCCAGATGGGAAAGCTGCGCGCCTCGATGCCGGTAACCGACCGCATCCCAATCATACCGTCGGGTCCCACCGTCACAATCTCCCCTGACTTCATCAGACCTTTATAGATGCCCTCCCAGGTCCAGTGAGCGGCGGTGTTGCCTTTGCGAGGGGGGGGTTGGCCCTCACGTCTGAGCCCCGCGCCGGAGAGGTGGTGTTCCGCGAGAAATCGTTCCAGGTCTTCCTGTGCTGTGCTTACGTCACTCACGCTTAACTCCTTATTGAGTTACTAATCACCCACCGGTCTATTTCCCGTCAAGGTGAAAATATTTCACCGCATTGCTCACCAACATGGCATGTTTTTCATTCTGGGGCACCTCTGCAAAGTCTTGCTCCATCACCTTGATGGAGTTTGGCCACTCGCTCGCGGCATGGGCAAAGTCAGTGCCCCACAAGAGTTTATCTGTTCCGATGCAGTCGCGGCGGCGCACCCCCACTGGATCGTGCAGGAAACCCCAGTAATTGCGGTCTTTGATATATTCGCTGGGCTTGCGCTCCAAATATTTGAGCCCCCAGTTTTCATGAATCATGGGCATGTATCGCTCATAGTGGTCATCCACCTGCCATAAACCGAACTCGAGCCACCCGATCATGGTCTCCGCCCAGTATATCTTCAGCTTGGGGAAACGGTCCCACACGCCGGCGAAGGCCAACTGGATGACCCCAGCCATGGCATTGTTAGTGAAGCGGAAGAAAAAATTCAAGGGTTCCTGTTCGTGTACATCCGGGCCCGGTGTCTTCTCGTAAATAAGTGCGGGTTCCCGCCCGGGCGCGCCGCTAAAGGGCACAATGGGGCTCCCGAGACGGCCATTGGTGTGGTTGGTCAGCGGCATCCTGAGATCCAACGCGGCCGCCCAGAACCGATTGTCCTCCGATGTCGGAAATCCCCTAGCGCTAGGAAACTTGTCGAGCTTCACGCCCTTCAGCCCGAGTTTAGCGCAATGCTCGATTTCCCTAATCGCGTCGTCCACCCCGGTGGTGGGGATGACGCCCATGGGAATCAGGCGATCAGGATCCGCCGCCATGTATTCATCGGCGAGGTACTCGTTGTAGGCGCGGAACAAGTCCCGATACAAATCGTCATCCTTAGCCTGCCGCATGACAATTGTGATTTGGGAGAACAGGACCTCCGCATCGATCCCGTCACGGTCCTGTTCCCGCAATCGCTGTTCCGGAGGGCCGGACCCGACGGTGTTTTCAAAGGTGGGGACCTCCCTGGCTATATTCTCGTGGGCCACCCCTACGCCCCGAGTGATGCCGATAGTGTTCGGCTTTCCGCCATCCACCACAATGGCGTCTGAACCGTTGGGCATTTTAACGCGTTTGGGCGCTCTATCCCTCCACTTGGCCGCAACACGGTTCCTCCAAACATCCGGGTTGAAATCGATGTGTCCATCCCCAGAGATGACTTTATACTGGCGTGCCATATTCGACTCCTCTCGCTGTCAGAAAGTAATATGCTGTTATGGAACTTTCAATCCCTTTCCTGTATGAGCATTTCATCTTTATCATCGTGCTCTCGCGGTATTCTTTACCGTCTACCTATGGCTTGCGGGGTGCGCGGCGTGGCCCCCCCGATCCCGGCCGCTATATCATGCCGCACGCCGAAGCGCAGGCCGAAGGCCCTGACGATGAGAGCTCCCCCCACCGTCATGGCGATAATAAAAATGCTTATGATGCTCGCGGCCTCCCGGTTGCTCACGGCCACCGAAGACAACTCCAGCGCCAAAAGCGACAAGGTCATGGTGTCCCGAGAAGCAAGCAAGACGATGCTGGCGGTGGTCCCAGCCGCAATAACAAAATTCATAACTGCCAACAGAATCAGGCTAGGCATCAGCAACGGAACCCAAATGCAAAAGTAAGTTCTGATCCACCCGGCTCCAGACACGCGCGCCGCCTCCTCCATGTCTGTCCCCACCTGGACGAATATGGATTTCATAAGGTTGACCCCTGTGGTTTTTCCCTGAATGATCACCACAAGGATCAGCACCCAGATAGTCCCGAAGAGAAAGTTGAGCACCGGGGTGCTTAGGAAAAGCCACAGGAGCCCCAAGCCAGATAGGATGCCGGGGATGGACGAGGAGGTCCAAATCATCAGGTCCAGTAGCCCACGACCCGGCAACCGTGTTCGGACCAAAATATAAGCGAGGACTGAGAAAAAAAATGGGCTGGCGATGGCAGCGGTGAGACTGATAATCAATGTGGTGCGTAGCGCTTTCAGGAATACAGGATCGGCCAGGACCAGCCTCCAGTGGTCGAGGGTAAAGCCAAGCACAAAGTAACCGAATCTGGTCATGAAGCTGCCAAATTCCAGTACGCACAATGGCCCGATGGTCAAAAGCACCAGAAGGCACCCGATGAGAGCGAAGGTAACGTAGTTCCACGGGCCGAGATCCACAAGGCCGGGGCGAAAGCTGCCGGTAATCGTCGTGTACCGTCGCCTTTGCAGGATCCAGCGTTGCAGGGGAATGATAACGGCGATCACAAGCATGGTAATGCTCGCCAGAACGGTTGCCTCACCATAATTGGGAATTTCATTTCGGACAAGCGCATAGATCTTCGTCGAGTAGACAAAGAAGCCAAAGGGCATCCCCAACAGGAACTCGGTCTCAAAGGAGGTGAACACCCGCAGCAGTTGAAGGGCAAAGACCAGGATCATGGGTGAAATCATCAGGGGGAGCGTGACTTTGAACATGGTCCTCAGGTTGCTGGCACCGCTCACTCGTGCGGCCTCCTCCAAACTGGCATCCATGTTGCGGAAGGCGGGGGTTAAAAGCATAACTTTGATGGCAATGCCATTGCCCATCAGGTTTGCCTAGACGATACCCGAGACGCTGAATATGTTAAATGGACCTTGCTCGATAAATGGAAGCTTGGTGAGGGCCGTGTTGATCAGACCGATGTCCGGATCCAACAGGGTGATCCATGCAATGGTGGTAGGAAGGCTAGGAATCATGTAAGCAATCCAAAACAGAAACTCCAAGGAATGACTGAAAGGAACCTTAGTTCGCGCGAGAATCCAAGCGATGCCCACCCCGACGGGAAAGCTGGTCAGCATGGTCAAGGCCCAGATGAGGATGGAGTTTCCCAGAGAACGGAGCAAACCCGGTCGCTCGAATGCGTTTTGCCAGTGGCTCAACCCCCATACCCGGGGTTCGACGAACCAATCCGTAGCCGCATTGAAGCTATTGATCAGCAGCAGCAGGATTGGCCAGACAAGAAAGTAACCCAGGGACAACAGCAAGACGACCATAACGAAATGTCCGGCCCCCGGGCGAGGGAGACTTGCCCGTACAACTGGTATGGCTCTGGCAACAGTAGAGTGCTCCACGGGATTCCCTCTCAGTCCTGCCCTAGCGCTTGATAGGGTCTGCTATGTGAGCTTTTGGAACGCCTCCTGCGGTCTGTTCTTTTAACGTTGCCGTTTCTCCCAAACCTTCATGACCCATTTTGGGACTTTTTCTTGCTGAGCACCGAAGCCAGGTTCAGCGTCTGGGAATCGGTATTTCACACCCGACTCGCGTCGCTGATCGGGTGTGACTTCGCCAAACGGGATATCATTTCGCAGGGACATTCGTTCGAGGAATGGGATCTTGGTGTGGGTCAAGGTCTGTCCTTCCTTCGACAGGAACCAGTTCACGAAGAGCTTGGCGGCGTTTGGGTGGGGGGCCTTGGTAAACACTGAAATACAGCAACCGGACCCTGTTGCCTCCAAGATGCTCCTTTGTTTTGGCAGCCATACCCTTTTGACCGGTAGTCCTTTCCTCGCCAGAAAGGTAAGTTCACGACTGTTGGAAGGAAGGGGCTGAAGCGGGAATCTCCCTCCCACGAGCCATGTTTCCAGTATTCTTCGGTTATCCGAGAAGGTCACTCCCGCCTCAAGAAGGTAGGTCTGCACCCATTTCGGTCCCCGGTCTGGCTCGAAGTAGGCATCCACCATGGACCGAATCCCTGCGGGGTCACCCATCGCTTGACCCGAGATCTTCCCTTTCCACCGTGGGTCGAAAAAGTCTCCCTATTTCTGGATGGTTGCTATCTCCCCTTCTTTAATCTTTGCGCTGTTGTACCAAAAATCGTACTTATTCTCCTGTTTCGCGTGGTAGATAAACGTGTACTTTAATGCCTTGTCGCCGTACCAGTGTTGATTCTGGTACCATTTAGAAGCATCCAGTATCTCGGGATGAATGAGCAAGGGGCGGAGGGGAACCAAGGAATTCGAGGGGACAAGTCTCTGGTTGTTCACACGTACACTGATCAAAGCCACATCCACCGTGTATCTCCTGGCCCGCCGCTCGGCGAGCACCCGGTTTGTGGTGGAGGTTGCATTTCCCGAGGAAATCTCAACTTTAATACCATACTTCTTCTGAAAAACATCCGTGATGGGCCGGTAGGTCCGCGAGGGCTGGCCACCGGCGGCAATGGCAACCGTCCCTTCCTTCTGCGCCGCTGCAATGAGCTGGTCCCACTCCTGACCGGCACCGTTCGCTTCCAGTGGCACAAGTATTAGAAAAACAAGCCAAGAGTTGAGCGTTAAAAAACCTAAAAGTTTTTTCATTATCATCGCCTCCTTCTGAAACTTATTTCTAAACTTCCTTTGAAACGCCTATGACCATGGACTTCATCATATGCAATGACTCTGTCATTGATATCTCGGTTGCCGGCACCGAGCCTGTTTGAAACCGAATATCTCTTTCACCGGAATTTTCCCATAGCACCTCCGTTGCGCCGTATAGAGACAAGAGTCAGGTCCCAGGCAGGGCAGCCGCCTCAGGGTGGAAAAAACTCTCGTAATCGACCCGGTCCGGTGTCACCCCCTGCTGATGGGCAAACTGGGTCATGGCTTCAAGGGCGCGCCGGTTGTTTTCGATGTTGTAGGCCCAATAGTTCTCTCCCATCAACGCCCGCTGCTGGTCCAGCAAAGCACTTGCCCAAGAGAGCAATAAAATCTGTGGATCCGATCCCTGGATCCGGTCAAAGGCCACGTTGCGTGCCGTGCGGTAGGCCTTCAGGAGGGCCACGGGTGCGTCAGGGTGCTGGTGGACGGAACTCCCGGGACAACGTCACAATGTGGCTGATGGGGAAGATGCCAGTCTCCTTGAAGTAGGTTTGCTCTTCGGTCTTGTAATCACGAAAGAGCCGGCGCACCCGTGGATCCTTCCTGGATATGGAGGGCAACACGTTCGGTTCAATGATTGCATCCAGCGCCCCCTCCACCAGCAGGGTGTCGCTGTTCCCGCCTTTGGGCCAGTTGTCGATCCGGATGCTTGGGGCTACTGGGGTTTCCTTGGGGCTCGGTGCAAACCATTGCACACGAGTGAGGTCCACTCCATAGTAGTTCTGCAGGGCGCCTTTCGCCCACATGCAGGCGGTGTTCCCCCAACTGGAGATGCCCACACGTTTGCCTTCAAGGTCGCGTGGGGATTCGATGCCCGCCGCATCGTTGACAAAGATATAGGACAACCGGAACTTGCGGTTGGAAAAGGCAGGGATGGAGACGTAGTGAATGCCTTGCACTTTGCCCCGCACAAGCGACCCAAAGCCGGCGTCCCAGGCATCGGTGTCACCCTGGGAGACCATCTCCAACTCGAACCCTTCCACCTTGACCGTCCCATCGGTGATGGGCATGTTAATGTCGGTGGTGGCCTCCCGGCAACGGAAGCGGAGCTTTGGATTGGCCATCTTTAAACAGCAATTAATTTTTGCATTGAGACATTTTATTTATCCAGCCATACATGGTTTAAACCACCTCCCCAGGGACGAAAGTCACCCGAACTGCTGGTAGTAAAACCCTTGACATAGTCACGAAAGGCGAAAATCCTGGGTGCATAGCCAATGGCGATTCTGGACACATCTGCATTTGCCCTGGTGACTATCTGTTTTATTAGCTTTCTTCTCTTTTCCGGGTCTATCTCAACTGCGGCAGCGTTAAGTAGTCCATCCATTTCCTCATTGCAATAACCCGACTCATATCTAACCCTCTTGACCTTTCTTTCCGGCTCGCACCGCAAGGCCTCATAGGCTTGCAGAGGATCTATGTCAAATCCCCCACCAGTGAATTTAACGGCGTCGACCCCTGCGGTGAGCATCGAGGGCTGCGCCTGCGATTCGAAATATTCCCATTCGTATCAATAGCCGTTTTGTTGTGTCTAATACGCAGACCACGAATTACTTCTGCGTACAGAGGGGATGGTAGGGCATCTGGCACTTTGCTCCTGCTTTGGCAAGCGCCGCCTCAAAGTCCGGATGGATATTGGTATCCTCATCCTCATATTCGATCTGGTCACCACCCTCTTTGACGCTTTTGTATACGTAAGCTTTGCCACCGGCCTTGGGTTTATCGCTCCCCCACCCAATGGCTAAAAATAGAACCGGCTCATTGCCGGTATTAAAATGCTCATGGAACCAGGCCTCGGGAGGAACAAACATGCTCCCCGGGCCCCAATCGATGCGCTCCACAGGCTTCCCCTCTAGCCACATGAGAGAGTAGCCCTGGCCGCGCAGAATTACGATATGAATTCCCGGTCCGTGCCGGTGGGCCTTCTTGTAGGTCCCCACAGGCCAGGAAGAACTGTGGGACTTGATTGTATTGTTGACCAAACAAAAGACTGTGCTCTTGGTCCCCTTGCCCCTCGTTTCTCCGCCACCAACCATGGCGCAGCTTTTCACGTCCGGCACAAAGTTCGTCTCCCAGCGAGACTGATTGGCTAATTGGTCTTTCATTTGAAAGTAGTTTGCCTCGCCGGTGAATCGATCTCGAAACACGAACGGGTTGTCAAAGACAAATTCATGGTTGTTGAATGTGTCCAGTACTCGGGGGGCGCTTGTCATGGCCACATACCGGACGGGCTCACCACCGGATACGTTGAAGTGTTGATGCCAGGCGTTCATTGGAATCGCAAAAAAGCTCCCCTCTTGCCACTCAAAACTCTGCTTCTTGTTCTCGTCCAACCAGACGCTTGTGGCTCCCTGGCCCTTGAGGATATAGATGCTCTCCTCAAAGAGATGTTTGTGGGGTTTCAGGGATTTCCCGGGAGGAATTTCACAGATATAAGTGTCGTTAAATCCCCCAGTCCCCTCCAGGTTAACGAAGGTCGCAAGCCCATCGCCGCTCGATTTCCAAGGTGTGAGCTCTACGTCCAATAGATTTTTGATGAAATATCCCCGAATGGTTGGCAACCCTTCCGACTCTTTCCATCGTTCGTAGGGAGATTTATAGGCGATAGCCTCCGTGTTGTATTCATCCACTTTCAAATTTGGTTTTGCCATCCTTTCAATCCCCCTTGAATATCAGATTAAGGTAAGGCCGGTCCCTCAACGGCCAACATGGCGGTGGCAATGGCGCCGCGAAACGCCCGATCCAGGACCAGACCGTCCTCTGTGGCACGTAATACGCTCTTCGCAGTGGTTTCATCCGTCACATGCCGCTCAAAAATGGGTTCAAAAATATCTGAATGTTCGATATCGGCCACTGCGTGCACTCGGGTTCCGGAGTCAATGGTGGGCTCGGGACTCCCGAGCTCTGTTACCCGCTTCTTGACCCACCGTTCCATGAGGCCACCGCCATGAACAACCTGTCCATTGTTACGGCGCTCCAAAATATGCGAATAAACCAGTCCTTCCAGCCAGGGTTTTTCCCGGGCGCAGTAAAGCCATGCGTAGAACAGCGCCCTCGCCCCCGGCGAGAGCTTAGATTCGTCATTGGTGGCAAGATCAGACTCAGCGACGTGGGCCTTGCCCATTCTCTCATCGAAAATGAGCTCTTCCTTTTCGTGTTCCCAGATGGCCCGCTTCACATCCAGCGGCGCTTTGGATTGAACCGCCGCCCAGCAGTCCCGGCGATTGTTTGAATAGTAGGTCATGTGCACGTTGTGAATCTCCAATCGCGCAGGGGTGAGCGGAACGGACAAGAGAAGCCTGAACTCAGGCGTCTCGAACTGCTGGTTCACCATTTCATCCAACTGCGTACGTACTTTGGGCCAAAGACTCACTCTTTCACCTCGCTAAAAATTTTGACGATACGGCTTTACCGCTTTTCCTCCCGATAAAGGCCCAGCGAAACCATGGAGGGCCAGTCGGTGATGGAAAAAAGGAGGCTATCCTCGTCCCTCCTGTTCCCGTGTTCGTGCCAGTTCCACGGGGGCACCATGAAAATATCCCCCTCTTCCCATTCGAATCTTTCGTCGTTAACCACGGTGGTGCCCCGTCCACGAAAGGCCTGGTAAACGGTGGTGCTCGTATGGCGGTGAGATCGGGTCTTCTCATCGGGTCTGAGCAACTGGATCTCACAGGAAAAAGTAGGCAACGTGGGCCCCCCATTGAAAGGGTTAACGTACTGCAATCGTATGCCGTCAAAAGGATCGCCTTCGCCCTCCTTGAGAGTCAACAGGGTTGGATAGGTGTCGTCCCAACGGTAACGGAACGGGGGGGAAACGTATTCGTTCTTTATCCAGCTTGGCCGAGCGTAACCCAACGTCTTGGAGGAATAGCCGTCCGGTTTCTCCACGGGTTGTCGATCCTGCTTATAGGGTTCCCCAAACATCCCGCCCATATAACTCACTAGACGCACGTCCAGGCCATCGAGCCAGATAATGGGCTCGTCGGAGCCGTTGAAGTGGTCGTGCCATGTCCAGTTTGGCGTGGTAATGAGATCCCCCTCTTCCATAGGGAAACACTCCCCCTCGACAATGGTAAAGCCTTTGGGTGTTCCTTTGAGGACATACCGAATCGCCGCGGCCACATGACGATGGGCCGTGGCGATCTCCCCGGGCTTCACCAACTGGACGGAAAGGTGAATCGTATTGCTCATCCCCGCTTCCATGCTCGGATTTCGCAACTGGATGGTCCTTCTCCCGGTTTGATCCATGGGGACCACCTCCGCCGCCGTTTGCAGCCCTTCGTAGATCTCAGACCATTTCCATAAATAAGGCTTGATGGGTGTGGCGCGGTGATCTCGGTTCCAGTGACCGTTCAGGTTTCTTTCCTTAAGCCACTCATTCAAATCCGCCATGTCCATAACAATCCCCTCCCTTTCGTTGCAGCCTACGCAGTTTCCATCTGTAAACTATTTACCATTTGAAATCCTGTAGAGGTTCGCCGCGTTCTCGTACAGGATCTTATGGCGCTCAGGGTCCGGCACCCCTGCAAAACTCCGAGCAATGTAGTCCCGGCTACTGGGCCAGGTGGACGTGGCCAATGGAAAGTTTGTGGACCACATCACATTATCCGTTCCAATGAAACGCCGGGATTGAACTCCCGCACGATCATACCAACCCACCAGGTAACACTGCCGCTTGAACATCTCTGAGGGTTTCAGCTCGTACCCCTCATTTTTCAGCCCATCTTCCCTGGCCTGATGATCGACATACTCCAGAAGGTAGGAGCCCCAGCCGAGAGTGCTCTCCACGAACACCACCTTCAGCTGGGGAAACCGCGTCAGAATACGGGAGATGAGAAAGTCCACCAGGATTGAAATACTGCTCGCCGATCGTGTGATGGATTCAAAGGCTCCGGACAATATTGGTGAATAGCCCTCGTGGGGTTCAATCTGAATCTTACTCGATGCCCCGGCATGGAGGCACAGCGGTACTTCAAGCTCCTGACAGGTGCCCCAGATAGGGTCATAGACGGATTCGTTTAAGTGAGGGAGATCACGGAGCTCCATGGGAACTGAAGGAAACACAACCCCTCGATGCCCCTTGGCCACGGCGCGCTTGATCTCTTGAACGGCGGCCTCCACGGGGGCAAGGGGCACGATACACTGAGGTATGAAACGCTCGCTTTTGCTGGACCATTCCTCAATCAGCCAGTCATTGTATGCCCGCACGCAAGCCAACTCGAACTGCGCATCTTCGATTCGACCAAAGGTTTCACCTGCCATGCCGGCCACAGTGGGATACAAAACAGAGCAATCCACTCCGTCCGCATCCATAATCTTGAGACGTTCATCAGGCTTATAGGTTACCTCGGGTACTTCCTCCCAGCACCGGGGCTTATGGGTCCGATCACGCATGGCAGCACCCACTGAGGCTACACCGGTCAGGGGATAGGACCGTCCGTCGACGACCCAATGCTCGGTCCCATCCGCCTGGGGTTCAACATGTGGAATGCGCCCGCCCCACTTGGTTTTCGATAAACGCTGGGTCCAAACCTCCGGGTGTTCCAGCACATGGTCATCAACGCTGATAAAGCCGTACTTCGTCTTCATGCTTTAATGCTCCACTAAGTCACGCCTCTGGATCCGTTGAGTCGCGTTTAAGGCCTTTCAGCCTCCAGCACCGACTAGAGCTTGTAAAACTTCACCGCGTTGTTAAACAGGAGTTTTTCACGCTCATCCTTGGGGACTCCCTCCATCACACGTTCCACCCACTTCCAGGAATCCGGGAAAGTGGAGCTCACGTGGGGGTAGTCCGATTCCCACATAATATTGTTGAGCCCGATTTTGTGCCGCAGCTCTAAACCCGAGAATTCAAACCAGAAATCCACGTAAATCTGGCGGCGAAACGCTTCACTGGGCCGTGTAAGAACTCCTTCGGTCCACAGGTGGCGCCGCTCCCACTCGTGATCGCAGCTTTCCAAAACAAAATTGAACCAACCCATCCCCGTTTCGGCGCACATCCATTGGAGTCGCGGGTACCGATCCATCCTGCCCGAGAAAAAGAGATTGGGTATCAGCTGGCACGGGGTTGAGCATAGGCGCCCCGTGGATGAGGTATGAAACTGGCGCGTGGTGTACCCTTTCCAGCGAGGCACCGCTAGCTGAGTGGACAGACCGGAGGAGCCGTGCCAGTGTATGGGGAGACCGTGATCCTGGCAAGCGGCCCATAGAGGCTCCCAAGTAGGATCGTTGGAGTGTTTAATGCCCTTCAATGATTTGCTGGGCTCTGCCAGCATGACGATGCCGCGATGTCCTTTCTTCGCAGACCTTTCCACTTCGGCTACAATGGTCTCCATGGGACTGAGATAAGGGATAACCGCCAACGGAACATACCGATCGCTCTCTTGCCGCCACTCCGCCAGGGCATCGTTGTAGGCCTGTACGCAGGCCAGTTCGTACTCGACATCATCATAAAAAAAGGTGCCCCCTGCAGTTGGATTATTGGGGAACAGCACCTCGGCATCGATGCCGTCCTCATCGAGGGCCTTCAATCGTTCCAAAGGGTTATAGACCTTGGCGGGCACTTCTTCCCAACGCTGCGGATAGTAAGGATCGGTTGGGCCGTCCATTACGGCTGGGCAATTAACCACTGAGCCGCCAAAGGGGTCACCCTGAACTTTGCCATTGACCTTCCACCGATCCACGTAACCTTCAGCCCCTTCAGTCTTTATCTCCACAACCTGCGGGATCCGATCTCCCCATTTGGTCTTGGACATACGGCTTGTCCATGCGTCCCTGTCCAGCTGCGCGTGTGAGTCACAGCTGATCAATCCAAACTTGATATCCATGGATGTTCCTCCTGGTGGCGATACCTACAAAATACCTCACCGTAACGCTCCGCACGCTCGGGCTTCAAATCATGCGCCTGTGCGCCCAGCCAATGTCGAAAGCCTATGCATTGTTTTCAAGATGGAAGTAATCCACCGCATTGCTGACCGACATCTTGTATCGCTCCCTCTCCGGCACGCCTGCAAACATCTCCTCAAAGAGACGATCCGAATGCGGCCAATCGCTGATGGCATGGGGAAAATCGCTGCCCCACATGAGCTTGTTCACATCAACTTCATTGCGGACCTTCATACCAAAAACATCGCGATTGAATCCCCACCAGCAATGGTCACGGATGTACTCACTGGGCCGGCGCCGCAGGGGTTCCAATCCCAGCAACCGTTTCGCCCAATGGCGGTTCCGTTCGTAGGAATCGTCTAGACTCTCCAGAAAACTCGGCACCCACGCCACCTGGGTCTCCGCCCAAAAGATTCGCAACTTGGGATAGCGGTCGAAGACACCCGCGAGAATCATCTGAACCGTGTTCTGACCTGCGGGGGCGAAACGCGCCAGCAGCCGCACCAGATTGCTGCCTCCGAAATCCATTTCGCCTGGGTCAAGCCGGTATTTAAAGCTTGGCTCCCCGGGATTCGACTGCAGCGCGACGTGCACGGTCACCGGCATATTGAGATCCAGGGCCGCCGCCCAGAAGCGGTCGTCCTCCGGAGCCGGGTAGCTCTTGCCGTTTGGGAACTTGAAAAGAACGATTCCCTTCAACCCCAGGCGGGCACAGTGCTCCAGCTCCGCTACTGCGTCACCGATGCCCGTATCCGGGATAGCGCCCATGGCAATCAACCGGTGGGGCGCCACCGCACAGTACTCTTCCCCAAGGAACTCGTTGTAGGCGTGAAATATCGCCTTGTAGGCATCGTTGTCCTTAATCCCGCGCCACAAATTTGGCCCCACCCCTCCGAGAAAGAGAACCTCCCCATCGACTCCGTCCTGCTCCTGTTCGCGCAATCGTTGTTCGGGGCTTCCGGCACCGGCTGAGTTTTCGTACCTGTGACCTCGCGGGGCGTGCTCCTCAAAGGGGCGCCCACCCAATGCCAGACCGACGATGTAAAGGGACCGGTTCTCCACCGCCACGCCGTTACCGCCGTCGGGCAGGTCGATGAGACGCGGAGCTCGTTCTCTGTACTTGATAGGGACTCGTGGCGTCCATCGTTCGGGGGAAACCTCCAGATGACCGTCAGCGGATAGGATTCGATATTTTTGTGCCATGATCGATACTTCCTTATTCCTTATTTTGAAAAATCCTCTTATTGCATAGGCTTCTTTCAGCACCAGTCCATGGTTTTGTCGCTCGTTGCTTCTGGTTCGCAAAAATGAAAAGGCCAACTCATTCCAAGCGATGCATCACAAAGAATGGCTGGCCTAAACCAATGACTTCTTCCCTCCGAGAAACTCCTTGAACCTCCGACAGGCCTCACGGCTCATGGCTAGCTATCGCCAACAAGTGGCAAGGCCTTCAATCAACGTTTCGCCCCAGCTTTTAGTAGAGTCTATTATACCTGTCAACCCTCTCTACGTTTGTGCTTTACCTCTAACAAACTCCAACTTTAGATCGGTGGTGTCAGGTGGTTCAATTCTCCAGATGGAAGAACTCCACCGCATTGCTCACCAGCATCTTATGCTGCTCGTCCTCAGGAATTCCCTCGAACATTTTCTTGATGACTTGACGGGAATGGGGCCAATCTCCGGCGGAATGGGGAAAGTCATTGCCCCACATGATCCGATCGATGTTGATATCGTGGCGCAAGCGCAACCCGATGGGATCATAGATAAAACCCCACCAGCAATGCTCCCGGATATACTCGCTGGGCTTGCGTTCCAATGGCTTGAGACCGAAATCACGTTCGATCCAATATCGACTCCGCTTGTAAATATCGTCAAGCTGCTCATAGAAGTAAGGAAGCCAGCCCATCTGGGTCTCCGCCCAGAAGATCCTTAACTTCGGAAAACGCTCAAAGACACCGGCAAGTATCAGTTGAATGGCATTAAGGCCACTGTTTCCTCCAAACCTCGTCAGTACCCGAATGGGATCTCCCCCGAAGGCCACCTCCCCGGGGGTACGCGGGTATTTGAAGGTGGGCCCCTCTCTGCCAAGAAATCCCACGTGCACCGTCAACGGGATACCGATGTCGATGACGGACGCCCAAAACCGGTCGTCTTCCGGTGTCGGAAATCCTTTGCCACTGGGAAAGGAATTCAAGGCGACTCCTTTGAGACCTGCACGCGCACAGTACTCCATTTCTTGAATGGCATCGTCAATGCCGGAACTCGGGATCACCGCCATGGCTAACAACCGGTCCCGGTCAACAGCACAGTACTCCTCCGCCAGGAACTCATTATAGGCATGGACCACAGCCCTGTAGGCCTCATCGTTCTTGATACCGCGCCAGAAGGAAAGGTTTCCTGCAGAGGTATATAGAACTTCGCCGTCCACCCCATCCCGGATCTGTTCCTGAATGCGCTCTTGCGGACTCCCCGCCCCGGGGCTACCCTGGTAGTTCAAACCAAAGAGTTTGTGTTCTTCATAGGGTTTTCCGGTGATCGCAAGCCCGAGAACGTACACATCCTGACCCTCAACGATGATCCCGTCACCCCCATCGGGAAGTTTAACCAGACGTGGGGCACGGTCTCGATACTTGGCCGGCACGCGGGATGTCCAGCGATCAGGAGATATCTCCAGATGTGAATCCGCAGAGAAAAGGTTGTATTTGCTTGCCATGATTATTAACTCCTTTTAACATCCTCGGAACTAGTCAACTCAATCCTGGCGCATCAAAGTATTTGTCAACTCGATTTCTGAGTGCAGTGGGGTGACACATGCCCCATGTTGCAAGGGACCCCGCCCTTTGCCAACTCGGCCTCAAAATCGCGATGAATCCCGAGGTCCTCATCCTGTATGGTGATCACATCTTCTCCTCCCCATGCCACACCACTTTCATGGCTTCCCTTGACGGTATAAACGTAGGCCCCTCCACCCCTCTTGGGCTTCTCGCTCCCCCAACCCACTGCCAGATGAAGCAGCGGCTCCGGCCCGGTATTGAAATGCTGGTGCCACCACATTTCAGGCGGAACGAATATGGAGCCCGGACCGTAGTCCACCCGTACCACTGGGCCCCCCTGTGGCCACATCAAGGTGTAACCACGGCTTGTAAGAATAATGATATGAAGCCCCGGACCGTGACGATGGGCATTGAGATAAGTGCCGATGGGCCATTCGGCAGAGTGGGATCTCATGGTGCTGTTGACCAGTTCGAAGACTGCCGTTGTAGCCCTTACTCCTCTAGGCCCCGACCCTTTGGGATCATCGGCTCTCGGATTGGCCTCCCTAACGTCGGCAACAAAGTTGGTCACCAACTTGAGGGCGCTGCCACCATGGGTGGTGGTGGGAGCCTGGGTTTTAAAATAGTCCTTCTCTCCCTTGAACCGATCGCTGAACACATAGGGATTGTTAAATACGAAATCCAGGTCCTTGAACGTGTTGATTACCCGCGGCGCCGCCGTCATCCCCACATACCGCGCAGGCTCCGTCCCCGATCCGTTGTGGTGCTGGTACCAAGCATTGGGCGGTATGGCGAAGAAACTCCGCTCCCCCCACTCAAAGGTCACCTTCTTTTTCTCATCCGTCCACACCGTCGTGGCCCCATGCCCCTTGAGAATAAAAGTGTTATCCTCGTAGATATGCCGAACGGGCTTTAGCGACTTGCCCGGTGGGATCTCACAAACGTAACTGTCGGTGAACCCTTCGCTCCCCTCCAGGTTGATGAAGATCCCGGACCCGCCCCGTGTTTCCCACGGGTAGAGTTTCTGGGTGTAGAGATTGTCCACGCCCCAACCTCGCAACGTAGGCAATCCCTCCTGCTCTTTCCACATCTCGTAGGGTGACTTGTATCCCCTGCCTGTTTGACTATCCCAATAGGGTTTCTTGTCTCCGCCGTTTCCTTCAAAGGCAGCCAATGGTTCCGTCATTTTTCCTCCCGTGCTATTTCTTTTCCTCTCGGTAAAGCCCCAAGGCGCGCATGGCGGGCCAATCTGTAATGGAATACAAAATCGAATCGTTAACCGAGCGGTTCTCGTGACTGTGCCATTGCCATGGGGGGATCACCAAAATGTCTCCTTGAATCCATTCAAACGTCTGATCCTCGATCATAGTTGTCCCTTCACCCCGAAAGACGTGGTAAACGGTGGTGCTGTTGTGCCTGTGGGACCTGGTTTTTTCATTGGGCCTTAAAAGCTGAATTTCGCAAGAGTACGTTGGAAGTGTAGGACCCCCGTTTACCGGGTGGGAGTATCGCAAGTGGATCCCGTCATGGGGATCACCGTCGCTCTCTTTCAGAGCTAAAAGGGTCGCGTAGGTGTCCGACCAACGATAGCGAGACGGCGGCGTCGGGTGCTCATGCTCGATCCAAGTGGGCTTGGCCTTGCCCAGTACCGTAGACGAGTACCCCTGGGGTTTTTCTACGGGTTGGTGACTTTGCGGGAATGGTTCATTGATGTGCTTGCCAATACTCACCAGACGAGCATCCATGCCGTCCAACCAAATGGCAGGCTCGCTGCCGCCGTTGTAGTGATCGTGCCAGGCCCAGTTGGGTGTAGTGACGAGATCCCCCTCCTCCAATGGGAAGGCCTCGCCGTCCACAATAAACTCGGCCCCGGGCGCTGCCTTGAGTACGAACCGGGTCTCCCCCGTAAGATTACGGTGGGCCTTTGTTCGCTCGCCCGGTTTCAAACATTGGACGGAGAAATGGAGAGTGCGACTCATTCCCTCAGTCAGACCGGGATTTTTGAGCTGAATGGTTCTCATTGGCACGGCACTGATGGGGACCAGCTCTGCAGCCTTTGAAATTCCTTCGTAGAGGTCAGCCCATTTCCACAGGTGTGGTTTGACCTCACCCCCACCCCCTTCCCTCTTCCACATGCCCTTCAAATGTTTGTCCTCTAGCCAGTGATCCAATTCAGTCAAGTTCATAGCGCCCTCTTCAAATGAAATAGTTGACTTCCACTTGCTAGGCTTTCTGTGTGCAGTGAGGAGAGACGTGACCCATGTTGCAAGGGACTCCGCCCTTTGCCAGGTCGGCTTCAAAGTCGCGATGAATCCCGGGGTCCTCATCCTGTATGGTGATCACGTCTTCCCCACCCCATTTGGCACCGGTTCCATAGTCACCCGAAACTGTGTAAACGTAAGCGCCGCCGCCCTTCTTTGGCTTCTCGCTCCCCCAGCCGACCGCCAGATGAAGCAGCGGCTCCGGCCCGGTATTGAAATGCTGGTGCCACCACATTTCAGGCGGAACGAATATGGAGCCCGGACCGTAGTCCACACGTACCACTGGGCCCCCCTGTGGCCACATCAAGGTGTAACCACGGCTTGTAAGAATAATGATATGAAGCCCCGGACCGTGACGATGGGCATTGAGATAAGTGCCGATGGGCCATTCGGCAGAGTGGGACTTCATGGTGCTGTTGACCAGGTCAAATACCACTGACGTTCCTCTCACTCCCCTGGGTCCCTTCCCTTTGGGATCATCGGCCCTGGGAGTCACTTCCCTAACATCAGAAACAAAATTGGTCTCCATGTGGAGTGCAGTCCCACCGTGAGTCGTGGTTGGGGTTTTGGTCTTGAAATAGTCCTTCTCTCCCTTGAACCGATCGCTGAACACATAGGGATTGTTAAATACGAAATCCAGGTCCTTGAACGTGTTGATTACCCGCGGCGCCGCCGTCATCCCCACATACCGCGCAGGCTCCGTCCCCGATCCGTTGTGGTGCTGGTACCAAGCATTGGGCGGTATGGCGAAGAAACTCCGCTCCCCCCACTCAAAGGTCACCTTCTTTTTCTCATCCGTCCACACCGTCGTGGCCCCATGCCCCTTGAGAATAAAAGTGTTATCCTCGTAGATATGCCGAACGGGCTTTAGCGACTTGCCCGGTGGGATCTCACAAACGTAACTGTCGGTGAACCCTTCGCTCCCCTCCAGGTTGATGAAGATCCCGGACCCGCCCCGTGTTTCCCACGGGTAGAGTTTCTGGGTGTAGAGATTGTCCACGCCCCAACCTCGCAACGTAGGCAATCCCTCCTGCTCTTTCCACATCTCGTAGGGTGACTTGTATCCCCTGCCTGTTTGACTATCCCAATAGGGTTTCTTGTCTCCGCCGTTTCCTTCAAAGGCAGCCAATGGTTCCGTCATTTATTTTTCCTCCTGCTCTCTTATTTTTCGGCAGTTAGCCGAGAGACCATTCTCTAACCCTTCAAGTTGACCTGCTGGAATGCATTCCAAGCGATTCTTTTAAAGGTAAACAATTAATATATAAAGCAGTTCTAAGTGTTACGGTAGCCGACACTATTCCAGCTTCTGTTAGGTTGTCAAGACGGTAAAGGATTTCTCGGCAATTGATACCACGGAGCTGGAGCTCCTATAGGGTTTTGTCAATATGGATTGGCTTGGGAAACCAACCCTTGACAGGCTATCGTAGACCGAATATAGGAGCCTTTGATTCAGATCCCTATACGCCTCGACACCATTCGGATTAACGCTGAAGACGAATGTCCAGTGCATCAGTTTCTTCCAAGATTGAAATTAGCACAGAGGGAGGGTCACGCTATGCTTAAAAGACCACATGCTTCATTTGGGGCGGCGATTGTTATCCTAGCGACAGTATTGTCAGCAGCCATCGCTGTGGGGGCGGAAGATTTCAGGACAAGATGGCGACAGCTCATCAAAGCCGCACAAGCCGAAGGACAGGTCAATACTTTTCTTTGTTGCCCCCTGGGCCGGGAGGGTGAGAAGACACTGATTCCGACCTTCGAAAAGAAGTTTGGAATCAAGATTCTCAATTCCACCGGTCGCTCATCCCAACAACGACAAAAAATCGGCGCTGAGCGTCGAGCCGGGAGGTTTACCATTGACGTATGGGCCGGCGGTCCTAGCCTCGCCAACATTAAATTAGTGCAAAAAGGCATCCTTCGCCCCTTGCGGCCTTTGCTAATTCACCCTGACCTTATGGATGAATCAAAGTGGTACGGCGGCAAGATGGCCTGGTTTGACCCGGAGGAGAAATATCAAATCATGATGGTGGGAAACGGCGGGCGTTCCTATGTCGGTTACAACACCAAGCTGGTGGACCCGGCGGAGCTGGACTCCTATTGGGACCTTCTTAATCCCAAGTGGAAAGGCAAGCTGATCATGTTCGATCCGAGAGTGGGTGGAGGGGGCGGACAAAACGTCTTCTTATACTTTAACAAACAGCTGGGACCGAAGTTCATCAAAAAGCTGCTAACCGAAATGAAGGTCTTCTATCTGACGGATGGTCGAAAGATAGCGGAGTTGGTGGCAAGTGGGGCCTTTCCTCTGGCGCCTTTTCGAGGAGGACGAGAGTTCGTTAAGCTCAAGAAACTCGGCCTCCCTGTGGAACCCGAACTGCCGAAAGTGTTGAAAGAGGGGGTAGCATTAAGCTCGGGCGGAGCGGGACTGTTCGCCGTCAGCAACCCGCCTCATCCCAATGCGCAGAAACTTTTCATCAATTGGTTACTGTCGCGCGAGGGCCAGTCCCTGTTGCAAAAAGATATGGGAGCCGACTCCCTCAGGATCGACATCGACAAAAGCGACGTGGATTCCGCCGATCTCAGGCGAAAAGGGGTCAAATACTTTTTGGCGGAGCAAGATCCCAACTTCTCACACAATCGCAAAAAGGCCACTGATTACATCAAGAAGGTTATGAAGGAGGCGGGTCTTTAGTACCGGGGCCAGACCCCTGAGGATGAGGTTGATGGGGAAAGCTATGGCACGGCAGCGGGCGATGGCATATCGCCGCGTGCAAGGCGATTCTTTGCAGACTGACCGGTGGTACCCGGGGGCTAAGGTCGATGCTGCTCCTTGACAGAGTTTCGACGTTGCCGGTCCTGCACTTGCGCCCTCGTCCTTTGGCCGTTGCCCTATTCATGTCGACCCTGATCCTGCTGTTTGGATTCTATATCTTATATCCGCTATTTCTGATTTTCATCAACAGCTTCAACGCCGCCGACATCGGCGACCCCTTTGTCTTCACCCTTGGTCATTGGCGCACGGCTTATGCAGACCCGCAGATCTTTCAGGCGCTGAAAAACACCTTTTACATTTATTTTCTATACACAGGAATTAGCTTCCCCATAGCGGTGATCATTGCCTGGGTTTTGGCGCGAACCAATATCCCGGGGAACCGTATGCTGGAATTCATGTTCTGGATGTCTTTCATGATCCCGACCCTTTCCGTCACCGTGGCTTGGACGTTTCTACTGGATCCATTTGTCGGGGCGTTGAATTACGTTGCGCAACAATTGCCCTTCATTGAGCAGCGTCCCTTTAATATCTACAGCGTGGGGGGAATCGTTTGGGTTCACTTAATGGGCAACGCCATCTCCGTCAAGGTAATGCTTTTGACCCCGGCCTTTCGCAATATGAATCTAGCCCTGGAGGATGCCGCGGCTGTGTCCGGGGCGTCGAGGGCCATGACCCTGACCCGCGTGACCTTGCCCTTGATGGTGCCGCCCATGACCATTGTCTTTATGTTGGATATTGTCAGAGTCTTTCAGTCCTTTGAGATCGAACAAATCCTCGGAACCCCCACCGGGTTTTTCATATACTCCACGAAAATTTTTGATTTTATTCGGAATACCGATCCACCCCAATACGGCCAGGCCACCGCGCTTGCCAGCACCACTCTCATACTGATCGCCCTTGTGATTCCCCTGCAGCGTTGGTTGCTCCAAAGGCGACGCTACACGACGGTTTCGGGTCAGTTCAAGCCGGGGTTGATCGCCCTCGGGCAATGGCGGTGGTTTGTGTTCGGACTCGTTGTTTCCTTGGTGATCTTTCTCACCCTAGTCCCTCTCATCACCCTCGTTGGCGGGACTCTCATGACGCGGGTTGGCTTCTTTCAGGTGGACCCGTTGTTCACACTGCAGCACTGGACGGCGGTATTCAAATCCCGATTGTTCCTGAACGCGGTGAAAACCACGTTTATTTTGGCGCTGTCCACGGCCGTGGTGAGCCCCGTGCTGTTCTCGGTGGTTGCATACGTGCTCGTGCGAACACGATGGCATGGAAGAGTCCTCCTCGACTCGCTGTTCTGGCTATCGGCTGCCGTGCCCGGCATTCTTTCCGGTCTGGGGTTGTTGTGGCTCTTTCTCGGAACACCGCTGCTGGTGACCATTTATGGCACGATCTATGCGCTGGTTTTAGTGGTGATCCTACAAGGCAAACTTCTGAGCACGCAAATGATCAAAAGCGTGTTCCTCCAGATGGGGGCGGACCTGGAGGAAAGCGCCCTCGTATCAGGGGCAGGTTGGCTGTACACCTACTTCAGGATCTGGTTGCCCCTGTTAATGCCCACTTTGGTGTTGATCGGAATTTTCAACTTTGTGATTGCGGCCGGAGCCACTTCGAGCATCGTGCTGCTGGCGAGCAGGGGTACCGCTACCCTCTCTCTGTTGATTTTGGACATGATGGGCGGGACCCACACGGTGGAACTGGAAAGGGCGGGTGTTATTTCGCTGGTGATGGTCGGAATGACAACCCTGATCGCACTGGTGGCAAGACCCTTCGGATTCCGCGTCGGGGTTCGGCATATCTAAAGGATCTGATCTTGTTAAAGCGGCATTTGGCCAAGGACATCGAAGGTTGATCAAATGTTAAAACCCAATATGGGCGAGGTAACCAAACCCAACGGCAGCGGCGTACGAGCCGTCCGACTAGAGCACCTTTCCAAGACCTACGCGGGCAACCCTATACCGGCAGTGAATGACCTTTCGCTGGAAATTTACGACGGCCAGATTTTCACCCTTTTGGGTCCCAGCGGTTGCGGCAAGAGTACCACCCTGCGCATGGTTGCCGGCCTTGAGGTACCTGACAGCGGGGACATTTATTTTGGCGACCGGCCCGTGGTCATGACTTCCAAGAGCCATTTCCTTCCACCCTTTAAACGAGACGTGGGAATGGTGTTCCAGTCCTACGCCATCTGGCCGCATATGACGGTGGAACAGAACGTGGCCTTTCCTCTAAAGGCCCGGCGTTTTCCCAGCAAGGAAATCCGTGAGCGAGTTGCCCATGCTTTGGAACTTGTGGGTATGGAGGGAATGGAGGATCGCCCGGGGCCGCTGTTGAGCGGCGGCCAGCAGCAGCGAGTGGCATTGGCGCGAGCGCTGGTGAACGAGCCACGGGTGCTGCTTTTAGACGAGCCCTTCAGTAATCTGGACGCCAAGCTACGCGAGCAAATGCGCCTAGAGGTGAAGCGGATTCAGCGTCGGCTGGCGGTGGCCATTCTTTTCGTCACCCATGACCAGATCGAAGCGCTGAGCCTGTCAAATCACATCGCGCTGATCAACCAGGGCGTGGTGCAGCAACAGGGCCACCCACAACTGCTCTACGAGGAACCAACCAACGAATTTGTCCGCGATTTTGTTGGCAGGACGATCCTGTTCAAGGGCAAGGTCCAACTCACCAATCCTTCCGGACATATCGCCGTGGCCGTGGACGGGGCGCCGGACTGTACGGTGTTTGGACGCGGGTATGACCCTGACGGGATGGAGATCCACCAACGCGTATACATCGGTGTCCGGCCGGAGGATGTGGAAATTGTGCCGGCCAATGGCTCTCGACCACCGTCAGGTACCGTGCCGGGCATGGTGGAGACCGCTCTATTCATTGGGGAGCGATACGAGTATCAGGTGGAGGTGGAGGGCCAAGGCAGCATGCTGGTCTATGGGCCAAGGCACGGCTCTGTTTCCGAGGGAAGTAAGGTATGGCTGAAGTTGCGCCCGGATGGCCACAGCATGTGGAGCACCGACTGGTCTAAAAAACAGGATTAGGTATCTCCTTTCATCGGCGCCCAGGACCAGCCCAACTGAATCATTGCTTCATAAGACTCTTGAGTACTTGAATCCCTCACGCCTATCCATGCCCGCACCCGGTCCGCCCGCATAGGCGGTCGTCTCTCCCTCTTGCTTCGCTGCTGAAACTACCTGATCCCATTTGGATTCTCACGTTTGCGCTGCGGTTAAAGAGCACAACGCAAGCATGCACATGATTCCAAGTAATAATCCTAGAACAGATTTTGTCGTATCCCGTTCCTCATTTTGATCAGCCTTTATTACCCTCACTACCGGGTCCGGCTTTTCGTCGCTCGCATAAGCAGAGGTCTAATTTTGGTATCGAGTTTCCAGTACTTCTCCAGACTCACAACCATGTAATCGGCGTCCTGTTTGGGCACCGTAAATTCCCGCAGCTTTTTCTTCGATGGAGTATCGATCCGAAGCGACGGATAGCCGATGACCTCCTCCACTGCGGTCTGCCCGTCTCGAGAAAGCAGCCGGTTCATGAATACCTGCGCGGCGTTGGGATGGGGAGCCGGGTTCATCATCAAGGCTTGCCGGCCTCCTGAGGTCACTCCATAGCCTTCTTTCATTTGCTTCGGATTCACAATCTCCACAGGCAAACCCTGTTCCCGTGCGCGGTCGACGTCTCTCAAGGTGGGAAATAGCAGGATTGCATACCGACCTCGCCCCAGCCAGTCGATCATTTGTCGCATATCACGCGAGAAAGTGATGTCCATCTCACCGTAGAGTTGTTTCAGAAACGGGGGGGCCTAGCTGTTTGTTAACATACAGATACTTCACGTTCCCCGAGCCGGGTCCACTGCCCCTGATATCGCGGCTGACGATCTTCCCGCGCCATTTAGGGTTCAGTAAGTCGCGGTAAGACGTCAACTTTGTTGGATCGACCAAATCGGTATTGACGGCGATGTTCGTGGTGGTGGCCATGGCAAACATGAGAAGGTACTTTTCCCCCTTGTCCGCAAACCAGTGCTTGCCTTCGAACCATTGACTTGTGTTTTTGACTTCTGGAAGCACCAAAGCCGACTTTAGGGATTGGAAGGCGCTCTGTGCTCTCAGGCTTCGAAAGAGGCGCCCACCTGACATTATTGATCCTCGTATAATATAATGACATCAGAAAAGGCTGGACTGTTTCCAGAAGGCGGTAACGAGACGAGGCCTGCGGCGCATTCGGCAAAGGGCGCGACGAGCATGGTGGCTGAGTTGAGCGAAGTCCTTGGCACAGAAGTTGGGCAGTTCATGATGCTTCCAGTATCCCCAGAGGTATTCGACGGGATTCAGTTCCGGTGCATAGGCCGGCAACCGTTCCAGCACCAACGCGCCTTCGGTAGCGGCAACAAAGTCCCGAACCAACCGGCTCTGGTGGCTGGGCAGTCCGTCCCACACTACCAGCAGCGGCCCGGAAACATGACGCATCAAGTGCTTCAGGAATTCGATGATCTGGGGGCTCTTGATGGCTCCCGGATACACTCGAAAGTACAAGCGCCACCAGGTGACTCCGGCGATGGCCGACAGACTCTTCCAGTTGAAGTGATATTGCAGCACTGGCGTCTGTCCTCGGGGCGACCACGTACGATACCGATTCGGCCGCTCGCTCAGCCCGCTTTCGTCCACGAACACTATGGTTCGCCCCTCGTTTCGGGCTTTTTTTTAATCTCCGGCCAGCGCTTCTTCTTCCACTGCCGGATCGCCTCTTCATCTCGTTCCAAGGCACGTCCCGTCGGCCGCTGGCAACTCCACCCCAACTGCCGCAATATCCGCCAAACATGGCCCGGATGGTATGTGACTCCGCAGGCTTCCCCAATCAAGTGGGCCACTCGCCTTGCGGTCCACAGGCTCGTGTCGTACCCCAGCGCTTCGGGTCCCCGTTTCAAACCGCCCTCGATCTTCTTCAGATCCGCCGGGCTCAGTCGCGGCTTGCGTCCGGCACGCCCCGCCTGCTTGAGCCCGGCTCTGCCGCTCTCGGCCAACTGCCGCGCCCATCGATTCACCGACTGGCGGTGCACTCCCACCCAACGCGCCACCTCCGCCTCCGACAGCCCTCGCTTCAACAGCCTCCCCGCCTCCATCCACCGCCGCTCCAATGCTTCAAAGTCCCGTCGCACTCCAAGTGGGTTTCCCATACCACCACTACACATTAGTTCTTATCCAATGTTACTATATTATGCGGCTCTCAATAGAAACAGATCCGGAAAGTATTTGCCCGCCCTGCGTTCCGCAGTAAGCCGATGGGCAAGATCGCTCCTTCCCCCTACATAGTTCACTTTTATGCGGGGGAAGGCCTTTTGAAAGTAGTCCCTGTAGACTTTCACATACTCTGGGCACCCCGGCCGTAGATCACGACCTTGCCTTCCTTGTTCGCTGCGGCAACGAACTTAACCCATTGCTTGCCGGGAGAGGCGCCTTCATTGATTGAATAAACCCCAAATATCAGCCACAGAGCACCGACCAGTATTCGTAGGCGTCTCATGGGTTCCTCCTGTTCGTGTTCGCTCCACCAAAATAAGATAAGGTCATGAAACTAGGCGAATCGTCAAAGCAAGGGTAGAGCTCATCTATGATCAGTTCGGGCTTTTATTAGAGTCGGTATTTATTTTATGTCAAGGCTCCAAATTTGACTGATTATAATTTTGCACTTCATGTTGACACCCAAGCTCCTTGTGGCATAGGATCGGCCGGAATCATGGCAGTCCAGCAAGGAGGCTATTGAATGGGTTCCCCACCTCTTATCCCGCAGCAAATCTCCACCGCCATCAATGACATGTTGGACCACTGCGCCGAGCTCAAAGAAGGCCAGCAGGTTCTGATCGTTGCGGCCAAGGACGGCCTGTACGGCGGGATCAATCTGGTTGACGAGGTGACCGTTGCATGGACAGAGGCGGCGGTACAGCAGAAGGGCGGGCACCCCCAAGTCCTGTGGATGGATTTCCCTTCCAAGCCGGGGGTGATTTGGGGTGAGGGAAAGGATTCCGTCCACTCCTGGCAGCTCCCCTCGGTGTTAAAAAGAGCGGTTCAAGAGTCCGACCTGGTGATAACCCATTGCGTGGACCTGAGCTTTGAAGAGGAGTTGAAGGAGACACAGGAACTCTTTCAAAAGGCCGGGGTCCCTATGGTTCGGAACATGGCAACCACGGCGCCCCTGCTCATGAGCCCATGGGGCCAAACTCCCTACGAACTGGTATCGGAGATACGTATTAAAACCGCGGCAGCCATTCGCCCCGGCCTACCTTGGACCATTACCCATCCCAACGGCACCCATATCCAGGGCATGGTTGGTAAACCATCAAGACCGCAAGGCTATGCCCAACGACGGCAGCCAGGGATCTATCGACCTTTTCCCGAGGGTGTCTTTCCTTCCATTTCCACCCAGGGCGCTGAGGGGGTGGCCATCATTCACGAAACAGGAATACTGGGAGCCCGTCATATCGGTATCCCCTCCAAGTTTAGCGAACCCGTGCGCTTCACCATCGAAAAAGGTTTCATCTGCAACATTGAGGGCGGAGATGAAGCAAAAAGGCTACGGGAATTTTATCAATTTGTATCTAAGCACCTGGGAGAGTCGGCTTACGAAGTCAGAGGCTTCCACGGCGGTGTCCATCCGAGCGCGCACATTGCCCCGCATATGTGTCCAGACCAACTGTATCGTAGTTTTATTGAGCATCACCATTGGAGCAGTTTCCATGTCCATCTTGGTAACAGCCACCACTCCACTGAGTTTCCCTATAATCTGCATATCTCAGGAGAACTTCGCGGCGGGAACCTCCAGGTGGGCGATCAGTCTATTTACCAGGGAAGTCGGCTGACGGCGGCGGATGATCCCGCTGTACGCGCCATCGCCGAACGCTATGCCGACCGCCCAGGTATAGAGCCCCAACTGTGGGAGTCGCACTAGGACACGGAGAGGTGCGACTCGCCTATGTGCCGCAAGGGCGAGAAGTGGCGCAAAATTTGGAATCTGGAGAAAGGATCACGGAGCACATGAACAACGCCACAAAAAGGAATTCTCTTAACGGTCGTTCGATCATGATTATTTCGGCTTTCTTGCTGCCTTTCCAACTTCTGCACCAGGTGCAGGACTTGCGGGCGCAGGCCAAGGATAACTGGAAAGGCAGGTGGGAACAGACCGTAGAGGCAGCCAAAAAGGAAGGGCGGGTCAACATTTACTACTGGGGCGTCCCCAATGTCCTGAATAGCGGGGTTTTCCAGAAGGCCTTTCCTGGCATCAAAGTCGTCACCACCGTCGGCGTCGGGGGTCAACTCATGCAACGCATCCTGACGGAAAAGAGGGCTGACAAGCATTTGGCGGATATTTACATCGCGGGCATCACCACTATGCCCGTACTGCAGAAAGCAAAGGCTTTGGATCCCATCAAGCCTGGTCTGATATTGCCCGAGGTTTTGGATGAGTCGAAATGGTGGGGCGGAAAGCACCATTACGGTGATCCGGAAAGGACTTACATCCTCTCCTTTGCACTGAGCCCTACCTATGGAGGGGTTAGTTATAACACAAACCTTGTCAATCCTAAGGAATTCAAATCCTATTGGGATCTTTTGAAACCCAAGTGGAAGGGAAAAATCGGCGCCAGGGATTTGCAAAGGGGTGGTCCGGGAACGACCTCGCTCCGTTTCTTCTACTACAACAAGCTGCTTGGACCTAAATACGTCAAGCGTCTTTTCGGCGAAATGAATATTACCTTATTTCGGAATAACCGTCAGGCGCTGGACTGGCTTGGCACCGGCAGATTCGCCCTTGCCTTCTTTCCTCTAAGGGTCGCAGAAGCCAAGGCCACCGGTCTCCCGGTGGATTCACTAAAATCGGTCATGAAAGAAGGAGTAGGGCTCTCTTCACGAGTCGGTTACATTAACATTTTGAATAAAGCCCCGCATCCCAATGCGGCCAAGGTTTTTCTCAACTGGTTCCTTTCCCGGAAAGGGCAGGCTGCCTATCAACGGGCAGAGGCAAAAGCCGGTAGTCCTTCAGATTCCCTGCGAATTGACATTACAAAAGATTATATTCCCCTGGAAGACCGACGCACCGCTGGAATTGACTATCTCGACCTTGGGGCCCCGGAGGTGTCAGATCCAGTGCCGGTTCGTAATCTTCTAAAGAAGATCCTAGCAAAACCAAAAATGAGATGAGGAGAGAGTGCGGAATATTCTCCGAGTATCACGCCACCAAAGGAAAAATACACAAATTTTAAGGAGCCAAACCCATGTCGCGTCCCGCTACCGGCCCGCAATACAGCCGGCTCGAAGCATTGCATGAGAAGTACTCCCGCCACAACTTGAGGGGGATGTGGCAGCGGGGAGGTGGAAGCATCACCGGATCGAGCTCGCCCATTTGGCGATGGACAGAAATCCTGCCAATCCTTGAGGAATCCCTAGAGGTTGTACGCCTTCCGGAAGACACCGACCAGCGCGTCGTGGGGTTGGTCAGCCCTGGAAAGGATGGAGCCGATCGCGCTCTGTCCATGGCATTTCAGCTCTTGAATCCCGGAGAAACGGTACGTTCCCACCGGCACACCCCGACACAGATGAGGTTTATTGTGCAGGGGTGCGGGGCCTATACGACGTCGGAAGGCGAGCGGATGTCCATGGAGCCCGGCGATCTACTCGTCCAGACCAATTGGAGTTGGCACGGCAGTGCCAATTTCGGTGAAGAACCTGTGCTCTGGCTCGACCTCCAGGACCGCAGCTTGGTCAATTACCTGGGGGCCTTTCTGCGGGAATTTTGGCCCGAAGACGCCGTCCAACCAACCACCAGGCCGGAGGAATACCACCGCAGGTTGTCAGGCGGTTTGCGTCCGTCAAAATCCATGAGTCAAAACGATTCGCTTCCACCTTTCCAGTACAAGTGGAAGGACACTTTACGAGCCTTGGAAGACCAGCTAGAATCCCATGAAGATGATCCTTACGATGCCATTCTATTCGATTATAGAAACCCCTTCACCGGGGGGCATACCGCCCCCACCATGAGCGCGCAAATCCAGGTCCTTCGCCCCGGGCAGACGACTCGTCTCCATAGGCATACGGGGGCAACCATGCATCATGTGGTGGAGGGTCAAGGAAGCAGCACCGTCGGCGAGGAGGACTTAAGCTGGCAGGAGCGGGATAGTTTTTTTATTCCACCGCTTCAATGGCATCGCCACCACAATCGCTCAAAGGATAAGCGGGCGATGCTTTTTTCCATAAGCGATCGACCCATACTGGAAGCTCTAGGATTGTATCGTGAGGAAGGCAAATAGAGTTTGTGTTTCTCGACCAAACGATTCCATAAACCTGGGCAAAGATATTGGAAATTTTCGGTTGAATTATGGATTACGGATTGGGGGAAAGAAAACTCGCGCAAAGACGCAAAGCACGCCATGTATAGGTAGAATAACGAATTCAAAACTCGAAATCCGAAATTCGAAACAAATCCAAATGATCAAAAAACAAAACATTCCAAACGGTCTCCTTTTGGATTTCGATTCTTTAGTTTTGAGTATTTTGGTTTGTTCGAGATTTCGAGCTTGGGATTTCGGATTTTAAGTCTGGGGAGTCTTGGCACGATACACGTTGTTGAAGTCGTTCCGTTGAACGTTTGAAAGATAAGAATTAATCAAGTAGGAGGATCACTATGCTAACAGTGAAAGATGTGAAAGGCGTCATGGCGATGATGCCAGCGTTTGGCACGGCGGATGCCGCAGACCTCCAAGCACCGTCCACTGTGGATGTGGACAACCTCAAAGACGGCGTGGATCGGATGGTCCAGGATGGAGCCGATATCATCACCACCACCGGCAGCTTTGGCGAGTGCTACAACCTGTTTTGGGATGAGTTTCAAACTCTGGCCAAGGCCACTGTTGAGACAGTCAAAAAACGTGTCCCATTGTTCATAGGCACAACGAGCCCGAATCCCCGGGACGTCGTACGGAAAATGAAGTTCGTCCAAGAAATCAAAGGGGATGGAGTCCTGCTTGGCATTCCCTACTATGACCCGCAGTCGCCAGATTTTATTGCCGACTTCTACAGTCAAATAGCCGAGATGTTCCCAAACCTTGCAATCCTAATCTATCATAATCCCGTAAACCATAAGGTTAAAATCCCTCTTCAGGTGTTTCCAAAGATAGTCAAACATCCGAATATCGTGGGAATGAAGGATAGCCACCGCGACACCAGAGAGTTTGTGCGGCTGCAAAATATCATTGAGGGTAAAATCAGCGTCCTGGTGAATCAGGCTCAGCTTTTCCCCTTTGCGCGCATGGGAGCTGCGGGTTGTTGGTCCATTGATTCTTGGATGGGGCCCTGGCCCGTGCTGCATCTCAGGAATCTTGTCCGGCAAGGCAAAGACAGGGAAGCCCAACAGGTGGTGGGTGAGTTGATGGGCGGTAGCGGTGGTGGAAGACCCGACCCCGGCGAAGGAAGCACTGGGCAGTTACCCCTTGAATTTGCGGGCTACTGTAAGCCCGGTCCCACACGGACCCCTATCGTTAAGTTCTCACCCGCAATGATCGAACGCGCCAAAAAGAAAGCAGAACACTGGAAGGCCCTCTGTGAAAAGTATCGCCCCCTCGTGGAGGCTCAAGGACCCGTCGCGGCTGCAAGATGAAAACTTCTCCGGGTTCGAATACGCATCACGCTTGAAATATTATGAATCAGTTCCAATAAGAGGAGAATCCCATGGCTCGTAAGATAAAGATGATCTCTGGAGACTCGCATCTCGATATACCTCCCGAACGTTGGACCCACCGTGTGCCGGCCCGCTGGCAGGAACGAGCTCCACGTCTGATCAAACTGGCCAACGGGGATGACGCCTTCATCGTAGAGAACCGTCGCCCCCACGCACCGGGGCTCCAGGTGACAGGCGTGTCCTACGATCAGCATGATCTCCATGGCATCAGCTATTTTGGCGCAGGCACCGGCACACCTGAGCAACGGCTAAAGGAACAGGACGAGGACGGTGTGGACGCCGAGATCCTCTATACCCATCCGGTTTATCTCAACTCCTGGCGGGGCATCACCGATGACGAACCGTACAAAGCAATGATACGCGCCTACAATGGTTGGCTTGCCGAAGAATACTGCTCCTACGCGCCGGACCGACTCATCGGTATGGGGATGATTCCCGATACTGGAATTGATGATGCTATCGAGGAATTGAATTACTGTGCCCGCATGGGACTCAAAGGAGTCTGCATTTACAAGTTCCCTAACGGAAAAGGGTATCCCCAACCCGAAGATGACCGTTTTTGGGCGGCTGTATTAGACCACAATATTCCAGTGACTGCCCACACGAATGGGGGCACGACCCGATTCTCCCGCGAGGGGCCGGTATTTCAATATAGCCGCGGCCCAGGCAAAGGAGGCGCGCCGATTCCAGGACGGGACCCGGTGAACCTGATGGTCCGATTCGCCAGCGATAACGCCCTGGCCCCCTTGCAGATGGCATTTGCTGGTGTGTTCGACCGTTTTCCGGGACTACGTATCTATTGGTCGGAAACACAAATCGGTTGGTTACCCTATTGCCTTTCCCAGATTGACGACAACTACGAACGCAACCGTCACTGGGCCTACCGGCAGTGGGGCTTGGAAAGGCTAAAACGACAACCCAGCGAGTACCTTCGGGAGTGCAATCTCTGGGGCTTCATGAAGGACCCCTTTGGGGTGAAGCTGCGTCACGAAATCGGGGTCAAAACTCTCCTATGGGGTAGCGACTTTGCCCATGCCACGGGCGATTGGCCCCATTCGAAAAGCGTGATCGATAAAACCCTCGTGGGAGTCCCCGATGACGAGCGTTATGCTATGCTTGCTGGAAACGCCATAGGGTTCTTCAGGCTAAAGGATTCCGTACCTGAGGTACAAGAGATCAGAGGCGCATCCACCGCTGCATAAGCGGCTGGGGCTCATATTCCATAGATCTCTCGTTTACCGGCCATAAGATGGCCGGGCTTCAGAAGGGCCCAAACCAATGGTCCCGGTCGCGGCGTACCTCTTCACCTTCTATCTCCTCGCGATACCAACCAAAAGGCTGGAGAAGCGGCGCATCGCTCATGGAGAAGAGGACCGCGTCCTCGGAACCCAAGTTTTCATGGCTATGCCATGACCACGGGGGGACAACGAAAAAATCCCTTCTCCCCCATTGGAGCTCCACGTCTCTGACACGGGTAACCCCGTTTCCTTGGACCACGTGATAGTCACCTATGGAAGTATGCCGGTGAGCCTTGGTTTTCATGCCTGGTCGCAACAATTGAACGGCACAGGAAATGACGGGTAAGGTGGCCCCAGCGGTCCGGGGATTTGTATAATGAAGGATCACACCGTCACATGGGTCTCCCTCCGAAAGCTTCAGGGCATTGAGGGTTTCTTCCGTATCAGACCATTTGTAGCGATAGGGAGCACCCGGGATTGAGGGGGCGGGTTCGAGCCAGTTGGGTCGGGTTAGGGATGCCCGGTGCTTGCTAAATTCAGGCAACGACTCAACGGGCTGGTTGGGAGTAGGGAAATCCTCGCGAAAAGCCATCTGCAAGTGCCCCATGATGGCGGCATTCAAACCGTCGATCCATATGGCCGGCTCTGAGGAGTCATTCACATGGTCATGCCAACTCCAGTTGGGGGTAAGGACCAAATCGCCGGATTCCATGGTGGTGGCCTCCCCATCTACGGTGCTCCAAATTTTAGGGTTCCCCTGGATGATGAATCGAATGGCCTCGGCGGTGTGGCGGTGGGCACGGGCTTTCTCCCCAGGAAGTACAAGCTGTAGACCCATGTTGATGGTCCTCGATTGTCCGGTTGGGTTTTCCAGTCCTATATTTCGTCTAAAGGCATGACTAATGTCAACGTATTTTCCGGCTCCATCCAGCGCCTCTTCGATATCCGCCCATTTCCATACATAGGGAGTAATCTCCGATGTTGGCTCGTATGATTGCGGCTCACCCCGGGTCCAGTAACCCCGCATACGTTTTTCCTTCATGAAGCGGTTGAGTTCTTCTAAACCCATATAGGCATCCTCCTCTCCGGGTATTACGGCTTACGATGATTCCTGGCGATAGAGCCCCGTGGATTCAGCAAGGGGTCGATCGCTAACCGAAAATAGAAGCACAGGCTGGGTATGAGACTTATTACGGTGCGAATGCCATTGCCAGGACGGGATATGAAAACAATCACGCTCACCCCATTCCAGTAATTCCATTTTTCCGGTCTCTTTGCCAGCTCGAGACGCCCCATTTCCACTCACTACATAATAGATGGTATTGGCAAGATACCTGCTGGGTGGAGTTTCTTCGTTAGGCAGGAGCCTTCGAATCTCACAGGACATGGTTTTCGTTGCTGCTCCCCCCGTCAGCGGATTAACGTACTCCAGAATGCTACGGTGAACTGCGTCCCGTCCACCTTGGCCAGTACGCTCTTCAAAGCCGCTCATGGTATCCGCCCATCTATACTTGATGGGGTATCGAGGAGCCTCAACTTGTCCCTCCCCCTTCCACTCCTTCGGGCGAACAGGACCCAGGGTTCGAAGAAACGATCCGTCCGGTCTGGTGACAGGTTGAAGGCGTCCTTCGGCGTATCTGTCCCGGAACTCGGCGTCCAGGCTATTGACGATACCCGTGTCCTGTACGGTTAGCCAAATGGCGGGCTCGTCACCTTTATTAATGGTACCGTGCCAGGTCCAGCCGGGTTGGATCAAGAGGTCACCCGCCTCCATTGATTGCTCCTCGCCTTCCGCGATCGTATAGGTGTTCGTTCCTTGAATCATGAAATAGAGCGATGTTCTCGTGTGGCGATGAGACTCAGTGGTTTCCCCGGGGCCCAGATGTTGAACTGACACGGTGAATGTCCGGGTGGTTCCATAGGGGCTCGGGCGGGAACGATTCACCAGACCAACCGTACGCATCCTCATGGTGTCGTCAATGGGCACAAGGTCCCCAGCTTCCAATAGGCACGATGAAATATCCCGCCAGCACCAGAGCCATGGTCGAATCTCGGCCTCTTTAGAATCCTGAGGCCTCATCCAGGCCCCCTTTAAAGAAGCCTTCTCCAAATTCCCGGCCAATTCCGCCAACCGATCTCTAGATGACTGCATTTCTGGCTCCTCATTGGTCTATGAACCTATCCAAATTTAAATCTCCAACGTATCCATTTGATGAGTCCACGGATTGGAATACTAACGAGGCACGCCCATTTAGACACCCGCCAATGTACCACCGGTTTTGGCTTGTAGTAAAGTCCTCAATAAGTGTCAAGCCGTGCCGAGTTGCTGACCTGTTTGCCACTTGACAACCCATATAACCATGGAATAGGAGAACTACTTGGGATCAACGCGGCTAGCTCTACGAGTCTAATCCCCTACTAAAGCTGATTGAATGGCTGAGGAGAACCAAAAACGTAAAAGGAGACATGCTATGGCAAATTATGAACCTCTTGAGATACACGGATACTACCGGTCCCATACCCACCTTCCGGTTTGGGAGATCGTGGAAGAGACCGGCATATGGAAAGAGTTGGGTATCAAGGCAAGTTTTGAATATTGCGACAGTTCCTCCGAAGCAGAGGCGGCCCTGTTTGAAGGGAGAGTCGACTTCATTTCGGGAAATCATATCTCCCCCTATGCCCTTGTGGCCCGTGGAAAACCCATCGTCTCCCTCGCTTCCCCCAGTAACAGCGTTAGCGACAAACTCATTTCAAAGCAGCCCATTAAGTCCATTGCCGAGTTGCGCGGGAAGCGAATCGCCGACACCACCGTCACTGACCAGGGCGGGGGGTACAACCATATCCGCGGCAACCACATGCTCTACGTCAAGCATGCGGGGATCAGCCTCGACGATGTAGAGTGGGTGGAGATTACAGACAAGATGTCGGAAAAATTCCGTAAGACACAGTTCGAAGCCATGAAGGACAACAAGGCGGATGCCACCATGGTTACGGGAGGAGCGGCGGAGTACGAAAAGGCGGGCTTCCATGTCCTACAGCTCGAGCGTCTTCCTATGATCAACGGGCCCACGCTCACCACCACAATGGACTGCCTCAAACAGAAAGACCGGATCGGCGAGCGGCTGGTGAAGGCGCTGCTGTTGGGTATCCACTACGCCCGAACCAACCAGACCGAAACAGAGAAGATCCTGGAAAGGCTCAGGAAACGAGTACCAGAGGCTGCTTCAGTCACCTACAATAGCGTTGCTAAACTCCTGGCGAAACCTTACCCGGATATGCAAGCCATAGCCAATGCCTATGAGCTTTGTTGCATGAAGGCCCCGGAGGCCCGGGAGTTAAGCCCCATAGCCATGTGGGACATTCATTATCTGCGCGACCTGGACAACGCAGGGTTTATCGACGGACTGTACCGATAACGGGAAGGATCTTCGTAATAGTCGCCAAGACTCCGCCGCAGGACGGCTCAGCCTTGGGCCGAGCCAAACCCGCAAAGAAGCTCAACCGCGGATTTACGCGGATTATCGCAGACGAAAAACAGCAAAGAGCAGAGCACAAGGGCATAGCGTCCTAGTGGATTCGGGACCACTGACTACCGACTACTGACCTTTGACCCGGATCCGGGATTACCGACCGGGAGCGTATGGTCCATGGTCCGTTGGCTCTTTACTTTTTTCGCTCAGCACTCGTTACTCGTTACTGATGAGTCGTCTAGCGCTATGCGCTTTGCACCTAGCGCATTTTATCCAGCCACGCGTGGTTTAATCCTGCGCCCCAGGGGCGGAACGCTCCTCCGGAATCCGTCGTGAATCCCTTGACGTAAGTCCGCAGGGTAAAAAACCGTGGCACATAACCCACAGGAATGAAAGGCAGATCCTCACCGACTTGGGTCAAGATCTGTTTGAATTGGGCTTTGCGTTTCGTAGGATTCAGCTCAGTCTCCGCCTTTTTTACCAGGTCCTCCACTTCTCTGTCACAGTATGCAGCCACATTGGCGATCCGCCTTTGGGGGTTTACGCATGTCAGGTCTGGCCCGTAAACCATGGTGGGATCCGGATCATAGCCGCCGCCGAAAAACATAAAAGAGTAGTCACCTTTACGCTGGCGATCGGTGTAGCTTCCATAGTCCAACACATCGAGAGTGACCTTCAATCCAATCTTTTTGAGCTGGGCTTGGAGCACGGTTGCCTCAATTGCCTGGTCCTCCCCCTGCCGGAGCATGATCGTGAGAGTTTTTCCCTTATAACCTGACTTCTGGACAAGGGATTTCGCTTTTTTGAGATCGCAAGAGGGTGACGGTACTCCTTCAATATACCAGGTATGATCCTTTGGATACTTCTGATCGGTGGTCTCGCCAAACCCGAAGTAGGCGGCGCGCAGAATCTCCTTCTTGTTCATGGCGTGGGCCACTGCCTGGCGTAGCTCCTTACTGTTGAAGGGAGGATCCGCCACGTTAAAATAGAGACGCCGGAAGCCCGCGTAGGGAGCCTTCACAATGTCGATGCCTTTGATCTTCCCATTGGAAACAGCCCTGACCCACTCGTAGGGGGACCGCTCCACGATGTCCACATCACCTGAGCGAAGTGCCGTGAAACGCACCGTGGAATTGGCAATGGGCCGCAGAATCACCCTGTCCACATAGGCTTTATGGCCCCAGTAGTCGTCAAAACGGTCAAAGACCATCCGCTGTTTTGACTTCCATTCCACGAATTTGAAGGGTCCCGTCCCCGGAGGAAATGTGTCGGGTCTCATGACACCCTCCTTGAGAGATTCCTTGGGGATCACCGAAAATGCTGAGATGTTAGTGAGAGTGGTAAGGAATGCCGGACTGGCCTTTTTGAGAGAGAGCTTTAGGGTGTATTTGTCAGGTGTTTCCACTGATTCAACTAGACTTAGCGGGTTAATCCGTGGACCCCATTTTTCGGATTCAGAGAGTAGTCGATGGCATACTTTGCGTCCTCGGCCGCCATCTCCCGGCCATCGTGGAACTTGACCCCCTTACGCAGGTGAAAGGTGATTTGCCTGCCATCCTTGGACACATCCCAGGACTCCGCCAGATAGGGTTGAATGTTTCCCTTCAAATCGATTCCGAGGAGCGGCTCGAACATTAAGTCACGTATGGATCTATCAGTGGACCTGGTCCGCACCAAAGGATTCATTAACGTCAAATCCTTCCTGGTGGCCATGGCAAGGGTACCACCCCGCTTGGGTTGATCGGCGGCGCTTGTAACTGGCAGTACCATCCCCCCCAACAAGGCGATGGCCAGCGTAATAGTCAGTACGCGTTTCATCCTATCTCCTGAAAATCATCGTACGTTATGCTCAGCGAGATTTAGACGCTCTCATTTGACTCGGCTATCGCTCTTTTTTAGCCGTCTCCCAGTTGGAAAAATTCGACGGCATTTCCAGCCACCATCTTGTACTTCTCATCATCCGGTACATCCGCCATTTGTGATCCCATCACTTTTAAAGAGTTGGGCCATCGGCTCACGATGTGTGGAAAGTCGGTGGACTACATAATCCGATTCACGCCAATCTCATGGCGTAGATGCACCCCGATGAAATCCTCAAAGAATCCCCAGTAAGCGTGTTCTCTTAGGTATTCACTGGGCAAACGAGATAGAGGTTTGAGTCCCAGGAGTTGTTCCGCCCAGTGCCGGTTGGTTTTGTACTCCTGATCCATCTGCTCAAAGCAGTAGGGAATCCACCCCAGGTTGTTCTCCGCCCAATAGATCTTCAGCTTTGGAAAGCGATCGAATACCCCTGAGAGAATGAGCTGGACGGCCTCCAGGGCCCCACAATGAAAAATCGCCTGGCGTGCAAGCCGTTGGACGAAATCCGTGGGAGCCCTCTCCTCACCTTGCAACTCAAGGGGGTACTTCAACTGGTAGACATCACGTCCCTGAACTTGGTGATGGAAAGAAGTGTGAATTGTTATGGGCATGTTCATGTCCAGCGCGGCGGCCCAAAAATTATCGTCCTCGGGGGTAGGGTAACGTTGTCCACTAGGAAAGGTCTCCAGTAAGACCGCCTTGAAGCCCATTCGGGCACATCGCTCCATTTCAGCGATATCCTCCTCAGCTCCGCAATTGGGGAGGCCCCCCCCACACCGACAAGTCGATCCGGTGCAACCGCGCAGTACTCCTGCGCCATAAAGTCATTGAAACCCTGGACGATGACGAGACGGGCATCCCTGTCTTTGATCGAAGGTTGACGAACACCCAGCGAATAGAGCACCTCCGCATCAATACCGTCTTTATCCTGTTCCAAAAGCCGTTGCTCCGACGTGCCGCATCCAGGAGTTCCATCAAAATCAATTTTGCTTGGATTGATCTCTTCAGGGGGCCTTCCCCCCAACCCAGCTGGTCCCCCCGTAGGTGACGGATCGGTCTTCGGTTACGATCGCATCTCTACCGTCGGAGAGCTTGATACGACGAGGCGCCCGGTCCCGGTATTTCTTCGGAACTCGATGGGTCCATCGGTCAGGGGGACATTCGAAGTGGGAGTCAGCCGAAATGCAACGGTAACTTTTTGCCAGAGGAACCTCCAGTTCCCTTCAATGTACAAAGCCGACCGTCCTGTGTCGGGCACCCATATTAACGTAGGTTATGAGTGTCAACAGGCGTAGGGTATGAATATCTTGACAACCACGGGGTCTCCATACTACTAAACGATTCAAAGGGGGGAATTCCTACCAATGGCCTTGCAGGAAACGGAAAAAGAAAAAAAGTTAAGTCGTGAGGAATGCTGGAAGCTGGTCAATGAAGCCGTGGATTCTGCACTCAAGCTCGCCCACGAACGTATCTTTAACCATCCCTTTACCCAGGAACTCAAGGCCGGGACTCTACCCATAGAGTGCATTAAAGCCTGGCTGCTCAATTCCTACGCCTGGGCGCTGGAGATCAACATGTCGCTTCCCTACCGGTATTATCTCTTCCATAACATGTTGAGCCAGCGGCCGGACCTCTTCGAGCTCCTAGCGGATCGCTACGCAGACGAGTTCGTAACCCCCGTGCGGGGAGGCCATCAACGAACCATGGACATCCTGGGCAAGGCTCTTGGCATAGAGGAGAAAGAGCTGAACGAGTTTCAACAGATTCCTGCCATGAGGGGCATGCTGGATGCCAACGTCTGGAATCTGGAGGTTAACACCCAGTTTGGAATTGCCAATACCACCGAAGAGTGGTTCGGCAAGTGGTGTGCACTCTGGTTTGACAGCTTGACGAAAAACTATGGCATCAGCGGAGAGAACGCCAACTATTTCGCGTTGCACGCCGAGGCGGATAACTATGGCGACCACGAGGCAGGACAGGCCATTGGCCATGAGGTGATGGGTCACGCCGAGGGGAATCGTTATATCACCGTTCGTCTTCTGGAAGACGGATTGGTACGCCCCGAAGGATTGCGAGAGACAGTCGTCCGGATGAGTAGCGTGGAACCCTATCTAAACTTCCTCGACGCCATCTACTACACCTACCACCCCGATAAAAAGGTGAGCGACCTGGAACAAACGCGACGCTAGACTTTCTCCCTCCGCCGAGCCTGCCGATCTAATTCCATATCGTCCCGAGATGTGTCTCACCGCAAGCCAGATCCAAAGGAAGCTGGCGCACCTGAGCGAAAGTTTGGTTCCGAGGCGTTGGAAGCCTCTGCGAAGCTGAGGTTAAGCAGCATCGACTGTTTGAGCGCAGCGAGTTTCGAGGCTCGCCGAAGCGAGCGGCTAGGGCTTCCCGCCGAGGGGTCACTGAAGCGTGGTTCGACTCCCGAGCCTGTCGAGGGAAAGGGACGGCAGCCACAGTAAATGCACTCTCAGCGCAGCACTAGGTCCGTGGGTTCCCAGTTCAACGAACGACACCTTTCGTAGGTGAGTCTCACCCGGGTTGACATCGAAGGTTGTTTTTCACATACTCTCCGCGCTGAAGGGTTTGTCCTCAAGGCTCCACGGATGAACCGTCTGGGTCGTTATCTACAGAAAGGGTATCGCTATGGAAGGTGCAGGGATTGTTTTAGACGCCATGGGAAGGATCAAGGAAACATTGCACGGAACTCTGACGGGCCTGACGGCAGAGGAACTCGCTCGGGAACCCAATCCTCCAATCGGCTGGCTTGCCTGGCGTCTTACGCGATCTGACGACAGCCAGCTATCACGTTTGGCAGGATTGGATCAAGCCTGGATCGCCGGGGGTTGGCACGCAAAGTTTAACATGCCGCCCAATCCCACGGACTTCGGCCCTAACCTTAGCCATACCCGGGAGCAGGTGGCTGCCTTCAAGGCACCCAATACGCAAACATTACTGGACTATTACGACACGGTTTACGAACGGTCCAAGACCTATATCGCTACGGTAACGCCTCAAGAGCTGGACCGTGAACTCAACGAGCCCCGTTACCAGCCCTTGCCCACTCTTGCGGTGAGGCTGGTTAGCATCATCACCTCTGATATCCACATCTGCGGGCAGATTCTCTATTTACGAAGCCTCCACCGTCACGGTGGATGGTTCCCGAGAGAAGACCCCTGAACCGCAGTTCTCCATAGTCTTCCAGGATCTCGATAACCGGGTCACTTTAACGAAGGTCTCCACCCTATCCCGTGGGTGGATTTTGCCGCGATCGCACCGGTTTGCCCGCACGGACATCTTCGCAGAAACTACGAACCGCTTCGTAGAAGGGTACTGCAACCGGGCCGTAGTTGGCCCGGGGCCGGTCCAACTGCTCGACACTGAAGCCGATGGTGCCATGGGTGACTCCGATATTGCCACTGCAGTCATCACCCGAGCCAAAGCCGCTGATGGTGGGGACAGTGACTTCCTCTGTGATACGCTTTGCTAAATCCGGGGGTACCCGCGTTAGCAACAGAGAAAAGGATCCCGCCGCTTGCAAGGCGCGGGCATCGTTCCAAACTTTTTCTTCTGCGACACTCGCCCCTTCCGAGCGATACCCCCCACTACCCATTGACGTCATGGGTGTCAGACCCATATGGGCCATCACGGGGATACCTGCCTTCACGATGGCTTCAACGGTGGGCGCGTACTCCGCTCCCACCTCTAACTTCACTGCCTGGCACTCACCCTCCTGAATGAGCCGGCCGGCGTTCCGGATCGCCTCCTCTTTGTTGACCTGATAGGACATGAAGGGCATGTCTCCTATGACCAACGCGTGTTTGCTGCCCCGGCTCACGGACCGGGTCATCAGAACCATTTCATCCATGGTCACCGAATTATTGTCGTCATGGCCCAACAGGTTCCTCCCGCCGCTGTCTCCCACAAGGATCATATCCACTTCAGCGCGGTCGATGATTTGAGCCATGGAAAAATCATAAGCGGTCATGACCACAATCTTTTTCTTTTCAGCCCTCATTCGATTTAAATCCGGAATAGTAACTCGTGCCATGAGAACTCCTTTCCTTCTCAACCGTCCAAATATTCTAAGATCGATACCCGTTGCCTTTTGTCATGAGCACAATGAACGTACATTCATACTGTTGTCCAACTCAACCCTTCGGCAACCACCCCGCCATATCCCACTTTTCCCAAACCTCTTTTCGTCGTTCCTTGCTAAACACATTGACGGGTGGAAAGTCCTTGATCCGATCGAAGGTCCGGCATCCGTTAAGAATCAGCCGTTTGTGCAGGATGTCTCTCTCGTTTATTCTATCCTCCATAGTGCGTAGCGGGTTAAAAAACCAATCACTCTGAGTCACGCTGACTCGCACACCGGTGGTAGGATCAAATCGCGTCCCAACCGCCCAAAGCACTTCGGAAGGATCCTCCGCGTTCACATCGTCGTCCACGAGGATAAGTAAACGACTCGGCAAATTAGTCTTGTCGAGGAATCTCATGATACGGTCCGCGTCATCCTCACTTTGCTGATCAACGGAAATGACCGTGGCCCCTAACACGGCAAGGCTCGCGATCCGTTTTACGGGGAGTCCCAATTTTTGCATACGGGCGAGCATACCCGTGGCGGTACGCATGGAAAGGCCAAAGTGGTAAGAGCCCTTAATCGGCGCAAAGGGGGGCGCACCGGTCAGAATTGGGTTGTTTCGGTAGTAGAGCGCCTTGACCCGAATGACTGGCTCTGCAATGGCTGTGGCCATATAGTATCCCGTCCACTCTCCAAATGGACCCTCGGTCCTTGATTCCTCTTCAGGCGGAGGAATCTCTCCTTCAATGGCGATTTCGGAGCTTGCGGAGATGGGTAGACCGGTAACGGGACCCGCAACGACAGGCACCGCCTCTCCGGCGAGGAATCCCACGTACTCGTACTCGGGTATATTTGATGGGCAGCCTGTTGCTCCCGACGCCGTGTGAAAGATGAGGGGTTCGGGACCGAAGGATACGGCCACGGGGCAATTCTTTCCCTCTTTCCAGTATTTGCGCATGATTTTCCAGCCGTCCTTGCCTGTACCGGGCAAGATACCGGTCGTATTGCGATCGTGGAGTTGCGCACGATAGGTCCCTACATTGGTAAAACCGGTTTCCGGATCCTTCTGGATCACGGCATGGGCGGTGCCGATGAAGGGACCTCCGTCTAGCTCATGCCAGGTGGGGACAGGGAATTGCAGCAGGTCCACATCGCTGCCCGTTTTCACGTTTTCGAAGATGGGTCCTCTGTCGACCCAAACCGGCGGAATCGGCTTGTAGGCTTCCCAGCGTTTCTGCCAGGTTGATATGAAATCGGCTTCCGGCAAATCTGGGTCGGCGCCAAGCAACAGCAGGGACCGGCGTCTTGTGGAGCAAAGGTTGACGGCAAGCTTGTAATCAGGAGGATGACCGGCTACCCGATCAAACAGTAAGGCTGGACCTTGGTTCTCAAAGGACAGCTCGCAGATGGCACCGATCTCATGTTTTGGATTCGCCCCGCTGATACGATGGAGTTCGCCGTGCTCTTCGAGCTGTTGAAGGAACATTCTTAGATCTCTCATGGTACTCATCCCTTCCATTTATTATCAGTCTGTTTGAAGTGACCGTGCAAATGCAGACATCCGTTCTCACGATGACCCACTCGACGTGGGAGACCGTTCCGCCTCCCAATACGCCACACCCATTCCCATAATGCCGCTGTAAAAAGGTTCATAGGCCAGAACTCTGGCCGGTTGATCTCCAACCGCGCCTAGCAGGACAATCCAACTCCTCATCTCAATATCCCCGTTATCGAGGAGATCCTTAGAGGTAAGCTCGGCAAGTTTTCCGCCCTGTCCACTGGACATTAGGTCTAGGCATTTCCGATCAAACTCCTCGCTGATGGACCCATAGGTATAGGGGCCTGTGTAGTGCTTATAAGGATACCCCCCGGTGAAATGGGAAAGGCCGCCGGAGGCATAAATAGCCACCCGCTCTCCCGAGGGCCGCCCCACGATAATTTGTTGCATCGCCTGACCCAACCGGTAGCACCGCGAAGGACTGGGCGCTGGCACATGAATGGCGTTTACGAAGATAGGAACAACTGGAATATCCGCATCAGGGACAACTGTCCGCATAATGGGCGCGTGGGCATGGGCCAGGAGTTCATCGTTGGGAAAGGACCGGCAAAAGGACACATCAAACTCACGCTCGACGAGGCCGCTCAAAAGGTCTTGCGCCAATTCAGAATGGCAGCGATAACCGGGGCCTTTCTCGCGTCGCCCGTCGATTCGCTCCGTAGTATACAGGGAGTCGCCCGTGTAGATGGCAATCTGTGGCACGTTGTCGTCCTTGAAGTGTTCGTTCTGATCGTCTCCTATAACCAGGAGCACATCCGGTTTCTTCGCCTTCAATGTCTCCCGGAGAAAGGTTAGCCCATCCCTCACCCGCTTGTACCTGGTGAGCCTCTCATCCGGAATTTCCTGGGCAACCTTGGGATGAATGGGTGGCTCCTGGCCGTACCGGCGGGCATACATGGCCATGTTCATGTTCCGCCTCTGGTCCCAACTGCTGGGTTCAGACAAAGCAAAAGCATGAGAAGACGCCATACCCGCGACAATCTTTCCCATTTTTTTCTCCTTTTTAATCTCGTTCCGACACCTGATGAGACATATATATTTCTTTTCTTTGCTCCGACGACTGTAAAATTCCCAAACACACCTCCAGGGTCGCCTCTCCCCATCGTCCGTCGTGGAGCATGGGCTTACCCAACACCACTCCGTTGTAAAGCTCTTCGATTTCGGCTTCCCGTCCGCGAACGCCAGGCTCGAGGGGAACCTCCTTTTTCTCATTGCCATAGATAAAAACGCCATCAGGAGACTGCCTCATGTCTCCCTTCGTACAGGTCACCACGGTCAAGCCAAAAAACTGCTGGTGTCTTGTCTGGGACTCCGGACCGCCGCGCCCCCCGCCCTTCTCCCACCCATCGGGCATCTCTGGCCTTTCACCCACTTTGACGCTGCCGTAACGCATCTTTTCCTTCATCTCATCGAGGACTCGTTCTCTCTCACTACCGTCTGTTTCTTTTAATCTGTTGTAATTCTGCCTGGCTCTCATGTTTTTCTCGGGATATCTCGCTTGGCCCCCTTCTCCGATCCACCAAAAGAGTTCAGCCGTGTCAAAAAACCCATAGCCGTTAAATACGAGAGTCGCCGACACCCCGTCTTCAAACTCGAGGTAGCATGAGTAGCCTCCCTCACCAGGACGGGTAAGGTCCCACCGACCCGCCATGGCACGAACGCTACGGACCTTGCCGCCGCCCAGCACCCGCACGAGGTCTACTTGATGCGGACCCTGGTTTAGAACCACTCCCCTGCTCATTCTCAATGCATGATCGGGATAAGGCCGTACCATAAAATCGTTAAAATTCCACGTTTGGATCATGCAAAGGTCACCCAGTTCCCCGCTCCTGATGATCTCCCTCATCTTTCGAATTGGGCTATCATATCCGTGGCTGTGCCCGCACAGCAGCTTAACACCGTATTTCTCCGCGGCCGCATTCATTCGTTCACAGTCCTCAACGGTGAGGGCCATGGGCTTTTCCACAACCACATGCTTGCGGTTTTCCAGAGCGACGAGGGCGTGCTGGGCGTGCAGTTCGTGGGGTGTAGCGATGTAGACCACATCCACATCCGAGCATTGGCAGAGATCTTCCACGCTGTGATAGACTTTTGCCTCCAGTTCCTGCTGGACCAGTTTGAGGGAGCTCTCTCTAGTATCCGCTGCCGCAGTAATTTTAATCCTGGGACTATTGATATAAGCAGGCAGGATTTCGGTGGCCGCTTCTCCAAGGCCCAGGAGACCCAATTTCAAAACCCCAGACATAATCTTCCCTTTGCGGCGGCCTTTCTACAGGCGGACCTCAGCCTCCAAGTCCTTGGAGTGATCCTTCCACTCTTTGGAATTGGGTAGGACTCCGTTATAGGCAACGATCCGAAACCGATTGGCGTTAGGCTCGCGTACGACATTGCCGGGTTCCCGGCCCTCCATGAGGTCGTTGATTGCTTTAACCATAACCTTGCGTGCCGCTACGATCGCCATATCCATGGATGTGAGATGTTCCATGCAACGGTCCTGTACAGGACCCTGCCCTTCTGTGGCACAGAGATCCTGGATTACAAAGTCTATGCCGATGCCGGTGTAGCTCTGATTCTTCATGGCCTCTCTATCCTGCTGATACCGATTGGCCTTGTTGCGCGCCGGCTTATAATCCCGCGTTCGGTCACTAGAGCCGCGACTTGACCACGCTACGTCAACAGGTTTGTCACGGTTGAAAATGAAGGTATATTTCCAATGGTTCGTATCATCGATGGGCACGTGCCAATTGACCATGTAACCGTCTATCCCGCGTGGTACTCCCGGGAAGGCAGTAAAGTTAGGCATCACAAAGTCGGTCAAGTAGAGTTGATACTTGTCGTCTCCCATATCACGGCGAATTTTATAGCTCCTGACACCAATCCCGGTCAGTTCGGCGTCTGCCGCCTCATACTCTGCTGCCGATCCACGACCCCTAATCTGTTCCTCGGCGGGAAGCACGGCAGCGCCGACGTTCCCTCCAATGCCCCGGTTCATGCGGTTATAGTGCAAAAATGACAGATGAGATAGATCGATGTTGCCTTCGTTGGCCTGCAAATAGTTGCACTGGTGCAAGAGCTTTGTAGCAGAACGGAATTTCCCGGGACCGATCAGAAATTCATAGTTGGGGAACAGAGGAGGCTCCCCAGGCCCCAGGTATGCGAATATGGTCCCTGCCCGCTCCTCACAGGGATAGGCCGGGTGACGGATGGCCTCACGGTGTTCCCCCCCTCCAGGCTCGCCGGGCTGATCCAGACAACGCCCGTGAATGTCATAGAGCCAACCATGATAAATGCACCTCAACCCACCGTCTTGCACCCGACCGTAACTCAAATCCGCGCCCCTGTGGGAGCAGTGAATATCCAACAAACCCGGCCGACCCTGGTCATCCCGGAATAGGACTAGATCCTCCCCTAGGAGCCGAATGGGCAAGGGAGCCCCACCCGGAGGCAGTTCCTCTGAGAGAGCCGCGGGCTGCCAGTAGCGCCGCATTAGCTCCCCACAAGGTGTCCCGCGATCCGTTTGAGTTAGTAGCTCGGTCTCGTGCGTGGTCATAGCTCACCTCTTGGATTATGAAACTTGACGCTTCCGCTTTTCAGCCTGGAACTTATCTCCTACCTCTGTGTATTTCCCTTGGCGAATCAAATCCGCCTCTTCCTGCAAATCCGGGCTCCAATACCCCATCATGTAACCATGCCAAGGCTCCTGTAGTCTGGGAGTAGGCAGGTCATTCCGACTGCCCCAAATCTGCAAGGCCCTCTCCATGTACTCTTTGCGGGGCAAAGCTAAAGGGGGGAATGGATACTTGCGCGTAGCATTGATCAGCGTGAGATAAAACTCCTTGCGGCCACCGGCACCTTCTTCCTCGTCACCCTTTCTTATGGGGGTAGCCGAAGGGTCAAGGCGTCCGCTTCTGTGAATCGCCGAAGGGTCAAATCGACGCTTTCCCCCAGGAACCACAAAGACATCGTCATTGGGCTGGGTACGAAAGCTCAAGGCCCACACCAAAAGCTCCGGGTCACGCAAATTAATGTCAGAGTTCACTGCAACCACATACTTGGCATCGGCATTGAGCGCGGCCTCTTGCAAAATTTCCGGTATAATCCCCTGAGGAGTTCCATCCCCGACGCGAATCAAACAAAAATTGCTACCCCCTCCCATCTGGGGAAAATAAACCTCTTCAATGGGGAATTCGCATTCATACTTCAACCGATGGTACAGCTGGCCACTGTAGCAAAACCCAAATACCAAATTACAATCGTTTGGTGCAAACCCCACAGGTATGGGCGTAAACATGGCGTTTTTCCGGTGCGTCACCGCCGTCACCTGCATCACAGGACACGGGTTACGGTCCACGTTGAGATGACCTGGGTACTCACCAAACGCACCCCGTGGCTCCAACTGTTCCGTTGACAGGACTCCTTCAATAACTGCTTCCGCATTGGCCGGAACCTCCAGGGGCACCGTGCGGCAACGAACCAGCTCCTCTGGCCTCCCAACGATTCCTCCCGCCACCCCCAGTTCATCCACACCGTAAGGAATCCTCGCCGAGCCCACCAACATCACAGCAGGGCTGGACCCTATCACAATGGCGATTGGCAGTCCCTCTCCGACCTTACGCGCCGCCTCCCTATGATAAAACATGGCATGCTTATTCGGACCAATGCCAGCCGCAATGCGATCCCTGCCGCGAAAAAACCCATTATAGGTCCCCACGTTTCGAACACCACTCCCGGGTTCTTTTGTGATCATCGGCAATCCCGTACGTATCATGCCACTAAACCCAGGTTCCTCCACGGGAACGGGCAACTCATCCAAACCTAACTCCTTAAGCTCGTCCCCCACATGGACCACCTCCTGAACCGGGCCATGGTCCACCACCACCGGAGACACCGGACGCCTGAGGCCGTCATGCCACTTCTCAAGCATCTCCACATAGGTCTCACAACCGACTCCCAGGGCCAACACCTCCTCGGATACTCCGTATACACCCGACAGCACCGACATCTCATACTTTTTTCCGCTGGCCCCGACCACGTTGTCAAACAAAAATATCTTCCGCTCCGATTCAGGGACACCCCTCATCTGTATTCGATAGAAGGGCATAAGTTCGGTGTCTTTGTTGATGGGCTCACGAAATCGATAGAGCTTTCCCCGCGCTTCAAGCAGTTCAACAAGTTCGCGCAGATCCCGACAGTATGCCATATAACCCCCTCCTATGACTTACTTACCCCCCCTTCTCAACGCCTCTTTGACTAATTTGTGGGCAGCAACGGCCGTCACCTCTGCTGAAGCCTCCAGGTATTTGACCCCCTTGATACGCCGATACTCCACCGGGATAACATCTTTTGAAATGTCCGTTCCCATGGAGTTTCCAGAAGACGGGCTGTATGCAACAGAAATTCTCTGAAGGACCTCCTGTCCCTCACGCGAAAGCACCCAATTGATAAAAACCTTTGCCGCATTGGGGTGCGGCGCCCGATTGAGCAGGGCGATCACGCCGCGAATCGGCGTCAGGACCCCTCCTTCTTTAAATTGAGTTGGGTGAAACCCATTGACTGGGAGCCCTTGCGCCACAGCATCATCCGCACCCCGTGAGAAGAAATAAATGCCAAATTTTCCTACAGCCAGCCAATCCATCATCTGTCTATAATCCCGGCTTAACGCAACATCCATCTCGCCAAACAGTCGCCTTATAAACTTGGGTCCAAGGTTAGGGTGATGATAAAAGAGGAGAAGCCCGCTGCCACTAATGCCACGAACACGGGGATCCCTGGGATCGGGAACTATAATCTTTCCTTTCCATTTCGAGTCCACCAAGTCCCAGTAAGACTCGATTTCACCCGGATTCACGAGATTTGTGTTGTAGGCAATGTCCGCTGCCCGTACCGCCCCTTCAAAGACAAAGAAATATTTACCCTCGGCATCCGTATAGTGGTGTTTGCTCTTCCACCATTTGGACTGGTCCAAAACCTCCGGCAGGATGAAAGCAGGAGGCATGGGGTCCAGGATGCCCTTGTTCACGAAAAAACTGATTTGGGTATGATCCTGTTGACCAAAAGAGATGTCCTTGATAAATTTGTTGGCCCGTCTTTCACTCAGCAGAACTTGAGTTCTTTGATGGACAGGACCGACGGTTCCTTCGACGACCTTTATTCCAGGATATTTTTTTGAAATTCCCTATAGTACGCCGAAAACCCTCGCACAGTTGAAAGCACCACCCGCCCCTCTCTTGTCGCAGCTTCGACTGTTTTCCGCCATTGCGCTTGCCAGCCGGGTCTGCCCACACCCATTTGCGCACGGGACGCAGCCGGGAGCAAGTTGAATGTCGCGACTACTGCAAACAGAAAGGAAAACTTTATAGCCTTCGTCATTGGGCACCTCACCTGATTTCTACAACCACTTGTCGGCGGCATGCGCAAATCGTAAATTTGCAAAGCGAGTGATATCTAATCTCTTACGTCGGCTTCCAACTCTTTCGCGCGAACTTTCCAATGTTTTGTCATGGGAACAAGCTCGTGTGTGGCGATGATCCGAAAACGCTTGCGCACACGCTCCCCAATCACATTTGCCGGTTCTCCACCTTCCTGGACATCTCTAATTGCCTTCAACATGACCTGCCGCGCGACGCTAATGGCCCTATCCATAGAGACAAGGTGCTCCTTCGACCGATCTTGAATAGGACCCATCCCTTCTACAGCGCAAAGGTCCTGCGCCTGGAAGTTCATACCTATACCCGTATAACTCTCGCTAATCATCGAATCCCTATCCTGTTGGTAGCGATTGGCTTTGTTGCGGATTGGCTTATAATCCGGCGTCATATCAGCACGACTTCTTCTTAGACGGTCCTTATCGATGGCATTTTTTCTACCGAATAGAAAGGTATACTTCCAATGGTGTGTATCGTCGATCGGCACGTGCCAATTGACCGAGTACCCGCCCATCGCGTATCCGCTTCCGGGAAAGGCTGTGAAGTTGGGAAGGACAAAGTCCGTGATATACAAGTGGTATTGGTCTGGTCCCATGTCACGCCGAATCTTGTAACTCCTCACTCCGAAACCCGTCAATTCCGCATCGTAGGTTTCGACTGTTGGGGCGGCACCCCGACCGCACAAACCTTCGACGCGCTTTCCTTCAGCGTCTCTATGACGTTCCTCGCCGTCGCCAATTCCTCTGTTTCTGGAATTATAATGTAGAAAAGTTAAATGAGAGAGATCGATATTGCCCTCATTGCCCTGCAAATAGTTGCATTCATGAAAGAGCTTGATGGCAAAGACATGGTCTTGCGGTACACTAAGAAATTCATAGTTGGGAAACACCGTCGGCTCTCCAGGACCCAGATACGCAAAAATGACTCCTGCTCGCTCCACACAAGGATACGCCGGATGACGAATGGACTCCCGGTGTTCGCCTCCTCGAGGCTCGCCCGGCTGATCCAGACAACGCCCGTGAATGTCATAGAGCCAACCATGATAAATGCACCTCAACCCACCGTCTTCCACCCGACCGTAGCTCAGATCAGCACCCCGGTGAGAACAGTGAAGCTCCAGAAGCCCGGGACGCCCCTGATCGTCTCGAAACAGAACGAGATCCTCACCCAGAAGCCGAACGGGCAACGGGGCCCCTCCCAAAGCAAGCTCCTCGGAAAGCGCCGCGGGCTGCCAGTACTGCCGCATCAACTCCCCACACGGGGTCCCACGATCCGTACGGGTCAAAAGCTCGCTCTCCTGTCTGGTCATCATTCCTCTATCATGGATTATTGCTTTTCCCTACCTTTACCCTCCTGTATTGAGCCTGAAACGAAGGTGTCTTACTTCCCACGCTCACGGAGTATTTTTTTCACAATCTCGAGGATGGCCGGTCTGGTTTTATAGATCTGATCCGTCGCTTGCAGATAATTGACCCCTTTAACACGCCGATACTCCAGAGGGATCATGTCTTTCGAGATGTCTTCCCTCATGGAGTTACCCGAGCTGGGATTGTCTGCGGCGGATATTCGCTGGAAGGCTAGCTGGCCCTCCCGTGAAAGAACCCAGTTGATAAAAACCTTGGCAGCATTGGGATGAGGGGCTCGATTGATCCGCGCGAGAACTCCCCGGGATGGACCCAAGAGGCCTGTTTCTTTAAACTGCGAAGGAGTAAATTCATCAACAGGAAGTCCTTGCTTTTTCGCGTCATCGGAACCGCGATTGAAAAAGTAGAGGGCAAACTTCCCTACCGCAAGCCAATCCATGGTCTGGGCGTAACTCCTAGTGAGGGCAATATCCATTTCGCCGAATAGCCGTCTAACGTATTTGGGGCCAATGTCTGACTTATTGTAGAAAAACAGCCCCCGATACCTCCTGTCCTTGGATTTCTAGGATCAGGGATTACGATCTTTTTTTTCCACTTGGGCTTGAGAAGGTCCCAATATGACTTTATTTCACGTGGGTCCACCAGTTTGGTATTGTAAGCAATATCCCCAGCGCGAATCGTCCCCTCAAAAGAAAAAAAGTACTGACGGTGGAAGTCAAGATACTGGTGTTTTCCGTTCCACCACTTGGACTGATCTTTCACCTCGGGCAGAATGAATTCCGTGTCGATGGTACCCACGATTCTGCGTTTAACAAAAAATTGGATCAGTGTACCTAAGGGAGATCCAAAGTGAACATCAAATCTGTATTTACCAGCTCGCCGTTCGGTTAGAATGATCTGATTGCGTTGAGAAACCGGACAGGCGAATCCTTCGATAACCTTGATTTTGGGAAATCTTTTCTCAAACTCGGTATAAATAAGGTGAAAACCCTCTGACGGTTAGGACCACCAGTTTCCCTTCTTTTTCGGCCGCCTCTACGGTCTTTTTCCATTGCATCTGCCCGCCAAACTCAGCCGCGCCAACCCGGATGGCAAACGGTATACACAAAATCACGGAGAATAGAAGTCCGGCGCCCACCAGCTTCCGCCACCGTGGACATCGGTTTTTCGGATTGCGCATCCTCGCAGGGCCCCACGTAACTCTTATTATCATGCTGCACCCCCTGTCAGGCTCAGCTCCCGCCTTGGTCCACCGGATCCAGCCGAAGCGTGACACCCTTTTTCTCCAGTTCGCTATAGTATTCCTCTTTGATGGCCGGGTTTTCTTTGTCGTAACGGATCATAAACGAATACGCGTGCGGATTATCCGATCGCGCCGTTCCCACCGGATCGTATGTCCGCCCTGTACCGTATCTCGCGGGCCCGGAGTGGATTGCAAGCTGAGTGAGGCGCCCTTTACCCGTATTGAAATGTTGGTGAAATTCATTGTGCTCCGGCGCAATGACTGCATAAGGTTTTGTGAGAACTTTACGCCGATTCTTTTCCTCACCCGGCATAAAGAGCAGCTCGTATCCTTCCCCCTCCACAACGATCACGTGAGCCCCGGCGCCATGTCTGTGGGCTGTGGCGTAGGTTCCTGGCGAGACGTCCAGAATGTGAAGTCCTATGGAGCAGCTGGCCATGGAAATGCGCATAATCGAGGTCCGAACCCCCCGTTCCTCCCAGGCATCCAGGGAAAACCGTCTAATGTCCGGTATAAAGTTTGTTTCGAAGAGTCTCTTATTCCAGTGTTTTCCCTCGTCGGCAAAAAAGCTCGGCATAAAATAGGAATACCTGTCCTTCAGTGAAAACGGGTTGTTATAAACAAACTCTTCGTTATGATACAGATTGAGTACATGAGCCATATTGGATAGGAAAACCATTCGACATGGCTGTTCAGCGGAACTGTTGAACTCCTGATGCCATGCATTCAGAGGAACGGCTAGCATTGATCCCTCTTCCCATTCCACCGTTTGCTTGGGCTCACCTTCCTGCCATATGGTGGATGCTCCCCGTCCTTTCATGACATACATAATCGCTTCGAAGATGTGACGCTCCGGTTTCAACTCTCCCCTTGGAGGTATTTCAACGATTTGAAGGTTGTAAGTCTCCTGGTTCCCCATACGGGTGTATGCGGCTTTTCCTCCTCTTCGTTCCCAGTCCGCCAGTTGCAGGGTGGTCAGGTCTTCCAGGGCGCTGCCTTCATACAGCGGCACTCCTTCGCGACGAACAAAATTCTGATAGGAGCTTCTTACATACCACTCATCAAAAGTCATCGATTTCTCGGTCGCCATTTTCTCCTCACTTCCTTGACTGCTCGCTACCTACCGTTCTCCGTTTCCCAATAGGCAACCCCCATACCCATCACCGCACTGTAAAAGGGCTCGTAGGCAAGGACCTTGGCGGGGACTTCCCCCACGGCCCCCACTAGAGTGATCCAACTCCGCATCTCGATGCCCCCATTGTCGAGCAGGTCCCTCGAGCTCAGTTCCGTAAGCTTCTCCCCATGGCCTCTTTCCATGTGTGCTACGGCTCTGCGGTCGAATTCCTCACTGATGGAGCCCACGCTGTAAGGCCCCTTATAATGTTTCCAGGGATAGCCGGCGGTAAAATGAGAAAGTCCCCCCGAAGCATAGATGGCAACCCGTTCCCCCGCAGGCCGACTCTCAACGATCTCCTTAATCGTGCGGCCAAGCCCGTAACACCTTGCGGGGCTCGGAGCAGGCACGTGGATCGCGTTGACAAAGATAAGAACCACCGGGATATCCGCCTCGGGCACCACCATTTTCAAGATAGGACCGTGGGCGTGGGAGATGAGCTCCGAATTGGGGAAAGACCTGCAAAACGACATGTCAAAATCCCGGTCCACCAAACCATCCAGTATGCTTTGAGCGAGCGTGGAATGTGAATCATACCTGGCCCCCCGCTTTCTCGCTCCACCCCCACTACGTTCCGTGTTGAAAAATTCGTCTCCGACGTAGATGGCAAATTGCGGTACGTTTTGTTCTGTGAAATGCTCGTCCTGATCGTCTCCGATAAGAATCAAAGCATCGGGTTTTTTCGCTTTCAACGTCTCGCGGAAAAAGTCGAAACCGCCGCTCACCCGACTGTACCTCTTCTGGTTGCCTTCCAGGGTCTCCTCCGCAATCTTTGGGTCCAGCGGCGGTTCCACCCCGTACCGGCGTTTATAGTTTGCCTTGGTCCGCTGCCGCATGGTCTCCCAGCCCGCTGGATTCACCAAAGCATAGGCATGCGACGACGCCATGCCTGCCACGATTTTACCCATAACACACTCCTTTCCTCATGAAAAAAGAACCAATCCGTCTCTAAACTTGCCCATACACCATCACTTTCTTTTGGCCTGTGCAAGGGCTCGATTAACAATCTTATAGATAGGTGTCATATCAGAGGTCCGATCCAACTCGATATAATCGTTTCCCTCTTTCCATCTGACCTCAGGTAGGACGATATCTTTTGGTATATCAATGCGGCGTGACTCGGCATCCTGAACATCTCTTAATACTTGTTGCAGTTTGCTCTGGCCTTCTCGAGAAAGAAGCCAGTTAATAAATACCTTGGCCGCATTGGGATGGGGGGCATTCTTCATGAGCACCAGATTGCCCGAGTGAGAAACTATCCCGCTTCCCTCCCCCCAACCCTCAGTTTGAAATGAACCCACCGGTAACCCTTGCCGTTTTGCCGCGTCCACCTTCGAACAGAAAAAACATATGGGATACTTTCCAACGGCGAGCCAATCCGTCCCTTGGCGGGTGTCCCGATACAGGGTCAAATCCATGTCCTCAAATAGACGCCTGATGAACTTCGGTCCTAGCTTGGAGTTGTGATAAAAGAACAGCATCGCACCATTCCCCGGTCCTGGGCTCCTGATATCCCGCGCCATGAGTTCGCCCTTCCTCTTGGGGTCCACAAAGTCCCAAAAGGAATCAAAATCCTTAGGATTGATCTTTTTGGAATTGTAATGCACGCCGCCTTGTTGAACCACGCTCAGGTAAGTGAAGATATATCGCTCCTCAGGATCCGGGTAGAAGTGTCCCCCGCGCCACTTGGACGTATCCTCAACTTCAGGGAGCATGATAGCAGGGCGGATCGGATCAAGGACTCCAGCCTTACGCAGATCGTTGACGGACCTCACCCCCGCACTGTACACATCCGCAATGTGCTTGCCGGCCCGCCGTTCGGTTAGTATGCGTTGCGTGATATGACGGGTTTGGCCGGCAACGGAGACCAGCTTGACGTTCGGATATCGCTTCTGAAAGGCACGAAACACCCCGTCGTAACCCGTCTTGATGTAAACGTTAACCCGGCCTTCCTTCTTGGCGGCAGACAAAGTCTTCTCCCACTCTGCCTGGTCGGCCCGTGCCATGTGCACCAGGCTTACCAAAGCAAAGAAAAAGACGATCATTGCAAATAAGACTCTCAGGCTTGTACTGTTTTTCTGATCGCAATACATCATTAGTTTACCTCCACTTCAAATTTCAGTAGCCTGTCCGGTGGACGCTAAAGCTTCCCGAACCGATCAACCTATTCCACTTATTCAATCGAAATATCTGCCATGTCCGATGGTGTCGTCCATCCTACTCTGACCTGGCACCGTTCTGCCGTTACCCTGAGAACAAAAATCTTTACCTCCTACGGCGGCTCTGCTTGATGATCTTCTTGATGAAGTTTTCCAGTGAGGTCATGTCGGCATATTGCGGCTGATCTACATCGAAATAAGTTGCCCCCTTAACTAGCCTGTATTCCACGGGAACGTCATCCTTGGGTATATCGATCCTCCGTGAGTTGGGCGGGGTACCTCTGCTCAACCTTTGCATCTCTATCTGTCCCCTACGGGATAGAAACCAGTTGATGAAGACCTTCGCCGCATTGGGATTGGGGCCTCGGTTGACGAGGCTCATCATGGAGCCACCGCCACTAATATAGGCCCCATCTTTCTTCCACGTGTTGCCGGTGAAGGAGTCCACTGGGAGGCCTTGATTTTTGGCTGTTCGCAACCTCTTACACCCCAGACAAAAAGAGAATTTTCCATGACCCAGCCAGTCGATCATCTGACGCACGCTCTTGCTTAAGGTCACATCCATGGTCCCGTAAAACTTCTGGATATATTCAGGACCAAGGTGCGGGGTGTGGTAAAAAAACATCAGAGGCTGCCCGATACCTACCTCTCTGGGATCTAGCGACACAATTTTACCCTTCCACCTTGGTTTTAAAACGTCCCAGTACGAGCTAAACTCCTTTGGATTCACGAGGTTCACGTTATAAGCAAAGGCACCCGATGGTCGTGCGGCGTAAAGAAAAATATACTTACCCCCAGCGTCGAGAAATCCGTGTTTGCCTCCCAGCCATTTGGTCTCATCCTCGACCTCGGGTAGTATAAATGCGTTCTTGATGGAATCTAAGGCCCCGTGCTTGCGAAAGTAAGTCTGCGTTCCAGGACCCACGATGAGCACATCGGGAATGTATTTACCGGCTCTCCTTTCAGCTGTGATCCTCCCCATTAGCCCGGCCGGTCTAGCGGTAACCGACAACACTTTGATACCGGGATACTCTTTCTTAAAGACCTCGATGGACTGCTTGTAGCTGCTCATGTAAACCGCGACTTGCCCTTCTTTTCTTGCAGCTGCCACTGTCCTTTCCCATTCCGTTTGCCAACTGGCCCAAGCGGTGCAGGTTAGCCAAAATAAGCAGACAAAAAAGGTTGCCGTATGAAAAAGGCACACCTGCCTTGCAGCTTTATAAAGCCTATCCATCTTTAATGACCTCCTACAAAATTTTGTTGTGCACTTGCACAAAGACCAATCCCTAGCCTGCCAATCCACTCATAGCCAATTTTGCATCCCCATTTTTGCCCGTTCTCACTAATTGAAATCGATTCCTGGTGCAATTGATTTTACCCAGAATGTTCCAATGCTTTTTTGAAGACCTTCAATATAGGTCCCATCTGAATCCATTCAGATTGGCCGTCCAAATCCAGATACTCAACCCCTTCCATTCGCCGTACCTCTGGCAGGACACCGTCTTTTGGTATATCGATTCTACGAGACTCCGCATCCTGGACATCCCTTAGAACTCTCTGCAACTCCATCTGCCCTTCACGAGATAGTATCCAGTTTACAAAGACTTTAGCAGCATTGGGGTGCGGGGCATTTTTCATCAGCGCCATGCTGCCCGAATGAGAAACGAGTCCCACCCCTTCTTTCCAATCGACCCTGAAGCTATCCACAGGGAGCCCTTGTTCCTTGGCCTTCCTTATACGCGAACAGAAGAAGCAAATGGCAAACTTGCCTTTGGCCAACCAATCCGGTCCCTGACGAAAATCTCGAAACAACGTAACATTCGTTTCTCCAAATAGCCGCCTAATAAACTTTGGGCCGAGCTTTGGATTGTGATAAAAAAACCTCATGGCACCACTTCCCGGGCCGGCAACTCTTATATCACGGGCCTCAATTTTTCCTTTCCATTTGGGTTTCACAAAGTCCCAGAGGGATTTAAACTCACTTGGGTTCACGAGGTTCACGTTGTAATGTGCCCCGCCGCGCTGAGTTACACTAAGAAAAATAAAAACATATTTTCCCTCGGGATCTGCATACCGGTGCCCCCTGTACCATGCAGACTCATCCAACACCTCCGGTAATAGAAGAAGTGGACGGATGGGAGCTAAATGCTTGGCACGATATAGCTGAGGATAGGGAAATGGAACACCTTGAATAAAGACATCAGCAAGGTGCTTGTGAGCCCTACGCTCGGCAAGAATACGCTGTGTTACTTGGAACGACTGCCCTGTAACACCGACAACTTTGATTTCGGGAAATCGTTTCTGAAAAAGAGGGAAAACACCATTGTAACCAACCTTTATATAAACCGTGACCTGCCCTTCTCTTTTAGCCGCGGCTAGGGTCTTCTCCCATTCCGCCTGCCAGCCGGCCCAGGCACCTTGGGGCAAGCAGATCAGCGATACGATGAAGGTCAATATCCCTGAACAAATGTGTCTGCGTTTGTCATTGCCCATGGCATCCCTTCCTTTTAGAAGCATTGTTGCGCGCCAGTTGGGGCACCGCCACGGTTTTCTACCTCTTCTGCATACCCGTCCCAATAATTTCTTTCGCAAACTCTATGAGGTACGTGGGGTCGGAGTATTTCGGCTGATCCACTTCGAAATACTTCCTCCCCTCAATAAGCTGGTATTCCGGCGCAATATAGTCTTTCGGTACATCGATCCTGCGCGAGTTCTTTGGAGTTCCTCTGCTGTCCAGTTTCTGCATGGCGATTTGTCCTTTGCGGGAGAGATACCAGTTTACAAACACCTTAGCCGCATTGGGATGGGGATGTCTATTGAACATCCCGATGGAATCACCACCCGCCGCGAAGTACGTCCCTTCTTTCCATTGGTTACTGGGGAAATTTTTCAGCGGCAAACCCTGGTCGATCGCGGATTGAATCCTTTTGCAGCCCATGCAAAAGGAGAATTTTCCATGACCCAGCCAGTCGATCATCTGGCGCGTGCTCTTGCTCAAGGTAACCTCCATCTCCGTATAGAGTTTCCTGATGTACTTACGACCCAGCGTGGGTGTATGATAGAAAAACGTCAAAGGCTGACCGATACCTGTTTCTCTAGGATCCAGGGAGACGATTTTACCCTTCCATTTGGGTTTGAGGACGTCCCAATAAGAGGAAAACTCTTTTGGATCGACGAGGTTCACGTTATAAGCGTACACGCCCGAGGGTCGTCCCATGTAAAGAAAGATATACTTCCCTTCATGGTCAATATAGCCGTGTTTACCGCCGAACCATTTCGAGGTATCCAAAACTTCGGGAAGGATGAGAGCCGGCTTTATCGGCGTTAACGTGTTTCTCTTGTGAAGGAGGACAATGGCGGTGGGTCCCATGATGATCAAATCAGGGATGTATTTGCCTGCTCTCCGTTCCGCCATGATCCTCGCGATCACGCCCGCTGGCCTACCCGTAACGGTGACTACCTTTATGTCCGGATACTCCCGCTTGAAGGCGTTTAGAGAGGCTTTAGCCGAACTCAGATAGACGTTGACCTGTCCCTCTTTCCTTGCCTCCGACAGGGTTCGTTCCCACTCGCCACTCCAGCCAGCTTGGGCATTGCACAGGAAAAAGGTTCCCAGGCAAAAGGCGAAAGCGATGGTTAGCATCTGTCTTGTTCTCAACATGGGATCACCTCCATCGTCTTGTTTTAAACTCGTTCCTTATCTTCCCATGGCCGGGTGCCCTGATGAAGCCCCGATATCCTGTATCAACCCGGCCCATCGTTCCATGACTTGTCGTCTTTCTTCATCAGAGAAAATGTTTGTCTTGGGAAACGATTCCCGCCAGGAATAGGGCTTACAGGCGTCGATCAGCATCCGTCCCATGGTATATTCGTGAGAGGTCTTTTGCGTTGGGGTCAACCTAGGATCGAGATCGCTGGTCCACGCCGAGTGGATGATGTCCACGGAACTTGACGGGTCCACCCTTGTGCACAGCGCCCAGAGGAGATCTCGCATATTAGACGGGTCGATGTCTTCGTCCACGGCAACATAGTAACGGAACATGCTTCCGCCCGCCGTTATTCCATTGGCCGTGAGCAGTGCCTGCTTTGCATGGCCTGCATAGCGTGGCCGAAGCGCAATCACCAGCATGAGCCCCTGGCAATATCCCCACACACCCGTGATATCCGAAACCCCTGACCGTTCAAGGTGGTCCCAGACCCGCGCAGCGACTCCCGGCAAATCGTCATACCATCCCAGCAACGGCCGCAGCGGTGGGCTGCCGTAGACAATGGGTGCCGTCCGGTAGGAGATGTGCTTAACCCGTACGACACACTCTTGACCCGAATGGGAATAGTAGCCCGGCCACTCGCCAAAGGGGCCCTCAAACGCCGTCTCCTCATTCGGCGACGGCATTTCTCCTTCAAAAACAATTTCGGCATGGGCAGGTATCGGGAGACCGGTTCGTGGACCGTTCAGCACTTCCACTGGCGCATCTCGCAGGGCACCCGCCTCTTCGTATTTTGCTCGACTTGTGGCAGCCATAAAGGTCAACGGATCACATCCAAGCACCAGGGCCACTGGGCAGGGCAACCCCTTTGACCAGTATTTTTCCGCAATGATCCTGTCGCGCTTGTGCCCGATGACCCACAAACTCACGCGGTCTCGGCCCTGCACACATGCACGGTAGGTACCAAAGTTGATCCATCCCGTATCCGGGTCCCGAACCACCACAATGTCGCCGGTCCCAATATAGCGGCCACCGTCACCCGAATGCCATTTGGGAGCGGGAAACATAGAGATATCGACGTCCTGGCCCCCTAGTTGATGTTCGAGCACGGGACCATCATCAACCGGCACCGGTGGGTGCGGCTTTTGCTTTTGACGCCTCTCCCTTAGTAATTTTACGAGTTCTATGGGGTGTGCATCTTTGGGCAGGCCCAAAGCCAAGGCGTATCGGCGCAGGCTCTTTGCATAGACATTACTAGCAACGCGGAAATCTTGCGGAAATCCCTGAAAGCGATCGAAGAGAAGCAAGGGTCCATCGCGCTCGGCTGATAACTCGGTCAAACAGCCCACCTCAAGCTCTAAATCGGCACCGTGGACAATTTTCACGTCCCAAACTCTTCAGCCGTCTTTATGAATTCCCCCAAGGATTTATGAGCCATCATGATCCTCACCTTCCGGCTATCTAGAAGTAGAGACAGCAACGACCGGGCCCGAAGCCTAATCGGACCTCACAAACGAAGCTTCAAGGTAACTTACCCGTCAGCGGCGCGAAGTTCCCACGACGCCCCAAACTACGACCGACCTTCATAGGACGGCCTGCCAATCCAGCCGCGACCCTCAGCAACCAACCGGCGGCAGTAATCTCTCCAATCGACGGAAGCGGGGATGATTCCGTAAGTGGCCACGATGGGCGGCAGAGTGCCCGATGGGTCTCGCAGCACGCCTGGCGGGTCACGCTCCTCCTGGACATCCTTGATAGCGCTCACGAGAAGCTTACGTCCCACCACGATGGGCGCATCAGAGGGCATGAGATGCTCCTGGGTCCGGTCCTGGATGGGGCCTGCTCCCTCTGTTGCGCAAAGATCCTGGGCCGCAAAATACTTCATGTCGATACCGCTATAGCTTTCCGATTTCATGGCCTCCCGTTTCTGCAGGTAACGGTTAGCCTTGTGCGGAATTGCCCTGTAGTCCGGCGGAGGAGTAAAGCTGTCACGGCTTCGCCTAAGCTCCTCCTTGTTGTAGGGCTTATCCTTATCGAATGAAATGACGTACTTCCAATGATGCGTGTCGTCAATTGGCACATGCCAGTTGAGTCCTCCGGCAGGGAATGCATAGTAATTTGGCAGAATCAGCGTCCCAACTCGTATGTACCGTTTGTCGGGTGCGATCTTACGGATCTTGCAAACCCTGAGTCCAAGACCCTCCACCACTTCCGCTTCACAGGTTTCCAGGTATGGAGCTGAGCCTCCTGAGCACAATTGCTCCGCGGAACCTGCGCCAGGGGGACGATTGGCTCCGGCGCTCACCTGCAAGTCTCGCGCGCTGTAGTGCAGAAATGAAACATGCAGGAGATCGATGTTACCCTCATTGCCTTGGAGGTAATTGCATTCGCTATAGATCTTTGTGGCGAATACATGTTCTTCCGGGTGAGCCAAGAAATCGTATTTGGGAAGTACCGGCGGCTCGCCATGTCCAAGGTAGGCCAAGACAACCCCGTTACGTTCCACACAAGGATAAGCTGGATGACGGATGGAGCCCCGATGCTCACCCCCTCCCGGTTCCCCCGGTTGATCCAGGCAGCGACCGTTGATATCGTAAAGCCAGCCGTGGTAGATACACCGGAGTCCTCCATCTTCCACACGGCCATAACTCAAATCCGCCCCCCGATGTGAGCAGTGAATTCCAAGCAACCCCGGACGCCCCTTATCATCTCGAAACAAGACGAGATCTTCTCCCAGGAGCCGAACGGGCAGTGGAGCCCCACCTGGAGGCAACTCTTCTGAGAGTGCCGCGGGCTGCCAGTAACAGCGCAGCAACTCTCCGCAGGGAGTGCCGGGACCCGTTTGTGTCAACAATGCGTTTTCTTCTTTTGTCATAGGCCCAATCCCTCTTTATTATTAATTAAATGGAAAACCAATAGAGTTTGATGAAGTTTTTGGAATACATGATCCATTGCTTACCGTCGAGCTTTCTTAGCCTCCGCTAGTGCCTTATTAACAACCTTATAGACCGGTCTCATATCAGGGTTCCTATCCATCTCAATATAATCAACTCCATCTACCCATCTAATTTCGGGCAGAACATTGTCTTTTGGAATATCCAATCTGCGGGACTCCGCATCTTGTACGCCCTTCAACACTCTCTGCAACTCCATCTGGCCGTCTCTGGAAAGAAGCCAGTTAATAAAGACTCTGGCCGCATTGGGATGGGAGGTATTCTTCATGAGCACCAGATTGCCAGAGTGAGAAGAAACTCCAGCTCCCTCTCCCCAATCTTTGGAATTAAAGGAATCCACTGGCAGTCCTTGTGCTTTAGCTTGATCAATTCGCGAACAGAAAAAACATAGGGGAAATTTTCCCACCGCTAGCCAATCGGCCCCCTGACGGGTTTCCCGGAACAGCGTGAGGTCCATCTGTCCGAATAGACGCCTTATAAACTTTGGCCCAAGCTTCGGATTGTAGTAAAAAAAAGCATATTCGCATTGCCTGGACCAGGTGTCCTGATGTCCCGAGCTTCTATTTTTCCCTTCCACTTGGGCTCCAAGAAGTCCCAATAGGAATCGAACTCCTTCGGATTGACAAGATTGACGTTAAAATGAGCGCTTCCCGAGGAAACCGCACTCAAATAATTAAAAATATGTTTTCTCTCAGGATCAGAAAAAAAGTGACCCCTACGCCATTTGGATTTGTCCGTTACCTCCGGCAGGATTAAAGCGGGCTTGATGGTATTCAGCGCCTTGGCTTTATAAAGACTGTTGGTGGACCTCACGCCCGCACTGTAGACGTTAGGAATGTTCTTTCCGGCACGTCGCTCCGCTAAAATACGCTGGGTGATATGACGGGTTTGGCCGGCGACTGAGACGATCTTGATATCTGGATACTGCTTCCGAAAGGCACGAAGAACCGCATCGTAGCCGACCTTCATGTAAACTGTAACCTGGCCTTCCATTTTTGCCGCTGATAAGGTTTTCTCCCATTCAGTCTTCCAGTTGGCCCGAGTCACCGTGCTTAGTCCCCGCAAAGCTACAATTAAAGTGAGACACCTCACCACGCTCACTTGGAAAGCAACCTTGCGAAGGGGGCGCATCTTTGACTACCTCCCATGCATCAAAATTTCTTTTGCAAAAGACGAGCCTTTGCGGAAAAATCCCTCGCCTGCCAGGTCACTATTCTTATAACCACTCCGCCATCTTCCACTTATCCCATGATTCGGTGCGCGCCGCGTCGCTAAAAAGATTGACAGGCGGAAAATCCTTGAGGCGCTCAAACGGCCTGCAACCATTTATGATGAGACGTTTGTACGGCAATGGACCCCGCCGACCCCTGTCCTCTACAGTTCGAAGAGGATCGAGGAGCCAGCGGGTTTGCGTGACGCTTACCCGGAGCCCGTTGGTGGGATCGAAACGCGTCCCCACAGCCCAAAGGACGTCCAAGGGATCTTCCGGATTGATGTCGTCATCCACTAGGATAAACAGCCGATTGGGGCCCTGCATCTTGTCCAGCGCTTTGATGATGTGATCCACGTCGTCTCCCTCTTCCTGGTGAACGGAAATAACTGTGGCCCCCATCTTGACCAAGCCGGTCACGCGGCGAACCGGAAGCCCCTGCCGTTCCAACCGACTCCACATACCCGTGACAGAACTCATGGGAAGCGAGAAAGAGTAGGCGTCGACGTGAGGCTTGAGCGGGGACGCACCAAACAGAATAGGATCTGTACGATGATACATGGCCCTCACATGAATGACCGGTTCAGGGACGGAGCCACCCATGTAATAGCCGGTCCATTCCCCAAAGGGACCTTCAGGCCTTGCCTCTGATTCGGGTGGTGGTATTTCCCCCTCAATGGCGATCTCGGAGTGTGCCGAAATGGGTATGCCCGTGAGGGGCCCTTCGATGATGGGAATCGGCTCATCCAAAATGAATCCTGCATAGTCATATTCAGGCACGCGCTTGGGACAACCCGTAGAACCCGAAGCGGTAAGAAAGATGATGGGTTCTGGTCCCAGAGAGATAGCCACTGGGCATGGCTTACCCGCCCGCCAGTATTTTTCCATAATGGCCCTACCGTCATTGGCGGGCTCACAGAAAAGACCCGTGGTGTAGCGGTCGTGGAGTTGCAGCCGGTAGCTGCCCAGATTGACCCAGCCGGTGTCGGGGTCCTTCACCATAACGGCAAGACCCGTTCCGATGTAAGGGCCACCATCCAGTTCATGCCAGACGGGCACCGGTATTTTTAACAGATCCACTTCTTCCCCATTGAGGACATTTTCCATGAGCGGACCGTTGTCTACTTTCACCGGCGCAATTGGTTTATACGCGTCCCATCGCTTCTTGAAACGTGACATGGCTTCGGCTTCAGACAGCTCGGGGTCCATGCCGATGCCGAGGAGAGATCGTCTCCTGGTGCTGCACACGTTCGAAGCCACGCGGTAATTTGGCGAGTACCCCTCAAATTTGTCGAACAGGAGAGCTGGTCCCTGACGTTGAAACGCCAGTTCTGAAATCACGCCAACCTCAAATTTTAGATTGGCGCCACTAATCTTTCGAAGCTCTCCAATGGTCTCAAGTTTGTCGAGAAACGTTCGTAAATCGAGCATGAACTTAACCCCCTTTGGTTAGCCTTTCTCACGTTGCTTTCGAGCAACGGCATCATCAAACATACGGCGAATTTCAGGATCCTCGTCCTCATATTCGATCTGTGTTCCTCCCTCTTTGGTCGATTTCGAGACCCCTTCTCTCGTGGCCGCTTTCCTCACACCAAAAGGGTACTTCGCACTTCCGTTACGTAATGCCAATTGCCGGACCGGCCCTGGTCCGATATTGAAATGCTGATGAAACCAGCCAGTGGGTGGACTGAAGACGCTACCCACCTTCCAGTCCACTCTTTCTACCCGATCTCCTCTCCCATCAGAGAATGGATGGATTCCAAGCTCATTGGGCCACATCAAGCTGTAACCTTCGGAACGGAGAATAACCAATATGGCTCCCCCTCCATGGTGATGGGCTTTGGCATAGCGCCCACTGGGGAAATCAGTGAAATGACCGATAAGGCTGTTTTCGCAGATCTCGAACTGTATATTCTGGTAACCGGAACCGCGCCTTTCATTCTCAGGAAGCGAAAGCTCTTTGGTGTCGGGAATAAAATTGGTTTCCCAGATCCACCCTGAGCGGTAAACTGATTGCGTCCTACGGTCCAAGGAAAAATAGTCCGCTTGTCCGCCATACCGGTCGGTAAACTTAAAGTCACAGTCAAAAACAAACTCTTCATTGTGAAACAGGTCAAAAACCAGCGGGGCGGAGGTGGTGGCCATGAAAAATGCAGGTTTTTTTCCTGTATTGACCATTCGATACTGGACGTTCAAAGGAAGGGCGAAGAGACTCCCCTCCCTCCAGTTAATTCGATTGGCCGCCTCCCCTGGACCAAGAATTTCGGTCTTTCCGACTCCCTCCGTGACGTAGACGATCTGTTCAAAAAGATGCTTCATAGGTTTGGTGGACTCTCCAGGAGGAATCTCACCCGCATAGATACCGGTAATTCCTTCCATTCCCTTCAGGTGTATGAAAGTAGCCTCGCAACCCAACCTTTCCCAATACCGCAAAGGGTGCTTGCGTAGGTCCGTTACACCCAGTCCATCTATGATGGGTATCCTCTGGGCCTCCATCCAATTTTCGTAAGGAGTCAAGTTCTTGGGCCTTTTTTTCTGTTCGGCGCTCATGGCTGATGGTCGCCCCTTTCAACCTCTAACGTCTTGCAGTAACTTTTCCAGTTTGTACCCTCTGGAATGACACCGTTAGTTCCAATGATGCTGGGAAACCGATTCTTGCCGGGATCTCTGACCACTCCCGGGGGATCATGTCCCTCCTGGACGTCTTGAATGGCTTTCAAGAGAACCTTCCTCGAGACCACGATGGGCGCGTCCGATGCCTCCATATGCTCTTGGGTCCTGTCCTGAATCGCACCCATGCCCTCTGTGGCGCACACATCCTGTATTTGGAAATTAACACCGATGCCGCTGTAACTCTCCGCCTTCATGGACGCGCGGTCCTGCATATACCGATTGGTCATATTTCGAACGGGCTTATAGTCATCGGTCATCTGGGAACGGCGCTCCTGAATCATTTTCATATCCAGGGGCTTTTCTCGATCGATGGTGAACGTATACTTCCAATGATGAGTGTCATCCATAGGCACATGCCAGTTGGGGTATCCTCCAGGAACCACCGTAAAGTCCGGAAGAACGAAAGTAGCAACACGGATATAAGTTTTACCTGAATCCAGCTTGCGAATCCTGCCAATCCTCAGGCCCACGTCCACCAGTTCCGCTTCGCAGGTTTCCATACCCGGGAACGCACCCCTGCCGGACAACTCGGTTTGCCCTTCGGCCAAGTCCCTCTTGCTGTAATGTAAGAAAGGAACGTGAATGAGATCGATGTTTCCTTCGTTGCCCTGCAGGTAGTTACACTCGTGGTAAAGTTTGTTCACGGCCACCTGATTGTCAGGCAGTGTAAGAAAATCGTATTGGGGAAGTAGCGGCGGTTCTCCGGGTCCGAGATACGCAAAGATGACCCCGGCTTGCTCCTCGCAGGGATAGGCGGTGTGGCGGATGGAATCCTTATGTTCTCCTCCGCCAGGCTCTCCGGGCTGATCCAGGCACCGGCCCTGTCGGTCGTAGAGCCATCCGTGATAAATGCATCTCAACCCGCCATCCTCAACCCGGCCATAGCTCAGATCAGCACCCCTATGGGAGCAATGGATATCCAGCAATCCCGGACGCCCCTGATCATCACGGAAGAGCACGAGATCCTCCCCCAGCAACCTGACAGGTACAGGGGCTCCACCTTGAGGCAGCTCTTCGGACAGCGAAGCGGGCTGCCAATAGCGCCGCATGAGGGACCCGCAGGGTGTTCCAGGTCCCACCTGAGTCAGCAGATCGTTTTCTTCCTCTGTCATCGCATCACGTGAGCGTCAAGGGAATCATTCATCGTGGCGCGGCCGGCTATTTTCCTTAAGAATGCCAACCTCCGAAGCCCCGTGCACCACCAACCTACCCTCCTTTTTGGCAGCCTCCACGGTCTCGGACCAACCTCCCGCCTGGGCGGATGCGAAGCCAGCCAAACTGACGCACAAGAAAACCAAAGAGATAACACCCAACCGCATCACCCGAGAGGCATTCCAGGCGTTATTCATTGGCTTAAAGATCATGGTTCACCCTCTTTCGTACCCTTAATCGAATAGGTCTTTCCATTTTTTCATTATGTTCTCTCGGAACTCGCGGCTATTGGCGCAAACGGGTGGAAAATCCTTGATCCATTCAAAGGGCCTGCAAGCATTGATCACAAGATTGTGAGCGTTGTAATGCTTTCTCCCCTCGTCCTTGTTCGGATCGGAACGCTCCTGCGGACGTAACCGAGGATCCAATTGCCAGACCGCCGTTCCAGGTATCACCCGAACCCCATGCTCCGGCAAACACCTGCTGGCAATCGCCCAAAGAACCTCGTCGCTGTTTGAAACGTCGATATCGTCGTCCACTACGATCCAGGTTTGGTTTCCGTTGTACTGTTCGCCACCCGGAACGAGAAGCCGGATTACATCGCTGACATGCTCCGCATACATTTGCTTGATTGCCACCACATTCAGATGAGGCTTCGATAGGCCAAAGACCCTAGTCACCCCCGGTATCGCTGCCCTATTCAGTTTTTCTATGGCCCGCATGTTGTCACCACCCAGGCTGGCAAAATACTCGCAGCCCACTGGCCGCGTAGGGGGCGCTCCAAAAATGACGGGGTCGTTACGGTGATAAATGGCCTTGACCTCGATGATAGTCTCCGGTCGCCTCCCGTGAGCATAGTAGCCTGTCCATTCACCAAATGGACCTTCCGGCACAAGGGTATCCTGAGGCGATGGGATAAAACCTTCGATGGCTATCTCACCCCAGGCGGGCATTGGCAAACCGGTAAACTCCCCCTTGATCACAGGATAAGGCGATTGATGAATGAATCCCGCCACCTCAAATTCGGAAACCCCTTGTGCAGCATAGTGGACTCTGGACCCGGAGAGCGAAGTGAGGACCGGTTCTTGGCCCACGGATACCATGACCGGGCATTTCTCTCCCCGGTCCCAGTGCTTTCTCCGAATCATATCTCCATGCTTGCCATGCTCAATAAAAATCGCACAGGTTTTACGATCATGAACAGAAACACGGTAGGCGCCACAATTCACGAAGCCTGTGTCGGGATCTTTTTGAATGACACAAACGCCGGTGCCGATATAACGGCCCCCGTCATTCTCGTGCCATTTGGGAGTGGGGAATTTGAACAGATCGATGTCGTCACCTTTGAGAACATTTTCGAGTATGGGGCCCGAGGTCACCGTCTCCGGCGCCACCGGACGAAAGTTCCGCATCGTGGCTGCACTCCGTTCGGCCAATGCCTGTGGTGAGAGATCAGGGGGAAGCCCGAAGGCGATGGCCGTTCGTTTGGACGTATTGAATAGATTCGAAGCCACCCGATAGCCTTTGGGATAGCCCTTGATCTCGTCAAACAGCAGGGCCGACCCCCGCTTCTCTGTTAAAAGCTCCGTGATACCGCCGATGTCATCCTCCCAATCGGCCCCCACAACCTTTTTGAGTTCCTCCGCCTCCTCTAGTTTCTCCAAAAATTCACGCAGATCATTCCACAGCATTTTCAGTTTCCTTCTTTTGTGCGACCTTTTTGATTTCTATCCGTCCACGCTTCAAAACTGATTCACCGGGCTGCCCTGGTATGCCATCCGGTCCCTTCCTGCTCCAGCTGATTGCAGTACTCTTTCCAATTCATGGAATCAGGCAGGACGCCATTGGTGGCTACAATCTCTGGAAATCGATTCGACTTCGGATCCCTGATCACATGGGCTGGGTCGCGCCCCTCCTTCACATCCTGTATGGCTTTTTGAATGACCTTACGGCACATAACAATGGGAGCGTCCGATACCACGAGGTTCTCCTTGGTCCGATCTTGGACGATACCCGCCCCCTCAACGACGCATAGGTCCTGTGCGGCAAAATACTTCGGAGAGATGCCGCTATAAATGGTAGTTTTCATTGTCTCACGGTCCTGCAGATAGCGATTGGAATGATTGGCCACTGGCTTGTAGCCGGGAGCCAGCGCCAATTCGTTTCTCCGGTTCTCTCCCCGTCCGATGGCTTTCTCCCTGCTAAAGGCAATAATGTATTTCCAGTGATGAGTATCATCGATGGGGACATGCCAGTTCACTCCGCCACCGGGTATGACGGTAAAGTTCGGAAGCACAAATGTGGCGATCCGGATATATGTCCTACCCTCTCCCATGTCCCGTAGCTTGCAGATCCTGACTCCAAGGTCCAGCAATTGAGCATCGGTGGATTCCATGCCCGGATCCGGGCCCCTCCCCGTCAATGTTCCAGGGTTGCCGAATCGCTCCATGATCTGTTGGTACTCTTCGGGGTTCAACCTCTCCAGGTCTCTCTTGACAAAATGGACAAAGTTGTTGTGAATCAGGTCGATGTTGCCTTCGTTTCCCTGTAGGTAGTTGCATTCGGAGTAAAGCTTGTGGGCGGTTCGATGATCGTCGGGTACGTTAAAAAACTCATAGTTGGGAAGTAGAGGCGGGTCTCCGGGTCCCATGTAGGCAAAGACGATCCCTCCCCGCTCTTCGCAGGAGTAGGCAGGATGCCGAATAAAGCCTTTGTGTTCTCCCCCGCCGGGCTCACCTGGCTGATCGAGGCAGCGACCGTGAATGTCGTAGAGCCAGCCATGGTAGATGCAACGCAACCCCCCGTCCTCCACACGGCCATAGCTCAAATCCGCCCCCCGGTGAGAGCAATGAATGCCTAATAATCCCGGCCGACCCTGACCATCACGGAAAAGGACAAGATCTTCTCCCAGCAGCCGTACCGGTAAAGGAGCCCCCCCTTTAGGCAGTTCCTCCGAAAGGGCCGCCGGTTGCCAGTAGCGTCGCATGAGCTCCCCGCAGGGAGTCCCAGCTCCGGTCTGAGTCAGCAATTCATTCTCTTCTCTTGGAATCACTTCGTTGTACCTCCAAACTTGATCCCGACGTTCCTCTCTAGGGATTCAGTAGCTTGAGTAAACAGAAAAAGCAACTTCCAAATAGGCGGGGGGGAGGGACAGCATTTGCGCCCCGGCTAAGCCTCGCTACTTATAGCGAAAAAGGAAGACCAGGACACGAGTTCCAAGGGGGCCTCGAGGCATGAGGCAAGGTATTTGTGGCCGGGACCGCTGAAGGTTATTGCCGCGTGGCGGGCGTTATCGCTGCTCAGTGGACAGCTTAACTCGTAGCAGGGGTCACCTTGAAGCGACCCGGGTTTCACGGACAGTTAATTAAGCCACACGTTTGATCGAGTCATATGCCATTGGGGTGTGGTATCCCAACGACTCATGCTTTCTTCTTCGGTTATAAAACAGTTCAATGTAGTCGAAGATATCCGACCTAGCGTCCTGCCTCGTCTTATAATCCTGATGGTGTACAAGTTCATTCTTTAGTGAGCTGAACAAACTCTCGACCACTGCATTGTCGTAGCAATTCCCTTTGCGGCTCATGCTGCGCACCACCCCATGGCGTTTGAGCAACTCAACGTAGTGATTGCTAGCGTATTGGATTCCTTGGTCGCTATGGTGAATCAGCCCCGCCATAGGCTGGCGCTGTTCGATAGCCATCAGTAAAGCTTCACTGACCAACTCCTGTGTGGGACGTTGCTTCATTGACCATCCCACCACCAGCCGAGAGTAAAGGTCCACCACTACCGCCAGGTATAACCACCCAGATCGGGTACCAATGAAGGTAATATCGGCCATCCATACCTGGTCGGGGCCTGACGCTTCGAAGCGTTGACGCAACAAGTTCGGTGCCGGTGGCGCACTGTGACGAGCCTTGTAGGCCAATCGAAACCTTTGCACCCGACGCGTCTCTATCCCCACTAAACTCCTCAGCCTCGCCACCCCATGCTTCCCACATGTCACCCCCGCCTCCTTCAGCGTCAGCCATGTCTTGACTGCCCCGTACGCTTCCTTGTAGCTCTCGTGCACCTTGCGGATCTCTTTGATCACAACCTTATCCTGTGCTCTACGCCGAGACTCCCCTCGACCGCTCCAGTCGTAGTACCCACTACGACTGACCTCTAATACCTCGCACATCCTCACTACCCTAAACTCTGTCCTGTGAGCTCGTATAAACGCGTACTTTACTTGAGCTCCTTGGCAAAGTACGCTGCGGCCTTTTTTAATATATCTCGTTGTTCCGTTACCCGCTCCAGCTCTCGCCTTAACCGTGCTACCTCATCGTTGTCTCTACCTCGACCTGTGCCGGGAAACGCAGCCGCCCCTTTCCTCGTCACTTGCTCCTGCCACTTGTACAGTCGATTGCGAGGTACTCCCAGTTCCCGTGCAATCTCCGCTGCTGGCCGAGCGCCCGCCTCCAGCAGTCGAACAGCTTCCAACTTAAACTCTTGGGTGAAACGCCTTCGCTTGCCCATCGAACACCTCCTGCGGGGATCTTGTCCCCTTTTTAGGTGTCCGTCAAACCTGGGCTACCTCACCTTTGGCGGAGTGAATGCGGGGCCACCATCTGCTTCGGTGGTAATGTTTCCAACCCGGAGGCCAAGCCGGCCAAGATAGTAAAGCCCAACCAAGGTGACTGGAATATATTGAGCGAGGTGGAAGTAGACCGAAGGGCCCAGAACGCCTACCTCTTCAGCGCCGAAGAAGCTCAAACTCACCTAGAAACAAAGCTGCACAACCCCGAAAAATCCAGGGGCGGAAAGAGAAACGCCAAGAACACGGGTAGAGACGCATAGTTCGCCCGTTGGAAACTGACACGGATCTCATTCAGAACGATCCCCCACAAAACTCTACAACCAGACAGGTGAGCGTGACGGTAATGCCGATTCCGATCTTGAGTGTGCGGCTACGAGCGATGGTAGTTTCTCCTATAGAATCAGCGGATCATAACGATTTCGGATGCCGTGGACCGCCAGCAGGCTGCCCTGAGTGATTCCGGCAAAACTAAATTCATGAACTTAATAATACGCTCATCTTAGCACAAGGAAAACCGGTTTACCCCCGAACCTCTGGACGAAACTCTCGCCCTTGGCGGAAACAGCAATCAAGGTACGAGGTTAGGATTGAACAGAGAAGATGAGTTCGGCGTACTAATCGGAGAAATGTAGAAATACACCATCAGGATCAGCGGTGGCATAACAACCCATGCGACAAGTCTCCAAGTTCTTTTGCTTCCGTGCCCCCTCTCTTCCAATGGCTATCTTTCTAGGGCTCGACCCTGGTGAAGACACCGCAATTTCTTCCAGGTCCTTTTTAGCGCTTTCCAGGTTTTCCACCTTGAATCCAATGTGATCCATTCCTTCCCTCATGCCTCTGTATGCCACCATGTTCCAGGGTCGTATGACAAGGGACACCGTACCATCGGAGAGGTAAAAGTTCTCCTCATCGGTGAGATCCTCTCTAACCGTAAGCTCGTAAACCCGCCGATAGTAATTAGCCAAAACCCGAGGTTTAGCAGCCCGAATGGCGATGTGGTCGAGGTGGCGCGGTTGTTCCCAACTCTTTTCGGTGTATCCTTCTCTTACGTTGGCCATTCCCTTTTGAGAAAGGTCGAATTGATTACCGGCGGGATCATGGGTCCTCAATCCGGCAAAGGGCACGTGTTCCTGACTTTTGGCCACAAAGATTTCCGGATAACTCTCCTTTAGCCGATCCAATACTGTCTGGACATCCTCCACCTCGAGACCAAAGTGATCGAGCCCCGCAACGGAACCGGGCTGCCTCTGCAACAGTGCCAGTCCTATGACGCCGTCGCTGATATGGCCGCGATTGGGGTTGTAACTGCCGGTTTCATCGGTCATGCCGGTTGTGATCTTCTTCATTCCAAGGATAGTCTGGTAAAACTTCGCCATTCGGTCGTAGTTTTCGGTATGGATCGCAACATGTCTGATTTTTGTAAACATCGTTATTGACCCTCCTATTTGCCATGAGACGGACGCCAACGGCTGCCTCCCTGTCCCGTTCGGGCGCATCCCGCATCTACGGGAAACTACTTCCAAGCACCCTGGAGAAAAGGCTGAATTGCAAACCGATCCATCCTGCCCGTATACCCGGAACTCTGTTAAAATGCTATCCTTCCGGCATCCGCCCCTATTGATCCTCGTATAATATAATGACATCAGAAAAGGCTGGACTGTTTCCAGAAGGCGGTAACGAGACGAGGCCTGCGGCGCATTCGGCAAAGGGCGCGACGAGCATGGTGGCTGAGTTGAGCGAAGTCCTTGGCACAGAAGTTGGGCAGTTCATGATGCTTCCAGTATCCCCAGAGGTATTCGACGGGATTCAGTTCCGGTGCATAGGCCGGCAACCGTTCCAGCACCAACGCGCCTTCGGTAGCGGCAACAAAGTCCCGAACCAACCGGCTCCGGTGGCTGGGCAGTCCGTCCCACACTACCAGCAGCGGCCCGGAAACATGACGCATCAAGTGCTTCAGGAATTCGATGATCTGGGGGCTCTTGATGGCTCCCGGATACACTCGAAAGTACAAGCGCCACCAGGTGACTCCGGCGATGGCCGACAGACTCTTCCAGTTGAAGTGATATTGCAGCACTGGCGTCTGTCCTCGGGGCGACCACGTACGATACCGATTCGGCCGCTCGCTCAGCCCGCTTTCGTCCACGAACACTATGGTTCGCCCCTCGTTTCGGGCTTTTTTTTAATCTCCGGCCAGCGCTTCTTCTTCCACTGCCGGATCGCCTCTTCATCTCGTTCCAAGGCACGTCCCGTCGGCCGCTGGCAACTCCACCCCAACTGCCGCAATATCCGCCAAACATAGCCCGGATGGTATGTGACTCCGCAGGCTTCCCCAATCAAGTGGGCCACTCGCCTTGCGGTCCACAGGCTCGTGTCGTACCCCAGCGCTTCGGGTCCCCGTTTCAAACCGCCCTCGATCTTCTTCAGATCCGCCGGGCTCAGTCGCGGCTTGCGTCCGGCACGCCCCGCCTGCTTGAGCCCGGCTCTGCCGCTCTCGGCCAACTGCCGCGCCCATCGATTCACCGACTGGCGGTGCACTCCCACCCAACGCGCCACCTCCGCCTCCGACAGCCCTCGCTTCAACAGCCTCCCCGCCTCCATCCACCGTCGCTCCAATGCTTCAAAGTCCCGTCGCACTCCAAGTGGGTTTCCCATACCACCACTACACATTAGTTCTTATCCAATGTTACTATATTATGCGCCTCTCCATAGATGACGTTTAACGCCACTGGTTAGGTGAGCGATAATTGGCACCCTTACGTAGTCTTTCCCCTATGGGGACTCCAAGACCTGGCCACCCTATGGGACCATGGTTGGATCTACGCATTCCACTGGCTCAGCCCCCGGAGACAATCTAGAGATGGTAGGTAATAAATGATTTATAGCGTGACGCCTGATAAAGGGAGGTTTTGAAAATTGCTTAACTTGCGATGCAGGTGATTAGTAAATTAAGTCACCGATACGTTCCCAACGAATCCAACGGTCGCTCCCGTCCCAGGACCAGTAAACCACGAAGGCCTTTCCTTTCACGTCCTTCAGATTAACAAATCCCCAGAATCGACTGTCATAACTTCTATCTCGGTTGTCCCCCATAACGAATATGTGACCTTTGGGTACGCTTCTTGGCCCATAGTGGTCCCTGAGATGAACGCCGCCGCCAGCATTTTCAGTTTCCTGAAAACTCGCATGCGCATCCTCAATGGGTTTGCCGTTGATGTGGACTTTCTTGTTTCGAATCTCCACCCGATCTCCCTCCACCCCAATGACGCGCTTGATAAAATCCTTGGATCGATCCACGGGATAGATAAACACCACCACGTCACCCCCCTTGGGTTGTCCGAATCGCATCATATAGCGATCCCAAAAGGGTATGCGGATCCCGTAGGCCAACTTGTTGACCAGGATGTGGTCTCCGATCTGCAGAGTCGGGAGCATGGACCCCGAGGGAATTTTAAAGGCCTGCACGATAAACGTCCGAATGAAAAGGGCGGCAATCAAGGCAATTCCGATGGCCTCAATATACTCCCTAACTACCGATTTCGATTTTTTTGGTGTCCCTTCTTCGTCCACGACGAATCCTTCCTCGCTAGTGTCCGCCTAAACGACGCCCTCTTCTAAATCTACACCTTCAATGCCGCTAGAAAGGCCTCCTGGGGGATCTCCACCTGGCCTACCTGTTTCATCCTCTTCTTGCCTTCCTTCTGTCTCTCCAGAAGCTTGCGCTTTCGCGTGATATCACCACCATAGCATTTTGCAGTCACATTTTTTCTGAGTGGCTTCACCACCTCACGGGCAACGATCTTGCTGCCAATGGCCGCCTGAATGACCACCTCAAAGAGTTGGCGCGGAATCAATTCGCGCAAGCGTTGAATCAGGTCACGACCCCGATAGTAGGCTTTGTCTCGATGGATAATCATGGACATGGCGTCCACCACCTGACCATTGATGCGGACATCGAGTTTCACCAGACGGGAGGGCCGCATCCCAATCATCTCGTAATCCATAGACGCGTAACCATGGCTCAGGGATTTCAAGCGATCATAAAAATCAAAAACAATTTCGTTCAAGGGCAATTCATACGAGAGCATCACCCTTTTGGGCCCTAGATATCGGATTTCCTTTTGAGTCCCCCTCTTTCCCTCGCAGAGTTTGAGCATATTGCCCAGGTACTCGTTTGGAACATGAATCGTGGTAAGGATATTGGGCTCCTCGATATGGTCGATCTCTGATTCTGCCGGGAGTTTGACAGGGTTGTCAATCATTATTGTCTTTCCGCCGTTTGTTACCACCCCATAAACAACAGTAGGTGCCGTGGTGATCAAATCAAGAGAGAATTCCCGCTCGAGCCTTTCCCGGACAATGTCCAGGTGCAATAGTCCCAGAAACCCACAGCGAAAACCGAACCCCAGGGCTTGAGATGTTTCGCCTTCGAAGGTAAATGAAGAGTCATTCAAACTTAACTTCTCCAAGGCTACCCTCAATGCCTGGTATTGCCCCGAGTCCGCGGGATAGATACCGCTGAATACCATGGGCTTCATGGGCTTGAAACCAGGCAGTGGATGTTGCGAAGGTTTCTCTTCGGTGGTGACTGTGTCACCGATGCGCGTGTCCGTGATTTCTTTGATGGCGGCCATCAAAAAGCCCACTTCTCCCGGCCCCATTTCCTTCACTTCCACCGGACCGGGAGAAAAAACACCCAGGCGCGTCACTTCAAAGACCTTCCCGCTCGACATGAGGCGAATGCGTGATCCAGTCTTGACCCGCCCGTCGAAGATACGGACCAGCACCACCGAGCCATGGTAGGGATCAAACCAGCTATCAAAGATCAACGCCCTTAAGGGAGCATGGGAATCACCCTTTGCGGGAGGAAAGGTGTTGGCAATTCCTTCTAATATCTCCTCGGTGCCAATTCCCTCCTTGGCGCTGGCCAGGATCGCCTGAGATCCGTCGAGGCCGATGACGTTTTCTAGTTCCCCTTTAACCCGTTGCGGATCCGCGCTGGGTAGGTCGATCTTATTGATCACCGGTAAAATGGCCAGATCATGGTCCAAGGCGAGATAGACATTGGCCACCGTTTGGGCCTCCACTCCTTGAGCCGCGTCTACCACCAGGATCGCACCGTCACAGGCGGCCAGGCTTCGGGAGACCTCGTAGGTAAAATCCACATGGCCCGGGGTATCGATGAGGTTCAAGGTGTATTCAATTCCGCTTTTGGCCCGGTAACGCAGTCGCACCGGACTGGCCTTGATGGTTATCCCCCTCTCCCTCTCCAAGTCCATGCTGTCGAGGAACTGTTCTTGCAACTGCCTTCCAGTCACCGTTCCGGTGTATTCGAGCAGCCGGTCCGCCAGAGTAGACTTCCCGTGATCGATATGCGCAATGATACAAAAATTCTTGATGTGATCCACTGTCATTAAGGATTTCGCTCTCGATAAAATGACAGGGTTTGGTCTAAACCCGCATTGAAGGAAACCTTTGGAAGCCATCCCAGGGTCTGGTGAGCGCCTGAGACATCCAGACAACTACGTTTCTGCTCCCCGGGCTTGGCGGGGCCAAAGACCGCTTCCTTTTTTGCTCCTATTTTTTTATTGAGGAGATTGAAGATGGTTACCACGTCCGTCTCCTTGCCCGTTGCGATGTTGATGGGGCCGGTGATGTCGGAATCCAACGCCATCAGATTCGCCCGCACCACATCACCAATATATACATAATCCCGGGTCTGTTTCCCATCGCCGTTAATGATAGGGACTCGCCGCCGAGGAATGTTCCGATAAAGATCGCTACCACCCCTGCCTCGCCGATGGCCAGCTGTCTGGGTCCATAGACATTGCCGTAACGAAAGGCCACGTAGGGGATACCGGCAGTCTGCTGGCAAAAGGAAAGATAATATTCTCCGGTTATCTTGCTCACGCCGTATGGACCTGCGGGGTGAGTGGGATGGTTCTCCGGCACGGGGAACTTCTCCTGCTCTGCGTAAACGGCACCACCTGAGGAGGCAAAGATGACCTTCTTAACCCCTGCGACCTTGCACCCTTCCAGCAAATGGAGGAGTCCCAGAATATTGATCCGTGCATCCAACTTTGGATCCGCCACGGAACGCCTTACATCCATCCGGGCAGCGTAGTGGCACAGCACATAGGGAGAGATATCGGAGAGCAGCCCGGGTATCTTGGGATCGAGGATGTCCATTGAGCAGAACGTTGCCTGCTTGTTGAGGTTTCTTTCATTTCCCTTGGACAGATCGTTGATGACTGATACCTGGTGTCCCTGTTCGAGGTAGGCGCCAACGATATGGGAGCCAATGAAACCGGCCCCACCTGTCACGACGATTTTCATGGAGGCTAATTCCTCAGCCGTTCGCGGAAATACCGGATAGTCCTGGTCAGTCCTTCGTCCAACGCAACCCCGGGTTCCCAACCCAGGATCTCTTTGGCCTTGGAGATTTCCGGTTGGCGAACCTGAGGATCGTCCTGTGGCGATGGTCGGAAAACAATGGAGCTTTTAGATCCAGTGAGTTCCAAGACCTTCTTGGCAAAATCCAATACGGTCATCTCGTGGGGACTACCAAGATTCACTGGTAGGTGGTGATTGGAATTCAGCAGTTTTCGAAGCCCATCAATTAGGTCATCGATGTACTGGAAACTCCTGGTCTGCTGTCCCTTTCCATATACCGTCAAATTCTCCCCCTTCAGGGCTTGAATAATGAAATTGGGAACCACCCGACCATCATTCATCCGCATCCTTGGTCCATAGGTATTAAAGATCCGAGCAATTCGCGTGTCCAGGGCATGATACTGGTGATAGGCCATGGTCATGGCCTCCGCAAATCGCTTTGCCTCATCGTAGACCCCCCGCGGGCCGATTGGATTCACGTTCCCCCAGTAGTCTTCCCTCTGAGGCCGTACCATGGGATCGCCATATACCTCTGAAGTTGATGCCAAAAGAAAGATCACCTTCTTAGCCTTGGCGAGTCCCAGGGCGTTGTGGGTGCCCAACGACCCCACCTTCAGGGTTTGAATGGGCATAACCAGGTAATCTTCCGGGCTTGCAGGGGAAGCGAAATGCAACACCATATCCAGGGGACCATCCACCTTAATAAAACGGGTCACGTCCTGCTCGACGTAGGTAAACCGGGGATGAGAGGCAAAGGGGGCAATGTTCTCTTGACTACCGGTTGAAATGTTATCCACACAGACCACTTCGTCCCCATGGGTTAAAAAGCTCTCGCATAGATAGGAGCCAATAAATCCTGCTCCCCCGGTGATCAATACCCTAGCCATCTCGTCTTCCAACGGAATAATAGGTGAAGCCCATTTTCTTCATCTCCGCAGGATCGTAAATGTTACGTCCGTCGAAGACAACAGGGTTTTTGAGTAACTCTTTGACGCGTTCAAAATTTGGCCGACGGAACTCATTCCACTCGGTGACCACGATCAAGGCGTCCGCACCACGAAGGGCATCATAGTTCCGCTTAGCGTAGTGAATACGGTCGCCAAAGATCCTTTTGCATTCCCCGTCGGCCTCAGGGTCATACGCTTGAACTTGAGCACCGTCTTTCAGCAGAGACTCCATCACAATGATGGAGGGGGCCTCTCTCATGTCGTCGGTGCGGGGCTTAAAGGAAAGACCCCAAAGGGCAAAGGTAAGACCGGAAAGGTCCAATCCGAAATGGCCCCGGACCTTTTCCCCCACAAGCCGCTTCTGCCCTTCGTTTACCTGCTCCACGGCTCTCAGCAAAGGCATGTCAAGCTCCTGTTCTCCCATACTGACCATGGCACGCAGATCCTTGGGAAGACAGGACCCCCCATATCCCACACCGGGAAAAATGAAATGAGGACCAATCCGTTGGTCCAAGCCAAGCACACGGCGGACCTGATTGATGTCCGCTCCCATCTTTTCACAGAGCCTGGAAACCTCATTGATAAATGAGATCTTCGTCGCCAACATGGCATTGGAGCCATACTTACTCATTTCGGCGCTACGGGAGTCCATAACGACGATGGGATTTCCCGTTTGAACAAAAGGATCGTAGAGTTCCTTGACAACCTCCACCGCCTCGGCGTCGTCGCCTCCCAAGACCACCCGATCGGGCTTCATGAAGTCGTCCACCGCCGCACCTTCTTTGAGAAACTCAGGGTTGGAAAGCACCGCAACCGGGTGGGAGGTCTCGGCTTTCATGCCGGCGGCCACCTGCTCGGCGGTGCCCACCGGCACGGTACTTTTATTAACTATAATTTTACTTCCGTTCATGGCCCTAGCAACAGACTTTGCTGTATTGATGACCTGGTCGATGTTGGGGCTTCCATCCTCCCCCTGCGGAGTACCTACCGCAATAAAAATAACTTTGGACCGCTTCACTGCAGAATTGACATCCGTAGTAAAAGTAAGCCTCTGTTCTTCCACATTCCTTTGCACCAGCTCGCCCAATCCCGGTTCGTAGAAAGGGATGGTTCCTTCCATCAAAGCAGCAACCTTTGCCTTGTCGATGTCCACGCATATGACTTCGTTGCCACTCTCGGCAAAGCATGTGCCCGCCACCAGACCCACGTATCCCGTGCCAATAACGGCGATGTTCATAGGGCTTTCCCTTCGTCCAAGATCTCTTTTATGGAGTAGATGGGCTTATTTTGAGATTCGTGGTAGGTCCATGCCAATATCTCTCCCAGCAACCCCATGATGATGAATTGACAACCGATTACGACCAAAAGAACCGCCAGCAGGGGCAGCGGGCGTCCGCCGATGTCTACACCGTAGAGGACTTTCTGGGCCGTAAGGTAAACGGCGAATAAAAACCCAATGGCGCCGCTCAACAGTCCCGCAAACCCAAAGATGTGCAGGGGACAAGTGGCGTAGCTCAAAAGAAATCTTACCGTCAACAGGTCCACGATCACGCGAAAGGTGCGCACCAATCCGTATTTGGATCTCCCCCCTGACGTGTTCGGTGATGCACCCGAAGCTCGGCAATCCGTGCCCTCCGCTCATAGGCAATGGCGGGTATAAAGCGATGCATCTCTCCATAGAGTTTGATCTCATGGGCCACCTCCCTACGGATGGCCTTCAGGCTGCAGCCATAATCGTGCAGCTTCACCTGGGTCATCCAGGATATCAGTAGGTTGGCCATCTGAGACGGCAAGCGTCGACGCCAAAAGGGATCCCGGCGGGGCGAGCGCCAGCCCGCCACCAAATCGAAACCTTCCTCCAGTTTCTTCAATGGGGCCGGGATATCTTTGGGATCGTTCTGCCCATCTCCATCCATGAAGATGATGATCTCACCCTTGGCATGGGCGATCCCTGCGGCCGGGGCCGCGGTTTGTCCGAAATGGCGTCTCAGACTCAGGACCTTGATCCCAGGGTCTTCACGATGCAATGCGGAAAGAGTCGAATAGGTTTTGTCTATGCTACCGTCGTTGACGATAATGATCTCGTATTTTTTGTTCAACCCTCCCACAACGCAGACCAATTCTCGTGCCGCTGGTTCCACGGTCTCCTCCTCGTTGTAAACCGGGACTACAATCGAAAGGTCCATACCATCAACCCCGAACCGATCCCCAGCCATAGAAGAACAGTACCCTCAGACCCATATCTTCAGCACACCACCTCTAGTGTACTTGAAATCACGAGGGATCGCACGTGGTTTCCTAATCGTCTGGGTTCGGATCAGGTATGAAAGTCTGTCAATGCGAGGAACCGACGGTACCGATCCTCAATTTCCTGAAGGTTAAGGGGAATCATCCTTCTCATGCCGAAATCTTCCACGGCAAAGGATGCAGACACGCTTCCGTAGGCGATGGCACGGCGCAGCCCTCTCTCACTGTGGTCTCCGGTGCGCGCCAGGTAACCCACGAACCCACCGGCAAAAGAGTCCCCTGCCCCCGTCGGGTCGAAAACCTCCTCCAGCGGATAGGCCGGGGTGGCAAAAACGGTTGAATCGGTGAACTGAAGAACCCCGTATTCGCCTCTCTTGATAAGCAAGACCCTGGGTCCCATCTTCAGGATGGAGCGGGCGGCTCGAACGATGTTGTGCTGTCCACTGAGCATCTTTGCCTCTGAGTCGTTGATGACGAGAATCTCCACGCGACTCAGGACCTTTTGCAGTTCTGCAGGGTTCCCCTGAATCCAGTGGTCCATGGTATCACAGGCAACCAGACGGCTGTTGGTGAGCTGATCAAGGACTTTCAATTGCATATTGGGGTCAATGTTACCGAGAAACACGTACTGCGAATTACGGTAGCTTTGCGGGAGTTGGGGGACATAGCCCTCTAGAACATTGAGGTGAAGCTCCAGGGTGTCACGAACGTTTAGGTCTTCATGATAACGGCCACGCCAGTGAAAGGTATCTCCCTTTTCCTTCTTGAGGCCCTCCAGGTCGACTCCTCGTCCGGCGAGGAGATCCAGGTATTGCTGTGGAAAATCCGCCCCAATGACCCCCACCAGTTGTACCGGTGAGAAAAAGCTTGCGGTCATAGCGAAATAGGCCGCCGATCCCCCCAGTATCCTCTCCGCAGAGGCATGGGGAGTCTCCACAGAATCAAAGGCTACAGTTCCAACCACTAGTACGCCCATGTTAGTCTTCCATCCATGTCGTTAATTTTAATTGCTTCATAGATATCTTCCAATTAACAAATTTAGATCCTTACGAATCTTTTTGGGAATTTTTTTACGTTCGGTCACCAGTGCATCCTTTAAGGAAGTCGCACAAGGGCAGGATCTGTCGTGTGGGAAGTATTGAATGGCTTTCCTGATGACCCGCTGCGCCAATCGCGCATTCCTCTGCAACACGGCAAAGACCTGATCGATCTGAACGTCCCCAGCGGCCTCATTCCAGCAGTCATAATCCGTGGCCATGGCCAGTGTTACGAAACAGATCTCAGCCTCCCGTGCCAGCTTAGCCTCCTGGAGACTGGTCATACCGATTACGGCGGCGCCCCAGCTCCGGTAGAGGTGGGACTCGGCACGGGTGGAGAACTGCGGGCCCTCCATACAAACATAGGTGCCCTTGGGATGCACCGGTGCCCCTTCATCGCCGGCTGCGCGATTGACCGCACCACAAAGGTCGGCACAGACGGGATCGGCAAAACCCACGTGGGCAACCAGACCGCCGCCGAAAAAAGTGCTTGGCCGTTTTGTGGTGCGGTCAATGAATTGATCCGGAACCACCACGTGACCGGGAGCAATTTCTTCCTTGAGGCTCCCCACGCTCGCCACCGAGATGATCTGCTCCACTCCGAGCTTTTTCATGCCATAAATGTTGGCACGAAAATTGAGCTCCGATGGCATCAACCGGTGACTCTTGCCATGGCGCGGCAGGAACACCAACTGGGTGCCATCAAGGGTTCCCCGGACATAGGCATCGGAAGGCCTTCCGAATGGGGTGTCTACCCTCTGCTCGCGAACCTTCTCCAGCCCTTCCATCTCGTAGAGACCGGTACCACCAATGATCCCAACTACTTTTGCCTTGCTCGCCTTCACCCCGCGCTCCACATCCACACACCGGCGCCGGAATCAACAACGAACCCAGCTCGGAATCTCTCTCGATGGTTACCGCGAAAAAGACGGATGGAGATCATTTGGCTGATGAATGGATCTCGTCGGGTTTAAAGAAAAAGGTAATTTCCTGAGCTGCCGTTTCCGGCGCATCCGAGCCATGGACGGCGTTTCTCTCCACATCCAATCCCCATTGTTGACGAATGGTTCCGGGCGCGGCCTTGGCCGGGTCCGTCGCGCCCATGAGCTCTCTGTTTTTTGCGACGGCCCCATCCCCTTCCAATACGGATACCAGCACAGCACCTGAAGACATGTATTGGGTCAGGCTTGCAAAGAAGGGCCGTTCTTTGTGCACGGCGTAAAAACCCTCAGCCTTTGTTTTGTCGAGGCGCAGCAGTCTTGCGGCGACGATCTTAAGGCCAGCCTTTTCAAATTTTTGCAGTATATCGCCGATGAGACCCTGGGCAACCGCTTCCGGTTTAATAATGGACAGTGTTCTTTCAATGGCCAATTCGCTTCATTACCTCCTGCGTGGTTTGACCGATCTGTGCAGGGGATGGCGCCAAACGCACCCCAGCATTTTTCAGTGCCTCGATTTTATCCTGCGCGGTTCCCTTGCCTCCGGCGATGATGGCACCCGCATGCCCCATGCGTTTACCTGAAGGAGCGGTTTGCCCCACGATAAACCCCACCACGGGCTTACGCACATTCTCTTTTATCCATTGGGCTGCCTCCTCCTCGGAGCTGCCCCCGATCTCGCCGATCATCACCACTCCCTGGGTGTCGGAGTCTTCATTGAACAGCTCGAGTACGTCGATGAATCCCAATCCCCGCACGGGGTCGCCGCCGATGCCGATGCAGGTCGATTGTCCCATACCCAAGCGGGTCAGTTGATCCACAGCCTCATAGGTCAGAGTACCGCTACGGGAGACCACACCGATGGACCCCGGATTATGAATGTGACCCGGCATGATCCCAATCTTACACTGTCCCGGGGTGATGATTCCAGGACAATTGGGTCCGATGAGACGAGCCTTCTTATCTTTCAGAAACCTCTTCACCCGCACCATATCAATGACCGGAATCCCTTCGGTAATACAGATCACAAGCTCGATTCCCGCGTCCACCGCTTCCAGAATGGCATCCTGTGCAAAGGAAGGCGGGACATAGATGACGCTTGTATTAGCTCCGGTGGAGGACACAGCCTCTTCAACGGTATTAAAAATCGGAATCCCCTCAAAGGTGGTTCCACCCTTCGAAGGGGTGACTCCCGCCACCATTTGAGTTCCATATTCCTTACAGGTACGGGTGTGAAACTGCCCCGTGGCTCCCGTGATACCTTGGGTTACGACTCTCGTTTCTTTGTTTACTAGGATCGCCATCGGGCTTATGTGCGTCCTCGAGAATTCCGCCTCCTTGAGCCAATTGGCTAGGAGGACCTCGTACCTGATTGCTTGGCGGCTGCCACTACCTTTTCGGCAGCCTCGTTCATGGTGTCCGCGGAAATAATGGCAAGACTCGATTCGAAAATGATCTTTTTCCCCTGTTCGACGTTGGTTCCCTGAAGCCGCACCACCAAAGGCACCTTCACCCCAATTTTTGATGCCGCATCCACGATCCCCTCGGCGATGATATCGCACTTCATGATGCCGCCGAAAATATTCACCAGCACTCCCTGTACCCTTTCGTCGGCGAGGATGATACGGAAGGCCTGAGCGACCCTTTCCCGGTCGGCTCCTCCTCCCACGTCCAGGAAGTTGGCCGGCTCACCACCATAGAGCTTGATAATGTCCATGGTGGCCATGGCCAATCCCGCCCCGTTAACCATGCAACCGATATTGCCGTTCAAGGCGATGTAGGAAAGGCTGTATTTCGATGCCTCGAGCTCCTTCGGATCCTCTTCACTGGGATCCCTCAAGGCCGCAATTTGGGGTTGACGCGGCAGCGCGTTGTCGTCAAAGTTCATTTTCGCATCCAGGGCAAGCATGCCCCCGTCTCCCGTGAGTACCAAAGGGTTGATCTCCAGAAGTGTGCAATCACAATCCATATAGGCTTTCACCAGACCCTGCAGCAGTGGCAGCAAGTGCTTAACCTTGTCCTGCGGTAGCCCAAGCCGATAGGCCACCCGCCTCACTTGAAACGGCAACAGACCCACGGCAGGATCGATGGATTCCCGAATGATCTTTTTCGGGCTTCTCTTGGCCACTTCCTCAATTTCCACCCCGCCCTCCGCGCACGCCACCACAGACGGTCGCGACAGAGCTGTGTCCAGGGCCACACCAACGTAGAGTTCTGACTTGATATCGCATCCCTGCTCCACGAGGACACGTTTCACTTCTTTACCCTGGGGTCCCGTTTGATGGGTCACCAGATTCATTCCGATCATCTTCCCGGCCAGTTCTCTCGCCTCTTCGGCGCTCTTCGCCAGTTTAACGCCTCCACCCTTGCCTCTGCCGCCGGCATGGATTTGCGCCTTGATCACACAGGGGAATCCCATCTCTTTGGCCGCGCCGCAGGCCTCCTCAGGCGTCGATGCCACACGACCACGAGGGACCGGCACACCGAATTTCCCGAGGATCTCCTTTGCCTGATATTCGTGAATGTTCATGAAAGGATTATGGAACAGTAATTAGCAGCAAACAGCTAAGAAAGGAGGAGGCAGAGCACGATCCACACGAATCCATTTTACGCCAGTAATTTATCCATGGCTTGGAGCAAGTCCTTTACGTGACTCAAGGACTCATCAAAGCACTTCTTTTCCTGGGCGTTGAGATCCAGTTGAATTATTTTTTCCACGCCGTTCCCACCGATCATTACGGGTACACCGAAGTATAAACCATGAACTCCATACTCTCCTTCCAGATAAGCGGCACAGGGAAGGATCTCTTTGGTGTCCAGAAGGTAAGCCTCGGCCATCCGAACAGCCGCTGAGGCGGGAGAATAAAAAGCGGACCCGGTTTTTAACAACGAAATGATTTCTCCTCCGGCCTGCCTGACTCGATTCTCGATTTCGTCGAGTCTCTGGCTGGAGATGAGTTTCTCAAGAGGCACCCCGGAAACCCGACTGCTGCTTCTGAGGGGAACCATATCGTCGCCGTGGCCACCCAGCACCAACGCCGAAACGCTGGCTACGGAAACTTTCAGCTCCTGGGCCAGGAAGGTACGGTATCGAGAGGAATCCAATATTCCCGACTGGCCCACCACACGATTCTTGGGAAACCCTGTCACCTGTTTCGTGAGTGTGACCATGGCGTCCAATGGATTGGTAATCACAATGACCAATGAATCGGGGGCATTCTTTTTGATGCCCTCGGCAACCTGCTTCATAATCTTGCAGTTAGTGCCCAGTAGATCGTCACGGCTCATTCCCGGTTTACGCACGATGCCCGCGGTGACAATACAAACATCAGCACCCGCAATATCTTCGTACTTCGCGGTTCCCGTGATTTGCACGTCAAATCCTTCGATGGGGGCGGATTCCAACAGGTCCAGGGCCTTACCCTGAGGGAGTCCGTCCACCACATCAAACAAGACCACATCACCAAGTTTTTTAAGGGCACACAGGTGGGCCATGGTCCCGCCAATATTTCCCGCCCCGATCAGTGCAATCTTCCTTCGTTTCATTTTGCTTACTCCTAAATGCTTCTACATATTTTGGACAATGGCCGAACCAAACTCCGAACACTTCAAGAGCTTCGAGCCCGGCATCAATCTCTCGAAATCATAGGTCACGGTCTTCTGACCGATGGTGCGCTCGAGTCCGGAGATAACCAGGTCGGCCGCCTCATTCCATCCCATATGGCGCAGCATCATTTCTCCCGAGAGGATCACCGAACCCGGGTTCACCTTATCCTGACCCGTGTATTTGGGTGCGGTTCCATGGGTGGCTTCAAACAGGGCGTGACCGGTATCGTAGTTGATATTACCGCCGGGAGCGATTCCGATCCCTCCCACCTGAGCAGCGAGGGCATCGGAGATCAAGTCCCCCGTGAGATTCATTGTGGCGATGACATCAAACTCGTCGGGCCGTGTGAGAATCTGCTGTAAAAAGGCATCGGTGATGGCGTCCTTGAGAAGAATCTGACCCGCCTTGGGTTTTCCGCCACAATCCTCCCAGGAAACCACCTTGTCGCCAAACTCCCGCTTCGCCAGGGCGTAACCCCACCGCATAAAGGCGCCCTCGGTGAATTTCTGAATGTTTCCTTTATGAACCAGCGTGATATTGCGCCTTTTCTGGTCAATAGCGTAACGAATGGCGGCACGGATCAGACGTTCCGACCCCTCAACGGAAACCGGCTTGATCCCTATACTCGATGTCTGAGGAAACCGGATGCTTTTGACCCCCATCTCTTTTTGCAAGAAAGATACGACCTTTTCCGCCTCCGGCTTTCCCGTTTCCCATTCGATGCCGGCATAGATATCTTCCGTGTTCTCCCGAAAGATAACCATGTCCACCAGCTCCGGCTTTTTGACGGGAGAGGGGACTCCTTTGAAATAGCGAACGGGGCGCAAGCACACGTAAAGGTCGAGCACCTGGCGCAAGGTCACGTTGAGACTTCTAAAGCCTTCACCCACCGGGGTGGTCAGGGGTCCTTTAATTCCCACCAGGTATTCTCTGATGGCATCTACGGTTTCCTGGGGAAGCAAATTGGGAGGGCAATCGGAGCCGTAAACCGCCTGAGCCTTTTCCCCCGCGTAAACTTCCATCCATGCGATTTTTCTCTTCCCGTCGTAGGCCTTCTCCACGGCACCGTCGAGAACCCGCACGGAAGCGTTCCAAATATCAGGACCCGTTCCATCACCCTCAATAAAGGGGATAATGGGCCGGTCAGGCACCTGTAAACCCTTGCTTGCGGACAGAGTTACTTTGGATCCATCAGAGGGAACCTTGATGTGTTGGTATGCGGCCATAATATTTCCTTTTTATAATTAATAAATAGCCTAAGAGCACCCTGAGATTTGAAAGGGACTCTTAGGCTATCTGACGGAAGAATAATGAAAACAGAGAGTTTTTTTAACTAATCCATGATAAAGAGTCAACCCCAATTCGGCTCTACATGACTAAGTGTGGTGGGAATGTCTCTTTGACCGTCTCCGACTACTAAAAATAGCGATCGCACATTCTCCATCCCCGTTACTTTGGGCTTCGAAGACTTCCTTCGCTCCACGGGACTCCCCGAGCGACCCACCGGGGCGGCGCTCGCACGAACCTTCCGGATCTCAGATTGGCCGTGGGAGGACCCCGGCTTTCACGTGGCGCCGACCTCGGCGGGTATCCCGCTGCTCCGTCCATGTTCCACTTAGCAAAACCCCTCAGCCCATATCTGATGCAAAGGGAGCTGGCGTGCCCGAGCGAAAGTGCGGTTCTGAGGCGTTGGAAGCCTCTGCGAAGCTGAAGATAAGCAGCATCGACTGTCTGAGCGTGGCGAGTTTCGAGGCTGCCCGCCGAGAAACCACTGAAGCGAAGGGATGCTGGCTCCAGTTGCAATTTGATCCACTGGAAAACTAGTCAAGGAACGCTAAGCAACCAACCTCGACAAAATGAATCCTTGAATCCTTACCATCCACAGATTATATTCGAAAAAATTTTGTCTGCGTGATGAAAAAACCTTTCCATTAAGGTCCGTTAAGGAGACTATTTTGGGTGTGGTGGTTCGCCGGCTTTCCAAGGCCTACGGTTATTTATGGGCCCTAAATGAGGTAACCCTTGAACTCAGAGACGGAGACTGCGTAGCCCTGCTTGGCCCCAACGGTGCTGGCAAAACCACCTTGCTAAAGCTCCTTTCGGCCCTCCTCCATCCAACCACTGGTGGAATCGAGGTCGATGGCCAACGGCTGGGGCGCGGAAACTCCCACCTCCGGTCGGCCATTGGCTTGCTTTCCCCCGATGGGCAAGTCTACGATGATTTGACTGCAAAGGAGAACCTCCATTTCTTTGTCTCCCTGTGCGGGAAAAAAATACCATCCCGGGAATTGGATCAGGTGTTGGACCGGGTGGGGCTGGGAAACTGCTCGGACACCTACGCCTCCTCCCTCTCCCATGGCATGAAATGCCGTCTTGCCATCGCCAAATGGTCCCTTTTACAGCCCAAGATCCTCTTGCTGGATGAGCCCTATGGAGTCCTGGACGGCACGGGAATCAACCTGCTCGAAGGCTATCTAAAGAGCCTCTGCGAAAAGGGAGGCATCGTGGTTATGGCGACCCACAACGTTCACCGCATACTCGCCTACTGTACCCGGGCCCTTATCCTACAGAGCGGCAAGATCATCTTTGACGAGCCGCGGCAAGAACCGTGGGAGAGCTTCCATCGTGCCTTTGCAGCTTTCTTACCGCGAGACGATCATTGAAGACTTTGCAGCAAATCTACTGCTTGGTTTGGAAGGACATCCTGCTGGAGATCCGGCGTCGAGAGAACCTCCTCTCCATGTTTTTTTTCGGTACCGTCCTTCTGTTCATCTTTCATTTTTCGTTCGAGATTCCGCCCGAGCGAACCATGGAAATGGCTCCCGGCCTTTTGTGGCTCGCCTTCGTCTTCACGGGAACCCTGGCGCTGACCCAACTCTTTCACGTAGAAAGAGAAAACCAGTGTCTGGAGGCCCTGCTCCTTTGCCCCATGGACCGCGGGGCCTTTTACCTGTCCAAGGTCCTTTTCAATCTTTTTTTGATGGTGTTGGTGGAACTGGTAGTCTTTCCTCTTTTCGCAATCCTGTTTAATATTGACCTCTGGAGGCAACTGCCATCGCTGTTATTCATCGTCTTTCTTGGAACCATCGGATTTTGCGCACTGGGGGCCCTGTTCTCGGGCCTCACTCTGAGGGCCCGTGCAAAGGAACTTTTACTGCCCCTCATCCTGTTTCCTCTTATAATTCCTGCTATCCTTGGAACCATTCGGGGAATGCAGATTATCCTTGGCGCAACAGACATGCAGGAGCTTTTGCCCTGGGTGCACATGTTAGTCGCCTTCGATGTGATATTCTTAACGGTAGGGTTTCTCATCTTCGAATGGGTCATTGAAACCTAACGATGGCAACTGAGACAAAAAAAACGGGCACAGGGAGAAAAATCCTCGGGGGGCTGGCCTTACTGTTTGTCCTTCTGGGTCTTTACTTCGGACTGATCAAGGCTCCGCCGGATGCCAACCAGGGGGAGGTGCAACGGATCATGTACCTGCACATTCCAAGCATCCTGACCGCCTACCTGGCCTTCTTTCTCGTATTTGTGGGTAGCTGCCTCTACCTCTGGAAGGGGGAACGACGCGACGACATCCTGGCCCATTCGGCGGCGGAGTTGGGGGTTCTCTTTACTGCGCTGACGATTGTTGAGGGTGCCATATGGGGGAAACCCACATGGGGGGTTTGGTGGACCTGGGACGCCCGTCTCACCTTGACGGCGCTCCTGCTCCTGATTTTCGTAGGCTACCTGATGCTGCGCTCCCTCATTGAAGACCAACACCGAAGTGCGACCTGTGGCGCCGTACTGGGTATCATCGGTTTTCTCGACATACCGTTGATTCACATGTCGGTCTACTGGTGGCGGACCTTGCATCAGCCTCCATCGATACTGCGACCGGATAAAGCGCCATGGGACAACATCCATCCCGATATGCTCTGGGCTCTGGGCATTAACTTCATCGCCTTCTTTTTTCTCTTGTTTTACCTCCTTTCGGTGCGGTTGCGGGTGGGAGAAGCGGAAGAAGAATTGAAAAAACTAAAACTCTACGGAACCACCTGATGGGACACTGGGGATTCGTATTCTTAGCATACGGAATTGTCTGGTCGGCCATCCTCTTGTACCTTGTCCTGCTCAAACGTAGACTGCAGAAGGCAGAGGCCGCGCGAGACCTTTACGAAAGCTCAATCAATCTGAAAAACTCTGAGTGAAACCTCTCTTGCGTTGTCTGAACAATCCCTATATAGCCCCTCGGCTCGTTATTTCTTTTTCTTTTCGGATAACGCAGAGGTCACGAGCCTTCGGATTGGCCTCCTATCTAGCCAATCCTGCCGCGTGTCCATGTCAAGATAAGCAACACCTTTTTTCCGCTGGTTGGCCAACGGGACATCTTTTTGGGAAATGTCAATGCGAAGTGAATCAGGGGCATCTCCGCCGCGGGCTCTAGCCGCTTCCCGCTGCAAGTTTAACTGCCCCTCGCGCGATAACCACCCGTTAATAAAAACTCTGGCAGCGTTGGGATGGGGCGCTCCATTCATGAGCCCTATAGTGCCGGCCTGAACGACCAGCCCAACACCTTCCTTCAACGGCCGGGTAAGCTTATCCACTGGTAGACCCTGTACTTTGGCCTGGGTCACATAACCTGAATGGCAAAAGAAACAAATGGAAAACCGACCTGTGGTCAGCCAGTCGATACTCTGCCGAAGATCTCTAAAGAGAGTAATATCCATCTCGCTAAACAGCCGCTTTAAGTACTTAGGCCCAATCTTGGGATTATAATAAAAGAAACGTGAAGCATCTCCTCCCGGACCCGGGATTCTTATATCACGGACCAGAATCTTTCCTTTCCATTTTGGATCCAGAAGATCATTAAAGGAGTTAATCTCCTTCAGATTAACCAGCTTGGTATTATAAGAAATCGCCCCATACTGGGGGGAATTCGTGTACTTCATCACATACTGGTACTCTCGGTCCACGAAATGATGTTTATCCTTCCACCACTTGGATGTATCCACTACTTCCGGAAGAATCAGGGTAGGTTTGAGAGGATCCAACATCCTCCGCTTATGGAACACTAAAAGATTGGGGTTGAGTCCCCCGCTGCTAACATCGGCGATGTACTTTTCGGCCCTCCTTTCGGCCAGGATCTTTTGAGAAATCCCGGTGGCTCAGCCAGCGACCTCTGTTGCAATGCAAAAGGCTCGTAAGCAAGGAGAATCCGCGGCCTACAAATTAGAGAGTCGCGACGGCCTCGCACGTTACAAAAGAATCGCCGCGATGCGCATTATGTCCGATACGTTTGTTTTCTCCAAGCATCCAGACGGAAGCGCAAAGAAAATAAAAATCCCCGGTGCGCCAGGAAACCGTTATGTGGGATTGATTCTCCTATTTAATACCGATTCGGGTGAACTAGTCGCTATGTTACCGGATGCGGAGATCCAACGGCGTCGCGTCGCCGGCACGGGAGCACTTGCTTCCAAGTATGTCGGTCGTCCGGATGCTCGAATCCTTACCATCATCGGTTCAAGCTGGCAGGCCGAGATGGCAGCCATTGGTCATTGTCTGATCCGCGATTTTTCCCAGATACGGGTTTTTAGTCCGAATCGGGACCACCGTGAAGATTTCTGTAAACGCATGGCAGACCAGGTGCCCTGCCCCATCGTACCGGCGAATAGCGCCGCAGAGGCGATGAAAGGAAATGATTTGGTGGTTGGGGTAACCAACGGACCAGGCGCGAGTATCCCAGGAGATTGCTTGGAACCCGGTATGCACGTAAATCTTGTGCGCTACTTCGAACTTGATGAAACCGGCTGGAAACGCTGCGATGTTATTATCGAAGGGGACCGGCCAGAAAACGGCGATCCCAGTTTCTGGACCAAGCAGGTGTTTGGCTACAGATGGGTTATGGGTGGTCGGGCTGAGGCAGCCGGCACTGACTTTACGATCAGCGGCAGTGAACTCTATGAGACCCGAGCGCGCCATGTGCCGTTGCCCGATGCGGTTACGGGGCAGCAGCCAGGCAGACAAAGTGACAAGGAAATTAGCTGTTTCTACATCAGTGTCCCTTCTGGTGCACAATTGGCCTATATTGGCGCGTTCATTCTCGAAGAGGCAAAGCGTAAAGGCATGGGTAGGGATCTTCCCAGTGAATGGTTTTCCGAAATCGAGAAGGATTAGCACCATGGCAAATATTACCTTTATTCCCTTATTCCACTTTGTCGAGTTCGCCGTCGCCTGCGCGGAGACAGATCCAATTGGAGACTAGATCTCGTGGTGGAAATTGATTTCAGAAAAAGCATCATCGATAGAGGGATGGATACGCGGAAAGAAAACGCCATCTCGTTTGCGGAAGAGATTGAGAGACTAAATTTTGGCGGCATCTGGCACGGTCACTAGGTTGTCAGGGATCTTCCCGGTCTCGATACGCTGGATGTCCTTAGCGCCGTTGCAGCCCGGACCCGCCGTATCATGATCGGGCCAGCCGTGCTGCAAGTCCCCCTCTATCATCCACTGGACCTGGCACGGCGAGTCGTCACGCTCGACCACCTCTCTCAAGGCCGACTCCTCTTTGGCGTGGGAACCGGCGGCCTAAAACGTGAATACGATAATCTGGGCATACCCTTCAAACAGAGACCGGGGCGACTGGAGGAGATGCTCGACATTCTCAAGAAACTTTGGACGGAAGAGGGAGACCTCAACTACGACGGCCGTTATTACAAACTCCAAAGTGTGGTCTGCTTACCCAAGCCCGTCCAGAGACCATACCCGAAAATACTGGGTGGCGGTGTTTGGCATGGAGGGGTTCTCGGCCGCTCTGAGATCGGCTCTGAGCAAGAGTGGAGTGAGCGAGCCATCCACAGAATCGCCAAGCACTGCGACGGATGGATTACGGTATCTACAATTCCCACGGCAAGAGCGGTGGCGATAGTCAAGGAGGGTGTGGACCGAATCAAGGCGCGGGCCAAGGAGATGGGGCGAACCATTAAAGACGACGAGTTTGTTCTGGTGGCGGTGACAGGATTCATCAACATTGCAGATAATAAGTCCAAGGCCGAGGCTGAGAACTTTTATGGAGCCCGTGTAGCTCGGGGTTTCCATCAATCCAGGGGAAATCCATCCCTTGAAACGCACCTTGCTACGGGGGTGTTCGGACCTGCGGAAGAGGTAGCGGACTTTGTCCGTCAATGGATTGAGGTCAAACGGCAGACACCTTCTCTCAAGCGAATTGTATTGAATCTCGCATCGTTTAGCCTCTTGGAACAAGTTCGCCGCTTTCATGACCATGACCTGCCCCCAGGAGTGGTACCACCCTTTAAGTTAGAGCCGGAATTATCTGGAGTCCAGCCCATGGGGATGAATTCCCAGCCTGCGCTCTGGGCAGAAAGGCCTCCGGTGCCGGAGAACGATAGCCCAGGGCGCTGTGAGGCCGCCGCTGGTTATACTCTCTTCTCCATCTTTCGATCAGCACCTGAGCTTCCCTCAGGGTTTCAAACACCTCCCGGTTGAGCAGCTCATCCCTGAGTTTTCCGTTAAAACTCTCCACGTAGCCATTCTCCCAAGGACTGCCAGGCTCGATGTAGAGTGTCCTGACACCAATGGCCTTGAGCCAGTCCCGGATAGCCTGAGCCGTAAACTCGGGGCCATTGTCGGACCGAAGGGACTGCGGCACGCCCCGTTCCACGAATAGCTCCGCTAACCGTTCCAGCACATCCCGGTGATTCATCCGTCTGGCCACATCAATCGCCAAGCACTCCCGGGTGTATTCATCCAGGATGCTCAACAGCCGAAAGGCCCGACCGTCTTCGGTTCGCTCGTGCACGAAGTCATAACTCCACACATGGTTTCGATGCGCCGGTCTCAGGCGAATGCAGGAGCCATCAGTCAACCGGAGCCTCCCTCGCTTAGGCTGACGGCTGAGGACTTTCAGCCCTTCCTGCCTCCAGAGCCTCTCCACTCGCTTGTGGTTGACCTTCCACCCCTCCCCACGCAGCATGGCCGTAATCCTCCGGTAGCCGTATCGCCCGTATTCGCTGGCCAGCTCCATCATCCGAGCCACTAGTCTTGCTTCCTCTTCCGGGATCTCTCGGACTCTTCGTTGCGTCGATCGCGGCTGTCCCAACACTTGGCAAGCCCGGCGTTCGGAGACTCGATCAGGTCCCAATCTTTCTCTGGCCCATATCACCGCTCGTCTCCTCTTCGCCGGGCCTAGAAGTTTCCCGAGGACACTTCCTTCAGGATCTGGTTGTCCAGCGATAGATCCGCCACCAGCTTCTTCAACCGCGCATTCTCCTTGTCCAAGGCCTTGAGCCTCTTGGCCTGATCCATCTTCAGGCCTCCATATTCCTTCCTCCACCGGTAGTAGGTCTGCACGGTTACCCCCACCTGCTTGCACACCTGGCCCACCGCCTTCCCTTGGGCCAAGCTCACCTCCGCCTCACGCAGCTTGAGGATAATCTGCTCGGCCGTAAATCGCTTTCTTGCCATCCTTGCCTCCTTCCTAAAATCAAAATCCCTAACATTTCACCTGGACTCGTTTTAGGGGGCAAGGTCAACCAAGTCTATCCCTTGATAGAAAAAGAACTCAGGGACGCCTGAGCAGTACCACGGAGTATGCCCTCGGGTCACTTTTCTACTAAAAAAATCCTACCCGCGGCCGGCTTCCCTCACATTTGTAAAAGCCGGGCAAACATTATTAAATTTATGCCAGTACCCTTGGCCCAGAAAATCGGCGGCTGTCGAGCACAGGTCAATCCCTCGGACTGTTGCTCGTTTTCGCCATACTTTTCTGTTACATTGATTGAGTTGGAAAATGAATAGAAGCAGAAGATTTATCATTGGCGCCGTGATTATCGTGGCTGCCCTCTCCTACCTTATATATGGAGGCATGCGGCAGGCCCTGGTCTATTTCTCCACCCCTTCCGAATTGAAGAAGCGGGAGAGCAATGTCGAAAACAAATTCCTGCGAGTGGGTGGGATGGTCCTAACCGGGTCGCTTAAGAAAAACGTTCAAGCACTCACCTATCGCTTCCAACTCACGGACGGCGCAGCATCCATCCCAGTCTACTATAAAGGGGTTCCTCCCGACCTGTTCAGGGAAGGAACAGGAGCCGTGGTGGAGGGACGCTTTGGGAAGGACGGGGTCTTCCGCGCCACCACCATCATGGCCAAACATGCAGAGGAGTATATGCCTCCCAAAGAGGGGCATTCCAAGTCTCGGAGCTTCGTTCCAGGCCAGGGGAAGCAGTGACGGCCACCATCGGTCAGGGCAGTATCCTGTTGGCCTTGGCACTTTCCCTGTGGGGAATCGTTGCCCCGTTCATTTTTAGCCGAACCCGCAAGCAGCTTGTTTTCACCAGCATTCGCTTTGGGATCCTCGGTCAATTCTTGTTTGTAACCCTTGCCGCCTCCTCCCTTATCTACGGTCTGATTACTACGGACTTTTCCATAAAATACGTGGCCTTTAACACCACCCGGGCCACACCCATCTATTACCGTGTCACGGGTCTATGGGGCGCTTTGGAAGGTTCGCTGCTCTTGTGGGAATGGTTACTCATTATTTTCTCCGCCCTGGTGGCTTGGATTTATAAGGACCGCCACCGGGAGCTGTTGCCCTGGGTGTTACTGATCTTCTCAATTGTCTCAGCATTTTTCCTTTCGGTCATTGCCTTTGCCTCAAACCCCTTCGAGCCGATCTTCCCGGTGCCTCCCGATGGTCGAGGGCTCAACCCGCTGTTGGAAGACGCCAATATGCTGACTCATCCACCGCTTCTCTACACCGGATTTGTGGGTCTCACGGTACCCTATGCCTTCGCCATGGCGGCGCTCATCATTGGAAAGCTCGATGCGGAATGGATCGTTACCACCCGCCGCTGGACCATTACGGCGTGGTTCTTTTTAACCATGGGCAACCTCGTTGGGGCATGGTGGTCCTATCACGTGCTGGGATGGGGCGGTTACTGGGCGTGGGATCCCGTGGAAAACGCCGCCTTCATGCCATGGCTTCCCGCCACGGCATTCCTCCACTCGGTGCAGGTACAAGAGCGGCGCCAGATGCTCAAGGTCTGGAATCTCTCCCTGATCATCCTAGCTTTCAGTCTAACTATTTTCGGTACGTTTCTTACACGGTCAGGGATCCTCTCCTCCATTCATGCTTTTTCTTCAGGACCCGTGGGTTCACTATTTCTCGCATTCCTTGCGTTTATCCTGGTGGGCTCATTCGGACTTCTCGCCTATCAGTCAGATCGGCTGAAAGGGCAACCCTTGTTGGATTCGCCGGTGAGCCGGGAGTCGGTCTTTCTCCTTAATAACGTGGTTTTGGTATCCGCCCTGTTTACCATCTTTCTTGGCACCATCTTTCCCCTCCTTTCGGAGGCGGTGGCAGGCGTGCAGGTAAGCGTTGGAGCTCCCTACTTCAACTCCGTCACGGTGCCGCTATTTCTACTTTTGGTCTTTCTCATGGGAGTGGGACCCATGATTGCTTGGGGCAAGGCCTCTTGGGACAACCTCAGACGAAACTTCCTGTGGCCTTGCATCGCTTCGCTGGTGGTAGCCCTCGTCCTTTTTATCTGGCGCGTTCAGTCGTTTCTGCCTCTGTTGGGTTTTACTCTTTCGGCCTTTGTGGTGTTCACCATTTTGTTTGACACTGTGTTTTTAATGCGCGCCCGGCATCGCATCGCCGGCGAAGGGTTCATACGCGCCCTGGGCACCCTGGTACGAAAAAACCAGCGCCGTTACGGCGGCTTGGTGGTCCATCTCGGTGTGGTCCTGGTGATTATGGGCATCGGCACCTCCATGAGCTACAGCGTCGAGCGGGAGGCAACCCTCCAGCAAGGACAGGAATTGACCGTGGGGCCATACAAAGTGCGATTCGATGGTTTGAAGGGCTCCCAGGAACCCACCCACTTTCGGATAGAAGGAGCATTTCGGGTTTTCAACAACGGGGATGATCTGGGCACCCTGTCCCCCGCGCTCAAGTTTTTTCCCAGCCAGAAGTCCCCTATTGGACGAGCGGTCCACCGTACCACCTTATCGGAGGACCTGTACGTCATCCTTTCGGGTTTCAGCGAGATAGAGCAAAACCAGGCTACGTTAAAAATTTTACTTCGGCCGCTGGTGAGTTGGATTTGGATTGGCGGATTTGTCATGGCCTTGGGCACCCTGGTGGCCGTCTGGCCCGTGGGGCGCTTTTCCTCACGGGAGAGTTAATCCATGGCCTGGCGGCGTTTGACCGTTACTGTATCAGCCATCATGCTTCTTATCGGGCTATTGGCCTATAGTTTTAAACGTGACCCGCGCTATATCGAGTCTCCCCTCATCGGCCACCCCGCCCCAACCTTCGTCCTCACCCTGTTTGATGGAAAGCGTATCAGCCTTCAGGACCTGCGCGGAAAAGTGGTGTTCCTCAACTTCTGGGCCTCCTGGTGTCCTCCCTGCCGAGCCGAGGCGAAGGACCTGGAAGCCGGCTGGCAGAGATTTAAGGATCAGGGTATCGTCTTCGTGGGAGTCAACATCCAAGACAAGGAACCCGCTGCTATGGAGTTCATCAGCGAATTTGGCATCACGTTTCCCAACGGACGGGATGCTAGCGGTCGAATGGCAGTAGATTATGGCGTGTGGGGAATCCCGGAGACTTTTTTTATCGATGCCGAGGGGAGAGTTACCTATAAACATGTGGGAAGCCTTGGATGGCCCATCATTTCGGCTAAACTGGACGAGGCCCAACGCAGTCTGGTGAGCGCCAGTGAAGGAAGAGGGGATTATCAACCTATTCGGTGACCCGGCATGAAATCACGACTTTATTTGTTGCTACTCTTCTGGTTCATTCCCGCATCCATACATGCAGAGTCGGTGGATCTGGAGGAGCAGGTTCGCCGGATCGCAACGGAACTTCGTTGTCCCGTGTGCCAAAACCTCTCCGTGGCTGACTCTCCCTCCGAGATGGCCCAGCAAATGCGCGCCATCATTCAGCGACAACTCAAAGAGGGCAAAAGTCCGGATGAGGTAAAAACCTACTTCATTTCCAAGTACGGTGAGTGGGTCATGTTAGCCCCCAGGGCAAAAGGGTTTAGCCTGCTCATCTGGATTCTTCCCTTCGTTGCACTGGGAGGAGGGATCCTCTTTGTGGTTGTCATGGTTAGGCGTTGGGCGAAAAACAGACCTGAGCGCCCATCCACCGCGGCGGATCCTGCCATGGCTCAACGGATACGCCGGGATATGTCGCGGCGAAAAAATTGGGAAGTGCCCCCCCATCTCGAGGGCCCACAAGTGCACCTGCTGAGAGAGCGGGCAAGGCTCTATAATGAGATTCAGGAGCTGGAGTTGGACTACCACGCAGGTAAACTTTCCGAGGCGGACTACCACGAGGCGCGCCAGGGCTACGAAGAACAGGCCTCAGGGGTGCTGAGGGAACTTGGTTCCCAAGTTCCCTCCGAAAGCCAGAATCCTGTCAAAAAGGACGAGCCAAAATCATCCCAATCTGGTTCCCGCCCGGGTTGGGTCTTTACCGTCACGGCCGCTTTCTTACTTCTATTTGGCGTGACCCTTGGAGTTTTGCTTAGTCATTCCTTACGGACCCGAACCTCGCCGCAAGACAGTATAACGGGCGATTTTCTAACCGGAACCACCGCGCAACGGGGGGATCTGGATGCCCTCCTCAAGCAGGGTCGAGACGCCTACTCTCGCCAAGAGTGGGCACAATCCATCGATGCATTTAAAAAGTACTCGCTATTGAAGCAAGACATCCCGAGGCTCATTCATACATGGGGCTCATCCTGGCGGGAGCCGGCCACGGCGATGCTGCGATTTTGGCCTTTAACCGTGCCCTCTCCATCGACCCCGATTACGCCTTGGCCCTATGGGGCAATGGAATGGTGCTTTATCGTCAAAAGGGCAATCTCCCTGGAGCGCGCGAAAAACTGAAAAAGCTCCTGACTCTGTTACCTCCGGGCGCTGAAAGGCAAAACGTTTTACAGACCATCGCGGAAATCAACCAGCGGAAGGGAACCCGGTTGGCGAGTCAGGCGGCGCCTGTGACCGATGGAATTCAGGGAACCATTTCCATCGAGCCTAAACTCAAGACGAAACATCAGGAGGGAGGAACCCTGTTCATCATTGCAAGAAGGGCAGCCACCCAAGGCGGACCACCCCTAGCGGTGAAGAGAATTGCGAGCCCGGTATTTCCTCTTTCCTATTCCCTGGGTAAAGAAAATACGATGATTCCAGGGAGCGTCTTTGAAGGGAGGGTAAACATCATCGTTCGACTGGACCAGGACGGTGATCCCCTCACCAGAGGACCTGATGACCTTACGGGAAGTTATGAGAAGAACCCCGTCGCAATCGGTTCCCAAAACGTGGACATCGTTTTGAGCGCGGGGGTTCAGTAGACGACCGGGCAATTAATTCAATGGTACATATTCGGCCTGGACGGCAGGAAAGTACATTACAGGAATACCGCAATCGGGATCATCCCTTTTTTCATTGAGCCGTCTCCACCACCCTTGCCATTTCCACTACTGTCTCAAATGCACGGTCTAAGTCGAATTCAGCCAAATCTTGCTCTCGTAAAACGCCCTTCAACTGACGCTCAATCTGGTTCCCAAGCTCCTTGAGCCGTTGCGTAGAGACATCCACTGGCTCGTTACTGGGAACCGTCAACTTTGCCTTCACCTGAGTCACTAGGTCCATAGATTCCGGGCGGATGCCACCTTTTCGGACGGCGTGATCAATATCATAAAAGTCGCGGACCGCAACCTCCCAGCGTGAAAGGGCGGCTCGAAACTTTTCGGAAATTGCCCCTATCTTTGCAATGAAGCACACGGCATGATCGGAACTGAGGATCCAAAGCACTTGCTGAGTGATCGCCGATTGTTCCAACGTTTCCGGGGATTGAGCCACTCAAAATGGCATCCCCAAACCCAACTACTGATATAAGGTTCGTTCTTCTCTCGAATCTCTTCGCGGAATCGGGGAGTTGGATTTTCTCCTAATCCAGCAAAGTAACTATCTACTTTAACGCATACACTCCTAGTGGCTTTATAGTCCCAACATGGCCGTCTTGCCCATTTCCAACGGCTTCTCACTTCACCACGCAATGTATCGCTTCGCATTGTATCTCCTCTTTTCTCTTCATTCTAGAACCGAAAGAGTCGTAAGTCGGGGAAAATTCCATTGGTTCTACACTCTCAAGGCATTGATCTGTATGGTGTGGCCTGCTCCCCTTTTTGTCCTCACCTATAAGTTAGTGGTGTTTCGTTGTGGTCCGCTCCGGACCGGGTTGCAAACTCCATCGGTGTGAGTCCGTTAAGGTTCGTGTGTGGTCTTCTGGCGTTGTAGTCGACCCTCCAGTCTTCGATGATCTCTCGCGCATGGCGGTAGCTGATGAATATGTGCTCGTTCAGGCATTCATCACGCACACGCCCGATGAAGCTCTCCACCAACCCGTTCTGCATGGGCTTGCCCGGAGCGATGTCGTGCCACTCTACCCGGCGACCCTGCTGCCATCGCAGCATCGCATTCGACGTGAACTCGGTGCCGTTATCGGACACCACTAGGAGGGGATCACCGCGCCGTTGAGCGATGTGGTCCAGTTCTCGGGCAACCCGCTCTGCGGTGATGGAGTTGTCTACGATGGTGGCCAGGCACTCCCGTGTGAAGTCGTCGATCACGCAGAGCACACGGAAACGCCGGCTGTCGACCAAGGCGTCGGATGCGAAGTCCACCGACCAGCGCTGATTGGCCCCTTGCGGGATCGTCATCGGCGCCCGGCTCCCAAGCGCCCGCTTGCGACCGCCCCGTTTGCGCACCGCCAACTTCTCCTCCTTGTAGAGCCGGTAGAGCTTCTTGCGATTCACCACCACGCCTTCCCGCGCCAGCAACAGGTGCAGGCGCCGATACCCGAAACGACGGCGTTCCGCCGCCAGCTCCCGCAGCTTCTGCCGTAACTCCCCGTCATCCGGTCTCATCGACCGATAACGGTAGACCCGCGGCTCGATGCCCAACAGACCACAAGCCCGCCGCTGCGAGTCACCCTTTTCCTTCATCGCCCAGTCCACGGCTTCTCTCCTGGACCTGGGCGTCAGAAGTCTTTTCCCACCATCTCCTTGAGCGTCGATACGTCCAGCATCGCGTCCGCCAAAAGACGCTTCAGCTTGGCGTTCTCCGTCTCCAGGCTCCGAAGCCGTTTCGCCTCAGACACCTCCAGCCCGCTATACTTCGAGCGCCACTTGTACAACGTCGCGTCACTGACGCCGTGCTTGCGACACAGCTCCGTCGCCCCCAGCCCCGCCTGGTGCTCCTTCAGAATCCCGACGATCTGTGTTTCGCTGAACCTGCTCTTGCGCATGCGTGCCCCTCCTCTTCGGTCAAAGACTAACCTCTAGGTGAGGACAATCAAGGGGAGCAGGTCAGGTGGCCGAAGCAGTTCTATATTGGTTGATCGTTCCTTTAATTCTTATCCCTATCGGACTCTTGTTGCTGATTCGTCGCTGGACAACAGAGATCGTCGTCTGATCTACAAGCGTGGCCGGGTAGCTAAGAAGAACGACGAGATGAGTCTTAACCGAATCGAGGAAGTCAACCGTTCAGTGAAAAGCCCCGAACCGTTAATTACGAAACTCAATATCCCGTAATGGCACCACGATGCTATGGCCTTTGAGCTGCTTCACCATGATGTCATCGGCAGTGATCAAAGGGTATCCGAGGTGCTCGGCCAAGGCCACATAGAGGGCGTCGTAGATGGTGATTTTGTAGACCCAGGCGATGGCGTTGGCTTTGCGAAAAAGGTTAAAATCGGCGGGTTTTACTTGGAGATGTAGGTTTTCGAGCACATGAAGTGCCTCAGCACCGTCTTCCTCATTTGCCCTCGGTGCGTATCTGAGAGCGTTAAGGATTTCCAGAAATGTGAGTTCAGAAACAAACAGACTGGAACGGCCAGATGTATGGAGTTCCCTAAGACCAAGAGCGCGATCACGATCTTCCTCTTCCATGAACCATTTGACCAGGACAGAAGCGTCCACAACGTAGCCAGCATGATAAGTAGGGATCACTGATCATCTTTCAAATTGGTGTCGCGGAATTTCCGAATAATTGCCTGGGCGTCCCAGCGGCCAAGTTTTTTAGCTAAGCGGTCCATCCTCTCGGAGGCCTTTTTCATCTTTTCCCGCTTTTCCTTCTCTTCCCGTTTCTTCCTCTTCTCGTGCAGATACTCTTCCAATGCCTCTTGAATGAGAGCGCTGCGGCTGGTTCCCTCGTCTTTTACTTCTTCGTTGATTTCTTCGAGCAATTCGTCTCTTAAAAAAACATTCACACGCCCCATAGCACGCCCCCTTAACACACTTGAAACACACCAATAGTGTGTTGTCAAACGCACACAGTCCAACGAGATTCATATACTTTAAACCTGAATGATGTCAAGAACTTAGGATAGCACTAAAGGACAAGAGGCCGTTTTGTTATGAAATTCTGGATCGACTGGAGAGCCTATTAAACGAGCGATGAAAGATTTGTGATGGAGTGCTTGACGGTGACTTGCCGGGAAAACAGAAAACCGGCTTACAGCCATTTCCATCTACGTAGGATATCTAGGGGAGTCTCTTTTACGCTCATGTCCGGGTCTTCGAGGAGAGCCTCGATCTCTTCCCTCAATGCCCTCAGGTCCCGCTGCTTTCCCTCCTCGCTCAATCGTTTTAGAGCCGATCCCCGAATCCTGCCGTCCTCGTCCCGCAGGCATTTTCGGTATACTTCCACATAACCGGGGGTCTGAGCCATGGGCCTTAAACAGACCAAGGCGTCGAAGCGGAGTTCGGCGTTTTTGTGTTCCAGATATTTGAGATAGACCTTCGTGACTTCTTCTTTCTTTGAATAAAATCGCCACAGGTTGAACAGGATGGTCCTCTTCTGCTCCATGGGATCATGGTCAAGCCGGTCCGGCAGGAGGCCTAGAATGCGGTCGTCTCACAAACGGATTCCACATATCTCTTGGCCTTCTCACAAACTCGTTCCCGTGGTTCAATTCGATGACGCAATTCATTTCAATTTCACGCCTTATCGTTTATTGCCTTTGAGGTTATCTCCCTCACGAAGAAATACGGCTCACCACCCTATGGCATAACTTTCCCGTCTCGGGTCCGCTCCACTCATCCAGGTCCCCGTCAACGGATCCTTGACGATAACGGCTGCGTCGCCAAAGGACCACCGACCCACAATCTCAACATTGTGTCCTTTTGCAACAAGTCCATTCACCACGGCCGGAGGGATGCCCTCCTCTACCTTTAGTTCCTCCGGGAGTTCCGCCGATGCGGGCGCCGTCCCCGGCCGATGGCTCCAGCGGGGCAACTCGATAGCGGCCTGGGGAGAGAGCCGTCGGTCGAGCAGATGGTGCAGGACCTGTACGTTGGTTTGTGGCTGGTCATCCGCACCCGGTGTCCCACCCACGGCAAAGAACTCGTTATCCCGTAAAACCATGTACGAATTCAAAGTATGGGCGGGTCTCTTTCCCGGCACCAGTGCATTGGCCTTACCCGGATTGAGATTACAACTGGACAACCGGTTATTCATCACCATACCGGTATCACCGGCCACTACCCGGGAACCAAAGATCGAAAAGATACTTTGAATCAGAGACACCACATTGCCATCCCGGTCCACCGTGCAGAGATACGTGGTATCGCTGCCCAAGGATGCGTCGAGGCGCTTGCGTGACCGGGCTCTGTCCGAAATTAAGCGACGTCTCTTGCCGGCATGCTCCTTTGAAATCAACCGTGAAATTCCCAGATCGCCAAAACGCGGGTCTTCCAGGTGATTGATGCGGTCCTCGAAGGCGAGCTTTTTAGCTTCCACCATCATATGGATATCATCCACTGGATCCATACTTGGCAGCGAATAGCCCTCCATAATATTGAGCATCTCCAGAACGATGAAACCCTGGGATACCGGAGGTTGCTCGAACAGGGAAAAATCGCGGTAGGTTGTGGTGACGGGTTCCTTCCACTCCGCATGTCTCGCCTCGAGGTCCTCCTGGCTTATGATCCCGCCTTCCTTTCGAAGCGCGGCGCACATGCGCGCTCCGATTTCTCCTTCATAAAATGATTTCCTGCCGGTCCTCACAATTTCTTCCAGAGTCTTAGCCAGCTCTTCTTGCACTAGATACCTACCGGGCACGGGAGGATCCATAGGCCTCCGAAAAGACCGGTCCACCCAGGGATAGAAGGGGGCAAGTTCAGAGACGGATTCCAGCAACGTTCTATAGGCTGGGAATCCATGGCGGGCGTAACCGATGGCGTCCTGAGCCAGCCTCGGAAGTTCCATGGTTCCATATTTCGAATGGAGTTCCATCCACCCATCCACGATACCAGGTACCGCAATGCTCAAGGGGCCGTCTGAGGGAATCAGAGACAAACCCTTATCCTTGAAGAATTCCACCGTGGCTTTCCTTGGCGCAGGGCCGCTTGCATTTAGGGCCTCCACTTTTCCCTTGTCCTTTATAAGGACAAGGGAAAAGAGATCACCTCCGACTCCACAGGCCTGAGGCCGCACCACCGCCAAGACAAATGAAGCCGCCAGGGCGGCATCCACGGCATTACCTCCCTCTTGCAACGCCTTGACACCAGAGAGGGAAGCGAGGTGGTGACCTGAGGAGACCACACCGTTACAACCCATCACGACGGGTCGTGCTGTTGGCGAATGGTTCAAAAGAGCTGGTGAAGAATTCATGACCTCAATGAGTACGGATCTTGGGTCCAGAGGGTGAAATTCTAGGACCTATAAATTAATGGAGGCAAACTACACTCCCCGGTATACCATTAAGGCCGGGTGCAGCCTGCCTCCTAAAGGCAACCTCGATTCAATTTCGAACTTCGATACGTGGCTCAGTCCACGAGCTCGCCGGCATCCTGCCCCCCACCCGTTTGATAAACGATCCTTTTCCCCGTGGCGTCATCGATTTCCGAGCGCTGCCCACCCGCCTTGGCAAGATCTCCCTTGGTGGGATGGTTGCTATTGCCCAAAAGAACCATGGGTTCATCATGTGGGTTTGAACCTTCATAATACTCATGGGCTGGTATGCTGATTATCTTGCCGGGGGAAAGCTCATGGGTTTCATTAGGCCCTTTCATGGTGCCTTTCCCGGTTAAAACATAGTAGGTTCGGTCACCGGGATGACTATGCATCCTCTGGACGTCGCCCGGGGGGAAATACAACAACCACGTATCCAGGTTCGCTGTCCTAAAAAGGTTGACCCTTCGCCCCCTTTTTAACTCCTTGAGCGCCTCATTCGTTTCTTTGATTTCCATAAATTCCTCCTCTGAGTTAATACGTCGACACCCCGAGGCAGTTCACGATCTAGCAAGATTCATTTCGCCTGAATTCAATCCATATCCCCACCCAAGCAGACAGTCAAGTGTATGTATAGCTAAGAGGGCCAAGAAATTGCCTAGCAACCCTACATTTCCCAAAATGGACCATGAGATAGGAAGCTTAATTTTTGTACCAATGGACAATACAGATTTCACCCGCAGGACGGCATAAATCCCATCCGTATTTGATTTTACAATATTTTAACAACACCCCATGGGAAACAATTTGGCATGATCCATGTTTTATTCACAGGATGGAAGGGGAACGTCCATGTTCAACAACAATACTAGCCAGAATGAGGGCCCGCTGCTAACCGTCTTGGGCACAAGTATCTATCCTGAAGGAAAATTCAGTATTACCGAATATATACAAATTGAATATGAAGTATTAGCTGAGATTAATGTGGATGGAAAGCTGATTATAGAGACAGAGGCATTGTTAAAGCCGATGTCTACGCCACGGATGCCATCATCATGGGACACTGCGAAGGAAACATGGTTGCCACGGGCAATGTAGAGATTGCTGCTTCAGGGAGAGTCTCAGGGAACATTGAAACGGACTCCCTTGTTATCCCCCAAGGGCAGTTTTTTCAATGCTCAGGTAACCAAAATGCAGCGGGGCGCTGAAATAATCCAAGAAGAGCGGCATAGCGTCGCCCCGGCATTGTTCGCGCATAAGAAAGCTAACGAAGTGCGTGTCAACCGAGTCCCCATAAACCCACGCGGGTACCTTATAAAAAGGCCCCCGCACTCGAACTACTTCACCTGGGGCAACCTGGGCCACTCCTCCAGTAGTCTGCCGGCACCAGGCACTCGAAACTTCAAACCCAGCCTCGATAAAATATTCCAGAGCATGGCAGGGTTACTGGCTACAACCGGGCTGGATAACCCTCGTTCAATTCGCGCCACCACCGCCAGAGGATCCAGCACACCTCCCTGAAAATAAATAGCCTGAAAATCTTTGACTGACTCGACGCATTTCTTAGTCAGCGAAAAAACATCATCTGGTCCCAGCTTTGTTGCGTCCTTATAGTCTTTGAACGGCGGAGGCGGAGAAATCGCTTTTAAGCCTTGTTTGGCCAGGTAGCCCCTGATCAACTGATTCATAGAGTCATCAAAGGGTGTCATCAGAAGGAACTGCTTCGCTGAGAAGGCCCTGAGCGCAGTTACACAGGATTCCAGTGCCGTTGACACCGGCACTTTTATGGCTCCGTGGAGTTCTTCCGCCAGCCCCGGGTTCATGAGCTCCAGGGGCGCGCCGCCGACAAACACGCCCTGCCAACCGTTGGCCCGCACCAGCTCGCTAACCTTCTCTATCACCGCCCCCGTTTTACCCCTGAAATCGTTGAATGAGGTTCGAACGAACTCCAACCCATCGATGTCCATCTGCACCCCTTCCGGCACCACCGCCTTGAAGCTCTCGATATGGGGGCTCGCCCCGGAAACAGGACTGACAAATCCGATCTTGGCCTTGATGGTCCGAGCCATAATCCCTCCTGTTCTGGCGATTGGGGTCAGACTGAGCTAGCCCGAGCATGACGGACACCCTCAGGTTAACCGCAGCGTCTTTTTCTAAAGTCCGTAGAACGCCTGGGAGTTGCTCTCCAGGATCTTGTGGGCCTGATCGTTGCTGATCCTGCTCTCGTCCACCCAGTTATGCACCTCGTTCAACCCGCTCAGGTTGGCGGAGATATCGGTATGGCTGTAGTCCGTGCCGATCATCAGGTGGTCTTCAGTTCCGAACTTCAGCAGGGACTCAATGTCGTCAATAGGGTCAATGGTGATGAACGCACGGTTCTCTCGAAACAGTCCCGGCTCCAGTTTGAACAGGTGGGGCAATCGACTCTGCCGACCTCGCAGTGCCGCACGCTTCTTAGCTCCCAATTGCGACATTACATAAGGAATCCAGGACGCTCCGGACTCAATGAAACCAAACCGGAGTTTCGGGAACTTCTTTGGAACCCCGGAGCTTACCAGCTCACCGAAGGAGTACATGACAGGAAAGCCCCTGTCCCATTCGTGGCCGGGCAGCGGGTGGCCCGTGTGAATGCACAGAGGCAGCTCGAGTGCATTGGCCTCCTCATAGATTGGAAAGAAGTGCGGGTCGGTGACTTTCCTGTCGAGGTCAAACCCCCGCTTGAAGATGCCACAGGCCCCGTGCTCCTTTGCCCAGCGCAGTTCCTCAACGGCTTTGTCGGGCTGCAGCAAAGGCAACACAGCCGCCCACTGCAACCGCCCATTTGTTGGCGCACATTTCTCGGCAAGCCAGCGGTTGTAGGTGGTGGTCAGTGCCCATTCGGCTTCGGCGCTGTTCGTGTTGTAGCGGATGAAGAAGGTGGGGAATATAACCTGCACATCTACGCCCATCTCGTCCATATGGGCTAAGCGGCCCTGTACGTCCTCCAGCTCTCGCCGCACCCGGAGTGGATGATTCACTTCGTCGCGGATGGCACGGTTCTGCAGCCTGCCTTCAACCACCCATCTGCGGCTGTTGGTCGGGTTTAAGCCGGCACGTCTGGCCTCTTCTGGCGGTAAAGTGACTGTTACCGGTATATACTTTGCGTAGGGAGTACCCTCCAACTTTGCCCAGGTGGACTCTGACTCGTCAACATGTGTATCGGCATCAATCACTGGCATGGCAAAACCTCCTACACTTGCTACAACTAGGATTCGCTCAACCGACCCATTCCAGGCAAGCCTACCAATCTTTCAGGGCAGTCTCAAGGTTGGTAAATTGTGAGTTGGAATTGGTGAGAGGCAGAGGCCCAAGATAGCAAAGGGGTCAGCCGCTACCACTAGACGCTGGATCTTTAAGTTTAGTCGCAGTAGAACTCCACCCAGTAGCCGTTGGGATCGCAGAAGTAGACGCTTCGGTTTCCCCGTTGTCCTTCGATCTTCACCTTTTCCTTCTTGAGACGTTTCTTGACCTGGTTCATGACGGGGCGAGAGACGCTAAAGCCAAAGTGATCCAATCCCCGGGACGTCTTGAGCGTTTCCCTGCTCTTCACAAAGTCCAGGAGATCATCCTGTTTTGGCCAGCGGAGAAAAAGCCTTTTTGGGGGATGACGAAATGCGACTTCGAGGCCCAACACTTCCGTGTAAAATCGCTCCGTTTTTTCAAGATCACCTGTCTTTAACGATAAGTGACGTAGGCCGGTGTTACGCTTCATTTGAACCCTCCCTTTGGTCCATGTCGAACCTGTTACTTGCTACGAGATTGATCCTTTTCGGATGTGAGGGCAAGAAAAATCTTCTCCCCCGTTACCGGGAGCTCTTTGATTCGCACCCCCACGGCGTCAAAGACAGCATTGGCGATGGCAGGCGCCACGGGAATAAGGGCGGTCTCACCGATCCCCTTGGCCCCCAGGGGCCCCTCGCTGTGGGGGATCTCCAGAGCGATGGGTTCAATCACCTCCGGCATATCTCCCAGTGCCGGCAGGATGTAGTCGATAAAATTAGGATTCACCAGTTGCCCGTTGTCGAAGACGAGTTCTTCAAACATGGCTTGCCCCATGCCGGTGATGGCCGCGCCACGAAGTTGTTGCTGACAACCCAGAGGGTTAACCGCCTTTCCCACGTCCACCGCGGTGGCATACTTCAGGATCTTTAGCTTGCCAGTCCTTTGATCCACTTCCACCTCGATGGCACCTGCCCCCACGAACCAGAAGGCAGAGGTCATCTTCTCCCCATTGGGCTGCGCGGCCTGAGTCCGCACTTCTCCCTGACCCAGCAGAGTGCCACCGGGCATGCCAAAGTGCTTGAAGAGCACTTCTTTGTAATCCAGCGCTGTTTCCGGAAGTCTCACCTTGCCACCGGACAAAGTCAAATGCTTGGCTGAAATCCCGTATTCACTAGTGACAATATCCTTTAACTGTTGGCCGATATCCCTGGCTGCCAACTGGACAGCCTTACCCATATGAAAAGTGGACCGGCTGGATGAAGTGGTCAGATCGTAAGGCGCCACGTCGGTGTCTGCGGCCAACACCTGGATTCTATCCATCGGGATCTCCAGCTCATGGTTGACCATCTGTGCCAGGACCGTTTCAGAGCCTTGACCCATTTCCACGGTGCCGGTAAAAATAGTGGCACTTCCGTCCTCGTTGAGCTTCACCGTTGCACATGAGACGGACGGGGTGATGGTGGCCTTGATCAAACAGGCGATACCCTTTCCCCGGCGACTCTGACCGTTACGGGACTGAGGCGGTTTTTTCTTCCAATCCACCGACGCCGCCACTTTTTCCAGGCAGCTCTTCAAGCCGATGCTGGATAGATGCTCACCGGTCACGAACTCGCTCCCCTCCTCGTAGGCGTTTTTGAGGCGAATCTCTAAAGGGTCCATCTTCAAGGCAGCCGCGATGATGTCCATCTGGGACTCATTGGCCCAGGCGGATTGGGACACCCCAAAACCGCGGAATGCACCTGCCGGGGGTTTATTGGTATAGACGGACAGCGAGTCAATCTTTACATTGGGGATTTTATAAGGTCCCGCTGCGGTGTAGCCTGATTTCATGGCCACTCGCGGCCCGATCTCGGCATAGGCGCCGGTATCAAATAGCATCTCGCACTCACGCGCCACCAGGGTTCCGTCCTTCTTTACACCCGTTTTCAATCTGATGGCCGCGGCGTGTTTTGTAACGGTGAAAAATACCTCTTCGCGAGTGAGTAAAATTCGCACCGCCAGCCCCGCCTTTTTAGCCAGGGCAACCGTCAGGGGTTCCAGTTTGGGATAGACCTTGCTCCCGTAACCGCCTCCCAAGTATGGAGCAACCACCCGAACCTTGGATACCGGAACCTTGAAGATATTGGCGAGCTGGGTGCGCACCACAAAGGGATTCTGAGTGGTGGACCAGACCGAAATACGTCCGTCCGCTTCAACTGAGGCAATACAACCATGGGGCTCCAGGGCCGCATGCTGTGTGGTGGGTAGGGCAAAGGTATCCTCAAAAATGTGATCCGATTCCTTGAAACCTCTTTCCACATCGCCCTTTGTAAGCTTGAAATGGGTGCAGATATTCGTTCCTTCCACGGCTTCAATCTCAGCCAGATCAGCAAAGCCGCGCACCGGTTTCTGAACCGTCTCGTGCACCAGGGATGCGCCCTTTTTAGCGGCCTCGTTTACATCATATACCGCTGGAAGCTCCTCGTATTCCACGTCAATGGCCTGAATGGCCTCTTGCGCTGTACCCGGATCCCTTGCGGCAACCGCTGCAATGGGATCGCCCACATGGCGGACCTTTTCCACGGCCACAATGGTCTGATCCTTGAAGACGGGTCCGTAGTAGGGATCAATCCCCCGGTCTTTGACAATGTCATCGCGGGTGAGTACCGCGAGGACTCCCGGTATCTTCAATGCATTGGAGGCATCGATGCTTCCAATCCGCGCGTGGGGGACCTGACTGCGCAGCACGCGTCCATAGCACATGCCGGGGACTTGCATATCGGCGAGATAAACTGCCCGACCGGTGACCTTGGCCTTGACGTCCAGGCGACGTACCGAGTTTTTAATAGAATGATCTGCCATGCTGCGATCCCTATCGACCTGCAACTTTCTGGATGGCTTCAACAATTTCGTGGTAGCACCCGCACCGACAAAAGTTTCCCGTTAGATAGCTGCGGATCTCCGCCACAGTCGGGTGGGGATTTTCCGCCAACAGCGCTTTGGCGGTCAGAATAAATCCCGAGGTGCAATAACCGCACTGTAACGCTCCAAAATCCATGAAGGCCTCTTGCACAGGGTCTAAAGTGTCTCCGTTTCCCAATCCTTCGATAGTCGTGACGCTACAACCGCCGGCATCCACCGCAAGGGTAGAACAGGCGCTCACCGGTTTGCCATCCAGCAGCACGGTGCAAGTGCCACACACCTGGATATCGCAGCCAAGCTTTGCGCCGGTCAATGCTAGATGGTCCCGTAAAACCTCCAGTAGGGTTACTCGAGGTTCCACCTCCATCTCCCGCTCTCTACCGTTAACCGTGATACGAACGGATTTCTTCATGACTTCTTTGCTGCCGCCTCCGCCCGCTCGTAGGCCTTTGGAACGGCCTGTCTGAGCAGGGCGCTCACCATCTCCCTCTTGTATCTCTCCGATCCGCGCAGGTCGTCCAGTGGACTGCACTCCTGAGAGGCCAGGTGGGCGGCCTCCTCCACTGCGTCAGGCTTGATCTGCTTCCCCTCCAACGCCTGTTCCGCCTTGCGGGCGCGTATGGGTGTGGGAGCAACGCAACCCAGGGCAATCCTCACGTTGCGACAGATTCGATTCTTCGGCTCCAGGGTAATCCGCACCGAAACCCCAACGCAGGGTTTGTCCACCACCGAACCGCTGGAAAACCGGATATACTCCACGCCTGTACGGGGAGGCGCAGGGGGAATTTCCACCTGGGTCAGGACCTCGTCATCGGCAAGAACAGTCCGGTAATAGTCCAGAAAGAGCTCCTCTAGCGCCAGGGTGCGTTTTCCCGATGCCCCAAGAATGTTAACCCGGGCATCAAGGGAGATGAATAGGGACGGCAGATCTGTCAGAGGTTCCCCCGAGGCCAGATTTCCACCTACGGTTCCCATGCTGCGCACCCGGATGTTCGCCACCTCCCGCTCCACGTGGCGCAGGATGGGAAGTTTTTTCAAGACCAGTTCCGACGTCTCCAGATCGTGATGGGTAACCAGGGCTCCAATAATCAAACCCTTGGTAGAATCATATGAAATGTTCCTGAGATTGGGGATCCTCTTGATGTTGATCAAGGCCTTGGGTCGAAGCAGCCCCTGCTTCAGGAGAATAGTAAGGCCGGTACCTCCCGCGTAAACCCGCGCCTCCCCTCCGTATTGCTCGAGCAGGCTGCACGCCTCACCCACCGTGGCCGGTTCAAGGTACTCGAAGTCTCTCATACAAGGTCTAAATTCTTACCGATAAAACGTTTAACACGACGACATTGAGCAACTATTTTTTTCGCCAAGATGTCGGCAAGTTAAAACCCTAATTCCAAAGCACGAAATCCTATACAATTTCAAAACTTCAAACTATCAATGTTCAAAACCTATGACAAAAACTCTCGCGTTTCTTGCAAAGACGACAATCCAGGCACTTAAGACAAGGGGGTTGATCTTTTTGTTTTGAACTTTGGTAATTTGAATTTGTTTCGAGTTTCGAATTTGTAATCTTGTTTATACCTGGCGCCCTTTGCGTCTTTGCGCAAGGCATTTTTTTCTTGATTTCGTCATCTATCCTTCAGCTGCAAATCTCAACTATTATTTTATGTACTTGACCTTGTCGACTCCGGGGACCCTGACCCTGTCGAATCGCTCATGCTCCCCTATGGGCATGGTGGCGTCCATCCCCCACCCCGCCGTGGTACGAGGCTTCGGGACCGATGGATCCAAGGTGGAACTGGCGAGACGTGGAATAATAATGATATCCCGATCGGGCTGCATGCGGGTGCTGGCGGCCCAATCCACTTCGAGAGGGTTGTTCACGTTGATGTCCTCGTCCACAACCGTCACATGCTTGATGCCAACTCCCGAGGCTAAAAGGGCCAGGATGACGTTTCTCGCCTCCTCCTCCTGCCTCTTCTTGATGGATACCACCACATGATGTCGAAAGGTCCCGCCCGCTGTCAGGCAGATCCCCCTCACCTCCGGGACGATCTTTTTTACCTCGCGGTAAACATGGGCGGCGTTGGCATATTTGATTAGCGTATGGTTCTCCGTCACGGGAAATCCTGCCAGACAGGTTTGATAGATTGGATTTTCCCGCATGGTGATGGCCTTCACTATTAATACTGCGGCCTGCTTGGCCTCACTGTAGCAGCCCTGGTACTCCCCGTAGGGGCCATCGGTAATTCGTTCTCCCGGAAGGGTCACCCCTTCAATCACAATTTCTGCTGAAGCCGGCACTTCCACATCGATGGTCTGGCACTTCCTCAGCTTAACGGGGGAACCCCGCAATCCTCCGGCAACTTCGAACTCGTCCACTCCCATGGGAACCTTTGCCTGAGATCCCACCACGATGGCCGGATCCACTCCGATGGCAGTCGCCACTTCGAGTCCTTCGCCCCTTTCCTCCGCCTTGGCGATGAAACGGCCCAGGTGGTGGTCGGGAGGCGCCCAGAGAGACAGACGATCTTTACCCGACCGCAACATTCGGTGAATGGAAACGTTACGCTCACCGGTATCAGGATCTTTGCCCACCTGCACACCGATGGTAATGTACGGACCCACGTCCCGCTCCGAATGGGTAACGATGGGCAGGCGGTTGAGGTCAATCTGCGCGCCTGTCCAGGTGGTGGCTTTTTCTGCGCCACCGGAGACCAGTTGCGGAGGAATGCGTTTGTCCTCGAGGGTGAGGTATCTTTCCAGCAGTTCCTCTTCATTAACTCGCAGTCCGAGGGCCACCAGCTTCTCCGTGGCAAACAGCCCGCCCAATACCCGCCAGTTAGGAAAACCCTTAACTTTTTCAAACAAAAGGGCAGGACCCTTGACATCGGACGTTTTCCGAATACCCGCAGCGATTTCGAATTTTGGATCCACCTCCTCGCTAACTCTAAGTAACTGCCCCTGGTCCTCCAGATGAGATAGGTAACTGCGTAGGTCTTCAAACATCTCTACTCCTTTGGGAAGCCTTTCTTGAATATTAGGCTTTGAAATGCCTTACCTAGCATGGAACTCCGCTATTTAAAAGAAACCGAAACCGCCCCTAGACACTTGTGGAATCTCACCGACCGTCATAACTTAACCCTGGATCGAAACCGGTTATGGCAACGAACTCAGACACGATTACGGTGGGGGTCAGTCTTCCAAAGACCGGCCGGTACGCAAAAACCGCTGCCGTGTACTATAGCCGTGCCTACGATCTCTGGTTACAGCAGGTCAATCAAAGAGGCGGGCTGCTGGGGAAGCGTGTCGTTCTCAGGGTTTATGACGACGAGAGCCAACCTGCCAAAGCTGCGGAGCGTTACAGGCAATTGATCCATAAAGACAAAGTGGAACTCCTGCTGGGGCCTTGTCACAGCGCGCTGGTGGAGGCGGTGGCTCCCATGGTGGAGGATGCGCACAAGCTTCTGCTGCAAGGGAGCGGGAGTTCACACGAAATCTTTCGCAAGGGACGAAAATATCTCTTCCTGTGTTGGTCCGGCTGCGACTTCGACTACCCAAAGAGCTTCCTCGAATTTTGTTTGACCAAACCTGAAAAGTTGCCGGGGAAAAGGGCCGCCCTAGCATACACGGATGGGAGAATCGGGAATGCCGTGGCTCTGGGAGTAAAACACTATGCCAAGGTTCATGGGGTTGATCTCGTGTGCGAAAAGGTCATAGGTGAATCCCCCGTGGACTACGCCGGGTTCATGGGGCGTGTAAAGGCATCTAACCCTGATGTCGTCCTGGTGGGCCTCGACCATGTTCGCCCGGACAATCCCATGCACGAATGCGTATCCCATGCCTTAAGGGTTGGACTCAAGGGAACACAGCTTTGGCTTTCCGATAACCCGGCGCCCCGGGACCTTCAGCTGGGCGATGCCATCAACGGGGTCTTCATGCGTGGGAGTTGGGTCCCGGTTGCCCAAGATCTCCTGTCCATGGAATTTACCGCGAGCTTTAAGGCCGCCTACGGAAGTAATCCAGAGTATCATTCTGCCGGCGGGTATGCGTGCTGTCAGGTTCTGGAGCGGTTGGTCCAGGATACGGGGAGCACGGACAACGAGACCCTGAGAGAAAATTTATTGAAGATGGAGTTCGATACCGTGATGGGTAAGCTGCGCTTCGCCAATGATGGACTTCCATTGGCCACCATCCAGCTCTGCCAGTGGCAAAATGGAACCCTGGAGATCGTTTACCCCGAATCAGCAAAGACCCGTGACGCGATAATTATCTAACCGAACACAATTAGGGGTAGAAGAAAAAGATATTTAGCCGCAGATTTAAGCGGACGGCTAAGCGCAGAGCGCAAAGCGACTCATCAGTGACGAGTAGCGAGGACCGAGTGGGAAATTAAGAGAGAGTGAAGGGTGTAGGGGGAGGTGAAGTCCAGACTCTATACCCAACCCCCCTACACCCTGAACTGATCGCTGAACACTTAACACGGCTTCACTGTTTTCTGCTAACTGCCCGCTGCTAGTTTCCCTTTGCGTCTTTGCGCGAAAATCTTTGCTCGATTCCCTCTCTTTAACTATTGGTAAGCAACTGAGAACTACATGCCGGAGACCGCGAGGCCGTGAGGCCGCTTGCCCAATCTACGTCCCCCGCTTCGCGTGACCACCACTGAATCCCCCCAGGTGCAATGGTAATCACCATCGGCTGTGATTGCCGAGGGTTTGCAGATAAAAACCATATGCTCCTTTAGCGCCACACCAAGCTGTTTAGGACTGCGAGCCGTGGATGTAATGATTGGACCATCATCACCCGCCCCGCGGCCGTGCATGGTAAGCTCCGCCTTGGCATTGGATACGGGACCTGTCTTCGGTGCCGCCTTTTGCCCTGTAGTCTGTGCGAGCTCGGAAAGCTCTCCCACGGTAATGCCGGGTTTGAGGTTTTCCATAACCCGATCGAAAACTTCCTTTTGCACCTTGATCAGTTCTTGATGGACGGGATTCGCCACTTCCACGAACACAGGTTGAACCCCCTGGGAACGGTAACCGATCCAGCATGATTCCAATTCGTTGATGATCAAATCCCCCCGTTCGAGTATTCGCATGGTGGGACGAGTGAGCGTACGTTTAGGGTTTTTTCCGGAGAGCCAGTTGCAGTGCACCGGCATCTCGGAACCATGAAACATCATTGCACCCTGGGCTTTCGCCCACACCTCCCAGTCCTTCGCCCCGGGACGAGCCGCGGCGACCTCAGCGCGGTAACCCTGTTCAATAATCTCCATGGACTTTGTAAGCGCCCCGATCTCCTCCTCGCTCTTGACGTAACGCACCTCGGTGAGGATCGGCGTGGCATCCACCAACTCCGCGTTGGGAAATGCTTCCCGGATTTGCTTCCAAGTCCCATAGAGAATAGTCCCCTCCGGCGTGCGGGTACCTTCCACTTCCCCTAGACCGGCGATGCCGATACGCCCTCGATCCACCTTCAATTCCCTCAGCCGCTCCACCACGACTCGCCCGTAATTGCGACGGGCCTCACGAACGTCCTTGGTCCAGTCCTGCACGTTGGGCCAACGGGCGGTGGCGGTGGTGGCCGCTACAGTCACCTCCCCCTCCAATGGAAATACAGCGGCCAGGTCCGCATCACCCCCACCACCGCAATGGGTCAAATAACGCGTGCTGGCTTGAAAATCCATGGAGTGTCCCGTGTTTTGCGGGGTAACGATAGCGTCTAAGCGTTGTTCACGCATGAGCTTTCGCACAGCCGCCCATCTGCGGTCCCGCTCGGCCAAGGAAAATCGAGGATAGGAATGAAGTTCAGCCATTTAAACCTCCATTCGATATATTAACGATTATCGGGGCACCGCCAGCTCCAGAAAGTTCCCCCCGGGATCCTTAAAATAGAGAGAACTCTGAATGGGAGCCGATGGAGGATGATCCATCGGACCTTGAAAGGGTTTTTGGTGTTCGTCTAAGAGCGTGGCAGTATTGTCGAGCACGGAACGATCGGTACGAAACGCGATTCGCGGCGAACCCACAGCCTGCTCCTCTGGAGGCTCCTGCCGATGTTTTGTGGCGAGATAAAGCCCCAAGGCAGCTTTACCAAATTGGATGTATAGCTGGGCGGTTACCCTTGGAACCCGCCTCCTGTTTTCTGTATAAAGTGCATCCCAACGCCTGCTCCCGGGGGCCATATCTTCTTTTCCCTCGCCCCATCGTATTGCCCGCGCAAAATCCGCCGTGCTCCAGCCAACACGATGGGCCACCGGAAGCCCCAAGATGTTAACGTAAAAATCCTCCGCCCACTCAAGGTCCACCACTTCCACGGCAGCGTGGTCGATCCCCTGGACGGTCGCTTTTCCCGCCGATTGTCCGTTAGACGCAACCAATTGAATCCGGTTGCCGTTGGGATCGCAAAAATAAAAATTGTCCCCGGTCTCCTGAGGTCGGTCTTCTCGATAGCTATGGACCTCGATGCCCCGCTGCTTTAACTCCGTGGCTATGGCATCGCGGCCGGATCCTCCGATTGTGTAGGCTTGATGGGTTCCTGTCTCGGGAAGCTTGGTAAGGTAAGGGTCTTCAGAAAGGATCAGGGACTGCCCCTGTCCAGTCTTAAAGGCCGCATTGTGCTCACAGTCAGGCCAGAGGTCACGTCCCAGGGGTTCAAAACCCAGTATACGGTGATAAAACTCTTCAGAGCGCTGCAGGTCAGAGACTGCAATGGAGATATGATTGATGGCCTCGACTTGTAGCCCACTCATTTCAGACCCCAAGGTTCATCCCACGTCCAGCACGGTCGGTTTCTGGTAATTCTGACCCTCGTCACGACGCCAGAGGATTTCGAGGAAATTACCGCTTGGGTCTTTGAAATAGATGGACTGGCCAAAGGGGCCCTTTTCCGGATGCTCCACCGGACCTTCAAACGGAATACTACGTTCCTTCAGTGTCTCCAGGGTCTTGTCAAAGCGAGCGCGCGGGACACGAAAAGCATGACGAAAACCATGGGCACCGCGGTGTTGGCCTTGCGCAGGCATGGGCATGTAATCATGGGCCACCACCAATGCGAGAAGATAATCTTCCAGAACCACAGAACCATGAACGGACCTTCCCCGCATGGCATCCTCGGTACTAAAGTTCACGCGGGTGTTCTGGCGGGCACCCAAAACCTGACAGTAAAATTCCTCCGCTTCCTTTAGGTCGTGCACACAGATACCGCTGTGACTTAGACTCTCCACGTCTGCCATGGTCGATCCTCCTATGCCTGTTGAACCTGGGGAGCACAAAATTCAGCGCCGCACACCGGCGGAACCAGCTGCTCCGGATCAAAATCCTTGCGAGCCAGGACCACTTCGGGGTCCACAACCACCGTGCCATCCTCTTCAATGGTAACTGGATGGATTCTAAGGGGGGCGAGATTATGGATATGGCCCGTGTGCTGTCCCTTGCGATTAAAAGTGGCACCGTGAAAGGAGCAGAAAAAACGCCAGTGTTCCTTCTGCCACGCGATCTGTCCGTTCATGTGCGAGCACCAGCGGGAAAGGGCGATAAATCCCTCGGAATGACGGACGAGATAGAACTTCGCCTTGCCGAAGAGAGTCACCGAGCCGATGGCAAAATCATCAATCTTGCCACAGTGGACCTTTCCCACTCCTGGTCTGATAATCTCATGGGCCTCGGGGCCAAAGGCCTGCACTTGGTATCTGTGGCCGTCGGGGTCATAGACATCCATGCTCTTCTCCCCCATGGCTCTAAAGGCCTCCCGGTTGTCGCTGATGTCGTACCCTCGCTCTTTTAACCTTTCCTGGGCGCGTTTGTACTGCTCGATGGTGAGAAGCCATGCGTGATGGATGCTTCCGCTATTGGGACGGAAGGGTTCCACCTTGGGCACCTGTACCAGGAGAACCATCTGCCCCGTATTCATTTTCAGGAGTAAATTGGGACCTTCCTCGGAGACAAGGTTTCTTCCCACTGGATCCAACCCCAACACCTCTTGATAGAACTTCTCCGACCGGTCGAGATCCGTCACTTGAATCACCAGGTGACTGAAACCCTCAACAAGCGTCATTTGTACCTCCATGCCGCAGCGACAAAATGCTCACCAATGATATTCCACCTATCTTCCTATAGAACGGGAAGCAAATTCCTGTCAAGCCAGGGCAGGCATTGGACCTCCATTAAAAGTGCGACAAAAAGACCCTTTGGACCACTGTGGTGGGGCAGGATCATTTGACATTTCACCCCCATTGCAGTTTTCTAGATGTAAGGCTTCCAAAAAAGGCTGTTGTGAACCCCGGTCCAAAGGACTCCGTGGAAATACACATTAAGAATCTCAAGATAAAGGCTATCATTGGCATTAACGACTGGGAGCGCAAGGAGAAGCAGGATGTGATCGTCAATGTGGCCTTGGAGCTGGATGCTTCCAGCGCAGCCCAAACCGATCGAATCGAAGATACTCTCAATTATAAGACGTTAACGAAACGCATCATCAGTGAGGTGGAGTCGTCAGAATTTTATTTACTTGAGAAGCTGGCCCACCACATCCTTAATCTTGTCTTGGAAGACAACAAGGCAATAAGGGGAACCGTGGAGGTGGATAAACCCCAGGCACTGAGGTTCGCGGATTCCGTCTCGGTGAAATGTTCAGGGGAGCGACGTGCATGAACCGGGTGGTAATCGGCATCGGCTCCAATATCCAACCAGAGGCCAATATCTCAAAAGCCATCAAAAGGATCGCCGAGTCCCATCGGATTCTCAATGAGTCTCGCTTCGTGGAAACGGAGCCCCTCGCGGGACGAGACCAACCTAACTATGTGAATGGAGCCATCCTGATTCAGACATCCATGGACCGGGAGGAGCTCAAAGCGTGGCTCAGAGAGCTGGAAGATGACCTGGGTCGCACCCGGAGTATCGATAGATACGATTCACGAACCATCGATCTCGATATCGTAGTCTGGAGCGGAAAGATCGTAGACGAAGACGTTTATGAAAGGGAATTCTTGAAGGCCGCCATACTGGAGATCTGTCCGCGGCTTAACATTTAGTACTGGCGGTGTGAAAGAAAAACTGGTCATAGGGGCTTACTTGTCGGCTGCGGTTGCGGCCAATATCACCGTTCACTACTTCGGTCCCGCCGCCATGCCCCTGATCGCTTTTTTTATGATCGGCCTGGACCTTTCCAGCCGCGATTATCTCCACGAGGCATGGGAGGGGAAAAACCTGGGTTGGAAAATGCTGGCCTTGATAGGTTGCGGCTCAATCCTGACGTTCATCGTGAATCGGGAAGCCGATAGGGTCGCCGTCGCCTCCTTCCTGGCGTTTGCCGGTGCCGGGGCAAGTGACGCTGTCATCTATGGAATTCTTAAAGGAAGGGCAAGATTGCTAAAGGTAAATGGGTCCAACCTCATCAGCGCCCTTGTGGATTCCGTGGTATTCCCCGCCGCAGCATTTGGAATCTTCAGTATCCCCGTTATTGCGGCCCAGTACGCCGCTAAGGTAGGAGGCGGATTCTTCTGGTCCATGATTCTAGAGAGGTTCATGTGGGGGCGTGAGGCATCAGGCCCCGTGGTCAAACAGGGTTGAGCAAAAACCGAGACCTAGGATTTACCCATGGCTTACATTTGTCTATTTACATTCCTCGTGTGGTCATGGCTGCCCATCGGTCTTGGCTTTTCTGCCGCCGCTCCGTTTAAAGTCGAATCCGCAAGGATCGAACCGGCCAATTCCAACGGGGAACGCCATGGGCAACTGGTTTTTCTAGGCGGCTTCGAATTGGCATCCAAGGACTCCCGTTTTGGGGGCCTCTCGGGTCTGGCCCTGAGCAAGGATGGAAGCCAGCTTTATGCCATATCTGACCGGGGCTACTGGCTCACCGCCCGCCTTCACCACGACGGCCAGGGAGTGCTTAAGCGTGTGGATTCATGGCAAATGGCCTCCCTGCTTACTCCCGCAGGAAAGGCCCTCAAGGGTTCCATGCGCGACGCGGAGGCTTTGGTTCGCGACCGGGATGGCTCTTTCATTGTAGGCTTCGAGCGCCACCCACGACTGTGGCGGTACCCTGGTTCTGGGGAGGCCTTTGCCCTTCCCCCTCGACCGCTTCCTCTCCCGGCGGGCCTCCAAAAAGCGCCTTCCAACGGGGGACTCGAAGCAGTGGCAATACTGCCCGACCGCCGATTTGTACTGATCACGGAAAGATACAAAAATGAGAACGGCACTACCAGGGGGTGGCTAATGGACCGGAAGGGATCATCCTCAATCTCCTATCTACAATCCGACGGCTTTGAGCCCACTGACGTCTCCACCCTTCCCAATGGCGATCTCATTCTATTGGAGCGACGTTATAGCCTGTTGAGGGGAGCGATTGTCCGGGTCCGACGACTAACCGCCGACAGCATAAGGCCGGGGGCTCGCCTCAAAGGGCAAGAGATTGCCCTTCTGGAGCCGCCCTTCGAGGTGGATAATTTTGAAGGCCTGGCGGTATGCCACCACCCCTCGGCCGGGACCCTACTTTACATGATATCCGACGACAACTACAGCCCCCTGCAGCGCACCCTCTTGTTGCAATTTCGCCTAATCAAGTCTACTCCATAACAAATCCTTCGACCCAAGACCGGCCAACGAAAGGAGTCGACGAGATGAACAGAGACAAAAAACTGTTGGAGATGAGTCTCGAAGAGATCCGTGAGGCGGCCCACCGCAGCATCTTACCCGAAGCATGGGAACACATCATGGGGGCCGCTGAAAGTATGTCGACTCTGCGCAGAAACCAGGTTGCCATGCGTAGGATTTTATTCCGACAGAGAATTTTTCACGATGTCACTGATCCGGATATCACACTGGAACTCTTCGGTCGTCGCCTGCCAATTCCTATTGCGGTGGCCCCGGTGGGAAGTTTTAGCAAGATCGGCCCAAGAGCCGAGCGGGAGGTCGTGGAGGGGGCCGGCCGCGCAGGGGCCATGGTATTCGTGAGCCACGCCGCCAGGTCCAACGCCCGTGAATGGGCGCAGGGAGCCTCTAGCCCGTTGGTTTTTATGGGGTACCTGAGCCGCGGGAGAGATGGCGTGCTGAACTATGCACGAGAAGCCGAAAAGTTGGGATATGCCGCAGTGGGTCTGACCATGGATACGGTCCAGCCAACAAAAATTGGGGACCACGTCCCTTTGAGCAATGATGGAAAGCCAAGGCAGGGACACGCCTCGTCCCCAAAGGACATCGAATGGCTGAAACGGGAGGTCTCGCTACCGGTGGTCGTCAAAGGGATCATGGGGAGTGAGGATGCCCGCATCGCTGTGGAGGCTGGAGCGGACTGCTTGGTGGTATCGAACCATGGGGGTCGAGTGCTGGATTTTAACCGCGCATCCATCGAAGCGCTGCCCGAGGTGGTTCAGGCAGTGGAAAGCAAAGTTCCCATCTTGCTCGACAGCGGCATACGAAGAGGGAGCGACATCGTCAAGGCCCTGGCCCTGGGCGCCAAGGCCGTTCTCGTGGGCCGGCCCATATGCTGGGGGCTCGGGGCCGGCGGATCTGACGGAGTGGAGAGGGTCTTTCAAATCCTTACAGAGGAGATGAAGCGAGTGCTGATCATGACGGGGACAGGTTCGGTGGCAGAGATCAGCAGGTCAATATTGGCTTCGAACAACCAGGGACAATGATCGGGTACGTTACTTTTTGCTTCCACCCTTTGGCTGCTTTGGATGATCTCCTTGGTCGTTCCTCCGCCAGGACACTAAGGTCCCCTACTGACTCTGATGTCGATATTGAGGACCTCACCCTTGCGAATCATGTTAAAGGATTCCACCTTTGTGACAACGGAACGAAGAAATTCTTTCGCCGGTCTCTCAATGGAAACTACAATGTCTTCCGTGGGCGAACCATCCAGTGTTACGGTTCCTTTCACGATTCCAGTCTGATCCATCCCTTCGGCACCAAAGGCGATACCGAAATGGATCGAGTAAAACAAAAACACACCGAGGGAAAGAATTCGGAAGTTTTTCATTTCCCTACCCTTTGTGCAGCAGACAAGAAAAAGTCTACTTTGGAGACTCCCCCGTCCTTGATCTCAACCGGCTTCTCCAGCGTTCCCAGACTCTCGTGCCAAACCTTCAAACGATAATTCCCTGGAGGTATGTCACGGATTTCATATTTACCAAGGATGTCTGTCACGGCGTGGTAAGGGTGCTCCGTCACAACAATGTAAGCCCTCATCCAGGGGTGGACATCACAAAAAAAGGGGACGACACCAGGGCTCACTAGCGGTTTCCGACTCACCTTTCCTGGGTAGAGACCGAGATTAAAATCGGGTTGTCCACCCTTGAAATAAGCATGGGCGGTGTGAAGGATGGGGTCGCTGTTTCTAACCGCCAACCATTGCCCTACGCTGGCCGCCTGCACACGGGGCACAAAGCGGCACTCTTTGTTGTCCAACTCATTCACCACCTCCCGCTCCACTCTCTTTCCCCTGGTCACTCCCTCCAGGGTCAAAACGGCATATCGGACCCCAGCCTCAAATCCCACAACAATGCTTTCGTTGGGAACCCCTTCGCACACTTGTTTAAATTTAAATATCTCCGGCGCCGGGAGCTGGTCTAGTTTTCCTTGCAGCTTTACGACACCCTTGATCATCCCTCCGTCAGTAACCTGAACGCCCTCGTAGCCTCCGATCACCGAAGGGGAAAAGAGCAAAGCTAAAAATACCAAAATTGAACAGAACGTCTCTCTTGCATTGCACATCATGACCATCAGCTAGAGCAAGGTGTATGCCAGAGAAATGATAGATAGGCATTCAGCAAGGGCTACGGCTTTCCTTAGAATTCGGAAATTCATGTGAGAATAGTCCCACCTGCAAGAACCAGGCACTGAAAGGCCCCTATCCAACAACGAAATCTCCATCTCCGGATTGGCACATTTTATGCAAATTCTAATTTAGTCAATTTAAGGAGGACGGCAACAGACTTTTTCAGAGCTCTCCCGGGCCGGAGTCCGCTACGCATTGGAGTTGGCGAAAGTGGTCAAAGCCGAGGTCACCGTATATCACGTGGTAAGCCAGGGCGAACTCATGTGGATTTGGGAGCCGGCCACGGGTCGGATTCTCTGATACCCCCCCGATGCTTGATAAATACCATGAGCGTCGCGGGGGTTTGCCTTTTCTCCTTCATGGGGGCATGAAGAAGAGATTGCTCCCCACTGATTTTCTTTGCACTTCTTTATGGCCTCCACCACACGGAAAAATCCGGAAAGTAAAAGCCGCAAGAAGCTGGGTCGGATTCCCCTGCCACAGAAAACGAGCCGTCCCCAAACCACCAAAAAGGGAAAGAAGGGTTACGATCGTATGAGGGACAGAAAAGACATTTTGAAAGAGGGAGCGGATGACCTTGAGTAAAAGCAGCAACCAAAAGGTCGGCACCAGGGGAACCAACAGTGTTGAGTGTAAAGTGTTAAGCGAGGGAAAAATTCAAAAAATCGGGAATGATCGATTCTTAACACTGGAGGCTCAGCACTCAACACTTCCTCGCTGAAGGTTGACGTTTGAACGGTATCCCCCCTCAACCCTCGTTATTCGTCACTCATTAGATTAGCCGCTCTGTGCGATCCCCTGCCACCGATAATTGCCGGTCATATTGGTCGGCTTAGTGGTGCTTGCCCACGGGTCTGACCGTGCTTGCCTGGGGCCCCTTCTCCCCCTCTTCTTCAGCGAAATGCACTTCCGTCCCCACCGCCATATGCTCGAAGTGACCGTCTACCACGCTGTTCCTATGAAAATAAATTTCTCGTCCGTCATCGGTTGCAAGAAAGCCATAGCCTTCTTGGGTAAAGACCTTACTGACTCGAGCCACGGGGACCCCTCCATGGCCCTTTACTTCACCGCGCCGGCGATGGGCGTAATCCTGCAATTGGCGACGAGCAGCGTCAAAGGCTTCTTGAATGGAGACATAAACATCTTCATGGGTGCTATGCTTGGACGGTTCCCTGTTGATCACCACCTCCCACCCGGGCACTTTGACGTCCACGCGTACGTGATAGACTATGCCCTTGTGGTGGTGCCGATGGGGAACCTCCACAACGACCCGGCAGCTCGTAATCCTGTCATAGAACTGATCCAACTTCGCCGCCTTATCACGGATCTCCTCCTCGATGGTTTTCGAGGAATCCATGTTACGAAAGGTAATCTGCAACGCAACCGTCATAGTCATTTCCTCCAGAAAAATGCTTATTCAAAAAACAATCGTATGGAACCGGGAAGGTTACTCTTCCATTTGTTCCAGGAAGCAACGCAAAACGTCCACGTAAGTGATAATTCCCATCAAACCGACGTCCGGATCCACCACGGGAATACCACCCACTTTCTCCTCAATCAATAGCTCCACCGCCTCTCTTAGGTCATCGTCCGGGGCCAGAGTGATGGGTTTATCGGTCATGATCGTAGCAACCTTGGTCTTCATGGCCACTTCCCGCTCCTCAAGGTAACTGAGGCTACGACCGCCGAGAAAGGATCGAATATCCCGGTCCGTGATAATCCCTATGAGCTCCTTTTCCTTGATGACCGGGAGCTGCCGAATGTTCTCCTCATCCATAATCTCCAGTGCCTGCTCTATGGAGTCCTCACCTACGACGCTCACGGGGTTGGTCGTCATCAAATGGGCCACCTTCATCATCTGCACCTCCTATTCAAAGTCCCATAGACCATTCGATCCCATTGCACCCTCTTTGAAAAAATATAAGGGATATTATCAACTGCACGCAGCGGGTTGGAATACTTCTCATCTCTCATGAAATCATCTGAGCGTTTTTTTCACCGGCATTAAACCGCGCAATCCATGCCAACGTTCTTGGCCCTGGAGTGGAGGAAAAACTGATTTTTTAAACAGTTAGAATTGATTTCCCGACCAGGCATTCTTATATGTAAGAAAACAAAAACTTTATATTTCATGGGCGGGAAGCTATATCCTTGACCTTCAAAGAAACAATCAAAGCCACAGGGATAGTGCCCTAGCAGTTATAATTTCTATTCCCTTTGCCAAATTACTACCAACGATCCCTCTGTCAATATCGAACGCAGGTTCACTGCGCCAGTCCCACTGAATCATCCATATTCAATATGCTCCAATATGAATATTTTTCCAAGATTGAGAATGCACCACAATTTTTTTAATAAATTCAATGGTCTTAAGCCAGATCATACTGGCATCCTTTGTGCGTTTCATACACTAAGAGGAGGCTTCATAGAATCGGAGCTGATATGGAAGCTCTAGCAAGAGCCGTAGAAGAGGAGGGAATCTGCATGTACACCAAGATCCTGGTTCCATCATTGGATGGTCCCGAGCGATCAGAACGGATACTCCCTCCCTCCCGCTCGCTCCACGGTGGAATCCCTTAAACTTGAGGTGGAGTCGCTGCAGGTTATCGACCCCAATGTGGCAACGGCCTTCGCAGATCCGGGACATGGCCGTTACGTGGATCGGGTGAACTCCAGCATGAGAAACAACAGCATCCACTACCTGGAGAGGATTGCCAATTCGTTCCCGGATCCGGCGAAAGTTTGCCGCAGTGTGGAGCTAGGCAACGCAGCGGAAGTCATCCCGGACAAGGCTGCGGTCCACGCGGGAACAATAATTGCCATGTCTACCTATGGCCGTTGCGGTGTCCAGCGTTGGCTCCTGGGAAGCACTGCCGACAGAGTGCTGCATGCAGCCCTTAACCCTCTGCTACTGCTCCGAGCCACCGACCAAACCCCGTTGAGTGAAACCGGATTGTTCACAAAGATCGTGGTCCCCTTGGACGGCTCCCAACTGGCAGAACAAACTTTGCCCCATGTGGTCGAACGGGCGAAGAACCTGGGCCTGGAAGTGGTCCTGTTTCAGGTTTTCGATCCATTGTCACAAGGACCCATGCTCTATATGAAGCAGATAGGAGAGAAAATGCGAGAGGAGGCGAAGGACTACCTGGAGCTAAAAGTAAGGGGATTGGAAAAAGTGATGGACTAAAGGAGGCATCCTACCTGTTGCCTCCGAGGCTGGGGTCCGGGTGGCCATGATCACCGGAGATAACCGAATCACCGCAAAGGCCATCGCTCGTGATGTGGGACTCTACGGGGAATGTACAGTTGTCTTTACTGCCTTCCCTCTGCAGGAGTTCGCAGTATTAGGAATGTTGCGTTGCCGGGAGCGCACCCCGTTCTCGTCCAACCCCTGGCTTGTGGCCGCAGTAACAGTAAGCCTGAGCCTACAGATGCTGATCATCTATACACCATTGGCGGGGCTTTTCGGTGTAGTTCCTCTGGGACTTTTCCCCCGGCTCATTCTTATGGTCGGACTGGGGTTAGGCTACGTTATGGCTATCTTGATTGCCGATTTCGTAGTCAAGCGCCTGGGACCCATCTAGGTTTCCTACCCCTGCTCGCTACCCCAGGACTCCTCATATTCAAAACAAAAATGTTGTACCAAGCTTAAGCCGGTGGTATCATTGAGCAAATAAAGTGAAGGGGTCTCTGTCTGATGTTGGTGAAATATCCCGCCCGACCTGGTCCTTTTGCTCAGCTTCGTTCCAGGAGCCGTTTGAGGACCATTTTGATTGTTAAATCATCCCGTCAATATTCGATCCCTCGTGACCGTTAACAGAACAGCATCAGGATTCGTGCCATTGGTGGGGAGGCCACTGCTTTGACTGCACATCACTTTGACGCGATCATCTTCGATCTCGACGGCGTTGTTACCGATACCGCAAAGGTTCACGCCACCGCGTGGAAAGAGCTGTTTGATGCTTACCTCAAAATGAGGGAGGGAAGGGACAAAGAAGCGTTTACTCCCTTCGATCTCGGTTCAGATTACCTCACCTACGTCGATGGAAAGCCCCGCTACGATGGGGTTCAAAGCTTTCTCGAGTCACGAAACGTTCATATTACCCGGGGGGAACCCTCCGATAAAACAGACAAAGAAACCGCCTGTGGCCTTGGAAACCAGAAGAACCGGCGGTTCAGCCAGATACTGGAGAGGGACGGGGTTGAGATTTTTCGCACCACGGTCAACCTCATCAAAGACCTGCGGGCCCAAGGCGTCAAAACGGCGATCGTATCGTCTAGCAAGAACTGTCAAGCCGTTCTCAGGATTGCCGGCCTCGAATCTCTTTTCGATAACAGGGTTGACGGAGGCGTATCAGAATCCCTTGGACTCAAGGGTAAACCGGACCCCGACATATTTATCAAGAGCGCTGAGCTTCTCGGTGTCACGCCGAGTCGAGCCGCAATCGTAGAGGACGCCATTTCCGGCGTGGAAGCAGGCCGAAGGGGGAAATTTGGTCTGGTTATTGGCGTGGACCGGCATGGGGATCCCAATAGCCTAACGGACAACGGCGCAGATAGAGTGGTAGAAGATCTGGGAGAAATCACCATTCATGAGATAGATGAGTGGTTTGAGCAGCATGGACCCAACTTACCGTCGGCTCTCGGACGTCTGGAAGAAATAAAGCAACGGATCGAGAAAAAAAGGGCCGTGGTTTTCTTCGATTATGACGGGACCCTGACTCCCATCGTGGAAAAGCCAGATCTAGCCATCATGTCCGAAGAGATGCGGGACGTGGTGCGTCAACTGGCTGTCACCTTGACCGTGGGAATCGTTAGCGGTCGCGCGCGTCCAAAGGTCCACAGCTTTGTTAAGCTGGATGAACTGACCTATGCGGGAAGCCACGGTTTTGATATTGCATGCCCTGGTCGATCCCAGATCCTGCACGAGGCGGGGAAACGCTTTTTGCCTGCCATTGATAAAGTCTACAAGGAAATCTCGAAACTGGTGGAACCCATTCAAGGGTCCCTGGTGGAACACGCTGGATTCTCCGTTTCCGTTCATTACCGGTTAGTCTCCGATGACCAGGTGCCACGGATGGAGAGCATGGTGGATCAACTTATCAAAGAAAATCCCACCTTACGTAAGACCCATGGCAAAAAGGTCTTCGAGATTCGACCCAAGATCGATTGGGATAAAGGCAAGGCCGTGCTGTGGATTTTAAAAGCCCTGGACCTTGATACTCCTGACGTGATGCCTTTCTATCTTGGCGATGACACCACCGATGAGGATGCCTTTCGAGCACTGGAAAAAAGAGGCATCGGCATACTGGTGACCGACGCGCCCAAATCCACAAGGGCGTCCTATACCCTTAAGGATACGGATGAAGTCCGAAAATTTTTGCTCTCCTTAATCAATCTGGTGAAATAGAGGTTTTGATGAGCGAGTGGATACTTGAATACGATGGGTTCGACCAAGACCAGGAGCGTCTCCGGGAGGCCCTGTGTACCCTGGGAAATGGCTATTTTGCAACGCGTGGGGCCGCCGCAGAGGCTACAGCCACCGTCATCCACTATCCGGCCACCTACCTTGCCGGGGGATTTAACCGGCTGACGACCGATATCGCAGGCCGATCGATTGTCAACGAAGATCTAGTCAACTTCCCCAACTGGCTTCGTCTAACGTTCCAGCTCGACGGTGGCGAATGGTTTAACATTTTAGCCGTTGAAATCCTCTCCTACCGCCAGGAGCTTCATCTGAAAAATGGTCTGCTGGTACGCAACGTACGTTTTCGCGATAAACAGGGGAACGAATTTACGATATCAAGCCGGCGATTGGTCCATATGGGCAATCCCCACCTTGCGGCCATGGAGACCAGTATCACCTCGGAGAACTGGTCCGGCAAGATGAAGGTAAAATCGGAATTGGACGGCTCCGTAATCAATGCCGGTGTCGATCGTTATAAACAACTCAACTCGAAACACCTAGAGACCCTCTCCATGGGAAAAGTAAATGATGAGACCGTCCATTTACTGGTTAGAACCACCCAGTCACGCATCGAAATGGCTCAGGCCGCCAGGACTCAGCTCTTTAGTAGCAATGGTAAGCGATTGACATCGAAAACCCGCACCTACGAGGAACAGGAAACCGTCGGTCAAGAGCTCGAATTTGACCTCGTAAAGGGAAAAACCGTCAAAGTCGAAAAGATCGTTTCCCTCTACACGTGCAGAGACAGCGCCATATCGGAGTGCTCACTGGCCGCACGTGACGCCGTTTCAACTTGTGGGCGGTTCCGGGAGCTCCTCGAATCCCACACCAGGGCGTGGCATTCCCTGTGGCGCCGATACGACGTGGAAGTCCGTGCGCGTGACCAAGCCCAACTGGTCCTCAGACTGCATATCTTTCACCTCTTGCAGACCATATCTCCCCATACCATCGGCCTCGACGTGGGAGTGCCCGCCAGGGGTCTCCATGGTGAGGCCTACCGTGGACATATCTTCTGGGATGAGATGTTCATGTTCTTTTTCTATACCCTGAGGATCCCGGAGGTGACCCGCTCCCTACTTCTCTATCGGTACCGGCGCCTCGACGCGGCACGCTTGGGGGCTAAAGAGGCGGGCTATGAGGGCGCCATGTATCCATGGCAAAGCGGCAGCGATGGAAGCGAAGAGACCCAGAGACTTCACTTAAATCCAATCTCCGGGCGTTGGCTGGACGACCATAGCCGCCTGCAACGCCATGTCAACATCGCCATCGTTTATAACGTCTGGCAATACTACCAGGCATCCGGGGACATGGAGTTTTTGGTCTACTATGGGGCAGAGATGATGCTGGAGATCGCCCGCTTTTGGGCGAGCATCTCCACCTACAACAAAAAGACCAAGCGCTACGAGATCAAGGGTGTCATGGGCCCTGATGAATATCACGAGAAATATCCCAATACTGAAAAGGGTGGCCTGAACAACAACGCCTACACCAACGTCATGGCGGTCTGGCTGCTGGAACGAGCCATCGCGGTTTTGAATCTCCTGGATGAGGAACGCCGGGACGAACTGTTTGAAGAGCTGCAATTGAAAAAAGAGGAGATCGAGCGCTGGAAGGATATTACCCGCAAAATGACCGTTGTATTTCATGGCGATGGCATCATCAGTCAATTCGAAGGGTACGATCAACTGGAGGAGTTCGACTGGGAACGCTATCGGAAGAAATACGGGAATATAGGACGCCTAGACCGGATACTGGAAGCCGAAGGAGATACCCCAGACCACTATAAGCTATCGAAACAGGCCGATGTGCTGATGGTGTTTTACCTGCTTCCCATCGAGGAAGTGCAGCGAATTTTTCGACAACTCGGATACACTTTTGACAAGGCAACCTTTCGCAAGAACGTGGACTACTACATGGAACGAACTTCCCACGGTTCAACCCTCAGCCGGGTCGTGCATGCTTTCATCCTGGCCCATATCGATCCGTCGAGGTTTTGGGCGTTTTTTGCCGAGGCTTTAAAATCAGACATTGCCGATATTCAGGGCGGCACCACCAAGGAAGGTATCCATCTAGGCGCCATGGCGGGTATCGATGATCTTCTTCTGGGCTGCTATGCGGGAATTGAAACCTGGGGTGAGCACATAGCGTTTGATCCAGTTCTTCCCGGCGGGATGCGAAAACTTCACCTCAGGCTCCGCTACCGAGGGCGATGGTATGAACTCGATATGGGCAAAGGGCGTTTACGCGTGTCCGTGGGCAAAGACGGCAAGGAACCGGTCCCCATTTCAGTCAAAGGAAAGACTTACCACATCAAACCCGGCCAATCTCAGAACTTCAAGTTATAAGAAATAAACGCCCAACCGACTCTACTAGGCGGCTTCCGCCAGAGGAGACACATCAAGGGTTAACCCTTGCGGGCCGCAATCAACCACAACCTTTGAGCGTTCGGTAACCTCACCGGCCAAGATCTCTCGTCCCAGGGCCGTCTCCAACTCCTTTTGGATCAGACGCTTTAGGGGACGTGCACCATAGGTTGGATCATAGCCGTTTTCGGCAAAGTAATCCCTGGCATTCTCAGTTAGCTCCAGAGTAATGTGACGCTCCATCAAGCGGCCACGCAGCCGTCCAAGCTGGATCTCCACGATTCTTTTGAGGTCGTTACGAGTCAGGCTATGAAAAACCACTGTCTCATCCACACGATTTAGAAACTCCGGCCTGAACTCCTGCCGCAGGGCATCTAGAACTTCGCGCTTCATCCCCGTATAACTATCCGGATCGTCTCCACCCCGGTAGTTAAGGATATGTTGGCTACCGGCATTGGAGGTCATGATCACCACCGTGTTTTTGAAATCCACCGTACGGCCATGACCATCCGTTAATCGGCCGTCGTCCAGGATCTGCAGGAGCACATTAAACACGTCCCCATGGGCTTTTTCGATCTCGTCAAACAGAAGCACCGAATAAGGATGTCGCCGCACCGCTTCCGTAAGCTGTCCCCCTTCATCATAACCCACATAACCTGGAGGGGCACCGATGAGCCTGGCCACGGTATGTTTTTCCATATACTCCGACATGTCCAGGCGAACCATGTTGTTCTCATCGTCAAACAGAGACTCCGCTAGCGCCCGTGCAAGCTCCGTCTTACCCACTCCCGTGGGACCGAGAAAAATGAACGACCCTATTGGCCGATTGGGATCCTTGAGACCCGAACGGGCGCGGATGACCGCGTCGGCAACCGCCTCCACGGCTTCTTCCTGACTAACCACCCGTCGGTGCAAATACTCTCCCATGCCAAGGAGCTTCTCTTTCTCCCCCTCCATTAACCGTGCCACAGGCACTCCCGTCCAGCAGGAGACCACCTGTGCGATATCCTCCTCATCCACTTCCTCCTTTAATAAAAGATGTGCACCTCCCTCTCTCTCCACTCGCTCATCCTCCTCCCTCAATTCTTTTTCCAGCTGAGCGAGATTCCCATATTTGAGCTCTGCCACGCGATTGAGATCGTACTCTCGTTCCGCCGCTTCTATGGTCCTGCGGGTTTCCTCGATCTTGCCCTTCAGTTCACGCAAGCGCGAGACGCTGCCCTTTTCCACTTCCCAACGAGCCCTCAAGTGATTGGCTTCCTCCTTGAGATCGGCGAGTTCCTTCTCCAGCTTTGCCAACCGATCCTGCGACGCCGCGTCCGTTTCCTTTCTTAGCGCCTCTCTTTCGATCTCCAGTTGCATCACCTGACGGGATACTTGATCCAGCTCCACGGGCATGGAGTCGATTTCCGTACGCAGCTTGGCCCCCGCTTCATCCACAAGGTCAATGGCCTTGTCGGGCAAGAAACGATCACTGATGTAGCGGTGAGAGAGTAACGCAGCGTTCACCAAGGCTGCATCCTTGATACGGACCCCGTGATGAAGCTCATAGCGTTCCTTCAGTCCCCGCAGGATCGAAATGGTGTCCTCTACGTTAGGCTGATCGACTGCCACCGGTTGGAACCGGCGCTCAAGGGCCCGGTCCTTCTCCACATGCCGGCGGTACTCATCCAATGTGGTTGCACCGATGCAGTGGAGTTCCCCGCGCACGAGCATGGGTTTTAATAGGTTGCTGGCATCCATAGCGCCTTCCGCCGCTCCGGCGCCTACCACAGTATGCAGCTCGTCAATGAACAACACCACTTCACCAGAGGACTCCTGCACCTCTTTCAAAACCGCCTTGAGTCGTTCTTCAAATTCTCCCCTGAACTTGGCCCCCGCAACGAGGGCCCCCATATCCAGAACGACGATACGTTTGTTCTTGAGTCCCTCGGGAACGTCCCCTCGTACAACCCGCTGCGCCAGGCCTTCCACGATGGCTGTCTTCCCCACCCCGGGATCTCCAATCAGAACCGGATTGTTTTTCGTCCGACGCGAGAGGACCTGCACCACCCGGCGAATCTCCTCATCCCGACCGATCACCGGGTCGAGCTTTCCCTGGGTCGCAAGCTGAGTGAGGTCACGACCGTAACGCTCCAACGCCTGGTAGGTGGCCTCAGGATTAGTACTGGTGACTCTGTGGTGTCCCCTCACCTTCTGTAATGCAGCAAGCAAGGCATCGCGCTTGAGTCCTTGTTGTCTTAGCAGTGGGCCCGCCACACCCTCCTCATCCATCATGGCGAGGAGTAGATGCTCTACGCTCACATACTCATCCTTTAACTCCCTAGCTTCATCCTCCGCGCGCGTCAGCAGACTCGCCAGCCTCTGGGTGACATAGATTTTATCGGGGCCAGCGGAAGAGCCTGATACCTGGGGGATCCTGTTTAACGCACCCTCTAAATCTTCTTTGACTGCAGCGGTAGAAACACTCGCCTGACGTAAGATCGCGGGCACAAGACCCTCGGTTGCATCTACAAGAGCCGCAAGTAAATGTTCAACATCCACTCCTTGATGACTGCGACGTTGGGCCAGTGACTGAGCTTCCTGCAGAGCTTCCTGCGACTTCTCTGTTAATTTGTTGCTATTCATTATGACTCCTGAACCATGAGCTATGCTTATTCCTACCTATTTTGTAGTGCAGGCATTTCATAGGTTCTGAAAATTGCGATACTGTTTTTTGATTTTCTGAAAATTTAACCACTCATTGTGAAATGACAACCCCAAAATTTTGCGCAATGAAGACACAAAGAAATGTGGAATTTGAAGCTGAGCGATGAAGTCCTCTCTTGACACCTCGAGGATCGATGCTTAACTTTTCACTAAGTCGATGACCTGGCCAGGTCGAAAAACAATTTAGAAGGAGGATATTCCAATGAGAGATTTAGTACGCTGGAACCCTTTTCAAGAGTTGACCCATTGGCACAGGGACTTGGACGATTTCTTCGGTCTACCATTCAGTTTGGGACGAGAGGAAAACCAACTGAGTCGTTGGTGGCCGGCTTTGGACGGCTATGAAAAGGATGGAAAGTATTTCATTCGTCTGGATTTACCAGGTGTAGAAGCAAAAGAGGTGGAAGTTGTTGTGGAAGGCGACTCTCTGATCATCAAGGGAGAGAGAAAAAACGAGAAGGAGGTGGATGAGAAGAATTACTTCTATCGTGAAACCTCTGCCGGCCGATTCGAGCGCCGGGTTGCCCTGCCTAAAGGCGTGGACGCGAGCAAGATCGAAGCCCGCTTTGAAAAGGGAGTTATCGAGATTTCCGTGCCGCTTCCAGTTCACCTCGCTGCGAAGAAGGTGCAGATTCAAATCGAGGATGAAAAAAGCGGTCAGAACAAAGCAGCCTGAAAGTCGCTGCTAAAATTCTGGTGACCAAAAGGGGGACCCTCCGCAAGGGGGGTCCCTTTTTATATTTAGGCTGATTTACCGCCTAATCTTTACTTTCATCATCAGATCCATTTCACCCGCCACTTTCACAGCCATCACCATTCGACCATTCCGACGAATTCAAATTCATTTTCCACCGAAAGACTCACTGAAAATCCCAAGAATTCGAGCCTTTTTTCGTAGGCAGAATTGGCACGCTATATGCCATACATAGTGACAGAGGAATTCGACGGAAAGGAGGGAATGGTTATGAAAAAGGTATTGGGCGTAATCCTTGCAGGAGGCGCACTGATCCTTCTGGTAGGCGCGGCAACGGCGCAATGGCCTGGAGGCCACGGCCCCGGTAGAGGAATGGGTTTTAGCCGGGGCGAGATGGGTCATGGCGAATGGGAGATGGGACATGGAATGAGAGGCGGCAGTGGAATGGGCTGGGGCCGTGGAGAAGCAAACTGCCCTGGGCTGCGCGGGACATCCACCGCAGCAATCACTCAAGAAAATGCAAAAGACTTGGCCCAGAAGTATGCCGACACAAATCTCCCGGGTTTCAAGGTGGAGAGGGTCCTTCCCTTCAGTGGTAGGCATCACACGGCCTACGCCGTAGAACTCAAAAACTCGGAGGGTAAGCTCCGCACTTTCACATCGATCCTTTCGGCGACGTGATGTCCTTCGGTGGCCCCTGGAGAAGTGGCTCGTAAGCCTTTACTTAGGTCATCGAGCCAACCCCCCGGGTCTTAACCCGGGGGGTTTTTTAAGGCACATAACAAGATTCCAGGGAATTCCAGTCCCCCACACCTTCTTGTTTATATAGATGAGCAAAACGGCTAAACTAACCCTGACCATGAAAAGACCCTTGCTAGCACGCTATTTTTTGGCGTCCGTCCTGCTGCTGCTGCTCCTGGTCTCTCTCTACGTTCTCTCCGAGAGCCGAAGGTTGCAGAGCGAACTCCTACGCCAAACCGAGGCCAAAGGACTGGCCCTGGCCGAGGCCATGGAGTCCAGTACGAAAAACGCCATTCTTGGCAATTCTCTGATTGAAAAGATCGTGAGCCAGCGGCTCCTTGATAACGCCCGCCTCATCGACCGACTCCTTCTTACCGGCGCGATAGATCCCAATTTTCTCCAGGAGATCAGCGCCATGAACCGCCTTCAAAAGATCGAGCTACTGGACCAAGAGGGAGAGCCATGGACATTTCCCTCCTCGCCGGAGATGCCCATGGGTATGAGGGAAATGATGGCGGAGATGCACCGGATGCATCGGGAGCCCTTACAACGGCGGCGACAGATGATGATCTATATGTGGGGAAGGCGTTGGGTCTTACCCGGCGAGGAAAGCCAACCGTCAAGCGCACCCCCACCTCAGATCACGGAAGAACGTTTCCGGCAAGGCAGCGTGTTTGGTGTCGCCATTGGGGCGCGAAGTATCCCTGGAGTTATAGTTGTTCATGCCAATGCCGACTATATCCTAAACTTCAAGAAAGAGATCGGAGTGCAACGCCAGATCGAAGACCTGGGGCGCCAGCCCGACATCGCCCATGTTGCCCTTCTGGATCAAAACTTCACGATTGTTGCACATACGGACCCCGCACTCATTGGCCAACAGGAAAGCGACGACTTTGTCCTAACAGCGCAGATCAATGGACCCACCTATACAAAGATCGTCGGTGTCAACGGTGATAGGATCTACCAACTGGTGAAGCCCATCAGTCTCCACGACTCTCCCCTGGGATTCCTCAAGATCGGGCTATCCCTGGAACCCATGGAGACCGCGTGGAAAAATAGCCTGTGGTCTATCATTATATTGGGCTCGGCCATTTTGGGGGTCGGCATCCTGGGTATGGCCGCCATCTTTTACAATCAACATTCCCACCTACAACAGATCAAGAATCTCGAAGCCGAAGTTGCTCGTCGGGAGAATCTGTCTGCCCTGGGCAATCTTGCGGCAACGGTCGCCCATGAGGTGCGTAATCCCCTGAACTCCATATCCATAGGCCTGCAGCGTCTCAGGTCGGAGTTTCATCCTACCCAAGACGAAAACCAATACTCCCGGTTTATAGAGATCATGCGTGGAGAGGTGCAGCGGCTAAATTCCATCGTGGAGCAGTTCCTTTCACTGGCACGCCCCTTGGACCTTGAGTTTGAAACCGTTTCCATGGATGAACTGCTCCAGGAATTGGTCTTGTTGGCTGGAGGCGATGCGGAATCGTCAAAGGTAAAAATTAACCTGGCAACTTCCCCCAACCTTCCCTCGGTGCGCGCGGACCGGAATTACTTGAAACAGTTACTACTCAATCTTATTTTAAATGGAATCCAGGCCATGCCTGAGGGAGGGCAATTGACGGTGCTGGCGGGCACCTCCCGGAAGAACCTCACCCTGACTATTAAAGATGAGGGAGTTGGGATTGATCCGGAGGTTATATCACGCATCTTTGAGCCCTATTTCACCACCAAGGCCAATGGATCCGGGCTGGGGCTTTCCATCGCACGGAGAATCGTGGAGGCCCATGGAGGGGATCTATCAGTCACCAGTAAAGTGGGTCGAGGCAGCAGTTTCCAAGTTACCCTTCCCATTGCAAGTGTGGAGAGCTAAATGGCTGACTCTTTCCGAATCCTTATCGTCGATGACGAGGCTCCGCAGCTAGAACTGATCGGAGGATTTCTCAAAAAACAGGGTTTCGACGTGGTGGAGGCAGAAGGCGGCGAACGGGGCCTGGAGAAGTTCCGCCAGGAATCCTTTGACCTGGTACTGACAGATCAAAAGATGCCGAAGATGTCAGGTCTGGATTTGCTAAAAGCCATCCGTGCCATGAACCCCGAGGCACCAGTCATCGTCATGACCGCCTTTGGAAGTATCGAAACGGCTGTCTCCGCCATCAAAGAGGGGGCTTCAGACTACCTGACCAAACCGCTCAACCTGGATGAACTGCTCCACAGGATCGAGGCGGTCAAGGAACGAAACCGTCTGCTCACAGAGAACCGAGACCTTCGGGAAGCCCTGCAAGAGCGCAGCCGCATTGAAGGCGTCATCGGTGAGAGCGGTCATATGCAGGAAGTCCTCTCGTTGGTTCGACGGGTAGCGCCGAGTGAAGCCACTGCGTTGATACGCGGCGAGAGCGGCACTGGAAAGGAACTCATTGCCCAGGCCATTCATTATGCAAGTCCCAGGGCATCTCGCCCCCTGGTGAGGCTCAACTGCGCAGCCCTTCCCGAGACCCTTTTGGAATCCGAACTCTTCGGCCATGAAAAAGGCGCCTTCACCGGAGCCTATGCCACAAGGAAAGGCCGCTTCGAAGTGGCCAATGGCGGATCATTATTCCTTGACGAGATCGGCGACCTACCGCTCCATCTGCAGGCAAAACTTCTACGTGTCCTTCAGGAAAAGGAGTTCGAAAGAGTAGGTTCGAGCAAACCGATTCCCGTTGATGTCAGGATCCTCGCCGCAACCCACCGGGATTTAGAAAAATTGATTCAAGAGGGTCAATTCCGAGAGGACCTCTATTACCGGCTCAACGTAGTTACCGTTGTCCTCCCGCCGCTAAGAGAGCGACGTCAAGATATTCCGCCACTCCTGGATCACCTGGTCAAAAAATTTGCCGATAAGAACGATAAAACCATCAAAGGCTTTACCCAAGAGGCGCGTGACGCCCTACTTCGTTACGACTATCCAGGCAATGTCAGGGAGCTCGAAAACATTGTCGAAAGGGCAACGGTGATCACGCGAGACGAGGTCATTGGAAGATCGGATTTACCCCTAACCGTTCAGGCGTCTGAAAAACTAGACGACAGGGGCACCAACATGGCCGCCGTCGTGGAAGGCCTGGAACGAAAAATGATCAAAGAGGCCCTGGCCCAATCCGACAGGGTTCAGACCCGTGCGGCGGAAAAACTCGGAATGACTGAGCGAGCCCTACGCTACAAACTCAAAAAATACGGCTTCCAGGGCGAAGACCCCAGCTCCTAAAAATCCCTTGATTTGAACTCCGTTCCTGCAGCCTAACCCTCAAAAAATTCCTCAATTCACGACTGTACTATACTGACCAGAACGGCAGCGTTTGTTGAACACCCTAGCTTTAGATTGTAATTTCTAACCTATTGGAATAGCAATACAATCAAACATGCGGCCACCCTTAGTAATCGGTGATATGCTATCCAGCGACCGTGATACACGGATCAGTATATTACTAGAGTTAGATGGCCGGGGGACGCTTTGACGTCATAATGTCATAATTTCCAACATGGACACTCAAAAACGCGCCACCGTCTATTTTGAACCTGACGTGCACCGCGCCCTGCGTCTAAAGGCTGCGGCGTCGGATCGTTCCATATCAGACATGGTCAACGACACGGTGAATGCCGCCTTGCCGAGGATGCTAAAGATCTCGCCGATTTCGCCCATAGAAAGAACGAGAAGAGGACAACGCAAAGACTGAGAGCAGCCTGGTCAAAATGGCTCGTGAAATTGGAGCCCAGAAGGTGCCGGATTTCTCGGAGACCTTCACGGTCTAATTGCGGAGCAACCGCTGAACGGGAGGATCAATACAATGGACCCGAATCTACATGTGAGTATGCCGCTCGATCCCAACCTTCATTGGAAATAGGCTCAGGCCGATATCATCTCTTTTGCTTCTTGCCCAACGCTGCCAATCGTTTCTTTGCCTTTTTCGCCAGCTCACTGTCCGGATCGGCCTGGATGATGCGCTCATACAACTCGCGTGCGTGGCTGCGATTGTTTTGCAGTTCTTCAAACTGCGCGGTCTCAAACATCTGCTTGGGGTCCTCGCCACATCCGAGCACTCCCAGCATGAACAGACACAGACTGAACGCGATAAAGTCCTTAAAATATATTTTTAGTAATGTCCTCATCCGGATGCTCCGCCATCTTCGCTGAGGGCTTTCTCTTTTCTTTTGTTCGCATTGTATAAGGAATAGCCAAGTGTCGTGAAAATCATTAAGAAGATGACAATGATGGTCGGCTGAAGGAGCCAGCCGGTCCCATAAGCTGCGCTCGAGATCCAGGGGATCCATATGGAAAACCCAACAAGCCAAACACCCACGAGAAAGCCAAGAATCCAAGAGAAACAACTGATGGTGCGCCATCTGGCCAAGAGGGGATCTATACCCTTAGCGAACTGAAAATCAACGGGTGTGGACTCTGAGGAGTTCGACTTGGTTACACCCCTTAATTCCATGGCCAGATGGATTACTGCAAGGATCACCATAGGAATACCAATGACCCAGGGGTAGAGGCGTGCTTGAAGCTTCCACTCGTTCGCTTCCCAAACGAGGTAAACAAAAAAAAGCAGGACCAGCAAATCGAAGAGAATCTGCGGTTTGAGTTTTACCATTGCCATTGGTTTGGCCGTAGCCATGAACCATTGCCCCTTTACCGCTCAGGCCGCTCAGTGTCAAGCAGCTTCAAAAAGAAGAGCTTCAGTTTATTGAATCTGGCTGCGATTGTCGGCAAAGTATCTGTTCTGCTATGCTCCAGCAAGCCCTTAAAAAGCTAAGCACCTGATCCTACTCACCGACAATTTAACCACGATGTCGCGCGCATAAGACCCTTCATGAACCTCAACCCCACCGTCCGTGGCCTCATCAATCTTTACACTCCAGCCCTGCTGGCAGGTGTAGGTTGGGGAATGATTATCCCAACCATCCCGGTGCTTAGCGTCTATTACGGTGTTTCCATCGGCGCGGCCGCTCAGACTGTCACCGCTTTTGCCATAGGAAGGTTTGTGGGCACGGCCATGAGCGGTATCATTCTGGACCGTTTCGGCGTACGGGCCTCGCTGGTGGTGGGAACATTGGCAGCCAGTATCGCAGCACTCCTCGCAGTGGTATCGCCGTGGTTCAGCGGCATTCTGGCATTGCTCTTCGTAATTGGCTTAGGGGACAGCCTTTGGTTGTTGGGTCTCGAAGTGGCCGGTATCGATCTAGTGCGTCAGGACCAACGAGGACGGGTCATCAGCGGATTCCATGGCATGACCAATGGGGGCTTGACCCTCGGACCCTTGATTGGCGGGATTCTCACCGAAGCGTTTAGCTTCAAGGCCGTATTCCTCGGCTACGTTTTATGCTCAGGTACTGGGTTGGTCCTGGGAGCCATGGCCCACATTGTCCGAGCCACCAAGAACACTCACCCCACCCCGAAACCAACCACGGTGTTGCGCTTGAAAGAACCACTACGGGGATTTACAAGCCTATTCAAGGAAATCCAGCCCCATCTCCGCGCCACCTACGTAGTTCTCGTCATCGCTACAAGTACAAGCATCATGTTCCGGCTTACGACGCAGAGCATGCTGCCCGCCTACGCAGGCTCACATCTTGGGTTTTCGCCTTCGGAAGTGGGCCTTTTGTTTAGCATCTCGGGGGTGTTTATCTTCGCAATGATCTTACCCACCGGGTTTATCCTGGACAGAATAGGCAGGAAGTGGGCCACTATTCCAAGCACAGGACTACCTGCCTTGGCTTTTTTGCTTATCCCCTTTTCCGACACATTCCTCGAACTCGCCGTGCTCGTTTCGATTACGGGTATATCCAACGGTTTGTCCCTAGGATCAATTGCCACCTCAACTTACGACGTGGTGCCGCCAGCCGTACGTGGGCGGCTGCAGGCAGTTCGACGGACGGTGGCTGAAATAGGCGGGATTGGAGGTCCGTTAGTGGCCGGATTTTTAGCCAATGCCTTCGACCCAGGCATTCCCTTCCTGGTTTATGCCCCGTTGCTACTGTCGTCGGCCGTACTTCTAGCCGTGGTGGGGCGTGAGACTCTTATCAAATAGCCCGAGCCCTATTCCATGAACCCAGCAAAAACACTTTGCCATAATCGTTGTTAAAGTTATAATCAAAAGAGCAATTTCAAAGTTTACAAGAATAACCTGTTATCAAAACTTTGACCTATTTATATCGCTGATCAAAAGGAGAACACTGTATGTTCGGAGACAAAATACAGAACGGCGGGAACAAGGGAAAACAACTGCTCATTATTTCGGGGGAGTCCGCCCGCCTGGAAGGAAAGTTTACCATTGGGGAATCCATTCAAATCGAATGCGAGGTCGTAGGAGAGATCAACGTGGAGGGCAGGTTGGTCATCGGGGCAAAGGGAGTGGTTCGAGCCGATGTGCAAACCGTGGACGCCCTGATTCAGGGACATTATGACGGCAAGATGGTGGCCACCGGGAACGTCGAGGTTACCGCCTCGGGCCGGGTGTCCGGAAACATAGAGACTGATTCTCTGGTTATTTCCAAAGGCGCCCTTTTTAACGGAACCGTGTCGAAGATGCGGAACGTACCTGAGATTGCGGTGGAGCATCGACGAGGCTTCGCAGTCATTGACCTCGAAACCACTGCAAAAAAACCTGCTTAGCTTGCCCATGACTCTCCCAGGAAGCATCCACCTTGGCGTTGGTTTCCTTAACCTTGCCAGCCCCAAATACAAAGAAAAAGACATCCGTCTTTCCGGCGGCGAAGTCATTGGCACCGCCCGCCACCTTAGGCGTCGGGATTCTTATTACATCGTCAATGGCAACTACCGTCTACCAGCTCGAATACGACGGTACCTTTTGCGAGGGATTTGATCATTCCCTCCAAGCTCGGTATACCACGCGCAGCCCAACACCTGATCCCCTTAGATCTGGTATCGAGCATCCCGATTCCTAGTCTATGAGTTGGGGAAGCAGCCCCTCGCCGGCTTGCGCCTTTGCACGCTGGCCGGGACTCCCACACGCTCCATGGTTTTTACGACTTGGGGACCACAGGATTTCAGCAGTTCACTATAAATGGCGTCGAGCTCGGAACATTCTATTTCCAGGGCAATCTTGAAGGCCTCTTCTACGGTGATGGAAGGGGTCCCCCTACCCAGGTAAGCACGCATCTGCCCCTCGAGCCGGCGGGCCTTTTCCTCTCCGATGTTGGGATCCAGAGCAAGCCCGTCAAAGCCCTCGACAATCGCCATGCAGGCCATGAGAATACAGACGTGCTGTTCCTCATCCATGGCCATCTGCCACCAGAAGTCCCTGAGCTCGCCATGATGGGGAAAGAGATGGGAGAAACGGAAATAGACCTTTGAAACCAAGCGCTCGATCTCCGCAAACCTCTTGAAGAGGTCTTGACCCGTCTGCTGCACAACCGCCATTATATAGCCCCCCCCTTTGCAAGCTGGGTTGTGATTCCTTTCGATCTCCTAAAATATCACTCGGCCACTAGGGAGGAGCAGCACGTTGACAGGAACAGCAAAAAATGTAATTTTTTACCTCCAATCGTTTTAGCCGGCCCGTTCCCAGAAATAATACTACTATTGAGAACCGCATAATATAGTAACATTGGATAAGAACTTAATGTATAGTGGTGGTATGGGAAACCCACTTGGAGTGCGACGGGACTTTGAAGCATTGGAGCGGCGGTGGATGGAGGCGGGGAGGCTGTTGAAGCGAGGGCTGTCGGAGGCGGAGGTGGCGCGTTGGGTGGGAGTGCACCGCCAGTCGGTGAATCGATGGGCGCGGCAGTTGGCCGAGAGCGGCAGAGCCGGGCTCAAGCAGGCGGGGCGTGCCGGACGCAAGCCGCGACTGAGCCCGGCGGATCTGAAGAAGATCGAGGGCGGTTTGAAACGGGGACCCGAAGCGCTGGGGTACGACACGAGCCTGTGGACCGCAAGGCGAGTGGCCCACTTGATTGGGGAAGCCTGCGGAGTCACATACCATCCGGGCCATGTTTGGCGGATATTGCGGCAGTTGGGGTGGAGTTGCCAGCGGCCGACGGGACGTGCCTTGGAACGAGATGAAGAGGCGATCCGGCAGTGGAAGAAGAAGCGCTGGCCGGAGATTAAAAAAAAGCCCGAAACGAGGGGCGAACCATAGTGTTCGTGGACGAAAGCGGGCTGAGCGAGCGGCCGAATCGGTATCGTACGTGGTCGCCCCGAGGACAGACGCCAGTGCTGCAATATCACTTCAACTGGAAGAGTCTGTCGGCCATCGCCGGAGTCACCTGGTGGCGCTTGTACTTTCGAGTGTATCCGGGAGCCATCAAGAGCCCCCAGATCATCGAATTCCTGAAGCACTTGATGCGTCATGTTTCCGGGCCGCTGCTGGTAGTGTGGGACGGACTGCCCAGCCACCGGAGCCGGTTGGTTCGGGACTTTGTTGCCGCTACCGAAGGCGCGTTGGTGCTGGAACGGTTGCCGGCCTATGCACCGGAACTGAATCCCGTCGAATACCTCTGGGGATACTGGAAGCATCATGAACTGCCCAACTTCTGTGCCAAGGACTTCGCTCAACTCAGCCACCATGCTCGTCGGGCCCTTTGCCGAATGCGCCGCAGGCCTCGTCTCGTTACCGCCTTCTGGAAACAGTCCAGCCTTTTCTGATGTCATTATATTATACGAGGATCAATAGGGGACCATCCGAGTTGTTATGAGCTCCAAGACCGACCAGGCATTCACCCTTCCATCCGCCGACCTGGCCGAACATGTGCAAGAGGCCCGGAGTCGCACATTGGAATTGGTTAGAGACCTGACCGACGGGCAACTGGTGGTGCCGAAAATCGATACCCTTAACCCCGTCATCTGGGAGTTGGGGCACATCGCCTTTTTCTACGACATCTTCCTTCTCAGAAACCTTGAAACCGAGGAGCTCCTCTTGAGCGGGGCCGAGAAAATCTACGATTCGTTCAAAGTAGATCACGAGGATCGCTGGGATCTCCTGCTCCCCTCAAGAAAAGAAACCTTAGATTATATGGAACGCGTGATGGAACGGGCCGTGGATCGGTTGGGTTCACACAAACCCAGTGCAAAGGAAACCTACCTTTACCTGCTCACCGTCCTGCACGAGGACATGCACGATGAGGCCTTGACCATGATGAGGCAGACTCTCAAGTATGCTCCACCTGAACTGAGTATAGGCCAGAACAGCAGGGACGCCATTAAGAGTGATGATGCTTCATTATTGGGTGACGTTGAAGTACCCGGAGGAATCTTTCAGTTGGGTGCGGGCCATGGGACACCATTCCTTTTTGATAACGAGAAATGGGCGCACCTAGTGAAAGTCCCTGCTTTCAGAATTTCCCGTGTGCCCGTCACCAATGCCCAATTTGCCGATTTTGTTGAGGACGAGGGATATCTACGCAGTGAATTCTGGAGCGACCAGGGATGGGTCTGGCGAACCAAACGGGTGGCGACACAACCAAACTATTGGAAACGGGATGGGAAGGGGTGGCACCGATGGCGTTTCAATGAGCTGGTTCCCTTGGAAAGAGACAACCCCGTGGCTCACGTGAACTGGTACGAAGCGGAAGCGTATTGCCGCTGGGCCAAGAGGCGGCTTCCCACCGAAGCCGAGTGGGAACTGGCAGCCAGCGCGGAGCCCACGGCCAATGGTAAGGGAATCAAGAAACGCAAGCGAAGGTTCCCCTGGGGAGACGAGCCCCCGTCGCCGGATCGAGCGAACCTCGACTCTCGTCATCTGGGCACAGTGAATGTAGCTGCGTTTCCTGCCGGCGATAGCGCCTTTGGCTGCCGCCAGATGTTGGGAAACGTCTGGGAGTGGACAGAATCCGCCTTTTATCCTTTTCCCGGATACATCGTGGATTGGCCCTACAAAGAATACTCAGCCCCGTGGTTTGGTGACCGCAGGGTGTTAAAAGGAGGCGCCTGGACAACCCGCTCTAGGCTCGCCAACAACACCTACCGCAACTTCTTCGAGCCCCACCGTCGTGACGTTTATGCGGGTTTTCGCACCTGCGCTCTCTAACCATTCGTACTCTTCTTATGAGCTCTCTTGGCCCTGATATTTCTCGATATCAAGAAGGTTAGCGGTTCGCTTTCTTATTTTTAAAAATTTCTTTCCCCAGATGCCCATCTCCGTCAATTCCTTCTGGCCCATGAATTTGTGAGTGGCAAACACGACCGCGGTTTTCTGTTTTTTCCTTGCCTGCTTGGCGATGCGTTCGGCGCGGTCGCCGTTCAGGGCGGAGTCGGCGCTGGGCAGGAAGTCGAGGTCCGGCTCGTAGATGAGATAGAACAGGCGGTCGTCCGTTTCGTGGAAAAGGCCGTCATTGCTCTTTGCCTTGCCTGCCTGTTGGGCAGACAGGCGGATTTTATCCGGAGCTTGGCCGGTGGCGATGTAGACAAGGTGGCGGGCGATGGTTTCGTAGTCGGGCAGGCTCTCTCCGGTGAGCATTTTCTCAACGCTGATTTCTTCGCCCAGCGTACAATAGGTGAAGCCGCCCCCCAGCCTGTTTTTCAGGCTCTCGTCCTTTGCTTTCGGAACGCCTTTTATCACGCGGCGCACGCGCTCGGCGGTGATGCTGTCGGCATAATCTTCACATTCCACGAGGATGAACTTGCGGTTGCCGCCGTCTTCGGCGTTGAGCGCCAAGACCGCCTGAGCGGTAGTGCCGGAGCCGGCGAAGGAATCGAGGATAACGGAATCTTTGTCGCTGGCAATTTGGAGAATGCGACGAAGCAACTTCGTTGGCTTCGGTGTGATAAAGACATCCTGAGATGGTCCCAGTTCCAAAAGGCGACTCAACTCTTGTTTCGCGTTCCTCGTACTACCGGCGTCTTTCCATGACCAGAGCGTTTGCGGCACCACTCCGGCGCGAACTTCCGATAAGAAGCGTTTGATGCCCGGACGGTTGTTCCCTAGTTTTCCCCACCAAATACGATCATCTTCGGCAAGTTATTGGAACTTTCCTTTACTGATTCACCAATAGCTTCCAGCAGGAGGACCTTTAATGATTTTCCCAGACGGCGTTTTTATTGAATAGCGGCCCCGGGCGTAAAAATTTCTGGCAGCTAGATCGCTTAGCAACCAAGGCCCGCGCGGGTCCTCGTCTGGGTTTTTGTACCGCTCCAGCGTTCGGGATGGAACGGTCAGGTGATGGGCATAGACAAGCTGCTTTCCCTTGAAATCGAGGACGGGCATGGGAATCTATTTAACCTCGCACGTCTGCATGGTCTTTCGCCTTATCGTCGTCGTTTCTCAAAATTCCGGGCTCGCTCCATGAAAACCGAAGGATTTGCCTTCCACTCCGGATAACCAATGCGCCCGTTATCGGTAAGCAGGTTGATTTTCTCATCGAGGCAGGCCGCCAAGGCGGCGTCCGCTACTTGAAGCGCAAAGCCGCCGCGTTCGCGCCTGGCGGGATCGGGGTCCTGCACCGCCATCACCAAAGCGCCGCCGGACGCAACACTGGCGTCACTGTTGCCGATATTACCCCTTGCCACTGCGTCTATCTCGCCGTTTTTCAAAGCGTCCAGCAACTTCCCTTCCTGATCGTAGTATCTCACCTGCGGCATCGTCGAATCCGCAGGGCTGATAGATTTCCGCTTTTCAAGACGATCCGATTCTCCGGCGGCGGTGATGAAGTAGCTCTTGCCGCCATCGGCAACCACCACAGCTCCTCCCTCAACAGCAACCCTTGTGCCGGAGACCAGAACCCCGTTCTCGTCGGTAATACCTGTCAGTTGCAGCAGGCGCTCCTCTCCGGTCGTTTCAGCAACGACACCAACGCGGTAGGCACGGGTCAGCTTATCGTAGCTGTCAAGACGCTCCTTGTCCTGCGCGCGTACCAGAAGGGTCTGCAAAAACGATATGTGCCCCGACGTGAATACGACCACCTTTTCTCCGGCGTCGTTGCGGGTTCGGTCTTCACGAATGGTGATTCCGCCGCCGACAATATCGTATTCCGGGCGAGCGGCTTTGAGCCAGATACCCCTGAAGGGATCGCCGATACCGCGACGGGAAAAGGATAGTCCGGCGCCGTCCATTGCCTCCAAGGCGGTCAGCAGATCCGCTTCATAACCGCGATGAACGTTAAACCCGCCGGAACCGGAGGCACGGTCCTCACTGTAGCTGACGGGCTTGAAGTCGGAATAGAAACCCACGTTGAGAATGCGTCCGCCGTCCCTGCATACCCCTGTCGCCGACCCGAGAGCCACAAGAACAGCCGTCGAAAATACAGCTATCCCGCCCATGAAAACAGACTTGCCTGCAAATTTCATTGTAAAAAGTATACCCCAGGATTGTTGCTTCAACAAATCTAAATTGGCATTCTTGAACTTCGTTCGTATAGTACCGGGCACGCATGATGGATTTCACGCTTACCGAAGATCAAGTTCAACACCGCGAGGAGATTCGCAGGGTTTGCCGGGACTTTTCCGATCCTTACCGGCTGTGAGCGGCCAGAAATAATTGGAAATGGGCGGTAAATTTAGCGGTTTTTGGCTTGAAAATCAGGGGTTCAACGGCGTTTACCTGGCCGGTTTTGGACGGTACGGGTTCAGTAATTTCGTATGAGTATCTCCTGACGCCGATTGCCGGGCACGGCGGCCTTGGCGTCGATGGCGCTGTATCTGGTCGATACCTGCTCTATCTGAACCTCCCCGAAGATCCCGCGCGGCTCGGCATGATCGTTTAGAGAGAGGAGAAACCGGCCCTTGAGCACCCGTACCAGATCGGCTAAATCGAGATAGTCTCGGCGCTCGCCGCTACGAAATTTACGAGTTGCGAGGCTAAGGGGTTTCTAATATCTTCGGCACTCAATGGCAACTTCGAGACCCGGGCATGGGCCAATCCGCTTATATAAGACAGCGAAAGATCTTAGATTTATTAATTGCAATCCACATCCATTCAGGTTATGGGAAAGCCAACCGAGACACGCCTTGGTCATCGTTGAATGAAGATCGTAAAGGGTGAATTAAACACAGGGTGGCTTTTATTTCATGAGCGACATCAAGTTTCGACTCAGGCATACCATGTTACCTGTGCGCGATCTCGATCGATCCATCGATTTTTACACCCGGCTACTCGGAATGGACATCATGCGGCTACGCCGACAGGACGAAACGACTCGAGTTGGTTACCTGGGTTACGGTAGCGAGGATGAAGGACCAGCACTTGAGATGATCCAGAGTGGTGAACCGACGAGTTCTGTTCAGATACCAACCTGGGCAGGCCATATCGCGATCATGGTTTCGGACCTGTACGCGCTCTGTGAAAAGTTAAAAGAGGCCGGGGTGGAATTTACCCAAGAACCTCATCCCAACAGACCCGGAAGTCGAGACCACATGGCCTACATTCTTGATCCGGATGGCTACGTCATCGAGCTAAACGAACGGCATACCCTGACTGGCCCACCCTTCAAGCGTCCTGTTCCACCAGCCTAAACAGTACCCTGAAACGGAGTTGACCCAAGTCTGCCCACTGGGATCATCAGGTCATGGCCCATGCCCCGTCTACCATTTCTACCCCTAAATTGGTAGAGTTTGAGGAAGAATAAACGGGGGCCGAACAGGCCCCCTTCGTCTATTGATCACCATGAAATTAAATCCAAGCCGAAGACAAAATATTCGAAACATTGCCATCATCGCGCACGTGGATCACGGTAAGACGACTTTGGTGGATGCCATGCTGCACCAGAGCGGCATTTTTCGCGCCAACGAGCAGGTAATGGAGCGGGTCATGGACTCCTTCGATATAGAACGGGAAAGGGGAATCACCATCTTGGCGAAGAACACCTCCATCGATTACGCCGGCGTCAAGATCAACATCGTAGATACCCCAGGCCACTCGGACTTTGGCGGTGAAGTGGAACGGACCCTGGCCATGGTGGACGGGGTCTTGCTGCTGGTGGATGCCTCCGAAGGGCCGTTGCCCCAAACCCGCTTTGTCCTGAAAAAGGCCCTGGAGCTAGAACTTCCCCCAGTCGTCTGCATCAACAAGATCGACCGGGCGGACGCCCGAATTCGCGAGGTGCTGGATGAAATCTACGGATTGTTCATCGACCTGGACGCCACCGAAGATCAACTGGACTTTCCAGTAGTCTATACTAACGCCCGCGCGGGAACGGCCACCCGAGATCTGCAGGAGAGTTCCAATAGCTTGGCCCCCCTGTTCGACCTCATCCTTCAATCTCTTCCCGGTCCCCTGGTGGACCCTGACGCACCCATCCAGTTTCAAATCAACAACCTGGATTACAACGATTATGTGGGCCGCTTGGGTATAGGACGGGTGAGCAACGGCACTTTGAGAGCGGGTGGTCTCTATACTCTCTGCCGTAGTGACGGCTCCCAACTCCCCATCAAAGTAACACAGCTCTTCGGATGGCACGGCTTGAAACGTATGGATCTCGATGTGGCCGAGGCGGGTACGATAGCCGCTGTGGCAGGGATTGAGGAGATCTATATTGGAGACACCATAACCGACCGGGAACAATCTCGCCCCCTTCCGGCCATCCACGTGGAAGAACCCACCATTACCATGGTCTTCGGAGTCAACACCTCGCCTTGGGCGGGGCGGGAAGGGAACTATGTAACTTCCCGCAAATTGCGGGAGCGACTCGTCTTGGAACAGCGTCGGAACGTAAGTCTCAAAATTAAAGATACCACTTCCCCGGATGCCATGCGAGTTACGGGTCGGGGCGAGTTGCAGCTGGCGGTTTTGATCGAGACCATGCGTCGGGAGGGATACGAACTGGCCGTTTCCCGGCCCGCCGTGGTGACCCGTGAGATCAATCAAAACCTCCATGAGCCAATCGAGTTATTGATTATCGACGTTCCCGACGCTTACGTGGGTGTGGTCACCCAACTCCTGGGCGTACGACGAGGACAGTTAAGGAAAATGGACCACGCGGGATCGGGCCGGGTCAACCTCGAATTTTCCGTCCCTTCACGCGGGCTCATCGGCTTTCGCTCCCGCTTTCTCATCGAAACCAGAGGAACGGGTCTCACGAACACGTTATTCGACGGGTGGGCGCCCTGGAATGGACCCATTCAAGGGAGAACCAATGGCGCCATTGTGGCAGACCGAGAGGGCAAGGCGACTCCCTATTCTATCTTTCACATGCAAGAAAGGGGAACGATCTTTATCGCGCCGGGGACCCGCGTCTATGAAGGGATGATCATCGGTGAATACTCCCGCGACGCCGACCTCACCGTGAATATTTGCCGCGAGAAGAAACTAACCAACGTACGGGCAGCGGGCAGCGATGAGAACGTTCTCATCACGCCTCATCGGGAGATCGGGCTCGAAGACGGCATCGAATGGATCGATGACGACGAGTTGGTGGAGGTCACACCTCAATCCATCCGGCTTAGAAAAACCCTGCTGAAGCAGATGGACAGAAAAAGCAGTAAATCCTAACCCCCCGTCATCCCGCCAAGTCCACCGTTCCATGCCTCCATACTTTTCAATCATACTGGATTAGAGTCCGTCCATAAAACCATACTGACGAATTTTGCGCCGCTATCGAGCCTTTCTACATATGGGCTGAGGTGATTACCGAGAAAGACATCCAGGTCCCTATTGAAGGGGCCTAGTTTCCCTCATCCGCATCCGGGAGGTGACGCACCTTGGTCATTGTGATGGTGGGTGCAATCGTGATATCTGTAGTTTGCCAGTTGACCCCGTGCCACGAATTTAGGCCTATGGTTTGGGCCACGGTCCTAGCAGGGAGTCCGGAATCTTCATTTCAGGGGTTACGAGCCGGGCGTTTTGTGGTTCGGGGGTAAAGATAAAACTGCACCAACGGGCAACCTTTCATGATCCGTGAAGAAGCCGCTGTCACCATTGCCCAGCGGATCAAAGATAAGGGGTTAATGTATGTTGCACGGGCCGAAATAGCGAAGGGGAACTCACACTGCTAGCTCCCCTTCGCACGACACTTCAGTCAGCGGACTGCGGTGAGGGGTTCGTCTTCCAGGTGACCTTCTTCTTTGGCGCGGTCTAATACCGCCTGAATTGTATTGATCAGGCTACGGGCCGACTCCATGCTCAGCTCCACCCCCACCCGAGCCCCAACTCCTTCAGCCTCATTGGCAAAGTCGATATTCACGGCATGTTCGTAGGATGCGTGAACCGGGTGGTCGTAAGAAACATTGACCTCTTTTACCTTGAACCAACCGACGGCCCCTTTGCCACAACCATCGATCAAAGCTTGATTGATAATCGAAGTACACATAATTACACTCCTCTTTTTACTCGACCAAAAGAACCGCCGCCCGATCTAGGCGCTCAGGTGCTTGTCAAGGAAGACCCAGATCTTCTTCCAGCCGTCCACGGCCTGCTCTTGCCGATAGGCTCCTCGGTCATAGTAAAAGAAGCCATGCCCCGCCCCGTCGTATCTGTGGAACTCATAGTTCTTGCCGTGTTTCTTGAGTTCCTCCTCATGCTGGTTGACGTGTTCCGGCGACGGCCTCTTGTCATCGTTGCCAAACAGACCAATGAGGGGGCAAGAAAGGTCCTTCGTGTAGTCGATGGGTGCTACCGGCTGAGCGGGCGAAAGCTCTTCCTTTTTCTGCACCACACCGCCCCCCCAACACTCAACGGCCGCGTTAAAATCCTTCCCACGACAGGCCACTAGGAAGGTTTGGCGGCCTCCCGAGCAGGTGCCGAAGACTCCCACCTTGCCGTTTAGTTCCGGCAGCCCGCGCAGGTACTCGTTTGCCCCTTGGCAATCACCGATTACCTGATCGTCTGGAACTCCACCTGCTGCACGAACCTTTGCGGTTACATCCTCTACGGTCCCGTGACCGGCACGGCAGTATAGGTTAGGACTGATTGCCATATAGCCATGATGGGCATATCTTCGCGTGGCCTCACGGTACCATTCATCCCAACCGGGCATGTGATGGATCAGGACCATGCCGGGAAAGGGGCCTTTCCCTGTGGGTCGCGCAAAATAGGCATTGATTGTATCCCCATTTGCCCCCTTTATATTGACGGTTTGCGCCGTCATGCCTTCGATCATGTCTGTCGTGTACGTATGCATAGATACCTCCTAATGAAAAGTTTTGATTTTGACCGAAGCGGACCGCATCGGCCGATTTAATCGTTTAGTTATAGTAACCCCGTCGAGGAAATTCATAGTTGCCTTACCGCTTATCTGCTAAGGGTTATCCTCCCAGCATTTCCTTGACCACCTGGCTAATACGGGACACCGCGGCACGCCCCGAGAGCTGTTTGGTCAAAAGCCCCATGACCTTACCCATTTCCTTCATGGAAGAGGCACCCGTCTCAGCCACGGCGGCCTCGACGGCTTGACGCAACTCGGCATCGTCTATTTGTGAGGGCAAGTAGTCCTGAATGATGCGGATTTCTTCGCGCTCCTTTGTTGCGAGCTCTTCGCGTCCGGCCTTGGCATATTGCTCGGCCGCATCCTCCCGTTTCTTGACCATGGACTGGAGCGCTTTGAGGATACCCTCCTCGCCCGTCTCCTTACCCTGTTCTTTGTCCTTGTATAGGATCTCCGAGCGAATCATTCGAATGGTCGACAGCCTAAGCCCGGCCTTCTCCCTCATGGCCGATCTCAAATCCTCCCCCAACCGTTCACGAATGCTTGGCATCTTGTGTCCCTGCCCCTAGAACTCCCGGTCAAAGTTCACGGAGCCCCTCAACTTCCAGCGATTAAAAATTGCAAAAGCGGAAGCTTTTGTCCAGCCCTAAAATCACGTCTCCACCACCTCATCTTCAACCTCACCACTCCCGCGGATACGGAACTTTACCTCAAATGAGAGCCTATGCTTGTTCCTCATTCTTGTACAGCCCATCGATGAACCCCTCATCGTCCAATTCCCGAAGAAAATGGAGATCCCACATGGAGACGGGATTCATGTCCTCGAGTTCGGGATAATCCCCCAGTGCCAATTCGAAAGTGTTGTAAATCGCATCCGTACTGGGATAGGGCTTTTTCTGCATCGTACTGTTCACGTCCTCGTAGAGCCGCTCGATCGCCTCGTCATCAAAATGGAGCTTTGCGCTGAGGGCCTCCCAAAGAAGCTCTTTGGTTCGCTCCTTCCGAGTTTTAAATAGACAAATGGCTTCGCAGTAAGCCTTGAGGAAGGCCATGGTTTCTCCGGGCTTGGACTTTATGGTTTCCATAATTGAGTTGATGGTAACGTTATGGATCTGTGGGTACTCGGGAATCTCTAGGACCTTGAGTCCATCCCTTTTGGCAATCACGTCGTATGGCGGGGACAGCTGGGTCGCCGCCGCATCATCGTTGTTTAGAAACTTTTGATACCGCTGAACATAATTGATGTCCTTGTCGTCTTGACGGATCTCTTGGATCCCGTCTCTCTTGAAATCGATCCCCGCCTTTGCCAGTTTGCCACGGTTGGCCAGGTCCCCATGGGATCCCCGCTCACCCCGAAAGGTGATTCCTTTGCCCTTGAGGTCATTTAGGCTATTGATCCAGGGCTTGACGATGAGCTTGGACGGCCAGATGTTAGAGGGTTGGGCCAGGTAAACAAACTTCGCGCCGCTGTGCTTGCGCTCCACATATGGGCTAATGTGATTACCGAGGAAAAAGTCCACTTCGCCTTTGTAGAGCATCTGGTTTCCCTCGGTGGAATCCGGCACATGACGCACCGTGGGCTCCAAACCGTACTTCTGAAGCAGGCCTGAGTCCCTCAATATGAACGTCAGCACCTCCAGGTTATGCCGATAGCCGATTCGAATGGGTTTAAGTCGCTTCTGTGCCATATCTTCTCCTTTCCCGACGTTGGATACTAGCCGGGACGGCCCCTCATTACAACCTCAATGAGCCGCTTTTTTGGCGCCATCGGATAATCTGAAAGAAGCCGGGTTTGCTTGCGCGGTTGCCCGTAACGATGTGTGCCCCGAGATGTGTATTTTGCCGCGTCAAACTGACGGGGCCTCGAGGCCGAGGCCCGTCGGCTCCCGCTGAGGGGCAGGCTCCCGAGCCCTACCTCCTATGGGTGAATGAGCGTTCTCGTCGAGGGAGCAATGAAGAGCAGGGACGTCGGCTCCGTAGAAGCGGTCTCACTCACTTGCCAGGGCTGTAATCCTTAACTCACGAAAACACACATTTCGCACGACAGCCCTCGGGGGGTTGACCCGAAGGGACCACTTTGGATAAGGTCGGAAACCGGTTGCCGAACCACCCAACACAGAGGAGAATCATGACATGGGTCTTCTGATTCGGGGCAAATGGGACAACGACGCCACTATTTCCAGTGACGATAAGGGACGCTTTACCCGCGAGGCCTCAAAATTTCGCCATTGGATCACAGTGGACGGAAGCCCTGGCCCCACGGGTGACGGTGGGTTCAAGGCTGAGCGTGGCCGCTACCACCTCTTCGTTTCCCCCTCCTGTCCCTGGGCGCACCGTACCATCATCATGCGCAGGCTGAAAAATCTCGAAGAGGTGATATCGATTTCCATTGCGGACCGGCCCAAAACTGAGGGATGGTCCTATTCGCAAGGCCTTGACGATCTAACACCTGGCGCGGACGGCGTCTTCCGGTTACATCAGGTTTACGCGGCGACCCAACTTGAATATACGGGTAAAGTGACGGTGCCAACTCTCTGGGATCGTAAGCGCCGCGCCATCGTCAACAATGAATCATCGGAAATCATCCGTATGTTCAACTCGGCGTTCAATGAGCGGGGGAACACGAGTGTCGATTTTTACCCGAAGGAATTACACGGTGAGATCGACCATGTGAACGAGTTCGTCTACGAGCATCTGAACAATGGGGTCTACCGAACCGGCTTTGCCAAGACCCAGGGTGCCTACGACGAAGGGGTTGCCAAAGTGTTTCACGGCCTCGATACCCTGGAGACACGGCTTGCACAGGGCCGTTACCTCGTCGGGAACCGTATCACCGAGGCGGACTGGCGGGCGTTCCCGACACTGCTTCGCTTCGACCTCGTTTATTATAGCCACTTCAAGTGCAACATCCGACGCATACAAGACTACCCGAACCTGGCAAACTACCTCCGGGAGCTCTACCAGTGGCCGGGTATAAAAGACACCGTGGATCTCTATCAGATCAAGGCCAATTATTACGGTCAACGTCAGGTGAACCCCACCGGTATCGTTCCCATGGGACCGACCCTGGATCACCTTGAGTGGAAACATGACCGGAACCGGCTTCCCGCCGCAGCTTGAGACAAAACCATGAACTACACTCAAAACGTCGCCGATTTTGTGTCACTGACCAGTTTTGAATCCATTCCACCTGCTGCTCTGAGAGAAGCCAAGAGAGCGATACTGGATTGCGTCGGAGTTATGCTGGCGGGGAGTAAGGAGGAGAGCGCCAGGATTTGCGCCAGATTGACCAAAGAAGAAAGCTCAAACCAAGATTCCACTGTTATTGGCCAGGGTTTCAAGTCATCCCCTGTCATGGCCGCCTTCTCCAATGGCACCGCGGGACATGCCTTGGATTTCGATCACAGTTTTATCATGGGACAACCCAGCGCCGGCTTGATACCTGCCATTTTGGCCTTGGGTGAAGAGGCGGGAGAAAGCGGTCAAGATATTCTGGTGTCCTACATAGTTGGATTTGAAGTGATAGCAAAGCTTTGTCATTCCATGCCGGGCCATAACCCGGGAGGATGGCATGCCACGGCGACCCTGGGGTCCCTTGGTGCCGCAGTGGCGTGCGCCCGAATACTACGGCTCACCCCCGATGCAATTCAACAAACCCTGGGAATCGCTTCTTCCATGGCCTCCGGCCTACGAGCTAACTTTGCCACCATGACAAAACCCCTCCACGCTGGATTGGCAGCGAAAAACGGCGTGCTGGCCGCCAAGTTGGCTGGATCTGGCTTTGACGCGAATCCAACGGTGTTGAGCGAGAATGAGGGATTCCTAGCAGCGTTCACCAGGGATATTCCGTCTGATCTCCATCCCTTCGAAGAACTGGGAAAATCCTTCGATCTGGTTACCAGGGGTATCCGATTCAAGCCCTACCCCTGCGGCGGATTAACCCATCCCACCGTCCAAGCCATACTCAGGCTCCGCGAGCAATATAAAGTTTCTCCAGAGTCTGTGGAATCCATCAAGGTCAGAGTCACCCCGTATGTTTTTAATACAATCCTGAATCGGTTACCCGAGACGGCCCTTCAAACCAAATTCAGCATGCCCTACATCGTGGCTAGAGCCCTGATGGACGGAAGATTGGGGCTGGACACGTTTTCTGACGAAGCTGGTCGGGATCCCGCTGTTCGTAGCTTGGGAGAGAAGATCGAGATGGAATTGGACCCCGATCTTCAGGAGAACGACGATGTCAGTCGACCCTGTAAAGTCATCCTGCGTCAGAAGGACGGAACTGTTTTATCGCAATCCGTAGAACCCGGTCTGGCGACTCAACGAAGTTCCCTCAGCTCACAGGAATTGGAAGAGAAGTTCACCGATTGCGCCTGTCGCGTCATTAACAGTGAAGCCGCGGCTGAGGTTCTTAGACAGATTGACCACCTGGAGGATCTCGACTCTCTCGATCCCCTCTTCAAACTATTGATCGCGACGTGATGATCCCCTCCACCACAATGCTGGTGGTGGCTACCGGAACCTTCTATTACTTGGTCAGGTTGACAAGAGTTCACCCGTAACTTATATATTCCCCCCATATCCAAGAGGCACACCCCACTGGCTCAAGGAAGACTTCGGTTTCCCTGTGGTAATCAAGAATGCTGCGGGACAGGGAGCCGAGGTGGTCCCGGCCTTTCCACAGGGCCTCCTTACGCTGGAAAGTTTCGCCGATACCGAACTGAAAAAGAAGATTCTCCACTTCAACAATGCCCTCCGGCCTGCCAGCGCTCCCTATTTCGTGCCAAAAGGGGTACCGGCGCCGGCCCCTTGCCCGCCAGCAAATAGCAAGGCACCGGAATTTAAATCCGTGAGTGGCTAAGTCTCTTCGCGTCTCTGGTATTCTGGGCCCAATCAACTCTTGACAATCCAGGGGGCGCATGAAATATGCTAGGGCTACTGGTTTCACGGAACGATTAACCACAAATAGTTCTATATCTTGAGTCAGGATCAAGAAAATGAGAGGATAAGCATGCCCCGGAGGCAGTGAGGCGAAAGGATCTAACCATGGTCACCCAAGAAGAAAACCAATTATTGACCCAAACGGGCCCCGGCACTCCGGGCGGTGAGTTGCTACGCCGCTATTGGCACCCCATTGCCATCGCCAGTGAGTTGACCGAAGAGAACCCCACGAGGTTTATAAGAGTTCTCTGTGAAAACCTCGTGCTCTTCCGTGACAAGAAGGGAAATGTTGGTCTGGTTGGGGACCGCTGTCCCCACCGGGGAGCTTCCCTCCTCTACGGCAGGGTCGAAGAACGGGGAATCGCTTGCGCCTATCATGGCTGGCTATACGATACACAAGGCAATTGCATCGAGACCCCGCCGGAACCCGCGGACAGCAAATTCCGCTTGACCATAAAGCACACGGCTTATCCGGTGCAAAAATTTGTCGGTCTTTATTGGACCTACATGGGGCCCCAACCCGCCCCGGCGATCCCAAAGTACGACATATTGGTACGCAAAGACGGCAAGCGAATGATCCGTGTCCACCCACAGCTAGATTGCAACTGGCTCCAGGCCATGGAGAACTCCGTAGACCCATCCCATCTGGAAATCCTGCACCAAACCCTCATCGGTCGTGGGAGGACACCTGTAAACACCACCAGGGGATTTGTGGATGACGTGGACCACTACGAATTTGAAACCACTTCCTACGGCGTCTTGAAGATTCGGACCTACAAGAACGGCCAGGTGGATTGCCACCCGCTGGTTTTTCCAAACATTCTCCGTCAGGCGAAGACGGCACAGTACCGGGTACCCGTTGACGATACCCACACGGTGCACTTCCATATCGTATTTGAGCCCACCCCTGATGGCAGCCTCGTGAAGGAAGACGAAAATCCCGAAGTGGACTACGTAGAGCCTTACAAAGAACCCGCAAAGGCTCTTTATCCCTCCGCCAGCTTTTCTACAGGAATGAAAAAGGTCATCGGGCAGGACCACATGGCATGGGAAACCCAAGGGCCGGTTGCAGATCGCACAAGGGAACGTCTGAGCACCTCGGACAGAGGAGTTATAATTTACCGAGATCTGGTCATTGAAAACATCAAAAAGGTACAGCAGGGTCAGGACCCAATGGGCGTGATACGGGATCCCAACCATGAAACGATCGATACCAAGCTGTCGGAGTCACTTAAGAGCCCCGAAGCGGGAGATCGTCCAGTCATTGCGACGCAAACAGCGCCGGCGCAGGCCTAAGGGTAGCTTCGTACTCGAATCAGGAGCCCGGCGCGACACTTGAATTCAAGTAATCCTCGCCGGGCCATCCCGGAACACCGTCAAAGCTTGTAGCCGATTTTCCGTAACAAGTCTTTTCGCCAGGCGATATCCTCCTCCTTTTCCACCCCTACCGTTTTTGCCCCGTCAATTACGCCGAGAATGCCTCGGCCCCGTTCCGTCTCTGCAATCACCACCTCCACGGAATTCGCCGTGGCGCAATATATGTGACACACTTCCGGTACCATCTTGAGGGAGTTGAGAATATTTACCGGGAAAAACCCTGGGCCCAAAAATAGGATGAAACAGTGACCAGCCGCGAGGGCCTGGGCATTTTGCTTGGCAAGTCCGATCATTGCCTCGTCAGTGCCGCTCCAACGCACAAGGGTTGCGCCCGACGCTTCGCAAAAGGCGAGGCCGAACTTGATCCCCGGTACGGCCTGAACCAGCGCCTCGTGGATATCCTCCACCGTTTTGATAAAGTGGCTCTGTCCTAAGACAAAGTTGATATCGTCAGGCTTTTCGATCTTGACAGTGGCAAGTTCCACGGCCCAATTCAATCCAGCTCCCTCGGATCGTCAGCTTCCCTTGGATTCCTTAACCAGCCTTTCCAACACTTCGTATGGCTGGGCGCCCACCGCCACCGATCCATCCATCACAAACGTCGGGACACCTGTAACCCCAACCTCCCAACAACGCTTCCAGTCGGCGTCCACGTCGTCTTTGAATACCCGGCTTGCAAGGATCTCTCGAGCCTCATCCACGGGCAAGCCAACTCGCCCCACCAGTTTGAGCAGGACCTCTGGCTTTCCGATGTTAATGTTGTCCACGAAATAAGCCTGAAACAGGGCCTCATGAATGCGATCTCCGTTGGGTTTCCCTTCGGCCCACTTCCCCAGCTCCTGGGCCAGACGGCTGTTGTAGGTCATTTTGCGCTCGCCATAGGGTAGACCCTCTTGGTCCATAAGAGACTTCATCCTGCTGCGCCTTGATTCGACGCGGGATTTATCCGCGCCGAATAAATCATCCAGCGATCGACCTTCCTCGGGTGTGTCGGGATGAAGGGGGAAATGGGTGAACTTGACCTTCAGCCCGAAATTTTTCTTTAGTTTCTCAATACGCCCGGTACTGAGGTAGCACCAGGGTCAAACGTAATCGGAAAAGACTTCTAAAGTTCTTGGCTCTTCCATAATCGTAATCTCCTCTGGCTCTCGTGACCGAATTCGCCGCGCGAGTGAAATAATATGCCCGAGTCCCGACCTTGTCAAAACCTTACCATTGCGACCAACACGTCACCCTCTCTCAGTGCGGTCAATCACCCATCGAGCCATTTCGTCATGGCGGGCGAACCAGACCCCGGAAAATCCCTTCATGTACTTCAGCGCATCCGCCACCACAGCACAGATGAGAGGCCGGCCACCAAAGTGTGCATGAACCGTGAGATTGATCATCCCCGTGGGCTCGTGTTTGTATAGGTAATCGAAAGTGTTCTTGTAGATCTGAAAGAAATCCCCGGGGTTTCCCCGAAGAACCCTGTTATCCGTGAAATCGGAGTGAGGTATGACAACCATTGGACCTTTAGGCGTCTTCATGTAGTAAGGAAGGTCCGTATCATTGTAGTCCCCATGCCAGAGGAAATTCTCTTCCGCCAAGAACTCTGCGGTGTGTTGCGTGGGAGTGCACCGAGGGCTCAACCAACCCACGGGTTTCGCCCCCGTAGTCCTCTCAATGATCCCGCAGCACCTCTGGATAACTTCTCTTTCCTCTGCCGGCGATAGATAACAGAGCAGCGCATCTTGGGTATAGGAATGGCCGGCCACCTCGTGTCCGCCACGAAGGATCTCCTTGACCGCGTCCGGATAGAGCTCTACCGTTTTGCCGCTCACGCAAACCGTCGCCCGGATTCCAAAGTTATTCAAGATCCGCATGAGCCTCCATATACCTGTTTTTCCTCCATACTCCGACCAGGAGATCCCATGTCGGTCCACCGTACCCTCCTTGAGAGGTGTAGCCATAGGCGAATAACCGGGGGACTTGTCCTCAGACCATGTCTCGAACATGACTGTCACGAGCACCGCAATCCTTACGTCCCCGTCCCACTTCTGAATGGCCATATGTCCTTACCCCCAGTACCGCGTCAGACGAAATACCGCTGATCAAAAGCCATAGAGCCTGCAGGCATTCTCACCCATTATCTTGGCCATGGTCTCCGGGAGAATTTCCTCTCTTTGTGTGACGGACTTCACCGCGTCGGGGAACTTGCCGTCACTGTGATTGTAGTCGGAACAGAAGACGAGGCGCTCCGATCCCACGAAATCTATGACGAAGCCAAGGGTTTTCTCATCCGGCTCGAAGGCGTAATAGAGTTGTCCGCTGCGCATGTATTCGCTCGGAGGTTTGGTAAGCCAGGATACGGTGGGTTGCATATTTTCGTAGTGCTCATCCAACCTCTCCATCCAATACGGAATCCAGCCCGCCCCCGCTTCCATGCAGGCCACTTTCAAGCGGGGGAATCTGTCCAACAAACCACCGACTACCACACACAGCACACCGATCATTTGTTCAAAAGGATGAGTCATGGCGTGGGTATAAAAAGGATGGTCGAACCTATCGATCCCTGCCGATACCCCGTCACCGGCTCCCACATGAATGGCCACAGGCGCATTGAGCCGCTCGGCCTCGGCGAAGAAGGGGTAGAGATCCGGATCATCGAGATTTTTTCCTGAAGAGGAGTGGGTTGGCGCGGCAACCGCTACAAAGCCCAGCTCATTCACACAGCGGCGCAACTCCTCCACCGCCGCAGGAGGATCCTGGATAGGCACAAGCGCCACGCCCTTGAGCCTGCTGGAGTCTGCTTTGCAGTATCCTGCGAGCCAATTGTTGTAAACCTGTGAAATGGCACACGCAAGATCCTTGTCCTCAAAAAACGGAAGGCTGAGGAATGGACTCGAACCAAAGAGAACCGCTACCTCAATCCCCTCAAGGTCCATGTCCTGAAGGCGCCGGACGGGATCAGACATCCCGGTAGTGGCTCGCGGCGAACGACCCCGCGGAGCACCCACAAATCCGCATCCTTTGCCAACGGGCTTGGGGCATAACTTCCCCTCCACCATGACCATGGAAACACCTCGGTTATCCTTAACCACCGTGGGTGCGCGGGAGCTGTATGATGCGGGCAGCAGATCCCGCCAGGGGATATTAGACTCAGTGACATGTCCATCCGCATCTATAATTCGCATGGTCTCCTCCTTGCCCCGTACCAACTTAGGCTCTTTTTGCGAGCACGGGGATGATGGTTCATAAAATCCGCAACGGCAGCGCTCCACGGTCACAGATGTGAATCAGTGGGTTTAGGTTCGCACATCTATTTGGCACGACGTTATCCGATGTCATTCCGGCTTGTCAATTGGACGAACGGGGCTCAGGGAAGTGGAGTCCTATGGAAAGATAAATTGCATCAACCCGACCTGGGGAGTCCGGGGAGACTTCTGCTATAGTCCGAATTCCTTCAAAGCGTTCGGATCCTGGGTCCATCCCCGGTCGACTTTCACAAAAAGTTCAAGATAAACTTTACCACCCAACAGGCCTTCCAGTTCTTTCCTCGCCCGTGTGCCGATTTCCTTGAGCATGGCCCCTTTTTTGCCTATGAGAATCGGCTTATGGGATTCCTGCTCCGAGTGGATGCCAGCCTTGATGACAATAAGATTGTTCTCGGGCTTTTCGCTGAACTCCTCAATCACCACCGCAACCCCGTAGGGAATCTCTTCCTGCGTCAACAAAAAGATCTTCTCCCGAATCGTCTCGGCAGCGATAAACCGCTCCGTTTGATCCGTAATTTCATCCTCCTGATAGTACCGCGGCCCCTGGGGCAGAGACTTTATTATCAGGTCCACCAGAAGGGGAAGGTTCTCACCAGCGCGGGCGCTGATGGGAACAATTTCCCGGCCCGGCAAGAGCGACGAAATTCGATCCATCAATGGTAGAAGCTTTGATTTGGAAACGAGATCTATTTTGTTCAGCAAAACCAAAGCGACCCCCCCCGATTCCATCAGCAGCCGCGCAATATCCTCATTTTCCCCGAAAATCCCTTCCCTGGCATCCACCAGCCAAAGGGTGAGGTCCACTTCCCTTAGAGTGCTCTTGGCCACCTCCACCATCCGCTGATTCATTAGGGAACGTGCCCGGTGAATCCCCGGAGTATCGAGAAAAATAACCTGCGAGCCCGGAGCCGACCTGATGCCCCTGATTCGATTACGGGTGGTTTGCGCCTTGGGGGTTACGATGGCAACCTTTTCGCCCAATAGCTGGTTCATCAACGTGGATTTTCCCACGTTGGGCCGGCCGACGATCGCCACAAACCCCGATCGAAAAAGCTCAACTTTATTATCCGTGCTCTCTGTCACCTCGGCAGATGGACTCCAATGCCACGCCCCACAGGCGATTCCGACCTCGGACCAACCAGGGATCCGCTTACCTGCTCGTTTCTCGCCTCCCGCAAAACTAACCGTATCGGCGAATCGAATAGAGTTGGGAATGGGTCAAGAAGGTCCGGCCATCTATTTTGCGTCAACGCTCGTTTGCCAATCGGCTTATTGTACCCTAGTGCAGGCCCGGAAAATTCGCAACCAGGATCCCGCAAGATACTTTGCGATCCGTATGGTCGTCGAAGATCCCTTCTCGAGCACTGCCCGGGATGTCCCGGGTTAGAAGGCACTGTAAAATTCCACTCGGAGTGGACGAGTCGTGGGTTATTGAGATAATCAAACTTCGTTTCGGACACCAAGAGAAAAGACCCCACCACCATTACGAACCATGGCTCATTGACAGGGTTCACTTTCTTCGTGCTATCATCCCCCTTGATCCAAGCGCTGCACACTTTATCCGGCGACACCTTCAGCGTTACCCTAAGAATACGATTAAATATTAATTCTTTTGGGGAGAGACAACATCCAAGTGGAGACCCGCGTCAATTACCTACTCCTTGCCACTGCCATGTTGGGGACCTTTTTTTCCGCAACGGCTGCCAGGATCTTCAATATATCCATGCCCACCGTAGCTGCCAGTCTGGGCACCGACCTCCTTGGGATCTCCTGGGCGCTACTGGCCTACCAACTTTCGAATATCGGACTCTCCATCATCTTTGGCCGCCTCGCGGATCTCTGGGGAAGGGAAAAGATTATTGCATTGGGATTTATCGTGTTTTCGCTAAGCTCCCTCCTGTGCGGCGTATCACAAAACGTCTACCAACTCATCGGGTTCCGATTTCTTCAGGGAATTGGAGCTTCCATGATCCAATCCTCCAGCCGTGCATTGGCGGCTGATGCAGTACCGGAACATCTTGGTGGGCGAGCCCAGGGTTATATGACCACGGCGCATCATACGGGATTTCTATTGGGTCCCAGCATCGGTGGGCTCACCATCGATTACTTGAGCTGGCGTTGGACCTTTTTCTTTCTCTTTCCCATTGGACTGATAGGCTCCCTGCTGACCTTGGCGAACCTGAAACACCGCCCCCCATCCGTCAACCGTGTCTCCATCGACTATATTGGAGCTGCATTGGTTTTCGCAGCCACCACCACCCTTATTTTGTTTTTTGACCGCAGGTCGCTCGAAATCATGGGGGGCGAGATTAAGATAGCCGTGGCCGTGGCCTTCCTCGGTTGTGTTGCCGGTCTCATTGCCTACGAGTCAAAGGCCGAAAGCCCCTTTCTCAATCTCTCACTGTTCAAGATCCGCCTGTTCAGTTGTAGCGCCGTCAGCCTCCTAATCATTTCCACCTGCTACTCGATCCCTTTCTTTCTTCTTCCCTTCTACCTTCAAAACGTGCTCCTGCTGTCGCCGTCGTTCATCGGTCTCCTTTTCATGGTTCCTCCCATCATGACCGTAGTCCTGGCCCCCTTCAGCGGCACCATGGCGGACCGATTTGGGCCGCGGTTACCTGCCAGCTTCGGCATCATATTTTTAACCTCATCTCTCCTGCTCGGTTATTTTTTCCAACCGAACTCCCACTGGATGCTACCCGCTTCGATGATCGCCCTGGGAGCCATCACCAATGGATTTTTTAATCCGGCCAACTCCAAGGCAATGATCTCCATGATGCCCAGGGAGCACCGCGGTTTCGCCACCGCGATCAATCACGTCTTCTTTAGTATGGGAAACGTTCTGGGGGTTGCCCTTGGCGGTTTCTTGATGGCCACCGCCTTTGAGGCCCATACGGGGCTCCCAGGGATCAGCCTTTCTACGAACCATCCTATGGGATTCGTCGCCGCCCTCAACACAACCTTCCTTGCAGCCGTGGTCCTGAGCCTGCTCGGCCTCGTGACGTCATTGTCCAGAGGTAGCAGGACCTCATAATTAAACTCAAAAAAGGGATAGGCTACTTTATGGTCTTCAGTTCCGGTAGAACTTCATGAGCCAGACGCTCTAGCTGACGATGATCGTGGGTCACTGTAGAAAAAATGAGATTTCGCACACCGGCATCCACAAGCTTCTTAGCCTGTGCCACACAGAGAGCCGGTGGACCATGGAGCGTATAGCGGGGAGCATCATAGGAGGAAGGATAATACCTTGGCAGCCTGTCAGAAAGCACTGCCAAGGCCTTATCGGTGTTTTCATCAATGTGAATGTATGTGAACTTGGCCGCCATGAGGCTATTGGGGTCCCTCCCAGTCGTGATGCAATGCTCTTTGATCTTCGCCCAGCCACGGGAGACATCCTCCGCAGTGCTGGTACTGGAAGCCAACCATCCATCGCCGAGAACAGCCACCCGACGGAGCACCGGATCCGCCTTGCCGCCAATCCAAAAGGGAATTCGTTGCTGAACCGGTCTGGGCTCCATGGGCACGTCCGTCGGTTGAATCAAGCGCGACACACCCTCAAAGGACCCTTGACCCCAGAACGCTCGCAGGGCCGTGAGGGTCTCCTCAAACCGGGTAACCCGGGTTTTCATTGATGTCCCCGACACCTGGTACTCCGTTGGGCTGCCCCCCAGGGAAGTACCGAGAACAACTCTACCTCCGGAAAGGTAGTCGAGAGTGGAAAGGCTCTTGGCCAGTGAAAGGGGATTTCGGAGATTGACCAGCAGGACACAGGTACCCAGTCGAATTCGTTCCGTGCGGGCGGCCACAAAGTTGAGTGTCGTCAGCGCCTCCAATACGCCCAGACGAGGATGGAGGAGTCGATCTTCCACCCACACAGAGTCGAACCCCAATTTTTCCGCCGCGGTGGCATAATCAATCAGTTCGGATGGTTCGGGCAACGTGTCCCACCCGACGCTGGGAAGGTAGACTCCAAAGCGAGGAGTTTTGTCTTGGGATTGAGGATCGTGTAAGACTTGTGGTGACATTGAGGGTCTGTTCTGTGCGCCAAATCTTGCGGCTTGACCTTGAAAGGCTCCCTCCACTTTTTCACGAGCCTTGGATGGTCAAGCATAAAGCGAACCGTAGTTTAGTCCTCCGCATGCAGCCTTGTCAATTTCCAGTTGATTGGGTTGACAGGCAACTTTTCCGAACCGTATACCTGTACGTAGTTCCCAGCAGCGAGCTGTGGCCATGAAATGCATCAACCACTACGATTACACAAGCAATCTTACCCCTCCAAGCTAAACCCTTTCATTGCATTAACGAAACTAGCGTGAATATTCGATTCAGCAAAGAGACCATGGGTCTGGCCAAACTTTACTCTGCAACGTTTTTAATGGCCTTCGGACCCGGCATGGTTTTACCCGCCATCCCCGTGATAGCGGCTTCTTTTAAAGTTTCCGCGGGTCTCGCAGCCCAACTGATCACCGCACAGGCGCTAGGAAGAGCTGTGGCTCAGATTCCGGGAGGTATCATCGTCGACCGACGGGGAAGCAAGTATGCATTAATATTGAGCACCCTCTTGGTGGCTACAAGTGCTCTCATGGCCGCCCTCACTTCCCTCTTCAGTTTGCTCCTTTTGGCGCTGTTTCTCATGGGTACGGCGGACAGTGTGTGGATGCTGGGCAGAGAAGTAGGGGGCGTGGACCTGGTTCGAACCGACCAGAGAGGCAGGATGATGAGCGGTTTCATGGGTTCCTCCTCGGCAGGAGTCGCCTTGGGCCCGGTGGTGGGGGGAATCTTGGCCGATGGAATGGGCTTCCGTGTGGTGTTTATTGTTTACCTTATCATCGCCATAGCAGTACTCCTCACCTCCCTGACCATCCATGAAAGGAAAAACAAACATAAAGAGTTGGGACCATTGACCTTTCGCCTCGGCAAGTTTTGGGAGATCCAACCCGCTTATCGGACCACGTATCTGGTACTGGTATTTGCAACCTTCACGATGATGCTCTACCGAACCACCCTTCACAGCATGCTTCCTCTTTTCGTGGGGACTCAACTGGGCTTCTCCACGACACAGATTGGAACCCTTTTTGGGATCACCGGGGTTTGCGTCATCGTGATGATCATCCCTGCGGGATTCATCACGGACAAGATTGGAAGAAAGGCTGCAACGGTTCCCAGCACTGCCCTGCCCGCCATAGCTTTTGCCGCCTATCCCTTTTCCGATAGCATGCTGCAACTTTCGGCCCTTTCCGCATTGATTGGAATGTCCAACGGCCTTTCCCTTGGCTCAGTGGCCACCTCCACCTACGATGTCATCCCCGAAAAAAGCAGGGGCCAACTCCAGGGGCTGCGAAGGACAATCGGTGACATTGGCGGAATCAGCGGTCCACTGCTTGGAGGAATCATCGCCGATGCCTATAATCCTGGTACGACCTTCTTTATTTACTTCCCCCTCCTCCTCCTGGCCGCTGCGCTCCTTGCCTTTGCCTCACGCGAGACCCTCGGTAGAGCCGAACCAACTTAGCTTAAAAATGCCATTACTCATTAGGTGGTTCTCTGGGCATAGCTAAGGTGATTTTTCAGGTTCAAATCCAGGCCACTAATCCTTGACAAGTCACCATCGATTCAATATTCTCTCACAAAACCCTGATTAACAGGGTTGGAAAATCCGATTCCATCAATTCATTGCTTCATCGCCGGATTTTGCGGTCCCCACTGAAGCGGAGTCCACAAAACTAAGGAGGTCCCATGGCAAAAAACGGTTATATGATCTTTGACAGCGACATGCACATCATGGAGCCCCCCGACCTATGGGAGCGCTATATTGACCCGGAGTTCCGCTCCATTGCGCCGCGTGGCAGAACATCCGAGAACGTACGCGACCTGGGTCTGTTCTTCCCTGATGGAGAGCCCGCCGGGAGAACCACATCTGGGGTCCCCCATCGCGGACATAACTACGAACGGAACCAAAAGCTCTACCGAGACCACTCTGAGCGCGGTTGGGGCCCTGATGCCCAGCTCGAGGCAATGGACCTGGAGGGCCTGGACGTGGCAGTGCTCTTCCCCAGCCGCGGATTGAGCGTGCTCACCCATCCCAATAGGGATCCACGGTTCGCCGCCGCCATTGCCAGGGCATACAACGATTGGATGTTCGATTTCTGTAAATTGGACACCACCCGGCTGCTGGGCGCGGGCATGATCTCTGTTTATGATATCCGTGATGCGGTTGAAGAAACCCTGCGAGCGGTCAAGGAGTTGGAATTTCGCGCTGTCTTTGTGCGCTCTAACATCGTCAACGGTAAGACATGGCACGATCCCTACTACGAACCCCTCTGGGACCTTCTGGAAGAGCTCAACATCCCCATAGGATTTCATGAGGCCACAGGCTCGCGTTCGCGCCAGACGGGAGATCATTTCGAGCCCAATTTTGGGCTTCGGCGCATTTATGCCCAGCCCGTGGAGCAAATGCTAGGGCTAGGCAGCTTCATTGGCGGAGGTGTCCTGGAGCGGCACCCGAAACTCCATGTGGCATTTCTCGAGGCTAATTGTTCATGGGTACCCTGGCTGCTCTGGAGACTCGACGAGGGTTACGAGCGGGAAGGCGACGTGTTCATGCGGGACCTCAAAATGCTTCCCAGCGAGTACTTTAAGCGCCAGTGCTACGTTTCAGTGGAGCCGGATGAAGCCCCGGTACGACACGTGATCAACGAGTTCGGTAGCGATCGGATCGTGTTTTCCACGGACTATCCTCATGGCGATTCCAAGTATCCGGAGGCGGTGGACAATTTTTTCCAACTCAAATTATCAGACGAGGACAATCGTAAGATTCTTTGGGATAATTGTGCCCGATTTTATTCCGTCACCGAAGCACCGAGCTCGACCAAATCCGAACCCGTGATTCAGCAACAAAGGAGGATTTCTTAGCCATGGAAGACAAGAACCAAAACGCACTTGACGGGTTTGTCGGCAAGACCCGTAAATTATTTGCCAGCGAGCCAGATCCCGAAAAGAGATGGGCGGCCCTGTCCCCAATCCTCGCGGAACTGCTTGCCGATCCTGAGGTCATCGAGGCCTCCAAACATTGGCCTGACTGTGTTCCCCGGGACGGACGGGCCGAAAACCTGATCTTCTACGAAGACCCAGACTATAAATTCGTTATAAACGGCCTGACCAAGGGTGAGGCCAGACAAGGCGGGCGCACGCGCGTGCACGATCATGGTCATATCTACACCCTTTACGGAGTGCTGTCCGGCCGCGAAAGGGTGGAGCGCTATGAGCGAACCGACGATCGCTCCAAACCCGACTACGCTGAAATCAAAAAGACCACTGATACTCTCGTTGGCCCTGGGATGATTGACCTGGTGAAACCCTACGAAGTTCACGCCGAAGTAACCGTCGGAGAGAGAACGGTGGCGGTGATTATCCGCAGCGAGAAGGCGGGCAATTTCAACCAGGGTCGATACGACACGGAAACATTTAAATACTTCGAGAGCTTTGGTCCGCGCCAGACACCTGTGGAGATGCTACCGAAAAAGGCCAAAGCAGCCCGGGCGGCAGCCGCGGACATACCGGCGGCGAGCGCTCGATAATTCAGGCTGGGGCCGTGGGGCACAATGCCGGTCAAAGTCGTCGACGTCAATGAGATCGCGCGGGGAGGACAACGGAAGGTCCTTTTCGACCGTCCTAAATTTTCCACCTGGGTCCACGTCTATGCAACGCCCAAGAAAAAAATGGACATGCACGCCCACAATTATGACGAGACCTTCTACCTCGTGGATGGTGAATGCACGATGCATTTCCCAGCCGGGGAAAAAGTCGTCATGAAACCCGGCATGGTGGCCCTGATCCCAGGCGGGGCCTTCTACCAACTGGAAAACTCCGGGGATAAGCCCATGGTCCTCATGGGGAACCGCGCCGGTGCCCAGGGCGAGAGCACCTACGTCCACTATGAAACCCGCAAGCAGTACAAAGGGCGCCAAGGATTTGACCTCGCCAACCCCAACTCAAAGGACCGTCAGGATGAAAAAGAAATCACGGAGAAGTAATCGTCTCGTACTTGAGGGAGGTCTGATCCATCGTCACCAAGATAGGCATTGAGTCAGGGTTTACGTCAGCGAATGATTTGAGCTGATGGTGAAGGAGGCTCGCCATGGCACGAGTTGAAACGCGAAACAAATCGACGGACACCATTAAAACTGCCCTTAACTACATCATTGACACGGGAGAGAAGCCGGTAACCTACACGGCCAAACCCGGGGCCACACCCGAACAACGATCGGGAAAATACCAGGCGCACACGGTCACCATCCAGGACGGCCGTCCCATAATCGAGGACTTCTCCCTGGAACGCGAGGGATTCGTTTTCGTCAACCATCAGACCAAGGTGAAGGATTTCTACGACGAAGACGAGTTGCGATCGGTGTACTACCCGGAAATGGAGCAACTGGTGAAAGACCTGACCGGAGCGTCTCGAGTTCTGGTCTTCGACCATACCCTAAGGGCCGAGGACAACGAGACACGGGAGGAGAAAAAAGTACGCGAGCCTGTCAGGAGGGTTCACAATGACTACACCGAGTGGTCCGGTCCGCAGCGTGTGCGCGACCTTCTTCCCCCCGACGAAGCGGAGAAACTGCTGCAACACCGGTTTGCAGTGATTCAGGTGTGGCGGCCGATCCGGAAACCCGTGAAAACGGCGCCCCTGGCCATTGCCGACGCAATGAGCATCGCGCCCTCGGACCTGATTCCCACTGAAAGGAGATACCCGGATCGGGTTGGTGAGACCTACCATATTACCTTCAACCCTTCCCACCGGTGGTTCTATTTTCCGGAAATGCAAAGAAATGAGGCCCTGGTCTTCAAGTGCTACGATTCGGAAAGGGACGGCAGGTCGCGGTTCTCCGCCCATGCGGCCTTCGAGGACCCCAATAGCCTGCCCGACGCTCCGTCCCGCGAGAGCATCGAAATTCGCACCCTCGCCTTTTTCCCACCTGCCGCAGCATCAACGGGACCTTAAGCGCGACCCTATCCCGTGGAAAACCATATTATTCCCACCGGTTTTCCATCAGAAAGCTGCGTCGGTCGATCTTCACCGTACCGCTGGTGAAGGTGATTGAAATACTGAGAACGTTCGTGTGAAAGTCCCCTGCGCCCGGTCGTGATTCCGGGCAATACGGAGCCGTGCAGCATGTAAATGAAAGGAAGGAATGGCAAAAGCAAAAGTGGTGATCAAACCAAGAAGCAGGATCATGAAAATTCCATTTCAACTAGAATATCCCTGCCTCCAGACCCGCTGCCATGGCCATGCCTAACTCCTCACATTGGAGGTTGTACTTCGCACGAAAGTCTCCGGCGCATACCACCGGTTCTTGAACCAGCTTCCACTTGAGACCGCTTACAATGCGGTCAATACTCGTTAGTGCCCCGGTGCCATCATTGCCCGCGCGGATAAACAAAGCATAGGGCAACCCATCGGTCTTATCGAGACAGGAATAATAGATTCGATCAAAAAGATCCTTCAGGGCTCCACTCATATAGCCAAAGTTTTCCGGGGTGCCTAGGATAACCCCATTGGCCCAGAGAACGTCTTCTGGCACCGTTTCGAAGGGGTTTTTCCGTCGCACCTCTATCCCTACGATGTCCGGAGAGGTCGCACCCCGAAGGACGGCGTCGGATAATTCACGTGAATTGACCGAGGGCGCGTGGACAACCAAAAGGAGATGTTTGTTGGCATCCACTTAATTCCCCTCCGGGAATGCTCACGGGCACACACAAGGAAGCAGTAACCAAGCACTACTGCTGGAGATCTATTTTTCATTATCCCATGGTCGGACAAATATCTACATACCCCTCCCTCGGAAATAGGTTGGAAATTTGTTTTCGATGGAGTAAGGAGGAGACAACCTGATTTACCTCAACCATCCATCAACCAAAAGGAGGAAAATACTATGGCGGACGCCATTCAGGAAGAACACCCGGGACTCGGGAAGGGTCTTGGACGGCTACTGGGGAAGGTAGCTCTTGTGACGGGAGCAAACAGTGGCATCGGGCGCGCCACCGCACGCCTCTTGGCCCGCGAAGGGGCCAAGGTAGTATGCTGTGACATCCAGGAGACCTTATCTCCGAGGGTAGACAAGCTCATTGAACAGGACGGCGGACAGGCGATTTTCCTGCAATCCGATGTCACCCGTCAGGCCGACTGGGATCGGAGCATCGAAACGGCCTTGGAACGATTTCATGGCCTCCATATTCTCTTCAACAACGCTGGTGGAGGGGTACGCAAAAAAATTCACGAATTCACTGATGATGAGTGGAACTTCGTCATAAATCTAAATCTGAATGCCATATTTCGCGGTGTAAGGGCCGCCCTACCCCACTTTCTCAACCAGGGACAGGGCAGTATTGTGAACACGGCCTCCACCTTTGGAATTCTCGCCACCGACCAGTACCCAGCTTACTGTGCCACGAAGGCCGCTGTCGTGAACCTGACCCGTCAGATGGCCCTGGACTATGGTCCCAGCGGAATCAGGGTCAATTGCGTGTGTCCCGGGTCCACCGAGACTCCGCGATTCCGGGGCTACCCGCCCCAGCCCTCGCTGGATCGAGTTACAGAGGAACAACGCACAAGGATGGGCAACAGCAATCGCGCCCTGAGGCGGATGGCCCGGCCGGAGGAGATCGCTTATGGAGTCCTCTTCCTCGTATCAGAAGAGTCTTCCTTCGTCACGGGTCACGCCCTCGTGATTGATGGAGGACAAACCATCGACGCGTAGGGTATTACCCGCGCCACCTTTTGGTGATCCGTAGGGAATTTAACCAGGGTCCATTGAAGGAATAGAAAAGATAGAGGGGGAAACCTGTAGTGGGGGGACATGGGACTGACGTCCCCCCCCGATCTCGATCAGACCGTGAATTTCCCTTTGACCGATTTCATTGTCCCACGGCCACAAAAGCGTTTCGCCGCGTCGTCACGAACTGCACTTTATAGCTATATTGGCAAAACATGTGCCATCCAAAATCCGTTGGATTTCATGGGATCATCAGCCCCCGATAACCTTACAATGGGGTACTATTTTGACATTGATACGCCAGAAATGTCCTAAACGGAGCGTTAGCGGATATTTAAGAACCACCCGAGAAGAGTTGGTCGCCCCAAGACGTCACAGGACTAAAATCCGAAATCCAAAGCTCGAAATCTTAAACAAACCGAAACGCATCAATCCCAAACGATTTTGTTTGGAAATTTCTGTTTTTTGATCATTGGGATTTGTTTCGAAATTTGGTTTTCAAATTTCAAATCGGGACTAAGAGTAGGCCTGATATAACCCTTCGAACTTACCCAACTTGATGCGCACCATGTGTTGGGCACTTTCCCGCACCAGTCGTTCATCCCTTGGAGTCTTGATAAATTGGGCCATCAAATTGGCGGACCGCTTCGTATGCTCCCGGTCGGCCACCATGTGAACCGTAAAAAACTCTAGCGCTGGATCTCCCAGCCCGTAGTGTTTACGAAGGTAGTGATTGAACTCCCCTGAATAACGACAAACCATGCTTTCACTGGTTAATGCGGAGGCTCGATTAACCACGGGGATTCCCAGAAGTACGTTACTTACGGTTCGGCAGGTATGGATATGACACTCAAAGATTTGCGTGGCACCGGCAAAGTCTTCCTCTTTTAACCCGATGGCGAGGCCAAAGCTCTTTGCTAGATCGGGATGGGTGTGTTCCTCATAGAACTGATTCACGGACCGTTCGTAGAGCTCTGGGTCATGAGCATTCTTCACCATCCCGAGGACGAAGCCCTTCAGGATGGCCCGGTTGTGGAGATAGTGTTGAATTGCCCATCCCTGAAGTCGCCGGATGGAGAGCTTCCCTTCCCGGAGTTCCGAGAAATAACGACACTCCATGAGGCGCTCTACACCGGGCTGAACAATCTCCCTAATCACCGAGTCGACGACTGCTTTACCGTCCATTTTCAGGTTCCTCCCGATTTAAAGATACGGTTTAGTAACCATCAAACATAGTTTGGATTTCATCAGGATCACGGGTCCTCGTGAGGGCCAGAGACAAGAGAACACGGGCTTTCCAAGGCTGAAGGTTGTCCGCCGCCACCATTTCTCGCCTGATGAGCCCCGGGCTGCGCGCCACCCGGCCGGATCCCACCCGGCTTGCGATACAAACGGTCACCCCTTTTTTGACTGCTCGATCCAGCGCTTCCTCTTCCGCGGGGGTGGGACGCCCCGCTCCAGTCCCAGCACTCACAATCCCCATGGCCCCGGCATCCACAGCAGCGTCGATCATGGCTCCATCGGCGCCAACGTAAGAGACCACCACATCCACCCGGGGAAGTGAGTTGAGCCGGCGCACCTCGAATTCCGTTTCCACTGTATGTTTTTTCACCGTACGATGAAAATAAACGATTTTGCCGTCGGCGTCGGCAAACTCCAGGGGTCCAAGGTCACGCCCCTGAAATGCATGCACCCGGTAAGTGGCTGTCTTAGTCGCATCTCTTGCGCTGAGGATGGTGTCGTTCATGACCAAGAGCACACCCCGCCCCCCGGAGGACGAATCTGCGGCAACCCGGATCGCATTGACGACGTTCAAATAACCGTCGGCGCTCACTGCGGAAGAGGGCCGCATGGAACCCACTAGCACAACCGGCCTATCCGTCTTAAGGGTTAGGTTGAGAAAGTAAGCCGTCTCTTCAATGGTGTTGGTTCCATGGGTGACAACCACACCGTCCGCCCGTTGGTCATCAAAAACGGTATGGATGGTCCGAACCAGGTCCAGCCAATCTCTGTCTACGAGTCCATGGCTGGGTAGCCGTCGAAAGGAAATCTCTTCAAACTTGGCCAAGGACGCGAGCTCCGGAAGCCGCCCCAGGAGCTCTCCCCTATTGAGTCGCTTGCCCGCTTCGATATACCAGGCAAGATCGAGGCGGTCCTTACCCACCGAGTCGATGGTCCCTCCAGTGATAACGATCACCACCCGCGGAAGCTCATTTATCTCTTTACGGTTCCTCTGTGGAGTTCCTTCCGCCATTGATCGATTTCTTCTGTCCAACTTTTTTATCCTTATTCCCGCCGTTCAACGGGGCCGTACTTTAGTCTCGGTGTACTGGGCTTGTCAATCATGAGAAGTATGAGCTCCGATCTATATAGTCCAAGATTGCCCTCCGAGACCGAATTTTGGACAAGCCTAGATAATTCAACGAAACGAAGATCCACTACCGGATCGCAATGGCCACTCGTTATGAAAGGCACATGTCTTGCTCCATGTTCCGGGCATGGACATTGTAAGGGAGGCCGCTCCTTCTTTTGCTTTTCCCACGCAGACCACCTATATCGAGAGGGGAAAAGGGCTCGACGGCGAGCTGGCCCGGCAAGCAGAATCCAGAGTCAAAGAGCGGAAGGAACACAAAGCTCTCTACCTTCCGGAGTTTGCGCCGGAGAAGATTAGCGAGCTCCGGGGTTCGTTGGATTATCCACCACCGGGATCCGCTTCGTTCGGATAAGAGATCAGAGAGGATTTGGCGTCGGTTTTGGTCTAGCCTGACACTTGGGGATCGGTCCAAATATCTCTGAAACGAACCGCCACCACTTGCTCGTAAGGTACTGGGCCGGGCAGTAAACCAACTGATTGTGCAAAGGAATTGAGTTTTAGAACTGCATCTTCAGAAATGACCGGATCGTAAAAGGGAGAGTCACGCTCCACAAGAGTCTGAACAAGCGCGGCAGCCTCTGGCGGGAAACGGCGCTGTCCTACCTTCGCCGAAAGAATTGGCTCTGCGCGAAGTGCTATTTGGGTTTTCACAATGGCGCGCACAGCGGCTGCGACACACTCCGGATCGCGCGCGATCAATGAATCGGTTGTAGCGAGCCCGGCGAAGGTAAAGTGACGCACCTCGGCAGGGTCGTCGCCGCGTCGCACATCGAGAAGAATCTTTCCGATCCCTCGTCTTACCGCGGTCTCGCTCCCCATGGCGTTGGCCCAGAAACCGTCCACCAGGCCTGATTCAAGGGCCTGAGCCGCAAATACCCCGAAAGAAACTTTGGTCCCATCTGTACCGGGAGGATGCACAACCTCTACTCCGTCTCGATGGGCGTTAATGCCGGCCTCGATTAGCAATCGTTTGAACAAGAGATCCGGTCCATGAGCCGCCGCGATGCGGAGCCCCTTCAGCGCGCTGATGTCTCCACGCTTCGCAGGGAGATCGCTGCGGACAACGAGCAGATGGGGAGTTCCCTGGGAGAGGGCAACCACCAGCTTGACCCCTTGCCAACGGGGAAACACTGTCAGGAGATCGAACATGGTGCCTGCAATCATGGCATCGGCATTGCCATCTCTGAGCGCCTTGGTTGCCATGAGCTGGGGAAACAGCTCCACCTGGGCATCCAAGCCTTCAGCCCTGTAAAATCCTAACTCCTCCGCGGCAAGGGCAGGAAAACAAGTATTGCTCACCAGGTCCACCGCTGCAATACGCATAGTTTTTGTGTCCTTCTCGTTCACTCCACAAAGATTTGCGTTCGTTATCCTTCCTTATTCAAAAAATCAAAGAGGGATGCACCAGGTGTGAACTTATATTGCGACATTAGCCAGCACTGGGGTATGGTCAGAGGGCCGCTCCCGGGCTCGCATGTCACGATCGATGATACAGCTCTTGCAGCTCTTCGCGAGTTCCGCAGAAAGAAGGATATGATCAATGCGCATCCCCAGGTTTCGTTTGAAAGCGTTCATACGGTAGTCCCACCAGGTGAAGCTCCGGTTACCCTGTTCAAAGAGACGAAAGCTATCCATCAGCCCGAGCTGGATAAGGGCCGTAAACGCACTGCGCTCCGGGACGCTGAACAGCACCTTCCCTTCCCACACCTTCGGGTCATGCACGTCACGCTCTTCGGGCGCAATGTTGAAATCACCGAGCACGGCAAGGCGCGGATGGACCTTTAGCTCGTCTTTGATCCATGAGGTGAGGCGTTTGAGCCATTCCAATTTGTATTGATACTTGTCGGACTCAACACTCTCTCCGTTCGGGACATAGACACAGATGGTGCGCACACCGTTTAGCGTAGCGGCCATAACGCGTTTTTGCGGATCATCGTAGCCCGGGATTCCTGCCTGGACTTCGTCCGGCGACAATCGGCACAGAATCGCGACACCGTTATAGGTCTTTTGACCCGAATAAACAGGCTGATAACCCGCGGCCACGATCTCTTGGGTTGGGAATTTCACGTCCTCCAGTTTGGTCTCTTGCAAACAGAGGGCATCGGGCTCATGAGAAGCCAGCCAGTCCTGGACCTGTGGCAACCGGACCTTGAGTGAATTGACATTCCAAGAAGCTAGCTTCATCGGCGCCTCACGATCTCTTCGAAGTCCTGGTCTAAAGCTCGGGTTCTAGAATCTCCAGACCATCGAAGCGGTCTATGAGAAAAAGCATGGCGTCATCACGGCGAAAGACATCGTTGCTCATGGGCGCATCCTGGCCCTTACCTGGCCTAGGAACGTAGTAGCCGATCTCATCCGGTGAGTATGGATTAGAAATGTCCAGCATACGAAGTCCACCTGAGAAATAAGTAACAAACAGGATGTTGTCATAGACCTGTTCCGCCGGTTGGTGAGCGCCTACCTTACCAGGGGCATCGACGCGGGGAAGAAAATGGGTCGAGATGGGGATTGGTTGCTCTTCATCGGTAATATCATAAAACCAAAGGAACGCTGGTGGATCGGGTCGTTTCTTCTGGGCCTCTTCATCGGCCACAACGACAATGTCTCGATCCATGAGTTTCCAGGGAACGGGCAAGGCTGTGTGGGTCGGAGAGGGAAAGGTTGGGTGCGTATCGAAGTGACTCACCAGTTTGGGCCGGCTCATGTCCGAAATATCCAGGATGACGGTTCCTCCGTGCCAGTAACTCACGTACAGCCGATCACCATTCCGAATGGGATGGTGGCAGCGGCAATCCGTGCCTTCCCAGGTGGGGGTTTCGCCCCCTGCGGTCCACTGTCCCGGCATCCACCAGCGACCCACCTCTTCAGGTTTGGTTGGGTCCTTGAGGTCTAAGATCAGAACGATGTTACCCACATAACCCTCCATGACGGGAGAGAGGTAGGCGTATCGGCCATCGAAGGTAAAGCGGTGGACACCCTTGCCAGCGGCTTTGAAAAAGGCAATCTCGCGGGGATGGGATTTGTCGGAGATGTCAAAAATTTTGAGGCCACCCTGGGGCTCCTGGGTGGTTTGAAACCTCTCATAGTTGACCAGCATAACATCCCCGCTGACCCGGACTTTATGAGAGTGGATTCCCGGGGGAACCTCAAGCTGAGCCACCACCTTTGGGTGCTTGAGATCCCTCAGGTCAAGGATAGAAGTCCCGTGCGGCGGGTCAATATGCCCCACATATCCATGCCCATTTTCCACAGTAACAAGACCTCCACCTGGAAGGTCCGTCCTACTGACCTGCTTGATCCTCTTACTCGCACCGGACAAAAGCGTTTCTGGGTTCACCACCTTCTCACCCCCAGGTTTGGTATGACTAGTCCATTGACTTGAAGATCTTTTCAGCCGTAATGGGCAACTCGAAGAGACGCACACCGATGGCATCGTCCACCGCATTGGCAATGGCCGCCGGCGGGCTAACGTTGGTATGCTCGCCAATGCCTTTCGCATCGTAAGGACCAGGTCCCCCGTCCGATTGGATCAATACTGTCTTGAGCCTTGGAACATCGGCGATATTCGGGATCTTGTACTCCCCAAGATTCTGGGTAGTGATCTTACCGTTATCGTCCACCAATTCCTCCATCAAGGCAGTGCCGATAGCCATCACCGCACCCCCATCAATCTGGCCCTGATGGCCAAGGGGGTTAATAATGGTCCCCACGTCATGCGCGGTGACAAATCGATGGAGCCGCACTTTTCCCGTTTCCGGATCCACCTCCACCTCCGCCACCTGCGCAACAAATGAGGTGGAATTTCCCCTCCTCGGAACCTCCAGCTCTACATTGATGGTGACAGGGCCATTTGCTGCTGTGACGACTTCACCAAGCCCGAGCACCCTGCGGCGGTTCCCCTTGCTCGAATACTGACCCCCTTTATAAATGACTTCCTCCTTGGAACATTGAAGCATCTGAGCTGCTTGGGCGAGCAATTTCTCTCTCAGCTGTCCACATGCCTCAATCACCGCATGGCCGCCGATATTGGTTGAACGGCTTCCACCGAAGCCGATATCCACACTGTAAGGCACATCTGCTGTGTTGCCGATTCGACAGGCCACACGATTCACAGGCACCTGCATTTCCGATGCGACGGTTTGGCATAAGATATTTCGCAAACCGGTTCCCTGATCTCCGCTAACGGTGAAAACAGTGAGGGTTCCGTCCAGTTCTGCGGTGAGTAGGATCCAGCCTTTGCCGGCCCCCGTACCCCGCTCGTACATTGCGACGCCACGGCCAAAATTAGGTCCAGGCTTACGCTTATTCCATCCCGCCGCATCCAGGGCCGCCTGTAACGTCTCACGGGCCTTGACTCCACGCCAGGGGCGGCCCAAGGCGTTTTCATCTCCCTCACCCACCAAATTTTTCATTCGAAACTCAACCGGGTCCATACCAAGCTCTTTGGCCAACAGGTCCATGTGAGATTCCACGGCAAACATGGCATGGATCGCCCCCGGTGCCCGCCAAAAACCGCAGGGCACCGTGTTCGTGTAGACCTGGAATGCTTCCATGGAGGTATTTTCAATTCGATAGGGTCCCGCCGACCCCGCGCCGCCGATACTGCCGCTGCCGGGTTTCTGTCCCGCGTAGGCGCCGGTACCATGCACTGCTTTGAGATACCGGGCCATCATCCTTCCGTCTCGTTTGACTCCCGTACGCACGGTAATCACCGAATAGTGGTCCGGATTGGAAGCAGTCAGCTCCTCGGTATGGCTCAGCACGATCCGAACCGGTTGCTTCGCCTCTTTAGCGAGGAAATAGGCGATGGGAAGATCTCCGGCTCCGCTCTTGCCACCAAAGTCGCCTCCCACGTTGACCGCATGGACTTGAACGCGCTCGGGGCTTACTCCAATGGTTTTGGCAAACTGGGCCCGGGTACCGAAAGGCCCCTTGGTCGAAGACCACGAAAGGATCTGCCCGTCTTCTTCAATGGCCACCAGGAACGCCTGGGGCTCGATGTAGCCTTGATGATGAATGGGGACACGAAAGGTGTGTTCGATCACCAAATCCGATTCGCTAAATCCTTTTTCTACCTCACCCCTACCCCATGAGTTACGGTTCGCTACGTTTGGCACATCCTTGACCACGGCTTCCTGCCTTACCCCTTCATAGGAGGATGGGTCATCATGGACTAATGGGGCGCCGGCCTGCATGGCCACCAATGGATCGTATACCGCCGGAAGTTCCTCGTATTCCACGTCGATGAGGTTCACCGCTTCCTCCGCCGCCTCGCGGGTCTCGGCGGCAACGGCCGCCACCCGGTCCCCGATGAATCGCACCTTGTCCCAACAGAGGGCCGGGATGTCCTTAATGGCCTTACCCTGATAGTGGCCAGGGTAATCTTTTCCTGTAACTACGGCTTTTACGCCCGGTACCTCCTGGGCCTTGCCGGTATCAACGCTCACAATGCGGGCATGTGCATAGGGACTCCGAAGGATCTTTCCCCACAGGGCCCCTGGATACGGAACGTCGGCGGCGTACTTAGCCTGACCGCTCACCTTCTCGACCCCTTCCACCCGTCCTACACTCGCACCGATGACTGATTGCGCCTTCGCCATGTAAGGTCTCCTTTCGCTCATCCTGCTTTGGTAAATGATCCGTCTACCCTCGCACGTTTATCCATAGTGAACGCTCGGGGGCCAAACTGGTTTGGAATATATAGCTTTAATCCCTACCGGTGGGCAACAGACAAATCCAGGGTCGGGCGCATAACGCGAGTGGCCCTTTTTGAGATTCGGTCCATGGTTCGATCAGCAACGCACTCAAAATGGTCGTCACCACGAGTAGCCCGAACAGTCGCCAGGGCATTTCCTTAGAACTCTGGCTGCAGTCACGAATCGCTCCACCCAGGACTGGCACCAAGACGCTCCCCCCATTTAAAGAAAGCTCAGGTTTCCCCGCTCAGAAAGTCTGTGTGGCGTCCGGAAGTCTAACGTCAAACCCGTTTATGACTAAACCGATGAGGCTATAGTGGCCCGTGAGGGTGATGGTCTCCAAGAACTGCTGACGGCCCAGTTCCGTCATTCCTTGGTTGTATAGCTCATCGGACAAAGACCGGGCACGCAGCAGGCTCCGCACGATCTCCACGAACAAACGTTCCCGAGGCATTAATGGCGCTAACTCACTTTTGGTACGGACGACTTCGATGGCCTCCTTACGCGTGCCAACCTGGAGTCCCCTGGCCTCGTGCCTTGCCCATGCGAAGTGCGCCTCCATCTCACGGGCGGTAGCCAGGATCACCAGTTCACGGTCCGCCGCGGGTAGTGCCGCGTTGAAACGGAAGTAATCTTCCAAATTCGCCACGCGTTCAGCGAGGCTTGGCACGTGCATCAAAACCCCATAAGGCCCACGCACTCCGGGACGGACCTCCGCGATGCGGTCCCAAACCGCCTGACCCTCCGGGGAAAGCGACTCTCGGTTAACACCTGGTAGTCGGCTCATGGCTCCTCCAATGTGGGTAAAGATTCTATCATTTCATTCTCACCGCCGAACGCCTCACTATATCTCTCTACGAATCTATGTGTAAACCCCGTCCCCGGTAAGAACGATGACGGTTGGCGGGCGACCATTGCAGGCTTCAATAGGATTTGGGATTTTAATTCGGACGCGTCATGGCGCGAAAAACTTGGTTGAAGTTGTTCTGTCGATCATGCTATCGGGAAGGATCTAGGGCTTGTGGCGTATTACCACGGCCGCAAACAACGGCCAATAAAGCCATCAACCCTTAAAGACTCTTTCGCGCGCTAGGCCCCTTGGTGCGCTTGGGTCTGTCTCACCAGTCGATCCGCGGCTGTATCTTTGTTCAGCAAGTCCCAACTGATCATCCACTGACGGGTCCTCTCCAACTCCTCGGGGGGGATTGGGCCTGGCTCAACCACCTGGAGCCTGCTCAAGTTAAAATCGTCAATGGTAAGGGCCGCCACCGCGGGGTCGGACTTGTGGTATTTGATAAAGTACTGGATGTACTTTCGTTTGTTGGCCTGAATACGGTGCACCGCTTCTCTGATCGCCCGGGTGAAACGAGCATAGTTGTCCTCGTCCAGGTCGTCGGTAGCCACCTCCGTACCGTGGTAAGGGGCAAGACAAAGAATCCTGCAGCCTGCCTTTTCAGCCACCGTGATATAGGGTTCGTAGACAACGGTTGCGTCAACTTCGCGATTCATGAGCGAGCGGTAGATATTGACCGAGCCGTTGGGACCCAAACAGGTCTTGATCATGTTACGCGGCAAGAACCCCTCCATCATCAGGAGGCCCAGATAGTGGGTCCCGGCAAAGTACGGCAAGGCAACTAACTTGTTAGCCAATTGTTGAGGGGTATAGACCGACGACCAGGGAGGCACGATGAGTGCCCCGTAAGCGATGATTGAACGCCTGCCTAGCTGTCGGGCCCCTTCTCCGCTCTCCTGCACCCGCTTGTAATTGCCCCACTCGCACGCGTTATACATGCTCGCCTTGACTGTATCATCGGATTCGAGGCTGCTTCCGTGGCTCAGGAAAGGGTTAAGGCCGATCCAGCTTGTAACGCTAGTGTCGGTTTTCTTGGGGGCCTCTTGACCACGTTTTACCCACTGAACATCCAACCCCTCTGCGGTAAAAAGACCTTCGTCGTAAGCCACCAACTCTGGCAACCCCTGGAAGGGGGTGGTTGATTCAAGACGGAGTTTCTTATCCATGGCTTCATCCTTTCCTATTATTGGAAGCTGACAGCAAAATATCAGATCCGCCCATAGGGGTCAACGCGGGAATGGAAAACGTAACGGCCTATCGGCTCCCGCTGAAGGGCGGGCCCCTGAGCGCAGCAGTCCACTCTCCCGCCAATATCGGTAGAGCAACCTTCCAAAGCTTACCTTCTCCTCGGGGATCGAGTCTTCAAGCCGCGGGCAACAGGCCAGTGAATATCTGAACCTGAACGTTCGACGCCCGCGCCCTCCTGTCTCACTCCCCTTCGTCGCTTTACCGGCTTGGGGCGCAGGGCGCCACGCCCAGAATGAGCAATGAGTAACGAGTGCTGAGTGGGGAATCGCTCGGTATGTAATCCCAACTTGCTGATAGCTGAGTGTTGTTAGCTAACCGTTGGGCTCCTCCGAAAGGCGGGCCCCCGAGCCCAGCGCCGGGTGGTCTTAAGCCGCGTGACCCGTGAAAACCAGACCCGGCGGACGGCTGCCGAGCCGCCTTGGACCGTCCTCGGACAGCACCACTGTGTCACCCCACGCACCGTTATAGCGTCGACCGTCGGCATCGAAGCTCAGGCTCGGCTTGAAGATGAATACCCAACCTGACGCGAGAATCTGATTTAATGTCGCCTCATCCGCGTGACCTGTGACGAGAGGGCCATCGGAACCCAGCCCGCGACCGTGCATCATGAGCTGCCCCTGGCTACTCCCGTATCTGGACCAGGTGGGAAGGAGTTTAGCGGCCTTGGACACGCAAATAGCATCCATCTCGCGGACTGTCATGCCCACTCGAAGGGCCTCGAAGCAACGCTGCCAGTATTCCGAGTGCATCGCATAGAGATCTTTATAAACGGGGTCGCAGTCCTCCACGGCGAAGGGCTGCACCCCTTGGGCATGATAACCGCCATAGGCGGCCTCGATCTCGTTAACCATCACGTAGCCTCGCTCCAGGGTGCCGTGGCTGGCCCGGGTAAGGGTGTGTGGATGGAGTCCGCTTCCCCAATGATTGTGGAAGGGGAGTTCACTCCCACCCATGACGATCTCGCTGATGGATGCACCCCAGGCTTCGTAATCCTTGGTCCCGGGCCGCGCCACCTGCTGCACGCGGCGGATGGCCCGTTCAACGAGTTCTGTACTCTTGGAAAGAAAGACAATTTCCTCCGCGCTCTTGATAATGCGCAGGGATTGGAGCTGCTCGGTGAAGTCCACCCACTCCACGTCCGGGAAAGCATCGCTCAACGCACGCATGAAACCGTGCAGGACGATGCCCTCAGGAGCCCGCACGTAGTTGTGAAGCCCGATGACGCCCACGCGTCTACGGGGCAGTGGCACTTCACGCAGTTTACCCACCACCCCTGCACCGTAGGCGCGGCGCGCTTCGCGAAGATCCGTCACCCAATCCTGTACGTGGCGCCACCGCTCGCAACTGGTGGCCACTGCCGCCACCTCTCCGTGAAGGGGAAAGACACAGGCGATATCGGCATCGCCCCCGCCCCCCACATGGGAAAGATAACGAGCCTCCGCCTGGAAGTGTGTGGAATGGCCGGTGTTGTTCGGCGCAATGAGACAGTCAATGTTTTCCCTCTCCATGACCTGACGTACAGCGGTCCACCGCCGCTCCCGCTCGGCATGAGTGAAACGAGGCTGGTCGTAGAGTTGTTCTTTGCCCATGGTATATGTTCCTCCTTGCGAGATAGCCAAATCCAATCGTGGTCGATTTTCAGGCAAGCGGAAGTGTAGTCCGGTTGGCCCGACCTCGCAAGAGAATGAAAGGAGAGGACATTAAGACTTCGAAACTCAAGATTTTTTATGGGTCATTGTTTTTCCCTACCCCATGGATTAGCATACCTGTAGATGGGCTCAGGGTGCAAAAGATTTCTAGCCGCTTTTATTCTCCCAACCGTTTGGACTGCGGTCCTGCTGGTGGGAACTGCCCCTGCATGGGGCAAATGTCGGGATTTGAGGGTGGCCCGCTCACGTGGTTCCGTGGCATACGCGGCCCAGCCGGACGCAACTATTCAATATTTTGGCCACAATTTTTTTCTAATCACCACCAAAAAAGGTACGGCCATTGTCACCGACCCTTTGGGCCCCGGACGGTATCCCACTCCAATCATCGAGGGTGACGTCATTACCATCGGAAGAGAACACTACAACCACAATTTTGTCGAAATTATTGGCGGCGACCCCCTGGTCCTTCGTGGCCTGTCCTCCAACGGATGGGGATGGAACAAGGTCAACACGAGTTTCAAGGACGTCTTTATCTACAATGTACCCATCTATCACTACGCTGAAAGCGTTGACGCCATTAAAGGAGCTGCCTTCGTTTTTGACCTGGGGGAACTATGCATTGCCCACCTGGGCGACCTCAGCCAGAAACTGACCCCGGAGCAAGTTAAGATGCTTGGGAAAGTGGACGTGGCCCTAACGCCCATTGGCGGTTGGCGCACCATGGCACCAGACCTCGCACTCAAGGTATTGCAACAAATCAAGCCCAAGATCGTTATTCCGATGCATTACCGCGACCCCTACGTCATCGAGGAGTTTACCCAGGGACTGAGGGCCGAGTACCTGGACACGGACACGCTAATGGTCAGCAAGGACGCGTTGCCTTCCACCATGGAAATCAAGGTCCTGCAATTCGGTCAGGGAACCAGTTTCGAATAGATCCGATCGGATCGTACCCCGCGCCAATACGGTGGATGATCACAGGTAGGTTCTTATTTTCTCCAGCTCAACTGCTTCTCTGTGCTGTACTGTTCGTTGGACCGAGGTGCGCGGCTTCAGATTGGGAAACCACGCATGGCCTCGGTTACCCGCTCACGGGGAAAATCTGGGATGTTTCCGCTGCCAGCTCCATTGATCGCACCGAGATTGTGAGCCGCATGGCTCACGCCCGCTTCATACTCCTTGGCGAAAACCACGACAATCCCGACCACCACAGGTTACAGGCGGAGTTGCTCCGCGGGCTCGTTAACATTGGGCGCCGGCCTGCGGTTGGATTTGAAATGCTCGACCTCGACGACGAATTGGCCATTGCCAAATATTTGGCCCGGGCTCCAACTGACGCAACGGGCCTTGGCGACGCAGTGGGATGGAAGCGACGAGGTTGGCCGGACTGGAAGTATTATCAACCCATCGCTCAAGTTGCTCTCGAGGCCGGGTTGCCCGTTGTCGCAATGAACCTCCGCCGGTCCACTGCAAAGACCTTGCGCCGGGACGGCGTCGCGGGTCTCGATCGAGAGTTGGTCCGTCAGCTTGATCTCGACCGGCCCGTACCTCCAGATCAATGGAAAATAATGGCAGACGACCTACGCAAGGCCCATTGCGGCTATGCCCCTGAAGACCACCTGCAAACCATGATCATGATACAGCGAGCCCGAGACTCACGCATGGCAGATCGCATGATAACGGCTGGTGGCGCCGACGGATTGGTGCTGGTGGCTGGGGCCGGGCACGCTAGAATCGATTACGGAGTACCAACTCACCTACGGACAAAGGCAAGGGAACAGACCGTGGTCAGTCTTGCTTTTATGGAAGTCGAAGAGGGAAAAACCACCCCCAAGGCATATGCTTTAAGTCTCGGCCGCGACACGCTACCCTTTGACTACGTTTGGTTCACCCCGCGCCGCGTGAGAATGGACCCCTGCGATGAGTTCAAATCCCAGCTGGAGCGTTTGAAAAAGAAAGAGTAAGGCGATGACTCGCGTTAAGACGCAAAGCGAGAACGGCAAAGCGCTAAGCGCGGGGCGCAAAGCGTCAAGAGCTATTAGCCGCAGATTTACCTAGGTGGACGCAGAAAGAAATCCCTTTAAGAATATTACCGCACAGGCGCCTATCGAGAACCTCGGGATGGTGAGCGGAGTTGAACCACAGAGGGCGCAGAGAATTATCCTTTTTATTTGTCGGGAGACGACGACAAACAAAAACATTCTTCAAATCAAAGCTGTAGATTTTGCCCAATCGTCGTCGGTAAAAAGGGATTTCCTCAGCGTACTCTGCGTCTCTGCGGTGAGATGTCCGAATCCCTATCCACGAGAATCTGCGTTAATCTGCGGCCTATAACTCTTTGAGAGCTTAGCGTCCTGGCGCGACACACGTTTTTGAAGGGGGAGAACGATCATGACTCAAACCTACGGTGTGATTTCCGGAGATAGCCACCTGGAAATACCCTATGATTGGTGGACGCCGGGGGTCCCTGAGAAATACCGGGAACAGGCTCCACGGAGGATCCGGATGCCGGGTGGAGGCGATGGCTTTGTCGGCGAAGGATCACCGGTTATTTTCGGGGGCACGGGACACTACGCCGGAAAGCTGCCCGAGAAGTTCAATCCCATGGTTGCTGAGGACATGGACAAGGCGGTGGGTTCCGGCTCACCCGTCCAACGTCTGAGGGAGCAGGATACCGACGGGGTGGACGCCGAGCTCCTGTTTCCCAGTAATACGGCCATGAAGGCCTGCCGCGGCATCCGAGACGACCTTGCATTCAAAGCCGTGATCCATGCTTACAACGAGTACCTGGCGGAACAGTACTGCACCCAATCCCCGTACCGACTCCTGGGTGTCGGTGTGCTTCCCCTCCGTGGACTGGAGGGAGACATCCAGGAAATGGAGTACTGTAAAGCGGCAGGACTAGCCACAGTGGTGATGGGTCGTTACCCCGGTGGACAAACCTATCCTACTCGGGATGATGACCGTTTTTGGGCCGCAGCCATGGACCTGGACATGCCTCTTTCTATTCACACGTACCTGGGCGGGGTTCGTGGAGGCACGTTCCTCCCCTACCTCAAAAAACCTGAGGGGGAAATTCCCGACGATGATTTCTATCTGCGCATGTACCGGAACGCGAAGCCCCATACGGGTGGAGTCGAAGCCCTTCAAATGGTCATGGGCGGTGTCTTTCATCGTTTTCCCAAGCTCAGGTTTTACTGGGCGGAGAATAACGTGGGTTGGCTGCCTTACTACTACCAGCATATGGATTTGGAATGGGAACGGAATCATCACTGGGGTGAACGACTCTTCGGCGCCCTAGTCCTGGACCGACCTCCCAGTGAGTACATCAAGGAGCACGCCTACTGGGGTTTCTTCGACGATACTGTGGGCATGAAGCTCCGCCATGAGGTTGGGGTGGACCGTATCATCTGGGGGAGCGACTTTCCCCACGTAGTGACCACATGGCCGCATTCACACGAGATCCTGGGGCGGCAGATGCGGTCGGCCTCAGACGAAGATAAACGAAAGATGACGTCCCAGAACCTGATAGACTTCTTGCATCTCGACGCCGTGGCGAAAGCGCCAGAACTCTGAACAATGCAAAATTATAAAGTAAGACGGTATAACTTTTCTAGCTTACTTATTTTTCTTTTTCCCTTTTGCCTTTTTTGCCTCCCCTACCTACCATTTCCCCGAGTGAACCGCGTCCACGGCTTTTTGGGTGGTATCGAAAATAAACTGCGCCGCGCTGGGACGATCCGCTTGATCTAGGGCTCGCGCCTCGTAACCCACCAAAGAATAGCTGACGTAAATCTTTCCGTCGGCCTCAGGACCGGTTTGACCACCAATGACCGGGATCTTGAGCTCCTTGCAGACCTCGGCGTAGATCTCCGTGGATACGCTGGTCAAATCAATCATAGAGGCGCCAGCATCTTCCAACGCATGGGCCCATTTTAAAATATGTTCGCGGTCCGCAGGAGTGCCGTGGAGCCCAGTGCTCGCCGGCCCGGCAGGGAACCCGAGTTGAGGGTAAACGGCAAGGCCCGTCTCGAGGACGGCGCGGACATCGTCGAACAGTTCCTCCTCCTGCTGGCGGATATCCACCTTGGTCATGTCGGCACCCACTTCGTCCTTGATGCGCCGCGCCGCCTTGGCCACCTCTGTGGGTCCCCCCTTGCAGGTGGCCGTGGGCAGATCCACGTTCACCACCGCGCGCTGGGCGGCACGCACGACTGCCTTGGCGAAGGGAATCATGTCGTCGAGGGTGCAGTCGTCCGCGTTCGCCTGTCCCAAGAAACGCCTCCCTAGGCTATCACCTACGGACAGCAGGTCCGCTCCCGCCCTCTCACATATTTGAGCCATTTGGAAATCGTGAACGACTGCGGCGGCAATTTTCTTGCCGTCGCGTTTCATCTGCTGCAGGTCTTCCACAGTCAATCTGGCCATGGGGCACACCTCCCTAGTTTCATTAAATATTTCGTAGGACTTAAATCAAACGGCCCACAAAGCGGACCCCAGTCTAGTCAGGTTCAGGAACACTTGCAAGAAGAACTTGCCTGTAGTGCGAAAAGTGTGGTGAGGTGCGCTGAGAACCCTAATTCTGGTAACGGATTCAGGGTGCTTTTATAGGAACTGTCGTTCCTTCGCTTCAGTGGCCCTTCGGCGGGAACGCTCATTCATCCATGTGAGGTACGGCTCGGGGGCCTGCCCTTCAGTGAGAGCGATGGGCCTGTGCCTCGGGGCTCCGTCATTTGATCTGGCATGCCAATATGGCTTGAACCTCTAATATCGGACGTTTCCCTTTCTTCGGTGCAAGCCCTTGCATCCCCAAGAGGTAAAGCGACGAAGGGGAGTGAGACGGAAGGCCGTGGGCATCGAACGTACGGCTTCAGACATCCACTGGCCTACTGCCCGCGGCCGGAGGCTCGCTTCCCGATGAGCCATAAAGCTTTTAGAGGTGCATGCTAGCGCAGGCGCGGTGGGTTACAAGGCCAACACCAGTGACCACATGGCAATAGACAGAATAATCGCGATGAACACGGCGGCGGAGCCACAATCATTTGCCCGTCCCGCCAGCTCCGTACGTTCCGTACCGATTCGATTGACCACGGCTTCGATAGCGGTGTTTGACAATTCCACCGTGACCGCAAGGAGCCAGCTACCGATAAGCAACGCATATTCCACACCGTTCTCTCCAAACCAGAAGGCTACCAGTGGAATAACCGACAGCAGGACCAACAGCTCCGGGCGGAAGGCCGGTTCATTACGGAAAGTGGTACGAAGTCGGCCAGGGAATAGCCGTCGCCCTAAGGAGCCTAAGCAAAGGATTAGCCGTGTTGTTCACCTAAGAATTGAGTAACCGTCCTAGGACCCAGTTCTCACCGAACCAGGAATCCAGCGGAGGGTTAGCGCACGGGAGGAAGGGGCCCGCCTCCGGTGATTTGCTTGTAGATCCGCGCGATCCTGGGATCCTTGGGGAGCTGCTTTATGGCCTGGTGGATCTCCTCTCCAGTTACCGGGTCAGAAGGTTGGCCAGTCAAATGCCGGTACTCCATTGCAAACTCTGGATCCTTCCACACTCTGCGGAAGCCTCCCTGGAGAGCCCTGAGGGCCCCTTCGGGTATCCCCTTGGGTGCCAGGAAATTCGTGCTCCCCGGTTTGATGGAGTTGTGAAACCGAATAACGGCTCGTTTCAATTCCGTATCGGCGAAGTCGTCCAGGTGAGGTCTGCGGGGAAATTCTGGAACCCACTCCACTCCTCGTCCCTTTGTATTTCTCACTACGATTGGAACCGTATAGCCCTTTTTTAATTTCTCAAGCCCATCCCGCCACAAAAAACTGTACACGTTCGTTGTATGCGCATCTGCTTCTCCTCGGCTGAGCGCAGTAATGATATCCTGACTACTGTAACCAACGAGAAACTTCGGATCCTTGAGCTCTAGGACGTAGGCAATCAAGCGGTCCAGGATATACTGTGGATGCCCGATGGTTCTTTGACCAAAGCGCACTCCTTTATAGGCTTTCAGCTTTTCAATGGTATCCAGCCCTAGCTCCGGCCGAATCTCCACTGCATAGGGACCTCCCCCGTAGCCAGTGCCAAAGAAAATGAAATCATCCAGACTGAATCGAGCTTCTGGGGCCTTGAACACTACGCTGTAAAACATCCCGGTGCCGATATTTGCAATGGTCAGTCCGTCCCGCTTGGCCACATTGGACATGTAATTTGCCGCCGCCGCACCGTCGGCGCCCGGCACGAATTTGTAAACCACGGTGGGATGACCCGGCAGGAGCTTGCTCAGATGCTGAGCTTCAATCTGCGTACGTAAATGCCCTACTCCCCCTGGTCGGTAAGCCACCACCACTACCAGTTGCTTTCCCTCGTAAAAAGGTGCCGCAAGGGCTGAAGGACCACGTCCCAGAAGAACCGACCCTAGAATCACCCATGCTACTGCTGCAATAATCCTACTTCGCGCTAGCATGTCCTGTGTCCTTAACCCATGCGCAACGTCTATGCATATTCAAAATTGACGGCGGCCAATTCTCCATTTCCAGAATTTTCCCCGCGGACTCCTTAATAAATACCCGAATTAAACTCCCTCGTCCAACTGAAACCTTATCTTGCGAATTTCGACTACTCACGACCCCAAAGGCGGCGAGTTGCGATTTTGGCCCCCTCCACCAACGCATCGAGCTTTGCCCAGATGACACTGGTGGGCATATCTGCGAAGCGTGCAATGCTGGCAAAGCCGCAGTCAACGCCGCCGATGACGTTCTCGCGCCCAACGATTCCGGCAAAGCGTTCAATCCGCTGAGCTACCAGTTCCGGATGCTCCACAGTGGCTGTGGATTGCGTCACCACACCAGGAATAAGCACCGTCTCCTCTGGAAATTTGACCCCTTCCCAGAGTTTCCATTCGTGTTCATGACGTGGATTCGCAGCTTCAAAAGAGTGTGCCCCAGCGCGGATCTTCACGATCAGATCGATTACATTTTTGAATTCCAGGTCATGGACCCGGGGCCCAAAGGCTACGCTGTAGCAGGTATGAAAGCGGATCCTTTCCCGGGGAAGGTCGCGAAGGGTGTGATTCAGCAACTCCACGTGCCGCTCTGCCCAACGTCGGTATTCTTCGATAGTCAGATCAGGACTGCGCATGTAATGGGTCACAAGCTGTGGATCGTCCACCTGCAAAAGAAGTCCCGCCTCGATGATCCCCTTGTACTCCTCGCGCAGCGCATCGGCGATGGCCACCTCATACTCTTGTGTGGTTCGGTAGTACTCATTGGGCCGACGGTAGGCGATCTGGTTGGGGGAAATGGCGGGTAAAAACGCCTCTTCCACCTGCGTCTGGCTCAGGGCCGCTTTCAAGTTACTGATATCACGTTGCAGCTGTTTGTGTCCTTTATAGGCAATGGGACCCGTGCACACGGGTTGACGCGGTCGCTGTCCCGCCCTAGGACGCCGCGCCACCAGTTCCGGCTGGTAGTATTCCGGAAACGCAAGGAACTCTCTAGAGCCCGTCAGGTAGTGGCTGATCTTGTCCACCTCGCTCTCCGCCACCTCCCGTTGCTCGAATCCTGACATGCGTTCGTCCATGTACAAGATGAAACTCGGTTTGCCCACTTCGCCGTCATTGACCACGTCAAGTCCACAATCAGCTTGCCGGCGAACCATTTCGGCCACGGCAGCGGGCAACCGGGCATCAAAGGCCTCCTGATCAACGGGCTGCGCCTTCATCTTGGCGCCTAGGGCCTCAAGCATGTCGTCGGGGCGCGGCAGACTCCCTACATGGGTTGTAAGAATCCTCTCAGTGCTGTGCTTCACTCGAACCCCCAATCTAAAATCGCAGCACCGCTCTCTCGCTTCGATCAGTCATTCACGATATTGATCTCGGCATCCACGCCATTTTTTCTCAACGCCTCCAGATATTCCTGTTGAATTTCCGGCGGCTCCTCATCAAAGGGGATCATGTAATGGAGGGGAGTGCGATAGCGGTCCTGGCTGAACTTTGGGCTTCTCCCGCGCATGGCGAAGTGCCGCATGGTTTCGTTGCCGGTATTGAAGTGACCATGAAACATGAGGTCCCCGGGTGAATAGATGGACCCGGGACGGATCTCGAACCGCCGGCGCGGTTCGTCTTCGCGCCACACCATGGCAAAACCGGTTCCCTGGGTTACGGTGACAATGGCGCCCGCACCGTGGCGGTGAAAGGTGCTCCTGCTGGCAACGGGAATTTGTTGAATGTGGCAGCCGTATACGGTCCCCGCCAATCCGAAGCGCATGATGCGTACGCCTTTTCCCTTCATGGGGTATTCATCCAGCGCAAAGGCGTTTACGTCGGGGATAAGGTTCGTTTCCCAACTGCGGACGGTTAGCTGAACATTATGTTTAAAAAAGTCCGGATCGTTGCTAAAGCGATCGGTGAACTGAGAAGGATTACGAAAAATGAAATCATCGTTATGAAACAAGTTGATCATATGCGGCAGATTGGTTCCGGCAAGGAATCGAACCGGCTCATCCTTTGAAACGTTGAAGTGCTGATAGGAAACGTTCAAGGGAATGGCAAAGATAGCACCCGGGCCCCACTCGAAGGTTCGCTTGGAGTTTTCGTCGTGCCACAGGGTGGTCGCTCCTCGACCCCTGGCCACGTAAACCAGAGTTTCGAACAAATGGCACTGGGGTAACGTCTGGCTGGTGGGAGGAATCTCGCATACATACGCGTCCGTATCGTCCTGTTCCCCCATGTTAAGATAACATCCCAACGCTCCCATCCGTTTCCACGGCTTGACTTCCACGGTTTTGAAGTCTTCTAGAAAGTAGCCTCGGATGACCGGAAGGCCTTCCTTGGTCAAAAACGCCTCATAGGGCGTCGGACCCAGATCAATTTTATCCCTTATTGGAAGTTTCATATATGGGATACCTCCTGCTGCGTAATCACGAATCTCAACCTAGACCTAATTCACAACCTAGGTCAATAGTAACCTGGCAACTCATCACTAACCGTTTGGAAAGCCGCCTCCTTGAACTTTAGCTCGTAGGGCGAGCGAATCTTCAGGGCGCAGGCAATACGTCTGTGAATATCTGAACCTGAACGTTCAATGCCCACGCCCTTCATCCTCACTCCCCTCGTCGACCTAGGTTGTCGGGTGAAGGGGGCCTGCCGTGAAGAAAGGGAGGCGTTCGATACTGGCGGCTCTTGCCGATTTGGCATGTCAGATTAAATGACGGGACCCGAGGTATAAACCCATCGGCTCCCGCTCAGCGGCAGGTCCCTGAGCCCCTTACCACGCGATCCCTGCCGGTTTCTTGCATTAAAATCCGGTTGCTTTTCGACCCTGTCTGCAATAAGGAAGCCTATCAGACAAGGAGGATCGCTTGCCATGGCAGAAACTAACCTTTCCGACGTCGTTGCCGAGTATCTCATAGCAAAAAATGTCCGTTACATCTTTGGAGTCCTGGCGCATACGTCCTTTGCGCTGGGCGACGCCATAGCCAAACGCCCCCAGCTCCGCTTCATTAACACGCAACACGAAGGGGGCGCCGGAAACCTGGCCCTCGGATACGCCCGCGCCACAAAGCAACCGGCCGTTTGTCTGGTTTCGGCAGGCGGCGGAGCCACCAACATCGCCACCGCCGTAGCTCAGGCCCATAAAGAATCCGTTCCCCTGTTCGTGATATCCTCAGAGATTCACACACCGTCCGCTGCTAAAGGGTACTTTTCCTCCTGGCACGGAATCGAGCATACCAAGTTGTTCCAACCCATCACCAAGCAAAGCGTCAAGCTCGAGAGACCGGAAGAGATCGGCAACGTCCTGGACACGCTCTTCAGTCAGACTACAAGAGGGAGGCAGGGTCCCGTTTATCTCGGGCTTCCCGCCGACCTGCAGGAGGCAGTGCTACCCGAGCCCGCCCGGTTCTCCGGGGCGGGCGACCTCTTTGCCCCATCCATCGATTCTTCCTCCGCTGAGTCCGCGGTGGAAATGCTTCTCAAAGCAAGAGCGCCAGTGGTTCTGTGCGGCACAGGCGTCGATTGGTCCGGTGCGGGACAAGAGGTGCGGGAATTGGCGGAGCTCCTGGCCCTTCCGGTGGCCGTGAGCTACACCGCCAAAGGGGTCTTTCCCGAAAACCATCCCCTGGCCCTGGGATGCCTCGGGGTGGGCGGGAGACCCTACGCCCGTAAGTTTTTTCACGAGTCCGATCTGATTCTAGCCTTGGGGACAACCTTCAGCGAAGGGACAACCCTACGCTTTAGCCGAGAAGCCATTCCTGAGGGGGCAAAGATCATCCACATCGACATAGACCCCCAAGAGCTTGGCAGGAACTATACCACTCAACTGTCAATCCAAGCCGATGCAAAGGCGGCCCTGCGTACGATCCTCGATGGCATAAAAAGCAAAAAGCCGTCCTCTCCATTCGATGCGAGTAGCGGAAGGGCCCGAGAAGTCCAGGAAGCCAAGCAGGCCTGGCTAGCCGCCCGTAAAGAACAGGCGGCCGGCCAGGGCATCACTAACGATTCCGTCCTTACCACTTTGAACGAACTCTTAAAGGGTAATGAAACCCTGGTGGCCTCCGGCATGACGGGTGAGGTGCTCCGTAACATCGACGCGTGCATGCCTATTGTTCACGCAGGCGAGTTTCGCGCCATTGGCACAGCCCTGGCGACTTCTCTGGGTGTAAAACTCGGACGGCCGGACGCGCGCGTTGTTTGTGTCACCGGTGATGGATCCTTCATGATGGAACAGCAAGAGCTGGCCACGGCGCGCCTCCACAACATCCCTGTCCTGGTCCTGGTATTGCGAAACAACGCCTACGGCGGGATGAAACGCGATCAAATCAAGAACCATGGAGGGAGAGTCATCGGCACCGATCTCTTCGTTCCCGATCTCGCCCGTCTCGGCCAACTATTTGGCGGCAAAGGTTTTACGGTGACCCGACCGGATGAGGTGAGGCCCGTGCTGCAAAAGTCCCTTGACTCCGATGAATTCATTGTCGTGGACATCAAAGTGGACCAATGACGCCGCCAAACACACCGTTTCAAAGAACCGCCCAAGACAAAGGCTCGTGACGCCCACGGAGCTTGTTCGGCACGCGAAGCGAGGAGGAAAATCATGAAAGTCATTGACGCGGATGGTCACATAGAAGAGAGCAATAGGGACATCAAGGCGTTTCTCCCGCCTCCCTATGACAAGCGCGAAGGCTCTTTGATGCCAGGCCTCGGATTGGATGCCAGGATGGAGGGTCGATTCAAGAAGATCGAAGCCAGCAACCTATCGATTCGCCTTAAAGACATGAACCGCGAGGGCATTGAGGTTTCCGTGCTCTTTCCCACCTCCAGCTTTGCCTTGAGCAAGGTTTTTGAAAGGGAATACGCCATCGCCTATGCACGGGCCTATAACGATTTCATTGCAGGATACTGCAAACAAAGCCCCCGGCTCAAGGCTGTGGGTCTTATCCCCTTCCAGGACGTCGATGCGGCGGTTCGAGAAACGAACCGGGCCATTACGGAATTGGGTCTGGTGGGCATCACGGTTGCCACCCAAGGGATGAAGGAGCACCTGGGATCGCAGACCTTCTGGCCGATTTACGACGAGATCCAGCGACTCAACGTTCCCCTCTGCGTGCATAATCGGCGCGAGGGACCTCCAGGAGAAAATCGATTCGATAGCTTCCTCTACATGCACACCATCGGCCGCCCAACGGAGAGCGTTCTTCAGTTTGTCGGTCTCGTTTATGGCGGAGTTCCGGAACGCTTTCCAAAACTCCGCACCGCCTTTCTCGAATGTGGCGTAGGCTGGGTGCCCTATTGGATGGAGCGCATGGACGAGGAATGGGAGAAACGCGGCAAGGCGGAGGCCCCCCTGTGTAGGCAACTGCCGAGCGAGTATGTGACCAACGGCAACTGGTTCTTCGCCACCGAGCCTGAGGAAAAGATGCTACCCTATGTCCTCGAACGGATCGGTGACGACAAGATCGTGTTCGGTTCCGATTATCCCCACTGGGACTCCCTGTTTCCCCGCGTTGTGTCCACCATTCGGGGTCGAACTGACATCTCGGACATGCCAAAGCAAAAAATCCTGTGCGATAATGCCACGAGACTCTATGGATGGAATAATTAGCTCGCTTTCCGTCATGATACGAGAAAAAACGCGGAGCAAGAAGAAGTCATATGGCCGCAAGTGAACCGATATTGGGTATCGGCGTGATTGGGCTCGGTGGCGCCTCCGTTGCCATGATTCCCAAGCTCGTGAAAAATCCCCACACTCGTATCGTCGGAGCTGCGGACATCGACCGGGAGATCCTGGATAAGTTTCGCGCGGATTTGCCTGATGCGGAGGCCCACGAAAACGCTGCCGGATTGTGTGAGAGCCACGACGTGGACCTGGTCTATATTGCGACACCCAACCGATTCCACGCCGAGCACGTCCGCATGGCCCTAGAAAACAAGAAACACGTTCTCATCGAAAAGCCCATGACCATTGATATTGCCGGGTCGAAGGAGTTGATCGCATCGGCCAAGCGCAATGGTGTGCTCCTGGGTGTGAACGTAAAGCATAGTTTCGAGCCTCGTGTGCTTCGCTTAAGGGAGATGGTACGTACCGGAGAAATGGGAAAGCTTCGCATGATTCACAGCTGGCGCTTTGTGGACTGGCTGTACCGGCCGCGTACCCCGGAGGAGTTGACGCCGGAGCCAGGAGGGGGAATCCTGTGGCGCCAGGGACCGCACCAGTTTGACATTATCAGGACCATCGGCGGAGGTATGTTACGAAGTTTGCGCGGCAACGTTGATACCTGGGACCCGAATCGGCGGGTACCGGGCGTCTACGCCGCCTACCTCGATTTCGAGGACGGGGCCTTGGCCACAGCCGTCACCAGCGGATACGATCACTTTGATTCCATCGAGTTCGTTCAACAGGGACCTCCAAGCGATGCGGAAAGCCACGCGAGGGCGCGGCGAGAGCTGCGTGCCGCCCCCGGCCCACAGTGGGAGGCCCAAGCCGCACGGGAGGAACGCTACGGCGGCGCGCGCAAAAGCGTCCAGCCACGATCCGGAGGACCCTCATTGGGTTGGATCATGGGCGGGCCTATCATCGCAAGCTTCGATAAAGGAGACGTCCGTTTTACTCCCCGCGGGCTAACGGTTTACGGCGACGAGGAGATCAAGGAGATCAACCTGGGGGTCAAGGGGGAGGACGGCCGTGACGGTCGGATCAACACTTTCTACGATGCCATTGTGCATGACCGTCCCTTGCCAGCCGACGGCGCCTGGGGGATGGCGACTCTAGAAGTGCTTTTGGCCATTGAACAGTCCAGCAGGGAGCGAAAGGATGTGCTCCTGTACAACCAAACGCCGACGGTGGAATGAATGCCGGCAAAACAAATATGTTAAAGGATATTTTTTGAATCGCCATTGGATGAAATCCGGGGAGGAAAACCTATGACAAGTTCCGTAGACGAAATCAGGATAAAAGTTGCAATCTCCTGTCGCATTCTTGGCATGCTTGGCCTCGTAAGCGGATCCACTGGGCATGTGAGCGCACGCATACCGGGTACCGATGAGATGTGGATCAGGTGCCGTGGCGGTGATGAATGCGGGCTTGAATTTACCGGCCTGCACAACGTACGCCGTACGGATTTCGACGGTAAAGGTCACGGGGTAGGCGACAAACACGCTTCACCAAACGAAACGCCCATCCATGGTGAGATCTACCGTGCACACCCAGAAGTGCAGTCCGTCATCCACGCCCACCCCTACTACGCCCTCCTGTGCGGCGTTACGAGACTGGAGTTTCGACCGGTGTTCGGCGCCTACGATCCATCATCACTGGACCTCATCTTAAAAGGTGTGCCTGTTTTTCCCCGGGCGGTCACGGTCATCAACAAGGAATTGGCGGCGGACATGTTAAAGGCCATGGGCCAACGGGACGTATTGTTGATGCAGGGTCACGGCATTACCGCTACCGGACCCACCGTGGAGCAGGCGACCCAGCTTGCCGTCCGCTTCGACAAGGTTGCGAGGATCATGTGGGAGATTGCCCTCTCGGGCCGAGAGGCCCCCAATATCTCGGATGAGGATATCGCACGCTATGACCGCCGCGGGGGCGAATCCGGGCGCGTTCGAGGAGGGTGGAGAGACCGGTTGCAAGGAGTTGAAAACTTCGGCTGGAACCACTACGTCAAGTTGCTCCAGGCCAAGAACATTGGCTTGCCCAACGACTTTGACACGGATTAGCGTTTCTCTAGGAATGGAACGTGATAAGATAAGGTTTTGTTCTTAGCGTCGGAGGCCGCAATGAATGAGCAGTTGAGGTACTACATTGCGCTGAACGGTGAGCTCTTAGTGATGCAAGGCCGTTCCGGCTCCATGGATACACTGGGTACGCACTTTAAAGGGCAAACCGTGGAGGATCTGACCGGCTGCCGTGACCTGCCGGAGGTGGTATTTGCGGCGGTGGCCTTTGACGGAGGCTATCGCACCCAGGACGGAGGAAAATCATGGGAGAAAATATTAGACGGTGACGTGCGCACCTTCACCGTCCATCCCTATGATGAACGGGTGATCTATGCAGGGATGGGACCGGTTGGCCTGCTGCGAAGCCATGACCGTGGCGGTCATTGGGAGCCTCTGGAGGGGCTCCTCCGGATGCCTCAACAGGTGAGGGCCCAGTGGACTGTCCCCGAAGCATACCAAGGGATACAGCACCCCCATGTACGCCACATTTTCATCCATCCCGATGATACGAATCGACTTGTGGTCTTGCTCGAGCATGGCGGGGTCGTTATAAGCCATGACAGCGGAAAGACATGGGAGGACGGCAGCCAGGGGATTTCCTATTTGGACATGCACATGGTGAGAAACTATCCCGGGAGTATGGACCGTTTCTATGTCTCTTCCGCACGGGGATTTTTCCGAAGTGACGACGGCGGTCACCAATGGCGACGGGTGGAAAACGGCATGCCTTGGGCCTACACGGAGCTTTATAGTTATTCCCATGAATGGCTGTTTTTACCTGGTGATACGCCTCGGATGATTCTCGGAGGAGGAAAAGGTTCCCCGGGGGTATGGCGGCGCGAGGCGAGAAACCCGCAGGGCACGGTTCTGCTCAGCGACGACGCCGGAGAAAACTGGCGGATAACCTCCGCCGGAATACCCGCTGCCATGCCGTGGATGCCCTGGGTATTTCTTTCCCATCCCTATGACTCGAAAAGTGTGTTCGTTGGCATGGGAGACGGCGCGCGCGGCTTTGGCTTTAACCCGAGGGTGAGAGGCCATGGAGCCCTTTACGTGACCCGGGACCGCGGTGACTCGTGGGAACCCGTCCTCGGCGAGATGCCTTCGGTTCTTACCGCGTGGATTGCCGTGGAATAGAGGAATTTGGTATTGCCAAGGACTCATTGAACTGGAGATTTTGCGACTTAAATTAAGGAGGACGTTCTATGGCTGGAGTAATCGATGCCGACACCCATATTATCGAGCACCCGGAACTGTGGGAACATTTTGACAAAGAGATGTATCACCGCCGGCCGGTCCTTGCCTCCACAACTTCCGACAGTGTTTACGGAAGCAACAATCAGGTCTGGCTTATCAATGGTATGGCCATACCTAAACGATCGGGCAAAGGAAGCGCCATCGTGGCGGTGGGGGGCTCGGACTCCGAAAACGCCCGCACCGACATTGACGCATCCGTTCGCTATATCACCGACCCGGCGGCCCGCGTCCGTGACATGGACAAGAGGGGCGTGGAAGTGGAGGTGGTTTACCCAACCCTCCTCCTCGCCTACCTGACTGACGATGTGGATCTTGAAGTGGCCATCTGCCGCGCATACAACCGATTTATGGCGCGGGCCTGGCGGGAGGCGGGGGACCGTCTGCGCTGGGTGGTGGTGCCGCCGTTACGCAATATCCAGGAGTCCGTCCGTGAGATCGAGACGTCCCGAGATAACGGCGCCGTGGGTGTGTTTTTCCGTGGGGTGGAAGGCGACCGCTCTCTGGCCGAGTCGTACTTCTATCCCGTGTACGAGGCGGCCAACCGGCTAAAGTTGTCCATATGTGTTCACACCGGTGCCGGCTCCCCCGGAGTCACAAGCGTGTTCGATCGCACCGTCAGCCACAATCTGCCTCATGTGCGATCCCTGCCCCTGTTCGCCTTCCGCGACCTCGTGGCTCACAAGATCCCCGAGCGTTTCCCCGATCTGCGAGTTGGCTTCATCGAAGCGTCGGCTTCGTGGGTTCCCTACGTTCTCCATCACCTGCAGCGTTCCAGCCGCATAGGCAGCAAGAGCGGTGGAGACGCCGATGCAACGCTGGAGTGGGGCCCCAAGCTTTTCCGCGACTATAGACTCTATGTGGCGATGGAGACGGACGAGGACTTACCCTACTTGGTTCAACATATCGGTGAAGACAACATGATCATAGGCTCGGACTACGGGCACCTGGATCAGTCAAAGGACAACGGGATGGTGGCGATCATGCGAAGACGGGAGGACATGCCGCCGCATGTGATCGAAAAGATCCTGTGCGAGAATCCCCGACGGTTCTACGGGCTCCCGGCTTAAGTTTAACCACTGCACGTATTTGTCCCCTCGTCGCAGATTGTGGCAGGGCGAGGGGGGCCTGCACCGAAGAAAGGGAGCCGTCCGATACTGGAGGTCATGCCAGTTGACTGCCGCCACAACATCATCCACCGTGCCCAGGCAAGAACGGCGGGAACGAAGAATGCATCGTTGGGCAATACAAGATCTTTTTGAGCAGGACCTGATCCCGGCGGCAGTCAACGGAGGAACCCAATTCAAAAGGCCGGGGGGGAACCGAAAACTAGCCTTTCTATCCGCCCTCCCTTCCTCACCTTGATTTCAAGATACGACACTATTAGGATCGAATCCAAACTGGTATGCGATTGAGGGGGTAAACCGATGCTTCTCATTAACAATCAGGAAGTGGAGCAGTTGCTGCCGATGGAGGACTGCATTCCCGTCATCGAGGAGGGATATCGAGAACTCGGCGCAGGCCGTGCAGCCAACTTCCCGGAAGGGGGGCGGATGGACGTTCAAGCGCCCTCGTCGGGTGAGCAGCGGGAGCGGTGCTATATCTGGGGCGGTTTGGCCGGGGTGCTCCCCGCACGGGAGATATTTGCCATTCGGATGAAAAGCGATATCAGATACTCTGAGTTGGACGTCAACGGGGTTCCCACGCAAAAGAAGTTTTGTATGGAACCCGGCACGTATTGTGGCCTGGTGTTTCTGTTCAGCACTCGTACGGCGGAACCCCTGGCGGTGATCAACGATGGGGTGGTGCAGCATCTTCGGGTTGCGGCCACCAGCGCTGTGGCCGCCAAGTATCTCGCCCGAAAGGACAGCAAAACCCTGGGCCTCATCGGATCGGGCGGTATGGCGAGGACCCATGCTCTAGCGTTTCGCGCGGTGCTGCCCATAGAACAGATCAAGGTTTTCAGCACCACCCCCTCACACCGCACTGAGTTCGCCAGGGAAATGTCGGACAGGATGGGCATCGAGGTAAGGGCCATGGATAGCCCTGAGGAGGCGGTCAGAGACGTGGACCTCCTCTGCAGTTGCACGGATTCCCTATGGCCGGTGGTCAAAGAGAGCTGGTTGGAATCGGGAATGCATGTTAGCTGTGTGCTGACCTATGAAGTGGAGCCCAAGGCGGTGGAGCGGGCGGATGTGGTGGTACGCCACCTCAAAGGCGCAGCCATAGGAGTAAAGGCATCCGCAAATGAATTGGAGGAGCAGGAACGGACTCGAGAGAGTCGCAATCGCCGGTATGGGCACCCCCTGGAGTCCAAGGAACTACCCACCCTGGCTGACCTTGTGACCCACAAGATCCCCGGCAGGACGTCCCGCGACCAGATTACTTATTATCACAACATGCCCGGCTGCGGGATTCAGTTCGCTTCGGTGGGTGCGAGGATTCTGGAACGAGCCAGGAAGGAAGGGGTAGGAAGAGAACTGCCAACCGAATGGTTCCTGCAAGATATTCGTGACTAGAATTGCGGAATTCCCTCGAGACCATCGGCAAAAGCCTCGCAGCCGACTGGCATCAGGACAATCCAATCAAGTAACGAAAACTAGGGGTCGTGATAGTTAAACTCGTTGTGTTGGATGGTGTTGATAAAAACGAGGGATAGAGGCTGTCCCCTCTCCTTCGCCAGGTCAAGCAAACCAGTAATCGCCTTGGCCCTGGGGTAAAAGGCTCCATAACCCAACCGTTCGTAAATTTCCTTCTCCGGGAGGCTCGCTCCGTAGATGATGCCGGCATAAGGGATCAAGCTCCGTGGCAGCGCCTCAGCCAGTGGCAGCCCCTGACCGGCATTGTTGCCGATGAGCACATAATCCACTGAATCGCTCAGTTCTTTAAGCGCGCCTACGATCCCCTCCATCGAGACCTCATCCCAGGTTTTCATCTCAATCTTTGTTTGCTCCGCGGTTAAAGGAACCGGCGAACTCTGTGGCACCTGATATTGCCCGTCCAGTTGAGCCACGCGAGTCCAGGGAAGCGGCGGATTGGTGACAAAATGACCCACTGTTACCTCGTTATCTAGAATCAACGCTACGAACTGATCCGCCAATACTCGGGACAATTCACTTCCAATTGACATAGTGGTCACTCGGATCCAAACGCTACGGATTCCCCAAAGCCGCCTACCATAATCAAAAATCCAAAATCAGCAGACTTTTTCGCTTTTTACCTTTTTCCTTCTTCATCACGGTGCGCCATAGAACTTCACGGTGTTGTCGTACAGAAATTTTCGTTTCTGATCGGACGAGAGATCGTGTCGTTCGAGTATTTCCAATGCAGCGTTCTCCCGACCCTCATTGTGCGGGATATCCGATGCGTAGAGGATGTGATCCTCTCCCACAAGCTGGATCTCCTGTTGGAGCAATGCATCGTCGGCCTCCGGCGCCACGAAGATTCTCCCCGATTTAACATAGTCCTCGATCCGTTGTCGTGGCAGGCTGTTGGTTCCTGGCATCTCCAGATCTTTGTCGATGGGTAGGTAGTGGTCCATTCGCTGTACCATGTATAGCATCCACTCTGCTCCGAACTCTAGAAACGCAATTCTCAAATCAGGGTAGCGATCAACCATACCTTGTCCAACGATGGCCGCGAAAGCCAGCTGGCCTGGAATACCCATTCCAATGGCATGGGCAGAAAAAATATTGTTGCACAGGTCCTCAAAGGGCGGATAACTCATTCCCATGTGAACACACAGGGGAAGCCCGGTGCGTGAAAACTCGTCCCAGACGGGAACGAAGCCAGCATGGGACAAGGGAAGCTCACCCACAGTTCCAAAAACCACCGCTGCGCAAGCCCCCAGAGACTGGATTTCCTCGAGGGCGGCAAGGGCCTGCCTGGTTTCCCTGAGGGGCAACAAGGCGGCCCATTTGAGCCTCTTTTTGTCACCTTGACACTGCTCGCCCATGTAGCGGTTATAGGACCGCCACAGGGCGGTTTCGAAGCCGGCATCAGGGGTCATTCGAGCATACAGTGTGCTGGGAAAAAGTACCTGGCTATCGATCCCCAACCGGTCCATATCGCGCAGGCGAGCCTGAGGGTCCGAAAGGTCCCTACTGCCGAGAGGGAACTCCTTTCGGTCCCGTGGAGCTCCGAACTCTTCAAGAATACTCTGCGGCGTGTTTGCCGGTTGCGCCCCCCGACCGGTGGGGCGGGGCAGGATACGACCATCAATCATCCACCCGGTGTTATACCGACCCATGTCCGCGTCTCCTGCTTTGACCGGCCGAGGCCGTCGAACGGAGTACTCGCTGGGCAAGTCGGCCCACATCCTTGGACTTAGATTCACATGAGCATCGGCATCAAAGATGCTGTAGCCTTCTAACATGACTCCTCCAAATTTGAATCATTCAGACATTGCTTGCGCTAGGTGATTGGCATTGTATGTCTCTATTCTTTTTGTCGTAAAGTTTCAACGTCCCATTTTACGGAATTGCGAAAAAGATGACTCGCGCGAAGACGCAAAGCCCGCCAAGTATCAATAAAGCTACAAATTCGAAACAAATCCAAATGACCAAAGAACTTAAATTTCTAAACAATCTCGTTCCAGGTTTTGATTTTGGGATTTCAGTGCTTTCGTTTGTTTCGGATTTCGAGCTTCGGAATCCGGATTTTAATTATGTGGCGTTTGGCGCGAAGAACTTCCTTGAAGTCATTCTTTGCGGGATTCAATCGGTAGGAATCAAAAATCTAAAATCAAATTACTTGCTTTACTTTTTATTTTTGCCTTCTTCCGAGGGATTGTCTCGATGCCACCTGGCGGCAAAGTCGGTCAATATCAAGTTCAGGGTTTCCTTGACCTGCGCCGTGGCCTTATGGGGCATGCCCGCAAGGATATATTGGCCATCCCACACCGGTGCCCAGACAACTTCCGCGGTTTTCTTAATTGCCACGAGTCTAAATGCTTCGACCTCGATTACCCCATAGTACCGAATTGTCGATCCCTCCCCCCCAATCACTCCAAAGGTAGCATCCACCAGCAACATACCTTCAGCCGATGGTTGGTTGACCATCAGGCGCGGAACTTTATGCTGCAATAACACGGTTGTATGAGCTTTTATCCATTCCTCTTCTAACCCGATCATCTTCTCCTTGCGGTCCAGATTGTCCACAACGACAGTAACCCCTTCTAATTGAGCCAGTTCGGTAGATTGCGCCGCGGCTTTGCCCTGTCCCGCCAAAAGAAGCAACGTAAATAAATTCATCAGCAATATCCGGTGCATGTAGTGCCTCCCCTCCCTGTTCCTTCGCATTCTCCTTCACGAGATCAAGGGTGTCAACACACCAATGGACCTCAATAAGTTGCTGAAATTTTGATGCTTTTGGGCTGATGCACCAATTATCCACAGGTTGAAATAAAAGTCGATATTGGATAGCCTCAGTGCCAATGCAGAGGGTCGAGACACAACCACCGAGAACGCCGCTAATACCATGGGCGCTCAATTCATGGCTGACTGGCAGACCCCACGGGCCATCAAACGCCTAGCGAACATGAGGAATTATGCAATGATCAAATGGGAGATGCGGCAGCACAGGGTGGGGAGCACCACCCCGTGGTAGCCGACCCGCATGGAGAACACGTGGGGGAAACCCCTTGGGGTGATTCCTCCCGAGACCATCTCCCCAACATGATGGGTTCGCAGGCTGTTATCCCTGGTACAGGTTCCTCCCTTGCCGGCATCTTCCCCTACGCCATTACCATCTTCACGGCGGCCTTTCTGCTCTTCCAGGTACAACCCTTGATCGCAAAGTATATCCTGCCCTGGTTCGGCGGGGGGCCGACGGTATGGAGCACCTGTATCTTGTTTTTCCAGGTGTTGCTCCTTGGGGGATACAGCTACGCTCATTTCAGCGTTCGCTGTTTCGGGCTTCGGACTCAGGTACTGTTGCACGGCGTGCTGTTGTTGATGACTCTCATTCAGTTGCCCATTACGCCTGACGGGGACTGGAAGCCACTCTCCTCGGCGGGCCCCACCTGGCATATCCTGCTTCTGCTGGGCGTAACCGTGGGTATTCCATACTTTGTCCTCTCTTCCAGCACTCCGCTGCTACAGGCGTGGTTTAGCCAGGCTCACCCTGGAGTGTCTCCTTACCGGCTCTACGCTTTATCCAACACCGGATCCTTGCTGGCGTTGCTGAGCTATCCATTTGTATTCGAGCCATTGCTCTCTAGAGGTGCCCAGGCCACGTTTTGGGCCGTAGGCTTTGGGATATTCGCCGCCACCACTCTCCTTTGCATCTTTGTCGGGTGGCGAAGGGGTTCTGCGAGCCCCCATACGGATGTCCCACCACCTTCATCCGAAGCGGCGATCACTCACCCAACCCTCGGGACGCGCACCCTCTGGCTGCTCTTCCCGGCCTGCGCTGCCGTGCTGCTTCTGGCAGTGACCAATCAAATCACCATGGATTTCGTCGTGGTGCCCTTTCTCTGGGTGCTGCCTCTGTCTCTGTACCTCCTGACCTTCATTTTGAGCTTCGAAGGCGAGCGTTGGTATTCCCGCGGTTTCTTTGTAACGGCCCTTCTGCCGTCACTCATCGCCTCCCTAGTGGTTCTGGAAGGGGAGGAACATGTGGATATCATCGTGCAGGTCGCGGTCTTCTCCCTGGTACTGTTCGTCTGCTGTATGATCTGCCATGGCGAGCTGAGCCGAAGGAAACCAAATCCCAGATACCTGACCGATTACTACCTGATGATCGCCTTGGGTGGCGCATTGGGCGGGGTCCTGGTAACGCTCGTTGCTCCCTTGATCTTCGTCGATTATTTGGAACTCCACGTGGGTCTCCTCGGCACCGGCGTTCTCTGCTTCATCGCACTTTACGCTGACAAAAGCTCCTGGTTCCATCGAAGAGGATTGTCCTGGGGCACGATTCCCCTAATCCTCGCGTTTCTAGTAGTGGCCGGATTGTTCTTCATACAGGCAAGGGCACCACACCAGTCGGCGATCCTCAGGACACGGAACTTTTACGGCGTCCTATCGGTGCTCCTTTTGTCACCTGGAACCCCCTTTGAGCGCCTCGAGCTCCTCCATGGCCGGGTGCGCCACGGAACACAGTTTACTGCGCCGGAGAAGAGGGGACTGGCAACCGGGTACTATACGGCCGACAGTGGCGCAGGTTTGGTCCTGGAACATTTCCCGCGCCAACGCCAGCGGCGAATCGGCCTTGTAGGCCTTGGGGCCGGGACTCTCGTTTCCTTCACCCGACGGGGCGATACAGTCAGAATCTACGAAATTAACCCGGAGATCCGTCGCCTTGCGGAGTCCTATTTTACCTATTTGCGGGACTCGGAAGCCGAAATCGAGATTGTCATGGGAGACGCCCGCCTTTCCATGGAACGAGACCCTCCGCAGGAGTTCGATATTCTCTTGCTGGACGCCTTTTCAGGAGACGCTATCCCCGTTCACCTGCTCACCACCCAGGCCTTCGAGATCTATCTGCGCCATCTCAAGCCCGATGGTGTCATCGCCCTGTTGATCGACACGGAGCATCTCAATTTCGACGCCGTCATTAGCCGTCTGGCGGACCATCTTGGTCTGAAGTCCGTCAGAATCTTCACGCCTGATGGCCCGAACGAGGATTGGGGCGCCAACTGGATGCTCCTCGCGCGGGACGGGGAGTTTCTCACGCTGCCTCCCATCGCTGGTGCGGCGGCCAGGGACCGGGCAAGCTACAAGAGCGTGAGGCTTTGGACCGACGACTACACCAGCCTCCTGCCGCTCATTGAATTCGATTGACGAGGAAGTCTCTATGACGCTACATTGCACAGCCAATTGCAAGATTGACAAACTAGATTCCCACGGCAGGGCAGACCGATGATTTACGTGTTCACTTTCATTCTGGCGTTTTGCAGCATCGCTTACGAGCTCCTGCTGGGACAATCCCTATCCGCATTTCTGGGCAACACGGTGCTACGCTACAGCGTCACCATCGGGCTGTACATGCTCTCCATGGGGATCGGGTCCTTGATGGCGGAGGGGAGATTCGTGAAAAGTCCGGTGACGGCTCTCCTCAAAATTGAGCTTTTGTTGACGGTGACGGGAGGCTTCTCAGTCATCGCGCTACTGGTCCTGGATTCTGCCGGCATGCCGCCCATCCTCTTTTCCGCCCTCGCCCATTCCCTGATCATTATCATCGGTATATTGACCGGGTTCGAAATCCCGCTGCTCATGCATTTGAAGAATCTCGAGCGAGATCAGTCCGAAAGCTCTGTGCTCGGGGTCGACTACCTGGGGGCGTTTTGCGGCACGGTGGTTTTCGCTTTCGTGTTCTATCCCATTGTGGGGCTGATCCCCACGGCGTTCTTTGTGGCCACCCTGAATGCGGCGGTGGGGGTTGCCCTGCTGACCCAGTCAAGCAAAGTTCAATCCCACGAGCACAGACAGTACCGCGCATTGATCGGGCTGCAGGCCGTTTTGCTAGTGGTCCTGGTGGGTTGCCTTTCCACCGCTGGTACGATAAACGAGCTTTTCTTAAAATACTACCTGGAGGCGTGAGGGATAGGATGAAACCAAGATCTGACTTTGGCAAACATTTTCTAATCGACCTGCGTGACTGTGATCCTGAGGTTATCAAATCCGTGGCTCCCACCAGGGAGGTCGTCATGCGCGCCGCCAAGGAGTGCGGGGCGACGATCCTGGACGACCATTTTCACCAGTTCCAACCCATGGGCGTGAGCGGAGTGGTGTTAATCGCAGAGTCCCACATCAGCGTTCACACCTGGCCGGAAAGCGGTTTTGCCGCCGCCGACATATTTACCTGTGGAGAGATGAATCCACAGGTGGCCATCGACACCATGCGGGAAGGATTCCACGCCAAAGAAACCTCAATGTCGATGAAAGTAATCGTGAGAGGTCAACTTGATGGCAAATAATGGCACCCCATCCACCACAGATTTCTCCAACCCGTCTGTAGTGAACATATACATCCTGTCCCTGATCCTCTCCGCGTGCAGCCTGTTGTACGAGCTCCTCATCGCCCAGACCCTTACCCTCATCGCAGGCAACATGGTGGTCTGGTACAGCCTCACTGTAGGGACCTACCTGGCGGCCATGGGTGTGGGCGCCATCATCTACGGAACTCCCGACCGATCCCGTGACTGGGGCCGTCTCTTTCGGGTTGAGATTTTGCTTAGCCTGATTGGCGCATCGGCGGTACTGCTCCTTAACTTCGCCCATTCCACCTACCTCTTGTTTGAAGCAGTCCCCGCCACCGAGAGAATTGCCACCCTTGTCTTCTTCAGTTTCTCCTTTACCCTGATTTTCTTGATCGGGATCCTCACCGGCATGGAGCTGCCGTTACTCATTTATCTCGGTAATCACCTTGCAGGCGAAAGAAACGTGACCAACCGGGTGCTTGGCTGGGACTATATCGGGGCCCTGGCAGGGGGATTCCTGTTCCCCCTCTACATGGTCCCGTTTCTCGAATTGCACACCATCGGATTCCTTATTGCCGCTCTCAATCTGACGGTGGCAGTCTATATCCTGTGGCGGTTTCTCACTCGGGCACCCGGCGTGACACTAAAAACAGCAGGCAGCATCGCTTTTGGTGTGTTGCTCGCACTCGGTTATTACGCAAACCCGACTATCGAGCAGTTCTTTTTAAAGAAATATTACTATTACCCCGATTCGTTCACCGGTCTTGACGATCTATTCGACTCCATGCCCGATATGCCACGGGTCTTTCGCGACAGCTCGCCCTACCAGAAAATCGACATTGTGCACGTTCCAAACAACAGCGACGATTTTATTGAATCCTACTCCACCAAGTTCGCATTTAATGATTCCATACCGGACAACTACTTTCTCTTCCTCAACGGAGATTTTCAATTTGCTTCAAATCACGAGGAACTCTATCACGAGTGGTTTGCCCATGTGCCCATCATCATCAACGGCAAGGTGCCAAAACGCATTCTGTTGCTTGGAGGCGGCGACGGCTTGCTCCATCGCGAGCTCCTCAAATACGAAGAGATTGAAAGCATCACCCACGTGGATATCGATCGAAACCTGGTGATCCTCGCCACCACTCACTCGATCCTCACGGCCATCAACGGTTATTCCTTTGACGATCCACGCGTGCAGACAATCTTCGGCGATGCGTTTCAGTACCTGCGGGAATACGCCGGTGAGTCCTATGACGCCATTTACATGGACTTTCCGGACGTCATGGACTACAACCTTTCAAAGCTCTACAGCCGCGAGTTCTTTCACTTCGCCAGATTGCGCCTGAAAGACGACGGTTTCGCGGCTCTCGATACTCCGGGTGTCTACTGGGGTGTACCGGACGGAACCAATGGCCTCCCGCGCAAGCATCACGGCACCTGGCCTATCCACTCGAACACCATGCGCCTTGCCGGCTTCAAAACGGTTCTTCCCTTCTATTCGATTCTCGAGATTGATAATCCCGCGGCCTACGAGAGGCTTTCGGGTCCAGGCGGTCAAGCGGCTTCAGGGGAAGATGGGGATTGGCGCACCGACTATATAAAAGAATTCAGCGACGATTTGCAGCAAGGTTTTATGATGCTGCGCAAGGATGAAAGGTACGGACCCTTCGAATACATCGATTTCGGAATCGACCTGCACGTGTTAAACGAGAAACGCTTTAAACTCTCTCACCCGGAGCCGCCAAAACCGGAAGGTCAGGTGGACTTCAGCAAGGTCAACTCCATTTTGCGCCCTACCTTACCGGACCAGGACATTTGGTATATTCGCAGCGCCTGGTAATCACGGGCGACTGCGTATTGCACCTCCTGATCGGAAGGCCAAAATCTAAGATCAGACGACTCGCGCAGAGACGCCAGGCGCGCCAAGTCTAGATAAAATTACAAATTCGAAGTTCGAAACAATTTCGAACAATCAAAAGGCAAAAAAGGTATTCCTTGATTTCTTTTAGCAGCTCGGCTTTTCGTCTTTTCGAGAAATCCCACAGCGTTTGTTAAACGTCTTGACCACTTACAGTTTGAGGCTTTGGAATCGTCTAGGATTTCGTGCTTCGTATTTAGGACTTTACCCCGGCGGCGTGATTTCCCGCGATGTAACCCTGGCAGGCGCATCGGGCCAGGCCATGTTGATTGAAGCCACCAGCCGACTCTCCGCTACAGTAAAGACCGGGAATGACCTGTCCATTCATATCCATCACCTGGCAGTGGGCGTTTATTCTAAGGCCGGCCCGCGTATCGTGGACCAATGGAGTCGCCCAGGCAGCATAAAATGGAGGGGCCTGAATCTTGAACTTGGGAGTGGGCTTGCCGAAATCCACGTCCCTTCCCCATTCCACGAAGGAGTTGTATCGGTCCACCGTCCCTTGCAGTGTCTCCCCATCCATGGCTACCGCCTGATAACGGTTTTTAATGGCCGCCGCAAGCTCTGTTAACGAGCCTGCGCTAAAAAACCAACCGTCCGGATCCACGTAAGGTGGAGTGACCTTCCATTCTTCCCGTTCCACCGCGTCTGAATCGAAAACGGCCCAAACCGGACCGGCGGAGTAGTCCGGCGGAGCCGATCCCTCGTTCATCGCCACGGCGGCATTGAAGAAGTTGTATTTGGTGGAATCATATTTGATGTTCGCGGCATTGTGATAACTGGCAGGGGTGTAGGGATCCACGTCTTTATGCTTATTGCCCGCAGGGTAGTCGCCCTTGGTCTCATCATAGAACCTACGGCCCACCTGGTTTACCAATATCAGGTCATGCCAATCCTTGACGCTCAGCCCGGTGGCGCGAACAAGCGGGAAAATGGGGCTGGCCAGGTCCCAGGTAGAATAATTATACTGGCACCCGATGGCTCTCTTAACTCTGATATTGTCACCATTTTCCAGGGTTTGATTGGCCAACCCCCACAGGGACGCCCCAACGGCCATAGCCGCCAACTCTCCACTCCCGTCTTGAAAGGAATAGGGCTCTCCCGCTACCTGATATACTTCCGTCAACCTGGGATCGAACATGCGCCGGAAATTCATATTGCCGGTACTACCACCTGTAGCAAGGATAACTCCATTTTCTGCACGGATGCTCACGCTGCTCTTGGTACCGCTGATGTTACCGTCGGTGCGACAGCTCTGTAAGGGTGTTGTCCCGCCAGGCAGTATTCTCGGCGTATACTGCGCTGTAATTCCCAGAACCCTTCCAGAAGCCGTATTCGTGAAAGGTTCCCTGATAATGCTCGTCATTTTGTAGTTTAGAAGAAACTTTACACCCTTTTTTCTGGCACTGGCCTCCAGTGACCTAACGAGCCCCGTCCCGGGTCTATTATTCGGACTTGCCAGGCCTGCCCCATCCGTCCAGAAAGAATGATTTTCCCGTGGGGCCGAGTTCCCAGTGGAGTGGGCACCCTGGTCGTCCGGTGCCTTATCTTTGAACTTCACGCCGTTAGCCACCAGAAACTCGTAGGTCTGAGCGCAATTATCGGCAAAGGCACGAATTACCGCTCTGTCGTTATACCTATAGTTGGGAGACCCGTTAGGCTCCACTACAGACCAGTCGGTCAAATCAGAGAATACGATATCCGGCGAATCTACGATTCCGTACTTTTTCTGCGCGCTGGTCCCACCGCCCAGAGCCGTATTGCCCCCGCTCAAGATCGCATGGCCGCCAACGTCGTAATTGGCCTCTACCACTATCACCGAAGCCCTACGATCAACGGCTGCCAAGGCTGCAGGGAGTCCTGCGCCCCCTGAACCCACAACCACCACGTCTGCCACTAAATCCCAACTTGTTTGCTCTTGTTCCATGGTGTCCACCTCCTAATGATTGGAGTTTGAGCTTAAGCCATCGTGCTCAGCGCCCCTTCCCATCTTTCTGTTATTTCCTTTTTCGTTATTACTTGAATACATTTTACCGGTACCACCCGTTGATGACCTCCGGGTGTAAACTTCATCTTTACAGTCGCCGGGAAAGAATAAGGACTCAACGGGAACTCCTCCGCCGTCCACGTCGGTTCTTGCGAGACAGGCGCTTTTGCTACCCATGGTACGACGGCCGGCGATAGCGCTTGGCCAGCATTGAATCCCCCATTCAGGTTCCGCCCGTTATCACAAATCGCGAGTATTTCTCCTGATTCACAGTGTGGAGCCAAAACAGGCGAACCTTAACTTATAAATTTAGCCATTTCTCTATCACTGAAGATCATATCGCGCAAAGTGGGCATTTCCTGGGATTCAGCAGTGAAAGAATTTGTCATTTCATCGCCCCAACGAGCCCCAGGGCTAACCCTCAAGAAGTGAAACCCTTTAAAGATCAATGGATTATGGATAGGCACTCATCTTGCTTTCTAAAGGCTCCCCATGAACCGAAAAATACTCATAGTCGAAGACGATGAAGCCTTGCTCAAGATTCTCCGTCTGCTGCTAGAGAACTCCTACGATATTACCCTGGCGATGAACGGTAAGCAGGGCTTGAAATGGCCACTTCTCAACGTCCAGACCTTATTCTAATAGATGTTACGATGCCTGAAATGGACGGTTTAGAGGTTCTTAGGAGACTCAAAGAGGATCCGCAAATGGCAAGGATTCCCGTCATTCTCCCCACAGCCAAGGTGGGTGACAAAAATATCTATGGGGGTTATCAATTAGGCGCCGATTACTATATTCCGAAGCCCTTCACCAACGCCCAACTATTGAACGGGATCAATTTGTTCCCTGAACCCCTAAACGCAGCGGTTGGGTCCTAGGGTTAAATTAAAAATATATCGGTGTGTATGTTTGATCTCTCTGCCCATTTGCTCTTTACTCTTACCTTTGTAGCCGTCTTTCTTTCCCGGATCATCCCAGTAGATTATCAATTCCGAAGGCCACCGAGCCTCGGATCATAAAGTATAGGGCCAGCAGCAGGAAGATAAGATTCGCCTGCCAGGAAGTTTCGGAGGAGTGAATGGCCGCCCTCCCCAGTCGTCGGGCCTCATCCATGGGTCCATTTTCCGGTAGGGAGCCTAATACTTCCGCTAGCATCTTCGGATAGGTCTGAAGGTGATTGCGCAGGACAAGGAATGTGGGAATAATGAAAAGAACAATCATTAGTGCGGCAACGCGAGTCTGAAACCCCACTGCCACGCCAAACCCTCCTAGAACCATAAAGGCCACGGCCATCAGGGCGAAGAATCTTGTCCCCCCGGCAAAGACCACCTTGGCGGTTCCAACGGCGTGGGGCCAACGACGTACGTTACTTATTCCACTACCGAGGAAACGCAACCCCAGGGCAACACGCAGCATGACCTCTAGGACAACCACAAGTCCAGCATCCATGGTCCAATGGTCCATCTACTTCTTCCAGAGCCTCTGGAGAATCTCCTTTTGTTTCTGTGACAATCTTGTTCTCCCCCCCACCTGCCTGGACAAGCTCATGATGAAGCTCCTCTCCCAGTCCGTGAACTTGGGGTCGTTCGCCTCTTCGCTTAGGCAAGCCACCAAATATTCATCGCGAGATTTTTGCCGTTTTCCAGGGGTCGGTTGCTTAGGAGTCCTGACCAGTTTTAAAGCCATAACTTCGCTGCTCCTTGATCAATCGAATTGATAGAATTATTTAAAAGCTTTTTAGAATAAAACTGCAACGGTGGGAAGGTCAAGAAAAAACCTGTTCCTTCCTGTCACTTTCCATCTCATTTTGGCGTTGAATCATTCTTAAAATCTAAAATCAATGGGGTGCCTTGACTTGGTTAACCCGGCTGTGGGAATATCCGATGGTTTTCCACTCTGCTGACCAAAGGAGGTATGGACCCATGCGTTTAAATCCAGAACTGCTGGAAGCAGTCAGGACCAATTTTAGCCGGGCCCCTAAGACTGGGGCTGTAGGTACGATCCGAGTCGATGTTCAACACAAGGAACAAAAGACCCTTGAGGCCACCAACAAGAGCGAGGACAGGACCTTTCAGTTCCTGGCAGATGAGCCAGCCGTAAGGGGTGGCATGAGTCAAGGGCCGGCACCTCTGAGTTACTTTGTAGCAGGAGGCGCTACGTGACTGACCATGCAATATACCAGTGTGGTAATTTCAAAAGACATTCCCATTGACAGTTTGAATGTGACCGCCAGAGCCCATCATTCAGCAGAGCTAAGGGCTTTCAAGGATATGATTTTCCAAGTCTACCTGGAGGGGAGTTGTTCAGAGGATCAAGCCCTAAGCCTGGCCCAGGAAGCAAGCAAACGTTGTTTTGTGGAAAACACCCTGGTCAAATCACTTCCCCTGACCACTGAGATTCACCTGAATGGAAAGAAAATCCGCGCTACAACCCGCGGGCCAGAGTGAGAGAGAAGACGACCGTTAAAATAATTCTTCGAAGCTACGGATAACCCCATGGTCGGTGTTCTCCGGCTGTCCCCTACCCGGACGCACGCATAGCATGGTTTGCATCTGTGCGGACCGAGCCGCGTTCAGTTCTCCCACAACGTCCGAGACAAATACAATCTTTGATGCCTGCACCTTGAGTGCGGCCGATATCCGACGGTAACTCTCCGGCTCCCCTTTCGCACCCATGGCGGTGTCGAAATAAGCTCCTATGAACCGGGTGAGGTCGCCTGAGGGAATGTTCCGAAAAAGTAATTTTTGGGCAAGGATACTGCCCGACGAAAAAACAGAGATATCTTTCTTTTGCCGCACCCACTGCTTAATGGCGGGTGGGACATCTGCGTAAACCTGACCCTTTAATTCTCCCGATTCATAGCCAGCCAGCCAGATTCTTCCCTGGAGGGATTTCAAGGCCGTGGCCTTGCGGTCCTGGTCCATCAGCCAGTGGACGTAGCTAACAATTGATTCCGATTCACCTCCCGACAGGTCACCCTTCCAGGAAGGGGGTTTCAGACCTCGGCGAAGGTCGGCTTGATATTGGCTCCATAGACCCGCCACATCGGAACGGACTTCCTCGTTATCACTATGTTTCTGAATAAACGCCTTGAACTGTTTACGTGCGAAAGGAAACAGAACCTCGGACACGAACTCGATTGGCGTGGTCGTGCCTTCGATATCTAATAGAACGGCCTGGAATGATTCCCTGAGTATTGGACCCGCCAACTCAGTTCTTGCCAGGCTGCGAGGGAATGTACTGAGGGCCGAGGCAGAGAGGCTCGTACCCTTTATCCATGCCACTTTCCGTGTAATGGGGAGTCCAACCCGAAGGATCCTGGAACAAACGAATGCACCGGATCTCCCGCTCCCCGCAGAGATGAAACCAGTGGCGCGTGTCTTTGGGCACGCTAATCATATCCCCGGCCTGTACCTCAATGGCCACCACCGGACCATGGGACGGCTTAATGTGAAAAAGCCCCCGGCCCTGAATGACGAATCGCACCTCGTCCTCATCATGCCAGTGCTCCCGATCGAACTTGGCCAGCATGGCATCCAGATTGGGTGTTTGAGAATTGACCGCAATAACATCGGCGGTAACGTATCCGCCGCTCTGTTTCAACTTCTCAATCTCATCCTTGTAGGCTTCGAGAATCGATGCCTCCGTTGCGTCCTCGGCTAAAGGATGGGCGGGTTGCCAATGCTCGTATTGAATCCCTATGGCAGCAAGGTATTCAACAATGGACCTGGGGTCAGTGATGGTTTGATTCTCATCCGGAATCCTCAATACGCCCATGAGTCAATCCCTCCCTAGCGCTTGGCAAGTGCCAGGCGACTTTCGTTGGTCACAGTAATGGCTCCACGGTAATCCATTTTCATCCTTCTTCCCATGACCTCCAACAAAAACTCCAGAATCTCCACGTGGCGTTTTGCCTCCTCGAGATCGCCACCCCAGGTGTACAGCCCATGCCCGCGGAGAAGGAATCCGTGACCGTTGGGATTTTGCTTCAGCCGTGTCCTGACAAAATCGCTCAGGGCCGCCATGTCCTGTGAATTTTCAAAGATCGGAAGCCACTCCCGGTGCTGATGTGTGGACACACCCCGGAGCCCTTTCAACATCTCGTATCCTTCGATGCTAATACCACCTTGGTGTCCCTCGAGTTCGGAAACTAAGGTGCTCCAAACGGAATGGGTATGGAGAATAGCGTTGGCCCCCAGTTCTCCAGCGATCATCAGATGCAGTTTGGCCTCGGCGGAAGCCCTGAGGGAGCTTTCCAGACTGTTCCCCTGTTCGTCAACTCGCACAAATTTTTCCACCCGGAGCGAACTCTTGTTAATCCCCGTGGAGGTGATGGCGAGCGTCAAGGGATCACGAGTCACCACAGCGCTGAAGTTGCCACTGGTTCCCAGAGCCCAACCCCTTTGCCAAAATTCGCGCCCCACCTGGGAGAGATGATTTGCGATATTGGAGAATTGCATTCTTTTATCTACGGTGTCCATCCAGTGTTTAAAAGCGCCCTTGAGCCCAATTCGCAAGAGAAACTACCTGACGGGAGGTTTGATGTCAACCTGGGGGGGGATTTTTGATTTTGGAATGCTGAGGACTGTTTGTTGGCAATGGATTAGATGAGTTCTCCATTGGCCTCTACTGTCCGGAACGGAGAACTTCAGTGCCTTTTTCCGACCTCCATGCGTGATAGCCTTCTTTGACCCTCTGCTTTCGCTCCTCCTCGTACCGCCGCTCGCAGAACTTTTTATAGCCCTGCTGACAGCCTAAGCTGTGAATTGGGTTGGTCCGTGACTAAGGGCAACCCCATACCGGCGCGGGTGTAAAGTCTTTGAAAGAGCCTCGGGCTGCCGTAGAGCACGCCGGGCTCTGTGGAATCTTTGCCAGAATGGGTGATTACCACAACGTCCACCTCGAAGTTGTCGAACGCAGCACCGAGTTCCGCAGTTAACTCTGCCTTATCCCCGCCGTGATCGAGCCTCTCACCTCCAAAAAGTAGTGGCTCCTTTTCACTTTTTATGCTGCCTTCAACAATCGCGCAGGGTTTTTGTGAAATATCTTTTCCTTGTCCTCATCACTGATAGGCAGCTCTTCTACTAATTTCACCGCCTTGGGTAACAGCGGAGCAAGCGGCGGCGCGTCGCTGCCGAACACCACATGATCGATTCCCACCGTATTGATGGCGCACATTACCGCGGGCCAGTGATAGGCCGCACTATCCATATAAATCATTTTCAAGTATTCACCCGGCGCTTTGGTAATGAGCATGGGCTCGTAGGCACCAAGGAAGAAACAAAAATCCCCGAGTTCGTAGGCGTAGTTCAGCCGTCCAATCACCTCACAGATACCTCCGCCGAGGTGACAGCCCACAAACTTGACCGTGGGATAGCGTTCGAATATTCCCCTTACGATGAGTCGAGATATAGCAAGGGTCTCGTCGGCCGGTCGTCCTACGCTGGAGATGAGGCGGTACATGTTCATGCACTCCTCGCCGAAGCTGGAGCTGGGAGCATGAATCATAACGGGGATGTCCAACTCGGTTGCGAGGTCCCAGAAGGGCTCTGCCTCATCTTCGTCGGGATAGTGGCCGTTGTGGCTGGAGTTGATCAGCACGCCGCGCAATCCATACTCCTTGATGGCCCGTTGCAGTTCCTTGACGTATTGGTTGCCGCCACCAGGCACCGTGGTAGCGAAACAGAATGTTTCTTCGGGATATTTCTGAGCCACCTCGGCCGAGTACTCATCCCACCGCTGGATGCCGCGAAAGCCTTCCGCGTCGGGCAGGCCCTTAATGTAATGAACGGGGCTGCTCACCACCATCTTATCGACACCGGCGTTACGGTGCGTGTTAATGACACTCTCCAAGGTCATGGGGCAGCGGCCCTGCCACCTCGGTTTGGCGGCTAGTTCTGGTGGGTACACATGGGTGTGCCAATCGATTTTCATTGAACTCACCTCCTCAAGAAAGAATGTCCAGTGACTTGGGTTTTTTTACTTGATTTTCTCTGGCTTTGGCAAATGTTTACTTTTAACAGTTAGTTCTTCTGCATTGCACCCCGTTTAGGATCTGACGATAACAGAACCGTGAAAAATTCAGCTAGGTATCCGAATTCCCCTCAGGGTCTGTATTCCTAGATTCTTGTCCGTCTTTTTCCGGCCATTCTTCGTACTTGACATTATCACGCCGTTTGCCTAAAAGGTCCAAATTATCCGTGTAGGAGGTACCCCATGAAACTCAACAGATTTATTCTGGTCACTGCCGTTGCGGTAGGACTCAATCTATTAGGCCATGGGCCAAGTTCAGCCAACTGGCAAACCAAATGGGAAAAGACACTGGCAGGGGCCATAGAAGAAGGAGAGGTCAGGGTTTTTACTGGAGGTGGCTACGAAGCCGTTTACCCTGAATTCCAGAAGGCGTTCCCCAAGATCAAGCTCATCGGCGTCACAGGACGGGGTAGTCAAATTGCGCTGCGCATCATGGCCGAGCGTAGAGCAGGCAAATTTTTGGCTGATGTCTGCATCTGTGGGGTTACTACTCCCTATCAAATCCTTTACCGGGGCAAAGCCGTGGATCCCCTACGCCCGGTTCTCGTGCTTCCCGATATCCTTGATAAATCCAATTGGTTTGAGGGAAAACACCGCTACGTAGACCCGGAAAGTAAGTATATCTTTGCTTTTATGGGGAATGTTGGCTCTGCGGGGCAGGTTGCCTTTAACACCAAGCTTGTGGATCCCAAACAGTTCAAGTCCTACTGGGACTTCGTCCAAGCTAAATGGAGAGGAAGGGTTGCCATCAGACATCCTAATGAGCCTGGCGCGGTGAAAGCTAGTCTCCGTTTTTTCTACTTTAACCCGGAGCTAGGCCCAAAGTATCTAAGGGCTCTTTTCGGTGAATTAAAACCCACCTATTACCGAGGTTACTCACAGGGCTTGGACTGGGTTGCCACGGGAAAGTATCCCCTGTGCATCCTATGCCCAGCCATCTATGAAGGGAAGCAACAGGGCCTTCCCATTGATCAACCGGGTCTGCTAAAAGAAGGAACGCAGCTCAGCCCTGGCTACGGCTCGATCGTTAAGTTTAAAAACGCCCCTAATCCCAATGCCGCCGATGTGTTCATTAACTGGCTTCTTTCCCGCGAGGGCCAGGCCAAGTTGCAAAGCACCGTTGCAATTCGATCCAGAGGGTCGAGGATCTTGGATTCCCTCCGCACCGATGTGCCAAAGGACCATATACCGGAGGAAAATCGGAGGATCAAAGGGGGAAAGTATATGTTTGCTAGTGAACCGCGGATGATGGACATGAGACCCATCAATAGACTGATCAAAAAGATCTTGGCCGAGGCCAAGAGAAATTAATATTGGGGTCCGGGGAGATGGGTCCCTCAGTAAAGTAAATCCGAGACTCCTTTAGGAAGGGGAGCAAATATGGGCGCAACCAAAATTATCGACGGTGACGGCCACGTCTTGGAGGATGGAAGCATCGCAAAGCACCTCCCCTTCCCCTACAAAGAACGGGCGGACCGACTCCAGAACCGTCTATTCCCTCCCCTGGACCACCTGCACGCCGGCCAAGCCCCCTCTCAGACCCCTCCAGGTTCGTTTCAGAGGGTGGACGCCAACGGCTGGGTAAAATTCCTGGACACCGTAGGCATCGAAGCCTCCGTGCTCTACCCTACGTCAGGACTTGCCTGCGGGAAGATTAACAACCACGACTGGGCCATAGCTGTAACCAGAGCGTACAACGATTGGCTGCACGAGACCTTCCTGAGCAAGAGTCCGCGCTTGAAGGGGATGGGGCTGATTCCCATGCAAGAGCCTGAAGCCGCAGTGGAAGAGCTTCGGCGTGTGGTGCAAGACCTCGACATGTGCGGGGCCATGATGCCATCCACAGGGCTCCCATCTCAATTGGGCGCAAAAGAATACTGGCCTATCTATGAAGAAGCTGACAGGCTCGGCTGCTGCCTGGCCGTCCATGGAGGGTGCCACAGTGGTCTCGGACTGGACAATGTCAATGTCCACGCTGCGGTCCATGGTTTGGGTCATCCCTTCGGAATCACCATTTCCTTCGCCAGTATTATTTTCAATGGGATCCTTGACCGGTTCCAAAACACTAATATCGCATTCCTGGAAGGTGGAGTGGCCTGGTTCCTGGTTGGCCTCGAGCGATTCGACCGCTCCTACGAAACCCACTACTATTACAATCCCCGAGGAGACTTGCTCACCCTCGAACCTAATGAAAAAGTCAGCGACTACATAATCCGGCAGGTGAAAGCAGGGAGAATTTATGTTGGATGCGAGGGAGATGAACCCGCCCTGGCCTACGCAGTCAAGAGTGTGGGTAGCGAGCCCTTCCTCTATTCATCCGATTTCCCCCATGAGGTCAACACCGAGACCTGCATGAAAGAAATTCAAGAGCTCGTGGACAACGGAGAATTGACCGAAGAGGCCAAAGAGGCGGTGTTGCGTGAGAATTCCCGGAGGTTCTACAGGATTTAATCTACCGTTACCTTCACCTGAAACCCGAGACCTGATCTTCAAATCCAAAATCAATAATCTTAAATCTAAAGTTCTTTCTCGATATCTTCCAAAAAATAAACTTGAGGCTCCTCAGGCTCCGGGAAGGTTCTTTCCCTTTCCTTTACAGCCTGACTCAAATCGATTTTTGTCTGACTCTCGTAGAAATTTGCGAAGGCGGCTCCGGGGGTGGTTCGTTTGGACCCTTGGGCTCCGCTTCTCTCCACGATACGGTTTGCCGACTCGGTAAAGGGCAAAGAGAGGTTTAATTGAGATGCCACCTCCAGGGCCTGTCTGATATCTTTCTCAATATTGCTAAGGGTACCGCCGTAACTCTTATTCCTTGCCAGAAAATCCTCGATACGAGACGCAGGAGCGCTGGATCCCGTGGTTTGCAGGAGCCCAAGAAACGTCTTTGGATCGATTTTTTGAGCCTGGAGCCAGGTGCTGATTTCGGTGGCAATGATGTTATCGGCGATGGCGAATAGTATAACGGCGATTTTCATTGCCTTGGGCGACCAGGGTTCATTCACGCAAATGACCTTCTCCGCCAGCGCCTTTAAAACCTCCATGCACGATTCAATGGTCTCTCTTTTTCCACCAATGACAATGGAGAGTAGCCCCTTGGGGATCGTCACAGAGGGAGCGCCGGCGGCATGAAGAGTTCCACCAAGAAATTCGCCGTGCCTATTGCTAATTTCCCGCTGTAACTCGCGCGCACAGCCAGGATCGGTCCCGCTTAGGTCTACCAAGGTGAACCCCGGCCGGATTCCATCCAGAACACCCTTCTGGCCTAATACCGCAGCCCTCACTTCAACTGAAGAAGGTAGGATCGTGATGGTGAGATCGCAAACTGCGTCTTCCGCCGAGTCCGCCATGACCGCTCCTAGCTTCACCAGAGGTTGTGCCGCTTCAGGATTGATGTCGTAAACTTTTAGGGGGAACCCTTTACGGAGGAGTCTCTCTCCAAGGGGTTTTCCTGCATTGCCTAAACCCACAAGACCAATCTGCTTCATGTTTCCCCCTTCTTTTTCTTTAAATTTTCCTTTTTGCTTTTAATTTATATCAAACGATCTCACGAATGTACTTTTCTCTGGCCAGATGCCAGAACGAAACCAGAAAGGCCGTGAGAGGAATGGCCATGATCATGCCAAGAATTCCGCCCAGGGCGACACCCCAGAAGAAGATGGCCACGATGATCGCCATGAAGTGAAGCCCCGTGCGATTGCCCATGATCGTAGGGGTTAACACATAGCCCTCAATGAGCTGCACCACTACAAATACCGCAACGGCCCAGAGCAGCGTATCCATACTTCCACCAGCCTGAAAGTAGGCGATGGGCAGCACAATGCTTAGCCCTACGATGCTTCCGAGATAGGGGATGATGTTCAGAAATCCCAGAAGCAACCCGATGACGATCCCATATCGGAGCCCGGTCAGGCCGAACCCTATGGCGAATAAAATTCCTTGAAGGAAGGCAATCATGAGCTGGCCACGGAAAAAGACAACGATAATGTCCACGAATTCCTTCGCCAAATAAGCCACGTCCAAACGTGTTTCCGGCTTGAGGAATGGCAGAAGAGATTCCGTATCCACCTGCTTGGGTTTGCGGGTCAAAAAGTACGCGAAATAGATGGGCAACACCGCCCAACTAAAGAGGGTGGCCAGGCCATGGGCAACAACCGAGCCCACCGATAAGGCCTTGCCCCCGATCATCTGGATCCCCTGAACCATCGCCTCCTGTCGTGAGGCTAGGATTTTCCGGATGCGTTGTCCCATGGGATCGGTTTCCGTGAATCCCACAATTTCTGGCCAGCGCCCTCTGACAAATTCCACCATATCGTTCCACCAACCGGGAGCTTTGCCCACCAGATCGGACAACTGGGCCAGCATTAGACCGCCAAAAAACCACAGAAAAGCACCGAGCGGAACCATAATGGAAAGAAAGACAACGGTCAAGGCAAGGGGCGTTGGTAACCGCATTGCCACGGTCAACCATTGATAGTAGGGCCGCAGCACCAGGGCCATCACCGCCCCCACAACCAATGGAAGAAACACGCTCGAAAAAGTCCGAAGAAAGACAACCCCTATCCATAACAAGGAGCCAAGGGCGAATAGAATCACGGCGGTGGCCAGAACAGTAACCGCCGCAACGACGGTTTTTGCCTGGGGTTCCGTGAAATTTAGGGGCACCTTGTAGTTTCTCCTTGAATTTCAACTACAGCGGTCGATTTGCGCAGCCGGTAGCGGGGAACCATTCAGTCGCGGTGTTTGTAACAGTCACCGGCTCCAGCAGTGCCTGCAGGGTGAAGCAACCATTCTCCGCATTTCGCACTACTCCGCCACTCGCTCCGGTGGCTCTTCCGACTCCAACTCCACGCGGGCTTCAATACCAAACAACCGACCTTTACCATTCCCTTAAGGACGGACCCTTCCTGTTTGTTTTGCATCGCAACATGCACCCAGGCCTTGTTGATGGACACCTTCATCATACGCCCGAACCGGGCAATCTTTGTGAGCATTCAAAAGCCGATGCCCGCGGTAAAATAATCAAGGGGAGAGGGCGTCGTGTGCTCGCCTCCCACACGTTCGGATTCGTCACACTGGATGGTAAAACCCTGGACACGAGCTACTTTCCGCATCCTCTCGAGGGACTCACAATCCGCCTCATCAAGTTTTCCCGGTAGGTCAGCGTCGAATCCAATGAAGGGGGCGGCTTTGGAAAGTCGGGAAGTTTCATTTTGCACCTCTACTTTTTTCGCGAGAGACTACCGACGATACCATGTTGTGTCAAGGATTTAGAACTCCCAACTTTAGCACCCTCGCTTTCCTTCTTGCCCGTCCTCGCTCCGCTGTGTTTCCATCAATCCGCTATTCTTGATTCTCCCGGCTCAGTCCTAACCAGTTGAAGGCTGAGAGCTGACAGCATTCTTTACTACGCTTCGCGCCATGCTCTATGCGCTTTGCTCTTCATTCCACTTGACTACAAACTGGACAGTGATATAGAGGCCACATGGCTGATGTACTCTCTAAGTAAGCGATGGGGTACAAACCACTCTCAATCTTTTCTATAGGAGGTTACGCCCTAATGTCATTTGCCACCATTGACCCAGCGCACACCGGTCTTCTTTTCTTCGATATGCTAAACGTCTACTACCGCACCCCGGAAAACAACCAGGTGAAAAGCAAAACCCTTGAAGCGGTGATGGCCAATGCAGTGCAATTGCGTGACACGGCCCGCGCCGCGGACATCCCCATCTTTTACGCCATAGCGGATCACCGTCCGGACGGCACAGACACAGACCCGCTGCTAACCGATACGGACCACGGGTTGAGACCGTGGAAGGACCCGGAACGGATAGGGAGGCAAGTCCCCGCAGCGCGGCATGGCTCTTGGGAAGCCAAGGTCATTGATGAGATTGCGCCGGGGCCCTCAGACTATCTTATCTACAAACACCGTTGGAGTTCGTTTTATCAAACCCACCTGGAGTTGTCGCTTAGGGCACGGGGTATTGACACTCTGTTGGTTTCCGGCGGCGCCACAGAGATCGGCGTGGCTAGCACTGCCTATTCAGCGCGCGATCTGGGGATCAATCTGATCATCGTACGGGATGCCTGTTCCTGCAGCTTCCCGGACATCCTGGCCGTGTTCATGGACAAGGTGTTTCCCAGGATGGGGAGGGTTCGCACCACTAAGCAAGTGATTGAGATGATCCAGAAATAGTCCGGATAGCGTCCTTTTCCTCTTCTAGCAACTTTCAGGCTCCGACTGATTGAAAAAAGGACAACCGGCTAAAATCAGGATTGCAGCAATTGGGAGAATTCTATCAGAACGCCGTCCGGATCCTTGGCGTAGAAATTTCGGCTTCTGGGCGACAGCTGAACGATTTCGGAGATCACCTCGCCGTCCCCATTCTCCTGAATCTGCCGGTATTTGGCCTCAGCATCGGGCACACGAAAAGCGAGATGCGGGCAACCCACACGGTTATGGGAGAGATCAAGGGCTAGGCCCCCACCCCCCATGTATTCGATGAGCTGCAGCGTGAAATCACCCGCGGTCATATACGTAAACTTAATATGGGCCGCAGGGTTTTTCGTATAGGTTCGATATACTTCGCTCTTAAGCTCCAATCGTTCGCCTTCCTTTAACCCGATAACATCACGATAGAACGCGATGGATCGCTCCAGGTTCTTTACAGTGAGTCCAACGTGAGATATTTCCGCCATACAAGGTCAACGCACGGCAATCAGTTCTAGATAACTCGTAGAATTTCGCCGATCAGCACGGACGAAAAAGGGCAACGAGTAAAGTTCGTAGCGTCCTTGTGCATTCGGGACCACTGACCACCGACTTTTGACCCAAACTGAGGGATTGACGACCGGAAGTCCGTAGTCCGTTGTCGCTTTACGTTTCTCTCTCAGCCCCCGGCACTCGTTACCCGTCACTAATTAAACGCTTTGCCCTTTACTCCCAAATACTACGGATGGGTGTCGGACGACCAGCTCCGCGACGCGCCGGGGTGCCACTCTTGCTGGCGTCGATCACGCATCTTCTGCAGAAATGCGGTGAGCCCGGTTTCAATCAAGACATGCTGGGCCGGATCTCGAATCACTCCCAGGGGTTCCTGTCCCTGCTGGACCTTCTCGATCTCACGCTTCAGCAAATCACGCAGGATCATGATCCCTCGATCGGAGGTGGCCAACCGCTCCGTGGTCCGATCAGCCACGGGTCCCTGGGTCTCCCAGGCCATGTAATCCTGTCCGTCCACCCGGTCCATTCGAGTGAATTTCGCCAAGGGATGGCGCGCCCCAAGGGGACTCTTGAAGGGCTCGACATATTCCACGGGTGGATCATCATCATCTCCAATCGGCTTTCCATCCTCGGCATAGTCAAAGATGACGTAATAGATCCGGGTATGAGTATCGTCCACCGGAACTCGAATATGGGTGTAATTGGCAAGGCGAAGAATGTTGGGGAAGATCAGAGGATGTTCATCCACAAACCCCACTCGATAGGTCCGTTTCTTCATGATGCCATAGGGAACCTCGATGAACTCGAACTTTTCAACGTCGTCCGTCAATCCCCTGGTTGTATTTGTCACGTTATTCCGTCTGGCCGCGGCGTCCTGGTGGAGGATCTGAAGGTGGGCAGGGTCCACCGAGTTTTCCATAGCCTGAAACCAGTTACAGTCCAACTGCGGCTTCACTGAGATCCGCCTTTTACCGTCCGGACGGGCCCAGACATCGTATTTTGGGATAAGCGGTTGCGGCTGTGGCCCCATGTATGTCCAGTACAGTCCCACGAACTTCTGAATAGGATAGGCGGTATGTTTTACCGTCTGGTGAAACTTACTCTCCGCCGGCTCTGCGGGACATTCCAAACAGTTTCCCTTTACGTCGTACAGCCAACCATGATAGGCGCAGGCGATTCCCCTCTCCTCTACCCTGCCATAGGCCATGGAAACGCCGCGATGAGAACAACGATCAGCAATCAAGCCCACCCGACCGCTCTTGTCCTTAAAGAGAACCAGATCCTCTCCCAATATGCGCACCAACTTGGTGGGGGTTTCCTCAGTGATCTCCTTGGCCACAGCCACAGGGTACCAGTAGCGGCGAAGAAGCTCGCCTCCTGGAGTTCCCTTCCCTACCCGGGTCATCATTTCATTTTCTTCTCGAGTCATCATATGATTACCCTCCTAATTCCGACCATTCCTCAATGACAGGCTCATCGCCTTATTCCTTCGGCTCAAGTCTCTAGGCAGCCCTTTTAGGTAGCTGGCTTATGATTTGGAGTGCAGTTTAGTCCCCTTGGCAGGGGATTGTCAATTTCAAGTTCGGGGAGAAACGGCCGGCTCAATTTTCAAGATGAAGACCCGAACCGGTTCACACACTAGGGAGATGTCGGCCAATGAGTCTTTTTCAGCAGCCCGCTAAAACCCATATAGAGCCTGCGGATTGTCTCCCAAGATCTTATCAATGGAGGGGCCCGGCACTTTGCCGTCCGTTTTTAGCTTGCGCAGGGCGTCGATCTCGGATGCGGTGTCGTTGTGCCCGTAGTCGCTGCCCAGGACGATATGGTCATCCCCCACGTGCTCCAGAATATACGGCAGGTCGTCGCTGGTCTGACAGGCCACGTAAATTTGGTTGTCCTTGAGTATTTCCGCCCCTGGCCAGGCTTGGCCTCGTTTTCGATAGCCGATCTCCAGGTGGTTCATCACGTAGGGAACCCACTCGGCGCTCACCTCAACAAAGGCCCATCGCAGCTCTGGAAACTTCTGTGGCAAACCAGTGGTAATGAGGCTGCCGAAAAAGTTAATTGGGCCGAACTTGAACTGGGCCAGGCTGGCCCCCCGACCGAATATGTCAAACATCTCCAGATTTCCCTGCGAGGCGTGGACACAGATGGGCATTCCCAACCGGCTGGCCTCTTCATACAGCGGATAGAAGTACGGGTCCGTGGGGAGCTTGTCGCCTTCGACCCCTCGTATAAAGACCCCGCACCCTCCGTTCTCCTTACCGAAATTCAACTCCTCTATGGCCTTGTCAATATAATGAAGCGGAGGCATGACCACCCAACGCAACCGGCCCTTCCCTACCTTCCATATATCCGCCAGCCACCGGTTGTAGCTCCGGCAGAGCGCGGTGTCCACGTGTGGCAAAGGCGTGAGTGCCCTCAAAAAGAGGCTCGGGTACAGGACTTGAACGTCCACCCCCAGTTGATTCATATGGGCGAGACGACCTTCCACGTCCTCCATCTCCCGCGTCTCCCTGGGGGTGTCGAAACCGATATTCTGGTCCTTGGCAAAGACCCGCCCGCCAATTTTCCAGAACTCATTTCCGCGCCGTCTGTTGGGCGCTTCTTGAGGTTGTTCCTTGAATACCATCACCCGGGGCGCGAAATCCTGCTCACCTTCACCCATGTATTCCCAGGTTCGTTCCCACTCGACCACATGTGCATCGGCATCAATGACCGCCATTGGACCTCCCTTTCATTCCCATGACCCTTGGGAATTCATTTTGATTTTCAGTCAAACCGCAGGTAGTCTATTCCAGTTGATTCGGACTTGTCAATTTCGACGTTCATGACCCCATTTCCTCAAGAGCGTTATATGACAGTCCCTCTGTTTATCCAATAGGCGAAGCGACACCGACCGTTTGGGAGCCGAGGCCCCTCAGAAGGATTTAGACCATGCACGTTATCGATTGTGATGCACATGGGGAAGAGAGCGTTCAAACCTGGCAGCACCTGGACCCCGAGTTCCATTTGCTTCGCCCCATCCCCGTGGTTTTCCCCGAAGATACCTGCTTCGGCTCGCACAATGCGGCCTGGGTCATCGATTACAAGCTCAGATTCTTTGCCGCCAATCCAACCTCCATGAAACGGGCCCGCGAAAAAGACGTACCCATCGAGGTCCAGGAGATGCGCGACGTGAAGAAACGCCTCTCCTATATGGACGAACTGGGGATCCACAAACAAGTCGTTTTCCCGTCTATCTGGCTTGGTTGCCTGGCAGAAAACGTGGACCTGGAAGCGGCCCTGGCACGCAGCTACAACCAGTTCATGGCAACCCAGTGCCGCCAGTCCGGGGGGCGACTCTGGTACGTGGCGATTGTTCCCTGGCGGCGTCCGGAGATGGCGGCGCAGGAGATCAAACGGGTCAAAGCCCTCGGGTCTGTGGCCGGAATCTACGCCCGCGGCATTGAATGGGACCGTCCACTGACCCACCCGGATCACTGGCCAATCTATGAGGAGGCCGAATGCAATGATCTGCCCATAACCGTCCATGTGGGCAACGGCTCCAGTCCAATGATACGGGAAATGTTGCAGGGCGTTCCCCGGCCCACCTATGCGGATTCCCGCCCCCACATTCATCCGTTGGGAACCGGGTTGGTCAGCGGCCCTTACGTTCTGTACGCCTTCCAGCAAATCCTGGGCTCGAGTATTCTCGAGGATTTTCCTAAATTAAGGGTGGGGTTCCTGGAAGCCGGATCCGAATGGACCGTCCGGCTCCTCAAGCGTTTGCGGGCGAGTCGGGGACCCATCATCCAGGAATGGCTTGTAGAGCGTGTCTTTGTTTCATGTGCGCTGGACGACGACATCCCACACATCATGAGCAAGGTGGGAGAGGAATTTCTCGTCACGGCAACCGACTTCCCGCACGGCGATGCCTTTCGCCAGGACCGGCTCGCCAACGGACTCAAGGCCCGGGGGGACCTTTCCGATGGGACCATTGAAAAAATCCTGTCGGTGAATCCGCAGCGGTTATTTCACTTTTAGTGCTGGTAAAACCGCCGGGCGTTGTCTCCCAAAATAGCGGCCTTATGCTCGTTTCGTAGATCATCCCGCTCTAATATCTCGTCTATCTCTTCCATACAGTTGCTGATGGAGATCTCGTGCGGGAAATCCGAGGCGAACATGAACGATTGCGGGCCCACGCGGTCGATGGCATAGGCAAGTGCCTTCTCGTTGCCCTCACACCCCACGAAGATGCGATCATCCTTAAAGTATTCCAGAGGTTGCCTTTTCATCTTGAGTCCCCCGTACTCCAGTTCGCGCTCTAGCCGATCGATCACCAGGGGAATCCATGCGGTTCCGCCCTCCATAAACCCGCATCGCAACTTCGGGAACTGGTCAAACACGCCATCCACCATCATTCCAGTCATGGCAATGGCCAGGGGAAAGGGCATGCCAAGCGCCCGTGTGGCCGGAAACGTCGTAAAAGTGTTAAATCCTAAATTGATGTAGCTGCCCCCGTGCACGGCCATAACGCAATTTAGCTTTTCGGCCTCCTCATAAATGGGCCAGAACTCGGGATGGCTGACATGGCGGGTGAGCCCGTTGGAAGGAATCATCGCGCCAATAAAGCCGAGGTCCCTCACCGCACGGCGCAGCTCCGTCACGGCATCAGGCACGTTTTGCATTGGGATCAAGGCCACAGCCTGAAAGCGGGGGCTGCGCTGAAGGTACCGTTTGTGGATGTAATCGTTATAGGCTCGCGCGTAGGCCAGCGCCCACTGCGGGTAGGCCACGTTTCCGTACGCCAATCCGGAAGTGGGATAGAGCACGGCATACTCTGTCTTCGTTCGTTCGAGGAAATCGAGCCACTGCTCCGGCCCGGTGCCGCGATCGAAGGTGCCGGGTGTCCGCGGGGTACCATCGGAGGGAGTGTGAAAGTGATCGAGACTCGGCACCATGTTGCGCGCACCCCGGTTATTGAACGGTTCCGCAACGAACCGGACCAACTCCTCATCGTTCTCCATTACATGCCCATCTGCATCGACATAAGCCTGTGCCATAAAACCTCCTAAATAAAAAATTTATTTATCTATTTATCGCAGATAACCCCTTTCGCGATAGAACCGCTCAGCCCCCGGGTGAAGGGGAACGTCACAGGCGGTTTCCTCGTAATCGGAGCAAAGCCGGCTCATATCCAAAGCTTTATAATTGTCCGTGGGAATCTGATCTTTGCGTGCTTCAATGGCCTCACACAAGGCAAAGGCCACATCCTCTGCCATTTCCGCATGCACCACCATGGGCCACCCGCTAAAATCCAAGGTTTGCACCTCCTCGGGAATACCGGGAAAAAGATCATTGGACATCTTCACCGGTCGATACCCCATGGCAGCCATGCGGGCCTGAATCTTTCCTTCAACGGGCAGGAAACGAAACCCGTGGTCTACGGCGGCCTGTCCCCAGCTCAGGATCCCTTCGTCGAAGACGGCATTGATATGACCATCCTCAATGGCCCCACGCCGGTCGGGATGGCTGGGTCTCATTACCGACTGGATCTTTCCTCCCCACTTTTTAATGTCCGCGAGACTAAACTTTGCCGCCTTGATAACCTCACCTACCGAGAACATGGTGCTATCGTGCAGGAATGGCGGTTTGATGGTACGCCCGGTCGATAGGCGCAAGGGGATTCGTTCCTGTTTGATCTGGTCCAGCGACGTGATGCCGGTGGACTGGTGCACCGCGAAGCCCACCACATCGTGAGAAGGAAAAACAGCTATGGTCCTCAAGGGTAGCGGTTTTGAAAATGGCCCTTTGCCCTTGAATGCCATGGTCGCGGCCACGGAAGGATTGATCCACAGGAGAGAGAGCTTGTTCTGCGCAACGGCCTTGAGCTCTTGAAAACCCCCAACGGCAATGGAAAGATCCACACCGTTACTGTGGCGAGAGCGAGCGCCGGTGAGAGCGAGGTGAACATGAGAAGCCAAGCGCGAATCGACTTGAAGGGCACCCTGTGCCCCACGGGTGGTTTCAAAGGAAAGCGAACCATCGTAAAGAGCCGCGGCCAGCTCCAGCAGTCCCTTGGAACGCTGCACGCCTGCGTTGTATCTGCGTCGGGTTTCAGTCACGGATCCTCTTCGCCTGGGCGTCAACGAAAAACCATCCGATGCCGCCAGCTTTCATAGTCGCGTGATCGCATGGTAAGCCGAGCCCAAAAGGAAGTCAACACAAGGCGCGGCCTCAATCGAAAGGAAGCCCTCTTTTTTTCAGTTCCTGAGCCAGTGCCTGGCTGCCCCGCCACAGTACGGGAACTCCTGCATTAATAGCCGCGGCTTCGTAAAATTCCAGGACCTCCCTGGGTTTCGCCCCATAATCCAGGGCCTTGGCCATGTGTCTGACCATACCGCCCCAACTCCGCTGGGCGGCAGCGCAAACCATGATCACGAGCTCTTTGGTAGCACGGGACACGGCCCCGTCGTCACGTCCCAAGACCGCGTCCCCATAGAATGCCTTGATACCTTCCAGGCATTTAGGATCGTGACGCCTCATGAGCTCGACTCCCGAGTCATCACCCTCTCCACGAATCTTGAGCAACTCCTGGTATTCAGAATCTTCCATTCAAACTCTCCTTATTTGAAACTCAATGAAGTGGCGAAATTCTGTGCACCGCGCCAAACCCTTCGACCCCAGTCATCATTCATGTCACAGAGCTAGATGGAGGCCAACTCCGGCATTACCTGTCGAGTGAAGAGCTCAACCGAATGAAGGGCTTCACTAGTGGAGAGATCACCGAAGGCGAATTGTCCCACCACATAGTTAGCCGCTGATTCTGTTAGCTGCGAGCGCAAAAAAGCACTTACGGTTTTCGGACTGCCGGCGACACCAAGACCGGCGTCCATGAGCAGATCAAAATCGGGTGGTCGGGGGTGGTTCGGTCGGCTGCCGTGAGCATTGTACAAATGATTGAAACTCCGATGCCACTTTACGTAGGCGCGTCGGGCCATGACCAGGCCCTCACCATCACTTTCGGCAACAACGATGAAACGACCAATACCCATCTTCAGCATAGCCTGGTTTTCCCCTCGGGCCTCTCTCCGGACCTCACCATACCGATCGGTGAAACCGCGTGTTTTCAGAGCCGTGTCGAGGCTCATGATATGGAGTCCGTTACGCGCGGCCCGTTCGGCACTCTCAATAGAGTGGACACCGTACCAGATGGGCGGGTGGGGTTTTTGCAGCGGCTCGAGTTCCATGGGAACGTTTTCAAAAGAGAAAAACTCACCCTTATAATTGAGGGACCTCTCAGCCAGGCCCCGCAGGATCAACTCTACCCCCTCGCCGTATATTCCTTGCGATTGGGCGGGACTCTGTCCGTAAAGCCCAATCTCAATGGGTGAAGCGCCTCGGCCGAAACCCATCTCCAGCCGCCCGCCGCTCATCTGATCCAGCATGCAGATTTCCTCAATAAGCCGCAGCGGATGATAAAACGGTAGTGCATAAACCATTGGGCCAAAGCGGAGCCGCTTTGTGCGTTGGCCCACGGCAGCGAGAAATACGCTGGGGGACGGAGCCATGCCGAGGGGAGTCGAATGATGCTCCGCCACATGGTAGGCGTAGAACCCCCCGCGATCATAGGCCTCGATGATCTGGAGGCGTTCCTCGTAGTACTCTTTCAAGGGCAGATCACCGCGGTCCAAATGATCGAATACACCGAATTCCATTTTTCCTTACACACTCCGTCACCGACCGGAGAATGCTATACGATTTGAGGGGTTTTTTACAAGGACGAATAAAATCCTCACACTCATACTTCTGCACTCCGAAACTGGAACTGCCGCGACTCGCCTGTTAATAGGTATTGATAGCTATTACAAATTTCCATGGAGAGGAGAGCTCAAATGCTCTACGAGTTGTATTACTGGCCCGGCATACAGGGCCGTGGAGAGTTTGTGCGACTTTCCCTTGAAGATGCAGGCGCGGACTACGTGGACGTGGCCCGTGATCCCAGGCGCGGCGTTGCTGCCCTGGGAAAGTTTATGGGAGACGCCTCCGAGACCCACCCGCCCTTCGCGCCGCCTTTCTTGAAGGCGGGCAAGCTAGTGATTAGCCAAACCACGAACATCCTGATGTTCCTCGGGCCGCGTATAGGTCTGGTACCTAAAAGCGAAGCAGGTAGACTGTGGGCTAACCAACTCCAGCTCACCATCGCCGATTGGCTCTTGGAGGTCCATAATGCCCATCATCCCATGGCCGGGAGCCTCTACTACGAGGATCAGAGAGGGGAGGCGAGCCGACGCTCGGCCATCTTCAGGACCGAACGCTTGCCGAAGTACCTTGCCTACTTCGAGGAGGTGCTCAAACGAAACTCAAAGGGGCACGCTTTTATTCTGGGCAAAGGGATGTCCAACGTCGACTTGTCGCTATTTCAGATGATGGCAGGCCTGCGCTATTCGTTCCCGCAAGTGATGGAGAGGCTAGAACCGAGCTACCCCAGATTGGTTACGCTGCACGACCGCGTATCTGGCCGTCCACGGACGGCAGCCTATTTATCCTCGGACCGGCGCGTGCCGTTCAACCAACAGGGTATTTTTCGACACTACCCCGAGCTAGACGAATAGACATCCACCTATCGCGTCAATGACTCAATCCGAATCGAAGTCATTCTCTTCCTCTTCCGCCTCCGGCCCATGGCGGGCGCCAGGGAGGTGCAGGGGGTTCCTGCTGCAACCTGCGTCAGAACAAAGTAGCTTTGGTCGGAGTCTGGCATGACCTGCGGTGTCCGTTTCAAGAGATTCGGCTTGGCACCGAGGCCCCCGGAAAAGATCAAGGCCCTTCAGCAAGATAACTTTTCCATCACTGACGCCACCCTTACCTGGTTCTCATATGAGATCAACGGGAATTACCTGATTGACCCCCTTACCGGACACGGGATAATTCGGAATCTGCTTCTGTAAACCCTCATCCGCCTGTCTTTATTCCCGTCATTCATCAAGGGGATTTGCTCTCTACGTTTTTGCTTTTTTACTTTTTCCGTTTTACTTGCTTTAAATCTCCAACACTACCCGACCATGGATAGCCCCCGCCTGCAATTCGTCAAGGGTTCGATTCACCTCTGACAGGGGCCGTTCCTCCACCGGAATGGGCTGGAGCTTTCCTTCGCGCGCAAGGGCGATTACTGAATTTAACTCGGCCAGGGATCCCAGGTGGGAACCCTGGATCGTAAGGGCACGTTGGATAGCGGCAACAAGGGACACTGGTATCTCACCGCCGTACAGACCCACGAGAATCAGCCGGCCGCCCTTTCGCAGAGCCCCCAGGGCAAGGCTCGCCGTGCTACCGGTACCAACCAGATCAATGGCGCCGTATATGGGACCTCCCGCGATCCGCTGGATTTCTTTCGAGGCCTCGGGCTTGCGCGCGTCAACGGTTGCCGCCACACCCGCTGCCTTCAATTTCGTTCTGTCGATGTCAACAGCGATGATTCGTTCGTGGCCAATGGCCCGCAATACGGCAATGGCCATTAGCCCAAGCCCACCGAGGCCGATCACCGCGACCCATTCCTGGAGTGGCAGAGGAGCCAACTTCGACACGGCTGAATAGCTGGCCAGTCCCGAGCAAGACAGGGTTGCCGCCCATGCGGGATCGGCACCACCTGTGTCCATGAGATACCGCGGGTGGGGAACAAGTAAATAATCCGCATAGGCCCCGGGACGCTGAAGCCCGATATAGCGCGGCGTCATACAGTGGTTGTCCATGCCCTCGCGGCAGCGAGCGCAGTGGCCACATCCTGTCCAGGGATACACGAGACGATCTGCTCCAATGGGGACATTCCCTGCTTCAGGCCCCGCCGCGACAATGGTACCGTAGGGCTCATGCCCGAGGGTTGCGGGCAAGGCTATTCCGCGCTCACTCATGTGCATGCGCTTGCCGCCTCCGAGCTCAAAGTGACCTTGCCGAACATGCACGTCACTATGGCACACTCCGCAATACTTGAGTCGCAGGAGCACCTCGGTACCACGAGGACTCGGATTTTCACGCTCCGCCCGCTGCAGTGGCATGCCCCATCCTATAACATCGTAGCTCAGCATCCGACTCCGCTCCTGTGGTAATGGGACCAAAACTCTTCTTCGGCTAGGAGAGGTCTGAAACGATTCGATCCAATACGCGCGGTACGGGGTTTACATGGGTTGCGGTATGCTGATGTTATAGAGTCGTGCTACGTTTTTGCGCACTAGCTTTGCGCGTGCTTCGGAGGGCAGATTTCCCATGTCCCTGGCCACGATCTCACGGGAGTGGGGCCAGGTGGAGTTCCCATGGGGGTAGTCATTGGACCACATGCAGTTATCCACCCCCCACCATGACAGCATGTGTCCCCCCACCGCATCATTGAAAAAGGTGGCATAGACTTGCCGGTGAAAGTACTCACTGGGCAGCTTCGTTATGGACAGCGACGAGGACCGATTGCCGGCAAAGCGTTTGAAGTAATAATCCCACTGTTCGAGAACGAACGGGATCCACCCGATCTCGCTCTCCACGAGGACCATTTTTAGCCGGGGAAATCGCTCCAGGACTCCGCCATAGATAATATCGTACAACGTGTCCACGGTCTGGAAGAGCTTATGATTAACACTGCTCCGGTTTTGATCAATTCCGGGATCGCTCACTTGGGGGGCCACCTGGGTAAAGGAGCGGCTTTTGCTGTAGCCGTGGCCGCTCAGGATGTGAAGGTTAACCGGCATGTCCAGATCTTGAGCTGTGGCCCAGAAGCGCTCATAGTGCTTCGAGGTGAACGATAGGCCCGGTGCCGGAATTTGCCAGATCACTACCCCGCGCAGGCCAGCTTTACGGCAGCGTTCCATCTCCCGGATTGCGCCTTCGATGTCGTGCACTACGAGCATCGCGTTGCCAATCAGGCGGTCCGGCGCAGCCTGGCAGTAGTCAATGAGCCAGTCATTGTAGACCCGGGCGCAGGCCTCTTCCAGGGGAGGATCGTCCAGGCTCAATGCCTTGAGACCATGGGTGGGATAGAGGACCTCCGCGCTGACGCCGTCGGCGGCCATCTCTTTGACCCGTTCCGTTTTATCCATGGCGCCGGGGTGGTCGTTTTTTCTGCGACCGCCGTAGTCGGGTGCGCGGTCCTGGAAGACCTTAGGAAGGTTTTTCCGCCAGAGGCCTTCAGGCTCGATGACATGGGAATCGGACGAGATTAGGATCTCATCAATGGCGGTCGTAGACTCCTGCCCGTAAGTGCGTTCCAATACGCTCATGGATTTAACTCCTTCCTGAACCTATGCCCCGAAGAACTTTCCGGGTAGCGGGACACCTGGAATACGCTTGTTTTCCTCCGAGGTAAGCGGGCGGCCCTGGGCCCCCAAACGGTAATCGTCCCCTGGCTTTCTACCGGCCCCTACCCGGAGCAATACAAGGTTTTCATTGCCGGTGCTTTGAAAATAGTAATAGGAGCCTTTGGGCAGCAAGATGCCCTCGTATTTATTCACCACCCTGATGTTCCCCGCATTGTCATGGAATGTGGCTTGGCCTTGTAGAATGATAAATGAGTGGTCTTCGTCGAAGTGCGCGTGTAGCACATTCTCCCCACCCTCAGCGTACACCTTGACCCGAACCTTGAGCAGATCCGTCCCGGCTACAGGTGTATTGGTCTGCCCAGCGCAGAGCAACGGCGTCTTGAGAGAGAAAACTTGCGCTTTGGGGTGGTCTTGAGTTTCCATAGTAACCTCCTGGCGTAATATATGCCTAAGGCCCTGTCGGGTCAAACCTTAGGCGGAAGAAGCCACAAATACATTTGGGATTCCCGGGCTTGCAAATTGAGTCAGCCCCATTTATTTACCTAACGGTCGCTTCTTTTCGTTTGCAGGAAGAGGCGAATTCCCTACGATAATGAGCAAGGTTGTTCGGAAATCTGCGAGTCAGACCAATTCTTTTCAGACCGGGTTGTCAGGCCGGGCGTGTGCCGCGCCAGGTACCCTTTGCCTATTTGTGGCGGTCCAGAAAGTCCAGAACCATACGATTCCAGATCCCCGGTTGCTCCCAGAAGGCGGAATGGCCGGCTTCAGGAACCGTGACAAACTGGCAGTCAGGGACTCGATCTGCAAGCAGTCGCATGCGGGATGGTGGGGCAAGAAGGTCAACGTCGCCAGCAACCATGAGAGTGGGAACTCTCAGAGTTTCCAGAAGTGAGAAGGTCACATGGTTTCGCATCCGCTGCTCCACTCCTGGTTTTTGCCGGCTCCCGTGCTCGATCTCTAGCCATCGGCGAGTACCATCCGGCTCCACCGCACGGTAGGACGATCCCAGCTCTCGAAATTCAGGAGGAAACTCCCGAAAATTCGGCGGCTGAAGTCTCTTTCTAGTTTCAGAGTATTCCGTGTCTTGAATTCCTCCCCCGCTGCAGGCCACCACAAGGCGCCATAGCCGCTGAGGATAGGTCAAGGCATAGTCCAGCGCCCCATATCCACCTCCCGCCGTGCCCACCAGATGAAAACGGTCAAGACCTAAATGTTCCACTAGGCCCTGGAGGTCATCGGTTACGTAGCCAGGTTGCTCGCCGGACGGGTCAGTTCGTGTGCGACCCCACCCGCGTCGGTCATAGGTGATACAGCGATAGCCCGCGCCAACAAACGCCGGCAGTTGGTGCTGCCAGCTCCGGGTGTTGCCGGTAAAGGCGTGCATGAAAATCACAGGAGTGCCGCCGCCATCCGTGTCTTCGTACCAGATTTGAACTCCGGGAAGGTCCGCAATGGGCATGGCGACAGTCTAGCATCCAGGGTGACCCCTGGAAACTGAAACTTTGCTGGAAAATTTCCCTTCTGCCTTGGCCTTGACAATATGAAAAGCTTTCAATAGCTTGTCCCCCGAACATTAACATTGCGTGTCGAGGAGGTTATCATGAATAGAACCCCGAGCTTCGCAGTGGCACTCCTTTTTTTGACGGCCCTGCTCCCCGAGGGGGCCTTATCCGAAGAATCGTTTTTCAAAGGCAAAACCATACGTATCGTGGTGGGCTTCCCTCCGGGAGGCGGGTTTGACACCTTCTCGAGAGTTTTAGCCCGCCATCTCCCACGCTACATCCCAGGTAAACCTAGTATCATCGTGCAGAACATACCTGGAGGAGGAAGCATGGCTGCGGCAAATCGGGTCTACGCCATGCGGCCCGGAGACGGCCTCACCATGGTGGCTTTCATTTACGGAGTGGCCTTTCAGTATTTCATCGATGATCCAAAGGTGAAATTTGATCCTACGAAGTACCATTGGCTCGGAGAGCCAACGGTGGGATCGGTACCAACGACCCTCTTCGTTCGCACCGACCTGAAAATCCGCAACCTGGCGGATCTAAAGAAGCGAAAAAAGCCCGTGTTTCTGGCGGCATCTGCCCGTACCAACCTTGCCGGGATTGGAGCATATTATCTGAAATCCCTTGGATTACCTGTCGAACCCGTGCTTGGGTACGGAGGCTCAGCTCCCTCCTTTGCCGCCATAGAGCGCAAAGAAGCGGATGGACGGATCTCGTCCCAAGAAAGCTTCCAAACTCGGTATCGCCGCTTCCTTGACGAAGGCATTTTACACCCCATCCTAGCCTTTGGCAGAGACCCCAGGGTCAAACATATCCCAGGGGTTGCCACCGAGAAGGACCTGAACCTGGATCGCAAAGAACAACAGTTCGTAAAATTTTTAATCAAGACCTGGCGGCATCTTCGGCTTTTCGCGATGCCACCCGGAGTTCCGCCAGAACGTCTAGCCACCATACGGAAGGCCTTCGACACGATGCTGACGGATCCCAAAGTGATCGAAGAGGGCAACCGGCAAGGGGTCAGGATTTCTCCTTCCTCGTGGCAAAAGATTGAACAGGACATCAAGGAGCTGTCTGAGGCACCTCCCTGGATCATCAAGAGATACAAGGACCTGGCCGGATTAAAATAGCAGGTACGGCTGGAGTTTAGTTCTTAAGATAGCCCGTTTCTTGGGTCTGACACCGAGTCGTGTTACGTCGATCAAGAACTAGGATCCATAGACCCGACTCCGTGGACGACCTGCAGACGACTTTTGTATTAACCATAAAAGGGCTGCCTTTTCTCATACCTTAGGACTCTATATGCGGGAGCGGAATCTCACCCCTTTGCCTTGACAATCACACGACCTTTCACTAATTTGTTCGCGGGATTTGACCTTATCAATCCATCGGGGAGGAAAAAATGAATGCTTCCGCAAAATTGAATGTAGTGAGTTTGATACTGGCATTCTTCTTTTGGATGGCTCTTTTGCCTGAGTCGGCCCAATCGGAGGAATCTTTTTTCAAAGGCAAAACCATACGAATCGTAGTGGGTTATCCCCCAGGAGGGGGTTTTGATACCTTCTCACGCATTTTAGCCAGGAATCTCCCGCGGTACATCCCGGGTAATCCCAACACCATCGTCATGAACATGCCCGGGGCGGGAAGCATGGCGGCTGCAAACCGGGTCTATGCCATGCAGCCCGGAGATGGTCTTACTATAGTCGCCTTCATCTACGGAGCCGCATTTCAGTACTTTGTGGAAGACCCAAAGGTGAAATTTGACCCTACGAAGTACAAGTGGCTTGGAGAGCCTACCGTTGGGTCGGTTCCAGCGACACTTTTTATTCGGACCGACCTGCCCATTCGTAACTTCAAAGATCTGAAGAATAGCAAGAAGCCCGTATTCCTGGGTGGATCCGGTCGTGGCAACCTTGCCAGCATAGGTCCGCATTTCCTGAAATCCATCGGTTTACCCATTAAGCCCGTGCTTGGCTATGGAGGGTCCGCGCCGGTCTTTGCAGCCATAGAGCGTAAAGAGGTGGATGGGCGGTTTACTGCTCAAGAAAGCGTGCAGACACGTTACCGTCGATTCCTCGATGAAGGCATCCTGCGCCCTATTTTGGCCTTCGGAAGCGATCCCAGGGTCAAGGATTTCCCTGGAATCGCGACCGTCGACGACCTCAACCTCGATCGTGGGCAACGGGAGCTAGCGGAATTCTTGATTAAGACCTGGCGGCATCTTCGGCTTTTCGCGATTCCACCCGGTGTACCGCCTGAGCGTCTGGCAATCCTACGAAAGGCTTTTGACAGGATGCTGAAGGACCCGAAGGTAATCCGAGATGGTGATAGGCAAGGGGTCAGAGTGTCTCCCACTTCGTGGAAGACCATTGAAGCAAACATCAAGGAACTGTCTGAAGCCCCTCCCAAGATCATTGAACAATACAAGGAGTTAGCCGGGTTGAAATAGGATTTAGGGCTGGACACCATCTCCAGGACAGCCCGTTTTGTTGGTCCCAAGGCAAGTCTGTTTCGTGCCGATCAAAAACTAGGATCAACGAACCTGACTCCATCGAACCCAACGACAACCTTTTTTTAAAGAAGGAGTGGCCTTTCTTTTCCCTTGGACTCTATAGCCGGGAGCAGAATCTCACCCCTTTGCCTTGACAATCACACGACCTTTCACTAGTTTGTTCGCGGGTTTAACTTTATCAATCCATTAGGGAGGAAAAAATGAATGCTTCCGCGAAATTGAATGTGGTGAGTTTGATACTGGCACTCTTCTTTTGGATGGCTCTTTTGCCTGAGCCGGTCGCAGCTGAAGAATCTTTCTACAAAGGCAAAACCGTACGTATCGTGGTGGGCTTTCCTCCGGGAGGTGGTTTTGATACCTTCTCACGCATTTTAGCCAGGCATCTCCCACATTACCTCCCAGGTAATCCCAGCACTCTCGTTCAAAACATGCCCGGAGCGGCGAGCCTGGCAGCCGCGAACAGGGTATATACCATGCAGCCTGGAGATGGTCTCACTATAGTCAATTTCATCTACCAGAACGTTTTCCAGTACTTTCTGGGAGATCCAACGGTGAAATTTGACCCGAGGAAGTACAAATTCCTTGGCGAACCAACCATCGGGTCAGTTCCCACGACGCTATTTGTTCGGACCGATTTGCCTATTCGTAACTTCAAAGATCTGAAGAATAGCAAGAAGACAGTATTCCTGGGTGGATCGGCTCGTAGTGGGCTTACCGGGGTGGGGCCAGCGTTTCTCGAATCCATTGGACTACCCATTAAATCCGTGCTTGGCTATGGAGGTTCCGCGCCGGTCTTCGCGGCCATAGAGCGAAAAGAGGTGGACGGACGGTTTACTTCTCAGGAAAGCGTGCAGACCCGTTACCGTCGATTCCTCGATGAAGGCATGCTACGCCCCATTTTGTCCTTTGGAAGTGACCCAAGGGTCACACCCATCCCGGGGGTCGCAACCCTGGACGACCTTGGACTCGACGGTGAGCAACGGAGGCTAGCGGAATTCTTGATTAACAGCTGGAGACACCTTCGGCTATACGCCGTGCCACCTGGAGTACCGCCTGAGCGCCTGGCACTCCTACGGGAGGCATTTGACAAAATGCTGAAAGCCCCCAAGGTAATCAAAGATGGTGAGAGACAAGGCGTCAGGGTCTCTCCCACTTCGTGGCAGAAAATCGAAGCGAACATCAAGGATATGGCCGAGGCCCCTCGCGACATGATCAGAAAATACAAGAAATTGGCAGGGATAAATTAACAGGTACGGCCGGACATTAACCTTAGAGACCGCCGGTTTCCTAGGCCTGGATACTGCTCCAAAGACGCACCGGAATCCCTCAACTAGACGCTGCCCCATAATGACCAAAAAGGTCAGTGACGGTTTTCTGTCACGCATAGGAGGAGATTACATGGAATGTACCCGGCAAGGCTGCAATAGCGAGGCCATAGCTGGGAGCAATTACTATAAGGCGCATTTCGATCTGAACAAGGCAAACGTCGACAAGGAGGAAGGTAGCGGTGAGGGTGGAGAGGGAGGTGAATAGGACGCGGTTGAGGAGTCGCCGACTGTTTTTCTTGACTCTTGCCCTCTTACTTTTAAATTTTTACTTGTTCCCGCCTTGTGCCATGCTGTTCCCTCCTCGCCGCCCGCCTACAGCTTAATTCCCAACCAAATCCATGGCTCTTGTAAGCTTTGAGGACGTATCCCTCGAGTTTGGTGATCAGCCTTTGCTAGTTCGGGCACAGTTCGGCATCGAACCGGGTGAAAGGGTGTGCCTGATCGGTCGCAACGGCACCGGCAAAACTTCCATGCTAAGACTGATCACCGGCGAATACCAGCCGGACCGAGGCGAGATCAGGTATCAAACTCACATACGTGTCAGCCAACTGGAACAGGCGCTCCCAAAGGAACTGGATGAGACGGTGCAGGATTACGTGGCCTCGGGTCTCACCACGCTTCAGAATTTGCTGGATGAGTACCAACATCGATTGAGACAACATTTGGATCGGACGGGCCTGCAAGAGCTCGATGCCTTGCATCGCCGGATCGAATCCGAAGGAGGCTGGCATCTTGATCGGATGGTCGAAACCATGCTGACGGATCTCAATCTCCCCAGCGGTCAGAGACTCAGGGAGCTATCCGGCGGTTGGCGTCGCCGTGTGGCGCTGGCCAAAGCCCTGATCAGCCATCCGGACCTGTTGCTGTTGGACGAACCCACCAATCATCTCGATTTGAGTACCATCCAGTGGCTGGAGAACAAGGTCTACAGTTTCCCGGGCAGCGTGATGTTCATCACCCATGACCGCGCCTTCATACAGCGGCTGGCCACACGCATCGTCGAGCTGGATCGCGGCCGACTGACCAGCTGGCCCGGAGACTATGCAAACTATCTGGAGCGTAAAGCAAAGACGCTGGCAGATGAGGCCCGCCACAATGACCTCTTCGATAAGAGGCTCGCACAGGAGGAGGCCTGGATACGGCGTGGGATCAAGGCACGGCGCACCCGCAATGAAGGCCGCGTACGCGCACTCGAGTCCATGCGTGAGGAATACGCCCAACGGATCAAGCCTCAGAGCAAGGCGCGCATGTACGTGGACGACGCGGAACAGTCGGGACGGAAGGCGATTGAATTACGTAACATCACCCACGGCTACAGAAATGAACCCTTGATCCAAGGTCTATCCCTCAAAGTCATGCGCGGGGACCGCATCGGACTGCTGGGCAACAATGGCGTCGGCAAGAGCACATTGCTCCGCATCATGCTGGGTGAGTTGACCCCAAAAGAAGGCACGGTAGAGTTGGGCGCCAATCTGGAGATCGGATACTTTGACCAGCTGCGCGCGCGATTGGATCCCCACAAAACTGTCGCTCAGACCGTCGGCGATGGACAAGAGTACATCAAAGTTAACGGCAAGGACCAGCACATCATCGGCTACCTGAGGGGATTTCTGTTCAGCCACAAGCGGACCACCACTCCTGTGGGGGGATTGTCGGGCGGCGAGTGCAACCGTATCGTGTTGGCCAAACTCTTCACTCGACCTACTAACTTGCTGGTACTGGACGAACCTACCACCGACCTGGACATTGAGACTCTCGAAGTGCTCGAGGAGCGATTATACGGATACAAAGGTACGTTGATTGTCGTCAGTCACGACCGTAGTTTTCTCGACAATATTGTGACAAACACTCTCGTGTTCGAAGACACTGGAAAGGTCCAGCCCTACGTAGGCGGATACAGTGATTGGCTGAGACGCGGCGGATCTCTCACTGAAAAAGACAACCCCACGCAGGTCAAGCGTCGTTCCGATTCCCCAAGGACCGATCCACAGGATGGCAAGGGAGGTCAGCGAAAAAAACTCAGCTACAGACTGAAGATCGAACTGGAGCAACTGCCTGACAGGATAGACGCCCTGGAAAAAGAAGTGGCTGAGTTAGAAGAGCGAACAACTCGTCCCGACTTCTATACTAATTCGTTTGAAAAAGTCCGACCTATCCTCGACCGGTTGACGGCGAAAAAAGGTGAACTTGAGCGGGCCATGGAGCGCTGGTCGGAATTGGAGGCCATGCAGCAGGAGTTGGGGGCTCAACCGGAGTAATTTTCCCCACTAACACTTGCTCTCCTCGCCTAACACTTAACACCGCTCCTTCTCTCCCCTACCCCGAATACCCTATTCCCTATCGCTGGTCTTATCGCTTTCTATAGATTTTCGCCCGCGAATTTGCCTTGACAGTCACCTAAAATTCCAATAAAGGCATTACCCTGATCTAGCTGCCGGGCCTCGCTCCATTGTTAAAGCTACCTGCGCCATTGGGAGGCCCAAACACAGGGTCGCGGAGCGGCCCTTGGAGGGGAGCAATGAACGGATACGATTCAAGCCAGGGCTCTGGTTTATTTTATTGCCAGGGTGTGCTGGCTTTTTTATTGCCTTTGAATCAAACGGTATAGAAAAAGGGAGGTAACAGGCTATGAAGCGATTTTTCACGTACATTTCCATGGTAGGTTTATTGATTGGCCTCACATACGTGTCGGCAAGGGCAGCGGATGAGCCCAAGCGCGGGGGCACTCTCACCATGGCCATCAGCAATAAGATGAAGATGATGAATCCTCTGGTAAGAACCAGTTCGGTGGAAAAGAGAATCCGCGATTTGATGTTCGAGTCGCTTCTGGTACTGGATTCAAAGGGCAAGGTACAGCCCAATCTGGCCGAGTCCTGGCAGATCTCCCAGGACGGCAAGACCTATACCTTTAGGCTCCGCAGGGGCGTGAAGTTTCACAACGGACAAGAAATGACGGCGGAAGACGCCAAATTCGCCATGGATTACACGATGAACCCCAAAAACGGTGCTTATGGGATTAAGGATCTAAACCAGGTGGAAGGGGTCGAAGCAGTGGACCGATATACCTTGAAGGTGTATTTAAAGAGGCCCACCCCGGTATTTCCCATCCTTCTGTCAGAGATTAGGTCCTTCTCGGTTATTCCCAAAGGATCGTTGGAGGAGAGCGTGAGGAAGCCTGTCACATTCCCACCGGGGACGGGACCTTTTAAGTTCGTGGAGTGGAAACCAGGACGTCAAATCGTTTTCGACCGGTTCGACGATTACTGGGGCCACAAGGCTTACGTGGATCGGGTCATTCTGAAGGTGATCGGAAATTCCACCGTGCGCTTCACTGCACTTCGGGCCGGGGATGTGGACGTCATCGTACGTGTTCCCCATGAATGGATCAATACGGTGGAGCAAGGTAAAATCAAAGGGATTGGCTTCGCGGGGTCCTTTCCCGGGAATGCCAACAATATTGAGTTCAACGTAGCGGATCCCCCTTTTAACAATAAAAAACTGCGCTTGGCCGTTGCCCATGCCCTGAATCGAAAAGAGATACTTCAAGGTGCATATTTTGGTATGGGTTCGATTGCGCGCCAGCGTTTTCCAAAAGATCACTACTGGTACTTTGAGGAGGCGCCTATCCCTTCCTACGACCTTGCCAAGGCTCGGGCGTTGGTAAAGGAATCCGGTTACAAAGGAGAAGAGGTTGATCTTATGATCAGTCGAGGTAACCCGGGGTATGAGGCCGAGGCCACCATCATTCAATCACAGCTGAAGAAGATCGGCGTAAAGATGAAAATAACCCCATTGGAAAGAGCGTCCGCCCTGGATTACCGGCGCAAAGGCAAATTTCACTTCAAGCTGAGTGGTGGCAGCGCCTATGCAGACCCCATACAGGCTTACAACGAGTACGAGTGCGAAGATCTCAGAAAGCGGCGGTCCAATGAGGCGGGTTACTGTGACAAAGAGTTTGATCGACTGCTGGCGAAAGCGGAGACGGAGCGGGATCCTGCCAAGAGGAGGGAATTGTTCAAGAAGCTGGTTCAGATGCTTAACAAAGAGATACCTCTTCTCCCCATTTTATTCGCTACAAGGCATTTTGCATTTCGAGATTATGTGAAAGGCTTCACCACCGATGAAAACGCTCATTACCGTCACTATGGTGGAGGGTTGAACTACACCTGGATCGACAAGTAACCTGACAAATTAGAACGTAACATCTTCAAGTGCCCCCCATGGCAAAAGCGACAAACAAGACCCAGGAGAGCGAAAAGGCGTTGGAACCTTTTCGCTCTCCTGGGAAAATCGTCGTTAGATCCTCAATCGTAACAAAGAAGGAGCGACGGTTTATGAATAACCCAACTATTCGTCGTCTTATGGCAATCCTAAAATCGATTCCTCTATTGGCACGAAGCTGGAAGGTGCGGGAAAGTGAATTCATGCGGCGAAACCCAGAGACCGCGTGCTCCATGGAAGCTTTCCTGCAGCTGAAGCCCAGGTATAGGGAGGACTGGTTTAGATTGGAGACGAGATGGATGGGCGGAGAAATGGACTGAAAGGACCTTTGACGATCACGTTGCCGGTTCGGCAGCGCATTAAATGGCATCTCCTCCCCGCTAATAGAGCCCGTCGAAACACGTTCCATTCACCCGTCGATTCCAAGTTCATGTTTTGCACCATGGCGAACAGATTCAACATAAAGTTCTCAAATTGATTCTCACGAAACGCTTCCTCTGAAGAGAGAATTACCAATTTTCGAACAGTTAGTATCTGTGTAATTTTTGCTCGTCATTAACGTATTATGAAAAAGAAAATACTCATTGTCGGAGACGACCTGGCCCTCTCCCACGTCCTGGATATGCCCATCAAGAATTCCTATGAAATTGTCCCGGCGAAAAACGGCAAAGAGGGTGTGGACATGGCCGCCTCGCAACTTCCAGATTTGATCCTCGTGGACATCAGGATGCCCGTGATGGACGGGTTACAAGCGCTCACATTATTCAAAGAGGATGACCTAACTGCGGCGATTCCTGTAATCTTCCGGTCGGGCAAAGTCGAGTCACGATATACCACAGGGTTTCAGAATGGGTGCGGGCCACTATATCACGAAGCCATTTACCAGCACTGAACTGCTAAGTGGAATCGATCTATTCCTGGCAGAAGACGAACCCATGGAATCGTCGATCCCGCATCATTTATTATCCGCCTAACTCAACTCTCTCTACTCCCGATTTTACTTACCGTGCTAGCCTTTTCGCCTTTCGCTTTGCTCTCCGCTTCCTAGCAGTATGTAATCCTGGAGCAATTGATCTCTGACTTGCTGCCTTCCGCTCACTGTCTGCTGTCTTTCTCCCCCTGCCCCGTGCGCTATGCGCCTCGCCGCGATCATCAGGCTTCACCACTCTGGGGTACGAATTTTAGTACCACACCGTTGTTGCACCAACGGTCCCCCGTGGGCCGCGGTCCGTCACCGAAAATATGGCCGTGGTGGCCGCCGCAGCGTATGCAATGGTATTCGGTACGAGGCCAGATAAGCTTGTAATCCGTGCTAGTGCCGAAGACACCGGGTATGGTGGTAAAGAAACTAGGCCAACCTGTGCCACTGTCATATTTCATCTTGGAGGTAAAAAGCGGCAAATCGCACCCTGCGCATGCGTAAATTCCGGGGCGCTTTTCATCGTTCAGGGCACTCGACCAGGGACGTTCTGTCCCCTCCTCACGCAGAATATAAAATTGGGTTGGGTCAAGGCGCTCACGCCACCGCTCCTTTGACAACTGGAGCGGTTCGGATGCCAGCGGAACCTTTACATCTTTTCCAAGAAATTTCTTCCAATTCTTCTGGAGCTCTTCAATCCCATTCATTGAAGAAGGTGGAGCTGCAACCCCCCGGCCCCAAATGCCACTCCAGATACCCAACGCAAGCAACCCACGCAAAAATCCACGTCGTGTCATCAGCAGTCTCCTTTCCTTTTCGTAACATTCACTGGCCTTCCAGGGACCATAGTATCAAACCAGATTGGCATATGATACATAGCCAGTTTCCCTTTTTCCAAAGCCGCATTTCGCACGGTCCTCTGCCTGCTGTCTTTCCTGGACTACGCTTTTGCCTTTTTGTTCTTACCCTGCTCCCGTCAATTTTCTATCCTCCATCCTGAACCCCAACTGGCTGAGAGCTAAAAGCTGACGGCTGATAGCGATCCTCACTCAGCACTCGTTACTCAGCTTTGAACTGCCGCTTTCTGCCCACTGCCTGCTGTCTCAGTGATCAGTGTACCCGCCCCCCCCAGAAACTCCAAGGCATTTTTATAAGCAATCATCTCCTTTGTTTCCTGGCTCAGGTCTTCCCTTTCGAGGAGCAGGTCGATATGCGTCCGTTTAAGCATCCCCACCTTGTCAGGGTCATGACCCCTGCCCGTGATGTCGCCGTGGGGATAGTCGGTTCCAAGCATGAGGTTCTTGGGCGGGATCCGTTGGCATAGGTGACCAAGAGAAGCTTCGGTGGGATCAACCGTAACGTAAATATTCGAAAGCAAATATTCGGTGGGATGTTTTTGAGCCACCTTCCGCGAGTTGGGGTCCATATCATAGGTTAGCGCCAAACGATCCCACATCCACAAAAGCCACGTGGCGCCCGCCTCCCCCAGACAGAACCTTAGATTGGGAAAGGTATCAAAAACGCCACTGTAAATTAGCGAGCAAGTGATGGTCAGGTAGTCCGCGAGGGTGGCGACGAAAAAGCCCCAACCTATACCCATACGTTTTGGGTCGGCAACGGTGCCCCAGTCTCTGCTGTTGGCATGGACACTGATGGGGATGTTGTGCTCGTTGGCGAAGTCATACAGGGGCCAAAAGTACTGGTCATCGAAGTTCTTTCCTCCTTGTGCCGCCTTCATGAAAAAGGTTTGGAACCCCGCATCCACGGCTCGTTTAGCTTCCTCAAGAGAGGCCTTGATATTCTGCGTGGGAATCACGGCGCTGCCGATAAACCGGTCAGGATGGACCCTGATGACATTGCCGATGGCCAGGTTTGCGGACTGGCACATAGCGGCTGCCAGCCGGGGCTCGGTTTCGTAGGCGTACTGGCCAAACTCAGGATTGAGCAACTGGCTCTCGATGCCTAGAGCATCCATGTCCTTGAGCCGGATCTCCGGGTCGAAGTCCCCCTTGATGCGCACCCGGGGGAGCAGTGTCCCGCTTCGCCGTGGCGGCTCGGGTAAGTTTGGCGCCACCAGTGCCACGCGTCCCTTTCCCTGGGGAAGCCACGCCGGCGCGAGGTGTCTGAATTCATCCGGCATATGATCGAACTCGTCAATGGGTGCGAAATGCGAGTCCATATCGATGAGGCGCATGGATATACCCTCCCTTTTGATAACCGCTCGATGGCGGAAGCGGTCGAGCGAGAACGCTTCCTGGCCGGGATCAGAACCGAATCATCTTATGCCGATTTATCCCGGCTTGTCAATTTCCAGAGCTAGTGCCCAGGTCACTTATGAAATTACAAATCTGTACGCACAATTTACGTGGATGCCGATGGGGGGCATTTTGACAATTATTTGCCCTGAAGGAATTGCCCCTTAGATTCCTGGGCAGGAAAATTTCTTTGGAGTCCAAACAGTTATAGTCCGGCACTGCTCTTGCAAACCTATGATTCGAGGGAGGAAAAATAACGAAAAAAAGATTCTCATAGTGCAAGACAACACGGACCTACCCCAAACGGCTTTCAGAAACCCTTTAGCGGTTTATGCCGTCTCTGATCCCTTTTCTTATTCGCATTGCCCTCCGATGCAATTTTCCGTCCGTCTGCCGTCAATTCTCTATCTTCAATCCTCTATTTTTTCATCGTCGTTCTGCCCGACTCCTTTCTCATTACCCGGCACCTGATGGTAACGCTCGTTCCGTAGTGACTTGAGAAAGGAAAGAAATATTGCCGTGGTGAAAATCAAAGAGACCACAGAGGTAAGAGCCAGGCCAAGAGCGATACCAAAGAGAGCGATGAAGGCACCAATTGCCATGGACCCAACCGAGCGCATTCCCTGATCCATTTGAAAAACACTCATGACCCTCCCCAAGAAACCATAGGGGACCCGCATCTGAATAATCACCCGGCTGATGGTTCGATAAGCGACTCCACTGGCACCCACTAGAGTCAAAAGCACGATGGAGAACAATAGGCTATTGGACAGGCTAAAAAGCAGGAGGAATACAGGCGTGCTTGTAGCAGCTATAAAAATCAACGTCTCCTTGTTCCACTTTTCCACCATGGGTGTGAGAAAACTTAGGGAAAGAATACCTCCAAGCCCCTGTGCTGCCATCAGCAACCCTAAGCCCCCAGGTCCCACATTCAGCACTTCCTTGGCATAGACCGGAAGAAATCTGTGATAGGTGCCCACAAAAACGCTTAAAATATATGCCGCGCCGATACTCACCAATATCACAGGCTCATGCCAGATATAACGGAACCCATCACTCACTTCTCGTAAATAATTGTCCCGCCCACGGCGCAACTCATTTTTAGGTAAATGCATCAAGAGAAATCCCACTCCGGAAATCACCAAAAATACGGTATAGAACAGGAAACATCCCCCCGCACCGATCCACAGGATCATGGCCCCACCTAGAGAAGGACCTAAGACACGGGCGATATTGAATTCGATCGAAAATAGGGCCACCCCACTCACGAGATCCTCCTTGGGGACCAGCTCACGAACGATCGAATGAGCGGTGGGAGGGTTAAGGACCCTGGTCACAGAATGGACAATCTGCAAAGTCAGGATATGCCAAAACTCTAGCACCCCTGCGAAGTACAGAAGCGTTAAAATAAAAATAGGAATGGCAGCAAAAAACTGAACCAGTATCAGTATATGCTGACGGTTGTGGCGATCAACGAGGACGCCAATAAACGGGGTAAAGATTAGGCTAGGAGCCGCCTCGAATAACCCCAGGAGACCCAGTGCCATGGCGGACCCGGTAATTTCGTAAGCGAGCCAATAGACTGCAATCTCCTGAACAAAATGTCCTATGGAGGCGATAAAATCGCTGGTGCAAAAGAGAACGTAATTTTTATGCAGCAGGGCTCGATAGGTGCGAATTGAGTGATTCCCCTTTCCGGACCGGCGGACAGATCAGGGATCGAATTTCTCTTTTCAAAGCCCCTAGGAAATAGGGTTGACTAGGCGGAATCTCTGCGAGCCTTGCGACCCTTCCTCGACTTGGCACGCGCCAACATTAACATGATCAGTTCCAGGCGGCCATCGTCGGAATAACTGAAGTGCACGCGGTGGCGCAGCCAATCGTAGCGATCCCATCCTCTGGAGTCCCCCCGTGCCCCCGGTGTGGGACCCCAGAGGAACTGGGCTTATCCAGTGCCCCACGAATCCTCTGAGGAGGGTCCCCGAAACTAATTCCCTTGGGAAGTTTGCTGGCAAACTGCGCGTAGCCGTTTTTCCCAAAGCGATTGAGAAAGATCGTCTCCACGACACGTTCCGGCCCGTATTTGACCTCAAATCCGCGACTGCGAGACATCAGATACCGCCGGTTAACAAAGGGCCATTCTTCGGGCTTGCAGCCCGCGCAGAGGGACGCCACGGGCTCGTCGTCGATTGTGAGCCCCAGGTACGCGGTCATCTCATCCATGCTGGGTATGCGCTTTTTCGCCATAACAATCAGGTTCTGTGCCACTTAGCGAATCTTGCGGATTACGCTTAGGGCTTTGCGGCTATCAGTAACTCCACTCATAGTTTTTATCTCGATAGGCCTCATCAGGCATCATGGACTTAAGGTTTCTTTTTGCTAGTTCTTCTTCGAACTTCTGCCGCACCCATGGTTCTTCGTCCGGATATTCGATCTGGTCGTTTGCCCGGTCCTGCACCTTTTCCGCGTGACCAGAGAACTGTGGCAGAGGGTGCAAAGCTAGGTAGCGTCCAGGGGCGCCAGCGACATTGAAGTGCTGGTGAAACCAACGATTCGGCGGGGTGAAGAGACTTGCCTCGTGCCAGGGGACAACCACCTTTTCGCCCCCTTCCGGCCACATGACGGAATAGCCCTCACCCGAGGGTATTACGATGGCCCTTCCGGGACCGTGGCGGTGTCCCTTCTTGTATGTCTTTGCGGGAAAGACGGACATGTGACAGGAGGCCTCTGATTCAGCAAATTGGATCCAGACAACATGGCCCCCGGCTCCTCTTCCCTTAAACGGGTCCAGCCGGTCCCAGGCCCTCATGTCTGGAAAAAAGTTCCCATACCAAACGTTGCGTGCCCCCATGGCGCCATCGGCGTCTGTCATGACCTTCGCCTCTGCGTATAGGCTGCCCAGGTCACTGTCGGCGCTTTGGGGCACGGTGTAACCGTTATTGAAGAAGAACGCTGGATCTTCGGTGGCAGAGAGGGCCACCGGCAGGTAGTTATAGTGCATCAACTTTACCGGCTTGTCTCCCTGGGTATTGCACAACTGATGATGGTAGTGTCGTGGTATCATGAACATGCTGTGCTTTTGCCACTCGAATGTCTTCTTGGCCCTACCCTCTCCGCTCCAGACGGTAGTTAGGCCACGACCTTCAAGGACGTAAACAATCTCATCGACTCCCATTTTGAAAGGCGGGAGCGTCTTGCCTGGAGCGATCTCGCTGACCCTGAGCTCGTTCACCCCTTCCATTCCCATGAGCTGCACAAAGGCGGTATTGCATTCCCGGTAGGGCCACCATGCCAATTCCAGATCCCTCAAGTCCTCGATGTAATAACCCCGGTAGATCGGCAACCCCTGGGACTCCATCCACCGATCATAGGGAAATTGCCGTTTTCCGGCGGCAATCGCCCTCCTCGGCATCGCCTCTGTATTAGTCTGCGCCATAATAGTTCCTCCTCCTGGATAGGTGCTCGATCCTACGCCCCATCTTCGGCTCTCGGTGACCCGATCGCCTTGATCAAAGGTTATCGAACTCTAAAACCGGTATTCGTTGAAGTCAAGGCCACTCGGTTTGCGCTCTCGGTCCGGCGCCCTGGTTGTCTGGGGTCCTGTGCCCATTCCTCTTCACGGCAACTCTTTGAGCAGGCGGCCGTAGTTTGCGGCGGGACGGTGTATACCGAAATGCTTCAATACGCTCCAGATTTTCACCGCCTGGGCATGGACCACGGGGACCTGCAATTCGGCTTCAAGAACCGGGGCTATTTCCATCACCCTCCAACCACTTCCAAGCATATAGATCCCCTCCGTATTATTGGCATGTTTTAGAAATGCATCCTTGGCAAAGCTACTGATTTCCTCCTTTGGAACCTCATTGACCTTCCCGAAAGGAACCTTCATGCCCTCCATGGCCTGCACTTCAAAGCCCGCCTGGGTAAAATAATCGGCAAAGATCTTGTTGAGAGACTCCGGGAAGTAAGTAAGACCCAGGAAGCTTTTCACACCCAGTGCACGGAAGGCTTCACTCTGGGACCGACCAGCGGTGTAAATGGGAGTCCGGTACTTTGATTCCAGCATCTTTACGAAATCTTCCTCTCCCTTGAAGCCATGCACCATCATCGGAGGAGCGCCACCCATGTGTATCATATCCACTTTCTTGCCTGCGAGTTCGGCGACCTTTTGTTCGTACACCCCTCTGGCTTGACGAAACTCTTCCTCAGTTCCGGAACGGATCCCAACACTGACCTGAATGACGCCGATTTCCCTGGGGAGAAGAGATTTTTCATAGCCCGCGGATTCACTTCTCCCTGTTGGACTGATGGCGCCCAATACTCGCTTTTGATTTTCAGCCATTTTGAATCCTTCCTTCCGGTCTGCTTTTTTCTGATCGCTTTTTTTCCTCTACGCTTTGTGACTTGCTCTATTTTCGATTCAGCTAGATTTCAGTACCTATCCCGGCTACCCGGGCCTTGTCATAGGCCAATTTACCCAGTGCCATGAACCCCACGCCCTGGTCACTGTTCTGCTTGAAGAGCGTGATCGCTTTCGGATCGGTTCGGCCGGGTATCTTTCCGGCAACCAGTGGCCCGAGTTCGCCGATCTCTTCCCATTGGAGAATTCCATTCGTGATGGGCTCGAGCAGGTCACCCTGCTCATCCTGTCTTGCCTGTTGTACCAGAGTTGCAACGATGAGATCGGCCCGGCGTAACACCTCGTCATCGATTTCCCGCCGCGGCGAAGAAACGAGGCCTTGCTCAAGCAGTTCTTTGTTGCTTCCGACAATGGAGGTCACATGCACGCCCCGGCTCAACCACTCTCCGCAAAGAACCGGCACGTTGCTACCGGTGGCGCACACGACGAGGTGGACCCCTAAGGCCGCCATCTCCGGCCGATCCACGGGCTCTAGTTCAGCTTTGCTGTGCCTCTGCATCAATCTACAAAAGGCGCTACGGTTTTCGGCACTCCGGCTGTAGACCTTGACCTTCTCAATGGGACGAATGGCCTCCATGGTCATCAGGTGGCGCCGTGCCTGGCGGCCGGTGCCGTAAAGTCCCATGATCCGGGCGTCGGACCGAGCCAGAAACTTTGTACCCACAGCACTCGTGAGACTCGTTTCGGTGGCAAAATGGTCCATGGGGCCATCAAAGTCAAAGAGCGGCAATGAACCCACAATGAGTGCCAGCAACTCGGCGGATTCACTGTCGTAGACAACGTAGACCCTATGTCCGGCGCGCGCATATTGCTGAGCCTCCCGGGTGTAGCTAAAGCGTTCGTAGTGGATGAAGGTACCGGCGACACCCTGGTTATGGCAGCCTCCTGGATGGATGGTGAGCCTGCGGTCCTCGTGCAGCATTCGGAGGCGGGGAAGGCTGAAATGGGGGAGCTCTCCTTGACCGCGAAATCCCTGTTCCACAGCAGCGATCGCCTCATCGATAGTGATCAACCCCTTGAGCTTCTCGGCTTTTATGATGAGGGCCATTCGTGCCTCCTCTCAACCTGTTTGACTGTTTTTTTCTGTGCCTTGCCTCTTTCTCTCTGCCTCAACACTTAACACCGTTTCTCCCCTCTTCCACGCCCTATCCCCTAATCCTATCGCTTTGCGCCATGGGCTCAGTCCATCTCGTAATACGAAGCGCAATTGTCCCAAAGGATTTTTCTTTTATCCTCTTCCGGGATGCAAAGCTGCAAAAACCTCTCCACCGCGTTTGGAAACTTCGAGTCGCCGTGAGGATAATCAGTGGAGAAAACAATGCGATCGCTCCCCATGTAATCGATGACATATCTCACGGTCTCTTCGTCAGGCTCCACAGAGATATAACACTGCTGTTTGAAATACTCGCTTGGAGCCATCTGCAGGTCCGGCGCCCAAACGTCCCCTTCACGTTCCCATCCTTCATCCAGTCTCCAAAGCAGCCAGGGTAGCCAGGTACAATTCGCTTCCAGGAAGGCGACGCGCAACTTGCGGTGGCGTGCCAAGACACCGCCTGCGCAGATGCTTCCCAAAGCCAGCATCTGTTCCATGGGTTGAGCGTAGGTCCGGCGGAGCATGAAGTTTGGCACAAACTGCTCCCCCACATGGTGGGCTCCGGAACCCGTAGCCTCGTGCAGCCCCAGAGGGATCCGGAGCTCCTCCAGAACGCTCCAAAGAGGCTCGTAGTAGTCGTCGTGCCAGTTATGGTCATTCATGACGTTGGCTCTGATGAAGACGCCTCGGAAACCCAAATCGGTGGCACAGCGACGCACCTCTGACACGGCGTCTTCGATGGAGAATGGGGATATCATGGCGCCGCCAAATAACCGGTTGGGGTCGGTCTGGCAAAAATCGTATAACCAGTTGTTATAGGCTCGAGCAATGGCGGCCGCCAACCGAGGCTCCATGTGCGGTTCGGCCAAGGCGTGCAAGCCACGAGTAGGATACAGCACTGCCTTGTCAATCCCCTCCTGATCCATGGCTTCTAATTGCACCTCTGCCGTCCAACCCCGTTTTGCATGAGTTCGGTACAGCGTTTGGCTCTTACCAAAGTTATGTCCTCGAGTTACACCGCCGCGCGATTCGGACCCCCACCGTTTCCCATCAGGATGAACTAATCCGGCTTCCCTCACGTTCGAACTCGTAAGACCCCGCGGCCCTTGCCCTTTGAATTCAGGATCAATATACCGCTCCCACAGGTGAGGTGGCTCCATTACGTGCATGTCACTGTCCAGAACCTTAAAACCCTTCCTTGCCACGATCCCTTCTCCTTTCAGAAACTCAGAAAGCCCCGGGGGCATTGTTCCTATGTCACGACGCCTCAATCCCTACAATGAAAATACCGGACATTCAATCTGCGCTCTCCTCTCAGTCTCCTATCAATCCTCTATCCTCGACTCTCGCCTCTCGGTCCTACCTAGCTGAGAGCTGAAAGCTAATAACTGATAGCTATCCCTACTCAGTCCTCGTTACTCGTACTGCCAGCATCGACCTTTGTATCTCAAGTCATGGAGATAGACTCGTTGTTGCGCTGTCTGCCTCTGCCCTTTGGGGTTTCGTGCCGTCCGGGAGTCGCCAGTGCTCCCTTTGCTTGCGGAATGGCAATACTAAAAGGCTCCCGATCCCGTTATCACCAGTTTGCAAATATGCCGGAACTCCGATCACCAGCTCCGCTTGCCTTATATTGAGTCGCAGGGTTCCGTGGATCCAATCCCACCAGCGAAAAACCACGGAAAAATTCGAATCCGTCTCTTCCCTAACAGCCGAGTGGTGGATCCCGTGCATGCGCGGCGTAACGATAATCCTGTTGAGCCATTGCTCGATTCTAATGGGCAAGCGAATGTTGCTGTGATGAAACACAGTGGCGCATTGGAACCCCAATTCGTAAATAACATAATTAAACGGCGATATGCCCAGGAGCAGGATTTGAAGGATACGGAACCCCGAGGAATAAAGCACCTCCCCGAAGTGAAAGCGAAAGGATGTAGAAACATCCAGGTCGGGGTCCACGTGGTGAACATTGTGAAACCTCCAGAACAGTGAAAGGACATGATTGACCCGATGCCAATAGTAAAAGGAAAGGTCCATGAGGAAGAAACCAATTATTACTTCAACCGGTGCCCATAGATGGAAGAGATTTAACAGGCCAAAGCCGTTTTGTTCGCTCCAGGCCATAAGTTGAAAGACCAACGGCACAATCACAGCGGCTCCGGTCCCCAGGGCCAATGCCGAGAGGACGGAATTGACCGTGAAGCGTCTTATCCGCGACTGCTTCGGTTGGCGCAGCATGAACCGGGGCTCTAGCGTCCACAGCGCCAAGAAAACGACGGCAACGACGAAAACCGTGGAGATTTGAAGCCCAGCGACAGAGTCATCCACCAGGGGCCAGCTTAGTCCATTGAATCCATCGAACCAACAGTTCCCCCCATGCTCTATTACTCAATTGAATGGTGAAAGCGAGTTGACAGGGCTCATGGCTTCTTCTACCATAACCCGATTTGTAAGATTTTCTAAAGATGAGGGAGCATTTTGATTATGCGTATTCGAAAGATCCTTTTTGCCACCGATTTTTCCTCTGCCTCCCGGCGCGCCCTCGATGCCGCCCTGGATTTGGCCAAGCAGAACAAGGCGGAACTGACGATTTTCCATTCGCTGATTCCCGCTGTCTTTTACTCGGAGGCAGAAACGGCTGTCTCCCTCTACGCGCAGATTGAAGCAGACACTCGCAAAAACGCGCAAACCGCGTTGTCGCGCCTCAAAGCCCGGGCCGACAAGGGCAAGATCAAAACACGGACCCAAATGCAAAAGGGATCTGCCGCCGTTCAGATTCTTCGCGCAGCGAAAAGCCGGCGTGTGGATGTCATTGTCGTTGGGACACAAGGACGCACGGGCCTGTCGAAACTCCTTCTCGGCAGCGTAGCGTCGCGGGTCATCTCAATGGCCGACCGCCCTGTTCTCACGGTTCCAGGCCGTTAGAAACCATCGCGCTTGGCCCTCCCTTACCCCTGTTTCTTGGTTGCCGGTAGTTCCGTGGTTTGCGGTCCCCAATTGGTTGCCTTCTGCCCATTGCCTGCTCTCTTTCTTTGTGCCTGTAGTCTGTTGTCAGTACTCCGAGACTTGTCTGCGCCCAATGCCCTTTACCCCCTGCTCCCTATCATCGAAACTCAACTCCCTAGTCGTAGAACTTTACGCCACGCGCTTTGCTTCTTATCCCAGGCAATCGTCGATCTTCAATCCTCTATCCTAGATTTTCATTCCTTGTGCCTCAGCACTCAGTCCTGAACGCGCTTTGCTCTTTGCGTTCCAGGCTTTGGAAGACACTTGACAACCATTGGAATTAGTCATATGGACAGGAATTTCCGGCACATGAGGCGATCTAAGGTCATGGAGGTGATGTCATGAACGTAAAGGTACTATTATTGGTTTTATTGCTAGGTACTTTAGTGCCAGCAACTGCCCAGTCATCATGGCAGGAGGAGTGGAAACGAGTCTTGGCAGCGGCTAAGCAGGAGGGTAAGGTAGCCGTCACCGGACCCACTGGGCCCCAAGCCCGCGATGTCCTCACAGGACCCTTCAAGAAGAAGTACGGCATCAATGTTGAATTCATTGGCGGATCCGGGCGTTCGACCTCACCTCGCATCTTGACCGAACGCAGGGCCCGTCACTTCCTGTGGGATGTTTACGTTCACGGCACCACCACGGGCCTGAGTACCATGTTGCCTGCGGGGGCGTTTGACCCTCTAGAACCGGCTCTCATCGTACCAGAGGTTACGGATTCCAAGCACTGGCGGGGGGGTGGCATAGAGTTCCTCGATAAACGCCGTCAGCTGATGGTGATGACCCTTTCGCAGCGGGCCACAATTTTTATCAATACTAAACTTGCCAGGGTCGAAGATTTTACGTCTTACAAGGACCTTCTGAACCCCAAGTGGAAGGGTAAGATTGTCGTGGACGACCCCCGGAAACCCGGTCCGGGCCAGGGTACTTTCCTCTTCCTCTATGAGCATCCGGAACTAGGCATGGAATTCATCCGGGCCTTCGCGCGCCAGAAACCTTTGATCCTTAAGAATTACCGACAGGAAGTGGATGTCGTAGCTCAGGGAAAGTTTCCAATCCTATTTGGTGGCTGGGAAGTGCCTGTTGAGACCATGATGAAAAAGGGGCTCCCTATCACCATTGTGTATCCCTCCCAACTTCGTGAAGGATCCGACCTGAGCCCCGTCAACGGCTCTCTGGCACTATTCAACAATGCTCCCCACCCCAATGCGGCGAAGGTATACATCAATTGGATTCTCTCAAAGGAGGGCCAGACCTTGTTTTCTCGAGCCATGGGCTATATCAGTACTCGGTTGGACGTGCCAACGGACCACTCGCCATGGCGGGTCCCAAAGCCGGGTGCGATCAAGACTTACACACAAGAGGCGATGAGGGTAAAGGACAAGCTGGTTCCAATGCTGCAAGACGTGTTCCGTCGCTAGGCATTGGTGTTGGGCGGCCTATTGATTGCGAAATACGAAATTTTATTATTTTCCTTTTCGTTGAGGTCCGTTTCTTCAATGCTAATAAGAATGTGACCAACGTTTTTTTGCTTCTCCATGGTTTTTCTCCTACTGGAATAAAGGAGCGTCTCTGGATAGCAAAAAGCACCGGCGGCCTTTTGCCTTGTACCGGTGCCTAAGCGCTGCGCGCTACGATATCCCGTGCGCCTCTTCGTGGAGCCTGTCGATTGTCTGTACTAGGGGGCAACAGGGTCACAGCCCATAGAGCCTAGTAGGATTTTCTGAGAGAATTTTTTTCTTGGCCTCCTGGCTGATTCCCTCCTGTCTCTGGAACTTCACGATGGCATTTGTTTCGCTGGAGGGGTCCGTATGCCCGTAATCCGTGCCGATCACCAGACTGTGGTCGCCGGAGTAACGGAGAATATAGGGAACATCGTCATTTGTCTGGCAGGTGATGAAAATGTTGTATTCTCCAAAGACGTCTTTGGGAAGCTCCCTGCCGGCTACCCTGTACCGGTTCACCACCTCATGGTAGATCCACGGGACCCATTGGGCCGAGGCTTCGATGAACCCCCATCGGAGCTTAGGGAATATCGTGGGGAGCTCGCTCATCAAGACGAAATAGCAACTGAGCACCGTCGGAGCCCGGAACATCGCCACGGTTCCCGAGGGCGCTGAGCGATAAAGTTCGCAATTGTCGGGATTGGCGTTGGCAATGTGGACGGCAATCGCCATATCGAGGTTGCTGGCTGCTTCGTACAGCGGGTAAAAGTACCGATCTGTTAGATGCCTCTCACCTTCCAGGGGTCGTAGACAAACTGCCACCGCACCGTTTTCCTGCGCCTCCTTCATCTGTTCGATCGCCTCGTCCATCAGTGCCGCAGGCACCACGCACGTCCAGCGCAACCGCCCGCCGCCCTTGCGCCAGACATCACCAAGCCAGCGGTTCCAACTCCTGCACAGGGCGGATTCGACTTCAGGTCGACGCGACACCTGCTCTATCCACAGCGAATTGTGCATGACCTGGATATCAATCCCCAGCTCATCCATGTGTTTAAGCCTCAGCCCCACATCGTCGAGTTCGCGGGCGGGCTGAGGGGTTTCCACGCTCCTCCCGGTCTTCTCGGACATCGCCCTCAGTTCCCGGTCACCCAGGGTCTGGGTACGATGACCGCAAATCTCCCCATCCACGACCCAATACCACTTCCCGGGCTTGTCCGGGTAGGCGCGAAGCGACGGCCGAAATCTTTGTTCCGAGGGCTCCATGAAATCCCATGTGTGCTCGGTTTCTATCACGTGGGCATCCGCATCAATTATGGGAGGTCTGTTTGGCAATGGCATGAAATTTCCCTTTCTCTTTTTGTCTTCAAATGTCTGTGAAAGCTGATTCAAAAAGGTCCATACCGCTTTCGCAATTCAGGGATTAATCGGTCCAAAGCAGCTCGCTCTTACGCCTTTTCTGGCCAAAAAAACAAAAACGCCGATATCCGGTCGCCTTGCCTTTGGGCTCTACGCCATGCCGTTTCCCCCACGCCTCAAGCAGGACTTTGATAACAAGTCACGGTCACTTTTTCTTACGCAGAATCTTTGCCAGCTGCCGCGCCAACTTGCGCATCTCCGGGTGTTTGGCAACAAAGTCAGCGTCAATTTCTAACATTTCAACGCCTTTCGCTTTCAGGCCTTTCAGCTCCGCCACGGATTGCGACCCGGGCATTAAATAATGGTCCGTATCGTAGCTTTCGTAAACAACCCTTTGACCTGCTTCGCTCATGGCCATGTTGATGAACAGCTTTGCTAGGTTCGGATACGCCGAGTTTCTTGGTAATCCCCAGTAGAAGAAAGAAACCGTGGCCCCGTCCTCTAGGATCACATGCCCAAGCGGCGCACCCTTTGCCCGCTGTTGCCGGACTGCGTAACTGCCGCAGCCCATGACCATCATGGTGAATTCGCCGCTGGCGATGCGGGAGAGCTCTCCACAACGAATAAGCCCAGCAACATAGGGCGAGAGCTTGCCCACAAAAGCCTTCATTTTCTCTGGGCTCCAAGTGGAGACAAAAGCAATGTTGTACAACTGCGCGGCAAAGGGTGTTGAGGCGATCTTCCCCTTCCACTTCGCTTGGAGCACATCCTCAAGTTTCCTAGGCGCTTCGGCAGCGGAAACAAGATTGGTGTTGTATACGACACCCGAGACGAACGTAGCCACCTCTACACCAATACTAATGGAAGGAACGAATTTTTTTGTGATGCGCGGCGAGAGCCTAGTAAAATCATAATTTTCCAGCACATCCTTTTTCAGCAGTCGTCCAAAGTGAATTTCGGTGCCCAGGAGGATATCCGTTGAGACCGCCTGACCGGCCGCTACTTCTTGGGTGACCTGAGCGACCATCTTGGACATCCTGGGGGCCGGGGTGAAATTGACCTTTATGTTCATGTCATACATTCGATTAAAAAGATCTTGGAATAACTTGGCCCCCCTCGCCCCGCCAAAGGACTGCTGGCCCCAGCTCAGATTGAGCTCGCGCTCGCCCTTGTCGTTGGCAGCTGCAATTAGCCGTTTGACCTCTGTGGAATGCGCGATCCTCGCCGTTCTGTGGGCGGCGGCTAATCTAATCCCAGAGGGCATTTCTTGATCTCTAGCCCTTCGAACACCATCATTCAGTGCGCCGGCATGCAAACCATAGGGCCACAACCCTGCCAGCGCCAACAGGGTAGCGATCCACAATCCATAGAAAAAATTTTTATTCATGCGTGTGCACCCTTCTCTCATCTGATTCGTGGGTTCAGTGACATCCTATGGTAGGTTCTCAGTCCATGTCAACAACCCAGACGGCAACTATGCGACAACAATCCATCCCCTTCCCGTCCGCACGCTGCAATTCTCTATCTTCTATCCTCGGTTCTCCCCCTGACTTCCCAACCCCCTACACTCTATTCCCTTCGCCATGAGACCACAACATCCCGACCGCTGCCATGAGAATTATTCTTGAGACCACCGTCAAGGCTACCTAACCGACTGTAACATGGCTTTCCAACTTCGACACAGCGCTCAGAGAGCCAGTAATCAAGCAGGACTTCTCAGCCTTTTCGAGCGGCCGATATCCCTTCTCCTTGTCCTGTGACTCGGGTAACTGCAAGTCTGCTCGGATCAGCATTTCTGCAAAACAGGTAACCCCATCCACCTTTTGAGCAATGGAAGTTGTGATTCTTCTTAGATAAAGACCTTAACGGCTCCCACTCGTTAGGGAACGAAACTTGCTTCCCGTGGTGTCGGGTAACGTCCACGTTAGAAGGCAACCATGCCAAACAAGACAGTGAGAGATGTAATGGACAATAAACCGGTAACTCTGCAACACCTTGACACCCTCGACCTGGCCAAAGACACCATGGAACTGAAGCATATTCGGCACTTTCCGGTAGTAGAAAAGGAAAATCCGGTCGGCGTGGTTAGTCAGCGGGACCTATATCGGGTTTCGTTGGGCTCGGGGATGCGACTCGACGAAATCACGCAAAAGGAGTTTCCTAAGACCGTTGCTGCCAAGGACGTCATGAGCCATCCCGTATAGCTCTTTGCCCTCCGCACTAAGCACGATGCTCCATGCCGACGTATCCATCTTGCAATGGACCGCCTATTATTTCCAAAGCTGCCTCGTGGCAAGACGTGCCCCTTCGGCCATGGCCTCGAACTTGGCCCACACCACGGTGGGATGGATTTCCGGCACTGTGGTGGCCTGGGATGAAAACCCGCAGTCACTCCCTGCGATAACGCGCTCACGGCCAACAAGATTGGCAAGTCTCACAATTCGCTCAGCCACAAGCTCCGGGTGTTCCACGATGTTGGTGGTGTGTGAAATGACCCCGGGAATGATTGCTTTTTCCTCCGAAAGCTTGACCCGCTCCCAAACATGCCACTCATGCTCGTGACGTGGATTGGCTGCTTCGAAGGAGTAAGCACCGGCGTTGATCTGCAAAATGAGATGCACCACATCCCTCAGTTCCACCTCATGGATGCGGGGCCCTATATTGATACCGTAGCAGGTGTGAAAGCGCACTTTGTCTGGCGAAATATCCCTGAGGGCATAGTTTAGCGCCGCAACCCGGAGCTCAGCCCATTCAATACATTGCTTGACACTCACTCCCGGGTTCGAACAATAGTAACTCACCAGCCTGGGGTCGTCGATTTGTAGCAAGAAACCGGCGTCCACGATGCTCCGGTACTCCTCCCGCATGGCGTCGGCTATGGCGTAGAGGTAGGCTTCCTGGGTTGGATAGTACTCGTTCCGTCGCGGGCCTTCGATGTTGGTGGGAGAAATGGCGGGCATGAACGCCTCCTGAACCGACCGCTCCTTCAAAGCAGCTGCAAAGTGATCGATTTGGCTCTTTAAGGATGCCTGTCCCTTGTACGTGATGGGCCCGGTGCACGCCATGGCAAAGGGAGCGGCAACTCTTCGGGCGGGTCCTTGTGCGTAGGATCGGTAGAATTCGGGGAATGCCAAGGCCTCCCGCGAGCCTGCCCAGGGTCCCTCAGAAGTCGGTATCTCTCGCGACTCGAAGCCGGTGAGACGCTCGCTCACATAGGCGAAAAACCCTGGCTTCCCCTGCTCCCCGTCGGACACGATATCTACGCCAGCCTCCACCTGCTTGCCCACCACGTCGGCAACCGCGCCGCGTACCCGATTCATGTATGTTTCCTGATCGTAAGGCTGGCCACTTTCTTTGGCCCCCATCAGTTCCAAGAGCTCCGAAGGGCGCGCCAGGCTACCAGCGAAAGTGGTGAGAATGCGGTCAGTGCTACGTTTCATTCTTCTTCTCCCATCTTTCCTTTATTTCCAATTTTCGATCCTTGCCTATCCGTTCTGAGGGGGCTTTGACTCTTGCTCTCTTCCCTTAACACGTAACACGGCCTTCCTTGTTTGACTTTCGCCTTTTTCCTTTAAACTTTTTACCTCTTTCCGCTCTGCCTGTTGCCATTTGCTTGCTGTCTTTCTCGTTCTCCGCGTTTACCCTTTGCCTGCTAATTTTTACTTATTTTTCTGTCCGCTCAAGCTACCTTGAAAAACCTTGACTATCTCGAACCTGAGTTCCAGCACAAGAGAGAGAAACGGCTCATCAATGATTCGTTTTGAGAATACGTCAGCCAGAGCTCTGTAATACCACTCCTGTTGATCCTTCGGTCGATTAAAGCGAAGGAAGACATCGTCGCCCAGCTTCTCATAATCAGCCCGGATATCTCTGATGTTGTTGAGCTTGTCTGCCAATGAGACATAGACTGCATCCACAGGAGCAGTCGCTAAAATGTCTATGGCGTGCTGCTTTCGGTTTTCCCAGGTATCTGACTTGTCCGGCTCGGAGGCACCTTCTACGAGCCGCGCAACCTCCTCGCCAAAGTCTCGGCGGATATCATCAGTGCCGGTAGATGAGTCCTCCACCGTGTCATGAAGGAGTCCGGCCACAACCACGTCCTCAGAACAGCCGGCTTCAATCAGGATTTTAGCGACGCACAAGGGGTGGACGAGGTAGGGAATTTTAGTCCCTTTTCGAAACTGGCCGGTGTGTGCTTTGGCGGCGAATTCAACGGCCTGGAATACCCTCTGACTCATGCTTCAGTCCAAGAGCGTTAAGTGTTAAGCGTTAGGGGAGGAACTTACAGGAGGAATGCAAGGAATCCATCTAGTCGTAATGCCAGACACGTAACACTCAACACTGATTTTACTTTGCCTTTTACGCTTTGTGCCGTCCTGTCCGTCTTTTGCCTTTTTTTCTAACTTTTCACTTTTCTCTTTAATCACAATCCGTAGAACTTCTGCGGGTTATCAGAAAGAATTTTATCTGTAATATACCCTGGAACATCTTCCCGTGACTTCATGGTCTTTACCAGTTCACGTTCCTCTGATGGATCGTTATGGCCATAGTCAGAGCCGATGATCATGTTGTCTTCGCCAATGTAATGAGAGAGATAGTCTATGTCCTCGTCCGCCTCGCAAGCGATGTAGATACGGTATCTCTTGAAGAGGTCCTTCTGGGAAAAATCACCACCCCTTTGCTGAATCTGTCTTTTCAGGGAATGCAGTACAAAGGGCACCCATCCTGCAGATGCCTCCAGGAATCCAATTTTCAAAGTCGGGAATCGCTCGGGAATCTTGTTGGCCACAAGATTCCGAAAAGCAATCAGCGGCGGAACTCTCCCATGGCCAAAGGCGGAATGTCGCTCGACGTAAAACAAACTCGATAGAATGGGCGAACCCATCCCAGTATGGATGCAAATGGACAAGTCATGATCCATGGCCGCCTGGTAAATGGGGAAAAAATACGGATCATCCAGGTTGAGATCTTTCTCGATGCCTCGAAAGAAAAGCCCCACCGCACCGTGTTCCTTGACCCATTTGATCTCTTTGATGGTTTCCTCAACGGATCGGAGCGGGGGAATGGCAACCCATCGCAATCTGTCCCCTCCCTTCGAACAAGCCTCGCTGATCCAGCGGTTATAGGCCTTGCACAATGCAACCTCCAGGTTCACATCATCGGTCAAATAGACCAAGAACAAGGTCGGGAAGACGATTTGAATATCCACCTTCAAACGATCCATGTCCTTGATTCGCAGGTGAGGATCCCTCAGCTCCCTCGATTCCACAGGTATATCGTTCCTGGAGGTTTGAAATTTAGCTGCGGAGGGCGTAATCAGCGTGCTACCCGCTCTCCCGGCGGGTTTGGGAACAATATTGCCGTCAATTAGCCAAAAGGCATTGCGTGCTCCGTATTGTGTATCATCCGGGGCCGACATGAGAATGGGTCGCTTCGGGTACAACTCCTTCTCAAACAGCGCCCACATGTGTTCCGACTCTGCAACATGAGTGTCTGCATCGATTATAGGTCCCATGATATTTCCTCCAATTCTTCCCGATTTCCGGGCATCACCTTTACAACGCTGATTACGCTTTTACGATTTAGCCGCTTAACAGTCAAGCAACGTTACCCGTTTCTCTCAACTTTCTATTCATAAGTATACCATTGTCCCCCCACAGTGATCTGTAGTACGTTGGGGATTAGACCTCTTGGAATGCCACGGGTCCTCCTACCCGCCGCGAATTCCTGTAGGAACTTTTAACACGATAATAATGTCAAATATAGCTGGACGGACCCCATGAGATTGGGCCCCCTACGATATCGCAACTTCAGACTCATCTGGACGAGCTGGGCCCTTGCTGCCACCAGTTCGTGGATCCATCAGGTGGTAACTAACTGGTTGATCTTCGAACTCACCGATTCCCCTTTGATGCTCGGGCTGAATGGGATATTCACGTCGATCCCTTTTCTCATCACCTCCCTCTATGGGGGCGCGTTGGCTGATCGTATGGACCGGCGAAAGATATTGGTCATTTCCCAGGTGGTCAGCACCGCACTGGCCATCATCCCCGGTATCTTAACGGGCTTCGATTTAATCCGGGTCTGGCATCTCTACGCCCTCGGTCTTCTCAACGCCACCATCACAGGCTTTGATGGCCCCGCACGCCAGGCCTTGATCCCTACCCTGGTGCCGCGCGGCGAGCTGATGAGGGCCGTGGCCCTCACCTCAGCGGTTCGGCGCAGCACGGCCTTGGTGGGTCCAATGATTGGTGGACTCGGAATATCTCTGCTGGGAGTCACCTGGACTTATTTCATTTATGCAGGATTCCATGGGTTGGTCCTACTTGCTCTTTTTTTGATGCGAATGCCCGCCGTGGAAACGCCCATTGAAAGAAAATCCATGACCCGATCCATTATGGACGGCTTTCGGGCGGCCTTTGATAACCGGGTCATCTGGGGGATTTTGAGCATAGAGGCGGTTCACACCTTCTTTGTCACCTACCGGGTCCTGTTACCGGTATTCGCCCGGGACATACTCAGCGTCGGGCCTACGGGACTTGGCCTCCTCTATTCCGCCCCGGGGATCGGTGCCATCACCGGGTCGGCGCTGGCCATCGCCATGGGTGACGTGAAAAAGAAAGGACGGCTGTTTACCATCTCAGCCTTTACCATGCCCCTGGCGCTAATTCTCTTTGCTTTTTCCAAGTGGATGCCCGCCTCTCTTGTATTCCTAGTGCTGGCGGGTTTGCTCGACATTGTTGGGGGAACCGTGCGTAACACCATGCTTCAGCTGTCCGTCAACGAAAGGATGCGCGGGCGGGTCATGTCGATGAACATGATGGTCCACCGGGGGATCGGCCCCCTGAGCCATCTACAGTCCGGCGCCGTTGCTTCGTTCATAGGAGCACCATGGGCGGTAGCCGGCACATCAATATTTTTTATAATCTACGGCGCTTATATGCTGCTCCGTCTTCCGGAGCTATACCGCTATCGGCAAGGCGCCCCGCAACCAGACCCACCACATCCCTCAGAGCCACAACAGCGCCGCTGAGTATTTGCGTTTCGCTTTCTGCGCACCGCTTGCCGTTTTGCTTTTTCCCGTAGTCACGTTGTCAGCGGTTTGTGACTTGCCGCTTACTGCCTACTGCCTGCTCGGTTTCTGAAACTTCAACGTCATTCGATCACTTTCACCAATGGCGAGATATTTTTGCCTATCCTGGTCTTTCAGGCGCAGGCTAGGCGGCAGGGTCCACACGCCCCTCGGATGATCTGCGGTGTCTTTCGGGTTTGCATTGACCTCCGATTTTTCGAACAGCTTAAAACCCGCATCTTTGGCAAGCTCAATCATCTTCGCCTCAGTCATGTAACCGGATTTGATCATATTTTCCAAAGACATCCCGGGTTTAGCGCGGTGTTCCACCACACCTAAGAAACCGCCCGGCTTGAGTGCATCATACATGGCCTTGAAATAGGGCTTTGAATCTCTCTTCAGCCAGTTGTGCACGTTGCGAAAGGTCACCACAAGATCGGCCGTCCCCGGAGGAGAAATCCTTGTATACTGAGGTGGTGTCAAATACGAGATTGTAACGGCGCCATAGATCTGAGGGTTATCCGCGATTTTCTTGTTGTAGGCGCGCTGGCGCGGGTAGCGATACTTTCGTTGACCTGGCACATCCAGCGCATTGCCGGCCGCATAGAGCTTGCCTCTTTTAAGAAGTAGCGGTGCGATGACATCGGTATACCATCCTCGACCCGGCGCCACTTCCACCACCGTCATGTTGTCTGCGAGACCAAAGAACACCAGGGTTTCGGCGGGATGGCGGTAGCGGTCCCTGGCTCGATTCTTATCGCTTCGGTGTGATGCGGACAGAGTGGCCCGAATCTCCTCCACTGAAAACACCTTTGCCGTCACGGATAGCGTGGGTATAGCGGCAACTAGAAACCCGAAGGTAACCAGTGATGCAAAAAACTTCACCATAAATTGAGTCCTCCTCATTAAATACCTTGAATCGCCAAGTCAGTTGTTCCCCAGGCTTAAAATGATTTGTTCCCTTTCGTCGGATCGCGTTATGCTAAACCACGAAGGATCTTCTCAGGTGTAATGGGAGTTTCCATTAACCGCACTCCTGTAGCGTCGTATACAGCATTCGCTACGGCCGGCGCAATGATGCTGATTCCCGCTTCAGCCACGGCTTTGGCCCCAAAGGGGCCGGGCCCCTTATGGGCCTGGACCAAAGTTGTGGTTAGCCTAGGAATGTCCTTAATGGTGGGGATCTTGTAATCCCCCAGATTTAAAGTGAGTATTCGCCCCTCGTCGAAGGCCATCTCTTCCATTACAGTAAAGCCCAGACCCTGAATAATGGCGCCTTCGATTTGACCCTGGTGGATAACGGGATTGATGATCCGGGTCACATCATAGGCAAAATGGAGCTTCTGCACATGGATCTCCCCCGTCTCCCCGTCCACTTCCACGTCGGCTACCACCGCCTGGAATGAGTATACGTCGGGTTTTTCCTCAGCTTTGTAGTGGCCAAAACCACAGATGGGAACGTGGCATGTTCGGGCGATTTCTTTCAGACTGATGCTTTGACGAGTCTTACCTTTTGATAACTGTGCCTTGCCGTCACGCCATACTGCCTCCTCCGGGTCCACCTGCCACAGGGCGGCAGTCTCTTCACACAGTCGCTTGATGAATGCCTCGGCGGCCCGGTAAACCGCTTGCCCCTCCACATGGACCCCCCTCGCCCCTCTCACACCTTCGTCGAAGGGTCCTGTGTCCGTACCCTTAACGTCGACCCGAACCAGATTCGGATCAATCCCAAGCACCTCCGCGGCAACCTGGCGATGCATGGTGTAGGCGCCTGCGCCCTGGTCCCTGACCGATGTGGTCAAGCGTAGATTCCCATCCGGTTCCAGAAACAATTCGGCACTGGACTCCCCGTGTCCCACATGACGATCACCCAGCGCCAACCCCCGGCCGATCAATCTCTTGCCATTTTTCTCCCTGCGTACCTGTTGTCCCTTCCAGTTTGCTAGACTGGCAGCCTGGAGCAACGTTTCCTGTGCTCTGGGATCGGAAATGGATTCTCCCGTGCTTCTCGTGTCCCCCTCTTTAAGAGCATTGCGCATGCGGAACTCTAAAGGGTCCATTCCCAGAGCCTCCGCCATTATGTCCATGTGCGATTCCACGGCGAACATGGTTTGCACCTCTCCTGGGGCGCGGTAGTAACCGCAGGGAATCCGATTGGTATACACCGCATACCCTTCCATCCGTACATGGGAAACGGAATAGGAGCCGGCTAGCATGAATGTACCGTTCATATTGGCCCTGGGGCTGGGCTTGCGCGCCGCGTAGGCACCGCCGTCGTAGTAAACTTTTCCATCCCACGCCACGAGGCGTCCGTTGTTTTTTAATCCCGTCTTCAGGGTCATCACTGCGGCATGCCGCGGCTCGCCATCCATCAATTCGTCCGCATAGGTGGCCACGACTTTAACGGGTCGATTCGAGGCCTGAGCCAGGTAGTAGGCGCACAGGGCTTCTTCATAGCCCTCTTTTCCGCCAAAGGACCCACCCATAGTCACCGGATGAACGATGATCCTTTCCTCCGGAATGCCGATATGAGTGGCCAGCCAATGACGCACTCGAAAGCTGGATTGATGTCCGAACCAAACCAAGATTCTTCCGCTCTTGTCTATTTCCACCACGCAGGCACGAGGCTCAATAAAACCCTGGTGAACCATATGGGTCCTAAAGGTGTTTTCAAAAACCCTGTCGGATTCGGCAAATCCCGCTTCCGTATCCCCCTTTGACGCAACCACGACGGTCTGAACATTTTTCATATAGGGGGCCATGTTGGGAGGACCAAGGTACGATGGATAGTCGGGGTGAAGGACTGGAGCCTCAGGTGTCAACGCTTCAAACGGGTCAAAAACCGCCGGCAGTTCATCGTATTCTACGTCAATGTGATTGAGGGCCTCTTCTGCAATGTCTTTATCCATAGCTGCGACACCCGCGATCTTCTCGCCCACGTAACGTACTCGGTCCAGAGCAAAAACGGGCTTGTCCTGTAAAGTGTACCCTTCCAGCCGCGGTGATATGTCTTTTCCGGTAACAACCGCCTTCACTCCGTGAAGGCGAAGGGCCCGGCTCACATCGATATTCAGGATTCGCGCGTGGGAGAAGGGACTGCGGAGATATTTGCCCCATAGGGCGGAAGGCCTGATGACATCCGCCGTGTAAACACATGTCCCTCCCACTTTGGATACACCTTCCACCCTGGGCAACCCCCGACCAACGGAATTTCGCGTCATGGATTCTTACCTCTTCTGATTCACACACTCCAGCTATTGTACTTCTAAAGGTTTACGAGTCGCTACCCCCATCTCCGGATTCTTAAATGGTCGATCTGCTATCCTCTCCTGGAGCGGGAAAATAGAGATATAAAGTGAGCGCCCATACTCCTATTACCTTGCCTGAACGGGTGAGCTTAAAGCACGAATTGCAGTTTAGGCGGTCTAACGTTGGCCTGTCAATTACGTCTACGGCTTACTGCCAACACCCTGTTGCCTTTTTTCTCCCGGCGCATTGTGCCATGCGCTTTGCGTAGTCCTCTTGGTGTCTATCTGAGATTACTTTTCTCCTTTCCTTTTCTATGTTCGATCCTCTATCCTCCATCCTTGATTCTACCCGCTCAGTCGTCAATCCTCGTTACTCAGCACTAAATGCTCTTTGCTTCCCGATTGACAGACACTAGAAACAAAGCTAGAGGAGAGTAATTGTGACCTGCAAACCTTGGTTCAACCCTAGGTGCCATGCCAACATGAAACTAACCAACCCATGAAACCGGCCAACTTTCAATACTATGATCCCACGACCATCGGGGAAGTAGTGGATCTGCTTTCCCAATTGGGTGACCAGGCTCGTCCCCTGGCGGGGGGACAGAGTCTCGTCCCCCTAATGAACTTTCGTCTCCTCAGGCCGGCGCATCTGATCGATCTCAACGGAGTGAGAGAACTCAGCTATTTGAGAGTGAGAAACGGTGAGCTGCGGATTGGCGCCATGACCCGCCAGCGTCAGCTAGAGCGCTCAACTGAGGTGGCAAGAAGTTTTGGGGGCACCACGGATTGCAATGCGGGTTTTGTACACCAGGAATCCTGTTGACAGCACAAGCTCTCCTCACGGAAAAGCCGGACCCAAGCGAGGAGGACATTCACCAGTGGATCAGCGGCAACCTGCGCCGCTGTACCGGTTATAAAAATATTGTGACCGCAATCCGAGAAGCGGCAAAGGCCCTGGCGGCTGAACAACCGTCAGATCTTTGCGGGGTTAACACAGCAGATGGCATACATTGGCGCGAGAGTTAGACGAAAAGAAGACTTAAGGCTACTGCGGGGCACGGGAAAGTACGTTGCCGATATCCACCGTGTCGGCATGGTTCATGCGGCCATTCTACGCAGCACCCATGCCCATGCCCGCATTATCAATATCGACGCCACGGCAGCGACAAACCTTCCGGGGGTTATCGGTATCTTGACCGCGGCAGATATCCCCGGTATGAAGACCATCCCTATGCGCACCGGACGCATCGATGGCATGGAACGGTCGCAACAGACGCCGCTGGCCACCACCACCGTTCGTTACGTTGGTGATCCGGTGGCAGTGGTGGCGGCGGAAACCCGATACCTTGCCGAAGATGCCCTGGAGCTCGTTGAGGTGGAATACAAGCCGCTGGGCGTAGTAACAGACTCCCGGGAGAGCATGCAAGCGGGCGCCCCGCAACTCCACGAGACCGTGCCCAACAACACCCCGGCTGACTTTCAGGTCAATGTGGGGGATGTGGAAGCTGCCTTCAAGGATTCCGATCTGATCTTGGAGGAAGAGTTCTCGACCAATCGTCATGCGGCGGTGCCACTGGAAACCCGTGGTCTGGTGGCCGAGTACGACGAAGGGCGCAGACAACTCACGGTGTGGGGCCCCACCAAGATGACCCACACGAATTGGCGCATGCTCTCAGACCACCTTGGTCTGCCGCAGAGCTCCATTCAGTTTATCGAACCAGACGTGGGCGGCGGTTTCGGTGCACGGGGAGAATTTTATCCCGAAGACTTTTTGATTCCCTTCGCCTCCATCCATTTTCGTAGGCCCATCTGTTGGATCGAAGACCGTTCAGAGAACCTGAAGGCCATGAACCAGTCGCGCCAGCAAAAGTATCGAGTCAAGGTAGGAGTTAAAAAAGACGGCACCATCATGGCACTGGATGCCGAGATGTTGTTCGATATGGGCGGTTATACGAGGACCCATGGTGGAACTCCGGCAATATCCGCCTCCTCCATTCTAAGAGGTCCCTATCGCATTAAGAACTATCGCCTCGACGTGTTCTGCGTGCTCACGAACAAGACTCCGGTTGGCACTTACCGCGCCCCGGGACGTTACGAGGCCAATTTCGTACGCGAGCGCTTGTTAGACATGGTGGCAGGCCGCCTGGGATTGGATCCTGCTGAACTTAGAAGGCGCAATTTGATTCGCCACGACGACATGCCCTACGACCTTGGCAAGCATCCCTTTAACTCCTGGGTTTTGGATACCGGTGATTACCCCGCACAGTTTGAGAATGCCCTCGCGCGCATCAAATACGAGAAGCTCAAGGTTGATTGCCTCGCGGCAAAACGAGAGGGCCGTGCCCTTGGGATTGGAATCGGCTGTTTTGTCGAAAGCAGTGGCATCGGGCCCTGGGAGTACGCACGAGTAGAAGTGGATAATACGGGTCAGGTGGTACTCTACTCGGGCTGCAACTCCCTGGGACAGGGCATTGCCACTGCCCTGAGCCAGATTGTGGCAGACGAACTCCTGGTATCCATCGAGGACGTACGGGTCGTTCATGGGGATACCGCAAAGGTCCCCTTTGGCAACGGCAGCAACGCCAGCCGCTCAGTGGTTATGGCGGGTAGCGCCGCCGTGGGAGCATCACGCAAAGTCAAGGAGAAGCTCCTGCAGCTGGCCTCCATCGCACTGGAGATCCAACCAGCAGATCTTTTCCTTCGGAACGGAAGGGTCGTGGCCCAGGGGGCGCCGGGACGTTCCATGGGATTTGCCGATCTTGCGCGATTGGCATTGCCCGGGACGGCGCTAAAACAGGGCGTCACACCGGGCATATCCGAGGAAGACTTTTTCGCCAGCGACAAGCGCCCTTTCCCCTATGGTGCGCACATTGCCGTGGTGGAAGTGGACCGGATAACCGGCACTGTCAAAATCCTGGAATACCTGGTGATAGAAGACGTGGGCAGAAAGATCAATCCTATGATTGTGGAAGGACAGGTGATGGGCGGTCTGGCCCAGGGCATTGGCGGCGCGCTGCTGGAAGAATTCGTGTACGACAGCGATGGCCAACCCCAGGCCACCAGCTTTATGGATTACCTGATGCCCACAGCCATGGAGATGCCCAAGGCCGTCCATCTGATTTCCACCGAGGATTTTCCCACGCCCCTCAATCCGCTGGGGGTCAAAGGTGCCGGTGAGGGGGGGATCAGTGCCGCCGGTGCAGCCCTGGCCAATGCGGTATCCAATGCCCTCGGTGTGAACGTAACCAAACTACCCTTGAAACCCGATTACCTCTGGGAATTGATCAAAAAGAGTAACGTTCGATGAGGCGTCCAGAGATATACGGCAGTGTGAGGGCTCCACGAAAATGGCACCCATGAACGAAAGTGCGGCCACAACCGTAGTGGAAGGCCTGAAGGCGGTTGGTGTCAGGTTGATTGTGCACCTCCCGGACAGCTGGCTTTCAGACATCGGAGAAGTGGCCGCCGGTGATCCGGAGATTCGCTATGTTCCCGTGGCCAATGAAAGCGACGGAGCGGCCATCTGCGGTGGCGCATGGCTGGGCGGGTTGAAGGCGGCCATGGTCATGGAAAACAGCGGGCTCCTTGTTTCCACCTATGTACTGACGAGATTTCATTTGACCTTCGGTATTCCGACCCTTCTGATTGTTTCCTATCGCGGGGACTTTGGCGACGGGAACTGGTGGAGCTCCTCTGTAGGGCACGTCACCGAACCGGTCCTTGGTTCTCTCGGGATAGGGTATGAGGTGGCTCGTTCCAGAGACAGTATAAAGCCCGCCATTGCAAAGGCTGCCAAAAGCGGAGCGGCTTCCCTTGCCCCTACGGCGGTTCTACTGGGTATAGGGTCCATATGAACTCGCGCTACGAGTACCTGACCCTCTTGAACCGAGAATTGCGCGACGAGTTGATCGTGTGCAATAGCGGCGGCACACAATACGAACTGTTCAATATCAACGATCGGAAGGCCAACTTCTACGCTCCAGGGGTAGGCGTCGTTTGCCAGGTGGCCTTGGGAATGTCCCTTGCCGTACCCGAACGGAAAGTCATCGCCCTGGACGGAGACGGCAGTCTTCTTTTAAATCTTGGTATCCTTCCCGTTCTAGGTCATGAGCGGCCCTCTAACCTGTTGATCATCATCTTCGACAATGGGTTTTACGAGGCTGGAGGCAACAAGCGAAGCTTGGCAGGCTTCGAGACGAGAGTAGAGGATTTGGCGAGGGGAGCAGGAATTGATTCGGTGATGCTCATTTCGGATCTGGCGGAATTTGAAATCCATATAAAGACCAACCTCACCAGTCCCGGATTCTGCTTTTTCGTCGTAAAGACCCAGCCAGGTCGAGTCGGGGGCGATCCAAAGACCAATTCCGGAATGGAAATCAAATTTCGCTTTGCCCGCTATGTGGAAGAGAGCCTGGGACGAAGCATCTTTCAAGCACCTACGCAAAGCTTTAAAAACGCAAATCCTAGCAGTAAATAAAACTCATCATAGTCTGCAAAGCGCCATCCGTTAAAGGAGGAGGGGACCCCAATGATTATTTCAGAAAATTCTGAGTCCTATCGGATGATTACCCAAAACGACCATGGCGATCTGGCCGGTCAGTTTGCCGCCCATTGGGGAAACGAACTATTTGCGAGACTCAATCCCTACCAACCCATGGTTCTGGCGGCAGAGGCCCACGACAACGGCTGGTGGGATTGGGACATTCATCCTTCCATTGATGACGAGGGGGCACCCCTTACCTTCACGCGAACGCCGCGGGAATTCAGGTCACACTTTTACGGCAAAGGGATCGATAACGTTATTGAGAGAGATCTCTATGCGGGTCTCATTGTCAGCATGCACGGAACCGGATTGGTTCAACAACGATACGGGACCATGCCCTCCATGGTGAACCGGGAAGATGCATACTCCAAGAAATTCGTGTCCGAGCGTGAGCCCACCCATGAGGGCATGATTGAAAAACTCCGCAGGATGGAACCCTATGCGCTGTTAACCAGCAAGGAGCAGATCTGGCACAATTACTTGATGATGCAGGTCTTCGACCGCCTATCTCTGTTTTTTTGCTCCAACTATGACATTATGGCAGTTGCCACCAGCGGGTCCCATACCAAAGAAGGGGGGAGCTATTACGGACCGTCCATCCAACCAACTCCTGTGAAGCCTGGTGAATCGGAAGCTGAGCTAACACTTCAAGTTCTGGACAATAAAACCGTCATCGTGGACCCTTACCCCTTCGATGAAACGCCGCTCAGGACAGGCGTTCGCGGCAAGTTGATTCCCAAGGTCAGGTACAACTCACAGGAAGAGTTCCGAGAAATCTTCGGCAAAGCGCAGCGCCAACTGTTCGAGTTTACGCTTCGGGCCAGGTAATCAGGACGGCTGGTGATCTTTGGAAGTGTACTTCGCCCATGGCATGAGTTCTTCCCCCGTTGTCAGAGATCTAATCATCCGTGGTGAGACAATTTTCTTGGATTCTCGACATTTAGAGAATTGGCTTGAACCTGCCCGAGTCGTCAAGATAGTATGAACCAGATATGAAAGACCGAAACCAGAAATCATCCCCCACCATTGAGATCCGAGGACTATCCAAACGTTTTGTCAGTCAACGCGATCGAGTCATTGCCGTAAAAGACCTCAACCTGGACATCAAAGCAGGTGAGTTAGTAGCCTTTTTAGGGCCTTCCGGCACGGGCAAGACTACCTTACTGCGCCTCATTGCAGGCTTCGAGAGACCGGACAGCGGGACCATCAGCATTGATGGGCGACCTGTCGTGGACGTGAGCGGCGATATTGATGTCACTCCTGAGCGACGCAACGTGGGCATGATCTTTCAGGACTATTCCCTCTTCCCCCACCTGACGGTTGTTGACAACGTAGCCTTTGGGATCAAAAACCTCGCGGACAGCCAGCGTCGAGTGCTAGAGGTATTGGAATTGGTGGGTCTCGCCGGCATGCAAAATCGCTACCCCCACCAACTGTCCGGAGGACAGCAACAGCGGGTTGCCCTTGCACGGACCCTTGCACCCCACCCCTCTGTGATCCTCATGGACGAGCCATTCAATGCTCTGGATGCAACCCTGCGCCCCCAGGTACGGGAACAGGTGGAGGAGATTCTCAGACAAAGCGGGACCACCGCGATACTAGTGACCCATGATGCTGAGGAAGCCATGATCATGGCAGACCGGGTTGCTGTGGTTTGCAATGGTGGACTGGAACAGGTGGGAACACCGGAGGAGGTGTACTATCATCCGAAAACCCTGTTTGTTGCCAAGACCGTGGCACAGGCAGACCCTCTGCCGGGAGTCGCTTTTAACGGCAATATACACACAGAGGTGGGTGATTTTCCATGTCCGTCCAATATCCCCCCGGGAGACGTACACGTTGCGGTCTACCATGACGCGGTGAGTTACAAATCCGGCGGAATATGCGCCACGGTGGAGAAACGGGCGTTTAGGGGAGAGTTGATTTACCGCCTGCGTCTTGCCTCAGGGACCATCATACATATGGAGCAACGAACCCGGGGCACATGGTCCGTAGGAGAGCAGATATCTATTGGGGTCTCCTTTCCTAATGTCATCGTATTTCCAGCTCAAAGTGCAGAGAAACCCACTGTCTACAGCCACCTACGGGAACAGCCCGAGAAGGCCGAATAGAAAATTACCTAGAGCAGTTTCAGATGGCTTTGCGCCATGTTCTGCAATCTCTGATCCCTACTCCTATTTATCCTCCAGCCTCGAATCTCATTCCTTGTGCCTCACCACTCAGTACCAAGCGCCTTGGCGCTTATTATCCGTGGGTGGACTGACTTCCCGGAACTGTCACCGTAATATGCGACATGGAAGAGTCTGCCTTCGCGCCATGCCAATGACGCTCGCCAGCCTTGATGTGCACCACATCCCCCACCGTTATCTCACTCTCTTCTTTGTCGGTGGCCACCATGCCTCTGCCGGCAGTGATTATTAAAATCTGGTCACAGTTGTGAGTATGCCATCCCGTGGTGGCACCCTTGTGGAAGTTGACCATGTTAGAGCGAAAGTTATTGGAATCCTCCTCACCGATAATAACTTGCCGTGTCCGGCTTACCTCGCCGCCGGTCCACCCGGGAATCGGAGTTGCGCTGTCCATGGGCTTTTCGGGCAACTTCTTAATTGTAAGTACACGCATACGTATTGTCACCTCCTTATTTTTTTGGCAGTCTATTTCCCGCAGGACATGAATGTCAATTCCAATAAGTTTTGGTCGGAGCAACGACTTCACTCAATATGGCTTTCCCTCTGCTTGTTGTTCATCTCGATTTACGTATTTTGCCTTTTTCCTTTTAACGTGTACTTTTTCTCATCTCATTCTCATCAATTCTCGATCCTTTATCCTCAATCTTCGGCTCGTTCCCCGAATTCTCTATCCCCTACTCCCTTGTTCTAGTCCTTTGCTCTTTTTTCCTTTGATTACGAGCACGAACACGTCCTTTCCCCTTGTCCATCGTCCCGTAGTCCAGCTGTCTTTCCCGCTCTATGCTTCTTTCCCTCTCTCCCTAACACTCAACACTTAACACCTCTCCGCCTACACCCAACCCTCTAATCCCTGGTCTTATCACTTTGCGCCCCTGTCAAGCCATCAAATAATCTAACCCTAGCCGGGTTCGTTGCGTCATGACAAAATCTAACCGAACTTCTGTGACATCTGTCGTTTTATCTCCTGTTGCTGGCCCTGCAGTTTCTTGCTAAACGTCCACTCCCTCCACGGCGTGTGTTTCAGAGGCGGCCTTTCCCGCGGTGCTCTGTCTGAATGGCTGGCCAGCTTGTAGAGCCCCTGAAGTTGCTCATCGATTCGGCCACAGAGCTCAAAGGGATCGGTTGTCTTAAGCGTGTGACTGAGGGCTGCCAGCTTTTTGGGATCTCCCTTTCGGGACTCCACCACTCGCTCAAGGGGGCTACGGGGCATGTCATAGCGGCGAATCAGTCGAGAGCCTTTACGGATTTTACATTGTAGCTTCATCGAGGGCTGGAACAGATTGTGGAAGATCCTAAGCTCATCATAGAGTCGGTTGGTAACCTCTAAGGCCTTTGCCGTGTCGTAGCGGTCCCAGCCTATAAGCTTTCTGACATGGGTCCAGTTTTTCTGCTCGATGTGGGCGTTGTCGTCCTTTTTGTAGGGGCGTGAGCGGGTGAACTGGATGACGCGGCCAGATGGGCGTTGTTGACACAAGGTAAGAAGTTGGTTGTTGATGAACTCGCTGCCGTTGTCGGAGTCGATCCCCTTGAGGGGGAAAGGAAGTTGGTGTTCGATCTCGGTGACCGCATTCAAGATACCGAGGCTGCCCTTACCCATGACAGCCTTGCGCTGTACCCAGCAGGTGGTAATGTCCACGCAGTCCAGGCTATGAATAAACTCCCCAACCGCTGAGGCCCCTGAGTGTAACACCAGGTCAATCTCCAGATAGCCCGGAGTGTTCACGTCCCAATGATCGGTCTTGATGGGAATCATCTGCTTTAGCAGTGATCCGGGCCGGGTGGTGCCATAGACTCGCCGTTTCGCCCTGTGCTTGGTTGCCCTCAGGCGCCGATCCATCTGACGGGCACTGATAGCCAATAGCTGGATCTCTAACGGTTGGCTCAGCTCGAAGTGTTGCCTTATCCAGGGCAGCCAGTGCACCAGGGCGGCCTTCAGACGTTGGGAGCACAGATACCCCGAGGCCTCCCACACCTTTGCCAAAATCCTTACCATCGCCTGACTGTATGCAGGCGAGCGAGATACACTTCGTTTGCGTACGGCTACTTCGGGCACAGGGCGGTTTAACAGCCAGATGGCATATTTACGGTTGTAGCCGCAAACCTTGCAGAATTGCTCCAGGATCATCCCCTTCTCCGCCCGTGGTGCGTGCTGGTAGCGGTCATAGATGGATCGTAAATACTCCCGCTTGGATCGTCGTGCCATGATGAATCCTTCCATGGTTGCCCTCCTTGAGCCCTAAAATGAGCCCTTGGAGGGTTAGAATTACAAATGGCGCAACGAATGGTCTTAGGGTTAGATTATACATGGCGCAATACGGCGCCTTGACCTCATGAACCTTATGGAATACCCTTGATCCGAAGTTGGCGCAGGGTCGGAGGACTCATTGAAGGGAGGGAACTCCATGAGCATGAGACTCGTTTTGGAAACCACGGCTCCTTTCCAGGGGCTACCAGAATTGGTGGCTCATAAGGAGGGATTGTTCGCCGCCGAGGGGTTGGAGGTGGAGTTTGTCAAAAGAGGCGAGAACGCACCCACAAAGGTGGACCCCACCATCACAAGCCACACCGCCGCTAACGCGTTCGGGAGCCATGGAAGCAGTGCGGAGCAGGGGAAAGCGGCCATGTTCAACGCCTGCGAGTGGGGCAACTATTGCCGTGTGGAGCAGTCCTCTACTGGCGGCCGCCAGCTGGGCCGTCGAGCCATCGTCACTTACGGTGCCATCGCAGTTGCGCCGGATTCCGATATTTATACGCCCCAACAGCTTGCGCACAAAACCGTGGGTGTGCCCTACTACGCCGGTACTCACTACCTCGCAATGCTAATGTTGGAAGGGTTCCTCCCGCGGGAGGCAGTCAAGACCTGCCTTGCGCCCAACGGCGCCAAGCTTCGATTGGCTGCCCTGCTGAACGACGAAATGGACGCTACCACCATCACCGAGCCCTACATCACCGTCGCCGAGCGCAAGGGCTGCCGCATCGTTGTGGAGGCCCCCTATCACGGAACCGAGGTGGCCAGTCCGTCGGTGGACGGAGCAACCTACGCTGCCTTCAACCGCGCCGTACGGGAAGCGGTTCATCGTATCAACACCAACAAGCGAAAGTACCTCCAATATTTTATCGACCATCACAAGGCCGACCCAGACGTGGCGGCGCTCAACGTGGACGATTTGCGGCCTTCGCGGCTGATTGTCGTAGAGCCCGGCCCCATCCCAGAGGACGAGTTGCAGCGAACCTACGAGTGGATGCGTGGTTGGAATTTGCTGGGGGAGATGGACTGGCGGTCCCTGGTTGCCAATCGCCAGTAACACGTCTCCCGCAGCTCGGCTACCATCCACCCCGGTCATCAGAGGTGGAGATCAAAGACTTAACCATGGGCTCAATAATCATCTTGTTGGTGGCGTTGGTGTTGCCTTGTGCGGCTAATGCCACCGGACTCAAACGTTGTATAGACCGCAGGTAACAGCATCAGCAAGCCAAACTCAATGTCTTGAGGTCCGGCCGGCGGCCTGAGCGCATCGATAAAATGCATATGCCGCCCCTAGCGCAGGCGGTCCTCGAGATTTACAATGTGGCCTTTAGTCCGAAGTAGGCAAAGTTAGAAGTATGGCCGGGTCCTCGAAAAGAGGCGTCCCTCTTTACTCAGTGGACTTCGCGGCGGCCACGCATCGAGCACGAAGTTTCAGATTACGCTACCCCATGAGCCCGGTAGGTAGTGTTGGGAGGTTAGCTTTAGACAGACCGACGATGGTCGTATGATCCCGGGGGAGCCAAAAAAGCTTTGTACCTTACTGAAAACAAAACCAATAACCTGCTCTTCCGCAGAAGTGACCCCAAATCCTTCAGTACTAAATTGCTGCTGTCACTTCCATCTCCAACAGGCTTGTGTCCCCGGCAAATCCGTCCACGAAGACGAATTCAAGCTGAGGCACTTCAGCTCTGTTCGCTTTCTTGAGAACCCCCTGGAGTGTCTCCAACCTCTGAGTGCGACTGAGATGCGAAAATTTATATATAGTTATACCCGGTTAAGGTGAGATCAAATGACTGGTCGTGCGGCCCACTATGCCAACGGCAGATTAAGCTTCAACCATTCCGCACAACCTTCCAGCTATAAAATATCTAAATCAATCTACCTCAGGCCCAGCAGCTTGAAGTAGAAAGTTTCAGATTTTTTCAGCACCTCTTCGGTAAAGATCTTGGAGATCTCATCCGGCGGTGGGATATCTGCGTTTTCAATTGTGGCTCCCTGTTTGGCCAACCAGTCCATCAACCTGCCCTGCTTGGCCTTTTTGTTTAGCGGAAAATTAGCGCCTACCTTGTCCGTGTGCTCGAATTGTCCTTCCGGCGAAGTCATGTAATCAATAAACAACCAGGCGGCCGCCGGGTGAGACGCGTACTTGGGCACCGATAGGGTGCGGTACCCGCCATGAAACTTGGGAAAAGCGATAATGCCGATGGGCGCCTTTTTGAGGGCGAGACGCACAGGAGGGCCCGGGGCTACAAACCAGAAGGCTTCCAGTTCGCCGGAAGCAATACGATTCATTCCGCCCCTATACCCACGAGCCACCAGTGGCTTCTGATTCTTAACGAGTTTCTCAAAGAAGTCGAAGGCTCGCTTCCAGTTGAGCTTCCTGTTTTCGCGCCACAGCCAGGCAAGGTTGGCAGGGATCTCTTCACTTGAGCGAGAGAGCAGGGCTTTCCCATTCCATCGAGGATTGAGCATATCCTCCCAGGACCTCGCAACCTCATGGCGAGGAACAAGGTCCGTATTGTACGCCCCTTGAAACCGGGGGAAGGAGGTCATGGCCACGTAAAGTCCATGGGAAGGCTGACTATTCGGAAAAAAATCTTTTAAATGAGGGAACGTCATTTTCTGCACGATACGGCGTCTTGCCAGTGTCTCGCCTCCATCGTCGCCCACATGGACCACATCAATACTGGATTTTTTGACGCGATTTTCCAAAAACACTCTATTGATGGTGTCTCTAGTATTGGAAGGTCGCGCCTGGACTTTGAGAAAGGGATACCTTTTTCGAAACCCTTTGAACTCATCGCGCCATTGATCCACCTGGCTTCCGGCAAGTACCACCCTTCCCTCTTTTTTTGCCTGAGCGGTCATTTTATCTCGAAGAGACTCAGCTCTCGCATGAGTACCAACGACCGGTAACAACACAAAAGAAAGAATAAGGACCAGGGCAATTAGCCTGGAACTAATAAATTTTGTCGCTCCCATAGGGCCGATCCTCCTTTTGGAATGTGTTTCCCAAGTCTCTTTTACACCCTTATCTTGAGTACGTTTAAATCTAACTAAACCTCGCGGTTACGCACTGCCCACTCTGGCAGGGTCCCGCGCAACTGTCAAGGTACGAGTATGTGGAGATGTTTCCAAAGTTTCAATTTTACCGCCCTAAAAGCCATGGTGTTCCTTCTTTATTTTAGTGCGAAGGATCGAGTGCACGTCGCTTACTATCCCTCACCTTCCTCGCTTAAGACTTAACACTGTTGTCGCCGCCTTCTGCCCGTCTCCCTCCCTGCCCTCTGCTCCCTGGTTGTCAGTAGTCCTGTGGTCATCTGTTTGAAGAAGGGATATGATCGTCGTAACTGGTGGGGCGCCACCACCAGCGGGATCCGAGTATTTCTGTGGGTGCGAAGGCCCGGTAAAGAGCCGTATGGAGTTCGATGCTGATAACAAGGTTACTCGAATTGAGATCCTCGAAGGCCCTTTTTTTAGCGTGACGTCGCAGAGAGCACGCTTATGGGTCCAGCAAAGGGCACAGCAAGAAACCCATGGCAGAACTAAAATAGCATAGCAGGGAAGGCGGGGCATAAAGCCATATATTCATGTTTGACTTGACCCGCAGCTGACAGTCGAGGTAAAAATCGATGCTCCTAGTCTGTCAGTTGAAAGAGGGACGAGAAACCGTAGAGGCCTGCTCCGCCGCCCGTTTACAATCGAAACCACTCCAGCAGCATTGGTTGTGGAAAGGGAATGACAAAAATATAACCTAGCAAATAGATCACGCTCCCCAGGACCACCCCTACCAGCAACCCAAGCAACCAACGACGCGTTTCCAGCGTAATGTAGAGCCAGGGGAACATGACGGCCATTGTGACGAAGCCAGCCAATACGATTATACAGAGGGCAAACACCGCTCCTCCTACGATTAGGGCGAGCCGACGTGCTTCTTGCTGAAATTCATGCCAATGCAGGCGGGGAACGGACGGATCCACAATGATTCTTATTCCTGCGATGGTGACCAGGACCAATAGAACAGAGCCGATCGACCATGGCACTAGACTGGCAATCTTTCCGTGGGAAAAACCAGCGCCAATAAAAACCAATGTGAGGACTAAAATTGCCAGTAGGAATAAATTTTCGGCTTTCATACTCCGCTCATGACTTCCTTCGCAAAAGACTAAGCACGGGTCGGTACACGAGCATGGACAAACACAGGATAACGAGAATCCAAGCAATGGGGGAAGAAAACATAAACAAGGGCCCAAAGGCTGCCTGTGCTAATTTATAATTTCGCTCCGCGAGGCCACCCAGAATAAAACCAAGCAGGAAGGTCGCCTTGCTGTAACCAAACTTGCTCATGGCGTAGCCAAAGAAACTGAACAGAAACAGCACCAAGTAGTGTCCCAACTCTTGTGAGGCCAAATAGGTACTGAGGAATGCAAAAACCAAAAGCGTCGGGGCCAGAATGTAACCTGGGAAATAGGCTAAACGGGCAATGTGTGAAGCCAACAATCCAACACCCAAAGCGGCCAGGGCGTTGCCCCAGATGATAATCCAAAGCAAGGTGAAGGAAATCTCAGGGAACTTCCAAAGCATTCCTGGTCCGGCGGGTAATCCAGCAAGCATGAAAGCGCCAATCAAGATCGCCCAGGTGGCACTTCCTGGTACCCCAAATGCCACGGTGGTCAAGAAACCGCTGGCCTCCCCCGATTCGTTTGATGTTTCAGTGGCTATTACCCCTTCCACGCATCCCTTACCGAACTCCTGCGCACGGCCCGAAGTTTGTCTGGCGTGCCCATAGGCCAGCCAGATCCCAACCACGGATCCGACCCCGGGGATGAGTCCTGTGAAACATCCGATAGCGGTAGCCCTCAACCAGAGCCCAAAATGGCGGAAGAGGTCTTTGACTCCTTCCAACATGTCACTGAAGGGAAGATGAATTGGTGCGTCCCGGCTCGTCTTAAAAGAAGGTTCCAAAGCGAGTTCGATTGCCGCAGGAACCGTAAATATCCCCATGACCACGGGGATAATGGGAACACCTTCCAACAGGTAGGTTTGGCCAAAGGAAAAGCGATAGACACCCGAATAAGCATGAAAGCCAACCGTCGAAAGCAGCAAACCTAAAAACCCGGCAATGAGAGCCCTGAGTGGATTTTCTCGGCCTAACTCCGCAATAAACAGGATACCAAGCAGGATGACCAGGAAGATCTCGGGCGATCTGAAAGAAAAAACTAAAGGGCGGATCACAGGAACGAGCGGCAGGATCATGAATCCTCCAACCAAGCCACCCAAGCCCGAGGACGCCATGGCCGCCCCTACGGCCCTGGCCCCCTGGCCTTTTTGTGTCATTGGATAACCCTCTATGATAGTGGCTACATTGGTTACTGTCCCCGGCACGCCAAACAAGATGGAAGTGACGGCACCACCAATGGAACTCGCCACAGTGAGAGCGGCAAGAAAACTCAACCCTTACTCAGGAGGCAAGACAAAGGCCAGTGGTAATACCAAGCCGTAGATGTGAAATGCACCGATGCCTGGAATGGCCCCTAAAACGGCGCTAATGACGAGGCCAGCCAAGACAAAAGGAAAGATATGCAGTTGGAACGGCGCAATAATGCCGTGAAGAAACGCTTCAAGCATCTAATGTCAAAGGGAGTTGGGTTGAGCCGGTCTTTCCTGCGCCTCTATGGTACGTAACTATTGACCAAACCGGCAAGCCACTTCAGGTCTTTTTCGCCAATGCGCTGGTTCAACAAGCCTTTTATCCGTTTCTCTGTGGCGATCCCTCCGGTAAAGTTTTCAATCACTGCGTCTTTCGATCCAATTCGCTTCTGGAAGAGCTCCTGGATCTTGGGATCGGCATAGGTCTCCTCGATGACCTGTCTCATGAACTGCACCAGGTGATCTGGCGTCCCTGGTGGCATGACCCAGCAAAAGCCCCCGCTCTGGAGAGACTCCATCCGTTTGGCCCAAGACTTATAAGGTTCTTGCCATTTATTCCCGCCCAAGTCCCACCAGGTGGGAATGTCGGGAAAAAGTGGCGCGCGTTTTGCCGCGGTGATTGCAAATATGCGCAGGTCGCCCTTCTTCAGGGCCTCTCTTTCACGAACCGCAGTTAATGTCGCTGTAGCGCCGTATAAGTCCACCTCTCCCGTTTTCAAAGCGAGGAGACCCGGAGCAGCTCCACGATAGCCCAGGACAAAACGACACTTTAAACCGAAGTTTTTGCATGCCAATGCATAAGTGACCGGGGTCGTCGAAAATCGGCCTCCGCCTCCTAGCCTAATGACGGCGGCTTTTTTCAGATCATTGTAGTTTTTATAGGGAAGACTTCCGCGCATGAAGAGTATGTTGCCGATGGGAGAAGCGCTTGACAACCACCGGAACTTAGCCAGGTCGTAGTTAACTCCTGGGGCCTTGGTGATCTGATTCCAAAGCACAACAGGTCCGTTAATATGCATCAGGTGCAGGCCTAGTTTCCTCGATCGAGCAAAGACATTTGCCGAGGCGATGAATCGGCGCAGGTCGCTCTGGATAATCACCGCCTTGGTTCCGGTAACCTTTCGCAAACGGCTACTGATGAGGCGCGGGATCAGGTCAAAGGTGCCGCCAGGGGAAGCCGCGACTTTCACGGTAATGGTCTTACCCTTATAAAACTGGCGCGCTTGCTCGGCCGAACTTGCCATTTCCTGGCCGTAGGCCCTAACGCTAATCAAAGTAAAAAGTAAAATTGTAGCGCAGACTGATTTCATTAGATGATTCACAAGATTCCTCCTTTCTCTCTGTACGCTCACCTCTAAAATCGCCTTGACAATAATTTCATCCCACGCCCATCGCCGAAACTTATTTAATCCAACGGTCTCAGATTACAAGGGAAACTATCCGATAATCGGGCCTCATGTCAACCAAAGTGTACTGGATCAGTACGTTCAGGACGACGAAGACTTGACTCCGACGAAACGGAGAAATAGAGAGCTTTGTAAAGATGACCTAGGGTTGTGTTTTCAGATTTGACTTGACCGGCAGTTATGGGTATTGTCCACTCAAATGGAAGCGCAGGCAGAGCATTTTTGGAGCCTGCGGGGCCATGTGAAGGGTCTGCAGTCAGTGGTTGGTACCATAATTTTCAATTTCCGGTGGCTATCTCTCAATGGCAAATTTCGATTAATTTGATGACCAGTGGGCCGGGATGTTTCAGAAAGGAGTCAATATGAAAAGGACTTATGGGTGGTTTACATCTGTTCTCGGCGTAGTGATTTTTATCCTTTTTTCGGTTCCATCCGTTGACAAAGTAAAGGCTCAAGCAGCCGGGGGAGCGGAATGGGAAAAGATTGTCGAAGGGGCCAAGAAGGAAAAGCGACTTGTCATTTACGGAAGCTCTAGTTATCAACAGGTCTTTTACGAGTTTCAAAAGAAATACCCCGAAATTAAAGTGGTAGGCTTTTTTTCCCGGGGCAGGAGGGTTGCGCAAAGGATGCTTGCGGAACGCAGAGGCGGGAAATACCTTGCGGATATTTACATTAACGGTGCCTGGACGGGGTACGGAGTCATGTACAAGAGCAGGGTCCTTGATCCCATGCCGCCCGCCCTGGTCTTACCCGAGGTTGTGGATAAATCGAAGTGGTGGAACGGCGAGCACCACTACGTGGACGACGACGGGAAATATCTTTTGGGTTTTAACGGTGTGAGTTTCATGGCCAACTCCTACAATACCAACATGGTAAATCCGAAGGACTTCAAATCCTACTGGGACTTTCTTGATCCGAAATGGAAGGGGAAAATCGCAATGTTGGAGCCGACGTTTGCTCCGGCGGGTCCCTCGGTTTCGCATATATACTACGATCCCACTCTTGGCCCGAAATATCTCAGGAGACTTTTGACCGAGATGGATGTCACCATTAGTCGCGACTCCCGTCAGATCGGAGACTGGTTGGCCTCGGGAAAATATGCCATTTCAATGTTTAACGTGATAGGAAGAGCTGATATCGACCTGGCCAAGAAACAAGGGCTTCCGGTGGACTGGTGGGGACCGGAAGCATTTAAGGAAGGCGTACCCATGAGTGTCACCAGTGGACTTGTAGCTCTCATCAACAGGGCACCCCACCCCAACGCCGCGCGGTTGGGAATCAACTGGCTCCTTTCCCGGGAAGGCCAGATGGCATACCAGAAGGTCACTGAAGGCAACTCCCTGAGAGTCGATATTCCAAAAGACGATGTACCCTCCTATGCCCTAAGAAAAAAGGGCATCAAATATGTCAAAACGGAGCAGCCTCGGTATCTCGACATGACGCCGATTCGCAAGCTCGTTAGCGACGTGCGGAAGAAGCAAAGAAGGTAGCGGTAGTTTCCGGCGTGACAGCTAGCTTTTCCATGGGAGTAGCGCTAACCCAAAATTCGGAGGAAAAACCATGACGGTACTAGATGCTGACGGGCACGTAGAAGAGTCTCAAGCGATGTTTAGCTTTCTCGACAAAGATTGTTATCCGAGGAGACCCATCCCACTGGGATTTGCATCCGACACGGTTTACGGAGAATGTAACGCGGTCTGGCTTATCGATGGCAAGAGCTATCCGAAACTCACCGGAAAGGGGGGCGTCCGTTTCGTGACCCCCACTCTCATGGAACGCGCAAGAAAGAAGCCTTTTTCCATTCCAGCGCAAGAGCTAACAGACGTAGCGGCGAGGCTCGGGGACCTGGACAGAGCTGGGATCCACAAGCAGGTGGTTTATCCCACACTCTTCTTGACCACTACCACCGACGATCTGAAGCTCGAGGCGGCTCTGTTTCGAGCCTACAATGATTTCATGGCCGATGCCTGTAATAAATCTGGAGGTAGAATAAAGTTCGCCGCACAGGTTCCCATCAGAGACATTCAGGAATCCATGGCGGAACTGCGAAGAACCAAACAACTCGGGGCGGTGTCGGTAATGCTGCTGGGAGTGGCCTGGGACAAAAGCCTGGGAAAGGAGGACCTGTATCCCTTCTATGAAGAGGCTGCCAGTTTGGATATGCCGGTTTGCATCCACTTCGGGTGGGGTTGTCCTGCCATCACGGACGCCTTTGACGCCACCGACACCTTCAACAGCGCGGTCCTTCCGGTGCTGATGGGCTTTCGCAGCGTTATGGCAACGGGGCTACTGGAAGCCATTCCCAAACTACGATTTGGATTTCTGGAGAGTGGTTCTCAATGGGTGCCCTATCTGATTCATCAATTAAAGCGGGGCGGAAGACTAAGCAAAGATCCGGCTGAATATTTTAAGGAAGGAAGGGTTTATATCGCTTGCGAGGCAGACGAGGACATTAATTATCTGACCAATTTGATTGGTGAAGACGCGCTGGTGACAGCGTCCGACTACCCTCACGGAGACCCCTCTCACGAAGAAAATATGGCCCAAGCCATCATGGCGCGGGAGGATGTGCCGCTGAGAGTGAGGGAGAAAGTTCTCTCCACCAATCCTCAGAGGTTGTATGGATTTTGAATGATCGAGGCGAAGAGAAAAACACATTCACATAGGTGGAAAAACCCATGAACCCTTATAAGCACGAGACCCTGACTGTGGGGGATATCGAAACCCACTACCTGGAGGCCGGCAAGGGACCCCATCTCGTACTGCTCCATGGGGGAGAATACGGAGCGTCGGCGGAGACCACCTGGAAGTTCAACATGGAGTCTCTGGGAAATGATTTCCATGTGATTGCCCCGGACCTGCTGGGATACGGGCAAACCGACAAGATCTATTCCTTTTCCGATCCCGCCGGCTTCAGGATTAAGCACCTCAGCCGCTTCCTGAAAACCATTGGAATGGAAAGGGCCTATTTCGTCGGGAACTCAGCGGGCGGAGGATTAGCTCTTCGCGCCGCCGCAATGAACCCTTCACCCTTCCCAATCGAAAAAATAGTGACCGTCTGCGGCAATGCTGGCCTCTTCAAAACCGAAGCCCAGAGTCGTCTGCAAAATTACTCCTCAAGTCTGCAGAGCATGGAAGAAATCATGGGACTTCTCTTTCACGACCGAGAGTCCTTGTCTAGAGAACTGATTCAAGAGCGATTCGAGGTTTCACTGATTCCGGGATCCTGGGAGACCCTTTCCGCCGCACGGCTGAAAAGACCAGGCTACGAAAGGACTCCCTTTACCGACACCTTTGTAAAGCAGCTCGCATCCATCAAAATCCCTCTTCTCATCATATCCTGCGCCCACGACCAGCTCAACCCCAGGGGCTGGGACAATCAATTGCAAGATATGATTCCGGACTCGAAGATTCACCGCTTCCTCAACTCCGCCCATGAACCGCAAATCGAAGAGGCCGAAGAATTTGCTCGCGCGCTTCGAAAGTTTCTGACCGACTAAATGCGATTCTTTCCACCTTGCAATGGAGCCGAACCTGTCCTAAAGCAACGGTCATGAAGTTAGGAAACTCCGAACGAGAGTTAAAGAACCAATCTGAAGTCCATGCCCTTAACCACCCCGGGTACCGTTACGAGCATGAACACGACTCCACTTGAGCTGTCAAGGAGGACACCATGGCCGAACTAAGCCGCGCAGTGACCTTAACGGCCCCCAATCGTCTCGAGCTCCGCGAATATCCGCTCCCGGACATTCCCCCGGACGGCGGGGTTGTCGCCGTAGAGATGGGTGGCGTCTGTGGCACAGATGTCAAATACTACCATGGCAAGATAGAGCTTCCTCTGCCCATCATTCTGGGACACGAGATCCTGGGGCGCGTAGCCAAGCTGGGAAAGGAGGCGGCTCGGATCCATGGTCTCAAGGAGGGAGACCGGATCATTCTCAAAGGAGCGTTGGGTTGCGGCCGTTGCGCCGACTGCCGGCGGGGCGCGGCACGATTCTGCACGAAGAGAACCAGCTATGGAGGACGCACCCCTTGCACTGAACCGCCGCATCTATTTGGCGGGTTTGCCGATTTTATTTATCTGGCCCCGGATGTCCTTGCCACAAAAGTCAGTAATGATCTTCCCGCTGAAGCAGCGGTGCTTATTGGATCTGTCATGGCCAACGGTTTTCAGTGGGCCATCCGTCAGGGAGGAGTGAGGATGGGGGACTTCGTTCTCATCCAGGGGCCCGGGCAGCAAGGATTGTCTTGTACCTTTGCGGCCGCGCAGGCAGGGGCGGCCCGAATCTTTGTCACTGGTATCACCAGAGATCCGGAACGCCTTGAGTTGGCCAAACGGTTCGGTGCCCATCGAACCATCAACGTCGAAAGGGAAAACGTTCTCGATGTCATTGCTGCGGAAACCGACGGCGCCATGGTGGATGTGGTGGTGGACGTTTCGGGAAATCCGGCGGCCATCCAGACATCCATTGACTGCCTGCGGCGCCAGGGAACTATGGTACTCGCCGGATTGACCGGCGGCGCGACGTCAACACCCATTGTGACGGACAAATTTGTTTGGAAGGAGATTCGACTTCAGGGAGCGTTTACAGCCGACAACGATGCCACGGAAGCCTCCATGCGCTTGCTGGAGGCGACGAAGTTTCCTGTCCAGGAGATGGTTAGCCATGTATTTCCCCTGGAGGAAACCGAACGCTGCATTCAGGCCGTGGGAGGCGAAGTTTCTGGACTCTATCCCACCAAGGCGCTGATCAAACCTTGACCCTTTGTTAGTAGCGGGCCCTAGCCTGGCGTCAAATTCTTGGGAAGATGGGTTTAGAGGGTCGCTTATGTGGGGATATCCTGTAAAAACATTTCCTTGGGCAAGTCCTTACCCAGACCCAGTTTCCTGGCGTTGTCATAGATTCGGCCACCCACGCTTGCAAACTGGATCCCCTGAATGCCTGAGCTCGCCCCGATATCCCCCTCCAGGGTGCCAAAGGACTGGGTAGCAAGGGTCGTGATTTCGTCATCCCGGGTTCTCTGGTAACGCTGACCTTTTTCCCAGTTCATGCAATCAACATAGCGCGCATTGGGATAGCGCTCATCCCCCTTGGAGTTCTGGGAACGCCCGCCCCCCTTTGGAATCTTAGCCCGTTCATGGGGTTGCCCGGCCAGATAACACATGGTGTTCACCCTAAGAGCAAAATCGTCGTCGATGAAACCCGCCACTGAAGGCGCCCTGCGGCGAACCAGAAGCCCCACCGTATTGATTCGTTGGTAGGCATCGGGGCTCAGCTCCGACGCCATGACGTTTGCGATATGAACCCCTGGCTCAAGCCACTCCCCTTGGATCACGGGGCTGTAGGAATTCGTACAGGCTGCAACGATGTCGGCGCCGCGCAGGGCCTCTTCGGGTCTGCTCACCGGGATCACCTCGCACTCCAGAACCTGGGAGACTTCGTCTGCATATTTTCTCAAGTTGGCCTGTGTGGGGCTGTACACCTTGATGGTGCTGATGTCGCGGATGGCGCAAAAGGCTTTGGCAAAACTACGAGCCATGCCGCCTGATCCAATCATGGCCAGAACCTTTGCTCCTGGTCGCGCAAGATACTTCGCCCCGATAGCAGCGGTGGAAGCCACGCGCAAGTGCTGTACGAACCCGTCGTTCATGATGGCGAGAAGCTCCGCGTTGTGGACGCTGAACAACATGACCAACCCACCGTAGAGTCCCGGTTCGGAACAATAGGTAACCCGTCGCCGCATACCGTTTACCATGGGCCACGAGATGATGTCGGGTTTGATGCGCAACGCGTAATAGCCTGGCTCTTTCATACCCCCTTCCATGGAGCTGAAAGAAAAAAATTCATCTGGACGTTTTGACGGGATGAGGTTGTCCACCCGAGGACGCCGGATGGCATCGCCCCGGGCCATTTGCCGGATGCCGTCTTCCAGCGCCTCAATGGCCTCCTGCGACGTAATGCATTGTTCCTGGTCCTGATTGCTTAAAAACAGTGCCATGACACCTCCTCGTTTCTCCTAGCACCGGGCCTTTAGAGCCCATACAAGGCTCTTGGATTTGCATCGAGGATCTTTTCCACGGCATCACGGGACACCGATGACTCCCGCCTCAGCGTTTGCAACGCCTCCAACTCGGTGGAGTTGTCCGAGTGTCCGTAGTCGGTACCCAACACGATGTTGTCCTCGCCGGCGTATTTGAGCACATGGGGGAGGTCATCGTCCATCTGGCACGCAACATAAATCCTGCTGTCACGGAACAAATTGTAGGGGATCTGGCTATCACGCTTGTGCTCCCCTCTGGGCCTCCCGATGGAATGCATGAGGTAGGGTACCCACTGCGCGCTGACCTCGACAAAGCCGAACCGAAGGTCGGGAAAACGATCGGGGATTCCGCCGGAAACGATGGTCTCAAAGGCACTGATCACGGAAAGCTTGAACTTCATAAAGCCACCTCCGCCGGGAGCCTTATTATACAATTCGAGCAGTTCGGCTGAGCCGATGCCCGCATGGAAGCACACGGGCATGTTCAAGCGACTTGCCTCCTCGTAGAGAGGGAAGAAGTAAGGATCGGAAGGATGCCGGTTACCCTCGAACCCCCGATGCAACAAACCGCACGCGCCGTTATTCTTTGCAATGTTCAATTCTTCGATTGACCTATCAATGCTCATGAGCGGCATCACGGCGACCCATCGCAGTCGCCCCTTCCCCTGCCGCCAGGCATCACCAAGCCACCGGTTGTAGCTCCGGCAGATGGCGAGCTCCACTTCGGGATGGCTGAAGATCACACTTGTCCAGATGGACGGATAGAGCACCTGGATATCGGTCCCCAGCTCATCCATATGGCGCAACCGCGCGGCAACGTCGGAGAGTTCCCGGCATTCCTTGAAGGCATCACGTCCCACGTTTCCGCCCCTGTTCCGTGCCTTGCCCTCGATAACCCAAAATTGCCTGGGGGGATCCGTCTGGGAGATGACGGGAAGGGGTCTGTACTGAGCATCGGGGCCTTCCATATACTGCCAGGTGGCATCGGTTTCGATAACGTGACTATCCGCGTCAATGGTCGCCATGGTTCGCCTCCAAAATCAAGTTCTTTGTTCTTATCAGTGATGATTGTACCCCTCAGCCCAACGCGTTCACCCTCCACCCGGATGGCGTCTTTCGTTGAGGAAGAAGCTCCGTATTCATAGTCCGAGTCCCCTGAGTCTCCGAAAGATCTAGCCGCTCTTGAACCACCACACGTTGCTGGGGTCCTGATCAAGTTGCAGTTTGTCGTCCACACGCCGCACGTAAAATCCCGAGAACTCCATGGGCGCTTGCGCCGCGAGCAGGTAAGTAGTTCCCACCAACCCGGGACCTGGCATACGGCTTCGCACATCTTCAGGGGCCTCTTCCGTAGCGATGGCACCGCCGGGCCCCGCGATGACAACACAGACACCGTGGTCGCGAACTTCTTCCGCCACAAACCTGGTGAAGGTACGTAGGGCATCCTTGCTGACCATATAAGCACAGGCTCCAACACGCTTTGCGGTGGCTGCCCCTCCATGGACGTTGATGATATGCCCGGACCTCTGCTTGATCATTTGAGAAAGCACATGCTTCGTACACAGCATGGTACCGGTCAGGTTGGTTTCGATCACACGATCCCAGAAGCTTTTCTCCATCTCCACGATGGGTCCCCAACTCTTCGTCCATGCCGGGTGAGTCACAAGGCCGGCATTGTTCAAGAGCACATCGATACGCCCAAAGCGTTCACTCACCGCCCTGGTTGCTCTTCGGATCTGCTCCTCACTACGGACATCCACCTGTAGAGGCAAGACTTCAACCCCTTTTTCCTCCAATTCCTTCGTAGTGTTCTCCTCCAGGACGATATCCCAAATGGAGACTTTGGCCCCGGCATCCGCATATACATTCGCCGCGTAACGTCCAATCCCCTTGGCACCACCTGTTACAATTACGACCTTTCCATTGAGCATCGTAGGCCTCCCATGAGCATTAATCAGTGTATACCCGCGTTCCCTTGGCTTTTTCCATATGTATATGTAAAGGAGACATCACGCTCCTTTTTTAACCTCGTGTTAACGATCCCGGAGGTCCAAGAGACAAATGGAAGTTACCATAACAAGGGCGGGCATTGAACGCCAATCACGTGTGAGTTTACAAGCGATAAAATCTTCGGGCGTTATCCACAAGGATAGCCGCCTTGTCCTCTTCCGACAGTTCCGGGTGCTCAAGGATCTCATTTATTTCGTTATGAATCTGGCCGGGACCGATTTCGTGAGGAAAATCGCTGGCAAAGAGGAAATGCTGATTCCCTACCCGTTCTATTTGGTACGCCAAGCCTCCCTCGCCGCCTTCACACCCGATCCACACATTACCATTGCAAAGGTAGTCCGCCGGTTGCTCCTGTGCAGTCGGGCCTCGGTACTTCCTGCCCAATTCATAGTATGCACCGTGGGATCGCTCCATTCGGTCCATCCAAAAGCTGGCCCAACCTGCCCCACCCTCAAGGAACCCTATCCGCAGTTGCGGATACTGTTTGAAAACTCCGTGGTAGACCATGCCTGAAAAGGCCACCATGAGGCTGAACGGATGCCCGAGAGCATGAATCGGCGTGAACGCGTCTAGCGTATCAAGCGCCATCCCGTGGTGCGCGCCTCCATGGACTCCCAGCGCACATCCCAACCGCTCTGCCTCGGCATAAACGGGCCAATAAGTTTGATGGCCGAGATCGTAGGGAAGGCCACGGGAAGGAAGCATGGCTGCAACCATCCCCAGCTCTTTAATCGCGCGTCGCAACTCCACCACGGCCTCATCCACGTCTTGTAAAGGCAACAAAGCGACCCCCTTGAAGCGCGAATTCGCCTTCACATATCGCTCATGCAACCAGTCGTTATAGGCTTGGCAGAACATGCAAGCCCAATCGGGATTGCTCACGTTCCCGATGGATAGTCCCTGTGTGGGATAAAGGACGGCGCACTCAAAGTTGGCGTACTCCATGAACGCCAACCACTCCTCGGGACCAAGCCTCTTACCCCCGCCAAAGGCTTCCGAGCTACGCGGTCGATGCATGGGTAGATGATGAAAATCCAGGGAGGGCAGCAGTTTATCGAAGGACTGTTTCCTGTAAGGACCATCGATAAAATCCAATAGCGACTCGTCGGTAAATACATGCCCGTCGGCATCGATCACTTTTACGTTCACCCCTAGACCTCCTCCGGTGCTCTGCCACTTTCTGTGGGCGCACAGTTCGGCACACCTGTGGAACCATTCCGAAAGCGGAATGGCGTTCGTCCGACCACTGACCTTAAAAAAGTAAGATAGATCTTATGCGGGTTAGTACTGAATTGTCAATTTCCAGAACCAGCGCTCTTTGACCCAAATATTACCGGGTTCCTTCCAGGGCAACATCGAGAAATAGCGCCGCGGTCCAGGAAAAGTTATCGGTTCCGTAGCCTTTCCCGGTGTAGGGATCGAAGTACTCGTAGAATCCGTAGCGTTTGACCAGAGTAATCATGTCGCGGCGCACGCTTTCGGCTTTTTCTTGAAAGCCATACCGGCTGAGTCCCTGCAACAACAGCCAATTGGTATTGATCCAGACCGGACCTCGCCAGTAGTTGGAGGTGTCCAGATAATCCCCTTCCAGATTATAGTTCGGTATGGAAAAGCAACGCGCATCATCCATGGTGCAAAAGGCCCGTGACTCGAGAAACTCGTACATGACTTTGGCTTGTGCATCTGTAGGAGCGCCGCACAGTAAGGGCATAAATCCCGCCGCGGTCAATGTCCCGATGGGCTCTCCGGCGCGCAGATCAAAAACGTCAAACGCTCCATGGTTAGCGTGCCAGAGCTTGTCCCTTAGGGATTGTGCCGTCTGATCATACCATTCTCGGATCTGGGCCGTGTCCTTTCCCAAGGTCTTTCCGATTTCCATCAGATCCTCCTCAGCCTTACAGAGAATACTGTTCAATAGCGGTTCCTGTATCAGAAACGGGCACTCCTGGTAGATGGCCTTTTCGTCGTAGTTCAATCTTCTAAATAGATCCACAAGAAACACGTACCGATCGTAGTCGTCATCCGACGGCCGCTGAGACCTTGGAATACCCTTTTTTAAATCCTGCCGTTGGTAGGAAGGCAGCGTCGTTTTGTCAATCTTCATGGCCTTCAAAGGAGGGTCCCAGGTTGGGGCATTGTCCAAACCCGATTCCCACGGGTGACGGATATAGACAAGCCCTTCTCCTTCTGGATCTCGATCACGGAAGAAAAACTCATGCAATTTAAAGATTCGAGGGTAAAGATACTCCAACCATTCTCGAGCGCTATCGCCGTCCCGTGCATGACTCAAGACGCTGAGAGCAGCCATGGCATGCACCGGTGGCATGGTAATCCCTGAAGTGAGGACGTTTTCAGGGTAATGGCGCGAGCGCTCCCCTTGCCAGAAGTCGGGTTCAGGAAAATACCCTCCCAAGACCTTAGGGTTGAATACAATCTGGGGAAGCATCCCGTTGTGCCATTGACCGGCAAAGAGCGAGGAAAGCTCCTGCTGCGCCCTAAACTGATCATATCGCGCATATCCAATGGCAATGAACCCGGAATCCCAGTTCCATTGATGGGGATAAAGATGGGGCGAAGGCTTGGTGGACTGACCTAGCCAATTTCCATCCAAAACCGCCTTGGCCCGGTGGATCAGATCGTCCAATGTCTCAGCCATTCCTTTTGCTACTTCCATGTCTTACTGTCTTCAACTTACCAGTGGCCTGCATACAACTAAAGACAACAGACCTCCTGTCCTGCAAGAGTAACAATCGCTACAGAGGATACGCTCCTGACAGGCTGGAAAGGGGGATCAGTTGACCGCCGCAAGAGAACGATGGTCAACGGATTATGCAGGAACCGTGTTCAGAATACCAGTGAACTGCTTCAGTAGCCTCTCGATGCAGTCGCTCATCTCCTTAACCGTGAATGGCTTTGCTATAAAATCGTCACACCCGCTGCGAAAACAATTTCTCTTGTCGTCCATGGTGACCCCAGCCGTCATTGCCAGGATCAGTATGAAACGGGTTTCTGGATTCTCTCGAATCACACGGGTAGTCTGAGACCGTCCATCACAGGCAGCATGATGTCCATCAAGATGGGATCTGGCATTTGAGAAATGGCCAAATCCACTGCCTCATTACCGTTTACCGCCACAACCGTGTCATAGCCCAATCGGTCGAGAAACGTTCGAATGATAAGGCACAGATCCATATCATCGTCCACGATGAGGATTTTTTTCTCATTCTCATTATGAGACCACCTAAAGTTTACTTAACGGCAAAAGGGATGCCATGCCATAACCAGATGATTTTTAATGGCTATTTTTTTGGGACGATAATTGAGGCTGTTCCATTGATGCAAAAATATGGAAAAAATGACTTACCCATGGCATCCTAAATGATTTCCTATATTCCCTTCGCTGCCGGCGGAATAATCAACACTAGCATAACAAGGCTATGGGGAGCTTTGAATTGGAAACCATGATTGACGAAATAGATCTTCTAAATAAAAACGTGACCGTGACACTAGGTGACTATAGGGAAACCATTGCTGGGGCGAATTCGTCAGGGAAGACGGCAAATTGCAATACAAAAACAAATCTGGAGGCATCACGCAAATCCAAATCCGTGATGATGGAAGATATACCGTTAAAGCCAAAAGATCAGACGTAGGTAGCCTGAGTCGAGTGAACCCCATAAATTTCCACCTACAGATGGGCGACTACCAAGGCTACCAATGCCCCTTTGACCGCATTTTTGATAGGCAGTCCTGTGGACCATTGCGTCTGCGTCCCCCGCAGGGGCCTTCGATGGGTTAACTCAGTCCGAAGAGCGCCTTGGGATTATCATAGATAATCTTGCCGTATTGCGCCGCGCTGATACCGCCGTGGTTTTTCAAGTTGCGCAGGGCCTCGATCTCCGTGGATTGATCGTTGTGGCCGTAATCGGTGCCAATGACGATATTGTCCTCCCCTGAATATTTGAAAACCTGGTCCACATCATCATCGGTCTGGCACGACACGTATTGCCGGTATTCCTTCATGGGATTATCTGGCAGCGTTTTTCCCGCCGCCCCCCAGCGCCTCTGCAGATCCTTAATCACATAAGGGATCCACTGCGCCGCTGCCTCGGCCCAATGAAACCGAAGCTTGGGAAATAGCATCGGCACCTCGCTCATGATCACTGAATGAAACGCGCCGATCACGGGTATGCGGAACTTCCAGAAGCTGCCGCCGCCGTTGTACTGCGAGACCAGGTCGATGTTTTGCGGGTTGCCGTTGCCCACGTGAACGCCCACGGCCAGGTCGAGACGACTCGTTTCCTCGTATAGAGGATAAAAATAGGGGTCGGTAATGAGTCGATGGCCTTCCAGGCCGCGCATAAACACACCGCAGGCTCCGTTGGACTTGCAAAACTTGAGCTCCTCCAGCGCCGCACTCATATCAAGGAGCGGCAGAACACAGATCCACCTGAGCCGTCCCTGACCCTGCCGGTGAATGTCGGCCAGCCAACGGTTGTAGCCCTTGCAGATGGCGATTTCCCATTCCACTTTGTCGGTTACCTGCTCGATGAACATGGTGGGATAGAGCACCTGGACATCGATCCCTAATTGATCCATATGCTTGAGGCGGGCGGGAACGTTTTCCATCTCTCGGGTTTCACGCGTAGTCGCCATGTCGCGGCCCGTGCGCTCTGCAATCTCATGGAGCTGCTGGGCAGTCAAAACCACGCGTACCAAACCGCGAATCTTACTCTCCACGAACCAGTATTCTCCGCCCCCCTTACCTTGCGGCCGGACGATGAGGGGCCGATACTTCTGGTGGGCCGGATCCATGAAATCCCATGTACGCTCCGATTCCACAACATGAGCATCGGCATCAATGGTCGGCATGGCGTGCAACCTCCCTTCCGCCTGACAGAAACTCCTTGACGGGCAAGAATTTTAAACCCGCAGGGCGCCCATGTCAATTTCCAGAACTAACAAATTTGCCACTTGTGAAATCTCATGACTCGATTGTTGAATCAACCAAGCTTTCGTTTGTCAGCAAGGCGGTCCGTTCGAAAGCAAGAAAAAATAGATATTCAAATTTGGCTTCAGAGACTACCCAACGAATTGCAAAAGGTGCGATTTTGACACCCACCCGGTTCCGTGATAGTCGTTGCTGATCCATTAACCTGGAATACCCTTGATAAATAAAAAAATCGCAGTTGTTTTGTCTCTGGCATTTCTGGTCACCTTCGGCTATGGCCTCATCCTGCCGAGCTTATCCCTTTACGCCCACTCTCTGGGTGCAAGCCGTTCTTTTATCGGCATCATTGTCTCCATCTACGCCCTGGCCCAGCTTTTAACCCAGATTCCGGCGGGTCGATACGCGGACCGTCTCGGCCAGAAAACCCTGTTGATTCTTGGCTTTACCGGGATATCCGTGGCCGCCATGCTCAATAATTTTGGCACCGGCCCAAACCATTTCTTTGTATTCCAGGCCCTGGCGGGTGCATCTACAGGTTGCCTCTGGCCATCCCTTATGGCGGTGCTCAGTGAAGAGTCCAGGCCCAACACCAGAGGAAAGCTCATGGGGACTTTCGGTACGATCTTCTTCTTGGGCATGGGCGTTGGACCTTATGTTGGCGGCCAAATCTCCACCACCTACGGATTTCTGGCGTCATTTAACCTGTGGTCGTTGAGTGCGGTTGCGGGTGGAATAGTCAGCGCGTTGACTTTGCAGGCGGCACCCAAGAAAACATCAGTTCAAGGATGGGGACAATCCTCAAGTAGATCCGGCAAGCTGATTCAGCCGGGCTTACTTTCCTCGTTCCTAGTAAGCTGCGTGATGCGCACCCGTGGGGGATTCTGCGCCAGCTTCACCAATTCCATTCTGCCCCTCTACGTTGCCGTATTATTCAATGCCACGCCAAAAATGATTGGCACCTTGATGCTGGTGCATTCTCTAGGCTTGGCCTTCTTCAATATTCCGGGAGGTATCGTCGCCGACCGTGTTGGGTGCAAGTGGCCCGCCATAGCGGGGGCACTGGTAGCCACCTCGGGGGTATTCTGGTACAACTTTCCCAGCGCCTTCTGGATGCTCATCGCAGCAGTGGCGCTCGCAGGTGGAGGCTCTGCGTTTGCAACGCCGGCCCTTTCGGCATTGACGGCGGATATCTCCAATCCCGAGAGGCGCGCAGAGGCGTTTGGCTATTTTCTGACCTCCTTCCACGTGGGCGTGATCATGGGATCAACGATATTTGGTGCGGTGGCCGACTTAATCGATCTCTCGGGTGCGGTTTTGGCCTGGTCTTTTACCAGCTTCTTGTTATCCCTCCTCGGGTTTCTGATTCGTGAGCGCGGCTCGGTGCCTGTCACAGTCACCCTACCCCAAGAAACAGCCCCGGGTGCCGCTCACTCCTAAACCCATCTCACTGCTTTCCCTCCGCCCCCAACGAAACCGTGATTTATAAAATCTCTGAAGGGAACGTGTGGCTCGATACCGAGTTGTGGGCATTTATGGCGATTGGTTGATGATAAAGTCTAAACACGGCAAGATGCCCGGCTTTATTAGAAAACAAGCCTCGCTTCCATAAGAAACCAGCTAACTATTCCTTTTGCGGACGGCTGCTCTCATCCCTCTTCCCTTGAAACTCAACACTCTTCTTGTCTTTTTCTAAACCCTATCCCCAACACCCTACTCCCTAGTCTTGACCCTTTCATCCTTTGATTACGATCCCGAACACGCCCCTCCCCTGAGAGCGTGTGAGCAAATTGCTAGTATGCGGTATTGAAACAGCAGTTCCTTTACCGTCTGATTGTCTGAATTTGACAAACGAGGTGTTTGTCTAATATTTTCTTTCCAGGTTGGAGACGCTCATGAGCCAGACTGATTCGGAGACTAGCAAGGTGAACTGGGACTACACTGCGGATGTCGTCGTGGTTGGGACGGGGGCGGCGGGCCTCCCGGCTGCCGTTATGGCACGGGATCTCGGGGTCAATGTAATCGCTGTTGAGGAGAACCATGATATCGGCGGTCACGGGATGTTAAGCGGTGGGAGACTCCCCCTTGGTGGCGGGACGAGTTTTCAAAAGAAGTATGGCATCGAGGATTCGGTGGACCAGGTCTTTTTAGACCACACGACTTACCTCAGCCTCCAAGCCAAGTACAGTGACAGAGACCTTGTAAGCGTTTGGGCCGAGGAAAATGTTCCGACGTTTGAGTTTCTGGTGGACAACGGTGTCAAGTTTGCTGATAATCCACCAATAATCGCACCGGACGAGACTGTTCCCAGACTAGCTGTGATCCGGCCTTACTCAGACAACCTCAACGAAACCATCAATGGCAGGAATGGCTCAGGCCTTGTCAGGCATCTGGAGGCCAGTGCCCGTGCAAAGGGCGTGCAGTTTCTACTGAGTCACAAGATGACCCGCATTATTAGAGAATGCGACATCACCGGAAGGGTGCTTGGAATCAGAGCAATCTACCAGGGAAAAGAGGTAAACATCCAGGCACGACGAGGCGTCATTATCGCTACGGGCGGTCATACCAGCAACGTGGAGTTTCGTAGAATGTTTGACCCTCGGCTGACCGAGGAGTACCAGACTGCCGGCGAACCCTGGTCCAAACAAACCGGTGACGGAGAGATACTGGCCATGGAAATTGGGGCATCCCTGTGGGGGACTGCCAACCAGACCACGGAGGGTGGACGAGCTGTTTCCAAAACAAAACACATCGGGTGCCGGTACGGTTATGTCAGCCTGAAGTGGAAGCCTGACAGCCCCATGTTCCATCTCGCCGGCGCCTCCGGCCTTACCGTAAACGATTGGCAAAACGTAATTCTTGTAAACCAGTTGGGCTTGAGATTCTGGGATGAGCTCGATGATTCATACGCGTTTCTAAATGCTGCCCTGGGACTGAATGGGAATGAAACCAACGGGGGTGGACCCATATGGGCGATATTTGACGCAGGTACCGTACAGCGAGAGGGATGGAAACCAAAGCCGCCCGACATAGATCCCAACGGTTGGTTCTTCAATGCCGACACCATTACCGAGCTAGCCCACAGGATCGTCAACCCATACCAGAAACAGCCTATGCCGGCGCGCACCTTGGAAGAAACGGTGGCAAAGTACAACTCCTTCGTGGATGCGGGAGAGGATCCGGAGTTTGGCAGAACTCCTCCCCTGTATAAAATTCAGACACCACCCTTCTACGCGGCGTGGTCCACACCCATACTCCATGACTCTCTGACTGGACTGAGAATTAACACCAAGTGCCAGGTAATTGACATGAAGGGTCAGGCCATCCCGGGCCTGTACTGCGCCGGGGAATCGGCGGGTGGATTCGCCTTGCACGGCCTGCCCAGATGCTGTGTCTTTGGCCGCATAGCGGGCAGGGAAGCTGCCCTTGCCCATGCAGAAAGACCACGACGGTGAGGTTATGGCAAAAAACGGTTCAAAGATCCTCGACAGTGATATGCATGTGTTTGAGCCCCCTGACCTGTACTTGAAATACATGGATCCTAAATGGGGGGACCGCATCCCCAGGGCGGAGCCCAGGAAAAAGCACGGGGCGACCCGGTACAGGCTGGGGGATGGAACACCCATCCGATCCCCCAGTCGTGCGGTTGTTTTCCATGAAGAGAAAAACGCCCACCGTTACGACAAACCCCTAAGTAGGAACTATGACCCGGCTTCCCAACTCGACGCCATGGACGTGGAGGGCCTGGACGCGGCGGTACTATTCCGCACCTCCCCCTTACATACCGACGAGACCTTCGAGGCAGAGTACGCCAATGACCTCTGTCGTGCTTGGAACAGTTGGATGAGCGACTTTTGTAAGGAAGATCCTAAAAGGCTCATGGGTTCAGCGTTGATTACTCTGCACGATGTAAACCTTGCCGTGGAGGAAGCGCGACGGGCGGTTAAGGAATTGGGCGCGGTGGGTTTGTCCCTGTGCCCGGAGCCCATCAACGGTAGGCAAATCCACGACTTCTACTTTGATCCGCTATGGGCGGAGGCAGAGCGGTTAGGAGTACCCATTTGTTTTCATCCACCCGCCAACCCCAACCAGCTTCAGGTCTCACAGCGTTTCAAAGGTCATCCCAATCAAGACCTTCTGGTCAATCCACTTCGCAACCCCGTTGAACTGATATTGGCCGTTAGCAGCTTCTGCGCCGGCGGAGTTCTAGAGCGGTTTCCCAAGATGAATGCGGCTTTTCTCGAAGGGAACTGTGCCTGGCTTCCCTGGCTGCTCTATCGCCTTGATGAATACTGGGAGATCCAGGGGGCCTTGGCCGATGTACCGCTTTGCCAAAAGCCGAGCAAGTATTTCCACCAGCAGTGTTTCATTTCGGTGGATGTGGACGAAAGCCTGGTGGTGAAGGTCATTGATTATCTAGGCGACGACAATATCGTGTTCTCCACCGATTACCCGCACATCGACTCCTGCTGGCCCCACGCAGTGGATAATTTTATGTCTCTTCAGGGGATATCCGAGGAGTCCAGGCGAAAAATCCTGTGGGACAACTGCGCCAGGCTCTATAACCTTGCATAATCCTGTGGTTGTCTGCTACTAGTGCTTGACGGGTCTTTCCCATGTGATAGGGCTGCTTTCCAATAGCCTCCCCCAGCTTTGACAGGCTTGCAGTGATTTCTGAGGTCATAGAGGGGGAAATGATTCTTCTACAAAAGGTCAGTCATCCACGTGAATTTTATTCGCCAGGGTGTGCTGGCTTTGCAGTGGGACGCCTGAGCAGTCTTTTCGCGTGGACGTTACGGAGATGGGCAAGGTCCATGAAACACAGATGCGCCGGCCGGGGGTTGAATACATGATGATCGTTCATGACCCGGAACTCCAGAAAAAGCGTCCCGAGGCAGAGAAATTCGTGGAGCAGCTTTACAGCAAGCGCCAAGGCGGATAGAGACATCCGCAGAATTATTGAGGAGTAATCGTAGTCCTATTGTCAGTGGTTCGTCGTCGGTTCCCCGTACGCTTTGCACTCTGCGCCATGCGTTTTGCAGCTCTGCGTAAATCTGCGGTTAAGTATCCAGGCCTGACTTCGGTGAGGTAGTCCTTGTTCGTCTTGCACCCCGCGTTAGGCTCACGGCTTGTTTTCGAACCCTTGACCTCCCCCGAGTCGCTCTTCCAAACGCGCCAGGGATTCCCGGATATCCGTTAGATCGTCCCTTTCCTGAGTTGCGGCAGACTGAAGGTTGCTAACGATCACGCCGACGAAGAAGTTGAGCGTGACGAAAGTCCCAAACAGGATGAAGGTGACAAAGTAAATCCAGGCAAAGGGAGCATGGGGTAACACTTCTTCCATGATCGTGATCCACCCCTCAAGGGTGATCACGCTGAAGAGCGTTAGAACGCTCTGATGCAAAGTAGCGAAATACTTGGGCGAGATCTCGTTGAAAAGGGAAGTACCAATGGCGGCGTAAACGTACATGAGAAGTCCAAGAAGCATAGCGATGTGACCGAGCGAGGGGAGGCTTCGGAGCAGCGCGGTCACGATTGTTTGAAGGTTCGGGAGCACGCTCACCGCGCGCAGCACTCTCAATATCCTGAATAGCCGGGCCACGGTAAAAAACTGCGAGGCGGGAAGATACCCTGTGGCGACGATGACGAGATCGAATACATTCCAGCCGTTCTTGAGGAATACGGCTGGCGAGCCGACGGCCACAAGGCGGAGACTCAGTTCGAGAGTAAAAAGATAAAGGATCGTGCGATCCGCTAGATCCAGGAGCCACCCAAAGTCGGCCGCAACCTGGGGGTAGGTTTCCAGCCCGACGATGACGGCGTTCAGGACGATCAAAGAGATTACCACCCGGTGAAAAAACACGGACTCGACAATCGACTCCACCCGGCTTGCCGCAACAGCTTTGTTCATCTCGCTAGTTTCCTCCTACGGAACCAGATCAGAGTAAGGAACCGGCTACCTTTTAATGACTTATGACCGATCGGTCAGGTACCCTGGTCGGACCCGGCGCACTGATCAACAGAGAGTCCATAGAAGCGCGCCGAGTTGGAGAAAAGGATCGCGTTCTTGTCCTCCCTCGTAAGCCCCGGGTACTCCAGGAGCTCCCCGAGTTCGGCCCGGCAGGTCTTCGCATCCACTTCGTGTGGATAGTCGGAGGAAAAAATAAAAGGCTTATTACCGACCAGACGGATTGCATCACCGATTGTCAACTCGTTCCCTTCGATTCCGATGAAGATTCTCCCCTCGTTGATGTGGCGAATAATGTAGTCCCCCATGGTCTCCCCGTCCCGAAGCTTCAAGAAGCGACCGCGCGGATCGAACTGCACGTGACTGGCCCAGGACTTGGTGAAGCGCTCCATACATGTTAGCAGCCAGGCGCAACCCGCTTCAAGAAAGCCGATACGCACCCCGGGGAATTTGTCGAAGATGCCGTTAAAGATGATGCCGGCGAAGTTAACCATTTGACCAAAGGGATGGCCCAACGCGTTCACCGGTGCGTAAGGACTCATGTCATCCATCTGCATGCCTTCGTGTGAGCCGCCGTGAACGCCCAGCGCGCATCCGAGGCGCTGGGCCTCCTCATATATGGGCCAGAACTGCTCGGAGCCAAGGTGGGACATGTTTGCCCCTGTGGATGGAAGCATGGCCCCACACATCCCCAGCTCTTGCACGATCCGCCTTAGCTCGTCCACCGCCTTGTGGGGCTCCTGGTAGGGAATAAGTCCCATGGCGCGAAAACGCTGGCTCTTGGACAAGTAGGTATCGCAGATCCAATCGTTGTACGCATGGGCGAGCTCGATGGCCCAGTCCCGACTCACGATTTTTCCGAAGCTCAGGCCCGCGCTGGTGTAGAGCACTGTGGATTCGATGCCCACTTCATTGAGAAACACTTCCCAACCTTCACACCCCACATTGGCGAAGGCGCCTCGGGGAGTGAAGTGACGGTTTGCCGAGTGCAGGTGGTCCACAGGCGGAAAAGGGTTACGGCCCCTCATGTCAGAGAAGCTGCGACCGACATACTCCTGCGGCATATACTTCCAGATTGAGACGAGGTCCTCCATCACGTGACCATCGCCGTCGATGATCCTTTGGCTATTATGCGAACTCTTCATTGTTTAATCCCTCCCCAAGCCATAGGCCATCTTTTAGGCAATCCCACCGTCAGCCATTTCCCGGTACCGGCAGCTCGATTCTCATGCCGCGGCCATGCTCTCTTGCTTTCCGGTAAACGTGCATCGCTAGGGCGAGGTCAGCGGCTGCTGTGCCGTTGTTGTTCGCGTGGTAGGTTACCTGTTCGTCGTTTGTGCGGCCGGGAAAACTGCCGTTCAGGATTTCGCCAAGCTCGTGAATCTTCTCCCAGGTGATGATACGGGCTTGCAGTGGATCCCAAAGACCCGCCTGCTGATCTTGAATCACCGACTCGCGGTTATTCGTGACGATGAAGTCCGCCCGGCGAACAGTTTCGTCATCATTCTCACGGCGACCAGCCCCGATCCACCCACCTTTGACCAGCGCTACGTTCGAGCCAACCACAGTGGTGATGTGTTGACCGGGTTCGATCCAACTACCGTCGAACACCGCTACGTTGCTGTTGGTTGCGCACACCACGATGTCCACTCCACGCATGACCTCCCTTGGACTACTCACCGGACTCATCGGCGTCTCGATCAATGGACTCATCCGTTCGCAAAAGGCGCGCCGGTTTTCCGGATTGCGGCTGTAGACTTTCACGTGGGTGATGGGCCGGACGGCCTTCAATGCAAGCATCTTGTAAAAGGCCTGACCACCGGCGCCATAAAGCCCCACGGTTTTCGCATCCTGTCTCGCCATGTGACGAAAACCAACCCCGCTGGTTGCCCCCGTGCGCAATGCCATGACACTCGGGAATCCCGAGCGCTCATCAAATAGCTCCCCAATGATAATGGCGAGAAGTTCACTCGTCTGCGAATCCCAAAGATTATAGACGGGATGTTCGCGGTACGGATAGGTCTGGTTACCGGTATCATGAGTCACCGATTCTCCACGGCTCAACGACCCGATGACGCCGAGACCGGGAATGCCTCCAGGGAAATTACTGACCCGAACGCCTTCGGGTGAGTGAACCCGTCTCCGCGGTGCATTAACAAGTGGATAATCCTGTGCCTCGCGGTAGCCCTGCTCGATCAAGTCAATGGCGTCTTCTACGGTAATCAGCCCTCTGATGTCCTGTGGCCTTAACAGTAGAATCGTTTTATCAGCTCGAACCGCCGTATTCATGCGCCAGGCCTTTCTTTATTTTAGGAGAGCTTCTTCAACTCATCAACATAGTCTTTAAAACCGGCCTCAATGTCAAACTCCGGTGTCCAACCCAATACATCCTTGGCTTTCGCGATAACCATAGGCTGTCTGGCTGACCGGGGCGTTTGACCGGGAATCATCTCAACTTCAAGCTTGGGCAACAGCTTCTGGGCGATGGCCACCAGTTCGTCGAATTTCACTACGACACCTGTGCCGATGTTTAACGTCACGGGAGAGGAAAGATTAACAGTAGCCGCCTTATCTAAAGCACGACCGAGATCCTTGTAGTAAACATATTCGAAATCCCTGGCCTGTTCCTGTCGCACTTTGACAACGCCGCCATTGATACCTGTGAGAAGAATATTTTGCAGCATCTCGCCCCCCCCTGAGCCACCCGCAAAATGCCCAACTCCATACACATTGGCAAGACGGAGGATGATGAGCTCGAAGCCGTACAGCCGCTGATAAGCCTCCACCATGAGTTCCTTGGCAACTTTCGAGTTACCGTATGGCTCTCCCGGACCGCGGGTAAAAGACTCGTCGATGGGAGCCGGTTCGCCCTTTCGGCGGTCATAGACGCCAAAGGTGCTGATATGCACCAGGCGCTTGACCCCTGTAAGACGCACCGCTTCCGCGACGTTGATGGTTCCCATAACGTTGATTTGCATGCCCGTGTAGATGGGCTGAGCGACCTTGCCGCCGATGAGCCCGGCGGTGTGAATGACCTTGTCAACTCTGTTTGCCTGAATCGTCTCGATCAAAGCGGGCAGGTCTCTGACGTCCCGCTGCACCACCGTGACGTTCGCCGATCCCAGTTTCTTTGCAAGAAAATCTTTCCGTGGCGCCACGTCATAGAAAACGATCTTCTCCCCCCGTTTGAGCGCCAGTTGCGCATAGGATGTCCCCACTAAACCCAACCCGGTGATGAGCGTTGCCATTTTCACTCCTTTCTATTAGTCCCTTGGAAATCATTAAGAACCCGCTATTGAGGAGCGGCCATCAGGAATCGATTCAATCCTGGCACAGCCACCAGCCGCGAACCTTTGGATGTCTTCACCTTATTTCTGAGGGGAACAATATCCGATCAGGGCCTATAAATTCAATTCTTTTCCCTTGCTGCAAGCTACGCTTGACACCCCATTTACATGTGATATGGCTGCTTTCCAACGACGCTTTTCATCGTTGGTTTCATGGTGAGCCTGCCCAGGCTTGTTCATTGATGATCGTAAAGGAGGTTAGTCACCATGCTCGAAAGAAAAGGATTAGATAAGGCAACGCAACTTAGAGGGCGGCTGACACCCTTGGACCTGTTGACCTTTTTGTTAGCAGGCTTGTCGTTACTGGCATTACCAGGTTTGTCTGGAGGCGCATCATGGGACGAGACCGTCGCAGCGGCCAAGAAGGATAACAAGCTAATCGTCGTGTTGGGTGGCGGCGCATCGCGGAAATACCGGCCAGTCTTCCAGCACTTTGAAGACAAGTTTGGAATACAAACCGTGGTCTCCACAGGAAGTGGGCGCAAACAAGCGGACCGGCTTCTGGCAGAGCGCGGAGCCCGGAGATACAAGGTGGACCTCATCATGACCGGGGGCACCACTGGGAACACGAGGCTCTTACCCAACGGCGTCATCGACCCCATCACTCCCGAGTTGTTCCTCCCGGAGGTCGTGGATAAATCCCTATGGTACAAAGGCAGGCACTACTACAGCGACCCCAAGGAGAATTACATCTTCGCCTTCTCGGCCACCGCCGACTTGACACCTATCGCTATGCGCTTCAACACGGACAGATTGCCCATCAAAAAGGCCAAGCGGATCGACTCCGTATGGACGTTTCTGGACAGGAAGCGTTTTGGCGGGCGGATCGTCGCCCTGCCGCCGACCATCGCAGGTGCCGGTGGGACTTACCTTCACCGCTCAGGTCCATCCGGACCTTGGGGTGGAGTTTTTACGGCGTTTCTTTGACCCAGAGCTAAAAGTCGATTTTATCCAAAGTTACCGCCAGGTGGCCGACGGCGTTGCCAGAGGTAAATATACCATGGGCTTTTTTATCGGTTCTGGCGGTCAAGACATTGACAGACTGGGCGATCTAGGGCTGCCGGTGGCCAACTTCGGGGAGATTATAGAAGGGCCACTGAAGGAGCGACCCACTCTCCAGGGCACCGCGTCGTCCAACAACATCATGGTGGTCAATAGGCGGCCACATCCGAACGCGGCGAGGCTCTTCGTCAACTGGTTCCTCTCGAGAGAGGGACAGACCATCATGCATACCAAGAGCGGACGGTCGCCTGCCCCCACCTTTCGCGTGGACGTAAAGGAGCAGGGGAAAGTGCGCACGGCAGACATGCGCAAGCCGGGAATTGATTATCTAACAATGGCCCATGACCCTGAAATCCAGACGAAGCGGCTTTCAATGCTGAAGCGGGCGGAAAAAATTTACCGGAAGATACGGGGTAAGTAACGGCGCAGTCTTCTTCGCCGCGCACACTATGAATCCAACGTAGATTGAAGACTTGCTCCCCTTCCAAACGCGCTGCGTCACGCGAACCCAGGTACGACCTCGGTGGCGAAGCGCTCCATCATACCACGGTCGAAGGGTCGTGGTGTCATCAGGATGAAGTGGTTGATGCCCGCATCCGTCCATCGGTCCAGCTGATCTTGCACCTCCGCGACGCTTCCCAGGAGCATGCTGTCGCGGGTCTGGGTCTGCGGGTCGTGGTAGCGCTTAGAGGGCCGGCGAGCAAGCAATGCCCCTCGGGCCACCGTCCGGTCCACCTCTTCCTCGCTGTCGCTGAGTTTGATCTGTAGTTGCACCGAACGGCGCATCCGGCCGAAGTCGCGGCCCATCTCTTCGCAGACGGCCTCCATCTTGGCCAGGTTCGCCTTCACTTCCTCCAGAGGTGCGATCTGGTTGTAGTCAGTGGCGTGCTTGGCCGCCACTCGCATGGTGCGCTCGCCAGTGCCGCCGACGATGATGGGGGGATGAGGCTGCTGGAGCGGTTTGGGCATCATCGGTGCGTCGTGAAGTGAGTAGTACTTGCCACGGAAGTTGGCCGGCTCCTCGGTCCACAGTGCCCGGATGACGGAAAGCCCCTCGTCCAGCCTCTCCACTCGCTCCTGAAACGGTCGCCACTCGATACCGTGAACTTCGAACTCCTGCGGCATGTTGCCAGAACCGATCCCCAACTCCGCTCGGCCGCCCGAGGCATGGTCAATGGTATTGATCATTTTTGCGGTGATGACCGGGTGACGAAAATTATTGTTCATCACCAGCATTCCCAGTCGCAGGCTTTTCGTATGACCTGACATGGCGGCAATCACCGTGAGTCCTTCGAGCCGTTCCGGCGACGGCCCCCTACCCCGGCGGATCTGCATGAGATGGTCCGAGGGGTAAAAACCGTGATAGCCCATCTCGTCGCAGGCCCTGCAGACCACAAGGAAGTCCTGCCAACCGAGACCAGAGCTCCCACCTATGCTGAACAACGCTCTTCCTGCCATGGCACCATCCGGGATGGAGAAGAGTTTTTGCGACCGTCAGACAAAGCGAACTGGCTCCGTACACCCGATTTTAAGTAGAGAGAAAGTCCTTGACAGTCTGTATGCTAGCCCACAATTAATGTCAACGACTATTGACAGGTCAAACGTCAAAGGATATAAGGCTGGCTGAGAAAAAATTTCACCCACGGGAGGTTCATAATGCGAAACTACCCACGAAGCCTTTTAATGTCATCTTTCGCGTTCTTCTTCACGATGGCGTTTATGTCCACTGGTAAAGCGGTGCAAGGAAGTGATGTTGCCGATTTTTACAAAAACAATCGACTCAAGATCGTAGTCCAGTATGGACCCGGAGGCGGTACGGACCTCCACGCCCGCTGGCTTGCGCGGAACTTACCCCGGCTTACCGGAGGCAAGGCAATCGTTCAGAACCAACCCGGCGCCGGCGGAATTATCGCTTACAACAAGCTCTACAAGTCAAAACCGGACGGCCTGACCATCATAACATCCCATACGAAGCTTGTGGCCTTCGATATCTTCAAGCGAAAAGGCGTTCGCTACAAGTTCCAGGAATTTCCTATCATTGGCCGGACCCAGACACCCGAAATCGTTTTTTTTGTTCGTAAAGACCTGCCCTCGGATCTGAAGGAGTTGCGGAAAATGAAACGGCTCCGGATTGGAGAGAGTTCACCTTTCTTCGGCGGGTTGTTGGCGGAGGCCCTGGGCCTTCCCAATGTCACCCTCGTGCCCGGTTATCAGGGAATCGCAGCGAGGATGGCGGCCATGCAACGAGGAGAGCTGGACGGCGCACCAGGTGGAGTAACAAGCGTCTTCAAGCATCGCAATGTAGCGAAACCCATCGCATCGGCCTTTCACGACAAGCGGATACCTCAGGTGCCTGACGTGGGAAAACTGGGTCGTGACCCGGGGAAAAGCTACACCACTGCATTCGCGGGGCTCATGTGGACCATTATTACTACGCCTGGCGTCCCGAAGGAAAGGACTGAGTTTCTCGAGAACACCCTGCAGAAACTAACCCAAGACAAGCAAGCTCTGGCAGAAGCAAAAAAAATCAACCTCTCCATTAAGTGGGCAGGCTCCACCGAGCTGAGGAAGATGAGAAAAGTCTTCACGGATCTGAGTCCCAAAGAACGCGAAGAACTCAGACATATCACTGAGAAAAAGTACGTCGGTGCAATCAACTAGGACATTGTGCAACGGGAGGCCCGCGTGCTGCATCCCCGGGTCCCCCCTGCATTTGACCATTATCAGAAGAGAAAACTTCCCCGATTACCAATGTAAGATTGCCAGCATCTAGTCTGAAAACGGTAGGTAACCTTCCAGTAAACCTCTGTGCCAGGGGACATTCATCAGGTGGTCGAATACTCCCAATATCAGCGCCAGCACCAGGCTCACGGCGAGCAAGGTAACGTACCAACTCGCCCGGCTGTAAAACTGCAAATAAACCGCCAAAAAAACGGGAATCGCCACCCTGAATCCAACCAGCAGGATCAGAGCAAATAGGCCCAGAGCGCTACCAAAAAAGCCACCCGCACGCCGGGCAACGTCCGCCGCAGCAACCGAGGTATCCACGGAAATGTCGAGGATTTCCTCGCGCGGAGAAGACGCAGCTGCAGGCTGCCACAGCAGTTTGAATGTATCTTTACCCAACTGCACCATTGCGACTATCAAAACGGGAACGCCGATAGTCATGGGAAACAACTTGGTTTCAAAGGGCCACCCAACGGCGGTAAAAACGCCCCATGCCAGGGTTGCTACCAGCAAAAAATCGAACAGAACATGGGAGGCTCGGGCTAGTGTCATGGATCGTCCTTCTGGCCCCCTGTGGTCTGGCTCATGTACTGCTTGATAGACGGATACACCAGAGTCAGAACGATGAGGATAAAGAGAACAATCACCGCAGGCCGCATCAGCCAGCTCCATCCATAGGTAAGTATAGAAATGTAGAGGTACTTTTCCACTGTACCGCCCAGGACAAATCCGATGATCATCGGCGGGCGAGGCCAGCCAAAGCGCTTCATGGACCATCCGAACAGCCCAAAGCAAAGCAAGACAACCATGTCGCCCACGTGACGCCGTGCCAGGAAGGCGCCCAGGAACATGATCACCAGGAGAATCGGTGCCAGCACCTGCCCACGGATCGTTGCGATACGGGCAAGCTGATTGGCCAAAAGAAAACAGAGTCCGGTTCCAACAATATTGGCTATGGCCAGGCTCCATCCAATGGTAAAGGTCACATCCAGATGCTTCGTGAGCATGTCTGGCCCGGGCTCGAGCCCCTGAATGGTCATGGCGCCGAGGAAAAGAGCCATGGTGGTGCTGCCAGGGATTCCAAAGGCGAGGGTTGGAATCAATCCACCGCCCTCCTTCGCATTGTTCGCGCTTTCGGGTGCGATCACTCCACGGACATCACCCTTGCCAAAATTTTCCGTATTCCTCTCCGTGTGCACAGCATGGCCGTAGGCAAACCAATCAACCACAAGACTCCCCAGTCCCGGTATGGTTCCAATCCACACCCCGAGAGCGCTGGAGCGCAAGACTAGCCACCAGTTGCGAAAAGCGTCCTGGAAACCTTCAAAGCGTCCTTTTAGTTTTTCAGTCGTGCCGCGGGCGATGCTGGTACCGCTAACCACCAGATCGGCCATCTCCGCCATGCCGAACAATCCTAACGCCACAGGCACCACATGCAATCCATCCCACAGATAGATCAGGTCGAAAGTCCACCGATCCACGCCCGCCAGCGGATCCAAGCCCACCATGGCCAAAAGAAAACCCAAACCTCCCGCAACTATTCCCTTGAGGGGAGCAGAGCCGCTGAGACTAACCACCAACGACACGCCCAACAGTGCCATCATGAAAAACTCGGGGGAACCGAATAGAAGAACCAGAGGGCCCAGGACAGGGATGGAAAGAGTCAACACTATCGCGCCAAATAAACCGCCTATGGCGGAGACCGTAAATGCCGCTCCCAGCGCTCGTCCGGCTTCTCCTTTCTTGGCCATGGCGTGGCCGTCGATAATCGTCGCCTGGGATCCCACTGTACCGGGAAGCGCGAATAGCACCGAAGGGATGGTATCCGAAGTGGTGGTGACCGCCAGCATTCCGATCATAAAGGCAAACGCCGAAAAGGCACTCATATCAAAGGTAAAAGGAAGCATAAGCGCCAGTCCCACCACGCCACCGATACCGGGGATTACCCCCAGGGAAAGGCCAAGCACAACTCCGGCCGTAAGCATAAAGAGATGCCAGGGGGAAAGGATGTTGATCAACGCCTGCACTAATGCTTCAAACATAGTATTCCATCAGAGGTCATATTGCCTTGCATACGCATCGTCATCGGATTACATCGACATCTGGATTTGAAACTACGTTGTGGTCCGTGACAATCCGGTACCCGTACACTATTGCATTTTAACTTGTCAAGACAGGGAAACAGGCCGGTGTGAAATTTGAGTCGCAACAAGGGCGTTGCATCGTGTGGCACGAACAGATATTTTCTTTTGGGTCGCTGGAAGTGGCAATCCGATCACGAATTTTCCTTCTCTTTTTTCAGTAAGGAGGCAACAACCATGTGGATTCCGTCAATTTTGAACAGGTGGAAGTCGATTGAGGATCGATCTGTAACGGCTAGAATACCTGAGACCCTCGAACTTTATAATGAGATTATTGAACGAAAGAAAAAATCACGCATTATGATTCACAGCAATGAATTAAACTGGAAAGTTGTCGAGGGCGGTGTTAAGCACGCGAACCTGCTGGACTTCCGGCTAGGGTTCCAGAACACATTGGCCAACCTTGCGATTTCCGAGGTAGCGCCGGGGAACCGGGCAAGCGACGGCCACAAGCACGGGGAGGCCTATATCTATTGGCTTGAAGGAAAGGGATACAGCATTGTGGGCGAGGAAAAACACAACTGGGGTCCTGGGGACGCCATGTACGTTCCTCCCGATACGTTCCACCAGCATTTTGTGACTTCCGACACGCCTGCGAAGTACTTGCGCATCATCCCCTCTCCCCTATTAATGAACCTCTTGGCGGTAATGGCCTCTCTGGGACCCTATCTTAAGCCGGAGGCACAGAAATGACAGGTCTCCGCGGGATTTAGCAGAGACAGATAGGAACGCTACGGCTGACCTCAAAACTCATGGGGGGTCAGGTTGAAGCGACCCGGGTTTCACGGACAGTTAATTAAGCCACACGTTTGATCGAGTCATATGCCATTGGGGTGTGGTATCCCAACGACTCATGCTTTCTTCTTCGGTTATAAAACAGTTCAATGTAGTCGAAGATATCCGACCTAGCGTCCTGCCTCGTCTTATAATCCTGATGGTGTACAAGTTCATTCTTTAGTGAGCTGAACAAACTCTCGACCACTGCATTGTCGTAGCAATTCCCTTTGCGGCTCATGCTGCGCACCACCCCATGGCGTTTGAGCAACTCAACGTAGTGATTGCTAGCGTATTGGATTCCTTGGTCGCTATGGTGAATCAGCCCCGCCATAGGCTGGCGCTGTTCGATAGCCATCAGTAAAGCTTCACTGACCAACTCCTGTGTGGGACGTTGCTTCATTGACCATCCCACCACCAGCCGAGAGTAAAGGTCCACCACTACCGCCAGGTATAACCACCCAGATCGGGTACCAATGAAGGTAATATCGGCCATCCATACCTGGTCGGGGCCTGACGCTTCGAAGCGTTGACGCAACAAGTTCGGTGCCGGTGGCGCACTGTGACGAGCCTTGTAGGCCAATCGAAACCTTTGCACCCGACGCGTCTCTATCCCCACTAAACTCCTCAGCCTCGCCACCCCATGCTTCCCACATGTCACCCCCGCCTCCTTCAGCGTCAGCCATGTCTTGACTGCCCCGTACGCTTCCTTGTAGCTCTCGTGCACCTTGCGGATCTCTTTGATCACAACCTTATCCTGTGCTCTACGCCGAGACTCCCCTCGACCGCTCCAGTCGTAGTACCCACTACGACTGACCTCTAATACCTCGCACATCCTCACTACCCTAAACTCTGTCCTGTGAGCTCGTATAAACGCGTACTTTACTTGAGCTCCTTGGCAAAGTACGCTGCGGCCTTTTTTAATATATCTCGTTGTTCCGTTACCCGCTCCAGCTCTCGCCTTAACCGTGCTACCTCATCGTTGTCTCTACCTCGACCTGTGCCGGGAAACGCAGCCGCCCCTTTCCTCGTCACTTGCTCCTGCCACTTGTACAGTCGATTGCGAGGTACTCCCAGTTCCCGTGCAATCTCCGCTGCTGGCCGAGCGCCCGCCTCCAGCAGTCGAACAGCTTCCAACTTAAACTCTTGGGTGAAACGCCTTCGCTTGCCCATCGAACACCTCCTGCGGGGATCTTGTCCCCTTTTTAGGTGTCCGTCAAACCTGGGCTACCTCAGGTATCATTCCAACCCGAACTCCTTCCAGCGTGAAAGGAGGCGGGATTTCAGTTCGTTGGTGACTTTGTTCACAGGCTTGAATCTCACGATTTCTCCACCCGGTCCCCGCTTGGCCCGGAAGGTAGCATCGATGACCACGCTTGAAGTCTTCCCTCCATAAAGATCTGTAAGCGGATCGTGCGGGGACGGCCGGTCCCTTGGACCAACCCGCATATGCACATCCGGCATGACACCCTGCATGACCCTCCACAGGACGTCGTCCCAGTCTCGGACGTCGCAGTCCTCATCCACCAGAATGGTCCACCGGGGCATGCGGTTATCGTAGGCTTCCGGGGCGCCACGCAGGTTCTGGATCACGTAGTCCACCTCTTGCGGAGAGTTCACACGGACTCCGATTACGGCCATCAAAGCGTGGCTTGCCCCCACGTGGTCCGGGATATAAATGTCGGTGATTTGCTCGATGTGGCTGTTGCTCTCGCGAAACGCGTCAGTAAAGAGCCACTTTGGGTAGTCCTCATGTTGGCGACAGATGAGACCGTAGCTGAGGGGCTTCTTTCGATGGGTAATACACGTGACCTTTATGAGGAACGCTAGATCACTGTGCGAATAAAATCCTGGAGACTCGCCGTGGGGTCCCTCCGAAGTGCGAATTTGGGGCACCACCTCCCCTTCAATGATTATCTCGGCGGAGGCTGGTACCAGGAGGGAAGGATCTGTTACGCAGCGGACCAGAGGGACGGCCTCTCCCCCCAACGCACCGGCCAAGGCGTATTCAGCGTGGGGATACTCTTTCGAGGGTACGGATTGAGCGCCGCTATAGGTCAGGCGCGGATCCATGCCGAGCGCTAGGGCAATGGGAGTTGGCTTACCCTTCGTTTCATTCTGATGAACATGGAACGCGGTGCCGTATCCCCTTGGTGACTGGCCGAAAGGAAGTCCGCGAGCATTGAGGGTTAAGCTCCTTTTGTCTTTAATCATCGCCCGATAGAGACCGTAGTTGGTATACCCCGTTTCTAGGTCGGCGGTGACCACAGCCGCCGTGGTGCCAATGTACTGACCACCGTCTCCTTCGTGCCACCAGGGAGTTGGGAACTGATAGAGGTTCACGTCATCGCCCCTGTGTACTTCCTCCTGGCAAAGGCCGGTCTCCACCACCACCGGTGGAATCAGGTTATCTTTCGCTTCTCTGACCTTTCGAATGATCGCCCCGCCGTCCGGAGGTGTACCAAAGCCCAGACCCAACTTCTCGGCACTGTCCATAAGGTTGGTGACCAGCGAATGACCTGGATAGCCCTTGATATTCTCGAACAGCAACGCCGGTCCATTGCGGTCCAAAGTGATGGCGGAAATGGCACCCAACTCGTGCTTGAGGTCCACTTCTGCCGTAATATGTTTAAGCAGGCCAGCCTCCTCCAGAGTCGACACGTAGCCTCGCAAGTCCTCGTTTCCAACCTTTGTGCTTGTTGTCGCCTGTAGTTTATTTTTTGCCATTGCCTGATCCCTCTCGAATCGCCCCTGTTCGACGACTGACCTTGATTCAGGGGATATCTTATGCGGGATAGTACTCACTTGTCAATTTCTGATGTTCCGGTACCGCAACCTACCCAATGCCCACTGTCTTTCTCTACCTTTTTCCCTCTTCTCCCAACACTCAACACTGAACACTGAATTCTTGATAGTTCACTGCATACTGCCCACTGCCCCCTATCCCCCACCCCCTACACCCAACTCCCTGCACCTATACATGGGCTTGACATTAGGGGCCACCTAAATATACTGCTCGGGTTCATTAGCTTTACCGGCGACTCGGCTTATCGCCTGCATAGGTGGAAGTCAACTATTTGGTACCGCCTCGAGTTGGAGGCCCAAGGGAGGGTGAATACCTGATGCTCACTAGGGAAGATAACGAGTCATTGACCCGTGTGGGGCCCGGCACACCCATGGGCGAACTGCTCCGGCGCTACTGGCACCCGGTGGCTGTTGCAAATGAACTGACCGACGAAAACCCCACAAAGTTTGTTCGTATCCTAGGGGAAAACCTGGTGCTGTTTCGCGATAAGACAGGCCGGGTGGGTCTCCTGGAGGACCGTTGTGCCCATCGTGGCGCTTCATTAGTTTACGGACGGGTTGAGGAGCGGGGAATCGCCTGCGCCTATCACGGTTGGCTCTATGACACGCAGGGGAATTGTTTAGAAACTCCACCCGAACCTGCCGAGAGCAAATTCAGACTTACCATCAAGCAAAAGGCCTACCCGGTGCAGAAGCTCACTGGCCTGTACTGGGCGTACCTTGGGCCCATACCCGGCACAGCGCTCCCGAAGTACGATGTTCTTGCGCGCACGGACGGCAAGCGGCGCATTAACGTCCACTCCATGCTGGATTGCAACTGGCTACAGACCGTGGAGAACTCCGTGGATCCGACTCACGCGCCCATTCTGCACCAGGACACCGCGGGCCGCATCGCACGCCCGGTTAACACTACCCGCGGCTTCATCGACGACCAGCCCAGCTTCGAATTCTGGTTGGTGCCTTATGGGATCATGAAACGGCGTAACTTCCGCAATGGCGAGAGTGATGAGCACCCTCTCATCTTCCCCAACATACTGCGCACTGGTGGAACTGCCCAAATCCGAGTACCCGTGGACGACACCCACACATGGCGGGTGGACGTCAACTTCCAGCCGACCCCGGACGGGAGCGAAGATCCCTCCGCTGAGGAGCCCGTGGTAGTCTACCGGGAGCCCTACAAAGATCCGCCCGATCGCCGGCATCCATTCGCCCGCTGGAAGATGGACACCGTCGCGCAGCAGGACCACATGGCATGGGAGACTCAGGGGCCCATAGCCGACCGGACCGTTGAGCGCCTCAGCCATTCGGACCGGGCCGTCGTGTTCCTGCGCCAGCTCATGCTGGAGAACATCGAGAAGGTAAGGCGGGGCATGGACCCCTTCGCTGTGATCCGCGATCCAGATCATCCCATTATCGATACGAGCACGTCACAGGATCTTCATTTCAGCGGCGGAAAAACGGGGGCGGGTCGTCCCTATGGCCTCACCACCGGAACCGTGGCCCCCCGCGCCCGGCAGTAAGGACAGTGCGGCCAGTGCAGCTAGCGCCCCCACTGGCAACGAGAGGAGTTTTTGACGAAGTTCGAGGAGGTTTCGCTGTTATGAGAATGAAACGAGGACTTATAACCAAGGTTGGATATTTAGTGATAACGTTTGCCCTATTGCCGATCTGGCCGACACGGGCGACCGTGAGGGAGACCCGAGCCGCCGAGCCGGATGCCAAATTCCAGGCCAAGTGGAAAGCGTTGATCAAGGCGGCTAAAGGCGAAGGCAAGATGGTTTCCGTTACCACGGGCCGCGGCGGCCTGGAGATGGCACCGATTTTAAGAACATTTTCAAAAAAGTTTGGTGTCAGGGTGGTGATATCGCGTGGCTCGGGCCGGGAACAGGCCAATCGGGTTTTGGCGGAGCAACGCGCGGGCCGGTTCACCGTGGATACGATCCAGACAGGCAAGTCCACAATGAACTTGCGCTATGTCCCCAACAAGGCCCTCCAGCCCATCGAGCCTCTTCTCTTCCACCCTGAAGTGGTGGACAAGTCCAATTGGTACGGGAACCAGTTTTGGTACGTGGACGCGCCCCAGCGGTACATCTTTGTCTACGCTGCCGACCTGGACTGCGAGGGAGGCGTCAGCACTAGCGTTTGGTGGAACACCAAATTGGTGAGCGTGAAAGAGGCAGCGTCATGGAAGAGCGATTGGGATATCCTGAGCGAGAAGTACGCGGGGAGGTTGGTGGTGAGAAGCCCCTTGGATGCTGGCGCCATGGGAAACATCGCCGGTACCTATGTTGAAAGGGGCCCCAATTACCTGCAGCGCCTGTACGGAGACCCCACGCTCAAGATCTTTTACACCAACGACGTCAACGTCATGACCGACGGCATCGCGAAGGGGCGTTTTCACGTGGGGATCAGCATGGGCCGCCACGGGCTAAACAGGCTCCGTGACTTCGGTGCGCCGGTGCAAGACTACAGGACTGCAGCGAACGAAAACGGCTGGAAGGCGGGCGAAGATTTGTGCGACCTCACGGATCACGGCATAGACGGAACCATCACCGTTGCCCGGAACAATCCCCATCGAAACGCAACGAAGCTCTTTTTGAACTGGCTTTTGAGTCGTGAAGGGCAAACCCTCATTCAGGCCACAAAGAAAGTCGAAAGCCTGCGACCGGACGGGTTGCACACACGCCAGACGCTGCGTACAGACGGGATTCCGCCCGGCCTGGTGGACCCAGTTACCGCGTTCAGCTACGACAAGGAGTTCATTGGGCTTGACTTTGATCCCAACGCCGAGAAGCTGCGGGAGGCCGTGACCAAGTGGGTGCGAGCCATTCACCGGGAGGCGTACTTCGGGGGCCCTTCAGCACCTCCACCGCCCGGGTTGCCGGAAAAGTTCGGAGAGTTCAAAAAGTACTGGCGCTAGTTCCCGGTGCGGCTCCGGTTGGTCAACCCCATGGAGTGAGCTAGGAGAAGACTCTTGAACACCGCCACCAGAGCGCGTTTCCCGGCCCTCCAATGGTTCAAGCCCGAGAAGGGCACCTACATCGTTGTTTGCCTGATCCTGGTCCTGGGTTTTTTTCTCATCTACCCCGTCTTCCTGATCCTGGGCCTTAGTTTCAATACAGCCGCACATTTCTTCGTGGGAGAGCCTAAATGGGGCCTGGACAATTGGCGGATTGCCTTCACCCAACCCGGTCTGTTGCAGGCCCTTTTCAATACCGTCTGGCTCTGGGTCCTGTCAGCCGCCGTGTCGTTTCCCGTGGCCATCGCTACCGCGTGGCTGCTGGCGCGGACCCGGCTCCCCTTCAGCCACGGCCTCGAGTTCCTGTTCTGGGTGGCCTATGTCACGCCGGGAGGGTTGATCGCCTGGATCATGCTCCTCGACCCAAGCATTGGGCTCTTGAACGTGGGGCTCGAGATGCTTCCCTTCATCGACAAAGGACCCTTCAACATCTTCAGCATTCCAGGCATCATTTTTGTGAACGTTGTGGGCTCGGGGATTTCGGTGAAGGTGATGCTGCTAACGCCGGCGTTTCGGAATATGGATGCAGCACTTGAAGAGGCGGCCCGGGTTGGTGGGGCCACCAGCTTCCGGACCATGCTCAAGATCACGGTTCCCCTGATGATCTCCCCCATCGCCCTGGTCTTTGCTCTCCAACTGGTAAAGATATTCAACAGCTTCGAGACCGAGCTGGTGCTCGGTTTGCCCATTGGCTTCTTTGTTTACTCCACAAAACTTTACGATCTCGTGCGCATGCACGAGCCCCCGCTCTATGGGCAGGCCACCGCGCTGGCAAGCCTCACCCTGGTCCTCATCACGTTTATCATTCCGTTACAGCGCTGGATCCTTCAACGGCGCCGGTACACCACCATCACAGGAAACTTCAAGCCTGGACTGATCGACCTTGGGCCGTGGAAATGGCCGGCCTTTGGGGGGATTCTCTTCTATCACCTTTTCACCACTTTTCTGCCCCTGGCCGTCATGCTTGTGGGAAGCTTCATGACCAGGGTGGGGTACTTCAATCTGAATCAAGTGTTTACTCTTAACCACTGGCGATTCGTATTGAACGATCCGCTGTTCTTCACCGGTCTCAAAACAACTTTGATCATAGCTTCCACCACGGCCATCATCAGCCCGGTGCTCTTCTCCATAATCGCATATATCATCGTGCGGACCCGGTGGCGCTTCCGCCTGGGCATCGACGGCGTGATATGGGTTTCCGCCGCCATCCCCGGCATGCTTTCCAGCCTCGGACTGCTCTTGATCTTTTTATGGACACCGGGTCTGAGTTTTTTCTATGGCACCATCTGGGCCCTGCTCGTTGTGGTCATTCTTCAGGGCAACACCACCGGGGTGAATATTTCCAAAGGCTCCATCGTCCAGGTGGGATTCGAGATGGAAGAGGCCGCACGGGTCTCAGGCATGGGGTGGTTCGACACGTTTTTCAAGATATGGGTCCCGCTCTTGATGCCAACCCTGGCCCTGCTTGCCCTCTTGAATTTCAACATCGCGGCCGGCACCACCGCCAGCATCATCTTGCTGGCGTCGCGCGAGACCATCACGGTTTCCATCCTGATCCTGGAGTGGCTGCTGCCCGGGGGAGGGCTGCGTGAGGCTGCGGCGGTGGCGCAGATCATCCTCGGGTTGATCACCTTGCTGACCGCATGTGCTCTTCGACGCTATAGCATCGCCAGGAGCGTGAGCAATGCATACAAGGACAAGGCCCGCACCGGACCGGAACAGGGATTTTTTGGCTAGTCCGCGCAGAGGCGGGCTCCGGGATATGTCGAAATTCAAGACTCAAGACTCGACCGCATTGACAAACCACCAGAATAAAGGCGAATGAGAATTAAATTTCTAAGAACTGACGCCCATCAACACCCTCTTAACTTTCAGGAAAAACGCGTTGACTACGCCGACCCTGGCTCTGTTAGCGCTCCTGAGCTTCTTCATCGCCGCCAATACCACCGCCAGCATCATCTTGCTGGCCTCCCGGGAGACCATCACCGCCTCGATCCTCATTCTGGAATGGCTCTTCCCCGGAACAGGTCTCCGCGAGGCGACGGCGGTGGCACAGATCATTCTCGGTTCCATCACGCTTATTATCGCGCTGGTGGCGCGGCACTACGGCATCATCTTGGGCGTGCGACACAATTAGGAAGGTTCGAGAAATTAAAACCCATAGACCCCATTGGTTCACCCGAAGCCAATCCACGTAAAGGAGACCAGACCATGAAAAGTATACTTGATTTCATCATAGTTCTGTTCTGTGGCATAGCCCTCACTTTAGCATGCCCGCTTCGGGCCTCCGCATCCACGTTCTATCAGGGCAAGACCATCGTTATAGCCCAGGGCGGAGGTAATCCCGGAGGTACTGCTGATGCCCGAACCCGTTCAGTGGTTCCGTACCTGCGCAAGCACATCCCGGGTAGTCCTAACATCGTTCTCCAGTACATGACGGCCGCGGGCGGCATCATGCACGCAAATTACATGTCCAAGAGAGTCAAACGGGACGGACTAACCATCGGCGTGTTTCCATCCAGTGTCTTTGGCCATAGTGTCCTCGGCACACCCGGAGTCCAATATGACCTAAATGACTTTATATTCCTTGGTTCCCCTATTGGAGGTGGGGGCCCCTACACTTTAGTAATCCGACCGGAGTTAGGACTGGACACTGTGGAGAAGCTCAAGAGTCATAAAGGACTCCGTTTTGCCGCACGGTCCGTGGGACATACCATGTATATCCTTGGCCGGGTCATGGCATTTGTGCTTGAGCTTCGGGAACCAAGATGGATCGTCGGGTACCAGAGTGCCGAGCTCGTGCCGGCACTAGAACGCGGCGAAGCTGACGCCAGACCCAACAGCATTCCCTCCGTTCTCCGTCAAACACCGCACTGGTTGAAGGAAGGGTTTGGCTTCCCCATTGTTATGAAGGACGCGAAAGGGCGAGGTGCAGCGCAGGTGCCTGAATTTCCGCAGGGCCTGCCTGTGTTGGATCAATATGCCGATACGGAATTAAAGCGCGCCATCATCAATTTACGAAATGACATCAGGCCTGCGGGCAATGTTTTCATGGTTCCGAAAGGCACTCCGCCCGAGGCTTTGAATACCTTGCACGAAGCCTTTCGCAGGATTTGGGCGGACCCTCAGTTTGCCAAAGACTTTAAGAAATTGACCAAAGAGCCGGCAAATCCCACCACAGGAAAGACTATTGAGCAGGCGGTCCGAAGGATGCCCAAGGATCCGAAGCTCATATCGATTTACAAACAGATTGCAGGACCCGGGCCACTGCCTCCTAGCAGGTAGTGATCGAACTACGTCTGACTTATATGAGAGCGATCAACGCCAGGAGATAAGTAATGTTAAAAATCGATACCGACACTCATTTTACCCCACTTGACGCATTTGACGAGGTGGATCCCGCCTATGCGGACGTAGGGCCCCATTTTGTCAAGCTTCCTGATGGCAAATTCAGGATCATCAATAAGTCACGTGACCAAATCAGACCAGACCACTTAAAACCCGTAAGGCACGTGGGCCACAACCCGAGCGACTTCGATATAGAGGTGAGACTTAACGCCATGGATGAATGTGGCTTCGACATGCAAGTCCTCATTCCCAACAACTCACCCTTTTACTATGACATCGACCCTATGTTGGGAGCGAGCGTATGTCGCTCCTTCAACAAAGCAATTGCCAAGATTCTCAAAAATCATCCTAAACGCTTCATCGGAACTGCACCCGTTCCCCTCCAGGATACACGCTTGGCCATTCAGGAAATGGATTATGCAATCAAAGAGCTTGAACTCAGTGGCGTGATCATTTACCAGAATTTAAACGGCAAAGACTTGGATGCCGAATCGATATGGCCCGTTTACGAGAGGGCTGAGAAGTTAGGAATACCCCTTCTTGTGCACGGTTGTGACAGCGGCCCTCTCCTTGGGGTTGAGAGGTACGCTCGGTACAATCTCGACGTTCCTCTCGGGTTTGCTTTTGAGGTCTTCATGGCAATCTCCACCTTAATCTGCGGGGGAGTGGTCGAGAGATTTCCGAATCTTAAATTCGGTTTCTTCGAAGTGGGGGCGGGTTTCGTTCCATGGCTGGTGGATCGCCTGGAGACAGCTTATGAAGCGAGACCTGCAGTAAGAGCGAAAAACTCGTTGAAGCCGAGAGAATGTTTTGAAAACTTTTTCTTCTCCCTAGGAGCCGATGATACCACATTGCCCCACGTGGTGGACCGAATGGGCAGTGGTCATCTCATGGTCGGGAGCGACTATCCGCACTCGGATGGAACCCATCCCGACACGATCAAAATGATAGAAGCGAACCGGGCGCTCAACAAAATAGACAAGGAAAAACTCATAGGTGGGGCAGCGTCGGCGTTCTTCGGTTTAGATTGACGGCGGCGATTCACGGGGTTCACTTAACCCCTCCCAGAAAGTGAAGGGTGGAGTGATTGGTAAGACCATAAGGCCTGAACCTGGCGGCCCGTGCGGACAACACTCAATTATTTCGATTTTTTCGCACTCCATTCTTTCATGGCAGCCATAGCACTCTTAACGACCCCCTCCTCATGGGGCCTTATCTTGCAGCTTTTATCGTAGGCATTGTACCGTGATGCGGCTCCTCAATGTCCGGTGATGCGTTGTTTATGTTGCACGGACACGCGCAAGCCAAAGACGCGGGCGATTACCGCCAGCCCCACCGTGAAGGTCATAATGAGCAGGCTGATAATGCTCGCCTCTTCGTACTGGCTGATGGCCGGCGAGGCAAATTCCAGGGCGAGCAATGAGAGTGTCATGGTGTCACGGGAGGCCAACAAGATGATACTGCTCGTGGTCCCCGCAGCAATGACAAAGTTCAAGGTCGCCAGCAGGATCAACGACGGCATGAGCAGCGGTATCCATATCCTGAAGAAGGTCCTGACCCAGCCGGCGCCGCTCACCCGTGCGGCCTCTTCCATATCAGTGCCGATCTGGATGAAGACGCCCTTGAGGATATTGACTCCGGTGGTGTTGCCCTGGATCACAACCACCAGAATCAACGCCCAAATGGTGCCGAAAAGAAACTTGAGGGGTCTGATATCGGTACCGGGAATGTTCCCGATGAACATCCACAACAGCCCCAACCCCAAAAGGATGCCGGGAATAGCCGCCGAGCCCCAGATGATGGAGTCGAGGGCGACACGGCCCTTCCAGCGCGTGCGCACGAGAATATACGCGATGACGGAGAACAAAAGCGGGCTCAAAATAGCAGCGGTCAACGAGAGTTTTAACGTCGTGAACAACGCCTTCTGAAAAAGGGCGTCGGTAAACACGTTCACCCAGTGATCCACTGTCCAAACCGTGTTCAGAAAGAAGTATCCTGCCCGGGTCATGAAGCTCCCCATGACGAGCACAAGAGATGGAGCAATCGTCAGTAAAACTATGAGAACTGCAATTCCACTGAACACCACGAACTTCCATCCGCCCAGGTCGATGAGACCTGGCTTGAAGTTCCCTGTGATTGTCGTGTAGCGGTGTCGCTGGATGATCCAACGTTGCGTGGGGAGGATGAAGGCGATCACCAACAGCGTGAGGCTCGCCAGCACCGTCGCATGGCCATAGTCAGGGACAGGTTGCCGGACCAGGTCGAAGATCTTCGTCGAATACACGTAGAATCCGAAGGGTTGGCCGAGCAGATACTCGGTTTCAAAGGACTGAAAGATTCTGAGCAACTGCAAGGCGAACACCAACGCCATGGGCGAGACCATGAGGGGCAAGGTCACGCGCACCATAGTCCGGAAGTTTGTTGCCCCGCCAACCCTCGCTGCTTCTTCCATGGCCGAGTCCATGTTCCGGAATGCGGGAGTGAGGAGCATGACCTTGATGGAGATGCCGTTAGCCATCAGGTGTGTCCAGACAATCCCCGGTACGCTAAAGACGTTAAAGGGCCCGTCCTCCACGAATGGAAGCTTCTCCACCAAGGTATTCAGAAAGCCGATGTCCGGGTCAAGCACCGTGATCCACGCGATGGTCGTGGAGATACTCGGCATCATAAACGAGACCCAGAAAAGGAACTCGAAATGGTGGCTCCATGGGATGTTGGTCCGCGCAAGGGTCCAGGAGATCAGTACCGCCACGGGAAAGCTGATGCCAACCAAAAAAAACCAGATCAGAAAACTGTTGAACAGTGAAACCAGCAGACCCGGAGCCTGCCACGCGGTTTGCCAGTTGGCCACACCCCAGGTGTAGGGATCCACAAACCAGTCACGGGCGGTGTTAAAGCTGTTCACCAGTAGCAGGAGAGTCGGTACGGTCAGATACATGCCCACCGTCAGGAAGATCGCCGCCATGACGAAAAACGAGGCGCCTGGCGTTTTCAGCTCGGTGGGCAGTATCGATGCAAGCGGTCGGGCCAACTGCATGGGCGTTCCTTCGCGTTGTTCCTACCGTCTTCTCTCTAGCTCATTGACCGTACAGGTTGGCTCCCTCGCCGCAGTGGACAACCGGGTTCCCGCACAGGCGAGATTAACCCCACCCACCGAAACTCAGACCGGGCTAACGTTTCTGCGGCTTGCGGAAGATCTTACGTGCTTTTATGATGGCGTCGTCCCGGCGCGACGCGAACTGCGGGTCGGCGTTCAGATAGAGATACTTAACACCAGGCTCACGGCATTCGCGTGGGTCGACCTTCCCGGTGCATGGGACGTCCTCGCGCAGAGTCGGGTCCGGGGAGCCTTCGGAGATTTGGTGCTTAAGGGTTTGGCCCTCCTTGCTCAGGAACCAATTGATGAAGAGTTTTGCGGCATTTGGGTGCGGCGCATTCTTGGCAAATTCGATATTGTCTCCGGCGGCCGCTCCACTCAAGGTGGGGGCTTCTTTGAAGGGTTTGTTCATTCGCTTGGCGCGCACGCCTTGCCTGATCAGCCTATCCAAATCACGCCGGCAAGAGCCTATGGAAACCCCGAAGGCGAATTTGCCCTTTGCTATGCCGTCCACGATGAGCTTGCAGTTGTCCGTGAACGTCACCCCATGAGCCGGGTCAAACCACCGCTGGACCCACTCTTCGCCCACATCGGGGTGCACCATGTAAGTGTAATAGCCCGCCACCTGATCGCTGAGCGCGCCAATGGCTACCAGTTTTCCCTTCCACTTCGGGTCGAGGTAGTCAAACACAGAGTTCATAGAATCGATGTCGGCCTGGCTCACCCTGTCGATATTGTAGCGCATGCCGAGATTGAATGGCGACGCGTAGGCCCCGTGGTTCAGAACGAATGTCTTGGTATCGGTATCGGCAAAAAACAACCGGCCCCTGAACCATTTTTTTCCATCGAGTACACTAGGGTGAATCAAGAGGGGTCGCAGCGGGGCAAGGCCACCTCCAGCGTGCAATCGCAAAGCCCCCGCGTCGCCGATCTGGATCACGTCTGCGGTATAGACCCCGGCCCGGTTTTCCGCCAGGAGCCGGTTGACTTGATCGGTGCCAGAACCGGTGGACACAATCGACTTGACGCCAAACTTTTTGTCAAAGGCCTTGATAACGGGACGATACTGCCTGCTCGCTGAACCGCCCAACACGTGAACTATCGTTCCTTCTGCCTGCGCGGCCTTGATGAGCTTCGCCCACTCGTCATTGAACGATTTCGATTGCGCTGTTTGGGCGAGTGCCAGACGCGGAACCGGGTTTACCGAGAGGCCGAAGAACACGACCAGAATCGCGACTGCAGCACTCAGGAAGTTCACCGTTGTTAGCCTTTTCATCGCTCCTCCTATTCTGCCCCTTAATTGGGCCATGTGTCTTTCCGCTATTGCCACATTCTTGTCTAGTAACCAGATTTGAAATAGCTAGGTCTATTCGATGCCGTAGAGAGCCCGGGCATTGTTGTCCACGATCTTCTGAGCGATTGCTGGGACCACAGTGGAATCTTCCTTGAACCTCTTTATGGCTGTCAGCTCGCTTGTGGTATCGGCGTGACCGTAATCGGTGCCCATGACCAGGTTGTCCTCACCCCCCACGTACTGCAACACATAGGGAATGTCGTCATTGGTTTGGCAGGCAACGTAGAACCGGTTTTCTTTCAGCAGATCGCCCTTGGGCCGGTCGTCATCGAATCGGGCCTCGCGCCAGGCGAGGCGGCGAGCGATATCACCGATCACGTAGGGCAGCCACTGACTGCTAACCTCGATGAACCCCCAGCGAAGTTCGGGGAATTGGCTCGGGACGCGACCCACAATCAGTGAATGAAAGGCACCCAGAACAGGCCACTTGAACCGGAGGAAGTTGCCCTGCCCCGGCGCCTGAGTCAAAAATTGGTCGATGTCCGCATTGCCAATACCCGCATGGAAGCAGACCGGGAGGTTCAAATTACTCGCCTCTTGGTACAAGGGGAAGAAGTGCGGGTCCGTTGAATGGTACTCTCCTTCAAATCCCCGCATGGTGACCCCGCAGGCGCCGTTCTCCCTGACAAAACCCATTTCGTCGATGGCATGGTCGATGCTCATAGCGGGCAGCACCGCAATCCAGCGCAGTCGGTCCCGCCCCTGGCGCCAGACATCAGCCATCCAACGGTTGTAGCTTTTGCAGATGGCCCGTTCCATTTGGGGATTGCTGAAGGTAATGCTCGTCCAGAGTGACGGGTGCAGCACTTGAATATCCGTACCGTATTTATCCATGTCGCGACGTCGACCGGGGATATCCAACATCTCCTGCGACTCGCGAGAGGTGTCCTTGCCGGTGTTCCCACGCCGGGCGCGGATTTTCCCGTCTATGACCTAGTATTTGTTTGGTCGGATCGGAGGGTTCCGTTACAGTGAAGGGCTTGTATCTCAGATCAGCTTCGTCGAAATAGTCCCAGGTACGGTCGGTCTCAATGACGTGAGCGTCGGCATCAATGATCGCCATCGTGACCCCCCCCCTTGAAAGGCCGGCGTACGCTAACATTTAGCCCTATGGCTGTTAACAGTCCAAAAGCTCTCTACATTTCGCTCCACGCTGTGAGATTTGCCCTGTTCATTCAACGCTTAACACTGGACACTCAACACTATTCTTTTCTGCGTCCGCATAGTGCCCGTTGCTAAGTGTCTTTTCGCTTTTCTCGCTCTGTCCCTACCTCTGTCTCTGTCTGTTCGTAGTCCTGTCGTCAGTAGTCCGTGAATTGCTGCCTACTGCTTACTGCCCCCTGGCTCCTACACCCTATCCCCTATTCCCTTATCTTAGCCTTTTGCGCCATGCTCTAATCACTTAACACTCTTTCTTCGACATCCTGTCCATTGCTTACTGTCTTTATCTCTCCTCCCACTCAGTACTCGTTACTCGGCACAAATTACGCACCGCGCATCGCACAAAATGGAGTCTTGACATAGATGCTTCTAGCCGATAAAGGGGAGTTCCAATCATTTTTACATGTCCGTGAGACGGAAAAATCATTTCGATCTTCACAGGGAGGAAAAAAATATGTCCGTTGAAAATAAAGTCGTCTTAGTGACCGGGGGAGCCCGGGGTATGGGTCGCGAGATGGTCCGCGCATTCCTCAAAGAAGGAGCGAAGGTTGTCGCCACGGACATCTCGTGGGTTCCCACGGGGGTGTCCAACGATGATTTCGATTTCCGCGAGGAGCTCACGGGCAACCCCAACGTCCTCATTGGGGTCATGGACATCACGCTCCAATCCCACGTGAACGAGATTTACGATGAGGCCATGGAGAAATTCGGCACCATAGACGTGGTCATCAACAATGGGGGAACACGCCAGCGAGACCTCTACCTCAAGACACACGGGAGCGTCAGCATCCTGGACACGGACGTGAGCGAGTGGGAGCACATGTTCGCCACCCACGTCTTCGGCAACCTGCGAGTCATCAAGAAATTCGCGCAGCCCATGCTGGAGAAGAAGCGCGGGAGCATCGTCAACACCTCCTCTAGCCAGCTCCTGAATGCCCACGGCGCGGGGCAAGGTAACGCCACCGGCTACGGGTTGAGCCGGGAGGGCTCCTACCAGCCCGCCAAGGCGGCCATGGGGTCCATGACCATCTACCTGGCGCAGGAACTCAAGCAGCACAACATCGCCGTGAACCTGATGATGCCCGGGCACACCAGAACCACCGGCTCGGACGAGCAGGAAACCGTCCGAAACGAGATCCGACAGCGCTTGGGCAGGGGCACATCAGACTTCGTTCCGCGACGGGTACGCGCCGACAATGTGGTGCCCCTCGCCTTGCACCTGGCCCAACAGGATGCCAACGGCATTACCGGGCAGTGGATCAGCTGCATGCAGTGGAACGAAAAGAACGGACTCGGAGGCTTCGAAGCCTGGGGCTACGAGCCTGATGTTGCGGCCGCGCGGGAGCGGGGCCGGTTGTAAGGCCTGAAACAGACACCGCCCACAGGTGTGGAGGTCCTCATGGCCTGCCCCCGCGCTCAGGTGCTGCGGCGGAGCGCTCTGCGGCTTCCCTCTTCCCATAACACTATTTCCTCTGCACACTTCCCACTGCTCCCTGTCTTTCTCTCCATCTCTGTTTGTCCGCGATCAATTGGCTTAGTCCTGCCCAACAGGTATAGACTATTTGTTAACCAAAGATTTGGTTGCATTACAGAGTTGAAACTAAGAAGCTGGGGCCCAATGAAGGAGATTGAATCGTTGCGCACACCAGAGTCGATGGATTACGTTTACGTCCAAGAACCCGCAGCGCTGGAACCGCTGATCCGGCGCATCAAGGGGGACAAACGGGTAGCGCTGGATACCGAGGCCGATAGTCTGCACAACTATTTCGAAAAGGTTTGCTTGGTCCAGCTCTCCATCGGAGGCGAGCACTTCCTCGTGGACCCGCTTTCCGAATTAGACTTCAGCGGTTTCCTCGAAGCCCTGGCCGAGAAGCCGCTGATCGTGCACGGCGGCGACTACGATCTGCGCATGATGCGCACCTTCATGGGCTTCAGACCGCGCCGTGAAGTCTTCGACACCATGATCGCGGCGCAATTGCTCGGCATCGAACAGATCGGTCTGGCCGCCCTCATCGAGAAATTCTTTGATATCACCATAGGAAAAGAGGGGCAGAAGTCTGACTGGTCACGCCGGCCCCTTAGCGAAAAACAGTTGCGTTACGCAGTCAACGACACTCGTTTTCTAGAGCGGCTCGCTGAACGCCTGCACGGTGAGCTGCTCCAGCGGGGACGGGTCCATTGGCATAGGGAAAGTTGCCGTGCCATGGTGGATTCCACCGAGCGTGATAATTCACGCAACCCGGATGAAGCCTGGCGCATCAAAGGCGCCGGGCGGCTGACCCGTCGTCAACTGGCCTATCTGCGGGAGCTCTGGCACTGGCGCGACAACCATGCCCGGCGCGCCAACGTGCCACCCTTCAAGGTCTTTGGCAATCAGCAGATGCTGGACTTGCTCCAGTGGGCCGAGTCTCATCCCAACACGCCCTCGGACCAGGGACCAAAATTGCCTCGCAACATCGTCGGCTCGCGGCTGAGGACCCTCCAGGAGGCCATCGCCCGGGCCGCCGGCATGACGCCGGCACAGTGGCCGGAACGTCGCAGACACGTGCAGAGTTACACCCCACGCATGGACTGTAAGGAGCAGATCGACGCGCTACGCGGCGAGTGCGAGCGGATCGCAAAGGAATTGGAAATCGCCCCATCGACTCTAGCGCCCCGAGCCGCCATCGAGACCATTGCCCGAAGCCGGCCCCGGACCATCCATGAGATTATGGCAAGTGGGGGCCTGCTGCGCTGGCAGGCGGAACTCCTACAAGCCGCGGTGGAAAATACTTTGCACTCGATGCGGGAAAAGTAGCCATCACGAAGATAGTGCTCTGTGCATTGTCTTTTTGATATCAGAATTGCCCATCTCTAGACCCCATATTTCGCCATTCCCATATTATTTAGTTTTCCATCGGCTGGTTGGCATGATTCGATCCAATATACTTCGTGTGAGTTGAACGTCAGTCCAGCGAATATTTCTTTTCTGCCTCGTAGTAGGCGGGGAACCCGACGACATCGCGCAGATGGGCGAACCCGGCGATGTCATTGGGATGCTTGCCGTGCTTGATGGCGGCGAGGGCATGTTCCATTGCGTTGATCGCCGCGAGTATCAGTGTGAGCGGATAAACAACGATCTTGTACCCGATCTCTTCGAGTCGCCCGGCTGAAAGAACCGGCGTGCTCCCCTGCTCCACCATATTCGCCAACTTCGGTCCAGGCACGCTTTCGCAGTAAGCGCGCATCTCCTCCTCGTTCCGGGGTGCCTCAACAAAGCTAATGTCCGCGCCGATCTCCATGAACGTCCTGGCGCGCGGAATGGCCTCCTCAAAACCCTCCGTTCCATTGGCGTCCGTACGCGCCATAATAAGGATGTTGGCGCTCTCGGTGCGTGCATCCAACGCGGCTTGCACTCGGGCGAACGCCTCCTTGCGGCTGACCGTTTGCTTGCCGCTTGTATGGCCGCAACGCTTCGGCGTCACTTGGTCCTCGATCATGATACAGGCGAAGCCGGCGTCCGCATAACCGCGCACCGTGCGCTTTACATTGAGGGCATTGCCGTAACCAGTATCGCCGTCACCGAACACCGGCACCGTTACGGAACTGCAGATGTTTCGTCCCTGATCCACCATCTCCGCGTAAGAGATAAGCCCCGTGTCCGGCATGCCAATCCGTGTAGCAGAAACGGCGAAGCCGCTCATAAAAGCCGCACTGAAACCGGCGCGTTCAATAAGCTTCGCGGTCATGGCGTCGAAACACCCTGGCATCACAATGACGCCTGGGTCGGCAAGCAGCTGGCGCAATCGTGCGGTGGCGGTCTCCATCGTTTACTCCTTACTTCTTTGATTTCTTTTAGAACCGGGCTGGCAACAGAATAGTAGTCTAAAAGCCCGCCCCAGCTCTTCTTAAACTGGCCAGAGAGTCAGGCAACATGAAAAGAGGGGCGAGCTCCCGTACGACGGTGGTTGATGCCACCAGCGATCAGTCGAGGTTGGGGTCGCGTCGTTAGATCAAGTTAATCTGGAGCCCGTTTCAAAACCACTCGGCAAAGCCCATTGCACAGCCGTTGCCGGCTTCGGTTCGATAGCATGGCACGTAGTCGACAATCTTTGGCTCGAGGTCCGTCCCAGACATGGCCCCAGCCAGGGCAACCCAGTTCTTGATTTCAGAAGTCCCGGCCCGGAACCGAACATCCGGGTAGTCCGTGAGCTTCCCAAAGTCGTCGTTTTGCAAGCCCTCAAGGATACGTGTGTCTAGCTCTTCCTCGATAACCGTGTGGCTGAGGCCGCCGGAGGCGAAGATCGCCACCCGTTTTTTGTTATCCCAGGCCTCGATGGCTTGACGCACCGTCCGGCCCAACTTGTAGCAACGCCGGGCGGTGGGCACATTGGGCGGATAGTAAGTGTTCACCAGCACCGGAACGTGCGGGATCGTGTTGTTGTTCATCAACCTGCGATAGATGTAGTAAAAGGCATGCCCGATGGCGCCATCGAGGCGCCCCCCCTGGAACACGTTGGTGCGTGTCACGTCGAACTCGTCGGCGGTGAGCGCCTCGATGAGGTACTGGCCCAGCTCCGCCTCAGCCGGATAACTCCGGCGGTCTGGCGGAGCGTTGTCGATCCTGGGGTCACGGACAGCAGGCCGCCCGCCATATCTTCCCCGGTCTTGACGCGGAGCGTCATCAACGGTTTTGCCGTGGTAAACGGCGATGGGCGGCATGTTATTGTCGCCGAAGACCTCGTGCTGGTCGTCACCGAAAATGATGCATACGTCGGGGGTAATGCGGCGCAGGGTTTCACTGAGACGCGCGATTGATTTCTGGCAAGATTCGAAACGTGCCCGGAATTTCTCGTCGGTGCACTCCCTTTCGAAGTGTTCCCCGGCGCGGGCCTCCACCAGTTCCGGGAAAGAGTACGTTTTCCCTCGGAACCAGTGTTCCGGCTGAGACCGCGAACGATCACCGTATACTCGCCAATTTTCGGGAGGCATGGCGAGCTGCGGCGCATGGGACGAGCCAATACCCAATATAATTTTGGCCATGTGGTTTAACCTCCATCGGGCGTACGACCGCCCGGTTTGGGGACCCTGTTACCCTAACTAATCTTTTGATCGGCAGGCATCATATGCCCGGTGAGGTGGCTTGTCAATTGCGGGTAGGGTACGTAGCGGGGGCAGCCGCCCTCCCTTGTTCCGAGAAATTCGCTGAAAACTGATAGCTGACGGCTTATAACTAACTACGCCTTACTCTCTAACCTATGCACGATTGCTGTCTGAACCCAGGCAGAAGTTGTTTTTTTTACTATGACTCCGCTCTCATGCTAACACGGCCACCGAGAGCGCGGGCAATAAGAGCCGCCGTCACTACAAAGACAACGATCAGTGCACCGACAACCGTTGCCTTTTCAAACTGGCCTTCTGTAGCGAATTCCAGCATCAGCAAGGAAAGCGTCCTAGTCTGGCCGGTTGCCAGAAGCACGATGGTACTGATATCTCGAGCTGCAGAAATAAACACTAGCAATCCAACAGTAATCAGAGCTGGGAAAAGCAACGGCAACAAGATGCGAAAGTAAGTAGAAAACCATGAAGCGCCCGACACTACCGATGCTTCCTCTAATTCGCGGCTTAGCTGTAGCATGATGCTTTTAATGACCTGTGTTCCTATGGGCATACTTTTAATAACCATGGCGATGATCAGAATATAAATCGTTCCATAGATGGGGATAAAAATTTTTGTGCCAAGAAAGGTCCAGAGGAGTGACCTGCCCCCAGGAGTGGTACCACCCTTTAAGTTAGAGCCGGAATTATCTGGAGTCCAGCCCATGGGGATGAATTCCCAGCCTGCGCTCTGGGCAGAAAGGCCTCCGGTGCCGGAGAACGATAGCCCAGGGCGCTGTGAGGCCGCCGCTGGTTATACTCTCTTCTCCATCTTTCGATCAGCACCTGAGCTTCCCTCAGGGTTTCAAACACCTCCCGGTTGAGCAGCTCATCCCTGAGTTTTCCGTTAAAACTCTCCACGTAGCCATTCTCCCAAGGACTGCCAGGCTCGATGTAGAGTGTCCTGACACCAATGGCCTTGAGCCAGTCCCGGATAGCCTGAGCCGTAAACTCGGGGCCATTGTCGGACCGAAGGGACTGCGGCACGCCCCGTTCCACGAATAGCTCCGCTAACCGTTCCAGCACATCCCGGTGATTCATCCGTCTGGCCACATCAATCGCCAAGCACTCCCGGGTGTATTCATCCAGGATGCTCAACAGCCGAAAGGCCCGACCGTCTTCGGTTCGCTCGTGCACGAAGTCATAACTCCACACATGGTTTCGATGCGCCGGTCTCAGGCGAATGCAGGAGCCATCAGTCAACCGGAGCCTCCCTCGCTTAGGCTGACGGCTGAGGACTTTCAGCCCTTCCTGCCTCCAGAGCCTCTCCACTCGCTTGTGGTTGACCTTCCACCCCTCCCCACGCAGCATGGCCGTAATCCTCCGGTAGCCGTATCGCCCGTATTCGCTGGCCAGCTCCATCATCCGAGCCACTAGTCTTGCTTCCTCTTCCGGGATCTCTCGGACTCTTCGTTGCGTCGATCGCGGCTGTCCCAACACTTGGCAAGCCCGGCGTTCGGAGACTCGATCAGGTCCCAATCTTTCTCTGGCCCATATCACCGCTCGTCTCCTCTTCGCCGGGCCTAGAAGTTTCCCGAGGACACTTCCTTCAGGATCTGGTTGTCCAGCGATAGATCCGCCACCAGCTTCTTCAACCGCGCATTCTCCTTGTCCAAGGCCTTGAGCCTCTTGGCCTGATCCATCTTCAGGCCTCCATATTCCTTCCTCCACCGGTAGTAGGTCTGCACGGTTACCCCCACCTGCTTGCACACCTGGCCCACCGCCTTCCCTTGGGCCAAGCTCACCTCCGCCTCACGCAGCTTGAGGATAATCTGCTCGGCCGTAAATCGCTTTCTTGCCATCCTTGCCTCCTTCCTAAAATCAAAATCCCTAACATTTCACCTGGACTCGTTTTAGGGGGCAAGGTCAGTTGGGACAGCCGTTATCATCAATGCCAGTAACAGTACTAAAACAAATACAAGGCCCTTCCATCGGCCCAGTGGAGTAAGGCGATTGTTGAAGCCGCGACCAGATACAGTCGTGTATTCCTTGCGCTTAAGAACAAATCGTTGAAAGGTCACCAGAAGCAGCAGAACCACTAGAAAAGTAGAACTCAAGGCCATGGCCGGAGGATATTCCGCCGGTTCCGAAATGACCAGGTCGTGAATCTTTGTAGAAAAAACATGGAGATCAATCGGTACCCCCAGGAGCAGCTCGATTTCAAATGCCTCTAGGGAACGGATAAGTCCCAAAATCGTAGCGACCAGAATCGCCGGCATCATGATTGGGGTAATGATACGAATGAGTGTGCCTACCGCACTCGCACCAGAGACCCGGGAAGATTCCTCCAAGGCCGCATCCATATTTCTAAAGGCAGGCGCCAGGAGCAATACCTTGACTCCGATGGTCGAAACGGCAAGATGCACCCAGACAATTCCCCAAAACGAATAAATATTAAACGGCGGCTCGCTGATAAAGGGAAGCTTAAGCAGCCACGCATTCACCAAGCCGAACTTTGGGTCGAGCAAGAGTATCCATCCCATAGTCACCGGTAGGGCGGGGAGAAAAAAGGAAAGCCAGAACATGAATTCAAGGGGGCCCCTAAGAGGTATATCCGTCCGTGCAAGCAACCAGGAGAGCACGATACCTAGGATTAGGGCAATGAACTGGCGGGTCAGTGCCAAGGAAAAAGTATTATAGATAGCAGATAGTATGCCTGGTGAGCCGAACGCCTCTTCCCATCCTTGAAAACCATAAACCATGGACTCGCCTGGTTTTGAGATCTGAAAACTGTTTAGGATCATCAAAAAGAGGGGAACTAGAACTACAAATGCGACTAGTCCCAGTGACCTTGCCCCCTAAAACGAGTCCAGGTGAAATGTTAGGGATTTTGATTTTAGGAAGGAGGCAAGGATGGCAAGAAAGCGATTTACGGCCGAGCAGATTATCCTCAAGCTGCGTGAGGCGGAGGTGAGCTTGGCCCAAGGGAAGGCGGTGGGCCAGGTGTGCAAGCAGGTGGGGGTAACCGTGCAGACCTACTACCGGTGGAGGAAGGAATATGGAGGCCTGAAGATGGATCAGGCCAAGAGGCTCAAGGCCTTGGACAAGGAGAATGCGCGGTTGAAGAAGCTGGTGGCGGATCTATCGCTGGACAACCAGATCCTGAAGGAAGTGTCCTCGGGAAACTTCTAGGCCCGGCGAAGAGGAGACGAGCGGTGATATGGGCCAGAGAAAGATTGGGACCTGATCGAGTCTCCGAACGCCGGGCTTGCCAAGTGTTGGGACAGCCGCGATCGACGCAACGAAGAGTCCGAGAGATCCCGGAAGAGGAAGCAAGACTAGTGGCTCGGATGATGGAGCTGGCCAGCGAATACGGGCGATACGGCTACCGGAGGATTACGGCCATGCTGCGTGGGGAGGGGTGGAAGGTCAACCACAAGCGAGTGGAGAGGCTCTGGAGGCAGGAAGGGCTGAAAGTCCTCAGCCGTCAGCCTAAGCGAGGGAGGCTCCGGTTGACTGATGGCTCCTGCATTCGCCTGAGACCGGCGCATCGAAACCATGTGTGGAGTTATGACTTCGTGCACGAGCGAACCGAAGACGGTCGGGCCTTTCGGCTGTTGAGCATCCTGGATGAATACACCCGGGAGTGCTTGGCGATTGATGTGGCCAGACGGATGAATCACCGGGATGTGCTGGAACGGTTAGCGGAGCTATTCGTGGAACGGGGCGTGCCGCAGTCCCTTCGGTCCGACAATGGCCCCGAGTTTACGGCTCAGGCTATCCGGGACTGGCTCAAGGCCATTGGTGTCAGGACACTCTACATCGAGCCTGGCAGTCCTTGGGAGAATGGCTACGTGGAGAGTTTTAACGGAAAACTCAGGGATGAGCTGCTCAACCGGGAGGTGTTTGAAACCCTGAGGGAAGCTCAGGTGCTGATCGAAAGATGGAGAAGAGAGTATAACCAGCGGCGGCCTCACAGCGCCCTGGGCTATCGTTCTCCGGCACCGGAGGCCTTTCTGCCCAGAGCGCAGGCTGGGAATTCATCCCCATGGGCTGGACTCCAGATAATTCCGGCTCTAACTTAAAGGGTGGTACCACTCCTGGGGGCAGGTCACCAGGAGCAGGCTCATTAAGAGTACGGGTCCGTTAATCTTTTGTCGATAATTTACGTGTTCTTGGGTCGCAGTTCTGTCCATGCCATGGAACCCTGATTTTCAAGAAGGTTGCCGCGATCTTCTGCTGAGGAAACTGTCACAGCCCTATTGCAATTTAATCGCCCCCCGTATGCTACATGATTTTGTTCCTCCCCTAATATTCCCTTTATTTATTGGCTCTTTTTTTTAAGAGCCTACGGGCGCTTTTCCGTGCCGTTTTCGCTTTCGCCTGCTTCTCTTCCGAAATCTCCTCGATCTTGTGCCACTTTTCTAGAGATATAGTATCCTTTGCCCCTAAATACCCGAACTCGGATGTCCATTGGGTCTCCACATCCAACCGACGGGTGGGCTGGCTCAGGGTCTTTGTCCAGATTTCCTGTCCCTCCTTGCTCAGCAACCAATTGACAAAAACCTTGGTGGCGTTGGGGTGGGGGTGATTCTTAATAATCGCCAGATTCCCTGACCCGGCTGTGCCATAAGTCCCTTCTTTAAAGAGAGGAAGGGCCTTTACGGGCAGACCCGCATCAATAAAAGACTGGAATGCATAGTATGTAACACCGATGGTTAAGGCTAGTTTCCCCTTGGCAAGCGACTCCGCCATGACCCGCCGGTTACGGGTGATTTGGACGTCTTGTTTGACAAACGCCTGCAAGAATTTTTCTCCTTTGTGCTTCCACATGTATTCCCAAACCCCTCTCCCTGCGCCTGGTCGCCGCGGATCGTAAAAGGCCATCTTCCCCTTCAATTTTGGATTAAGGAGGTCGTCATAAGAACGCAGCTCATCAGGGTTGACCGAATCAGTATTGTACCAGAAGTTAGCAGTCAAAAAGGCGGAATAGGTATAGGTGTACCGCTTCTCCTTATCAATAGACATATGTCCGCCCCACCAGTTTTTGGGGTCTTTAACCTCGGGAAGAAGCAGGTACGGCTCGAAAGGATCCACGATCTTTCCTCCAACGAAACCGCTGATCATGGACCCCGAACCCCCGAGATGGACGTCAAAATAGTGCACGCCGTGAAGCGACCCGGGTTTCACGGACAGTTAATTAAGCCACACGTTTGATCGAGTCATATGCCATTGGGGTGTGGTATCCCAACGACTCATGCTTTCTTCTTCGGTTATAAAACAGTTCAATGTAGTCGAAGATATCCGACCTAGCGTCCTGCCTCGTCTTATAATCCTGATGGTGTACAAGTTCATTCTTTAGTGAGCTGAACAAACTCTCGACCACTGCATTGTCGTAGCAATTCCCTTTGCGGCTCATGCTGCGCACCACCCCATGGCGTTTGAGCAACTCAACGTAGTGATTGCTAGCGTATTGGATTCCTTGGTCGCTATGGTGAATCAGCCCCGCCATAGGCTGGCGCTGTTCGATAGCCATCAGTAAAGCTTCACTGACCAACTCCTGTGTGGGACGTTGCTTCATTGACCATCCCACCACCAGCCGAGAGTAAAGGTCCACCACTACCGCCAGGTATAACCACCCAGATCGGGTACCAATGAAGGTAATATCGGCCATCCATACCTGCTCGGGGCCTGACGCTTCGAAGCGTTGACGCAACAAGTTCGGTGCCGGTGGCGCACTGTGACGAGCCCTGTAGGCCAATCGAAACCTTTGCACCCGACGCGTCTCTATCCCCACTAAACTCCTCAGCCTCGCCACCCCATGCTTCCCACATGTCACCCCCGCCTCCTTCAGCGTCAGCCATGTCTTGACTGCCCCGTACGCTTCCTTGTAGCTCTCGTGCACCTTGCGGATCTCTTTGATCACAACCTTATCCTGTGCTCTACGCCGAGACTCCCCTCGACCGCTCCAGTCGTAGTACCCACTACGACTGACCTCTAATACCTCGCACATCCTCACTACCCTAAACTCTGTCCTGTGAGCTCGTATAAACGCGTACTTTACTTGAGCTCCTTGGCAAAGTACGCTGCGGCCTTTTTTAATATATCTCGTTGTTCCGTTACCCGCTCCAGCTCTCGCCTTAACCGTGCTACCTCATCGTTGTCTCTACCTCGACCTGTGCCGGGAAACGCAGCCGCCCCTTTCCTCGTCACTTGCTCCTGCCACTTGTACAGTCGATTGCGAGGTACTCCCAGTTCCCGTGCAATCTCCGCTGCTGGCCGAGCGCCCGCCTCCAGCAGTCGAACAGCTTCCAACTTAAACTCTTGGGTGAAACGCCTTCGCTTGCCCATCGAACACCTCCTGCGGGGATCTTGTCCCCTTTTTAGGTGTCCGTCAAACCTGGGCTACCTCACCGGCCTTTAACTCGTCACGAATCCTTCTCAGTTGTCTCGAAGCCCTGCTCGGGAAGAGTTCCAGATCGATCCCCGCAAACCGCTTTTCGAAGGCTGCCTCCATTTTCGTTCTCAATTCAGCACTAGCGGGAATAGAAACCACAACCTTGCCTTCTTTTTTGGCGGCGTTTATGACCTTCTCCCACTCGCCCTGCCAAGAGCCCCAACCGTTTTGGGAGAAACCTAAGAATAGGATCCCTGCAACAGCGAATAATACGAACCTCTTAATTTGTTTGTGTAAATGGGCCATAGAAAAGTCCTTTCTTGCTTTAAAATTGATTGTCATTAATTCGTAAAGCGGCCTACGGTACGGAATAGGCCTAAGACATACATTTCTTCGCAGCAATTATAAAGGCACCGCCAGTCTGTTGTCTTGTCCCGGTGTCTGATCTCTGCCGGGTCGCCTATTTACCGTTGAATACCCCTATCCCTTTATCGGCGGGTATCTTATGTTCGATGGGTGACGTTGTCAATTGGGTGTATTGGGCCACCACATATTGCACTCTTGGGGTCTTTGCTCCATTAAAAACTGCACCGGCCACTTAAGGTTGAGTCCCCAGTGAGGCCGCTCGCCGTTATACCACAACAGCCACGGGATCAACTCGCGGTTAAAGGCTGCCGGCTCCACGAGCAGATCCTCATGATAATCGAGAAACTCTTCTTGAAGGGTACGGTTAAACCTCTCCACATGGACATTCATTTTTGGGCTCTTGGGATTAAGTATGCCAGTGAATCTTGTCCAGCCTCCTCAGTTCCCCATCGAAGTGCTTCATGAACTCAGAGCCATTGTCTGTAAGCACATATTGAAGCGGATAGGGAAACACCTCGCTGACTACCCTGTAGACTTCCCTGGCCGCCTCACAACCATGGCTGTGGCTCGCCCAGGCAAAACAGAACCGGGAGTAGACATCAGTGAAGGTGATCCCATACTTCATTAGCCCATCAAGGAACAACTCCACCCTATCGAAGGCCCCGCACTCACCAGGACAGTTAGCCCTAAAACCCTTGGGGTCTCTTGCCCGCTTCGGCTTGTTTGCTACCCTGTGGCCATTTGGCCGTATCCTCATGGGAACCGTTCTCATCTTGTCCACAGTCCCAGCTATGATCCGACCAATGCTCCTGGGCTTTGGACACCTCAGATCCTGCCTCTCACACCACGGCTTGAGCGATAAATAGATCTTCTCTTTGCTTAGATTGGGGTGCTCCGTCCTTATGCGGCCAATCTGTCCAAGCACCAACTGAGGCCAACTACGACTCCTACGCCTATGGGGAGCCTTGCTCTCCTCGTTTAATGCCTCCAGCTTCCCGCCCCCTTTCATCAGCTGCCCTCTCCAGTAATACAGGGTCCGCCTTTTCACTCCAAAGGCCTCTTCAGTTGCTTCCAACCCCATGCTTGGCCCACAAACTGAGCACCCGAGCCTTGTGCTTTGCCTTATTACTAACCCTAGTCTCCCAGCGTATGGCATAGTCAGCGAGTGTGGAAAAGCCCCAGATGCGGTAAGAGAAATCCCGGATCTGCATCCCAGCTCAACCACCCAGAGTGTGCAAGATGTTTCTGGCCTTATGCATTGGGATGGGGAGGCGAGGGCGGGCGGTGAAATTCCAGAGCAAAGTATGGTGTCCGCGATTCTAATGGGCCGATAGCTACTTACCCTTTGATGATTTAATAGGTCGAAAACATGAAACCATGGACCTGGCCCCATTCACATATCGTTTCCGAGCCCTAATAAAGAAAGAGAGGTTCGCCTTTCGGCAAACCTCTCTTTCTTTATCACTTACACTCGCTATCAGGTACAGGAACTATATGGCCGCGTTACGATCCGGTACCCAGTCCTCTCGCAGAATTTCGTCCGGATCTCCATGCCGCTCGGCGATGCCGCGCACCTTGGGGTCGTCGAGCGCCATCAGATGGCCGTTTTCGATCACTACACGGCCATCGGCGACGACTGTGGGGAACATCATGTCGAAGTGGCGGATGACCTTGTGGTTTGGAGCGGATAGTCCTGCTCCTATGCTGGCGTGCAGGAATCCGGAGCGCCGGTGCCCCAAGCACCACGAGTGGACTCGAGCAGAACCTCGGGTGCTCTCGTATGACGGCGAGCGCCGGAACTTTGGGTTGGTGCACATGGCGAACGTGCTGATCCAATTGGATCCCGGGCCGGGCAGACCCGGATAGGTCTTGTCCTTAAACTCCTCGAAGGAACGCCGGAGCGTATCGGCGAATGTGCCTCCTCCTTCGATCTTGGTCACCCTGCGCCCCTCGACCGTGAGGCGAGTCAAAGGCAAGGGGCCTCCAAAAGTAAGGCTCCGCAGCGCGATCTCGCCCTCGAGTTTCAATCCCATCGGGAATGGAACAAACAGATGGCCGGGGGTGTAAGGCCGTCCGCCGCTCTTTTCCTTGTCTTCCATCTCCAGCTTGGCCCAGTCCTCGGCAGTCAGGTCAAAGGTGAGGTTGGTGCCGTCCTCTTCGGTAATCTCGATCCGGCGCGCACCCCGAATCAGGTCAAACGTCTTGTCATCGATGGCATCCCAGACGTCGAGCGGGTAGGTGAGCGAGAAGTTGAGCAGCATGTCCGGAGGAAGCTCCCATTGCACGCCCCGCGCCTTGATGGCCGTACCCGCCTCCTTCGCCTCGCGCCCGAAGGGAAGCGCGGGAGTGTGCGGGAACTTGAAGAAGGCCAGGCAAAGTATAATGTCTGATTGTTTCGCACCCTCCCAGACCCAATCGGGGTACCAGTTCGTGGTGTTTGGCCCATCGACCAGCTCTAGGGGATCGTCCATGACCGGATAGCCTTCGAGGTTGACCGTGTCGCAGTGGCCGCCGCAATCTCGGATGGCTTGTTCGAATGCCTCCGGCAAAATCGGATTGATGGTGCTGTCCGAGATCATAAATACCCTTTGGCCCGGCTTGAGACCGAGCCCCTCATAAAGGCCCCGCTGGGACTTTCGCGTGACGACCGACTTCAGCGCCGGCAATAACTCTTTCGCCGATGTCGGCTCGTGAACTTCGGGCATACGTGGGATCATATATTTGGACGCCATAGTTTCCTCCTTTGGTGTACTTGTAGTCGGCTGTATTACGCGGCTTGTTCAAGGGCGCGGTCTTCCGACCCGGTTGATAATATTTCACCGACATTGCAGTGTCAATGGAATAAGGGCTAATTATTCGTAGTCCCCTAGTCATTCGTCCAGCATTCATTACTCAGTACAGATGACACTTCGCTCCTCGTGGAACGGCCTGCCCCCACGTTCGATCAGGATAGCCTCCCCACCTAGGAATAGGACCACTCGTAGTTTCTGTCCTTGTAGGCCTCCTCGGGCATCACGGACTTGAAGCCCCGCTTGGCCAGCTCCTGCTCGAACCTTTCCCGGATCACGGGGTCTTCGTCGGTGTATTCGATCTGGTCCCTTTCCAGGTCTTCCACTTTTTCACTGTAGGTGTTGATTCCCTCCGGAGAATGAAAGGCCAGGTAGCGGGCCGGCGTGCCGCCGACATTGAAGTGCTGGTGGAACCAGTGATCGGGAGGCACCATGACACTGGCTTCATGCCAGGGGATCACGATCTTTTCCTCGTCCTCCCGCCACATGATGGAATAACCTTCGCCCGCGGGAATCACGATGACCACCCCCGGGCCGTGGCGGTGGGCCTTCTTGTAGGTCCGGGAGGGGAATACCGACATGTGGCCCTTCATGGCAGAGTTGGGACACTTCAACATCACCACGTTGCCTCCGGCGCCGCGGTGCCCGAAGGTGTCCAGCTTGTCCCAGCTCCTCATGTCGGGGAAAAAGTTGCCGGTCCAGATGCTGCGTGAGCGCCTACCCGCCGGCATCTCGCTGGTGTCGCGTACCGCCTTGGCTTCGGAGTAGAAGTCCCCCTGCGGGCGGTACATCAGATCCATGTCCACGTGGGTATTGTTGAAAAAAAACTTGGGATCCGGCGTGATGGCCATGGCCAGAGGGAGAAAGTTGTAGTGGAGCAGCCGAGCGGCATGTGTTCCCTGCATGTTACCGTGCCGGTAGGCGTAATTGCGCGGGATCAGAAACATGCTGTGTTTCTGCCACTCGAAGGATTTCTTTGGCCCCTCTCCTCCCCAGACCGTGGTGAGGCCGCGACCCTCGGCCACGTAGACGATCTCGTCCAGCAGAAACCTCTGGGGCGGGAGGGTTTTTCCAACGGGGATCTCTGTCACCCGGGCCTCGCTAATGCCCTCCTGACCCGCAAGCTTGAGGAATGCTCCGTTGCATTGGCGCTCCTCCCACCAGCCCAGTTCGAGGGTCCGCAAATCCTCGATGTGGTAACCTTCGTGCACCGGCACGCCCTGGGATCCGACCCACTGTTCGTAGGCGGTTTTATTGGCGTTTATGTCCCGGTCATTCATCGGGCATGGCTTCTTTCCATTAAAAGAGTACTCTACTTACTCTTCCACACACTGTTAATAAACTTTAAAGTAGGCCGATCATCTCTATTTTTGGGTAAGTCCATGTCAAAAAATCTGTCCTTCCCCGAACGGCGAAACTCCGGAGGAATCATGTCTTTGGAAATATCTATTCTACGCGAGTCAACGCCCTCCGGTTGTTTGGAGGATATCTTTTGTACCGCCAGCTGCCCTTCCCGGGACAGGAACCAGTTAACAAAGAGCTTCACTGCATTGGGATGTGGGGCCCGGTTAAGCACGGCAATGTGAGACGAACCGCCACTGATGGGCACAGCCTCTTTAAAATGCCCGGGAACAAACCAATCCACCGGCAGTCCCTGGGCCTTTGCCGTATCCAAAGTCGTCGTTTGTGGATTGGTGCGAAGCGCTATGGCGTATTTGCCCCTTGCCAGCCAGTCGGCGATCTGCCGATGGTCACGGCTCCCAGCAATGTCCATCTCGGTAAATAGCCGTGTGAGGTATCGCAGTCCCATCTCGGGGTTGTTATGAAAGTAGGTCAAGAGGCGTGAGCCCCGGGCGCCCGGATCATAAGTGATGATCTTGCCTTTCCATTTCTGATCGAGGATATCCCAGTAAGACTTCATCTTTTTCGGATTCACAAGGTTTGTGTTGTAAGACACGTCAACACCGGGGTATGAGGCATACTTGAAAAGGTACTTTTTTTCCTCGTCAGCGTAGTAATGTTTCCCTTCAAACCATTTTGATTTATCAAGAACCTCGGGGAGAACCATATAAGGTCCAAGAGGATCAAATGCCCCTGCTTTGGCCAACCTGCCGCCCGACCCAGCCCCTAGATGCACGATGTCCGCCACATAAACCCTCGCTCTCCTTTCGGCCATGACACGTGCGAGTGCGGCGCTTCCTCTGCGGGTCAACATTCGAACGACCTTGATCTCTGGAAACTTTTTCCCGAATTCGTTGAAATAAGGTTCAGCGGAATCCCCAGCGTGGTAAACAAGCCTCCCCTCCTTATTGGCCGCCTGGATCGTCATCTTCCATTCTTTTTCCCAATCCCCGTTTTGCCCCTGGGCTTGGACAGGCGAGGTGACAGCCAGGAATAAACTTAATAATGCTGTGAATAACATCGAGCCAAATCGGTCAAAGAACATCTTCATTAATAGTCCCTCCTCTTACTGACACGTAGTCCGCTATGCTTTACACGCGTATCCAACTCCATCGACAGAACAGGTGAGTGAAGCGCGTTCACGCCAGAAGGTTCGGGCCGCGTGATGCCTTGTCCCGGTGCCTGATCCCTGCTGGGTCACCTCTGTCCCATGACTGGCCCAAGTATGGGCTTTATCTTATGCGGGTTAGTTCTGGCTTGTCAATTCCCAGTGTCCCGATCCCTCACTCCGCCTCTGTTCCTTAGGATCATCGCTATTTGCTTGATCCCTGCTCCCAGCTATCCTCCATCCTCGATCCTCCCGCTCAGTATTCAGTCCTAACTAGCTGCAAACTGATGGCCGACGGCTGATTTCCCTCTCAATGGGCAATTGGTTTGTGTTGAATCTCATGGCCACAGGCGTGAAGTCGGTGCTGCCCGAGAAGGAAAAGATATACTTCTCCCCAGGGTCACGGTAATAATGCTGACAAGTCCATGGGCATTACCCGCCTCTCCGGTCGTGCTACCTTTCCTGCACGATTTCTTTCAAGCATCCTGTATGCCCTCCTTTATCAACTGGATTGGCTCACTGGAGTTGAAAATTATCTCCGATTAACGACAAAAAGCCAGCATATCCTGGCGATAAAATCGAAAAGAGCGACTGGCTTTATCACTCATCATGCTGCAATGATCTGAGCCCGATCCGTCGGTAAAATTACACATCCCTCGCGCGTCTTATCTCTTGGCCCGTGTCTCGATCAGTTTCTCCTACTTTGAATTCAATGATGTGGTTTTTTTCAGGATCTCTAACGACCCCCATAGGGTCCTGGCCTTTCTTGATGGCCTCAATCTGAAGGCGAAGCATCTGACGATACATCACCAAGCCTTTATCGCTAGAAACCAAATGCTCCTTGGTCCTGTCAGCCATCCGACCTTGAGTCTCCCAGGCCATACCATCCTGATCCGGAATGGTCTTCATGTGATATTTTTGCCTAAATAACCCGTTGTCATTGTAGATCTCCTTGATAGGCGGCAAGTATTTGTAAGGAATCTCTTCTTGTTCGGCAGTCTGACCGTCCTGAGCCCGTCGATATTTCACGGACATGATCCCAGTGTGAGTGTCATCCATGGGAATATAGAAATGAATTGCATTTTGTGGACCCCTGCGTATATGGGGAAACACTAGCGGATGAACCTCTATGGTCTTCGGACGATGATGATACTTATAAAGGCCATACTCGAATACCTCGACTTCAAATCGCTCATCTTCCAAATTCTCCCGCTCGTTGGCCAGTTGACCGCCCGTGTACGCATGAAGCCAGTAAAAGTGCGCTGGATCAACGCTATTTTCCATGGGCTGGAGCCAGTTACATTCGTGTACCGGACGAACCTCTATTTGCCGGACACAACCCTCTTTTACCAGCGCATCGTACCTGGGCAGTAAAGGCGCAGGCAATGGACCGAAATAGCCAAACAAGAGTCCCCCCAGGCCCTGTACAGGATAGGCGCGGTGTCGAATTGAGTCTTTGGAGGTATCCCCAGGAGACTCAGCAGGTTGATCCAAACAATTCCCCTTGACGTCATATTTCCAACCATGATACGGACACCGAATACCATCCTGTTCAATCTTTCCGTAGCAAAGCGACGCCCCACGATGGGAACACTCCTCGGCCAGCAAACCGTATTTGCCTTGGCCGTCTTTGAAAACCAACAAATCCTCCCCCAGGAGCCTCACGGGCTTTTTCCCCATTTCATCAATTTCGGCCTTAGGGCCGATGGGCATCCAGTACCGACGAAGCAATTCCCCCATCGGTGTCCCTGGGCCGACCCGGCATAAAAGATCGTTGCTGTCTCTATCTAACATGGCACATCCGCCTTTTTCCGGAGATTACGTCACGCTTTATCTTTGACTTTCCTCTTTATCTTCAGCAACTTTTCTTTTGGAACTAACCTCTACCCTTGGTACTCCGGGGCCGGTTCCAGCATCTCCAACCCCGAACCCAGGTCCACTCCCCAAACGTGGACCAAGTTGGGTTCGGACACCAGCAACCTCGCGGGTTTACTTGGGTCTGAATTGAAATGCTGATGGACAACGCCATGGGAACTAAGAGGGAGCAGAACAATCTCATTCTCCTCCCAATCATGGCGGACCCCGTCTATCACGGTGCTGCCTTTCCCCTCCAGGACGTAGTGAAACCTGCCACCTTGATGAAGCTGTTTGCCGGAACGACTTCCACCCGGTATCTCCTGCACGTACATCATCTGGGCCCGACAGGCTACATCTTTTATATGAGGATGAACATACCAGCGGAACAAACCCATGGGATTGGACTCCAATGGTAACGACTTCCCCTGAACGACCATTCGAGCGTGCTTCATTTGCTCCCGTTGCTCATCGCGGATTCTAAACAGGGCGTCGAAAAGGGTGTTCCCCCGTGGAGAGTCGTCTCTATCCGTCGTACGCGCATGGTTTACCATCGGAGCCACCCTTCGATCCTGTAATCCTTTCTTATCCGCCCACTCCGGGTTAACTTCGATCTGCTCGATCCAATTGGCGATAGCGAAGTTCTTGTGCGGTGTATAACCCACCCTCATCCACAGGGCAGGAACGCCGGGATCGAGATTGAAGTGTTGATGGGCAACGCCTCCCGGTACCATGGGCAAGATAGTCAGATCGCCAGCCCCCCAATCATGGCGCACACCGTTCACCATGCTATACCCCCTGCCGCCCAAGACAAAGATAAAAGTTCCGCCTTGGTGCCGGTGCATTCCCGAGTGCTTATGAATCTCCTGTTGGAAGACAAGCCAGCCGGGGGCCGCCATACCTTCCGATCGCTCAGTTAGAAAGTACTTGAGCCGGCCCTGGCGGTTAAGCTCCCACGGCAGCTCCTTACCCTTGACAATGACTTTCCCTTCGGCCAACCGCCTGTTTCGTACTTCTTTGGCACGAACCATTTGGTCGTAATCTGTTTCCTTGGGTTCGGGCTCTCGGGTTTTAGTGCGAGTTGTTTCGCGCTCGCTCATACTCATGCCCCCTTGCTGTTTTTACTCTCACCCAGGTTGGACAGGAGGGAAGTAAATGACACCGGAGTCCAATGGTATTGTTTCCTTAAAAGGTCAGCCTATCACCTCTTCCACACTTTATTGATAAGCTTTAAAACCGGACGATCATTTCTGTGTTCGGGTGCATCCATGTCGAAAAACTTAGCATTCTTCGATCGGCGAAAATCCGAAGGAACCATGTCTTTGGGAATATCTATTCTACGCGAGTCAGCACCTTCCGCTTGTTTAGAAGAAATGTTTTGTACTGCTAGCTGGCCCTCCCGCGACAGGAACCAGTTAACAAAGAGCTTCACCGCATTGGAATGAGGAGCCCTGTTAACCACTGCAATATGAGCCGGCCCGCCACTGATGGCCACAGCCTCTTTAAAGTGCCCGGGACGAAACCAATTCACCGGCAGTCCTTGGGCCTTTGCCACATTCAATGTCGACGAATGCACGGCAGTCCGAAGCGCAATGGCGTATTTTCCCCTAGCCAACCAATCGGTGATCTGGCGACGGTCGCGGCTTGCGGCAATCTCCATTTCAGTGAAGAGCCGTTTCAAGTAACGAGGTCCCAGCTCCGGATTATAATAAAAGTAGCTCAACAGGCGTGAGCCGCGGGCGCGGGGAGAGTAAGTGACAATCTTTCCCTTCCACTTTGGATCGAGGATATCCCAATAAGACTTTATCTGATCCGGGTTCACCAGTTTCGTATTGTATGATACGTCCACGCCGGGGTTTGAGGCATACTTGAAAAGATATTTCCCCTGCTTGTCGGCAAAGTAGTGTCTCCCTTCAAACCATTTCGACTTATCCAAAACTTCAGGGAGCACCATATAGGGTTCTAGAGGGTCAAGGGCGCCTGCTCTGGCCAACCTGCCACCCGACCCCGCTCCTAGATGCACCAGGTCCGCGATGTAAACCCTAGCCCTTCGTTCGGCCATTAATCGTTGATGGGCTGCGCTACCCCCGCGGGTCAACATTCGAACGGCCTTTATTTCCGGAAATTTCTTCCGAAACTCACCAAAATAAGCTTCAGCGGAATTGCCGGAGTGGTAAACAAGCTTCCCTTCTTTCTTGGCTGCCTGGATGGTCATCTCCCAATCTTTTTGCCAATTCCCGCTTTGCCCCAGAGTTTGGGCCGGCGAACCGATGACCAGAAACAAACCTAATAATATTGCCGTGAAAAACATCCAGCTACTGTGGTTAATGAACTCCTTCATAAACACTCCTTTCTTTCACTTTCACTGTGATCTGATTCGATATGTTTTTAACAGGCTGGCTGCCTCCATCGCCAGGTAAGTGGGATAACCGCACTTGGGTCAGAAGCTTCGGACCGCAGGATTCAATGATATCAGGCGTGTGCCGTGGTGTGTGTTTACTCGATTTCCCCCGGGCAGTCAAATCACATTTTTTAATACGCTACTTGACGGGCCTGAGGGGTAGTGTTATGGGATTGGCATTATTGACTGAGTTGCCGTTCATTAGCTGAGGAGGGTGCCACTTTTGACTGCCCAGTTATCATCCAATGTCGTCTTCCAGGGCGTCAAGATCGGAGTCGGATGGGCTGGTTCGTACAGGATGACGCAGGTTTTTGCACGCGCCGTCCAAGGTGCCGCTCCCGTTGCCATCATCGCTCCCGCCCTCAACCGCCTGGATTGGGTGTGCGGCGGAGAACTGGACCTGGGGTGGGTGTTCCCGGCGGTTCGGGCAAAGTGGGCGCACGAAGGAATGCGATCCTGGGAAGGAAAACCGTTGACTAATCTCCGTTCCGTTGCGCGGTTTCCCAGAATCGATCGGCAGTTGTTTGCTCTGGCTCCCTGGTGCCCCGTCAAGGACCTTGCACAGATCGGCCGGGAGAAGCGCGCGGTCAGATTGTGCCTCCGCACGGATGAGTTCTACGAGCATGAGAATGCGATCTTGCAGCAGTACGGCTGCTCGCTGGCGGACATCGAAACCTGGGGAGGCCGATGGTGGCGCGTGGGTGTAGGCTCGACGGCACTCGATGAAGAGATCAAGAACCGGGACGTGGATCTGGTCATCGGCCATGCCTCCACAGAAGGGGTCTGGCAAACCGTGGCTGCCAAAGGGTTTCGATTCGTAGGGCTGGACGAGCACGTGACGGCAGGCTTAGCGAAAGAGGGTTATTCGCGCAACACCATTCCCGCAGGGTTCCTGCCGGGTATCCAGGAGCCGTTACTGACCATCGATCTATCGGATAACCTCCTGATCACCCGCGCAGAAGTAGACGACGGCATTATCTATACCATTGCCAAGAGCATCGACCGAAACAGAAAGCGCATTGAGGAAGCCTCCATCAGCGTGAGCTATACCTATAACCGACAACTGCCCTTACCTTTTATTACCTACTCGTCGACACTGACTGAGCCGATCACGGATCAATGGGAGACGAAGATTCCACTCCATCCTGGTGCCCAGCGCTATTATAAAGAGGCGGGCCACCTGACTTGAATAGGGCATGAAGTATTGTACTAGGCCGACGGCTCGAACCATATGAAAGCGAACCGAAGGATAAGACCATGGCGCACCTGATCAAAGAGCCCTTCAGCGGCTATTACCATAGAGAGATCCCTGAGCATGACCGGGAGCTGACCGAAGTGGGGCCCGGAACACCCTGCGGAGAGTATCTGCGCCGCTTCTGGCACCCGGTGGGGCTGACCTCGGGACTAAAAGACCTGCCCAAGCGCATTCGGGTGATGGGTGAGGACCTCGTACTGTTCCGCGACGGTCGCGGTAAAATCGGACTTCTTGAACTCCACTGCCCCCACCGCGGCACGTCACTGGAGTATGGGATGGTGGCGGGGTGCGGAATTCGTTGCTGCTATCATGGTTGGCTTATGGACGTGGATGGCCGGGTGTTGGAGACGCCGGGGGAACCTCCCGAGAGCACATTCAAGGACCGTTTTTTCCATGGGGCCTATCCCACAATCGAGTACAAGGGGCTGATCTTCGCCTACATGGGACCGCCGGAGCATCGTCCCGAATTTCCCATCTACGATTCATTCCAACTACCGGGCTACCGGATGGTGCCCGGCGGAGAAACCGAAGAGAAATACATCTATGACTGCAACTGGCTTCAGTTGGCCGAGAATAACGCTGACCAGGTGCACTTCGTTTTTCTCCACGACCCGGAGGAGGCCCGCGTAAAGCTAGATCGTCACCGTCCGAGCATTACCGGCGGGCCTTTAGAGGATTACTTCCAAGTCGGGCTCAAAAACTTTGAGGCTGATCTCACGGCCATTCGGGAGGACTTTCAGTCAAGGGTGATAGAGTGGCAGGAAAGCCCCCTCGGGGTGATTAGTATCCACACCCGGCGGGTGGGTGATTTAGTTTGGGTACGCCTGGGGGACTACATCATGCCCAACGTCGACCAGTTTGCCCCCAGCCGCTTTCGGCCCACAGGAGAGCTGGAATTCGGGCCGCTGTACATGACGGCCTGGACGGTTCCCGTTGATGACACCCACACCGTCGGGTACCAGTTCCGATATGCTTTGGAAAACACAGAGCAGCGGTCTGTGTCGCACCCGCTGAGAAGCTCGCAGTCCATTAATCGAACCTATGAAGAACGCCAGCGCCAGCCGGGGGACTTCGAGGCGCAAGAGAGCCAGCGCCCCATCGCCGTCCACGCACTGGAACACCTGGGTGCCACGGACCGGGGTGTTACCCTCGTCCGGAAATTGCTCAGAGAAGGAATCCGCGCGTTGCAGAGAGGCGAAGACCCCAAGCGAGCGGCCTCACATAATGGAAAGGCGATCTCGACCTATTGCAGAAACACCGTGCTTCGGATGCCGCCGGCGGATACCCCCGAGGCCGACAGAGAGTTGCTCCGCCACACGGGCCGTAAAGTCGCAGCCGCTCTGCTCTCGGGGCGACCTGTTTCTACCGCGGACTAATTTCCGGACGCTATCCTGTCCTTGTTTTTTATTATTCCGTTTTCATTCCGTCGCTTGGATCGCTTATCCGCGCATTTTTCTCGAAATATTTACGTAGACCAACGATGGAGCTGTCAGGCCTAAATAGCTGCTCCGGCGCCGAATAGTCCAAGTGTTCCACAATCCACTTGTCTTGTCCCTCGTTGAACCATTTGTGGAACACCCAGCGATGCCAAAGCCAATATTGGAGCCGAAACGCCAGCCCTTTTAGCCCATGAAACCGTCCGGCCAACATCTGAAAGTTGCGAGTGTGTTTTGCATCGATGGGGACGGACCACCGGATATGGGTATAGTAGGTATAGTGGTTCACGATAACGCATGGAAGGCGGAAGGCTTGAATCATAGGTTTGCCCTTAGGGTCGAATTTTTTACGAGCTCTAGCCAGGGCTTTTCGCAACCAGCTGTGACGCGGCCAGAGGCCGAAGCCCGGATAATTTGCCTCAAACCCTATAGGACCCCGTCGCCGCTGAATCAGATATTTACCTTGTACCTCACTATCTACCTTCCCTGCCCAGGCCGGCGGCAGGTTAAACTGAGATTGCCACCGAAAACTATACCTGTGGACGTACGTGGCGTGGGACGCGTCGTACCCGTTTTCAACCGCAGCTCGCCAATCACTCTTCCAGACGGAGGTGACGGACTCAAAAACGTATTCCGGTTTCAACACTTCTTCCGGAATGTCTTCCTCGAGTGCCGGCGGGTTGCCGTCTCCCATGTACACGTAGATGACTCGATTTCGCTCCTCCACCGGGTAGCTGCGAACCCCCTTTCCTTTCTTGCCCACAACTGTCGACTCAGGCCCGTCCGTTAGAGCCGCAATCAGCTCCCCGTCGCGCAAGTTGTACGTCCACCCATGATAGGGACAGGTTAACGTGCCTTCTGACCAGCACTTGCCTTCGGATAATGGCATGCCCCGGTGCGCACATCGATCAAAGAGCGCATAGGGCCGTTTGTTGACTCGCACAAATACCAGTTTCTCGCCAAGCAGCATTTGAGATTTAGGTTTCTTCCCTAGCTGCCTGGATAGGAGAGCAGGATACCAGTAGTGGCGAAACCCCAATTCTGCCGCTTCATAGCGAGGGCCCTTCGTGCTTCTCAGCTGGTGGTCATGCTCGGTTACATCATATTCTGATTCCGTGGCGACCTTTTCAGGCATTCGACGCATTGTTTTAGCCATCTTACCAACCCTCCATGGGGGAATTACCTCAATTTCGACCCTGATGACAACTGCTCGATCACTATGACATGGCCAATTCGCACCTCTGACCCGGGTGACACTCAGGCCAGATAGCCGCGGTCGCGCCAAAAGCGTTCGGCGGCAGGATGAAGCGGAATAACCAACGGCGTATCGGGCGTGTTGCGGCACATGCGTTCAAGGGGAAGCGGGCCTTCGCCTTGCCAGGGGATCCGATCCCTGCGGGCCACCAGTGCCCGGCAGAAAGCCCTGATGAGATCGTCGGGCGAGTCCGCATGGGTGAAAACGGCCCATCCGCTGAAGTCCAGGCTCACGACGTCGGCCGGCAATTTCGGGTAGTCGGCCTTGGGGATGACCCCGCGCCGAAAGCCTACCTTTTCCAACTTGGCCAGGAGCGGCCCACCAAGCGACAACGGCCGTATTCCATGATCAAGCGCCTTGTAGGCCCAGCGGTTGATCGCCTCGTCAAAGACGGCGTCGACTTCCCCTCGCTCTATGGCGCCGAGGCGCTCAGAGGCCTGGGGAATGGAGGCGTCGTAGCGGATCTCGCCACCCCAAGATTTAATATTCTCCAGCGAGAAACCCGCGGCATTCAACGTGTGCTTGATAAAGAAGTGGGTGGAATGGCCTTGCTGTTTTCTAAGCGACACGCGAAGCGGCACCCGCCTCTCGCGGATCTCTTCAAGGGACGTGACACCCGTGCGCTCGGAGACCGCGAAACCGATCTGATCCTCCGAGGGGATCACCGTGACGATTCTGAGGGGTAACGGCTTGTTAAACGGTCCCGTGCCACGATAGGCCATTGTCAGGGGATCCACCGGGTTCATGATTGCGATCTGGACCTTTCCCGACACGACTTCGTCTATCACCGTCGGGTCATCGCTGGCGAAGAGAGTCAACGGCCAGCCGGCGGTTCCCTGGGACCGCAGGCTCACCGTGGCCTGCCGCTGCACCCAATCCTTCTCACCCACCAATTCCGAGGCCACCTCCAGCATCAGGCGCGACCGCGTCGTCGCAGGCACGGCAAATTGTCCATGATCGATCATCCCATGACCCCTTCAACTCCACCTCTTGTGGTCCGAGTGCCTTTAGATGCGGTATTCACAGCCGGGATTTAATCTAAATCAAAGACCTCCGACCCCTTTCCCCCTGCTCCTTTTATTTGGTCATCGAGGACCGGGTCTTGCGGAACCGACGGGCACTTCAAATTCTTCATGCCGGTGGTCAATTACCTCATCCAGTGACCGCCGCGGGCCCTCATACGCGTTGGCCGTGGCGCCGGTCCGGGTCTCTCGAGGCGGCGTCCATGCTTCCAGGTCGATGGAGACGTTGTCCTTGGCATCCCAAACCAGAGCCATGGGGTCGCCGCCCTTTTCTACGATCCGAATTTGATCTCGAAGCATCTCGCGAAACATGAGAATCCCCCGGTCCGACGCGCCAAGGTGTTCTCCGGACCGATCGTAAAGACGTCCCTGGGTTTCCCAAGCCATCCCGTCCTGGGAGGAAAAGTTGCGCAGGTGATAGTCGCCTTTCTCGTCCATCCAGGACTTCTCGTAATCCACCGACGGCTCGTCCGGCTGTTCCACCCGGCTCCCGTCGGGAGACGCTTTAAATCCCACGTGAAAGATCGTCGTGCTGTAATCGTCGATGGGAACCCGCCAATGGAGCGTGCTCAGGGTGTCCGTTTGGCGCAGCATGTTGGGGAAAAGGGCAAAGTTACCCCATCCCCGGCCGGCCTTTTCTCCTTCGAACTCCCAGGTTTTGATAATTCCCCCGGGACAGGGTTGGAAACCGTAGCGCGAAAACGGACGCGTGTAAAAACTCACGTCCTCCGACACCCCCTGCCGCTTGATCATGTGACCGTGCAGGAAAACGGTATGGACAAAATCTGCGGTATTTTCCTCCGCCTGAAGCCAATTGCAGTTGAGCAGGGGGCGGATCTGCAGTTTTCGCACGCCATGGCCCCACACGAGAATGTCCCAACGAGGGAGCAGGGGTTTTTTATCCGGGGGCCCCAGGTACGCGAACAATAAGCCGGCCAGTTTTTCCACGGGATACGCCGTGTGACGGATGCTCTGTTTGAAGCGGGGATTCGGCTCGAAGGGCTGCTCGATACACCTCCCCTCCTTGTCGTACATCCACCCGTGGTACGCGCACCGGATACAGCCATCCTCCACGAAGCCGTAATACAAGGACGTCCCCCTGTGCGAGCAGTGTTCCGCTACCAATCCAAAGCCCCCCTTGCCGTCTCTGTACAGGATCAGTTCCTCTCCCAAGATCTTCACCCGCTTCTTGGGTCTATCCTCCGTCAGCTCGCTGGCCGCCGCCACCGGATGCCAATAGCGCCGGAACAGATTTCCGCACGCCGTCCCGGGACCCACATGGGTCAGTAACTCGTTTTCTTCCCTGGTAAGCATAAGCTGCTCTCCGTGTTAAAGCTCATTAACCCCGAGACACTATACTATTGAGGTGGAACCCAATGTCAAGATCATGATTTGATCCGGCTCACGAGGCCCCATTGGTCGAATGGCTTTAAGGAAGTTTTTTTGCGCATGAAAAATATGAAGGAAGGCTAATTAAAAAATGCGGGAACCGGCCGAATCAAATCGTACCATCGGTTTCCATTGATGAACGTCAACCGACGATCACAGGCCCCTTTGTGACTCCTCTGCCTTCGTGCTCCCAAGGCCTCATCAAGGGAATCTCAGTATCTCCTTTCACGGATGCCCAACCGCAGTCCGAAGGCCCTCGCCGTCACCGCCATACCAACGGCCATGAACAGGGTAATCAAGCTCACGATTCCCGCCGCTTCACGCATGCCGACTCCAGGTGCCGCAAACTCCAACGCCAGGATGGACAGCGTCCTTGTGCCGCGTGGCGCCAGCAGGATGATGCTGCTCGTCGTCGTCGCGGCATACATGAAGTTCATCACCGCCAGTAGTACCAGGGTGGGCATCATCAGACGGAGCCAGATCTTAAAATACGTAGTCCACCATCCCGCCCCGGATACTCTGGCTTGTTCTTCCAGGTCCGCCCCCATCTGGAGATAGAAGGCCTTTGAGATCTGCACACCGGTGGTGTTGCCCTGGATGATCACGACGATGATCAGGGGGATCAGCGTCCCGTAGAGAGGGCGGAGGAAAGGCGTCCCCACGAACATCCACAGCAGACCGAGTCCTGCAAGCATGCCGGGGATGACCGCCGAGATCCAAATCAGGCCGTCAAGCGCTCCACGGGCAATCCACTTCGTCCGCACGATGATGTAGGCCAGCATGGAAAACAACAACGGGCTGACTATCGCGGCTGTTGTGGCTAGCCACAGGGTATTCTTGAGTGAATTTAAGAAAACCGGGTCAGTCAGCACGAGCCGCCAGTGGTCCAATGTGTAGGTCGGCGTCAGGATGAAAATCCCTGCTCGACGCATGAAGCTGCCAAGGAGCAGGCTAAGGACCGGCGCGACAATTAGCAGCGCCAGCACCAACAAGATCGCGCCGAAGATCACCCCTGTCCAGGGACCCAGGTTGACTCGGCCGGGCTTGAAGCTCCCGGTCACCGTGGTGTATTGCCTCCTGGTAAGGAGCCATCGCTGCAACGGGATGATGAACGCCACCAGCGCCAGCGTAATGCTGCCGAGGGCGGTCGCCGCCCCGTATTGAGGCGGTGAGTCGCGAGCCAGCTCGAAGAGCTTTGTTGAATAGACAAAGAACCCAAATGGAACGCCCAGTAGCTGCTCCGTCTCAAAGGACTCGAACATTCGTACCACACGCAACGCGAAGACCACCACCATCGGCGGTATCATGACCGGCAGCGTTACTCGCAGCATCGTCCGAAAGTTCGATGAGCCCGAGACGCGGCTCGCTTCTTCCAAACTCACGTCCATGTTCCGAAAGGCGGGGGTGAGCAGGATCACGCCTGATGGAACCGTGCTTCCCACAATGTGAACCCAAATGATGCCTGGGACGCTGAAGATGTTGAAAGGGCCGCTGTCAACGAAAGGAAGCCAGGTGATGGCCCGGTTGAGGAACCCAAGGACAGGATCCATGAGGAGCATCCAACCGATGGTGATGGAGATGGAAGGAACGAGGTATGCCACCCAGAAGAGGAACTCGAGGCCGTAAGTGAAGGGCATGCGCACTCGCGCGAGGGACCATGCGATGGCGATGGCTATGGGAAAACCGATAACCAATTGCAGGCCGAAGATGAGAAAGGTGTTGCCCACCGCTGTGAATAGCTCGGGCTGGCTAAATGCATTGCGCCAATTGTCCAAGCCATAGACGGGATTTGCCAGAAGGCTATTGGTGATGTTGAAGCTGTTCAACCCGATCAAGAAGATGGGATACAAAAAATAGAAGCCCAAGGTCAGCAGTATCACCACCATGACAAACGTGCCGGGTGACGGCACGCGGACCACGGCAGGGAGTTGTTCCCAAGTTCGGGATTGCATGGGCGATGGCCTCCGCTAGGAACCCCTTACGGCACGGTTAATAACCTTGACCCGATCGTTCCTTACGTCGCTATGGCTTGCGTTGCAACGCTTGCCATTTTTTGGTCAGCTCTCTCGTGAAAACCAGCGCCTCCGCCCTGGCCGCCATGAATTTCGGGTCACTCTGCGGGTAGATGTACTCTACCCCTTCCTGGAACCGGGCCTCCGGTCGCAGCATGTCGTTCGGAATGTCGACCCGGAAAGACTGGCGCTGCCTGTACCCATGGTGTATCGCGAGCTGGCCCTCACGGGACAGCCACCAGTTGATGAACACCTTTCGGGCATTTGGGTTCGGCGGGTTGGCGACGAGCATAACCATGCTCGCGCTGCCCCCGCCGGCCAGAACGTTCCCCTCCTTCATGGGGAACCTGTAGTCCATGATCTCGATTGGCGCCCCTGCTTCTTTGATCTCGTACATGTCGTCGGTGGCGCCGACGAATATGGCGATGGCCTTCTTCCCGGTAATGACCCAGTCCTTAGCGGTTCTTGTGTCATCGATTATGGCAATCCCGGTTTCCAGGAAAAGCCTCTCGATCCACTTGGGTCCAAGCTTTGGATTCCCGTAGTACTCGGCGACGCTCCCTGCCTGGCCCTCTCTACCGAGATAGCCGCTGACGATCTTTCCGCGGTACTTGGGGTCCAGAAGGTCCCACAGGGAGGTGATCTCCTTTGGGTTCACCAGCTTCGTGTTCACCAGCAGCCCTGCGCCGCGAGGGCTTGCCGAGTGGAGGAAAACGTACTTGCGCGCTTGGTCACCGTAGTGGTGCCTGCCGTTCCACCACAGGGATTGATCCTTGACCTCGGGCAAGATGAAATTCTCCGCCACCGGGTCCAGCGCTCCCTCCCTTATAAGAACCTCCCCGTTCGTTACCCCGCCCATGAAAACATCGACACTGTGCACGCCGGCGCGCTTCTCGGCGAGAATGCGGTTGGCCTCCTGCCCGCCCCGTGTGGCGCTGAGAGTGGGCTTGATGCCGTACTTCTTCCCGAATACGGGAAAAAGCGGGCGGAAAGAGCGCCTGATTTCTCCGCCGCCGGCTATAGAGATTTTGCCCTCGGCTTTCGCTGCTTTGAGAGTCTCCTCCCACTGAACCTTCCAATCCGCCTTCCCCGACGCCGGCAGCATCAAGAGGGCAACGATGCCCCCGGCCAGCCAGATGCGCCGTCCTCCTCCCACGGGCCTTGTACCGATGGTCGCCGCGATCTTTCTGTGAGTTCCCATTTTTGTACCCTCCATTTCCATATCGACAATGGCCGACAAATATCAAATCCCGCCATAGGCGTCAATTTAAGTTATAAGGGTTAAAAGACCGACTGGTTTTAAGGACACATTACGGGTGTGAAAAATATGAAGGGACGTTGATTCATGAATGAGAGAACCGGCGGAATCAAATCGCAAGATCGGTTCCGCCTGATGGACGTCTACCAACAAACTTAGACTTTACCCCTGCCTCTATTTCTGTTATTTACTCTTTCCCCTTGTCTTCCCAACTATGGTGCGGGTCAACTTAAATATAGGAGTCATATCCTGCCACGCTGGCTGGTGAGTTTCCACATAGACTGCCCCCGGAATGAGTCTTCTGTGGGGAGAAACATGATCTTTCGGAATATCCAGTCTACGGGAATTCGGATGATCTCCACGCCTCCCTATTCTCTGAAGGGTCATTTGACCCTTGCGGGATAGGTACCAATTGACGAAGACCTTAGCAGCGTTTGGATGGGGAGCCCGGTCCAAATAACTTAGTCCGCCGGCTCCAGGATTCGTACTCCCACCTTCCTTCCAATTCTCTCTGATAAAGAGGTCCACGGGAAGCCCCTGGGATTTTGCTGTGTAACTCCTGCATGTGGAGCAAATCGCAAACTTGCCTGCAGCTAACCAGTCAGTCATTTGGCGTCGATCACTACTGTAGGAGATCTCCATGGTTCCGTAAAATTGTTTGATGAAATCAGGTCCCAATTGAGGATGGTAGTATAGGAACTTTAGCCAGCCCCCAAGGCTGACGCTTGTGGGCGGTAAGGAAACGATCTTTCCTATCCACTTGGGATTGAGCAGATCCCAATGTGATCTAAATTCTTTCGGATTGACGAAATCAACATGATATGATTCCCAGCGATCAGCATTTGCGATATAAGGAAATATATATTTCCCTTCAGGATCCGCAAAATGAGTCTTCCCAAACCATTTTGATCGGTCCACAACTTCTGCAAGTAAGAACAAGTCACTGATTGGGGCAAGAGATTGGCTCTTGTAAAGGAAAGAGTACTGGCTACTAACACCGCCATTGTACAAGTCCACAATATATTTCCCTGCTCTTCGCTCCGCCATGATACGGCTAGCCACTCCACTGCTACGTCCGCGGACGACCAAAACCTTGATATCAGGATAAGTTTTTTGAAATTCCACAAATACTCTCTCATATCCGCTAATATATTATGGTAACCTGCCCTTCTTTCCTCGCGGCTTCGACAGTTCGTTCCCATTCTGCCTTCCAATCCGCTTGACTAGGCCAGCTAAAAGAAAGATCCAGACTCAAGAACAATGCTAGAAACGAGCAAATTAACCGAATCAGATGCGCGTGAGTGAAATGCATATTTCACCTCTATTATTCAGTGCGTCTCTCTAATCTTTACCCAAAATCCAAAAAAAAGCACCGGGCCCCTATTGATCCTCGTATAATATAATGACATCAGAAAAGGCTGGACTGTTTCCAGAAGGCGGTAACGAGACGAGGCCTGCGGCGCATTCGGCAAAGGGCGCGACGAGCATGGTGGCTGAGTTGAGCGAAGTCCTTGGCACAGAAGTTGGGCAGTTCATGATGCTTCCAGTATCCCCAGAGGTATTCGACGGGATTCAGTTCCGGTGCATAGGCCGGCAACCGTTCCAGCACCAACGCGCCTTCGGTAGCGGCAACAAAGTCCCGAACCAACCGGCTCTGGTGGCTGGGCAGTCCGTCCCACACTACCAGCAGCGGCCCGGAAACATGACGCATCAAGTGCTTCAGGAATTCGATGATCTGGGGGCTCTTGATGGCTCCCGGATACACTCGAAAGTACAAGCGCCACCAGGTGACTCCGGCGATGGCCGACAGACTCTTCCAGTTGAAGTGATATTGCAGCACTGGCGTCTGTCCTCGGGGCGACCACGTACGATACCGATTCGGCCGCTCGCTCAGCCCGCTTTCGTCCACGAACACTATGGTTCGCCCCTCGTTTCGGGCTTTTTTTTAATCTCCGGCCAGCGCTTCTTCTTCCACTGCCGGATCGCCTCTTCATCTCGTTCCAAGGCACGTCCCGTCGGCCGCTGGCAACTCCACCCCAACTGCCGCAATATCCGCCAAACATAGCCCGGATGGTATGTGACTCCGCAGGCTTCCCCAATCAAGTGGGCCACTCGCCTTGCGGTCCACAGGCTCGTGTCGTACCCCAGCGCTTCGGGTCCCCGTTTCAAACCGCCCTCGATCTTCTTCAGATCCGCCGGGCTCAGTCGCGGCTTGCGTCCGGCACGCCCCGCCTGCTTGAGCCCGGCTCTGCCGCTCTCGGCCAACTGCCGCGCCCATCGATTCACCGACTGGCGGTGCACTCCCACCCAACGCGCCACCTCCGCCTCCGACAGCCCTCGCTTCAACAGCCTCCCCGCCTCCATCCGCCGCCGCTCCAATGCTTCAAAGTCCCGTCGCACTCCAAGTGGGTTTCCCATACCACCACTATACATTAAGTTCTTATCCAATGTCATTATATTATGCGGCTCTCAATAGATGTCAACATCATCGAGAAGAAAAACAAGGGCTCTGATGCATAGAGCTACTTACTTCGATTTTGTGCCGGTATTTTCACGCTCCTGAGCAAACTTTTTCCCTGTTTCATAATACCGGCTTTCGACTGCTATACGGGCCTCTTGTTCCCGCTCTTTTGGCCAAAAACCCAGGTTCTCACCGTACCAGGGTGTCTTGAGATGCAACGGAGGCAGACCTAGTTCATCCCAAATTTTCAATGCATGCTCCATGTACTCACGTTTCGGTAAAGAGGTTGGAGCATAGGGCCATTTTCGAGTTGCATCTATCATCATGCATGATGCCCGGGGATCCTCCCTTCTCATCTTTTCGCTCCTTCGCTTTTCCTCTGGGGCTGCAATTGACGGATCTAGAGACATCTCATACATTGGCATCATACGAACATCACGCTTGGGTTGAAATCGAAAGGCAAGGGCCCAATTAACCGAGTCAGCATCCCGCGCATCAATATCGTCGTCAACCACAACGATCATCTTCGAATACAATCTCGGAGGAAATACATCAAATATGCGCCCAACCTGGCCGGGCTTAGGGTCTTTAACCTGAACCACATCTAAGCCCCAGCTTCCGGTTGATTCATGCAGCGCAATTTGAAGGACATTGTCCATACCATGGTCTTCACGAAGAACTTTTATGATCATATTTTCCCGGGCAACTCCCCGCAGTATACTGCTCTCGCTGGGAGGGAACTGGCTGACGAAAGCTTGAAAGACTGGATTGTTGCGGTGGGTAATTGCAGTGACATCCATAAATAGTGTGCTGTTCGTAGTTGTCATATAACCGGGAAACTCGCCAAAGGGCCCCTCCAATTCAAGCTCGTCGGTTGGAATGATTCCTTCCACGACAATCTCGGCATGTGCTGGGACTTCCAGGTCCACAGTCTTGCATCTGACCAACTCCACAGGCTGTCCGGCAATCCCACCTGCCACATGGTACTCGTCCACATCCCGTGGTAACTTTGCCGTGGCACAGTAAGAAAGATTCGGCGTCAATCCAATGATCAAGGCCGCCGGCATCGGCTCACCTCCATCTCGATATTTCTCCCACTGGTACCACATGTCTTGAACCTTTCCCGCATTGCAACCCATCCGAAGAGGTGCCTTGATCTGACCCCGATAGTTGCCCAAATTGTAGCGCCCCGTTTCTGGATCGCGTGATAGCCAATAAGACGCGCTGGTATAGGGTGCGTTATCGAAACCAGGTGTGGAGATCGGCACAGGCAAGATGCCAACCCCTCCTAACCGTTCTAAATCCTTCCCAGTATAGACGTTCTCATGAACAAGACCATGGGCTACGAGCACCGGAGGTATGGGATTTTTTTGGGACGCGATCCATCGGTCGGTAATTTGGCTCACATTATCGACCTGCATTCCTAAAGCGTAAATCTCCCGGGAAGCTGCGGTACACCCCACCACCACGGGCATATCAAAGGAACGGCCGGTCGAATCCACCACATTTTCGAACAGAAATGCACGTCGCTCGGACTCAGGAAGACCACGGAACTGAAGACGTACGAGCGGGCCTATTTCGGTATCCTTATTGACCTGCCGCTTAACTCGGATGAGCTTTCCTCGCTGTTCCAGGATCGAAAGATAACTTTGCATGTCGGAATAATATTTAGCGGTTTTTTCACTCATGCTTTTTTCCTCTTACCTATCAGGGGTTATCCGTAGATGCTTGAGTTGGTTTTATATACTGCTGGTTCAATCGCTATTCACACTCTATTTTACTCAAGGATTCTTGTTCCGATAGAGGCGTGTTCCTCTACCTGAAAGCCATATCGGGCCTATAGCAAACCTTCGTAATACGTGTCAATAAGGTTTCCAAAGGGTTTATGCCTGATTTAGCGTTATCCATTCCCCTGGAGGTATTCATGTCAAACCATCGGTTCAAAACCGCACATTTTGTTGAAGGGCTGCAATGGCTTGACTTTGTGAGTCCGCAGAAATAATTAGGTTATGAATTCTCGCTTGCTCGGTCCGGCCCATTGGATCTTTGAAGTACGAGGATGCACTTTGCATAAGGAGGCAACGTGAAAAAACTCAATCTCGCAATCAAAACGACATCGCTTATTTTCATCCTTTCCTGTCTGGGCCTGGCACAGGAAAGGCTCTCTGTTTCTGCTCAAGAAAAACCCTCCTGGCAGATTAAATGGCGTAAAACGGTTGAGGCCGCAAAAAAAGAAGGGCAGGTGACGATTTACGCATTTGGGGGTGCCACAATGCTCCCCATTGAGGCGGGTGTATTCCAAAAGAGGTACCCAGAGATAAAAGTCGTCACAGTGAGCGGGAGTCCAGTGCGGCGTCTCCTCACAGAACGCAGAGCCGGCAAGTTCCTTGGGGACGTCGTTGTGGGTGGTTCCTCGACACCTTGGCGATTATATCGGGCCAAAGCACTGGATTCTATTAAAGCCGCAATGATATTGCCCGAGGTCCGTGATGAATCGAAATGGTGGCAAGGCAAGCATCGCTATACAGACCCAGAGAGAGAGTATGGTTTCGTGGTTATAGGGAATCCTCAGACGGGCGGCATCTACTATAACACAAACCTTATAAACCCAAATGAGTTCGGATCATTCTGGGACTTTCTTGATCCCAAGTGGAAAGGGAAAATCGCGGCCCGGGATGTAAGGTCGCCTGGTACTGGGACTTCAAATATGAGGGTTTTCTATTACAACCCCAAATTAGGTCCTCCTTTTATTCGGCGGCTTTTTAGTGAAATGGATATCACTCTTTTCCGTAATAGGAGGCAGGCGGTGGATTGGCTTGCGAATGGCAAGTATCCTATTTGCTTTTTCTGTTCCCGATCGACCATAGGTAGAGCTCAGCTGCAGGGGCTCCCAGTAGGTGCTTTTGGAGAAATGAAAGAAGGAGTTGGCCTCACGTCAAGTAGCGGCAATATTGGTTTAATGAATAAAGCACCTCATCCGAATGCAGCTAAGGTATATATTAACTGGTTCCTATCCCGCGAGGGACAACTCACATTGCAAAGAGAATATTCGAAAGCTCTAGTGAGCTCTTCAAATTCTCTGCGTATTGATATTCCAAAGGACATGATTCCACCGGCGCAGCGGCTTAGGGATGACGTTACGTATATTGAGGCGGACACCCCCGAACGGATGTTCATGAAACCCATTCTCAAAGTTTTTGTCGAGGCGCTGGCCGAGGCGAAATCACGGAAGAAGCATCGCTAAATATCCTGGATCCAAAATGCGAGTTCGACCGGGATCGCAGCTCTCAATTGGCCTCCTCTTCACGATAGACACCTAAGGCTTCCATCACGGGTCTATCGTTCATGACAAAGAGGACCGCAGATTCACGTGAACGGCTGCCATGATGATGCCATCGCCATAGTGGGACTACAAAAGTGTCTCCGGTCTCCCAATCATAACGAGTATCGCCAATGACCGTAAACCCCTTGCCCTCAAAGACATGATAGATCGCTGTACTCGTGTGGCGATGTGACCTAGTCTGTTCGCGCGGTCGTAACATTTGCATCTCGCACGAAAGCGTCGGAAGAGTGGGTCCACCGGTCAACGGATTTACAAATCGTAGTAATATGCCTTCGAATGGGTCACCAGGTCTTTCACCCAAAACCCGCAAGGCGCTTTCAGTCTCTTTCCAAGGGTAACGATACGGGGGGGGCTGTATCGACTTCGAAGAGACCCAGTTTGCACGTACGGGACCTAATTCATAAGCAGAATGGTCCACGGGTTTTGTTAGGGTTTGTTGTTTTTCTTTGTATGGCTCACTGAATCCGACTTGCAGCAACCAGATCAAGGGACCATCGGCTCCATCCATCCACATAATGGGCTCCGAAGATCCGTTAAAGTGGTCGTGCCAGGTCAGGCCGGGCGTGGTAATGAAGTCGCCTCTCTCCATAGGAAACGGTTCCCCCTCAACTGTCGTCCGTGCGCCACCCCCTTTGAGCACAAATCGAATCGCACCCATGGTGTGTCTGTGGGCCCGGGCAACTTCACCCGGGTTCACAATTTGAGCGCTGATCAGAAGGGTATGTGCGGCACCGTGCTTTAAAGTAGGGTTGCAAAAACTGATGGTTCTTCGCAAAGCATTTCCCTTGTCTACGACTTCTGCGGCCTCCACCAAGGCTTCATGTACATCCGTCCACCTCCACAAATAAGGTTCAAACGAGGAGCGGGGCTCTCTGGGAACATCCCTGGGAGTAGTATCGGTCCAGAATCCAACAAGGTTCTTCTTGGCTATTTTACGGTTAAAATCCTCTAACCTGCTCATGATATCCTCCTATGAGCAAGGCCGCGTGAAACGCATACAATTTCGGCCTAATCGTTACTTTTAAGTTAGATTCTTAATTGGCTTGCGGAGCGGTGTCAACCATTCGCATCCGAAACGGACAAGCCACTACTGTCGAGGTTCAGCGACAATGTGTTCCTGATGATAATTGATTCAATGCCAACTCTATTTCCAGCGGTTTGACAAGGGGCGGACAGGGTGATATTGGCCAGCTTGAGCCACCTAAACTAATTCCGTTTCGTTTTGAAGAACAAAAGTGACAGTAATAAAAAAGTGCTATCGCTTCTGGTTTGAGAGTTTGACCAAGCAATATGGATTGATGGAGGTGGAGGCTCATTATTTCCGGCTGCATGTCAGGAGGTCGGGGACATGACAACCCGGTCAAGCCTACTTCAACTTTCTGAATGCTATTAATTACAGCCACCATCCTTCAAAGAGACTAAGCGACGTGGAGCAAAGTCGACGTCAGCTCAATGCATTTGCTTTGACACAGCATTGGTTATCAGGTTGTTAAGTTTCATGCCTTAGCAGGAAATGCGAAAGGAGTATCAAAGATGGTTTCGGACAAGGTGAAGCACAAGAAGGTAGACCGTAGGGAGTGCTGGAAAGTGGTGAACGAAGCGTTCGACGAAGCGCTTCAGATGGCTCGTGATCGTCTTTTCAGTCATCCATTTACCCGGGAGTTACAGACCGGGACTCTGCCCATCGAGTGCATTCGCGGTTGGCTACTCAACAGCTACACTTGGGCGTTGGAGATTAACAGTTCGGCTGCCTACAAATTCTATCTCTTCAGTGACCTGCTTAATCAAAAGGTGGATCTTTTGGCGATGCTGGCAGACAAGCGCGGGGATGAGTATGCAACTCCGGGACGCGGTGGTCACCAGCGGACCATGGATACCTTGGGCAGGGCCCTGGGCCTCGACCCCAAGGAAATGCAAGAGTATAAACAGCTTCCAGCCATGCGCGGAATGCTGGATTCCAACGTGTGGGGCAACGAAGTCAATCAGCGGCTGGGCATGAGCATCGCCGAAGAGTTGCTGGGACATTGGTGCGCCCTATGGTTTAAAAGCCTCGTAAAGCACTACGGACTAACTGAAGATGAGGCCTTCTATTTTCACCTCCACGCGGAGGCGGACAGCCTCGATGATCATGGTGCCGGGGATTCGGTTGGGCACGAGGTGATGGGGCACGCGCAGAGCCACCGGTATTTGGCGGTGAGGATGTTGGAGGATAGAATAGTGGAAACTGCAGAGATGCGTCAATCGATACTCCGGCAGGGCAATCTGGAAGGTTATCTGAGCTTTCTCGATATGGTTTATTATACTTATCATCCAACCAAGAGGTTGAGCGATGTCGAACAGTTTAGACGTTAGTCAACCACAGCGGCAAAGGCTTCCCACTGCGGAGGCCGAAGCAAAAGCTCAAGTGCTTCTGAAGCTCACTGACGATCTCGTAGGTGAGTACATCATGGACCACCCCTTCACACACCGGCTAGCGGCAGGAGACCTCCCTTTGGAGGTGATTCAAGCGGCATGTCTGGATTGGTACACATTCCATCGGAAGCTGGCGGCCAGCTTCGCCCGGCTTTACCATCGATTTATTGTGATCTGCAGGACTTACACGGATATTGAAGAGGAGTTCCTGGAACGGATCTCCCATGAATTGACGCGGCCCATAGCAGGGGGACGCACTTTGCTGTTGCGAGATTCTGTGAAAGCTCTGGGCATCCCTGAGGCTAGGCTGAACAACCCGCCCCAAGGGGCCGACCTTCGGGGACTCGTGGCCCTTTTTGGCCGCTTGCACTCAGAAGGGACCTTTGCTGAGGTTGTGGCTGGCCAGTTTGGCAGCGCATTTACACCCTATGCACGTCTTTGGCATAACCTTCTGAAGAATCGCCACGGGATCCCCGACCACGCCAATCAGTATTGGGAGATGAACTCGCACTTGGACCAGGACAAAACTGGCGGGGGCGTTTTGGGAACAAGGTTTGAGAATGCCTATCTATTGCGGCGCCTATTCGAGGAGGGTCTCACCGAGACTCGATATAACTGGAGTGTGGAGTATGCGGCGGAGATGGCTATTAAAGTCTGGGCACTGTTATTGCGAGGTTATATCCGTCGCTTTAAGCTCTAGCGGATAAAACCTTGCGCATTCTACTTTGATAGTTCTGCCCGAAATTACGCAATCGAAACCAAGGACAACTCAAGATTGCAAACAAAAAAGTTCATAACAGATAAAGGGTGACCTCGATGGAACTATCCGACTTCAATCAGTGGTTAGCGGAAAAAAACCTGCAGGGTTTCTGGGCTAGGGAGCCGAGGGTTGGGGGCATGAAGCCCTATCTTTGGAAATGGGCTGATCTTAACCAGGCCCTGGAACTGGCCTCGGACCTTGTTCCTATGGATAAAACGGGAAGAAGAAACATTGGCTTGAGAAATCCTACTGTGACAGGTGGAGTAACGAACACAATCACGCTTGGGCTCCAAATCATCAAACCAGGCGAGTTTGCCCAGTGCCACCGCCACGTGGCCAGTGCAATCCGCTTTGTGGTTAAGGGCTCACCCAAAGCCTTCACCGTTGTGGAGGGAGAACGGTTATACATGGAAGAGGGTGACTTGATCACCACGCCCAACTGGACCTGGCATGATCATTACAATGGCTCCGATGGATCAGTGATCTGGTTGGACGGGTTAGATGTCCGCCTTTTGGCCTACCTCAACGCACAGTTTAGCGAGTTGTTCTCTCAGGAACAGCAAGTCATTGAAAAGCCCGATGGCTATTCCGCTAGGATGTTCGGATCTGCTCGGCCCAGTTGGCTAAAAAATCAACACCTGATTCCGCCATATCGCTACCCCTGGAAGGAGACTTATGCAACTCTTTTAGCTCTGAAACAGAGCGACGGTGATCCATTTGATGGAGTCCGGCTAGAATATAAAAATCCCTTTGACGGTGGACCCACTACGCTCACCTTTTCTTGCGAGGTTCAGCTTCTCAGACCAAAGGAAAAAACTCGATCCCATCGGCATACAACTACCACTGTCTATTATGTCTTCAGTGGCAAGGGGGTAACCACCATAGAGGGAGAGAATTTATCCTGGGCCAAGGGGGATATCCTGACCATACCCCCTTGGCAATGGCATGCTCACCAAAATCCGTCCAACGATGATGCCATCCTATTCTCCATCAACGATCGGCCTCCTGTGGAGGCAATCGGCCTCTATCGTGAGGAGAGTGGGTAGGTTGCCGCAAAAGCCAAACTTCAGATAAGAAAACTTAGCGGACGACTCTGTTACGCAGTTATCCGCGTCTCATGTTTCGGACGATACTTCTCGCACAGATCCTTCCAGTAGGCGGCTTTCTTTTGCGAGTTTTCAATGACCGCTTGAGGAATAACGGTGAATGGCGGCCGGAGTGGTCCCGGTTTGCAATATCCCGCGAAATTCATGGTAAGTTTGCTTCCGGGTTCGCGCCAGCTTTCACTGACTGGACCACCTCCACCACCCCTTAGCTCTCTGATTATTTGACTCGCTTTTTCATAATCGCCTGCTCCGACGGCGTCGCGCAGGGCAAGCACCGGCCAAGGGCCTAACCATGAGTCAATGGACCAGCAACCTGAAGCTCCCAGGAGCGCGTAGGGGTAATACTGCCATTGGCTACAAAAAATCGCTATTTTACCTTTCACTGTTGAGACGAATTCAATGAATGCAGGTGTGGGCCGGTGACTGTCCTTAATGCCAACAATGTTAGACTTCTCTGTGATTTTTTTGAAGGCTGGTACGGGAAGACTTACCCGATGGAGCGGAGGATTATGATAGATCATGATCCCTAGCTTTGGGAAAAGATCCGCAATATCGTGGTAGAATCGAATAGCGTTGTCTACGGTGGACGGAATGTAATAGGGCACCCCTGCGAGGACCCCGTCCGCACCGGCTTCTTCAACCACCTTCATTTTGTTCACCACCTCGCGGGTGTGAGGGCTGGTTACGCCGATGAACACTGGAACCCGTTTTTTAGCCGCCTCAGTAGTCGCTCGGGTCAGAGTCACAAATTCATTCCAGAGAAGATTGTAGCATTCTCCGAAGCTGCCGGTGGTCGCAATCACATCGATTCCATCGTTGATAATCCGGTCGACAGCGTCTTGGAGATGATTTACATCAACGGTTTCTGTGGCCTGTACTGAGCCCCCATTTTCAGTTGTAAATGAGGGCATCATCGCACAAACGCCTTTAAGGTCTTGAGATCGTATCATAATAAGTCTCCTTTCATCGCCTACTTTATTGACCGTAATGATTTTCGACCAAGGTGTTTATAGCGCTCATAACGCCGCCTCTCTTTAGAAGCTTGATCGATAATGGAATCATACGCTGGCAAAATTTCTACCCGCAACTCGTAACGTCTTGGCCGTTACCTATGCCTCAGCTACTGAAACTTGGCTGGGACATGCGAAGCGAAAAACTCGTCGATTGTCAGGTGACGCTTTGTTAGGCCTTGTGCGTGCGCATCGTCCAGGAACGCGTCGAGCGCTCTCCGGTTAGGCGTGATCCCGTACGGGAGCGGATCCGGCCCAAATAGCCTTTCCGTCTCCTCTAGACTGAGCCCAACAATCGGTTCCCTTGGGAACTCGGATGATTCCGCTGGTCCCCTCTGGACTTGCTTCCGGCTCAACTCCTTCGCAGTCTGGAACGAATCGCAGAGGTTTCCGACCAACCAAGGCTCTCGGCGTGCCAGATCCTCCTTGATGGCAACAATATGATGAGCGGGATACACACCTGTGCGCTTATAGTAATCGACCTGGGCGGCTACCGGATCCGAGAACAGGGCCACACTCCCTTCGGGACCGAGGCCTCCGGGGACCGTAATGGCGTCGACATCGCCCGCCAGGAAGAGTTCGCGAGGGTTATTGACTCCCCGCGGGGAACGCTTTGCGTTCGGCGGAAGTTCCAGGGTATCAAGTCGCTCCGGCTGACACGTAATCCAGTTGATGTCGTGCAGGGAGATTCCGTACTCCTGGCGCATGACCAACCGATTCCAGATTGAGGCCGACATCCAGAACTGGCGCACCCCGACCCGTTTACCGCGCAGATCAGAAGGCTGCTTGATACCCGCGGTTGGCGAGACAAACACACCCCGATGAGGGAACATCCGAACGAACAAGATCGGCAACGCTGCCAGCGGGATCCCTTGATCCCGGGCCTTAGTGAAACTGCCAATTGACATTTCTCCGACGTCGTACTTGAGCGCGAGCATCGCCTCAGTAATGGTATCCGTGTCCTTCTCTCGCCTCGCGTGGGCGACGGCTCCCGCGATCGGCACTTCACCGCTCAGCAACTCTGGGGTGCCCGGTGAGCTTTGGCGACCCAGTAAAGACATAGTGAACTCAAAGTCTGCCATGTTCTCTCCCTCCTCCGAACGGTAAGGATTTCTATATTTGCGTTAGTTGTTGATATCGCATTACCCTGGTTCAACCGTTGCGGATCAATTATCCCGAAGCGTCCTACCATGTTATCTGTCGGGGCAACGAACGGCGCGATACTTCTCGGAATGACCGAGATCGCACGGTATTTTTAAAAACCCTTCAGATCTCGCTAAAGTTCCGGTCGGTAAGGTTGCACTGCTACGTTTTGATGAACAGCCGCCTGTCGCGCCCTAATGATCTTAGGCTTACGTAGGCCTCAACATTGAGCGAGTAAGCCTCCCCGCTTTTACATCGTCACTGAACTTCTGAACAGCCTCAAAAAGCGAAACCGCAACTGGACCGTAGGTGGCCCGTGGGTGATCCAACTCCCCCAGATTAAATCCGACCGTGTTTGGTGTGACGCCTAAACGACCATCGCCATCTCCCGCACCGGCAACCATCGTCAATACACTGAGCTCTTGGGCCATCTTTCCAACGGTCTCCGGCGGCACTCGAGTAAGAAGCAACGAGAATGCCCCTGCGGCTATTAGAGCACGCGCATCACGCCATACTTTGTCTTCCTCAATGTAGGCGTCTTTAGCGTCCGCGGGTCGATCCCTCCTACCGGTTCCTATGGTGGCCTGTGGTGTCAATCCTATATGCCCCATGACTGGGATGCCCGCTTTAACTATGGCCTCTACCGTAGAAGCGTGATCGGCCCCCACTTCTAACTTCGCAGCCTGAGCTCCACCCTCCTGAATCAATCGAGCGCTGTTGAAAATCGCCTTTTCCTTGCTTATTTGATATGTCATAAAGGGCATGTCACCTATCACAAAAGCTCGCTTCGCCGCACGACTTACTGCCCGAGTCATCAGCACCATTTCATCCATGGTCACCCAATTATTGTTTTCGTGTCCCAGGAGATAACGTCCGCCACTGTCTCCTATAAGAATAATTTCCACACCCGCCCGGTCGATAATGCCAGCCGTTGTATAATCATAGGCCGTCATCGCCACAACTTTTTTCTTGTCCCGCTTCATATCCAGCAATTCCGATATAGTGAGTCTTGCCATATAGTCTCCCTATCAATCGCTATTTGAATCCCCCACCAGGTTTTTTGGAAATAGGCTCTCCACGAACAGGTGGTTGCGGATAAGGCCCTCTTGAAGAGCGCCTTCTATAAAGTCTTCCAGGGTGTGCTGGTTCGCCTTTATACCGTACGGCCATGGATCGTCTCCTACGAGGTCGTAGAGGTCTTTGACAGTGCCCTTTTTGAGCGGCCAATGCCCGGTGGGAAGGAGAAATTCAACCGCTTTAGCTTGGCCCACCTTTTCTTTTGCCTGCCGGAACATCTCATAGAGACTCTCGGCGATCCAAGGGTGGTCAGAGAGCAAGGTCTCGCGCATTACAACCACATTCGTTAATGGCAGAACTCCTGTTTTCCTGTAATAGGTCCTCTGCGCCTCTAAAACGTCAGGATAGGCATCCCGCCGGACGCTCTCAACAGCCTCTTCCGGTAGTTCCCGCTCGGGTCGGCCTCCTGGACCTAGGCCGATGACTGCATCGACAGCTCCTTCCACCAGAAGTCGTGGCGTGTCTCGTCCGAGTTCGTCGGTCTTCACTTGCACCCCCGACGGGTATGTTTGACTCGAAAGGCGTTCCGGCCTGGAGGTAATCCAGACAATGTCGTGCGGTGCAATACCGTGCATCTGCCACAAGAGACGCCGCCCCCAGAGCGATGATGTGGTCCAGTACAGATGCAGGCCGATCCGCTTACCCTTCAACTCGTTGAGGTCGCGCGCCTCGGTGTTCTTGTACAAGTGAATATGGGGCTGTATGAAGCGTCTCGTCGTAAAGACAGGCAAAGCGAGCACGGGATACCCTTGGTCACGGGCGGCAATGAATGTCGCAAGGGATGTCTCTCCAACGTCGAGACTGCCCTCAAGTACGCTCTCAAGGGCACCATCGTGACCTTTGTGCTTGTGCAGCTCGAGATCGATTCCACTCGGAGTTACATTTCCCTGAAGAATTGGCCAGTGATAAGGCGTGTTGGCGCTTATGGATAAGGTGATTTTGGTCAGTGCCATGGTCATCAATCTCTTATTCAGAATTTTTGACCTGTAAACGGCGCACACCACTTTTGCGGCCAGTGGTAAGATAAAAGATAACAGGACCGGTTTGAAGAGCCGTTCGGTAGTTTAATAATTGATGCATTCTTACCTTAGAGATGCTGAAGGTGTATGGCAAACGCATCGCGTATTGGTTACCGCCAGCCTCCTGGCCTGGAGAGGATTTCCGGGGGAATTGGGTCGGTACGGTAAACCACGGAGGGCATCGTACACTCCACGCCCTCCTTTGCGTTGGCCTCAATAAAATATCGCCGAACCTCTGGATCCTCGTCTTCATACTCAATGAGCCGGCCACCCTCACGAACAGTCGTAACGACACCGCCATCGTCACGATCACGCGCCACTGCCAGCGGATTAGAACCTCCGTAGCATGCCACGTGGCGCGCGGGTGTCTCTCCCGTGCTCATGTGCTGATGGAACCAGCCGTCCGGAGGTGCGTAAATACTGTTCGGTCCCCATTGGACCTGGACAACTTCGTCACCGTGCCCATCTCGCCATGGGTACAACCCTAGCTCCTTGGGCCATAGGTTGACGTAGCCATTTCCCTTGAGGCCCACGAGTACAGCGCCGGGGCCATGGTAATGGGCCTTGTGGTATCTGCCGACGGGCCACTCGGAGATATGGCCGCTGGGAAACCCTCCTGCCATCCGGTAGAGCGTATGATGGCCGCCCGCCACCTTTTGTTCGTAGTCGTCTAAGAACTCCCTCTTCACGTCACTGATGAAGTTCGTGTACCACATTGCAGTGTTATATCGCCCTCGTCGAACACGGTTCTGGGTTTGGTTGAAGTAATCGTCCTGGCCGCCATAATCTTCCGTAAAGTCATGCTTGCAGTTGAAGACAAATCCGATCTCGTTTAATCCGTTCATTACCTTCGGTGCTGTGGTTATGGCAAAAAAAATCACCGGCTCTTGTCCGCCGTTGTAAAGCCGGTAGTACGTATTCTTGGGTGGAGCAAAGAGGCTTCCAGGTTCCCACTCGAATGTCTTCTTGGACCCCTTCTCCTGCCAAACCTCGGCTGCTCCTCGACCTTGCAAAATCAGTGTAAATTGCTCGTATAGGTGGTGTTGGACCTCGAGCGCTTTGCCGCTGGGAATCTCGCACACGAACATACCGCGCTCGGATTGAAATGTCCCCTTGAGTTCGATGAAAGTCCCCAGACCGCCAGTGCGAGCCCAGGGCCGACGGGGCAGTGCCGTTATGTCCGCTACGCCTGTCACGTCATAATGGATGGGGATACCTTCGCCTTGAATGAACTCTTGGTATTTGAACTCTTTTTGGATATTACTATTCTTCTGCTCCTGCATAACTAGCTCCTCTTGCTAGCGGATTTCAAGACTTTGGGTGCCAGTTCGTCAGCCTCCTTGCAATAGCATCGATTTTAATCCGACCTCAACGTTCCGCCATCAACCAAGTTGCCCAACGACTCTATCCAGCGCTGGAAGGCTTGGATGGGACGGTATCAACTGCCACAAATCTGGGATTTTTACCTTTGCCACTTTTCTTAGATCTCCGTATATTCTACAATCCCTAATCACAAATTTGTTGGTCACCACTTTATTCCATATCGGCATCTCCATGATCAGTTCTAATAGGGCTCACTTGCTGTAACGGCAATCCCGATGGGATGTCTTCCTACAACGGCATACTCGCTTAACCTGTGCGGCACGGCCGCTGAGACTTATGACAACGGAGTTACAAAGATCGTCACCAAAAGCACTAGCCAAACTTTTACTGGTTCCTTTTTGCCTTCCTGGTCTCCTCGCGAATAATCTTTAAAACAGGTCGCAAATTGTTCAGTTCAGGGGTCTCCACCTCCATGTAATTCACCTCCTTCCTGAGCCGATAGTGGGGTAAGACCATGTCCTTCGGGATGTCGACCCGTCGTGAATTTACCTGTGATGTCCTCTGGGAGGTAAGCTGACCCTCACGGGTTAAAATCCAGTTGATGAAAACCTTGGCTGCATTGGGATGCGGGGCTTTATTCACAAGAGCCATAGCGCCAGCGTGCGAAGTAATCGCGGCCCCTTCTTTCAAGATATGACTCAAAGGCGCCACCGGTAATCCCTGCTCTTGAGCTGGCAGTATCCTTCGCGACGAGCAGAAAAAGCAGAAGGCATACTTTCCACCGGCAAGCCAGTCCACCCCCTGACGTATATTGCTGTAAAGCTTAAGATCCATCTCCCCGTATAGACGCCTCAGGTATTTAGGACCTAAGGCCGGGTTGTGATAGAAAAAAATCAAGTTCAGACTTCCAGTTCCTGGTGTTCTTATATCTCTGGCCTCAATTTTTCCCTTCCACTTGGGCTGGAGAAAGTCCCAAAAAGATTTGATTTCCTTTATATTCACAAGGTTGGTGTTGTACCCAATACTCCCTATCTGGGGATTACCTGTGTATATGAAAACATATTCTTGTTCACGATCATTATACTTGTGCTTTCCCCCCAACCATTTTGACTCGTCCAGGACCTCAGGCAAAACCAGTACAGGTTTAATTGGGTCCAGGGCTTTGGCTCTGTGCAACCTAAGGGGAGAGGTAGCACCTGCTATGTAAAGATCCGCAAGGTATCTACCTGCCCTCCGCTCTGCCATGAGGCGTTGGAAAGCCAGTCCAAACCCTGTCGATCCTGTGACCACTTTAATCCCGGGATAAGCCTTCTGAAATACCCTTGCCTCCGCAATCAATCTTGGGGGAGTGGTGCTGTAGAGATTAACCCGCCCTTCCTTTTTGGCCGCTGCCACTGTCTTTTTCCATTCTGCTTGCCAACCGGGTTTGGCCTCAGCAGCGAAAGATGAGCCCAGCCTTAAGAGCCCCAGCATCATAATCAATGCCATGCTCAATGTTCGAGGCCAATTCGCCTTCTGATCCGTAGACATCCGAATCTCAAAATTAAATAAGGATATTTTTTTCATCGTTACCTCTCTTTTATGGTCAAAGATTCTGGGGATTTCATCACCTCATCATACAGGGAAAACCACTAGCATCCGGTTGGAATTGAAAAGCCAGGCCTCCGAGAGAGAGAGAAGCTCGGGCTTCCTTCCTTCCATTGCGCCGGCCAAGCAGATCCAGTTTAGAAACTCATGCTGTCCTGAATCGATGATCTGCTTGGGATCCAAATCCCGCCACTTATATTGCTGTCCCGCAAACAGCTCCGCACGTCGTGCCCGGTCCGCCTCCATGTCTGGCCACAGGTAATGATGCTTTGTGGTGAGAGACCCATGGGACCAGCTCGCAGAGCCAATTACCACTGCTCGCCAAGGGCTCTCCTTAATGATCTGAGATACCGCCTTTCCCATGTCATAGCAGCGCCACGGCAGAGGAGACGGCGGAGGCGTTACCGGCATGCCTTCGAGCTTGCGCCCGATCTGCTTGGTATCCTCGATCTTGACACCCGGGGGCGGTATCCGAAGGTCGACCCCGTAGCAGTTGACCGCAATGGGCACTACCGGGTGAGGAAATTTTACATGCTCTGTTTCGTCAAGATCCATATAATCAACCGTCCACGTGAACGCGTGTCCATAGGACGGCCCGTGCCCAAGCTTCCACGAGCAACCGACTTCAAACCCTTTGTAGATCAGCTCGCGCACGATGTGGTTCGCCGCCTGTGGATGCCCTTTAATTGTAACCTTGGGCTTGTACCGGGAGCCACCTCCGGCAACGCGCTCATCGCAGAGAACTTCATCAATGGCAAATACGGTGAAAGGCGTGAGCAGGTCGTCCTGGACGTTCTCGTACTGATCATCGGCAAAAATCAGGACGAAGTCCGGCTTAAAATCGTCGATTGCTTTGCGCGCTAGCCGGAACCCCTTTTGAAGCTCGTCCTTGTATTTCTGCGCCGCTTCGCGTCCCTCGTCATCGCCCCACTCCTTTCTCATCTCCTCCGGCCAGTTCTTCGGATCCCGTAATTCCACTGGCGTGTCCGGATGCGCGAGGTTCTTGCGAAGATAGTTATCCATTCGGCCAATGGAGGCTCGAACTAAAGTATGTGTGCAACCGATTCCTAATATCTCACCCATACGCGTTCCTCCTTTTATTCTACAGGGTTATTGAATCGATTCATTAATACACAGCCGGCAGTAGACGGCCTCGGGCAAGGCTTGGGAGACGGTTATAGCCATCCAAACACGCTCATTTCGACCATCTCAAATTCGTAACCGCCATTGACAAACCATCATTCGGAGCGAGAGGAAGGAGCCTTGCCCGCCCGAGCTTCTGCGACATATTCACACATGGCATCGTAAATGATGCGAGCCACAGGTCCATAGCGAGAGGTCGGTTTGTCGATCTGACTTGCGGCGATGCCAAGCATATTTGAGGTTCCGCCAATTGGGGGACCGTCTGCGTTATACTGTCCTACGGTAAATATCGATAACTCTTTCGTAATGCGTGCAGCGATAGGGGGAGGAATTCGGGAGAGGACAATACCGAATGCCCCGGCATCTTGGATGGCATGGGCGTCGCCCAGCATTGCTTCTTCGTCCATATCGTAGACCTGATCGGTGCTAATCGTTGCCATCCCCATGCTCATCATCGGGGTGGCTCCGATGTGGCCCAGGACGGGAATACCGGCATTTACGATCGCCTCCACAACTGGCGCAAACCGTTTCCCTCCCTCTAGCTTGACTCCGTCTGCGCCGGCTTCTTGAATGAAGCGTCCTGCGTTCCGGACCGCTTCGTCAATGTTGACCTGGTAGGACATAAAGGGCAGATCGCCGACGACAAAGGCGCGCTCGACTCCACGAGCCACCGAGCGCGTCATGATCAACATCTCCTCCATCGTGCAGGACTGGTTGTTCGTATGGCCGAGGACGACACGTCCGCCACTATCGCCAACTAGAATCAGGTCGATCCCGGCGCGGTCCATGATGCTCCCCATCTGATAGTCGTACACAACGGCCGTCACGATCGCTTTTTTCTCCCGTTTCATTCGCCACAGATCCGGGATCTTTACCTTATCCATTAGCTAACCCTCCTGTCGCTCCGGGGCATGTGTGTTCTTGTGGATCTCAATATCTCCATCCGGCCTATCCGGGCATTGCTGGTGCCATCATCAGGACCGGGGATGATGTCTGCTGTCGCAAATGGACTTCTTGTCTTTTTCGTGAGGACTCCATAATGGCCAGGCAGGCCTCAAGGCTTGCTCGACCCCAGGCGGCATCGGGAAACACCGGGCGGTTCTCCTCAAGGCTAGCCTTGATTTCCGCCACTTCCGGCGCCCCCCTACCAATCGATGCCGGAGGAAGAAGAATTTCTTCTCGCCCCTTTTCCGTATTGACGTAGAGACCGTGCTCCGATTGCCGTATATCCCCCCGCTCACAACTCACAATGGTCACGCCAAAAAAGTCCTGGGCCACGTCGCCCTTCGCAGCAGCCATCTCCCTCCGTTCGAGATCTTTCATGCCAGTCGCCTCCAGCTTCCGATAGAATTCCTCTGATTGAACCGGAGCTGTCGGAGTACGCCGAGGCCCGTAGATAACTTCCTGAGGCATCTTCGCCCCGCTCTCTCCACGGTCCCATGTGATCTCAAAAGTGGTGAAATGGCCGTAGCCGCTGAAGTACATGAGGGCGGTAACGCCCGACTCGAAATCCAACAACGCACCGTAATTCCCTTCGACATCAAAGTAAGGATACCAACGGCCAGTCACTCCCCGTACTGAACGAATTATACCGCCAGCCAAATAGCGGACGATGTCCATTTGGTGCGGTCCCTGCCGAAAAACCACGCCACCGCCACGGTCGGGGTCCAAAGTCGCCGCCTCCCAGGGCAATCGTATCCAACTGTTGTAATTCAACGTGTTGATATGATACACACGCCCCAGTCGGCCGCTTGCAATGAGCTCTGCCATGGCCTTGATGCTGGGACGATGGATTTTGCTATGCCCTTGAACATAGCGTACCCCATACCGCTCCACAGCCTCCACCATGCGGTTCGCCTCATCCATAGTGATCGCCATAGGCTTTTCGCAAATAACATGCTTGCCGCATTCGGCAGCAATGATAGTGTGCTCTGCATGAAGATGGTTTGGCGTGGCGATATAGACTACATCCACCTCACCCTTCCGGCACATCTCCTCCACACTCGTGAAAGTGGCGATACCGAACTTATCTTTGAATAGCTTTAGGGCCTTCGGCCGAATGTCTGCCGCTGCTGTGAACTTCACTCCGTCAACTTTGTTGAAACCGGGTACAACCTGATAAGAGGCCGCCCCTAACCCGGCCATTCCGACCCGTAACTCTAGACCCACCCTTTGCGCCCTCCATCAAGCCTGCAACGAAACGAGCCTGATTTACTTCTATTTACTGACCGGCCGCCTCGCAGCACCAAACGGAACCTCAAAAACCTCGTGATGATCGTCGTCGAAAAGTTGCTCGAATCGCTCTCCCCTCGGTGGTATATCCTTTCCCCCAAAGCCATAGATATTTCCCCCGTCCGTCCCCATCCACTGCCAAACGTCGATCATCTTGTTCTCTTCGGGATCCCGGACCAACCCAATGGGATCCCCCCCCTCCTGCACGGACTGGATCTGCTCCTGAAGCATCTTCCGAAAGATCGAGATTCCGAGGTCCGACGCTCCCAGTCGCTCCTGTGTCCTGTCGAATACAGGGCCTGGGGACTCCCATGACATGGCATCCTGCCCGTAGGTCGAATCAAGCAAATATTTGCCCTGCTCGTCCTGATGTGAAATGAATTTAACCGGCACCTCCCCTTGTTCTACCTTGCTCCCGTCGGGGGTCGGCTTGAAGTTTAACCCAATGGTCGCCGTGTGGGTGTCGTCCTCTGGCACCCGCCATTGAATCTCATCGCCCATACGCAGGATGGTCGGAAAAATGAATGGCCGGGCATACTGGCGTACAGGGTTTTCCTCACCGAAGAACATGCTTTTCAGTATCCCCCATTCGAACACCTGGAACCCGTAGCGCACCATAGGTACAGGCATGAAATCCACACCCGCCTTCTGCCCCTTTGCATTCTGGCGATAGTACTGGTGCAGAAAATAGATATGGGTGGAATCCAAAATATTCTCCGTAGGCTGAAGCCAGTTGCAGTTTAGCGTGGCCCGAACATTAACCTCCCGGCTCCCGTCTTCTCGCACCAACGAATCCCACCGAGGAAGTAGCGGCTTCCGCTCTGGCGGTCCCAAATAGGCGAACACAATCCCGCCGAGCTCCTGGGCAGGGTAGGCCTTCAGACGCACCGTATGCTTAAAGCTTTTAGGCTCAAATGGCTGCTCTTGACATTGGCCGCTCAAATCATAAAGCCACCCATGATAGGCACATCGAATTCCCTCACTTTCGCAGAACCCGTAGACAAGGGATACGCCACGATGGCGACAATGCTCCTCTACTAGCCCATAGCGTCCATCGGGCAACCGAAACACCACTAGGTCCTCTCCCAAGATTCTGATTCGCTTTTTCGGCTCTTCCGGCGTGAGCTGCGCAGCGGCGCATAGAGGGTGCCAGTAACGGCGCAGTAACTCGCCACATGGGGTCCCCGGCCCTACTCGTGCTAACGATTCATTCTCTTCTTTGCTCAGCATTATAGCCTCCCAGATCGCAAGCCAGTCTTATTCCGATCTTGTTCCAAAAGCCCGTTTTTCGCTAAGCTAGTTTTAATCCTTTCGCTGTTCTACGCCATCTGCCATGATGCTTGGGCCCTTACGAAGGGAATATTCCTTCAGCAAAAGTTTGTCCAATACTATTTCGGAATACCCCTTATAGCATTTTTGCTATGAACATGAAGACTTCGTTTGCTCTATCTCAATTCCGCGTCGAAATCTTTTATATTTAAGGAGGTTGCAGCGAAAGTTTAGTCGAACCCGGCGACCAGCTTAGGACAAGGACGCAGGCTCCCTGCCGGTCCGGACCCCGGCCGAGGGCCTAGGTCCAGTACGCAAATCCCCCAGCACAGCCGGTGCCCGCAGGAGAGCGGTAGTAGGGCACATAGCTAACCTCGGTCATGTTGAGGTGCTCCAGCGCTGCCGCACCAATGATCCAGTTCCGGATCTCCGAGGTTCCGCGGATCAACCGCTCGACGGGAAGTGAGCGTAAAAATGTGGCATCCTTACGCTGCATGGCGTCGAGAACACTTCGGTCTAGGTCTTCCTCGATCACGGAATGGCTCAAGCCACCCGATGCCACGATAGCAACCTGCTTGTCGGCATCCCACGATTCCACCGCCTCGCGCAATGCTCGCCCCAGCGCGTAGCACCGCTCCGGTGTCGGTTGGTTCGGGGGGAAGTAGGTGTTCACCATGATGGGCACCATAGTGATTGTCCGGTCAGGGAAATACCGCCAATAGGGGTTCACGAACGCATGCCCTAGGCCGATTTCACGGCGCAGGTTATTACAACGGGCCAGGTCGAAGCCCTTCGCGCAAAGACGCTGGAGCAGGTGGTTGGCTAGCGCAGGCTCACCCGGAATCGAGGTGCGGGGGTCTTGTGCTTCCCAGTCCCATTTTGGGTCGGACCAGGCGTACTTGCGGTGCGTGATAGGCATGTCCTGCCCGTTGAAGATCCCGAACATTGGCAGATTATCGTCTAGGAACTGCTCGTGCTGATCGTCGCCAATTACAATGATAACATCAGGGTTCACCTTGCGGAATACCCGATCCAGCTCCGCAACCCCCGCCAGGCATTCCTCGTAATGCTGCTGCATCTTTTCTTCACTGATCTCGTCAGCGATCCATGGCGGTGCCACTTGAAGGAGCGCGGCGTAGTCAATCCGTGGATCGTGCACATCCTTCTCGGCGACTTTCTTCACCTGGCTTGGATGGGTTCCCAACGTCGAAGCGTGGCCAGTCCCTATACCCAATACGATCCGTGCCATATGCTCCTCCTCTCAGAAGGGTTTGATCCCTTCGAACAACAGGGCCCACTTCTCCTGCAACTGCCCGTGAAATTTTTTACTTTTCATGTTCACCTCGCCGAATTGCCATAGGGCCGTCTTCTTCGGGAACCCTCGCCGTTTTTACCGGTCTTCACCGAGCCGCGTTTTCCGCCTTGGTGCCGTTCAACCATCACCAGGGCTAGGAACCTGATGAGACATGTAGACCTCACGACGCTCGCGTGCGGACTGCATAATGCCGAGAACCACCTCCAGGGTGGCCTCACCCCACCGACCATCGTGGGACACGGGGCGGTCATGGACCACCGCCTGGTACAGTTCCTCGAGCTCCGCTTCCCGGCCCCGGTCGGTCTTCGGCACCGGGACCTCCCACTTCTCCCTGTCTCCGTAGATGTACAGCCCGTGGGGCGACTGCCGGATGTCCCCGTGCTCACAGCTAACGACGGTGATACCGAAGTGGGCATGGGGGTGGTCCTCGTCCCGTATCCGGGCGTTCTCCTGTCCTCCCCCGTAACGCCTGACCGACTTGAGCTGTGCCTCTTCCTCAGGGGACTGGAGGGAGGCGATGCGGGCACGGGAGCGCAGATTCTGGTCGGGAGGCCGGATCCCTTCCCCGATCCAAGAGGTGAACTCGGCCGTGTCGAAGTGGGCATAGCCGGTAAACACGTCGGTAGCAGGGGTGCCATTCTCGAACTCGATGTAGGTCACCCAGGCTCCCTCTGCGCGCCTGGCAGGATCCCACATCCCTGTCATACCCCGCACACTCCGTACCATTCCGCCACCCAGCAATCGCACGATATCGACAGAATGGGGGGCCTGCCTGTACAAGACGTTACCACCCAGGCTGGGGTCTAGCTCGGTGGGGTTACGAGAGCGGTACAGCCAGTCCTGGTAATGCCAGGTATTGATCATGCAGAGATCGCCGAGCTCGCGGCTGCGCACGATCTCGTGCATCTTGCGGATAGGGGCGTCGAAGCTATGGGTGTGGCCACACAGCAGCTTGACACCGTTGCGCTCCACAGCGGCGTTCATGGCCTCGCACTCCTCAATGGTGAGGCCCATGGGTTTTTCGACGATGATGTGCTTGCCATGTTCGGCCGCCATGATAACGTGCTCGGCGTGGAACGGGTTAGGGGTGCAGACATAGACTGCGTCCACGTTGGGGCTTGCGCACAGCTCCTCGGCCGTGTTGAAAACCTCGCCACCGTATTCCCGGATGAATTTGTCGCGCGCCGCCTGACGAGGCTCCGCGGCGGCGGCGACGCGCAAGTGGGGATGCTTGGCAATAGCCGGCACGATCTGCGCCGCCGCTACCCCAAGCCCCACGACGCCAAACCTGAGTTCTTTGTGTGACGGTTCTACCAAGGCCATAGTCAAACCTCCTCAACTCGCTGACAACCTCTCACTATCATCACGCCACTCGGTGCTTTAATCACTTCATATATTGTTTAAGAGCCGTATCGGCACCTTTTTTAACGGTGCTGCACACCAAAACCGATTCCAAAGGTCCTCGCCACGATTGCCACGCCGGCAGTCATGGCGATCATTGTCAGACTGTATATTCCAGCCTTTTCCAGCTCTACAGTCGACGGATCAGACATCATCGTCAATATCAAAATAGAGATCGTTTGCGTTTCCTCAGCCGCCAGCAGAATAATGCTCGACGTCGTACTGGCAGCTAGAGTGAAGTTGAAGATACCCATCATCACCAGGGTGGGCATCACGAGAGGAATCCAGACCTTGAAGTACGTCCGTAACCAGCCCGCCCCCGACACCCGGGCCTGCTCCTCTAGATCGGCACCCACCTGCAGGATTGTCCCCTTTGAGATCTGCGTACTCAACAGCTTCCCCTGCATGATCACTACCAAAACCAAAGCATAGATCGTGCCGTACAAAGGTGCCAGGATTGGCGTGCCCAAAAATAGCCATAGTAGGCCTAGGCCTGACAGCATCCCCGGGATAGCGCTAGACGTCCAGAACACATAGTCCAAAAGCGTCCGTCCTGGCCATCGGGTACGCACGATGACATACGCTATCATGGAAAAGACTAGCGGAGAAACCACGGCGGTTGTCGCGCTCAGCACAAAGGTTGTACGCGCCGCGTCCAGAAACTCCCCAATCTGCAGGGCATCAATCCAATGAGACACTGTGAACGTTGGAGTCGCTGCGAATATGCCGACCCTTGTCATGAAACTCCCGCCAAGCAGCGTAATCGCCGGAACGATCGTCAACAAACTGGCGACCCCAACGATAACCGCGATGACCATCGGCTGCGCCCACCCAAGATCTATCAGCCCTAGGCGAAACTGCCCAGTCACTGTCGTATACCGTCGGCGCGCCAGCATCCAGCGCTGAAGGGGGACGATTATCGCGATAATGATCAGCGTTACGCTAGCTAAGGCAGTTGCCTGCCCGTAGAGCGGAGGAAAATTCACCCGAACCATCTCATAGATCAAAGTAGAGTAGACGAAAAACCCGACCGCTTTACCCAGTAGCTGTTCTATCTCGAAGCTCTGGAATAACCTAACAAAGTTCAACAAAAAGACGAGCAGCATGGCCGGCATCATTACCGGCAATGTCACTCTCATCATTGCCCGCAGCTTGGAAGCACCTGAAACCGCCGCCGCCTCCTCGAGAGCCAGATCCATGTTCCGGAAAGCCGGTGTCAGCAACATCACCTTCTGCGATATCCCATTCCCCATCAGGTGAGCCCAGACAATTCCCGGGAGGCCATATATATTGAAGGGGCCCTGATCTATGAATGGCAGGGCCTCGGCCAACCTGTTGAGCAAACCCATCCGTGGGTCGAGCAGAAAGATCCACCCCATAGTGGTGGCCATCGCCGGCATCACAAAGGACACCCAGAATAAAAACTCCAATCCATGGGAGAAGGGCATTTTCGTACGAGCCAAAGCCCAAGCGATAAGAACCGCAATAGGAAACCCGATGCCTGTGTAGAGAACGAAAACGAAAAGTGTGTTTCCGATAGCGCTGAAGATCGCAGGCTCCGAGAATGCGATGCTCCAGTTATTCAGCGAAAAATCATACGGCTGTCCAATCTCCGCAACGTTGAAGCTATTGAACACGAGTAGAATAACCGGCGCAAGCACCCAAAAACCAAAAACGAGGACGAGCAGCGCCACTATGAACAAACCCACTGGGGCCCGAGGCGAGTAGCGTTGCCAAATGTTTTCGACCGTACTATCCAGGTTCATTGACTCTTCGCTTACGCGCCTCTTATACGGCTCATCTTGTTAATAATGAAGGTCAGATTTGCGCCTTCGCTTGCATGGAAGGGACCCGCACTTATGATACAGAGATGTTACCCTCGATGCCCCTCGCCCAACAGATTGAGGGACACCGAGGATTGACCGGCACATGTCTCTGCCCTTTACGCCATATCCCGGCGGGTTACTATTGGCCGCGTAGAATTTTCGCCCATATTGCGGTCGACTTGTTGAGCTTGTCGGCAAAACCGGGCAGCCTCTCCATAAAGATGTAATTCCTACCCTTTATGCGAAGTCTCCCCGGCCCTACGTTGTCTTTGGGGATATCGACCCGGAAGGTGTCATAGTGGGTGATCTCCTGCACCACCGACATTCCATCCTTTGATAGCAACCAGTTCACGAACAGCTTCTGGGCGTTCGGATGCGGTGCACGATTCATCGCCATAACGGTGTGACCACCGACACTAATCTGTTCTCCCTCTTTCATCCCCTTCCTCAAATTGCGAATCGGCAGTCCTTGCCTGCGCGCCGCCCGGATCTCACTAGCGGAGCACCAAGGGCAGAGGTGCATCTTGCCAGTGCCTACCAAGTCTATCCCTTGCCTTAAATTTGGTGGAATGAACGACTTTTTGGCGAGCGCACGCATGTAGTCGGGGCCCATGACCTCCCACATAAACAAGACGCTTTGGGATCGCGGTAACAGCGTTGTCTTGTATTTCGGGTCCAGAAAGTCGCGGAAGGAATGCAAATCATCGGGTTTCACTAAATCGGTGTTGTAGCCCGTGTCCCCTCCTCCAGGTGTACCTATGAACCCCAAGCTCCAACGTTTCTCCCGGTCCATCCAGGGCATGGAACCCAGGAACCACGCGGACTCGTCAAGGATTTCAGGGTGGATCAATAGCGGCTTGATGGGGTCCATGGCCTGCGCGGGTATAAGAAGTTGGTTGGAAACGCTGGAACCACCTAACCAGACGTCGATCCTGTACAATCCGGCGCGGCGCTCCGCCCGTACCTTCTCCCATTTCTGCGTCGAAGTTCCTCTGATACTCGCCTTCATATTGATCTTAAACCGCTTTTCAAAGGCCTTTTCAAACGCCCGTGCATTCTTGCTCCGAGATAGCCGATGACTGAGAAAGATGACGAGTTCCCCCTCCTTTTCTGCCGCCGTTACCAGCTCGTCCCATTGCTGCTGAAAGCTAGAAGCTGCCCACCCGCTGGGCACGAACACCATCATGGCACTAATCACGAAAACCAACGTTAGTCCTATATGCTTCACCATTACGTTTCCCTCCTTATCGTTTGAGATTTCCTCGTAGGCACGAACCTCATCTTGTTTCACCGAGTCTTGAAGTGCTTCCCGTTCATCAATTCCGGCGGAGATCCGCATCCCTGCTCTCTTCAATGGTGCCGCAAACCCATACGGATTCCAAAGGCTCTCGCCACTAATGCAACTCCCGCAGTCATGAGGATCATAAAGAGACTAACGATCCCTGCCTGCTCCAGCTCTTGCGTGGCCGGGTCTCGCATGAACTGCAAGACCACCAGCGATAGTGTCAGCGTGTCACGCGAAGCCAGCAAAATGATACTTGATGTTGCTCCCGCCGCAACGACGAAATTGAACGTTCCAATGGTCACCAGCGTGGGCATCATAATGGGGATCCAGATCTTAAAATAAGTGCGCCACCAACCGGCCCCTGACACACGCGCCTGCTCCTCTATGTCAGCTCCAACTTGGAGTATCACGCTTTTCACCATCTGGGTACTCAACAGCTTCCCTTGCAACACGACCACCAACATCAGTGCGTACATCGTTCCAAAGAGGGGCACGAGGAACGGCACACTGAGGAACATCCACAGTAACCCGAGTCCTGACAGGATTCCCGGGATCGCACTCGACATCCAGAACACGGCGTCCAATAGTCCCCGAGCCGGCCATCGTGTTCGCACCAGTATATATGCAACAAGCGAAAACAATAGCGGAGAAATTACTCCGGTGGTCGCTCCCAGCAAAAGGGTAATACGCGCGGCCGACAGTATAAAAGAATCTCCCAAAACGGCCGCCCAGTGATCGAGAGTGAAAGGCGGCGTCGCGATGAAAAAGCCCAGCCTCGTCATAAAGCTCCCGCCCACCAAAGTGACGGTCGGAACTAACGTGAGCAAGGCCGCAAACGTCAAAATAGCGACGAAAACCACTGGTAGTGCTCTGCCCAAATCGATAAGACCTGGACGAAACTGGCCGCTTACAGTCGTGTACTGGCGGCGGCTTAACAGCCAACGCTGAAGCGGAACGATGAGCAAGATAATGATCAGCGTCACGCTGGCGAGCGCTGTTGCCTGTCCGTATAATGGAGGGATTATACTACGCACATAGGAATGAATCAGTGTTGAATACACGAAAAAGCCCGTTGGAGTACCAAGCAATTGCTCGATCTCAAAAGTCTGAAAAATCCTTATACTATTCAGCAGGAATACAAGGACAATCGCCGGCATCATCACCGGCAATGTCACCCTCATCATGGTCCGTAGCTTGGAGGCACCTGAAACCGATGCCGCTTCTTCAAGAGCTGAGTCCATATTGCGGAAGGCTGGGGTTAGCAGCATGACTTTCATGGAGACCGTATTTCCCATAATATGGGCCCACACGATGCCGGGTACGGTGTAAATATTGAACGGACTGTCCGCTACAAACGGGAGCATCTCAATCAGTCTATTCAGTACACCCAACCTGGGATCCAAAAGGAAAATCCAACCCAAGGTGGTTGCCAGCTCAGGCATGATATAAGAAATCCAAAAGAGAAACTCGAGGCCATGGGAGAATGGCATCTTTGTCCGGGCGAGGCACCACGAGATGAGGACAGCGATGGGAAACCCGATTACGCTATACAGCGCAAACACTAAGATAGTGTTCCCAATAGCCCTAAATATCTCCGGCTCAGAGAACGCGATGCGCCAGTTATCCAACGAGAATTGGTACGGCTCTCCAATCCCGGCTATGTTGAAGCTATTGATAAAAATAAGCAGCAGGGGATATATGACCCAGGTGCCAAACACCACCAGTACCAACAGCATGACAAATGCGGGCACTATTAGCCGAGATGAGAATGAGCGGGACAGAGTCAATTGAGCCGGAATAAATCCCATCGAAACCTACACTCTGACATTTCGGCGAGAACAAGGAGTTACAATAGGTCGAGCAACTGTCTGACGAATCATGATTCTGGCAACTCTCCGTTCCAGGACCCCACTAGGCTGTCCAGTCCACTGTGAGCCTCACCAAGATCTCGTCTCGCCAGATTAGACCACCCTGCGCAGTCGGGATAATTACGCTGGGCGGCAAAGAGTATCTGCATCATTTTACTGAAAGCCGATAATCCCGTCACCCGACCGCAGGGCGCCGGATTCGGCTCCGTCCACTTGAGGCAACCCAGTAATCAGCGGCTCCGCATTGCCTTCTGCCAGAACGCTGTCGCTTCGTTGATGCTCTCGGCAACATCCGGTAGACTCTCGAGGAAGAAGTAGTTTCTCCCCTTCTTTCGGCGATCCTCCGGATCCACGTTGTCCTTTGGGATGTCTACGCGGAGCGAATCGGCCTTCGTTACCTTTTGGACCACTGACATCCCTTCCTTGGAAAGAAGCCAATTGACGAACAGCTTCGCCGCATTGGGGTGAGGCGCCCGGTTCAGGACTTGAACCGTGTGACCACCGATGCCCAGCCTCTCACCTTCCTTGAAGCCTTTGTCCAAGTTGGTCACCGGGAGTCCTTGTCTCTTTGCTTTTCGAACTTCGCTCCGAGAGCACCAGGGACAGATGGCAAAATCACCGCTACCTAACAGATCCACGGACTGTCGCGTGCTGGTTGCAATAAATGACGCCTTGACGAGCTTACGCAGATAGTCCTTCCCGAGGACCTTCCATATGAACAAGAGGCTGGATGATCCCCCCCCACCACCGAGGTTCCGCACCACGAGCTTTCCCTTCCACTGGGGGTCAAAAAAGTCGGTATAGGAGTTCAGCTTACCCGGGTCCACCAGGCCAGTGTTGATGCCCGCGTCCGAACCCCCAGGGGTCGCAATGAAGGCAGCGGTCCATCGCTTTTCCTCATCAACCCAAGGGAACTTGCCCAGATACCACCCTTTTGCGTCAAGGACCTCCGGATTGATGAGCAGCGGCTTCAGGGGAGTAATCGCATTTGCTGGCCTTAACAAAGTGAGCGCGATATTTGATCCGCCTGTCCAGATATCAATCGTATTTTTCCCTGCACCACGCTCTGCCTTCACACGCTCCCAGTTCTGCGTAGAGGAACCTGTGATGTTCATCTTTAGGTCGATTTTGAAGCGGGATTCAAATGCCTTCTCGAACTTCCTGGCATTTTTGCTGCGCGAGAGTAGATGACTAAAGAACCCATCGAGCTGACCCTCCTTCTCTGCTGCCGCTACCAGCTCGGCCCATTGCTGCTGAAAGCTAGCAGTGAACCCGCGCGGCACGAATACGATCATCGTACTAACTACCATAATCAATGTTAGTGCTAGTCGCGTTATCATCTTTTTCCCCTCCCTTTTATATTATGTTTTATGTATTGTAGCCACGAACCGCTCTTTTCTAACTGCTTCACGAAAAATCCCCGTCCATCATTATCCCCAACATCATATGGATTGTCGCCTGCCCTTAACGCCCGTCATGAAACGGCAGTCATTCCTCCACCCCCACCCACCGACTATAGCAAAGCGTTGCTCTGTCTCTCTCCTCTGTTCTATCACTATGGGTTCCGCCAGGACTTCTTAGGGAGCACGCTTGTAGCGGGGGCGCGGCAGTATTACCTCGGCCCCGCTCGCCGCGCACTCTCGAGCATACATTTCGTATATCTCGGTGTCTTCCTCTTCGTAGGCGATACCCATCATTTCGCTTTCAGTGTTGTAGCCTTGGTTTGGTTTTTTTCTCGTATCGAGGGAACCCAAACGAATCGCTATGTACCGGGCGGAATGGGGGCTCGAGTTGAAATGTTGGTGGAATTGCCCCTCTTTGGGTGAGATGACAGAGCCTTCTTTCCAGTCCACTCGCTGGCGACGGTCCTCCTCACCCTCATACCACAGAAGGGAATAGCCCTTGCCGTCCACGATGATTACGTGTGCTCCAATCCCATGTCGGTGCGCCCGTTTGTAAGTACCAGGTGGGAAGGCGCTGCAGTGGCCTTCGCTCAGATTGTTCGACAACATCCAGAGCCGCCCTACCGCATCCTTGCCTCGACGCGACGGAAAAAGCTCCATGGTGCGAACGTCGGGGATAAAGTTGGTCTTCCACATGTTGTGGCTGATCATCTTGCCCTGGCCTCTGAAGAATTCCGGCGATCCATCAAATCTGTCCTCGAAAACATAAGGGTTCGAGAAAACAAACCCATTATTTCTGTAGATGTTGATGACCATGGGTGCATTGGTCACTGCAAATAGCCGGGTCGCCTCAGCCCCGTTCCCGTTGAACAACTGGTAGTGGCAGTTAATGGGCGGAGAAAACACGCTGCCTGTCTGCCACTCAACGGTCTGTTGATCACCACCTTGCTGCCAAAACATCGTAGCGCCCCGGCCCTCAACAACATAATAGGAAGCCTCGAAGCAGTGGTGCAGCACTTCCGTCTTGCCGGCCGGCGCCAGCTCCAGCACCCACCCGTCGTCCTCCTGCTGGTCCGCCAAGTTCACGAAGGCACCCCGCTGGCCGATGCGCGGCCATGGAGCGAGCTCCGTGGTATGCAGGTCCGGCAAAAACGCGCCGGTGTGCACAGGGATGCCTTCAGCCTTTTGCCACTGCTGATAGGGGGTTTCCCATTTCCGATAACGCGGAATGTATTCGCTTTGCTCCTCTGCCATATACCATTCTCCTTGAAGATTCCTTTTTCAGGCGCCTAGATACCAGTAGTAGCGAAGAAAGACCCCGCCTGAAGCTGTGGACCCGATCTATGTCAAAATTTGTTCTTATCCTATGTCAGCATACGGCCATTCCCTGCCTGACGTTGGGCGCTATTGCCAATAGGCAAATGCGCAGGCGCAACCTGTGCCGGCCCGGGAGCGGTAGCATGGCTCATAGGCCACCAGATTCATCGAAGCTTCACTTTCGTGAACCGCCCCCGCAGTCACGATCCAGTTGCGAATTTCGCCGTTACCAAAGTTGAAGCGATTCTCTGGAAGGCGGGTGAGTCGTACCTCGTCCTTCTCCTGCATGACCGAGAGCACCTCATGATCCAGCTCTTCATCGATAACCATATGGCTGAGCCCCCCTGTCCCAATGACTGCCACTGTTTTCTCACTGTCCCAGGATTCGATGGCCCGACGCAGTCCCTTGCCCAAACTATAACACCGGCTGAGTGTGGGTTGGTTAGGGGCGTAGTAGGTATTCAAGAAAATTGGCACATGGGGTGGAACTCTGTTTTCCATGATGCGGGCATAAACAAAGTCAAACGCGTGACCTATGGAGCGACCCTCGGGTATTACCCGCGTGTGGGACACGTCGAACGACTCAGCGTTTAAAGACGCAATAATATGCCGGCCTAAGTCCGGCTCACCTTGCCAAACGTTAGGACTTTTTTGAGCAGGCCGGCCACGGCTGCCGTGGGGAAAATGGCGCAACTCCTTACCCCAAAACACATCCACAGCCGGAATGTGATCCTCGGGCATGAAAACTTCGTGGGTGTCATCCCCCACAATCACCACAACATCCGGCGACACATGCTTCAGTGTCTCACTGAGGGTTGCAATGGCTTTCTGACAAACGTTGTGCCGTCGGTCAAATACCTCTTGCTTGAGCTCTTTGTCTATCCAGGATTCTCGTTCTCGGACCATCGCATCGAGGTCCAAGTTCATGGGCATGCCTCCTCCAGTGGGACCCCGCATATCTCGCTCGCCAGATGCAGTCCACCGGTCAGAAGAGCCATTGAGACCTGGCGCATGAGAGGTCGCCATGCCTAGCACCATTTTCGCCATGTTTTCCTCCTTTGGTCGCCTTTCCCGTCACCGGCTCGGGCAGGCGACAGCCCATTTTATCTCTTGCATCTTCTCCAGGCGTAAAGTTGCCGAAATCAAAATTTCCGCGTTGTACATAGAATTCAGAGCTCCCTTTTTTTAATAACCGCCATCAATCACCAAGCGCCAGAGCCACTACCGCCTGGATGCGCTCGTGGCGAAGCCCGGCTGGGGCGACGTTCAGCACGTGGTAGGTGGGTCGCCGCGCTGGGTCAGGGAAGTTCTTAGCTATCTGGTTGTGTGCCGTAGGCCGGTAAGCGTCATCCATCACATAAAGGGTGAGACAGATGATATCCGACAGAGTCCCTCCGGCGGCTTCCGCAAATTGGCGGATGTGGCGGAATAGAACTTCCGCCTCCTCCTCCACTCGCTCAGGCAAGCGACGCTTCGGATCGCGCGCATTCTCGTCGTGGCCGGACATCATTGAAGAGAATGCAAGGCTACCTTTTGCCTGACGCTTCACCTTCATTGCGGGTGGGATCACACCACGGGCGATCTGGCCGGTACTTTCCGCCGCTCCCTCGGGACGCCGGACAAACTCTACAAGCTCACGAACATTGCCCATTTAATTAGACCTCCGTGTTAAATTTCCAACAGCTCATTAATAGCGGCGGACCTCTCGCACCGCCTTGATATACTCCTCTGCACCGTCGTACATAACTTTCGCAAGGTTAAGACCATGGCGAGGTGGCCCATCCAGGGTTGCCACGCTGTAGGTGAAGCCGGTAATTCGCCCATCTGCCTCGGGCCCGGCGTGGGACGACCCGCCAAGCACGGGAATGGCGACCTTGCGAGATACCTCGGCGTAGATCTCCGGGTTCTTCACATGCGTGAGGTCGAGCAAGGAAGCACCAATCTCCTCCAGCAGTCTGGCCTCCTCGAGGATGCGGTTGTGCTCGCGGTTAGCGTCTGCTTCGGAAACATTGTCGAAACTGCCGATCTTTAACGTCGACTGAGGTGAGAAACCGAACTGCGTCCAGACGGGGATGCCGGTCTTGACGATGGCTCGCACCGAGTCAATGTTAGCCACGGCGTTGTCGATTTTGACCATCTCGGCGTGACCCTCCTTGACCAACCGGATTGCGGCACGCACCGCTGCATCCGGCCCCTCTTGGGGCGGTCCAAACGGCATGTCGCAATTCACTAGGGCCCGCTTCGCGCCACGGCTAACGGCACCACAAGCCAATACCATGAGGTCAACGGTGGTTTCGTGGTGAGTTAGCTGGCCAAAGCGGTTGCGGCCGATGCTATCGCCTACAGTCAGGATATCGATGCCGACCCGGTCGAGGATCTGGGCTTGCTGAAAGTCGTATGTAATGGCCGCCGCGATCTTCACTCCGTCGCGCTTCATCCGCTGAATATCAGCAACATTAAGCTTTGCCATCCTTCACCTCCCGTGCTCCATGCTCTGTGCTGGGATAATCTCCTACACCGACGTTGCCCAAAATCGGCGCCAATCCACAGACTGTGGAACCAAATCGGACCGTACAACCAGTTCGTTCAATGACGAAAACGATGCCTCATCGGTGAGCGGGGGAGGCTTACCTTCCTGAATTTCGAGTATAGCGTTAAGCAGCTTTTTGCGAGTGACAATGATGGCTTTGTCGCAATAGCCCAAGTGTTCCTCCGTCCGATCTTGAATAGCACCCTCACCCTCAGTCGCCCACAAATCCTGTGCCTGGAACGAAGGTCCCATCCCGGTAAATGTCTTAGTTTTCATCTCCTCTGGATCCTGGAGATACCGATTGTGCTTTCCTCGATCCAACCGGTAAAACGCATCCACAGGGTTTCGGTCCCAAGCCACAGCAGCCTTGTCCAAGGGCGCGCTCCGGCGAAACATAAGAACATACTTCCAGTGATGTTCATCATCAACCGGCACATGCCAATTTACCGTGTATCCATCCGCCAAACCGGTCCCAATGGCACAGAGACTTGGAAAAACAAAATAGGTTATCCGAACATAATGCTTGTCCGGAGGTACTGCCCGTACCGAAAAAACACGGACACCAAAAGGGGTTTCTTCCGCCTCGACAATGGCAGAGGGATCGCCCCAAATATATCTGATATATTTGGGAGTCGATTCGGACTCTAATTGGCGATGAAGATAGGTGCTATGGACGGGGTCGATATTGCCTTCGGCAGCCTGCAAATAATTACAGTCATGCCATATCTTGCTACTGAATCGATATTCTTCCTTAGCTTCCAGAAACTCAAAGGGAGGTATGGGCGGTGGCTGACCCAGACCCATATAGGTCAGGATTAACCCGCCAACTTCTCTGCAGGGAAAACTTTTTTGTCTGATTTTGTCTTGGAAGCGGCTCCCCTCTGGTTCACCTGGCTGTTCGAGACACCTGCCGTTCGTGTCGTAGAGCCACCCGTGATAAAGGCACCGTAAGCCGCCGTTCTCAATTCGCCCGTAGCTCAAATCTGCGCCCCTGTGCGCACAGTGGATCCCAAGAAGCCCGATCCGATTACGGTCATCGCGAAAAAGAGCTAGATCTTCCCCAAGAAGCCGGACGGCCAATGGCCGACCTCCCGATGGCAACTCGTCCGCTAACGCGACGGGTTGCCAATACCGTCGCATGAATTCGCCAGCAGGAGTACCCGGACCTACGCGTGTAACGAGGTCGTTGTCGTGACGGCTAAGCATATACTACCCCCCTCTTACGTGGAGCTGTCTAGACGAATCCTTCCGTGAACATTCCCTCCAAATAATACCAATGAAACTGCCTCAGAATAACAAAGACCGAACAAAACGGGGCGGACTATAAACCCGCACTAAATCTTTGTCAACCAAAATGGCGCCAAGTACCTAAAAGTCTTCAAATAGGGCAGCCGAGAAGCGACTGGCAGGCCAGATTCTTGTGAGCACTTGCGGCGTCTGAGCGCGGCAAATGTCTTGCATGGGGACTATATCAGGCTGCGAAGTGACAGCATCCTATGCCCATCTGCGGAGATGAACCGACAGGGAGAAATTTCAGTTCAAGACATACACGATATTCTTTCTTCCGTAGTATCGAGAAGGGGTTCCCAGCGTACTTACATACATCAATGAAGCCATGGCATCACCGTAATTTTTTTCGACGTCCTAGTTTGGCGCCGCTATGGGTCTATCTAACTTAAAGAGCTTCCTGGCATTATCCTCGAAAATCTTCCGCCGATCCTGCTCCGTCAACCACTCAATTTCCTCGATAACGGGTTTTAAATCGTCCATCTGGCGGCCAGTATCGGGATGAGTTTTACTACCCGTGCCCGGATTCTCCGTCGAAAACATGCACCGGTCAGGTCCCATCACTTTGAACAAGAGTTCCAACGACTCTTTGGTATAAATGCAAGTATCGTAATGCAGTTTTTTGACCGCGTCCTCAAAACGTTCCGGAGAACGCCCATATCTCGATGCCATAAACCGACCCATTTGATAAGGGATAGCTCCCCCTCCATGGGAAATAATTAGCTTGAGGCTTGGAAAATCTTTAAAAACCTGTGAGTCCAGCAAGGACATGATCGCGATACTCTCCTCAGTAATGAAGTGTAAACTGTAACTCATACGGCTGGACTGGCAACTGGATGAGTGCACCAATGCAGGGATGTCCAATTCCACCAGCTTCTCGTAGAGCGGGTACCAGAACTCATCTCCCATAGCTGGAGTCTCCTCACCACCCATTTCCCCGGGGTCCGGGTTGATAAGGCAACCGATAAAGCCAAACTCCTTGACGCAGCGCTCCAGCTCCTCGAAGCAGTTTTTTGGACTTTCCCCGGGGGACTGCGGCAAGCCACAAACACCCCTAAACTTGTCGGGGTGCAATTTTACCTGCCTGGCAATGATATTGTTGGTTTCTTCCATCCACCACCGTACGAGCTTCTCAGGTTTGGCATAGTGCATCATCAGGTTCGGCCGAGGCGATATGAATTGCATGTCGGTTCCAGCCTCATGAATACGACTCAGGTGGCGCTGAAGGGCCGATTCCAACTCCTCGTCGCTCGCGTTCACACCACCACGTCCGTGATTCCCGCGGTGACCAAGCAACATAGACCGGTAGTAGTGCCACTTGCGTGGTGCGCTGACATGAGCATGAATATCGATAACCATTGAAATCAACCTCCTCGTTATTTCGATTTCTACCGGAACTCACTCAGTGGTTGCATGTTAGAGATATAGGTTATTCGTCAAAGAACATGAAAGTGTAAAAAGTGTTGTCCTCCCCTGCATGTGGTTTTAGTTGGCACAGTCCGCCGAAGAGACTTGTGGCAGTGGGTGATCGATTGGGCTGTTATCGATTGTTTCGTCATGGACTCTTGACGCAGGCAACGACCACGGCGGCAAACCGCCCCTCTTTCAAACCAACAGGCGCGGCATTGAATACGTGGGATGACGGCCGGCTGTCGGGGTCCGCGAAGATCCGGTGGAATTCCTTCCGAACTAGCGCGGAGTGGGCTATCTCATCCGCCACATAGAAGGTGAGGTCGATGATTTCTTTTACGGACCCGCCTGCCGCTTTCATGAAGCCTGTGATATGGCGAAAGAGCATGGCTACCTCGCCCTCAGCAGACGCAGGATAACTGGATGTGAACTCGTCACGACCAGCCAGTAGAGATGAATGAACCAGTTGCCCTTGACCCCGCCACGGAATCTTGACCCCTGACGGAACTTCTAACCCAATATTCGCTACTCCCGCACGGTAGTCGATCACGCGTCTTTCGCTTGCCATTTAGCACCTCGTGAAGATGTTTCCCCCCTACGCTTTGCTGCGCCTCCATGGAGCCACCGGATTCGAGCTACAGAACCGCCATGGCCACTACAGAGAAAAACTCGCCAGCGTGCAGTGCCTGTGGTCGCACGTACGTCTGGCGGGCCGGCAGGTTCATGACGTCAGGCCACAGCCGGGCCCAGGGCTCATCGAATGCCTTGCGACAGCTCTCGGAGTGAAGCAAACCCGACACGTTGAGGATGCTATCCAGCGTACCGTCGTGGGCTTCCACCCATTTTCTGATCTGGTCGAACATGGTCGTGGACTGTTCGAAAGGACTGGTTGATAGGGCCCCGGTTGCAGGATCACGGCCTGTGAAGGTCGGAGAGTATATTAGCCTTCCTTTGGCGTCTCCAGACGCCGCGCGACCCGGTAACACAGCCATCGCGGTTGCAGCCATGGGCCAGTGACGGTGAACACCCTCTGGATAGACGTTGAGGATACGACAGGCTGGTCGATTGCTAGGGTCTTGGAACATCGCCTGCCATTGTCGCCGAATCGATGATGTTACATTGCCATCGGTATCATCTCGGTTGAGGTAGATGGCGAAGTCGATAATATGGTCGACTGTTCCACCGGCTGCCTCAACGTTGCGGCGTATGCGTCGAAAGAGCCACTCGGCGTCCTCTTCTAGAGTACCCTCGCCAACCTTTGTTGGCCGCGCGTTACTGGTGGGTCCGCATAGCGAAGTATACAGGAGGTCGCCGACGATGGTTAACTCCGGCACTGGGGACCCAGGACGCCGGTGACCCTCTACCTCCAGGACCTCTCTCATTACGGTCATCTGTCCTCCTCCTAGCTAGCGAGTGCGACGTACCAGACGTAAGCCTTCTGACAGGTTGGTGTCGATGATCTCATGATCTGGGTCTCTCACCACCGCCAGCGGATCAAGCCCTTGTCTGACCTTCTCGATGTTATCTTTTAACATATGACGGTACAGTACGATGCCACGATCAGAACCGCCCAAATGCTCCGCTGTTCGGTTCGAGATAGGCCCCTGGGTCTCCCACGCCATATGATCTTGTGCAGCAAAAACCCTGGATTCGGGTGGTAACTTGAACCGCGTATTGGGGTGTATCCCATACGGGGGATCTTTGTATGCAGGATTATACGTGACCGCCGACTCTTGGTTCTCCGTCAATTCGCGGTCATCTGATGGAATAAATTGAACACGAAAGATCATCGTTTGGGTATCATCCACCGGCACTCTTATCTGGGTCCCATCACCTTGCCTAAGAACGTTGGGAAAGATCAGAGGATGATCGTCACCGGCACCAGCACCCGTACCCTCCTTCCACACACGGCGCTTCATAATTCCGTACGGGACCAGATAGAATTCGAATTCCTCCACCAACTCAGTGAGGCCTACCGTCGTATCCCTCGCTTTTCCCCTGGTTCGAATTAACTCTTGGTGCAGTACAGATGAGTGGGCAGGATCTACAGAGTTTTCCATGGCCTGGAGCCAGTTACAGTCCAGATGGGGATCCACTTGGATGTGGCGGTGGCCATCAGATCGGGCCCAAACATCGTATTTAGGAATCACCGGCGCAGGCAGTGGACCCATGTAGGCCCAATACAGCCCGATATGCTTTTTCACTGGATAGGCCTTTTGTCGAACCGAATCCATAATCCCCGTGTTTCGCTCTGCCGGTGTCGCAATGATTTTTCCCTCTGTATCATACAGCCATCCGTGGTACGCACATGCGAGCCCCCGCTCCTCAACTCGCCCGTACAGCAGGGACGCGCCTCGATGTGCACAGTGCTCAGCGAGCAAGCCGACACGTCCGCGCTTGTCCCGGAAAAGCACCAGGTCTTCTCCAAGCACCCGGACGAACCTCGTCGGATGCTCTTCATTCAACTCTTGTGCAACAGCAATGGGATGCCAGTAACGGCGCAGGAGCTCTCCCGCAGGTGTGCCCGGGCCGATCTGGGTTAACAATTCGTTTTCTTCTCTTGTCAACATTTAAGCCTCCCAGGTCTGTATTATCTGGAGAACGAAGGTTCGGTATTTAATCGCATGGCCATGCAGGGCCTCTTCCGACCACGTCTGATCTAACTCCAGTGTGCGAAAGCCATGGCACAGCCGGTACCCGCCGTTGTCCGGTAGCAGGGAACATAGTCGACCATCTCCATCTCACGGTTGTCGTTTCCCATGGCCCCTCCCAAAACTACCCAAGCCTTGGTTTCGGAGGTTCCATCGACAAAAATTTCCTCTGGGAAACTGGTGAGCCTGGCCTCATCGCGATTTCGCATCGCTGAGAGAAAGTCGCGATCGAACTCCTCGTTAATAACCATGTGACTCAGGCCTCCCGAACCCACAATGGCAACTCTCGCATCGCTTTCCCATGATTCGATAGCGCCGCGGAGCGTCTTACCGAGGGCATAACATCGCTTGACGGTCGGCTGATTAGGTGGGTAGTAGGTATTAATGTGAATGGGCACTAGCGGGATCTTGCTACTCATCATACGTCTACATAAAAACTCAAAGCTATTGCTTATGCTGATTCCCTCTTGCAAAGCGTTAGTATGGGAGATATCAAACCCGTCATTGACCAGCTTTTCCACCATATGCCTACCTAGGTCCGGGCAGCCCGGATAAACATAATTGGCCATGCTCTTGCCCCTCGCAGACTCCCCCGTAGCAGCGCTGGCGTCATCAGATCCTTGTCCAGACGGGGTACCGCGCAACGGGAGGACGGTCATAGAATCACCCCAATAGATGTCAATTGCCGGCATGTGATCCGAGGAGAAAACCTCTTTGTGGTCTTCGCCAATCACCACAAGAACATCAGGTGAGACCCGCTCCATCTTTTCCCTCAGCATCGTTATCGCCCGCTGGCAAGCGGCATGTCTCATGGCCACCTTCTCAGGAGTAATCTCCGCACCAATCCATCCCGCTTTTTGTCGAGAGAGTTCTTCAAAATCTCCAAGTCCGACTCCGCCTCGCTCTTTCGCTAAAGCAAGACGCCTTTTGTCCAGTTCGAGCCCCTTGGTGGACAACCAAACCTGTACTGAACTATGAAGTGATGGACTGTGGGACGTTCCAATACCAAGCACTACTGTAGCCATTGTAATCTTCTCCTTCGATTAACGAAGCTTCGCTGGCTTTGAGACGGCAAGGTCAAGCGCCACTTCGGGCCCTATGGCCGGAGCCCAAACGCAGGGTCCCTGTCAGGCCGGTATCAATAATCTCATGATGAGGGTCTCTAACAATGCCTATTGGATCCTGGCCGTTTTTTATTTTCTCGATCTCTCGCTTTAGCAATTCACGAAATATGACGACTCCGCGGTCTCCTGTCCCAAGCCGCTCATGTTCCCGATCGGCAATTGGCCCTTGGGTTTCCCACGCCATAAAGTCCTGAGCCGCTATATCACGCAACATGTCAAAACGCGTCCAGGGATGCAGGGCGTTAGCTGGTTCCTTGTACGGCGCGTCATAATTGACAGTTATCTGTTCGTCTGTCTCATAGACGATTTCGCCGTCCTCACTGGGGCTGAAACCGATTCGAATATACCAGGTATGCTCGTCGTCGATGGGGACTCGGATCTGTGTGTTGCTCCCCTGGCGAAGCATGTTGGGGAAGATGAGCGGGTGGGATTCGGCGCGCCCGTTCTTCCAGACTCGGGTCTTCATAATACCGATGGGAACCTCGTCGTATCGCCACTCGGCTATCCCTTCGGTGAATCCTCGTGTGGATCCACTCGGTGTCGTGCTTGCGTGATGCCGAAGGAATTCCTGGTGCAGTATGTAGGCGTGAGGCCCGTCAACGGAGTTCTCCATCGCTTGCATCCAGTTGCAATCGAGAATCGGCTGGACGACGACGCTGTGGCAGCCATCTCTACGCGCCCATACGTCGTACCTCGGTATTACCGGAATCGGCGCCGGCCCCATGTATGCCCACAGCAGGCCCACGAATTTTTGCACGGGGTACGCCTTGTGCTTTATGGTGAGGCGAAACTTGCTATCCGCAGGCTCAGGCGGTGTTTCCAGACAATTTCCTTCGGTGTCGTAGAGCCAACCGTGATAAGCGCAGGCGATGCCCCGTTCCTCAACCCGGCCGTACAGGAGCGAAGCCCCCCGGTGTGAGCAGCGGTCTGCAAGAAGGCCGAATCGGCCGCTCTTGTCCTTGAACAGGACGAGGTCCTCTCCCAGGATCCTGACGAACCGTGTAGGGGAATTGTCCGTAAGCTCTTTCGCAACGGCGACGGGATACCAATAGCGGCGTAACAACTCGCCTGCGGGTTTGCCCGGGCCAACCTCCGTGAGCATCCGATTCTCCTCTTTGGTAAGCATGACTATCTCCTCCTTGCCGTCTTCCCTCCTGTTCTTTGGAGGGGCCGAAACCCTCGGAAGGTGCTTGTCAGCAGCTTGCACACAGAATGAGTGTGACGTCCGTCATCACCCATTATTCCCAGTAGGCGAAGGCGTTGCCGCAACCAGTGCCAGCAGGAGACCGGTAGCACGGAGAGTAGTTCACTAACTTCATCTGAAGATCGCCCTCGGCCATTGCGCCGGCCACCACCAGCCATACCTTAATCTCGGACGTGCCATCAACGAATAATTCCTCTGGGAAATCCGTGAGCTCATCTTCAGCCTTCCGCTGCATGGCGGTCAGAATGGCACGGTCCATTCGTTCGTCCACAATGTGATGAGTCAGTCCTCCTGTCCCAATTATTGCCACGCGTTTGTCACTTTCCCAACATTTCACAGCCCGACGCAACGCTTTACCGAACTCGTAACACCGCTTGAGGGTGGGCCGATTGGGCGGATAATAGGTGTTGAGCAAGATGGGCACTTGCGGGATGACGTTGCCATTCATGATGCGGCGGCATACAAAATCAAAAGCGTGTCCCAGGCCACGCTCCCCTGTAAGAGTCCTGGAGTAAGACACGTCGAATTGGTCGGCGGTGACCGAGAGCACCAGGTGTCGAGCCATCTCGGCATCCCCAGGATAGACATGACTCTCCCCATGGATGGCCTGGCCGTTGCGTTGTTGCGGGAACGGTGGGACGAACATCGAGTCAGCCCAATGAATATTCATCGAGGGCATGTGCTCTGACGAAAATACCTCTCGGTGGTCATCACCAACGACAAGCAACACATCTGGTCGCACACGGGTAAGCGTTTCTTGTAGCGTGAGGATAGCCTGCTGACAGGCAGTATAGCGTTCCCGGATCTTCTCCTCCTTGATTTCCTCGCCGATCCAGGATGCTCTTTGCCGGGCGAGATCGTCGTAGTCTGCAAGTCCATGGATTTTTAGATGGCGCTTGTCCGCCTCTGCTTTCGTGAACCACTGCTCCACCGGGTTGTTGAGGCCGGGCATGTGCGAAGTTCCCATTCCTAACGTGAGGGTTGCCATGGTGCTTCTCCTGTGGTTCTTTCCAGGCCTGCCGGCCTCGGGACAAAGGACTCCCAGAGTTTAGATGGGGAGGGTGAATGTCATACATACTGGGTATGTTCTCACTGCCACTCCCGTACATCAACGGCCTATACGCGATCTACAAATATCCCTGCTCACGCCAGAATGCTGCAGCGGCGGGGTGGAGCGGGGCACAGAGCGGGGTATCCGGCCCATCCTTGCACATCCGGTGGAGTGGGAGCATGGGACCACCCTCCCAGGGAATGCGGTCCTTGCGCGCTTCCAGCGCTTGGCAGAACTGGCGGACAAGGTCGTCAGGCGTGTCAACATGAGTGTAGATGGGCCAGCCGCTAAAGTCGGGGGAAAGTACGTCCTCGTCAAGCTGGTGGAACTGGGCCTTGGTGATGGGCGAGCAGCGCCAGCCAATCACTTCAAGTCGCTGGGCCAACGGCGGATCCACAGGCAGCAGGCGCATTCCCGCGTCCAGTGCCTTTCCTACCCAGATGTGGACGGCTTCCTCGAAGTACGCGTCAAACTCGCCACGTTGGAGCGCTTCGACATCGATTGCCAAGCCCCGGCGAGGCAAGATCTTACCACCCCAAGAGACAAATTCATCTAAGGAAAACCCGAGGAGCTTGAACACTTCATTGGCGACCATGTAGTCGGCATGATCGGTTCGTTCGCGCATGGAGATGCGCAGGGGGTAGCGCTTGGCACCAATGTCGGCCAGGGAGGTGATGCCAGTGCTCTCGTGTACGGCCATACCGAACTGGTCCAGCGACGGAATCGTTGTGATCACCCGCAGTGGCATGGGTTCCTTATAGGGGCCCGTTCCTTGTACGGCCATCCCCAGTGGCTCGGCCGGATTGACCATAGCCAACTGTACCTCTTTGCGCAGCACATCATCGAAGGAATCCGGAGCATCACTGGCAAACAGGCAGTATTGCCAGGGATTGCTGGAGCCCTGCTTGCGCATCTGCAATAGGGTCTGCGTGGCCGGCCATTTCCGGTCCCACATCAACTCGGATGCCATCTCCAACAGTAGGATCGGACGGATCTGATCGGCGCGCACATGCCTAGTTTCCATTTTGGTTCCTCCTGGGATTTCCCTAGCCCTTTCAGTCCGTTTGCAATCCCAAAAAGTTATCCGGACACACGCGCAACCACAACCGCCTCAACTCGTTCTCCACGCAGGCCCAAGGGAGCTACGTTAAGAAAATGGTAAGGGGGCTGGCGCATTGCGTCAGGAAAAAGTTGTCCCCACTCTTTTAATACCGTGGCACGATAGACATCGTCCATAACATAAAACGTCACGTTGACCAGATCATTAGCGGTTCCCCCTGCAGCCTCCAAGAAGCCGCGAATTCGTCGAAACAAAATTTTTAATTCTCGTTCGGGCTCAGCAGGAAGTTCATGGACGGGAGACTCATCATCATGCCCCGACAGCATCGATGAAAAGACGAATGCATCTTTGCCGGACCGAAGCACTTTTATCCCGGGTGGTATCACCCCCTTTAGTATTTGCCCCCGGTCCGGAGCATTTGGATGCCGCGGTATGTAGTCGACCTTCTCCAGTCTATTTGCCATAAAGCCTCCCTTGCAGTTGCTTGATCTAGAGTAAACCCCGTACCACGGAATTATTCCCGTGGCTTTGGGGCGTTTCCCTTTGGGGAAGTTCGGAACACTCATCTCCAGAATCACGTCCGCGGCGTTCTGTGGTTCGGGCTGAATCTTCGCGGGACAAGTCAATCAAATGCATGATACGCCTTACCGGTGGGCTTGGACATGAGCAAAGAGTGTTTTCCATTTTTTTTCGATATCCCTGCGCAACTCTCGGCTATTCATATTAACTTCAGGGAACTTGTCTTTCCACTCGTAAGGTCGGCAGGCGTTAATTACGAGGTTGTGCGCGTTGTATTTTTCCCTACCTTTCATGGATGGATCCGATGCCTGGCCAGGTGGTATCCTTGGGTCCAATTGCCACACTGCCGTACCCGGAACGATGGTAACCCCCGATTCTGGGATGCAGCGGCTGGCAATGGCCCAGAGCACCTCTTCTGTGTACAGCAGATCAATGTCTTCATCCACCAGCACCCAAATATGATTTCCACTATGTTGATCTCCCCCAGGCTCTAATTGGCGGATCACGTCTTCAACGTGTCCTGCGTACATTTGCTTCACCTTTACCACCCGAAAACCTGGGGCAACCACGGTAACCACTTCTTGAACGCCCTGAATACCGGCTTGTTCAAGTCGTCTTCGCACACGAAAATCAATGTTCGTGAGCTCTTTATAAGCTCGAATGTGCCGAATAGGAGGAGAGCCGAAGATTATACAGCCCTCCCGGTAGTGAATGGCTGCCACTTCAATGACCGTTTCGAGTCTGCGACCATGTCCATAGTAGCCCGTCCACTCGCCGAAGGGACCTTCGGGTAATAATTTTTCCTCGGGCGAAGGAATAAAGCCCTCAATAGCTATCTCTGCTGTGGCAGGGATTGGGAGGCCGGTAATAGGTCCTTTGACCACTGGATACGGACTTTTGTGAAGGTAACCTGCCACTTCAAACTCGGAGACCCCATTGGGGCAGTGATAGACACTGCCTCCGGAGAGCAGTGTCAGGATGGGTTCCTGCCCTACGGAAACCACCACTGGGCATTTTTCCCCACGGCTCCAATGCTTGCGTCGGATAAAATCACCGTGCCGATTCGGTTCCATGAAGAGGCCGCAGGTATTTTTGTCGGCGATGCAAACCCGGTATGAGCCCGAGTTGACAAATCCAGTGTCAGGGTCCCGTTGAATAACGCATAGTCCCGTCCCTATGTATCGATCAATGTCTTTGTCATGCCATCTCGGGGTGGGAAAGTGAAAAAGGTCGACATCTCCACCCTTGAGAGTATTGTCGAACACAGGGCCAGAGTAAACTTCGCACATGGGTATGGGTTGAATTTCACCGATCACGCGGTTCCACTCTTCAGCCATCTCCACAAGAGGACGCTCATGATTGAGGCCTAGGGCAAGCGCCGTTCGCTCCGGTCTTGTACAGAGGTTGGCAGCCAACCCAAAACTCTTGGGATAATCAGGGACCTCATCGAAGAGGAGTGCCGGCCCGCCTCTTTCCACCATCAATTCGGTAATAACCCCAATTTCCAGATCCCAATGAGCACCTCGAACTCGTTCCAGCATTCCTAACTGATCGAGCTTTTTTAGGTAATCCCTTAAATCATTCCACAACATTTATTCGACCTTTAAGACGACGCGAATTAACTATCTCCTCATCATTCAGGGCTCGGCACCTGGTGCGACATGAAGATTTCTTTCCTTTCCCTTGCTGACTGCATGATGGCGAGCACCACTTCCAGGGTCGCCTCTCCCCATCTCCCATCGTGGAACACTGGCCGGTCTTCAGTTACCGAACGGTACAACTCGTCGAGTTCTGCTTTACGGCTTCGGGCCGTTTTTGGCACTGGGACTTCCCAGGTCTTCTCATCACCATAAATGATCAGACCGTCAAGGGACTGCCGAATATCACCGTGTTCACAGCTGACGATTGTGATCCCGAAATGGGAGTGGGGATAATCGTCGCTTCGGATCCGGGGATCTTCCTTTCCGCCTCCAAATCTCTTGCCTTCTTTAATGACCCATTCGTCTTCGGGGGATTTTAAATTTCTGATAACGGCCCGTGCCGCTATATTCTGATCCGGCGTCCGTTTTGCCTCACCCATCCAGGAAGTGAACTCTGCCGTATCAAAATGGGCATAGCCAGTAAATACGACTGTGGCTGGCGTACCGTCCTCAAACTCGAGATAGCAGACCCAGGCACCTTCAGCCCTGCGCGATGCATCCCAGACACCTGTCATGGCTCTTACGCTCCGTATCATACCGCCCCCTAACAACCGAATTATATCGACGATATGGGGCCCTTGGTTATAAATGATATTGCCCCCTTTAGTGGCATCCAGCTCTTGGGGCATCCGGGGCCGATACATGAAATCCTGATAATGCCAATTGTTGATCATACACAGGCGACCAAGCTCCCCACCTTTGATGATCGTTCTCATCTTACGGACAGGTGGATCAAAGCTATGCGTATGCCCGCACAGGAGTTTTACTCCGTTGCGTTCGCAGGCTGCGTTCATGGCTTCACATTCTTCGATTGTGAAAGCCATTGGCTTTTCTACAATCACATGCTTTTTTGCCTCTGCTGCCAGAATCACATGTTCTGCGTGGTATTGGTTTGGGGTACAAACGTAGATCGCATCGACGTTAGGGCTCTTGCACAGATCCTCCACCTTCTCATAAGCCTCACTGCTGAATTCACGTGTGAATTTTTCCCGGGCCTGAGCCCGAGGATCGGCTGCCCCAGTCAATTCCAAATGAGGGTGGGCAATGATTTGCGGCGATAGTTGCGCCGCCGCTACACCAAGGCCGGCTATGCCAAATCGAAGCGTTGGTTCCTTGCCTAACATTCCCGCCATCTAAGCCACCTGTATCAAAATCACAAGATTAAAAACTCGATTGGTCTGCAAATTTATAGCAATCGCTTAATCCCTACATCAAAGCGGTGACGATTGCGCCGAACAAGCCCTCGTTCAGCCCAGCTGGAGCTACGTTCCAAGTTTGCCGTGCAGGAAGATTACTTCGGTCAGGGAATATTTTTTTCCATGCCTCGTTCGTCACGCCACGGTAATCATCACTCATCAGATAGAGCATCACGTCGACGATATTGTCGACGCTCCCACCCGTGGACTCGGCCCATGTCTTGACCTGCTGAAAAAGAGCATGGGCCTGCTCTTGCGGGTCCGCCGGAAGGGTTTTTGACCCAGGCAACCGTCCAACAAGTAATGGAGAATAAACCAGGTCTCCTCGATTTCCGGAGGGAGCGGATGGATCATCAAGGATAGCAGTGAAATGTGCCGCAAAACGCCAGTGGGTCCCGTGAGGGGAAACGTTTAGAATATGACGGGCAGGACGAACCGCGGGATCCGGAAACATCTTGAGCCATTCCTGATTGATGGCCTGACGGTCCTTGTCATCAAATACGTAGACAGCCATCGTAGCGATATCGGCGGGAGTTCCCCCACCGGCTTCCACAAGACCTCGGATTCGTCCAAATAACAGAGCCGCGTCTTCAGAAGCATCGGCCCCTTGCTCCCTGTTGGGCCCCACTGGGCCTAGGAGCGATGAAAATATAAATTCCTCCGCCCTGATGCCTTCGGGTACCGGTGAGTGAACACGGTCTCGCCCTGGGACATGAATCGACTGTCTTTTTGGTATCATGCGAAATCCTTCCTTTAATCCAAGAATTTGCTTTCAAATTTACCGAACCTTTACAATCCAAACTGATCCCAAGCAGGCCTACTGCGATTGACCGCCATTTTCAGTACGATTTTTTTCTTTGGAGTATTTTCGCCAGTCTTCAGAGGCAGGGATACGCGCACGCCACACCGGGATTCGGAACCTGTCCGGATAGGGTACTACACGACTCTCAGCCATTTGCCGAATAATACGAAGCATTAGGTTCCGCGCTACAACGATGGCCCGGTCGGTGGAACCCAAGTGCTCTTTAGTCCGGTCCTGGATGGGGCCCTCACCTTCGGTGGCCCAAGCGTCATGGACCTGAAACGCGCTACCCATCCCAATAAATGTTCTGAGATTCATCTCGTCCGGCTCCTGTAGATACCGATTGGCCCGGTTCCGCACCAACCGGTAGTCGGGTGTTAGGTCAGAACGTTCCGACTGCACCTTTTTCTTCTCCATGGGTTTTTCTTGTGTGAACATTATTACGTATTTCCAATGGTGGGTGTCGTCAATCGGTACATGCCAATTCACCGTATAGCCATCATCTGTGCCCGAAGGAAATGCACACAGGTTGGGGAGTATAAAGTTGGTAGTCCTAATATAAGTTGTGCTGCTACCCGCGGTCTCTGCCCTTATAACCCGCACACCAAAGGGGGCCTCTTCCACCTCCATGTCTATAAACCAACGCTGGCTCGCAGGTGGAGGTGGGGGTGCGTTCAGTCTTCCACCATAGGTCCTGTGGAGAAACGGTACATGGATGGGGTCTATATTTCCTTCGTTGGCCTGTTGGTAGTTACATTCTTGGTAAATTTTGCTGTTAAAGCGATAGTCGTCTGATGCTTTCAGAAATTCGAACTCTGGAGTGGGAGGGGGGTCGCCCGGCCCCAGGTAGGCCAAAACAATTCCCCCCATCTCAATGCATGGATACCAAGGATGGCGTATGGTTTTGTGAAAGGTGCTAGCTTCCGGTTCGCCAGGCTGCTCAAGACACCTGCCGCGAATATCATAGACCCAACCATGATAGAGACAGCGCAGACCGCCGTTTTCGATACGGCCATAGCTCAAATCCGCCCCACGATGGGAGCAGTGTAATTCCAGAAGCCCCACTCGGTTGAACTCATCACGAAAAAGTACCAGGTCTTCCCCCAAAAGACGGACGGGTCGAGGACGGCTGCCAGGTGGAAGCTCTTCTGCCAATGCTACCGGCTGCCAGTACCGACGTAGAAAATGACCGCAAGGAGTACCGGGGCCAATTCTTGTCAGCAAATCATTTTCGTCTTGCGATAACATCGATCCAAGCCTCCGAGCATCATTGCCAGTAGGCGAATGCGCACCCACAGCCTGTTCCAGCGGGCGAGCGGTAGCACGGTTCGTAGGCCAAGAGGTTCATGGCCATGTCGGCCTCCTCCATGGCGCCAGCCACCACAGTCCAGTTACGAATCTCGCCGGTGCCCCAGTTGAACAACTCTTCGGGGTGGCTAACCAGTTTTTTCTCATCCTTCGCCTGCATGGCCTCCAGAACGGAGCGGTCCAGGGCTTCATCGATCACCGTATGGGATAGACCGCCGCTGCCAATTAAAGCAACAGTCTTATCGCTATCCCAGGACACTACGGCACGTTTCAAAGCTCTTCCTAAACTGTAGCATCGTTTTAAGGTTGGTTGATTGGGGGCATAGTATGTGTTCAGAATCACAGGCACTTGGGGAGGGACCGATCCTTTCATAATTCGTCCGTAAATAAAGTCAAAGGCATGGCCGATAGAACGCCCTTGCTGTACATTGCGGCAGCTGGCGATATCGAAGCCCTCGGCATTCAAATACCCTATCACATGCCGCCCGAGAGCGGGTTCGCCATATAATTGCAGGCAATCCTCCTTTTTTGGGGTGCGAATGCGACTGGAATGGGGAACATGGGGTATCCGTTCACCCCAAAAAACTCCGATAGCGGGAATTTCGTCTTCAGGCATGAAAATTTCGTGAGTATCGTCGCCAACAATAATAACCACCTCCGGAGCTACCTGTTTAAGCAGCTCTCCAAGTTGGTCAATGCTCTTCTGGCAGGCCTCGTGCCGGCGCTGCCACACCTCCGGTGTTAGCTCTTTTCCGATCCAGCTATCCCTCTCCCGGATCATCTGCTCGATATCGAGCTTCATGGGTATACCGCCCCCTTTGGGATTCGCCATGTCCCTCTTCCCAGCCTCAGCCCACCTGTCTACTGTCCCATTTAGGCTGGGTGCATGACTCGCACATACTCCAGGACCATATGTGCCATAGGGACCTCCTGGTTTCTGTTCAAGGTTCGTCAGTTCGCGCTGCTTGGTCTGTCACAAGGCCAACATTACAAGGTTTAGAAATGACCCTGAGTGCCTTTGGCTCAGGCAGAAGAGCTTAACAAGGGAAGTAAGTCATGAGCCACGATAAAAAAATAAAATTTTTGCTGTGGCAATCAGAGCTTATCACTTGTACTACCGGCACTTACACATCGATCTATATGCTAGTCAATGACAACCTGTCAAGAGACCGTAATGATGAGTAAATCTGAGACCGAGCGAAGGGATGATGCCCCTGGTTGAAGATATTGCACGGAGGTAAGGTAATTTCAGGGATTGACGACAAGGCAGCCAACGAAAACCAAGCTGCCGACACCTTAGAAGGGACGAGCCGCACGCACGTCATCGACATACTTTTTAGCAAGCTCAAGAACCAACTTGGCAACCTCGTCCCCGCGACCTGGAATACGCCCGCCTTGAAGAAACGTAGCCCTATAGGTGAACCCGGAAATGCGTCCGTCCGCCTCAGGGCCCGCAGTCGACGATCCGCCCAAGACGGGAATTCGACATTTCTCCGCCACTTCGGCATAGATACTGTGATCCCTGACATGGGTCAAATCCAACATGGTTGCACCTGCCTCCTCCAGAGCTTTCGCCTCGCTGAGGATCTTTTCTCGCATTCGTTTCGCCATATCCTCTGTGGACGTGTCCAATGACCCGGCGCTCAGGGTACTCTGTGGAGAAAACCCAAACTGAGTCCAAACAGGAATTCCACCTCCGGCAATTCGTCGAACGGCATCTAAGTTACTTGCAGCATTATCCAATTTTACCATCTCCGCGTGCCCTTCCTTCACCAAGCGAATTGCCGCCCTGACAGCTGACTCGGGTCCTTCTTGCACTGGGCCAAAAGGCATATCGCAACTCGCCACGGCCCGTTTCACCCCACGGGTCACGGCGAGGCATACAATAATCATTTGCTCCACGGTCACATCGTGATGGGTCGCCTGCCCCCACATGTTCCGCCCCACACTGTCACCCACAGTGAGGATGTCCACCCCTGCAAGGTCCATGATTTGCGCCATTTGATAATCGTAGGTGATTGCGGCGGAGATTTTTTTCTTCTCACGTTTCATTTGTTGCAAATCTGCTACCGTTAATTTCTCTGCCATTGCCGTTCCTCCTTTTCAAAAACGGTTATTGTCCGAGGACCCGTGTTCGCGCAGGCTAGGCACGCCTGTGATCAGACCCAAACACGACTCCAACACTCCTCTTTTTCCACCTCGCTCTTATAATATCTCCATTCCAATGCGAAACTGTCTCGCAAAGTTCCTTCTACGACGTGACCCCGAAGTTTTTTTACACCCTCTCCCATCTGGTTCATGAATTCCGGTCCTTCACTCTAAAACCCTAGAATATTTGCTATGGCCATCATCTTGGCAGTCCGCTCTAGGTAAGGCGCATACATGCATGCCTCTTTGATACTCTTCTCCGCAATTTCCACGCCTATCCCGTGTCGCCTTCCTATAAGAGGATGCAAATCGTCGCGACTCTTAACACCGACTCTGGATGGAAGTCAAGTCTGGTCTCATTAATCTCGTTGAAGGTGAAGACATGAAAAGGCTAGTCATCGTAGAGCCGGGCGGAATCGACCCACCGGTCTAACGGAACGAACCCACAATCGGCAAAGGACAACGAGCACCAAAGTCGGTGCCTTCGAAAACCAAGACCAATTACCACTCTCATATTATTAAGGGAGCCTTTCGCCGCGTGCCTGTCGTACGCATAACGCTGGGATCCGGTATAGACTTAAGCCTGCAAGCAAATGGCAAAGCGTGCGGCTACCGGAATAAAGAAGCCGTGTTTCCTGCGAAACACGGCTTCTTTCCGAGATGGCTCCCCGGGAGGGACTCGAACCCCCGACACGGTGGTTAACAGCCACCCGCTCTACCGACTGAGCTACCGGGGAATTGAATGATTGAACTCTATTTTTTCGGTTATTTACGGCTTCAGTAAATGCTGATTGGCCTCTTACTAAAATGGGGATATCTACAGTTTATATCAAGGATCTGGAATTATTGCCAGCCTCGGCCTTAGGCCTACAAACGCCATCCCTCTAAGTTTTACTACCCGGGCTCTTCAACTCCTCCAGCATCTTGTGCAGGTGGGTGGCGGGCCAGTAGACCCGTTGGCAGTGCCGGCAGACACTGAACCTCTCTTGTGTTGAGAAAACGTAAGGGGGGACCTTCTTCTGAACCGCCTCTTTGGGGATCGGATCGAGGAGATCATTACACTCCACGCACCGGGTGAAGGCGTTCTTTACAGGATCCAAACCATAGGCATGGATCACCTGCTTGAGCTGCTCACGGAACCGGGTACTCTCGATGAGCAGATAGTCGGGAGGGCCTTTCTTACGGATTCCACGGTCGCGGGTCAGGATCAAGCGGTCTTCTTTCCGTGCGGTGCGGATCAACCCATAGCCCGCCAGATGGGAACCGTAGGCCACATCGTGGCCTATGATGCGAAGCCACTTGGCCAGCCTCCCCAGCATTCTGTCCGCTGCGAATTTCACCGATTCGGCCCGATGATCAACCATGGACTCCCCGTGAGGTTTGAAAAAACCGCCCTCGACATATACCATTAACATAAGGAGCTTCTCCGTCGAACAATTCGGGACATTTATAGCGCATCAGAAACCAGAAGATAATTATTACTCCGACATGGATCCCTGGTATGTCATTTGCAGTCTTGCAACTTCAAGACATGTCAGGATGAAAGGAAGGCGAATGTTGGCACGACCTCACGCAGCTTCCGATATCGTCTCCAAAACGCTTGCGCTCCTTGTCAACAGGATAGTTGACCGTAATCGATGAAGGATCGTTAGGGCGATAAATCAGATCTCAGATGGCAGGCCCTTCGAGCGATTTGACAATGGATTAACCTCGGAGTTATGAAAGCTTCGTCCTTCGGAGAATTTTTCTTAAAAAAATTTGATGGTCGGTCTCTAGAAGATAAAGGAAAATTAAAATGGAAGCGGAAAAAGAACGAGCCTTTGCCATACCGGTAACCACACGATCCCTGGTGGTCCTAGAAGTCGCCTCAGAACTGGTGTCACGCAAACGAAAAGAGTGGGCCTACCCGCAGGCAAAGGTGAGCTTGCGCAATCAAGGCGATGAGGATTGGAAGGTCTGCTTTTTTGGCAGCGATACCCCTGGCGCCATTGATGCGGTTGCCAGCGGTGAAGTTCAAGTGGCCATCATTAACCCTGCCGAGCCACTGAACCTGGCGGTGCGGGGTACTGGTCCATACAAAGAACCTATCCCGCTGAGGATCATTTCGGTTATTCCCTCCTTCGATCAATTGGGTTTCGCCGTTACTGAAAAAACCGGTTTGACTTCACTGGCACAGATTCGAGAGCGGCGTTTTCCGCTCAAGGTTTCACTGCGCGGCCAAAAGGACCACTCCCTTCATTTTATGGTGCGACACGTGCTATCCGCCTATGATTTCACACTGGAGGACATTGTCTCCTGGGGAGGAGAGGTGCGTTACGATCCTGGTTTGCCGGACGAAGGCTCCAATCGCCTAGGAGCAGTGGGGCGCGGAGAGGTCGATGCGATCTTCGACGAGGCCATCAACGTTTGGGTCAATCAGGGGCTGGACTTGGGAATGCGGTTTTTAGAGCTGGAGGAACCTTACCTGCAAAAGCTGGAAAAGATGGGCTACCACCGGGCGCCCATTACCAAGGCGGAGTTTCCCAGAATCGGCCGGGATATCATGACCATCGATTTCAGTGGTTGGCCCATCTTCACCCATGTCAACGTTTCCAGTGACATAATTACATCCTTCTGCTCGGCCCTGGAGGCGCGCAAGGACCGCATCCCGTGGCAAGGTGAGGGTCCCCTACCCCTAGAGCGGATGTGTAAAGATAGTCCCGATTCACCTTTGGACGTCCCGCTGCACCCGGCGGCTGAGCGATATTGGTGTGAGCGCGGCTACCTTCCCTAACTGATGCTTAATTTAGTGGAACAAACAAACCAATGGGATGGTACGTAACTTTATTTTTCATTCATTCCCTCCAAGGAGGAAACCATGCGGGTCATTGATGCCATCTCAGAGGCGATGAAGCGTGAAGGAATTGAGTTCATAAGCTGCTATCCCACCAACCCCATCATCGAAGCTGCCGCGGTTGCCGGCATACGGCCCATCGTATGTCGCCAAGAGAGAGTCGGTGTGGGTTTTGCCGATGGCTTCAGTCGCGTCACAAATGGGCGGCGCATCGGCGCCTTTACGATGCAGGCGGGCCCCGGAGCCGAGAACGCCTATTCCGGCATTACTACAGCCTATTCCGATTCTGTACCGATCCTTGTTTTGGCAGCTGGATATCCCAGAGATACGGCGCAGGTCTTTCATTTTTTCAGATCCTCCAGTGCCTATTCGTCGGTTTGCAAATGGACAGAAGAAATCAACGTGGCGGATCAAGCCCTGGATGTCATGAGACGCGCATTTAGCCTTTTAAAAATGGGCCGGCCGGGTCCCGTCATCATTGAGATACCACGCGATGTGCAGACTGAGGATTTTGGTGGAGACCCTGCCAAATATAAACCAGTGAAATCTACCCGGGCAGGTGCCAACGCCCATGACGTTGCTGAAGCGGCCCGTGTTCTTTTGGAGGCACGGTGTCCAGTGATTTACGCCGGGCAAGGCGTCCTGTATGCCGAGGCGACCGAGAAACTCATAGCGCTGGCAGAGCTTGTGCAAGCGCCGGTCCTGACGACCTTGGAAGGAAAGAGCGCGTTTCCTGAGGATCACCCCTTGGCACTAGGAACCGCCGCCTCGGGTGTCACCAGGGCGGCCTACCAATTCTTACAAAAGGCCGATGTCGTTCTTGCCGTGGGCACCAGCTTGACTCGCCATGGTATTACCGCAGCGCCCGTACCGCCAGGAAAAGTTTTAATTCACTGCACTAACGATGAGAGAGAGATCAACAAGCAGTATCAAGTGGACTATCCCATATTAGGAGATGCCGGCCTCGTATTGTCTCAGTTCATCGAGGCGGCAAAGGACCTGTTGGGCAACCGTCAACGGGAATCGAACGGTGCCATAGCAGGAGAGATTAAGAAAATAAAAGAGGAGTGGCTCGCCCAGTGGATGCCTAAACTAACCTCGAATGAAGTCCCCATTACCCCCTATCGCGTCATCTGGGAATTTATCCAAGCGGTAGATCCGAAACAAACCATTGTCACCCATGATTCAGGGAGCCCGCGCAACCAGCTGGTCCCCTTTTATCCGGCAACGACCCCCCGAGGCTATCTGGGTTGGGGAAAATCTCACGCCCTGGGCGCCGGCCTGGGGCTCATTATTGGTGCGAAGCTCGCGGCACCGGACAAGTTCTGCGTCAACTTCATGGGCGACTCTGCCTTTGGCATGACTGGGCTAGACTTTGAAACCGCAGCGCGCTGCAACATACCCATTTTAACCATTGTACTTAACAACTTCTCAATGGCTGTGGAGACCCAAAGTATGGCCAAGTCCCACCAGCTATTTAACACCCGTGATGTAACAGGAAACTACGCCGAAATTGGTCGTGCCTTGGGCGGTTACGCCGAAAGAATCGAAAAGCCGGAAGAGATAGGGGCGGCCATCCGACGGGCAAAGAAAGCGAACGAGGAAGGCAAGGCAGCGTTATTGGAATTCATCACCAGCCAGGAGATTTCCTACTCCAACCTGCCAGCGATGGAAACAGATGGAAAACAGCAAAGCGCATAGCGCAAGGCATGCTCAGTACTGAGTGCTGAGTGTTCGGAATAGGTCTTCGGTGTTGAGAGCAGGGTTTAACACCAAACACTGATAGCACTTTACACTGTTCTAACTGCTTACAGGTTGCTCGATCTTCTCTCCTCAATCCTCGATTTTCTTTGCTCAGCACTCGTCACTAGGTACTATGCCGAGTGCCTCTTCGCGTTGTTGTCACAGGCTCAATTGGCCCCGTTTCCCATGGCATGGAGCTTTGGAAGGACTTCCTTGCTAAACATTCGGACGTTGTTAAGCACCAACTCCTGCGGCATGGCCCCCATGCGCACAATCGCCATAAAGGTGCCGAACCCACCAAGCTCCTCATACTGCGCCTTGAGGTCGCTCAGGACTCGATCCGGCGTCCCCACCAGCACGAACCCGTCGTCGCGCATCTTTTCCATTGGGGTCACATCAAAAGGATACGGCGTTTTTACCTGATCCCGTGTCAGGTCGGGGTTCTGCGCCAGCAATTTGTCGATGGCCGCGTTGTTGATCTCTCCCAACAGGTTCTGGAAGTAGTACTCGAAGTGTTTCTTGCAGAGCTTCTCCGCCTCCTTTTGACTTTCCGCCACGAAGACGTGGCGCGCTAGCAGGATGTCCCTTTCGGTAACCTTGCGGCCCGCCTCGGCACATGCCTCACGGAAAAAATCCAACTGCTTTTTGATGAATGCGGTGGGTGTAAAGGTCACACAAAGGGTCACTCCAGGTCTCCGGGCAACGTTCCTGGTTGGCTCAGGGCCAATGGCACCTACCCACACTGGCGGGTGGGGTTTCTGATACGGGCGTGGCCACATATCGACTTCCTGGTAATGGTAGTATTTTCCATGGTGGGTGAATATTTCACTGTTCCAAGCATTGATGATAACGTCCAGGGCCTCTTCGAACCGGGGACGACCTTCACTTACCGGAATACAATAGGGAAGGTACTCGCGGGGTATGCCGCGTACGAAGCCAGCGATCACTCGGCCCCGGGACAGGTTGTCCAGCATGGCCAGCTCCTCGGCGACGCGCATCGGATGCCCATGGAGCGGAAGAAGATTCCCTGCCACAGCAAGTTTGAGGCGACTGGTCTTGGCGGCAATGTAGGAAAGGAACAAATTGGGTGAGTTATCCAGGCTGTAGGGACTCCCGTGGTGTTCGTTGAGGCAAACCCCGTCGAAGCCCAACTCTTCCATGAGCAGGAACTGTTCGACGTGGTTCTCGTAGGTCTTCGCCGCCATCTCTGGCTCATAGTTCTTTATACCTACCGGGTAGCCCAGGCGTCCCGTAAGATCTTTCATATAGGGAACAAAATCAAAGGTAAAAACTTGCATATTCTTTCTTCCTTCCGTTTGAAGCTTTTATAAATTTTCTTCGTTCATTCCGACCTTCGTTTACTCAGAACCTTGATTCTTTGTCTTGGAGCGGCTCATCAACCCCGCAAGTGAAAATCGGGTAATATGATCCGCCAGCTTTTCAATATCCTCCACAGAAAATTTCTGAATGGAGTACAACCGGCTGATCACCGCCCTGGAATGGTGATAGAAGCCGCATTGACTCACCACGCTCAACATGTTCAGGCGTACCAACTCATCATCAGCGTCAGGCCCAAGAAGCTCTCTGACAATGGACTCCAGTTCTTGACTCAGAGGACGAATGGCCTCTTCTACAATTACATCCAGGGCGGGTGTCGGTTCGATCAACTCTCGTGCCGCCAACTTCATATGCCAGTTCGGACGTCCCTCACCCAGGAGGCGATTCAGCAACGAACGAATAAAGGCGCGAAGCCTATCCTCCGCGCCGGCCCCGCGTTTCAAACCGAAACTTGGCGGATACAAATCTGTGGCGGTGGAATGCAGGTAACGCATCACCGCAAGGTAGAGTCCATCCTTGTCCCTGAAGTAGTAATTGACAGCGGCCAGATTCGCCCTGGCCTTTTCGCAGATTTGCCGTACCGTGGCGCCGCGATAACCATACTCTGCAAAGATTTCACCCGCCGCCTCCAGAAGACGTTCCTCTGTTCCTAAATTATTCGAAGATTCTCTCCGTGCTTCCCTAACCATGATGATAAAACGCTTGTATTAAACAAACGTATGGTTGTCAACTACTGTCTTGTTAGTGGCAAGCACAACCTACTTAAGCATCTAATTCTACAGAGTTAATTATGTTGGGGACTGGCAGGGGATGGGCAAGACCACAGTGATGTAAAGCCCCCCGGTCATTTGAATAAAATTATCTGCCGCGTCTTTGCTGCCCACACTCAAGGAATGACAGTTTTCTTCTGTGCGGTGGCCCGGCGATATTTAATCGGAGGCATTCCAATGGGAATTCCTTCCTTTGCCAATTCCGCCTCGTATATGGATCGGACCTCCCGAGGCTCATCCTCATGCTCCATAATATGACCGCCTTCCAGCTCGCTGGTGGTGGGCAGCCAGATGGTTCCCACGCCACGGAGTCCGCTACGAAGCGCGAGGTGTCGGGCCGGTTCCTTGCTGGTGGTGAAATGGGAATGGTACCACCCCTCGGGTGGGACCAGGAGACTACCCCTGCGCCAATCAACTTTAACGAACTCTCCGCCTGGCGGCCACATGAGACTGTACCCCTTTCCGCCAAGAACGACGACTTGCGCCCCTGGGCCATGCCGGTGAGGTTTTCTGTACGTCCCGCTTTCGATCTGCATGATGTGGCCGATCATCGCAGTGTTATTGGAACCGCTGATTCCAAGACGACTGAATCCTGCACCGCGGGTGGGATACTTGGTTAGTTGGACCGCCTCCGCATCGGGAATAAAGTTGACGGATGTATCTTCCAGTATCCCCGGTTTCATTTCGGCACTGAAATAATCGCTCTCACCTGAAAAACGATCGGCAAATTCATAGGGGGCATTAAAGATAAAATCCGTCGAGCCGAAGATATTGAAGATCAAGGGCGCGTTGTTAGCCGCCACAAACCGCACGGCCTCCGATGCCGAGCCATTGAAGTGCTGGAATTTGGTGTTCAAGGGCGGGGAAAAGATGCTGCCGGGTTGCCACTCCACGGTGGTTGCTTGATTGGTCCTGTCACACCAGATCTGGGTGGCCCCGTGGCCTTCCAGAATGAGAATCAATTCCTCATACATATGACGCATGGGCTGAAGGCTCTGGCCAGGGGGTATCTCCGCCACCAGGGAACCCACATACCCCTGGGACCCCGCCAGATGACAGTAAGCGGCAGGACCTCCAAGCCGGTCCCACGGTTTCAATGGCGCAGTTCGCAGATCCTCTACGCCGTAACCGGCGATTACGGAAAGTCCCTCGTCCTCGCAAAACTTCAAAAATTGAGATTTTACCAGGAATCTGCTTTTCGCCTCTGCCTCCAGATCAGTTAATGATCGGTTACTCGTCTTTGCCTCAACTGCCATTGATTCCTCCTTACTTTTTACCCCAGTAATCGGGATGCTGGAGCACCGCATTTACAAAGGCCTCTTTCATGGGCCGGCCAGAGGTAACCCGCGGATCCCTTTTGATTCGCACCGTCTCCGCCTCAACCTTGACCACGAAGAAATGCGGCCCTGGTTCTTTTACCGCCGGCTGTACGATCTTGATGAACTCGTCCAAGGTGCGGATGATTGCGGTCTTTTGGATACCCGCGCCCTGAGCCATCTTTTCCAGGTCCGTCCTCCGGGAGGTGAACGTGGGCCCCATCCTCGCATAGGATTCATTATCGAAAACGAAGACCATCAGGTTGGTCGGGTTGGCATCCGCCATGGTAATCACCGAGCTTGTATCGATCATGAAGCTTCCATCGGAGTCCAGGGCAATCACTTTCCGCTTGGGAAAAGCAAAACTGAGCCCTACTGAAAAACCGACGGTGAGTCCCATGTTCCAGGCATAGAAGTTTGCCCCCTTATCCCGCAGGGCAGGCCAGATGGCCGAGTTGGAAGACAGGCTCGTCACTACAGGGTCATTCACATCCACCCATTTAACAAGCTCCGCAAGACATTCAGCGCGATTCACCAGAGCACCTCCCCCGTTAAAAGCACCACCACCGGCGAGTTATAATCATGGGCGGCAAAATTGGCATCCCGAAGGGCGCGCTGCAGATCGTTTTTCTTGCTCACCACGCGATACGGAACCTGGAGAGCGTTCAAGAGAGGCTCAGCCACTTGCCTGAAAAGTAAAAGCTGGGAGCCGGGAATGCCGCTGTGATCTCCAATATCCCCTCGATAGGATGCCAAAATCAAAAACGGGATTCCGTAACTGATGGCCGTTGACTGAGCTAGAGCCCAGGTACCCACCATGAGACCAGCGATGCCGGTAACGAATACGACTTTTCGTCCCCCCAGTGCAGCCCCCGCGCAGAGGGCGATGCCGTTTCCTTCCGCCGCCACCGTAAGGGAAGTAAAACTAGAGTCCTTGCGTATGGCCTCAGTTAGGGAGGAAGTGGGCTCCTCCGGCAGGGTCACCACCATATCGATCCCTTCTTCCTTGAAGGTCTCGATGATCAACCGACCTGATTCATTATCCATGATTCTCTTCCATCCTCGCTTTGGTAAATAAAATCAGTAAATTCTTTGAGTTATATCTGAGGTTAGAATCTAAGGTCCTTTCCCTGGGGAGGGTGCCAGGGAAATCCCATAACGATCCCATTCACGGCTAACCTTTTCCATGGCCTCCGGAGTCGGCTGACACACGGCAGGAAAATCCTTGGCGTTATAGCGGGTCGCATCGATGATCATCTTTGAACAACGCGCGGGGCCAGCCTGTTCTTCTGGCGGTAAGGATGGGTCCAGAAAGATACCGGTGACCTCGCGCAGGATCTCCACATCCCGATGGGCCTGTACCCGCGTGGAAACCGCCCACTCCACCGCCACTGGGTCGGCGGGGTCCACGTCATGGTCCACCACCGTCACGTGTTTAATGTGGCGGCCGCTGGGAGAACCGAGCACGGCCATGCCAACCATCTTGCCGTATCCCTCGAACAGTTTTTCCACGGAGAGTACAGCATGGAAAACACCGCATCCCCCTTCAGGGAGATGGATTGCTTTGACTCCAGGCAATTTGATGGCGCGCAGGATCTCCGATTCCTTACCTACAGCCGTTAGCACGTCCGTCTCATGGGGCGGCGCCCCCTGGTAGGCCAGATGCTGAATGAAACCTTTGCGGTGCGTGATTGCGGTGACGTGAATGGTGGACCGGGGTAGTCTCGGTCCCCCGTAATGGCCGGTAAACTCGCCGAAGGGACCCTCTTCTCGCTTTTCAGCAGGCCTCACCTCTCCTTCGATCACCACTTCTGCATCGGCTGGCACCTCAAGGGGGACTGTCTTGCAAGGTACCGTTTCAATGGGTTTGCCGCGAAGCGCACCTGCCATGGCCAACTCGTCCGCCCCAAAGGGAAATGGGGAGCAAGCCGCCATGATCACCCGTGGGTCGGGCCCCATGACGATGGCCACGGGGAACGGTTCATTGGGCGATGTACGGTGCTGCAACATAATATGGGTGTAAGGACCGGAAAGGAGGCCCAGGGTGTGCTTGTCATGAACCATGTTGCGATAGACCCCTACGTTGCGCACCCCGGTGGTCAGGTCCCTGGTGATGTGGCAGGAAAGGGTGAGGTAGGGGCCGCCGTCACGGGCATTCAAGATGGGCGCGATAAGCCGGTTCAGGTCTGCCTCCTCTCCCAGCCAAACCTCTTCCTGACATTTCCCACTCTCAACCATAATAGGAGGCAACGGGTTACTTGCCCGCCGGTTCCATTCCGCGTGCATCTCCTCTTGCTTGCACTGCATGGCCAGCGCGTAGCGACGGCGCGTTGCTAACAGGTTGATCACCACCGGGATATCCCTTCCTCCCGGTTTTTCGAATAGCAATGCCGGACCGTAATTCTTGAGGCTTTTGACGCAAACAGCGCCAAACTCCTGGTTCAGATCCACGGGTACCTTCACCCGTGCAAGCTCTCCTTCTTTTTCCAGCAGTTCTATGAACTCACGCAAACCATTAAAGGACATGGATTCCTCTCCTCTAATCCCCGTTAACCACGCCGAGTCTAACGAGGCATAACCTTTTTTATCAGTCCAACCACTTCTTTGCGCCGTTTTACAAAGGACTCATCCGAGGTCACCGGGAACTGATTGTTTTCCTTGGGCACCAGGATATTCAACACATGTTTCGTCGATACATCCTTTCGCATGGATGGCACGCCAGCCCCCTTACTCCAGCTCAGTTGACCCTCACGGGAAAGAACATAGTCGAGGTAAACCCTGGTGGCGTTGGGATGGGGGGCATTCCTTACCACCGAAATGTTACCGGCCCCCGCGGTAATGTAAGTACCTTCTTTCATGGTATTTGGATCCGCCTGCTGGAGTGGCAATCCCTTGCCAACCATTTCAGTAGTCAAGACATCACTGGGGCCAATGGCAATGGGATATTTTCCCTTTGCCACAAAGTCCAAAATCTGGCGGTCGTTTCTCGCAACGATCAGGTTCTTGGCCAGCTTTCGAATAAAATTCGCCCCCAGTACATCATTGAAATACCAGAAGGTGGCCGTGCCGAGGCCGCCACCCGGTCTCGTGGGATCGCGAATGACGATTTTCCCCTTCCACTTGGGATCAAGCAATTCCTTCCAGGAGGTTATTTCTCCTGCGGACACCATCTTTGGATTGAACACGAAAGGCGCCTTTACATAAGCGCTCATCACCAACGTGTATTTCCCGGCGGTGTCAGAGAATTTCAACTTTCCTCCACGCTATTTCGATGGGTCCTTCGTACTGGGTCCACTAAGGTAAGGTGTGATGGGCACAATAGCGCCCGCCGGCAATAACCCCGTGAGTGCTGTGGTGGAGCCTCCGATAAAAATGTCCGTTAGAAATTTCCTCGCCCCGTGTTCGTTCAGCATCTTTGGCAGGACTCGTGAGCCCCTCATGCCGCTGAATTCCACCTGGATCTCAGGATGCTTTTTATTAAATTCCAGGGTCAGGGCGTCCTTGGTCCACGTCCCCTGGGGCCCGATGATCACCACCCTCCCCTCTTTTTCCGCCGCTGCCACAACCTGCTCCCAGTCAGATGCAGCGTATGCCGTGTCGGCAACAAACGAAACAACAGTTGTTACAAACAATACCGCCGCCATCAGAATGCCTGGAAAAATATTTCTCTTCATGGTCATGCCTCCTGCCAAAATCTAATCACCAACGGAATTCGAACTCAGGTTTTCCAAAATCATGGAATTAGTATTTCGGCCTTAACGGCCAATGACGATATCTTTCTTTTCAGTGTCAGATGTGACTTTCTTCTGACGCTTCGCCGTTTTCTCCCCAACCTCCCGATATTTTCCTTCCACGATGAGCTTGGCAAATTCATCGTTATCCTTGGTCCAGTTTCCCAGGCTGTACCCATGCCACGGCTCCCGCAGCCTGGGTTGCGGCAGTTCGCTATGTTCGGCCCACATGGCCATGGCTCGTTCCATGTACTTCCGGTCCGGCAATCCAACAGGGGGGTAGGCCCATTTTCGCGTTGCATTAAATAACAGCCGGCTGTGGTGGTAGTTCTGCAGCAACGATGCCCCGTAAACCATCTCCCCATGTCCTGATCCCGGCGGTGTCCCCGACGGATCCAGAGCGGGATTACGACCATGAACCACCTCGACATCGAGCTCAGGACGACACCGGTAGGCCATGGCCCAAAGCACGGCATCCCGGTCCCGAACGTCGATATCATGGTCCACGAGGACAATGTATTTTGATCCCCCCATCAACCCTGCCGCCGCATGGAGCACGGTCCAGGGGTCCACTCCCCTCTGGCTCCGCAAGCGTATGAGGCACCACTCGCGCCCGCCGGCGCTATCGGGAAAGTGAATGTCCTCGATGGGATAGCCTGCTCCGTAGCAGAGGTGATCGTACAGCATGGTTGCATAGGTATAGCTCAAGATCGTGTTGGAGTCGCTGGGATACATTCCCACGGTTATGGGAGTAAATATTGCGTTCTTGCGGTGGGTGATGGCGGTCACCTGGATCACCGGAAAGTACGTAGATTCAGTTGACATATAACCCGGATACTCGCCAAAAGGCGTTAACTCTTCTGTGGTCTCAGTGGACATGAGCCCTTCGATAACAATCTCAGCCGATGCCGGCACCTCGAGGGGGATCGTCTTGCACTTTACCAACTCCACTGGCTCACCCATGATTCCACCGGCCACCGCCAGTTCGTCGTATCTCCCATAGGGGATCGGAGCCGAAGCTACGATCATGACAACGGGGGTGGACCCTACGACGATGGCCACGGGCAATGGCTCTTTACGCTGTCTCGCCTTTGGCCAGTGATGGGCCATGGCATCGTGGAAAACGGCAGAGCCTGAGACGATCCGATCCCGGTCCCGGAAAAATCCGTTATAGGCCCCGAGATTACGCATTCCCGTCTCGGGATCCTTCGTAAGCATCGCGGTGCCTGTACGAATCATGCAGCTAAAACCGGGTTCTTCCACCGGAGCCGGCAATTCATCCAGTCCCAACTCCTTTAGCTCTTTGCCAGTATGCACTTCCTCATGTACGGGACCGTTCTTGACAACCACCGGATCGATGGGATGCGCCATGCCATCATGCCACCGGTCCATAGCCTCCCGAACGGACTCGCAGCCCAAACCCCAGGCTACAAAATCCGGCGCGGCCCCGTAAACCCCGGCCGCAACCCTCATGGGAAAGCGTTTTCCGTTGGCTCCTCGCACGTCGTCGAACTGCAGGATCTTCCGCTCTTCCTCAGGGAGCCCGCGCATCTCAACCCGAAAGAGCGGCATCAACTCCGTTTCTTTATTGACTGGTTCCGTGAACCTGTGAAGCCGACCTCGGCGCTGTACTTCGGCCATGAACTCCCGAAGATCCTTGAAGTACGCCATGCTTTCCGTCTCCTTATTATTTGAGAGATACTTTCCTCTAACCCGCGTGAACTACCTGCGACGCAAAAATCACGGGAAGGATCTCCCTGAACGGGCTCTAAACTAGGTATGTTCAGAGGGTCATAGTATAGTTGCCCCAGCATGTCAAATTGACTCACGGCATGGGTGGTGTTCGAACCGTGTTACACCAAATCCAGTGAAAACCACTTCCTCTTGACAAACAGAGCCCGGTCCCCGTAGTTTCTGCAGTGACGAAACCACAAAAGGGCGCACAACCATGGACGACTACAATGTATTGACCCGGACCGGACCAGGGACTCCTTGTGGCGACTTGATGCGTCGCTATTGGCAGCCAGTATCCCTCTCCGAGGAACTGCCAACAGGAGGTTCATCTTTGTCCATCAGGTTACTCGGGGAGGACTTGGTTCTCTTCCGGGATGACAAGGACCGTCCGGGTCTTTTGGCCCTCCACTGCTCTCACAGGGGAGCCGACTTGAGCTACGGGCGCGTGGAGGACGGCGGATTGAGGTGCATCTATCATGGCTGGCTTTACGACATTCATGGAAACTGTCTGGAACAACCCGGCGAGCCCCTGGGAAGCAAGACATGTGAAAAAATTCGCCACAGGGCGTACCCCTGCCAAGAACGCAATGGTCTTATCTTCGCCTACCTCGGCCCTGGGGAACCTCCAGAACTGCCGAATTATGAGTTTTTGACCAACCCCGAGGAACATGTGTTCGTCACCAAGATCTTCAGCGAGTGCAACTACCTCCAGGGCAACGAAGGGAACATTGACCTCCTCCACGTTTCGTTCCTCCATTACAGTGATAGGGATTTGCGCGAGGAGGGAGGTGCAAACAAACCTGGTGTGGCTGGAACCTCGGAGGCGTTATGCACCAGGGGTTCCGCGCCCCAGTTGGAGAGGTGTGAAGCGGAGATCGTCGACGTTGGACTCCGGGTCTGCAAGCTTCGCACCATCGGACCCGACAGGGAATACATCCGAGTCGGGACGTTGGTCCTCCCGAACCTCTACGCCTTCCCGGCAGGAGGTCTCAACTGGCATGTACCCATTGACGATACCCACCACTGGAAATACATCGTCGCATTCGACCGGAACAAGCCCTACGATAAGCAAGCGCTTCGTCGCAGCCGAGACCGGTTTACCCCACCACCCCACTACATACCGGTCCTGAACAAGGCCAACCGTTACCAGCAGCATCGTGATTCCATGAGGTCGGGGAGTTACAGCGGAATCGATAAATGGAATTTTCCTGCCCAGGACCTTTGTGTGACGGAAGGGGCCGGCCAGATCCAAGACCGCACACGTGAGCATCTCATGCCCTCCGACCAACCCCTCGTGATCGGCCGCAAGCTGCTGCAAGGCGCCATCCACGACGTACTAGACGGACGTGACCCTCCCGCCCTGGTGCGTGACCCGAAACGGAACCGTTTTCCAACCATTGTGGCAACCAATGGTATAATCCCGAGCTCGCTGGATTGGAGGGAGCATTGTCGCAAACTGGTTGACGAAGGCCGAGGTTGGGTTGGTAGACCGGCCACTGCGAATACCGCAAGCTGAATCATGAAGTAACATAGGTGAACCCTACGGAAGGAGTTTTAGCATGGCAGATGTTTTAAGGTTGGGCATCGTGGGCCTGGGAATGGGAGCTGGCCGGGTCATACCGGAGATCGCTCACCTTCCTTTTATCAAGCTGACGGCCGGGGCAGACGTTCGCCCACATGCGCTTAACCAGTTCCGAGAAGAGTTTGGAGCAGAGACGTATCAGAGCGTGGAAGAGATGTGCCAGAGCCCGAATGTGGACGCCGTTTATGTTTGCACGCCACATAATTACCACTGTGAGCACACCATCACGGCACTGACAAATAAGAAGCATGTCATTGTTGAAAAGCCCATGGCCCTTTCCATCGAAGAATGTGAGGCCATGAACCAGGCAGCGGAAGCCAATGGAGTCAAACTCCTGTGCGGTCATACCCACAGTTTCGACCCGCCTATTCAAAAGATGGCCGAAGTGGTTCGCAGCGGACAATTGGGCCGAACACTGATGATCAACAGTTCCTATTACAAAAACTTTATCTACCGACCGTTCTCAGATCAAGATGTGGGCATGAGCCGAGGCGTCGTCTTGAATCAAGGGCCCCACCAGGTAGACATTGTACGTCTCCTGGGCGGCGGCAAGGTTCGAAGCGTTCGGGCCATGGCCGGAGTCGGTGATCCTACGCGAGGAGAACCCAGACCGGCAGAAGGGCATTACGTTTGTTATCTCGAGTTTGAAAACGGCGTCCCAGCCAGTTTAGTTTTTAGCGGGTATGCCTACCTGGACACTGCCGAACTCGTCTGGGGCATCGGTGAGGGAGGACAGCCGATTGATCCCCAGTCCTTCGTCAATGCCCATCGGTTTTTCAAGGAGGTCGGCACCGGACTGGACCGCAAAAAGAAAATGGAGCAGCTCCTGGAATCATGGCGGTATGGGGGAACCAACGTGGGCGAGTGGTTCCACAGCGGTAGTTCCGGTCAACTACCAGGGAAGCGACATCAACCCTTCTTTGGGCTTAACATCGTGACCTGCGAGAAAGGCGATATCCGTCAATCACCGGATGGAATTTACCTTTACACCGACCAGGGACGCAATGAGGTCCCCATACCTGCGGGGGCCCATGGCCGGGAGGCTGAAATACGTGAACTCTACGAAGGCGTCGTGAACGGCCACCCGGTGTTCCATGATGGCCGGTGGGGTGAGGCCACACTGGAGGTTAGCCTGGCCATTCTCCAGTCAGCGGAGGAAAGACGAGAGATTCCGATGTCCCATCAAGTGGCGGTACCGAACTAAGCAAGAACCGAAAAGAAGGCTAGCCGAACACAAGAGGAGAACTCGTATGATTCCTGACCTGAGGAAGTTCCTTGAGAAACTTGAAGCCATGGGCGACCTGAAGCGAATCAGTGACGCAGACTTGAAATTTGAAATCGGTGCCATTTCCGAACTCGCCTTTCAGAACCACGGGCCGGCCCTCCTGTTCGACCGAATCCATCAGTATCCACCCAACTACCGAATCGCATCGAACGTTTGCAGCACAAAGAAGAGATCCCTGCTGGCCGTAGGCATGGACCCTGAGCTAACCGAGAACGAGGCAATGGCGCTGTTCAAGCAGAGATGGGATGACTACAAGCCCATTCCTCCGGTAAAAGTCCATAGCGGCCCGGTGATGGAAAATATTCAAAATGGCGAAGAAGTGGACCTCATGAAGATCCCCGTACCTGTGTGGCATGAACTGGACAGTGGGCCTTACATCGGAACCGGCCTAGCCGTTATCGTCAAGGACCCCGAAATCGGCTGGGTCAATTTGGGAAGCTATCGACTTCAGCGTCATGACCGCTACACAACGGGCGTATTCAGTGAGCCGGCCAACGATGGAACCAAAATAATGCAGAAGTACTGGGCTCAGGGTGAAGCCTGTCCTGTGGCTGTTTCCCTGGGTCCGGAGCCGATTATTTTTCTCACGGCTTCCGGCTGCACCGGATGTCCCAAGGGAGTCCCCGAGTATGATTATGCAGGCTTTCTCTTAAGAGAACCCATCTCCATCGTAGAAGGACCTTTGACAGGGCTACCCATTTCCGCGAATTCTGAAATCGCAATTGAGGGAGAGATACCGCCGCCTCAATCCGAGTCGAGGCCCGAAGGGCCTTTTGGTGAATGGACCGGTTACTACATGGGTGGTTCCGTACCTGAACCGGTCATTCGGGTGAAAGCACTGTACCATCGAACTGATCCCATTCTTTTCGGGGCCTCACCACTGAAACCCAATGAAGAAGCCTACTCCTTCTCTCTTCCGATGATCTTGGTCACCGGGATTTTGAGCCGTTTACAGAAACAGGGGATACCCGTCCGCCGCGTGGCCAATCCGGTGAAGATGGGGGTGACCGTAATTACCATCCAGCAGCAAAAAGAAGACGACGTGGAGCGGGCCATGAAGGCCATCGACAAAGTTCCGGGGCCCCAGCGGCTTTTTATTCTCGTGGACGACGACGTTGACCTTGAGGATCCTCGGGACGTCCTGTGGGCCGTCAGCACACGCTATGATCCCACAACGGGGGCTCGGGTCAGCACCATCGAAAGTGAGTGGCTATTGGATCCATTGCGTAAGGTGGAGGAAAGAGCGCAGCGACCCTCTCTGCCTTACGAGCGACTCATACTCAATGGTTGTCGTCCGTTCGATCGCATAAAAGATTTCTCTGCGGTAAACCTGCTAAGCGACACGCGGCGCAATGAGACATGGAACAAGTGGCAGATGGAAAAGTGGGCCTCTCGTCCAGTGAGGTAATTTGAAGGGAGTTGATCATGGGGCACAAGTCTTTAGGCGAGTTTATTGAAGCGGCTCGGGCCATTGGTGAGGTGAAAAATGTGCACGGCGCCGATCTTGACATGGAGGTTGGCTGTTTGACTGAACTGTCAGCCGAACAGAATGGGCCCATGCTGCTTTTCGACCGGTTTAAGGGTTTTCCCGACGACTTCCGTGTGGCCAGCAACGTCGTTCGAAACAGCCGACGCCGATATGCGTTGGCCATGGGTCTCCCCGTAGATGCCCATGCCATCGAAATGGTCAAGCAGCTAAGAGAGCGGCGGAAAAGGAAAGAGCCAACACCCCCGGTTCAGGTGAGTGATGGACCCGTCCTGGAAAATATACTTTCGGGTCAAGATGCGGACGTGGGGAAATTTCCGGCACCAAAGTGGCACTCGGCGGACGGCGGACACTACATTGGCACAGGGGACATTGTTCTCATGCGTGACCCGGACACCGGGTGGATTAATTTCGGCACCTATCGCGCATGCGTGCAGGGGCATAATTTAATAAGCATCTGGATCATCAAGCACAAGCGCGGCCGCATCATAGCTGAAAAGTACTGGGCTCAAGGCAAGGCATGTCCCGTGGCTGTGGTCCTCGGATGCGACCCATTGACCTTCATGGCTGGAACAAGCCGGTTAAAATACGAAGAGGCGGGCGCCCTTCACGGTGCCCCGGTTGAAGTCGTCAAGGGGCCCTTCACGAGTCTTCCCATCCCTGCCCATGCCGAGATCGTCCTCGAAGGCGAAATTCCATCGCCCAATGAGGAGACTGCGGTGGAAGGACCCTTTGGTGAATGGCCGGGGTACTACTCCCACACCGGCCCCGAATGCGTGGTCCGAATAAAGCAGATCCTGCACCGAAGTTCTCCGATTATTAATGGCAACCCACCATTGAGACCTTTGCTAGGGTTACGTGATGACCTGCCGGGAACGGCTGTAAACATGTGGGATCACCTGGAAAGCTCGGGGATCTCTGACGTCGTTGGAGTCTGGGGGTATTGTAACTCGCTTATGATAGTCATCTCGTTGAAACAGCGCTACCCGGGCCATGCCCAACAGGCGCTTTTGGCCGCGGCCGGTTTGCGCAGCTCGGCCAGTATGAATACCTACTTCGTGGCAGTGGACGAGGATATTGATCCCTCCGAGTTGAACGATGTGGTCTGGGCGCTATGCACACGGGTGAATCCCACCACGGCCCTGGACGTACTTCATAACGCATGGACAAGCGACCTGGACCCCAGACTAACACCGGAACAAAAGTCTTCGGGTGACTACACCATGGGGCGTTTACTGATCAATGCCTGCAAGCCTTTTTCGTGGAAGGATTCCTTCCCCAAGACAAACATTTTTTCCACTGAAGAGCGGCGGCAGGTTGCAGAGCGGTGGAGCAGTTTGCTAAGTGAAATCACAAGTTTAGCAAAACGTCCCGCGCCCCTGGGATAGGGAACCCTACCCCAGATGAAATGCTCAAAACCTCTTGACTAGACTCCAAAAGCCACATAGGATGCCTCCTTTCTCGGCGGAGACTGAATGTGGAGGGAAACTTCACCAAAGGGGAGTCCTATGAGAACATTATATAGATCAAGCACGGTTAGCGCCTTTGTGATTCTTCTTGCAACGGCGTTCGCAATTTTATCGCAGCCTGCGGTATCCAATGCCTTCACCGAAGGCAAAACCATTCGGCTTTTGGTCTTTGCAACTCCAGGTGGTGGCTATGACTACTACTCCAGGATAGTCATGCGTCACATACCAAAGTATCTTCCCGGCAATCCGAAAATCCTCGTTCAGAACATGCCCATCGGATATCTGGCCGCCAACACCCTTTGGCGATCCAAGCCAGATGGCATTACCTGGGGTGTATTGGGCCGGGAAGGCTATCTAAACAACATGCAGGTGAGAAAGCACAACAGTTCGATTTCAGCAAAGGCATTCCCATTGGCAGCACCGCAGATGAAAATACGTTGATCTATATTCGTACCGACAGCGGGATTTCTTCTTTGAAAGATTTGTCCGCTGCCATTAAGGCGGGAAAAAGGCCTCCCATTATGGCTAGCACCACCCGGTCTGGCTCGAGTTACGTTATGGGCGAGGTCCTGGAGTATTTGTCGCCCAATATGAGGTTTAAACAGGTCCTGGGTTATCCTGGCGGTTCTGAGGTGGACCTGGCGATCCGAAGGGGGGAAGCCCAAGCGGCCGGGCGTAGCAAAAATTCATTCTTTGCGCGCACGAAGGATCTTCTTGACAAGGGAGAGATCGCAGTCATCTTGCAAACCGGCACCGTCGATGGAAAACGTGACCCGGACTTCGAGAATGTGCCCACCCTTGGCGAGTTCGCCGACAGCCGTGAGGATAGGCAACTCCTAAACCTAGTGCTCCTCAATCAGATTGTTGCGAGACCCTTCTGGCTGCCTCCGGGAGTACCCCAGGATAGAGTTAAATTAATCCGGGAGGCATTCCGAAAAACGGTCAATGACCCCAAGCTAATCGCCCGAGCCAAGAAGGCGCGACGTCATATCGGACCCGTATACGGTGACCGCATGGCCAAGTTGTACGCTGATGCCTTCGCTGCGCCTGAGGGTATGAAAGACCGAATAAGAAAAATCCTTGGAAAATAGCCTAGTGACGAGGCAACTAGAGTTGTTTCCATGCCTCCACTTGACGCTTTTATCGCGGGTCTAACCGGCGTCTTCCAGATTCCCGCGTTTCCCCTGATGCTCCTGGGGATCGTAATTGGGTTCGTCGTGGGACTATTGCCGGGATTGGGAGGAGCCACGACCCTCGCCTTGATGCTCCCCTTTGTCTTCGACATGCCGCCCATCGCGGCGTTTTCTTTTCTGTTGGGCATGCACGCGGTGGTGTCTACGACCGGAGACATCACCTCGGTCCTCTTCGGCGTTCCTGGAGAGGGAACGGCGGCAGCTACAATTGTAGACGGCCACCCCATGGCCAAAAGGGGAGAGGCAGGTAGGGCCCTTGGCGCCGCCCTATTCAGTTCCTTGATTGGAGCGGTTGTCGGTGCCTTTGTTCTTGCAGCGTCCATTCCCATAGTAACCCCACTAGTGCTTTCCCTGGGTTCGCCTGAATTTTTCATGTTGGCGCTTCTCGGTATAAGCTTCATTGCCGCCCTAAGCGGTGGTTCGTTAACCCGCGGGCTGATCGCCGGCTGCGCGGGCTTGCTGTTGGCCACCATCGGTCTGGACCCGCGAACGGGTGCCATGCGGTTCGGCTTCGACATGCCTTACCTGATGAATGGCATCAGCCTGGTTCCCGTAGGTATCGGGTTATTTGCTATTCCCGAGATTATCGACCTTGCGGTGCGAGGGACCAGCATCGCCGAGAACAACGTGGGCAAATTGGGTGGAGTATGGGAGGGGGTTAAGGATACCTTCCGGCATTGGGGAGTGACCGTTAGAAGCAGCCTCCTTGGCACATTCATCGGTATTATCCCCGGGTTGGGAGGCGGAGTAGCGCAGTGGATCGCCTACGGGCATGCGGTGCAGAGTGCGGACGACAAGAGTCAGTTCGGCAAAGGCGATGTGCGCGGCGTTCTGGGACCAGGGGCGGCCAATAACTCTAAAGAGGGCGGGAGTCTGATTCCCGCCGTAGCCTTTGCGGTCCCGGGTAGCTTGAGCATGGCCATCCTCCTCGGTGCATTCTTGATCCTGGGTCTAAATCCCGGTCCGGAAATGCTGACGAAGGATCTGCACATCACCTTCTCTATGGTTTGGGTGATCGTCATCTCCAACATCATCACGGTTCTCATCAGCCTGGCCTTCCTGAATCAGCTGGCAAAAATCACCACCGTACGGGGAGCACTGTTAATCCCGTTTCTCCTGATGCTGATTTATCTCGGCGCGTTTGCCACCAACAACCACATCGGCGATATGCTCGTGATGGTTCTGTTCGGCATCCTGGGATACATCATGGTGTTGTTTCACTGGCCACGCCCACCGTTGGTCTTGGGATTGGTATTGGGCCACCTGGCGGAAAACTATCTCTTCATATCTGCCAACATTTACGGTGCCAGGATGATGGTGCAGCCAGGGGTTATTATCATTTCGATTTTGATCATAGCTGCAATTTTTTATCCGCTCTATCAGAACATGCGCGCTAAACGTGCGGAGAATGCCAGCCAAGCCCTTACTCCGGAATCCGAGCAGACCTCCCCTGCCCATCCCAAAAGCAGTGTGAAATTTCAGTTCCAACCGAAACTGATGGTCAGCCTTGCGTTTACTACATTTACAGTTTTTTTCTTGTGGGCAGGAAAGGATTGGCCCTTCGAGGCGCGACTCTTTCCGTGGGTCGTTGCCATTCCAGCACTTGCGTTGTCATTGTTGGAGTTCGGCCGTGACTTAACAACCGCCTCAGGAAAGGCAAGGGGTCAAATCTTGGACTTTCAGTTTGCTGAAGGCATCGACCCCGCTGTGGCTCGTCCAAGAATGCTCAACATCATGTCCTGGACTCTGGGCATCCTTGCCGGGGTGTGGCTGGTGGGAGTTGAGATTACTATGACCGCCGTTACGTTTGCCTATTTAAAATTTCAGGGCGGCGAGCGCTGGGGCATTACTCTCGTTCTGACCCTTATCGCCTGGTTGTTCGTACGCCTCGTCTTTATCGAATTTATGCATCTGCCATTCCCCAACGGAATCATCATCGAAGGGATCCGCAGCCTATTTCAATAAGCCTTCCGCCTGCCTGCTGCTCGGATCGTTATAGCTAACCTGGATACACTACGGGCCGGTATCCGGAGATGCCGCGAAATTCGCAAGATATCCCCATAGAACCGCACTTTACAATTAAGTAGTAAATACCAGACCATAAAGATGATTGTTTGTGATGCATGGTCTGGGAGCAGAGTGGATACACTGCGTCTTGGTATGCAGGTTATTATAGTTAGCTAGATAGAATCGGCGAATGGCGGACCGAAAGAAAACGGCAGAGGAGACCCAAGGGGGAATCCAACGGATTCTTGTTCAGGAGTGGGACCCTATCGATGTCCGAGGTATTCCCGAGGCCAAGGACGAATATGACGACTATGTCGGTGGAGTGTGCCGCCTCCTTGCAACCGGCGCATCACCCCAAGAGGTCGCGGAACATTTAGCCGAGATTGAAGTGACCACAATGGGATTGCCGCGACGGCCTATCGAGTCGGTCCTTCCCATAGCCGAAAAACTCTGCCGACTCGATGTCAGGTTGGAGAGGAAAACAATAGGAGCCAGGAGGCGATTCTAACGAGTAAAATGTCTTATCCAAACGAGTCCGCCGCCTATCGGAACGCGCGCAGCCGACTTTTCCAGGCCGAGCTCAAGTTGAGAGATCACTTGGAGAAGATCGCGCGGCAGCGACGGGCCTTGCCTTCAGGCGGTAGTCTGAAGGAAGATTACGTTTTCGACGAGCTGGTGGGGGGCCGCGAGGTCACCACACCGTTCTCCGATCTCTTCTCCAAGGGCAAGGATACCCTATTTTTGTACAGCTTCATATATGCGCCGAACATGGAGGCTGCGTGCCCCATGTGTACTTCGTTTCTCGGTGGTCCTGAAGGTGGGAACATGCGTCATCTTGATCTAGTCTGACCCCTCTGGAACGTTCTCGACATGACGCCTGCTGGGCGTGGCAACTGGTATCCCAAGCTCGACTACTGATCGAAAGAATAGTATTACCATCCTCCACAATTTTTTTGATCGCGACGCAAGCTAACGTATCGATGGAGGCGAAGCCGCCTTCCGCCAGCTGTTAAGCGACAACGGTAAGCCTGTTGTTACTCCAGTTCCTTCTTCCACTTTTCGGTAATACGATCCCGTAACTCAGGGGTCATGGAGCTGACCGGGGGAAACTTATCCTTCCAACTATAAGGACGGCAAGCGTTGATAATCGCGCGGCTGTTCACCCAATCACTAGCCTCCCTCTTGTCAGGAGGTAAAACCGTATCCAGGGGCGTGCTCCAGCAACCATCGATAACCGTCATGGCGGTTTTGGGATCGCAGCGGGTGGAAATTGCCCAAATGACCTCTCCCATATCCGACGGGTCAATATCCTCATCCACTACCACCACGAATCGTCCGTGGTAATTACCCGCACGGCAAGCTAGGGCTGCTAAGGCTGCCTGCTGCGCATGGCCGTGATAACGCTGCTTGATGGAGACCACGATGAACGGCGCCCCACCACCCGGAGCGGACCCTCCGACAAAGCACCATGCACCTTGCACGTCCGGCACATCGGCCTTGTCGAGGTAATTCCAAATAGCGGCTGCCGCGATGGGGACACCGAAGGTCAATGCTGGCGGTTTTAAGGGGGGCGCACCTGCAATGATCGGGTTGTTTCTGAAATAAAGGGCTTTCACGCGGATGATGGGTTCGTTCTTTGCACCGTGTGCATAGTAGCCAGGCCATTCCCCAAAGGGCCCTTCCACACGGCTGTCCTCGCTAGGGGGCGGCACCTCCCCTTCAATGGCGATCTCTGCGTGTGCCGGGATCGGGAGTCCGGTGACTTTTCCTCGCACCACCTCCACGGGCTCTTGACGCAACCCGCCGGCATAGTCGAACTCCGATACTCCATAAGGAACCGATAGACCCGCGGAAAGCCACATGGTTGGATCCTGACCAAAGGTCACCGCGATGGGACAGGCCTTGCCCCGGGCCCAGTATTTTTCCCGGATGATTCTCGCATGGTGACCGGGAGAAATGTAGGTTCCGAGAGTCCGTTTGTCGTGTACCTGTATGCGGTAGATGCCCACATTGGTGAAGTCGGTGTCCGGATCACGGGTAATCACGCAGCACCCTGTTCCCAGGTATCTTCCACCGTCCCGCTCGTGCCACCGTGGTGTAGGAAAGGACATCATGTCAATATCCCCACCCGTGCGTTCGTTCTCGAACACCGACCCTTCGAACACAAACTTTGGTGGTAGGGGTTTCAGATCCGTAAGTATCTCCCTCCAGCGCCACACCACGTCTCGTTTGGAACTTTTCGGAGACACCCCCACCATCAATGCCGCACGACGGGGATGAAGAACCAGGTTGGACGCCACTCGGTAAGTTGGAGGATAATCCGGAATCTGATCGAAGAGGAGAAGAGGCGAGGGCTCACGATAGGCAAGGATTTCAGTCAAGGCGCCAATCTCCAGATCCCAGTGGGCACCGTGGATCTCTTTGACCTCCCCCATCTCTTTGGCCGCATCAATGAATTCACGCAAATCCCGAAACACCATTATTCCTCCTTATGCCTTTCTCTCCGGAGGTAGCCGCCGGGATGAAAGTGTTTCAAGCATCTCCGAACAGAGTCCGCCATGAGCGATCTCTGGGCAATTCTGCAATGGCACATTGGAGATAAGAAAAATCATACACATTGGGATCATAAAGGAGCCCGGGTGGCTCCTTCCGTTCTTGCACGGCCTTGATCGCTTTGAGCAAGTATTTACGGACTGCGATAAGGTATGCATCGCCGGCCCCTAGATGCTCTTTGCTCCGATCCACTAACGCTCCCATACTCTCCGTAGCGCAGGCGTCCTGGTTAAGGAACTCTTCTATGCCGGTAAAATTTACTGTCTTTTGCGCCCCTCTGTCCTGGAGGTAGTGGTTCCGCTTATTACGGATTTTCTTGTAATCAGGTCCAATAAAGGTCCGCTTTGACGAGTCGTCTTTACCGAAAGGTCTCACAAATTTGAAAAAGAAATCGTATCTCCAGGTATTTACATTATCCGCTGGAACCTGATAGACGGCTTTAAACCCGTCAATTTTTCCATTCACCACACCACCCACGGGGACACAACCAATAAAGGGAAGGACAAAATAAGAAGTGCGTATGTAGTTGGTGTCGCCCTCTGCCTTCCTGATGGCTGCAACTCTGAGCCCCAAGGTCGTTTCTTCAATTTCGAATCTAGGCGATTGATCTAAATTAATGGGAACACCTCTCTCCCCGCCCGGTTTAAACTCCCTGTGCAGGAAGTTAAGATGAGAAGAATCGCAGTCCCCTTCAAGCCCTTGAAAGTAATTACATTCTAAAAGACTCTTGGCTATGTAGGCATTTTCCCTGGGAACCTTGAGCCACGGGTATTCTGGAAAAGCAGGAACCTTCCCCTTGGGTCCCATGTAGGTGAAAATGACACCGTTTGCCTCTCTGCAAGGATAGGCTGGATGGTGGACCTTGTCTTTGAGACGGCTCCCTTCCGGTTCCGCCGGTGTTTCGAGGACGTTTCCTTCCACATCATACTTCCAACCATGGTAAACGCACCTCAACCCGCACTCCTCATTACGACCGTAGAACAAGGATGTGCCGCGGTGGGAACAGTGTTCGTCCAACAAACCTATCCTTCCTTTAGTGTCGCGAAATGCCACCAGATCTTCACCCAGCAATCTGACCTTTACCGGCGGGCAATCGGGCTCCGGGATCTCCTCAGATAACAGCGCGGGAATCCAGTATCGCCGCATCAACTTTCCCATGGGACTCCCCGGATCTACCCGAGTAAGAAGTTCGTTTTCTTCCCTTGAAAGCATGGCTCAACCTCCTTTCTGACAGGACAGTAAGCTAGGCTTGCATCTGACTAACCATCTTTAAATTTGGGCATCACTTCCCTGGCAAACAACTCCATGGAATTGAGCGCATTCTGTTGTCCCATGGTGGCGAAGTTCATCATGAAGATAATATAGTTGGTGCCCGTGTCGGCAATCTCTTCAATCTGTTCAATGCAGTGTTTCGGATCCCCTACCATGATCATCCGGTCCTGGAACATCTCGTCGTAATTCCGTGGCCTGATGTGACGTCTATGCCGATAAAAAGTGTCCATGGGTTCTTTAGCCGTTCGATGGGCCTCTGCATCGGTTTCAGCCACGTGCGCGTGAAAGCATTGCACAATCTCGAATTTCTCAGGATTGTGATTTGAGGTCCCAAGGGTTTCCTTATAGAGCTCGATGTTTCGCGTCATGTCTTTGATGTTCTTGCAGGTGGCATAGGGAATACCAAGGATCGAATACCCCCTCTCCCCGGCAAATTTGTAAGACGCTTGACTGAGGGCAGCAACGAATATCGGAGGCCTGGGCTTCTGAACCGGAAGGACGTTTATAGCAAACTCCTCTATCTTGTGATGCCTGCCCCGGTAGGACACCTTTCCTTCTCTCCAGGCCATTTCCATCACCTCGAGACATTCGATGAAGAGGCCCCTGTTATCTTCCTTCACCTTGAATCCAACGAACTCGTCCGGGGTCCCCCGCCCCACCCCGAAATCGAGTCGACCATCGCTCATCACATCAACCATGGCATACTCTTCCGCGGTGAACAGAGGATTCCGATACGGGAGAAGGCTAACAGCAATACCAATTCTGATCTTCCGCGTACTTCTGGCTGCAACCGACATGAGGACAGGAGGTGACGGGATGACTCCATAGAAATCAAAGTGATGCTCTCCGAACCAGAAGCACACATAGCCAAGGCGTTCGGCCCATTGCACCTGCTCGATCATCTCATCGTAATAATCCTTCAGCGGTTTATTGAGCGCTGGATCACTGTCCCCGATTAAAAACATTCCGAATTTCACCTCAACTATCCCCTTTTATTTTCAAATGATGTTACTAACGATCGAGGGTCGGTACTAAAACCACGTGTCAAGCAACTGGAAAGCACAACTGGGCATCCGCACCTGGGCGTGCGGCAGTGACTATCCAATAAATGCCCCATGATGTCAAACCGACCTGGAAGGGATCAGGTGAAATGATAAGAGAACCGATTTATTATTGGTTTCGCCGGTGACTACCGACGATGGCCGTATTCTTTGCAGAAACGAAATGGTTGTAGGACTAGGTACAGGAAAGACCTATTCAACGATTTTCGGACTTTCCTCGTCTAAAAACCGACGCCCGCAATAGGGGCAGAGCAACTGCTCCTTCGTATGGCGAAACTCTTGCCAGTGACAATAAAATTCACCTTTACATTGAGGACAGGTTACCCAAAAGATTCTTGCCACGGCCCTCGCTCCTCTAGACTTTCTGCAAACGGTCAATAATATCGCGTGGAACGAAATCTTCCAGCTGGGTGTTGTCCAGCGCCTTCTTGGGAACCTCCACCCGGGCCGCGAAGGGACGCTGGACCGGCCGCGTAGCATCAATAATCATTTTAGTTCCCATGATGTTATCGGTCTGCGATGGATCGAGTGTGTTCCCCTTGACGTTTTTGACAACGTCCACGTCCTGGTCCGCCTGTACTCTTGTGGCCACGGCCCACATAACTTCTTCTTCGTTGTAAATATTGACATCTGCATCCACCACCACCACATGCTTGACAAAATCGCACCCTCCCAGGGCAGCAAGGGCGGCCTGCTTGGTTTCACCATTCACTTTTTTGTCAATGGAGATATAACAATTGAAGCGGCAACAGCCGGACATGGGAAAATGAACGGCCTTGGCGGTGGGCACGATTCCGCGAATGAGGTTGAAGAGGCTTCCCTCCTTTGGGATTCCTCCCACCACCCATGTGTCCCGGTGCCCGGTAAAAACATGTTGAAAGATCGCATCCCGCCGGTGGGTGATGGCCGTAACTTCGATTACGTTTCGGAGCCGTTGGGGGCCATAATAACCCGTGAATTCCCCAAAGGGCCCTTCCGCTTCCGTGACGTTGGGAAGCACATGACCCTCGATGACCATCTCCGCGTCCGCCGGAACCATAAAATCTTTTCCCAGAGTCTCCGAGGGCGTGAGACGAAGGGGTTCCCCCATGATGGCACCGATGCGGGTGTAATCGTCCACACCGAAGGGAGAGACATTCAAGGCACCCAGATAAAAGGCCGGATGATGGCTAATCACAATGGTGACCGGTGTTGGCTGTTTTTTTGCCTCGTACTTGCGGTGGATTTGCCAGTTGTGCCTGGGGGACATGTGGAGACCGAGCTGTCTTGGCCCTTTCAACATGTTCCGCATGAAGGCGGCATTATAAAAGCCCCCATCGGGATCTTTCATAACCGGCGTCATGTCTATATAGGGAGCCGGGTCCATTGCATGATGACGTACCACGGGTAATTGATAAACGCTGGCCTTTTCCCCGCGCTTGATGACTTGCTTTACGGGAGCCTTCTGACTAGCAATCACAACCGGCTCTAGCAGCCTCTCTTCACGTCGGGCGTACTCTAAGCTCAGGGATAAACCTTCGTCCTCAGGGTTCATCCCCAAGGCCAGAGCGCAGCGACGCCGTGATGCAAAGATATTGCTCAGGAGCGGAAAGGGAGAGGGCTTCCCTTCAAAGTCCATGGGTTTCTCGAAAAGCAGGGCAGGGAATTTCCTCTCGTTCTCCAGGTGTTGGAGAAGTGCAGTGACTTCGAATTGGGCCGGAGAAACCGGCTTGTGGACGCGCACCAGATCTTCTGGCAGCCGGTCATGGAGTTCGGTGAGAAAGTCGCGAACGCCTCTACTCTTACCCATGAGCCATTGCTCCCTAAGAGTTGCTTTCCGCTTCGAGCTTCACACCCGCCAATTGGGCCAGCGCCCTTTTCACGTAGACCCTGGTCATGCGCTTACGATACCAGTAGTCTAGATCCGCATTGTCCACTGGGTGGGAAACCCGCATGGAGAGCTCCGCCGCCGCTTCGATGATGCCCCGGTCCATCTTTTTCCCTTCTAACAGCCGTTGGGCCTCTTCCACCACCTGAGGCGAGGAAGCCACCGCCGTAAGAACAATCCGGGCGGAAACGCACACCCCCTCGGGGTCGAGTTTCATCGCCGCCGCAACTCCCAACACGGGAAAGTCAAAGGAACCTCTACGGCGGAGTTTGAGATATACGTTGCGGGTTCCGAACGCTGCACGGGGTATCAGGATTCCCTTCAACAACTCATCCCCACCCTTGATCAAAAAACTGATCCCGTCATTTTGATAGAGACCCGAAAGGGGAACTCTTCTCTCCCCATTGGGACTCACCAGGGTAACTTGAGCACCCAGGCAGCACAAAACCGGCGCAGTGTCCGAGGAAAAAACCGCCAGACAGAGTTTACTCTTGGGTGCCACCAGACAAATGTCTCCATCCTTTTTGAGACAAAAACCGGCTGCCTGGCGCCAAAAAAATGTTTGATCGTAATAATTACACCGGGTGTCTACAAAAATGTTGCCGCCAATGGTGCCCACGTTGCGAAGCGGTGGCGTGGACACAGAGTCAGCAGCGTGGGCGAGGGATGGAAAGGTCTTCTGAACCGCCGAGTTCTGCCCCACCGCGGTCAACGTTTCCCCTGCTCCGATCCACATTCCTTCTTTGGTCCTGGGACGGATCCCCCCCAGTCCAGGAATATCTTTGAGAGAGACCAGATACCTGGGGGTGAACTGTCCACGTTTCATCTTTGGGTAAACGTCTGTTCCACCCGCCACAGCCATGGCGTCGGTTCCAAGATCCGCAAGAAGGCTTACCGCCTCTTTGACGGACTTTGGCTTTAAATAACTGAATTCAGGTAATCGCAGCATAGTTCTCTAGGCCTTTTGGGGGACCTGAATTCCCCCTTGGGGCGTCCACTTGGTTGGAGCGGGATATTCAAATGACGGAACCGAGACGGGTTTCAATCTACCTTCGAGGGCCCTTAGCACCTTGTCCGGGGTAATCGGTACTTCATCAATTCTCACTCCAATGGCGTCATAGAGTGCATTGGCCACCGCAGGAACCGTCGGTAGTAGCGGACCTTGCCCCGCCTCCTTGGCACCGAAGGGTCCTTCCGGGTCATTGGTCTCCACCAGGATCGTCTCAATCTCCGGTGTCTCCAGTGTGGTGGGGCTCTTGTACTCCAGGATGGACGGGATCTTGTGAAGTCCACTTTTGCGAAACACTTGCTCTTCCATCAAAGTTTCTCCCAATGCCATGTAGACGCTTCCCTCCACCTGCCCTTCCACCAACAACGGATTGAAGGCCCTCCCACAGTCATGGGTGATCCAGACCTTATCAATTTTGATCTCCCCCGTCTCGGGATCGCAGTGAAGCTCCACGATGGCTGCCGAAAAACTATAGGCGGGCGTGGGACCAACTCCGGATCCTTTAAAATCGGCCGGATGTTTCGGCGGACGGTAGCTTCCCGTTTCTCCGAGAGTACCGAACTTCGCCTCCGCCCTTTGGATACACTCCACGAACTTTATTCCGCGGTCAGGGAAGCTAACGCTCCTAACCTGCCCTTGCGCCATCTCGAGATCGTCCACGGGTACCTCAAGGACTTCGCCGCCAACCTCAAAAAGTTTTTCCTTCAGCTTCTGACAGGCTTGAATCGTTGCGTTTCCAGTCATGACCGTAACGCGACTGGAGTAACTGCCCAGGTCCACGGGTGTGAGGTCCGTATCCGCGGTCACCACTCGAATCTCCGCCGGGTCGACGCCGAACTCTTCAGCCACGGCAAGGGCCAGGATAGAATCGGATCCCTGGCCAATGTCACTGGAACCGCAAAAGATAGTAATCCCGCCACCCCGATCCAGTTTGATTTGAACGCCCGAGTGGGGCATGTCGTTCCAGTAAATGGGCAGCCCGGCTCCACTGATGTATGAACTCGCTGCAAAACCGATTCCATGACCAAAGGGGAGCTTGCCGTATCTCGACTTCCAGCCCGCACGCTCGGCTACTTTTTCTATACACTCCTTGAGCCCGGTGGTGCTTACCCTTAGACCGTTTATGGTCACCGTGTTTGGCTGCACTAGTTGTTTCAACCTGAGATCGATTGGATCCATACCCAGTTTCTCCGCGATCTTATCCAGTTGCACTTCCACGGCGAAACGCGGTTGAGGCGTGCCATGTCCTCTCTTTGGCCCGCAAGGCGGCTTGTTGGTAAAAACACGGACACCCTCAAACTTGTAGGCTGGGAGTTCGTAAGTTACCGTCTGAAGGGCCCCCGTATAGTACACGGTTGCAAGGCCGTAGCTGCTGTATCCACCGCCGTCAAGAAATGACTTGAAGTGCATGGCCTGCAGGGTTCCATCGTTCTTGACCCCCGTTCGAATCCACATCTTGACCGGGTGCCGACCCCTGTGAACATAAAAAGACTCCTCACGGGTCAGGGTGTTTTTCACCGGCCTCCCGGTAACCATAGAAAGCTTCGCTGCGCATATCTCATGGGAGAAGGGGTCACTCTTGCCGCCGAATCCTCCCCCCACCGGTGTGGCAATGACCCGTATGTGGCTCATGGAAAGGCCCAGGACCTTGGATAGCGCCCGGTGAAGATAATGGGGGGTCTGGGTTGAAGACCAGAGGGTCAATTTACCGTCGGAAGTGTAACGGGCAATGGCACAGTACTGCTCCATGGGAAGGTGCGTGTTGCCTTGATAGAAAAAAGTGTCTTCAAATATTTGATCCGCTTTTTCAAATCCTTTGCCAACTTCCCCAAATTCGAAGGATACCGCTTTCTGGATATTGGCCCGCCGGACCCAAGTGTGGATCCGGTTGTCCCCCTGTGCCAGCGCTTCCCCTATGGTGAGAATGGGAGGAAGCACCTCATAGTCCACCTCGATGAGGCCAAGGGCCTGTTCGGCTATTGCCTCGCTGGAAGCTGCAACGGCGGCCACGGGATCGCCCACGTAGCGGACCTTTTCCGTGACCATGGCCTCTTCGTCCTGGGTGGAAGGCAATATGCCGAACTTCTCCGGCAGATCAACTCCGGTAATGATTCCATACACTCCATCCAAGGCCTCCGCCTTGTTGATGTAGATACCGCGTATATTCGCATGGGGATGGGGACTTCGCAGCAGTTTGGCAAACAGCATCCGAGGCAGTTCAATGTCATCAGCGTACCGGGTTTCACCCGCGCACTTGGCCACGGCATCCACTTTGCGCAGGGGTTTTCCGATGACTGAAAAACCTTTCTGGTTCACGGTGCCACTTCCTTGCCCGACGCCATCTCCACCGCATCGAGGATCTTCGTGTAGCCGGTGCAACGACATAGGTTTCCCGAGAGCGCCTCGCGGATCTCGTCGCGGGTGGGCAGCGGATTCTTGTCTAACAAAGCCTTAGCCACTAGCAGGATCCCCGGGATACAGTAACCACACTGGGTGGCGCCACAATCCGCAAAGGACCTTTGCAGCGGGTGGGGTTGATCCCGATCCATCATCCCCTCCACGGTGACAATTTCAGCGCCTTCCGACTCTACGCCCAGCACCAGGCAGGAAAGAACGGCTTGACCGTTCATGAGGACGGTACAGGTGCCGCATTCTCCAAGCTCGCAACCGTGCTTCGTCCCCGTGAGGCCCATATCTTCGCGCAGCACCTCCAAAAGGGTCTTGTTGGTTTCGCTGGCAATTTCTTTGACCTCACCGTTTACCCTGAGCCGGAGAAGTTGTTTTCTTGAGCCGTCTCCCACAAAAGCACGATGCTTTTGCAATAATTTTTCCGGCCCCACGGCACTCATGGTTTAAAAAACCTCCTGGCCTTGAGTTCAAACCGGGGCAACGTATTGGGCGACACACATTCTACCCTTACCCGTAGGCTGAGGCCATTTCTCAACCCATCCTCTGCTTTCGTTACCAAATCGGTTGTGGAACTAACACCCGCCTTTGGCTCAAGGGTGATCTTGATCTCGGAGAGACCCCCCGACTCCAACACATCCACCCGATATTCTTCGATCTCTGAAAATCCCCTCAGAATCCCCTCCACCGCAGAAGAATAGACGTTGATCCCGCGGACCACAACCATATCATCCACCCGCCCTAAAACTCCACCCTCCAAGAACATAAATGGTCGACCACATACACAGGGGTGGTAGTTGGGCTGTACCAGGTCCCCAGTCCTGTAGCGTATCACCGGGCTGCCAAGCCGACCCAGGTTCGTGAGGATCAACTCGCCTCTCTCCCCTTCCGTCACGGCTTCCCCTGTCTCAGTATTGACTACCTCAGCAATAAACTCATTTTCGTTAACATGGACACCGCCCGGCTGGGGCTCACACTCAAATCCCCAGGCCCCCACCTCCGTGGCACCTGTGTGGTCGTAACATTTTGCCCCCCAGGCCTCTTCGATTCTCTTCTTTGTGCTTGGAATATTGGCTCCCGGCTCCCCCGCCACCACGACCTTTCTCATTTCCGAGTCATTTGTCAGGTCCATGCCCGTCTTCTCCGCTTCGGCTGCCATGTGAAGGGCATAGGTGGGGGTACAAACCACAACCGTGGCTTGATAGTCCACGATGGCCTGCAACCGCTGCAGGGTTGATTGCCCTCCTCCCGAAATAGCCAGCGCACCCACCTTGCGAGCTCCGTCCCACCCGCTCCAAAACCCGACAAATGGACCAAAGGAGAAAGCAAAATAGACTCGATCACCGGCGTGCACACCAGCAGCCAGGAAAACGTCTGCCCAACACCCGGCAAACCAGTTCCACGACTCCTCCGTGTCGAGCCAATACATGGGGGCCCCGGTGGTTCCGGAGGTGCGGTGCACCTTGATGTAGCGTTCCAAAGGGAAGGTAAGGTCGCTGCCGTAAGGTGGGCGATGGGCCTGGTCCTGAACCAGTTCCGACTTTGTGGTAAATGGAAACCCCTTAAACACCGCCATCGAATCCGCGTCGGAAAGACCCTGTTCGCCAAGTTTTTCCTGATAAAAGCGGTTCTTGGGAAGCACCACCTGTAGCATCTGGCGGAGCTTTTGAAGCTGATGTTTCTGAATAAGACTTCGATCCTCGGAGATGTCCATTGATCTACCAGGGAACTAAATTGCTTAGATCCTCATCGGCCCCTGCCTACGGCCCTGTTTGGTTCGAGCTACCCGCAAGGATCGTGGGAACAGCACCCACCCGCGCGGAAAGGACCCGGCTGCGACCTGTCCTATTCCGATAGACCAACAATTTGGCGCAAAGCTGTGGCAATCGAGGCGCAAGGATAGAAGCAGTTATTTTTTTGCGGCAACCCCTGAGATAATCAATGCCCACATGAAACTCATCAAAGAGCTGTTTGAGACCGCCATCCACCACTTTGACTGCTTCATCTCCAACTAAGGCATCCGCAGGTTGGCCTTAACTTTTTGATAGTCTCTTTCTATACGCCTGATTCTGTGCCAGATTTGTAAAGGCCTTACTCAAAATCCGAATTCGTTCCGCAGGAACTCCCGGTGGTAGTCCCACTGCGGCCTGAAACGCCTGTGGTGCTACGGCTGCCTTCCACGCTTCCCAAGCGGGACCCCTCTTTTTTTCGCTGCGCAGCAACTCATCCAACGTCGGCACATTGGGTATAAGGGGCGACCTATGAAATGTACCGTCGGTTTTCAGAATGCCGGTTTGCCAGAGAATCAGCGCGTTACCCTCTTTTTCCCTAGGCTTAATAATATTTCCATAGTCTAATCGCCCAACAACCCCAGGATAAAGTCCTGAGGAGCGGCAATCACGCCGGCCGGCCATGGAATATGCAGTACGTAATGGAACAACCCTAGCAGAAAGACCACGATACCAGCAGTGTAGGCAATAGAGATGGTAAGATCCTCGCGTGCCTGAATCGTGAGATACAAGAAGACAAAGAGTGGAACCGTAATGATAAACCCCACGAGCCAAATCACGAAAAAGAAGCCGAAGATCCAACCAAATATATTCGTAGCCCGGGTCACAACAACTGAGATGGGTACTCCCCGGTCCACGGGCAAGTCCATAAAACCTGTGAGGTCATCAGAATCCGTAGTATCGCCGACGCTAAATAGATCCATGCCCAGTTGAATGACGCATAGAAGCACTGTTGGGATGCCAACCACCCAGGGGAATAGCCGTGCCTGGTATTGCCATTGGCCGGCGGTATATACGGCAATGAAAAAGACCACCAAGAGGACCAAGGTAAGTAAGGCTCCAGGATTTGGTCTAAACCTCATTCGTTCGCCTCCCCTGCCTGCTTCCCCTTCTGCTTGAAACCGTAGATGAGGCTAAAGACAATCAACGCGCCAATGACAAGCACGATGGGACGAAGGAGCCACCCGGCGCCATAGCGTGCAATGGATATAAACAGATAGTTCTCTATGATGCTGCTCAACACCAATCCGAGGATGAGCGGTGGCCTGGGCCAACTGAACCGCTTCATAAACCAACCTAACAATGAAAAGAAAAGAAGCGACCAGATATCCCCATAGTGACGAGTGGCTTGAAAGGCGGCAAGAAAGACCATCACAATCACGAGGGGGGTCAACAGATGAATTCTCATTAGAGCAACCTTGGCAAGCTGGTTGGTTAACAAAAGACAGAGACCCGTGCCAAAGACGTTGGCAATGGCAAGGCTCCATATCATGGTATAGGTCACGTCCAGGTGTTTGGTCAGCATTGCCGTGCCGGGGGTAAGTCCCTGGATCGTCATGGCCCCCAATAAAAGGGCCATTGAAGCGCTTCCCGGGACCCCGAAAGCGATGGTGGGAATAAGCGCCCCACCTTCCTTGGCGTTGTTAGCGCTTTCTGGTGCTATGACACCCCTTACGTCACCCTTGCCGAACGACTGTGCCGCTCCTTTTTCCGACTGAATTGCATGTCCATAGGCGAACCAGTCAACCACCGATGCTCCCAAGCCTGGAGTCGCTCCCACCCAAACCCCAACCACACCGCACCGGAGGGTCAAAAACCAGTTACGAAAGACGTCCTTGATGCCCATCATGACGCCCTTGATGCTATCACTGGGGACGTCAGCGATCCGTGTACCTCTTATGGTCAAATCCACAATTTCAGGTATGGCAAAGACCCCCAGCGCCACAGGCACAAGAGGCAAACCATCCCACAGGTAGAGCTGGCCAAAGACCCATCGCAAAACACCCGTTTGGGGGTCCATGCCCACCATGCCGATTGCCAGACCCACGGCCCCTGCAATGAGACCTTTAAAAGGTGCGTTGCCGCTCAAGACCGCCACCATGGAGATCCCCAACATTCCCATCATGAAAAATTCAGGCGAACCGAATGCCAAGACAATGGGACGAAGGACAGGGATCGACACCGCCAGAATAATAGCTCCAAAAAGCCCACCTAACATGGAAGCCATGTAAGCGGCCCCAAAGGCCCTGCCGGCCTCGCCCTTCCTCGCCATGGGATGGCCATCGAGGATGGTGGACTGGGACGCCGCGGTGCCTGGCACCCCAAACAACACCGAGGGGATAGTATCCGAGGTACTGGTGATTGATATGAGCCCAATCATGAGTGCAAAGGCCATAAACGGATCCATTTCAAAGGTGAAGGGAAGCATAATGGCTAGACCCACCAGCCCACCCAGGCCGGGGATGGCACCCAAGCCCAAACCCATGAGTACTCCCAGGAAAAGAAACAGCAGACGCATGGGAACCATCAGGTTTTCAAAAGCAGTTATGGCTGCCTCTAGCATTTTACCCCCTAGTTATATCAGGACGTTTTCACCTGCTACTTTATAAACTCTCGTGGGTCGGTAACGACTCCCCCGATTACAGGGGTCCCTGACAGATTAATGTTCGAAAGAACGAGCCGAAATCTCCTCACCCATATTCATGTGACATACCGTTATAACGGCTACTCAATGGTGTCAACCCTCACTCCACGGGAAATTCTGCTCTAAAAAAGAAAACGAAAAAACTATGCCTGCTTGACAGGTTTGGCGGAAGCCTGTAATCCAAAACGTTATCATGACGCAGGATTTAAGAAGTTTCCTCGACCTCATTAAAAAGAACAACTCCCAGGATCTGCTCACCGTCTCGAAGGAAGTGGATCCAGCCTACGAGATCACGGCCATCGTCACCAAACTGGAGCGTGAGGCAAAGCGTCGTCCAATCCTGATCTTCGATAAAGTAAAAGGTAGCCGTTTTCCTGTAGTAACCAACCTCTACGCCAGCCGATCCAGACTGGCCTTGGCCATGAAGACGGCTCCGGAGGAGACACAAAAAGCCTATCTACACGCGCTGGATAAACCCATACCGCCCCAGGTGGTCTCAAATGCGCCTGTAAAGGACGTCATCCTGAAGGGCAAGCAGTTGAACCTTCAACAGTTACCTCAAATCATCCATCACGATGGAGACGCGGGGGCATACATGACCGCGGCGATTTCCTTCGCTACGGATCCCACCGGCAACACAGCCAACTGTGCATACAACCGCCTTATGATCAAAGGTAAGGATACGACTTCCATCCACCTCACCTCAGCCAAACACCTTTGGGAATTTCATCGCGCCGCTGAAGAAAAAGGCCGACCCCTGCCCGTAGCCTTCGCCATTGGAGTGCACCCTGCCATCGCACTGGGAGCCCTCGCCAACGGTTCCATTGACGAGGACGAGCGGGGCGTCATGGGGGCGCTGTTGGGAGAGCCCCTCCAACTTGTAAAGTGCGAGACCTCGGACCTAATGGTCCCCGCCCATGCAGAAATGGTCATTGAGGCAGAAATTCTGCCAAAGGAACGCACAGCGGAAGGGCCCTTCGGGGAGTTCACGGGCTACAGTTTGGGCCAGCGTCAGCGGGAGGTGGTAAAGGTTAAGACCGTCACGCACCGAACAAACGCCTTGTTCCACGACATCACCGTTGCCCATATGGATCACCTGCTTCTTTCCACAATACCCATTGAAGCGAGCCTCTATCGTTCTGTGCGGGCCATTGTCCCAACGGTTAAGGCGGTAAGGGTACCGGCTCCCTTCACGTGTTACGTCTCCATCGAGCAGCGCGTCTCAGGCCAGGCAAAAAACGCCATCCTTGCGGTGCTTGGCAGCGACATCTATATGAAGCGTGTGGTGGTGGTGGACCACGACGTGAATCTTTTTAACGATAGAGAGGTGGCCTGGGCCATGGGGACTCGATGCCAACCTGACCGAGATATTAGCATCATATCCCGCACTCGAGGTTCGGACCTGGACCCGTCCACCCAGGAAGATGGTTTCACAGCGAAATGGGGGGTGGATGCCACGGCGAAACCCTCTCTTGACAACTATACCCCACGCCACCGAATTCCCCCCGATGTGTGGAAGCGCATCAATCTTAAAGATCTAGTAAGCTAACACCGTGGCGGATAATTTTGTTTGCCTCCTGGAGAAAACGGCTCGCCTCCACCCTGACAAAACAGCGTTGATTTGGCAGGGCGGCTCCCTCACCTACGGTGAGCTCCACGGTCGAGCATCGGGCCTCGCGGCGGAGCTCGCAAAGCGTGGCACCAAGCCTGGCGACAAAATTTGCATTCTACTTCCTAACCAGTGGACCTTTGTGGTGGCCCTGTTGGGCAGCCTCAAGCTGGGTGCCACCGTGACCCCCATAAGCGTTCTCCTCAAAGAGAAAGAACAAGCGGATATCCTCGCCGCACTCAAGCCAAAGGAAGTCGTAAGTGAGATCCAGTCAGGAGTGGCGCAATGGGAAACACCCAAGACCATAAAATTTCCTGCGCTGGTGACCTATAGCTCCGGCAGCAGCGGCCATCCAAAGGGTGCGGTCTTCACCCATGATGCGCTGACCTTTGCGGAACATTCTTGGGCCGGCCCCGTAATGAGTTTGATTCCCGACGACGTCGTTCTCGCAGTACTCCCTTTTCCTCATTCTTTCGGTTTACATGGAGGGCTCTTGGCTCCACTCCTGATGGGCTCCACTGTTGCCATTGTGGAGAGATTTTCACCGGAAACGGTTCTGGAAACCATCGCCGCCCACCACGTAACTGTCTTCCCAGGAGTCGCTACCATGTTTCGGCGCACCCTGAGCTCTCCAAGCTTTGGTGTCACGGACTTATCCAGCCTCCGCCTTGCCGTCTCCGGCGCCGCGCCCTGTCCCTGGGAGTTGGCGGAAGAATGGCGGACTCGAACCGGCACGAGAATCCTGCGTGGCTATGGAATGACGGAGCTCTTTCGCCCCATCTCTCATCTCGCCGAGGACCCCACCGAGGCACCCGACGCCATCGGTCGGCCCGTTCCCGGGGTGGATGTGCGTTTGGTGGACGACGACGGGACACCGGTCCCCGCAGGCCAGATCGGTGAACTCTTGATCAAGAGTCCTGCCGCCATGGATGAATATCTCGGCGATCCTAAAGAGACGAAAGCGATGCTACAGGAGGGTTGGTTCAAAACCGGCGACCTCGCCGTTCTCTTACCAAATGGTTTCATTCAAATTGCCGGAAGAAAAGAGGAACGGATACTCAGAGGCGGGTACTCAATTTTTCCTCAGGAGGTTGAGGCGGCGCTCCTCTCCCACCCGGCCGTTGCCGAAGCCGGCGTGATTGGGGTTCCCAGCTCCGACCTGGGAGAAGAAATTGCCGCTTTCGTGACCATCCGCAGCGGAGCCAAGACCACCGTGGAGGAGCTTGATACGCACTGCAGGGGTCGCCTCGCCGCCTACAAGTACCCACGCCAGATCACCATCCTCGAGAGCCTACCCAAGGGACCAACTGGAAAAATTATCAAATCGCGCCTGGGGAAATAATACTCAGACGGAAAGTCCACAAAGAGCACGGATCTTCTTGCTAGCCCAAAGTCCAATTTCTTTCTTGACCCGTGAATCGTAAATAGTTTATGATTAACGCGCCTTGTTTTTAGCCTAATCAATTTTGCATGCGTCCCACGATCTCCTCCTAGTGTGTCCAGTTTTCCATCCGCATGAATCGACTCCAGCAAATGGTAGCACGCCGCCAGCCGTAGAGAACACAAAAATCTTAAGTAAGGAGAACTGCAATGCGTCAAGACAAGAGAATCAATCAATCGGAAACGTTTTTATTCGCGCTGCTGGTTCTTATTGCCATGGGCCTTTTCGCCCCGGGCTCGGCACCAGCGGATGGTGCAGGCGAGATCGATCGCAAGGTCAAAGAGTCTCTGAAAACGCTTTACGACACTACACCGGGAGCAAAGTTGTTGGGCAAAAATGCCAAAGGCGTACTGGTTTTCCCCAAGATTGTGAAGCTTGGTTTCTTGGCCGGCGGACAAATGGGCGATGGCGCCCTGCTTAAGGAAGGTAAACCAACCGATTACTATCGGTCCATTAGCGCCTCCTTTGGCCTTCAAGCAGGCCTTCAGGTATTCGATTACGTTTTGATGTTCATGGATGATGAGTCCCTCGACTATCTTAACAGGAGCTCGGGTTGGGATCTCGGCACGGGGCCTAGCGTGGTGGTTTTGAACAAGGGTTTTGCAGGGTCAGCAACCACCACTACTCTGCGAAAGGGCGTCTACGCTTTCATCTTCGACCAGCAAGGTGTCATGGCCGGGGTCGGGTTGCAGGGGACAAAGATCACCAAGATCAAGCCAAAACCATAGTCCTACCACGACGTCTACCTATTCAAACCCAACAAGCCGTCAGGCTTGCATTGAAAATCCACGGGGTCCCATTGCCATCCGCAGGGCAATGGAATCTGTTCTCATAATCCGCCTGCCCTTTCGGACAAACAATTTGACATCCACTCCCTCTATGGATACTCTTTGCCGAAACGAACCTTGAGCGGGAAAAGTGTTTCCACCGTGACTCAAACGTAGCCTGGATTCACCTCTCATGGGTAGGGGTCGAAAAATGGGAACTAAAGAGCTTCGTGACATAGAACACACCGGCCCGGGAACCCCCGCAGGGCGGTATATGCGCGCCTACTGGCACCCCGTCCATCGCGCAGAGGACCTGCTCCCGGGTCGAGCCGTCCCCCTTCGAGTCATGAGCGAAGACTTCACCCTCTACCGAGGCCAGAGCGGCACACCTCACCTCACGGCCCCACGCTGTGCCCATAGGGGCACACAGCTTTCCACGGGTTGGGTTGAGGAGGACAGCATCCGCTGTCGCTACCACGGGTGGAAGTATAACGGCTCGGGTCAATGCGTGGAGCAACCGGGAGAAGAAGGCGCATTCGCCGAAAAGGTCAAGATTCCCACTTTTCCAGTGCAGGAGTATCTCGGCCTCATCTTTGCCTACCTGGGAGAAGGAGCACCGCCCGCTTTCAGGCGCTACCCTCAATTCGAAGGTGCGGGTCTCCTCTTTACCCTGCCCCCTGAAAGCTGGCCCTGTAACTTCTTTAATCGCCTGGACAACGACCCTGACGCCTATCACGTGGTCTATACCCATACCGAATCCATCCGTCGAGCAAAGCGGCAAAGCCGCTATACGAAACGCGAGACCACCGCAGAGCTAACCCCATACGGCCTCAGGACGGTGGTGCGCTTACCCGACTCTGAGATCGACTACCTTCATCAATACATGCCCAACGTGAACCAAATCCGAGTCCGCACCGGCATGGCCAGCGCTCCAGGACAAAAAGTGCTGGCGGTGTGGGAAGACCGGCTTACCTGGGCGGTTCCTCTGGACGACGAAAACAGTTACAGGTTCGAAATTAATCTGGTGGAAGTAAGCGGCGCCGCCGCCGAGGCTCTGGAAAAGACCCGGCGTGAGCAAACCGAAGGCGTCGGCGACCGCCTCAATCGGTTGGGTGACCGGATCTTGGCCGGCGAGCTGAGCATTGAGGACCTAGATCAAGAGCTGAGCACCTATGAGATTTTCCGGGTGGAGGACTATGTCACCCAAGTTGGGCAGGGGCGCATCGCTAATCGCTCAACGGAAACGCTCGCACGGCTTGATATGGGCGTGGTCCTTCGAAGAAAACTCTGGGAGCGGGAAATGAAGGCTCTGGCCGAGGGTAAACCGCTCACGGAGTGGATCATTCCCCCCCAACGGGACGATTCTCCACCGGCTCAGATTTAAGCTGCCTGAGATAGAGACAGGCGGTAAAAGTAAAGAGCAAAGCGTCCTTGCGGATTCGGGATCACCGACCACAGGACTACGGACTACAGAATTGAGAAAGTCAGTGAGCGGTTAGCAGCAAGAGAGCTCAGAGCTGACTGAACCCGTTCTTTCCTACCGCCTACACCCAACCCCCTCCACACTCAGAACTTAGCGCTTGTTACCCAGTACTACTCAAAGGCGCATTGCGCTTTGCCGATCCGTAGTCTGCGAAAATCTGCGGCTAATTGTTTCCCTTGCACCCGTTTCCCCACCTCCAGATCTCGTTACATCACGCTAGCTTATCCTGCCTCCGGTTGACATCATCCCCCCTAATCGATACCCTTTGCCCCATGAAGTTACAAAGGGAAAGATACTAACCATGGCGCAGGCATCTCGTGAATTTCAAGTTTTTGCGAAACCGGTGGGTGCCATCTGCAACCTGGATTGTCACTACTGCTATTATTTAAAAAACGAGAAGCACTATCCAAAGGGTTCCTTTCGCATGAACGAGGAAACCCTGGAAAATTACATTATCCAGCATATTGAAGCTTGTCCCACCCCGGAAATTCGATTCTCGTGGCATGGGGGGGAACCAACTCTGCTGGGCCTCGACTACTTTCGCGCCATCGTCCAACTACAGCGCAAGCATCAGCCTTCGGACCGTCAGATCGCTAACGGAATCCAGACCAACGGCACTTTTTTAAACGATGAGTGGTGCCGATTTTTCGCCGAGGAACAATTCAACGTCGGCATCAGCGTGGATGGTCCCCGGGAACTGCATGACAACTATCGAGTCACCAAGGGTCAGAAACCGACACACAATCAAGTGATGCGGGCCTATAGGCTGCTGAGGAAGCACAAGGTCTCAACGGATCTCCTTTGCGTGATCCACGACCAGAACGTTAGGCACCCCTCGACGGTTTATCGTTTTTTTAAGGGTATTGGGGCAGAGTATCTAACCTTTTTGCCCCTTGTGAACCGAGAAAAGAGATCTGATGGAAGCGTCACCTCCCACTCGGTTCCCGCCGAAGAATACGGCACTTTCCTATGTAGTGTTTTCAACGAATGGATCCGAAACGATGTAGGACGAATCATGGTGCAAATCTTCGATGAGGCGGCACGGCCAGCCTTTGGGATAGAGCACTCCCTGTGCATTTTTCGAGAGACCTGTGGCGATATTCCCATCCTCGAACACAACGGGGACGTGTATGCCTGCGACCACTACGTGGAGCCTGAGTACTACATCGGCAACGTCAACGAAACACCACTGGCCGCGATGTTAGAGAGTGAGGCCCAGCAAAAGTTTGGTGAGGACAAGCGTGACTCGCTACCCCGTTATTGTCGCGAGTGCGAAGTGCGCGACATGTGTAACGGTGGCTGTCCAAAGGACCGCATTATCAAGACTCCAGACGGCGAGGACGGCTTGAACTACCTGTGCGTGGGTTTCAAAAAGTTCTTCAACTACAGTCGACCCTACTTGCAACAGATGGCCTCCCTCACCCGGAGCGGGCAACCCATAGAGCGGATGATGGCCATCATGCGCGCTCGGGACTTGGAAAACGCGCCTCCGAAAGTAGGCCGCAACGACCTCTGCCCCTGTGGCAGCGGCCGGAAGTATAAAAAGTGCTGCTTCGGGAAGTCCAGTCACCTTTCCGAAAGCGTGTAGTAATTTTTCACCCCTGTTCATTTTCCGCTCCTATCACTGCCTGCTGGATCAATAGTTCTTTTTTCACCCATTGCGCTAACTCTCGGCTTGGGCCTGAGGGCGCTAAGTCGTATGTTTTAGGAAGGATTACCGGCCCAAATGGCACTCTTATCAGGCTGGAACTGTCCAAGATCAAGTGGTTACAACCTGGCATTCCTTTTGCCCAAAACATTCCCCGAGTGTGCAAGGTAAGCTCGAACCCCCATGGCAACAAAGATTCTCATCGTAGAAGACAATCTGGATTTGATCGATTTCCTGCAGGATCTGCTCCACAATCTGCAATACAATACAGGTGGAGAATCTCCCAATTTTCATTGCAGGAGAAATTAACGGAGACCGACCCATTTTGCATGAAACAGCCGATGAGGGTCGGATTGCCGGCTATAACAGCGTCCAGAAAACCCTTGCCCCGTTCAGTCGAAGAACGGGCCTAAAGATAACTTTTTGTCATCCCAACATCGCCGCAGCGGGCCGCTCTCCTTCGCCGACCTTACAAAGGGAGGATATCGCCATTGGTGATGCAAGAGAACCCGGGTCTTCTCAGGGTCTACGGGGAGCGGGAGTCGGGTCTACTACTGGGAGCGGAGATGGTGGCGCCGGCCGGGGAGCACCTGGCGCATCTCCTCTCGTGGGTCATTCAAAAGGAAATGACGGTATTTGAGGTCCATACGGTCTGTTGCCCAAACGTCGGTTCAATAGCGCAATAGATCCAATCGAGCTATAACGTGTTTGTTTGCTCAAGCTATGACGGCTTGCTGCAAGACCATTGGATGGGGGGCCGCAAAGCGAATGGCCGCCCTCGTTGCTGCAGCCAATACGGCTCTGGGTTTTGGCCGTGTATGAACAATCATCAGCTGGATGTTGTGCACAACGGCAATCAAGTAATCCTGAATCTGAACCCGCCAACGACCACGCCACCGCGCTCGTTTCAGTCCGTATCGTTTCCCTTGAGCAAACGATCGTTCCATGAAATGCTGACGAACCTTGATATCTCTTCTTGCTGCTTGACTCCATGCCCGGCTACGCACGCTATCCAATATCTCCTGGCGCTCATGGCGTTTGATGGTTCGCCCCGCACTTTGACAGTGAGTGCATTGGAGCCGCAAGGCACACTGCTGACACACCCCGCGGCTCGTCACGTACTCAAACGCTTTGCGCTCCACCCAGTGCTTACGCCGCCTAAGCGGTTGCCCTGCCGGACATGTATAAGTGTCGGTTTCTGGGTCATAAACAAACATACTTTCAGGAAATATCTTGCTCCGACGCTCCTGCTTATCCTGAGTCTGTTTCAATACCGCAATGTGAGCCATTACCCCACGGTCATAGCACTCCAGAAAATTAGCTGTAGTCCCGTACTTGCTGTCGGCTACCACCACCTGGGCACTGCGTTGGGTATGGGCCTGATGATCCTTAAGGAGATCTGTCATGCGATGTGCTTCATTCTCATCCCCAGGGCCAACCATCGTCGCGGTAATCACCCCATACGCACCGTCAATCCCTCGGTGGGTCTGATAACGCAAATTAGAGTTCCCTTTCTTTCCCTTGCGTAGCACCGAGGCATCTGGATCGGTCGCCGACACGTAGCGCTGGTTGACAACGTTTTGCCGGGCAGGGTTCTGCGGTGGATCCTCATGCTTGTCCTCTCTTGCCTGTTCCCGCTCCTCCAATCGCCCCTCCAACTCCTTGTATGCTGGCCTCAGGTAACGTTTAAGCCCCTGGGTGTCTATGATCGAGTGGCTCGATGCATCCGCAGCAATCAAACTGGAGTCGCAAAATAGCTTACTCCCGTCTACTAACCCGCTCTCCACACACTGCCACACTACTGGTTCGAAAAAGGAGCGAAACCACTCTACCCCCCAACGCCTCCTCGCCTTGCTCAGAACGCTGTGGTCGGGTATCTCCGAATCCAACTCCAATCCCAGAAACCACAACCAGTCCAGCCGCTCCGGTAATGTCGCCATCAACTCCCGCTCGCTACCAACGTTGTACAGCACCAAAAGCATCATCAGCTTTAATATCATTGGCGGTGCAATCGATACGTTGCCGTTGTATCCATATCGATCCTTGACTTCTTGGTACACAAAATCAAAATCCACCATCCGTGCTACTTTGCGTAACACGTGGTCCGCTCGTATTCGTTTCTCCAGATTGATCCCTGTGTAGAACAGTGAAGGCTGAGGGGGGGGTTGATGACCCATCATAGCTTTGCTCCCTAAGTACCGAAATAACTGAGAGCATTATAACCAGAGGGCTCTCTTAACGCATTAAAAATATCGATTTGGGCAACAGACCGAATTAACCTGATATTACCTAGGCCCGTAATATACTGGTCAGTGTATAACTAGTCAGCCAGTCAGACGCCAATCGAAAAGCGAGAGCAATTAAGGGGTAACCATCTGGCAACATCACGCCGCGTAAACAGGAGAGGCATATGGTAACGGAAGAGAATTCCCGAAGGTGGAGCTGGTGGTACCACGGCACCCAGGAGAGAGACAAAGGTATGCTCGGAAAAGAGGAATTATGATTACTAGGGAAGAGAATGAGCTTTTGTGCAGGGTTGGGCCAGGCACGCCTATGGGAGAGCTGCTGCGGCAGTACTGGAGCCCGGTGATTTTCTCATCGGAGTTGCAGACGGATGGCCCGCCAAAGCGGGTGCTGCTCCTCGGGGAGAATCTGATCGCTTTTCGGGAAACCCTGGGGCGGGTTGGGCTCCTGGCCGACAATTGCTCCCATCGGAGGGCTTCCCTTTTTTTGGGGCGCAATGAAGACGGAGGGTTGCGCTGTGTCTACCACGGGGGGAAGTATGACGTGGAAGGGCGGTGTGTAGATATGCCCAACGAGCCCCCGCAGAGCGACTTCAAGGAGAAGATCCATCATGTGGCCTATCCCTGTCAGGAGCATGGCGGGGTGATCTGGACCTAGATGGGACCGCGGCGGGAACCGTCGCCCTTCCCTGATTTGGAGTGGACGAAGCTGCCGCTGGAGAATCGCAACGTATCCCAGACCCTCCGCCAGTGTAATTGGATGCAGGGCTTGGAAGGGGACATCGACACAAGTCATCTCTATTTTCTGCACAGTCGGCTCGAGACTGACGACCACCGGCAGGTGGGGGCGTACCACCCGGACAAGTCACCGCGCTTGGAGGTGGTGCCCACCGACTATGGGGTGAAATACGGGGCACGGCGGATTCAGGACGAAAACAATTACTACTGGCGCATCACCCAGTTCATGATGCCCTTCCATACCCTGTTCCCGCCGGGCGGTGCCGCCGGAGTCCCAGGGCATATATGGGTACCCCTGGATGACTACAACCACATGGTGTGGAGCCTCATCTGGAAGCCGGACGGCCCACTCCCGCCGGGGGCTACTTCGACCCTGGGTATATGGAACAGACCACCGATTGGCTGGGCCGGTGGCGGCATAGGCGAACGCAACCAACGATTTCATGATCGATCGGGAGAAGCAACGGACGGTTAGTTTCACTGGGATCCCCACAGTTCCTCTGCAAGACACGGCGGTGACCGAGAGCATGGGACCGATCTATGATCGAAGCAAGGAGCACCTGGGGACCAGCGATGCCATGATCATCGAGGTGCGACGAATTTTGATTAATGCGGCCAAGGCGCTGCGGGAGCAGGGGGTGACACCGCCCGGTGTTGATCATCCGGAGCTATACCGAGTCCGCTCCGCTTCCGTGGTTTTACCGAAAGAGGTGAGATGGCTAGAGGCCACGGAGGAGACGCTCAAGGCCTTCACCGGGCTGCCAGTAGCCTCCCTCTAAAGAGCCAGGTACAGTAAGTATAGGGGACATCCTATAGTCTCCTTGTCAAGTAATAATTTCTTGGCATTAGTTTTTCAATAGAATCAGCACATTGCAAATCCTGCCGGATTGATCACACACTTCTACACTAAGCCTGCACACAGGCTTTGATATTTTCTGGCGAGTCTCTCACTACCTTCGAACTTAGCACCTCATCGTTACAAGTATTCGGTGTACCTGCTTTTAGTCACCCATCATCCCTTATCCAGGTTGCAAAGTTCAGTGAGAGGCCCCTGTATTGTCCCTCCCGAGGTCCTTGTTTGGCCTCTACGTTGCGTCTCGGGGTCCTCCCTCGCCAAGGTCAAATAGACTCTAGTCTATCTTCAAATACGTCGGATCAAAAAACTCCTTTTTCTTCATCAACGTCCAGGCAATGATTAACATCTTAGCTGTCAACTTCACCCTCATCTTGGTCTTAATCCCTTTCTCCTTTTGCCGCCCTGTGAGTTTGTGGGTAAAATAGGCAGTAAAGTGCTTATCCTTGTTTGAGGCCACCAACGCTGCCTGGTACAACCCATAGCGCACCTCGACCTTACCCTTCTTGGAAATACGCGGCGTGCTATCGGATGAATACTTTCCACTACGAGAAGCCGAAAGATCCAGACCCACCATCTTCAGCACTTGGCTGCCACTACTAAAACGAAAAGGGTCTGCTATAGCGGCCAGCACCATGGCACAAACCAATGGGCCAAAACCAGGTATACTCAAAAGGTAAGGATAGGATTCAAACTGAAGGCAAATCTGCTTAATCTGCTCATCGGTTTCGCCAATCGTTTGGCGTACCTGCTTTAACAGACTGACCACCCTATCGGCTTCAAATTGAACCGACGGACCGAACCGAGAGCCAATCGAAACCGCTGCCTTTTGCCATACGGCGGACAACCGACGTTGTTGGGCATAGGTTTGACCTCGGGTGTGAATCCTGCTTAGAAACTGTTCATAGTCTAAGCCCGATACCTCCACTGGGTCCAAACACCATTGGACAATCGCTAATCCCTCCTTTGCTGCCCAATGACAACACTGGTCTAACTCCGGGAAATACTGGGCCACCAGGTGATTGCGAATGCGTATCCTTAGCCCATGTTCGAGCTTCTTTAGCTTTCTTCTCATTGACAGAAGATTCCTTAACTCCCGAAGCTCCACACCGGGAAATTCGTAATACACGCACTTTCCCTGAGAAATCAGATCCGCAATGTTATCTGCGTCCTTGGTGTCGTGTTTGTCCCATCTACCATCCAACAATGAGCGGTTCTTCTTCACGGCATCTGAAGCTACCAGGACCACCATATGCTGTTTCCTGATTAAGAACTCTCCCAGAGGTTTGTGATAGTTCGCTGTCGGTTCCAGCCCAAAAACTTCCTTCGTTAATCCGTGCCTAACTCTAACGGCCTCTACCTGCAATAAAAGCTTTTCAAATCCCTCTCTGTGGTTATCGAAGACCAGTTGCTTATACAGCACCTTGCCTGTAGCCGTGCCCATAAAGGCATAGTGCCTGTCCTTGGCCACATCGATTCCCACGATCAGATACTCTGTTGAGCCACGAATCTCCTTTTTCAATTGACGAAATGCTTCGAGCCTGTTAGCTTCAAACCGTTCCATATTTAAACCTCCTGTGTATTAAGAATTTTATGGGTCGTACCTAAGTTCTTAGCAGGAGGTTTTTTTTATACAGCTATAAAATAACTTCCAATTATAATACCGTGCGGATCTATAACCCTGGTAAGCTATAATATATAACGTTGCGACTTTCGTGGCTTTCCCGACTATTCCGATTCCAGCAGCCTGCGCCAACGTTTGTCGTCGCGAGTTCCTCGTCGTACAGCCCGGCACGTGGATTTTGCCTGATCCTGACCGAATATGGATTTAAACAGAAGCCCTTTCATCTCCGCCCTGGAGGCATGTCGGGCAAGATGGAACGGATCCTGTTGGCCCTCATGGGCATGGCAGTGGATATCGATGGCGTCTCTGACCTTGATATGCGGCGGATGGATGGCCCCTGGCTTATATTGCGTGGGCACGGCGCAGGAAGTGACGCACCGTTTTTGGGTAGGGGGTTGAAACTTCATTTGCCATGGCATACCTCCCGTTTAGGACTTCTGACTTCGCTTATATAATAGCCCTCGAACACGGTCTCTCCTAGGCGATGATCTCCCGCAAGAAATCTCAAGCTTGCCATTCTTCACTCACGAGCGAACGCATCCAATGCCGCCTGAAGTATCTGTCCCTGCAGGTCTATGGCGGTCAACGCGCAGTATTCCAGGCTGTATCCAGGTCTCACATCGGCCATGCCGTCTTCCAGAAGACGCTGCAAGACCTGACGCCTGAATGTCCCGTGTCCCATGCCCCCTTCGTGCTCCTTAAGGTCGGCCTCTTCGTGGAGCGAGAAATAAATCGCCTCCTCTCGACTGAGACCATAATGGACGGTAAGGTACCCGAATAGCTCTCCAGCCCAATAGCCAAATTGCTCTTCCGTCGCCCCGGCGGCATAAAATTCCGCCATGGTGCCCTCCCATACTACGGACCGAAAATAATCGAGCTTGGCACGAAACCCCGCAAGCATGGGAGCCAAAAAGATCTCATCCTCCGAGATGTCCAACGCCTTTGCCGTCTGCAGCACCACGTGAATATGCCCCGGCGGTTTCGGATGGACCAGTTCGTCGGCCAGCTTCTCTGCCATGGCTGACATGAGATCGCGGTGCTTGCGGAAAAATGAAATATGCTTATGGTAGGTAACTGCTTCCAGGGTATTGATTTCAATCGTATAGGAACCCCAGTTTTTAAAGAACGTACGAAAGGCAGCTTTCGGTAGAGTCCCAACCCTAAGCTGTTCCATAAACGGCGAACTGGTAACCCTCTCTTGCCATCTCTGAGCCACCTGGTTGTAAAGGTGGTCCACATAGGCCTTTGCCTCTGCGCTTTGCATGCCTTGGGTCATTGTTTTCCCCCTATATCAATTCGGGCATAATTAGAACTTCAACGTCACTTCAACTCCTCGCCTCTGACACTCCCGGACAAAGGTTTCATGGATCTCCGGATCTTGTTCCTTATAATCCACCTGAGTCCCTCCCGCGGATTCAAGTTCCAGGGTTTTGGGTAACTCCTCCACTTTATAGGTAAATCCCCAGGGTTTAAGTGCAATGTACCGGGCCGGCTCCCCACCAATGTTAAAATGCTGGTGGAACCAGTCGCCTGGTGGCACAACCAGGGAACCCGGTTGCCAGTCAACTTTTGTTCTAGGTTTGCCCCCTTCCCACATGAGGGTGTATCCCTCGCCTGATAGTATGAGAATGTGCGCCCCCGGGCCATGGCGATGCGCCCTTGGATAGGCACCTACAGGGTACTCTTCAATGTGTGCGCTGATGGTGTTGGCAGATAAATGTAGCAATATTCCCCGGGCACCCGGGCCACGAGCCGAGTGGTCCTTCAGGCGAAAGCCCGCAATATCAGGAACAAAATTGGACTCCCATGTTCGATGGCCCGCAATATCTTTTCCCTGCCCATCGAAGTAACCTTCTGCGCCATTGAACCGATCCGTAAAGCAAAACGGGTTGTTAAAAATGAAGTCAAGGTTGCGAAAGCGACTGATCATTTGTGGTGCGTCCGTCAGCGCGACGTAACGTGCCGGTTCATCCCCCTGCACATTGAAATGTTCGTGAAAACTATTGAGGGGCGGTGAAAATAGACTTCCCTCCTGCCACTCAAAGGTCTGCTTGGGGCCGCCCTCGTTCCAGACCGATGTCGCCCCTCGACCCTTGAGGATGTATATCAGCTCTTCATACATGTGGCGTTGGGGTTTTGTCTGACCCTTGGGCGGAATCTCACAGACATAGGCATCGCATCTGGAGCCAGCCCCTAATAGATTGATGTATGCGCCCCACGCCCCTTTACGCTTCCACAATCCTAGAGGAAGCGTCTTCAAATTCTGTACGCTTAGACCTGTGACTACCGGAATCCCCTCTCCCTCCTGCCATATTTCGTAGGGAGTCTTTCCCGCATAGGCCGCCTCTTTGACAAGATCCATTTAGAGCTCCTGATGTCGATGTTAACCGCAAAACTATCTAAAAAGGTCAAGCCCTGTCAATGCAGACCCTGGCGGCAATTATATTTACCCGGTGCCTTTCCTTGCGTCTGGACAACACCGACGAAATAGCATAAAAGTTCCACAGGTGAATGACAAAGGGAGAGGCGTGAAAGTATGATGATGATCGCCATATTCAATGGAGGGACTAAAAAATGAGCACAGCAGCACCCGCACGCGCGGCGGAATCCGTTATCGCCAAGGAGATCCTCGTTTCTGCGGACTCGCACATCACAGAGCCAAACGATTTGTGGGAAAAGGGATTACCCGCCTCCGTTAGGGACAAGGCGCCCAAATTCCCTCCCCGTAGTCAGTCCGTGGGGCAAAAGCCAGGGGGCTATGACTCCAAGGCACGCCTCGAGGAGATGGCCGTGGATGGTGTCACCGCTGAGGTTCTTTATCCCACCCTGGGGCTTCGCCTTTACGCCATGGAGGATGCCGAGGCCCAAGAGGCGTGCTTTCGTGTTGGCAACGACTGGCTCATGGAATATTGCCAGGTGGCCCCGGAGCGTCTGGTAGGCATTCCCATGATCTCCATGTTTAACCTCGACAACGCCATCAAAGAGCTGGAGCGTTGCAAACAAGGCGGGATGAAGGGCTGCCTCATCTGGCAGGTCCCGCCGGAGAATCTCTCGTTCGCCGGTGATTATTACGAGCGTTTTTGGGAAGCAGCCCAAGACATGGATATGCCGGTGAACCTCCATATTCTCACGGGCTTTAATTACAGCCGTTTCCTGGGGACCCGAAAGGGTATCGAGGCCTTCCGTGGCAGCGTCAACCTTAAACTAACAGACGCGGCCAATGCGCTGTTTGAAATTGTCTTTTCCGGCGTGCTGGAACGTTTTCCTCGTTTGAAGATCGTCCTGGTAGAAAATGAAATGGGCTGGATCCCCTTTTACCTCCATGAATGGGACAAGTACTACAAGCGTCACAGCCCTCGAAACCCGATATCTCTCACCAAGTTGCCTAGTGAGTACGTGAACAAACAGGTTTACGCGACCTTCTTTAGCGACCCCACCGGGGGACACTTGCTGGACTGGTGGGGCGCCGATACCTGTATGTGGTCAAACGATTATCCCCACCCGGCTTCCACCTGGCCCAATTCGCGACAGGTCATTGCAGAAGAGCTAGGTCATTTGCCTCACAGTGTCCTGCGAAAGGTACTGCGGGAGAACGTGATACGCCTGTACAACCTCAAGATCCCTGGAGTCAATGCTTAAGCAGATTAAATAGGACTTGAAAGGAGTGACGAATGGCAAAGAAGATGCAGCCCGAAATCAAGCCCAAATCAGAAGTGTTCTCGCTCAAGACACCTTACCTTTCCTCCGGCCGTATCACGAAGCTGGTATCAAAAGCAGAAGGCCTTTGGATACATTCGAAGATTAACGCGGAGGGCGGAGAAAACGCCTTGCATTGCCACACCCAGGAAGACCACGCGTTCATCGTACTCGAAGGCGAGGGAACTTTTTTTGACGAAGACGGGAACGAGACAACCCTAAAGCCTTTCCAGGGAATCATGATACCCAGGGGAGCCTATTATCGATATTTGAATACCGGTCAAGGAAATCTGATGGTGGTGCGCGTCGGCGGAGGGCCAAAGACCGATGCGGTGGCATCTCGTATCGACCCAAACGGAAAGCCCATTCTCACCGAATCGGAAGAAAACAAGAAAATTGAAGGAGTTCCAATTCCGGGAAAATTCTTCGGCGAGTAACTCGTTGAAAAGAACAACCCAAAGAAATTTTATCGCGCCAAGACGCCGAAAAATCAAAATCCGAAATTCCAAGCTCGAAATCTCAGACAATCCGAAATACCTAAATCTAGAAATCGAAACCCAAAACGAAAATGTATATAGTTTTTATGATTTTTGAGCATTCGGATTGGTTTCGAGTTTCGTATTTGAATGTTATTGATACTTGGCATCCTTTGCTCAGCCCGAGGCTGATCCGTCCTCTGGCGGAGCCTTTGCGCGAATCGTTGTTTATCCGACTTCTCTAAACGCGTAGTCGAGTTCAAATGCAGCTCCCACCCCTTGCAACCACCACCGTTGGTAGCTTTCCCTGCCCGAGTTGGCTCGCCACAGTGGTACGAGGCGAGTCCACCTTTCGATTTGAGGGCGATACCCTACGAGAATCAAAGGACGATGCTACCATCATCGCCCTTCACGACCAGGAGGACGCAGGACTGGATCTGCTCACCGATGGAGAGCAACGGAGATCCAATTTCATCCATCATGTTATTAGTTGTTGGGACGGGATTGATTTTGCAAAGTTTGGCCTAAAGCACGAGTATCGTCGCCGGGTCCAAGAACGCATGCTGCCCCGTGTTATGGGGAGAGTCACGCGCCGAAACCCCGCCGCATTAGACGACGTTCTCTTCGCAAAAGCGCATACGAGCTGGCCCATCAAGATGGCCGTGCCGGGTCCCATGACCGTCGTCGACAGTACGGTGGATGAAGCCTATGGCGATGAGGAGGCTCTGGCAATCGATGTGGCTGCGGCCCTCAATGCAGAGCTTCTCGATTTACAGGCGGCGGGCTGCGACGTTTTGCAGATCGATGAACCGGCTATGACCCGCTATCACAAAAAGGTGGCCGCCTATGGAGCCGAGGCACTTGATCGTTGCCTGGAAGGAATAAGTGTCCCGACCATCGTTCATCTGTGCTACGGTTACCCCGGAGGGCAGAGTTTACAACACCATTTCGAATACCCCGAGTTGCTGAAATTGCTTTTGCAAACGCGAATCGGAGGTTTCGCCGTAGAGTTTGGCAGAAGCAGCTTTGACCCAGCCGTACTAGGGGTTTGCAAAGACCGTATCGTGATGTTCGGATGTGTGGACCCGGGAGACACACCGGTACCGCCCGTGCGTCAGGTGGTGAATCGGGTGCAGGGAGCATTAAAGCACCTGGACGCAGCAAAGGTGTGGCTCGCCCCGGATTGCGGCCTGATGACCACTAGCCGTGAAATTGCCCGTGCTAAGGCCCGATTACTGGTGGGAGTTGCGCGGGAGATACGAGGGGCTCTCTGAGAAACTATCCTCTTATCGACTCAGGCCTTCAAATAAATAAGGAGGCGACCTTGACCTAAGCCGATATCAATTTTCCGCGACGTCGATGAGCACCCCGTCTAAATCAGCAAGATGGAACTTCCCCAACTTACATTGAGAGAAGAGGTTCTTTCTCGCCTCTCCCTCTGGTCCTAACGCCAAGGGACCGGGAATCAGGAAATGATTCCTTGACTGCACCTCAGCCATATCGGCCTTAAATGCCTCAATGCTTTCCACCTTGAAACCGATATGATCCAAAGCGGGTCGTTCAATCCCCATGCCCTTGAAGTCGTTTATCTTCCAAGGGCACACCACCAAAGTCACCCTCCCATCCGTGAGGTAAGAGTTGGGATCATCCGCGGGTTTTTCCATCTCCAGAAGGTCAAATACCTCGCGATAAAAACGGGCCAAGCTTGTAGGTTCGACTGCGCGGAGTGCGAAATGCTTGATATAGCGCTTCTCATTAACGGGGCCACTATCCTCATAAACATCTTGTCTGTTCTCCATACCTCGCTGGGAAAGGTCGAATACGTTTCCTGCTGGGTCATGGGTGCTGAGACCGGCAAAGGGCCTATTGCCGGGCCTCTTTACCACCTCGATGGCGGGGTACATTTCCCGCAACCGCGCAAACACGACCTCAACATCTTCAACCTCAAACCCAAAATGGTCGAAACCTGCTTGACGCCCTGGGCGTCTACCATTGATGTTCAATCCCACATAACCATTGCCCACAGCGACCGCACTGACTTCGCGTCTTTGTTTTTCGTGAACCTTCATACCAAACATGGCCTGATAAAATCTTGCCTGCATTGAATAGTTCTCACTGACGACGGCCAGGTGCTTAATTTTGGCAAACATAGAAATCCTCCTTCATTTGTGAGGGTTGATATTAGGCCCGTCCACCATCCATCGCTCTGCTTCGCACGTTATTAGGTAAGCCCAACTCTGTCAATTCATAAGGAAGCAGCCGGGTAGACCTGCTAAATATTTTCATTCATTTTTCTCAGTGGATGAGGTGGTTGAGCCAAACGTGACGCCCTGGGTCGAGAGTTTTGTCTCTGAATCCGGAAAAATTGGGTCCGTAACGATAGGTCCGAAAGACTTGATTCACTCGGCCATTCTCCCCGTCAATAAAAAAGGGGCTTACGAACTCCCATACCACTTCCCTTTCCCGAGTAACCTCGAATAGACGTCCCTTCACCCCCTCGCAGATCAGAGTATTTCCGTTGGGTAATCGCTGTGCTCCGCTAACATGGCCGCTAAAGAAGTCCCATTGAGGACGAGCCTCGTAGCTCCACTCGATCTGATTGGTTGTGGGATTGACCTCTACGATCCTGGATCCAGGAGAGTTGCCATAACGAGTAGAATGAAATCCATTGTCAAAGATCAACACGTTTCCATTATCGAGTAAAGAGGGATCGTGCTGATGGGCGAGCTCTCCTTTTCCCCACTTCCAGCGAAACCTTCCACTCCGTTTTTCAATAATCGCAACTGTGCTGATGACTCGAAAACTGGTCAAAATATCTCCGTCGGGGAGCACCTTGCAGGCGTTGGCATGGGTCCATTCCCGCCGCCCGCCGAGGGGGCAGATGACATCCTCCTCCGGATCAAGGTGCTCGTGGCCGTGCCACTCCCAAACTGTTTTTCCATCAGGAGTAATCTCCCTGAAATAATCGGACCAGATGCCCTGGGGGTGCTCCGTGCCAGGAATACCTCCCTTGACCCGTTTTACCATGTCAGAAGGGATAAGCTCCCAACCCAATACCATGGTATTGCCGTTTGGCATACGACAAAAATCGTGGTGGAGAGTGGGTTCTTCATAGGACCAAACGACCTCACCTTCCCAGTTCATCTCCATAATCACGCCGCCGTTGCCACCGAATTGTACTGGACCCTTCTCCGTCCTACCGGCCACGAGTAGACAACCATTTTCCAGTAGATAGCCATAGTCAGCCGGTAGGTATGGCAGATCCCAATGGTGAACCACGTTTCCGAGCATATCAATCAGATAAACGTCGCGACCGCGCTGTGGAGCAAACAACGTGTAGCCATCGTAGGCTTGTCCGCGCTTATACCAGGTGAGACCTAACTTTTGCCCTGCCATAAAACCACCTCAATATTTGTTTTCTCCCGCTTACTACCTAATGTTAGGGCAATTGTCCAACTCTTAATGAAATGATTGTTTCTGTTTTCGTTTTCCTATATACCGAGGTCGAAGCATCAAGGGGCTTCGCTCGGTATGACTGCTGGGAAGGTTAGAGTATGTTAATTTTGAGGTCTATCTTTTAAGGAGGTGACATGATGAAAGCAATGTTCAAGCACCTTGCTACTATGACTGAGAACCCCCCGCGTTTAGCCAAGTTCTACGAAGCAGCCTTCGGGATGAAGGGGGGCAAATCCGGCCCAGAGCCTGATGATCCCTCTCGGCAAGGGAGACCAAGAGCCAGGACAGTGAGTGATGGATACGTAGGATTCAACTTCAATCCCAGAAGTCCCGGGCGACCAGCAGCACTGGATCATTTCGGTATCGAGGTGGAGGATGCAAAAGCTGTCTGCAATCGTATCCGGGACAAATATCCCAAGATCAAGATCCTCAAGAGACCTTCCAATCGTCCCTTTGCCGCCATAGGAACCCATGATCCCGCAGGAAATATTTTCGACCTCTCGCAGAGGGACATGACAAACAGGCGAGGCATTTACGCCATTGACGGTTGGTCCGCCCAGCGCTACGTGGATCACTTCGTATTGCGCGTTCTTGATCCGCCGACCATTGCTGAGTTCTATCAGGAAATCTTTGAATTGGAGGATGAGGAAAAAGCTTTGGAGGATCCAAACTTTTACCTAACCGATGGCAGGGTAACCATGGTGATTGCTCCTTGGGATATCACGAACTTCGAAGGGACAGGGATCGAAAGACCCAGCATGGACCACGTAGGCTTCAAAGTAGAGAGCATCAATGCTGTGAAAAAGGATCTCGAAAAGCTAGAGAAATCTGATCCAGCTGGCGCTGCAAAACCAATAGGGGTGGGGCCGGAAGGAGAGGCAAGAGTAGCCCTGCTGGCAACTTGCCGTTATGGGAAGTTTCACCTGTCCGACCCCGACTGTGTATTCATCGACGTTCATGAGTAGACGATTGATGCTTGGAAGCCGGGGATAAGGCATCCATATGATCCAATAGTTCTCTGAATCAGAAAAAGGTGGCGGTCATGGTGGAGCTTTTGAACTACGAAAAGCGACAACCACTTATGGCTACAGCTCTGCCTTAGCAAACCCTGATTCGAGCTGCTCACTCTAACGTTTCCACGAAAGGACAAAGGCTATGGTAAAGAACTCCAAGAAACCCGTGGTTTCTTTAGGCTTCCTGGCTTTTTTGCTCATACTCCCGCAAATTGGGTTTGTCGCTCCAATTCCGAATTCAACGTTGGAATTGCTGGAGCGATTCAAGCTTGACCGTTCCGTTCTGGACGGGATTGATCAGGAGCTCAAACTACCGGAAGATTGGATCCTGCAGGCGAAAAAAGAGGGCAAACTAAAGGTGCGTGGTAGTCCAGCGACCCCCAAGGAACTAAAGAACCTCTTAGGTTCTTTTAAAGATCGGTACCCGTTTATTAAAGTGGATTATTTTGGAGCCAATCGACAAGGTCGGACGATAAAGACTCTCATGGCGTATCGAAGCGGTAGACTGCTCGCGGACATGGTGATGTCCGTTGGAACTTTTGCGAACGAATTCAACAAGATCAGGGGAGTCGAGAACTTGCTTGGTCTTCCCACCCTAAAAAATGTCCCAGAGGGGATGAAAGACGAAAATGGCAATTGGGTCGGCGTAAATCGGAACTACTGGTGCATGTCGTATAACACTGCATTGGTCGACAAACAGGATCTACCCAAGAAATGGGAAGACATTCTAACCAACCAAAAGTGGCGTGGTGGGAATCTGGCACTGGGAAACCGCCCCAATTTATGGGCGGTGAACCTGTGGCTCGCAAACGGAGAGGATTGGACCAAAAAATTCCTGACCCGCCTATTTACGGAGGTCAAGCCACAGCTACGCAAAGAAGGGATGAATGCGCTGCCTCAACTCCTCGCGGCGGGTGAGTTCCATGCTGCCATCCCGTCAAACTACAAGCGACCTTATCAAATTGCTTTGGCAGGCGGCCCTGTCAGCTTCACCTGTCCTGAGCCTGTCCCCGCTTCTCCTGGAGATCAAACGATCATCCTGAAAGGGGCACCCAATGTACATGCTGCTAAAATCTTTTTGAACTGGCTAATGAGTAAAGAAGGTCAGATTGCCCAATACGCACACGAGTATGCCGCTCCGCTTGATGATATTCTCGGCCCAAAACTTCTTCCCTATGCGGATCAAATTTTAGGAAAGAAGGCGAGCTTCAGGAATCCCAATCTTGACAAGGACGTTATGCCAAAGCTGTTCGAGTTTTGGAACGCGCTTTGGCTTAAAGGCGGCGGAACACCGCGTAGATAGGTCAAAACAATTTCGATTACAGAAAAGAGGTCATCGTCCCTTCGACCCTCATTGACGTATTGCCGTCAAAGGCAATTGGGGCTCCGGATGTCCGTAGAATGAAAATCCTGTTCGTCTGTCGCGCCAATGCGGGGAGGAGCCAGGTGGCTGAAGCCTTATTCAACAAGATTTCCCAGCACAGTTCAGAAAGTGCCGGAACTCAGGTGGAGGCGCTGTTGGCACAAGAAAAGCCGTCCACTAGAACCGTCAATCACGCCACCGCAGGCCAGCCCGTAATCGACTACATGAGAGGCGAAGGAATCGACGTGTCTGACAACACGCGTAGCCAATTGACCCCTAAGATGGTTGACGAGGTGGACCGAGTCGTCGTCATCACATCGAAAGAGAGCTGGCCAAAATATCTGCTAGAAAGCGAAAAGGTCGTCTTCTGGGACATTCCCAACGCCGTGGCGATGACCCCTGAGGCCGCAAGTTTGATATACGACCAGGTCAAAGAACATGTTAAAGAATTTGTGGATGAAATTGGGTGAGTCGGAAGAAATCCAAGCGACACGGAAGAAATAGGAATTGCTATCCGTGAATCAAACGAAAAGACTGCTTATACTTTTTCTCTTTGTCGCGTTCACGGTCTCAGGTTGCTCAACCCTGAGAAGCAGAGCAGGACAGGCAAGAACCAAAAACAAAAGTCGCGATCGGCTCTGTTATTCCGCTTGCATGATGCAACTCAACGCAACCGCATTCATGTGTGATCGCACCTGCGGGTAACGTCGAGCCTTATCCTCTGTTGCACCCCTTGCCAAATTTCTCGGCTTCCTTGAACCCTTCCTCCACTCGTCAATGAGTTGTTGGACAGGAATCTTACGGCGCATCAGTTCTTTCATGAGACTCTTATACTGAACGGCCGAATCGGTCTGAGCATTGACGGGGCATACGGTAAGACAGACCTTGCAGCTTTCGTAGTCTTCAAAATAAGGCCGGCAAGCCGGGGTATCTATATGCCGGCGAAGGGCTCCGAACATCTTTCGTTTCTTGGGTACAACGGCATCATCCGGATAGAAGTTCGCACATGCGTTGCAACGCAAGCACAAATCGTCAAAGCCGTAATTGGCAGGCACTGACTCTGCTATGAGGGGCATCTCAGTGGTCACCACACCAAGACGCACGCTGGGACCATATTCTTTAGTAATCAAGGAACCATGGCGGCCTAATTCCCCCAGTCCGGCCTTCCAGGCAATGGGTATAAAAAGAGCGGACCCCTCATTGGGATAGCCCACGGCATGGCCACCAAAGGAGGGAATGAATTGAGCCAATCGAACCGATAGATCCGAAAGCCTGTAATAAACTCTGTGAACTTCCATTTGCGATGTGGACCCAAGCGCTTCATTTCGTCAAAATCCATATGGATGGCAAAAGAGATCCCGCAGCCGTGTCCTTCGGGGGGCTCAGTTCCCCGCACGAAATCAAATCGATCCACGGGCGCAATGCCCACAAGATCGGCACCTATTTGTAGGACAGTCTCCTTGACGAAGCGAGTGACTCCTTCCCAGTCCTTGGTTTCCAGTTTTTCCAGGTTCACGGGACCGTCGTAGAGGCCACGTTGATCATGCCCAGCTCTCATGAACATGAAACGGCGAGTTTGGGGGTGGCGCTTTGCCTTTTGCGCCCCTTGAAATCTGAATTAACGCAATGATTCTAGCTAGATGGCGTATGTATTTTTTGCTTGTTATGTCCGGTCAGGCTTTGTATAAAACTCGTTGATCGCGCCTCACACCAAAAAACCCACTAAGGGATGGACAGGGGTCGGACGAAAATGGTATGGGTTTGAAGTTGAAAAATTCAGGTTCCTATTTCCTATAAATTATTAATCTCTGCCGAAGGAGAAGAGAACTGATTCCAAATTCAGAATCCTAATGTGTGGCATAACAACATATATTGGGCGCCAATCGACTTCCGTAGCCAGGACCATCGATGAGGTGGCGGATAGACTCCAGCACCGGGGACCCGATGATTTTGGACACCTCCACACTGGTTCGACGGTCCTCGCACACAGGCGCCTCTCCATAATCGACGTTAATGGTGGGAAACAACCCCTATCGAACAAAAAAGGCGACCTGGCACTGGTGTGTAATGGCGAGATCTACAACCACGAGGAATTGCGCCGTCAATTGAAAGATCGGCACCACTTTCAGACCAATTCAGACTCTGAAGTCATTCTTCACCTCTATGAAGAAATGGGCCCACAGTGCGTCACAAAGCTGGACGGCATGTTTGCCTTCGTAGTCAGTGACGGCGAAAAAGTCTTTGCCGCCCGCGATCCCCTAGGTATTAAACCGTTATACATGGGACACGACGACGATTATGGACTTTGGTTCGCCTCCGAACTTAAAGCCCTAATTGATAAGTGTACCAACATCGAGGAAGTCCCAGCAGGGTTCACTTACGCAAATGGGTCGTTTCACAAGTGGTTTCATCCTGAGTGGCTCGAAACACCGGAACCGAACTCGTCGCTCAACCCCGGCGCCATTCGGGAAAGTCTTGAAACCGCTGTCACCAAGCGGCTCATGAGCGATGTTCCCCTAGGTGTGTTTCTCTCAGGCGGGCTGGACTCGAGCATTATCGCGGCATTGGTCCGACAGCATGTCCCAGAGTTGCACAGCTTTTCAGTGGGTTTGGAAAGTTCACCGGATATTCTGGCGGCCCGAGAGGTAGCTCGGCATCTCGGCACGCACCACCATGAATACGCATACACGCCGGCCGAGGCCACTTCCGTGCTCGAGGAGGCCATCGCCCACCTGGAATCCTACGATCCAGCGCTCATGCGCAGCGCCGTGCCATGCTATTTTGTCTCGAAGATCGCCTCGGACTACGTGAAAGTGGTGCTTTCGGGTGAAGGCGCAGACGAAGCCTTCGCGGGCTATCTGTACCTACGTAGCATCAATGATCCGGTCCTCCTCCATCAGGAGTGCGTCCGCCTGCTTACCGGTCTTCACAACATGAACCTGCAGCGGGTGGACCGTATGACCATGGCCCATTCCATAGAGGGCCGTGTTCCTTTTCTCGATATTAATTTTCTTAACGCCGTCATGGCCATTGACCCACGCGAGAAGCTCCACCGGCCGGATTACCCAGAGAAGTGGCTGCTACGGAACGCCGTAACGGATCTGCTTCCGGAATCCATTTTATGGCGTAAGAAACAGGAATTCGCACAGGGCTGTGGGTCCGAATGGACTCTGCGGGAGCATTGCGATGAGGTGGTCAGCGACGAGGATATCAGCGCAGCCGCCCAGCGATTCCCCGCCGATACACCACAGACCAAGGAAGCGTATCTTTACCGGAGAATATTCGAAGATATCTTCCCTGGGGATACCCCGCGTCAGACCGTGGGACGTTGGCGCGGCGCATTCGCTTCATCAAATGAACTGGAGGGACCCAATGTCTGACCTCAATATACTCCAACAAGCAAACGAAGCACCCGGGCTAAAAACCTATAGCGATACAGTGGCCAGGGGATATTACGGCAAACACGTGGGCGGGCTGTTCGGAAAACATGACAACGTACGCACCTACTGGGAGGATCAACTGACCCGGCTCATCCTCAGACCACACGTCAGCCGCATCGCCTCCAAATGCCGCAGCGCAAATCGTGGCACACGAGTCTTGGATCTGGGATGTGGCGCCGGACAGGGGTATGAACTGCTAACGCGTATCAACGAGAAAGACCTAAGCATGGAAGACGAGTTGCGCTTTGTACTCTCGTCCAAGGAGATTGAACTATTTCTCGGTGTGGACATCAGCGACGCCATGGTTGAACAGGGGCGTCAGAATTACGCGGGGGTTCCCAACGTGGCCTTCGAACAGGCAGATCTTTCCGAGGGACTCGGGGCACTCAAATCGGAATCACCCTTTGATATCTATTTTTCATCCTATGGTCCCCTATCTCACCTAGATACAAAGTCTCTCACTCATTGTCTAAGCGATATTCTACACAACGCTAGGCCGGGTGCATTGATCGTGCTGGATTTGATGGGACGTTACTCGCCGGAGTGGCCCCTTTACTGGAGCGCGGCCGATCGTCCGGATCAAATGCTCCCCTACTCCATGAGCTACATGTACGAAGAAGAGGAACAACATAACGGTGAGGTGGAACAATTTCCCATTCGCTTCTGGACTGGCGACGAAGTTCGCCAGCTTTGTCGGATGTTGACCGCCGAGAATGGAGTTGCGGTGAAACCCCTCGATTTGCTCGATCGCTCCATATTCGTGGGGCGTCACGTGGACACCCGGGAATACGCCTGCAATCTCCCACCGCTACGCAGCATGGTCAACCACCTCTATGAGCTAAACGTACGAACGAAGTTGGAGCAACTCCGAGTGGACTATCGGCCCATGAACGACCACGGGGAACTCGACCGATTCTTCGCTGAGCTTGCCTTATGCTGGAATACCATCGTCGACTTTACCCTAGAGCGCCTTCAAGGAAATCGTATTGACCTTGTCGCCCTCGACGGCTGGCGGGATTTTCCCCCACAGTTACAAACTGCATTGATGACCATGGACCGGGTTATCGATAGCGTTTCCTGGATTGACCTGGGAGATGTCCGAGCCAACGTGCTGGAACCGCAGCTAGCCTACGTATTGCGACGTCTGGAATTTACTTTGCAACGCGGGAGAGGTTGTGGCCACAGCCTGGTGGCTGTACTGCAGGTGGGATAGAATCCGTAACGCTAATCTTGTGAATCCCTCAGAAGCAGCATCCGGGAAGCTCGCTGAAACACCGGCACACCCCGACACCTCCTGGACCCAGGCTCCCGACTCACCATGGTTTAATCGCCAGGCATCACAATTACAGCGGTAATCCTCCTTACACTTCTTCACATGATTGAGTTAAATAACGTCACCAAGTAGTATGGAGAAACGGTCGTAGTCGATGGTATTTCACTGGCCGTTTCCGAGGGAGAGATCCTGGTTCTGCCGGGAGACTCAGGGTCAGGGAAAACCACGACTCTAAAAATGATTAACCGTTTGATCGACCCCACCTCCGGGTTGATTCAAATAAACCTAGATTTTACCGAGAGAATGTTCGACAGAACGAATTAAACACAGCATTTCACTCCAAGACTTTGCCGAATTAAAATCCTAAATCCCAAGCTTGAAATCTCAAACAAACCAAAACACTCAAATCTAAAACTCAAAATTCAAAACGAATTTGTTTGGAGAGCTTCATGAAATGTTGCCGCCGTGGGAAAGCCCTTTCTCTCCATTTCGACTCCCCCATTTCCATGAATTTGAGTTATTCGGTCATGCGCTCAGCGAGGCGTTGCTCGGCCGATACTGTGGCAGGCAACTTTTCTGAAATGGTAACCAGGTGTCGAAATGAATTATTGGCCGAGTCCCTGACAATATGGGGAGGTTCCTCTCCCGCCTGGAAGGATTTTACCGCCTTGAGGAGAAATTTTCGGGTTGCAATCACAGTCTCGTCGCTCGCGGCCAGGTGCTCCTTGCTACGGTCATAGATGGGGCCCATGGTTTCGGTGGCGCAGGCGTCATGAACGAAAAAGCTAGACCCGACTCCCACAAAGGTCCGGGTCTTTTGAGCTTCCCTATCCTGACCGTAATGGTTCTGGAGATTACGGACCTTTTTGTAATCTTGATCAACGTCATTCCCCAAGGTCCGCTCCTCTTGGCTGAGAGGCCCGCTCCGCTTGCAAACGATATAATATTTCCACAGATGGGTATCGTTAATGGGTACCCAATAATGAACCGTCATCCCGTCCATCCCACCGGGTATGAACCCCTGGCACGGCATCACGAAATTGGTCACGCGAAAGAGGTTGGTGTCTACCCTTGTCTTCCGGAGCGAAATCATCCTAACTCCGTAATCTGTTTCGGCAGCCTCAAGCTTCGGCGCGCCGTCTGCCGCATAGCCTTCGTTTTCGAACCCCACAGCCCCAGCATGGAAGGATCTGTGAAGATAGGAAAGATGAGATGAATCACAGTCTCCCTCGAGACCTTGAAGGTAATTGCAATCGAGCAATACTTTAGTTACATAAACGTGGTCCTCGGGCATCGCAGCCCACTCATAGTTGGGAAATAGAGGTATCTCTTCTTGCGGACCCATATAGGCAAACACGAGGCCCGCCACTTCTTTGCAAGGATAGGCTTTATGGTGAATCTTCTTTCGAAAATCGCTTCCTGGCGGTTCCGCGGGGGTCTCCAGGACGTTCCCTTTCACATCGTATTTCCAGCCATGATAGATACATCGCAGGCCGCAATCCTCGTTGCGCCCATAATAGAGGGATGTGCCTCGGTGAGAACAGTGCTCGTCTAGGAGTCCCACCCTTCCCTGGCTGTCTCGAAAGGCCAGGAGCTCCTCACCCAGCAACCTCACCTGTACCGGCGGGCAGTCTGGCTCGGGAATTTCTTCCGACAACACTGCCGGGATCCAATAGCGCCGGAACAATCCACCCATAGGTGTACCGGGCCCGGTGCGAGTTAAGAGTTCATTTTCTACATTTGAAAGCATCGATGCAGGACTAAATCACTCGCTTGGATTTTCAAGAACCTCTCGAAATTATTTCCTCTTCTTAAAACCGGTTATTATTTGTAGATCCTCTATCATTTTTGGAGGCAGCGAATGAATTTGTTCAACTCCCTTCTCGACCTGCCGCCATGTACATGGGTAACATTCAATCTGGATTTTTTGGCGTCTTTCAGAAACTGTGGATCTTTCATGGTGGCCGCAAAGGCCTTGCGCAGGATATCCAGCCGATCCTTAGGCGTCCCCGGAGCCACCGAATAGGGCTTGGTTATCTCATTCTTCGCATTAAAAGCATTCCATTGGGTTAATGTCCTCTCATTCTTGATGACCTCATGAAAGAACGGGATATTCTTGACCTCCGGATCGTTCCATTTTTTCGTCATTACAAAGGGGATGAACTTGTCCTCACCCTCCGCACCCAGCATGGACTTCGCTGTAACCCTCATGGACTCCCAGGTCCAACAGGCCGCGTCCGCTTCCCTTGATTGCATGGCCAAAGGCATCCTGGCTGTTCCTGCGTACCCGGTGATTACTCTAAACTTTGTTCCCAGGGCTCGGTTCAGGAACTTGGGCGGCTCCGTCGTGTTCCCAGGCGCCCTAGTGGCAGGGACCTCAGGGTCCTACCTGACTTCACGATGTCGTCGAGGGATTTTAGGCCTGTGTGACCCATAATGCCACAGGTAATTGTCTCGGTCGTGGGGGTGCCAAGCCAGCCCAGCTCCCGTGGATCAAACTTTACCTTCTTGTCCCCCAACGCATGACCAAGAATAATCCCTGGAGTCCAAACTGCTACAGTTAGCCCGTCTGGCCTGGCTCGGTCGGCGTTATAGTTCGCGGCGATCAGACTTCCTGCTCCAGTCATGTCCATCACCACAGGGGTAGGATTTCCCGGAGTATACTTGCCAATATGACGGGCAATAGCCCGTGTGTAAGTGTCGTAGCCTCCACCTGGGGAAAAGCCCACAATGAAGCGCCTGGTCTTGCCTGCATAAAAGTCAGCACCGAACGCCGGGGTCGAAGCACCGAAAACTAGCACCAGGCCAAGTAGAAAGTAGGAAAATTTCGCATTCGTAATATATTCCTTCTTCATATCATAAAATGGCAAAAAAACCAGCGCACCCTAACGGCACACAATTGCAGAGTGACTGGTGTTAAGTTTTTTTCTTCATTGTCCCCTTCACGGAACAAATACCATCCGTTAAGCCTCACATCGGGTTAGATGCTTTAGAAATAATGATGGAGAACTGACATGCTACGAGCTAAGGGGCCCTATATCAATCATAGAAATTTGTGTCAACGGGGGCTTTGAATTGTTGGGAGGAAGTAATCTAGAAACCATAGAGCCGAAGCCAGCGCCTTAAGTTACCCCAGAAGGTTCTTGCCGCGAATTCGTGGGACCCGTAACAGAACCAGCGCAGCCAGGAGAACTACCATTGAACCCATTACGGTAACGGTGATGGGCGCACTGAAATAGTGCGCTGCGACTCCTGCGGCAAAGGATCCCATCGGGGTAAGTCCCCGTTCAAGCAAGAAGAGGCTATTCACACGCCCCCGGAGCTCATCCGGCACGGTCAATTGTACCATGGTGTTTTTGATGGCCCCGAACAGGGCATGGAACCCTCCTACCCCCATAAGAGCCACTAAGGCAAGCGACAAGGAAGTGGATTGGGAAAAGAAAATTAGCGAAAGACCCAAAAGCGTCATACAGCCCAGTAGAAACAAGCCCTTCCGTACAATGCCGCTTGCGATGGTGGCTAATAATAGCATTCCCCCCACGGCCCCCAAGCCGGGTGCGGCAACCATAAAACCGAGTCCTTCGGGGCCCACCCCCAACACGTCTTTTTGAAAGATCGGCATCAAAGCCTGGTGCGGCATGGCGAAGACCGCAGGAACCAAAGCCACAACCATGATGGTCACCACCATAGGATTGGACCACAGATAACCAACCCCTTCTCTAAAATGCGTTATGACCGACGATTTTTTACCTACGGCTTTTACCGGAGCTAGGCGCAATGAATAGGTCACCAGCGCGGCACACGCGGTCACTGCGCTTTCAACAAACAAATTCCCAGCGGCACCGAACAAGGGAATCAAAAAACCACCCAACACAGGCGCAATGACCCTGGTGGTGTTAAAGGCACCGAAATCCAATGCCACTGCGTTCATGAGTTCTTCTCTGGGCACCGTGTTGGGTATGATGGAGTGTTCTACCGTAATGAGAAACGAGGCCATAACTCCTGTGATCGAAACGAAGACAAAGAGATGCCATATTTGCACTATTCCTAGGGCCACCACGCTCCCCATGCTCAAGCTCAGAAGCGAGAACAGGCAGTAGAGACTTGTAATGAGTTTGCGTCGGTCCACACGGTCCGCAATGACACCGCCCACCGGACCGAATATCAAGAAGGGCAACATTCGAAGGGCGCTTAACGCTCCCAGCAAAACGGCAGAGCCGGTCAGATCATAGACCAACCACCCCAAGGTAAGTTGCTGGATCATCATCCCCGCCCCTCTAAAGACTGTGCCAGCCCACATGAGGCGGAAATTCCTATGTCGAAGGGAGGAAAAGGTTCCCCCGTTAAACAGATTGACCAATGCTTACTCCAGATTTCTTCCCTCAATGGGTAGGAAGGTTGTTCGATGCGTCGCTCTCTCTGTTAGCACAAAGGAAAAGGAGGGGTAAAGCCCGTACTGCAAACGCACCTGTAAAGGAAGCGCTAACCCGCCTGACGCGCGTCTCAAGACGGCCATTCTTAGGTCAATTCAAACCACAGGAAAGTTCGAACCAGCCGGCAATGGCAAATGGACGGAGTCGATTTCTTTGCGCTTTATTGAGTTCCCAAATTTCCGCCGGCCACGGTGGCAGCCCTTGCTGGGAGTATCGAGAATTCGACACGCCGGTTTTCTTGCTGCCCCTCTGGGGTGTCATTGCCAGCTATGGGTTGGTGAAATGCATACCCAGATGCTGATAACCGAGTGGGATCAATCCCTACTTCATCGACCAAATAACGAACGATGGTGGCAGCCCGGGCGGTGGACAATTCCCAGTTGGTGGGATACTTGCGTTGGAGATCCCACCTGATGGGCCGGGAATCGGTGTGGCCCTGTACTTGGATATGTTTGTCTTTGATCTGTCGCAGAGCTTCAACTACCTTTTTTAAAACGCCAAATCCGGAATCCTTTATGGTAGCCCGGGAGGAATCGAACAGGATTTTGTCCTCCAAGTGTACCGTAGTTAAGCCGGCAAGCCGTGCGATTTTCACCTGACCAGCATCAATTTCTTTCTTGAGTGATTCTATCAATTGTTGCCGGTCTCGAAGGGCTTGTTCTCTATCTCTCTTGGCCTTGGCGAGTTCCTCGGCCTCAGCCGATATACGCTGCAGCTTACCTGAAAGTTGAGACTTGGCCCGCGCGAGCTCCCGAGCCTCAGCGGAAACAAGCTCCAGTTGATCGGAAAGTTGATTCTTACCGGCCAATAACTCCTGGCTTTGTTTTTCGGTCTCTCGCATGTCCAATAAAAGGGATTCGTTTTGCCTTTGAAGACCCCGGCGGGCCTTGCCCAGTTCGGCAACCCGAAGCTGTTGCTCAGCGATGATCTGCTCCCGCTCCAGGAGCACCGCTTTCATCTCTCCGACACTGGCTTTCAATTTTGCGATCTCCTGTTCTTGTTCAGCGGAAACAAGCTCCAGTTGATCGGAAAGTTGATTCTTACCGGCCAATAACTCCTGGCTTTGTTTTTCGGTCTCTCGCATGTCCAATAAAAGGGATTCGTTTTGCTTTTGAAGACCCCGGCGGGCCTTGCCCAGTTCGGCAACCCGAAGCTGTTGCTCAGCGATGATCTGCTCCCGCTCCAGGAGCACCGCTTTCATCTCTCCGACACTGGCTTTCAATTTTGCGATCTCCTGTTCTTGTTCAGCGGAAACAAGCTCCAGTTGATCGGAAAGTTGATTCTTACCGGCCAATAACTCCTGGCTTTGTTTTTCGGTCTCTCGCATGTCCAATAAAAGGGATTCGTTTTGCTTTTGAAGACCCCGGCGGGCCTTGCCCAGTTCGGCAACCCGAAGCTGTTGCTCAGCGATGATCTGCTCCCGCTCCAGGAGCACCGCTTTCATCTCTCCGACACTGGCTTTCAATTTTGCGATCTCCTGTTCTTGTTCAGCGGTAAGGTGCTTGTATTTGACTGCCTCACTTCTCATCCATAGACCAAAGACCGGTCCAACAACCAATGCGAGCCCCACGACAATCAAGGCCACGTACAGAAACTTCCTATTAATATTCATTTAAGCCCCCCACAATATCTTGGCAGGTTTTACGGGTTTATTATGCCAACCATCTAGGACGAACGGACCTCCACGTAAGTGCCTAATTTTACAACAGTCGCGGAATCGAAGGATCAACGCCGCGAAAAAATTCGCAAGCATGCTTTGACAAAAACCGTAAAAATCAATCCATGATAATTAATATCCGCGGATCCCCCCCCGCCACAGAGGCCTCGGCGAGTCCTGATTCAGGCAAACACGAGTCCTATGGAGACGGGAATAGCTCTTCCAAGGGGACCTTTCGTTTCATTAGCCCCTGTTCCACCAGGTGATCCATTAATGTATTCAGGGTGTGCCGGTTGGGCTCAAGTCCATAGGACCACCCATCTCCACTGAAAAACTGGTCCAACTGTTCCAGATCATCCCATAACCAGGGTAGCATAAACCGTAAAGTACCGCCCTCGCTAATTCGATCCAACACCCAATCTTTCGCTTCGACCATCGCGTTGTAGATACTTTTTGCCACCCAGGAGCGCTCCCGGTAGAGGCTCTCCTTCAGAACCATGGTGTGCATGATCGGAAAAATACCCGTCCTTCGGTAGTAGTTCTGTTCCACTTCCCGAAAGTTAGGGAAAAGCCTCTGCACATGGGGGCTGGAGCCAAAAGAGGTAGGTTTTCTGGCGCCGAGCAGGGCGTCCAGCTCGCCATTTCCCAACATTTCGTCCAAACTCTTGCCCTGGGGAGCAAACTCAAGGGAGAAAGACCCCCCCGGTTTGAGGTCCAGCTCATCAGGAGGCCGCGCAGCATTGATGCCCCCCTCCACCCATCGAATGGTGGTCAGGTCAACACCGTAATCATGTTGTAGGGCACCCTTGGCCCATACGGCCGCCGTCTGTCGAAACTCTGGCACCCCCACACGCTTCCCTTCCAGGTCCTTCGGTTTCTCTATACCCGAGCGGGTGTTTACGAAGATAAACCCGTGGCGAAAGACCCTGGAGGGAAAGACAGGGATTGCAATGAACGGGAACTTCCCCTGTGAACGAAGGGACATGTAAAGTGCCAGGAACATCTCAGCAATATCGAACTCGTTTTCCTTAACAGCACGATCCACCAGCAGCGGAGGGGGTTCAATGGCCAGGTAAGTAAGATCGATGCCCTCTGGCTTAACCATGCCATTGCGCAATGCTTCAGTTCTGTCGTAGGGGCCACAGGCCATGGTGAGGTTTAACCTATCCGTCTTCGTATTCGGCGATTTATTCATGTGGATCTTCGTTATCTCAAATTGCCTAACACCGCAAGAAATCTTTATGACTAATTGTGCAATCCATCACAAAGGTCATTGCAATGGAACCTCAGTGACAGTGTATAAAGTTACCCATACTACCTGCGAGAAGGGATGTAGCCCGATCCAATGGCTAAGCAAACAGACGAAATGACGCCTAACTCGGAGGTGGGTTGAAATGCGGGGCGACGCACATACTCATTTTATCAGCCTCGACTTCATCAAGCATCTGGAAGGTCGTAGCACCCTTTCCAGCAGTGCCTTGGAGGGGGGCACCTACTTTACCACCTGTGCTCAGGGGTTTCGGCTGCCAATCCTCCCCAGAACCACTGACATGGAAGTGAAGCTTAAGGACATCGAGGATATGAGCGTTGATCTATCCGTCCTCAGCATTCGCCACTCAGCACTGAGTCTGCTTTGGGCGAGTGGCCAATTATGCGGATTATAAGGAAAGCTCCTGAATATATTGGGCCTAAATAAGTTCGTACAGTTCCTGAGGCCGGCTGCCCAATCGCTCGACACCATTTCTCCGAACCACCACAATCTCACCCCAACGGCCATAATCCGGCTTCCCATCGACAAAGACGCTCGGCTTCACGATCATCACGCAACCTTCTTTCAACTCCATTGCTCTCAGTTCATGGGTAATGCGAGTTGTAACCAGGGGCCCATCATCGCCTGTCCCACGCCCGTGCATGAGTAGCTTCGCTTCCCCCCGGCCATTCATTCCCTTCACCTCTCCGGCAGTAAGCAACTCTCCAACGGTGACGCCAGGTTTCATGGCTTCCACCACTCTATTGTAGGACTCGAATATCAATTGCATCCCGTCTTTGAGGTCCTGAGGGGCAGCCCCGATGGAAAAGGCCTGGTCGATCTGAGCGATATAGCCTCCCCATCGACCTTCGATTTCGATGCCAAGAACATCACCGGTTTCGAATTTACGAAAGGACGGCAGTTCTACGCGGTGATAAGTATTGCCCAGGGGCCCGCTGCTCCACCCAAACATAGGGGTAAAACTTCCCCCTTCAACGGCACTGGTGTACATCATGTGCCCGAACACCTCCCGTTCGGCCACACCAATGCGCGCATGATTCACTACCGATTGAAGAACCTTCTCGGCGATTTGAGCCCCCTTGCGGAGGAATCCAATTTCCTCTTCACTTTTTTGGTAGCGCGCTTCGCCCAGGAGGTCCGTGGCAGATACCACCCTGGCGTTGGGAAGAGCCTGCTTGATCAGTTCCACCGACTGCCAGTTGGCTTCGCCCTCAGTTTCCCGGCAATGACCCAATATTCCTCCGGTGAGTCCAGTAATGCCAACCACACCACGCTCAAACCCCATCTCCTTCAAACGAGTCACGACGGTTCGACCTCCAGTACCGCGGGGCGCCGGACGAATGTCCGTGAGCCAGTTGGACGAGGGCCAGACACCCCCCCGTGAGAGCCAAGCGGTCACCTCATGATCCAAGGGGAAAACGACCGTCACCTCGTCAGAGTTTTCCCCGAGCTGTGTCAGGTAAATGGGATCCGCCTGACCTCGGTTGTGACTGTTAGTACAGGGAAGGCACACGAGGACGTCTATCCCGTCACCCGCCATCAATTCCCGTACCTTGCGCCACCGCCGGTCCCGTTCCTGTAGGGAGAAAACAGCGTTACTCCATTCTTGGCTCCATTGTTCAGGCATCATACCCCTCCAAATCAAACACAAAGTGCCCACGGGGGCAACGATTCTAAGCACATCCCTTGTCGCACAGCGTGGCAACCCATTGCAAGACAAAACGGTCTTTAACGGTACATTACAGCGCATGAAAGTAAGTGGAGAATCAACACGACACCAGAGAAGGGTTTTGCCCTTGAAGAGGGGTTTCTCAATTACCGTAGTGACGCGGTCTTGTCGGGGGATCAAATGAAAAACATAATTCTCACGTCCGTCTTCTCACTTTTGATGCTAAGCATTGCGCTGCCAATGAGCACAGCCAGCCAATGGCATGAAGGGAGAAGCCTGCAGGGGGCCCTTGTAGGTCAACGGAAGATGGCTACCGATACAAACAAATTGGCTACGGCCGCGGCTTGGATCACGTTTCAACCCAAGATCAAGGACAAGGCTTACTACGCTCGCATGATCAAAGACCTCATGCCCCAAGCATTCCCCAAGCATTTAAATTGGTCCAATGTGTGGATCGCTCAGCGGCCATTGAAGACCTTTGTATCGTTTTAAAGACGGTGGTGGAGAGCCTTAGCTATGAATGTCTTATGGCAAGCAACGGTAAAGAGGCTGTGGATATGGCTGCCTCCGAATTACCGGATGTCATCATGATGGATGTGATGATGCCTCAGATGGACGGCTTTACAGCCGCGGGCCTTATTCGTCAGAATCCAAAAACTGAATCATACCAATCTTGGCTGTAACCGTTTTGAATTCCCATAAAAAGAAGCAACAGTGCCTGGACAGCGGGGACAACGATGTCATCCATAAGCCTTCGCGCCGTCACAATTGGCTGCCCACCTGGAAAGGCTTTTGAAGGAATCCGGTACTAAAGCCCAGCCGTCCTAATGTTAGAGGCTACCCTTTTTCTCCCCGCAAATGCGCAAAGCTTTCCTGGACAGATTAAGAACGCACAATGTCTTCGTACGAAGGCTCGGGCATTCCCTGCTTCCAGGTTGGATCGCGGAGTTCAAGCCTGTTACCGCTGGGATCGTGGAAATAGAGCTCTCTTCCTGTGAAATAGCCCTTTGCCCGGTAAACCATCTCTATGATGGGAATTTTCTTTTCGTGAAACACCTTACACGCCTGCACAAAGGATTCCGGAGTTACCGTAAAGGAATGATGAATTCGATCCTCTCCTTTGGACTCTTTTGGCACTGGGTGCTCTCGTTCACATAGCAGGATATTGTGGTCGCCCACGTTGAAGCAGGTCATCACAGCGTTGCCGAGCCGCCCAACATGCTTAAGGCCGAGCAAATCGCCGTAAAATTTCTCTGACTCTGGCACACTGTTCACTGGAATGGACCAGTGGGTCACGCCCTCAATTTTCAGTAATCCCATACTCGCCTCCTTTGTGACATCCTACAATCGCCAATTTTTAACCGTTCGAATGATTATGCGCAACTGGGCCCGCACCCTTTCCCTCACCATACCCCACCTGAAGAGTTTGGCAGGTTACCCTTCGGCATCTATACCACCGTGCACTATGGTGTCAAGACAGGCAAGGCACTCTTTCAAAAAGTGTCGTGCGAAATGTCTCGTCCGCCATGTCCGACCAGGGGAAACAAAGTTTGCATATTCTTCATCCCCGTCAACTTAGGGCTTCGGGGTCTTGCTTCGCTTCACGGGACTCCCGCAGCGACCCACCGGGCCCACACTCGATGCTACGGGAGCTGCCGTGCCTGAGCGGAAGTTCGGTCCCGGGGCGTGGAAGCCTCTGCGAAGCTGAGGAAAAGCGGCATCGACTGTTCGAGCAAAGCGAGTTTCGAGGCTGCCCGCCGAGGAGCCCTGAAGCGAGGGACGGCGGCTCCCGTACAAGCATGTTCAATCCCTTACCAGAACTGAGGTTTTCAACCTGCGGAACCACACTTTTTGCGCTAGAGCCGGTAGGCGGAAGAGCGGGGTCAGTGACGCAGTTTCCGGAGAGCATCTGGAAAGCAGAAATTTCTTTAAAGGGTCCGACCGACGGCCTCCCACCTTAGAGTCGGTAGAGGCTCGCAGCATTTTTCCATAGCACTTTCTCCCGTGTCTCCACCGGGACACCCTGGAAGCACTGATGGATCGTCTCCTGGGTGTGGGGCCAGGTGGAAGTCGTCAGGGGAACATTGGTGGACCAAAGAATATGCTCCGCACCCACGTGCTGCACGAATGGCGCAACCTCGTCGAACCATGATGTGAAGCAGCACTGACGGTGGAACATCTCAGAAGGTTTCAACTCGTAACCCTCAGAGGCCAAGCCGTCATGCTCGAACTGATGGTCCGCCCACTCCATGTAGAGCATACCCCAGCTCAGGGCGCTTTCTGCGAGTATTACTTTTAGACGCGGGTGACGTAACAATACTCGCGAGAAGGAAAACAGAGAGATGACGAATACACTGGAGACCGGCTTGGTCACTGCTTCAAGGGCTTCCGTTAGGGCAGGAGCCAAGCCTGAATAGGGGGTGTATTGCAGCTCAGGAGACGCCCCTGCGTGGAGGCAAACGGGCACGTTGAGCTCTTCACAGGCCTCCCACACTGGATCGTACTCGGGTCCACTGACATGGGGGACTCCGCGCAGACTCATGGGTAGTGAAGGAAAGACAACTCCCCTATGCCCCTTGGCGACAGCCCGCTGAATCTCAGCAACGGTGGCCTGGGCCGGCCAGATGGGCACGATGCACTGTGGGACGAAGCGCTCGCTGGTGGCTGCCCACTCCTCAATCAGCCAATCGTTGTACGCTTGCACACAGGCAAGCTCCAGTTCAGGGTCCTCCAGACGGCCGAAGGCCTCCCCCGCCAAGCCCGCAACTGTGGGGTAGAGCACTGAATAGTCGACGCCTGATTCGTCCATCAACTTAAGCCGTTCGGAGGGCACATAGGCTTGTGGTGGCACCTGATCCCAACGGCTTGGCTCATGGTTACGGTCGGCCATCAAGGCACCCGTCCTCGCGGAGTGACCCTCCACAAGTACCCGCCCATCCACCACCCACCGCTCGCTACCCTCGGATGTTTGTTCGAGGTGCGGGATACGGTGACCCCATCGGCCCCTGGAGAGACGATCAGCCCACAAGGTTGGCGGTTCTTGCACGTGGTCGTCAACACTAATCAGGCCGAAATTTATCTGCATACAAGCTTACCCCCTCAATGCTCTTTCGCCACTACGGCAGCCTCCATTTGGTAGACGCGCAGCGCGTTCTCGTAGAGCACCTTGCGACGGTCTTCCTGCGGCACCCCCTTCAGTACACGCTCAACCGAATCCCAGGATCGCGGATAGAAGGAAGCCACATGCGGGAAATCCGACTCCCACATTATGTTATCGATACCGATAAGGTGTCGGAGCTTAATTCCTTCTACCTCGAACCAGAAGTTCACGTACATCTGCCTTCGCACCGTTTCGCTCGGACGGCTGGAAATTCCTTCCGTCCATAGATGGCGACACTCCCACTCGTGGTCGCATGCGGCCAGCACGTAGTTGAATCCCCCAATCCCGGCCTCGGCAAACACGCACTTGAGAAGTGGGAAGCGCTCTGTAACACCGGAAAAGATCAACTGTGGGATGATCTGAGCCGGTGTTACCGCAGATGTGGCGGTCATTGCCGAGTGGGCCTGCCTCGGCGAGTAACCACTCCACTTTCGCACGGACGCTCCTGCGCGGAGATTTGCTGAGCCGTGAAAATGAATAGGAAGACCCATTTCCTGGCAAGCACTCCAGATGGGGTCCCAGTAAGGGTCGCTGGTCTGCGCCCACTCGGCGAGGGAGTCATTGTAGGCTTTCACCACATCGAGCTCGTACTCTTTATCGCCGAACTCGAAGTACGCGCCGCCCGGTGGATTAGGAAAGAGCACTTCCGCATCAACTCCATCAGTATCCAATGCCCGTAAACGTTCCTTGGGGACATACGCGGTCCGAGGAATATCCTCCCACCGCTGGGGATAGGTGGGAAATGGATCCCCCATCACTGCTGGGCAATTGCCAACGTTATCGCCGCGGGCGTTGCCATAGACCGCCCAACGGTTAACCTGGCGCCCATCCTTCTCCACCTCCACTACTTGGGGAATCCGGTTCCCCCACTTTTGCACCGACATCCGGGAGGTAAAAGCGTCACGGTCAAACCCCGCATGGGAGTCCACGCTTATGAGGCCGTAGTTAATTTCCATCTCTGCTCCAAAACATTTTTTAAAAACCGTGGATCGGACAGCAAAATGCCCAAACAACATACCAAACTTGCGTGTCTTCGCAACCGTAAGCACATACGGAAAAACTTTTGCCTGCACCTGGTGGTGCACGGGAACAATCTAAACTTTGGACTTGCGCCTGACGGCCCAGGTTCCCAACAGAAAAACCATGGTCGAACCGAGAGGCCCAATCACAAAGACGCCGCCCAGACTGGTAACCTGTGCAATGAATCCCCCCAGGACCGGACCGAGAATATTGCCCAAGTCACCCGCAGCATTGAAGATCCCCGTGGCTACTCCACGTGGCACCTTGTGCTCGGGCACCTCCTGTACCAGTCCAACGGTGTTGGCCACGATCACCACGGCACGGGTGAAACCCACCACAACGTAAACGGCTAAAATCGTACCAAAACCGGTGAACAGTGGGATCAACATAAGAATGGCAGACTGCAATGGCAGCCCAAAGTAAGACAAACCTCGATGCCCCACCTTGTCCACCACATGACCACTGATGGGCCGGGTGATGGCATTGCACCCCGCGTAAGCCGCACGCATCACCCCGATCTGCGTAAGACTCATTCCCACAGCCAACCCGTATAGGGAAATAAACACGCTACTCATCTGATGCAACAAATTGAGGAACATGGCCACAATGACCACAATGGCCAGTTCGGGCTGCAAAATCGCCTTCAACGTTTCTCTAGAGGTTAGTGTTGAGTGTTCCCGCACCTTGCCACGGTTTTCTCCACTGGAACCACGCAACAACCACAAAAGAGCGACAGGGAGTAACGATACCAAAGCCCCTACCTGGAACGTCAACCTGTAACCAAAATGGTCCGCAATAAATCCGCCTAAAAAACCCCCTGTGGAATAACCCACCGCCAGGCTACCCACATAATACCCCATGGCGTGGTTGCGGTTCTCGCTCGATGGCAGAGAATCAACGAAAAAGGCCATGTACAATGTCGTTACCGCGCCCAAGGCAAGTCCGTTGAAAGAATGCACAACGGCAAAGGTTACATCATCCGTAGCGAAGCTATATGAGTAAATGGTCACGCCCACCATCAAGATCGCGCCAGCAATGAGCATTCGAGCCCGACGTTGGCTGTAAACCATTCCCACGGGTAACCGTGAAAGCAGGGCGAAGATGGGACCGAGTGAAATCAAGGTGCCGATGGCGGCAACCGGAATGGACAACTCTTTAAGGTACGGGGGGATAATCGTCGACGCCATGTTGTTTTGCACCGTAATGGCAACCACAGGAACCAGGAGTTTTAAGGTCTGAAGGTTCATTTGGGTTTCGTATCGAAGGTTTCAAACAGAACCGTCAATTTTCTATTGGTAAAGGTATGGCTGCATTGGAAATAGGATGCGGTTAAGTGTAACAGGCGCTCCATGGTTGTACAAAACGCGCAGCTTGAACTCAGAGGGCTGGTAAAGTCTTGTGCATTGTGGAGGTGGTGAGACGGTTTGCGGCCGGCGCGGGATCTGCCGTGGCAAGGTCAATCAATCACAGGATCAGTTAAGAATGGAAGGCTATTCACACAGCGCTTTTTAGCTATCCACCGCTTCTTCGTAGGAGGCCCCGGCATTTGTCTTAGTGTCGAATAGATTTCGCGCGCGCATCCAGTTCTGGGTCTTTTCAAAGATTTCTTTAGTGTACGACTGCGGCACCACGCGTTCGCCGATCCCGAAACGTCGAACGTCCACTTTGTCGTGAAAGCGCTCAGGGATCTCATTGAGAAAGTAGTGCTTGTATCGCTCCGGTTCCACATCAATGTCGGTTTGTGCCCAGACCAAGCAACCCATATAGCGCTCTACATTACCTGCATCTGCCTCGCGGGGGAACATAAAGGCCATCATGAACGTCGTGGAGAGGATCCTTCGAAATCCATGTTGCTCCAGCAGGTACAATTCCGGTCCCCATACATTCACCGCGGGTGTCTTCCCCGCCAGCGCGGCATCAACCCGAGCCCAGGAGGTGCCAATGAATTTAAGCGCAATGTCTTTGGGGGATAAAAAGACCTCCAACGCCTGCAGAGCCGAATAATGGCTCCCTGAATGATAACCCACGGCAACCTCGATTCCCGCCAGTTCTCCGGGCTCCGAAACCTTTGAATCACCGGGGACCACAATGGCAGATTCGCAAACACTGTATGCCTTCCCCCACATAATTCCTTCTTTAACCTTCGCAGCCTGGTTAACCGTCCAATGGCAGGCACAGCTTACATCTCCAGCACCTCCACCCTTTCGGCCATGTCCTTCCGCATAGCGTTCAAATGCACCAAACAAGTTATCTTTGAGTGGAGTTGACGAATCGACACCGGTGAGCTCGGGAGTGCTTTTACGGCTTCCCTCCACATTGAACGCGTACTCGAGACCCGCGTCACGAAAATAGCCTTTTTCGTCCGCAACCCAATCGTTAAGCCTACCATGCGGTTGAATGATAAATTTTGCCATGGGAATTGCCCCCATTAAATTTTTATAGCCGGATGGCACCCCACCTGGTCACTCATCTCCCGCCACCACATTATTGCACTTATCACAACAATGAGCGCGCCAACAATAGCCCGACTTATCAAAACAGGACAAGAGCCTCCAGTTAGATAGGCATGAATCCGCCGATTGCTCTCGTGGCGCTCAATTTCCTGTCTCGTAGGCCGGTCTATTGCCCTATCCTAAGAAACCATCTGCAGTGAGTGAAGAGTATCAGCCCCTCTATCTGAAATCTGGAGCCATCCATCGCAGTCGAACCGGCGGCCTACTGATAATGAGACGAAAGAAGGTCCGCACCAGCACCGAGTCGCACCTGGAAATGCGGGATAGAACATATGCGCGAACTTTGCGCCAGAAAGGATTATTGCCAGCGCTGCTTCGAATTGTGGCCATCGGCTCTGACCTTCTCAACTAAAGGAAGGGGCAACCCGACCAGTTGCCCCTTCCTTTAGTTACTTAGGAGTGAGAAAACTACCAGCGATTGCGCTCGCCGCTTCTGTTTCCACGACCTCCCCCATCATTGTCGCGCTTTACCATAGGTTTAGCCTCATTGACCACCAGGGAACGACTATCCAGCTGGGTGCCGTTCAGGCCATCGATAGCTTTCTGCGCCTCACCTCCGGAACTCATCTCCACGAAGCCGAAGCCCCGGGACTGGCCGGTCAATTTATCCGTTATTACTCTGGCGGTTTCTACGGTTCCGTGAGCGGCGAATATTTCCTACAGTTTCCCTTCCGTTACAGAATATGGCAAACCGCCAACATACAATTTATTATTCATGTTCTCCTCCTTAATGAGAGAATGTTAGTGTCTTTGACCTGCTCCCCTTTTTGTCCTCACCTATAAGTTAGTGGTGTTTCGTTGTGGTCCGCTCCGGACCGGGTTGCAAACTCCATCGGTGTGAGTCCGTTAAGGCTCGTGTGTGGTCTTCTGGCGTTGTAGTCGACCCTCCAGTCTTCGATGATCTCTCGCGCATGGCGGTAGCTGATGAATATGTGCTCGTTCAGGCATTCATCACGCACACGCCCGATGAAGCTCTCCACCAACCCGTTCTGCATGGGCTTGCCCGGAGCGATGTCGTGCCACTCTACCCGGCGACCCTGCTGCCATCGCAGCATCGCATTCGACGTGAACTCGGTGCCGTTATCGGACACCACTAGGAGGGGATCACCGCGCCGTTGAGCGATGTGGTCCAGTTCTCGGGCAACCCGCTCTGCGGTGATGGAGTTGTCTACGATGGTGGCCAGGCACTCCCGTGTGAAGTCGTCGATCACGCAGAGCACACGGAAACGCCGGCTGTCGACCAAGGCGTCGGATGCGAAGTCCACCGACCAGCGCTGATTGGCCCCTTGCGGGATCGTCATCGGCGCCCGGCTCCCAAGCGCCCGCTTGCGACCGCCCCGTTTGCGCACCGCCAACTTCTCCTCCTTGTAGAGCTGGTAGAGCTTCTTGCGATTCACCACCACGCCTTCCCGCGCCAGCAACAGGTGCAGGCGCCGATACCCGAAACGACGGCGTTCCGCCGCCAGCTCCCGCAGCTTCTGCCGTAACTCCCCGTCATCCGGTCTCATCGACCGATAACGGTAGACCCGCGGCTCGATGCCCAACAGACCACAAGCCCGCCGCTGCGAGTCACCCTTTTCCTTCATCGCCCAGTCCACGGCTTCTCTCCTGGACCTGGGCGTCAGAAGTCTTTTCCCACCATCTCCTTGAGCGTCGATACGTCCAGTATCGCGTCCGCCAAAAGACGCTTCAGCTTGGCGTTCTCCGTCTCCAGGCTCCGAAGCCGTTTCGCCTCAGACACCTCCAGCCCGCTATACTTCGAGCGCCACTTGTACAACGTCGCGTCACTGACGCCGTGCTTGCGACACAGCTCCGTCGCCCCCAGCCCCGCCTGGTGCTCCTTCAGAATCCCGACGATCTGTGTTTCGCTGAACCTGCTCTTGCGCATGCGTGCCCCTCCTCTTCGGTCAAAGACTAACCTCTAGGTGAGGACAATCAAGGGGAGCAGGTCATCTTTTACCCTGAGAATCTGAATGCTAATGGGGGGAGAACATGGGAGACTCAGCAATGGCAACCACGCTCTGGTCGGTTCGTCCTTTAGATATCCTATCGCAAGGAAAGACTGATTTAGGCCTTCACCAATGTGCTATCCTCTTTCAAAAGGCCCTATACTGAAGTAGGATCTTGGCACTATTTTTTCCTGTTTCCGGGTAATCCAACCTTTCTCTTCTGGGCGGCTAGCTTTCTGAGTAGACGCTTTCTTTCCTTTAGGCATGAGGGCTGCCCAACCTTAGCACCTTCCATTTCCAGACTTCCGCAAGCTAAGCAGGACGGACAAATCCATGCGCCGCATTGACAGCGACCCCTTGGCAAGTCCTTCAGGCCAGGCTTGCTTATAAATGAGCAATGACAACGTGAGCAAACCACCGTTACAACCCCGTCCAGAATCTCCAAATCCTCGGGGGGGGCAACCCGCCGTATGGACTCCCCCTTAACTGCCACACGATATTGGAATATCTGCTTCGTGTTAGCCATTTGCAGCAACTCTCCTGCCACGGTGAAGCAGGCCTTAATCTCAGTTATGCCGTCTATCTGTCCCTCGTAGCCCACCACGTTATGACGTATCAGCGTTCCGTCTTGTAGTTTGAGTGGCTCTGTTCTCTCCGACATGTCAACCTCGCTAAATCAAATTTTAAAAAAACCCTGCCCTGTTCAGCTTTCGCCTTTCAAGCAGGGAGTCATTGGGTCTAAAATAACAATGCAATCTGTCCTTCTTAACCTGAATGAGGGAGCCAAAACGTTTCATTTCCCAATCTCTCTCTCCCTAAACCGCAAGCCTTACCCCTTGACCTTAAGTGTTATTTACTGTGCCGGCTCTAAGGGCGGCGATTCTCTGCGAATCCCGGAGTTTTTTTAGGGCTGTGGCCTCAATTTGGCGAATTCTTTCCCGGGTGACACCGAAGACCTTCCCCGTCTCCTCGAGCGTATAATCCGAATTTTCTCTGATCCCAAAACGCATGCGTATAATCTTTTCTTCCCTAGGGCTGAGAGTTGTCAAGATTCGTTGTGTCTCCGCTTGAAGGTTAAGATCCATAATCGTTTTCTCAGGATCAGGAGAATGCTCATCCCTGATGAAGTCCCCTAGACAGCTCTCTGCCTCATTGCCCATGGGCGCTTCGAGAGAGACGGGTTCTTTTACCAGGTTGAAAATTAACCGCACCTTGTCCACGGGTATTGTCATTGCAGCGGCAATCTCCTCAAGAACGGGCCTACGACCTAATTGGTGATTGAGGGCACTGACCGTCTTGGTAAATTTGTTAGCGATGTCAACCATATGGACCGGGATGCGAATGGTACGAGAGTAATCAGATAGGGCCCGGGTGATGGCCTGACGTATCCACCAGCTTGCATAGGTAGAAAATCTAAATCCTAACCGATAATTAAACTTCTCCACGGCCCTCATGAGTCCAATGTTACCTTCCTGGATCAGATCGAGTATGTGGAGGCCTCGACCGCAATACTTTTTCGCTATGGTTACTACCAGACGGAGATTGGCCTCGGCGAAGTGATTCTTTGCCCGAGCAGCTTGGGCTTTTTTCTCAAAGATGGTCCCAACCCTCCGAGCCACTTCCTGCTCAGACATGCCTATTTCCTTTTCTATCGTCCGTATCACGTTTTTTGATTTTGTCTTTCCCCGGGCTATTCGTTCAAGCCCCTTGAGCCTCTCGTCAGTCTGTTTGTGCTCCTGAATAATAATCTCGATCTGGTAGCGATTGAGTTGAAGGGCTTTAATAATGGCAGTAATCTTTTCCCTCTGCCGGAGGATTTTTACATCCAGATGCTTTCGACCCAGTTCGCTCGATTGCTTGTCCAGACGTCTCATCATGTCTTCACACGTCCTGGCCCGATACTCGAGTTTCCTCATTTCAGCCAAAAAGCGAGTTTTAAGGATTTTTTCATGTGCCAAGACGTCCGCCGATGCCTCCCCTGAATGCTTGACCACATCAAGCACGCTCACCGACCCTTCAGCAATTTGTTTTCCGAGACCGAGCGTCCAACGCATGGTAAAAAGAGAAGATAGGACCGCTTTGGCAATCTGTGCCTCACACTCCTCGATCTCCTGGGCCAATTTTACTTCTTCTCCATGGCTCAGGAGAGGGACAGATCTTAATTGCTGTAGATAAACAAAGACGGGGTCGTTTGAGTTACCTGCGGCATCGTTCTCGAAGTCAGTTTCCGCCTCTCCTTGATCCGACACTTCATCCGCCTGGCTCTCTGGAATGATAGGCAGTGAATCCTCCATTCCCTCTAGGAAAAGGTTGGGATTCTCCCCTTTAACGGTATCACTCTCAATCATCTTTCGAGCTCGGTCAGACAAACCCCTTATTGACGCCCAGCGGAAGGCAAGAATCTTGCGGAAAGCATCCGGGCAACCGACACTAGAGTCACAGAACCGAGGACCGCCGTAGCATATCTGCTAATCAAGCCGGTTTCCCCTATACCGGCCCCAAAAATTAGATAGCCGCCAATGGAGGCACCTGCGATTCCGATGATGAAATCCAACCAATAGCCGGCGGAACTACCTAAAGCTGTTCCATAGCCGTGGTCACCAATTATCTTTCCTGTGAACCAACTGGTAGCCCCTACAGTTAGAACCCAAAGTAATCCGCCCACAAGAACCTCCTACTATTTGCCGTTACGACCAACCTTCCGGGTTAGCTGGTTTAAAGGAGGCTTACTTGAAGAATTTCGAATAACCGAGGTGTGAACCCTGCGTTTGCTATTCAACTTGTACACTCTAATCTACTTAACTAATTTTGTCAAGTCAATTCTTTACAGACGGCACAAAAGGTGATATAAATAACCAGATCAGTTAACTCAGGGAAAAAGATGTTAAATATCATAGGCTTAATAAGGCATCGTCTTGAAGAGTTGGGCTATGAGCAGAGGGATTTGGCGGTGGCGGCTGATGTTACCGAGTCTTATATCTCTCAGTTACTTACCGGCAAGAAAGCTCTACCCGCACCTAATCGGTCGGACATTTATGATAAAATGCAGGCCTTTCTTAAACTCCCTTCGGGAGAGCTAGTAAAGCTCGCAAATCTGCATCGCAAAGAAGAGATCCAAAGAACAATCGACGAACCGGCTAGACCTTTGTTTCAAGAGATCAGAGAACTGATCCTGCAAAAGTGCCAACCCGAGAAGGCAAAGCAACTGCTCCCGATTTTTGAGAAGGAACCCTTCGGCGAAATCGAACGGCTTATTACACAAAAACTTTTAGATGTGGCCAAGGGGATAGCCAAAGAGAAATGGAAGAACGAGAATTGGCTTCGGGTGGTGGCACGGATAAACGACAAAAGCTATGAGGAAATGCGGGTCATCGTCCTGGAGTTCCTCGATACCGATATTTTCAACCTATCGGTACCGAACTTTATCCACTTCCTGGACCCGCTCATTGAATCCTGGGACGTGGATCTGGTGACTCTAGGAATGAAGATTGTTTTGGCTCCTGGATTGGGCCGTGAGCGGATCAAACAGTTTGAGTTTGTCGAAAAACAGTCTGACCCCGAAGCCCGGGAAGAGCCCGGGCTCAGAGAGTTTCTCCAGGATACCGCCATGAGCGGAAACATATCCCCAGAGGAACTCCACTTTATCAAGCAGCTAACATTTAGATTTAAGGGCAAGAGGCCCACGGCGCTTTATTTCTACCGGGAACTGCAGAACTTAAGAGACCCCCTCCATTTCCAATCTGAGGTGTCTAGATAAGGAAAGTGGGGCCCCTGGGAGCCGGAAAGCTGGAGGTAATTGATTGTCTGTTCCAGTTGTTATTCTTTTAATCGTTATTTTCGCGGTGGGTCTGACTGGCATCAAGATATTCCAGGAATACCAAAGAGGCGTGGTGTTCCGTTTGGGGCGACTCGTCTCCTCTCGCGGGCCCGGGCTTAGCTTTGTCATTCCCTTTATTGAAAAGATGGTTCGGGTGGATTTACGAGCCGTCGCCATGCCGGTGCCGCCTCAAGACGTCATCACGCGGGATAACGTATCCGTGAGGGTGGCTGCCGTGGTTTATTTTCGCGTGGTGAACCCAAATAACGCAGTCGTTCAAATTGAGGAATATCTTTTTGCCACCTCGCAATTGGCCCAAACCACCCTGCGTAGTGTTTGCGGCCGGGCGCAATTGGACGAAATCCTAAGCGAAAGAGAGAGGATTAACGCTCAGATTCAGGAGATAATTGACTCGCAAACCCACCCGTGGGGGATCAAAATAAGTCTGGTTGCGGTCAAGGACATCGATCTTGCGCAGGACATGCAGCGGGCTATGGCAAAACAGGCTGAGGCAGAAAGAGACAGACGCGCTAAAGTGATCCATGCGGAGGGCGAGTTTCAAGCGGCGCAGAAACTCTCCGATGCGGCGGAGATCATGGCCACGCATCCCGCGGCCATTCACCTCCGATTCCTGCAGGTTCTTTCCAAAGTTGCCGTTGAACAAAATGAAACAATCATAGTTCCAGTTCCAATTGACCTGCTGGGACCGCTACTTGACAAAGCACGGAGCCTCGATAGCAGAAATAACGGGAAAGGAGCGTAGGAACACCATGATGGACACTGAAAACAATCGACTATTTGTGGGCATAAAGGTTTCCTCGAAGCTACAAAGGGAATTGGACCATTGCGCCCGGGGGGCGGAGCACTACTTTAAGGAAGATCATCCCGAGTCGCTGCGGATTGTAACCTTAGGCGAGGAGAAGGTCATCGGAAGGTTTTTACGCGATGGGTATCCCGTTACCGACATTGACAACGTGAGCAGAAACGTCCACAGCATCATAACGCTGATCACAGGAGGCTCACGAATCGAGGAGGATTCCATCCGCATATATGCCGCCGACTCAACGACGCCTATTTAACCTCGTATGCCGGCATCACACCGCAGAAAAAGAATACACAGGACGACTCGCATATCCCATGGACCCGATGGGCAATGTGCCGACACGGGGCACCCACAAAATACCCCTTGTTATAATGGCCGCGACGCTATAGCGTCGCTTTATCAAGAGACTTCCTTCGTATTATTGGCGCGCAAGAGGCAGAAGGCTAGACCACACCTCAACGATTGCAAGGACTTCGGCTGTAGTGTTCCCGCGAATGTATTGCTTGTAGATCCTGCCCCTCTCCCTCTTCCTAAAACCAAGGGCATTCAAAAGCCCAAAAAAGGAGAACCTTATGCACCCAGTTATTGTGATTGCCATACCGTTGGTGCTGCTCATCGTAGGCATGATATTGAACAGCATCCGAATTTCTTTTGATCAACCTGCGAGTTCGCCGGAACAAGATCCCGCAAAAAGGCTCGAAGCTGAAAGACAAGCTTACCATCGGTACTTCAACCTCCAGAGGATACGAGAGTTGAAAAGGCAGACAAGGGTAGGCCAGTATGCCTGGCTGGTGCTGATCGCGTTTATTGGGTCCCACATGTGGATGTATTTCGACACCGTAAAGAGGACAACGGCCCGGAATAAAATTGCCGCGCTCCAAACAATGCCGACGGAAAAAGGGAAAGAGACGGTTCTCTCCGTAACCCTAAATGACGGGAGCAATGAAAAATACCTCATCAACTCGACCAAAGCCGACCCCTCGAATGAAACTGCAAAAGAAGGAATTTCGAAAGAAACGGTCCCGTCTTGGGAGATGTCAGGACTAGCAACGGCTTTGAGCATTGGCGATAATTCATTACCACTTGGGGTCGCGCTGACAATTTCCAACTAACGAGCGACAAAACTCGATCCCCGCCCTAGATCCACACAATAAGGGGCACGCCGCAGGTTGCGGCATGCCCCTGGCCAACTACCGGTTTGCCGCCCAAAGGTCATGAAGCGGGAGTGGATGGCTGAACGGGAAAGAAAATAGAAAAGTCCCGGGGGTTAAAGACCCTACTCCATTTTTTAAGGAATTCATACGCCACTAGACATAATTTTGCAGCGTAACGAATTCTGTCTGCCATAAAAATGTGCGGCTATAGCTTGGTTCAGATTCGAAGATAACTTGGCATCTGACTGGGGAAGGAGACTGAAATGCGCCTAGGGCCTGTTAACACTAGCGTAACGCCTCGATGATGAGCGAGAAGAGGATGAAACCGAGGAAGATCACATCGAGCTTCTCGAAGCGGGAGAAGACTCGCCGGAAACCCTTCAGACGACGAAACAACCTCTCGATTTCGTTGCGTCGCTTCTACATGTGGCCATCGTACTGCCAAGGGTCGACTCGCGTGGCCAACGGCGCCACCACGGGTGTGAACCCCAGAGCCAGAGCCAACTGGCGTGTCTCGTTACCTTCATACGCCCGGTCCATGACGAGCGAGGGATTGTCGTGCTGCTGACCAGGGCGATTCAGCAACTTACGTCGTTCTGGAGCGTCGTGGGCCTGTGCGGGGGAAAGCGAGAAGGTGATAGCCGTTCGAGCATCCGCGGCAACCATATGAATCTTGGTGCTCCACCCGCCGCGGGATTTGCCGATGGCTTGGGGACCGTTTTTTTTAGTGCCCCGGTCCCGTCGGGATGGACCTTGACGATGGTGGTGTCCATCGACACGGCCTCGATCTTGATGCGCACCATCTGCTCCCTCTGTAGTTGCTCGAAGACCTAGTCCAGCACCCCGTTCTTCGACCAGCGATTCATTCGAGTGTAGATCGTGTGCCAATTGCCCAACCGAGACGGTAACCCACGCCACTTGCAACCATGCTCCGCTACATACAAGATAGCGTTCAGCACCTGGCGGTTCGAAAGGCTGACATTACCCCACTGCACCGCAAGCTACGGCGCAATACGGTCGTACTGGGCTTGAGTCAGTTCCATCCCCAAAGTGTAACGTATTTCCAGCATTAGTGTTTACAGGACCTAGTCGATCTCGGCTATGGTCACTTCCGCGTCGATCATTGCAAGGAGGAGTTCACCAAGGGGGCCGTCCATATCAACGGCATCTAGGGCTTGTGGGCTCTGGCGAAGGTCAGGCTGGCAAGGTTCAAAGGCCTGCCCAAACACACCTTGCACCTCCATCTCAAGGAAACCGAATGGCGATACAACCGTCGAGGTTCCAACAAGTATCGAACCCTGCTACAGTACCTACGCGAAAACCCACTCTGCTAGGCATGACCCAAAAATATATAGTGAATGAGGTATAGCCGGACAGGATCCCACTGGTTATATCTTCCCCCTAGGATCTTTTTGTGGTTGCTATAGATCTATCCAGACTGATATATTGTCGGGACAGTAATTCTCCGGAGCCGATTCAGGAGGAACAGGGGCCGAGGCTAGCGGCCATCTCAGGAATGAAAGATAAGGTCCATAAATCCGACGAGGAGTGGAAAAAGCGACTCACCCCTGAACAGTTCTACGTCTGCCGACAAAAAGGCACCGAGGCGCCCTTCTCGGGAGAATACTGCAACTCCAAAGAGAAGGGAGTTTACCAGTGCACCTGCTGCGGCAACGATCTTTTCAGCTCAGACACAAAATTTGATTCCGGCACGGGCTGGCCAAGCTTTTGGCAACCCATCGCACCGCAGAACGTCGATACGGAAACCGACAACAGTCGTTTCATGGAGAGGATTGAAGTGATGTGCAGCGCCTGCGGCGCCCATCTCGGTCATGTGTTCGACGACGGCCCAAATCCCACGAACCTGCGCTACTGCATCAATTCCGTTTCCCTGAAACTCGCAAAGGATAAATGATAGACCCCGACCTCCATCCACCATCGACAGGTTCCCTAAACTTCCTCACTACCCTTCTAAGAGGACACTATGATTGTTGAACATCTTCCGCCAAAGTTCGAGAAGAATTTGAACGGGTTCGTTCTGACCGTACGCAATCTGCTGGGCGCAGACTTGAAGAGCGTCATCTTATACGGCAGTGCGGCCCGCGGTGAGTTCGATGTCAAGAGATCCGACCTGAACCTACTGGTGGTTCTTGAACAGGTGGATTTCCAACATCTCGCCATCATGGCCCCCATGATAAAGAAATGGTACCGGCAACGCATTGCCACACCCTTGATGGTGAGCCCTCAGTATCTCTCCAGCGCCCTGGATGTCTTCCCGCTAGAGTTCCTGGAGATGCAAGCGGCCCGACGGGTCCTGTTTGGCGATGACGTTCTGGCGAAAATCACGCCCCCCATTCAGGCCATCAGACACCAGTGCGAGCAGGAGGCTAGAGGCAAACTCCTGCACCTGAGAGAGATTGTTCTGGAAACGGCCCTGAAACCGAAACAGCTGCGGCAGGCCATGATCCTCTCGGTGCCGTCTTTTGTGAGGATCGGAAGGTACATCCTCCAATTGCTCGAGCAACCACCGCAACTACACGCAAAAGAGGTCATTTCAGAGCTACGAAAGGCCACCCAACTCCCTCTCGAGGGCCTGGAGATTGCATGGAATATAAAGACGGGAGAGCGCACGGTGCCCCGTAGCGATATCATGTCGTTCTTCCAGACCTACCTGCACGATGCGGTGGCCATCACAACCTTCGTGGACAACTTGAAGGTCGCCTGATCCCCAAATCCGGATCTCCACTCAAACCAACCATGCAAATTGCCGCCATGACTCGTCTATTTCGTGCTCCATATCCTATGCTCCGTCCTATGGGGCTTAACTTTGCAGCGGTGATGTTTTTTTTGATGGCCATGGTCCCCCCGACGGTCCTCGCTCAGATCAACGTGGTCCCGCTTAAAAATTACGTCAACGATTACGCTGGGATCCTACCACAAAACGTTCAGAGCCAACTCAACAGCTTGCTGAAGCAACTAGAAAATCAGACCGAGGCGCAGATTGCCGTGGTTATCATCGACTCCACTGAAGGGGTGGCACATTCCGACTATGCCGTGGAATTCGGGCAGAAGTGGGGGGTGGGAAAGAAAGGCAAAGACAATGGGGTGGTGTTCCTCGTGGCGGTCAAAGACCGTAAGACGTTTATCGCCACGGGATACGGTGTGGAGGGCATCCTGCCCGATGGAAAGGTTGGCCGCATTCGCGACCAGGCGATCCTCCCACACTTCCGAAAAGGGGAAATGGGAAACGGTATCATCAACGGGACCCTCTACCTGGCCCAAGAGATTGCCAAATCCGAAGGGATATCTCTCCAGTCCCTGGCCCCGGGAGTTCGCAACCCCCGGCTGCTGCGTCGGCGGGGAACATCGTTCCTTGGATTTCTTCCAATCTTGCTGATCTTCATGTTGTTTATGGGCAGAGGGTTTTTCGGGTTCTTTCCCCTACCCTTTTTATTTGGAGGCTACGGCATGCGTGGCGGCAGCTTTGGCGGCGGCTTCGGCGGTCACGGGTTTGGCGGGGGATTCGGCGGCGGCATGGGCGGCGGCTTCGGCGGCGGCGGTACCGGTGGAGGCTGGTAACGTAGCTTAATTCCCGGAGAGGAGATCAAGAAATGAAAAGAGGACTTTTGATAGTCGGCATCACCCTTGGGCTGCTGGTGGTGGTGGGCATCGGGAGCTGTGGTTACGTGGTTTCCAAACGCAACCGCTTCATTAACATGGACGAAGCCATCACCGGACAGTGGGCTCAGGTGGAGAATGTACTGCAACGCCGGAGCGATCTCATCCCCAACCTCGTAAATACTGTGAAAGGCTTTGCCTCCCAGGAAAAAGAGATTTTTACCAACATTGCCGAGTCCAGGGCGAAGCTGAGCGGTGCGACCAAAATCGGGGACAAAATCAACGCTGCCAACGGGATGTCCGCGGCCCTGGGGCGATTGCTGGTCATCGTGGAGCGGTATCCGAATCTCAAATCCAACCAGAACTTCCTGGCTCTCCAGGACGAGCTGGCGGGCACTGAGAACCGTATTGCAGTGGAAAGGAAGCGCTACAATGACCGGGTACGGGAATTTAATGGAGGCATACGCCGGTTTCCAGGAAATCTGATTGCGTCGTCCATGGGGCTTGCCCGCTACCCCTACTATGAGGTGCCCACAGAAAAGAAAGAGGTTCCCCAGGTCAAGTTTTGAACACAATGCGAACAGACTTCATCGCACTGAACCCGAAGGACAGGTCATATAAAGGAAGTGAACCCACCTAAAGATCCTATTCTCTCGGCCATCCTGTCGGTCCTGATGCCAGGTCTGGGGCAATTCTACTGCCGGCAATGGGGTAGAGGGGCCATGTTCTTGGTGGGTGCCATCTTCACTGGCGCCCTGTTCCCTCCCATAGGATTTCTTTTATCCGGCGCAATCTGGATCTGGGGCATCGTGGATGCTTACCGAATCGCCCAAGAAGAACAGGGCTACGAAAGCGGTGCCGAGGGACCCATTATCGATGTGGGACGGCCCCGATTTTCCAACATAGACATCCGGCCTGCTCTCACCTTAATAGGCGTTCCCGTAGCCATCGTTGTCATGATTGTGTTGACTTTGGCCTTACTTCTCACCCGGTATGGGTTTTGGCGTGATGGTTCTTCCAGCGAAGCTGGAAAATCAATCATGGAGAAGATTGAGGCTCACAAGACAACCACCGGATCCTATCCGCGTTCATTGAGTGTCCTCATAGACCCAACCGATCCCATAGAGAAAAAACGAACCCTTGACCCCTGGGGAAACCCTTATATCTATCGAACCACCCGGGGTGGTTTCGAACTTTTCAGTTCCGGTAAGGACGGCATTGCGGGCACTAAGGACGACATTCGTTACCATCCCTAGGTCCTCCTGCAGGCAGCACTATGCTTTATCCGGGTTGCTTACCGCTCATCGGTGCTGACTTGTTCCATTTGCGGGATATCAGAACCGTTGCCACCGCAATGGCCAGCATCGGCGGGACCGGCACATTCGACGGCATTGTCCTGTCGGGGCTGATGGCAGCCTTTCTGGCATGACGGCTAATCCAATGAATCGTTTCGGCAACAGAGAGAGGAAACCTCATGAGCCTATTTGAGATCGCGGCCATTCTTTTAACCCTCGCCGCCTTGTTCAGCTATTTCAACGAGCGTTATGTGGGAATGCCCACCACCATTGGGCTCATGTTTATCTCCCTTGTGATCTCCTTGGCCCTGATTGGCATAGCGAGTATGGGCCTGGATGTGGAAAGCAGGGCCGAGTCGGTTCTCGCTGAGATCGATTTCAGCGACCTCCTTTTGCACGGCATGCTGGGCTTTCTTCTCTTTGCCGGCGCCCTGCACGTCAACCTAGGGGACCTGCTACAACAGAAATGGGTCATCAGCTCCCTGGCCACCGCCGGTGTCCTGACCTCCACCCTCATCGTGGCCTTTTTAACCTGGATTCTGTCGCGTGTTCTGGGACTGGAGCTCCCCTTTATCTACTGTTTGCTGTTTGGAGCTCTCATCTCTCCAACAGATCCCATTGCAGTGCTGGGAATTCTCAAAAGCGCCAACGCCCCCAAGAGCCTGGAAACCAAGATTACCGGTGAGTCGCTGTTCAATGATGGGGTTGGTGTCGTGGTGTTCATCGTCCTTTTGGACATTGTCCGTGGTGGCCATGAACTGGATGCGTGGGAGGTGGTTGTTTTCTTCCTGCAGGAGGCCGTGGGTGGTGCGGTGTTCGGCCTGGCCACGGGGTTTTTGGTTTACTGGATGCTAAAGAGCCTGGACAACTACCCGGTGGAGATCCTTCTAACCATGGCTCTGGTCACCGGCACCTATGCCCTGGCAGAATCGCTGCATCTTTCCGCGCCCATCGCCGTGGTAGTGGCGGGGCTTTTGATCGGGAACAAAGGACGTTCCCTGGCCATGTCGGAGAAGACTTGCGAGCACCTGGACTCTTTCTGGGAGCTGGTGGATGAGATTTTGAACGCCGTGCTGTTCGTCCTCATCGGCCTTGAGATCCTGGTACTTCAATTCAACGTGAGTTATCTACTGGCAGGTCTGGCGGCCATACCCATTGTACTGGCGGCACGATGGGTGAGTGTAGGTATTCCCATCAGCCTTCTCAGGCTACGCCGGGAGTTCTCTCCCAATGTGGTAAAGATCATGACCTGGGGCGGGTTGCGAGGCGGGATCTCGGTGGCCCTTGCTCTTTCCCTACCTACAGGTCCCGAGCGCGCTGTGATCCTGGCCATCACCTATACCGTGGTGGTCTTCTCTATTCTGGTGCAGGGTCTGACCATCAGCCGACTCTTTCCTACCACCGCTGAGGACTCCGAAACAGACGTGGAAACTCACTAGTCTCCAATTTCAGGATGCCGAGGGCAAAAAAATAGGGGGACGGTATTCACCCCGCCCCCCTTTGTTGACTGCCCTGGCAGCGAATAGGGCTGTCTACACTTTTATTTCACAGTTACGGCACTTGCTGTCTTGCGATCGTCGTCCTCGTCATAGGTTGCAGAGACGCTTTGACCTTCCTTGATCTCGAAACGATCACCCACACCGTTGAGCTCCGTGCTGCCGCCGCTGATCCGAACCCGAACCGACTTACCATCATTCGACTTGATGGTGATATAGCGGCCCTCTCTCTCGATTGCGGCAACCTTTCCTTCCATGTCGGCTGCGAGCACGGAACCAGCCAATGACAGGCTGAACAGTACCACGGCGATTAAACTAAGTGGCTTCCTGACCATTGTTTTTCGCGCCCTTTCCCGCTTAAATCAGTATCGGAGCGAATACTATGGGATCGAAAATATGTCAAGCGCACACCACCTATGCGAAGGTTCATGGGCAACTCCGAATCTCATGTAATTTCAATTATTTGACTCTAAACGTTTGATTTAACTTATATTTTATCTTTCTATTCTGGAAACATTTACTTGGAAAATTTGTTGCCTGGTGGAAGGAAACCCCTGATTTCCACAGTGGATTATGATCACTGAACGTGCCGATGTTGTTGGCAGTCTGCTTCGGCCGTCCGGGCTGCTGAAGGCTCAGAAGCAGGTGGCCACCGGGACCATTGACCGGTCCAGTTTTAAGGCCATCGAGGATCGGGCAGTGGACGAGGTGGTATTGCTGCAGGAAGAAGCGGGACTTGGCATCGTCACCGACGGTGAAATGCGCAGGCAGTCCTTCCAAAGCCAGATGACGGAAGCGGTTGATGGCTTTGGTGAATATACCATGGATGCCTTCCTCTGGGGTGAATGGCATGGCGACAAGAACGTGGGTGATTGGAGCCTGGAGCGTCCCAGCACTTTAGGGGTAGTGAAAAAGCTTAGTCGAAAACGATACCTTTCCGTGGATGAGTACACCTACCTGCGATCGCGCACCACGCGGATACCCAAGATCACCCTGCCAAGCCCCAGCCTGTTTGCTAACTTCTGGTCTCCAGAGCGTTCCAAACGAGCCTATCCTACACTGGATCATCTCCTGGCTGACATTGTCGATATTCTTCGGGGCGAGGTTACGGAGCTGACTCGGTTAGGAGCTACGTATATTCAGCTAGATGCACCCCATTACTGCTTACTGTTAGATCCGAAAACGAAGTCGTTCTATGAGTCCCGGGGATGGCGTGCCGATCGATGGCTCCAGGCCGGCATCGAAATGGATAACGCCGTGTTGGGCGAGGTTTCTCAGGTCACTTTCGGGTTTCATCTCTGACGGGGTAATCAAGGCAGCCGGTGGCTGCTGGAGGGAGGCTACGACCTTCTCGCACGACAGGTCTTTAGGGAAATCCGCGCAGAGCGACTCTTGCTGGAATATGACGACCCGCGTTCCGGATCCTTTGAACCGTTAAAAGAAGTGCCAGACGGAAAAATCGCCGTTCTCGGACTGGTTTCCACCAAGGGACCAAGACTGGAGACCCAAGCGGAGTTGGTCAAAAGAATTCACGAAGCAAGCCGATTCCTGCCCCTCCAGCAACTAGCCGTCAGCCCGCAGTGCGGATTTTCCACATCTGTAATCGGCAATCGGATTTCAGCGCGGGATCAGAAGCAAAAGCTTCGTGCAGTGGTTGAAGCCGCTCATTCGGTATGGGGCTAATCCCGACATGGGCGCATCTCACTTGTCACACAGCACCGAAAATGTTAGATACCACTCAATTCAGAGTTGAAATTACATAAGTGTATCTCCTTCGAAAATCCTCACAGAGGGGGAAGGTGTCATGGCAAACCAACAATTTATTGACTCGCTCTTAAAGGATATCATCCAACCAGGCTTGAAGCGTCTCATGGAGACCCGTTTCTTCACGGAATTAAGGGAGGGAAAGCTCTCCAACAAGAGACTCCAGGGGTTCGCATTGCAACACTACCTCCACAACATCTCCATCAACAAGGGTTTTGCCCTGTGCATGGTAAAGAACGCTCACATCCCGGAGCTATACGCTCATTTCGAGCACCAGTTTAACGAGGAAGGCCCTCACCCCGATCTGGCAAAAAAATTTGGCATTGCCGTTGGACTCAAAGAAGAGGACTTCAAGGCTATTACCCCGGTCTTTGAGTGTTTGGCTCACACCAGCGCCGTTCTTCGGGGCATGCTGTTGGGGTCCCCCGGGGAGAACCGTGCGGGGGCCCTGGTAAATGAAACCATGGTTTGCCGTTACTCGGAAGAATTTGATACCTACCTGCACAAGAACTACCAGCTCTCGGACGATGCCTGTGAGTTTTTCTCGGTCCATGCAGTGGCGGACAAGGAACACACTCAGTTGGCGGCGGAGGTGATCATGCGTTTCGCCCAAACTCCACAGGAGCAGGAGGCTGCACGGGTGAACGCCCTTAACATGGCTCGGTTCAAGGTTGCAAAATTCGACGGTATCTACGAAAGCTACAATTAATTTAATTCGTTCCCGATCCTCTGCCGATCAAATCCTGCTTTATTTTCTTTGGAACCACAGAACATGCGCCACCGTGACGTTGGAGTCGTTAGTATTGATTCTACGCAGACGATGCCCGGCTACACCCTCATCGTGCCGCTGTCGGGCAAGTCCGCATATCTCATCGGCTTGCGAGGAGAGATCCTCCATCAGTGGAGCTTTCCCTTCACCCCGGGAAACTATGCCTACCTCCTACCCAATGGCAACCTCCTCTGGTCGGGCCGGACCCCAGAAGGCCCTCCCATCCCACAGGGAAAGGGCGGCATCCTGCGCGAGTACAACTGGGCGGGCGAAGTCCTTTGGGAGTATCGGGATCCTGGGCAGCACCATGACTTTCGCCGGCTCACCAGCGGGAACACCATTTATATCGGGAGAGAGCCCGTTCCACAGGACACGGTTTCAAGGATCAGGGGAGGCCTCATTGGAACGGAACACGACGGCCAGGTTTTTGGCGACTACCTGCGGGAAGTAAACGCCAAGGGAGAGACTGTCTGGGATTGGCACGCTCACCGGGATATGGAGTTGGATCGCTACATGATTTGTCCTTTGTGCGCAAGGGACGAGTTCGCCCACGCTAACACATGCGCCCCGCTTCCCGATGGCAACATCATGATCAGCTTCCGCCGCCTCAACATGATCGCCGTCATCGATCGAGAGACGCGCCGATTTTGTTGGGAGCGCCGGGACGACACCTGGGGGCATCAGCATGACTGCCACCTTCTGGCGAACGGGAACATCCTTTTATTCGCCAACGGATTCCATGGCACGGGCACGTCATTTTCCAGGGTCCTCGAACTAAACAAGGACACAGGGGAAACCGTCTGGGAGTACCAGGGTTGGCCACCATACACTTTCTACAGTCCAAACATCAGCGGAGCCCAGCGACTACCCAACGGAAATACCCTCATTTGCGAGGGACGGACTGGCCGGGTCTTCGAAGTGACCCACGGCAAGGAAATCGTTTGGGAATATGTCTGCCCTTATTTCGCAGCCTACGGTCCGGAGGGTCCATCCAACGCCTTGTTTCGCTGTTATCGTTACGCGGGTGACTCACTCGAGATTGCTGGAAGGGTCTCGACTTCGCTGATCCGGTAAGATCATCACACCCGTTTTTGAGCAGGAGGAACAGCCACCATGGAGATCCATTTCATCGGCACCGGGTCGCCTTATCCGGACCCAAAGCGGGGGAGTTCGGCCATCCTTGTGGATATAGGATCGGCGAGGATTCTGCTGGACTGCGGCCGTGGCTGTTTGCAGCGCATGGCAGAGATGGGAATAGCTCCACACACCATCACCCACTGTATTTTAACCCATGGCCATTACGATCATGTGGCCGACTATGCCCTGCTTGTCCTGACCTCTTGGCGTTTCGGAAGACACCATACGTTACAGGTCTATGGACCGCCGGGCACCCGGGCCATGTCCGATGCCCTGTTCAATGAAGCCTATAAGATAGACATTGCAGCCCGTAAGAGCCTTCACAGCGCCGAAGCCGCGGCGGACATTAACATCCAGGTGCAGGAGATCAGTCATGGCCATCAGATCGAGGCCGATGGGTGGCGCGTTCGAGCCACGGAGGTCAAACACTGGCCTATTCCAGTCTCCCTGGGTCTCCTAGTTGAGGGGGACGGACGACGTATCTTCTTTACGGGGGATACGGCCCCATGTGATGCCGTGCGGCAGGACGCCGCAGGTGTGGACCTACTCATCCACGAGGCCATGTACTTTCCAAAAGATTCCGGCCACTATCAAAGCCACACCCATCCAACCCATGCGGGAGAGGTGGCCCGTCAGGCGGGGGTTAAACAGTTGATCTTAACGCACCTCCAACCGAAGCGCACCGAAGAGCAGCTCTTGAATGACGCGACTACCCAATTCTCACGGAAAATTACAATGGCAACGGATCAGATGCGGATTGTGGTGTAGCGTCGCGCTGAAGCGAGTCGGATAGAGGATGACTCGCGCAAGGGCCGCCAAGTACGAATAAAATCAAAAATTCGAAATCCGAAACAAATTCGAATAACCAAAATGCAAAACGAAAGCACCGGCTGGCTTTTCTTAAGGGCTCGAATTATCGTCTTTGCGAGACATTCCAGATCACCGTTTATAAAATGTTTTGAGCATTAATAATTTGAGATGTTGGAATTGTTTAGGGTTTAGTTCTTTGGACTTAGATTGTAACTTGGGGGTGTCTCAGCCCAAAAAACCTTGTTGGAGTCGTTCTGTCAAAGATTCCACCAGGAAGCATCTAGGTTTATTGCCCGTGAACCTTGAAGACCTTGGCAAACTGCTTCCACGGCGCAGGTGGAACTTGGACCAGTTGCAGATTTTCTTCCACATGGGCAATCTGTTTCATGCCCACCAGGGCAACGGTAACTCCCGGGGCGGAGCGCACGAATTGAAGGGCCCTTTGTGCGTCGTTCGATAAACCGTCAAAGACGTCACTAATTCTTTCGGGTAAGTTGCGTGTGAGCTGTCCCTGCAAAACAGAGGCGCTGCACATGACGGACACATCCAATTGCTCGGCCGCCTCCAGGGTCGTAAGGGTCTCCCCGTCTACTTTCTGATTCTTCTTGATCAGGGCCTCGGGCATTCCCAGATTAAAGGGAAGCTGGATCACTTTAAAGTGGTGGTTATCTCCTCCCGCCCTCCTGGCGATCCGTTTCACTTCGGCCAGGGAGAGATAGTCCTTACTTCCCATGTCCACCCGATAGCCGTTCCAGGTGGCTGTCCCGTACATTCGGATCTTTCCCGATGCCACGGCACCCTCCAGGGCCTCGAAGGCCTTTTCGAGACGGGGGCTAAAATCATCGTGTAACATCTCACCCAGCTGCATTTCCGGGTTGTGGACATAATAGATATCGATACAGTCCAGACCCAGGTTTTTGAGACTACAATCGATCTGGTTCAAGAGGTAGCGGGGGGTCATACAGTGGCAGCCAGCAACGATCTCAGTGACATCCGCGATGCCAGGCTTTATAAAGGTCTCGTCAAAATAGCTTCGCACGTCCTTGGGCGGCGCGTTGTCAAAGGGAATGAATCCTCCTTTGCTAGCAACCACAACTCCGCTTCGCCCGACTCCATTGGCTTCCAGCTCTTTCAACGCGGCACCAATGGAACGCTCGCTCCTTTGAAAACGGTAGTTGATGGCGCTATCGATGACGTTGGCTCCCATCTCTACCGCACGCATCACCGACTGGCGGTAAAGATCGTCGGTGTCATCGTCATGGCTCCCCAGGTAGGTGCCGATACCGATGGATGACATCCAAAGCTCTTGCTGGTATCGGAAGTGATTCTCTCCCGCTTTACCGGCAAAACGATTCCGATAGCTGGCGGTCCCTTCCTGTGTGGCCCAAGCCTGCTGATTCATAAGCTAGTCCTCAGGATGGATTAGAAGGAGTCCTTGAGCTGGCGAACCTGAGCAAACACGGAGACAGGGTCCAGAGACAATTTCGGGAAGCGGTTTTTCAGGTTCTGTTGAATCTCTTGGCTGTCCCAGCGGAGAAAGGGGTTGGTTGCCATCTCCTCCTCCATGGTGGAGGGAACGGTGGATTGACCCTTCTCCCGGAGGGAGCGGGCCCTGGCTAACTTTTCAGTTACCTTCGGGTTGTTGCCTTCAACGCTCACGGTGAATTGCAGGTTGTTCACGGTATACTCATGACCGCAGTGCACAAAAGTATCCGGCGGAAGCTTCTTCAGCTTGGCCAGGGAACTCTGCATCTGCTGGGCGGTTCCCTCAAAGAGACGCCCGCAACCGGCAACGAAAAGGGTATCGCCGCTAAAAACATTTCCTGGAAACACATAGGCCACATGACCTTTCGTATGACCGGGAATAAATAAGACTTCCGCCTCCAGCTCTCCTACCTTTAACCGATCCCCTTCCTCCATTGGATGGGTAAGCCCGGGAATGCGGTTCTTATCCTCACGGCCACCGTAAACCTCTAGGGTAAAACGTTCCAGAAGTCCCGTATTACCGCCCGTGTGATCCCGATGGTGATGGGTATTGAGAATCGCCGCAAGGTTAACTCCTTCCTGCTGGACCTTCTCTATTACCGGATCACTTTCCGATGGATCCACGATGGCGGCCTTGTTGGTCTTCTCGCATACCACGAGGTACGCATAGTTGTCCCTAAGACAGGAAACCTGTATGATTTTCATGGTCTGATTTATAACAGATAAAGAAAAAAAGACCAGCTAGTCTTGCCATTTTAGATTTTAGATTGGTGATTGAGGGTTACCCGCCGAGGTCGGCGCCGCATGAAAGCCGCAGTCCGCCCACGGCTAATCTGAGATCCGGAAGGTTCGTGCGAGCGCAGGCCCGGTGGGTCGGTGCGAGAGTCCCGTGAAGCGAGGGGAGTGCCGAAGCCCTCATGGTACAGCTCTATTGCCCACGGCCTGAAAACCCGCTCCCCAAGGAGAACAGAGAACCCGGACCCGGGATTTTCGCCACTCACTTAGCCCCGAGGGGAATGAGGACGAAGGGCATGGGCATCGAACGTTCCGCTTCAGATATTCACAGGCCTGTTGCCCGCGGCCTGAAGACTCGTTCCCCGAGGACAACCACCACTCGAGTTATGGCCTATTTTCAATTGGCATCTCACCCGCGACTTCTCGCTGTTAACGATGGTGGTTAACCGTTAATGAAATACCATTGACGAATCACTCCCCTTTCGCTTAGAGTTACGTCATGCTCAAAGCCGGTGCGGGTCAATCCACGACGCGAACAACCAGTCGGGCCATTGAAGAGGCCGCCGGCCAGGCCATGAGCCGGGCCGGCATCGACCAGGCAGATCTAGCTCTGGTATTCTTCACGGTTGATCATATCGCGAACCAGCAAGACTTAACCTCCACGCTCCGCCTTGTAACCAAGACGGACCAGGTGGTGGGATGCAGCGCGGCCGGCGTTCTCACCGGTGAGGGTGAAATCGAGGGAGAAGCCGGGGTCGCTGTCCTGGTTCTGGCATCAGATAGCATGAATGCCTATCCCTTTCTCATTCAACCCCTGCGGGAGCGCGAGCCGGAGGTTGGAGGGGAGATCATACAAACCCTGCGCGACGAGTCGGAGCAAAATTCCCATCTCGTATTGTTGCCGGACCCCTACAATGGCCGCGCGGACCAGGTGCTTCACGAAGTGGGAGAAAACTACGGTTTCGTACCCGTTGTGGGAGCAGGTTCCTCCGAGGATGGAAGCCAGGGCAAAACCTTTCAGCTCTGCGGTGAACGGATCACCACCAATGCATTGTCTGGACTGCTGTTGACGGGTTCCTTTGACAGCTCCATCGGAGTGAGCCAGGGTTGTCAACCCGTCAGTAAACCCATGGTGATCACAAAGGCTCAAGGCAATATCATATTCGAAATTGACCACCGGCCCGCCTTCGAGGTCTTTACTCAAACCATCAAAGGACCCCTGCTGGAAGACCTCCGTCGAGCTTTGAACTTCGTATTCATTGGTTTGCCCGTGGACACCCAGAAAAACTCAGTGGCGCCCGGTTCCTATCTCGTTCGCAATATCATCGGTCTGGATTCAGAAAAAAGAATTCTCGCTGTGGGAGAAAACGTATTCGAAGGCGAAAACATGATTTTCACCCTGCGGGAACCCCAGAGGGCAAGAGAAGACCTGGAGCAGATGCTGCAGCGACAAGTGGAAAGCCTCGCCGGGACAAAACCTCAGCTGGGTCTTTATTTTAACTGCTGCGCACGGGGAACGTCCCTATACGGCTATTCCGGCATCGATACCGCTTATATCCAGAAATCCTTGGGAGAGTTTCCGTTGATCGGATTTTTCGGCAGCTTTGAGCTAGGACCGGTGGGGATGAAGAACCACTTGCTGACCTACACCGGGGTATTGGTGTTAATTACTGAAAGAACAAACTGATAAAGAGATAGAGACAGGGACAGAGAAGTTATAACAGCAGGCTCACCTCAACAAATTTATAATGGTAATAGCAAATCAAAGAAGATTGGAGAGGGGTGAAGAGATCAGAGACTCTCTGTCTATTCAGGTTCCTCCTATCCGTTTCCGCTTGTTCGCAATATAGTCCACCACGATGTAGTTACCGATCTGGTCAGCCGAGGTGTAAAAGACCCGACCGATGTTGAGCCTGGTCAGTTGATCCACAAAACCCCGGCGATAATAATCAGTCCCCAGCATGAAGGTGTTGATCTTGATCCCGCTCTGGGTGCAGCGCCGGACTTCCTTTAGGGTCTCCCTAACGATTCTTTCGTGGAGCAGAGCGGAACCCCAACCGCTGTGGATCCTACCTCCTTGATCCAGGCAGGCCGCCGTGGGCTCACCGTCCGTGATCAGGATAATTTGCCGGTTGGCCGCCTTCTGCGAACCCAGCAGCTGGCGGGCAAAGCGCAATGCCTCTTTAATATCCGTCCCATGCTCCATGAAATAAGTAATGGCCACGATAGACGGGAGGTCTTGAGTTTTGATCACCTTGGCATTGGAGCGGAAAGCAACCAGGTGCAGGGTGTCCTGGGGGAATTTGGTCTCGATCAAACGCTGTAGTGCCAGGGCAACCTTCTTCCCTGCATGCAAGGCGTCGTTCATAAGCATGGAATAGCTGACGTCGATGAGAAGCACCGTCTCGGTATCCGTGGCGAATTCTTGACGTTGAATGGCAAAGTCGCTAGGCCTTATAGCCACAGGAACTCCCCGCTTCCCACTTTGCATGGCGTTCCTTACGGTCTCACTGATGTTCACGTTGAGGGGATCACCGAATTCGTACCTTTTGGTCTCTTCCAGCATGGAGCCCTGATTTCCTTGCTTCACGGTGTTGTGCCCGCCCCAGCGGTTCTTGTTGAGCACCTGGAAGATTTCCCTCAAAGCCTTATCGCCTATTTTTCTCATTCCCTTTGGGGTGAGCTTTAGGCCCTCGCTGGATTGCATCAGGTAGCCCTCTTCGATCATCATCTGCTCTACGCCCTTGAGGTATTTGAAATGCTCGTAGGCCTCTTCCCCCAACAACTCACGAATCTCGGCCAGATCCACGTTGGACATGTCGCCCATGCCCCTTTGTCCCCAACGGAGAAACTGCTCGATCCCCTTCAATTGACCTAAAATCTGTCCAGCCTCACCCATGCCCATCTGCTGCGAGCCGCGAAATGGATACTGGTTCAACAGTTGTTCCAGATGCTCCATCTGGGCGAGGGATTCGCTGAGTTGGTTCAGTTGCTCCTGGCTCAGGGAGTCCAGGTTCTCCAAGAGATTATCCAGGTCCTCCGCTGCGGCATCCAGCATGTTGGGTAGATTTTCCAAGAACTTGTCATCTTCCAACAGCTTGTTTAAGCGATCCAGCATCTCACCGAGTCCCGGGTAACCCTGCCCCATGGGATTTTGCTGCCCCTGCATACCGCGTTTACCGATCTGATCTCGTAACCTATCCCTGAGTTCTTGATAGCGCTCTTGGGCCTGCTGCATCTTACGGGCCATCTCATGCATGTCCTGGGAGTAACGGCCGGAGAGGCGCTCCATAAAATTGCGCATCTTCTCGTGATAGGCCTCAAGTTTTTCTGCCAGGTTGTTGAGCTTGTCACTGAGGGCCTGTTGCTCCTCCGGAGAGAGTTTGAAGGAATCGGGAGAATACTTTTGTAGGATCTCTTTTTTCTTCTCCTCCGCGTCCCTCAAAAAGTCCCTGATTCCCTTGATGGAGCGCTCGCCGTCATCGGATGTAAAGCCGCGACGCATTAGGTCCCTCAGGGCCTTGCGAACCCCGCCTTCATCCAAGAAACGATCTGAAAGGTGTTTGAGGAGATCCTGGGGGGTAGGGAAAAGGACCTCTTGCGTCCCATCCCAATTGGTGTAGCGATGGACTCTCATGGTAGCGATAAATATAGCCCAGATAACTCTTGCCGCGCAACCCTATTATGAATTTTCATTGCCGTCGCAAGTGGTGGCCAGCTCCAGGGATTCTCGTTCCCGCCGGGCCACCGGTAGCGTCAAGACTTGTGGGTAAATTTCTTCGGGGTGTTTAGATTCCAGTTTTGGTTCAGGTGATGAAAAACAGCAAAACGATTCTTTGTAAGCTCTTAGTATTTGTTACAAAAGGAGAATAGATGGGTTGCGATAGTTGAATACTTTCAAGATTTCGACATTTGATGATCCGAATCTGAACCGAAAACTTGCCAGCACGACAACCATCGCCAGGGCCAAGCTTTCGGATACTCTGTTCGGCTATATCAGGCGATCGCCGGCGTGGATTATCGGGTCAGTGAGCCGTTCACCATCGGGCTCAAGTTGCGCTGGACGGATTTCGGTGAATTCGAGGATGGGAAAGAGTGGGATCAGCTTCGCAGTCACGAATCCACCAATAACCGAGGCGATCGGGTCCGATACAAAGTGACCACGGATGACATTCAATTCTGGGGTGTCAGCCTCAACATGAAGTATCAGTTCTGATCGGTCACTATGGAAAGGGTATGCCCGGTATAAGGAGAAAGCCGAAGAAGAACCGATCGAGGTCACGTAAGTCCCCCCTACCCGTCTCCAGAGGAGTTAAAAGTGATTTAAAAGACTGCTTACCCTAAGCTGGAGCGAATGTTCAGTTCTGCCTGCAAACCGGGCCACCAGTGCCGTTGCTCAATCTACTCATTTTCACTAATCTTGGATAGTACGATATCCCCCTCCTGGACGGCATAATCTTTTCCCGGATACCTGTGCTCGAAGTTTACCGGCGTTCTTCCGCCCACCGGCGCCAAGATCCATAAGGATATTAAAAAGGGTAGATTTTCCTGATCCCCTGAAACCGACGATACCGACTCTCATCTCAATCTCAATGAGTTAACCCTATAAACTGAACAGTCCTGTCCCGTCCATTAACCAAAGCGGCTGAACCAAGGCCTGGCTCAAGCCGCGGGTTGGATACGCACTGTCGGCATGGGTCTTGTTGAACAAGCAACTCAACGCCGATTTGGCTAAAGGGGGTCTCGCACCATAATATTATTATACGACTTACGGATGAGAATGGCATGTCTTTACCTGGCAACAGGGAAACTTTTGAGATATAAAACGGTTAACTCGGCTCCCATAAAAAAAGGAGGCATCATGAAGATTACGGTTGATCAAGGTATTTGCGACGGACATGGAAAGTGCGTGGAGGTGGCTCCCAAAGTATTTAAGATGAACGAAAGAATGTGCTCCGAGGTAGCGGATCCCAAAGGGGATACCGACGAGAAAATCGTGTTTGCTGCCAAGCTCTGCCCAGTCAAAGCCATTTTTCTGGAGGAGGAAGGGACAGGAAAAAGGATTTTTCCGTAACCCTGGAGTGCCAGATGACCTCAGCCCGGTATGTGATCATCGGGGCTGGATTTGCTGGAGCGGCAACCGCCTATCACCTTGCGCGCAGCGGCATACGCGAAATCGTAGTGGTGGAGCAGGAACGGGTGGCTGGAGTCCATGCCTCCGGACGCAACGCCTCCATGATTCGTCAGATCATTTCCGAGCCTTCCACGGCTTCCCTGGCCTACGAAGGAGCAGCCTTTTTACGTAGCATTCCCGCCCACTGGCAAGTCCCCGTTTCATTCGAGCAAAACGGATCCCTCCTTCTTGGCGGGGGAGAAACTTGGAAAGCTCTGAGCCAAGACGCTGAGGTGGCCAGACAAAGGGGTATTGAGGCGGAATTGTGGACGCCACAGAAGGCAAAGGAATACGTGCCAGTTCTTAAAGAAGTAAATCTAGACGGGGCGGTTTGGTGTCCCTCAGACGGAGTGGTTGATATTCACGCCCTGCTTACAGGCTACATCAAAGAAGCCATGTCCCTGGGGGCCGAATTTCGTTACGGCAGCCCCATCCGTGAAATCACCGTCAAGGACCAATGTGTGACGGGCATTGTAGTGGGAAACCAACGGATCGAAACCGAAAACGTGGTCAACGCCGCCGGGGCCTGGGCCGGTGTGATCGCGCAAATGGCAGGGGCGGCCAAGGTACCTCTGCGTCCCCTGCGTCGGCATCTATTCGTGACCCCTCCTCTCTCTTGGGTCGACCCCCGCTGGCCTTTTGTTTGGGACGTATCCCATGACTTCTACTTTAGACCCGACTCCGGCGGCCTGCTCCTTTGCCCATGCGACCAGGATGAGATGGAACCGGGCATCCCCCCCATCGATGAATCCAAGATGGAGTCGTTGGCTGACAAGGTCAGGCAGCATTACCCGGACCTTTCCGATGTGCCCATCAAGACGTTCTGGGCCGGGCTTAGAACCTTTACGCCGGACGGCCGGTTCGTGGTGGGTTGGGATCACAAGTGCAAAGGCTTCTTCTGGTTGGCAGGCCTAGGAGGCCATGGCGTCACTACCAGTGCCGCCGTTGGCGCCCTTGCCGCCAAGCTGATACTCAATGAAGGTGGAGAAAGGGCAAAGGAGCTGGACCCTAATAGGTTCCAGGCGTAATCAAGCTATTTGCTTGATCAAATCAGTCTTCTAACTAGGACTGAAATATCACGCTGGCATAACTGCAAACAGAGCCGGAGCCATCCATCTCACCATGGCTGTGGGATAAAATCTGTCCCTTTTGCACGCCAATGGCCTTGAGGAGAATATAGATGGGAGACAGGCCACAGATACGCCTCTTGTCCTTTTCCCGGCTAATATATTTCAAGAAACCCTCCCCATCGACTTTCTCCGTATAGGCCAGCATCTCCAGGTCGGCTTGTTTTATTTTTTCCAACATTTCTCCTTCAATCCCCTCACGGTCTCCGTAACGAGGCCCCACGTGGGCCAGGTCAGCACTGGCAATCAAACAAACACGCCGGCCCTCTCTGCCCATGGCGAGTTTGAGGGCTTCTGCAAACCGTTGGATCCTATGCGCCGTCTCCCCCTGAGTTACCATCCAATGGGCGAAGGAGCAGAGGATCGGAACGATCGGAACATTGCTCCCAAACAGCATTTGCAGAAACAAGACTTGGAACTCGATGGTATGCTCAGTACGGTGAGCGAACTCATCCACAAAGAGGTCATGGGGATAGAGGGCGGTAAGAGTCTCCACGAACTCGGAATCCACGGGAAGTGTTCCCAAGGGAGTGCCAAAGGGTTTTCGAGTTAGAGAAAAATGATTCTTGAGACCGTTGTGCCCCGTACCCAAGATCACCGCGATGTCTGGTCTCTGAGTTTCCGCCAGTTCTTTGTATGCCCAGGCATAGGTATGCCCGCCAAGCCTCAGGTCAATATGGGGAACAATCATACCCTGGATGTCCCGTTTACTCCCCGCTTTATTGGGGGAACCTGGACCCTTTGGCTCGGCGAAGAACTTGGATAACGCTTCTTTAAGTGCAACCGCATCCTTCGGGTAGCCTTGCCCCGCATGAAACGCTTCACGCACATCCGCCCGCTGAAAGGATTCCACCAGGCTGCCGAAGTGGGATTGGTAGGTTTCGTTGAGCAGGAAGAAGGACTGATCCAACATCTGCACCACCTGTGCCAGGTGACCCCGGGGGAATTCCTGATTCACTCTTTGTTTAAACTCGGCGCAGGCCTCTTCCAGGGTATGATTCCCATCAAAGAATTGAAGCATGAAAGCAACTTCAAGGGGAAGACAGAGCACATGGGGGCTAATTTGCTGGGGGTCCCTGAGGCCAAACAGGGGCCTTCCATCTTTTTTTGGCAAAGGAAACACATCGAGATATCTGAGACGTGGACGAAGGTCATTTTCAGCCATATGCCTTCCTACTCCAACCTCACGTTTTTCGTATAGTCATAGCTGGTGGAAACGTCGCTCTCGAAGTGGGAATAGACCCTCTCCCGTTCCAAACTGCCCTTGAGGGTCTTGCCCAGGAAATCCAGGAGTAATCGCCAGGCGTCCTGGGCGGCCTCCTTGCGGTATCTACCCGGCATGGTGTCGTTCAGCCACCCATGGGGGGCATCTCGGTAAAGACGGATGTGATAGGTTTTTTTAAACTGTTCCAACAGGCCGCGGAAGCGAAGCACGTCGTCAATTGAAATAATATGATCTGCCTCGCCAAAGATTCCCAACAATGGACAGGATAGCCGTTCCACTAGACTGCTAATGCTTTCGGGTCGGTGCTCGTTGGTTTGCCATTCTCTGCGTCCCACCGCCCCATAAACCACCACGCACCCGGAGATATCCAACCGATGGGCCGCAAACAACAACGAGGAGCGTCCCGTTTGACAAACCCCCACCACACTGATTCTCGAAGCGTCCACCGCCTGAAGTTTCTTTAAATAATCCACCGATTCGCTCAGGTCATCCATGACCTCATCGTCCCGTAGCTCTACCCTCGCATCACCCCGCTCCAAGGCCTTTCGATCACCGGTGAAACGCGATAGAAGATCCGGGGCAAGTCCTACATATCCCGCTTGAGCCAGTCTGAAGGCCAGGTCCTTAGTATGCTGCTGGACACCATAGCGCTCGTGAAGAAAGATCACCGCGGGCCTCTTTCCCTTAACTTTAGGCACAGAACGAAAGGCAGGTATCCCGAAACCAATGCGGACCATGGAAGACTGAACCTTTGCTGTATTCCATCCCGGCATACGAAACGGAAGCGTAATGGATTATAATTTTGGGGTCAAACAAATGTTGCTGAGCGAAAGGGGGGATAGCTCAAAAGCAAAGACTTGCAGAACCCAGCAAGAAGTGGACAGTAAAACGAGTATTGAGGGTTAAGTATGTTGGAGAGCCATTTCGGATACTCAGTCCTCAGCACTCATTGTGGACTGACAAAAATAATTGGAAATGAGTTGAGCTGGGTTTTTCTGAGCAGATCTGAGTTGAAACCCTTGTTTTTCAGTGGTTTGAACGCTCGCCCGGTCCCGAATTCGGAACAAAAGAAATAACTGGAAATCCGGCCTGAAGCTGTGGATAAGTGGCTGTTAAAGGCTGTTTTTCCGGCTATTGGGGGGGAATTTTTCGAAAGCCGCTATTTCTTGTTCCGGGCGGCCTCGTCGATCTTGTCGGCCTCGTCGGCGGCGAACTCCTCGTCGGACACGTTTGGATCGCGCTCGCCGAAACATCCGACTAAGCCGTCCGGTTCCGGCAGTGTCATGTCCACATCCTTGAGCGAATCGGGCAGGATGCCTTCGGACGGATCTTGCAGTCCGAACGTATAGAGCAGGGTCATGAAATCGGCGGGGTCGTGGCCTGGATCGCGCAGCTCGAAGGGGGCCATTGGTAAAGCTGGACGAGCACATGCCAGCTTTTGAGTGTTTTGTTGAGAAAAGGCACCCAGCTATGATCCCCGCTGACCGTGGCGGCCACGTCGTCCCAGATCACGGTCCTCAGCTCGCCGCCGGGCGTCGGCTCATCAATGGGAGTATTATCGCTCCCCCAGCCCCAATCCGGATATTTGATGTGGTGTCGAGCCATCGTCACGGATTGTACTTAAAAAGCACGCCGATAATCAAGGCCAGCACTCATCACTCCTTGCTCTGTTTGGTGCAAGCCCCCTTCGTCCTCGGACAATTAGCCACAGCAATAACCTCAGGTGGGCTGAAGGCACTCCCTGAGTAAAATATGGACGGAGCAAGAGCCTTTCGAGGCCAGGGGGCTTTTCTCAACAGAGAAAGGATTCAAATGACGAAGGAAGGAAACATAGGAAAAGCCCTCCTGGCCACGGGTTTTCCCTACAACCGAAGGCAAAAGGTGGATTCTTTATCTGGTCTGATCCACGATTCGATGCTACAAATCATGCAAAAGAACAGGCATGTTGACTCACCCCAGGGGGATTGATAAAAGACTCTCGGGCGCCCGTAGTGAAAAGGATATCACGAGGGTCTCCGGAACCCTAAGTCCGAGTTCGACTCTCGGCGGGCGCAAATACCCTACATTACAGGGGAAACTACCAAATTTTTATACCCAAAAATGGTCGTTGTGACCATTTTGTAGCCGAGAGTCGGAAAATCCCCGGTGGCTCAGCTGACCTGCCCCCAGGAGTGGTACCACCCTTTAAGTTAGAGCCGGAATTATCTGGAGTCCAGCCCATGGGGATGAATTCCCAGCCTGCGCTCTGGGCAGAAAGGCCTCCGGTGCCGGAGAACGATAGCCCAGGGCGCTGTGAGGCCGCCGCTGGTTATACTCTCTTCTCCATCTTTCGATCAGCACCTGAGCTTCCCTCAGGGTTTCAAACACCTCCCGGTTGAGCAGCTCATCCCTGAGTTTTCCGTTAAAACTCTCCACGTAGCCATTCTCCCAAGGACTGCCAGGCTCGATGTAGAGTGTCCTGACACCAATGGCCTTGAGCCAGTCCCGGATAGCCTGAGCCGTAAACTCGGGGCCATTGTCGGACCGAAGGGACTGCGGCACGCCCCGTTCCACGAATAGCTCCGCTAACCGTTCCAGCACATCCCGGTGATTCATCCGTCTGGCCACATCAATCGCCAAGCACTCCCGGGTGTATTCATCCAGGATGCTCAACAGCCGAAAGGCCCGACCGTCTTCGGTTCGCTCGTGCACGAAGTCATAACTCCACACATGGTTTCGATGCGCCGGTCTCAGGCGAATGCAGGAGCCATCAGTCAACCGGAGCCTCCCTCGCTTAGGCTGACGGCTGAGGACTTTCAGCCCTTCCTGCCTCCAGAGCCTCTCCACTCGCTTGTGGTTGACCTTCCACCCCTCCCCACGCAGCATGGCCGTAATCCTCCGGTAGCCGTATCGCCCGTATTCGCTGGCCAGCTCCATCATCCGAGCCACTAGTCTTGCTTCCTCTTCCGGGATCTCTCGGACTCTTCGTTGCGTCGATCGCGGCTGTCCCAACACTTGGCAAGCCCGGCGTTCGGAGACTCGATCAGGTCCCAATCTTTCTCTGGCCCATATCACCGCTCGTCTCCTCTTCGCCGGGCCTAGAAGTTTCCCGAGGACACTTCCTTCAGGATCTGGTTGTCCAGCGATAGATCCGCCACCAGCTTCTTCAACCGCGCATTCTCCTTGTCCAAGGCCTTGAGCCTCTTGGCCTGATCCATCTTCAGGCCTCCATATTCCTTCCTCCACCGGTAGTAGGTCTGCACGGTTACCCCCACCTGCTTGCACACCTAGCCCACCGCCTTCCCTTGGGCCAAGCTCACCTCCGCCTCACGCAGCTTGAGGATAATCTGCTCGGCCGTAAATCGCTTTCTTGCCATCCTTGCCTCCTTCCTAAAATCAAAATCCCTAACATTTCACCTGGACTCGTTTTAGGGGGCAAGGTCACAGCAGCGTGTAGACATTCAGCTTCACACGTTCCGCTCTCCCAGGTTCGAGAGCGTAGTTGAAGAAGCTATCAATTTCTTCAACAAGACGCCACTTCATTCACTACCACCAGCAGATAGATTCACCAGCGGTGGTGTTTATGCGCTGTATTATTCCGGTAACTTTAGGCTCTACAGTCACATTGCTGCGTCGAATCGCCGGCAAAAAAGCCCACAACCAATTTACGTTGGGAAAGCAGTCCCGCCAGGATGGAGAACCGCTAGGGCGGCAAACGCAACCGAAGCGTCCACATTATTTGGACGGTTACGTGAACATGCTCGCAACATTGATCAGGCGAATAATCTGGATGCCTCGGATTTTTACACCAGGTTCATGGTCCTAAAAGGACTTGAGAGCGACCTAGTTATACCGGTAGAAGCCGAATTAATCCGGCGATACAAGCCGCTTTGGAACACCTTCGTAGATGGTTTTGGGAATCACGACCCAGGTCAGGGACGATATAATCAGGCTCGCTCTGAATGGGATGTGTTACATGCCGGCCGGCCTTGGGCAGATCGACTTACCGGGTCTTCCCCGCAGATGAAAGACATAGTTAAAAAAATAACACAGTCCAAAAAGACTTAACGCTTTTCTAGCTCTACAACGGCTTCATAGAGCTGGGCGGACTTCTTCGCTCGCTCGACCCGAACCTCTGATTGAATAATGCTATTACCAACGCGAGTAGCACGAGGGATATGTATATCTACCAGCTTCAGGCCTGCTGATTGGGCTATTTCGCCAAGGTACTGATCAGTCGGAATCATTACCCCTTGTAGAATACTGTTGCCAATTACAACTAACGCCGTACCTCCCCGTTTGAGGACGTACTTGGCTTGCTTGGAAAACCGAAGGCAATCGTTAAAGTAAGAAGCAGCATAGTTAGCCCACCCGCTACCGCCATACACGCCCTTTTCTGCATGTAATTGACGAAGTTTCTTTAGGTGTTCACGTATCGCGGAGCCTTGGATCTTAGACTCCAAGTTAACGCATTCGAGGTCTCGAACTGTTTGCCAAAACTTCCCAAAGTTTGCTTCTTCCAGCGGTCTCATATCATCCGGACACTTGGCAAGCCCGAGCCAATAAAGATGAGGCCGGGTGTTGCGGTTGTAGTGATAATTGTTGAGATACGGCGGCGAGGTAATCAGTAAATCAACGCTCCCCGGGGGCACCTTCCCTTTAGACAGGAAAAAGGATTTCCTGAATACTTTCCATTTAGGTATCCTTCCGGGTAGCTTGGACTGGACCAGTGTAATGTCTTCCGCCATCTCGAAGAGTTTTTCTAGTATAGACTCAGAAACAGGAAAGTCTTCTATATTGTCCCGTCCTGCACTCTTTCGCTGACCCAAGCTGGGCTCGTATGAATAATTAGAGTAGCTTACCATCGTTGCGGCAAAAGCGAGCCGGAACAAGTCACGGACTGAGGCGTCTTCGACACTTGTTATAAAATCTTGAAGGATCAGAACCTTTCGTAGAACCTTTTCGCTGTAAAATGTGCCTCTGGTATGAAAGCCCGGGGGCGGTGTACTTTTCGGTTGATAGTTCCCATATACGTTTTTTGCATAGAATTCTTTAAACTGTGAGACATGACGAAGTAAAAGGTCAACATCCAGCCGGAAGGCGCTGAGTTTTGTACGGCAAGCCAAAGCCGCATAGGGGTTGATCTCAAAGCCGATTGCCTGGTGACCTGCCAATACCGACTCAACCAAGGAGGTCCCTACCCCTGCGAAGGGGTCTAGAACAACCCCTTTCTTGTGTAAATGACTCTCTAAGGCACCTTTGACGAATTCACTAGAAAAGCCCGCAATCCACGGAACCCACCTGTGCAAAGGAACGGTTTTGTTGCTTGTAAAAGCCGGATCCTTGAAACCCGTCCCGTTGTTGTTGCGATGTACCTCCCTCTTAGTAGGGGGGAGATCCAGCAATGAAAGCTGGGTGCCTGACACGAGCCGTTATCCTTTCTAGATTTTTTTTACCGGGGTACACTCGGTAGTTGCTGAGCGGTTATCCAGATGTACCAAGCTCCTCAGCCGCCTGGATGTTTTAGAATCCTGTTTAAATGAGGGTTAAATATAAAGGATTCAACGACTCAAGGTCAAGGTGACCTTGCCCCCTAAAACGAGTCCAGGTGAAATGTTAGGGATTTTGATTTTAGGAAGGAGGCAAGGATGGCAAGAAAGCGATTTACGGCCGAGCAGATTATCCTCAAGCTGCGTGAGGCGGAGGTGAGCTTGGCCCAAGGGAAGGCGGTGGGCCAGGTGTGCAAGCAGGTGGGGGTAACCGTGCAGACCTACTACCGGTGGAGGAAGGAATATGGAGGCCTGAAGATGGATCAGGCCAAGAGGCTCAAGGCCTTGGACAAGGAGAATGCGCGGTTGAAGAAGCTGGTGGCGGATCTATCGCTGGACAACCAGATCCTGAAGGAAGTGTCCTCGGGAAACTTCTAGGCCCGGCGAAGAGGAGACGAGCGGTGATATGGGCCAGAGAAAGATTGGGACCTGATCGAGTCTCCGAACGCCGGGCTTGCCAAGTGTTGGGACAGCCGCGATCGACGCAACGAAGAGTCCGAGAGATCCCGGAAGAGGAAGCAAGACTAGTGGCTCGGATGATGGAGCTGGCCAGCGAATACGGGCGATACGGCTACCGGAGGATTACGGCCATGCTGCGTGGGGAGGGGTGGAAGGTCAACCACAAGCGAGTGGAGAGGCTCTGGAGGCAGGAAGGGCTGAAAGTCCTCAGCCGTCAGCCTAAGCGAGGGAGGCTCCGGTTGACTGATGGCTCCTGCATTCGCCTGAGACCGGCGCATCGAAACCATGTGTGGAGTTATGACTTCGTGCACGAGCGAACCGAAGACGGTCGGGCCTTTCGGCTGTTGAGCATCCTGGATGAATACACCCGGGAGTGCTTGGCGATTGATGTGGCCAGACGGATGAATCACCGGGATGTGCTGGAACGGTTAGCGGAGCTATTCGTGGAACGGGGCGTGCCGCAGTCCCTTCGGTCCGACAATGGCCCCGAGTTTACGGCTCAGGCTATCCGGGACTGGCTCAAGGCCATTGGTGTCAGGACACTCTACATCGAGCCTGGCAGTCCTTGGGAGAATGGCTACGTGGAGAGTTTTAACGGAAAACTCAGGGATGAGCTGCTCAACCGGGAGGTGTTTGAAACCCTGAGGGAAGCTCAGGTGCTGATCGAAAGATGGAGAAGAGAGTATAACCAGCGGCGGCCTCACAGCGCCCTGGGCTATCGTTCTCCGGCACCGGAGGCCTTTCTGCCCAGAGCGCAGGCTGGGAATTCATCCCCATGGGCTGGACTCCAGATAATTCCGGCTCTAACTTAAAGGGTGGTACCACTCCTGGGGGCAGGTCAAAGGAGATTTGGCGTTCCGCCTCCAAATTTCAGGATTGAAAAAGACGCACTTAAGGATTAAAAGTCACTAACAAACCCAAGAGGTCGAATCATGGCAGAAACAATCTTCTGGTGGACCTTCCTGTTTGCCTGCATTTTCGCCTTTTTCTTCGGCTACGGGATAGTTGAGAATCTGATCCGTAGGTGGGCTAGTAGAGGGCGATCAAGGAAGCAGAGAAACGCTCCAAGAATAGCCAACAGTCCGGACCCCAGGGGAAACGGACATGCGGACTCGATGCTTCATTAAAAGTCCTCATCCGGGCCAAAAGTGATGGCAGATAGTAATAAAAACAGGACGAAACAACCCTCGGATAATAAACTCTACAATTCATTTCTTTCGTACGCCGAGTTTGCCATATCAACTCTAGGCAAGCAGCACACTCTTGGCTTTTCGTCGACCATTCCCACACACTAAAAGCGCCCTACACGGCGCTTTTTTTCTGTGCTTAAGGATTGTACTGCGGTCCTACGGCGGGGACGATTTCGCAAAGGCTTATTAAATAGATTTCAATAAATCTTGAAGAGCGGATTCAAGCTCACCAAGTATATTTACCTGCATCGCAGGAAAATGTTCTGGCTCGAATGTGGAAGGGGTTGGAGACCCTGAATATTTTTTAAACGTCCTACCTATCTCCTTCCTCCTCTTGCTAATTTTTCCCGGCTTCCCGTGATCAACATCATGCTCTAAATCAGTGCGAAGATTTCGAATATCCTTAAACACAGTCGGCTCATTCTTTAGACGATTTCCGGATCCCTCCCAAAATACGAAATATAGATCATCAATAAATGTTTTGTAAGTAGCATAATCTTTTACGGGTTTTCTAAGATTTCTTAAACCTGCCGACGTTTTATTGGTTAATTTGAACAGGTCTATACCATTTTTATGTGTGACCTGCCCCCAGGAGTGGTACCACCCTTTAAGTTAGAGCCGGAATTATCTGGAGTCCAGCCCATGGGGATGAATTCCCAGCCTGCGCTCTGGGCAGAAAGGCCTCCGGTGCCGGAGAACGATAGCCCAGGGCGCTGTGAGGCCGCCGCTGGTTATACTCTCTTCTCCATCTTTCGATCAGCACCTGAGCTTCCCTCAGGGTTTCAAACACCTCCCGGTTGAGCAGCTCATCCCTGAGTTTTCCGTTTAAAACTCTCCACGTAGCCATTCTCCCAAGGACTGCCAGGCTCGATGTAGAGTGTCCTGACACCAATGGCCTTGAGCCAGTCCCGGATAGCCTGAGCCGTAAACTCGGGGCCATTGTCGGACCGAAGGGACTGCGGCACGCCCCGTTCCACGAATAGCTCCGCTAACCGTTCCAGCACATCCCGGTGATTCATCCGTCTGGCCACATCAATCGCCAAGCACTCCCGGGTGTATTCATCCAGGATGCTCAACAGCCGAAAGGCCCGACCGTCTTCGGTTCGCTCGTGCACGAAGTCATAACTCCACACATGGTTTCGATGCGCCGGTCTCAGGCGAATGCAGGAGCCATCAGTCAACCGGAGCCTCCCTCGCTTAGGCTGACGGCTGAGGACTTTCAGCCCTTCCTGCCTCCAGAGCCTCTCCACTCGCTTGTGGTTGACCTTCCACCCCTCCCCACGCAGCATGGCCGTAATCCTCCGGTAGCCGTATCGCCCGTATTCGCTGGCCAGCTCCATCATCCGAGCCACTAGTCTTGCTTCCTCTTCCGGGATCTCTCGGACTCTTCGTTGCGTCGATCGCGGCTGTCCCAACACTTGGCAAGCCCGGCGTTCGCAGACTCGATCAGGTCCCAATCTTTCTCTGGCCCATATCACCGCTCGTCTCCTCTTCGCCGGGCCTAGAAGTTTCCCGAGGACACTTCCTTCAGGATCTGGTTGTCCAGCGATAGATCCGCCACCAGCTTCTTCAACCGCGCATTCTCCTTGTCCAAGGCCTTGAGCCTCTTGGCCTGATCCATCTTCAGGCCTCCATATTCCTTCCTCCACCGGTAGTAGGTCTGCACGGTTACCCCCACCTGCTTGCACACCTGGCCCACCGCCTTCCCTTGGGCCAAGCTCACCTCCGCCTCACGCAGCTTGAGGATAATCTACTCGGCCGTAAATCGCTTTCTTGCCATCCTTGCCTCCTTCCTAAAATCAAAATCCCTAACATTTCACCTGGACTCGTTTTAGGGGGCAAGGTCAGTCGGATACGTCAGGAGCCAAATCACGATAATACTGCGCTTTAAAGTTCTTTGAAGATTCCGCAGACAACGAAAGAGCGTTATTAAAAAATTCTAAAATCGTTGCAAGACGCTGCTGACCATCAACAACTTCGAATTCTTCTGGATTATCAGATGTTTTCAAGAAATAAAATTTTGGTAATTTCCACCCTCTTAATATACTGTCTATGAGTTTTTGTTTTTTAGCAGTATCCCAGACTTCTTCGCGTTGCCAATCAGGGATCTCATAGCGGTGCCGACGCTTATATATTTTGTCCAGAGCTCTATTATTTGAGGAAATTTCCATTACTTTGTGTGGGCAAAGCTAGCTTTATTGTGGTTATTCCATTCACTATAGTCAAAACCGAAGTTCCGTCAAGCTCGAACTACAAACTTTAGAATATCCATTATTTGCAAAAGAGTAAGGAAGTGACCTGCCCCCTTGAATGTCCTCACCTCGAGGTTAGTGATTGACCCAGGAGGAGAGGACACATGCGCAAGAGCCGATTCAGCGAACAACAGATCATCGGGATACTGAAGGAGCACCAGGCTGGGCGTGGGGTGGCGGAGTTGTGTCGCAAGTACGGCATCAGCGACGCGACGTTGTACAAGTGGCGTTCGAAGTATGGTGGGTTGGAGGTGTCGGAAGCGAAACGGCTTGGGAACCTTGAGGCGCAGAACGCCAAGCTGAAGCGTCTATTGGCGGAAGCGATGCTGGACGTATCGACGCTTAAGGAGATGGTGGGAAAAAACTTCTGACGCCCAGGACCAGGAGAGGAGCGGTGGACCGGGCGATGAAGGAAAGAGGGCACTGGCAGCGGCGGGCTTGCGCTCTGGTGGGCATGGAGCCGCGGGTGTAGCGGTATCGGTCGATGAGACCCGATGACGGGGAGTTACGGTAAAGGCTGCGGGAGTTGGTGGCGGAACGTCGTCGGTTTGGGTATCGGCGTGTGCACCTGTTGCTTTTGCGGGAGGGCGTGGTGGTGAACCGCAAGAAGCTGTACCGGCTCTACAAGGAGGAGAAGTTGACGGTGCGCAAACGAGGCGGCCGCAAGCGGGCTGTTGGGAGCCGGGTGCCGATGACGATCCCGCAGGGGGCCAATCAGCGCTGGTCGGTGGACTTCGCATCCGACGCCCTGAGCGACAGCCAGCGCTTGCGCCTTTTCTGCGTGATCGACGACTTCACACGGGAGTGCCTGGCCACCGTCCTCAGCAACTCCATCACCGGCGAGCGGGTCGCCACAGAGCTGGACAACATCGCTCAACAGCGTGGTTATCCCTTGTTGGTGGTTTCCGACAACGGCACCGAGTTCACCTCCAACGTGATGCTGCGATGGCAGCAGGGTCGCCGGGTAGAGTGGCACTACATCGCTCCAGGCAAGCCTATGCAGAACGGGCTAGTCGAGAGCTTCATCGGGCCTCTGCGTGACGAATGCCTCAACGAACACCTGTTCACCAGCTACCGCCATGCCCGCGAGATCATCGAAGACTGGAGAGCCGACTACAACGCCAAGAGACCACACACGAGCCTCGACGGACTCACACCGATGGAGTTTGCAATCCGGTCCGGATCGGACCATAACGAAACACGGCTAACTTATACGTGAGGACAAAAAGGGGAGCAGGTCAGTCCGCATACATCATGGCTTTGAGATAACCCTTGGCCTTGGCCTGATCCTTTTTACTCACAGCATCCACCCCGTTGAGAATCTTGTGATTCGAGCAGATCTGCTCCCCAGCTTCAGGAAAAATCTCTCCTGCACCCCCCCACAACCCCAGATGCCCCTCCCCAACAATAAAACGCGCACTCTTAAGCCCCCGCCCCTTCACTCCCCTGAGTACCTCTGCCCACCATTGCTTGCTCTCCCGCTAGCCCACTTCCAATGCTAACAACCTCTTGCTCCCATCCCTCATCGCCCCCATCACTACCAATACTAGCGCCGCCTTCTCCTTGCCTATCCCAGCCTTTACATCAATCCCATCTGCCCAAAGATATGCTGCCTCCTCTTCCTCCATACCCTGTGCCTCCCACTGCTCGTAGTCCGCCTCCCACTTCTCCTTGAACCGTAAAAGCCAAAACGCCGATAGCGGTGCCCCTGCTCCCACTAGCCCCCTCAGCCCCAGCTCAAAATCCCCACTGCCCACACCGTGCCAATAAAGCTCCGGCAATAACTCCCTGACCTGGCGGCTCTGCCGCTTAAATAACGGCAATACCTGGAAGCTAAATCTCTCCTGCACATTCCTTACCCCAGCCCCTCTTACCTCTACGCTCCCCATGCTCAACGTGAACCGGCGCGGCTTACCGTAGCCGTTGCGATTCCCAGGCTGTCCCACTTCACTTGCTTTCCCCTCGCTCTTGTTCCTCCCCAACCGCTCCACTCCTTCCTGCTCCACCACATCCTGTACCCTTTCTCCCCAATCTTCTCCCGGGCAAATGCCTCCATGCATTCGTAAAAAACTCCCTTTGACTCTACCAGCCCGCTGTGCTTTCCTATCACCGGCGTATCCTTTCTCTGCCTGTTGCTCCAGGCAGCTTTTCGTTTGGAATTTACCAATGGGTACGCCTACCTGTCTCCTATTTCCACACTCTTTGATGATAGCTCGCAGCAACGTGGGTGACGGCTGGCTCAGATATCTTGCCAAAAGGCGAGGAGGCTGTTAATCATGGTTCTCAATGATGCCCCATTTGGAGATTTTTAATGCACTATTTGGGATCCGCAATATAACTTCATCGTTTGTCTTACGGGACCAAACTCGGCTCCCTTGGTGCGGACCGCATAGATCTCTAGGACAAGGTTGCTGTGTAACATTAGTCTAGGAGGAACCAATGGGACAGATATTTGGGCTTGGCATCACTCATTATCCGGCCCTCTCCGTACAGGGGAACATGACCGATCGCATCAAGTTACTTCTGGCAGACCCGGCCCTTCCTGAACGGATGCGGTCCCTTGATAATTGGCCAGACGGCATGCGTCAACAGTGGGGGGACGGTGAAGGAGAGGCCCCTTCCATTGAGCATCGCCAGGCAATGATTGACCGCTTTCGCCTGGCTCGGAAAGCACTCGATGAGTTCCAGCCGGATTTCTGCGTAATTTGAGGTGACGACCAGTACGAGAACTGCCGCTAAGGCATTCTTTGTATTCCAACCTTAGTTGAACTAATAGAAAATGGATCGTTATCCCTGGGAGGATTAATATGGCCAACCAAGAAATCGCACTAGTTGTCGGAACCGGTCTGGGACTCAGCGCCTCACTTGCCAGACTGTTCAGCAAAGAAGGGATGAAGGTGGCCGTGGCGGCCCGCAATCCCGGCAAATTGGACGGCCTGATCAAGGAGATCGGTGGCCGAGCCTATCCTTGTGATGCAATTGTTCCTAAGGATGTGGAGAGCTTGTTTGGATCTGTGACCAAGGATCTCGGAGAACCCAACCTTGTGGTTTACAACGCGAGCCGTAGAGTCCGAGGGCCCATTACGGAACTTGATCCTGACGAGGTACAAAAGGCCATTTTAGTAACTTGTTACGGGGGATTTTTGATCGGCCGGGAGGCAGCCAAACGAATGATCCCAGCGGGGAGGGGAACCATCCTCTATACCGGTGCCTCTGCAGGCATCAAGGGCTTTGCCAATTCTTCCATGTATGCCATGGGTAAGTTTGGTCTCAGCGGCCTGGTACAGAGCATGGCACGTGAACTCCAGCCGAAGAATATCCATGTGGCACAAGTTGTAATCGACGGCGGAATCTACAATCCTGCCGGCGATCAAGAGCGGATCAAAGCACGCGGCCCGGACGGGATGCTCCAGCCGGATTCCATCGCTCAAACCTATCTTCACCTTCACCGCCAACACCGTAGCACCTGGGCATCCTACATCGAGCTGCGACCCTGGTCGGAGAAATTTTAAGCACTATGCTCAGCACTCCGTTCTTTGTCTTGATCTTTGCTTTTTTTCTCTCCGCCTCCGTCCTTCACCCAAGCGATGGTACACATAATCAAGAGAACCAACCGTCAACGAAACTTAAGGTAGTCGACCAAAAAGAACTAGGGCATACGGAAGAAAACTTAGCAAGGGAGGGTTTTCCCACTTTTCATCCCTTGATCGTACATTTCCCCATTGTACTTACCGTTGCTGCTTTTCCCTTTTACTTATTGGGAATGCTGCGCCGGCAAATGATCCTGAGACGATCCGGTATAGTTTTGGCTTTTTTTGGCTTTCTAGGGGCCTTATTGGCCGGTTACGTTTTCCACCCTCACACAGTTGGATTGACTGCCGCCTCACAAAACGCGTTGTGGAGCCATGACCTCTTTGCCAGCCTAACTCTATATCTCATGGCAATTGCTGTGCCATTAGGGACGTTGACTTGCACACGTCGCTTTTCGCGGTTCAGCTTGCAGGCTTCTACCACGGTTCTATTGCTGCTATCGGTCGTGATGGTCGGTCTTGCCGGCCATTACGGCGCAAAGTTGGTCCACATCCACGGGGTGGGTCCCAAGGGGCAGTTCCTTGTGAAAGAGCATATTAGCCTGCACGTACCCTTCTTCGGACAAAAACTCCCTTGACAATCATCTTAACTAATTCTCACTGAAAAAGTCATTTTTTCTGGGTCATCTCTAGCGACTCGTGGTACAAATAAGACCATGCGTACACCCATATCTCAGCAGTTCAGTTCTGGCGACGGCTTTATCCACCCCTCTCTTTATGCACTGGATGAGGAGGTTAACAAGGCTGAGAAGCTTTTGAATAATCCCCGATTGCTTAAGCCTTTCGAGAAGGTTTTCCATGAGAGCCGGGTCGTCGTGGCACTCCTGTAGGGATTTACCTTCGAATGATGTATCTGAAGTTTCGCTGGGGTTTGAGCTACGAAGAGGTTGAGAGGGAAGTGAGTGAGAGAGAGTTCCGTGGCGTTATTTCTGCCATTGGTCGCTCATGGATGCCGTAGCGGAGGCCACCACCTTGATCAAGCTCAACCACGGATTTGGCCGACAGCGGGTGGCCAAGCTCAATCAGGAGCTGGTCAGATCGTTGGTTAAGAGCCGATCGATCAAGGCCCGGCGCATTCGTATCGACTCGGCCACGCTGCAAGTTCACATCAGTTATCCCAACGATGTCGGTGTTGTTGACCGGGCGGTCAACACGCTTACCCGCACGGCAGCATGTACGTGGCACCAAGCGAGCCCTGTTTGCTTGTAGTGGGGCTGGAAGGGAGAAGCCCAAGGGGGGCAAGGAAAAGGGAGGGAAGATTGTTAAGCATGGGGCAAGCTGGCCAAGCATACGGTACACGAGAGCGGCAAGGTCTTTGAACGACTTTGTGCTACGGTGTCGGAGCCAAGTAAGGACAAGGAGAAGTATTTGGAACAAATTGAGGTGGCCGAGAGGATTGTGAGCCAGACCGAGCACAAGCTTCAGGGCAAGAAGTCGATACCCGATAGGATCGTTTCGTTCCACGATGCCGAGGCACGAGCCACCTGCAAGGGCAAGCTCAACAGGCCCGTGGAGTTCGGGCGCACGTTGCAACTGGTGCACGACAGTTGTGGAGTCATCGTTCACGATGAGGTCCATGGTGGTAATCCTAACGACAGCACTCAACTGCTTTGTGTGGTGAGCCAAAGTGAAAAGCGTCTGGGGGTCAAGCCTAAGGAGGTGGCAGCGGACCGAGGATACTAAGGCGCCGATAACGTCGGGAAGTTGGGCAAGGCCGGTATAGCGAGGGTAGGTATCCCGGAGGTTGGTGGCTTGAGTATGAGGGAAAGCCGCCATGAGGGGAAACAGTGGTTTAGGGCAATGCAAGGGGTCGGCTGCGGGATAGAAGCGGGGATCGGTATGCTCAAAGGCAAGTTTTCTCTGGGTCGAGTACTGGCTAGGGGAGCTCCAGGCACGGCGATCTGGACGGGATGGGTCATTTTTGCATACAATCTGTGGCAGCAGGAGGTAAAAGATGGTGGTAAGGACCGCACCTTCTCGGCAATGAAATGCCTGATGTGAGTGTCAGGGCCATAGAGTCATCTACAAACGGTAGTTTTTCAGTGAGAACTAGCTAGAGGAAAATGAAGAAAATGAATATCAAAAGGTTGCGATTGCTCTCACTGATGAGCATCGCCATAGGAGTTGTGGTTGCTGCTACCGTTCTATACTCCCAGCCCAATCTCCCCGCTGGACCGCAGATTACGGTCTACAGAAGCCCGGGTTGAGGTTGTTGTTCCAGCTGGGTGGGTCACCTGGAAGAGAATGGTTTTCGTGTTACGATCAAAGAGCTATCGCAGTCTCAACTTCAAACGGTGAAGGTAAAGCATGGCGTTCCCCCCGCCTTATATTCGTGCCACACCGCACTCATTGGCACATATGTCATCGAAGGTCATGTCCCTGCCGATCTCATAATGAAACTATTAAACGAGAGTACATCCCTCACCGGCTTGGGCGTACCGGGCATGCCCATAGGCTCGCCCGGAATGGAGGGTCCCAACCCTCAGCCATACAACGTCATTGGCTTCGACCGGAACGGTGGGATGCAAATTTATGCCCGCAGATAGGGTCTTTAACATCTAGCGACGGTCAGCCACCAAATACGACAGCGGAAATACAGGGAAGGCCGCTTATAAGGGTTCGACATTCAGACCCCTCAATGGCAAGTAGCTCGCCCTCTGAGGTTGCGGCGATAATTCCGTCACTGTCTGGGTCGGGTGTCGTGTCCATGATACCACCACGGAGGCCTTCCGCTACCACTTCCCAGTCAAGACCCCCTTCACGGCTTCGAATAATTGCAGAGTTGGCTCTTCCTGTTCCGAGCCAGGTGTTGGGCCGGCCCAAAGAAATTCCCAGATACATCATCCCGCCAGCCGCCTCAGCAATGGTAGTTCCATAGGTCCTTGACCCCTGTGGCGTAACCTCTGCCCAGTGGGAAGCACGGTCGACGCTACGAAAAACTCCCTCACCGCAGGCCGCAAGAACCAATTCCGGGTTGTAACCGCAATGGCAGATCTGGTGCACGTCGGGATCGGTGAGACCGTCGTTTGCAGGTTGCCATGCCTCGCCCCCATCGTCGCTTACCAGCAACCCACCGACTTCTATCCCGGCATATATGCGAGAGGGCGAACCTGGATCTTCAGCCAAGGCGCGGACCCGTGGGCTGAGTTCTGGGTTAGGGGGAAACACTCCACCGGCACTCTCAGTCCGCACCCCCTCTAGTTCCAGCCAGTCGCCACCTGGAATGCCACGGTACACGGCTGCCGGCCGTGTTCCCACCAGGAGTGATCCAGGTAAGGCAAGTAATGAAAACAAGTTCAGATGGGGTATGCCGGGGTTTGCTCGCAACCACGAGACACCACCGTCAGGTGAGAAAAACAGGCCCGAGTGATCAGTGCCCGCATAGACGGTCTGAGGATCTTCTGGATCCACGGCAAGGCAGCTTAAAGTCCAGTAGGTAAGCGCCCTGCCGGTCTCCTTATAAACGCCACCGTTGTTTTCAAAGCGGTACCAGCCGGAATGAGTTGCAACATGAAGCGCTTTGCCACTACCCAATCGTCAGGTTCCTCCCTGGATGAGTTAAATTACGGATCACCCCGTTAGCAGGGGCACTATATTATAAGGTCACCGCCATGTCTATGGGGGTCCATTGGAGGAGGCTACGAGCTTGACCTCAGAGAGCCAGCTGTTCACAAGCAGATCAAGAGCAGTATCGGGCGTCTAAGCCTCGATGTTATCGTATTGAAGGGAGAATCGTTGGTGGGAAGGAGAGGCATGGGAACTGGGAAGTACGCCCTTGGATCCACCATTATGTTTTTGCTGCTGCTACCGGCAACAGCCTATGGAGAAACGCCGTCGACCATCTACACGTCAGTACCCAACAGCGTGATCCTACCGATTATAAAGCAAATTGACCAGCTCAATCCAGATATTAACTTCCGGGGTTACCGATCTGGAACCAACAAGATCATCGTCAAAGTAAAATCCGACCTTAAATCTACCGGGAGAGTTAAGGCCAACCTGATATGGGCGGCCGACCCCGCGTATTTTATCGACCTAAAGGAACAAGGGTTGCTTTTGAAGTATACCTCGCCCAACGCATCTGTGATTCCATCCATCTACAAAGATCCTGACGGTTTCTTCACCGTAGGTAGAATCCTGAACATGGGCATCACCTATAACACGAAAATGGTCAGTCCCGACCAGTCACCTAAAGACTGGATGAACCTCCTCGACAATAAATGGAAGGGCCAAATTGCAATACCAGCTCCCAACTACTCGTGGTCAACTCTCGATACAGTAGAGGCCCTTTCCAGTAAGTTTGGCTGGGATTTCTTCAAAAAACTCTGGAACAATGGCTTAACGGTTATGAAAACGAGTGGTGGGACCGTAAGAAAGGTCTCCACGGGAGATGTGAAGTCGCCATACAAGGAACCATTTCAAACCCCATGGAAGCACAGGTGGCATGGGGCACGGAATAGATGTAAATATTCTATGCAAGTGTGTGGTTGGACTTGAGAAAATGGGATTTTTATCGAACAATTCATATAGACGGATGAGGTTGGCAGGGAACCAAACACAACAATATATTCTTACTGCAGAATGAAAATTAATGTTATGATCTCTCAAGGATTTGACCATATGAACCGACAACATAGAACTTACCCAAATCGCACTCTAGCTTCATTGAGCCACGGTCGCCTGATCGCGGTTTTTATAGCAAGCACTCTCATCTGTTTGGTCTCGTTGGAAGGACTATCCTGGGCGGCGGATATGGTGCGAGTCAAGGTGAAAACCGCTAATATCCGATCCGGACCTGGAAAAAAATTCGATAAAGTAGGAAAGGTCCCGGAGAATTATCCCTACCGGGTAATCAGTCGGAAAGGTTCTTGGCTGAAGGTGAGGGACTTTGAAGGGTTCGAGGATTGGATCTATGGTCCGCTGACGGACAAGGAGCCTGCTGCCGCAGTAAAGGTGCCCAGGGCCAATGTCCGACAGGGTCCCGGCACCCGTCACCCCATCATACTGACCGCCGACAAGGGTGTGGCTTTTCGAATTCTGGCCAAACAGGGCGATTGGGTCAAGGTGCAAACCGACGAAGGAGACGAAGGTTGGGTCTCGCGAAATTTGTTGTGGGGGTATTTTGACGCCAAGAAAAAGAAAGGCAGATAAAAAGATGCACCTCTCAAAAAGTAAAAAATACCGGCGGCAGCCGACCTGTCAAGCCATCAAATAATCTAACCCTAGCGGCCGATTGACAGCCCCCTCGTTTTCGCATATCCTGCGCGCCATTATGAGCGACAACCGAGATACGAGTCCAGTATTGATCAAAATGCACGCGGCCGTAGTGGAAGCGGCCGCTGCGCGAATTTTTCCCACCACTGAAACTCCTGGTGCCACCGAAGCCGGAGTAATTAATTACATCCAACGGTTGCTCGGTGAAGCGTTCCCGGAGCTCGCCTCCCTTTACCGGAGCGGGTGCCGCGCCTTGAATCGCCACGCAAAACGCCGATTCGGCGTTGGCTTCCTACGCATAGCCGTAACTGACCGGGACTTAGTGCTTGCGGATTTCGAGGCGGACCAGGTCCCCGACTTCAAACAAGCCACTGACTTCTTTGAGATGCTTCGGGACCACACCATGGAGGGTGTCCTCGGCGAGCCTGCATACGGGGGGAACCGTGATATGGTAGGCTGGCGACTGGTGGGCTTCCCCGGTCATCAATTTGGTTATTCCCATCAGTACATCAACCAGCGCGTGGATGTTGAGCCAGTGGCAGTGGACCGGCCCTTTTCAACCGAGGAGGAGTGGCATGCCAAATCCCGTTGACGTTTGCATCGTGGGCATGGGTGCGGTGGGCGGCATCATGGCAAAGGAGCTCGCGTCCGCCGGACTGAAAGTGGCAGGGCTCGAGCGGGGCCCGCTTCTCGAGTTCGAGGACTACGCTTACAAGGACTCCATACGTGCCATTGCCAGACGACAACTCGAGGAAAAGGTCAAGCACGAACCCATCAGCATCCGGCCTGAGCGTGGCGCCAAGACAAGGCTCCAATACACCACCTCTCCGAGTAACAGTGTTGGTGGCGGACTGATGATCTGGACAGGTAGTGCAACACGATTTATGCCGGACGACTTCAAAGTCTATAGCAACGACGTACGCGGAGGGGTTGCCAAACGAGCCGGCGCTGACCTGAAAGGTTACAATATCGCCGATTGGCCCATCACCTACGACGACCTTGAGCCCTATTATGAACGTTTTGAGTGGGAAATGGGTGTTTCGGGTAATTCCGGCGCCAATCCTTTCGAAGGCCCTCGCAAAAAAGGCTACCCCTTGCCTCCATTGCGTCCGAGTACCCGTACGCAACTATTCGGCGACGCCTGCAAGCGTCTCGGATACCATGCCTACCAGACCCCCCAGGGCATCCTGTCGCAGCCCTACAAACCTCCAGCGCCATACGATCAACGTATACCCGAGCGCCAAGGGTGCGTTTATTGCGGTCATTGCAACAACTACGGCTGCCATGTGCATGCCAAGACTTCCTCGCCTTTCACCGTGATCCCGGCTGCGCTGGAAACAGGGAACCTGGACCTGCGCACACGATGCAAGGTCTTTCGGGTCAACTCCGGCCCCAATGGACGGGCCAATAGCGTTTCCTATTTCGACCCAGACGGTAAAGTGGTGGAACAATCCGCCAAGGTGATTATCCTGGCAGGCTTTCTCTACGAAAACATCCGGTTACTGCTGCTCTCGGGAGAGGGGAAAAAGGGCCTCGCTAATTCCAGCGGGATGTTGGGCCGTTGTATTATGGCCCATGGGGATGTCCGTACCACGGGTCTATTTGACGATACCATTATCAACGGATTTATTGGCCCCAACGGCGGCATGCGATTGGATGACTTCAACGGCAATAACTTCGACCATGCCGGCCTGGGATTTATCCGCGGAGGCACAATCGGAACCAGTGGCGGCGGTGCACCCATCGAGCGATGCGATGTCATTCCACCGGGTTGGCCCCGTTGGGGGGAAAAGTACAAAGAAAATCTCGCTCGCTACTACACCCGGGGCTTCGATGTAAGCATACACCCCGAGACCCTCGCCCATAAGGACAACTTTGTGGACCTGGACCCGGTGCGAAAAGACGCCTGGGGAGTTCCACTGCCCCGTGTTACCTTCGACTTCCACCACAACGAGCACCGCGTGTGGCGCTACATCGGTGAAAAGTCGGAAGGAATCATGCGGGAGGCAGGCGCGAGCCATGTTTGGACAAAACCAAGTAACCGTGGCAGCCGTTGGGCCGGCGGAACACGCATGGGCGATGATCCGAAAAAGTCGGTGGTCAATGGCTACTGCCAGACTCACGACGTGGAAAATCTCTTTGTGGTGGGCTCTGCGGTGTTTCCCACCATGACTGGCTATGCCGCCACGCCCACAGTGAGTGCCCTTGCGTACCGCACTGCGCAGTATATCAAATCCAACGGGAAGCTGGTCGGCTAGGATAACCTACCATCAGGGAACCCTCTACGGGTTCCTTCGGTGCAAGATCACGCTTCCCTGAACCGGCTAGAATTATCTTTTAGCAATCTAACTCGGTAAAATTTTCATTTAGGTCGGCCAACCTCACTCCCGATTACCCGCGTTCACCGGGGAGCACCCGGTTTGCAACGGGGGCCAGCCATCAGAAAGTTTCGGAACCCTGGATGAATTCTGATTTGGCTTTTTCAACCGCAACCTTGACACCTTTTTCTCGTGTGATAGGGAGAGAACTCTTGTCACAGTGTCGAATAACGGGAGATTTGTAATGGAGAGCCAAGAATTCGTACAAGAATTACTGGGCATTGTAAGAGACTTTTGCCGAA